>NZ_CM176892.1:0-3523101 GCF_058137995.1 Arthrobacter sp. AOP36-F1-5
CACTGGCCGGGATGCCCGCCTCCCGCGGCCCGTACCTGCGCCCGCTGCTTCGGTTGCGCCGCACCGATACCGAAGCCATCTGCGCCCATGAAGGCCTCGAGTACTGGGTGGACCCCAGCAATGCCGACACCTCGCTGCTGCGCAACCGCGTCCGGCACGAACTGCTGCCCCTGCTCGAGGACTCGTTGGGTCCCGGACTATCCGAGGCGTTGGCCCGCACCGCGATCCTGGCCCGCCGCGACGCCGACCACCTCGACGCCGAAGCCGCCGAGGCCCTCGCCCGGCTCCGGCTGCCCTGCCGCGACCCGGCCAGCGTGCTGCTGGACCTGACGCTGTTGCGGGGGCTCGGCCAGGCGTTGCTGGGCCGGGTGTTGCGCAGCGCCGTCGTGCACTGTGGTGCCCCGGCGCCCGGATTCGAACGGGTGGCGGCCTTGGAGCAACTGGTCGGCGACGGCCGATCCGCGGGCCCCGTCCAATTGGACGGGCATGCCCGGGCCAGACGCCACCGGCGCGGAACCCACCCGGAAACGGCCCGCGCCGTCATCGCGATCACCGGCCCCGGTTCTGCACCGACGCCCGGGCTGTGGCAATCTTGAACCCTAAGGCGCACTCCCTTTAAGCCGTTGCGCAGGCACAACCGATCACAGGAGCCATTCGTGGATTCGAACGACGTCACCGCCGACCTGGCACACGTTCTATACACCAAGGAAGAAATCCAGGAGAAGATCAACGAGCTGGCCGCCCGGATCGACGCCGATTACGCCGGTCGCGACATCCTGGTGGTCGGCGTGCTCAAGGGCGCGGTGATGGTCATGGCCGACCTCGTGCGGGCCCTGCACTCCCACGTGAACATGGACTGGATGGCCGTGTCCTCCTACGGTTCGGGAACCCAGTCCTCCGGCGTCGTCCGGATCCTCAAGGACCTGGATACCGACCTGTTGGGCAAGCATGTGCTCATCGTCGAGGACATCATCGATTCCGGCCTGACCCTGTCCTGGCTCAAGGCGAACCTCAACTCCCGCGGCCCGGCCTCGGTGGAGATCTGCACGCTGCTGCGCAAGCCCGAGGGCGCCAAGGTCGAGATCGACGTGAAGTACGTCGGCATGGACATCCCCAACGAATTCGTGGTCGGCTACGGGCTGGACTTCGATGAGAAGTACCGCAACCTGGACTTCATCGGCACCCTGGCCCCGCACGTCTACCAGTAGGACGACGGCGGGATCCTTACGCCGTCAGGGGAACTCCCGGGCGCGCTCGGTCGTGGTTAGACACGAGGGTGATCTGATAGGGACACCGAATACTTTTCCGGACGACACGTCGTCCGCGACCAGGAGGGATGGGGGTCGGGCCCCCAACGCATGAACGTCAAGAAGATCTTCAACAGCTGGGCCGTCTGGGTCCTGATCGGTGTTGCGGCACTGCTCATCTTCCTGCCGAGCCTCACCGCGGGGAACACCGGCCGGGTGGATACCAGCGTCGGGCTGGAACTGCTCAAGAACGACAAGGCCTCCGAGGCGAAGATCTACGACGGGGACCAACGGGTCGACCTGTCGCTGAAGGACGACTTCACCCTCGACGGCGACGACCTGGGCAAGAAGGTCAGCTTCTTCTACTCCACCGCCCGCGCCACCGACGTGGTCCAGGCGATGGACGACGCCAAGCTCGACGGGTTCACCGACCAGCCGGTGGAAAGCAACTGGTTCGTGAGCATGCTCGGGTTCATCATCCCGTTCCTGCTCATCGCCCTGCTGTTCTGGTTCCTGCTCTCCCGGGCCCAGGGTGGCGGCAACAAGGTCATGAAGTTCGGCAAGTCCAAGGCCAAGCTGATCACCAAGGACATGCCCCAGGTGACCTTCGTGGACGTGGCCGGCGCCGAGGAAGCCGTCGAGGAACTCCACGAGATCAAGGAGTTCCTCGAGGAGCCCGCCAAGTTCCAGGCCGTCGGCGCCAAGATCCCCAAGGGCGTGCTGCTCTACGGCCCCCCGGGTACCGGCAAGACCCTGCTCGCCAAGGCGGTGGCCGGGGAAGCCGGCGTCCCGTTCTACTCGATCTCCGGTTCGGACTTCGTGGAGATGTTCGTCGGCGTCGGTGCCTCCCGCGTGCGTGACCTCTTCGAGCAGGCCAAGACGAACTCACCGGCCATCATCTTCGTCGACGAGATCGACGCCGTCGGACGCCACCGTGGTGCCGGGGTCGGTGGCGGCAACGACGAACGCGAACAGACGCTGAACCAGCTGCTGGTGGAGATGGACGGCTTCGACGCCAACACCAACGTCATCCTCATCGCCGCCACCAACCGCCCCGACGTCCTGGACCCGGCCCTGCTGCGTCCGGGCCGCTTCGACCGTCAGATCCCGGTGGAGGCCCCCGACCTGGTCGGTCGCGAACAGATCCTCAACGTCCACGCCCAGGGCAAGCCCATGGCGGACAACGTCGACCTGAAGGCGGTGGCCAAGAAGACGCCCGGATACACCGGTGCCGATCTGGCCAACGTGCTCAACGAGGCGGCCCTGCTGACCGCCCGCTCCAATGCCCAGCTGGTCGACGACCGCGCCCTGGACGAGGCGATCGACCGCGTCATGGCGGGACCGCAGAAGCGATCCCGGCTGATGAAGGAGCACGAACGCAAGATTACCGCCTACCACGAGGGCGGCCACGCCCTGGTCGCCGCGGTCATGCGCCAGACCGCCCCGGTGACGAAGGTGACCATCCTGCCGCGTGGCCGGGCCCTGGGCTACACGATGGTGGTGCCCGAGGACGATAAGTACTCGATCACCCGCAACGAACTGCTGGATCAGATGGCCTACGCCATGGGGGGCCGGGTCGCTGAGGAGATCATCTTCCACGACCCCTCCACCGGGGCCTCGAACGATATCGAGAAGGCCACCGGGACGGCCCGCAAGATGGTCACCGAATACGGCATGAGCGAACGCGTCGGCGCCGTGAAGCTCGGCTCCGCGGGCGGGGAACCGTTCATGGGACGTGACGCCGGACAGGACCGGGGGTACTCCGATGCGATGGCAGGGGTCATCGACGACGAGGTCCGCGCCCTGATCGACGCGGCCCACGACGAGGCCTATGCGGCGCTGACCGAGAACCGCCACGTCCTGGATCGTTTGGCCTTGGCTCTGCTGGAGAAGGAGACCCTGAACCAGAAGGAGCTCGCCGAGATCTTCTCCGATATCGTCAAGCAGCCCGAACGGGTGGTCTGGCTCTCCAAGTCCAGCCGTCCGGTCCACCCCGAGGGTCCCGTGCTCTCCCCGCTGGAACGCCGGCAGGCCGCCGAACGTCATGAAGGGTCATCCGCAACCGAGGACGAAGGCCACGCCGACGCCGTGGTGGATCCGGGGTCGGGCCCGTCGCTGCCCGGCGGGAACCCGGGTCCCGATACCGGGGCGGACGGTGGATTCGGCCCCGGAACCGGAGGCGGGGACACCCCCGGCCTGCCCGGTGCCGATGGACCCGGCAACCTCGACTGAGCCCACTCAGGCTAGGATCTAGATCGTGAGCACCCTAGAGGAAGAAGGCACCGTCGTGTCCGAAACCGCCAGTCCCGTGGACCAGGAACGCATTGCCGCCGCGGTGCGGGAGATCCTTTATGCCATTGGCGAGAATCCGGACCGGGATGGGTTGGTGGAGACCCCCCAACGGGTCGCCAAGGCCTATACCGAGTTCTTTGCCGGGCTGCACGGGGACCCGGCGGACTTGTTGTCGACCACCTTCGACATCGACCATGACGAGCTCGTGCTGGTCAAGGACATCCCGTTCTACTCCACCTGCGAACACCACCTGGTTCCCTTCCACGGCAGCGCCCATATCGGGTACATCCCGGGGCCCGACGGGAAGGTCACCGGGCTGAGCAAGCTGGCCCGGCTGGTTGAACTCTATGCACGGCGCCCCCAGGTCCAGGAGCGGCTGACCACCCAGATCGTGATGGCCCTGATGGACCATCTGCAGCCACGCGGTGCCATCGTCGTGATCGAATGCGAACATATGTGCATGTCCATGCGGGGCGTGCAGAAGCCCGGCGCCAAGACCGTCACCAGTGCCATGCGCGGGCAGTTGCGCGATCCGGCGACCCGCGCCGAGGCGATGAGCCTCATTCTCGGAAAGTAGGTCACCATGTCCCTCGGAGCAATCCCCGGAACCGGTCCCGCCACCTCCCCGCTACCGGTCATCCGTGCCGTGAAGTCGGCGAAGAACGTCGCGCAACTGCCCAAGGACCGCACGTTGGTCATGGGGATCCTCAACGTCACGCAGGATTCCTTCAGCGACGGCGGGAAATACCTCAAGACCGATGACGCGATCCAGCACGGGCTCCGCATGCTCTATGCCGGGGCGGACATCATCGACGTCGGCGGGGAATCCACCCGCCCCGGTGCCGACTACGTGGACCCCTCCGCCGAGCAGGGGCGCATCGTCCCGGTCATCGCCGCCCTGGTCAAGGCCGGTGCGATCGTCTCCGTGGACACCATGCACACCGCCACCGCCCGCGCGGCCCTGGACGCCGGGGCACAGATCATCAACGACGTCTCCGGGCTGACCCATGAGGCAGACATGCCGGCGCTGGTGGCCGAACGCAAGGTCCCCTACGTGCTGATGCACCGCCGCGGGGACCAGCAGACGATGGTCTCCGAAGCCAACTACGATGACGTCGTGGCCGAGGTCGTCAACGAGCTGAAGACCGTACGCTCCACGTTCACCGACGCCGGGGTCGCCCCCGAGCACATCGTCATCGACCCGGGACTGGGCTTCGCCAAGGATCCCGAGCACAACTGGGCGCTGCTGCAGGCCATCCCCGAGTTGAAGGCGCTGGGGCACAAGGTCCTGATCGGCACCTCGCGCAAGAGGTTCCTCGGGGCGCTGCTGGCCGAGGCCGGCAAACCGGCGCCCCCGGCCGAACGCGATGTCGCCACGGCCGCCACCAGTGCCCTGGCAGCGGTCGCGGGAGCCTGGTGTGTCAGGGTGCACGACGTCGAAGGGACCCTGGACGCGCTGAAGGTCGCCGCCGCGTGGACCAACCCCGCCTCCGCCGGGTCCTCCTCCGCGCCGGCGGGAGCCTGATCATGGGTGGAGGTTCCTCTCCCGCGCCGACGGACGTCCGGGACCGAATCTGCCTCAGTGGCATCACCGCCATCGGCCACCACGGGGTCTTCGAACACGAGAAGCGCAACGGACAGCCCTTCGTGGTGGATGTCGTGCTGTATACGGACATCCGCCCCGCCGAAGCCTCGGACGAGGTGTCCGACACCGCCCATTACGGCGAATTGGCCGAGCGGGTCAAGGACGAGATCACGGCGGGCCCCTACAACCTGATCGAGAAGCTCGCGGGACGGCTGGCCAGCATGGTGTTGGCCGAGTTCGACGTCGCCGCGGTGGACATCACCGTGCATAAACCCAAGGCACCCATCGAGGTCCCCTTCGGTGACGTGAGCATCCACATCCATCGGGAACGGGAATGAGCACCCCGGTCCGGGCGGTGCTGGCGTTGGGCAGCAACTTGGGCGAACGCTCCTCCACCCTCACCGATGCCGTCGCCGAACTCGTGGCCGACCCCGCGGTCCGGTTGTGCCGGGTGTCGCCCCTGGTCCAGACCCGGCCCGTCGGTGGCCCCGGGGGCCAGCCCGACTTCCTGAACCTGGTGGTGGAGGTCGAGACCACGCTTGCGCCGTTGGATCTGCTGGCCTGGTGCCAGTCGGTGGAACAGGACCACCACCGCACCCGCGAGGTCAGGTGGGGTCCCCGGACCCTGGATGTCGACGTGATCATCTACGCGGACGTGGTCTCCGACGACGAGATCCTCACGCTGCCCCACCCGCGGGCCGCCGAGCGTGCATTTGTCCTGCAGCCGTGGGCCTGGATGGATCCGGAGGCAACATTGGGCGGACGCCCGGTGGCGGAACTGGCCGCCGAGGCCGCCGATCTTCAGGGGCTTAGCCTCTACACCGCCGGCGAGGACGGCTGAATCCCGATGAACACCATCCGCCCGCTCTGGTTGCTGCTGATCTGCCTGGGATCGGCCCTGGCCGGTTGGACGGCGCAGCTGCTGCTGACCACCAACGGCTTCACCTCCCCGGTGCTCCAATGGCCGTCGCTGGTCACCATGGTCGCCGGCATGGCGATCACCTTTGCGTTTGGGCTGCGGGTCAGGCGCTATACCCAGGGCAAGCTCAAGCGCCGCCTCGACCCGTTGCAGGCCGCCCGGACCCTGGTGCTGGCCCAGGCCACCGCCTACGCCGGTTCGCTGATCGGCGGATGGCATATCGGGTTGCTGCTGGATGTGCTGCGCGGCGCCGGCTGGGGCAACCAGGTGGTGATCTCATCCCTGGTAATGATTATCGGTTCGCTCGTGATGGTTATCGTGGGGTGGGTCGTGGAGCAGTTCTGCAAGCTGCCTCCCGAGGACCCATCGGCCCCCGGGGCGGGGAGCCGGAAACGGGAGGAAGACGAAGGGTATGCCGCAGGAACCAATTGATCCCCAGGGCCTGGTGTTCCAGCGGGTCTCGCCTGCCTATGCGAAGGTGCGTTTGGTCGGCTGGGCGATCTCGGCGTTGGTGACCTGGGCCGTGCTGGCCGTGCCATTGGTCCTGATGCTGACCGGCGTCTGGTCCGGTTACCCGGCCTGGCTGGCCTGGGGGCTGCTCGGGGTGGTCGTCGTCTTCGACGTGGTCCGCATGGCCATCATCCCCCGGCAGGTTCGGGCCATCGGCTACGCCGAACGAGACGACGACCTGCTCATCCGTTCGGGCTTGATGTTCCAACAGGTCCTGGTCGTCCCCTACGGTCGGATGCAGTACGTCGACGTCGCGGTCGGGCCCATCGACCGGGCCCTGGGCCTGTGCAAGGTCCAACTCCATACCGCCTCGACCACCGCCAAGGCGGAGATCCCCGGGCTGCCCTCCTCCGAGGGGACCCGCCTGCGTGAGCGTCTCTCGGCCCGCGGCGAGGCGAGGCTGGCCGGACTGTGACCGGCGATCAGGCGTCGATGACCGAGGCGGAGGAGTCGGCCCCCTGGCGTAGGGTCCACCCGGTTTCGCCGATGGTCAGGGGCTGGCTCGTCGTGGTGGCGTTCCTCTATTTCTTCGGCCAGAATTCGCTCAACAACATCTTCAGTGCCGGTGAACTGCCCCCCGAGGCGGATAAGGACTGGAGCTTCACCCCCAGCGTGCTGCTCGTCGTCGCCGGAGGCATCGGCATCCTGGTGTTGATCATGGCCGGTTTCTTCCTGTCCTGGTACTTCACCAAATACCAGGTCACCGCCAGGCACGTGCACGTGAACTCCGGCGTCGTCTTCCGCCAACAACGCCAGGCCCGGATCGACCGGGTCCAGGCCATCGACATCGTCCAGCCGCTGGTGGCCCGCATCTTCGGCCTCGCCGAACTGAAATTTGAGGTCGCCGACTCCGGATCCACGGCCATGCGGCTGGCCTATATCAAGCTGGACGCTGCGAAGGTCCTCCGCAATGACATCCTGGCCCGCGCCGCCGGACTGAAGCAGGAACGTGAGGCCGGCCCCGCCGGCGTCGTCCCCGCTCCCGGGGTCCCCGGGGCGGAGGGCCCGGCGGCGCGGTCCGCCGAACCCGCCTCCGCAGGACCCGCCCCGGCCCCGGGACCCGCCGGCGGAGAGCCCGTGTCCCCGGAGGCTCCCGAACGCACCGTGGCCGTGGTCCCGCCCCCGCGATTGATCGCCGCGACCCTGCTCTCCCCGTGGCTGGCGGCGGTGCTGCTGTTCGTCCTCAGCATGATTGTCGCCACCGTGGCCTCCGACGGCGAGATCAGCTTCTTCTTCGTCCTCCCGGGTCTCATCGGCGTCGTCCCCGTCCTGTGGGGCCAGTTCAACCAGGGCTACAACTTCCGCGCGGCCATGAGCGAAGACGGTTTGCGACTCAGCTACGGACTGCTGGAGACCAGCCACCAGACAGTACCTCCCGGCCGGGTGCAGGCGGTCATGGTCACCCAAGGGATCATCTGGCGGCGTTTCGGCTGGTACAAGGTCGTCGTCAACGTCGCCGGCTACGGCAATCAGGAAGGGGCGCTGCGTTCCACCCTGCTGCCCGTGGGCACACGGCAGGACGTGCTCAACGTGTTGTCCGTCGTGCTGCCCGAACCGGGGACCGAACGGCCCGCCGAACTGGTCGGGGCGGGGATCGGGGGCTCCGGAAGTGCGGAGGGGTTCATCACCTCCCCGCGCAGTGCCCGCTGGCTTTCGCCGTTCGCCTACCGCCGACAGGGATTCGCCGTGACCGATACGGCCTTGTTCTCGCGGGCCGGAGTGCTCACCCATTCGTTGGTGATCATCCCGCATGAACGCATCCAAGGCATCTTCCTCACCCAGGGGCCGTTGAACCGCCCGCTGGGACTGACGGGAATCGAATTCTGCACCACCGACGGACCGATCTCACCGAGGGTGAAGCAGATGTCGCTGCGGACCGGCCGTGAACTGTTCATGTCCCAGGCCTCCCGGGCGGCCCGGGCCCGCCGACTGAAGGACCGAGACCATTGGCTGGAAGAGGAAAATCATGAGTAAACCAGGACGTCTGGGCGTCGGCATCATCGGGGCCGGCAAGGTGGGGGCCGTCCTCGGGGCCGCCCTGCGATCAGCAGAACATGCCGTCGTGGGGGTCCACGCTGTCTCCGAAGCCTCGCGGGACCGCGCCGAGATCCTGTTGCCGGGGGTTCCCGTGTTGGAGATCCCCGAGATCGTCCGACGCTCGGAGCTGGTGTTGCTGGCCGTACCCGATGATGCGCTGCATCCTCTGGTGGAGGGCCTGGCCGAGGCCGGACACTGGCAGCCCGGCCAGCTGGTCGTCCACACCTCGGGACGCTACGGCACCGGGATCCTCGCTCCCGCCCAGGCGGCCGGGGCCATCCCGTTGGCCATCCATCCGGCCATGAGCTTCACCGGGATGTCCCTGGACTTGGTGCGCCTGAACGAATGCATGTTCGGGGTCACCGCCGCCTCGATGGTCCTGCCGATCGCCCAGGCCCTGGTCGTGGAGATGGGGGCCGAGTCCACGGTGATCGCCGAGGAGGACCGCGGGATCTACCATGCGGCGTTGGCCCACGCCTCCAACCACCTGGTCACCCTGGCGGGCCAGTCCTCCGAACTGCTGCGTCGCATCGGCGTGGAGGCCCCCGACCGGGTGCTGGGACCACTGATGCGCGGATCGTTGGAGAACGCGTTGGCCTCGGGGGAGGGCGCGCTGACCGGGCCCGTGGCCCGCGGCGATACCGGGACGATCACGGCGCACCGGGCCGCCCTGGCCACCGGGGAGGTGCCCTCCGACATCCGGGACGCCTATCTGGCGATGGGTCGGGCCACCGCCCAGCGGGCCCTGGAGAGGGGACTGCTCAACGAGACCCAGGCGGCCACCATCCTCGATGCCTTGTCCTGAGACGGCCGGGCCGTTGCGGGGATAGACTCGTCGCGTGAATACCACAGCACCGCCCCCCGGTGACGCAGGCGCCTTGGGCGCCACGCGTCCGCTTCTGGTTCGAACCGCCGCCGAACTGGCCGCCCTGGGCTCGAGGCTCCTGGCGCAGGCACCCGCCACGGACGGGCCCCGACGCCTGGGGCTGGTCCCCACGATGGGCGCCCTGCACGCGGGGCACGAACATCTGGTAAGTGCGGCCCGCGCGGAGAACGACGTCGTGGTCGTCTCGGTGTTCGTCAACCGCCTGCAATTCGATGATCCTGCCGATTTCGAACGCTATCCCCGCGACCTCGAGGCGGATCGCGCACTGCTGGCCTCGGCCGGGGCGGATATCGTCTTCGCCCCCGAGGAACCGGAGATCTATCCCGGAGGTGCGCCGCTGGTGCGTCTGTCCAGCGGGACGCTGGGGGAGAAGTTCGAAGGCGCCTCACGGCCCGGCCACTTCGATGGCATGCTCGCCGTCGTCGCCAAATTGCTGCATATCGCCCAGCCCTCCTCCCTGACCCCGGTCCCGGTGGAGTACAGCGCCTACTTCGGGCAGAAGGACGCCCAACAGCTGGCCATCGTGCGCCGCCTGGTCACCGATCTGTCCTACCCGGTGCGCATCCGAGCCGTCCCGATCGTGCGGTCCGCCGAAGGCCTGGCGCTGTCCAGCCGCAACCAGTTCCTCACCCCCGAACAGGCCGACGCGGCCCTGGTCCTGAGTCGGGCCCTGTTCCTGCTGGCCGATCGTGCCGCGGCCCACGAGGCGTTGATGATCGACGAGGCGGAGGACCTGATCGGCAGCCAGCCCCTGGTGGAGCTGGATTATCTCGAGGTGGTGGACCCCGACACGTTGGAACCCCTGGCCTTCAACTGCCGCGAAACCCCGTTCACCGGAGGCGCGCTGGTCCTGGTGGCCGCGCGGACCGGCCAGGTGCGGTTGATCGACAACATGCTGCTCGGCGACGCCGCGGACTGACCTCAGTGCGGGGGGAACCCGCTGCCCTGCAGGGTCCGGGCCAGCATGCCCCGGCCCTGCTCCTCGAAGGCCTGGTCACCGACCTGGTGCGCCCAGACGACCGTCCCCAATGACTGCATGAGTTCGTCGAGCAGGCGGCCCGCGTCCACGGTTCCGGCAGGAGGCACCGCCCCCTTCGGACGGTAGCCCTGCCGGAAGGCCTCCCGCAGCTGCGGACTCCCCAGGAAGTCACGATGTTCCATGCGGACCATATCGGTGTACCAGGGGCGCAGCCCGGCCCGCCCGAAGTCGATGATCGCGATCCGGCCGTCGGGACGACCGATCCAATTCCGGGGGTGGTAGTCGCCGTGGGTGGGGACCACCTCGACGGGTGAGGGGGTGAAGGCATCCAACCACCGCTGCACCCGGGACAGCTGCTCGGGCGGGGCCAGCCCCGGGGCCCGGTCCAGCCAGGTCAGGGTCTTGGAGAGCACGGAGTGTTCATAGTGCCCATCCAGGACCGGAACGGTCCCGCGATGCAGCCGACCCAGTAGTTCCCCTGCCTGTTTGAAGACCAGGGGGTCGTGCTCGTACCGGGAGCCGGTAGCCAGCTCCCCGTCGATGAACGTCTTCACCAGGAGTCCGGCCCCGGCGTCGTAGCCGAGCATTTCCGGTACGTCGGAGGCCAGCGGCTGCAGCCAGTTGCGGTGGGCCCGGGCTTCCCGGTCGAGATGGTGCGTGTCCTGGCAGGCCTTGAGCAGCAGCCGGCGTCCTGCGTCGATGAACTCCAGGACCGTGATGCCGTAGGGCCAACTATGGTCGACGATCCCGTGGGCCCGCGGGTACAGCTGGTCCAGACGGGCCCGCTGTCGAGGCGAAAGCCCGGCAAGGCCCCAGGAAGATGTCAACGGCCTCGACTCCAGCGGGCGGCGGCGGTACCGAGATGGGTGCGGAAGCCGGCCAGTTCGGCGACGATGTCGGCGGCACCCTCCTGACCGGCGGTTCGGGAGACCGACTGTCCGGCGTAGACGGGGGCGGTGGACACATCGGCGTGGGTGCGGGCCGCCTTGATGGTTTCGGTGATCGAGGGGTCCTTGGCCAGGGCATCGACCAGGCCTTCTCCGTCCTGGGCCCATTGCTCGGTGAAATCGTTGCGTAACGCCCGGCCCCCGAATTCGGTGGGCCAGGGGATGCGTTGGGCGATATCGAAGACCCGGGTGAAGATCGTGTCGTCCAACTCGGCCGCGGCAATCGCTTGTTTGACCAGGTCATGGCTGGACGATTCGGTCGAGGCCGCGAAACGGGTCCCGATCCAGGCAGCCTGGGCTCCGGCGGCCAGGACCGCGGCAACACCCCGGGCGTCGGCGATGCCCCCGGCCGCGATCACCGGTTTGCTGGTTGCCGCCAGGGCCTGCTGCAGCAACGGCAACGTGGCCACGTCATTGCGTCCATGACCGCCACCCTCCCCGCCACGGCAGACGACGACGTCGATATCCGGCTCGAGGGCCCGCTGCAGATCGGCATCGTTTCCCACCTGCATCGCGCAGAGAGCCCCGGATTCCCGAATCAGCGCTGCGGCGGGGCCCGGGTCACCGAAACTGACGGAAACAAAGGAGGGCCCGTGGTCCAGGATCTCGTGCAGGGGGTCCAGGGAGCGTTCCAGGACCCAGGCCATCAACCCGGCACCCCAGGCGCGTCCGGGGGCGCGGGCCAATGTGGCTTGTTCGCTGATCCACTCCTTCGTGGCGGTGGAGCCGATCCCGATCAGGCCCAACCCCCCGGCGGTACTGACGGCGCCGGCCAAGGCTCCGCCGGCGGCACCGGCCATGGGGGCGTTGACCAGTGGGTGGTCAAGACCCAAACGCGCGGGCAGGTCGAAGGCGACCGTCGGGACATCGACTGGCTGATCCGGGGCATCATGAACATTGGGCATGGCCCCATTCTAGGGACGGGGCATGTGATGCAGGACTCAAATCTCGGAATCGCAGAAATCGACCTCCAGGGGGCCGAAGCCGCCTTGATTCCCGCGGAATCAAGGGGTTTTCGGCGAAGAGGGCCTCCGATTTGGTGGGGCACCCGAATCCGTGTAAAGTTTTCTGAGTCGCCGAGACGAGTACAGCGGAAACGCAGACGATCGGAAGGCGGCCACCTAACAAAATCAGTCCTGAATGGACCGGGGCGTTTTGCGCCCCGAATCCAGTCTGGATCGATTGCGTAGAGTACCGCAGAAACACCGGAAACGATGGATTTGCGGAGCGACACGCGGTAAGGTAAGTTAGACAAGTTGCTCCAGAGCGAAGCGGTCGGCCGGAAGGCGTGATCGTGGAAGTTGGAAGCGTCTGTTGTTTGAGAACTCAATAGTGTGCCATGTTTGTTGACACCGATTTTTTTATAAATTGGTGAATGGTCTTTATGGGTGCACCCCGTGTATCCGTGGAGGCATATTTGCCGGGATTTATGTAACTTGGTGCAGCCCTTCCCTTGTTTTCCCTTGGGATGTTGGTTGTGTCTGTAATTTTTTACGGAGAGTTTGATCCTGGCTCAGGATGAACGCTGGCGGCGTGCTTAACACATGCAAGTCGAACGATGACCCCGGTGCTTGCACCGGGTGATTAGTGGCGAACGGGTGAGTAACACGTGAGTAACCTGCCCCCGACTCTGGGATAAGCCCGGGAAACTGGGTCTAATACCGGATATTCACTTCCTTCCGCATGGGAGGTGGTGGAAAGATTTATCGGTGGGGGATGGACTCGCGGCCTATCAGTTTGTTGGTGGGGTAATGGCCTACCAAGGCGACGACGGGTAGCCGGCCTGAGAGGGTGACCGGCCACACTGGGACTGAGACACGGCCCAGACTCCTACGGGAGGCAGCAGTGGGGAATATTGCACAATGGGCGAAAGCCTGATGCAGCGACGCCGCGTGAGGGATGACGGCCTTCGGGTTGTAAACCTCTTTCAGTAGGGAAGAAGCGAAAGTGACGGTACCTGCAGAAGAAGCGCCGGCTAACTACGTGCCAGCAGCCGCGGTAATACGTAGGGCGCAAGCGTTATCCGGAATTATTGGGCGTAAAGAGCTCGTAGGCGGTTTGTCGCGTCTGCCGTGAAAGTCCGGGGCTCAACCCCGGATCTGCGGTGGGTACGGGCAGACTAGAGTGATGTAGGGGAGACTGGAATTCCTGGTGTAGCGGTGAAATGCGCAGATATCAGGAAGAACACCGATGGCGAAGGCAGGTCTCTGGGCATTAACTGACGCTGAGGAGCGAAAGCATGGGGAGCGAACAGGATTAGATACCCTGGTAGTCCATGCCGTAAACGTTGGGCACTAGATGTGGGGGACATTCCACGTTTTCCGCGTCGTAGCTAACGCATTAAGTGCCCCGCCTGGGGAGTACGGCCGCAAGGCTAAAACTCAAAGGAATTGACGGGGGCCCGCACAAGCGGCGGAGCATGCGGATTAATTCGATGCAACGCGAAGAACCTTACCAAGGCTTGACATGGGCCGGATCGGGCTGGAAACAGTCCTTCCCCTTTGGGGCCGGTTCACAGGTGGTGCATGGTTGTCGTCAGCTCGTGTCGTGAGATGTTGGGTTAAGTCCCGCAACGAGCGCAACCCTCGTTCCATGTTGCCAGCACGTAGTGGTGGGGACTCATGGGAGACTGCCGGGGTCAACTCGGAGGAAGGTGAGGACGACGTCAAATCATCATGCCCCTTATGTCTTGGGCTTCACGCATGCTACAATGGCCGGTACAATGGGTTGCGATACTGTGAGGTGGAGCTAATCCCAAAAAGCCGGTCTCAGTTCGGATTGGGGTCTGCAACTCGACCCCATGAAGTCGGAGTCGCTAGTAATCGCAGATCAGCAACGCTGCGGTGAATACGTTCCCGGGCCTTGTACACACCGCCCGTCAAGTCACGAAAGTTGGTAACACCCGAAGCCGGTGGCCCAACCCTTTTGGGAGGGAGCCGTCGAAGGTGGGACCGGCGATTGGGACTAAGTCGTAACAAGGTAGCCGTACCGGAAGGTGCGGCTGGATCACCTCCTTTCTAAGGAGCAACTAGCATTGACCATTTAGGGCGCATGTCCTGGTGGTGGTGTTCAGTTCAGCCCGTTTCTGCCACTTGTGTTGGTAGGCGGGCGCTCATGGGTGGAATGTCAACGGATTGTGGCTTGGGATCTTTGGTTCCCTGTTGTTTAGTACGCACTGCTTTGGTGGTGTTGGAACGATGCGGGGGCTGGTGGGTTCTGAGTCCATGGCACACTGTTGGGCCCTGAAACAACAGGCCCGATTTCCTGGTATCGACCGTGTGTTGGTGGTGGGGGGTTGGTTCTGGTTTGTTTTGGCTCCCGCGCATGGCCTAGGCCGCGATGATCTTTTGGTGTCGTGGTGGTGGGTGTGACGGGGTTGTTGTTTGACAACTGCATAGTGGACGCGAGCATCTTGCAAGGACGATGGATGCCATGTGATTGCCTTTTGCCTTCGGGCCGGTGGTGGTTATGTGGTTTTTTTATCGTGTTTGCGAAAGCAATTTATTTGAGAACCCCCAGCAGGGCGCCTTTCGGGGTGTGGTTGTTGGTGGTTCTCTCGATCAAATGCTCTTGTGAATTGACCTTTTTGTGGTCAAGTTTCTAAGGGCGCATGGTGGATGCCTTGGCATCAGGAGCCGAAGAAGGACGTGGGAATCTGCGATAAGCCTGGAGGAGTCGATAACCGGACTTTGATTCCAGGATTTCCGAATGGGGAAACCCCGCACGGCGTCATGTCGTGTGACCCGTAGCTGAACACATAGGCTGCGTGGAGGGAACGCGGGGAAGTGAAACATCTCAGTACCCGCAGGAAGAGAAAACAATAGTGATTCCGTTAGTAGTGGCGAGCGAACGCGGATGGGGCTAAACCGTTCCATGTGTGATAGCCGGCGGGCGTTGCATGGGCGGGGTCGTGGGACCAGTCGTTCCAGTTCTGCCGGACTGGAGGAGTGAGGTGCGGGTGCATAGGCGAATCGGTTTGAAAGCCGGACCATAGAGGGTGTTAGTCCTGTAGCTGTAATGTTCTCCGCCGCTTTGTATTGGTATCCCAAGTAGCACGGGGCCCGAGAAATCCCGTGTGAATCTGCCAGGACCACCTGGTAAGCCTGAATACTTCCTGATGACCGATAGCGGACAAGTACCGTGAGGGAAAGGTGAAAAGTACCCCGGGAGGGGAGTGAAATAGTACCTGAAACCATGTGCCTACAATCCGTCGGAGCCACCTTGTTGTGGTGACGGCGTGCCTTTTGAAGAATGAGCCTGCGAGTTAGTGCCGTGTCGCGAGGTTAACCCGTGTGGGGAAGCCGTAGCGAAAGCGAGTCTGAACAGGGCGTTCAGTGGCGCGGTCTAGACCCGAAGCGAAGTGATCTACCCATGGCCAGGTTGAAGCGTGTGTAAGAGCGCGTGGAGGACCGAACCCACTTCAGTTGAAAATGGAGGGGATGAGCTGTGGGTAGGGGTGAAAGGCCAATCAAACTTCGTGATAGCTGGTTCTCCCCGAAATGCATTTAGGTGCAGCGTTGCGTGTTTCTTACCGGAGGTAGAGCGACTGGATGGCTAATGGGCCCTACAAGGTTACTGACGTCAGCCAAACTCCGAATGCCGGTAAGTGAGAGCGCAGCAGTGAGACTGTGGGGGATAAGCTTCATAGTCGAGAGGGAAACAGCCCAGAACGCCAACTAAGGCCCCTAAGCGTGTGCTAAGTGGAAAAGGATGTGGAGTTGCGAAGACAACCAGGAGGTTGGCTCAGAAGCAGCCATCCTTGAAAGAGTGCGTAATAGCTCACTGGTCAAGTGATTCCGCGCCGACAATGTAGCGGGGCTCAAGCACACCGCCGAAGTTGCGTCATCCAGGTATATAGGTAGGCCTTCGTGGTCCAGCCGCCTGGGTGGGTAGGGGAGCGTCGTGCCGGCAGTGAAGCCACGGTGTGAACCAGTGGTGGAGACGGCACGAGTGAGAATGCAGGCATGAGTAGCGAAAGACGGGTGAGAAACCCGTCCGCCGAATGATCAAGGGTTCCAGGGTCAAGCTAATCTGCCCTGGGTGAGTCGGGACCTAAGGCGAGGCCGACAGGCGTAGTCGATGGACAACGGGTTGATATTCCCGTACCGGTGAAGAACCGTCCCTACTGAACTGGCGATGCTAACCGCCTCGAGCACCCACCATCTTCCCTTCGGGGAAGGTACCGGGTGCAAGGCGCGGGACCCGAGCCAGGGAGGTCAACGTATTAACAGGTGTGACGCAGGAAGGTAGCCGGGCCAGGCAATGGAATCGTCCTGGTCCAAGGGTGTAGGCCGAATGGTAGGTAAATCCGCCGTTCATGATGGTTGAGACCCGATAGGCGCCCGCTTCGGCGGGTGATCCGGTGATCCTATGCTGCCAAGAAAAGCATCGACGTGAGGTTCAAGCCGCCCGTACCCCAAACCGACACAGGTGATCAGGTAGAGAATACTAAGGCGATCGAGAGAATCATGGTTAAGGAACTCGGCAAAATGCCCCCGTAACTTCGGGAGAAGGGGGGCCCCAACCTTGAACACCATTTGCTGGTGTGAGGGGATCGGGGCCGCAGAGACCAGGGGGAAGCGACTGTTTACTAAAAACACAGGTCCGTGCGAAGTCGCAAGACGATGTATACGGACTGACTCCTGCCCGGTGCTGGAAGGTTAAGAGGACCGGTTAGCCCTTCGGGGCGAAGCTGGGAATTTAAGCCCCAGTAAACGGCGGTGGTAACTATAACCATCCTAAGGTAGCGAAATTCCTTGTCGGGTAAGTTCCGACCTGCACGAATGGAGTAACGACTTCCCCGCTGTCTCAACCATGAACTCGGCGAAATTGCACTACGAGTAAAGATGCTCGTTACGCGCAGCAGGACGGAAAGACCCCGAGACCTTTACTATAGTTTGGTATTGGTGTTCGGTGCGGCTTGTGTAGGATAGGTGGGAGACGTTGAAGCGGGCACGCCAGTGTTCGTGGAGTCATCGTTGAAATACCACTCTGGCCGTACCGGATTCCTAACTTCGGCCCATGATCTGGGTCAGGGACAGTGCCTGATGGGTAGTTTAACTGGGGCGGTTGCCTCCTAAAGAGTAACGGAGGCGCCCAAAGGTTCCCTCAGCCTGGTTGGCAATCAGGTGACGAGTGTAAGTGCACAAGGGAGCTTGACTGTGAGAGTGACAGCTCGAGCAGGGACGAAAGTCGGGACTAGTGATCCGGCGGCACGTTGTGGAACGGCCGTCGCTCAACGGATAAAAGGTACCTCGGGGATAACAGGCTGATCTTGCCCAAGAGTCCATATCGACGGCATGGTTTGGCACCTCGATGTCGGCTCGTCGCATCCTGGGGCTGGAGTAGGTCCCAAGGGTTGGGCTGTTCGCCCATTAAAGCGGTACGCGAGCTGGGTTTAGAACGTCGTGAGACAGTTCGGTCCCTATCCGCTGCGCGCGCAGGAAATTTGAGAAGAGCTGTCCTTAGTACGAGAGGACCGGGACGGACGAACCTCTGGTGTGTCAGTTGTACTGCCAAGTGCACCGCTGATTAGCTACGTTCGGAAGGGATAACCGCTGAAAGCATCTAAGCGGGAAGCCCACTTCGAGATGAGATTTCCATACACCTTGAGTGTGAGAGGCCCCCAGCTAGACCACTGGGTTGATAGGCAGGACGTGGAAGCGGGGACTAAAGACCCGTGGAGCTGACCTGTACTAATAGGCCGATGACTTACACCACAATTCACCACACGGCTTTCGGGTTGTGTGGGCAAGATATGCTGCGTCCACTATGCGGTTGCCGGACAACAACTCCTGGTAGCCAACCAAACACCCGCCCCTTGGGTTCGATTCTCTGGGGGTGTGTGTTGATTCCCACTGTTCGTGGGGTTGTTTTGGTTGGTTTCATGGGGTGGGTCTGTAATAGAATAGTTTGATCATGTTGCACCACCAGGGACCATTCGTGGTTCTGGTTTATGGCATGTGACTAGTTTTCCCCCCGACACTGTTGTGGTGTTGGTGTGGGTGGAAGAGTTACGGCGGTCATAGCGTGGGGGAAACGCCCGGTCCCATACCGAACCCGGAAGCTAAGACCCACTGCGCCGATGGTACTGCACTCGGGAGGGTGTGGGAGAGTAGGTCGCCGCCGGACAATATTTGCTGGTAGGGCCCTGGACTTAGTCCGGGGCCTTACTGCATTTAAGGACCCCGTGCCGGCGTTCCGGCCGCCGGCTACCTGTTTTCGCGTTCAGGGGAACTTCGGCCGGCGCACAGCCAAAGCCCGAAGTCGATCAGTAGGGTGAGGGTCAGACCACCATCGACGCCACGGGAACTTCTGGCGTCCCGACCCCTGGGGAGCCATGACTGCAGATCCAGCTTCACGCACTATGCCCGAACCCGCGACCAGCGAGGACCACCGCGACCACGACGTGAGGATCCAGGACGACCTGTACCGACACGTCAACGGCCAATGGCTGGCCACCGCGCAGATCCCCGGGGACCAGGGCAGCTACGGGTCGTTCATGCAGTTGCGCGACGAGGCGGAAGCGGCCGTGCACGCCATCATCAAACAAGCACGGCACGATAGCGCCGAGCCGGCCGGGGTGGCCGACGCCCGCCAGGAACGGATCGCCGGGCTCTTCAGCAGTTTCATGGACGAGGACGCCATCGAAGCCCGCGGCATGGACCCCATCCGCGAGGATCTGGCATCCGTCTACGCCTGCACCAGCATCGAACAGTTGCTGACCCTCAGCGGGGCTCTTCAACGGCGAGGCGTCTCGGGGCTCTACCAGGCCGGAGCGAACTCCGACGCCGGCCAACCGGACCGCAACATCTTCTCCATCATCCAGTCCGGCCTCGGACTGCCGGACGAATCCTATTACCGGGACGAGAAGTTTGCTGAACTGTTGCAGGAATACCAGGAACACCTGGGCCGGTTGCTCGGCCTGGTGGAGGTACCCAACGCCGACCAGGCAGCTGCCGGAGTGGTCGAGTTGGAGAAGGCACTGGCCGCCCATCATTGGGATGCCGTCAAATGCCGCGACGCCCAGGCCCGCTACAACCTGATGTCAGCGGAGGGGCTCTTCTCCCTCCAGCCGACCTTCCGCCTCTGGCTGGAGGGCGCGGGCATCGACGAGAAGTACTACGACGAAGTCGATGTCTGGCAGCCCAGCTACCTCCAGGGGGTCGAGGGGCTGCTGCACTCCCAGCCGCTCCGGGCGTGGCGCGACTGGCTGGCCGTACAGGTCGTGCGCAGCAACGCCTCGTTCCTTTCCGCGGCCTTCGTGGAGGAGAACTTCTCGTTCTATTCGGCCAAACTGGCAGGGGTGACCGAAATGCGTCCGCGGTGGAAGCGCGGGGTGGCCTTCACCGAGGGGGCCGTTGGCGAGGACATCGGACAACTCTATGTCGACGGGCACTTCGGACAACGCAGCAAGGACCTCATGGAGGACCTGGTCGGCAACCTCATCGCCGCCTATCGGCTGTCCATCGACGCCTTGGGTTGGATGAGCGCGGAAACCCGGGTGAAGGCCCAGGAGAAGCTCTCCATGTTCCGCCCCAAGATCGGTTATCCCGTGAAGTGGATCGACTACAGCGACGTATCGGCGGACCCGGATGACCTGATCGGCAATGTCTCCAGCGCCAATGAATTCGAGTTCTCCCGTGAACTGGCCAAAATCGATGAGGGTGTGGACAGGGACCTGTGGTTCATGTATCCGCAGACGGTCAACGCCTACTATCATCCGCTGCTGAATGAAATCGGGTTCCCGGCTGCCATCCTGCGTAGCCCGTTCTTCGACCCCGACCGGGACCCGGCCTCGAACTACGGGGCCATAGGTGCGGTCATCGGCCATGAGATCGGCCACGGCTTCGACGACCAGGGCTCGCAGTTCGACGGGACGGGCCAACTACGCGACTGGTGGACCGCCGAGGATCGTGCGGCCTTCGAAGAACTCACGGCCCGGCTGGTGGCCCAATATGATGCCCTCGTCCCCGAGGAGGCGCCGGAGCACCACGTCAACGGCGAACTCACCCTGGGGGAGAACATCGGCGATCTGGGTGGCCTGGGCATCGCCTACCAGGCCTACCGCCTGGATCTGCAGGCCCGCGGGCTGTCGGTGGATGAAGAGATCGACGGTCTGAGCGGGGACCAGCGCTTCTTCCACAGTTGGGCCGAGTGCTGGAGGTCGCTGACCCGTCCCGAAACGATGGTCAACCGGATCACCACCGATCCCCATTCCCCCGGGGAGTTCCGCTGCAACCAGGTGGCGCGGAACATGGATGCCTTCCACCGGGCCTTCGACACGAAGCCCGGCGACGGGATGTGGCTGGATCCCCAGGAGCGCGTTGCCATCTGGTGACCGGTGCTCTACCGGCGTCCCCTCCTGGAGACGGCGGTGGAGCGCTTCCGTGCAGCAAACCGTGACCGTTGGCACACCCATGGAAGAGCGTGCCCGTGCCGCGGCCGAAGGACGTAGAATCGAGTACTGTGACTGCTGATCAGACCCCCACCGCCCCCACCCCTGCCGAGACCATCGACACGCATGACCTGCGCCAGGTGCGTCTGGCCAAACGCGCCGAGCTGCTCGAAGCCGGCCGCGAGGCGTATCCGGTCGGCGTCGAACGCAGCCACACCCTGTTGCAAATCCGTGAGAAGTACGGACACCTGGAAGCCGGCGAGGAGACCCAGGACATCGTCGGCGTGGCAGGGCGCATCGTGTTCGCCCGCAATACCGGAAAACTGTGCTTCGCCACGTTGCAGGAGTCGGGCCCGAAGGGCGAGGCCGTCCGCCTGCAGGCCATGCTCTCGCTGGCCAACATCGGCGAGGAGTCGCTGGCCGACTGGAAGCGACTCACCGACCTGGGGGACCACGTGTTCGTCAAGGGTGCCGTCATCAGTTCCCGCCGCGGCGAACTCTCCGTCATGGTCACCGAATGGCAGATGGCCTCCAAGGCATTGCGCCCCATGCCGGTGCTGCACGCCGACCTCAACGAGGAGACCCGGGTCCGCCAACGGTATGCCGACCTCATGGTCCGCGACGAGGCCCGCGAGATGATCTACAAGCGTGACGCCGTGACCCGTGCCGTACGGGACACCCTCTACGGCCACGGGTATGTGGAAGTCGAAACCCCGATGCTGCAACTGATCCATGGTGGGGCCTCGGCTCGGCCCTTCCACACGCATCTGAATGCCTTCGACCAGGACATGACCCTGAGGATCGCCACCGAGCTCTACCTCAAGCGCACCGTCGTCGGCGGCATTCCCCGCGTCTTCGAAGTAGGGCGCCTGTTCAGGAACGAAGGTGTGGACTCCACCCACTCCCCCGAGTTCACGACGCTGGAATGCTATGAGATCTACGCCGACCAGTTCGTGATGGCCGAACGGATCCAGGAGATCATCCTCAAGGCCGCCGACGCCGTCGGGGCCGGCCGCCGGATCGAGACCTCCCAGGGCACCATCAACCTCGACGGCGAATGGCGCTGGCTTAGCGTCTATCCCGCCCTCTCCGAAGCGGTGGGCACCGAAATCACCCCCGAAACCACGGCCGGGCTGCTTCAATCGATCGCCGAGAAGCACCGCGTGAAGGTCGACCCGAAATGGGGGGCCGAGAAGCTGGTCATCGAACTGTTCGGGGAGATCGTCGAACCGACCCTGATCGACCCGACCTTCGTCTACGACTACCCGCCGGCGGCCCAGCCGTTGGCCCGACCGCACCGCTCCCAACCCGGGGTCATCGAAGCCTGGGACCTGATCATCGGGGGCATGGAACGCGGCACGGCCTTCACCGAACTGATCGATCCGGTCATCCAGCGAGAACGCCTCACCGAACAATCCCGACTTGCCGCCGACGGTGACGACGAAGCCATGCAACTGGACGAGGACTTCCTGCGGGCGCTGGAGTACGGTGCCCCGCCCATGGGCGGCATCGGGTTGGGCATCGACCGGCTGGTCATGCTCTTCACCGACGCCGGCATCCGCGAGACCATCCTCTACCCGCTCCTGAAGCCCGAGGCCTAGACCATGGCCTACGTCGAGGTGCTGCTGCCCACGATCGTCGCGGCACTGGTCTTCTGGTTCGTGATGCGTGCCCTGTTCCGGGTGGATCGCAATGAGCGGCTGGCGGAATCCGCTGCCGATGCCCACCGGGAGGGGACGGCCCCTACCGAGGAACCCGACCCCGGGAGCGCCGACCGGCCCGGGGAGTAGGTTCCCGGACGCCGAGATCGGCCCATCCGCAGTACCATGGTCTCCGGAGGCACACCTCGACCCCCGGACCCCGAGGGCGAGATGCCCCGGGGCCCGCCTGGAAGCCCCGATACCTTCTAAGTGAGGAGCCGCCCGTGGCGCGCAAGGTCGAAATCACGCTCATCGACGACCTGGACGGGTCGACGGCGAACGAGACCGTGCACTTCGGTCTGGACGGCAGCCACTACGAGATCGACCTCGGCGAGGCCAATGCCGGGAAGCTGCGAGAGGCGCTGGCCCCCTTCGTCGCCGGGGCGAGGCGTTCCACCGCCTACTCCGCGTCCGAGGCCCCCGCCATCCGGGCGTGGGCTGCCGACCACGGCTTCAAGGTCAGCGAACGCGGCCGCCTGCACTCGGAGGTCATCGACGCCTACCGCGAAGTACATCCGGAGTCCTGAGCCCGCTTCGGCAACCCCCGGGACCTCCCGGGGACCGGCTCGGACACCCCGCCGGCGGGACGGTGGGGAAATCTGCTTTATCCCCACGGCGAACACGGGCCATCTGGCGCCATTTGATGCGTAGCATCGTGAGTACGCGTTAGCTAGGAGTGTGCCGCATGTTTGAGAGATTCACCGACCGTGCCCGTCGCGTTGTCGTGCTCGCCCAAGAAGAGGCGCGCATGCTCAACCACAACTACATCGGAACCGAGCACATCCTGCTCGGCCTGATCCACGAGGGGGAGGGTGTCGCCGCGAAGGCGCTGGAGTCACTGAACATCTCCCTCGGTGCCGTTCGGGAGCAGGTGCAGGAGATCATCGGCCAGGGCCAGCAGGCCCCGTCCGGACACATCCCCTTCACCCCCCGCGCCAAGAAGGTCCTGGAACTCTCCTTGCGTGAGGCACTCCAGCTCGGCCACAACTACATCGGTACGGAGCACATCCTGCTCGGTCTGATCCGTGAGGGCGAAGGAGTGGCCGCCCAGGTCCTGGTCAAGTTGGGCGCCGACCTGAACAGGGTCCGCCAGCAGGTCATCCAGCTGCTCTCGGGTTATCAGGGTGGCAAGGAAACCGCAGGCGCCGGAGTCGGCCAGGGCCAGGCCGAAGGACAGCCTGCCGGCTCGGTCGTGCTGGACCAGTTCGGGCGAAACCTCACCCAGGCGGCCCGCGACGGCAAACTCGACCCGGTCATCGGCCGCGAGTTCGAGAAGGAACGCGTGATGCAGGTGCTCTCGCGCCGGACCAAGAACAACCCGGTGCTGATCGGTGAGCCGGGCGTCGGCAAGACCGCAGTGGTCGAGGGCCTGGCCCTGTCCATCGTGCGCGGCGACGTCCCCGAGACCATCAAGGACAAGCAGCTCTACACCCTGGACCTGGGGTCCCTGGTGGCCGGCAGCCGCTACCGCGGCGACTTCGAGGAACGCCTGAAGAAGGTCCTCAAGGAAATCCGCACCCGCGGTGACATCATCCTGTTCATCGACGAGATCCACACCCTCGTCGGCGCCGGTGCCGCCGAAGGCGCCATCGATGCAGCGTCGATCCTCAAGCCCATGCTGGCTCGTGGCGAACTCCAGACGATCGGCGCGACCACGCTGGACGAGTACCGCAAGCACATCGAGAAGGATGCCGCCCTGGAGCGCCGCTTCCAGCCGATCCAGGTCAAGGAACCTTCCGTGGAACACACCACGGAGATCCTGCGTGGCCTGCGTGACCGCTACGAGGCGCACCACCGGGTGACCATCACCGATGGCGCATTGGCCGCTGCCGCTCAGCTGTCACACCGCTACGTCTCCGACCGCTTCCTGCCGGATAAGGCCATCGACCTCATCGACGAAGCCGGCGCCCGCCTGCGTATCCGTCGACTGACGGCCCCTCCGGCACTGAAGGAGATGGACGAGCAGATCGCCAAGGTCCGCCGGGAGAAGGAATCCGCGATCGATGCCCAGGACTTCGAAGGGGCCGCCTCGTTGCGCGACAACGAGCAGAAGCTCCAGGAGGAGCGTGCAGAGAAGGAGAAGTCCTGGAAGAACGGCGATATGGACGATATCGCCGAAGTCGACGAGGAACTGATCGCCGAAGTACTGGCGAACTCCACGGGCATCCCGGTCATCAAGCTGACCGAGGAGGAATCCGGCCGCCTGCTGAACATGGAGGCGGAGCTGCATAAGCGGGTCATCGGCCAGGACGAGGCGATCAAGTCGATCTCGCAGGCCATCCGCAGGACCCGTGCCGGGCTGAAGGACCCCAACCGCCCGGGCGGTTCGTTCATCTTCGCCGGCCCCACCGGCGTCGGCAAGACCGAACTGGCCAAGGCCCTGGCGGAGTTCCTCTTCGGCGAGGAAGACGCACTGATCACCCTGGACATGTCCGAGTACTCGGAGAAGCACACCGTGTCCCGGCTCTTCGGTGCCCCTCCGGGCTACGTCGGTTACGAGGAGGGCGGACAGCTGACCGAAAAGGTCCGTCGTCGCCCGTTCTCCGTCGTGCTGTTCGACGAAGTCGAAAAAGCCCACTCGGATCTGTTCAACTCGTTGCTGCAGATCCTGGAGGACGGCCGATTGACCGACTCCCAGGGCCGTGTGGTGGACTTCAAGAACACCGTGATCATCATGACGACCAACCTCGGCACCCGGGACATCTCCAAGGGCGTCATGACCGGCTTCCAGTCGACCAGCGACACGAAGACCAACTACGACCGGATGCAGGCCAAGGTCCAGGAGGAACTGCGCCAGCACTTCCGCCCGGAGTTCCTGAACCGTGTCGACGACACGCTTGTCTTCCCGCAGCTGTCGCAGGAGGAGATCGTGCAGATCGTCGATCTGTTCGTGGCCCGCCTGGAGTCCCGCATGGTCGAAAAGGGGATGCACGTCCTGCTGACCGACGAGGCGAAGTACTTGTTGGCCACGAAGGGCTACGACCCGGCGATGGGTGCCCGTCCACTGCGTCGGACCATCCAGCGCGAGGTCGAGGACCAGCTCTCCGAGAAGATCCTCTTCGGGGAGATCATGGCCGGCCAGACGGTCACCGTGGACGTCGAAGGCGAGGGCGAGGACGCCAAGTTCACCTTCACCGGCCGCGAGGAGACCCCGGAACTGGAAGGCAAGGACAGCCCCGCGGAGATCGAGGAAGGCCACCTGAGCACCTGAGCCTGATCCCCGCCTGCACCAGGGGCCCGGTCGTGGAGATCCACGACCGGGCCCCTGGTCATGTGCTGGGAGGGTGCCGCCGACGGGAATAGGATGGGTAGATGCCAGATTTCATACTTCGGCCTGCCCGCACATCGGATGTCGCAGGGATCCGCCAGCTCGTCAGGCCGCTGGCCGATGAGAGGGTCCTGCTGGAGAAGGAAGCCGTCGCCTATTTCGAGAGCCTGCAGGAATTCATCGTGGCCGAGGACCGGGGGGACCTGCTGGGATGCGGTGCCCTGCACGTGATGTGGGAGGACCTTGCCGAGGTGCGCACGCTGGCGACCGTGGACAGCCGCCGCGGCCAAGGAATCGGCAGGTCCCTGCTCATCGAGTTGATCGAGAACGCGCGCAGGATCGGGGTCAGCCGGTTGTTCTGCCTGACCTTCGAGGTCGATTTCTTCAGGACGATGGGCTTCGATGTCATGGAGAATCAGACCGCCGTGGACCCCGAGGTGTATTCGGAGTTGCTGCGTTCCACCGATGAAGGCGTCGCCGAGTTCCTGGACCTCGCGCGGGTCAAGCCGAACACGCTGGGCAACACCAGGATGATCATGAACCTCTGAGGCCCGGGATTTCGCGCTCGGATGAATCCCGGATTAATTGGTCCGTCATGGTGGACGAGCGGCCGTGCTCGTACCTACGCTGGCAGCACAGGTCCCTCGGGGGCCGACGAGCCGCACCCCGCAGCCAGTGGGGAGCCGTGGCACCGTAAGTACCAACTGGAAACCAACGAAAGTAGGTCAAGAAATGGGACTCGGAGATAGCTTGGGTGGACTCGGCGACAAGGCCAAGGACCTCAAGAACGAACACGGTGACAAGATCAACGAAGGCGTGGACGCCGCCCAGGACAAGTTCGGCGACCAGCTCGGCGACCACAAGGACGCCATCGACGGCGCCCAGGAGAAGTTCCTCGGTGGCGACGACGACAAGGACAAGAAGGACAAATAAGTCCGTTCATCCTTCATGAGGTAGGCGCCGCACGGCGCCACGGGGCCCCGCGGTATGCGGGGCCCCGTTGTCGTTGACGGGCCCCGTCCCCGCCGCTAGTGCGGCAGGGTGATTCCTGCCTCGGTTTCCACGGCCAACCCGTCCCGCAGCAGCCCCGCCAGGCATCGACGGCGCTGTTCAGCCCCCGCAGCCAGCGACCTCAGCCGTTGGAACGCAGAATCGGACTCGGCGTCGCCCCCCGACTCCGGCGGGGCGGTGTCCACCAGCAGGTCGGCGGGTTGGGGGTCGTCGCTGGCGCGCAGGACGGCCATCATGGCACCGCGGACCTGGCGATCGGTCCCCGCCCAGGGTTGGCCCTTGGGCGTGTAATGGGGTTCGGGCCTGCCCCGTGCGATCCAGGCGCAGGAGGCCGAAACCGGGCATTCGGCGCAACGCGGTGAGCGGGCCGTGCAGATCAGGGCCCCCAATTCCATCACCGCCGCATTCCAGGCGCAGGCCAGATCGCCCCCGTCGTCCCCGGTGGCCGGCATGAGATCGCCAGCCAATCGTGCTTCCGCAGCGGTCGGGCTGGGTTCGGCCAGGGCCTTGCCGCTGACCAGGCGGGCATGGACCCGCCTGATGTTGGTGTCCACGACGGTTTCGGGCTGCCCGAAGGCGAAGCAGGCAATGGCTGCTGCGGTGTAGCTGCCGACCCCGGGCAGGGCGAGCAGGTCAGCGGGGGAGGAGGGCACCTCTCCTTCGTGTTCCTCGACGATGCGTCGGGCGGCCTCGCTCAGGCGCAGGGCACGCCGCGGATAGCCGAGCCGGCCCCAGGCCCGCACTGCCTCTCCCGCGGGTTCGGCAGCCAGTGCCGCCGGTTCCGGCCAGCGGCGCATCCATTCTTCCCAGACAGGTAGGACGCGGGCCACGGGAGTCTGCTGGAGCATGAACTCGCTGACCATGATCCCCCAGGCGCCGCACTGCGGGCTCCGCCAGGGCAGGTTCCTGCCTTCGGTGGCGAACCATCCGGTGATGTCGTGATGGAGGGCATCGAGGTCCAGCGGCGGGGTGGGTGGCACGTGACTCCTTGGAAAGCGGGGCACCAATACCCTAGTGCACGGCGTGGGAACCGGGGGTGGCCGCGGCTGCTCCATACCCTAGGGGCATGGCACAACAGCAGTCCCGGTCTCCGGGCAGGGGCAAACCCAGTCCGGAAGTCTTCCGTCGTCGTCGAATCGTCGTTGGAGTGGCTCTGCTGGTCGTTCTCGCGTTGCTGGCCTGGGCCGTGATCGCCGTGGTGGGCTTCTTCACCAGGACCACCGACGGTGCCGGCCCGCCGCCGGCCGCCGCGTCCTCGAGCCCGGCGCCTTCCCCGTCGGCCAGTGCCGAGGCCACCCCATCGGCGAGCGGAAGTGCTGCCGCCACCGAAAGCGGCAGCGCCGAAGCATCGGCCTCCAGCACGGCCTCCTCCGCGGAGGCGGCGGGCGGAACCTGCGCCTCCGGAGACATCACGTTGGGCGCCGCTACGGATCAAGGCAGCTATGACCCTGCGGAGAAGCCGGTGTTGGAGATGAAGATCGAGAACACGGGCTCCGAGGACTGCACGGTGAATGTGGGGACCAGTCAGCAGGAATTCAGCATCGTGTCGGGATCGGACCGGATCTTCTCCACGACGGACTGCCGCAAGGATCCCTCCGATAGCGATATGACATTGAAGGCAGGGGCGACCGAAAGCGCCCGCTTCACCTGGGATCGTCAGCGCAGTGCCCCCGGCTGCAAGGACATCGAGTCCAAGCCCCGCCCGGGAACCTACACGTTCACCGCCAAGCTGGGCGACGTCGAAAGCGACAAGGTCAACTTCTCGCTGAAGTAGGCCGCCGCCGACGGGCCTACATGTACCGGTCGAGCAGACTGGACTCGGCAATGCGTGAGAGGCCCTCACGGACCGTGCGGGCCCTTTGCTCGCCGATGCCGTCCACGGCCATCAGGTCATCGATGTTGGCGGCCATCAGGTGCTGCAGGCCGCCGAAGCTGGCGACCAGCCGATCGGCGACCGCGCGGGGAACCGATTTGATATTGGCCAACAGGCGGAAACCCTGGGGGTGCACCACCGCCTCCAACGAATCGGTGCCCGGGGTGAAGCCGAGGATCGTGGAGATCCGGCTCAGGTCGATCATGTCGTTGGAGCTGAAGGAACGCAGCTGCGCCAATGAAGCGGCAACATGTTCCGTTTCGGTTCCGGCCTCGGAATAGTCTTTCAGCAGCAGGTCACTGCCCGGTCCCAGCCCAGCACTGAGCTCATCGAACTGCAGGGCCAGCAAGCGTCCGTCAACACCAAGTTCGAGCACATACTGGTCGATTTCCTCGGAGATGCGTCGAACCATTTCCTGACGTTGGAGCACCACGGCAACATCGCGGACGGTGACGGTTGCCTCGATCTCGAGGGCGGAGAGGGTGCTGGTGACCTGGTCCAACCGGTTGCGGTAACGCTCCAAGGTGGCCAAGGCCTGATTGGCCCGGGCCAGCACGGGTTCGGAACCCTCCAGGACATGGCGGATGCCCTGGACGTAGATCGCAATGATATGCATTGACTGCGACACCGAGATGACCGGGAAACCCGTCTGAATGGCCACGCGTTCGGCTGTACGGTGCCGGGTTCCTGATTCCTGGGTGTCAATGGAATGGTCGGGCACCAACTGCACTGCCGCCTTGAGGATGTTGGAGGCGTCGCGGTCGCAGAGGATGGCGCCGTCCATTTTCGCCAACTCGCGCAGGCGGGTGGGGGAGAAGTCGATATTGATGTCGAAGCCTCCCGACGAAATCGATTCAACGGTCCGGTCACTGCCCAGAACGATCAGGGCCCCGGTCCGACCACGCAGGATCCGCTCCAGACCATCACGCAACTGGGTCCCGGGGGCGACACGGGCCAGCGTGGTGCGCAACGCTTCTTCAGGCGATTTGGGCATGGGGTTCCTTCCGATGGATCACCCCATCCTAAGCAGGGCGCGGCCGCTGCGGCGAGGCAGGACGTCGGTGCGGTGCGCAGTCGACCCTAACCAAAGGCCGCGCTCAGCGCTTCCTGCAGGGTACTGACTTCGCGGACCTTGAAGCCATGGGGCACGACACCGGGCCCATTGGGAGAGGCCGGGACGACCGCATAGCGGAAACCCAGGCGCTCGGCTTCGGTGATGCGGCGACCGATATCCGGTACCGGCCGGACTTCCCCGGCCAGCCCGACCTCCCCGAAGGCAATGAACTGTGCCGGCAGGGGACGATCCAACTTGGCCCCGGAAATAGCCAGGGCCGTGGCCAGGTCGGTGGCGGGTTCCCCCAGCCGGACGCCGCCGACGGTGGCGACGTAGGAGTCCAGGTTGGACAGGTCCATCCCCGCCCTGCTCTGGAGTACCGCAAGGATCATGGCCGTGCGGGCCGCATCGAGCCCACTGGTGGCCCGGCGAGGTTGGGCGTTGCTCGTCTTGGCCAGCAGTGACTGCACTTCGGCGACCAAGGGCCGCCGCCCCTCCAAGGTCACGGTGACACAGGTGCCCGAGACCGGTTCCTTGGTGCGGGTGACGAAGAGACCACTGGGGTCCGCGAGGCCTTCGATCCCCGATTCGGTCAGGTCGAAGCAACCCACTTCATCCGTGGGCCCGTACCGGTTCTTTACGGCCCGCAGCAGGCGCAGACGGGAGTGGCGCTCGCCGTCGAACTGGCAGACGACGTCGACCAGGTGTTCGAGCAGCCGGGGTCCGGCAATGGAACCGTCCTTGGTCACATGGCCGACCAGAATGGTGGTCATGTTTCGCTTCTTCGCGGCGTTGATCAGCGAGGCAGCGACCTCTCGGACCTGGGTCACCCCGCCGGCGGCCCCCTCAACATCAGCGGACGATAAGGTCTGGACCGAATCGATGACCAGGAGGTCGGGGTCCAGCCTTTCGATCTGGCCTAGGGCGATGCCCAAATCCGTTTCGGCCGTCAGATAGAGGGTGTCGGAAAGGGCGTCGATGCGTTCTCCACGCATTTTCACCTGGGCTGCCGACTCCTCGCCGGTGATGTACAGGACCGTACGGTCGGTGCGCGAGGTGCGGGCGGCGACGTCGAGCAACAGCGTCGATTTGCCGACCCCCGGCTCCCCGGCCAGGAGGATCACCGCTCCGGGGACGAGCCCGCCGCCCAGAACCCGGTCCAGTTCGCCGATGAGGGTGGGCCGGTAGAGGGCCAATGAGGAGTCGACGTCGGCGATCTTCAACGCCGGGCTGGCCACGGTGGCGGCCGCCGTGGTGCGGGCGGTGACCTGACCGATCTCCTCGACGCTTCCCCAGGCTTGGCATTCACCACAGCGTCCGACCCACTTTACGGTCGTCCAACCGCATTCGGCGCAGCGATAGCTCGGGGCGTTACGGGTGCGGGTACTGCTCTTACTGGCCATGGTTCACGATGTTATCGCCTCTGACTGACAGCTGGGCGCGTTTCAGAGCCTGGCCAGGAAGGGGACCGCTTCGGAGTGCTCCAAGCCGGTGGCCTCCAACAGGTCCACGACCAGGGGGCGCAGCAACAGGACGAGCCCCTCGCCCTGTAGTCCGGTGGCGCCGAAGGAGGCGGGGGTGAGCCGGCCGGCGGCAGCGATGAGTTCCTCCCGTGCGGCTGTCTCTGCTCGGTCACGCTGTGATTGTTGGGGCTCCATGACGGAGCGGGCCAACGCGTCGGCGGCATCGGCCAACTCGTCGAGGTAGACCGAGAGCTCCAGGGCGGCTTCATCGCGTAGGGCCGCGTGGGTGATGACCGAAGCCATCCGCCGGGAAAAGACCCGGAGGTTACGCATGGCCAGATCTACTTGCCCGGCGACCCGCCGCAACCGTTGCAGTTCGCCGCGGTGGCGCCGAAAATGTGGTGAAAACGTGGCGATCTCATGGGCGCCGGTCAACGAAGCCGGAATCTTATCCATCAGCGGCTGGGACCCGCGTGCCCTGACCAGTGCATGCCAGGCGCGGGTCGAATCGGATTCGCGGACGGCGACGGAGCATTCGCGCAGGATGGCCGAGAGTTCACGTATGAGTTGGCGTAGTTCCCCGGCCGGTTCCCGACGCGGGTCCCGCGGCGCCAAGGCGGTGATCAGCAGGGCGCATAATCCTCCGATGATGGCATCGGCACTACGCGTGAAGGGACCGCCATCGGGGGCCGGGAGCAAAACCACGAGCAGGGCCTGAACTCCGAACTGGGTGGTGAAGATCGATCCGCTGTCCAGGAAACGGGCGAGAACCAGGGAAACAGAGACCACGGTGGCCGCCTGCCAGATTCCGGTACCCAGCGCGGTGAGCAAAAGGTCGCCGACGGCGATGCCCAGGGTGCAGCCGATGGCCACCTCGAGGACGCGGCGCATCCTCGTCATTCCACCGAACCCCAAGGCGATCACCGCCGATGTGGCAGCGAAGAGGGGCGCCTGGTGGCCCAGGATCTTCTCCGCGATCCAGTAGGCGCCGACCGCGCAGACGGTGATTTGAATGATCTGCACCAGTGATACACGGACCCGAGCCGTCCCCGAACGTGCTCTCCGGCGCAAAAATGAGGACACGTTGCCCAGCGGTGTCCTCTTGTCCATGCCTACAGTTTGGCATGAAAGCAGGTGAACACCCCAGCGCTGTGTGATGGACCGCTCACGAAGCGCACTCACGACCGAAAACCCTCGTCAACGCTGGAATTCCCGCGAACATGCGGAGAAGATCCGACCCGAGTTAACCTGTTGTTCACCCGGCCCGGGACCGTTCTTCACTTCCGCTGCCTAGCGTCGTAGATGCACCGCAAGACCAGCCATCGTCGCAGAAGAAGAAGGAATGACCACGTGAAGCTTTCCCGCACTGTTCAGATCGCCTCAGTACTTTCCGTCGCAGCCCTGGCTCTCACCGCCTGCGGTTCCGATAATCCCACCGGCAGCACCGAAAGTTCGGGCGGCTCTTCGGAGCAGAGTAGCAAGGCCGTCACCGGAACCCTGACCGGTATCGGCGCCTCCTCGCAGAAGGCGGCCATGGACGCGTGGAAGTCGGGATTCGAATCCACCGGCGAGGGGGCGAAGGTCCAGTACTCCCCGGATGGCTCAGGAGCCGGTCGCAAGGCCTTCTTGGCAGGTGGCGCACAATTTGCTGGTTCCGATGCCTACCTCTCCGACGAGGAGTACGAATCCTCCCAGAAGATCTGCGGCCCCGAGGGGGCGTTCGACATCCCGGCCTACGTCTCCCCGATCGCCGTGGCCTACAACCTCGAAGGCGTCGGTCAGCTCAAGCTTGATGCGAAGACGATCGCCGCCATCTTCAAGCTGGAGGTCACCAGCTGGAACGACCCGGCGATTGCCGAGCAGAACGAGGGCGTCGACCTGCCGGACACCAACATCACCGTGGTGCACCGCAACGACGAGTCGGGCACCACCGAGAACTTCACCCAGTACCTCTCGGCAGCCGCAGGTGACACCTGGACGTACGAGGAGTCGGGGGACTGGCCCTCGGACCTGCAGTCCGAGAACGCGAAGGGAACCGCCGGCGTCGTATCCACCACCACCTCGACCCCGGGGGCGATCACCTATGCCGACGCTTCGGCCGTCGGCGACTTGGGGACCGCCTCGGTCAAGGTGGGCGAGGACTACACCGAGCTTTCCGCAGAAGCAGCAGCCAAGGCAGTGGAAAGCGCCGAACCGGTCACCGGGCGCTCGGACGTGGACATGGCCCTGGAACTGAAGCGCGATACCACCGAATCGGGGGCCTACCCGATCAGCTTGGTCAGCTACCACATCTACTGCAGCACCTACCAGGACCAGGAGACCGTTGACCTGGTCAAGGCCTGGGGCAACTACGTCGTCGGCGCCGAAGGCCAGCAGGCCGCAGCCGACTCGGCGGGCAGCGCCCCGCTGTCCGAGCCGTTGATGGAACAGGCCCATGAGGCCATCGACTCCATCAAGGTAGCTTCCGAGTAGCCAAAGCGAATAACCAACCCAGCCCGGAGTCCAGGAATTCCCCTCCGCTATGGACTCCGGGCCACCACGGACCGAAAGGTCACATATGACAACCAATGCGCTGACTCCGGGACCCGGTTCGGGCAGGACCGGAGACCGGGTCTTCTCCGCGGCCGCCAAGTCCGCCGGGATCCTCATCCTCCTCACGCTCTTCGCCGTCGCCCTGTTCCTCTTCGTCCAGGCGATCCCCGCCTTCACCGCCGACCCGGAAGCCATCTCCGGGGGGCACGGGTTCTTCGCCTATATCTGGCCGATTGTCATCGGCACCGTGATCGCAGCGGCCATAGCCATTGTGCTGGCCACCCCGGTCGGGCTCGGCGTCGCCCTCTTCATCTCGCATTACGCCCCCCGGAAGCTGGCCGCACCGCTGGGCTATGTGATCGATCTGCTCGCCGCGATCCCCTCGGTGATCTACGGGATCTGGGGCTATTTGGTGCTCGCACCGGTCTTGGTTCCGGGTTATGAATGGCTCAACCAGAATTTCGGGTTCCTCCCCATCTTCGGCGGGCCGGTCTCCCAAACCGGGAAGACGATGCTCACCGCGGGCGTCGTGTTGGCGGTGATGGTCCTGCCGATCATCACCTCCTTATCGCGGGAGATCTTCCTCCAGGCCCCCGGACTTCATGAAGAAGCGGCGCTGGCGCTGGGGGCCACCCGTTGGGAAATGATCCGTATGTCGGTGTTGCCGTTCGCCCGTGCCGGGATCATCTCCGCGGTCATGCTCGGTTTGGGCCGGGCCCTCGGGGAGACCATGGCCGTGGCGCTGGTGCTATCGACCGGCACGCTGATCCCCTCGCTGGTCAAATCAGGCAACCAGACGATCGCCGCCGAAATCGCCCTGAACTTCCCCGAGGCCTTCGGCCTGCGGATGTCCGAACTCATTGCGGCAGGCCTGGTGCTGTTCGTGATCACCCTGGCCGTGAACATGATCGCCCGCTGGATCATCAGCCGCCACCAGCAATTCTCGGGAGCCAACTGATGACCAACACCACCCTGACCCCGCTTCCCGTCCCGGTCACGTCGCGCCGCAACCGGCTCTCCAAGGGGCGCCTGCCTCGGTGGGCGATCCCCGCCGTCGGACTCTCCGCCCTGATCCTCGGGGCCGCCGGATCCACCCTCGGTGGCTTCTCCATCGCCTCGATGATGATCTACACGGCCCTCCTCTTCGTTGCCGGGGCCACCACGGTGACCGTTCTCGTGGAGGGCCGCCGGCAGGGGACCAACTCGTTCTTCACCTACCTCATCTACGGCTGCTTCATCCTGGCGCTGATCCCGCTGATCTCGGTGCTGTATACGGTGCTCGAACGCGGCCTGCCGGGAATGACCTCGAACTTCCTGTTCACCTCGATGAACGGCATGACCGGGGCCGTGGACAACCAGTCGGTGGCCGACGGGACCCCGGTCCTCGGTGGCGCCTACCACGCAGTGATCGGCACCCTGTTGATCACGGCGTTCTCGACGATCATCTCGGTCCCGATCGGAATGCTCGCGGCGATCTACCTGGTCGAATACGGGCAGGGCAATTCGCTCAGCCGGGGGATCACGTTCTTCGTTGATGTGATGACCGGCATCCCCTCGATCGTGGCGGGCCTCTTCGCCGGCGCCCTGTTCGGTGTCATCTTCGGACCCTCCACCCGGATGGGCATTGTTGCCGCCGTCGCCCTGTCGGTGTTGATGATCCCCACGGTGGTCCGCTCCACCGAAGAGATGCTCAAGATCGTCCCCAACGAACTCCGTGAGGCCTCCTACGCGTTGGGTGTGCGCAAATGGCGCACCATTTCCCAGGTCGTCATCCCCACCGCGATCTCCGGGATCGCCTCGGGCGTCACCCTCGCCATTGCCCGCGTCATCGGCGAGACGGCACCGATCCTGGTCACCGCCGGGCTGGCCAACAACATCAACTTCAACGTCTTCAGCAACTGGATGGCCACGCTGCCGACGTTCATCTACTACCAGATCCTCAGCCCCACCTCGCCGACGAACATCGACCCCAGTGCCCAACGGGCCTGGGCGGCAGCCCTGCTGCTGATCATCATGGTCATGGTCTTGAACCTCGGCGCCCGGCTGATTGCCCGGGTCTTTTCCCCCAAGACCGGCCGCTAGGCCCGAAGAACACCGAAGGAACCCCTTATGTCCAAACGCATCGACGTCTCAGACCTCAACGTCTACTACGGCAACTTCCGCGCCGTGGAGGACGTGAACATCGAAATCGAAGCCAAGTCGGTCACCGCCTTCATTGGCCCCTCGGGCTGTGGCAAGTCCACCTTCCTGCGCACCCTGAACCGGATGCACGAAGTGATCCCCGGCGCCACCGTCGAGGGCCAGGTCCTGCTCGACGGAGACAACCTCTATGACCCAGGGGTCGACCCGGTCACCGTGCGCAGCCAGATCGGCATGGTCTTCCAGCGACCCAACCCGTTCCCCACGATGTCCATCCGCGACAACGTGTTGGCCGGGGTGAAGTTGAATGCCCGCAAGATCAGCAAATCCGACGCCGATGACCTGGTGGAGTCCTCGCTGCGCGCCTCCAACCTGTGGAACGAGGTCAAGGACCGGCTGGATAAGCCGGGATCCGGGCTCTCGGGTGGCCAGCAGCAACGCCTGTGTATTGCCCGCACCATTGCGGTCAAACCCGGGGTGATCCTCATGGACGAACCGTGCTCGGCCCTGGACCCGATCTCCACCCTGGCGATCGAAGACCTGATCAACGAGATGAAGAACGACTACACGGTAGTCATCGTCACGCACAACATGCAGCAGGCGGCCCGGGTATCCGATAAGACGGCCTTCTTCAACATCGCCGGGACCGGAAAACCAGGCAAGCTCATCGAATACGACGATACGGCCACGATCTTCTCCAACCCGTCCGTCAAGGCCACCGAAGACTACGTCTCTGGCCGGTTCGGATAAACAGACGGTTTCCGTCGCGGGTCAGCGCGTGGCGGGAACGGCCCCGGAGGGGGAATCTCCGGGGGATCCCCAGTGGATCGAGTGCGGATGCGGGGTGCCTGCCGGTGCCCCGCATCCGTGCGTTGAACTCCCCCCGGGCAGCATGCACCTCGAGGGCATGGGCCGTTGCTTCAGCCGGCCCAGCCCAGCAGTGGATTGATGGCCAGGAAAAGCACCCCTGCGGCGGCAATGCAGGTCACGGGAGTTGCCAGCCAATACAACACGACGGAGACCACGCGCCTCCAGGCCACCGATTCGTACCGCTGGTTGGCGCCCGAACCCACGATGGAGCTGGTCACCGCCTGGGTCGTCGACAGGGGCATGTTCAAGGCGATCGCGCCGATGAACAGCATGGAGGCGGACACCGCCTGGGCGCCCATGCCGCGCAGCGGATCGATAGCCACCAGCCGGTAGGCGATCGTATGGGTGATGCGCCACCCCCCGCACAGCACCCCGACGCCCAAACAGCCCGCAGCGAGGGCCTGCGCCCAGAAGGGGATTCCCGTGGGGGTGGCGGTCTGCCCGGCCACGAGGGCCAGGGTGAGCATCGCGGCGGTGCGTTGGCCGTCCTGTAGGCCGTGCCCCAGGGCCACGGCCCCGGTAGTGACCGACTGACCCAGCCGCCCGATGGTGTTCACATCAGAGGAGCTGGAATTGCGTAGCAGCCAGGTCAGCGGGATGACCACCAGGAAGGATAGGCCAAAAGCGATCACTGGGGTCAGCAGCAGCGGGATCAGCACGCCACCGACCAGCATCCGGGTGATCCCCTGGGCGCCGTCCCCGCCGAGCAGTGCCGAGGCCCCGCTGGCACCGGCGAACCCCGAGATCACCGCCTGGGTCGAGGACATCGGCATGGCCCGATACCAGCAAAACAATCCCCAGCCACCCGCGGCCAAGACGGCTGTCAGCAGGATCGCCAGACCCGCGGCCCCATCCGGGACGTTCAAATCGGCGGCGGAGACCAAGGAACTGCCGAACGTTGTGCTGAGCAGGGTTCCCACGACGGTGAAAAATGCGGCCAAGACCACCGCGATCGAGGGGGTCAGCGCCCGGGTACGGACGGCTGCCGCCACGGAGTTGGAGGCGTCGCGGAAGCCGTTGAGGAACGCGAAGGCACAGATCGCGGCGAAGACGCACCACAGCAGCACGGTCATGGTTCCGACCGGCTCAGGATTCCTTGACCAGGACGCGTCCCAGATGGTCGGCGACCGCCCGCAACGAGTTCACTGATGCCTGCAATTGTTCGGCGACCGCACGGTGGCGCAGGATCGAGGAGGCCTTGGACAAATCGGCGATCTCTCCCAGCCAGGCCCGGTGGGTCCGGCGGGAACGGCGACTGAGCCGAATCATCTGGATCCAGACGTCCTCGAGGTCGTCGGGGTGCTGGAGCCTGGCCAGCGCCTCATTGGTCATCTCCGATTGACGTCCGAGCATCTCCAGCTGTTCCGCAGCCCGACGGGAGACCCCGGACACCGAGGTGGACACCAACAGGTCGCCGGCCCCGCAGAGTTCGCCCACGGCGTCATGGAGCAGGCGGGAAAACGTGTAGAGATCCTCACGCGGTAGCGGGTTGACGTAGCTGGTGCGCAAATGTGTGAGCAGGCCATGATGCAGATCGGTGGCCCGCTGCTCGAACTGCTCGAGCTCTCGGATCAGTCCCGGCTGGTCCTCGGAGGGAGCCCCCAACAGTTCCGACAGGGTTTCCACGCAATGGCGGACCGTGGTGCCCAACTCCTGCAGCAACTCCAGTCCACGCGTCTCCACGGGAAATAATCTGAATTTCACGAAGCTCTACCGCCGGCGTCTGGTGGGTGGACGAATGATTGCGTCCCAGTCTACGCACGGGCCTTCAAAGACCTGACCGGTGGGGTGGTGCCGAACCGGGAGCACCTCTCGGCGGAAGGCCGCTCGAAGCGGCTAAATTTTGGAACCCGGGGCTACCGCGGTCCGACACCGCCTCCATTTTTCTCCGTCACCCCCGGCCGTGTCAACATGGGATCTCGCTAGGTGGGATGCCGGATACTCGCGATGGCGGAACAGATCAGGCGGGGCACTGGTGCCGGTTCAGGTTAATTCGCCGCGCCGCCACGACCGGGCCGCCGCTTCGAGATCCTCCGCCGTCTTCACCAGCAGGTCGGCGTTGCGGGTCAATCGGGTGGCCCGGTCGGCGCTGGAGGTCTCGGAGGCGTCGGCGTGCTCGGCCTGGCCCAAGGAGATGATCCGGCAGAACGCGGCAGTACGTTCCAGAGCCACGTCGAAATCACCGTCGAAGGCTCCGGTCAGGATCGAATCGGTCATCGCCGAGACTTCGTCCGCTCCCGGAGGTTCGGCCACCCCGGCGACGACCCGTGAAACGTCGGCGGTCTGTTGCCCGGCGGCGAAATACGCGGCGTAGCGTTCGGGGTCGCGCCGGGTGGCCGTTCCGAGGGCGTAGAGCCGCCACAGGGCGCCGGGGAGCGAACGGGCGGGGCTCTTGGCCCACAGTTCGGCCAGCACCTCCAGACCCTCCTGATCGGCCAGCTTGATGAGCCGGGCGGTCACTGCGGGATCGGAGTTGGCCCGCCCGTGGTGGACCAACGCCTCGGCCGCCAATTGGCCGGCCTCCGAAATGCGGGCAGGGTCGATACCACTGGCGAAGGGCTCGAAATCTGCCGGGGCAAAAGGTGTCGGGCGGTGGTGTCGGCGTCCACCCGAGCCCGCTGCGGATGTCTGGGCGTCACTCATGTACTCGACGATACTCCGGACCCAAACACCCCGGCCACGACCTCGCTGCAACGGAGAGCGCGGATTGCGTTAGGATATATACCGGCCATCATGGTCGCCGGGGGCCTTTAGCTCAGGTGGTAGAGCATCGGACTTTTAATCCGCTGGTCACGGGTTCGATCCCCGTAGGGCCCACCAGAAGGTCGTTGTTCAAACCAGCGACATCACCGGTTTGAGTTCCGGATTCCGTCGTCCGTCCTTGTTGGCGGACGGCGAGGGTCTGGACGTCGCGGCTGAGAAACACGTTGAACGGGACGCCGGGCTCCCCGTGGATGGTGTCGTCGTCTTGGACGATGAGCTTGTCGAAGAAGGCTTGGTTGGCGATCCGTCGCAGTGGGTCGTCGATGCTCATGTAGATGGCGTGCATGTCGCCGGCCAGCGCCAGGCAGTCGTCCAAGTGGGCCTTGGCCTGTTCGTACTCGATGTCGCCGGCGTTAATCTGCGCTTGGAGGAACGCAAGCCGACGGGCGATGCGGTCCTGCTCGGTCCCCAGTAGGTCCAGGGGGACGGCTCCGGCGTAGTGGGCTTGCAAGAGTTTCTGGCGTTCATTCCGGAGCGCGTCGCGTTCGCCCTTGTATGCCTGGGTCTCCTGCTTGGCGGCGGTGTGGAGCCGATCGAATTCACCGGTGACTAGCTCGCGGAGCGCGGTGAGGACTTGCTCGGGTATCTGGACGTGGCGGTAGTAGTCCTCGACGGCGGCTTCGATGTCGGGCACGAACATGGACTTGCGTTCGCAGGTGGTGCGCTTGGCGTGCCGGCCGGAGCACATGAAGTAGGGGTAGATGACGCCGCGGCGGCTCTTCGCCCGGGTCAGGGTCAGTCGGGACCCGCACTCCCCGCAGTACAGGCTTCCCTTGAGGTAGTGGTCGTGGGATTGAGTCTTCTCTCCGGACGTCTGATGCGCGGTCAGGACGGCCTGAACTCGGTACCAGACCTCGGGCGCGACTAGGGGTTCGTGGATGCCGTCGTAGCTGGCGCCGCGGAACCGGACGCTGCCCTTGTAGTAGGGGTTGGTGAGCATCTTGTGGATCGTAGACAGCACCGGCGGCTTCGAGGGCCGCTTCGGGGTCGGGACCGTGGTCAGGCCACGGTCGATGAGTTCTTCACGCAGGCTGATGGTGGAGTGGTTCCCGGTGGCGTAGGCCTCGAACGCCCATCGCACCAGCGGGGCACGGTCGGGGTCGACCTCGACGGTGCGGACGTCGCGGCCGAGTTCGTCGCGGCGGGTGACGTTGAGGTAGCCCATGGGTGCTTTGCCGTTGGTGCCGCCACTGAGCGCTTTCTGGTTCATGCCCTTGGAGACTTCGCCAGCGAGGTTGCGGGAGTAGAACTCCGCGATGGTGGACATGATGCCGTGCAGCAGCATCCCCGACGGGGTCTCGTCGATGTTCTCGGTCGCGGACACGAGCATGACCCCGGCCTCTTTGAGGGCGAGGTGGATGGTCACGTCGTCGGCGCGGTTGCGGGCGAGCCGGTCGACCTTGTGGACGATGCAGTAGGCGACGTGGTGGGCCTTGACGTACTCGATCATCCGCATCAGCTCGGGCCGGTCGGCCTTGCGGGCGGACTCGCCGGCGTCGATGAACTCTTCGGTGATGACCGCGTTGAGGTCTCGGGCCTTGCGCAGGTTCGCCTCCCGCTGGGCGGGGATCGAGAAGCCCTCGGCACGGCCGCCGCGTTCGGCTTGTTCCTTGGTGGACACGCGCAGGTAGGAGACTGCCATGGTGGTGGTCTCGCCGATGCGGTCCAGGGCGGTAGTGGCTGGTGGTTGTGTAATGGTCACGGGTCGTGTTTCCCTTCCCCGGATTGATCGGGCCCAGCACGAACGGTGGCTACCGCTGGTGCGGTGCGACTCGTAAAAGGGAAACAGGACCCAGCCGACTCGATATCGGAGCCTGCTGGGTAAGCCACGAAGGCCAAACAGGACCGCGCACCACGACCGAACCGGAGGTTTAGTCGTTGGCTTCTTGCTGATCTGATTCTACCTCGTGCCCCCGACATGCGTCGGGACCCGGCGACACGGTGTCCGGTGCGGGACGGGCGTGGTCTTGTTCGGCGCGGGAACGGGCCATGCCGATGAACAGTTGTGCGAGCTTGTGCAGGTCGGGTGTCTCACGCGGCTCGGCCTCAATCCGGTAGTCCCGCATCCGATCCGGCAGCCGCTCGTCCCGGCCGGGCGTTTCTCGGTGCGTCATGAGATTTCTCCGGTGCGTTCATCGAGGGCGCGGAAGAACGCCTCCTCGGCTTCGCGGCGGGCCTCGACCTGCTCGAACACGAACTCCACGAAGTCCTCGCCGCGGTCGGCGATGATGACGTCCTCGACGGGCGGGGCGGGGTCTTCACCGGGCCAGACGGTCTGCCGGGTGTGCCGGTCGCGGTCCAGGCGGGTGCCGGAGGCGGCGACCCATTCGCGGAGCCTGTTGCGGGCGTCGGCGAAGTCGCGGTGCCAGCCGACGGGCGCCGAACCGTTCTGTTCGGGGTCGTAGGCGCACAGCCAGTGGAGGTGCAGCGCGGACAGCTCCCACATCAGTTCCAGGTGCCGGTGCCAGAACGGCGGGATCACCGCAGCGGGGAGCCCGTAAGTGCGGCGCAGCCATGCCACCCAGTCGTTCAGCGCCAGCCACTCCTGTTCGAGGTCGTGGGCGGTCAGCAGGTTCCAGTTCACCGGGTGCGGCGGCTCCGCCACATCATCCGATGCGTCTTCGGTGCCGGGGTCGTCGTCCAGATCGTCGGGCTCGTCTGGTCCGGGGGTGTATTCGTCCATCGTCAGCATCCCCTTCGGTCACATGCTCACGGACGCAGGCGGCTGCGTGACGGGGCGGTGCTCGGGGGCGGTAAACGCGGCCGCGTCCCGCTCAGGCGCGGCCCGGCGGGGTGTGCGGTCGACGTCGTATCGCGTGCGGGCCATGTCGTGCCCGAGCCGGCGGGCGACGAACTCCTCACCCTCGACCGCTTGACCGTCGCGTTGGTGGGTGTATTCGCGGACGTAGCCCTCGGCGATGAACTTGTCGCCCTTCGCGAGTCGTTCGTGGCCCTGCTCTGCGGCGGCCTTGAAGGCGACCAGGTTGTGGAAGGTGGTCTCCAACTGGGTGAACGACCGGTCGTCCTCCTGCCGGTAGTGTTCCTTGCCGACCTTCATGTACAGCCTGGCATCGCCGTTCTCGGTGCGGGTGAGTTGCGGGTCGGACGCGACGAAGCCCGAGAACGATTGCTGAGTCTGGATAGCCATCGGAATCTCCTCCTGAAACGCGGCGTCCCCGGATCGGGGTCGCTGGTGTCAGGCAGGTGCACATCCCACCCCCGGCAGGCGCGCCGGGTCAGGAACCAGGGCGACGCAGCAGCGCCTCGATCTCGGCCCGGTCGGCCTTCAGCTGGCCTGCGTCCGAACGTGACGGCCAGGAGCGTAGGTCGGTGACGATCGGCGGCGCGGCTCGCAGCAGGGTGACACCGGTGCCGAACGGGAGTGTCCTGATGCGGTCTGGTGGGAGGATCGCGACGCGGCGGATGGAGCGTTGGTTGGAGCGGGTGCCGTGGTCGCCGCGGGTGACGGAGTCGGTGTACTCGTCGCGTTCGCCGATGAGCGTGCTCAGGTCTTGGAGGTCGCGGGAGTTGGAGGCGCCGCCGAGGATGATCTTGACGATACTGGCGTCCCAGATTGCTCCGGCGGCGTTGTCGCTCCACTTATCCCGTGCTTGGGCCAGGGACTGGAGGACGGGCAGGGTGGTGATACCGGTACCGCCGCCCTCAGCCATCAACGTGGGCAGGCTGGGAAGTGGTGCGAGGTTGCCGATCTCGTCGAGCGCGAGCAGCAGGGGCGGGTCGAGGCGTGCGCCTGGTGAGCGGGCAGCGATACGGCGGGCAGTTTCGATGAGGTCTTCGACGAACGCCGCCACCAGCGCGGAGGATGCACCGGCCCCGGCGCCGGTGGCGAGGAGATAGAGCGTGCCGCGGTCACGGATGAAGGTTTCGGGGTCGAAGCCCTCACCGGGCCCGGGCGAGACCGCGTCGAGGACGCGGGGGTCGGCCAGGGCGCTGAGGGCCAGGGCGACGCCCTGCCAGATCGAATCCCGCGTTTTGGGGTCGGCGTCGATCATTGCTCCGAGGGAGTCCGCCCACCCGGTGGCCGCCTGCGTGGTGTTGGTGAGGATCGCGACGGCTTCAGCGGCGGCGGTGGGGTCGAGGGTCCACCGGAACAGCTCTGCTGGTGGTCGGTGGTCGAGAGCCGCGGCGTGCAGGAGGGCTTGGAGGGCGGTGCGGGTTTTGCCTTCCCAGAAGCCGCCGGATTCGACCCCGCCAGCGGACAGGCCGGTCGCTGCGGAGAGGCCGGTGGCGCGGATCATCGCCGTGAGCGGGTCCTCACATCCGCGGATGGGTGACCAGCGCATTCCGGCGGGGATGCCTTCGGCGAGGCGCTGGGGGTCGAACACCGCCACCGGCCGTCCGCCACGCTGCCTCGCGCGGAGGGTGGCGGTGAGGTTGTCCGGCCGGGTGCTGGTGGTGACGACGGCGCCGGGCGCGTCGAGGATGGCCGGGATGACGATGTGCAGGCCCTTGCCGGAGCGGGGCGGGCCGATGAGCAGGATCGAGTCTTCTACCGACGCCCACACTTCGCGCCCCTTGGACGTGCCGATCCGATAGCCGACATCCGACGGTGCGGGATCGGTCAGGGATGCGCGGAGTGCCTCGGCCCGGCGGAGCAGCGCCTTCGCCGAGGCCGTCTGGGTGACTTCATGGGCCGTGGCGGTGCCGGCGAGGCGGCGTGGGTCGGTCTCGACTCGGCGGGAATGGCGGCGCAGCCGCACCCACCCCCATACTCCGGCGGTCACGAGCCCGGCCAGCATCGCCACGGTGATGATCCAGTACATGGTCGGGTTGAGCCCGTCGGCGTCGAGCGCAGCCGCGGGGTCGCCGGGGTTGAATAACACTCCGAGCCCAGCGGCGGGGCCGGCCTCGGGCTGGGGTGTGCCGGTGAGGAACGCCGCCACGGACCCCGAGGCGCGGAGGATGAGCGCGATCCCGAACATCCCGACCAGAGCGATAAGGGCGGCGTTGGTCAGCTCGTCACCGAACGACCCACCCTGCCGCCCCGGTGGGGCGCTCACGGCAGCCGCCGCACGTGAATAGTCCCCGAGACGCGTCCGAACAGCACGACCTCGCTGGCAACATCGGATGGCAGCGACCGGAGTTGACCCCGGTCCAGGAGGGCGCGGGCATGACCGGTGCTGATGGCATCGGCGTGGGCGATGATGACCGCGACGGCGACGTCTTCGCCGGGTACGAACCCGTCGCCGGTCACTTCGACGGGTTCCGGCCGCCGCTTGCTGCTGCCTTTGACCTGCCTGCCTCGTTCGGCCTCGGTCTCCGCCTCGGTTTCTGGTGGCTTGGGCGCGGTGCGGCGGCGGGTGCGGATGACGTCGGTGAACACGGTGCCGTCGCTCTCGTGCACCTCGATGCGCACCGTGCTGGTCCGGTCCCGGGTGAGGGCGTCCATGAGGGGCCCGAAGGTGCTGCGCGTCCACGCATCGCCGTCTGGTGGTGGGACGTCGGTGCCGTCGACGGTGACGTCCAGGACGCCGGTCTCGGTGACGGTGATGACCGCGTGCGGCAGCACAACCGGCGTCTCTTCCGGTACCGGTCCGGTGGTGTGGCGTGGGGGTTTACGGGTCATCACTTCACCCCCGAGGTGAGCCGCGAGCTGGTGTCGAACAGCTCCAGCTCGGCGGGATGGAGCTGGTGCTGGGTGACGAAAGCCCGGTCCTTGATCCGCCACAGCCCCTGCCCGACGCCCAACGATGGGAGCAGTTTCTGTTCGGTGCCGGTCAGCCCGAGCGCCTGGGCAGTGGGGCCGAGCTGGTCGGATTCCTGCCGGTAGACGATCCGGGTCTCGGCATTGGCCAGCAGACTGTTCGCCAGGGAGCGCATGGCCGAGCCCGCGTCGCCGACGTTGTCCAGGTCGGAGAGTTTGTGGAAGATCAGCATGTTCGCGATCCCGTAATGCCGCGCAAGGCGCCAGTGCGCGTCCATCCGCTTCAACAACGCTGGGTGGGACATCAGGCGCCACGCTTCGTCGTAGATCACCCACCGCTGCCCACCGTTGGGGTCCAGCAGTGCGGACTCCATCCACGCCGACGAGCACGTCATCAACACCGAAATGAGTGTGGAGTTCTCGGTGACCCGGGATAGGTCGAGACTGATCATCGGCAGCGACGGGTCGAACCGGACCGTGCTGGGACCGTCGAACAGGCCGGCGAGGTCACCGGCGACCAGGCGGCGCAGGGCATGGCCGACGAGCCGCCCGTCCTCGGCCAACCTGCCGTCGGCGGCCTCGTCCGGGGTGAGGATGCGGTCGACGACCATCGGCAGGATCGGCACAGTGTTCTCCGCGACGACTGCGGTCAGGGCAAGGTCGATCGCGGTGTGCTCCAACGGCGTTAACCCGCGGGCCAGGACAGTCTCAGCAAGAGCGCCGATGAGATCGCGGCGGCGGGAGGCGACCGTGATGGCCCACTCGTGATCCGACAGCCCGGAGGGCCGGAGTCCTTCATCAAGGGGGTTCAGTCTCGTGCTGAGTCCGTGGCCCAGGACGATTGCCTTCCCGCCGACCGCGTTCGCGACGGCGGTGTGCTCGCCCTTCGGATCACCCGGGACATAGACGCGCCGCCCGAACGGCAGCGACCGCGTGTAGAGCGACTTCGCTAGCGAGGACTTGCCCGATCCCACGATGCCGGCGAGGACGACGTTGGGGGCGGTGATGATCCCGCGGGCGTAGAGCACCCAGGGGTCGTAGACGAACGAGCCGCCGGAGTAGAGGTCTTGGCCGACGAACACCCCCTCGGAGCCGAGACCGCCTTCAGCGACGAACGGATAGGCACCCGCCAGCGTCGCGGAAGTGTCCTGGTGGCGCGGGAGGCGGAACCCGCCCGGGGTGCGCAGAGCTGTAGGACCGGACTCACCGGCGGCGGGTAGGTAAGTGGTGGCTCTACGGTCGGCCCGTTCGGCCTCGGCTTTCGCCCTGGCCGCGGCCTGCTCGGCGCGGCGCTGCTCGACTTGGAGGCGTGCGGCGGCCTGTTTGCGTTGCTTGCGGAGCCGGCGACGGTCGGCGGTCGGGGCGACCAGGACCGAGGTGTGCAGGCGTTCGGGCTCGCGCGCGCTCACAGCGACAACCCCCGCCCCGTCGACTCTGAGGAGCGGGTCGGCTCCGCGAACCAGTCCGGCTCCGCTCCCACCGACCCGTGCTGCGTCCGCGCGGATGCGGGCGTCACTTCGGTCTGGGGCGTGCTCGGATCGAGTGGCCCGACGCCGCTGATGGCCTCACGCGATGTCACCACGTCGGTCCCGTCGATGGTCGGGTCGGGTGTGGCGGCGGGGTGTGCCCGGAGGAGATTGACGTGCCCCATGAACGGGTTGTACGTGAGGGTGTAGTCACCGTCCGTGGCGACCCGGTCGAGTTGTCCGGTGGGTGGTTCCTCGTAGACGTACCCGTTCTCCAGTGCCGCGTCGGTTGTCTCCTCCCCGTAGTCCCAGTTCCTCAGGTGCGTGATCGCCGCGTCGGGGCCGTCCCGGTTGATGAGGTCGAGCACCTCGTCAGCTTCTGAGCCTTGGAGGAAGACGACGCTGAGCCACCGCCGCGGTGCTTCCGTGGACACTGCCTCCCGGTCGAGTTCCTGGGCGGGGGCGTGCCAGGCGATGCGTCCCGAATGGGTCATCGCGGCATTGACGCGCTCCTCGACACTATCGAGGAGCGTTCCGGCGTGGTGCAGGTCGTCTGCCGCGGCGAGGGCTTCGGAGGCACCGATCGCTTGGTCACCGTCATCGTCGTGAGCGCGGCCGCGATGAACGAGATGCGCGGAGCCGAGCTGATCGAGCACCTGGCGCAGCGATCGGACGCCCGAGAGGAGGTCACCGAGCACGCTGTAGGTGTCGGCGGGGTTGTCGAAGACGCGGCTGGCGTGCGCGAGCCCGCGCAGCGCGTCAGATGCCTCGGCGGCATCGGCGAGTGGGTTGTGGAATGTGGGCATCGTGTGGCCTCCCTGAGACGTGGTGTGTCAGGCAGGTGCACTCGCAAGCCCTGCGCGCCTCACGTCGGAGGGAGGCGACCAGACGTGGTGGGTATCCGTGTCACAGTTCAACGCCGGCCGTGCGTGTGTCCGAAGTCCTCGCACACGTGGCCAGTGCGGGACTCTCGACTCTCATGCGAGCAGTTGGTGGTGGGCGAGTTCGCGGTAGAGGGCCGAGGTCTCCAATAGCTCGGCGTGCGTGCCAGTGGCAGTGAGCCGGCCACGGTCCAAGACCACGATCTGGTCGGCGGCCGCGACGGTGGCCAGGCGGTGAGCGACGATGAGCACCGTGCGGCCGGTCGATGCCGAGCGGATCGCTTGGTGCAGGGCCTGCTCGTTGCGGGAGTCGAGGCTCGCGGTGGGCTCATCGAGCAGGAGCAGCGGGGCGTCTACGAGCAAGGCGCGGGCGATGGCCAGGCGCTGGCGTTCTCCGCCGGACAGGCCGGCACCGTCGTCGCCCACAGTGGCATCCAGCCCATCGGGATGGGCGGCGATGCGCTCCAGGAGGTTGACGGCGGCGAGCACGGTGCGGCATTGGTCGTCGTCGGCGGTGGGGTTGGCGAGAACAAGGTTCTCGCGGATCGTGCCGGCCAGCACCGGCGCGTCTTGCTCGACGTAACCGATCTGGGCGCGCAGCACCGCCCTCGGCATGACCCGGATATCGGTGCCATCCAGGCGGATTGCGCCGCGGTCGGGGTCGTAGAACCGCTCGACCAGGGCAAGCAGGGTCGACTTGCCCGCCCCGGACGGACCCACGATCGCGGTGGTGGACCCGCGAGGTGCCGTGAGGGTGACATCGGTCAAGACGCGGTGGCCGGGCCGGAAGGCGAAAGTGACGTGGTCGAAGACGACTTCGGCGCCCTCCGCGGGTGGTGGGGGTTCTTCCGAGGAGGTCCCGGCGCGCCCTGGCACACCCGCGATGACAGGCGGGTCGCCGTCATCCTCCCGCGGTAGGTCGAGGACCTCGTGGATACGGGCCAAGGCACCAAGAGCGGAACGCACGGTGGTGATCGCGGAAAAGAACTGTCCGAGCGGCATGATCATCATGAACAGGAAGAGGATGAAGGTCACCAGGTCGGCCACGGTGAGGGCACCGGCCGCTACCCGGTAGCCCCCGACCCCGAGCACGGCGAGGAATGATCCCTGGACTGCGAGGCCGCTGATGGGCCAGAGCACGGCTTCAACGCCGGCCACACGCACGCCGTAGCCGTAGGCGGCGGACGCCTCATCGTTGAGTCGGGCGATCTCGCGGTCGGTGGCGCCGCTGGCCCGGATGGTGCGGATCGCCGAGACCGCCCGTTCCACGCCCGCGCCGAGCCGCCCCAGTGCCTCCTGGGCCGATTGGGTGAGGGTCTGAATCTGGGCCGAGGCCAGCACGACGCTGACCATGGCCACTGCGACGACGGCCAGGGTGATCCCGAGCAGGACCGCATCGAGCAGCAGCATGGCAATGAGCGAGCCGGCGAAGACCAGGGCGCCACCGAGAGCGTCGACCAGCCCCCCGGTCAGGGCGGCGCGCACCATGGTGGTGTCCGACCCGACCCGGGAGACGAGGTCACCGGCGCGGCGAGTGTCATAGACCCGCACCGGGAGGTGGAGCAGGGCGGCGATCAGCCGGCGCCGCGCGGTCAGCACGACGCCTTCGGCGGTGCGCTCCAGCAAGAACTGCTGCACCGCACCGACCACCCCGGCACCGACCACCAGGACGATGAGCACCCAGATCAGCTGGGCCAGCGGTCGGCCGGTCCCCACCGAGTCGATGAGCCGATTGACCAGCAACGGTTGGGCCAGGTTCAGCCCCGCGCCCAGGATCGACAAAGCGACCACGATGACGAGTGCGCCACGGTGCTCGCGCAGGTAGCCCAGTAGGGCGCGCGACGGTGCCGGGGCGAGCGTCGGGGCGCCTGCCCGTCCCTCCATCACTACTTGTGATCCATCGCGTCGGCGCAGGCGAGCGCGAGGTTTTGTGCACGGACGAGCAGGCCAAGTCCGTTCGACAGACGGATCAGCGGAATCAGTGCGGCGCCGAGCAAGCCGAGGGGACGAACAGCGCGGGTCAGCGTAAGTATTGTGCCACCGTCGACGGCGACAAATCGCAGCTCGTACCAGCCCAACGGCTGGTCGTCCCAGCGAACGTGTCCGTCCTCGTCGGCTGTGGGGGTGAGCCGGAGAGTACGGGTGCGACCGCGCTTCGTCACGTCCACGACTAGCGTGCCGTCGTTTTGCCGCGTCGTGTCGGGAACCATCAACCATTGCGGGGCCACCGTGCTGTCGGTGGCGACTGAACGCACGAGTCCCCGCTCGGCGGGAATGAAGTGCGTCAGCTGCACGGCTGCCATGCGTGTTTCTGCCTGCGATTCGACGGTCTGAGCACGCTGCGGGGCGACCGGTGACCAATCTGCGTGGCCACCAACCACCTCGCTGGTCATGGTTTCCAGATCAGCGCCACCGCGTTCGATGAGGTCGCGGATCGTTCCGGATGGCTCTGCGAGCAAGGCATGCAGCAGATCGCGTTCTGTCGCGCGGACACCGAGGCGGTCAATGAGTCGATCAGCCCTTTCGTTCATCGGCACTTCCCCAACATCCCCGCGGTTCAGCTCGTTCAATGGTCGCGGTGCCGGTGCGGGGAGTGCGCGGACGTCCACGCCGAGAAGAGCGACCGCATCAGCATGGACCGCACCGGCGGCGGAGCGCGCAGAGATCAGATCGATGCCGTGGCGGGTGAGTAACTGGGCCGCCTGCCCGCCAGCAGCGATCAGGCCGATCAGAAGGTGATCGAGGTCGATGTAAGGCTCCCGCGCACGGGCGGCCTCGCGCCAGGCGGCGGTCAGGTAGATCGGCATCGTGCGTGCGCTCATCGAGCTCCTCCGTGCTTGGGCGCCAGACCGGGCCGGACCCGGTTGCGGTACTTCTTGTGAACGGCCTGACGGGACACGCCCAGACAATCGGCGATATCGGTCCAGCCCAGACCGGCGGCCAAAGCGGCTTCGACCTGGCGTAGCTCCAGCGTGTCCACCAAGCGACGCAATGCTGCGATCGCTCGCAGTCCCACGCGAGGGTCGGACACGTCAGCCGCCCGAACTGTGAGGTCCATGATCTCCATACAAAGCAACCTACGTTGACATGGCCTCCAAGTCAACATAAGTTGCGTTGCCCGTCGGGACAACGCGTCTAGCCGGGCGCCCACGATGCCGAGGAACGGTGAAGTCAGAGAAGAGCGACTCGATCCCGCACGGGTACGGGCCGAGCACACGAAGCGGAGACGGCGGGCGATCAAAGAGTCTGTGTGCACCAACCCGAATGCCCACGTCACGTACGCAGCCGGCTTCGGGATTGGTACTGGCTCTCCGTTTGACGGGTCAGACTCGGCGACACAGCGGCAGCGCAGCGGCGGTGAACGCGGCGGCCTGCTGTCCCACGAGTAGCCGGGTCTCGCAGGAGGCTTGGATCGCGGCCTGCTCAATCGCGGCCACACCGGCCTCCAGCTCTTCGACGGTGGGTGCGGAGACGCTGATGAGGCCGGTGAACCGCAGCACGCCGTGGCCGGCGGTCAGGTCGGCTTCCTGCTGGAGGACGTCGTGGTACTCGGCGGTCTGGGTGGCGTCTTCGATCTGCCCGATCTTCGCCCGCTGGGCGGCGTCGGAGATGTGCTCGACCTTCTTCTTGCGGATGTCGCGGGCGGCCTGGTCCGAACGCATCGGAGTGCACAGCAGCGAGAAGCTGCGTTGGATGCCGGTGGACAGCAGCACCGGAGACAGGAAGCCCGGGTAGACCATCGAGCGCGGCCACTCCGAGACCCACAGCACTGCGTGGTGTGCGGAGTCGGTGCGCAACCGGGTCCAGGACTCGTTGACGGCCACGGGGCCAGCGGTGGCGAGGTGCTGGCCGAGTTCGCCGTGGCGTTCCAGGGTCGCGGCGATCGCCGGGTCATATGCGCTGCGCAGGATCACCGCGATCTGTCCCGGGCTCAGCCACCCGGAGGGCTTCAGGTCCGCTGAGCGCAGCGCCGCGACCAGGGTCGACATCTCCTGGCGCAGGACGGCCGCGGCCCCGCGGATGCCTCCGCCGGCGGTCCTGATCTGCCGGGCCGCGGTCTTCATATCCAGCGAGAGGGACAAAGTGGTCGCGTGCCGTTCCCCGGCCGGCCCGGCACGCTCGATCAGTTCCGCGTACGTGGTCGCGGCCCAGGTGTCGTCGGCGGTGCCGTGGGAGGCCCACCATTCAGCCAATCCGGTGCCGGAGTCCGGCAAAGTGCGTTCGACGACTTGGAGGGTGGCGATCCGTCCGGAGCGGCACACCGTGGCCAAGACGCGACCCCAGGAGGTAACGCGGCGTTCCTGCTCGCCCGGGTCCAGGAGCACGAACGCTGGATGGGTCACCTCGCAGACCACGGTGAGGGTCGCGGCGTGGGGGTCATGGATCATCCCGGCCCCGGTGTCGGGGTCGGTGTACTCGCGCATGCGTGCCATGTCCCCGGGCAGCGCGAGCGTCCCGACCGGCCGCGGTGCCACGATGCGGCGCCGATAGAGGAGTTGGCCTGCGGTGGTGCGCCAGAGCCACCAGGATGCGACCGGCAGCCACTCCACGGCTGGGCGTCCGGCGACGGGTATCCACGTCAGCGCCGCGGCGAGCACCCACACCGGAGCCGTGTAAGCCAGCAGGATGCCACCGCCGGCATACAGGCCGCCGACGACGGCAAGGACGCCGGTGGCGAGGGTGATGAGCTGGGCCAGGGACAGGCCAAGGAGGATACCGCGGCGGGTGAGGCGGGAGAACTTGACCGGCACCAGCTCCGTGGAGGACTCCTTCTGCTTCGTCGTCATGGCCGTCTCAGTCCTTCCCGGTCGGCTTCGGTGCCGGCGGCGGCGGGGCCGGCTTCGGCGCAGGCGGCGTCGGTTGCGAGGGACCCGCCGACGGTGTCTTCGGCTCGGCAGGAGGCGGAGCCTTCGTGGTCGGTGTAGACGACGTCGAGGACGCCGCAGGAGAGGGTGTGGCGCCGGTCTGCCCGGCACTGTCGGCGGCGGCCTCGCCCTGGTTGCCAAGAGCCGTGCCGGCCTTCGGACCGGCAGTCGCAGCACCCTTGGCGACCTTCGCCGCGATCACCGCAGCCGCGGCCGGACCAGCCGCCGCAGCACCCGCACCCACCGCACCTGCCCCGGCACCACCACTTGCTCCTGCTCCTGCGCCGGCGGACCCACCCGCGGTGCCAGCGCCTCCAGCAGCACTCGCCCCACCCCCGGATGCCTGGGGCGCGGAGGTCTTGGCCGGAGGCGGCGTCTTCCCACCGCTCCCACCGCTGTCGCCGCTGTTGCCTCCGTCGAGGACCTTCTTGGGGCCGTCGCCGGCTGGTTTCGTCGGGGTGGGGACAGGGCGGTTGAGGGCCTGTTTGGCGTCTTGTTCAGAGCCGATCGCGTGGTACATGTCGAATCCGATGAAGCTGATGAACTTGTAGGTCAGGTAGGGGGCGAATGCGGCCATCGCCATCAGCACGATTCCGGCCAGCGGGTCGCTGATCGAGGACAGGTCCGCATCGATCGGTGCCGATACCTGGGTGATGGCGACCAGGAACATCACGACCAGGACGAGCTTGGAGCAGATCAGCGCGATGACGAACATCGCCCACTTGCCGATCCATCCTCTGCTGGCGTCCCAGGAGGCGCCGGAGAACGCCAGGGGTGCGAACACGATCGCCACCAGCAACAGCGCCTTCCGCACGAGCAGCGACAGCCACACGGTCGCGGCGGCGGCGATCGCCAGGCCGGCGAGGAAGATCGTGATGATCGCCCCCACCCCGGGGGCGGCGATGTTGATCCCCACCAGCCCCGCCGCGAGGAGGGTGATCTTGTCGCCCATCGACTCGGTGGTCTCACCGGCGGCCTGGATGATCCCGACACAGAGCTGGTCGACGATCTCCAGCAGCAACGCCGTCAGCGTGATCACCACGAACGAGCCGAGCACAGACTTCGCCAACCCGAGGGCTGCCCGAGCCAGGGCAGTGGGATCGCGGCGGATCAGACCGGTGAGCAGCTGGAGACAGAAGAAGATCAGCATCACGAACACTGCGATGCCGAACAGCAGGTTATAGACCGCCACATATTCGGGTCGGGTGACATCGACGAGCGTGGTGGTGTCGAACACGGACCACACGGCCTCGAACAACCAGCCAGCGGCGGCACCCATCGCTTGGGCGAGCCAGTCGAACGGTGCCGCCACCAGACTGGCGGCGGCTTCGCCGGCGGTGTCGCACACGGCCGAGATGACGGGGATATCGCATACACCCACCGCAATCACTCCTTTAAGGATCGAGTCAGCGGTTGGTGTCAGACCTGCTGGCCGACGTCCCAGAAGAAGTTGATCAACGTCACGCTGGCGCCACAGATCACCGCGGCCCCGCAGCTCACGAGGACGCCCATCTTTCCCCGGCCCGCGAGGTGTGGATTAGAGGAGTTCGCGCCGAAACCCCACACGATCGCCGAGATGATCAGCGCGAGCACCGACAAGATGAGGCCGACGGTCATCACCGCGCCGACGATGGTGCGCAGCTGGGCGATGCCGGGCAGACCGGAATCGTTGGGGGTGATGTCGACATCCATTGGCATAAGCGCAGGCAGAGCGGTGATGAGATCGAACACGGTGAGTCTCCTGACGAACGGAACCCGCCCTTTCGGGGCGGGTACACGGATGGGTTCGCAGATCAGGTGCGCGACAATCCCCAAGGCCGTCCGAGGCGGCAGTTTCGAGCCTGGGCAGGGATCAGAGTTGCTGGCCGAGGTCGATGAGCCAGTTCATCCACGCCACTCCGGCACCAGCCAGGACCGCGGTGCCGAGGGCGACGAGGACACCGGTGCGGCCCTTCCCAGCCGCGCTGTAGTTGCCGTTCGCAGCTGCGATGGCCCAGATGACGGCCGAAACGATCAGCATCAGGACGCTAGTGATGAGCACGAACGTCAGCAGCGCGCCGATCACCGCGCGCAGGTCACCGATCCCACCGATCCCGTCGAAGTCTGGAAACACATCCATGCCGCTCATGCCTTCGGGCGGCGGCGTCGCATATTCGACGTGCCGGAATAGATGGTGCGAGAGCGGGATTGCCATGCCGTGAAGGTGCGCTGAGGCCGCCCGGCTGCCCGCTGTCGATCAATGCGACGTGGTTCACCCGGCATTGGGAAGACCCGAGGCCGGGCTTGTCAACGCTCTCGGACCTTCGTGCGTGTGGTGTCTAGTCGTGTGCTCCGTTGTCGGCACCTTCGCATCACTGTTCTTGGACGTGCTTCTCACGCGCAGCCCGATCTGCAATAATCTGCGTATGGATGCAGATAAGCAGGTGTGTGGGGTGGACCCGGACAGTCAGTTCGTGGAGCTCGCGGTCGAGGTGTTCGGGCTGCTCGCGGACGCGACGCGGGTGCGGATCATTCTGGCGCTGCGCCGCAGCGAGGAGCTGTCGGTGAATCACCTCGCCGACATTGTGTACAAGTCCCCGGCGGCGGTGTCGCAGCATCTGGCGAAGCTTCGCATGGCACGGATCGTCGCTGCCCGGCAGGAGGGTCAGCGGGTGTTTTACCGGCTGGAGAACGAGCACGCCTCGCAACTCGTGACCGATGCGATCTTCCAGGCCGAACACTCCCTCGATGACCGTCCGCGTCACCACCACTCCGAAAGAGCGGAAGCATGACCGATCACAGCCACTCGCATTCGCACGCCGCCGATCACGAGCACGAGCACTCGCACCCGACCGGGTTCAAAGGATTCCTTTACGGAATCTTCGTGCCGCACTCCCACGACGCGGCGGACTCGATCGACGACGCGATGGAGGCGAACTCTGCGGGCATCCGGGCGCTGAAGATCAGCCTCGTTCTCATGCTCGCCACGACCGTGGCTCAGGCGGTGGTCGTCGCGTTCTCCGGCTCGGTCGCACTCCTCGCCGACACGATCCACAACTTTTCCGACGCGCTCACCGCGGTACCGCTGTGGATCGCGTTCGTTCTCTCCCGCCGCGCAGCGACCCGCCGCTACACCTACGGCTTCAATCGGGCCGAAGACCTCGCCGGGCTGTTCATCGTGCTCATGATCGCGCTGTCCGCGGTCATCGCCGCGTGGGAGGCGATCGACCGGATGATCAACCCGCGCTCGATGGAGAACGTTGGCTGGGTGATCGCCGCCGGCATCATCGGCTTCCTCGGCAACGAGGCCGTCGCCGTCTACCGCATCCGCGTCGGCCGGAAGATCGGCTCCGCCGCGCTCGTCGCCGACGGCGTGCACGCCCGCACCGACGGCTTCACGTCCCTGGCCGTCGTTGCCGGCGCCATCGGCGTCCTCCTCGGCTTCCCGCTCGCCGACCCCATCGTCGGCCTACTCATCTCCGTCATGATCGCGGTGCTGCTCATCGGAACGATTCGATCGGTAGGGCGTCGCCTCATGGATGGCATCGAGCCCGAGCTCGTTGACCGGGTCAAGCACGCTCTCGAACACGCCGCGGAGGTCGAGTCTGTTCAGCGGGTGCGGCTGCGCTGGGTCGGCCATCGCCTCCGCGGCGACGCCGTCGTCCGAACCGCCCAGATGGATCTGGCCCACGCCGATCTGGTTGCCGAGGAGGCCGAAGCAGCCGCGAAGCGGCACGTGCCAAAAGTGGACGAGATCACGATCCGCGTCACGGCATCCGCACCCCATCTTGAGCGGCGATGAACGCTCAAGGTACGAATCTACGGTAGATGTAATCTCGGACCTTAGGCGACGACCGTTACGTGCAGGTGGTCGATGTGTTTGGTCGTGACGTCGGTTCCCCTGGTGTAGGTCCGCCAGCCCTCGGCGTCGCGGGCCAGCGACCAGATCTTGTCCTGCCAGATCAGGTATTCCACTCCGAGAGCCTCGGCGTGGTCCTTCATCCAGTTGGTCAGTTCCCAGCCCGCTTCGAGCTGCGCGGGAGTCGGGACCGATCCGATCGCGTTGCCGAAGGTGATGTCGCATGCCCGCCCGAGGGGATGTTCCGAGACGGTGCCCGGTCGAGGTGACCAGCACGCCCAGGACGTGTCGGGGAAGGCGGCGGTGGCCTGCTGATACAGGTGCAGGGTGCGGGCGGTCATCTGCCCGTCGGAGGTGGGGTCGTCCACCATCTGGTTCGGGTCGCCCTCGAACGGCTCCGGTGCCTGGCCGGGCGTCCCGGCCCCTGGGTCGCAGCCGCCGTTGGGGGCGCCGGTCTCGGGTTCGGGCAGGTCGCCCGCATCATGGGTGTTGAGCCAGGCGGCGGGGTCGATCGCTTCGCCGTTGGTGCCGCCGGGGCGGACCTCGAAATGCAGGTGCGGACCTGTGGAGTTGCCTGAGCTGCCGACGTCGCCGATGTGCTGCCCGGCGGTCACGGTGTCGCCGGGGTTGACGTGGATGCCTTGCTCCCACATGTGTCCGTACGCGGTCGCGACGGCGACGCCGTCGAGGGTGTGCTCGATCACGATGAGCCCGCCATACCCGCCGGAGAACTCGGCGACGGTCACGGTTCCGTCGGCGGCGGCGAGGATCGGGGTCCCGTCCGGGGCGGCGAAGTCGGTGCCGGTGTGGACGGAGTTCTCCCCGGTGATCGGGTGCACCCGGGGTCCGAACTCGCTGGTGAGCACCCAGGTGCCCTCCGGCAGGGGGAACACCACCCGGGAGGACTCCGCCGCGACCGTCTGCACCGCTGGAACTGTCATGCCGCTGCTCGACCCATCCGTGTCGGCAGCATTGGTTTTCGTGGTGCCGGTGAGGGTGGTCAGGATGGTCTTGGCGACGGGCTCGTAGTTGCGGTAGCGGTCCGGGTAGGCGGAGACCTCGACGGCCTGGGCGGCCTCGCCCTTGTCCATTTGCTCCCAGCCGGGGATGTCCAGCAGTCCGCGCGGGGAGGGGGAGTTCGGTCCTTCGGGTCCGCCGAAGAACGCCCGAGCCTGGTACACGGGGTCCATCAGTTCGGCCACCGACCCCCAGCCGGACTGGGGTCGCATCTGGAACAGGCCGAGGGAGTCGTTGTCGGAGCCGTTGCCGTCGTTGGGGTAGTTCGCGGATTCGGGGTAGGCGGAGGTGTTGGCGAGCATCCGCAACGTGGACTCGGTGAGCGCCGCCATCAGCGCGATGTGTATGCCGTTGCGGGTCACCCCGTCGATGCTGGAGCCGGTCTCGATGATCGTCGCCGCATGCGTGAGCTGCTGGCGGTTGAGGGTGAAGGTCTCACCGTTGGCGGTGGTCACCTCCAGCTCGTCCGGGACGTCCCCGACGGTGACGCCGGTTCCGGTGACACAGGCGTTGGCGGTGGCGGCCGGGTTCATCAGCACCCCGACCGACAACAGCAGCAACGCCGGACCAAAGAACACTAGGGCGATGGCGGCGGCGAGTTTCTTCAACACGAGCAATCACTCCTCAGCAGCTATCGGAGGGGGTTGTCGAGCTGGGACAGCCGCAGCAGGTGGCAGGTGTCGTAGGTCGGCTCGCAGACGAGGAACACGGTGAACGCCACCGCATGCTTCGAGGTGACGGGTTCGTCGTTCCAGGTGCCGGTGCGGTGGCGGGTGCCCTCGATCGTGTAGGCGATGGTGCCTTCGGCGAGCTGGCCGGGCTGGGCCTGCTCCACTGCCTCACCCCATGCCTGAGGGACGAACACGTCGTCGATGCTCAGGTGCTGGGCGGTGGCGTACTGCCGCAGCTCGATCCACGCCTCCCGGTTCGGGAGGTAGGTGGCGATGTCGGCGGCGAGCCCGGCCTGTTCCGCACCGGACGGATCACCAACCTCTAACACGACGGAGGTGTAGTCCAGGGGCATGAATCCGCTGGCGGTATCCCAGCTGAAAAGCGCCGTGACGACGTTGCCGACGAACGTCGCCGGGTCCGCCGAAGGCCGCACGACGGGCAGGCGGGGTGTCGTGGTGGGTACCGGATCGCTGGGCACGGTGACGACTGGCCCCGGCCCGGGGCCCTCATCGCTGCCGGGCTCGTTGCTGGTGGGTGGTCCGGTGATCAGGCCGTAGACCCCGATCCCGGTGAGCACGAGGACCGCCACGAGTGCGGTGAGCACCGCGATCATTCGGTGGTGGGAGCGAGCATCGGAAAGGTCGGGAGTCTTCATGCCCCGTAGGTGCACCGCCACACCCGAGCCAGCGAGGTGGCTACAAGGCGCGCAGGTGGCCGCGCACCGGCCCGGTGTCGGCGCTGCTCCCGCGCTCGCGCGCGGCACGCAGCTGCTCGCCGAATCGGCTGGTGCCCTCAGCAGTGGCGAGGAAGGAATTGATCTGCTCGTCGGTCAGCTCGGCGGCGAGCTGGTCGAGGTCATAGTGGGTCCACCAGTCGGCCAGCTCGCTCCAGGTGAGCACGAACGCGCGCACCGGATACCGCACCGGCTCACCCTCACCCTGACCCGCTGCGGGGGTGGGCCGTGGGGTGCGTCTCTTTGGTGTCGTGGTCTTGATGCGGACGAGGGCGTCAGCGGCGAGCTGGTGCAGGTCCGCGTCGCGGTCACCGCGTGTCGTGTCGGCCTGTTCCCGGACCTGCCGGTAGAGGGGGTCGACGGGGTTGCCGGCCTCGATGCGTTCCAGCGCGGTCGCTGCCTGCTGGCGAAGCTCCTCGGGTTGGGCGGGGTCCTCGGCGATGTGGTGGAGGAAGCTGATCTTGTCCAGGGTCTTGTAGGACGCGCTGCCGGGGATCATCCGGGCAGCCTGCTCACTGGTCCGGCCGTGGTCGGACGGTGCGGGAAATTTTCCCGCACCGTCGTCTCCGGGTTGCTGCTGCGCGCTGAACTGGGTCGCGGCCTGCCGCCGGGCCGCGTCCTCGGCCATCACCTGTTTCAGCTCCCGATACAGGGCGGCGGCTTCGAGCTGGGTCAGGGGCTTGTGCAGGACGTTGTCGTCTTGCTCGGCCAGCAGGTGTCCGAGGCGGTCGGAGATGCCCGAGCGGACCCAGACGTTCACGGTCTTCCAACCAAGTTGCCGGATCGCCGCCAACCGTCTGGCCCCACAGACGAGCACCCCGTCCGGGGTGATGGTGATCGGTTGGAGGAGGCCGTCGCGGTCGATGGAGGCGGCGAGTGCGTCGATGTCGCCCAGCTCGGTGCGATGCCGCCTGCCCACCTGGATCGAGGCGACCGTGCGCTCCAGCTCGATGAACCCCGCCGGCGCGCTCATCACGCACCACCTTGGGCATCGTCGTGGTTCCGAGGGCGGCGTGGGGCGGCGAGGGAAACCGAAAGGACGAGGTCGTCGTCGCGCAGCAACACGGGCAGGCTTTCGCCGATCAACAGGCGCAGCAGCACACCCCTCCCGAGGCCGGTAGCGGTGTAGGCCGGGTGGGGGGTGCCCAGCAGCGCCTTCAACAGTGCTGTCCAGGAGTGGCTGGGGATGTCGAGCAGGGCGCGGGCATGCTTGTCCCGTCGCAGCCCTTCGTAGGCGGCTTGGCGGGTACCGGCCTGGGTGAGCGCTCCGCAGGCGTGCTCGATCGCGGCTCGGGCCGTGTCGGCGGGCCAGTCCAGGAGCGTGAACAGCGCGATCGCGTCTTCGACTGCCGAGCCTGCTGAGGTGCTGGCTCGCTCCGATGCCGGGGTCTCGTCGTTGCCGTCTGGTGCGTCGGCGGCGGGGATGTGGAAGGCGGGGTGGTAGTCGGTCAGTGGGGTCTCGCGGTCGGAGAACCGTTCAGGGTCGTGGAAGGCAGAGATGTGGGGGCGGCGGGCTTGGTGGACCGAGCAGAGCAGTCCCTGGGCGCGTTCTTCGAAGATGCAGGTGATCCGCACCGCGTGCGTGATGACCGCCCACGGATCGTACGCCTCGCGTGCTGCCCTGGTGCGCATCACATCGAACGCCGCCGAGGCGGCCTCCCACGGGTCCAGCCCGTGCTTGCGCGCCAACGGCGCGTACTTCTTCGCGGTGAACTGCATCAGCTCCGCCGCTTGCGCATCGTACGCCCAGGCGCGCCGCCCGCCGTGGTGGAGCCGGTGCAGCAGTGCGCGCAGACCCTCACCGGTCGTGAAGTCCGCGCGGTCAGATCCTGTGGTCGGGTCGCTGGTGGGGTGTGTGTTCTCGGTCATGGTCAGGGCACCTCCTGACAAGCAGGTGCGCACGCCATCCCCAACATCGCTGTCGGTCCTCGTTGACGCACGCATCGCTTGTCACCGCCCTACTCAGCTCAACCCGACGCCGGGCCGGGACGGAGCGGCCTGCCCCGTGCTGCCACGGCCGAATGCTGCCAGTGGTGGCAACCGGCGGGTCCGCTCACCCAGGTCACGAACACCCGTGGCGAGCGGCGCGCGGGTACGGCGGGCCAGCTCGACCTCGAAATCGACACCCCGGCCAGCGAGGGCCGCGCCCTGGCGAGCGATGAGATCCGTGGGCCGCACCCACTCCACACCCCGCGCACGGCTCACCTCCGCCGCTGGTGTCTGCCGCTCGGTTCCGCGTCGGCGGGAGGCCCGTGCTGCCCGGACCGCGTCCGGTGCCTCGAGTTTTTCAACCGCCTCCGACGCCGGGCGAACGGTCCCTACATCGGGTGCCCGATCGTCAGCGTCGGGTCGTCGCAGGTCGTGGTCGTGTTCGGGACTCATGGGGTTGCCTCCTCGTCATCGGTGCTGTCGGTAAGGTGCGCGCCGGTGAACCACCGGCCCACCGTGGAGGGGTGCACGCCCAAATCACGGGCGATCTTCTTGTTCGACCACCCCTGCCCGCGCAGCTGCGCTGCCCGAGCACGCCGATCGGTGCGCGCCACCCCCGAGTCGGTCGTCGGCTCACTGTCCCGATCTGCCGATGCCTGCGCTGTGCCGGGTGCTATAGCCTGTTCGCTCTCCTCTGCTGGCGCCGGCAACGCCGCGATCTCCTCGACCTCGGCCGACGACACCGTCCCCGGCCCAGGTGCCGAAGCCCACTCTTCGATGGGCGCGGATATGTCAGGGGACACGGCGTCGTCGCTGGACATCAGCGTGTCGGGGGCTGGTTGCGGTCGGGTGAGGATGACGGTCAGGTGAGTGATCGCCAGCAGCACCACGGGAGGTACCGCGGCAACGGCCGCGGCCAGCACTCCGGGGACATCAGCATCCGCGGCGACGACAGCGTGGAGGGCGTTGGCGATCACCGACACGGCGGACCCACCGATCAGCAGCGCCCACGGATACCACGCCGACCGCTGACCGGCTAGGGCAACGGCGGCGACGGTGGCGACAACGATGATGCCGTCCACGATCAGCGGCCACACCCACGCCTGCGAACCGCCGACCCCGGACCGAGCAGCCAGATCGGCCAGCGCGGTGAACGAGAGCCAGAACGCTCCGGCGGCGATGAACACGGTCCCCGCCACCGCGGTGACCACCGCCCAACGCCGGTTCCTCTGCCCGGTGCTGGCATGGATGGTCATGACAGCCCCCGCACCTGAGGGGACGACCGCGCGGCCGCGTCCCGGCTGAACCAACTGCCAGTTGCCGACGAGCCGTCCTGTAGCCGCGAGGAGGTCTGGGGTCGGGGTTGAACGGTGCGATAGGCGGAGCGGACAGTCGCGGTAATCTCTCGCTCACCCAGCCCCGCCTCCGAGGCCGCGGCCGCAAGCACCTCCAGCGCCTCCGGCGCCGGAAGGTCGTTCTCTGCGAGGCGGCAGGCCGCCCAGAACAGGCCACGGTTTCGCTCGCCCTCGCCACGGTTGGCGACCCATTCCGCCAACTGCGACACATCCGCCTGCTGCCCCACGCTCGGGCTCGCCGGCCAGCGCGGCGCGGGCCGGGGGTCGAGGATGTCCCGCAACGCATCCGAATCCACCGTGGTGCTGGGGCCGGTGCTTATCTGCCGAACCCGATACTCGGCGCCCGTGCCATTGCTGACCACCCTGGAGGGCGGGACGATGATGTAGCCGCCGTCGCCACGGAAGTCGATCCCGGCGCGAGCGGCCTGCCACGACCGCTGCACCACGCCCGGCGTCGCCGGGTAGTAGGCGTGCATCCCATCGGACGGCGTGGTCACGAGGAACTGCCATCCACCGACGAGCCCGGCACGGTGGGCGCGGTTGAACGCCGCGAACCCGTTGACGGGGCCGTGGACGTCGACATCGACCACGACGACACCGGAGGCCGTGCCGGTCGGCACGCCAATATTCGCGGTCGGGTGCTTTCTCCACCACGCCTCCGTCTGGTCGGGGTCTCTGGTGGCGTCGTGGAACCCGTGCTCGGTCAGCGGGCGCTTACCGCCCGGTTGACATGGGAACACAGGTACTCCCGCACCGGCGAGTTCCCGCGCGACGGCCGAGGCCGGCCACCGGAAGGTCATGCGCGTTAGTACGCCGGCGAGGCCGTCGGGGGAAGTCATCACAGGCCCCGTTCCTGCGGCACGATGGCGGGGCTGGCCCGGGCGCCAGGTGCGGTCAGCGGCACACTCTGTCGCCGGCGCGCTGGCTGGTCATGTGCCGGCTGGGCACGCTGTGGCGCCTCGCGGTCGAGGCCGGGCGGGGTCCCGTCGCCGAGCTGGGCGGTGTCGAGCTGATCCAGGATCGACAGGGCAGTTTTGCGGACCCGTTCGCCTGTGGCCTTGACGATGTCGGCCGGTTCCTTGCCATCCACGCGGGCGGCCCAAGTGGCGACGTACGGAATCGTGTAATCCGAGGTGTCCATTCCGTGGGCGGCACCTACCATCAGCGCGACCGATTCGGCCTCGACCTCACCGATCCCGCGATGCTGTCGCGCGTCCTCCTGGTCAGGCCCGTGCATGAGCACATGCCCCAGTTCGTGAGCGAGAGTCTTCACCTGGGCGGCGGGGTCCATGTTCTCCCGCACCGTCACCGTCCGGACTTCGAAGTCCGTGACCCCATTGGCGCCGTGGATTATCCCCTCGTGCGGCACCCGCGATACCTCGAACCCGGCCGCGCGGACCTGGAAGGCAAGCCCGTCCCACAGTCCGCCGGGTGCCTCGCCTTTCAGCAGGGTCGGGGTCGGATGCTCCGGGATCGGATCGCCAGCCGTCTGGGAGGCATCCCAGACATATGCCGGCCGCACCCCGACCATGCGGGTCCGGGCCACTTCGCCGGGCGTGGGCTTCTCGCCCCGGTTCAGACGTCTCCACAACTCCGGATCGGCCGGGTTCGCCGAGGCGAACCGGCCCGTGATCGGAGCGAGAATCTGGTAGCCGGCCTGGCCTTTCTCAACCTGGCGGCCCAGCTGCTGCCACTGCTTGTAGCCGGCCACATACGACGGCACCGGGTCAGGCACGCGACCTGCCTCGAACGCTTCCCCGTGCTGCGCCCAGATCAGCAGAACGTTGTTGAAGCTGCGGGACCGGAACCGGGCCGCGAACGACAGGGCCTTCGCCCAGTCCTCACCGGAGACCAGCTGCTCAACCGCGCTCGTCAGTTTCCCATGCAGCTCGTCGAGCTTCGCCTCCCGCGCCCGGCGGGCTTCCTCCCTCGTCGCCATCGTCCGGCCTCCTCCCGGTAGGGCCGGCCACCGGGCTGGTGGTCGGTCCTACACCTGCGAGGTGCGCCAGGAGCATCCGGCGAGTCGAGACGGTCAGCGAACAAGCAAATCGGTAGGTTGGCCGCCAGGAAGCTCGCGTACTCCTGACGTAGACAACGGCATATCAGCCAACACGCCACCGTGGGGCTCAGCACCGCGCAAGGTGTCGTTTAGGTGGGCAGGAATGTCCGATCAATGGGCACATCGCCGCCGATGAACCGCATCGTTCGATAGCGACTCGGTGTGATCCCCACGCACTCTCGGAAGGCCCCCGATGCCCGGTTCCGGGACTGCCAGCCAACCTGGCGACCGGCCTCCGTGACGGACAAGTCGGTTTCCCGCAGGAGCCTGGCCATCTCCTCCACACGGAGCATCGTCAGGTAGGTCATCGGGGTCTTCCCAAAGGCGTCCGCGAACACTCGGGTGAGTTGCTTCGACGACAGATGGACCATGTTGGCCAACTCTGGCAACGTCCATGCCCTGGCCACATCAGCATGTAAAGCGACGTGAACCTCCCGGGCCTCGACACGCAGCGGCGCGAAGCGGCGATCGCGCGGGATTGTCGGCCGAATATGGGCCCGTTGCAGCGGTGAAGTGCGGAGCGGCGAGATGCGGATGAACGGAGCAACCACGTCGATGACCGCGTGCAACAGTGCCTGCATCCGATGGAAGCGCTGCCGGTAGGCCTGACCGATGCTCAAGGCGACCAATTCATCCAACCACGGCATCAACATGCCGGTCCGATCTTCACCGAGGCGGAGCAATTGGGCGGGCTCGGTAAAGGTCGTGTCCGCGAAGCCTTGCGCGTCCAGCCGGTCGTGCAGGAGCTCGACATGCTGCCAGAACAGTTGATCGAGGACGTAGTCAGTGTCGAGGTAGATCGTCGTGACCGTGATGTGCCCCTCCGGCTCCGATCCGCAGAGGACGTTCGCGCCGAGCAGGATCACGTCGCCGACATTGACGGGCTGTTCACCGAACTCGCTGAAGAGGATGGCGCCACCGTCGCGGACCACGATCAGCTTGACGCAGTCGTACGCGACGGGGCCACTGGGATTGTGGATGGTGCGTGTCCGGGCGAGCAGGGGGTCGTACGGTGCCATGTCCGCCCCCCAGCTCTCTCGTTGTTACGCCCGTGTGGAGATGGAGAACGGGCTATCGACAGCTTCTGTCGGTTGACGTGCGTGCGGTGATGACCCATCGAAGTGCATTGCAGCAACGGCTGATCGAGACGCTGACGTCGCCCGAGTCGAGAGCCGATTTCAATGTGTGGGCGAGGGTTCTCATGTGTTCCTCCTCAGGACTTGACGAGTCTGGCGATGGCTTCGGAGGCTTCCCCGATCTTCTCTTCTGCCTCGGCCCCGCCGTTGTGGATGGCTCCGGCGACACAGTGTTTGAGGTGGTCGTCGAGCAGACCAAGGGCGACGTTCTCCAGGGCGGAGGTGATGGCACTGATCTGGGTGAGGATGTCGATGCAGTACGTGTCTTGGTCGACCATCCGGTGGATGCCGCGGGCCTGGCCCTCGATACGCTTGATGCGCGCCAGATAGCGGGTCTTGTCACTGATATAGCCATGGCTGGTTTCGGTCACTGATGTGGTGACGGTGTCCATGACGTCTCCTCCTGATTCGAGTGGTGTCGGCTCCGGCAGCGGCGGCCGTTCATGTGGATGGGCCAGCGTCGAGAAGTCTTGTCGTGCTGGCCGCGGGCTTGAGGTCGAGGCGACGGAGCAGCTGCGCGTTGAGGGCCACGACGACGGTGGAGACGGACATGAGGATCGCGCCGACGCTCATGGGCAGCACGAATCCGATGGGGGCGAGGACGCCTGCGGCCAGAGGCACGGAGATGAGGTTGTAGCCGGCGGCCCACCAGAGGTTCTGCTTCATCTTCCGATAGGTTGCGCGGGAGAGGTCGATGACGGACAGCACCGAACGTGGGTCCGAGGAGGCCAGGATGACGCCTGCCGAACCGATGGCGACATCGGTTCCTGCGCCGATCGCGATGCCGACGTCGGCTCGGGCGAGGGCAGGGGCGTCGTTGACGCCGTCGCCGACCATCGCGACCTTGCGACCCTCTTCTTGGAGGTCGGCAACCTTGGCGGCCTTGTCTTCGGGGCGGACTCCGGCGAAGACCCGGTCGATGCCCAGGTCCTTGGCCACGGTGTCTGCTACGGCCTGGGCGTCGCCGGTGATCATGACCACTTGCGCACCGACAGTGTGCAGGGCGTTGACGGCTTCGCGGGATTCGGGCCTGATCTCGTCGGCAAGGCGTAGTGCGCCGATGATCTGACCGTCGGCGAGTACGTGGAGAATGATCGCGCCTTCCTCCCGCCAGGTGTCGGCGACGGGGACCTCGTCCTGCTGGTGCTGGTCAAGCAGGTAGGGGCCGCCGACGGTGATGACGGTGTTCTGCACGGTGGCTTTCACGCCGACTGCTGGGGAGGAGGAGAAGTCCGCCGCGGCGGGTACGTCCAGTTTGCGGGTGTGGGCGGCGCCCACGATGGCTCGAGCGAGTGGATGTTCGCTGTCGGTCTCAGCAGCCGCGGCTAAGGCAAGCACCTCGTCCTGGCTGCGGTTCCCGACGGGTTCGACCGCGGTGACGGTGGGCTCGCCCTTGGTCAAGGTGCCGGTCTTGTCGAACAGCACCGTGTCGACGGTGCGCATGGATTCCAAGGCGAGGCGGTCCTTGACCAGGACGCCGCCGCGGGCGGCGCGTTCGGTTGCGATGGACACGACCAGCGGGATCGCCAGACCCAGGGCGTGAGGGCAGGCGATCACGAGCACGGTGATGGTGCGGACCACGGCATCGTCGGGCAGCCCGACCAATGACCAGACGGCCGCGGTGATCACCGCAGCGCTGAGTGCGTACCAGAACAGCCACGCCGCTGCCGTGTCCGCGATCCGCTGGGCACGGGAGGTAGAGGCCTGGGCATCGGTGACGAGTTTCTGGATGCCGGCCAAGGCGGTGTCGTCGCCGGTGGCGGTGACCTCGACCCGCAGGCCGGAATCGGTGGCGATGGTGCCGGCGACCACCCGTTCACCGGTCTCTCGCCGGACGGTCTTGGACTCACCGGTGACCATCGACTCGTCCATGCTGGCACTACCGTCGACGATCTTTCCGTCGGCGGGTACCGAGGACCCCGGCCGAACAATAACCAGATCGCCGACGGTCAGGTCGGCGGGTGCCACCTTCACCACGGCGTCGCCGTCGAGCTTCTCGGCCTCGTCCGGTAGCAGCGCAGCCAGCGAATCCAGCGCCGAGGTTGTCTGGGCCAGGGAACGCATCTCGATCCAGTGGCCCAGCAGCATGATGACGACCAGCAGGGCCAACTCCCACCAGAAGTTCAGCTCGTGGCTGATCAGGTACAGGCTCGCGCCCCACGAGGAGGCGAAGGCGACCGTGATCGCCAGGGCAATCAGCAGCATCATTCCGGGTTTGCGGGAGCGGATCTCGCTCAGCCCGCCGGTGAGGAACGGCCAGCCGCCCCAGAAGTACATGACCGTGCCCAGGGCCGGGGAGACCCAGCGAACCCACTCGGCCTCGGGCAGAGAGTAGCCGATGAGGTGGGCAAACATATCGTTGAAACCCACCACGGGGACAGCAACAACGAGCATGATCCAGAACAGCCGGCGGAACTGTCCCACATGGTCACCGTGACCGGCATGGCCGCCGTGCCCGTGATCGTGACCGCCGTGGCTCGTGGGGGCGTCGTGATCCGCGTGCTCGTGATGGTTGGCGAGAGTGACGCCCCCGCCTCGTCCCGAGCGGTCCTCAGAATGGCTGTGGTTCGTATGTTCGTCGTTCATATCCGATCCGTTCTTCTTGTTCCCGTCCGGGAGCACCTAGCTGTACTGCCCATAGACGTTAGTTAAGCGGCTGATTGGTGGCTGGTTCCCGATTGCAGTGTGGGGCCTGTGGTGATTGTACGCATGGATCCAATCCGGCAGTGCTTCGCGGCGGGTGGCCTCGCTGCCATAGAACCTGGCGTAGGCCCAACCGTCGTTCAGGGTCCGATGGAACCGCTCGATTTTCCCATTGGTCTGGGGCCGGTAAGGGCGGGTCCGCTTGGGCGTGATGGCCAGCTCGGCGCAGGCGTCACGCCAGGCATGCGAGCGGTAGGCGGACCCATTATCAGATAGCACGCGCTCCACGACGACGTCACGGGCAGCGAACCACGCCACGGCCCGTTCCAGTACCGCGATGGCCGTTACCGACTTCTCATCATCATGAATCTCGGCATAGGCGATACGCGAGTGATCATCGATGACCGTGTGCACGAAGGCGGTTCCCATTTTCGGGGTGTGGTTCGCATTGCGGGGCTTGTCCGGGGTTGCTGCACGGTTCTTGTCTCCGGCCTGCCGGCCCACGAACCGGTGCCCGCCGCCGTCGGGAATATTGCCGAATTTGGTGACGTCCACGTGGATCATCGATCCCGGATAGGGGTGCTCATAGCGGCGGATTTTCTCACCGGTGACCCGGTCGATATAGCGCAGCCTGTTGATCCGGCAACGTACCAGCACTGCGTGCACCGTCGAGGCAGCCAGGCCCAGCCGGTAGGCGATCTGGACGGGCCCCAAGCGCTTGCGCCAGCGCAGTGCCACGATTTGTTTGACCGCTGCCTGCGGGGTGCGTGCAGGACTTGTCCGGGGTCTGCTGGGCTTGTCGGCCATCCCGGCCGCGCCGTGGGCTCGGTAGCGGTCGGCCCAGCGTTTGGCGGTGGGCCAGGAGACCATGAACATTTTCGCTGCGGTGGAGACGCTCCACTGCTGGTCAACGATGAGCTTGGCGATTCTCAGACGTGCTTTGGGGGTCAGGGCTGCATTAGCGTGGGACATGAAGGCCTCCTGTTTGTGAAGTGGTTTCTTAGACAGCTCCACTCCACATCGGGGGGCCTTCGTCATCCCATCAATTCAGACCGTGTCGTCGCACGAGTTCAACCAACGTTGCTGGGCAGTACACCTAGCCGTTGCCCCTAAGAAGCAGGCTGTATCTCGCTTTCGATGACCTACTTGTGGTTCGTCATCGTCATGCCGTCCGCCTCGTAGTTGACGACGTAAACGGTCTTCTCCGTTGAGTAGGCGATGGTGGCCACGGCGGCTGTCGTCATTTCGTCAGGCCCGGTTTGTAGGGGCCTTGGGTTCTCCAACGGGCAAACTCATCGTCCGAACGATCGCTGTGCTCGGTGGCCACAGGGTGAGCACGACTTGTCGTCACGTTCCACTTGCGCCCGGTAGTTGCAGCTTTGAGGAGAAGGACTCCGCGCTTCCCGATGAGTTTGAGAAGCGCGGAGTCTGCCCTGCCCATCGTTACGTGGCTGTGGCGTAGCGATCGGGGTCGGCGTCGAACAGTGGGCCGCACGAGGCGCAGCACAGCCAGTACCGCTGGCCGTTGTGCTCGCGGTAGAGACCGGCGGCCTCAGCGTCGGTCTTGACGACCGGGGTGCCGGCCATCACCGGGCATTCGGCCATCTCGATGTCGGGGGTCTGAGCAACGGCGTCGGCGCTCGGCGCGTGGCCGCAGCAGCCGCCTCCACTGGACGAGTTGTCGGTTAGGTTCAGGTTTTCGTGTGCAGTCATCGGGTTTCCCTTCTTGTTGTGTGATGACGGTTGGTCAGGCGTTCACCGGCTCACGGGCCGGCGTCGAGCCGGCAGGTGCCGGCGCGCTGTCGTCGTCCGCGCGGGCCTTGAAGGTCCGCAATCGGAGGCTGTTGGAGACCACGAACACCGACGACAGTGCCATGGCCGCTCCCGCGAGCATCGGGTTGAGCAGCCCGAAGGCGGCCAGCGGGATCGCGGCGGTGTTGTAGGCGAAGGCCCAGAACAGGTTCGTCTTGATCGTGCGCAGCGTCCGCCGTGCCAGCCGGATCGCGTCGGCGGCGGCACGCAGGTCGCCGCGGACGAGGGTGATGTCGGCGGCCTCGATCGCAACGTCGGTGCCGGTGCCCATCGCCAGGCCAAGGTCGGCCTGGGCGAGGGCGGGCGCGTCGTTGACGCCGTCGCCGACCATCGCTACGACCTTGCCCTCGTCCTGGAGGCGGGCGACGACGTCGACCTTGTCCTTGGGCAGGACCTCGGCGATGACCTTCTCGATGCCAACCGCGGCGGCGACCTGCTCGGCCACGGCCTGATTGTCCCCGGTGAGCAGCACCGGCGTTAGGCCCAGCTCCTTGAATTGGGCGATGGCCTGGGCGCTGGTGGGCTTGACTTGATCGGAGACCACCAGCACGCCGCGCGCGACACCGTCCCAGCCGACCGCGATCGCGGTCTTGCCCTCAGCTTCGGCCGCCTGCTTCGCCGAACGCAGATCCTCGTCAAGGTGCTGGGACCACTCGGCCAGCAGCGTCTCCCGTCCGGCGAGCACGGCGTGGCCGTCGATGACGCCCTGCACGCCCTTGCCTTCGATGTTCTCGAAGGACTCCGGCGTGGGCAGGTCGCCGACCTCACTGGTCGCGCCGGCGGCGATGGCCTGGGCGATCGGGTGTTCCGAGGCATCTTCCAGCCCGCCGGCCAGGCGCAGCAGCTTGTCCCGATCCACCCCGTTGGCGGTGATGACGTCGGTGAGGGTCATCTTGCCGGTGGTGACGGTGCCGGTCTTGTCCAGCACGATCGTGTCGACCTTGCGGGTCGATTCCAGGGTCTCGGGCCCCTTGATGAGCACGCCCATCTGCGCGCCGCGACCGGTCCCGACCAGCAGGGCGGTCGGGGTTGCCAATCCCAGGGCGCACGGGCAGGCAATGATTAGCACCGCCACTGCCGCGGTGAACCCGGCTGACAGCGGGAACCCGGCTCCGATCCACGCACCGAGGGTGGCCACGGCGACGGCGATGGCGATCGGCACGAATACCCCGGAGACCCGGTCGGCTAGCCGCTGGATTTCGGCCTTGCCTGACTGGGCGTCCTCGACCATTTTCGCCATCTGCGCCAGTTGGGTATCTGAGCCCACCCGGGACGCCTTCACGACCAGGCGGCCACCGGCATTGACGGTCGCACCCGTGACAGTGTCACCCTCGGAGACCTCGACCGGCATGGACTCGCCGGTGAGCATCGAGGCGTCGACCGCGGAGTTTCCAGAGGTGATGGTCCCGTCGGTTGCGATCTTTTCACCGGGCCGGACGACGAACTCGTCGCCGACCACGAGGTCGTCGATGGAGACTCGCTGTTCGGTGCCGTCGCGTAGGAGGGAGACTTCCTTCGCCCCCAGTTCCAGCAGGGCGCGCAGGGCGGCCCCGGCGCTGCGCTTGGAGCGCTTCTCGAAGTAGCGGCCCATCAGGATGAACGTGATCACCCCGGCGGCGACTTCGAGGTAGATGTTCCCGAGCCCGTCGGAGCGCGAGATGGTCAGCTCGAAGGGGTGGACGACGCCGGGCTGGCCAGCGGTGCCGAAGAACAGGGCGACGATCGACCAGATCATCGCCGCGGTCGTGCCCACCGAAATGAGCGTGTCCATTGTGGCTGCACCATGCTTGAGGTTCATCCACGTTGCGCGGTGGAACGGCCACCCGGCCCAAACCACCACGGGGGCGGCGAGGACGAGGGAGGCAAAGCCCCAGTAGTCGAACTGCAAGGCCGGGGTCATCGCCATCGCGATCACTGGCACCGCCAGGACCGCAGAGCCGATGAGACGCTGACGCAGAGATCGCAATTCGGCGTCCTCGGACGACTCGCCCTCCTCGTCTGAACTGTTACCGGAGCCCTTGGCACGCGCCGGAAGGGCAGCGGTGTAGCCGGTCTTTTCGACCTCCGCGATCAGAGCCTGCGGGTCCAGGTCGTCGGGGCCCGTGACATTGGCCTTCTCGGTCGCGTAATTCACGCTCGCGGTGACACCGTCGAGCTTGTTGAGTTTCTTCTCGATCCGGTTCGCACACGAGGCGCAGGTCATGCCACCGATCTGCAACTCGATGCCGGCGACCCCAGTACTGGTGTTGTCAGTGGTCATGGCCTTCTCCTTCCTGATGCTCGCCACCCGTGCCCGGCTCCTGACCGGAACCCCCACCATCGGAGTGCCCGTCGCCGCGCAGGCCCGAGCCGGTGGTCGTATCGATCACCAGAGGGGCGGTGTGGACCTCGCCGTCAACCTGGAAATCCAGGTAGAGCAGGTAGCGCCCCTCGGTGGGCGCGGTGGCCTCGAACACGATCTTCGGACCAGACATCTCGCCGGCCTGCGGCTCGTCCCCGTGGGGGTGGACGTGCAGGTAGGCCAGGTCTCCGCCACGCAGGGCGACGAGGTGGCCGAACGCGCCCAGATAGGGTTCCAGCTCAGTGACTGGTTCTCCGGCACGGGTGATGGTCATGGTCAGCGGCGAGGCCTCGCCTGCGGTGAGATCGCCCTCCACGCTGACGTCGAAGCCGTCGACGGTGGTCTCGGTACTCGGCCCGGTGGCCGGTGTGGGCTCGTAGTCGCCGCCCACGTGGACCGAGGTCGACAAGGTGAGTCCTTCCCCGGCCTCTGCGGGAACGAAGTCCGCGAAGACTCGATAGGTCCCGGCCGCGTCCCACTGCCAGGGGATCGTCCAGGTGCCGCCGTCGTTCATCTCTGGGTGGACGTGGCGGAAGTGCTGACCGTCGGCGCGAACGGTTATCAGGTGCAGTTCTTTTTCGTGCTCCAGCTGGAAGTCGGTAACCGGGTTCCCGTCCGGGCCGGTGATCGTCAGGGACAGCTTTTTCTCGGTACCGGTGTCGGTGGGGGCGGTCACTGCGGTGAGCCGGTAACCCTCCTGCGCGATGCCCAGGCCAAGGGCGGCTGTGTCGTCTGTGTGGCCCTCGTGCCCGGCGGTGTTCATGTTGTCTCCTTCGCTCTGATTGGTGTTCAGTTCGGTGCCTTCTGACCAGCTCTGCACGGTCTCCTCGGGGATGACCGCGTTCGCCGCGAATCCAGCCACGGCGAACACGGCCACGAGGACCAACCCGTACAGGCCCAGCCGTGCAGGTGCTTTCATGTCAGCTCCTGACGGCGGCGTATCCGGCCTCGTCGACCGCGGCGAGCACCGCGGTTTCGTCGACCGGTTTGTCGGTGGTGACGGCCAGCCGGCCGGTGGCTGCGCTGACGTCGATATCGGTAACGCCGGGGATCTCGGAGATTTCGGTGCGGATTGCGGTCTCGCAGTGTCCGCAGCTCATTCCGGTCACCTGGTACTCGGTCGTGGTGGTCATGATCACTAACTCCTTCATTCGTGTACGACTTCTGTCAACATATACCCCTATGGGGTATCCATCAAGGGGTGGGTTCCGGTGCTGCCACCCGAGGGCGTCCGGGGATGGCGATGCTGGCGATGATGGTCGCGGCGACCGCACCGATCGCTACAGCGAGGAACGCCTGTTTGAATCCGGCATCGCCACCAACGGTCAGGCTGACCACGGCGATGCTGGAGACGGTCGCAACACCGACGGAAGCACCGATCTCGTGGAACGTGCTCAGCAGACCCGAGGCAATACCCGCCTCCTCCGGCGCGACGTTTCCAAGCGCGGTGACCGAGGCGACGACGAACAGCATCCCGATGCCTAGCGAGCCGAAGCTGATCCCGATGGTCGTGGTCAGTGTGGTGGACCATAGTGCGGGAACAAGCAGGCCGATCGCTCCGACGGTCATGCCGATCGCCCCGAGCTTGCGGGCGCCGAGCCTGCCAACGAGCTTTCCTGCCGTCTGCGCACCGGCCATCGTCGCCAGTGCGACGGGCAGGAACAGTAGGCCGGTTGCCAGCGGGCCGAAGCCGGCGTACTGCTGGAAGTAGAAGGTGCCGAGGAAGAACACCGCGACCATGAGCGCAGTGGCGATCCCGAGCACGAACACGCCAGAGAACACCGGCCGCCTGCCGAGCAGCGATAGGTTCATCAGCGGCGAGCGCGCGGTCTTCTGCCACCAGCCGAACAGCAAGTAGAGCGCGACCGCGACCCCTGCGAAGATGAGCGTGCGCGGCGCCGTCCAACCAATCTCGCCAGCGACAGTCAGCGCGTAGATCGCCAGGCCGGTGGCACCGGTGACGAGGATGGCCCCCAGGACGTCCAACCGTTCGCGGGCACCGGGCTGCGGCGGCAGCGGCGGCAGCACCCGCAGCAGGCCGATGAGGACGATCGCGCCGACGGGAACGTTGATGAAGAACACCCACGGCCAACCGGGTCCGGCGCTGATAAGTCCACCCAGCAGCACTCCGACGGCGGCTCCACCGCCGCCGAGCGCGGACCAGATGCCCAGGGCGCGGTTGCGCTCGTCACCTTCGAACAGGCGCACGACGACGGACAGCGCTCCCGGGGAGAGCATGGCCGCTCCAGCGCCCTGGGCTACGCGCCCAGCGAGCAGCACGGTTCCGGTGTCGGCGAAGCCGGCGGCCAGAGAACCGGCGACGAAGGTCAGTAGGCCGGTGTAGACGATGGGTTTGGCGCCGAACAGGTCGGCACTGCGCCCGCCGAGCAGCATCAGGCCGCCGAAAGCGACCGTGTAGGCGGTGACAACCCACGTCAACGCCTCGCGGGAGAGCGCCAGGTCCGCCTCCATCTGCGGCAGGGCGATCGCCACGACAGTCACGTCGAGGATCAGCATGAACTGGGCCGTGCCCAGCAAGGCGAGCGCCAGCCAGCGTTTCGGGTAGGCCGACGTCGCGCTGTCGGGTTGTGTGCGGTTGGTCATCTCCGACTCCTAACTCAATCAATGGGGTACGAGTTGCAACAGCTACACTATCTCATACATTCCCATACGACTTACGAGGTGGACGATGCCGACGAAGAAGGCTCAGGCGACACGGGGTACCCGACGCGCCCCGACGACAGCGAACCGCGCGGCCAACCAGCGCGCCGACGCCCAGCGCAACCGGGCCAAAATCTTGGCGGCCACGGTGACGGCGATCCGCAAGAATCCCGATGCCTCGGTCGCCGACATTGCGGCGGAGGCCGGCGTGGGGCGGATGACCCTGTATGGCCACTTCCAGACCCGTGCCGAGCTCATCGAAGAAGCGTTGGTGGACAGCCTCGAACACGGCGAGGTCGTGCTGGAGGAGGTGTCTCTCGACGGCGAGGCCGCCCAGGCATTCCAGCGACTGGTTGCTTCCAGCTGGGTGCTCGTCGATCAATCCGGTGCCTTGTTGACGGCTGCGCAGAAGGAGCTTCCCGCAGCCCGCATCCGCGAGCTGCATGAGAAGGCCGAGGCGCGCATGCGCAGCCTACTGCTCCGGGGCCAGCGCGAGGGCGCGTTCCGCGTAGACCTGCCCGTGACCTGGCTGCTGACCACTACCCACGTGGTGATGAACGGCGCAGCCGAGGAAGTCCGAGCAGGACGCCTCGACCCCGATGACGCGCCATGGTTCATCGACGCGATCCTGCTGCCATCCTTCACCGCGAACGGAGCGCGATGAGCACCCGCACCGTTGGCATCATCGGCGCAGGCGCGGCAGGAACCTCCGCCGTGAAGACCTTGCACACCTCGGAGGCTGATGTCGAGATCGATCTCCTCGCCCGAAGCGGCGAACGCCCCTACAACCGGACACTGGTTAACAAGGGCGTAGCGCTCGGACTGCTCGAACCCGACCAGGCCGCGCTATCTGTCACGGATACCCGGACGAGTACCGACACTGTCCGCAGCGTCAACCCGCAGACACGAGAAGTGCATCTCGCCTCTGGTAAAACTAGGGCCTATGACGCGTTGGTCATCGCGACCGGCAGCCGACCGCGCACCCTCGACGAGACAATCATCGGTCGGGACCAAGCCGTGAGCGCCGGCCAGCTGACGACCTTGCACTCAATCGCCGACGCTGTCCGTGTGCGCAACCTGCTCGCGGGAACGCACCCGACGCGGGTACTGATACTTGGAGGCGGGTTGGTGGCTTCGGAGACCGCGTCCCTTCTCATCGAAGCCGGTCACGATGTCGCCTTGATCGCCCGCTCGCTCGTGCCCGGCGCCACCGCCATCGGCGAGCACGTCGCAAGACGCCTGCTCGATCTGAGCCAGCCCCAGCACGCGACCTACTTGGGGCGCCAGCCACGTGCAATCCGCACCCACGCCGATCGGATCACCATCATCCTCGACGACGGCACCCATGTTGAAGGTGACTTGGCGATCGTCGCCCACGGCACCCTGGCCGCCGCGCCAGCTCCCTGGACCGGGCCCGAGGGGATCCCCGTCGACGGCCACCTGCGTGCACTGCACGCCCCACGCCAGCGCATCTACGCCGCTGGCGGAGTCGCGGTGCACCACTATCCCGGTCATAGCTCCTACCGGATTGACCATTGGGAGGACTCCAGCGCCCAAGGGAACCACGCAGCGAGGACCTTGCTGCATGACCTCGCCCTAGCCGACGAACCCTGCCGCTACCTGCCAGCCTCACGATTCTCCGCACGTATCCACGGACATACCTTTACCGGCGCCGGCCACCCCGCGTTGGGTAGCACCACCCGGGTCGTCTCCACCGACCCATTGCTAATCGTCCATCACCTTGGCGACATCCCGGTCGCGTTGACCGGGATCGACTCCACCCGCCTCGTCCAAGACTGGATACCGCACCTGCACCAGCAGGCGATACTCCGCTACTGATCCATAAGCTTGGATCACGACCACTCCGGACACGCTAAGAAGGAACGATCATCCGAACCACAGCCAGAACCCTCAGCACCCTCACCGCCGCGCTCTGCGCGATCGTGCTCGTAACCGCCTGCGCCCCGGCCAGCACCGGCCCCGTTGCGGGCGAGACCGGCAACGCGTGGCTCAGCGACTATGACCTCGATGGGCTCGATGCCCGCGAGGTCATCGAACACCTCGACACCATGCCGGTCACGGAGCGCCCGGACGGCCTCATCGCCTCGGTCCAGCCCGACGTGCTCTTGCTCTCTGACGAGGCCGGCAACGAGTCTTCGCTTGATCTGCCCGAGGACGAGTTCTACGTATCCATCGCCCCGTACTCCGCCCAGACACATGACTGTTTCTCCCACAGCCTCACCACCTGCCTCGGTGAACTCAACAACGAGGACATCGACGTCACGGTCACCGACGCGACCACCGACGCGGTGATCCTCGATGAGACCATCCGCACCCACGACAACGGATTCGCAGGCATCTGGCTGCCCCGCGATATCGATGCCACAGTCACCGTCGAACACGGCGATCAGACCGCGAGTACCACCATCTCGACCGCCAAGGACGATCCCACCTGTATCACCACGCTCCAGCTCACCTAGAACGCTTCCCGGCTTCTGTTTTCGCCCGAATTCGGCGCATCCGGCCAGTGGCGGACAAGCATGCGGAGGACGGGGGAATGAGCTCGGAGGACCAGACCGTCTCGCCGCCGAAGTAGTGCCCGGCGGCGAGGTTGATTGCTTCATATCCGCTGAACAATAAACCGATCATCAGTCCGCGGGCGTGCGTGGCAGTGTGAGGCATGAGAGTTCCGGCAGGTCGGTGAACCCGATCCCGAACCCTCCGTGGACTCCTTCGCCGGGTAGATCACCTACCAGGGCACCACCCACACACTGCATCCCCCTCGTCGTCGCCAGTCCGCCTCTCACTAGCCCGACGACAGCACCATCCACGATCCAGGGCTGCCCAGCCGACTCTCCACCACGCTCGATTCTTACTACCCGCCAGAGCTGCCCGATTCTTACTACCCGCCAGAGCTGCCACGCGTCTTGCACGTCGAGAGCGTCAACAAAAGTTGACGGCGCTCCGCGCGGTCGTCGTCCGCTCACCTGACTGCCGAAGGGCGGTGGCGTGGTGACGGTTTCGATGCGGGTGATGTCGGCTGGGGATGGCTACAAATACCTTCTGCGCACGGTCGCCGCCGCGGACGGCGACCGGAGCCTCAGCTCGCCTCTGACGAGGTACTACGTGGAGTCGGGGACCCCGTGAGGGAGCAAAAGTAGTCGCGTCTTTGCCTCTGTAATTACGGGGTTCAGTCTACTTCGCAGGGAAGCAACGGTAGCTGCGACTGAACCGCCACGGAGACGAGCTGGACGTGGCGCGCAAGCCCCCTGACCTCTGGGCGTGAAGGAAGTCGGCTTGACGGTGGTTACATACGGGCTAGCCTGTATGTATGAAGCGTACTGCGAAGGACACAGCGAAGACCCGTGTGGCGCTGCTGGGGGCTGCCTTGGAGTCCTTCGAGGAGAAGGGCTGGCGCGGTGCGACCTTTGAGCGCATCGCCGAGCGTGCCGGTGTCTCGCGAGGGGCGCTCCACCATCACTTCCAGAGCAAGACTGTGTTGCTGACCGAGGCCCTGGAGTGGGGTTGGTTGGACTACGGCAGCCGGATCTTCGATGCTGCACCTGCGCGGTCTGATGCCGAGGGCCGGTTGCGCGCCTTGCTGAGCGAGTTCGTGACGCTGCTGCAAGTTGATAAGCGGTTCCGAGCCCTGGCGTACACCACAGTCCTGGTCGCTCCGCAAGCCCTCGATGACAGTCGTCCCAAGCACGAAGCACTGGATGCATGGCGCGATCAGATCGCCGCGTCCCTGGGCGAACACCCCGACTTGCCGGTGTCGGCTGCGACGGCCGCCGGTCTGGTGCTGATCCTGCTTCAGGGGTTCACCGTTACCGCGGTGACCCGTCCCGATGACCTTCCGCACCTCCAACACCTCGACGCCGCTGTGACGGCGCTGGTGAAGGGGTTGCTCTCATAGAAAGACCTCCACATGACGAACCGTGATGGTGCCTTGCCTACGCGAGGCACCACCCCAAGGAATGCGCTGATCGTCGGATCGGCGGCGGTGTTCACCGACATGCTCGTTCACGGCCTGGCGGTCCCGGTTCTGCCGCTGCTGCCCGCAGTTGTCAGCGCGGGACCGGCAGCCACGGGGGTGCTGTTCTCCTCCTACGCGCTGGCGATGATCATCGCTACTCTCTTTGCCGGTCGCATCGTCGACCGGCACGGACCCAAGACGCCGCTGCTCATCGGGCTCGTTGGACTGGCCGCAGCGACGCTGTTGTTCGCCACGGGAGGCCCGTACTGGCTGTTGCTGGTTGCCCGCCTTGCCCAGGGCATCGCCGGCGGCATGTCCTGGGTCGCTGCCCTTTCGTTGATCGCCGCAACCACCAGCTTCGACAAGCGCGGACAGGCGATGGGGATCGCCCTGTCTTCCCTTACTCTGGGCGTGCTGCTCGGCCCCCCACTCGCGGGCTTTCTGGTCGAGCACTTTGGCACCGCATCGCCCTTTTTGCTCGCTACCGCCATCGCCATGATCGATGGGGTGCTGCGTATCGTGCTGGTCAAGGGCTCTCCGCGGGTTACCGACGACCCTTCAGGGCCTCTTGCCGTGCTCCGCGTGCCAGGGTCGTTCTCCATCGTGATCGCCGTTGCGATCGGCGCGGCCGTGCTCTCAGGAGTCGAGCCCGTGCTGCCTGTGCACCTGGGAGCCAGCGCGCTGACGATCGGATTGCTCTTCGGGCTTGCAGCCTTGGCGGCAATGATCGCCAACCCGGTCGTGGGCCGGTACGTCACCACGGCACCACTCAGACTTTTGATCGGGGCCGGCGTCCTCGCGGTCGCTGCTGCGCTCATCGTGATCGGGTTCGCAACCGAGCTGTGGCACACCAGCATCGGCATGGTCCTGCTAGGCGTCTCCTCAGCGCTCCTGCTTGCACCGGCGACCACAATGATCGGCGAACAGGGCTTCCGAGCCACGCCGCCGACCCTTGGCGGTTCCTACGCCTTGTACAACCTCGCCTACGCCGCCGGCCTCGCCGGCGGACCTCTGCTGACTGGATTCGGCGTCCAGCAAGCCGGATTCACCACCGCCATGATCGTCGCTGCCATCGTCCTGGCAGTGCTCGGATTAGCGGCACTGATCCGCCTGCCTGCACGAGTATCCACTGAGAACAGTCCTGATCGAGCGGGGATAGAACACTGAGGACCGTCAGCCATGTGCCGACCCACTGATGGTCAAAGACGGCCCGACCACAACCGTCTCAACGAGCCCGATTCTCGGTTCTGATCGTTCGGGCACAGACGCTTTTCAGCTCGAATGTCCGGTATGGCCGTGACCCAAGGGGATACGTCGCCATAAGGGGGCTCCGCGATGGCCTGGCCGGGCGGGCTACGGCAGGTGCCCCGACCGAATCCCGTTAGCAGGACACAACAGTGGATCCGCGCGATCCTATAGGAGATGGGTGACAGGCAGAGGCGGTAGCTGATCGCGGTTTGTCGCCGGTGGTGGTACGAGTTGTTTGCGGCCGTGCCTGGCTCCACCTGTCACGTCCAGGTGACTTTATGTCTGATAGCGAGGTCAAGTGCCGGTCAGGTCGAAGCTCTGCCCGGTCCATGTGCGGCGCAACCACCGGTCGTGGGAGGCGATGACGACGCTTCCTGGGTAGTTGGAGAGGGCTGCTTCGAGTTGGGCTACGAGCAGAAGCGAAAGGTGGTTGGTCGGTTCGTCCAGCAGCAGCACGTCGGGTGAGTCGGCGAGGAGCACAGCGAGGGCCAGTCGACGTTGCTGTCCGACGCTGAGAACGCGCACGGGCCGGTGCTCATCTCGGCCCGCGATCAGCCCGAATGTTCCCAGAGGCACCTGCTCGGCCCGTTTCCTCCCGACAAGGTCTTCGTAGGCCTCGCGTGTGGTCCGTTCCGATCCGCGGTGGTGCGGATCGGGCAAGTCAACTTCCTGGGCGAGCAGACCGACACGCAGCCCTCGTGGCCGGTTGATGGTCCCCGCCGTTGGGGCGAGGTCACCGGCGAGCAGGTGCAGCAGCGTCGACTTGCCCGACCCGTTGGGCCCGGTGATCAGCCACTTCTCATCCGCGCTCACGGTCAGTGAGGTCGCCTTGAGGCGCCCAGCGACCGCAACGTCGGTGGCCGCCAGCACCGGGCCGGGCCAGGCACCCTGGGCTGTTGCCGTGCTCTGCGCGGCGTTGAGCCCGCGGAACTGTAGCTCCGGGGGCGGTTTGCGGATTTGGCGCTCCTGAAGGTCGGCCAATCGGGTCTGGGCGTCGTTGACCCGTCGGGACACCACTTTGTCGTTGCGGTCGGCGTAGTACTTCTCCGCCATGCGTACCTCCGAGCGAGGCTTCCAATCGCGGTGCCCGACGCTCTGATTCTCACCAACGGCGGCACGGAGACGCTTGAGTTCTCCCTGCTCTTCGCGGTACTGGCGTTCCCACCGCTCCCGAGCGTCCAGTCGGGCATGCAGATAGTCGGTGTAGGTGCCCGTGAAACGAGTGATGCCGATGCCCGCTTCCTCACCGTCCCCGACGAGCGGCCCAGCCACCGCGTGCAGTCTCGGAGCCGGGTCCAGGTCCACGAGGGAGGTCACCGCCTCGTCGAGGAACGCTCGGTCGTGGCTGGCGATCAGCACTGGTCCGGCCCATGAGACGAGCACGCCGCGTAGGTGTTCCGTGGCGGCATCGTCGAGGTGGTTGGTCGGCTCGTCCAGCAGCAGCACCTCCGGGGCGGACAGCAGCAGCCACCCCAGGGCCAGGCGCGAGCGCTGCCCACCCGAGAGGCGCCCGGTCTCGCGTTCGCGCGGCAGATCGCCCAATCCCAGTCCCGTCATCATCGCGTCGATGCGCGCATCGACGTCCCATGCCCCGACCCGTTCGGCGGTCTCCAGAGCGTCGGCGTAGTTGCGTGCCGCGGCCTGGTCATCGGGTGTATTGGCGAGAGCGTGGGCCCTTGCGTCAACCGCGTCGGCGGCCGCGCGAAGTGGAGCGACCGCGGATGCCAGCGCTTCGGCAATCGACATGCTCGCCAGGAATGGTGGTTCCTGGTGCAGTAGCCCGATGCGCGGCGCATGCCCGCCGGGCGCGATGGCACTCACGATGCCACCGTCGGGGCGTGTCAGGCCGGCGATGACGCGCAACAACGTGGTCTTGCCGGACCCGTTCTCACCAATCAAGCCTGTCCGATCCCCGGCGGGGACGGTGAACGACACGTCCGTGAGCACACGCCGGTCTGTGAACGAGATCGAGATACCGTCCACACGCAGATGAGCGGCGGCGCGCGAAAGCGAAGAAGAAGTTGTGATGGCCACAGGTGTCCTCAGAGTCGATCGAACTCCCGCCTGGCACACGCCACGGACGCAGGAGAAGGGCGAGGATCACCAAGTCATGCCACCACTGTAGCCGAACCGGTCCCAACCAAAGCGCGCCCTCAGGTATGCCGGCCTGACCGTCATGGCCAGTGTTGCTAACCCGCACCGCATTGGCCTTGAACGGACAATGAACCTTCATCAGCAACCTCGGCATGCTTTCGAAGAACGACTTCGCCGAGATGGGTACAAGGTCGGGCCGCTGAACGCCCCTCACGGACACCGGAGGTGCGCACCTCGTGAGCATGACGGTGTCGATGCGGGTAATGAGCGCCGGAGACGGCTACAAGTACCTGCTGCGCACAGTCGCCGCCGCTGACGGCGACCGGAGCCTCAGCACGCCGCTGACGAGGTACTACGCGGAGGCGGGAACGCCACCAGGTCAATGGCTGGGCTCCGGTGTCGCCTCGCTCGGGAAGGGTCAGCTCGCGGTGAGTGATCGGGTCTCGGAGGCCCAGCTTCAGCTCTTGATGGGGATGGGTCGTGACCCGATCAGCGGAGATCCGCTCGGTCTGGCGTTCCCGGCCTACAAGTCCCCGGCGGAACGGGTCGAGGCCCGCATCGCGGACCTGGACCCGGCGTTGAGTCCCGGCGCGAAGGGCGAGGCCGTCGGGCAGATCGAGGCTGAGGAAGCCTCGCGGGGGACACGGCGGGCGGTGGCGGGGTTCGACTTCACGTTCTCGGTCCCGAAGTCCGCTTCGGCGTTGTGGGCGGTCGCGGACGCTGGCACCCAAGCTCTCATCGGGGACGCGCATCATCGAGCGGTTGCGGAGGTGGTTGCGTTCATGGAGCGTGAGGTTGCAGCCACCCGCACCGGTGCAACGGCAGGCGGCGGAGCGGTTGCACAGGTCGATGTCTCCGGGGTCGTGGCTACGGCGTTCGATCACTTCGACTCCCGCGCCGGAGACCCCCACCTTCACACCCACGTCGTCATCAGCAACAAGGTCCAGACAGTGCTTGACGGCAAGTGGCGGAGCTTGGACGGTCGGCCGATGCACGCCGCCGTGGTCGCCCTGTCGGAGCTGCACCAGGCGGTGTTCGCCGACCACATGACCCGCACCTTCGGCGTCGAGTGGGAGGCCCGCGACATGGGCCGCGATCGGAACCCGGCCTGGGCGATCAGCAGCGTGCCGGAACAGCTCGTTCAGGAGTTCTCCACCCGTGCCCGGCACATCGACGCCGAGAAGAACCGGCTTATCGCCGAGTACGTCGCCAAGCACGGCCGCCAGCCGTCCACGGCCACGGTCATCAAGCTCCGAGCCCAAGCCACTCTCAGTACCCGACCGGAGAAGGAGGTGCGGTCGTTGGCCGACCTCACCAGCGAGTGGCGCACCCGCGCGACCGATGTGCTGGGTCAGGACGCCACCTCCTGGGCACGCAACGTCACGGACAACGACAAGCCGATGCTGCTGCGAGCCGACGACGTGCCGTTGGACGCGATCGCCGAACTTGGCCAGGCCGTCGTCGGTGTGGTGGGTGAGAAGCGGTCGACGTGGCGGCGGTGGAACCTGGTGGCCGAGGCGTCGCGGCAGACGATGGGCTTGCGGTTCGCCACCATGCAGGATCGTGAGGCGATCGTCGGCATGATCACCGACGCCGCCGAACAGGCATCTCTGCGGCTGACACCGCCCGACCTCGCCACCAGCCCGGTCGCGTTCCGGCGTATCGACGGCACGAGCGTGTTCCGGCCGAAGCACTCGACCGTGTTCTCCTCCGAGCAGTTGCTCGCAGCGGAGGACCGGCTGCTCGTCCGCTCCCGCAGCATGACTGCGCCGACCGCCCGGCTGGGAACGGTGGAGAAGATCACCGCCCGGCCGGATAGGGAGGGGCGGATGCTCGGCGAGGACCAAGCCGACGCTCTGTTGAAGATCGCCGTCTCCGGTCGGATGCTCGATGTGCTTGTCGGCCCGGCCGGTGCCGGGAAGACCACTGCGATGTCGGCGTTGCGCAAAGCGTGGGAGAAGGAGCACGGCACCGGCTCAGTGGTCGGGCTCGCACCGTCAGCGGTGGCCGCGCAGGTCCTCGCTGATGACCTGGGGATCGCGACGGAGAACACGGCGAAATGGTGGCAGAACCACCTCACCCGTGGCACCACCTTCGAGGCCGGTCAGCTCGTTATCATCGACGAGGCATCGTTGGCCGGCACCCTGTCGCTGGACCGCATCACCCACCTGGCTGAGCGGGCCGGGGCGAAGGCGCTCCTGGTGGGCGACTTCGCCCAGCTCCAGTCCGTGGACGCAGGCGGCGCGTTCTCGCTCTTGGTCGGTGATCGTGACGATGCGCCAGAGCTGGTCGACGTCCACCGGTTTGAGAACGAGTGGGAGAAGACTGCCTCACTCGCACTCCGCCACGGTCGAACCGAGGTGATCGACACCTACCTCGACCACGACCGCATTCATGAGGGTGATGCCGAGGCGATGACCGATGCCGCCTACGCCGCATGGCGCGCGCACCACGAGCAAGGGTTGGTGTCGGTGTTGATCGCCGAGACCCGCGACGACGTGACTGCGTTGAACGTCCGTGCCCGCGCGGACCTGATCCTCGACGGCACCCTGAAACCCGGCCGGGAAGTCGAGCTGAACGACGGCACCACCGCCGGAGTGGGGGACACGATCATCACCCGCCGTAACGACCGCCGTCTCCGCAACGGCAAGGATTGGGTGCGCAACGGCGCCACCTGGACCATCATCGGTGTCCGCGACGACGGCTCCCTGACGACCCGCAAGACCGGACGACGGTTCGGCGGCTCGATCGTGCTCCCGGCGTCGTACGTGACCGAGCACGTCGACCTCGGATACGCGGTCACCGCGCACAGGGCGCAGGGTGTCACTGTCGGTACCGCGCACGTCTTGGTCGAACCGACCACGACGCGGGAAAACTTCTACGTCGCGATGACCCGCGGCAAGCAGTCCAACCGGGCGTACGTGATCCTTGACCGCTCCGATGACCACACATACCCGCACCCCGGCGACAACACTGACGCCACCGCCAGAAGCGTGCTGTACGGGGTGCTCCAGCACGTCGGTGCCGAGCTGTCTGCGCACGAGACCATCACCGCCGAACACGAGCAATGGGGATCAATCGCGCAGCTCGCCGCTGAGTACGAGACCATCGCGGCGGCAGCACAACACGACCGCTGGGAGACTTTGATCCGATCGTCGGGTCTCACCGAGGACCAGGTCGACGCCGTAGTCCAGTCGGAGGCTTTCGGGGCGCTCACCACCGAACTACGCCGGGCCGAGGCCAACTATCACGACATCGACCGACTGGTCCCACGCTTGGTCGCCGCACGCGGGTTCGATGACGCCGACGACATCGCCTCCGTCCTGCACCACCGGGTCGCGCGTGCGACCGCACGACCCGCTGGGTCTGGTCGCACGAGGAAGACGCCGCGGTTGATCGCTGGTCTCGTGCCCGCCGCAGACGGGTCGATGAGCACCGATATGCGACAGGCGTTGACCGAGCGGAGGGAGCTGATCGAGCAGCGCGCCGACGTCGTCCTGGACATCGCCTTGGACGCGAAAGCTCCGTGGACGAAGCCACTCGGCATGCCACCCCGCAATCCACGGAAGACAGCGCCGTGGCGGCGGCACGCCCGCACCGTCGCTGCCTATCGGGACCGCTATGGCATCAGCGACGACACAACCCTCGGCCCGGCACCAGAGACCACGGCGCAGAAGATCGACGCCGCCCGCGCACGAACCGCACTCGAACGTGCAAGTGATATTGCTCGTCAGCGCACGAGAGACGCAGAAAGTCGGCCGCTCGAACAGCCCCTCAATCGGAGCTTGTGATCCGAGCCCACGGGAGTGTCGGTGCGGCGACGTAGAATAGTTACATGGATGTAGTTCCCGCAAGTTCGACGGACTCCGGAGCCGAGATGCCAATCGGGCCGGTTGACGTGCCGGGACGGCAGGACGACCCATGGACGACGAACGGGCCAACCGAGCTGCCGACCGATCGCTTCCAGGTTCTCGCTCTCGACGGCGGAGGAGCCAAGGCGCTGTTCACCGCCCACGTGCTTGCGCGACTGGAACAAGACCTCGGTGTCAGCGTCAGGGACTCGTTCGATCTGATCGCCGGTACGTCGGCGGGCGGGATCGTCGCTCTCGGGCTGGGTGCCGGTCTCACCCCGAGCGAGATCGTCGGGCACTACGAGGAACTGGTCATGACGGTCTTCCCGGCCGCGCGGCGGAGCCTTTTGCGGCGGCCGCGCCAACTGGCTGCACCCATCTACGACGGCGATGCATTGCGGACTGCCCTGACGAAGGTGCTCGGAGAGCGGCTGCTCGGCGATAGCACCAAGCGACTGGTCATCCCGGCATGGGATGTGCAACGAGGTGCCGTGCACATCTTCAAGACGCCACATCACACGCGCCTTGCCCGTGACTGGCGCATCCCGATGGTGGACATCGCGATGGCTACTTCGGCCGCGCCCCTCTACTTTCCGGCTGCACGCGTTGACGGACACCGCCTCATCGACGGCGGGGTGTGGGCGAACAACCCTTCCGTCGTCGCGATCGCTGAGGCCGTGAGCATGCTCCACGTACCGCTCAGTTCGATCAGGGTGCTCAACGTGGGCACCATCGATCAGCTCACGAACCACCCCAAGCGCCGCGACCGCGGCGGACTGCTCCAATGGGTGAAGCCGATCACGCCCCTGATCCTTAGCGCCGGTAGCCGCGGCGGGCAGGGCATCGCGGAACATCTGATCGGCAAGTCTGCCTACACCAGGTTCGACGCCTTGGTTCCCGGCGGACTATACGCACTCGACTCAGCGGACCCGAACGACATGGCCGGGCTCGCCGCGTCCGTGAGTCGCGAACTCAGCCCCGTTTATACCGAGCGGTTTGCAGCTCATCGCGCAGCCGAATACACACCGTTGACCGGAGACCGACATCGCGGCCACCGGAACAGCACGTCCCACACGGAGGTCTCCGATGAAGCTCACTGACTACTTCAACGTCCTGCTCAAGGACACCGTCAACCTCAGCCAAGGAAAGCTAGATCTGCTCGACTCTCGCGTCGAGGCGGTCTATAAGGCACTGAAGGCCGATGAGCAGATCGGTTCTCTCATCCTCGGCAAGACGCCCCAGGGCTCCTGGGCACACAGAACCATCATCAACCCGGTCGGCAGCAACGAGTTCGACGCGGACTTCATGCTCGACATGAGCGAGAACCCGGACTGGACGGACAGCCCTAAGACCTACATCGAGGAGGTCTATGCGGCCCTGCACCGCCACAGCAAGTACGGCGACATGCCGCACTCACGCAAGTGCCGCTGCGTCCGACTCGTCTACGCGAACTCCATGCACATCGACATCGTGCCGCACCTGAACCTCGCCGATGGACGCGAAGTCATCGTGAACCGCGACGACAACGACTGGGAGCTGACCGACCCCCAGGGCTTCACCGACTGGATGAAGAAGAAGGACACGCTCGCGAAGGGCAACCTCCGCAAGGTCATCCGACTGATGAAATACCTCCGCGACCACAAGAACTCCTTCATCGGCACGCGGTCAATCCTCCTGACGACACTGCTCGGTGAACAGGTCACCGAACTGCGCACGCTGCTGGACCCCGGCTACTACAGCGACGTCCCCACGACGCTCCTACATATCGTCAAAGACCTCGACACCTGGCTTCAAGCGAACCCAACCACGCCTCCTGTCGCCGACCCGTCCGGGTCAGGTGTCTACTTCGGGCATCGATGGGGTCCTGATCCCGAAAAAGCCCAGGCGACTTACAGCTACTTCCGCGACCGCATCCATGTGCACGCCGCCGAAATTGAGGAAGCGTACGAGGAGGAGGACAAGGAGCGCAGCGTCGAACTGTGGCAGGGCATCTTCGGGAACGGATTCAAGGCGCCAGCCACCACATCGAGCAGCGCGAAGTTCCCGGCAGCAGCCCCAGCCGCCGCCTCCATCGTGGGGCGGTCTGGCCGCGCGGGATGAGCCGCCGCAACAGGGCCAGCCTGTCGGCCTGGCAGAAGCATCTCCTTGGCGAGCTGAGGTCGCTCGTGCGGGAGCGCCCCGACGACGTGCGGGTTATCCAACAGGCCCAGCTCGACGCTAACGGCGACGCCACACTCCGCCTCCGGCTCCACACCGCGGACATCCCGCGGAGCCCAGCGGGGTTGGAACTCGGAGATGACGAGGAGTTCATAGTCCGGATTTGCCCATCGCTGTTCCTGCCCCCGAGCGTTGAGGTTGACCACACCCGCTTTCTCGGCTTCCCGCATGTCCTTCAAGGACAGCGACTCTGCATCTACCTCGACCCCTCGCGCGAGTGGCACCCGTCCGAAGGGGTTGCCGGATTCCTCACCCGGCTCTGGGACTGGCTCACCGATGCCGCCGGCGGAGCGTTCGACCCCTCGACCGCGATGTACCACGCGGTCGGAGGAGTACTGCACCACGCTAACGGTACGACCACGATCGTCGTCCGCGAGGCCGGGCCATCGAAACAGCATCAGGTCGCTCGGCTGATCGCCCGTTCGCCGTACCGCTATGACCTCACCTACTCAACGGACCGCGATGGACACCGCACGCCCGTCTTCGCACTCGCGAGCGACCTTCCGTTTGGCGCCGCGTCCACCCTCGCGCTGTTCCTGACGCTCCTCGATGATCCGTATCTTGACCGCGCGGAAGGACGGTCGCCGCGGGTGTCACCTCAGTCGCCAGCGTTTCTCACGTCGATCCTTGCCAGCGCTCTCCGGAACGCTGACGACACCGAGCAGTACTTCGTCCTGGCCGTACCCCACCCGGCAGGCGGTCCACACCATCTGCTCGGTGGACGCCTGCCAGGGGCAACAGCCAACGTGCTTCGGCGCCTCGCCAAGACGCGCGGCACCGCGGTCAACCTAGACCCCGCGATGGTCAACGCCGATATCCCCATCGAATGGTGCAACATGTCCGACGAACGGCAAGAAGTCACGACCCGACGCGACGACAACCGTCCCGTCAACGGTTTTCAGGGAAAGACAGTTCATGTTTGGGGATGCGGAGGCCTTGGGTCATGGATCGCCGAGTTCATCGCACGGGCCGGGGCCACCACCATTACTCTCTGCGACCCCGGAACCATCACCGGCGGACTTCTCGTGCGACAGAATTACACCGAAGCCGACGTCGGTCAGACGAAGGCGCAGGCTCTTGCCACGCGGCTCGGAGCGATCCGTGACGATCTGACGGTCACCGTCGCCGAAGGAAACGTGCCCGACAACCCAGCATCCTTTCTTTCCGCGGACCTAATCCTCGACGCCACCGTCAGCCACAGCATCACCGCATACCTCGATTCGCTCGTGGGCACAGAACGCAAGGCGCTGATTGCCCAGGTCGCCACCGACGCAAGCTCAGGGACGCTCGGCATCGCCAATATCTGCGCGCCCGCCGCTACGCTCACGCCTTCTGAGATCGACGATCAGGCAGGACGTTCGGTGCTGGCCGATGGCGGGCTTGAGCTGTACCACTCGTTCTGGCAGGAGGCAGCCGATGGTGATGAACTCGTCCCGACGCGAGGATGCTCGGTACCCACATTCCACGGCTCCGCCGCAGACCTCGCAGCGGTCGCTGCGACCCTCGTTAACCTGGTCGGTGCTCACCTCCAGCAGTCACAAGCAGTCGTTTCGGGAACTCACCTCATCGCCCTGCCACACGCCGCAACCGGCCCGCGGCATCACTTCGTTCCGGCCGCGTCCGACAACCTCCAATGACGGGTCATCGCGCGGTTCCCCTCGTCGGGGATCAGGCGTAAAGTTGAGGGCGAAGCGGATTTCTCCTCTGTAACGCGCCGCTCGCGGCAGACCTCCGGGTCACTCTCCAACGCACCGCTTCACCTGACATACCTGTGCGATGGAGAGGAACGAGAGCCATGATCCGTCTGATCTGGGCCGCAAGCGTCCACACCCGCTACTTCATGCGGCGATACATGCCTACGAACATCATGCTGGACGCGATCCGCTCTCGTCGCCGTGGGTTGAAGTGGGGTGTCCCGGCCATGCTGCTCGCGATCCCGTACCTGCTGATCGCGAACGTCTGCATCCAGCTCATCGAGGACGGCATTCCCGGATGGCTGCACTTGGTTGTGTTGTGGGCGATCTGGAACATGCTCAAGATGCTTTGGATCGGGCCGATCAGCGTCGTGCTGCTGAGCCGCGCACGGCTCCGCGAGGCCCGTGAGCGTCGCATCCGGTCAACAGACCACGAAGGCCGGCGCGGCCCGTTGAGCGCTCTCACGTCGTCGTCATGACCGCTTGGAGATTACAGCGCAGAGTCGATCGGCCCGCTCAGCGCATGTTGTGAAACTTGAAGGTCTCTAGCACGACGCGATGATCGATCAGTGCTTGATCGTAGGCGTCTTCTCCTCCGAGAAGACGCACCCACGGCCAGTCTGTGGCGCGCTCTCCGGTGCTGCGGAAAGCGACCTCCGCGAGCGGCTGATTCCGGTCATCCCAGGACCAGGCCCGCTCGCCCACGTACTCACCACTCATCGCGCGGTAGCCCCCTGAGTAGGTGGCATTCGTAATTTCGTGCAGGAGGCTCATCCGGTACTCATAGCCGTGGAAGATGTCCACGTAGTCGGAGTCTTCGGGGATCAGGTCCGCGAAGGTTGCGCGAGCATCGGCTTTGAGTAGGTGGCTCAGCGGATAGGTCCAGTTTCCGGCGTTCCACCTGGGCAGAGCATTCACCGAGTCCTTGTCGAGGACGCGGTAGGGATGGATGACCTGGCAGGCAGGGAGCCGAATCTTCATGCCGGCCTCGACGGTGCCCATCACCTCGATGGCGAGCTTGATGAGCAAAGCGTCCCGTCCGCGTCGCGTCGCAGCGACACCGACGGCAGTCTGAACGAGCAGTGCGGAGTACAACCGCGCCTGTTCGAGCGCTTGTTGGACGGGGACACCCATGCGGGAGGTCGTACCGGCATCGAGCAGGCGTTCAAGGACGTCCATCCAAAGCCGGTCATGGTCGCCGTCCGGGTCGTGCCACACACCAGTCACGAGGAGAGCGCACAACTGCCGGGTCCTCTCCCGATGCGTCGTCAGCACTTCTTGGAGGGATGCTCCGTCGAGTCCATCGATGGAGAGCGGCTGATCCCTCACAGCCTCGACGACCTTGTCTGTTGCTTCCATCACCAGGTCGTGCAGGTCGATGCGACGAATAGGATCGGGCAAATAGCGCTTCAACCGAGCCACCGCCATCGCGGTTGTCAGTGGCGGCTCGGCAAGACGGTCCAGCGCTTCCAATGCGGACGACAGTTCGCTGAACATCTCGTCAGCTCCCGCAGCCGGGACGATCTGACCCGAGCGTGCTGCGAGCAGCTTCTCAGCGTTGACGCCCCTGCCGCTTCGCGCGTCCCAGTACAACGGATACCGACGGCTAGGTATGGACTCAATTAGCCTGACCAGCGCGGTGTCCCACTCCGCTGACCAGCCAGAGATAATGAGGCCGTACTCGTCGAAGACCCGAGCGAGCAGCGTCACCCATTCATCCGGGTACTGGTCCAGTTCGCTCGGAGTGTTCCGGGAACCGAGATCGAGATAGTCCCCGTGGACCTTGATCACTGTTGCCGGAGCGTGTGCGAGCGGCTTCATGCCGTTGACCGCCTCCGGCCGCGCGATCACTTGCGGAGCGATCCCGACCGCGTCGAGCGCCTGCTCCATCAGCCGGTCGAAGTTCGTGGTGACGATGACCCTGACTGATCCCCGCTTTACCAGCTCGGCAATCGCGAGGTGTCCTCTGCTCGGCGTCTTGATCCCTTGCTCTCGTTCCTCATCGGACGGCTCGAAGAAGCCTGCCAGGAGACCCTGCCGAGCCGCGGGCGTGGGTGCGAGCGCTTCAAGAAGCGATGAGTAACCGAGGGGCTCGCTGTGGTGATCGTGCCACCACTTCTCGGGGTTACTGGCGGCGCCTTCTATCGAAGTTGGGTCCTCTACGGCTGCGACCCGGCGCACAAGCTCGGTGACGACACCCCATCCGGTGGGCACGCCGGCGCCCGTGGACACACCGGAGCCCACGAGCAGGGCGTACACGCCGGGTTGTGCCTGCATCGACGTCGCGAGCATCGCCAGCGGTGACAGGGGATTGCTCATGTGCCTTCTTTCAGATGGTTGCTGACGAACCGCTGCGCACCCTGGGGCAGGGACCACCAGTGCCCGCCGAAGCCGAACGACTCGCGCTCTGCACTGGTGAACACCTGTGCCATCGCTTCTGCGATCTTGCGCTCATCGGAGGTGGGGAACATCGCTTCGCGCGCGTCTGCGTCGCTGGCGACGACCTCGAACGCTGGATCAGCTCTGTCTTGGTTCATCGCCGATGCGGCCGGATACCCGCTTCCGTGATGCTGCCCCTCGGCGGCCACGATGAGGCAGTAGAAGATGTCGAACTGACATAGGGAGTTGAGGAGCACATCGTCGTGAGCGAGGTCGCTGGGATCGGGTACCGCGCTGTCGGGGACATCGGGGCGCATGGCTGATTGCTCGCTCATGAGGTTGCGTGCGGCCGAGATCATCAATCCGCCCTTACCTGGCGGAAAGAGGTCAGTTCGGCTTGCGTCGACCTGCCCGTGTCTGATCCAGGAGGAGTAGACGTACACGTCACCGCTGGGCGGGTACGGGCGAAGCGCGAGGTCATGAACGACAGCCCATTGCCGGAGGCGGACGGCGAGGCTGCCGAGTACGTAGACGCGCGTGATGATGTCGAGTCGCGCGGCCGCGTCGCCATGGCCGAGCTTGACGTACGCATCGAAGAGACTGTCGATGGCCTTCTGAGCAACGGCGTCGCGTTCGAAATACATTGCGTGAGCCGCGAGGATCGTGACCTTGTCGAGTGCGGCTCCGCGCTCATCAGGATTGCTCACCAGCGCGGCCGCCTGTCCGAGGAACTGTCGCAGGCGAATGTCGCTGTCGGCTTCAAGGTGGGACACCACACCCTCGCGGAAGGCCTCGTCTGCCATCTGAACCGTCAGCGGAACAAGGGCGGGGCCAGCACCGCCGCCCGCCCGCAGGGCGGCGGCCAGGTCAGCAATCAGCGAGTCGACCTGTGCACGGGTCTCCTCGTGCAGTCGTTGATCGCGACGGCTGAGCAGATCGTTCCAGTGCGCGTGGCGAAGCGGAGAGTTCTTGGCACCTTCACGAACCAGAACATCTCCCTCACGGAACACCACCACCGGTTTGCCGTTCTGACCAGCGAACTGGCCCAGCTTGCTCATAGGCACCGGAAGCCCGTCACGGTGGTGCGGAAAGTAGATCAGAACGACCTCATGCCCATCGACTTCGTGAACCTGCGAGATCACATGGACCTCGCCTTCGATGTACTTCCTGATCAAATCACCAAGCCGGGCACCGTCGAAGAGTGCGCGATCGGTGATCGTGCCGGTAGGAAGAGCCAGGGTTCCGTCGTCGTTGACGCCGACAAGGATGTAGCCACCGGGTGGCCTGTTCGTCATAGAGATCGCATCTTTGACGAAGTTCAACTGGTCCCGATTGTTCGTCAGGTCCAGGACGGCCTTGAACTCCAAGTGCGTCTGCTCCGGCAGTTGGAGCAGCTCCGCCAGCTTCTCTCGGTCAGTGCGCCCATCAACGACGATCACTCCGCGTCACCGTGTCCTTTCAAAGGTGGACACCCAGCGCGCGCCGGTTCCAGTGCGTCGATGCCAGTAAAGACGTAGTAGCTGATCGGGCGCTTTCCTCGCCTTTCCAAAGAGTCCACTTGAAGCAAGCTCCCTGATAAGTGGGACTGCTGCATCGGTCTCTCCTTTGTTTCACGCCTTGTTAGTCTCGCTCGTCGAAGCACCTCCGGTTCGAACGCTCAGCGATCATGGCCCAACTCTACGACGGAGCACTGACAGAGTCGGTGCCTTCACGGCGTTCGATACGCCCAGCGACACTCGCACGGCTGGCGACAGTCGACTCGATGCCGCCGCTGTATGCGATTGCAGTTCCAAGGCGCGCTGCTGCCTAAAGACTGGGAACACGGAGGCGACGGCCGCCGGGGCGGATCGCCCCACCGCACGCAACCACCGCGGACCGGACAGCCTCATTACTGACGCCGAGACGCGCGGCTACCTGCGCGAGCGTCAAGCCGTCGGCATAAACCTTGATCCACCGATCGGCTGTTGCATAAGGCCGTGATTCGAAAAGAGGCGTGGATGGTCACGGTTCGTGCATAAGGGCATGACAACGGGCCCGGCGTCGCATCCGGTGTGTCCACAATTCGGTGTTGCCAGAAGCCTCCTACAACTTCTTCTGGCCGACGAGCCCGGGCCTGGGCGAGATGGTCAGGTCGCCACCGGGACCGGTGGGCTGAACACGGTGTTCCAGAGCCGACCGAACTCGGCCGCCTTGGGCCAGTGGGCTGGCAGGTGAAGAACGATCTTTCGCGCGTGGCAGGCGATGCGGGCCGGGATGCTGATGAGCTTGGCCCGCAGTGTTGGGGCCCTTGACTTCGATAGCCTGCCCCCTGCCAAGAGCGCGCCCGTGCGGGCGAGGTTGTGGGCCATGCAGGCCAGAGCGAGCCAGGCAGCATTGGCGTTAAATGCTCCGGCGGGCATATGCGCGATCGGTCCTGCCTTGAGCTCGGCGTTGACTTGCTCGATCACGGCATGGCGTCGGTGGGCTTTATCGGCTTGGACCGTGTCGAGAACATCGGCTGGAATCGTTGTGAACACGGCGTGGTAGCGCCACACGGTGAACAGGCCCTCTTGTCCGGCTTTGGCGAGTTTCTTCTGGTTCTTCTCCGGGATCCGGCGCACTACCAGACGCCCGGTCACCGGGTTCTTCGTGGTCGTGAACGCGGTATACACGGTTTCGGCGACTTCGGCTTCGGAGATCCATTCCTGGTTGTCTTCGTCCCAGATCGCCTGCGGGTACTGGATGCCCGTCCACGTTGTCTCGTCGATGCTGGTGATGGCTTTGCTAATGGAGGGGTTCATGCGAGCCGTGACCGAAACGTTGGCACCGGCCGACTTCGCCGCGGCGGCGACGTCGGAGGTGTAGTACGCCGAGTCGGCAGCCAACACGACACGCTTACCGGCCACCCCGGGCAGGCGGCCTACCGTCGAGAGTGCGTCTTGGGTGAACTTCTTGGCACCGCGGGCCGAGTGCACGGCTCCTTTACGCAACCGGTTGCCGATGATGACTGGTTGTGACGACGTCGTCGAGGCAACGGCGAGGAGACCGTTGAGCCCGCGCACACCGGTATAGCCGTGTCCGGAGCCTTGTTTGCGGGCGGAGTGGACGGCGATGACGGTGTCGTCGATATCGACAAACACCATCCGGTCGGCCGGATTCGACGAGTCGAGGCGGGTCGGGAAGAAATCGGCCCGTGAAGCCAGGCGTTGCAGGGACTGGTCGCAGGCGGTTTGGAGGGCGCGGACGTGACCGAATGTGAACTTACGTAAGAACTGGCCCAACGTTGACGGGGCGTAGACGCTGGTGGCGAGGTGTTTCATCCCACCGGTACGGTTGCGATTCATGTCGTCGATGCTGTCGGCCCCGGCGAGCATCCCGGCGATCAGGGACATGACTTTCCCGCCCGGGTTGGCGCCCTTGTCGGTGGGGATACGAACGCGGTCGGCCACGGCTGTTGGCAGGCCTGTGTCTTGGGCGAGTCTGACCAACGGGATCAGCCCGGTATCGGCGATGAGGCGTTCGTCGTCGAAGGCGTGGGACAGGCCGGTGGGAGTGTGATTGAATAGCACCTGCGAGGTGCTCCTTCCTTGTGGGTTTGATAGGACTTTAGACATCACTATTTTCCCACGTCAGAAGGGGCACTTCCACTTTATTTAGCCATCAACACCGGCTCATTTATCGGTGGATCAGGGATAAAGCTGAGCGGCGTCATGGCGAATCGCGTCGGGCAACTCCGGTTGGCGTGCGGCCAGTCCCGCCAGCCTGGCTATCTCACGCACCGTGCCGCGGTGCAGCTTGAACCGTGTCGCCAACTCCCGGACAGGCACGCCAGCGGTGTACCCGGCCAGCAGTTCAGCCCGATTGGAGACACTCAAACGGGTTTGAGACTGACGCGAATTTTCTCGTACTGGTCCTCGCTGATCGGTGATCCGAGCGGCCCGGTTACGTGGGCGACGAGTCCGCGATCCCCGTAGAACACGGGATATCAGAGATCCGAGCGGCTTCCGGGGGTTTGAGAAGCTGCTACGGAGGTCCACCCGCATCTCGCCCCGTCCCGCATCAGCGGGGCGGGGCGAGATCCGTTTCGGGGTGTCCCCGGGGTGAACCGAATTGGTCCATCGAGCGAAGATTTCAATACGGCAACGATGCCCAGGCCTCCTGTTTCGTCCAGCGTGGGCTACCGACTGGTAGCCAGATCGCCGGTATCTCGCTGAAGATCGGGCGTGGGGCCGATTCGCCGGTACGGGCCCGCGTCGGATCTCCGGGGGCGGATCGTGCCCAGAAAGCCACAAAGCAGTTCCTGCCGGGGGCCGGACGTCCTACGCTGGTGGGGTGCGTGTCATCAAGAGGGCCCTGGGGGCCGGTCTGCTAGCCGTCGGCCTGACGGCTGCCTCCATGGTGCCTGCGCTCGCCGACGGAGCGGATGCCCCGGACTTCCTGACCCCCGACTATCAGCGCTTCCAAGCCCAGTTGAAGCCCGCGGGAGACTTGGCGGCCCCCACACACGACGGCGCACTGCGAGCCGCCGCGTTCAACTCCTCACTCAGCCGCGGGTACGCCGGCGGGTTGGCCCAGGACCTGTCCCAGCCCGGCGACGAGGCAGCCTCGGCCGTCGCGGAAGTCATCCAGCGGACCAACCCCGATGTCGTCCTGCTCAGCGACTTCGACTACGACGAAGACCAAGAGGCCGCCGAGGGTTTCCGCACCAATTACCTGCAGCAGGACCAGAACGAACGGCATGCCACCGACTACCCGTACATGTACGTGGCACCGACGAACCACGGGATCCCCACCGGTGCCGATCTCGACGGCAATGGAACCGTCGGGGATGCGACCGACGGATTCGGCTACGGCGAGTTCCCCGGACAACACGGCATGGTCCTGTATTCCAAACACCCGATCCAGCGCGACGGGATCCGGACCTTCCAGAACCTGCTGTGGTCATCGATGCCTGACAACGGACTACCCACCGGGGAGTATTCACCGCTGGTCCGAAGCATCCTGCGGCTGAACAGCTCCACCACGTGGGATGTTCCCGTGAAGGTCAAGGGACATACCGTGCACGTCGTGGCCGCAGATCCCAGTGCCCCCGTCGACGAGGAGGGCAACCAGCAACATCTGCGCAACACGGACGAGATCCGGTTGGTCGCCGACTACGTCTCCGGCGGCGAAGATGCTCAATACATCACCGATGATCAGGGGCAGAGCGGCGGCCTGCCCAAGAATGCGCGCTTCGTGGTCCTCGGCGATCTCGGCGTGGACCCGGGCCAAGACGATGCCGCCCGCGGGTCCGTGAACCAGTTGTTGAGCAATCCATCGGTGAGCGATCCGCGTCCGACGTCGGAAGGCGCCGCGGAAATCGGCACCGACGAGTCCGCTACCTCTGAAGCAGGGGAAGCCTCGGCCCCGAAGGCGCGGACGTCGATTGACGATGCTGCCGGCGCCTTGCGCACCGACTATGCCTTGGCCTCGACGACGGTGGACATCGCAGGGGCCGGCGTGTTCTGGCCCTCAGCCAGGCAGTCGGGACGGGCCCTGGTCTACGGCGACCCGGGTCCCAGCGGGAATCACCGTCTGGTGTGGGTCGATATTGACCTCCCCGGCGCGGACTAGGGACGAAATCCACCGATCGGTTGATCACTGATCGGCAGCTGGTGGGAATAGTTGACGGTAGGCAATCAGCCTGAACCATCAACGAAAGGTCACCGAAGTGCTCCGCCTTCTCTACACCTCCTTCACCTTCGCGATCGTTGGCGTCTTTTCCGGACTGTTCTATCGGGAGCTGACGAAGGCCAACGACTTCACGGACCGCTCCGCCACGCAACTACCCCTGGTTCACACCCACTTCCTGGTCCTGGGGTTCATTGTCTTGCTGATCGTGATGGTCCTGGAGCGGGTCCTGCACGTTTCCGCGGCAGCACCGAAGCTCTTTAGCTGGTTCTTTTGGATCTGGACCGTCGGCGTCGCGATCACCGGAGGCCTGATGCTCGTCAAGGGCACCCTGGCCGTGAAGGGTTCAGATGTTTCCTCCCCGGCGCTGAGTGGGATCGCCGGACTCGGCCACATGCTCCTCACCGCGGGTGTCGTTCTACTTTTCCTGGCGCTGCGCAAGGCAGTTCTTTCCGCGCAGCAGGCTCCCCGCGCGTCGGTTTCGCTCTGATGTTCCGGCACGGACGGGCTGTGGCGCCTAAAATCGGGGGATGAAGGAAAAAATTACCGCAGCGGTCCTGGGCCCGGACGGAAAACCCGTAGCCGGTATCCAGGGGGCGATCATCCGGGCCATCGGCGTCCAACGTCCCCTGGTGGTGGCCTACCTGCGCCGATTGCAGCGTAAGCACCCCCGGGCGGACGGCCCGGAAATGGCCCGCCTGCTCCGACGCGACTACCTGGTTGCGGTCACTGGCGGTGGCGCGGCCGTCGGGGCATCGGCGGTGGTTCCCGGGATCGGGACGGCGGCATCGCTGGGCCTCTCGGCCGCCGCTACGGTCGGCTTTCTGGAAGCCAGCGCCCTCTACGCCCAGTCATTGGCCGAATTGCACGGCATCACCACAGAAGACCCGGAAAAGGCCCGGGTGATGGTGATGGCAATCCTGATGGGTGACGAAGGCAGCGCGATGATCGCCGCCCTGACCCACCAGGCGGCAGGGCGTGGTGTCGGCCCGGTGAAGGGTTGGGGGTCGGTCTTCAGCAACGGAAAATCGTCGGGGGCCTGGGGCGCCATCGGCGCCCAGGTGCAGAAACGCTTCCTGCGCAAGATCCTGGCCACCCAGGGTGCCTCGATCATCGGCCGGGCCATCCCCTTCGGGCTCGGTGCCGCCGTCGGCGGGGCCGGAAACCGGTTCCTGGGCCGCAAGGTCGTCGAATCAGCGTCCCTGGCCTTCGGGCCAGTCCCCACCACCATTCCCGGGGAACTGGAACCACGAAAAGTCATCAGCCAGGTGGTGGCGCCGAGCCGCGTCGCGGACGGTGAGGACTTGGAAGCTGCCCGGACCGCCGTCGAACGCGCGATCGAACAGGAGCGGCTCCGCCGCACCTCCGGCACCCCCTAGACGGCCTCAGCCCAACAGCGTGTTGGCGGCAATGAAGATCGCCAGGCCCGCCAGGGAGCCGACGACGGTGCCGTTGATCCTGATGAACTGCAGGTCCCGGCCCACCTGCAACTCGATTTTCCGGCTCGTCTCGGGTCCGTCCCACCGGGCCACGGTGTCACCGATCAGCGCCGAGATCTGCTCACGGTAGGTGTGGATCAGGTAGCCGGCAGCGGTGGTGATCCACCGGTCGATCTTTTCCGCCAGCACGGTATCGGTGCGCAACCGTGACCCCAGGTCCATGACCGCCCGCACGAACCCGGTCCGCAGTTCGGATTCCGGGTTCTCCAGGGCATCGAGCAGCGCCGCCTTGATGGATTCCCAACCGGTGGCCACCGCCTCGTGCAGTTGCGGATCATCCAGAATGCTGTGCTTGAGCCCTTCCACCTTGGCGATCGTGTCCGGGCTGTGCTGCATATCGCGGGCGAATTCGGCCAGCCAGTCGTCGATGTTGCGGCGCAGCCGATGGTCGGGGTCGGTCCGGACGGCGTCGGTGAAAGCCGCCAACTCGCGGTGTAGCCGTTCACCCACGAAGGTATCCATCATCGACGGCAGCCAGGTGGGGGAGCGCTCGGCGACGAGTGTGACCACTGTCTGACGGTTCACCGCCACCCAGTCGGCAACCCGTTCTGCCAGCAGGTCCACGAAGGGGCGCTGGTGTCCGTCGCGCAGGACCAGTTCGAGCATGCGGCCCAGGGTCGGGGACCATTCCGGTGCCAACATGTGCTTGCGGGCCAGGGACTCGGCCAAGGCCAAGACGTCCTCGTCGTTCACCACCGAAAGCAGGGCACGGATCGCCGTCGCCCCTTCCACGGCGACGCGTTGGGCATTCTTGGCCTCGGTGAGCCAGGCCCCGGCGGGCGCGGCGAAGGACAGCGAAGCGAGTTTGCTGCCCACGACCTCATCGGAGAGGAAGTTCTCCTCGATGAAGCCGCCCAGGCTCTCACCGATCTGGTCCTTCTTGCGCGGGATGATGGCCGTATGCGGGATCGGCAGACCCAGTGGGTGGCGGAAGAGCGCTGTGACGGCGAACCAGTCGGCCAGGGCACCGACCATCCCGCCCTCGGCCGCCGCCCTGACGTATTGGAGCCACCCATGGGACTCCTGTAGGGCGAAGGACACGGCGAACAGGACCGCCATCCCGATCAAGAGTCCCGTGGCAATGGTCTTCATGCGCCGCAACGCTGCGGACCGTTCGACGTCGGAGATCAGCTGCATGGTGGTCCAATCGGTGAGGTGTCTCGGTGGCGCGCTTCCACGATAGTTCACCGGCTCGCCAGCGGATCGCAGAAACGAGTCCGGGGCATCGCGTAGCGTATGGAACATGCACCATGTCTACGCACATCGCGGGTCCAGCGCCGCCTACGCGGAAAACACCAGGGCCGCCTATCTACAGGCGCTCGCCGACGGGGCCGATGGGATCGAATGCGACGTCCACCTCACCCGTGACGGCCGGATCGTCTGCCATCACGACCAGACGGTGGACCGGACCTCGAACGCGTCGGGGCGGATCTCCTCGTTCACACTGCAGGAACTGCGCGAGCTGGACTTCGCCTCCTGGAAGGGCCGGGAGATTCCCGCCGACTACGGGACACTGCAGGAACAACTCCTGACCTTGGGCGAACTGGTGGAGCTGGCCGCCTCCGCGGGACGTCCGATCGGCTTGGCCATCGAGATCAAGCACCCCAGCGAATTCGGGCGCCGACTCGAAGACGCCGTATTGGCGGAACTGACCCGGCTGGGTTGGGAGGCGGCCACCTCGAAGATCGGAGATGTCACTCTCAGCTTCATGTGCTTCGATCCCGGATCGGTCCGCCACCTCTCCTCCCGGGTTGCCCCGGACTTCCTGTGCCAACTGGTGACCGGAGCGAACCCCCGAAAGGTCGCAGCCCTCGAAGAGCGCGGGGACCACCTCGGCGCCCAGGTCGCGTCCGTCGTCTACGGGGCCGAGCAGGAAGGCGTTCCGGCCATCGAGGCGGGAACAGCCGGCGTTGCGGGCCCGGGCGTTGCCTGGGTGCGCCGGCACGAGGACACCGTCAGGGCGTGGCTCCATCACGGAACCCGGCTGCGCGTGTGGACCGTGGACCGGGAGGAGGACATCGAATTCCTCGCCGGCGTGGGTGTCCAGGAAATGACCAGCAACGATCCGAAGCACACGCGCGACGTTTTGAATTCACTGGCCCGGGCGTGAACACCGGGTCCGAAAGGGTGCGGGCCGTCGGCATCGACCGGCTGACCGATACCGCGGGCATCCATCAGCTTCGGCTGCCGGCCCCGGAATGTGGGGCCGACCAGGTGGTCCTGGCCGTGGAGGCCGTCGCCGTGAACCACGTCGACACCTTCGTCCGCTCCGGGGTCTACGCCACGGAACTGGACTTTCCCGTAGCGGTCGGCCGGGACGCGGTGGGGACCATCGAGGCCGTGGGCGCCTCGGTGACCGGCCTGCAGGTCGGGCAGCGGGCCTGGACCAACAGCCTCGGTTTCGCAGGCCGGCCCGGAGCGACCGCCGAACGGGTCGGCGTCGACGCCGAACGGGCTTATCTACTTCCCCCTGACGTGGACCCGGTCGCCGCCGCCGCTGCGCTGCATCCCTGCACGACGGCGGCCCTGGCTGTTCAGCGGCAGGGGAACCTCCAGCCCGGGGAGAGTATCTACATTGCCGGGGGTGCCGGGCAGGTCGGCTCGGCGGCCATCGTGCTCGCGGTGGCCCGCGGGGCCCGGGTGCTGGCCTCTGCCTCGGCCGACGATGCAGGCCATTGCCGCGGACTCGGCGCCCAGACGGTGCTGGACTACCGCGACCCCGACCTGGTGCCGCGACTGCTCCAGGCCGTCCCCGAAGGCATCGACGTGCACATCGACACCGCAGGACATAACGACCTGGCGGCGGCGGTGAAACTCGCTGCGCCCCGCGGACGGATCGTTCTCCTGGCCGGGCCCACCACGGAAGCTGTCTTGCCCGTGGGACGGCTCTACATGCGCGACGCGAGCCTGCGCGGTTTCGCGATCAGCAACGCCACTGTCGGCGAACTGGCCGACGCCGCAGAAACCGTCAACATGCTGCTGGCCACCGGGGCCTGGACGCCCCGGCAGGTGAGCCTCGGGTCCTTCGACGACGCCGGGTGGGCCCACGCGCGACTGGAATCGGGGGAGAACCGCGGCACCCGGATCGTTTTGCGGCCGGCACCCTGACTCGGGAGGCCCCGCGCGTGGATAGACTGCCGAGGTGAAGTTCAGCCAGTCCCCGGCCGTGAAGACGGGCCTGTCCATCGCCGTGGCGACGGGCCTCTACGGCATCTCCTTCGGCGCGCTCGCCGTGGCTTCCGGGCTGAGCTTCTGGCAGACCGTGGCCTTAAGCGCGCTGATGTTCACCGGCGGCTCACAATTCGCGTTCATCGGGGTCGTGGCCGGCGGAGGTGCCGGTTCGGCGGCCTTCGGTGCCGCCACCCTGTTGGGGATCCGCAACATCATCTACGGGATGCAGATGAACTCCATGGCCCGCCCCACCGGATGGCGCAAGGCGGCCGCAGCCCACGTGACCATCGACGAATCCACGGCCACCGCCGTCGTCCAGGAGGAGCTGATAGAGGTCCGCCGCGGGTTTTGGACCGCCGGGCTGGGGACCTTCATCCTCTGGAACCTGTTCACGATCGCCGGGGCCCTACTCGGCGACGCGCTGGGAGATCCGAAGGCCTGGGGGTTGGACGGGGCCGCGGTCGCCGCCTTCCTGGCCTTGTTATGGCCCCGGCTGTCCTCGCGTGAACCCGTGGCCATTGCCGTGGTCTGCGCGGCGGCCACCGTGCTGGCCATCCCGTTCGTTCCACCGGGCATCCCGATCCTCATTGCTGCACTCGTTGCCGGGGTGTGGGGTTGGGTTGGACACCAGGGACGGGAGGCCCGCGCATGAGTCTGTGGTGGTGGATCCTGGCCGCCTGCGTGGTGGCCTACCTGTCCAAGCTTTCCGGTTATTTGGTGCCAGCCAGGATCCTGGACAAACCGCGCATGGGCCGGGTGGCCGGGACGCTGACCATCGGGCTGTTGGCTTCACTGACCGCTGTGAACACTTTTGCCAGCGGTCAGGAGCTGGTCCTCGACGCCCGGATCGGCGCCCTGCTGGCAGCGGCGATCGCGCTGCTGCTGCGGGCCCCGTTCCTGCTGGTCGTGATGGTTGGGGCGGTGGCCGCGGCATTGCTCCGGCTGGCTGGAATGCCCTAGGACGACGGAGCAGCAACGTTCAGTCGTGCTGCGCCCGGCGTTGTCGGGCGAGGGACACCAGCACGAAGAACACGGCGATGAATCCCAGCTCCAGCAGGCATAACACGATCAACGGGATCCACGCGGACTGGCCGATGAAGATGATGGCTCCCATCAGCAATAAGAGGGTGGCCATCACCAGCACGAACCAGGCGAAACCCAAGACCGTGCGGGCACTCCGCATGCCGGTGCGGAAACCGAAACCGTCAGGGACGGGCCCGGCGCCGTGGAACTCGGTGGACCCATTGGCGTAGTGGTCTTCGGCCGGCCCGGGCGGCTGCCCTGTTCGGGCTCCGTATCTTGGTTCATCCGGTTCATCCGGTTCATCGGGTTCGTCAGGTGAGCGCGGATGCTCCAGCCATGACGGCATGACGATCGCCTCCTTGGGTGGCGTGCTTCATGGTGCCATCCTGCCTGATTCGCGCCCTGATGGCACGCGCTGTTGCGTTGCTAGTGCTGGGCGGTGGCCAAGGCGGCGGTCTGGGCGGCGATTTCGGACTCCTCGTCGGTGGGGACCACCAGTACGGGGATGGCCGACTCGGGGGCCGAGATGACCCGCGGCTGCTTGCTGCGCTCGATGTTGGCCATCTCGTCGAGCTTGACGCCCAGCGCACCGAGGCCGGAAACGACGCGTTGGCGGAAGAGCCAGGAGTTCTCCCCGATGCCCGCGGTGAAGACGATGGCCTGCGCGCCGCCCACGGCCACGTGGTATCCGCCGATGTACTTCTGCAGCCGGTAGGCGGCGACCTCCAGAGCCAGCTCCGCGCCGTCGTCGCCCTGGGCGGCAGCCTCGACGACCGAACGCATGTCGTTTTCGCCCGAGAGCCCCTTCAGGCCCGAGTCCTGGTTGAGGATGTGGTCCATCTGCTCGGCAGTGTACTCGCCGCGGATGACCAACTGGGTGACGATCGAGGCATCGAGGTCACCGGACCGGGTGCCCATGACCAGTCCCTCGAGCGGGGTGTAGCCCATCGAGGTGTCGATGCTCTTGCCCTGGCGAATGGCGGTGATCGAGGCGCCGTTGCCCAGGTGGGCGATGACCGCACGGAAGCGCTGGCGTTCGATGCCCAGCAGTTCGGCGGCTTTGCCGGCCACGTAGTCGTGGCTGGTTCCGTGGAAGCCGTAGCGGCGGACGCCATGACGCTTATAGAGGTCATCGGGCACGGCATAGCGCCAGGCGTATTCGGGCATGGTGCGGTGGAAGGCGGTGTCGAAGACGGCCACCTGGGGGAGTTTGGGCCACTTCTCCAACAGGGCGCGGATGCCCAGTGCGGCCGCGGGGTTGTGCAGGGGAGCCAACGGTGCCAACCGCTCAATGGCGCGGACGATCTCGTGGGTGATCAGCACCGGCTCGGCGAAGCGCTCGCCACCGTGGACCACCCGGTGTCCGACGGCCTCGATCTGGCGCTCACCCAGAACCCCGCGCAGGTGTTCCTGCACGGTTTCCAAGGCGGCGGCGTGGTCGGGAACCTCCGGACCACCGATTCGTTCGACCAGACCGGCGAGCAGGATCTCATCGGTTCCGGTTTCACGGACCTGGTATTTCAGCGAGGATGATCCCGAGTTGATGACCAGTACGAGCATGGGTGGGGCTCCTAGTGTTCCTGGGCCTGGATGGCGGTGATGGCCACCGTATTGACGACGTCGTCCACGGTGCAGCCGCGGGAGAGGTCGTTGACGGGTTGATTCAGTCCCTGCAGGACCGGGCCGACCGCGACGGCGCCAGCCGATTGCTGGACCGCCTTATAGGTGTTGTTCCCGGTGTTCAGGTTCGGGAAGATGAACACCGTTGCCTGCCCGGCCACCGAGGACCCCGGCAACTTGGAGGCACCGATGGAGGTGTCCACTGCGGCGTCGTACTGGATGGGCCCATCTACTGCCAGCCCGGGTTCGCGCCGGCGCACCAGATCGGTGGCGGTACGGACCTCGTCGACGGATCCTCCGGTGCCCGAGGCGCCCGTCGAGTAGGAGAGCATCGCCACGCGGGGGTCGACCCCGAACTGCCGGGCCGTCTGGGCCGAAGCCAGGGCTATATCGGCCAGCTGGTCCGCATCCGGGTCCGGGTTGACCGCACAATCGCCGTAGACCAGAACGCGGTCCTCCATGAGCATCAAGAAGACCGAAGACACGATATCCACTCCGGGACGGGTCTTGATGAACTCCAATGAGGGGCGGATCGTGTTGGCGGTGGTGTGGGCGGCTCCGGAGACCATGCCATCCACGTGGCCCAGATGGACCATCATCGTGGCGAAATAGGAGCGGTCGAGCAGGCGCTCACGGGCCGATTCAACCGTGACACCCCGGTGGGCGCGCAACCGGGCGTATTCGGCGGCGAACCCCTCCAACAGATCGCTGCGGGCCGGATCGGTGATGGGGATGCCGTCCAGGTCGATGCCATGGGACGCAGCCAGTTCGCGGACCTCGTGGGTATTGCCCAGGATGACTAGATCGCAGATCCCGCGACGGCTGATGATCTCCGCCGCCCGCAGGATCCGCAGATCCTCGCCCTCGGGCAAGACGATCCGCTTACGCTCCGATCGTGCCCGTTCCACCAGCTGGTGCAGGAACCGCAGCGGGGTCATGGTCTCCGGGGCCGGCAGCGAGAGCCGGGCCAGCAGTTCGTCCTCGTCGACGTCCCGATACCAGGCACCCAGGGCGGCTGCCGTCTTACGCGGCTGCCCCGCGGTCAACGCCCCCGAGACCTCCCAGACCCGGTGCGCCGTGGAATAGGTGTCCTCCTCGACGGTGAAGACCGGGAAGGGGGCGGCAGCCAACAGCGGCAGGACCGAGTCCTCGATCGGCCGGGGGCCGGTGAGCAACAACCCGGCGGTGGTGGGAAAACCGGGGGTCCTGGAGGTCGCCACGGCGGTGGCCATGACGTCGGAACGGTCAGCCGGGGCGATCACCAACGAATCGTCCCGGTAGCGGTCGAGCAGATAACCCACGTTCATGGCCGCGACCAGGACATGGTCGATGTCGCGGTCCAGTTCCGGGGCACCGGCGACCAGCCGGGCGCCCAACGCCGAACTCACTTCCCCGACCGTGGGCCGGATGATCTCCGCGATCTCGGGCAGCACATACACCTTGCGGTGCCGCAGTCCCGGACGCACGGACTCCCGGATCTGATCCGCCAGCTCCGGGTCGGCCCGGTTCACGATCATCGACAGGAGGGAGACGTTTTCCTCGTAGAAACCCTTGCGGGCCAGGTCGACGGCGTCCACGGCCTCGGTGACGGTATGCTCCGCCGCGTTGATCACGCCCACCACATGGCAGCCCAGATGGTTGGCCAGCTGGGCGTTGAGCCCGAATTCCAAGGCGGCATCGTGATCGGATAGGTCGGTCCCCTCCACGATGACGACGTCGACATCGCGGGCGATCCGGCTGTAGGTATCCAGGGCCCGGGAATGGATTTCGTCGAGATTCCCGGCGACGATGAGTTCGCGGGCCTGTGCTCGGGTCATCGCGACGCCGACATGGGACTCGTCCAGATCGAAGAGATCGCGGATCAACGCGACAACGGGGTCGGTGTCCACATCGGGGCCGTCGGTGATGGGACGGAAAAAGCCGATCCTGTCGGCGTGGCGGTGCAAGAGGTCCGCCAGACCCAGGGTGACCAGTGACTTCCCGCTGGCGGGGGTGGATGCACTGACATAAATGCCGCGGGCCATGGGTCTCCTTCGAAGGCGGTCGCTGTGCCTGACCCATCGTGCCACGCCGGACGCGGCAATGCCCACGACCCCGATCACATCCGGGCGTGGGCATTGCCGCAATTTTTGGCTCAGGCCGCGGTGGTCTCAGGAGCCGTGAGCCGACCATCGCGCATCGTGGCGACGGCATCGGTCAACGGAACGAATTCGGTGTCGTGGGTGACCATGACGGTGGCGACCTGGAATTCGTCGGTGACCTGGCGCAGCAGCCTCACGATCGAGTCACTGCGGTCGTGGTCCAGTGCCGCAGTCGGTTCGTCCACGAGCAGCACCTTCGGATCCCCCATGAGGGCCCGGGCGATGTTCACGCGCTGACGTTGACCCCCGGAGAGCTGGTGCGGACGCTTATGGGCTGCCTCGTCCAAGCCGACGATCCCCAGCAGTTCGGCGGCCCTCACCCGTGCCTCCTTCACCGATTTGCCGCGTAGGTGGTCCACGATGACCAGTTGTTCCAGCGAGGTCAACGAGGCCAAGAGGTTCGGCTGCTGGAAGACGATGCCGATCTTCTCGCGTCGCAGGGTGGTCAGGTCCTGATCGGAGAGTCCGGTCGCTTCGGCCCCGTCGACGAAGACCCGTCCGGCGGTGGGACGGACCAATGTGGCAGCGGTGGCCAGGAGGCTGGACTTCCCCGAGCCGGAGGGGCCGACGAGGGAGAGCATCTGACCGGGGCGGACGGTGAGGTCGACGCCGTCCAGTGCCTTGACGGTACCCTCGCCGTCCGGGTATTCGAGGGTGACGTCGATCAGGCTCAGCGAGCCGGTGTTGGCGGTGGTGGCGGCGGGGGCGTATTCGGTGGTGATGGTCATGGGGCGTTTTCCTTTAGGCAAAGACGGAGGGGTGGTTCGGAGGGGCCGTGCCGGGACGGCCCGGGGCGTTAGTTGCCGCCCAGGGCGATTAGCGCGTCGACCTTGGTGGTGCGCCGGACGGCCAAGGCCGATCCGGCCAGCCCCAGGACGACGATCCCGAGAATGGGGAGCAGCGTCGTCGTGGCGTCCACCAGGAAGGGCGCGGCTTGGGCGGCAAAGAATCCGCCGGCGACCCCCACGGCGCCACCCAGTGCGGCGCCGGCGATCAGGACGATGGCGGCCTGGGTGATGGCATCGCGGAGGATGTATTTGCCGGAGCCGCCCAGCGCCTTGAGCACCGCGATGTCGCGGGTCCGCTGGACGGTCCAGACGGTGAGGAAGGCGACGATGACCAGGGCGGAGATGCCGTACAGGAAGGCCTGCATCATCAGCAGCGAACCGTGCTCGCTCTGATAGGCACCCAGGGCCTGGAAGGCGCCGGTGCGGGTGGTGGTCACGGTATCGGCGGCGGAGTTCGCTGCCGCCTCGTCAACGGCGGCCCCGTCGTCGTAGGTGATCGCCGTGACGGTGCCGACCTGATCGGGGTTGGACAGATGGGCGATCTTGGTCCAGGTCGGCAGGGCGGTCCAGACGACGCTGGTGTGGGAGTACCACTGGTCCTCGACCACGGAGGCGACCCGGAGCTCGGTCCCGCCCAGGGTGACCCGGTCGCCGGTGGTCACCGAGAGGTCCTCGGCGGCGGTCCGGCTCAGGACCACGGTGTCGTCCTCCACGCTGGCCGGGGTCAGCTGGCCGCCGGGGTCGACGCCGAAGACGGCGACGTTGGTGGTTCCTCCCGCGGTGTCGGCGGAGCCGGACTGCAGCCGGGTCTGGCTGATGCCCAGCGGTTCGGCGTTCTTCACGCCGTCCACGCCCTTCCAGGTGTCGACCTGGGTTTCGGTGACTTCGCTTTCGGTGAAGGACGCCTTGGGTTCCGAGGTGCCGGGGGCGCCGAAGGCGATGCTGTCCACGGGGGCGGACGTGCCGCTTTCGTGGACGGATCCGAGTTTGGCGATGGACGACGTCGATTGGTCTCCCAGGCCGGCGGTCAGGCCCGAGAGCATGACCAGCAGCAAGGTGATCAGGGCGACGACGCCGCCCATCAGGGCGAAGCGGCCCTTGGCGAAACTGATGTCACGGATGGCGAGGAACAAGGTGTACTACTTTCGGGGTCGTGGTGGCCGGATGGCCTATGTATCCACTCTCCCGCGGAGCGTTGCCCGTTCCATCAACCGATCGGTTGATCCTGGTCCAGCCCTAGATTTTGGAGGTCTCCAACTCGATCCTGCGGCGGCCCTCCGGCCCGACGAAACGGTAGGCGACGAGCAGCATGAGGGTCCAGACGGCGCCGACCACCAGCGCAGTCCGTCCGGCTTCGCTGAAGCCCAGGATGAACACGATGAAGACCATGAAGGCCAACCCCAGGTAGCTCAGCACGGGCCAGAACGGCAGGACGTAGTTCCCTGCCGGCTGGCCGGTGGCCCGCAGTTCCAGGCGCATCCGGTGGTGGGCCAGCAGGATGGTTCCCCAGGTGAAGACGGTGGCGAACGTGGCGATGGAGGCGACGATGAGGAAAAGCTGGTCGGGGATCCAGAAGTAGAGTCCCAGACCGATCAGTAGGCACACCGAGATCAGGGCCACCGGCCAGAGCGGGATCCCGTTGCGGGAGAGCCGCCCGAAGGAAGCCGGCGCATTGCCCTGTTCGGCCAGCCCGAACATGGTGCGGGTGGCTGCGTAGAAGATGGAGTTCATGGCGGACAACGCGGCGGTGAGGACGACGGCGTTGATGATGTGTTCCGCGGCCGGGATGCCGAGGCCGGCGAAGACCTGCACGAAGGGGCTGCCCTCGGAGCCGATCTCGTTCCAGGGGAACAGGCAGAGCATCACCCCGATGGAGAGCACGTAGAAGAGCAGGATGCGCATCGGGACGGTGTTCACGGCCTTCGGGATGGCCTGGGCCGGGTCCCCGGTCTCCCCGGCGGTCATGCCCAGGGTTTCGATGCCGCCGAAGGAGAAGACCACGATGCCCAGGCTCATGACGATGCCCCAGACACCGAAGGGGGCGAACCCACCGTGGTCGAAGAGGTTGTGCAGGCCCGGCTGGTAGCCGCCGACCTGGACGGCGAAGATGATGAGGTAGAGGCCGCCGACGATCATGGAGATGATGGTGACGATCTTGACCAGCGTGAACCAGAATTCCAGCTCCCCGAACACGCTGACCCGCAACAGGTTCAATCCGCCGATGAGCAGCATGGCGGCCAGCATCCAGATCCAGCCCGGGGCGTCCGGGTACCACATGCCCATGTATTGGCCCACGGCGGTCATGTCGGCGATCGCGACGACGACCATCTCGAAGGCGAAGGTCCACCCCACCAGGAAACCTGACAGCGGGCTGATGTACCGGTTGGCGTATTGCGCGAAGGAACCGGCCACCGGGTGGCGGACCGCCATCTCGCCCAGGGCACGCATCACCGTGAAGACCACGCAGCCGGCGATGATGTAGGCCACCAGCACCGCGGGCCCGGCCGCCTGGATGGTTTCGGCGGACCCGTAGAACAGGCCGGTACCGATCGCCGAACCGAGGGCGATGAAACGGATATGCCGGAGGGAGAGCTTCCGCTCGAGGGAGGGCCCCGACGTCGTCGGCGGGGTGGAAGTCCGTGATTCTTGCATGGTCCTACCTGGGGTAGCGGCTAAGGGAAGGCGGTCCACGGTGTCGGCGAACCGCATTAACTGTGGCACAGGATGTGCGTCTGAACACAATGCATGGGTGACAACCGTCTCCCGTGGTGGGATCCTGAGGGCATGATCGTTGCCTTCTCTGTTTCCACCAACATGCCGAACACCGACGGGTCGGTCCACGAAGCCGTGGCCGCTGCCGTGCAGGTCGTCAGGGAATCCGGCCTGCCGAACAACACGTCCTCGATGTTCACCGAGATCGAAGGGGAATGGGATGAGGTGATGGATGTGGTCAAGCGGGCCACGGAGGCGGTCGCCGCCTACGGCAACCGGGTCTCGCTGGTCCTCAAGGCCGATATCCGCCCCGGCCATACCGGTGAGCTGACCGGGAAGATCGACCGCCTGCAGAAGGCGTTGGAACGCAGCGACAGCTGATCGGGGGCCGTGGCGGTCCTCGGCGGTGACCCCAGTACGCTGGTGGGGTGCGAATCAACGACTACACCATCCGGAAGGCCACGACCGAGGACATTGCCGGCACCTTGGCCATGAAACTCGCCGCCTGGCGGGAAACCTATGCCGACCAGCGCCCCGAGTCGTTCTTCGAGGCCGAGGAGGCCCGCCGCGAGGCCCAGATCGACTGGTGGACCCGCGGACTGGCGGCCGGGGCCGACCTGTGGATCGCCACCGCCCCGGATGGGCGGGTCGTCGGTTGTGCCGGCGGTGCCCCCGTCCATGACGAGGATGCCCCGACCGGTGCCGTGGCGGAACTGCAGATGCTCTATGTGCTCGCCGAGGCCCACGGGACCGGACTCGGGGCCGGATTGATGCGGGCGACGATCGGGAACCTGCCGGCAGTGGTGTGGATCCTCGAACACAATCCGCGCGCCCAGGCCTTCTACCGCAAGCACGGGTTCGACTTCGACGGCGCCCGTGAGCTGCTCGCCGATGAGTGGGCGGGCCTGGATGAAGTGCGGATGGTCAGGCCGGGTCCCCGTGGCTAAATCCCGCTCCCGCGGAAATTCGTCGGGCAAGACCCGTCCCCGGAAGACGACGGCCGGTCCAGCAGAGAGGCGGGACCCCCAACCGGGGGACTATCCGATCGATACGGGGACGGCGACCCTTGAACGAGACCCCTATGACGACGGCGGCTGGATCCTGAAGGTCAACGGGGTGCCGTCCTCGCATGTCGATGTCGGGGATCCGTTGCGTCTGGATTTCGAATACATGCGCTGGATGGCCGCCCTGGTGGGCGCCCGCTACCCGCAGGAGCGCGACGGCGGTGGGCCGCGGTTGCGGGCCCTGCATCTGGGCGGCGGGGCGTGTTCGATGGCCCGGTGGATCGCTGCCGCCTACCCGGAGGCCCGCCAGGTGGTCGTTGAACTCGACGGACGCCTCGCCGAGTTGGTGCGCGGGTGGTTCGACCTGCCGCGGGCGCCGAAACTGCGCCTGCGGGTGGGGGAGGCGGGCGAGGTCCTGCGCTCGCTGACCGATGACACCCGGGATCTGCTCATCCGTGACGTCTTCGCCGGGGATAAGACCCCTGCGGACCTGACCACCGTGGGCTTCACCCGCGAGGCGGCCCGCGTCCTGGCCGGGGAGGGGCTGTACATCGTGAACTGCGGGGACACCCCGAAATTAGAGACGGCACGCCGGGAGGCCGCCACCATCGGTGCCGTCTTCGCCCACACGGCGATCGTGGCCGACCCGGCGATGCTCAAGGGCCGTCGCTACGGAAACATGGTCATTGCCGGCTCCAACGCCCCCATCCCGGCGGGACCAGGGATGTTGCGCGAGCTGCTCGGCGGTGCAGTGCCCGCCCAGTATTGGGAAGACGCCCGCGTCCGTTCCTTCGCCGGGACCTCGGCGGTCATCGACGATGGACCGGGAACCCCCGGCTAGAAGGCCTGGAAGTCGCCCGTGCGCACATATTCGAGGTAGAGCTCCAGCACCCGGGCCGCGGAACGGCTCATCGGGTGCGGAGGATCCGCCAACGGCCGGAAAGCCACTTCGGTGACCTCGGACTCCTCGGCCCGGACCCGCCCGTGGGCCCCGCGCCAGAGGAAGCACAAGCCGAAGGCATGCAGCCGGTCGCCGTTGGGATAGAGCAGCTCGTGGTATTCGGGATCCGATAATGACGCGAACGGGACCAGCTCCGCCGGTGGGGCGACGAGCCCGGTCTCCTCGGCCAGTTCCGCACAGGCGGCGGCCCGGAAGCCCTGGCCGGGTTCGGCGGCCCCTCCGGGGAACTCCCATTGCCCGGTATCGACCCGGCGCTGGAACAGGGCCCTGCCCTCGTCGTCCAGGGCGATCACCTGGGCGCCGGGCACCAGCAGCAGGCGCGAACCCACGTCCTGACGCAGCTGCCATACATACGAGCCTTCATGTGCCATCCGGTCAGCCTAGACCCTGCCGGCGCGGTGGGCCCGGGGACGCTAGATGCCGATGGCCTGATCGATGACGCCGATCCCGAAGAACACCACGAACGCCGCGGCCACGGCCCACATCAGGGGATGGATCTCCTTGGCCCGACCCTGCACGGCCCGGATGAAGACGTAGGCGACGAAACCGGCACCGATGCCGTTGGCGATGGAATAGGTGAAGGGCATCAGGACGAAGGTCAGGAAGGCCGGCAGCGCCACCCCCCAATCGGTCCAGTCGATCCTGGTGATCTGGGTGATCATCATGAACCCGACCACCACCAACGCCGGGGCCACGGCCTCGAAGGGCACCAGGTGGATCAGCGGGGTCAGGAACATCGCGGCGATGAACAACAGCCCGGTGACGATCGAGGCCAGGCCGGTGCGCGCCCCCTCGCCGATGCCGGCCCCGGATTCGACGAAGATCTGGCTCGACGAGGAGGAGGCGCCGCCGCCGGCGATGGCCCCGAGCGAATCGACCAGCAGCACGCGGTCGACGTCATGGATGTTTCCGTCCTCGTCGACGTTCCCGGCCTCGTTGGCCAGCCCGACCATGGTGCCCATGGCGTCGAAGAAGATCGAGAGCAGGATGACGAAGGCCAGCAGCAGCGCCGAGGTGGCGCCCAGATGCTGGAACGGTCCGACCACGTTGGCCTGGCCGATCAGGCTCAGGTCGGGGGCCTGCCAGTCGGGGGTGGACGGGACCACGAGCGACCAGCCCTGCGGGTTGGAGGTGGTGCCGTCGAAGGACGGGCCGATGTGGAAGACGGCTTCGAGGAGGTTGGCCAGTGCCGAGGCGGCGACAATGCCGATGAGGATCGCCCCCTTGACCTTGCGGACCACCAGGGCCATGGTCAGCAACAGGCCCACCACGAAGACCAGGGTGGGCCAGCCGATGAGTTCGCCGTCGAATCCGAGTCCGACCGGCACCGTGGTCCCGGCCTCGTCGGGGATGCGCCGCACGAAGCCGGCATTGACCAGGCCGATGAGGGCGATGAACATGCCGATGCCCACCACGATGGCGGTCTTCAGGCTCGGGGGCACGGCGTTGAACACCGCGGTCCGGAAGCCGGTGAGAACCAGCACCAGCATGGTGGTGCCGGAGATGACGACCAACCCCATGACGTCCGGCCAGGTCAGGCCGGGGTTCGTCGCGACGGTCACGGCGACGAAGGCGTTCACTCCCAGCCCGGTGGCCAGGGCGAAGGGGTGTTTGGCCCAGGCCCCCATGAGGATCGTCAGGATGCCGGCGACCAGGGCGGTGGCTGCGGCGACGCGGGCCGAACCGAGCTCGGCTCCGGTGGAATCGGCACCGCTGAGGATCAGCGGGTTGAGCACCACGATGTAACTCATGGCGAAGAAGGTCGCCAGCCCGCCGCGGATCTCCCGGGAGTAGTTGGAACCACGTTCAGTGATCTTGAAATATCGATCGAGGGTGCCGAGCCCGTTTTTAGCCATGGGCAGAATCCTAATGTGCCTAGTGGGGCTCAAACGACTTGGAAGTAGGTAGTGTGAGGAAGTGAACCACCCCGGTGGTTTCATAGCCGGAAGAAGCATAGGCCGACTGCCAAGGAGTGACCGTCATGAGTGAGGCAAACGTTCCACAGGAGGCCGCGATGTCGGCGGAGGGCATCGTCGTCGGCGTCGACGGTTCGGACCCGGCGCTATGTGCCCTGGACTGGGCGGCCGTCGAGGCTCGACGGCGCGGGGTGCCGTTGAATGTCGTCACCTGTTACACGATCCCGGTCTTCGCCGCGTCCAGCATGGATGCCGGGTACGCGACCCTGGATGACCAGGTCATCCGGGATGGCGCCCAGGAGGTGCTGGACGCCGCCCGGGAGCGTATCGGTGAAACGGAGGTGGACGTCCGCCTGCGCATCGAATCGGGCGACCCCTCGGGCGTGCTGATGGAACTCAGTGAAGAGGCCGACCTCATCGTGGTCGGGACCCGCGGTCGCGGCGGTTTCGTGGGCCGGCTCCTCGGATCGGTCAGTAGTGCCCTGCCCGCCCACTCCAAATGTCCCACCGTCGTCGTGCCGGTCTGCACCGCCGAACGTTCGGAAGCCGACCCGGAGATCCGCGACGTCGTCGTCGTGGGCATCGACGGTTCGGATCGGGCCCGGCGGGCCGTCCTGGTGGCGGCGGAGCAGGCCATGCTGCGGGCGGTACCGCTGCGGGTGGTGTGTGCACTGCCTCCCGTGAGCGGATCGCTGGCCTGGATGCCGGCCACCGTCGACCAGGAGGCACTGACCCTGGATGTACGCCGCCAACTCAAGGTCGGCGTCCGTTGGCTGACCAGCCACTTCCCTGAGCTGGTCATCGAAACCGAGGTGATCCAAGGAGCCCCGATCGAGGTGCTCATCGAGGAGTCCTCGAGGGCCGAGCTGCTGGTGACTGGTTCACGCGGCCGGGGCGGGTTCGCCGGCATGCTGCTGGGCTCCACCTCGCAGGGCGTCCTCCACCACTCCAAGGGCCCGGTGCTGGTGGTCCCCGATTCCCCGGATCCCCGCTTGGAGGACCGCGCCGACTTCGATACCGACGACGTGGACTGAGCCGGCGGCAACCAATTCGCCCTCCACTGGAAAGGCCCCCGTCCCACCATGGTGGGACGGGGGCCTTTTCCGGCCTTGCGGCGCTGGATCAGTAGCGCACGCCGTAGGAGTAGATGTTGTTGACCCAGCTCAGCGGGGTGGTCGAGATCCCGGCTGAGGGGTTCCGGGCATGGACGACCTGTCCTCCACCGAGGTAGATGGCGACGTGGTAGAACGACGCGCCGCCGTTGCTGGTGGAGAACACCAGGTCACCGCGCTTGAGCTGGCTCAGCGGAACCTTCGTGCCCCCGGCGAAATACTGCTGCGATGAAGTCCGTGGCAGTGAGATGCCGCTCTTGGCGAAGGCCCGCTGCGCGAAACTCGAGCAGTCGTAGGAGTTGGGTCCGTTGGCGCCGAAGACGTAGCCCTTGCTGTTATCGGAGGCGGTCCCCAGAGCCCAGGCGATGGCCGATTCCTTGGACGAGCCGGAGGAGGACTGTGCGGCCTCGGCGGCTGCCTTCTCCTTGGCCCGCTTCGCTGCCGCGGCCTTCTCCCTGGCCTTCTTGTCCGCGGCGGCCTTTTGCTGCGCCCGCCGGTCTGCTGCGGCTTGCGCTCGTCGTTCCGCTGCCGCGGTGGCCTTCTTGTTTGCGGCGGCCTGCGCCGCCTCGGACCGGGCCTTCTTGGCTGCCGCCTGCTCCTGGGCCCGCTTGTGCGCGGCGGCCTTCTTCTGTGCTGTCGTGGGCCCGGAATTCGAGGCGGCAGGAGCTGCCGGCTTGGGCTCCGAGGTCTTGGTGTTGGCTGGCTCCCGGGGGGCGGCCTTCACCGGGGAGGGGGTCGAAGCGGCGACCGGTTTCGGATCCGTGGCCGGGGCCTGGGCGGCCACCGGGGCCTGGCTGGGCTTCGTGGTCTTGGTCTGGGGGGCCAGTGACGTGTTGCCGGTGGCCTCGTCCGGTACTGCCTCCGGGGCAGCGGCGAGGGCCTGCGGCTCTTCGGCCGGCTCCTGTGCCGCCGGTTCCGCCGGTGCTGTGGCCAGTTCGGTCTGGAGGGCCTCTTCGCGTTGGGCATCCTCCATCGCGGTGATGCGTTTGGCTTCGTCGGCGCGTTCGGTATCGCGGAGGTAGGCGAGCTGGTCGATGAGTTCGCTGCGGAGCTTCTTCTGCTCGGTGACGCGGTCCGCGTAGGCCGTGCGGGTGCGCTCGGCCGCCTGGAGGGCGGTCTCGTTCGCGTCGGCAGCCTCGGTGGCTGCCGTCTCGGCTGCGTCGGCGTAGTTCTGCCAGTCGGCCCACAAGGACGCGGCCTGCTGGGCTGTGGTGAGCGTATTCGAACGGTTGGTGGCCAGCGTGTTCATCGTCGCGGCCTTATACAACACATCGTTGTGCTCGGAATCGTTCACCAGGGAGGTGATGCCGGGGTTGACCCCGCCGTTGCGGTAGAGGTCGCTGGCCAGTTGCCCGACCTGCTTCTTCACCGAGTCGTAGTACTTGGTGGCCTTGGCTGCTTCCGTGCTGGCCGCAGCAGCTGCCTCGTTGCGCTTGGCCAGGGTCTGGGAGGTGGTCTCGTAGGCGTCCTGGTCGTTGGCGGCCGACGCCTCGGCGTCGGTCAGCTCCCGGGTCGAATCCCCGATGAGGTCCTCGATGTCGGAGACCATGGCCTTCAAGGCCGCGGGGTCCTTCTTGGCGGCGGTGACCTCGGCCTTGGAGGGAAGGGTGCGGTCCGTGGGGACGGACGCGGCGAACGTGTTACCGAAGGCGGAGCTGTTGATGGTCGTGTCGACCGGTGCAGCGGTCGCTGCACCTCCGGTCATCAGGGTTCCCCCGATCAAGGCGACCGTGCACGTGGCTACGCCCAGAAATTGGCCCTTGGCCATATCGAATCCTCACTGCGAGTGGTGAACCGAACCGAGCGTCCAACGCGGCCCGCCAGGGCGTGCGTCAGGTCACGGTTAGGTTACTGCTTCACCCGAGACTAGAGGAGAATAGGTAACAGTGGCAACACGAGTCACGTCTTCATCATAAATAACATCCGTGTCATTTCGTTGCATATTCCTCGGCGTTGCGCAAACTTTCGACCGGCCGAGAGGGGGTCCCGGCTCGTGAGGAGGTCTCGATCAGCCCCAGCCCCAATGGTGGAGCGCTTCGTCGTCGATGCCGAAATGATGCGCGATCTCGTGCACCATCGTGATCTGGACCTCGGCGATGACCTCTTCGCGGGACGAGCACGCCGCCAAGGTGTCCTGCTGGAAGATGATGATCCTGTCGGGCAGGGCGCCGGCGCCCCAGCCGTCGTCGCGCTCGGTGAGGGGGATGCCGTCATAAAGTCCCAGCAGCGAGGTCTCCGGGTCCTCGTCCGGCAGCGGGATGTACTTGTCCTCGATGAAAACGACCACGTTGTCCATCATGGCCAGCAGGCGTTCGGGGATGTTGTCCAGTGCCTCGGAGGCGGCGTTCTCGAAATCTTCATCCGACATGCTGTAGGCCATGAGGCGACTCTATCCACTGCGCCGTTCCGGCGGTGAAGGCACGGTTTTGCGCGGGGCGAAAGGTGCCTTATAGTTGATGACGTCGCTGAAGGACTCTTATGTTCGACAGTCGTCCGGCCCCCATCGTCTAGCGGCCTAGGACACCGCCCTTTCACGGCGGCGGCACGGGTTCGAATCCCGTTGGGGGTACGAGCAGGTCCTGATTTCACCAGTATGAAATCATCTGGTATTATTTAGGACTTGTGAAGCGAGGGTAAAACCTTGTGAAACTAGGCCCTGTAGCGCAGCTGGTTAGCGCGCCGCCCTGTCACGGCGGAGGTCGCGGGTTCAAGTCCCGTCAGGGTCGCTTTGATTTTCCTTGTGAGGGAAGATCACGGTGATCATCGCCTAGATGATGCCAGGCTCTGTAGCTCAGTTGGTAGAGCGTTCGACTGAAAATCGAAAGGTCACCGGATCGACGCCGGTCGGAGCCACCAGCTAGAACCCCTCGGGTATCCCGGGGGGTTTTCTGCATCCGTGGTCCTTTCCCACTGACGGTAGGCTGGAGGCGGGTCCGTGCGCTTCGAACGAAAGGCCGTCACCGATGAACCAGCCCGAGCACACCGCCGCGCACCCGGCGACCGCGGGAACGACGACGATCACCGATGCCGCGGCGGCCAAGGTCGCGGCGGGTGCCGCCCGCACCGTCGCCGGCGTTCATTCACTCGGGGTTGGTTCCAACCGGGCCCTGGGGGCGCTCCGTGGTGCCGTGGGTGCCGGGGATGTAGCACAGGGCGTCACCGCGGAAGTCGGTCAGGCCGAGGTGGCCGTGGACATCACGCTGACGGCCGAACACGGCCGTCCACTGCAACGGATCGCCGAGGACGTGAGGGCGGCGGTCTATGCGGCCGTCGACGAGCTGACCGGGTTGCACGTGATTGAAGTGAACATCGAAATCGCCGATGTCTGCGCCCCCGAAGTCCCCGAGCAGGCGGTCCCCGGGCCCGTCGTGCCGGAAATGCCCTCGAGGGCGCCCACCACCGGCTCCGCCTCGATCGTCGACCCCGACACCCCCGGAAGGATGGAGCAGCCATGAACCCCACAGTGCTCGGACTCGCCGTCGCCGCCGTGCTCGGCTGGGCGGCCCTGACCCACGGCTTCGGGGGATTCCTGCTGATGGCCGTCTTCCTGGCTGTCGGCATGCTGGTCGGACGGTTCCTGGATGGCCGTCTTGATATGCGTCGGGTCCGTGACGCCCTGACCGGACGGCGTTCCTCATCGTGAGCGCCGAGACCACCGGCCCCGGGCGGCGCCCCCGGGCCGGACACACCCGGATCAGTACGCAGGCCCTGACCAGTTCCGCCCGGATCATCGCCTCCGAGGTCTTCGACGTGCAGCCGGGAAGCATCAGGGTCTCGCTCAATGACGAATTCGGTGCCTTGGCCCTGCGACTGAGCCTGCCCTTGCCCATTGCCCCGTTGGCCTATGACCGGCCCGCGGGCCTGGACGCCTCCGAATCGGTGATGGGCCGGGCCCGTGATGCCCGGTCCACGGTGCGCGACCGGTTCGTGGAGCTCACCGGCTCCCATGTCAGCAGCGTCGACGTCCGGGTCACCGGCGTCGTCCTGCGCAGAAGGAGGACGTCATGAACGACGACGAACGCCGCAAGCTCCAGTCCCACGAACTGCATAGCGCCCGATCGACCGCTTCCATCATCGCCGCGGTGCTGGTCACCGCGATCTGCCTCTACTTCATGTTCGAGGCGGCGATGAAGTCGCTGGGCCAGGAGGTGTGGATCCGTTCCCCGGGCGAATGGGGTGACTGGCTGACCCGCCTGCCGGAGTCGGCCAACTCCCTGGTGCTCGCTGCCGGTTCGCTGGTGGTGCTGGCCCTGGGATTGTTCTTCCTGCTCCACGGGGTGCTGCCTGGCCGCAGGGCCCGGCACGCGATCCCCAACGAGCGGGCGATCGTGGTCATCGACGACGGCGTGCTCGCCTCCACCCTGGCCCGTCGGGCCCGCACCGAAGCCGGGGTGGCCCCCGAACAGGTCGTGGTGATCGTCAGCCGCAACCACGTCGACGTCCAACTGCGCCCGACCTCCGGCATCGGCATCGACGCCGAGGCGGTCCACGCTGCCGTCCGCGATGAACTGGAGGCCAACCGGATCGACCCGTTCCCCGACGTCAGGATCCAGGTCGCCGAGACGGGGGTGGTCGGACAATGAACCGGACCCCGCGCGCGACCAACCGCATCGTGCTCACCTTCCTGGGCCTGCTCATGACCGGGGTGGGCCTCCACGGGCTGCTCCTGGCAGGCTTCCCCGGCTACGCCTCGGGCTGGCGTGGCCTCGCCGACGAGCTGCGCACCGGCTTCATGCAATTACTGGACAACACCACGCTGGAGGGCCAGCGTGATTCCTGGTTGTGGATCGTGGTCTCGGTGGTGATGATCGCCCTGATCCTGTTGATGATCTGGTGGGCCGCCGTCCAGGGGCAGGGCAAGACCGGGATCTTCGCCCGCGAATACCGTGAGGAAGGGACCCGTGGGGTGGTTGAACTCGCCGCTGCCGTTCCCGAACAAGCCTTCAAGGCCTCCCTGGCGGGACGCCCGGACCTGGTGTCGATATCGGTGACCTCCTGGTCCTCGCCACGGTCCAGCGCCGGGCTGCGGATCAAGGTCCAGCCCCGGCTCGGGGCTGCGCCCTACCGGATTGCCGAGGACCTCTCGGCGCTCGCCGTTGACCTGGACCAGGTGCTCGGCGCCAGTGGCCCGGTGGTCATCCACCTGGCCACCGGCGCCCGCACCCGCATGTCACGGGCCGAACGGGTGCGCTGACCTACTGTTCGGGCACCAGCCACAGCGCGGCATCGGGTTTGAGCAGGCCGTCGTCGGTGCACACTTCCGGAGCGCTGGCGGCCAGCACCGACATCCCCGCGGGGACCTCCACCGGCTTGGTGCCCAGGTTGGCCAGCACCTGCAAGGTGCCGTTGGTGTAGGAGAGCACTCCCTCGGACGGGGCATTGGCCGGCGCCCAGTCCAGCTGACCGCGGCCCAGTTCCCGCTCGGCACGGTGGGAGAGCAACGACCGATACAACTCGAAGGCCGAGCCTTCGACGCCCACCTGCTGGTCTGCCGCGTAGCGGGTGTAGCTTTCGGGCTGCGGCAGCCACGGTTCGGCGGCGCCGGATTCCTGCGTGCCGGCATCGTGGTTGACGGGGGAGAAACCCAGCCCCTCTTCACCGGCGGCCCACGGCATGGGGATGCGGCACCCGTCACGGCCCCGTTCGGCCCCCTCGGTGCGGAAGAAGCTGGGGTCCTGGCGCAGCTGATCGGGCAGCGTGGTGTGTTCGGGCAACGTCAACTCATCGCCCTGGTAGATGTAGGCGGAACCGGGCAGCGCGAACATGATCAGGGCCGCGGCCCGTCCGCGGGCGGCGCCCAGGGCCTCGTCGGGCTGTTCATCCTGGGCGGCGATGCCCTTGGGGAACGAGGTCGGGTCGGTCAGGCCGAAGCGTGAGCAGTGCCGGACCGTATCGTGGTTGGACAGCACCCAGGTCGGCGGTGCGGCCACGACGGCGGCCTCGGCCAGGGTCTCGGTCACGTTCTCCACGATGTTCCGGGCATTCCAGCCGGCCAGCAGGAAGCCGAAGTTGAAGGCCTGCTGCATTTCACCTGCGCGGACGTAGCGGAAGATCCGCTCCATCGGCTCGACCCAGGCTTCCGCGACCATCATGCGGTCGCCGTCGTACTCCGCGAGCACCGCGTTCCACTCCTCGTAGATCGCATGGACGCCCTCCTGATCGAAATACGGTGGGGTGGCGCTGGCTGCGGCCTCCTCGTTGCCCTGGACCATGCTGACCTTCTCCGACCAATCCGGCAGGCCCTCGGCCTTGACCATGCCGTGGGCGACATCAACCCGGAAGCCGTCCACCCCGCGGTCCAGCCAGAAACGCAGGACGGAGCGCATCTCGGCGTGGACCTCTTCGTTCTCCCAGTTCAAATCGGGCTGCTTGGTATCGAAAAGGTGCAGATACCACTGCCCCGGGCTGCCGTCGGCGTTGGTAGTGCGGGTCCAAGCCGGTCCGCCGAATAATGACTGCCAGTTATTGGGCTCCACGTCGCCTGCGGGGCCCTGGCCATCGCGGAAGATATAGCGGTCGCGTTCGGGGGAGCCGGGGGCCGCGGCGAGTGCCTGGCCGAACCAGACATGCGCGTCCGAGGTGTGGTTGGGCACCAGGTCCACGATGATGCGGATGTCTTCGGCGTGGGCCCGGGCCAGCATGTCGTCGAAGTCCTCCAGCGTGCCGAACAAGGGGTCCACCTGACGGTAGTCGGCGACGTCGTAGCCGGCATCGGCCTGCGGGGACTTGTAGAAGGGGGAGAGCCAGACGGCGTTCACCCCCAGCTTCTTCAGGTACCCGATCTTGGAGGCCACTCCACGCAGATCGCCCATGCCGTTCGCGTCGGCATCGGCGAAGGAACGCGGATACACCTGGTAGATGACCGCATCCTGCCACCAGGGGGTGTGCTGGGCGTGCTTGGACATGGAACTCCTCAGGGGGTCTTTGCCGGGATCCGGACAGTGGGTATCAGAGACGAATGAATCGTCTCCAGCCTAATGCAGGCCCGGGGGCCGGCAGGTGCCCCGGACCGACGCGGGGCCCCGTTCGGGGACGGGTCTAGAGCAGATGCACCGGCCGCGTGAAGAGCATTGCCTGGATCCTGTCCTCGATCTGGTCCAGAACCACGCTGGAACCCATGGGGACCAGGAGCATGCTGTGCTCGTCGGGCTGTGCCAGCCGGTATTGACCGCGCCGTCCCGCGTGGACGTAGGTCAGGGACTCCAGGCTGCCGTCCTGGCCGACGCCGTCGAAACTCCAAATCATCCACGGTTCCGTCCACGCGTCCCGGAACGCTTCGTTGGCAGCGTCCGGGGCGGGAGGTGGGGCGTTGCGCATGACCTTCGCGTCGAGGATGTCCATGCCCATGGAGTCGGGTTCCAGGGCCAGATTCCAGGCCGGGCCGATACCCAGCCAGCGCAGGATGTGCGTACTGAGATCCGGCAGGGGCACCAGCTCTACGTTGAAAAGCTCGTCGTCAGGCCGCTGCTGAGCTGGATCGAATTGACCGTCGTTCTAGGCGGAGCCGGCAATGACCAGCGCCATCTCGTCGTTGGCCCAGATCTGCAGTAGTTCCTGGCGGCCATCATGGAGCGCCGAGACCCGGAACGTGAAGGGCGAATCACGCATCAAGGCGTTGACCGCCTGTCCGCGTCTGGTCAGCTTGTTGCCGTCGACCAGGGCAGCAGCCTCCAGCTCTTTGACCTCGGCGGCGCGGATGAAGCGCTGGAGGAGACCGATGACTGGATCCTGCCCGCGGCCCGACAGGAACTCGATCGATTTTCCGTTGAGCCATGACCCCTCGTAGTGGAAAGGCTGGTGTGAGGCCACGGCGGTCAGGTCCGGCAGAGGGGTTCCGTAGCTGGTTGCCGTGGCCGCATCGGGGACGAAGGTACTCATACGGCGGCCTCCATCGCCGTGGTCGACCGGGCGATCTGCTCGAAGATCTCGGAGAAGGCGGGCCAATCGGAGACGGCACACGTCGTGGTGACCTGGAGTGCGAGCCCGTTTTGGATGGTGAGGAAGTCGCAGGCCCGAACCCGCAGCCGGTCGTCAGGGGATTGGTGCGTGTAGTGGATCACCCGGCCGGGGACGTCCCATAGGCGGACGTCGACGATGAAGGAATTCACCAGGTGGTCCGTGAGGCCATCGATGGCCCGTACTGCGAGCTTATCCAACGTGTCGTCGAACGGGGCCACGGTTACTACGAGGTTCGGTGCGAACCGTCCGGCCGGGCCAGGCAGGTAGGCCAGGAGCTCGGTTCCCTCCCGGACCGATCCGCTGACCCATGCCGCAGGGATCCTGAATGAAGCTCTACCGGTTCGACCGGTGATCGGCTGATCGGATGTCATGATTCCGTCATGTCCTGATCTTGGCGATCCTTCCATGGCGGCACGAAAGCGTTCTGGCGCCCGGAAGCGTACAGCCGGCACGCCCTGACATTGCGGAGGCGACGACGGCGCAGGCTACTGTCGGCAGGCATTGCCTCAAAGGCAGCAATCTCTTCATCCGTGAAGGGGATGGCGCGCGATTCATCCTCCCGTCGACGTTCCCAATCGCGGTTCCAGCGGGGGGTCGCCCGGAGCGGCCACCAGAGGAACGACACGATTCCTGCCAGCCACGGGCCCCAAAAAATCGGGAGGGTCCACCACAGCTGGCGCATGCGCTCGTCATTGGCCGCTTCGAAATAAATGGTCGGCAACATCATCGTCAGGGCAGTAGCGAAGCACAACAACATATAGGGCCACTTATGCCTGGTCTGGAACCACGTCAGCGGAACGTTGATGACGCCGGGAGCCAATACCCACGATCGCCAGTTTCCATGCAGTGCCTTCAGTGCCGGGTATGCCAGGCCGAAGATGATCAACAGGATCATCACGGTGCCGATGATCAGATTGGGGGTATAGATGAAGTTGAGCCAGACTTCTGCCGGGTCGGTGGTTACTTCCATGATTATGCTGTCTCCTCGGACAAATCCCCGTGACACGTTTCAGCGGCTCCTCCGGGCGTCGGGAGCCCACGGAGGATTTCCGCGCAGCGCTCGATGTCAGCCAGTTGCTTTGCCCGCTTCTTCGACGGCTCCTTGGCCTGCACGATGGCCACTTCCTCTTCCATCCAGGGATTGGTTTCTCGGGTGCCACCGGCCTGGCCCCAGGAGCGGTACCACCGCGGGCTCAGCCACAGGGGCCACCAGGCAAAGGAGAGGATGACGAACGCCCAGGGAGCGAAGAATAGATCCCACACGGTTTGGCGGGCCCGTTCCCATCCCAAGACTTCCGCGGGGAGGGAGAGCAGCGCGATCCCCAACGATACGGAGGCGGCAGCAAACATGAAGGGCCAGGCGTTGCGCGAGGATATCTGGAAGGGGATGCTCGGAGCCAACACCCAGCTGCGCCATCTACCGTTTAACGCCTTGCGGGCGACCTGGGTCGGAATCCACCACAGTGCCAGCACGACGAGCACGAAAACCCAAAAAGCCGGCCAAAAGAGCAAATGCCAGTTGGCGTCTTCAATCATTCAAGGATCCTATCGTTTTGGGCCCCGTCAGGGCAGGACGGGGTCTCGTTGGAACACCATGGCCTGGAGGCGGTCCTCGATTTGGTCGAAGACATAGGTCGAACCAGTGGGGATCAGCATGACCGACTCGCTTTCCTGCTGGGCCAAGCGGTGCTGGCCCCGACGACCGGCCGTCAGGTAGGTCAAGGGGTCCAGATCGCCGGCCGGGCAACTGCCCTCGAGACTCCAGAGCATCCACTTCTCCCGCCACGCATCCTGGAGTACATCGTTGGCATCGTCCGGGACAGCCGAGGACCCGTTCATTTGGTCTTCTATCGCGGTCATGGGGATTTCAACGGGGAGGAGGTCGAAGTTCCATGCCGGAGCGAGGCCCACCCACTTGGCCATCAGCGTCGAGAGATCCAGCAGGGGGACCACACGGATGTTGACGTGGGCCGGGGTCGGCTGTTCAACGAATTCCGGGTTGCCGGCGGCATGATACCCAGGCTGGGTGATGATGAGGGCCATCTGCTCCGAGGCCCAGCATTGGAACAGGTACTCGTGATTCTCGATGAGCCCGGAGAGACGGAAGGAAGCCTCGGCTTCATTCATGACCGCGACGAGAAGCTGCCCACCGGAGGTGAGTTCGTTTCCCGAGACCAGCTCTGCCTCCCGCAGCTCTTCCAGCTGGGACCGCTGGAGCCTCTGCTGCAAGCGGCCGGGACGATAACCGCCCACCATCTTCATCAGAAGCTCGACGGCACCGCTGTGGACCCATGCTCCATCGTAGGAAAAGGGCTGCTGGGTACCGATTTCGCCCAGATCGGGCAGGGGCGCCCGTAACGCTGCTTGGGCAACGGGGTCGGTGCCGCTGAAGTAGATGGTGTCTTTCCCGGTCATGATGCGCCTTCTGTTGAGGTGGACACGGAACGGGCCATGGTTCCAAGCGTGGGTTCGAAGATCGGCCACTGGGCGGTGGTGGTCGTTCCAGTCACCTGGATGGCCAGACCCGAGTCGATGAACAGCCACTCCGCGGAGCGCAGGGTTGCTCTCGTTTGGGTTGATTCGTGGGTGTAGGCGATGGTTCGACCCATCGACAGTACGTCCAGATCATCGACGGACGGGACGGAGTCATCGTCAAGGGATTGTTCCTTGTCCCAGATCCTGACGTCGAACAGGTAGGGCTTCTGGAGGGTCGTCGTGAGGCCGTGGACGGCGCGGTCGAGGAACTCGTCGTTGGTGCCGTCGAACGGGTTCACGGTCACGATCAGGTTGGGCGCGAAGGTCCCTTCAGGACCAGCCAGGTAGGCGAAGAGTTCGAATTCGTCGCGGATGGATTCTGCTTGCCAGGGTTCTTCGAGGACCAGCGTCGCACGTCCGGTGCGGCCCGGGATCTTGGTTTCCATGATGGTGGCTCCTGCCTAGCGGGGGACGGGTTGGTCGGAGGCCTGTGCGCTGTAGCTGCGGCAGGCCTCGATGTTCTTTTCCAGCCGGCGTCGACGCTTGCCTTCGGGTAGACGCCGGACAGCGGCGATATCGGATTCGGTGAACGCCATGATGCTTCGCTTGCCTCCGGCCCGGCGCCAGGTGCGGTACCAAGCGGGTCCGAATGATTTGGGCCACCAGAAGATTCCCACGATGGCTCCGATCCAGGGGATCCAGAAGGGGCCGTTCCACATGAATTTCCGGGCTGCCTCCCAACCCAGTGCCTCGAAGACCAGGGATGGCATGACCACGACGATGGCCAGGCCCATGGACAGCAGGATGAAGGGCCACGTATTGGTCAACGAAGCCTGCCATGGCAGGTATGGGGGAGCATTGACCCAGGAGCGCCAGCTGCCTTTCAACGCGCGGTAGGCCGGATAGATCAAGCACTAGGCAAATGCGCCGATCAGGGGAATCCCGAAGACGATCGCGTCGCTGTACATCCAGGCGGTCCCGGAGCCCCCCGTCATACGCGGGCACCCGTGGAAAATCGGTTCGTTTGAATAAACACGGGGTTAGCCTATCGAAAGTTTTCCGGCGGCGCGTCAGTTGGCGCGGGCGAGCTGACGGACCTTCAGCCACCTGTTGGTCAGGCGACGGTAGGCGGCGGCCGCCCCGAGCATGTCCTGCTCGGACAAGGATTCGATGCCATGCCGCAGGTCCTGGGGGGAGTCATCGGGCCATACGCGTTCGGCGATCGATCCGTAATCCAACTCGATGATCGAGTCCTCGTGGAAGAGGTGCAGCCATTCATCCAGGGCGGTGAGCTCGTCCAGGATCTCCAGTTCCGGTGCGTGGAGGGCCAGCGAGGCCGCCGCATGGCGGGTGCGCTCCAGGACCTGGACGGCCGGGGCGCTGAGCCGGACCGTCAACAAGGTGGTGCCGTCCTCTTCGAGTTCACAGTGGTCCTCGTCCGTGATCAGGACGAACCACCCCAACGGGATGCCCCAGGTCGCGCTGCGGGTGTGGAGCGAAGCGACGTCCCCGGCGAAGGCTTCGGAGCCGATGCGGCCGGCGTTCGCCCCCCGGGCGGCGTCGGGGACCAGAAGTTCCAACAGGGCCGGGCGCATGCTGGAATCGAGTTGCTCGGCAGCCAAGGTCGCCCGGGTCGGTAGCTGGTCCGGGCAATAGTACGGTGCCGTCAACCCGTCGGCCCCGGGGTAGTGCAGCTCCCGGTACCGTTCGGCCTGTTCGTGGGGGAACGGGTCGGGAACACCGCGGGTCAACCGTTCCAGGGCTTCGGCGGCCGCCCGTTCCTCGAAGGCGGTGCGTCCCACGCCGCGTTGGGCCGCAATGGCCAGTTGGGCTTCGTCGTCGTAGGCGCGTAATGGCTCGAAGACCCGCAGATACGACGTCGGGGGAAGCCGACGCCGCGCCTGTGTCCCCGTCTGTGTCATCTAATCCAGCTCCACGACCACGGGGGCATGATCGGAAGCGACCTTGCCCTTGCGCTCCTCGCGGTCGATCCAGGCCCCGGTCACCCGTTGGGCCAGGGCCGGGGAGGCCAGGGTGAAGTCGATGCGCATGCCCTCCTTCTTGGGGAAGCGCAGCTTCGTGTAGTCCCAGTAGGTGTAGACGCCCGGGCCGGGGGTGTGCGGGCGGACGACGTCGGAGAAGCCGGCCTGAACGAAGGCCTCGAAGGCTGCTCGTTCGGGGCCTGAGACGTGGGTCAGCTCATTGTCGTGGAAGTAGTCGATGTCCCAGACGTCCTCGTCCAAGGGGGCGATGTTCCAGTCACCCATCAGGGCGACCTGCGCCTGGGGATCATCGGCGATCCAGCCGGCGGCGTTTTCCTTGAGCCGGCGCAGCCACTCGAGCTTATAGGGCATGTGTTCGTCCTGCAGGGCGCGGCCGTTGGGGACGTAGAGGCTCCAGATTCGTACGCCGTTGCAGGTGGCGCCGATGGCCCGGGCCTCCTGGACCGGATCCTTGCCGCCCTTGCCGAAGGTCGGCTGGTCGGGGAACGTCCGCTCGACGTCGTCGAGTCCGACCCGGGAGGCGATGGCCACCCCGTTCCACTGGCTGAACCCGAAGTGGGCGACTTCGTAGCCGTTGTTCTCGAACAGTTCCCACGGGAAGTTCTCGTCCTTGCATTTGGTCTCCTGGATGGCCAGCACGTCGGCGTCGGTGCGGCGCAGCCAGTCTTCCACGCGGTCGGCGCGGGCTCGGAGGGAGTTCACGTTCCAGGTAGCAATCTTCACGACTCCAACCTATCAATCCGGGGCCGTTCCGGGCGCAGGGGTTGACGAGCGGAAAACGAGGTGCTTTGGTTAGTTACATGACCAATGAACCAACCAACGGGCGGTGAGCGCGATGGACGATTCCAAGCCGATCTTCATCCAGCTCGCCGAGGAGATCGAGGGCCGGATCCTCGAAGGAACCTACCCGGAGGGGACCCAGGTCCCCTCGACCAACGAATTCGCGGCATTCATGCGGATCAACCCGGCGACCGCCGGAAAAGGGCTGAACCGGCTCGTCGACGCCGGGATCCTGCACAAAAGAAGAGGTATCGGCATGTTCGTAGCCACCGGGGCCCTCGACCGGCTCAGGTCCGTCCGGCGCGAGGCCTTCGGGGACCAGTACCTCTCACCACTGATCGACGAGGCCGCACGACTGGGCATCGATTCCGACGAACTCATTGCGATGATCGGCCACCGTGCCGCCGTCGCGGGAAAGTGAGGCGCGATCATGAGTCTCGCCATTGAAACCACCGACCTGACGAAGGTCTACCGTCACACCGCCGCGCTGGATCATGTCAGCCTCGGCATCGAAAAGAACACCATCTGTGGCCTGCTGGGCCGCAACGGAGCCGGGAAGACGACCTTGATGTCCATCCTGGCCGGCCAGGAACTCAAGACCTCGGGCCAGGCCCGGGTGCTGGGAGCGGACCCCTTCGAAAATGCCGCGGTGCTGGCCCAACTCAGCTTCGCGCGGGAGAACCAGAAATATCCCGAGGAGTTCAAGGTCTCCCACGTGTTGCGCACGGCCCCCTGGTTCTACGCCGGCTGGGATGCCGGGTTTGCCCGGCGCCTGATCGGGGAATTCCGGCTACCGCTGAAGACGCCGATCAAGAAGCTCTCCCGCGGGCAGCTCTCCGCAGTGGCCATCGTCGTGGGCCTGGCATCCCGGGCACCTGTCACCTTTTTCGACGAGCCCTACCTCGGGCTCGACGCGACGGCCCGCGGCATCTTCTACGACCTCCTGCTTCAGGACTACATGGAGCATCCACGCACCATCCTCATGTCCACGCACCTGATCGATGAGGCCGCGAACCTGCTCGAGCACGTCGTGGTCCTGCAGGATGGCCGCAAGATCCTGGACTCCTCCGTGGAGGAGGCCACCGCCTCGGCCTTCACCCTCTCCGGTACGGCGACTGCCGTCGCCGAGGCGACCGGGCCCCGGAAGGTCCTGCGCACCCAGGCCCTGGGAGGCCTGCGCTCGGTGACGATCGCCGGGATCCCCGACGAACGTCTATACGCCGATGCGCGGGCCGGCGGGCTAGAGGTCGGCCCGGTGAGCCTGCAGGAACTCGTGGCTGCCCACGGGCTCCTTGAAGGCGGGGAGCCGGCCGCCGTGGCCCACCCAGCAGAGAAGGACCAGACCGAGGCCAAGGAGGCCCTCCGATGAGCATCACCCAGCCGCGCCCCGTGGCGGGCGCACCGTCCGCGCAGCCCACCCTGCCCACGCAGCGACCCGTCGGGGCCCTGATGAAGATCGTGCGCCTGCATTTTGCGGACCCGATGCGCATGATCGGGGTCCCGCTGTTCATCTTCGGCAGCATCATCGTGCTGTGCATCGTCGTCATGGGCTTATTGCGTTCCTTTGCGCCGGCTTCCCCTGCGGAACTGACCGAGGGGTTCGGCTACAACCAGGCGACCTTGTGGTGCTTTGCCGGGTACTTCGTGAGCATCGGCGTCATGGCCTACTCCCGTACCATGCCCTTTGCCCTGGGGATGGGTTCCACGCGGCGGCAGTACTTCGTCGGCACCTGCCTGGCACTCCTCCTGGAGTCCGTCTTCATCGGGGTGACGATGACCGTGCTGCTGGCGCTGGAGAAGGCCACCGGCCACTGGTTCAATGGGGCCCGGGTCTTCGATGTGGTGGCCATCGGGAACGGGAGCTATTCGAGCACCTTCCTGATGGGGTTCGGGCTCAGCGCCGCGATGTTGTTCATCGGGGCGATGTTCGCCGTCGTATTCCTGCGCTGGAACCAGAAGGGCGTCATCGCGGTCATCTTCGGCACGGTGGCGGTCCTCCTGGCGTTGATCTGGTTGCTTCTGGCGGCCGGGGTGAATCCCTTCGGCTGGTTCGAGGGGGCGACCTTCGCGAAGATCGCCCTGATCATGATCCTCGTGGCGCTGATCAGCGCCACCGGCAGCTGGCTGATGCTACGCCGGGCCCCGGTGGGACGATAGCCCCCGGCGGATGGGTGCTCCCTAGAAATTCCTAGGATGTCCGAGTACCTTGGAGTCCGAGTGACCTGGACCATGGTCGATTATGCCGGTCCGGGTCAACGAACTGCCACCCGACGCTGGGCCGGAGGAAGACCGCCGCACCAGCGCCGCACCGCCGGAAGGACAACCATGAGCGACGCCCCCACCGAACCCGAGGTCCTGTTCGAGGTCCGAGGAACGCTGGGCATCATCACCCTGAACCGACCGAGGGCCGTCAACGCGCTGACCCACGGGATGGTCGAAGCAACCCTGGCCCAGCTCACCGCCTGGAGCGACGACGACGCGGTGGTGTCCGTGATGATCGCCGGCGCCGGTGACCGCGGCCTCTGCGCAGGGGGCGACATCGTGGCCATCTACCGTGACATCCCCGAAGGCGGGGCCGGCACCGCAGCCTTCTGGCGCACCGAATACCGGCTCAATGCGCTGATCCGCAACTACCCCAAACCCTTCATCGCCTTCATGGACGGACTGGTCCTCGGTGGCGGGGTGGGTATCTCGGCGCACGGCAGCCACCGGATCGTCACCGAACGCACCCGCAGCGGGATGCCCGAAACGACCATCGGCTTCGTCCCCGACGTCGGAGGGCTCCACCTGCTCTCCCGGGCCCCGGGGGAAGCGGGAACCCACGCCGCGCTGACCAGCTCCCACCTCGATGCGGCCGACGCCCTGTTCCTGGGGTTGGCCGATTCCTACGTCCCCTCCGGCCAGCTCGACGAGTTGGCCACCGCACTGGAAACCGCAGGCCAGGGGGACGACGTCGATGGGATCATCGGGCGGTTCGCCCAGGCGGCGCCGGATTCGGCGCTCGCCGGCGAATCCACCTGGATGGCCAAGGACTACGCCGGGGACTCGATCGAACGGATCCTGGGACGCCTGCGCATCCGTGGAGGCCACGGCGCCGAAGCCGCCGAATTGATCGCCGCGAAGTCGCCGACGGCCGTGAAGACCACGTTGGCGGCACTGCGCCGGGCCGTCGGGCTGTCGAGCCTGGAGGAGGCCCTGGACCAGGACTACCGGGTCGGTGTGCGCATGCTCGCCTCCCCTGACTTCCTCGAGGGCATCCGGGCCCAGGTCATCGACAAGGACCGCCAGCCGAAGTGGAGTCCGGCCAACTTCGAACAGATCAGCCCGGAAATGATCCGGGACTACTTCGAGCCGCTCGGCCCGGACGAACAAGGCGGTGAGCTCGGACTCGCCGCCGACGCGAAGGAGCGTGCATGATGACCACGGAAACCGGAACGATTGCCTTTCTCGGGCTCGGGCACATGGGTGCTCCCATGGCGAAGAACCTGGTGCAGGCCGGCTACGACGTCCGGGCCTTCGACGTGGTCCCTGCCGCCGTCGAGGCCATCTCCGCCTCCGGGGTGCCGACCGCCTCCTCGGCGATCGAGGCCGTCCGCGGGGCCTCGGTGGTCCTGACCATGTTCCCCGGTGGACAGCAGCTGCTCGACGCCTATCGTGGGGTCGACGGGCCCGGCCTGCTCGACTCCGTCGACGCGGACACCGTGTTCCTGGACTGCTCGACCATCAATGTCGACGACGCCCGTGAAGCCGCCGGGCTGGCCGTGGAGGCCGGACACCGCAGTGTCGACGCCCCGGTCTCCGGTGGGGTGGTCGGCGCCGAAGCCGGGACCCTGACGTTCATGATCGGTGCCCTGGAAGCGGACCTGGAATCGGTTCGTCCGCTCCTGGAGGTCATGGGCGGGAAGCTGGTCCACTGCGGGGATCATGGGGCCGGGCAGGCGGCGAAGGTCTGCAACAACATGATCCTGGGCGTGAGCATGATCGCCGCCTCGGAGGCCTTCGTCCTGGGCGAGAAGCTGGGGCTGAGCAACCAGGCGCTCTACGACGTCGTCTCCACGGCCTCGGGCCAATGCTGGGCCGTGACGACGAACTGCCCGGTCCCCGGTCCGGTGCCGACCAGCCCGGCGAACCGCGACTACGAACCCGGATTCGCCGGGGCGCTGATGGCCAAGGACCTGGGCCTGGCGATGAGCGCCATCGAAAGCACCGGGGTCGCCGCCGAACTCGGGCCGATGGCCGCACGGATCTACGAGCGATTCCGCGACGAGGGTGGTGCCGGCCGTGATTTCTCCGGCATCATCACCGGGATCCGCGACCGCTCCCACGGGTCCGACTGACCCGCGGGTCCCGAGCGCGACGATCACGGCCCTCTGACAGCAACTGTCAGGGGGCCGTTTCCGCCTCGAAGTCACCGGCGTCGCGACGGAAGCGGCCGAGGATCTCGATCAGTTCGTTGATATCCGCGGCCGACATCCCCGGATTCGAGAACACCACGGAGTTCAGTTGCGCCGTCGACTGCGCTGCCACGTCCCGACCGCGATCGGTCAGCGAGACCAGGGTCGTCCTGCCGTCGGTGGGGTGCGGGCTGCGTTCGACGAAGCCGGCCCGCTCGAGCCGGTCCACTGCGTTGGTGACCGACGTCGGGTGGACCTGCAGCAGGGCACTGACCTTGACCATGGGCAGGGAACCGGTCCGCGAGAACCACAGCAGGGCCAGCAACTCGTAGCGGGCGAAGGTCAGCCCGAAGGGCTTGACCACGGCCTCGCAGCGGTGCAGCAGGATCTGCTGGGCGCGCATGACCGCGGTGAAGGCGGCCATCGGCGCCGCCTCGACGGTCCACCCCTGGCCCTCCCAGTTGTGTTGGGCCGTGGCAATGGGGTCGAACGGGAGTGGAGGCTTCATCCCCGCGCCTTCAGGGACGGGAAATCGGTGTCCGTGTATTCCACTCCCAGCCCCTGCGGAGGGGTGTCCGAGCCGTGGCGCAGCTCTTCGTTGCGGCGCAGCTCGACCCGGCGGATCTTCCCCGAGATGGTCTTGGGCAGTTCAGCGAATTCCAGCCGGCGGATCCGCTTGAACGCCGGGAGATGCTCCCGGCAGTAGCCCAGGATGTCCTCCGCCGTCGTGGCGTCGGCGGCGTAACTGGCCGCCAGGACGACGTAGGCCTTGGGCACGTTGAGCTTCATCGGCTCCGGTGAGGGCACGACGGCGGCCTCGGCGACCGCGGGGTGCTCGATGAGCACCGACTCCAGTTCGAAGGGGCTGAGCCGGTAGTCGCTGGACTTGAAGACGTCATCGCCGCGGCCGACGTAGGTGATGATCCCGCGCTCATCCCGTTCGGCGACATCCCCGGTGTGGTAATACCCGTCGCGGAAGGCGGCTGCCGTCTTCTCCTGATCGCCGTAGTAGGCCTTCATCAACCCCAACGGCCGGGGGTCCAGGCGCAGGCAGATCTCCCCGAAATCGCCTTCTTCGCCGGTGGCCTGGTCGACCAGGACGACGTCGTAACCGGGCAGGGGGGTGCCCATGGCACCGATCTTCATCGGCTGGCCCGGGCAGTTGGCGATCTGCACGGTGGTCTCCGTCTGGCCGAAGCCATCCCGGATCTGTTGGCCCCAGGCGCGGTGGACCTGGTCGATCACTTCGGCGTTGAGCGGTTCCCCGGCGGAGACGACCTTCGTCGGCGGGGTCTTCAGCCGGGTCAGATCCGCCTGGATGAGTAGACGCCAGACCGTGGGCGGGGCGCAGAAGCTGGTGACCTGCTCGGCCTCCATCTGATCCATCAGGGCCGCCGGGTCGAATTTGTCGTAGTTGTAGATGAAGACGGTCGCCTCGGCGATCCACGGGGTGAAGACATTCGACCACGCATGCTTGGCCCAACCGGGGGAGGCGACATTGAGGTGCACGTCGCCGGGTTCCAAGCCGATCCAGTACATCGTCGAAAGGTGCCCGACCGGGTAGGAGGTATGGGTATGCTCGACCAGCTTGGCCTTCGAGGTGGTCCCGGAGGTGAAATACAGCAGCAGCGTCTCGTCACCACGGGTGGGTACGTCAGCGGTGAAGCCGGTCGGCGCCGTGGTCGACGCCGAATACGGCAGCACCTCCGGGGCTCCCGCTGCGGTGGGGGCGGGGGCGTCCCCGATGGCGATCAACCGGTAGTCCCCGGGCACGTCGGCGAATTTGGGCAGATCGGTGGTGCCGGCGATGGCCCAGCTGGCGCCACCGCGTTCGACCCGGTCCGCCAGATCGGCAGGCCCCATCTGGGTGGTGGTCGGGATCATGACGATGCCCAGCTTGATGGCCGCCAGCATGATCTCCCACAACTCCACCTGGTTGCCCAGCATCAGGATCGCCTTGTCGCCGCGGGAGAAGCCCACGCTGCGCATCCAGTTGGCGACCTGGCCGGAGCGTTCGGATAGCTCGGCCCAGGTCCTGCGGGTGGAGGAGCCGTCCTTCTCGACGATGATCAACGCCGGGGTGTCGGCCCGTTCCCTGGTGGCGGCGACGGCGTCGAACCAATCCAGCCCGAAGTTGAATTCGGCGAACTCGGGCCAACGGAATTCCTTCCGGGCCTTGGCCTGGTCCCCCCGCAGGGAGACGAGGCGGTCGCGGGCTTCACGGAACTGGTCGGTGACGGTCATGTTCCACCTTTCGTCGGGGCGCCGGGGCCATCCCCGACGAGGCGTTCCCCAAAATATACGTGGACATCCTACTGCTTGGAAGGGTTGTGGAGGATCCGTCCTTCAGTCGGCGCCTCGGGTCCACCAATCATCGAGAAGTGACACGGGGGTGGTGCGTTTATGACGGCTGCGCAGGAACCGGGTCTCGATGGCTTCGGCGACGGCCTCCGGCACCGGACGTCCTTCGAGGTAGTCGTCGATGTCGTCATAGGCCAGGCCCAATTCGTCCTCGTCGGTGCGCAGCGGGGTCCCGTCCAGCAGATCCGCCGTCGGGGGTTTGGCCCAGAGCCGCTCGCTGGCCCCCAGATGGCGCAGCAGTTGGCGGTTCTGCCGCTTATCCAGTCCGTACAACGGCAGGAGGTCGGCCGCCCCGTCGCCGAATTTCGTGAAGAACCCGGTGACCGATTCGGCCGCATGGTCGGTGCCGATGACCAGATGCCCGTGTTGGCCGGCCAACGCGTACTGGGCGGTCATGCGTAGCCGGGCCTTGATATTGCCCTTGGTGAAGTCGCTGATCGTTTCGCTCGTGGTCTTCACATATTCCGCGGCCAGGGCGTCGACCCCGGGCTTGATGTCATAGGTCCAGGCGGTCTTCGGGGCGATGAACTCCATCGCCGCCGCGGCGTCGTCCTCATCGGTCTGGGTGCCGTAGGGCAGGCGGACTGCCACGAAATCCACGTCGTCCCCGTCCCGGGCCGCGGCCTCTACGGCCAATTGCGCCAAACGTCCGGCGAGGGTGGAATCCAGGCCTCCCGAGATGCCCAGCACGAAGCCCCTGGTGCCGGTGGCCTCCAGGTAGTCCCGCAGGAACGCCACCCGCCGCGTGACCTCTTCCTGCGGGTCGATGGTGGCCTTGACGCCCATTTCACTGATGATCCGTGCCTGCATATCGCGCATGGAATCAGCCTAGCTGTACTGCCCAGCAACGTTGGTTGAACTCGTGCGACGACACGGTCTGAATTGATGGGATGACGAAGGCCCCCCGATGTGGAGTGGAGCTGTCTAAGAAACCGCTTCACAAACAGGAGGCCTTCATGTCCCACGCTAATGCAGCCCTGACCCCCAAAGCACGTCTGAGAATCGCCAAGCTCATCGTTGACCAGCAGTGGAGCGTCTCCACCGCAGCGAAGATGTTCATGGTCTCCTGGCCCACCGCCAAACGCTGGGCCGACCGCTACCGAGCCCACGGCGCGGCCGGGATGGCTGACAAGCCCAGCAGACCCCGGACAAGTCCTGCACGCACCCCGCAGGCAGCGGTCAAACAAATCGTGGCACTGCGCTGGCGCAAGCGCTTGGGGCCCGTCCAGATCGCCTACCGGCTGGGCCTGGCTGCCTCGACGGTGCACGCAGTGCTGGTACGTTGCCGGATCAACAGGCTGCGCTATATCGACCGGGTCACCGGTGAGAAAATCCGCCGCTATGAGCACCCCTATCCGGGATCGATGATCCACGTGGACGTCACCAAATTCGGCAATATTCCCGACGGCGGCGGGCACCGGTTCGTGGGCCGGCAGGCCGGAGACAAGAACCGTGCAGCAACCCCGGACAAGCCCCGCAATGCGAACCACACCCCGAAAATGGGAACCGCCTTCGTGCACACGGTCATCGATGATCACTCGCGTATCGCCTATGCCGAGATTCATGATGATGAGAAGTCGGTAACGGCCATCGCGGTACTGGAACGGGCCGTGGCGTGGTTCGCTGCCCGTGACGTCGTCGTGGAGCGCGTGCTATCTGATAATGGGTCCGCCTACCGCTCGCATGCCTGGCGTGACGCCTGCGCCGAGCTGGCCATCACGCCCAAGCGGACCCGCCCTTACCGGCCCCAGACCAATGGGAAAATCGAGCGGTTCCATCGGACCCTGAACGACGGTTGGGCCTACGCCAGGTTCTATGGCAGCGAGGCCACCCGCCGCGAAGCACTGCCGGATTGGATCCATGCGTACAATCACCACAGGCCCCACACTGCAATCGGGAACCAGCCACCAATCAGCCGCTTAACTAACGTCTATGGGCAGTACACCTAGCCTGCCCCCGTTGTGCTATCACCGTGGCGTTTCGTCGCCGAACCGGCCCCGGATGGGGAATAGTGGGTGCGGTAAGGCGTACCACCTGCGTGAGGAAAGCGGCCATGGAACCCATCCGCCCGGAGCACCCCGCTCCGGACCGAGTGCTCATCCATTTGAGTGACACCCATGTTCGAGGCGGGGGCCATTTGTTGGCCGATACGCTGGACAGCATCGGACGGCTGCGTTCGCTCGTGGACCGGCTGGAGGCCTCCGGGGTGCGTCCCGACGCCCTCGTGGTCACCGGAGACCTGGCGGACAAGGGGGAACCCGACGCCTACGCCACCCTGCGCTCGATCCTGGAACCGGCGGCCGAACGGTTGGGGACCAGGATCCTCTGGGCCGCAGGCAACCATGACGACCGGTCGAACCTGCGTACCGAACTGCTCGGCGAGCCGGCAGACACCACCCCGCTGGACCACGTCTTCTGGCTGGGCGGGCTACGCCTGATCACCCTGGACACCACGGTTCCCGGCTCCCACCATGGCCACCTCGAGGACGCCCAGTTGCGGTGGCTCGAAGCCGAATTGGCCACCCCGGCCCCCGACGGGACCATCCTGTCCATGCATCATCCACCGATCGCCAGTGTCCAACCGCTGGCCATCCTGGTGGAACTGCGGGGCCAGGCGCGGCTGGCCGAGGTGCTGACCGGCAGCGATGTGCGCGCCATTCTGGCCGGGCACCTGCACTACTCGACGTTCGGGACCTTCGCCGGAATCCCTGTATCGGTGGCCTCGGCGAGCTGTTACACCCAGGATCTGGCAGCACGAGCCGATCCGGTGCGGGGGATCCACACCACCCGCGGACGCGACGAGGCCCAAGGCTACAACCTGGTGCACGTGCTCCCCGAGACCGTGGTGCATTCGGTGGTCCCGGTGGCCAGCGGTGTCAGTGTTGGAGATGTCGTGGAACCGGAGGCGGTGGCCGCGATCCTGCGTGAACACGGCATCGACCCCGATACCGTGGGCCGGAGCCCCCACTCCATCGGCACCCCGGCCACCGGGCATGATGGCGGTGCCGCGGCGGCGCAGGATGCTACCGGTCGGTCCGGGCCACCTCCCACGGGGCGGCCAGCGGGAAGTAGGCCTGCAGGAAGTCGGTGACCACTTCCTGGCGTTCCCGGGCGGGGACCTCGGGGAAGGACCCGTCATTGAGGCAGAAGAAGTCCTGGTTGCGTTTCTTCAACAGCTTGCGCAGTGCGTCCAGGCCCGAATACATGGTGGTGTCCACGTACTTCACCTTCGCCTTCTCCTTGGTCACGGCACGGCCGGTCAGCAACGCGTAGTAGTGGTAGAGCGAATTGGTGACCGAGATGTTGTCCTTGGCGCGGAACCTGCTGGCCGCCGTCGCCGCGAACTCCTCGGAGAAGACCTCTTCGAGCTCCTTGAGCACGCTGCGTCGCAAGGGAGCCGCGGTGTGCTCGAGGTGGCGGGTGGTGATGCGCCCGAACCGGTCGTTGAGCAGCCGCCGGTTCACCCGGGCCGAATTCTCGAAGCCCGAACGGTCCAGATGGTTATCGCCCAACCCGATCCGGGTTCCGGCCTCGATGAACTTGGTGATCCCGCCGGGGGAGAAGAACGTATCCGGGCCCAGCGGGCGCCCCACGAACATGTCGTCGTTGGAGTACAGGAAGTGTTCGGAGAGCCCGTCGATGTGCTGCAGCTGCGACTCCACGGCCTGGGAGTTGAAGGTGGGCAGCACCGTGGGGTCGCGGAAGTGGTCGGGGGCCCGCACCACGGAGATGCGTGGATGGTCGGCATCCAACCAGGCAGGGATGGGTGAATCGGTGGCGATGTAGATGTGCCTGACCCAGGGCGCGAACATGTAGACGCTGCGCAGGGCATACTTCAGCTCGTCGATCTGCCGGTAGCGGGCCTCGGAATCATCCCCCTCGCCGACCACGACGCCGTCCATGAAGGAGGCGCGATAGCGCTGGTGCTCGGGGTCGTTGCCGTCGACCCAGGAGAAGACCATATCGATGGGGAAGGAGATGTCCGCTGCGTGATCGGCGAACATGTTCTCGATGGTCGGCCATTCCCTGCCGTAGCGGTGGACGGTCCCGCGGACCGCTTCGTCCGCCGGCAGGGTGGCCCGGGTCAGCGAATTCTCCATGGGCAGATCCAGCAGCCCCGAGTCCTTCCACTGCCATAATTCGATCTGCACCCCGGTGGAGGCCCCGAAGGCCAGACCGCCGGCCGGTTCGATCCGGGGACGGTAGAGCCGATACATCCGTGCCTTCGGTTTCCGGGCCAACGCGCCATCGGCCACCAGCAGGGACTTGCCCTTGCGGGTGTCGACGGCCAAAGAGTAGAACGGTTCGTCCTGACAGGCAGCCACGAGGGCGGCGCGCATGGCCTTGCGCTCATCCCAGGAGACGGCGATGACCGGGCGGGCGTCGTTGCCGCGCACCAGCAGGTAGGCCACCGAGGCGGCGTCGAGGGCATCGCGGATGAACAGCAGGTCGGTCACCATCGCCTCATGCGGAGTGATCGTCGAATTCACCAGGGCGTAACGACCGTCCGAACGCAGGACGTCGGTGCGTTCCATGAACCGGGCGATCGCCGCCGCCGAGGTGACTTCGCGGACCGGGGAGGCCGCGTCGTCGTCCTCCGGGGTCCCGTGGAAGACCTCATCGGGATGCGGGGCCGTCCGGGTGGCCTCGAGCGGATCGGTGGTGGGGTCGACTGGGTTCATGCGCGGTCCGCCTCGGACCAGCCCAGGTTGGTGGCCATGCGTTGCAGGGTCGCGATCGTCGTTTCGTACTGCTCCTGAGTGACTCCGTCGCTGGAACGCTCCCGCATGCCCTCGACCAGTTCGGTGAGCCGTTCCAGGCTGATGTTGCCGCGGTCGGTCAGCGCGTAGGAATCCCCGTCCTGGGAGACCCATCCGGATTCCAGAAGTTCGGCCAGATGCTCTGCCGGGGAGGCCGGCTCGCCTTCGGGGGAGACCTCGTCGAAGAACGGGGCCAGTGCGGACATGAGTTCTGCGGAGGTATGGGGTTTGGACCCCAGGAGGTTCAGGAGCTGCCATTGCCGGCGCGTGACGCCGTGCTCCTCCAGGGAGGTGGCGAACTGCTCGGAAATGAGCGAGTCCACCAGCTTGAGCCAGTATCCGATCGGTCGTTGAGCGTTCATGGTTTCACCCTAGCCCGGGACGGACCGGCTGTCGCGTCATCGATGCGGACGTGACCTGCACGGTCCAACGGGACCTAGAATGAAGTCCATGACCTCGAACACCCCCGCCCGCGCCCGCCTGCTCGAACTCGTCACCGAACTCGCCGTGGTCCGCGGCAAGGTCACTCTCTCCTCCGGCAAGGAGGCCGACTACTACATCGACCTGCGCCGGATCACCCTGCACCACGAGGCGGCACCATTGGTCGGGGAGGTCATGCTCGATCTGCTCGATGATGCGGGGATCGACTTCACCAACGCCGGTGGCCTCACCATGGGGGCCGACCCCGTCGGCACCGCCGTGATGCACGCCGCCGGGCGGGCCGGCCGCGCGGTGGATGCCTTCGTGGTCCGCAAGGCGCAGAAGTCCTACGGGATGGGCCGCCAGGTCGAAGGCCCCGAGGTCTCGGGGCGCAACGTCGTGGTCTTGGAGGACACCTCCACCACCGGCGGCTCGGCGCTCACCGCCGTCGAAGGCGTCCGGGCGGCCGGGGGCCACGTCGTGGCCGTCGCGGTGATCGTGGACCGTGACACCGGCTCGAAGGAACGCATCGAGTCCGAGGCCGGGGTTCCCTACTTCTTCGCCTACGGCAAGGAGGAGCTCGGCCTCTAGTCCGGGTGGGCCTCCGGCTCGCCGGTCGGGTTGGCGGGGTCCGTCTCGGGGGTGGGGCCGGTCCCGGCATGCGCGGTGGTGAAGCCCTCGGGGTTCGCCGCACGGATGATGGTCTGCTGGACCAGCGGGATCCGCACCCCTGCCGCATCGAGGTCGGCCTTGAGCTGGGCCCGCATCGCCCGGGCCACCGCCCACTGCTGCAACGGACGGGTACGGAAGACCAGCCGGATGGTGATGGACTCCCCGCTCAGGTCCTGGACCCCCCAGATCTCGGGGTCGTCCAGGATCTCACGGGACCACTTCGGGTCGGACTGGAGCCGTTGGGCCGAGGCGAGGATCAGGTCGTTGACCTCGGGCATCTTCGAGTCGTAGGGGACCGGGACGTCCAGGACCGCGCGGGCCCAGCCCTGGGAGAAGTTGCCCACCCGCAGGATCTCGCCGTTGCGGACGTGCCAGAGGCTGCCATCGACGTCACGGACCTGGGTGATGCGCAAACCCACGGCCTCGACCTCGCCGGAGGCCTCGCCGAGATCCACGTAGTCGCCGATGCCGAACTGGTCCTCGGCGACCAGGAAGATTCCCGAGAGGTAGTCCTTGACCAGGGCCTGGGCGCCGAAGCCCAACGCGACACCGACTACGCCGGCACTGGCCAGGATCGGGGCCATGTTGATGCCCAGCTGGGAGAGCACGGTCAGCAGGACGACCGCGGTGATGATGATCGTGGTGACAGAGCGCAGGACCGACCCGACGGTCTGGGCCCGCTGGGTCCGCCGGGCCACCGCGATCGGGGACTCCTGCACCAGCCAGCGCCGCCCGCTCTTCTCGGACTTCCGGTGCTCCTTGGACAGGGCGGCGGCCTCACCGGCGGCGATGTGTTCGGTGGTTCGGCGGATGAGACGGCGGATGATGAAGTTCAGCGCCACGCCGATGACGATGACGATCGCGATCTTCAGCGGGCGGTCCAGCCAGAAGGACCAGTCCAGCAGCGGTGAGGTGTCGGCGGGGGAATCAAGGGAAAACGACAGGGGCATATGTCGAAACTAGGGGCTTGCGGCGGGGCGGGGCAAGCCGGGGAGGGTCGGAGGTGAGCAGATCAACAGGGCCGGCCGGCCGCCCGGTGCCCTAGAGCCGGGGGAGGAGTTCGGCGACCGAGGGGAAAACAGTGTCTGGCCGGAAGGGGAAGCGTTCGATGTCCTCGGGCTGGGTGATGCCCGAGTGGACCAGCACCGTATACAGTCCGGCCTCCATCCCGGCGACGATATCGGTGTCCATCCGGTCCCCGATCATCGCGGTGGTCTCCGAGTGGGCCTGGATCCGGTTCAGTGCCGAACGGAACATCATCGGGTTCGGCTTGCCGACCACGTAGGGCTGCCGGTCCGTCGCCTGGCTGATCAGTGCCGCGACGGCCCCGGTGGCGGGCATGACGCCTTCGGGGGAGGGGCCGGTGGCATCGGGGTTGGTCGTGATGAACCGCGCGCCCTGGGCGATCAGCCGGATCGCCCGGGTGATGGCCTCGAAGGAATAGGTGCGGGTTTCCCCCAACACCACGAAATCGGGATTTCGGTCCGTGAGGATGAAACCGGCGTCGTGCAATGCGGTGGTCAGTCCGGCCTCGCCGATGACGAAGGCCTTTCCCCCCGGTGACTGGCGGCGCAGGAACTCCGCGGTGGCCATGGCCGAGGTCCAGATGTTCTCCTCGGGGATCACCAGTCCGGCGGCATCCAACCGGGCGCAGAGATCGCGCGGGGTGTAGATGGAGTTGTTGGTCAGTACGAGGAAGCGTTTGGAGGTCGATACCCAGCGTTCGATCAGCTCCGCCGCGCCGGGAATGGCCTTGTTCTCATGGACCAGGACGCCGTCCATGTCGGTCAGCCAGCATTCGATATCGGCGGGTGTGCGGTCGTCGGTGCTCATTCTCAGCCTCTTCTGCCTCGTGGTGGTTCCGGGGTCAACGCTATCCCGTCGGACGAACGGGGGCCGTACCCGGAATTACAGCCACCTGTTGTGTTTGAACACCACGTACAGGCCGACGCTCAGCCCCACCATCAGCCCCAGGGCCGCCGGATAGGCCCAGGTGAAGGCAAGTTCGGGCATGTGGGTGAAGTTCATCCCGTAGATGCTGCCGATCAGGCTGGGGGCGAACAGGATGGCCGCCCAGGAGGAGATCTTCTTCATCTGTTCGTTCTGCGCGACCCCTGCCTGGGCGGCCTGCTGCGAGACGAGGGTCGCCGACAAGGACAGGGCATTGGTCAGCAGGGCCCTGAACGAGGCGATGCGCTCGGAGACGCGGATGGCGTGATCCTGGACGTCGGCGAACCGGTGGTCCAGTTCGAGCAGCTGCTCGTCCCGGGCGACGGACGGTGCCGGTCGGCCGCCGGGCCCCACCGGCTGCCCGCCGGCCAGGTCCCGGCGCAGGATGGACAGGATCCGTTCCAAGGGGACGGTCGCCCGCTGCAGTTCGATGACTTCGCCGGAGAGTTCGTAGATCCGGCGGGACACGTCGGGGGTGCCCGAGAAGAGTTGGTCGTCGATTTCGTCGATGTCGTTGGAGAGGCCGTCGACGACCGGCTCGTATTCGTCCACGACCTGGTCGAGCACCGCGTAGAGCACCGCCCGTGGACCCATGGCCAGCAGTTCGGGCTCCTCTTCCATCCGGTGGCGGACCCGGGCCAGGTCGGGGGATTCGGCGTGGCGGACCGTCACCACGAAGTCCTCCCCGATGTAGACGTGCAGCTCCCCGAATTCGACCTTCTCGCTGGCATCGAGATAGCGGGCCGGTCGCAGCACCAGCAGCGAGTGGTCCCCGTAATGATCCAGTTTTGCCCGCTGGTGGCCCTTCAAGGTGTCCTCGAGGGCCAACGGGTGCAGTTCGAGCTCATCGGCCACGGATCGCAGCTCGTCCTCGGTGGGACGGTAGAGGCCCAGCCAGGCCATGCCGGAATGCTCGCGCAGCCGCGCCATGGTGTGCCCCAATTGCGACGGATCGTGCACCCGACGCCCGTTGACGTAGATCCCGTTATCGATAATGGCCATGACCACCTCCTGCGGATATTCTGCCATCTGCCCCGACGACCGTCGTGCCCTGCGGTGCGCGGCTGACGCATTAGGCTGGGACGGTGGACCACTCATCGCACGAACCTGCCTCCCCACCACCCCCGGACGCGGTTCCGGCCGCCGACCCCGGAGCCGCGGAACGACCGGAAGTCGGGGTGGGCCCCTGGGAAGGGGAATGGCCCGTCGGAGCGCATTGGGATCCTGAACTGCTGCGGGAGGGGGACCGCCGCAATGTCGGGGACCGGTACCGGTATTGGCTGCACGAGGCCATCGTCGCGGATCTGGACACCCGCCGCCACGACTTCCATATCGCCATCGAGAACTGGCAGCATGACATGAACATCGGCACCGTGGTGCGCACCGCCAACGCCTTCCTGGCCAAGGAAGTGCACATCATTGGACGACGCCGGTGGAACCGGCGCGGGGCCATGGTCACCGACCGCTACCAGCATGTGCGCCACCACCCCAGCGTCGAGGACTTCGTCCAGTGGGCCCAGGGCGAGGGCCTGGCCATCATCGGGGTCGACATCTTCCCGGACTCGGAGCAGCTGGAGACCTATGACCTGCCCCGTGATTGCGTGCTGGTGTTCGGGCAGGAAGGCCCCGGCCTCAGCGACGAGGTCCATGCGGTGGCCGATGCCACGCTGAGCATCGAGCAGTTCGGTTCCACCCGCTCCATCAATGCCGCCTCGGCGGCCGGGATCGCCATGCACGCCTGGATCCGGCGCCACGTCTTCGGACAATTGCCGGCCTAGAGGTATCGCTGCGCCGCTTCCGGTGGGATTCTTGACCTGAGAGAGGTCGTGCCCCACCAGGGAGGTGGACGATGTCCGTACCGGCCGGGACCGCTCCAGAGACGGGGAATGTCTCGACCCTGGAACTTTTCTTCGATCTGGTCTTCGTCTTCACCGTCACCCAGGTGACGCAGGTGATCGACCTGCACCCTGACCCGGCAGGAATCGCCCAGGCGATCCTGATCCTGGCGATCCTGTTTTGGATGTATGGCGGATTCGCCTGGTTGACCAACGCGATGGGGACCGAGGGCACCCTGCAACGGCTGATCGTCCTGGCCGGAATGGCCGCGTTGTTCGTCTGTTCACAGGCGATACCCCAGGCCTTTGGCGAGGCGGGCATCGTGTTGGGGATTGGTTTCCTGTTGCTGACCCTGGTGCATCTGGCGGGGTTCTTGTGGTTGCAGGGCCCGCGGGAGGACGTCTCCATCAGACTCGTGGCGCCGGTCAATCTCACCGGCGCATTGATGGTCCTCGCCGCAGGATGGGTGACCGGGGCGGGGGACTGGATCCTGTTCGGCGGTGCGGCGCTCCTGTTCGCCTCCTCCCATCTGCGACCCTCCGGCCACCGTCTGGCGGTCCGACCCGGGAATTTCGCCGAACGGCATGGGCTGATGATCATCATCGTGCTGGGGGAGTCGATTATCTCCGTCGCACTCGCGGCCCAGACACAGGCCCTCGATATCCCGCTCATCACCGGGGGGCTGCTCGGGGTGGCCGCCATCGCGGCCATGTGGTGGGCCTACTTCGTCGGTGATGACGACCTCGCGGCAAAGCACTTCGCCGCGGCGTCCGGGCCGCGGCAGTCGTGGATGGCCCGGATCGGCTATGACATCTCGCATCTGCTGATGATCATCGGGATCATCGGTGTCGCGGCCGGCATCAGACTTGATCTGGGTCAGCTGTCGTCCCCGGCCCCCGTGGTGTCGGCGTGGCTCGTCGGTGGCGGGGTGGCGGTGTACCTGGGCGCGACGGGGCTTTTCCGTTGGGCGTTGCAGGTCGGGCCCGCCCGGGTGCGGTTGATTGCGGCGGCCGGATGCCTGGGCACCGTCCCCGTGGGGGTGGGCCTGGGGACGGCGCAGCAGCTCGGCGCGGTCGCGGCGATCACCGTGGTGGCCATCGCCGCGGGGCGCCGCCGTCGCAGCACTACGGCCGGTACACCTGGACGACCGAGGGGCGTGGTGCCCTGACCTCACCGGGGCCCGGGCGGGCCTCCGAAGGGACGTAGTCCGGGAAACGCGAGCGCAGGTCCGTGAAGGAACCGTCCTCGCCCGGGTGCTGGACCGCCACGAAGACCATCGACTCCTCGTCGTGGATGACCGGCCCGCAGGTTTCTCCATCGCGGGGGACCGAGAGGAACTGTTCGACCTTCCCGCGGTCCCTGCCCTCCACGGTGACCTTGAACAGGCCGTCGTTGTAGCCGATGCCGCTGGGGGCGCCGTCGGTGGAGATCCAGAGGTTTCCGTGGGAATCGAAGGCCACGTTGTCCGGGCAGGAGATCGGACTGACCTTCTCGGCGGGGAAGCCGCTGAAGTAGGTCGCATCCCCCTGCGCCGGATCGCCACACAGCATCAGCAGGTCCCAGGTGAACCGGTCCCCGGTGTGCCCGCCCCGGTGTTCGGTGATCTCCACGATATGCCCGTCCCGGTTTTCGGTGCGCGGGTTGACCTCATCGGCCTTCTGCTGGCCTGAGGTGCCACGCTGGGAGTTGTTGGTGCACGCGACGTAGATCTTGCCGCTCTTCAGGCTCGGTTCCACATCTTCACACCGGTCCATCTTGGTGGGCCCGACCTTGTCGGCGGCCAGCCGGGTGTGGACCAGGACCTGCTCCATACTCATGCCCGAAACGTGGCTCGTACCGTCCTTGACCAGCGGCAGCCAACGACCTGTCCCGTCGAATCCGCCATCGGAGGGGACGTCCCCGGAGCCGTCGATCTCGTCGTCGGACGTGCCGGTGAAGCGGGCCACGTAGAGGTCGCCCTCGGTCAGCAAGGTCATGTTGTGCCGGCGGTTGTTCTTACGGTATTTGCGTTTGGACACGAACTTATAGAGGTAGTCGAAGCGTTCGTCGTCCCCCATATAGGCCACGACGTGCCCGTTGTCGGCAACGATGACGTTGGCGCCCTCGTGTTTGAACCGGCCCATGCTGGTATGTTTGCGCGGCGTCGAATCGGGGTCCTCGGGGTCGATCTCCACGATGTATCCAAAACGGTTCGGCTCGTTGGCGAAGCGTTCGGCGCGGGCGTCGAAACGTGGGTCTTCCTGCTCCCAACCCATGGAGGTGGCCTTGTTCTCGAGCCCGTACCGCTTGTCCTCGGCCGAGGTCCCGTTCGTGCGGAAGAAGCCATTGAAGTTCTCCTCCCCGGACAGGATGGTGCCCCACGGGGTGGTCCCGCCCGAGCAGTTGCCTAGCGTGCCTTCGACGAAGCGGCCGCGCTGATCGCGCCGGGTCTTCACCAGTTCCGAACCGGCGACCGGTCCGGTCAGCTCGAATTCGGTGTCCAGGGTGATCCTGCGGTTGCGTCGCCCGCCCCGGATGTATTCCCAGGGCGTCCCCTTCGTCCTGCGTTCCAGTTCCACCACGCTCAGGCCCACCGCCTGACGGAAGATGTTGCGGCGGCGGCGCTCCTCGGCCGTGGTGCCCGGGGCCGCCGGGAACATGATTCCCGGATTGACGTATTCGTGGTTGCACACCAGGACGGCCTTCTTGCCGTTCTTCGAGCGGAGGATGTCGGTGTAGTCGTTGTTGTAGCCGAACTGCTGGGCCTGTGCCTTGGGGCTCTGATCATCGAAGTCGAAGTCCGGTGTGTGGCGGAACAGGGGATCTCCCCAGCGGATGATCGGCGTCCATTCGAAGCCTTCGGGGACATCGAACACGTCGATGGCGGCGTCGACCGGTTTGATGGGGGTGAAGTCCAGTCGTCCGTGCCGGGCCGGGCGGCCGGTGGGCACCGGCCCGGCAACGGCCGTATCGGCCCCGCCGAAGGCCACGACGGCTGCGCTGAGGGCTCCGGCGGCCCCGAGTCCCAACGCCGAGCGACGCGTCATTTGGGCCGAGACGATATCGCGGAAATAGTCGTTCGAGGAGGTGTTGCAGACGGCCTTGGAGCAGGCGTTGTCGCATTTCAGGGCGCAGGTGACCGGGCTGCGCTTGCCGCGCGTGTGGCCGAGCATGGGCAGGAGGGTCCGGTTGCCGGGAGTCATCGTGAACCTTTCGGAGCGGGAGCTGGAATCGCCTTCACCGTGTCAGCGCCGGATGAACCGGCGGCGACGGGAAGTTGAAATCCGGGAGGACACGGGTCTTCCATTCCGACAACCGGCGCTCTAGGGTGTGAACTGAGTCACTAGTTACTCATCAGTAATGTACGGATCAGGTCATTGCTTTGTCATTTTGCGTACCGATCCATGGCCATCCGTCACAAGGAGCGAATATGTCCCCTGTCCGAACGCCCCCCGTGTCCCAGTCAAGTCGACTCCGCGTGCTCTTCTCCTGTGTTGCCGCCTCGTCCCTGTTGTTCGCAGGGCTCGGCCCGGCAGCCGCGGCGACGTCCGCTCCCTCGGACCCGGCCTCCATCGAGAAGACCGACGCCGCCGATCCCGGAGACGTGCAGCGTCAGGAGAAGCTGGAGCAGCTTTCGAACAGCGTGGACCCGGATTTCTACACCCCACCGGCGACCCTGCCGGAAGCCGACGGAGCGGTGGTGCGCAGCGAACCTGCCGACTTCTTCCTGGACCCGGTCAAGCTCATCCGCCCGAACGCGACCGTGACGCGGATGATGTACAAATCCACCGACAGCCACGGGGATGCCATGGCGGTGACCGGGACCGTGCTGGTGCCGAAGAAGAAGTGGGCCGGCTCCGGTGAGCGTCCGGTGATCGGTTACGCCGTGGGCACCCAGGGCTTGGCCGATAAGTGTGCGCCGTCCCGCCAGATGGGGGTGGGGCAGGAATACGAGGGGCCGATGATGGCTGCGTTGCTGGAATCCGGCTACGCCCTGGCCATCACCGACTACGAGGGGCTGGGAACCCCCGGATCTCACACCTTCATGGCACGGGCCTCGCAAGGCCATGCACTACTCGACGGGGTGCGTGCGGCCCAGGGGTTGGGCGTGGATGGTCTTGATGCAGGGAACCCTGTGGCCTTGGTGGGCTACTCCCAAGGTGGAGGTGCCAGTGCGGCGGCAGCAGAGCTGGCCCCCGAATACGCGCCGGACATGAAGCTCCGGGGTGCCTTCGCCGGCGCCGTCCCCGCCGATCTGAGCGAGGTGGCCGACAGCTTGGATTCCGGCCTCTACACGGCCTTCCTGCTGTTCGCGATCGATGGAGTGGGCACCACCAACGGCTTGGCGCCCGCGTCGTACCTGAACGCCGAGGGCATGAAGGAAATGAACGCTGCCCGGAGCGAATGCACGATCGAAGCCATTGGAAGCCATGCCTTCGTCGATACGGCGAAATTGACCAAGAGTGGCAAGAAGCTCAGTGATGTGGCGGACGAACCCCGCTTCAAGGCCGCGCTGAAGGAACAAGAAATCGGGGTGGGCCGCAAGCCGGAGGTCCCGGTCTTGCTGTCCCACAGTTTGCTCGATGACGTCATTCCCTATGCCACGGGACGGGACCTAGCGAAGCGTTGGTGCGCCCAGGGGGTCAACGTCTCCTGGGATGCGACGGCCGGCCCGGCACATATCGGTGGCTATATTGCCGCCGTGCCGCGTGCCCTGCACTTCCTGAAGAGCCGATTCGACGGAAAGCGCCAGCTGTCCAGCTGCTGGCGTCTCTGAGCCCGTCACACGCTGGTGTGGCTTTGATCGCATGTCGGTAGGATGGACCTAGCCAACGATGTCTACTCCCAGCCCAACTCATAAGGAGTCAGCATGCCCCTTGCAACCCCGGACAAATACAACGCCATGATCGACGCGGCGAAAGCCGGTTCCTACGCTTTCCCCGCCGTCAACGTGACGTCCTCGCAGACGCTGAATGCCGCCATCCGCGGATTCGCTGAAGCCGAGTCCGACGGGATCATCCAGGTCTCGACCGGTGGCGCCGCCTACTGGTCGGGATCCTCGATCAAGGACATGGTGGTGGGCTCCCTGGGCTTCGCCGCCTTCGCCAAGGAAGTGGCCAAAAGCTACGGCGTGAACATCGCCCTGCACACGGACCACTGCCCGGCAGACAAGCTCGACGGATTCGTGCTGCCGCTGCTGGCCGCTTCCGAGGCGGAGGTCAAGGCCGGCCGTGACCCGATCTTCAACTCGCATATGTGGGACGGCTCGGCCGAAACACTGGAGGAGAACCTCCGCATCGCCAAGGAACTACTGCCGCGCTCCGCCGCTGCCAAGCAGATCCTCGAGGTCGAGATCGGCACCGTCGGTGGTGAAGAGGACGGCGTGGAGAACGCGATCAACGAAAAGCTCTACACCACGGTCGAGGACGCGCTGGCCACCGTCGAGGCGCTGGGTACCGGCGAACACGGCCGTTACATCACCGCGCTGACCTTCGGCAACGTCCACGGGGTCTACAAGCCCGGTGGAGTGAAGCTGCGTCCGGAGATCCTCAAGGACATCCAGGCCGAGATCGGCACCAAGCTCGGCCAGGACAAGCCCTTCGACCTGGTCTTCCACGGTGGTTCGGGATCCTCCGAGCAGGAGATCTCCGACGCGGTCTCCTATGGCGTCATCAAGATGAACATCGACACCGATACCCAGTACGCCTTCACCCGCCCGGTCGCCGGGCACATGCTCTCCAACTACGACGGCGTCCTGAAGATCGACGGCGAAGTCGGAAACAAGAAGGTCTACGACCCCCGCGTGTGGGGTGCGGCCGCGGAGACCTCCATGGCCGAACGCATCGTTGAGGCGGCCCGCCAGCTCGGTTCCGCCGGAAAGAGCCTGAAATAATATGAGCGAAGCACTCGGACGCAACCTCCTGGCCATCCCGGAGACCCTCCTGGCCCCGGACGAGGACGTCAACGCGCGTCTCGAAGCCGGCGACGAAGCCGTGGACCTGGCGGCCAGGTTCCCCGCGTCATCACTGCCATGGGCGATGCTCGCCGACGAGGCCTACGACGACGGCCGCACCGTCGAGTCCTATGCCTACGCGCGGGTGGGCTACCACCGAGGACTCGACGCGCTGCGCCAGGCCGGTTGGCGTGGTCAGGGTCCCGTGCCGTACTCGCACGAACCCAACCGCGGCTTCCTGCGCTCGCTGTATGCCCTCCAGCGGGCCGCGGCAGCGATCGGCGAAGCCGAGGAAGTCGACCGGATCGGAACGTTCCTCAACGACTCCGACCCGACCGCGGCAGAGCGTATCTCCGCCGGTAAGTAACACCTGGTGGCGCTCGGCGCGCCCGCAGAGTAAAGCCGCGATGGGGAGTTCTCCCCATCGCGGCTTCATTCTGCCTGTCATAGGCTGATGGGCAGTGGAAATGACTACATGAACGGGGAGGCCGAGTCAGTGGCAGGAGATGGGTGGAAAGTCAGCGTCGTGACGGCGAACTCCATTGTGGACAAGGCCCAGGGAGAGGTGGACGACTTCGAAGGCCAGGAAACGAAGCTGAACACGGCATTCAACGAAGCGGCGACGGCCTGTGACCACTTGGAAATCGGGGAGGCACTCGATGGGCTCCTCGGAGAATTTCTAGGCAAGCTGCTGGAATCCGGCAAGAACGCGGGATATTCCATCTGCGGAAACACCAAGGCATCGATCGGGGCCTACGCCGATGCCCACTGGGAGATGGCTGCGGACGCGGAGGCCGAGATCTACTCGATCCCGGCTCCCCCGAAGACCAAGGCCAGTGCCTGATGAGCGTTGTCATTTCCCCGCTTCCTGACAGGCTTCCCGATACCGCTGCGATCGATTCCAAGGCCAAGGCCGTGCGCAAGGTCGGAACGGACTGCGGGGATATCCGTGACGATGTCCAAAGCCACTGGTCTGGTTTGGGAGCGGTCTTCGAATCCCCGCATCAAGACAAGGTCTACGCGGCGGTGACAACGGTGTTGTCCCCACCAATCGATGCCGTGGGCACCGTCACCGACGACACCGCCAAGGCGCTGGAGGACTTCTCGTCCAGGATCGCTGGTCTCAAAGCACGATATGACGCAGTCGTATCGCGTGCGGCGAGTCACAACGAGATGAGGGAAGAGGCCCGCCCTGACGATTATTTCGACACCACTGGTGATATTCAGCTGGAAGTCAATGCCGTTGCCGAGCTATATGACGATGCGGTCTCGACCTGCGCTTCCAAGATCGCCGAGCTCAACCCGCTATTCGGGGATGGCCTCAAGAATGCGAACAAGGCAGCCGGGTACGGAGGGGATGCTGTAACCGCGCTCACAGTGCTCGGCCTCACTGCTTCGTCCTTCGAGTACAGGGACGGAAAGCTGTTCTTCGTCTACAACTCAGACAGGAATGAGCATAAGAAGGGGTTCCAGCCGAAGCGGTACGGCATTACGGAGAAGAGGCTGCAGAAACTCGGAGTTCCGAAGTCTTACGCGGAGCGCATCGCCGACGGAGGCGGTAGGAAAAACCCGAGCTACGTCCCCAAGCATGCCCGTCTCGCCGGGAATCACTACATCCCGAAACATGCAGCCAACCCGATGGCCCTCGCCGTCGGCGGAGGGCCACTGGCTGCGAAGTACCCATGGAACGTGAAGCCCATCAGGGACGGGGCGCATGTGCGGGTGACCAAGCAATTGACTCGAGGCCCCGGACGCCATGAACGTAACCCCAACACGCGCACCGGGCCCGTCAAGCTGCCCAAGGCGCTGGAAAAGGTCAATAAGTTCACCCAGGGCCCCGGAGGGAAGCTACTTACCGTAGCCGGCGCCGGAATGACCTTTGTCGGGGCCTACGGCGAAGGCTATAACGATAGTGTGCTTCGCAACCCGGAGATGACCCACGCTGAGCATCAAAAGGAAGCTCGAAAAGATGCTGCGGTCGTCACTGCCGCAGAAGAAACCGGGGCAATCGTTGGTACTGCGGTCGGACGTGGCGTCGGGGCGGCAGTGGGCCAGGCGCTCATCCCCATTCCAGGGGTGGGTGCAGCCGTCGGAGGTTTCGTCGGTGGACTGGCCGGTGGCTGGGTCGGCGGCCAAGTAGGCAATGCCATAGGATCGACGATCAACGACCTCCGCCACGGTGACATTGGATCCATCGGCGAAGCAGCGAAGGAAACCGGGAAAAAGATCCTCAAATCACTCAACCCATTCGGCTAGCTTAGGGAGCGATACGGTTCACAGCATGGAAGATTTTCTACTTTCCGTTTTGATTTTCGGCCTTCCCGGGCTGGCATTGCTCACGGCCTGGGGGTTGGCTTGGAGCGGACGGTGGCGGACCTGGGCGGTTAAGCAGCCCGGTCCCTTCATCTTTACGCAGAGAAACTACGATCCGATGTATCTGGGCGTGGGCGGGGTGGCGGTGCTGTGCATCTGGCCGGCGGTCTTCGCCAGTTTGGCTCGTGCGGAGTACGCCGAAACCTTGTGGACGGTGCTCCTGGTGATTTTCGTCCCCATCGTGTTCGGGATGCGCTGGTGGTGGCCGGCCGCCGTGACGCCGCGTTGGCATAAGGAGTGGGTCGCTCGCGGCGGCACGGAAGAAACGCCTCTCTGGGGGCCGGGAGAGCAGGTGCCCGCGAGGGCAGCAAGAAAAGGATGGGCATGACGCAGGCACACACCACGGATCGGTATGAGGGATACCAAGGCATCCTGGCCTTCGAGCTCCCGGCCCCATGGACCGGCCAGCAGCTACGTCCCGAAGTAGAGCTCTTCGGCAGCATGCCGGCGGTGCAGGGCGAATTCACGCCCAACGTCGTCGTGACAGTGAACCCGTACTCGGGCACGGTGCAGGACTTCGGACGGCTGGCCGTCTCCGGGATCGTCGCCGATCTGACGGAGGGTCGGATCGTGGATGTCTCCGAATGGGACTTCCGCCCGGGGGCTTCCACCGAAGAGGCGCTGGGTCATTCCGGCCGGATCATCGAATACACGCATCGTGCACCGGTGGGGCGCACGGTCAGCGGTGTCGACTACCTCGTCATCCACCAGGGATGGGCCATCCAGATCAGCACCACCACAGCCCTGCAGACCCGGCACCTTTTCGCGGAGGAATTCGAGGCGATCGCCCGGTCGGTATCGGTGCTGCAGCCAGCAGCCGACACCGAAGAAAAACCGGCCGGGGAGGAATCATCGAGTGGATCCCCGGAAGCATCCGTGGATGAAGTCGCCAGTCGTGCCCGGGGTGAGGTGCTGGAAGACTATTCGTTCTACCAGGCAGCCGGGTCGTGGATCGGCGAAGGCACCTGGCTGACCGGTGCCGCCATCGCGCGCATGGGGGAGTTGGAGGACTCGGTGCTGGGACGCTTGGGCCTAGGAGCCAAGGATCCGGTACTGGCCGAATTGCAGGAACTCGGAGTCCTGGAAGGCGGCCGACTCAGCGAGATCGGCGACGTGATGGCCGCGATGCTGAACGGGGCGACGACCCGGATGCGGCTGACCGGCAGGTTCCTGGACGGGGAAACGATGCTGCAGGCCTTCGTCGTGGGGGATCTGGCCCTGGTGGCCGCCGAGCAGGGGTACGGCCCCCGGGTACTGAACCAGTCCTGGCACCCCGACGACGAGACGATGTTCAACGTCCAGCTCATCCCGTTGAGCGAACTGTCCTCCTGCGCGTCGCGCTGGGTCGGGGCAGGACCTGCATGGAATGTCCACGTCGAGCCCTTGTTGTTGCAGAACGGGCAGCTGGACGAACGTTTCGCCGGCGAAACGCCGCTGCCCAGCGGGGCGAACGAGGCCATGGAACAGGTCTGGAACCACCCGTGGTTCATCTGGGAAATCCAAGCGGAAGGCGATACGACATCCATCGATCCGATCACCTACGTCAATGTGGGTCCCCGAGGGAACTACCGCATCGGCCTGATCGAGCACCCGGAGACCGGAAGGGATCATCCGGGGTTGTGGGCGACGGACAGCTCCTACATCCTCTGGCAGTTGGAGGATGTGTTGCAGGCCGTGGTCTTCGGTCGCGACGTCCAACTGGGCTGATGCCTCCCCGGTGGCCACCCAACGCATAGACTCGGTGCGCACGCCGCAACGAAAAGGAACCCATTGGCCAAGCTTTATTTCCGCTACGGAGCCATGAACTCCGGCAAGTCCACGGGGTTGCTGCAGGTGGCCTTCAACTACGAGGAGCGTGGACAACGCGTTCTGTTGGCCAAGCCGGATGTCGACACCAAAGGCGATGACCAGATCGTCTCCCGGCTCGGCGTCAGCCGTACCGTCGACTTCCTCATCCCGCCCGGGGAATCCGCCGTCGACCTGTTCAACGCCCACGCCTCGGGAGACGATCCGGATGCCCTGCTGGAACACGTGGACCAGCAGCCGGTGGCCTGCCTGCTCATCGATGAGGCCCAGTTCCTCTCCGCCGATCAGGTCGACGACCTCTTCCGCATCGCCGTGCGGCAGAACGTCCCGGTCCTGGCCTTCGGCATCCGCACCGACTTCAAGACCCGGATGTTCCCCGGATCGCTGCGGCTCATGGAACTGGCGCACACCCTCGAAGAGCTCAAAACGATCTGCCGGTGCGGGCGCAAGGCCATCTTCAACACCCGAAGGATCGGTGACACGGTGGTCTTCGACGGCGACCAGGTCGCCATTGACGGGCAGGACGTCTGGTACGAATCGCTGTGCGGGTCCTGCTACCTCGAAGCCTCGGAAGGCCGGCTGGGGAACTGATCCGGCCCGCGCTCCGGACATCAGGGCGATGACCGCTTGCAGCGAAGTCTTCACTTCCGCCGCCACGCAGGGCATGCTGCAGTCATGGGCACCGCAGCGAAGGATGACGAGACCACCGCCTACCAGGCCAGCGAACACATCAGCCTGCCCGTCCAACGCGTCTGGGCCCTGCTGACCGACTTCACCGCGGCACCACTGTGGCTCACCGGGGTGACGGAGATGCATGCGGATGCCCCGCTGGGCCCCGGCGTGGAGCTGGAGGTCCGGATGGGGGACAACGTGCGGACCTACAGCCTGGCCGTTTTCACCCCGGAGCGGGAGCTGGTGATCTCCACCGGTGACGGTGATGTGCACACCATCTACGGTTATCAGCTGTCCCCGGACGCCGGTGGCACGCTGCTGACACTCACGGTGCAGGTGGTGATCAGCCCCCGCGTGCCGGGAGACGGTTGGGATATCCGCCGGGCCGTGGCGGATGCCGAATCAAGCCAGCTTCCTGCCTTCAAGGGGTATGCCGAACTCGCCCCCTGAGGTTCGTGGTCCCCGGGGCGGGATCGGCGGGGCTACTGGCCCGTGTTGTCCTTGAAGTTCTTCTCGTAGATCTCGTCCATCTGTGGAACCCAGTCGGATTCGGTCTCCGATAGGTGGGTGGCCATCTCGACGGCGAGATCCGGTTCGGTGAGGACCGTGGGATCCGTGAAGCGGTCCTCTTCGCCCTCCGCGGCATGGATGAGGACGGCGGAGGTCGTCGCCCCGTCCGCGGAGCAGTGCCAGGCGGCCTGCAGGTCAACGGCCGCGATGCTAGGACCTGGAATCTTGCTTTCCTTCACGCCGTGCTTATTGACCGTGGAGACGCCGTTCTCGTCCGTCTCGACGGTGTCGGCGCACTGGCCGTGCTTCAGATACCCGGACTCGTTCAGGGTCTTGAACTCCTCGTCGTTGGCGAGGTAATACCTGCGGATCTGGACCTCCGCGGCGGCCTGGAGCAGGTCCTCATCGTCGGGGTCGGTGGCGGTGAAGCCGCAACCGACATGCGTGTACAGACCACTCATGGATAGCCCGCCGATTTCCGGAATTGCAGTGGCCACGGCGTCGAGGGTCTTCTGGTCCAACAGACCATCCACGCAGGGAGCGGGGTCCACCGAGTTGCGCTTCGCCGCTTGCTTCGAAGCTGCCTTCCGGGCCTGGTCCTTCCAAGCCTCGTCGGCGGCTCCCTCGGTGATCATCCCGGTGTCCTGGCTCGCAGATTCCTGGGCTTGGGCACTTTCGGAGGTGCCACCGGGGCTCGAGGACGCGCTGGGATCCCCGGCGCCGTCGGCATTGCTGCAGGCCGTCAGGGACAGGAATCCCACGGCCGTGACGGCCATCAGCCGCGGAAGGACGGTGGTGCGTTTCCGTCCCGGTACTACTGCGGTGGGGCGGCTGGACTCCGATGTGCTGAACATGCTGTTCCTTTCGACTGCTGGGACCGAACCCGAAAAAACAAGTTGCTTCATCGAAACTACGGAATTCGGAACGACGGGCCAATGGGTCCTGCGCCTTCGTTATGCCTTCGACGCTTCGGGGCCACGCCGTCGAAGGGGAGGGCTACTGGCCCATGGCGTCCTTGAAGTTCTTCTCGTAGATCTCGTCCATTTGTGGAGCCCAGTCGGATTCGGTCTCGGATAGGTGGGTGGCCATCTCGAGGGCCAGCTCCGGTTCGGTGAGGACCGTGGGATCCGAGAAGCCGTCCTGTTCGTCGTCCGCGGCATGGATGAGGACGGCGGAGCTCGTCGCCCCGTCCTCGGAACACTGCCAGGCGGCCTGCAGCTCCACGGCGGCGGAGGCCCCGGGGATGTTGCTTTCCTTCACGCCGTGCTTATTGACGGTGGCGACACCGTTTTCGTCCGTTTCGACGTCGTCCGCGCACTGGCCGTGCTTGAGGAAACCGGACTCGTCCAGCGTCTTGTACTCCTCGTCGTTGCCGGGGTAGTACCTGCGGACCTGGACCATGGCCGACGCCTGGTGGGCGTCCGCGTCCAGATTGGTGGCGGTGAAAGTGCAGCCGGCGTGGGTGTAGAGGCCGCTGAGGTACATCCCCCCGACTTCCGGCAGGGCGGTGGCCACGGCATCCAGGGCCTTCTGGTCCAGCAGCTCGTCGACACAGCGGGTGGCGTCGATCTCGCTGCCTTCCGCGCCCGCCGAGCGGGCCTGTTCCTTCCAGGCTTCGTCGGCGGCTCCTTCGGTGATCACCCCCGGGTCCTGGATTGCTGAGGCCGGTGCCTCGGAACTGTCCGAAGCACCGCCGGGGCTCGACGAGGCGCTGGCCTCCCCGGCGCCGTTGGCATTGCTGCAGGCCGTCAGGGACAGGAGTCCGACGGCGGCAACGGCCAGCAAACGGGGGCCGGCCGAGGTGCGCGACGGGCCGGAAGCCACTGCGGCGCCGGAGCGGTGACGGCTGGTCTGCGAAATATTGAACTTGCTGTTCCCCTTCGGAAGTACTGAGACCGAACCCGGAAGACCGGGTTCCTCCATCGAAGGTACGGAACCGGCAGTGGGCCCACAATGCACCCGGCGGCTTCGTTATGCGTTCGACGCTTCGCGGACCGGGAGGGCTCCGTCGAGGATGACGCCCAAACCCCAGGCGAAGGCGTCGGCCCCCAATTGCGGGCCGCCGGGGATCGAGGGGTCGGTGGCCGCGAGGGCCGCGAGTTTGGCGTGTTCCTGACCGGCCGCGACGGAACCCAGGATGTGGTTGAGGATCAGATGCTGCGCCCAGGCCGAATGGGCCGGATCGATGCCGGAGGTCTCGAGCAGATCACGCAGCCCGGTCAGCGGGAGCAGGGCCGCCGGCTGCATGGATTGCGCCAGTTGCACCACTTCGGCGCTGTCGGGCACCGGCAGCAGGGCGGAGCGGATGGCCGTGGCCACCTCGATGATCGCCGCGCGGGACTCGGCCGGTCCGCCGGGGGAGGAGGTGGCGGCCAGGGGCGGGAGCGTGATTCCGCCCAGCAGGCGGGCTGCGACGTCGACGAGCAGGTCCTGTTTATTCTTCACGTGCCAGTACAAGGCGCCGACCTGGACCTCGAGCTCGCGGGCGAGGCGACGCATCGACAGATCGGCCAGACCGAACTCGGTGAGGATGCCGACGGCGGAGCCCACCACCTGATCCCGAGTCAACGCCATGCCCGTAGTCTACGGTGCCCGGGGAGTGGCTGAACGCCGTTCAATTTATTGTACGCTGGATCGACGACACCGCTGAACGGTGTTCAATCATGATTTATGAGGGAGACACAACGTGGCAATGCCAGCAGGAACACCAGAGGCCAGGGTCGCGGAGTCGACCGATGAGCAGACCGTAGCCAATACAACTCCGAGCAGTTGGCGTGGGGTCGTCGAGAAGGTGGCCGCCGGTCACGGACTCGACGCCGAGGGTGCAGCGGCCATCCTGGCCACCCCCGATGAGGAGACCCTCGCCCTCGTCGGCGCCGCAGGGGAGCTGCGACGTCGTCATTTTTCGAACACGGTGAAGGTCAACTACCTGGTGAACCTGAAATCGGGTCTCTGCCCCGAAGACTGCACCTACTGTTCCCAACGGCTGGGTTCGGCCGCCCAGATCCTGAAGTACACCTGGATCGACGCCGATGAAGCGGTCAGGCAGGCCGAGCTGGGCATCCAAGGCGGCGCCAGCCGCGTCTGCATGGTGGCCAGTGGCAAGGGGCCGGCCAACCGCGACGTCGACCGGGTCGCAGGGATGGTCGGCCAGCTCCGGGAACGCAACCCCGAGGTGGAGGTTTGCGCCTGCCTGGGGATCCTGAAATCCGGTCAGGCCGAAAAACTGCGCGAGGCCGGGGTCGACGCCTACAACCACAACCTGAACACCGCCGAATCCAAATACGAGGACATCTGCACCACCCACGAGTTCTCCGACCGGGTCGCCACGGTCCAGGCCGCCAAGACGGCGGGTTTGTCCCCCTGCTCGGGACTCATCGTCGGGATGGGCGAAACCGACGAGCAGCTCGTCGAGGCCGTCTTCGCCTTGCGGGATCTGGACGCCGACTCCATCCCGGTGAACTTCCTCATGCCCTTCGACGGCACGCCATTGGAAGGGACGTGGGAACTGACCCCGCTCAAATGCCTGCGCATCCTGGCCCTGGTCCGACTCGCGGCCCCGGCCTCCGAAGTCCGGATGGCCGCGGGACGCGAAATGCATCTGCGCTCCCTGCAGCCGTTCGCGCTGCAGGTCGCCAACTCGCTCTTCCTGGGCGACTACCTCACCAGTGAAGGCCAGGAGGCCGAGGCGGATCTGGCCATGATCTCCGATGCGGGCTTCGAGGTCCTGGGCGCCAGTAGGGAAAACGTCGGGGCGAACCCAACCATCCGCCGTCGTGGTGCCGGGACGGAAGTGGCCCCCAACGCATGAGTGCGCCCCACACCAGCACTGCCACACCCAGGTTGCTCGACCGGGACGCGGGCCTGCTCTGGCACCCCTATGCGAGCCTGGACGCCGGGGCGCTGTACTCCGTCACCTCCGCCGCCGGCAGCCAGCTGGAACTCGCCGGCCCCGGCGGCAGCCACCGGGTCATCGACGGGATGTCCTCCTGGTGGTCGGCGGTCCACGGCTATAACCATCCGACCCTGAACGCCGCGGCCCACGCCCAGATCGAGGTCTACAGCCATGTCATGTTCGGTGGGCTCACCCATGCCCCGGCGGTGGAGTTGGCCGAACGCCTGCGGGCTGCCGCCCCACCCGGGCTCGAGCACGTCTTCCTGGCCGATTCCGGATCGGTCAGCATCGAGGTGGCGTTGAAGACCGCCGTGCAATACCAGGGGGCCCGGCACCACACCGGCCGCCACCGGTTCCTGGCCCTGCGGGGCGGCTACCACGGTGACACCCTCGGGGCGATGGGTGTCTGCGATCCGGTGGACGGGATGCATTCGGCCTTCCCCGGTCTGGTGGCGGATCACCTCTTCGCCTCCCGTCCACCTCCGGCCCGTTTCGAGCCCGACGCGGGGACCCCGGAGGGCGGGACCTGGACCTATGACACCGAAGCACTCGATGCCTGGGAGGGCCAGGTCCGGCGGCTGGTGGCCGAGTCCTCCGACACCCTGGCGGGGATCGTGGTGGAACCGGTGCTCCAGGGGGCCGGGGGCATGTATGTCTACCCGCCGCAGGTCCTGCGGATCCTGCGGGAGATCGCCGACGCGGAGGATCTGGTGTTCATCCTCGACGAGATCGCCACCGGCTTCGGGCGCACCGGAAGGTACTTCGCCTGCGAATGGGCCGGCGTCGTCCCGGATCTGATGTGCGTGGGCAAGGCCTTGACCGGCGGCTACGTGACCCTGGCGGCACTGCTGGTCGGGCAGAAGGTGGCCCGCGCCATCGCCGCCTCCGATACCGACGCGATCCTGCATGGACCGACCTTCATGGGCAACCCGCTGGCCTGCCGCATCGCCGCCGCCTCGATGGACCTGCTCGCCACCCCGGACGCCGCCGGGGTGCCCGCCTGGAAGACCGCGGTCACTGCCCTGCAAGCCGGCCTGCTCACCGGACTGCAACCGGCGATGGAACTTGCTTGCGTCAGCGACGTCAGGGTGCTGGGAGGCATCGGCGTCATCGCACTGGATCGGCCCGTCGACATCACCGCGCTCACCCATGCCGCCGTCCGGGCCGGCGCCTGGGTCCGCCCCTTCAGGAACCTCGTCTACCTCATGCCGCCCTACGTAGCCGAGGCGGAGGAGATCTCCCGGCTCTGCTCAGCGGTGACCGGGGCGATCGCCGAGGTCCACGCATGAGCGCCTGGCAGCACTGGCTCCTAGAACGTGCCCGGGTCCGAGAGGTGCGTGGACTGGCCCGCGCCACCGACGAAGCCACCGGACTCTACGATCTGGCCTCCAACGACTACCTGGGCCTGGCCCGCGACCCCCGGTTGGCCGAGGCGGCGCACCGGGCGACCCTGCGCCACGGGACCGGTTCCTCCGCCAGCCGGGTGGTCACCGGGACACATCCGGTGCATCGGGAACTCGAAGACGGGCTCTGCCGGCTGACCGGCAGGGACGAGGCACTGGTCTTCTCCAGCGGCTACCTGGCCAATCTGGGGATCCTCGGCGCGCTCGGCGGGCCTGGAACACTGCTGGTGCTCGATGAGCAGGCCCATGCCAGTCTCATCGACGGGGCCCGGCTGGCCCGCAGCCCGCTGGCCTGGACCTCCCATCATTCCGTGAAGGAAACCATCGACCTACTGGCCAGCCGCAGCCAACCGCGGGCCGTGGTCGTCGTGGAATCCGTATATTCGGTCTCCGGGGACGCCGCCCCGCTGGCCGAACTCGCTGCCGCCTGCCGCCGGTACGACGCCCTGCTGCTGGTCGACGAGGCCCATTCACTCGGGGTGGGCACCGCCGGTGGGGCGGTGCGGGCCGCTTCGCTGGCCGCGGACCCCTCGGTGGTGGTCACCGCGACGCTGTCCAAGGCGCTCGGCGCCCAAGGTGGGGCCGTGCTGTTCGGCGGGGAACCGGCAGGAATGCTGCGCACCCACCTGGCCAGTACCGCCAGGAGCTTCATCTTCGATACCGCCCTGGCGCCCGGCAGCGCGGCGGCGGCCGGCGAAGCCGTGCGGATCCTGGAGGAAGACCCCGCTCTGGCCGGGCTGGTGCCGGAGCGCGTGGCGCTGATGACCGGCACGCTGGGCCGGTTGTTCCCTGCCGGTTCGAGTCCGGGGCAGAGGAACCAGGTCGAGGTCGAGGTCATCGAATCCGGGGCCGGGGCCGTGGTCTCCCTCCGGGTGGGATCGGCCGAAACGGCCACCATGATCGCCGCTGAACTGCGTGGGGCCGGGATCGCCGTCGGATGCTTCAGACCGCCCAGCGTCCCGGACGGCATCTCCCGCATCCGGTTGACGGCCCGGGCCACCCAGCACCCCGAGGAGCTGGTGGAGGTTTTGGCCACGGTGGCCAGAACGGTGTCACGCCATGCCCGGGTGACGGCATGAAAGCCGCCGACTACTTCACCGTCAGCGACCCGCAGCAGGTACGCGAGGTCCTTCAGCGCACCACGGAATTCCTCCCTACCAACGCCCTGACCGCCGTCGAACCCTTGGGCCCGGAGGCGCTGCGTGTCCTGGCCCGGGTCGGCTTCGCCCTGCCGCCGGTACTGGCCTCGGCCGTGGGGGAGGAACACCTGCGCGTCAGGAGACTGGTCGCCCGCTTCTTCAGCCCGGCCAAGGTCGCAGCCGTCGCCGACCGGGTCAGCTCGCTGGCCCGCGAACAGGCAGCAGGAGCCCGGCCCGCACTGGAACAGGGATCCACGCTGGACCTGGGCGAACGCGTGGGCGGGATCCCCGCGCAGATCATGTGGGAACTGATCGGGGTGCCCGGACCGGAGCAGGAGACCTTGCAACGGTGGAGCCGTGACTCGCTGGAACTGTTCTGGGGGTGGCCCGGGCCGGACCGCCAGGTCGAACTCGCCCACGGGGCCGCCGACTTCCATGCCTGGCTCAGGGAATCGGTCACCGCCAGCAGGGGCAGTACGAACCTGTTCGGGGTCCTGCACGAGGCAGGGCTGGGAGTACGGCAGATCTGTTCGCTGGGCTACTTCCTGGTCATCGCCGGACAGGAGACGACGGCGTTGCTGATCAACACCGTCCTCCACCGCACCCTGGCCGATCCCGTGGCCTGGGCCGAATGCGGCGGACCCGACGGGCTGACGGCCAGCAAGCGGCGGGTCCGTCAGGTGCTGGCCACCGAGTCCTCGGTCCCCACCTGGCGACGTACAACGGTGCCGGGGGCCACGCTGTCCGGCCGCCAACTGCCCGCAGGGGCCGAAATCCTGTTGGAACTGACCGGTCACCACGCCCCGGACGCGGTGGCCGAGGACGGGGCCGGCTATGGGCTGGCCTTCGGCCACGGATTGCACCGCTGCCTGGGCGCCCGCCTGACGGAACTCGAAGCAGGACTGGTGCTCCACGAGGTGGCCCGCACCCTACCGGACGCGGTGCCTTCCGGCCCGGAACCCGAGTGGCTGCGGCTGCTCTCCTTTCAGGCGCCTCGGGCGGTCCGGGCGCAGATCGATGGAGGAACATGAAGATCGTGATGGTCACCGGAACCGATACCGGTGTGGGCAAGACGGTGGCCACTGCGGCGCTGGCCGCCCGCTGGCAGCACGAAGGGCTGCGCGTCGGTGTGTATAAGGCGGTGCAGACCGGCATCCCCGCCACGGGAAGCGGACCGGAACCGGCGGATGTCTCCGAGGTGAACCGGCTGGCCGGGGAGGACGTCGTCGTGAAGGAAGGGATCCGGCTGCCGCTGCCCCTGGCTCCGGTGCCCGCGGCCCGGGACGCCGGGGTCGCGCTGCCACCGCTGAGCGAACATGTGGCCACCATCCGGGCCCTGGCCTCGAACGTGGACCTCGTCCTGGTCGAGGGCTCCGGGGGTCTGTTGGTCGAACTCACCGCCGCCGGACAGACCCTGGCCGAACTGTGCACCGCCGTGGACGGAGGCCTGGTGCTGGTGGCCCGCCCCGACCTGGGCACCCTGAACCACACCCTGCTCACCCTCGAAGCCGCCCGGGCCCGCGGCCTGCAACTGACTGGGCTGTTGTTGGGAAGCTGGCCCGAAGACCCCGAAATCCTCCATGCCACCAACGAGGAGTATCTGCGCCACCGGTGCGCCACCACCTCGACCCCCTGGCTCGGGCGCATCCCCGAGCAGGCCGGGTCGTGGTCGGGGGCACGGTTCCGTGCGGGAGCGCTGCGCTGGCTCTCCCCGGTGGCCGCCGACGCTTCATGACTGGTCCAATGCGTGGAAAAAGTCGCATGTTGGCGGGCACTTGGGTAACCTTGATGCGTAAGAGCCCCTTTCACTCTTACGCTCCAGCCCGGTTTCGGGGCGGGGTACGGAGGTCAGGGGCGTTCTTGTGTCCGGCACCGCCGGAACCCGGCGCAAGCCGGCCGCTGACCCACGCAAGGGGGAGGATCCCATGCCAGCAATCGTGATCGTCGGAGCCCAATGGGGTGACGAGGGAAAAGGCAAGGCCACTGACCTGCTCGGAGGCCGTGTCGACTACGTGGTCAAGCCCAACGGCGGCAACAACGCCGGGCACACCGTCGTCGTCGGTGGCGAGAAGTACGAGCTGAAGCTCCTTCCCGCGGGCATCCTGTCCCAGAACGCGACCCCCATCATCGGCAACGGCTGCGTGGTGAACCTCGAAGCGCTGTTCGAGGAGATCGACGGCCTCGAAGCCCGCGGCGCCGACACCTCGAAGCTGCGCATCTCGGCCAACGCCCACCTGGTGGCCCCCTACCACCAGACCATGGACAAGGTCACCGAACGCTTCCTGGGCAAGCGGGCCATCGGCACCACCGGCCGGGGCATCGGCCCGGCCTACATGGACAAGGTCGGCCGGCTGGGCATCCGCGTCCAGGACGTCTTCGACGAATCCATCCTGCGCCAAAAGGTCGAGGGGGCGCTGCGGCAGAAGAACGAACTGCTCGTGAAGGTCTACAACCGCCGCTCCGCGGAGGTCGACGAGATCGTCGAGTACTTCCTGGGCTTCGTGGAGCGGCTGCGCCCGCTGGTCGTGGATTCCACCTTCGTGCTCAACGAGGCGCTCGACGCCGGCAAGGTGGTGCTCATGGAAGGCGGGCAGGCCACGTTCCTGGACGTGGACCACGGCACCTACCCGTTCGTGACCTCCTCGAACCCGACGGCCGGCGGCGCCTCCGTCGGCTCGGGCATCGGGCCGACCCGGATCACCCGCTCGGTCGGGATCATCAAGGCCTACACCACCCGTGTCGGGGCCGGCCCGTTCCCCACCGAGCTCTTCGACGAGATGGGCGAGTACCTGCAAAAGACTGGCGGTGAGTTCGGTGTGAACACCGGACGGGCCCGCCGTTGCGGCTGGTACGACGCCGTTCTGGCCCGCCACGCCTCGCGGGTCAATGGCTTCACCGACTACTTCGTGACCAAACTCGACGTGCTCTCGAACATCGAGAGGATCCCGGTGTGCGTGGCCTACGACGTCGACGGCGTCCGCCACGATGAGATGCCGATGACGCAGACCGACTTCCACCACGCGAAGCCGATCTTCGAATACTTCGACGGCTGGACCGAGGACATCACCAAGGCCAGGACCATGGAGGATCTGCCGGAGAACGCGCGGAACTACATCCTGTCGCTGGAGAAGATCTCGGGAACCCGGATCTCGGCCATCGGGGTCGGCCCGGACCGCGAGCAGACGATCGTGCGTCACGACCTGATCGACGACTCGCTCTAGGCCTCGCGGCGGTGCGCCCTGACCCGATGCCGCACGGCCACGAACCCGTCGGGGCGCACCACCACCACGGTCCCGTCGGGTAGCCCACGCCGCGGCGATGCCCCGAAGAGGTGCAACTCGACGCCATGCTGTTGGGCCGTGATGGCTCCCCGGCCTGCGGCCCGCGCCCCGTAGGCGTGGACCTGCCACCGGGCCGAGGCCAGCGGGGCGTGGTTGTCCTCGCCCGGGTTCGTCGCCCCGATCCAGGGCAGCCGGCGGCCCACCACCGGATCCCGGCGCCGGATCCTCGCCACACCGTGGCGCGCCTCGGCCCGGGTCCGCTCCTGCTCGGTCATCCAATAGTGGATGCGCAGCTGGGAGACGTAGCCGAAGATCCGGGTGCCGAGCGGGCCCCGGGGGGCCACACGCACCAGGACCGGCCACAGCAACGGCATCACCCGGCTGCGGATGAACCGTGCCCGGGCCGTGGAGGAAGTGACCCGTGAGAAGAGTCGGTCGGTGGTGGCGACCAGCCTGCGGGCGACCGGACGGCGTTCGGCCTCGTAGCGTTCAAGATAGGACTCGGGCATGCGACCGGAGAGGACATCGGCGAGCTTGCACGCAAGATTATGGGCATCCTGCAGTCCGGTGTTCATGCCCTGGGCCCCGACGGGGGAGTGCACATGACCGGCATCCCCGGCCAGGAAGACCCGCCCGGCACGGAAGGCATCGGCCACCCGGTGGTGGACCCGGTAGGTGGCGAACCAGCCCGCCTGGGAATAGCTCACCCCGAAGTCCTGCTCCAGCGCGCCCCGGGCGCGCTGCTCATCGACGCCGACCTGATCGCCACTGGCAGCGTGGGCTGTGCTGCTCCGGGCCCCGGCGGCCTCACGCAGGATGCCCAGCAGCCTGACCCTGCGGGCGTCCGGGGAGGGGTCGGACATCGGGAAGGTCAGCAGGAAGTCATCGCCGGCGAGCCGGACGTTGATGCCCGATCCGGTGCCGTGGACGTCGTGGGCGTCGATGACGTAGAAGACCTTTTCGTTGGTTTCGCCCTCGAAGCCGATCCCCAACTGCCCGCGGGTCGGGGAGGAGGCGCCGTCGGCGGCCACCACGTACCTGGCACGGATCGTCTGCCGGGGCCCATCGGCGGACTCGACGTCCAGGTCGACCCCGTCGCCGTCCTGTCGGAGACCGAGCAGCTTCGTGTTCCAGGCCACCGCCCGCCCGCGGGATGCGAGCCGGGAGGCCAGGATCTCTTCGTTGGCGTGCTGTTCCAGGATGGTGATCCCCGGGTAGGGGGTCAGCCCTTGGCCGATCCGATCCAGCGGCACCGGATGCCACGAGCTGCGACCGACTCCCGGGCGCATCTCGTTGGCCGGGACCGCTTGGGCCAGGACCTGGTCCACCACGCCGAGCTGTGCGTAGATCTCCATGGTCCGGGCCTGGACGCCCAAGGCCCGTGATTCACGGGTGGGCCCCGCCTTGCCGTCGATGATGACCGCCTCGACCCCGAGTCGTTCCAGCCAGTTCGCCGCCATCAGTCCGGTGGGCCCGGCGCCGACGACGCAGACGTCCACGGTGCGCTGGTCGGTTTCCATGCGCTCAGGTTACTCCTGGCTGAGCCCCGCGTCGGCGCCCGTGGCGCCCTTGCCGGTCAACCGGGCCGCGGAGGCGACCCGGAACGAGGCGATCAGCCCGAGAATGAGGAATGCTGCAGCGCCGAAGAGCGACCACTGCACGCCCGTGGCGAACCCTGCGGTCAGGGCATCATGCAACGGGTTGGCGGGATTCACGCTGGAGATCAGGCCGCCTGCGGAGTCACTGAGCCCCGAGGCCATTTTGGTGGCGGTGGCCTCGTCGGCGCCGGCATCGCGTAGCAGGCCCATGGCGCTGGCCGCCGTGGCGACGGCCAGGATGGTTCCGGCGATGGCCGAGCCGAGCCCGGAGCCGATCTGGCGCACGGTGGACTGGGTGGCCGAGGCCTCGCCCGAGGCTTCGGTGGGGATGTCCCGCAGGACGGTCCCGGTCAGCTGTGCCGAGGCCAGGCCCAGCCCCAGACCGTAGACGACCAGCACAGGAACCAACAGGGCGATGGGCAGGCTGTTGCTGGTGAAGATCGCCAGCACCAGTACCCCGACGACCTCCAGCGCCAGACCGAGGATCACCACCCGGGCCGCGCCCATCAGATCGGCCAGATGCCGTGCCGCTGCCCCCGAGCCGAAGGCACCCAACGCCATGGCTGCCAGGATCAGCCCGGCTCCGAGGGTGCCGGTCTCCAGCACGTTCACCAGGAAGAGGGGCAAGACCAGCAGCAGGCCGAATTCGCCGACGGCGACCGCAGCTGCGGCGGTGTTTCCCCAGGAGAAGGTGCTGATCCTGAAGAGCGTCAAATCCAGCAGGGCGGCCTTGCCCACGGTGGCGCGGTGCCCCTGCCAGCCCAGGAACGCCGCGAGGAGCACGACGCCGGTGACCGCCAGCGGGATGACCGGAGAACTGCCTGCGGGCCAGGATACGGGGCCGATGGTCAAGGGCTGCTGGGGGGTCCACCAACCCAGTGTGGGGCCCTCGATCAGCGCGAAGACCAACAGGCCGAACGCGGAGGCGCTGAGCAGTAGCCCGACGACGTCGAATCCCGGAGACGCATGCGTGTCACTGGTTTCGGGAACGAAAAGCACGGTGCCCACGAGGATCAGGAGACCGAAGGGCAGATTGACCAGGAAGATCCACCGCCAGTCGACGCTGGAGGAGAGCCAGCCGCCCAGCAGCGGGCCGACGGCTGCCATCCCGGACATCACGGCGCCCCAGACACCGAAGGCGGCAGCACGGTCGCGCCCCTGGAAGTTGGCGTTGACGCTGGCCAGGGTGGACGGCAGGACGGCGGCACCGCCGACGCCCTGGATGGCCCGGCCCAGGATGAGGGAGGAAGAGGAGTCGGCCATCGCGGAGAACAGGCTGCCGGCCATGAACAGCACGACGCCGGCGACGAAGAGTTTGCGTCGTCCGACCCGGTCGCCCAATCGGCCGGCACTGAGCAGCAGGGCGGCCAGCACCACCGAGTAGAGGCTGTTGACCCACTGGGCGTCGCCGAGGTCGAGTCCCAGGTCGGTGATGATCGTCGGCAGGGAGACGCCGACGATGGTGCCGTCGAGCACGATCATGGATAGGCCGGCGGCCAGAACGGCCAGGGCGGCCCACTTATTGGGTTGAGGCTTCTTCACGTCCTCAACGTTACGGTCTGCACCGTCTGGATCCATCCACCTTTTGATCGATCATGGGTAGGCTGGAGGCACGCACAGCGGAAGGCGGAAACCATGAAGATCAGTGTTGGACAGCTCTCACCCAGCGGCGAAATGGCAGAGAACCTGCAGGTGGTTCGCCGCCTGGTCGCCCGCGCCAAGGATTCCGGTGCGGAACTGGTGCTTTTCCCCGAGGAAACGATGTTCACGGTCCGCAAGGTCGAGGGGGATCTGAGCACCGCCGTGGAGCGGGATTGGAGCACCTTCGTCCAGCAGCTCTCGCTCCTGGCCGCCGAATTCGGGGTCGCGATCGTCGCCGGGGGATACGAGCCCAGTGCAGACCCCCAGCCTTACAACACGCTGGTGACCATCGATTCCAGCGGTGCCATCCTGGGGACGTACCGCAAGATCCACCTCTACGACGCCTTCTCCTACCAGGAGTCCAGCCGGATCAAATCCGGCGACGTCGAGGCGGTCCCCGTCTTCGAGATCGGCGGACTGAACGTGGGGATCATGACCTGCTACGACATCCGTTTCCCCGAGGTGGCCCGCCGTCTGGCGGTCGCCGGCGCGGACGTGGTCCTCGTGGCCGCCGCCTGGTTCAAGGGCGACCACAAGATCGACCACTGGGAGACCCTGCTCAAGGCCCGCGCCGTGGAGAACACGGTCTGGGTGGCTGCCGCCGGGACGAGCTCGACGAACACCGTGGGCCACTCGGCGATCCTGGATCCGCTGGGCATCCCGGTGGCCTTCCTGGGCGAGGAAACCGAGGCGCTGGCGACCGTCGACGTCACCCGTCGCCGGGTGGAGGAAGTCCGCCAGTTCCTGCCGGTGCTGGCCAACCGGCGGATCGGCACCGACATCAATGCTTGAGGGGGGGGCCGACCTCGGCGGCCATCCCGGGCTTCGGGAGGGCCGCCGTCGTAGTTTCTAGGCCAGGACCTGCCGTTTGGAGGAGATGACGCCGGTGTTGAAACCGGCCAGATGCAGGCCGCCGTGGAACCGGGCGTGTTCGATCTTCACGCAGCGGTCCATCACCACGTTCATTCCCGCGGCTTCGGCCTTCGTCGCGACGTCTTCGTGCCAGGCGCCGAGCTGTAGCCACAGTGTTTTCGCCCCGACCGCGAGGGCCTCGTCCAGGACGCCGGGCAGGTCGTCGTTCTTGCGGAACACCTCGACCAGATCGGGGACCTCGGGCAGCTCGGCCAACGAGGCGTAGACCGGCCGGCCCAGGATCTCGTCCAGCACCGGGTTCACGAAGTAGACCGTGTAGCTGGTGGAGGAGAGCAGGTAGGTCGCCACGAAATAGGAGGCCCGGGAGGGTTTATTCGAAGCCCCCACGATCGCGATCGAACGGGTGTTGCGCAGGATGTTCAACCGTTCGGGGGCCGAGGGGCCGATCCATCCGCGCTCGGTGGTTTCGGTGCTCACGAGAAGACTCCGATCTCTTCGGCGCTATCTGCTGGGGTCGCATCGGCTCCGGCGGCGTCGGCGGAGGTGGCCTGGGCGGCGGTGAGTGCCTGATCCAGATCCCAGATGATGTCTTCGACGTCTTCGAGCCCCACCGAAAGCCGGATCAGGTCCTCCGGCACGCCCGCGGCGGCCAGCTGTTCGGGGTTCAACTGCTGATGCGTCGTCGATCCCGGATGCAGGACCAGGGTGCGGGCGTCACCGATATTGGCCAGATGGCTGGCCAGCTGCAGCGCCTCGATGAACCGGCCTCCGGCCTCGCGCCCGCCGGAGATCCCGAAACTGAAGACCGAGCCGACCCCATCGGGCAGCAGGTCCTGCGCCCGTTCGTGCTGGGGGTGGGAAGGTAGTCCGGCGAAGTTCACGTAGCTGACGCGGGGGTCGGCCTCGAGCCAGGCGGCGATCGTCGAGGTGTTGGCCAGATGGGCGTCCATGCGTTGCGGGAGCGTCTCGACCCCCTGCAGCAGTTGGAAGGCCGACTGGGCGGACAGGGCAGGACCGATATCGCGGAGCTGTTCGGAGCGCAGCTTCGTCAGGAACCCGTATTCGCCGAAGTTCCCCCACCAGGACACGTTGCCGTAGGAGGGCACCGGTTCGGTCAGGGTCGGGAAGTTCCCGTTGCCCCAGTTGAAGCGGCCGGATTCGACGACGACCCCGCCCATCGTCGTGCCGTGGCCGCCCAGGAACTTGGTGGCCGAATGGATGACGATATCCGCACCGTGTTCGATGGGGCGCAGGATGTACGGCGGGGTGAGGGTGGAGTCGACGACGAGCGGGATGCCCGCCTGGCGGGCGACGGCCGCCAGGCCCTTGAGGTCGGCGATGTCCCCCGACGGATTGGCGACGACCTCCGTGTAGAGGGCCTTGGTTTCCGGGCGGAGGGCGGCGGCGAAGTCGGCCGCCTCGTTGCTGTCCACGAAGGTGGTGTCCACGCCGAAGCGGCGCAGCGTCACGTCCAGCTGGGTGATGGTGCCCCCGTAGAGCTTCGAGGAGGCGACGATATGGTCTCCGGCGCCGGTCAGTGCGGCGAAGGTGATGAACTCCGCGGCCATGCCCGAGGCGGTGGCCACCGCCCCGATGCCCCCTTCCAGGGAGGCAACGCGTTCCTCGAAGGCCGCGACGGTGGGGTTGCCGATCCGGGAGTAGATGTTCCCGTACTTCTGCAGGGCGAACAGGTTGGCCGCGTCGTCGGTGTCCTTGAACACGAACGAGGTGGACTGGTAGATCGGGACCGCACGGGCCCCGTGCTCGGCATCGGGGGTGCCTCCGGCGTGCAGGGCGCGGGTACGGAATCCAAACCGGTGATCGGACATCTACGTGGTGGCTCCTTCGGGGTGGGGTCGGGAGGTTCCCGATCCCCCATCGTGACAAATCTCCGGGTTCCATCAAAGAATGTTTCGCCACGTGGCGCTTTTTCGTGGCCGGTCCGAACAAACTGCACGCTGCGGGCCCCGGATAGGATGGGTGCATGGGAACACGCATTGCGCTGGTGCGCCACGGGGAAACCGCATGGAACGCCGAGGGCCGTCTTCAGGGGCAGACCGACATCCCCCTGAACGAGGCCGGCCGGGCCCAGGCCCGCGCCGCCGGGGAGCGATTGGCCGAGCATGACGGCGACTGGGGCACCCTGGTCTCCTCGCCGTTGGGCCGGGCCGTGGAGACCGCCACGCTGATCGGTACCGCGCTGGGTCTCGAGGCGGTGGAACCCGTCGTGGGGCTCCAGGAACGCCACTACGGCGAGGGCGAAGGCCGGGCGGTGCTCGGGATGCCTCGCCCCCGGATCGACGAACTACTGCTCAGTGCCGAACCCGAAGCCGAGGTCGTCGACCGGGGGCTGGCCGCGTTGGTCGGCCTGGTCCGGGAGCATCCGGACGCTGATCTGGTGGTCGTCGCCCACGGGACCCTCATCCGGCTGGTCATGAGCGCCCTGCAGGACGCCGTCCACCCGCGGTTGGAGAACGGGGAGATCGTGCTCACCGACGCCTGCCAGCTCGAGAACACGATGGTGCGACGGAATTCGACACCCGTCCACTAGGCCGGTGATGTATGCCACAGGTTCTGATACGGTTTTTCAATGACTCTCGCGAACCTGAATGACTGGCTCGGTACCTCTGAAGGCTGGTTGTGGACCTTCATCGGCATGCCCGTCGTCGTCGTCCTGGCGCTCTATTTCACCCTTCGAACCAAAGCCGTCCAGTTCCGCATGCTGCCAGCCATGTTCAAATCCATCACGGAAAAAGCGCAACGCGACGAGGACAGCAACACGAAGTCCCTGTCGGCGTTCCAGGCGTTCATCGTCTCCGCGGCAGCCCGCGTCGGAACCGGCAACGTCTCAGGCGTTGCGGGTGCCTTGTTCATCGGTGGGCCCGGTGCGGTGATGTGGATGTGGATCATGGCCCTGTTCACCAGCGCCGCGAGCTTCATCGAATCCACGCTGGCCCAGCTCTACAAGACCCGGGGCGAAGACACCTATAAGGGCGGTCCGGCCTTCTACATCCACCGCGGCCTGGGCAGCCGGGGCTTCGGCGTCTTCTTCGCCACCCTGTTCATCTTCTGCTTCGCGCTGGCCTTCACCTCGCTGCAGTCCAACACCATCGTCGACGCCGTCACCGGCGCGGTCGGCACCTTCACCGATCCGGAATCCGTGACCTGGCTACCCTGGGCCCTGGGGCTGCTGCTGGCCGGCATGACCGCCGCCATCGTCCTGGGCGGGATGCGCCGCGTCGCCTTCGTGGCGCAGAACCTGGTGCCGTTGATGGCACTGATCTACGTCAGCTTCGGCCTCGTGATCGTGCTCATGAACTTCGAAGAGCTCCCGCGCGTCGTCGGCCAGATCGTCGACGGGGCCTTCAACGTCAAGGCAGCCGTCGGCGGCGGCATCGGCGTCGCCATCGTCCAGGGCGTCCAGCGCGGCATGCTCTCCAACGAAGCCGGCATGGGCTCGGTCCCCAACGTCGCCGCCACCGCCTCGGTCAGCCACCCGGTCAAGCAGGGGCTGACCCAGACGCTGGGCGTCTACTTCGATACTCTGCTGATCTGCTCGATCACCGCGTTCATCGTCCTCATCGCCTTCCCGGACCTCGGACAAGGCGGCGAGGGCCTGGTGATGGTGCAGGAATCCCTGGTCGGCAACCTGGGGGCGTGGGCGGCGATCGCCCTGGCGGTGATCATGTTCCTGCTGGCCTTCACCTCGGTGCTGGGCAACTTCTCCTACGGGGAAGCCAACGTCAACTTCATCACCCGGAACAAGCGGGTGCGGACCCTCTTCGCGCTCGCCGTCACCGCCGTCGTCTTCCTCGGGTCCGTGATCTCCGTTGACCTGGCCTGGTCGCTGGCCGGGGTCACGATGGTCTTCATTGCCATGATCAACCTGGTGGTGATCACGATCCTGGCACCCACCGCACTCAAGCTCCTGCGCCACTACAACGCCCAACGGGCCCAAGGCCTGGACCCGGTCTTCCTGGCCACCGACATGCCGGAAATCAAGAACATCGATTGCTGGACCGAAGAGGACGTCAGTGACCACCTGACCCAGCGCGGCTACCAGCGGAAGGTGTCGGTGTCGGACACCGAATGATCAGCCAGCGGCACAGATCCGTTCCAGGGCGGGCAGGCACTCTTCGTTCTGCAGGCTCGTCGTATCGCCCAACGCGGATCCTTCGAACAGTTGGGTCAGTAGCCGGCGCATGATCTTCCCGGAACGGGTCTTGGGGACATCGGGGACGAAGACGATGTCGCGCGGCTTGGCGATCGGACCGATCTGCGCGGCCACATGGGCGCGCAGATCGGCGGCGGCCGCCACCTGCTCCGGAGTGGGGGAGGCGCTGCCGTCGGTATCGACCAATGTTGGGTCATGGGGGACGACGAACGCCGTTGCCGCATGACCGGTCGTGGCATCGACGGTGGGGCAGACCCCCGCCTCGACGACCCCCGGATGGGAGACCAGAGCTGATTCGATCTCGATGGTCGAGAGCAGATGACCCGAGATGTTCACCGCATCATCGGTGCGCCCCAGGATCCAGATGTCGCCGTCGTCGTCGTACTTCGCGCCGTCTCCGGCGAGGAACCAGCCCTGCGCGGCGTACTTTTGCCAATAGCTGCTGAAGTAGCGTTCCGGATCGCCCCACACGGTACGCGCCATGGCCGGACCGGTGGCGGTGAGCACGATGTTCCCTTGCACGTTCGCCGGGACCCGGGCGCCGTCCTCGTCCACGATGTCCGTGGCCACCCCGGGAAGTGCCCGGGTGCCACAACCGGGTTTGAGCACGGTATCGCCGGGGCGCGGTGAAAGAATCGTGGCGCCGGTTTCGGATTGCCACCAGGTGTCGACCATCGGGATGCCGGCATTGGGCTCACCGGGAACCAGTGAATCGCGGCCGACTTGGGTGCGCAGCCAACGCCAGGCCTCGGGGTTCACGGCCTCCCCGACGGTGCCGGCCATCCGGATGGAGGAGAGGTCGTGATCGGCGGGGATACCGTCCGGGAACCAGCCCATGAGCGAGCGCACCAGGGTCGGGGCCGTGTAGTAGCTGGTCACCGAATAACGTTCGATGATCTCGAAGTGCCGTCCCGGATGCGGGGCGTTGGGGACGCCTTCGTAGAGGACCTGGGTGACACCGTTGGACAGTGGTCCGTAGATCTCGTAGGTGTGGGCGGTGACCCAGGCCAGGTCGGCGGTGCACCAGTGCACGTCCAGGTCCCGCTGGCCGGGGTCCGGATGGCTGAAGAGGAACTCGTGGCTCCAGGAGGCTTGGGTGAGGTAGCCGCCGGTGGTGTGCACCAGACCCTTGGGCTTCCCGGTGGTCCCCGAGGTGTACATGATGAACAGCGGGGTTTCGGCGTCGAAGGCCTCGGCGGCGTGGGTGCGCGGCTGCTTCTCGACCACCTCGTGCCACCACAGGTCCCGGCCTTCGGTCCACGCGATCCCGCTGCCGGTGCGACGGATGACCAATACGTGTTCGATGGCGTTGTCCCCGGCCACCGCGGCGTCGGCGTGGGCCTTGACCGGCACCGCGGTTCCGCGGCGGAACTGGCCGTCGGTGGTGACCAGGAGCTTCGCCCCGGTGTCCTCGACCCGGAATCGCAGGGCCTCGGCCGAGAAGCCGCCGAAGACCAGCGAATGCACCGCACCAATCCGGGCGCAGGCCAGGGTGATGACAATGGTCTCCACCAGCACCGGCAGGTAGATGACCACGCGGTCCCCGACGCCGATGCCCAGGGAGGTCAAGGCGTGGGCCGCCTGGCTGACCATGCCGGTCAGCTCGGCGTAGGTGACACTGCGCCGGTCCCCGGGTTCGCCCTCGAAATGCAGGGCGACCTTCTCCCCCTGGCCGGAGGCGACATGCCGGTCGGCACAGTTCACCGCCGCATTGAGTTTCCCGCCCTCGAACCAGCGTAGTTCGGGGCCCCGGCGGGCCACCGGGTCCACGGCGGTAGTGCTGTGGATCGTATGCCAGGGTTCGGTCCAGTCCAGGCGTGCCGCGGCCTCGGCCCAGAAGTCCAGGCGTGCGGCTTCGGCGTTCAGGACATCGAGCTGGGCGTCGGCAGTGGGGGAGTCCATTGTCGGTACGTTGGTCATGGGTGCTCCAATCGGGTGGGCAGTATGACGCGGGGCCATGTAAGGCTTCCCCGCGGTGGGTAGCGGCCCCCGGGAGATGACCGGTGGGGTCCTAGGCGGAAACCGGGATTGTTTCTTCCGTGGTGGGCAGGTGCTGCCGGCGGGTGGTTCCTACGGTGAGATTGAAGATCGCCAGTGAGTAGAGGGTCACGGCGGTGAAGAGTCCCAGCCCCAGAAGCCCGAAATGTCCCAGCCATTCTCCGAACGTCAGCAGTGCTGCAGCGACCAACGTTCCACCCGCGGTGTAGCGGATGCCGGCCGTTCGTCGTTTTCGATCCGGGGTGGATTCCCAGGGCACGGTCACCAGCGTGACCACGACCATGACTGCAAGGTTGATGCCCATTCCAACCCACACGGGATGGATTCCTGCGAAGAACGTTGTGGCGGACCAGCCCGAGAGCTGGTTCCAGGCAATGCCGGCAAGGAACCCGGAAAGCATGGCTGCATGTACTGCCCGACGGCTGGCCAACGGCCAAAGGAAGACCGCGAGAACCGGCGCCAACGTGGCCCCGTTGCGCAAGGTCCAGGCAAGGACGTTCCACCAGGCAGCCTGCTCGGTGCGAAGGATCCCGTAAAGGATCATCAAGGCCGTCAGGGCAACCAAGGAGTACCGGGTGTAGCGAACCAGATCTTGTTCGGTGGCCTTGGGGCGTAATGCGCTGCCGACATCACGGCCCAGGGACGTGGCTCCGGAAAACTGGCATGGCCCCGCCCAGCCCATGGCGCAGGCCCAGACGCCAAGGAAGAAGAGGCCGACCAGCGGCGCCGGCAGGGTCTCGCTGATGTAATAGGGGACAGCCACGAGGCCAAGTTCCTGGTCGGGAACCGCAATGGCTGCGGAGGTCCCCACCAGGGCACCGAGGACGATGAAGGGGATCCCGAAGAGGGCTGCCGCATACAGGCCCTTCTGGCCGTCACGCGGAGAGCGGCAGGACATGGTCATTTGGAAGGCAGCCTGCGCCAGCGGCACATTGACGATGAATGTCCCAAACCAGGCGACGATGAGGGACAGCCCGGCATTTCCGGGGTCGACCATCGCCGGACGGGTGGCTGCCAATTCCTGCCAACCGCCGGGGCCGGGATTCGACAACACTACGAAGCCCGCGATGACGAGCATGACGACGAAGACCAGGCAGTTCAACGTCTGATTGAATGCCACGGACCTCATGCCGCCCGACCAGAGAAAAACCAACAGAAGCAGCGCGGTCGCAGTGACCGTCCATTGCAGCGGCAAATCGGTGAACGCCGTCAAAGCCGAGGCGAAGGCGATCGTTGTGGCCACCGACCACATGGGGAAAGTGACCGCCGTAATGACGCCCGCGATGGCTTTAGCCGCCCGACCGAACCGATCACCGATGATGCCGGTGACCGTCACGACGAGCTTCTCCCGCAGCGGTTTCACCAGCAACAAGGCGATCAGCAGAATTTGCACCGTTTCGGCCACTCCGTACCAGGCAGCGGAAATCCCGGTCCGATAGCTGAGTTCCATGATGGAAATATATGAAGAGCCCGAGAAGAGCCCCGTGATGCAGAAGGCGACGGTCCAAGGGCTGAAGGAACGGCCGCCATCGAAGAAGCCCTGTCCGCCGGGACGCCCTGCGCGCACGCGGGACCAGCGGCCGCCAAAGAGCAAAAGAACCGTATAGCCCACGGCTAAGCCGATGGTCCATGCGCCCGCCGATGTCACTGCTCCACCTTTCGGGACCGCGAGTCGAGACCGCGAGAGAGGGCATCCGCGTTGTTGCATTCCCTTTCAGGAGCGTCGACATCGATCAACTCCGCGAAATGCCAGCGAAGATCCACGACAACGCCGGCGGCGCGGATCAGGGTCAGCGCCGGACAACGTGATTCCACGGACGTCGTCAGCTGGTCCAACCGGCTGGCATCTTGTTCTCCGGTCTGGACGTGGACGGCGATCCGGCAGGAATGAAAAAAGGGCTGGACATCGGCGGTACCGGCGAATCCGCGCGTGTCCTGGGTAGCCAGGCAATAGGTCTCGATGGCTTCGAGACCGATCTGCAGTTCCTCGGCGATCTGTTCGACCACCACGCCCAGGCATGCGTTGACTGCGCCGACCATGTATTCCATGGGAGTGGGGGCGGTATCGGTCCCGCCAACGGGTTCGGGCTCGTCCACTTCGAAGCCGAAGGCCCGGATCCGGATCTTCGTCCGCATGGATCCCTGCCACGTCCCTTGGGAACGAATGCGTTTGTCGTGGGCTTTCGGGGAGACGGAGCCCCCGAGGCGGGTCTGCTGTGCGTCGGTCGTACGGGTCGGGGCAATGCTCATGAACTCAGCTCCATCGTTCCTGGCGGAAGCACCTTCGCCGGTGACGGGTTCCGCGGGGTGGCGGGGCCTTGTTCGGCGTGGTTGCTGCGGCGTCACGGAGCCAGATCTCTCGGCCGCTCGGGATGGGTACCTTTCCACTAAAGGCCACCGGCACCAGAAGAAGCAACTTCACACGACGCGTTGCGAAATATTTCATTGATGTTTCCTGCGAGGTGCCCGGATTGAACTTCCGTGTCCAGAACCCGTGCAAATAACGGAAATATTCGATGTTGCTTGGATTGCCTGGGGCTCGGAACCTGGGCTGAAACACCCCGGAAAAGTGGTTTCCGTTGACTCCAACGGTGGCGCTGAGGGCCCATGATGTGGCCCAATGGAGACAACAACCATCCAGAGCGGCCGAGAGATCTGGCTCCGTGACGCCGCAGCAACCCCTTCCCGATCCGTCGGGAGGAAGGTGCTCACGCCGGAACCGATGGAGTGATGTTCTGTGGCTGCCCTGCCGATCGACGAAGTGACCCCGCGACACCTGATCAAACTGACCCCCGGCGTGCCCGCCGACGGACACTACGACGAACTCGCGGCGGTCTTCAGACCCGTGTTCGCCAGCATCGCCGATGGCGCCGCCGACCGAGATGCCCGGCGGATCCTGCCCTTCGAACAGGTCGGCTGGCTCAACCAGGCCCGCTTCGGTGCCCTGCGGGTCCCCCGGGAGGTCGGCGGCTTCGGCGCCTCGCTGGTTGATTCCTTCCGCTTGCTCATCGAGCTGGGGGAGGCCGACTCGCAGATCGCCCAATTGCTGCGGGCCCATATCGGCTTCGTCGAATCGGTGCTGCTGCTCCACGACGAGGCGGTCAAGGCGCGCTGGTTCGCCCGCTTCGTCGCCGGGCAGATCGTCGGCAACGCCTACACCGAGCGCGGCGGCAACGACCTGGGCCACCTGAACACCGCCGTCGAACAGTCCGAGGCCGGCTGGCTGCTCACGGGGCAGAAGTACTACTGCACCGGGACGCTCTTCGCCGACTGGGTGGCGGTCACCGCCATGGCGCCGGCGGTTGAAGGGCGCCACGTCGCGGTGGTGTCCACCCAGCATTCGGGGGTGGTCATCCACGACGATTGGGACGGGTTCGGCCAACAACTCACCGGCACCGGGACCACCGGATTCACCCGGGTTCCCGTGGATACGCTCCTGGACCCCGAGGTGCTGGACGTCCACCCGGAATCGGCCATCTTCCAGTTGGTGCTGCTCGCCGTCCAGGCCGGTATCGCCCGGGCGGTCCTCGCCGACGCCCGCGCCCACACCCAACTGCGTGAACGAGCCTTCACCACCGGAACCGGCGTCCCCTCCCGGCATGAACCCCAGGTCCTGCAGGTCATCGGAGAGATCTCGGCGACCGCCTGTGCCGTGGACGCGATCCTGTTGGCCGCCATCGCCGAACTCGAATCGGTGATCGGCCAACCGGGGCTGAGCCCCGCGGAGCAGTACGCGGTCAGCGAGCTGGCCGCCAACCGGGCCCAGACGAGCATCCAACCACTCGTGCTCGAGGCGACCAGCAAGCTCTTCGACGGCCTCGGCGCCTCGGCGACCTCCACCGCCTGCAACCTGGACCGCCACTGGCGCAACGCGCGCACCATAGCCACCCACAACCCCGCCATGTACAAGTCCCGCATCGTCGGCGACTACGAGGTCAACGCCGCGACGCCGCGCAAACTCGGCGCCGTCGGCGACCTCAAGACCCCTGAAGGAGAAAAATGAGCACCACACCAGCACGCCGCCGGATCCGCCTGAACGCCTTCGACATGAACTGCGTGGTCCACCAATCGCCGGGGCTGTGGCGTCATCCGCAGGACCAGGCGTGGCGCTATAAGGAACTGGGCTACTGGACCGAGCTGGCCAAGACGCTGGAGAAGGGGCTGTTCGACGGGATCTTCATCGCGGACGTCTTGGGCACCTACGACGTCTACGGATCCACCAACTCCACCCCGCTCTCCGCCGGCGCCCAGGTCCCGGTCAACGACCCGTTCCTGCTGGTCTCCGCGATGGCTTCCGTCACCGAGAACCTGGGCTTCGGGGTCACCGCCGGAACCGCCTACGAACACCCCTACCCGTTCGCCCGCCGACTGGCGACCCTGGACCACCTGACCAACGGCCGCCTCGGCTGGAACGTGGTGACCGGATACCTGCCCTCGGCAGCCAGGAACATGGGCCAGGAAGACCAGATGGAACACGACGAACGCTACGACCACGCCGATGAGTACCTCGAAGTGGTCTATAAGCTGCTCGAGGGTTCCTGGGAGGACGACGCCGTTCTCCGCGACCGGGAATCGGGGGTCTACACCGACCCGTCGAAGGTCCACGAGATCGGCCACGAGGGCAAGTACTTCAAGGTCCCGGGCATTGCCATCACCGAACCCTCGGTGCAGCGCACCCCGGTCATCTACCAGGCCGGTGCCTCCCCGCGCGGCCTGGAATTCGCGGGGGCGAACGCCGAATCCGTCTTCGTGAATAGTCCGACCAAAGAAATCCTCACCGACACCGTGCGGAGGATCCGGGACAATGTCGAGGCCGCCGGCCGCGACCGCTACGACGTGAAGATCTACACGATGCAGACGATCATCACCGCTGCCACAGACGAGGAGGCGCAGAACAAATACGCCGACTATGCCTCCTACGCCGACATCAACGGGTCGCTGGCCCTGCTCTCGGGCTGGACCGGAATCGACATGTCACAGTACGACCTTGACGACGTGATCGGTGAGGACGTGAAGTCCAATGCCATCCAGTCCTCGGTGGAGACGTTCAAGAAGGCCTCCGGGGATGACGGCAAACCGTGGACCATCCGCCAGTTGGCCGAATGGATCGGCGTCGGCGGTTTCGGCCCGGTCACCGTCGGTGACGGGGCCCAGGTCGCCGCGAAGCTCGTTGAGTGGGTCCAGGACACCGACGTGGACGGCTTCAATATTGCCTACGCCATCACCCCGGGCACCTTCGAGGATGTCGTCGAATTCGTCATCCCCGAACTGCAGGCCCTGGGTGCCTACCCCACCGAATACGCGCCGGGGACCCTGCGCCAGAAGCTCTTCGGCGCCGGGGACCGGGTCAAGGACAGCCACCGGGCCGCCGACTACCGGCTCGCGGTAGCACAACTGGCCACCAGCTAGCAGCACCTACGAGAACCACCATCCAGAGCGGACGAGAGACCTGGCTCGTTGACTCCGCAGCAACCACCCGTTTCGGGCAGGTGCTTCCGCCGGGACCGATGGAAAGGAACCACCATGACCACCACCACGCCCACCCCGCCAACCCGCAGGATGCGTTCACGCGTCGCCGTCGCCAGCTTCATCGGCACCACGATCGAGGGCTACGACTTCGTGCTCTACGGGCTCGCCGCGGCGACTGTCTTCGGCCCGCTGTTCTTCGCACCGGCCGACCCGTTGGTCGGGACCATGGCGGCCTTCGCCACCTATGCCGTCGGGTTCATCGCCCGCCCCATTGGTGGGCTTCTTGGAGGGCACTACGGGGATCGGATCGGACGCAAGACCGTGCTGGTTGCCTCCCTGCTGCTGACCGGTATCGCCACCACGGCGATCGGTTTGCTGCCCACCCACGACACTGCCGGATGGATTGCCCCGGCGCTACTGCTGATCCTGCGCGTGGCCCAGGGCATCGGCTACGGTGCCGAATGGGCGGGAGCCGCCCTGATGACCGTCGAACACGCCGCCCCCGGACGCCGCGGACTGACCAGCAGCGCCACCCAAATCGGCCCGAGCGCGGGCATGCTGTTGGCCACGGCGGTGCTGTTGGGACTGGAATCAGCCCTGCCGGATGCCGCCTATCTGGCCTGGGGATGGCGGCTGCCGTTCCTGGCGAGCATCCTGCTGGTCGTCGTCGGTCTGGTGGTGCGGCTGAGGATCGAGGACAGCGCCTCCTTCAAACAGGTGGTTCAAACGCAGCAGGTCTCCCGCCGCCCGGTGCTGGAATCGCTGCGCACCCATCCCCGCCAAGTCGCCCTGACCACCGGGCTGCGCATCGCCCAGAACGCGTTCTACTACGTCTACACGGTCTTCATCCTGACCTACCTGGCCCAGGGCGGAATCAGCCGCGAAACCGGGTTGCAGGCCATTCTCATCGCCTCCGCCCTCGGACTGGTCACCGTCCCGTTCTGGGGCTGGGTATCGGACAGGATCGGGCGCCGGCGCACCTACCTCTTCGGCGGGATATTCAGCATCCTGGTTGCCCTGATCGCCTTCCCGCTGCTCGATACCGGCAGCTTCGTGCTGATCGTGCTGACCGTCGTGCTGGGCATGAACATCGGCCACGACGCGATGTATGGGCCGCAGGCGGCGTTCTTCTCCGAGCTCTTCGACACCCGGGTCCGCTTTTCCGGGGTGTCCATCGGCTATCAGATCGGTTCAGTCCTGGGCGGTGGCCTGGCCCCGCTGGTGGCCACCGCGCTGCTGGCCGCCGGCGGCGGCAGCCCGATCTGGGTCATCGCCTACTTCGTTGCGGTCGGCGCGCTCACCGTCGTCACCACCCTGCTTTCCCCCGAAACCAGTGCGCGGGATCTGGACGCACGCCAAGACGCCTGCCCCGTCTCCGAGCCCGAACATACCCTCGTCAGTTAGGAACGACCATGAGTGAAACCACCACCACCCCACCGGCCTTCGACACCCCCGTACCGGAGGGCTCCGAAGCCCGCTATCTTGCCCTGGCCGCACGCTTCCGCCCCGTCTTCGACGCCATCGCCGTCGACGCCGTCGCCCGCGAACAGGACCATGTGCTTCCCTTCGAACAAGTCGGGTGCCTCCAGGAGGCCGGTTTCACCACCTTGCGGGTGCCGGCCGAATACGGCGGGGACCCGGTGAACCATGAACACCTGTTCCGGCTGCTGGTGGAATTGGCTGCCGCCGATTCCAACGTGGCCCATCTGCTGCGATCACATTTTTCCTTCGTCGAAACCATTGCCTTGCAGCCGCGGGACTTCCGCGACACCTGGTTCCCGCGGGTGCTGGCCGGGCAGATCTTCGGCAACGCGGCCACCGAACGCGGCGGCAACGCCCTGGGCACCACGGCGACGAAACTGACACGGCACGACGGCGGCTGGGTCCTCAATGGTGCGAAGTACTACACCACCGGCAGCATCTTCGCCGATTGGGTGGTGGTGCTGGCCAGTACCGAGGGCGTCGAAGGCCGGCAGTACGCCGTCGTCCCCACCGATGCCGACGGGGTGGCCATCCACGATGACTGGGACGGCTTCGGCCAACCGTTGACCGGCACCGGAACCGCGATCTTCGACAACGTGGCCGTCGAGTCCTCCAACATCATTTCCCGCAAGGTCACCAGCACGCTGGAACCGGCGTTCTTCCAACTGGTCCTGCTGGCCGTGCTGGCCGGGATCGGCCGGGCCGCCCTGTGCGACGCCTCCGAACTCGTCGCCGCCCGCACCCGGACGTTCAATACCGGATCCGGTGGACTCTTCCGCGATGACGCACAGATCCAGGAACATGTCGGCACCCTCGCCGCACGGGTCTATGCCGCCGAAGCAGTGGTCGCGGCCGCGGCCCGCGACCTGGACGCCGCCGTCGATCCGGCTGTGGCCCTGGACACGGAAGCGGCGTTCCTGCGCGCGGAAATCGCCGTGCAGAAAGCCCAGGTGACTGTCCCGCCGCTGGTCCTCGATGCCGCAGGGGCCCTTTTCGACGTGACCGGGGCCTCCGCCACCAGCCGCGGAAAATCCTTGGACCGGCACTGGCGCAACGCCCGCACGGTCGCCACCCACAACCCGGCGGCCTTCAAGGCCCGCTCCGTCGGTGACTTCCACATCAACGGAACCATCCCCATCGGCCTGAACAGCATCGGCGAAGCCACCACGACTCCGAAGGACACCACCCGAGCATGAGCACCAACCAACGCCCGCGCCTGCTGCTGAGCGCCTTTTTGATGAACACCCCGAGCCACATCCTGGGAGGCCAGTGGCGTCACCCCGAGGCCCAACAGCATCGCTATAACGAGCTCGGTCTGTGGGTAGATCTAGCCCGGCAACTCGAGGACGCAAAATTCGATGCCCTGTTCTTCGCCGACGTGGTGGGCCTCTACGGCGACCATGAGGGAGGGTGGGCCTCGCTGGTGGAGAAGGGGCTGCAGGTACCCTCCAACGACCCGCTGGTGCTGGCCTCCGCGCTGGCCGCGACGACCTCACAGATCGGCTTGGCGCTGACCAGCTCGGTGGTGCAGTCCGAACCGTTCCAGATGGCCCGCCAGTTCTCCACCCTGGACCACCTTTCGGGTGGCCGGGTGGCCTGGAACATCGTGACCAGCGTGCTGGAGAACTCCCACCGCAACTTCGGGGCGACGGGCCTGGCCGCCCACGCGGACCGCTATGACTGGGCCGAGGAGTACGTGGCGGCGGTCTATAAGTTGTGGGAAGGGTCCTGGGAGGACGGGGCGGTGCTGGCCGATAAGCAGGACGGCCGCTATGCCGATCCGGCCCGGGTGAATAAGATCCACCACCAGGGCCCGCGCTATTCGATCGAAGGCCCGCATCTGTGCTCGCCCAGCCCGCAGCGCACCCCGTTCCTCTTCCAGGCCGGCAGCTCACCGCGAGGCAAGGCCTTCGCTGCCACCCATGCCGAGGCCACGTTCCTGTTCGCCCCGACCACCGACTACGTGCGCAAACAAGCCACGGCCATCCGGGCGGCCGAAGCCGCAGCGGGCAGGTCACCGGGGGACGCGAAGATCTTCGCAGGACTGTCCTTCGTGGTGGGCAGCACCGAGGCCGAGGTCCGGCGCAAGGAGGCGGAGTACGACGACTACCTGGACCCCCACGCCCTGATCGCCCATATCGGCGGGGGCATCGGCGTGGACCTGGGGGGCCTGGACCTGGACACCCCGCTGGGCGATATCGAAACCGAAGGGGCCCGCGGAATCCTCGAAGCGGTCATCGCCTCGGTGCCCGGCGGAAAGCCGACCGTGGGGGATCTGGCCCGCTCGCGGGCGAAAGCACAACAGATCTCGGGGACCCCCGAACAAATCGTCGACGAACTCGAGCGCTGGCAGGACGCCGGGATCGACGGGATCAACATCGTCAACCAGATACTTCCCGGCTCCTATACCGACTTCATCGAGGGGGTCCTGCCGGAGTTGCGGGCCCGCGGTCTGGCCCAAAGCGAGTACGCGCCCGGCACCCTGCGGGAAAAGGTCTTCGGCCGGGGCGCCACTCTGGAAGACAACCACCCGGCCGCCGTCTACCGGGGAGCTTTCTCCGGTTGCTCGGCAGCGGCCACGCAGCAGGCAACCCCGGTGGGCTGACGGGCGTCGACGGGCCTTGTAGGGTGGTGGCCATGACGGAACCAGCACCGCAGAACCAACCGTCCGCCGCCGATCTGGCCGGGATCCCCGATCTGGAGATCCCCGCCGCCGAGATCCCGGAGGTCGACATGGCAGATGTCGACATCCCCGCGGCACCGGTCCGCCCACCCTCCACCGCCGGGGAACCGGGGTCGGAGGGCACGGAATCCGGGCGGACGGGCCGCCGCGGCGCGGTCGCCGAACCCGAGCTCCCCGAGGTCGAGGGCCCGCCGTTGGGCACCACCGATCCGCAGCTGCGCACCGGCGAACCGGTGCTGAACGTCTCCGATCCGGTGCTCTCGGAGCCGGTGCTGCGCGAACCGGTGCTCGGTGACGGTGGGACCGACGGTCCGCAATTGCGCCAGCACCACATCAACGATCCGGACACCATCCGGCGTTTGCTGACCACCCAGGCCCGGTGGGCCATCGTCGGACTATCCAATAATCCGCTGCGTGCCGCCGTCGGGGTGGCACGGATCATCCGTGACGACCTGGGCATGGACATCGTCCCGGTCTCGCTGAAGGGGGACACCGTCCACGGGGAGCGGGGCTACACCCGGCTCGACGAGATCCCCGGGACCATCGACGTCGTGGACTGCTTCGTGAACTCGCAGCGGGTCGGAGCGGTCGTGGACCAGGCCATCGAGATCGGCGCGAAGGCCGTATGGCTGCAGGTCGGGGTCGTCGATGAGGCCGCTGCGGCCCGCGCCACGGCTGCCGGGCTGGATGTGGTCATGGATGCCTGCCCGGCGATCGAGCGGCGCAACCTGATGCGCTCCTAGAGCCCGGCACCCTGTTTCATCTCGTCATAGCGCGAGCGCATGAACAAGAAGAGGGCGTAGGCCAGCAGGCCGACGGCGATCGCGATGAGGGCGAAGGACCCGAACGGCTGATCGCGCACTGCCTTCAGGGCCCCGTCCAGTCCGGTGGAGTCCTCGGGGTCGTGTTGTGCCGTGGAGACGACGATCAGCAGTCCCAGCGCGGCCAGAGTCAGCCCCTTGGCCACGTAACCCGCGGTGCCCAGGATCATCAGGGTGCGCTGCACCGTGGGGCTGGAGGGCCGGCGCAGGCTCTTGGTGAACTTTCTGGCCACGCCGGAGTAGATGAAGTAGATCCCGACGCCGATGACGACCAGACCGGCGATGATCAGGGCGACGCTTCCGGCGGGTGAGGACATCAGGGTGGCCGAAATGGACGTGCTCTGTTGGGAGGAGTCCTTTCCGGCGCCGAGGGCGTAGCTGCCGAACGTGGTGCCGATGGCCGCGAAGACGACGCCGGTGCCCGCCTGTTTAACGATGAAGCCGGCACCCTTGTGGCTGGGAACGACGGCCTGGGTCAGGCTCCAGATTGCCAGCAGGAGGCAGCCCAGGAAGCAGAGCCAGATCAGGATCCCGCCCCCGGGTTGCGCGGAGAGTGCCCTCATGGCGCCCGACTGGTCGGCGTCCCCGCCACGCGCCAAGGCCACGTTCAACGCCAGGAGGCCCAGCATGCCGTGCAGCACCCCGTTGGCCACGTAGCCGAGTCGGGCCGCGCGTTCGAACCACTCGCTGCGAGCTGCCTTGCGGGCTTCTGCGGCCGCCTTCTCGGTGTTCTTCATCCCCTGAGCCTAGGCCGAAGGAGCCGCCCGTTGGCGCATGAGCGCCAGAGGCAGAGTGGCCAGCGAGATTCCGGCGGCCACCAACAGGGCGATGGGGAAGGACAGCCCTGCGGCCAGGGCTCCCACGAGCACCGATCCCAGACCGGTTCCGGCATCAAAGCCCATGTTCCAGACGGCGCTCGCCGTCCCGTACTGGGAGGGCCTCACCGCCGAGAGGGAGAGCAGCAACGTGAGGTTCTGCAGGCCTCCGTAGGTGATGCCGATGATCGTCATGGCCACCAGCAGCAGGGGGACGCGGGTCGCGTCGGGATCCTTCACGGCCCAGGCTGCAAGCACGAGCCCGATGGCGGTGAGCAGGACCAGCGGCCACAGGAAGGCCTTCGTCCCGTGCCGGTCGGCCCAGGCGCCCAGACGCCACCGGCTGAGGGCCGCGGTCGCGGTGAGCAGGGCCAGTCCCCCGGTCGTCGCGGCGGGCGAGGAGCTCATCTGCGGGACGAAGGTGATCAGTGCCCCACCGGCGAGGGTGACGGCCAGCAGCAGGAGCATGGGACGGAGCAGTCCGCCCGGAAGCCGGGGGGCCCGTCGCTTCCCGGTCGTCGTGTTCTCCTCGGCCGGGGTCGCCGGGGCCGGGCGGCGACGGGATTGCTCGGCTTCGCGTTCACGTAGGGCCAGCGCCAGTCGCGGGGCCGCCACGATGCCCAGCAGCGGCAGGGTCCCCAGGGCGAAGACCGTCCAGAAGCCGATCGTGTCGGCCAACCAGGGTCCTGCAGGCAGCAGGAGCAGTTGGGGTACTGCGATCGCCGCGCCGTAGGCGCCGATGGCGGCACCATGCCTCGCCGGTGCCACCAGGTGGGCCACCGCCGCGGAACCGGTGACCGTCAGGATCCCGAACCCCACCCCACGGATCAGTGACAGGGCCAGGATCCAGCCGAGCTGGTCGGAGAGGAGCATGAGCAGGGACGGTCCGCCGAGCAGCAGCAGGCCGGCAGCCAGAACGCGACCAGTGCCCAGACGCTGGAGCAGCCGGGGGACGAACCCCTGGGTCAGGACGGTGGTCAGCAGCAGTGCGCCATTGACCAGGCCGGATCCGGCCTCGTCGGCGCCGCCGCGGACGGCCCACAGCGGGGCCATGGGTAGCAGGGCGGCGAATCCGGCGAATCCGGCGGCCGTCAGGGACAGCAATGCCGGCATTCCGGGGGCGCGCCACACCGAATTACCGCGGGAAGGATCTGAGCTGTTCACGAAGCCCCACCCTAGCAAGTGGGCCACCCTTCACTCGTATGCTCATTTGAGTATGGTGAGATGCTCATATGTTATGCTCTTGATTGTTAGCTACATCACGATCGGAGCACATCATGACTCGTCTGAATGCCGGGGCCCTGCCCGTACTGAAGGACCCGGTCTCCGTGCCCGGGTATCCGTTGGGGCAACGACGGATCGGCATCGTGCATTTCGGCGTCGGAGGATTCCACCGGGCCCACCAGGCGATGTATCTCGACGCGCTGATGAACGCGGGTCAGGACCTGGACTGGGCCATCTGCGGGGTTGGGCTCATGCCCCACGACCAGCGCATGCGCGATGTCATGTCCGACCAGGACGGGCTGTATACCTTGGTGGCCAAGGCCCCCGACGGAACCCGTGATGCCCGGGTCATCGGTTCCATCGCCCGTTACCTTTATGCCCCGGACGAACCCGAGCTGGTCCTGGAGCAGCTCACCGACCCGGAGGTGCGGATCGTGTCGCTCACCGTGACCGAGGGCGGCTACAACTACAACCCCTCCACCGGGGAATTTGATGCCACCACCCCAGCCGTCGCCGCGGATCTGGCCGAGGGGGCCGTGCCAACCACCACGTTCGGGTTCGTCACCGAGGCCCTGCGTCGCCGCCGAGCCGCCGGGATCGAACCGTTCACGGTGATGAGTTGTGACAACATCCAAGGCAACGGGCATCTGGCCGCGAAGGTCTTCACCACCTTTGCCCGGTTGAAGGATCCGGAGCTCGGGGCGTGGGTGGCCGAGCAGGTGCCCTTCCCGAACTCCATGGTCGATCGGATCACCCCGGTCACCACCGAGGCCGACCGGGCTGCCATTGCCGCCGAATACGGGGTTCAAGACGCCTGGCCGGTGGTCTGCGAGGACTTCATTCAATGGGTCCTGGAGGACAGATTCCCCACCGGGCGCCCCGACTGGGGGTCGGTAGGAGTCCAGCTGGTCGACGACGTCGAACCCTATGAGCTGATGAAACTGCGCCTGCTCAACTGCAGCCACCAGGGCATCGCCTACCTCGGTTATCTAGCGGGCTACCGCTTCGCCCACGAGGCCTGCTCCGACCCGCTGCTCGTCGAGTTCCTCCTCGCCTATATGGAACGCGAAGCCACCCCCACCCTCCAGCCCGTGCCGGGGATCGATCTGGACGCGTACCGGCACGAACTCATCGAACGGTTTGCCAACGAACAGGTCCAGGACACCCTGGCCCGTCTGGCCGCCGAATCCTCCGACCGGATCCCCACCTGGCTGGTCCCCGTGATCCGTGCGAACCTGTCCGACGGCGGTGCGGTGCGCCTCAGCGCCGCGATCGTCGCCTCCTGGGCCCGCTACGCCCGCGGCGTGGACGAGGCCGGGCAACCCATCGAGGTCGTGGACCGGCTCCGCGACCGGGTCCTGGCGGCGGCGGCCGCCCAGGATCAGGACCCGTTGGCGTTCCTGCGCGACCGGGAACTCTTTGGCGATCTGGCCGACCAGGAGGAGTTCACCCGGCCCTACCTGGAGGCGCTGGCCATCCTGGACGACGGCGGGGCGCTGGCTTTGTTGCGCACCTTGCGCGCGGATGGCTGGACGTAGGACTCCAACTCCCTGCTACTGCCTCGACGAGGGGCCTACACCCCGTAGAGGCGGGTGCGTTCGGTGGCGTAGAGGTTGCGGGATTGCGCGCCCCAGCCGGCTCCGGAGGGGCTGAGTCGGGTCTCGATCCGGCGTTCGAAGGCAGGAAGTTCGCCCGTCGCTGACCACACCGCCTGGCGGGCGGCCCCGAGTGCCACGTATTCGCCGGCTTCCAGGACGTCCACGTCGATACCCAGCAGTTCGGGGGCCACCGCGCGCAAGGATGCCGATCGCGCGCCACCGCCGATCAGTAGGGCCCGTTGGGCCGGTCGGGACACCTCGGAGAGGGCTTCGGCGGCATCGGCCAACGAGTTCATCACGGCCAGGACGGAGGACCGGGCCAGATTCTCCCGGGTCAACGAGGCCCGGCTCATTCCGGTCAGGCTCCCGGTGGCCCCGGGGAGGTTCGGCGTGCGTTCGCCATCGAAATAGGGCATGAGGTTCAGTCCTCCGGCCAACGGGTCCCCACAGGAGGCGAGCTGGTCGAATTCAGCCAGCCCAACGCCGAGCAGTTCGGCGGTGGTGGCCATCACCCGGGCCGAATTGATCACCGCGAGCAAGGGGAGGTAGCCGCCGGTGGCGTCGGCGAATCCGGCCACCGCCCCCGTGGGGTCCGCGGTGGGGCGATCCGGCACGGAGGCGAAAACGGTGCCCGAGGTGCCGATCGACACCGCAATTTCCCTGGATTGCAGCCCCAGGCCCAGGGCGGCTGCGGCATTATCGCCGGCGCCCGCCGAGACGACCGCCCCGTCGGCCCCGAACTCGGGCAGGAGTTGGCCGCCGACGGCGTCCGGGGCGATCACCTCGGGTAGCTCGGGGGTGCGACCGAAATATTCGGTCAGCAGTTCGGGGAGGTATCCGGTAGCAGGGTGGTAATAGGCGGTGCCGCTGGTATCCGAGCGATCGGTGAACCAGCGGCCCGTGAGCACGTGGTTCAGATAATCGTGGGGCAGCACCACGCGGTGTACCCGTGCCGCGGCTTCGGGCTCGTTCCTGGCCAACCAGGCCAGCTTCGTCAGGGTGAAGGAGGCCACCGGCACCGATCCCACTTCCCGGGCCCAGAAATCGGCCCCGTGGTCGCAGACCATGGCCGCGGCCTGGGGAGCGCTGCGGGTGTCGTTCCACAACAGCGCATCGAAGACCGGTTCCCCGGCCACGTCCAGGGCGACCATGCCGTGTTGTTGGGCGGCCAGCCCGACGCCGATGACCGTACCCGCCCCCGCCGGGTCTGCTTCTTTCCAGGCGCGGTGAAGGGCGGAGGCCCAGATCCGCGGATCGATGCTGGTCCCATCGGGGTGGGCCACCTTGGCCGAGCGCAATTCGGCCCCGGTGGCAGCATCCAGGACCAGCACCTTGCAGGACTGGGTCGAGGAATCAATGCCGACGACGACGTCGCTCATGCTGGATCCTCCGTCGCGGTTGCTTCAATCAGGTCAAGTTCCGTGGCCAGGGCGTGGGCCAGTGATGGGCCGAGGACCAAATGGTTCACGATTCCGGCGGCCACCGCAGCGCGGACCCCCGCGACACCGTCCGGGCTGGGGGCGACCATCACGACTTGCGGGGTGGCTTTCAGCTGGGCCAGCGAGACGGCGATGACACAATCATCGACCCCTGCCGCGGCCGCTGAACCGTCGGCGGCCAGCAGTCGGCCCGAGCATTCGGCGACGGTGCCCGCCGCGGTGGCGGCCTGACGCTGGGTGGGGGAGAGGCGTTCATAGACGGTTGACTTCCCGGGGACCCAATCGCCCAGGGCGACGACGGCGACATCGAGGTCCTCTGCCGCCTTCAGGGCGTCGGAGATCTCCGGCTGGCGGCGCAGACTCGCTGCCGTCTCGGCCGTTTCAAGGATGAGCGGGGCCGGCAGGGGCCAGGTCCGGCCACCGGCTGCTGCCCCGAGCCGATGGATCAGCGCCCCCGAACCGCTGCCGCCGGTGACCGTGATGGAGCCGGCGAGCTGGACGACGTCACAACCGGGCAGTGTTGGCAGGTGGCCGGCCATGGCCTGCAAGGTGCGCGACCAGGAGACCCCCAGTCGGCACCCCTCGGTGACGACCCCGGCGACGACTGCTGCTGCCGCACGGGCCAGTCGGTCGCGTTCGTCGAGGGCTCCCGTCGGGGTCGGAGCGATGGTCACCGACGTGATGCCCAGGGCGCGGGCCAGTTCCGCTTCTTCGACGGGTACGGCTGCAGGGCGACGGATGGTGATCTGCACGATGCCTTCGTGGCGTGCCTCATCAAGATAGCGGGCGACCTGGAAGCGGGAGATCCCGTGGGTTTTGGCGATCTCGACCTTCGAGGTGTTTTCGAGGTAGTACTCGCTGGCGATCTGCGCCAACATTTCCTCGTGCCGTTCGGGCATGGGGTGGATTCCTTCGTTTAGGTCGGCACTCCCTCGGGTCCGACTCATGTGAGTTGAATGTCTTGCTCAAATGATCTTATATGACTAGAGTCACATAACAAATGAGCACTTGATGGTTATCACATGAGCGAAGCGGTCGCTCGAGCGAGGAGCAGATAATGGCGATACGGGATTTTCCCCTCAGCCGCCGGGGATTCATGGGCGCCGGGATCGGTGCCGTGGCCGCTGCGGGGCTCAGCGCCTGCTCGGGACAGGCGACGGCGGGTGGGAAGACCAGCCTGATCGTGGCCATCGTCTCCAACCCGCAGATGAACGACGCGATCTCCTTGATGGATGACTTCCGGTCCAAGCATCCGGGCATCGACGTCCGCTTCGTTTCGCTTCCGGAAAACGAGGCCCGCGCGAAGATCACCGCCTCCGTCGCCACCGAAGGCGGGGAGTTCGACGTCGTGATGATCTCCAACTACGAGACTCCGATGTGGGCCGAGAACGGGTGGATCACCGATCTGGGTCCCTATATGGAACAGACCCAGGGCTACGACGCCCAGGATTTCATTCCGACCATCCGTGAGTCGCTCACCCATCAGGGAAGCCAGTACTCGGTCCCGTTCTACGGGGAGTCCTCGTTCGTGGTCTACCGCGAAGACCTCTTCGAGAAAGCGGGGCTGAGCATGCCCGAACAACCGACCTGGGAACAGATCCGCGGATTCGCGAAGGAACTGCACGCGCCGCAGAAGGGCTTCTCGGGGATCTGCCTGCGCGGGCTGGCCGGATGGGGCGAAGTGATGGCGCCGCTGGACACCGTCATCAACACCTACGGCGGGCGCTGGTTCGACGAGGACTGGAACGCCACCCTGGACAGCCCCGAGGTCCATGAGGCGGTGGCCGGATATGTCGACCTGGTCCGCAGCTACGGCCAACCCGGGGCGGCGACCTCGGGGTACGGCGACTGCATCACCCGGTTCTCCCAGGGCAACGCGGCCATGTGGTACGACGCCACGGCGATGGTCTCCTCCATCGAGGACCCGTCCTCGTCGAAGGTCACCGGAAAGACCAACTATGCCCTGGCGCCGGTGAAGGAGACCGAGTCGGCCGGCTGGCTCTACACCTGGGCGCTGGCCATCCCGCAAACCAGCCGGAAGAAGCAGGCCGCATGGGACTTCATCGCCTGGATGACCAATAAGGACTACCTGAAGCTGGTCGGCAACTCCATCGGCTGGGAACGGTTGCCCCCGGGCAGCCGCAAATCCACCTACGAGATTCCCGAATACGCCTCGATCGCCGAGGACTACGCGACACCGACGCTGAAGGCCATGGGCAATGCCACCCAGGACAAATCCATGATCCATCCGGTGCCCTACACCGGACTGCAGTTCGTGGGGATCCCAGAATTCCAGGACCTCGGCACCCGGGTGGCGCAGCAGATCTCCGCCTCCATCGCCGGCAGCCAAAGCGTCGAGGACGCGCTGCGCCAATCGCAGGACTTCGCGGCCACCGTGGCCCGGACCTACCAGAAGAAGGGCTAGGCCATGAGTACGTTGACCCGGACGGACCGCCAGCAGGCGGCCGCCGACTCCGCACCGCACGCAGCGCGACAGCGCCGTGCCCGGCGTAGGGAGGGCTGGAGCCGCCGGCTGCCGCTGCTTCCCGCGCTGATCTTCACCATCATCGTCACCCAGCTGCCCTTCCTGCTGACCATCTGGTATTCGCTGCGGTCCTGGAACCTGTTGCGTCCCGACGGCAACATCTTCGTGGGACTGCAGAACTTCGTGGACATCTTCTCCGATTCCACGTTCCGGGTCGCGGCCGTGAACTCGGTGGTGATCACGCTGGGCTGCGTGGCCGTCGCCCTGGTCCTGGGGACGTTCTTCGCGATTCTGTTGGACCGCGAATTCCTGGGCCGGGGGATCGTGCGGACCCTGCTGATCACCCCGTTCCTGATCATGCCGGTGGCCTCCTCGCTGCTATGGAGCGTTTCGATGCTCAACCCCAGTTACGGGATGGTCAACTGGGTGCTGGGGTTGGTGGGGATCGGACCGATCGACTTCACCTCCTCGCTCCCGCTGCTCTCGGTGGTCATCGCCCTGGTGTGGCAGTGGACCCCGTTCATGATGCTGCTGGTCCTGGCCGGACTGCAGGCCCAATCCAAGGACGTCCTCGAAGCAGCTTCGCTGGACGGTGCCGGCTGGTGGAAGACCTTCACCTGGGTGACCATGCCGCAGCTGCGCCGGTACATGGAACTGGCCGTGTTGCTCGGGTCGATCTACGTGGTCAACACCTTCGACCAGATCTACCTGATGACCGCCGGCGGACCGGGCACGGCCAGCGCGAACCTGCCCTTCTACATCTACCAACGCGCCTTCCTGGGCTTCGACATCGGCCAGGCGGCCGCCATGGGCGTCGTGGTGGTCATCGCCACGATCCTCATCGCCATCTTTGCGCTGCGTTTGATCTTCCGCAGCTTCGACGACAAGGAGCTGTCATGAGCGCCACAACCCAACAAACCGCGGGGTCCGGCACCCGGGCCGAACGCCCGGAAGTCTATAAACCGCGACGGAAGGGGGTGGTCAGCGGAAGTCTGCTGACCACGTTCACCTGGGTCGCGGCACTGGTCTTCTTCGCCCCGATCGCATGGATGGTGATGACTTCCTTCAAGCAGGAGAACGTGGCCTCGTCGAGCCCGCCGAGCTTCTTCTTCGAACCCACCTTGGATCAGTACAAGGCAGTGCTGGGCTCCGATGCCGCCCCCTACTTCCTGAACTCGCTCATTGCCACCGGTGTTTCGACGCTCTTGGTGATTCTGTTGGCCATTCCTGCCTCCTATGCGTTGAGCATCCGGCCGGTGAAGAAGACCAATGACGTGTTGTTCTTCTTCATCTCCACCAAGATGCTCCCGATCGTCGCGGTCATCATGCCCATCTACGTGATCTCCGGTCAGCTGCGGGCGCTGGACAGCATCTGGACGCTGGTCATCCTCTATACGGCCATGAATCTGCCGATCGCCGTGTGGATGATGCGTTCCTTCTTCCAGGAGGTCCCCGGGGAGGTGCTCGAAGCGGCCTCGGTGGACGGGGCCGGACTGATCAAGACGCTGCGCTCCGTATTGATCCCGATGGTCACCCCGGGGATCGCGGCGACCGCGTTGATCTGTGTGATCTTCTCCTGGAACGAGTTCTTCTTCGCTCTGAACCTCACCGCCGCGAAGGCGGCGACGGTCCCGGTGTTCCTGATATCGCAGATGACCAGCGAGGGCTTGTTCCTGGCCCAACTCTCGGCGGCCTCGGTGCTGGCCTCGCTGCCGGTGGTCCTGGCCGGTTGGCTGGCCCAGAAGCAGCTGGTCCGTGGCCTGTCGATGGGTGCCGTGAAATAAACAGCAACCACGTCCTCCTGCGGTACGACGCCGGCACCCCTCGGGTGCCGGCGTCGTACCGCGTAGGATGCCGGGTATGGACGACTCCGCCTTCCGTGCCTATTGCCTCGGGTTGCCGGGGGTGTTCGAGGACCATCCGTTCGGCCCGGATGCCAGTGTGTTCAAGGTTTCTGGATCCCCCGAAGGGCGGGTGAAGATGTTCGCCCTGCTCTGGGACGGATCGGACCCGGCGCGCGCGAACCTGAAATGCGAGCCGGTCCTGGCCGACCAGCTGCGGGCCGCGCACCCTGAAATCACTCCCGGCTACCACATGAGCAAAAAACACTGGAACACGGTGGCCTGCGCCGGATCACTCGATGATGCCACGGTGCGTGACCTGATCGAGGACTCCTACGATCTGGTCGTCGAATCGCTTCCGAAGGCCGAGCGCGAACGCCTGGGGTGGAATGGGCTGGCTCGGGGATAGGCTGGGCGCATGATTTTCATCGTCGTCAAGTACAAGGTCAAGCCCGAATTCGTCGACTCGTTCCTCGAGATCACCCGGCCCTTCACCGAGGCCACCCGCGCCGAGGAAGGCAACCTCTGGTTCGAGTGGTCGCGCAGCGTCGAAGCGGAGAACGAGTTCGTGCTCGTTGAGGCGTTCCAGGACGGGGCCGGTGAGGCCCATGTGCGCAGCCAGCACTTCGCCGATGGCCTGGAGGCCATGCGCCCGACCCTGGCCGAAACACCGCTCATCGTCAGCCGCCAGGTCGAGGGCGAAGGCTGGGAGCAGATGGGCGAACTCCAGGTCGACGCCTGAAGCACGCCCCCTGCGATGGTCCCGGTTCTAGGCCGGTTCACCCGTGGAGACCTCGACGTCGAAGGCCACGGGGGTTCCGTGCTCGACGGTGCGTGAGACCGTGCAGTGCTTATCGTGGGAGAGCTTGACGAGGCGTTCGACCATGCTGGCCGCCTTCTGGCCCCCGGCGTCATCGCCGAAGGCCAGCTTGAACGCGAGATTCAGATTCTCCATCCGGCTGGCACCGCCCTCGTCGGCGATCTTGTCGCCCGAGGCGGTGACCTCGAATTGGGTGGGTTCGGCGCTACGTGAGGTGGCGACGTCCACATCGATCGCCGAGCAACCGGCGATGGCCGCCAAGAGCAGTTCCACGGGGGAGAGCAGCCCCTCGCCCTGGCCGAATTCGACCTCGGCTCCCGCGGCATTGCGGGCGGTGTAGTGGCCCGTCCGGTTACGTGACAATTCGATGGAACGGGTGCTGGAATCCTGGGTTTCACTCATGCGACCATCATGCCATCGGCGGATCGGTCCGCGGGGCGGGGGGATACGCTGGCGCTATCGACGTCACCGAGGAGGAACCCCCATGAATCGCCCGCACTCAGTGTCCGGCATGTTCGTCGCCACCCTCGTGCTGTGGCTGGTGTCCATCGGCTGCGGCATCGCCGCCGGACTCACGCTGAACTGGAACGCGGATCCGGGGCAGCAGATCCAGCCGCTGGTCGTCATCGGGGCCGTGGCCGCGGTGGGGTCGGCCATCTTTGCCCTCTGGACCGGGTGGCGGGCCTGCCGGGCGCTGGACTACCTGGTGGCCACCGCCCGGTAGTGCGGGCGTCACCGGCCCGCCCCGGCGCCCGGGATCATCCCTGGGCCGGGGAAGTCTCCGCCACCGAGGAGCGTCGCATCCGCTTGCCGTTGACCAGGCCGATGGACACCGAAGCGAGCAGCAGGACGCCCATGCCGATCAGCAAGGGGTAGGGCCCGAACTGGTAGATCAGGGGCATTGCTGCTGCCGTGATCAGCCCGCCGCCGAAGAACGGCTCGAAGACCAGTTGCTTATATCCGAAGGCCTCGTAGGCGGGGCTCTTGCCCTCGGGGTCGGCGATCCGCATGAGGATCAGGCCCGTCGCAGTGACCCCCATCGACTGCCCGAAGTCCCCGATCCCGCGTTCGAACCAGTACTTCGGGATGTAGCGGCGGGCGAGGAAGAACAACACGACCACGTTCCAGATGATGCCCACACCGGCCAGGAGCAGGAAGGGGCCGATGTTGGCGGCGATCGCCTTCAGCGACAGGGACGCCAGGGCACTGACGATCAGCAGGTCCAGGGCCAGGCCCTGGATGCGCATCATGGATCCACGGTCGATGAGGTGGGTCTTGCCGGTCTGGTCCAGGACGAGCTGGATGATGACCCCGCCGAGCATCGCCAACGGGAAGAGCGGAACGTATTCGAAGACCTGGACGCTGTCGGCCCAGGTGACGCTCTCGATCCACTGCAGCGCCGAGAGGAGCACCTGTCCGACGAGGATGGCCAGCGCGATGAAGGCCACGTGCAGCGTCATGCTTTCCACCGACGAGGAGCGCACGGTCAATTGCCCGGCCGAGGGCTGGTCGTCCTTGGAGTAGAGGCCCTTGAGCTCATTGTCCGGAAGCTTGGTCGAGGCGGAGATGACCTCGGTCCGCCCCGTGCGCACGGCCCAGTTGATGGCTGCGATCCCGATGACGATGCCGCTGACGATGCCGATCGTGGCCATGCCCAGCGCCAGGTCCGGTCCTTCGGTGAAGCCCAGTTCGTTCATGACCGGGGCCATGCCGGCTGCCGTGCCGTGGCCGCCTTCGAAGCCGATCTCGATCAGTGCCCCGGCCATGGGGGTCATCCCGAAGAGCGGGACCAGGACCAGGACGGCCAGGGCCAGGCCGAAGACGTACTGCCCGGAGGCGAAGGTGACGCCCAGGCTCAGTTGCGGGCCCAGCAGCCGGGCGGCACGTTTGGGGGAGGGGATCGATTCACCCATGAACAGTGCCGCGAACACCACGCTGATGAGCAGGCCGGGCAGCGTGCCCCAGACCTCGAGGATCTGCGTTCCGAAGAGGCCACCCTCGGCGAATCTGTCGGTACCGGCCAGCGAGGCCAAATTGCCGAACACGTAGGGTCCCAGCAGCAGGGCCAGGAATCCCCCGAGGATCGAGGCCGGCAGGAACAACTTCTGCGCGATCTTGCTACGTACCCGGATCAGCTTGCCGAGCAGGACGATGAGTCCCAACAGGGCAAGAGCCAGGCCCACGACGTCTGCCGACATGGTTCTCCGATTCTTGGTGGGCGGACGCTGTCACAGCAGCGGCGCGGTGGTCGATCGGCAATTATTGCGTGATGCAGGCCTCTCGGTCCACTCGGATCTTCGGCCCGGAGGCCGGTTCCCGTACCGCCGCGTGACAATTCGGTGCAATAGGTGAACAAGGTCACACGGTATTGGTTGAAACCGAGCAAATTCCGTGCGTTGTTTGCCGCGTCCTCAGGGCACCCCGGCGGTGGGGGCCGGGATCATTTCTGGTGGATCTGTACGCGGTGCCCGTCGGGGCCGTCGATGAAGGCAAACGAGCCCCACGGCTGGATATCGGGGTCGGTGACCGTGGCGCCGCGCTCGCGGAGCCAGCCGACGGTCGCGGCGATGTCCTCGCAGGCATAGGTCAGGTAGGCGCCCTCTCCCGCCTGCTTGCCGGCCTGGCCGGCATCGAGCAGCGCCATCGTGGTCGCTCCTTCCGCCGGGGCCAGCTCGAGCCATCGGGCGCCGTGGCCCATGTCCTGATCGGTGACGATCACGAATCCCAGCAGATCACGATAGAACCGAAGGGACGCGTCCTGATCCGAGACGTACAACATGGCGGTACCGATGCGGGTGATCATGCGCTCACGGTACGCGGAAGGGCCCCGCGGACCAAGGGGTGAAGCGCTGTCGCGCTAGGCTCACTGGATGCGCTTTTCCGCTTTCGACTGGTACGTCGAGCACACCCTGGGCCTGCGGACGGAATTCGTTCCCGTTGCCCCGGAGGAACAGAACAGCGATTACGAAGCAGGCAATGCACCGGTCTCAGGGCAGCGCTGGCGGTTGCGCACCGCCCGCGTCACCCCGACGAAAGCGGGAGCCTTCGTGGCCGTGTGGCGCCGATCCGAGCAGGGCGCCACCGAGCCCTTTCCGGCCGATGAAGAAATAGCGGGTCTCGCCGTATTCGTGGTGGAGGAGGACCAACGCCGGGGGCTCTTCTGGTTCACCGCGGCACACCTGCGCGAGCTGGGCATCACCAGTTCGCAGGGGCATCCCGGAAAACGGGGGTTCCGCGTCTATCCGGAATGGTGCACCGGCCTGAACCGGCAGGCTTCGAGAACCCAGGCGGCGCAGGCTCCGGCGTTTGTCCGGCTCGGAGCAACTTCAGGATCGTGAGCCCGGTCCGGGGGAAACTGCGACAGAATGGCAGGATGGACGCCAACGCCCCGGAATCCGCTCCGGCCCAGGGATCGCTCAAGCGCAGTCTGACATTGGGGCAGTTGGTCTTCTACGGTCTGGTCTTCATCGGTCCCGCCGCTGCCGTGGGCATCTATGGCACCCTCGACGCCAAGTCCGGGGGAGCGGTGGCGACGGTCTATGTCGTGGCCACCCTGGTCATGGCCTTCACCGCCTCCAGCTACATGCGCATGTCGCGGGAAATCCCCCGGGCCGGCTCCGTCTTCGCCTACGCCGGGGCCGGGATCGGGCCCCGCGCCGGGTATGTCTCGGGGTGGATGATCCTGCTGGACTACCTGCTCATCCCCTCGGTCGCCTACATGTTCACCGGCATCGCCCTGAACTCGTTGTTCCCGTCCGTGCCCATCTGGGTGTTCGTCGCCGTCGCCGTGGTGGGGACCACGGCGCTGAACCTGGCCGGGGTGCGTGTGGCCTCCAAGGTCATCACCGCCGTCGTACTCCTGGAGGTCCTGGTCCTGCTGATCGTGTTGGTCTGCGGTGCCTATGTGCTGGCGACGGCCGGACCGGAACGGCCCTGGCTCAGCCCGTTCACCGGGATCGGCGGCTTCTCGCTGACCGCGGTCCTGGCGGCCGTCTCCGTCGCGGTGCTTTCCTTCCTGGGCTTCGACGCCCTGGCCACGTTCGCCGAGGAGACCAAGGGGACCGTCCGGCTCGTCGGCCGGGCGACACTGATCTGCCTGGTGGCGGCCGGACTGCTCTTCGTCGCCCAGACCTACGTCGGGGCACTACTTTCCACCACGACGCCTGCGCAGCTGGCTGCCGATCCGAGTCTGGAAGGTGCCGCCTACTATGTGGCCGTGGAGGACAGCATCGGCGAATGGCTGCACTGGTTGCTCGCCCTCTCCAAGGCGGCGGGCGCGGCCTTCGCGGCGATGGTCGGGCAAGGCGCGGGCAGCAGGATCATCATGGACATGGCGCGGGAGCGGCGCCTGCCGCACGCACTGGCCGCGGTTTCGGAGCGGACCGGGGTGCCGGTACGCAGCATCCTGATCACCGCCAGCGGGAACATCGTCGTCGCCGTCTGGGCGGCCACCCGGGCCGACGGGCTCGATATCCTCAGCTCGATCGTGAACGTCGGGGCGCTGACGGCGTTCATCCTGCTGCACGTCTCGGTGATCGGCTACTACCTGGTGAAGCAGAAGGCCGCCGCGCGCGGGACCTGGTTCGCCCACGGCGCCATCCCGGTCGTCGGGGCCCTGATGCTCGGGGTGGTCCTTGCCTCGGCCACGCAGCTGGCACTGCTCGTCGGGCTCGTCTGGTTCGGTGTCGGGCTCATCGTTGCCCTGGTCTCGCATCGGAGTAGCCGAACCTGACCCGGGAGTAGGCTCGGGGAATGGACCTGTTGGCACCTTTGAGAACCCGTTTGCGGATGACCTTCGCCGGCCAAACCGAAACTGTTCCTGCCTGGGAAGACGCGTTGGAGAACGGCGAGGATGCCGGATACTTCAACGCCGGATCCGTCGTCTGGCAGGTGAACGGGGGCACGACGCCGATTGCCGCCGGGATCCGTGCCCTCCTGATCCAGGCCCTGCATCCGGGCGCGCTCGCCGGCGTCGCCGAGCATTCGAATTACCGCGAGGATCCGCTGGGTCGACTCGCGGGAACCATCCGCTGGATCTTCACACTCACTTACGGCGATACGGTCGCCGCCCACGAAGCCTGCCGGTATGTCCGCAAACTCCATGTTCCGGTCCGGGGGGAGTATATGGACGCGCAGGGTACCGGCCGTCGCTACTCGGCGAACGACCCCGGGCTGTCCGAATGGGTCCACCTGGCCTTCACCGACGCATTCCTGCGTTCCTACGAACTCTTCCGCGGCCCCGTGCCAACACGGCTCGGTGGTGCCGACGCCTATGTCGGCCAATGGGCGAAGGCCGGTGAACTCATGGGGGTCATCGATCCACCGCGCACCGACGCCGAATTGCGTCAACGCCTTCAGGGGTACGACGACGAGGGCCTCCTGGCCGGTGGTCCTCGCGTGGATGAGGTGGTGTCCTTCCTGAAGAACCCTCCGCTGGATCCGATGCTGATGCCCGGCTACCGCCTGCTCTTTGCCGCCGTCGTTGATTCCCTTCCGGGGCGGTACCGCGACCTGCTCGGGCTCTCAGCCCCTGCACTGGGACTGCCCGGCGGCCGTCAGGTCCACGTTCCCGTACGCTCCGGCGCGAAGGCGTCGTTGGCCGTCATCGGTGCCGCCTTGGGCAAACAGGGGCCCAGCGAGCTGGCGGCACTGCGCCGGCTCGCCCGGATCGGCCAGCCCGGGGATCTGACCTACACCGATTATGGGTTGACCGAACTCGGGCACGCGCCGGCGGGTTACCGAACCGTCAGGCGGCGCTCACGCGTCGGGGCCGGCGAGGACGCGTTCCGCCGCCTGGCCGACGGGATCCTGGATTGGCAGATGCACCGCGGTGCCGGACTGAGGGTGCCGGAGGATACCCCGCGGGCGAGCCCGGGCGTCCGCGTCGTCTCCGGCATGGGGATCGGACCGATCCGGGTGCCCGCGCCCTGCCGGGTGTTGTGGAGCCTGGAGCCGGAGGCTGCGGATCCGGATACCGGGCCGCGCCGGGCCGGCTTCGGCTACGGAACCCTGAAGCGCCATCCCGTGGCGGGGGAGGAGGCCTTCACCGCCGTGCTAGATGACGAGGGCACCGTCTGGTTCGAGGTCCTGGCCTACTCGAAGCCGGCCAACTGGTTGATGCGGGCTGCGGCACCGGTGACCCACCGAACCCAGGAGTGGGTGACTCGGGCCTACTTCGAATCCGCCGAACGGTTGGCCGACGGCCGCCTGTCCTGAGGATGGACCGCGGAAGAATCCCGAGGAATCAGGGGCGGGGCGCCCGGCGGCGCAGAGGACTGTTGACCACGCGGCGGGAGGATCTGGACACCGGGGGGTTCGAGATGACGATCTGGGATCCCTGTTCGCTGCGCTCGGTGCGGGCGATCAGATCCGGGAGAGTCGGGACGTCACCGCCGTCGATTTCGTCGCGGAGCTGCGGCAACGGTGGAGATTGCGGCCGACCCACACCTTGGCGTCCCAACATCAGCGAGACAAGCAGGGCGAGTGCTCCCGCCACCGCGAGGATGCCCGCCCAGAGCCAGGTGCTCTGGAAGGCGCCGGAGAGCAGCAGCAGGGCGGGGATCGTGGCCGAGAGATGGGCGATGAGCACGGTGAACCAGCCGGTGGCGGCGGTCAGCGACTCCATGCCCAGGGCAAGGACGAGGTAGAACATCAGCCACAGGATGGTCCATAAAAGCCAGATCACCCCGAAGACCGGATCCCCGACGAGGGTGAACTGCAGATAGGACATCACGACCGCGACGCCGGAGACGAACAGCGAAAACCAGCCGACCCCTTCGCCATCGAGCCCGAAGGTGATGTTGAAGGCGATGTAGAGGTAGGTGAACCCGAACAGGTACAGGCCCGAGGCGGAAAGCGTCATGGCCGGGTCGCCGCCGGACTGGGCGATGATGATGGTGGGGAAGATGACCTGCATGGCCCCGACGAAGTAGTTCATCGGGGCGGCAGCGCGTCCGGGGACGAAACCCAGCAGCATCAGGCCGTTGATGAAGAGCACGGCGCCGACATACAGCAGTCCGACGTTTCCCATGGGGAACTCCTTGTGAAGTCGTGTTGACCGGTGGAGGTCCCCGAAAGGTGGGCCAGCATTTGGCGGCGCACGCGAGGGTGGTCGATGAGGCCCATCATAGTCGTGAAACAGGGCCCGACCAACGCGAAGCCGGTGTCGCTGAAGGATGAAAATGTCTTTCCTGTATGGCAAGACAAATGTAGTCTGGCCGCATGGATTCCGATGACACCCCCAATGCGGCCCAGGCCGGGGAGTCGCTTGTAGCACTCGGCGCCGTCGGTGAACTGAATGCCGAACGCCTGCAATGCCCACCACGCTATTGGTTCCTGGTGGGCTTCATCCTTGCCGTCCTGGCCCTGGTGCCACTGGTCACCGATCTGCTGTCGATGCCGGCGGCCCTGCTGGTGCTGCCGGGAGCGATCCTGGTGGTCTTCCTCTTCGCCTCGTGGAAGCAGCCCAGCGCGGTGCGCCATATCCGCCTGCACGGTTCCATGTGGTTGCCCTTTCTGGGCGGCGTGCTGGTGGTGGGGTTCATCGGAGGAATCAACTCCGCCCTCTACGACACCCATGGTTGGTGGTGGATTCCGGTCATTGCCGCCGTGGTGTTGTTCTGCCTGGGCACGATCGGCGGACCGGCGCTGGACCGGTATTGGGCCCGTCGCGTCCGGAACCCGCGGGACTGAGCCGTCATGAGCCAGGACGGGTTCGACCCGGTGATCCACCCCCTTCCACGGCTGCGGATCTGTGCCCTGCTGGAGCCGGTCCGCGGCGAAACCTTCGGGAGGGTCCGTGACCTGCTGGGGTTCACCGACGCGACGTTGAGCAAGCACGTCCGGGTGCTGATCGATGCCGGCTATCTCGAGCCGACGAACGCGGTACGCGCGGGACGCCGTCCCGTCACCCTGGCCATGACCCGTGCCGGCAGGGTGTCCTTCCGACTCCATATCGACGCACTGAACCAGCTAGCCGAAACTCCGAAGGAGACCAACTGATGACAGGAAGCACCACACCAGCTTCGGCCGGACGGACTCCGGCCACAGTGCTCGGTCGTGCCGGGGCCAGCGGGGCTGCCGTCGGGCTCTGGTACGCACTGCCCGATTATGTGGATCGGCGCCGGTCGCGGGTCCTGGCCAAGCTGGCGATCCTTGCAGGGGCGGGCGTCGTGTTCGCCCGTCGACAGGATCCGGATTCATCGCCGACTGCGCCGTCGGCAGTGGGAACGACGCCGGGGCGCGGCCCCGGGCCTCTGGATACCGCCGGCCAGGGGCAGCTCGCAGACGAAACGGCGGGAACCAGGGCCCGCCTCAAGAACCTGAACCCCGGGCTAGTGATCGGACTGGGTGCCACGATCCTGATAGTGGGCATCGGTGCGAACATCGCCACCGAACGCTGGATCCATCGGTTCGGCGAACGCCTCAAGGCCAACGGATCCAGCCGCCCCCATACGGCCATCGGTTTGATAGCCGGGAGTCTGACCGCCCTGGCGAGCCTGGATGATCTCCCGTCTCCACGGGAATGAGGAAAGTGACGATCTCACTCGTCTAAGATCATCACTTTCCATAACGGGGCCTAGTGCCAGCTTGCGGTGTCGGGGTCGATGCCGTGGCTGCGGGCGTTGGCATCGATGCTTTGACGGAACCATGCCGCAAGGCCGGTACGGACGCCGTCGTAGTGAGCAGCGAACGCCGGATCAGACTCATACATACGACCGAGACAGACCTGCATCTGTCGGGTGAGGGAAAAGTATGAGGCCGAGAACACTGCGCGGTGACGTTCCACGAGTAGCTGCGCTTCCGGGCTGCCAGGTGTGAAACCGGCCTGCATGGACTCCCCGAGGGAACGGTCGAGGTCGGCCATGGTATCGGCGATGGATTGCCATTCCGCCGGACTACGGGTGGCTGATTGCTCGGCATACTGCTGCCATTGGGGCGTGCCTTCGTAGCGTTGGCGGGCTTGGGCCGACCAGTCAGGGTTCCACCGCGGGCCGAAGATGGCCGTCTGTTCCTGGACGGTCAGCAGCAGGCCGTGCTCATGGGCGTCGATCATTCGATCCAGTCCGGCACCGAGCTGCTGGAGATGCTCGATCCTGTCGGCGACGTGCTGGCGTTGGGTGCGCAGGGCGGCCGGTACGTCCGTCGCTGAGTCGTCGAGGATGGCACGGATTCTTTCCAATCCGAGGCCGAGCTCGCGGTAGACGACGATTCTGTGGAGGCGTTCCAAATCAGCGGCGGTGTAGAGCCGGTATCCGGTAGGCGTGCTCAGCGAGGAGCGCGCCAGGCCAATCTCATCCCAGTGGTGTAGCGCGCGGATGGTTACGCCCAGTCGCGTCGCGGCCTGACCGACGGTCAGGCCATCGGCAGAAGTTGCCTCAGGCATGCTCCTGATTCTCCCCTGGACGGCCCTCCGAAGGGGTGATCCCGATATCTTCAAGATTCCGCGCCTCCTGGCTGGCCGGGTCAAAGGGCTTGGCCGCGGTGAAGACGACCCGGGCGTTCTCTGGGGTGATCACCTCGACATCACGAGTGTTCCACGGGGTATCTCGGGGTCCCGCGACCGAGCCAGGGCGCAAGGCGCGGCAGGCTTCAACCAAGGCATTGATCTGGCCCAGGACGCCCGCGAAACTGAAGCCGATGGCCGGGGGCTGGTCTGGAATGCTCCGCGCCTGGACGAGAAGCACGTCCTGGAAGGCCCACCGGCGCAGATGTACCAGCGTGCCGGGGATGCTGAAGAGTTCGAAGAACCCGAGTCCACGAATCCAGAAGTCCACGGATTCCTCCAAATCGCACGACGGAATCGTGACGAATGCGGGCATCCCATAGATGCCGCGGAAGGGTTCCGGCGGCACCGCTTCCGGTGTGGGTACGGGTACGGGGCTGATGTCGAATGCGTTGTAGTAGTCGCTCATGTACCCCAGCCTCCGGCCTCACGCTACGTGAGGGTCAAGCCGTCGCGCGAAAACACCCGTGGCCCGGCGGAAGACCGCCGGGCCACGGGTGTCAATGAGCTAACCGATCAGAAGTACTTCGGCAGCGTGCCCTCGTGGGCGGTGCGCAGTTCCTCCAGGGTGGCGCTGAACTGGCCCTGGATGTCCAGGGAATCCGAGGCAGCATCGACGATGCCCAGCCGGACCACCGGGAAATCCCGGGCGGTGGTCATGTCCTTGAAACGGACCTCCTCGGAGCGAGGCACGGCCACGACGGCGCGGGCCTGGGACTCGGAGAACAGGGCGGTGAACACATCGACGCCGTCCCGGTCGCAGAGATCCTGCAGGGCCACCCGGGCGCCGACGCCGTAGCGCAGCGACATCTCCACCAGGGCTGCCGCGAGGCCACCCTCGGAGAGGTCGTGGGCCGCGTCGATCATGCCGTCGCGTGAGGCGTTGACCAGCAGGTCGCCGAGCAGCTTCTCAGCAGCCAGGTCCACCGTCGGCGGCAGACCGCCCAGGTGTCCGCGCAGGTTCGCGAACTCCGAACCATCCAGCTCATCCGCCGTCGTCCCCATCAGGTAGATGGCCTGCCCGTCGGCGCTGGAGTGCCATCCCGAGGGGGTGCGGCGGGCGACGTCGTCGAACCTGCCCAGCACCGCGACCACCGGGGAGGGATGGATCGGGGTGGTGCCGGTCTGGTTGTAGAGCGAGACGTTGCCGCCGGTGACCGGGATGCCCAGTTCCATGCAGGCATCGGAGAGCCCGCGGATGGCCTCGGCCAATTGCCACATCACGTCAGGGTCCTCGGGGGAGCCGAAGTTCAGGCAGTCGGAGACGGCCAGCGGGACGGCCCCGGTGGTGGCCACGTTGCGGAACGCCTCGGCCAGGGCCAGCTGGGAGCCGTGGTACGGGTCCAGGTAGGCGTACCGGCCGTTGGCATCGGTGGCCAGGGCAACGCCCATCCCGGTTTCCTCATCCACGCGGACCACGCCGGCGTCATCGGGGGACGCCAGGGCCGTGTTGCCGCCGACGTAGCGGTCGAACTGGTTGGTGATCCAGGACTTGTCGCACATGTTCGGTGAGGCGACCAGCTCCAGGACGGCATCCTTGAGCTCCTCGCCCAGGCTCGGCAGGGTGAGCCCCGCCGGGGAGGCCCTGAACGTATCGGCCTGCAGGGCGTCCTGCCAGTCGGGGCGGGCATAGGGGCGGTCGTAGACCGGTCCGTCGTGGGCGACGGTGCGCGGATCCACGTCGACGATGACCTCGTCGTCCCAGGTGATGACCAGCCGTTCGGTGTCGGTGACCTCGCCGAGCCAGGAGTACTCCACGGCCCATTTGTCCATGACCGCTTCGAAGGCCTCGAGGTTTTCCGGGGAGACCACGGCCATCATGCGTTCCTGCGACTCGGACATCAGGATCTCGCCCGGGGTCAGCGTCGGATCGCGCAGCAGCACGTTGGTCAGTTCGACCCGCATGCCGCCGTCGCCGTTGGAGGCCAGTTCACTGGTGGCGCAGGAGATGCCCGCGGCGCCCAGGTCCTGGATGCCCTCGACGAGGGAGGCCTTGAACAGTTCCAGGCAGCACTCGATGAGCACCTTCTCGGCGAAGGGGTCACCGACCTGGACCGCGGGGCGCTTGGAGGGTTTGGTCGCATCGAAGGACTCGGAGGCCAGCACCGAGGCGCCACCGATCCCATCGCCGCCGGTACGGGCACCGAACAGGACGACCTTATTGCCCTTCCCGGAGGCGTTGGCCAGGCGGATGTCCTCATGGCGCATGACGCCCACGGCCAGCGCGTTCACCAGCGGGTTGCCCTGGTATACCGGGTCGAAGACCATTTCCCCGCCGATGTTCGGCAGGCCCAGCGAGTTGCCGTAGCCGCCGATCCCGGCGACGGCCCCGTGCATGACCCGGGCGGTGTCGGGGTGGTCGATGGCCCCGAAACGCAGCGGATCCATCACGGCCACCGGGCGGGCGCCCATGGAGATGATGTCGCGCACGATCCCGCCGATGCCCGTGGCCGCGCCCTGGTAGGGCTCCACGAAGGAGGGGGAGTTATGCGATTCGATCTTGAAGGTGACGGCCCAGCCATCGCCCAGGTTCGTGACCCCGGCGTTCTCGCCGATGCCCACGAGCAGGTCCTTCTTCATCTCATCGGTCACCTTGTCGCCGAATTGGCGCAGGTGGTTCTTGGAGGACTTATACGAGCAATGCTCGGACCACATGACCGAGTACATGGCCAGTTCCGCGCCGGTGGGGCGGCGGCCCAAAACATTCACGACGTCGTCGTACTCGTTCTGCTTCAGCCCCAATTCGGCCCACGGCAGCTCGGTGTCGGGGGTTGCCGCGGCGTTCTCCACGGTGTCGATGTTGAATTGCTGGCTCATTTGGTGCCTCCCACCAGGGTGCTCAGGACGGAGGAGAAGAAGCCCAGGCCGTCGGTTCCGGTGTGTGCGCCGGCGGCCGTCGTGGGGCCGAATCCTGCCTCGACCGCGTGTTCGGGGTGCGGCATGAGTCCGACGACGTTGCCGGCGGCATTGGTGATGCCGGCGATGTCGCGGCGCGAGCCGTTGGGGTTCCAGCCCACGTAGCGCAGGGCGACGCGGCCTTCGGCCTCCAGGGCGTCCAGGGTCTTCTCGTCGGCGACGTACTGCCCGTCCTGGTTCTTCAGCACCACGGTGATCTCCTCACCGGCGTCGTACTGGTTGGTCCACGCCGTGGTGTTGTTCTCCACCCGCAGGACCTGGTCCCGGCAGAGGAACTTCAGGTGGTCGTTCTTGATCATCGATCCGGGCAGCAGATGCGATTCGGTGAGGATCTGGAATCCGTTGCAGATGCCCAGCACGGGGAGCTTGGCCTCCGAATTCGCGGCGTCGATGATGCGGGACATCATCGGGGCGAATCGGGCGATGGCCCCGGCGCGCAGGTAGTCGCCATAGGAGAAGCCACCGGGGATGATGACGGCGTCGACGTCCGCGAGGGAGTCGTCTCCGTGCCAGAGGGCCACGGCTTCGGCGCCGGCCAGCCGCACGGCACGGGCGGCGTCGCGGTCATCGAGGGTGCCGGGGAAGGAGACGACGCCGATGCGGGCGCCGTTCAGGGTCGTGTCCGGCGCGCTGTAGTCGCCGATCAGGGGCAGTGAATCGTTGCTCATGCTTCGGTGACGACCTCGACGTTGACCACGTCTTCAATCACCGGGTTGGAGAGCAGGGTCTCGGCCGCGGTGCGGGCCTGGGCCAGGATCTGATCGGTCACCTCGCCGTCGACGGTCAGTTCGAAGCGTTTGCCCTGACGGACTGACGAAAAGGCGTCGAAGCCCAAACGGGGCAGTGCGCCCACGATGGCCTTGCCCTGGGGGTCGAGGATCTCTGGTTTGGGCATGACGTCAACAACGATGCGGGGCATCCGGGGTCTCCTGTGCGCGAGGTGGTTTGAGTACGCCTGCGGAGGTGCCGTCTCACGCCGGGCTGGAGGCGCTCCGCGAGCTTGCCCGATCAGTCTACCGGGTTCGGCGGGGCCCGCGGCCCGGGGTGACCCACCCCACGTATCCGCGTGAGGGTCCACGGTTTGCCCCTAGGCTGGGGCCATGGATGAGCAGCAGGATGCCGGTGCCGATTTCCCCGTGCTGGACGCCGATGCGCGCTGCCCCTGCCTGTCGGGCGAGGTCTTCGGCGCCTGCTGTGGGCCGGTGCACGCCGACCGTGCGGCAGGAGGTCCGGGGGCGGCGACGGCCGAGGCCCTGATGCGTTCGCGTTATAGCGCCTTCGTCACCGGGGACGCCGCCTACCTGCTGGCCAGTTGGCATCCCTCGACCCGGCCGGCGGAGCTGGACTTGGACCCGTCGATGAGCTGGCGGCGGCTGGACATCGTGGACACGGTCGCCGGAGGCCCCTTCGAGGGCACCGGGATCGTCGAGTTCGCCGCGCATTACCGCCAGGACGGCCGGCGCGGCGTCCAACGCGAACGCAGTACCTTCCTGCGCGAGGACGGACGCTGGTTCTACCTCGAGGCAGTGGCCGGCTAGGAGTCCTGTCCGGTCTTCCCGGCCGCCTTGGCCGTGGCCTTCGCGCGCCAATCGTCTTCGATCTCCTCCAGGGAGCGTCCCGCGGTTTCGGGGATGCGGGTGAGCACATACCAGAGCCCGAGCGCCGAGAGCAGGGCGAAGAGCAGGAAGACCACCCCGCCGAACTTCTCCAGGGCGACGGGGAAGGCGGCAGCGAAGATCGCGTTGAACAGGTATTGGGTGAACGTGATGACCCCGACGCCGATGGCGCGCATGCGCAGTGGCAGGATCTCCGGCACATAGAGCCAGAACACCGGGCCCAGGCCGAACCCGAAGGAGAAGGTGTAGACGAAGACCGCGGCGATGGAGAGGTATCCGGCGTCGGGGAGCAGCCACAGCCCGACCATGGCCACGGCCTGTCCGGCCATGCTCAGGGCCAGCATCTTGATCCGGCCCAGCTTGTCGATCAGCGGCAGGGACACCCCGGTGGAGATGACCAGGGCGATGCCGACACCGTAGTTGGCGACGGCCCCGGCATTGGAACCCATTGAGGTGATGTCGGCGAAGATGATCGGCGCGTAGTAGACGACGGCGTTGATCCCGGTGAAGACCTGGAAGAACGTCAGGACGAACAGGACCACCATGGCCGGGCGGGCGGAACGGAACAGCGTCCCGATCCCCGCGTCCTGCTGTTGGAGGCTGGCTTGGATGTCGTCCACTTCGGCCTGGGCGATCTCGTCGGTACCGCGCAGCTTCTTCAGGACCTTCAGCGCTTCCTGGCCCCGGCCCCGGGTGAGCAGCCAGCGCGGGCTGGCCGGGCTGAGCAGCATGCCGAAGAAGAAGATGATGGCGGGGAAGACCCCTGCCGCGAGGATCCACTGCCAGGACCCCGAATCGTGGAGCAGGTCCCCGACGATGTAGGCGCCGAGGATGCCGACGTTGACCGCCAGCTGGTACAGGCCGGTCAGCAGACCGCGAATCCGTGTGGGGGCCAGCTCGGAAAGGTAGATCAGGCCGAACATGTTGGCGATGCCCACGGCCAGGCCGAGGAAGAAACGGGCGAACATCAAAAACCCGATGTTCGGGGCCAGCCCGCAGGCGATGGACCCGACGATGAAGATCCCCGCCCCCACCAGCAGGATGTGCCGGCGGTCGAAGCGCCGTGAGGCGATGGTGCTGACCACGATGGCCGGCAAGGCGCCCCAGAGGAGCAGGGAGGTGACCAGCCCCTGGGTTTGGGCGTCGATGCCGAAGTCCTGGGTCAGCAGGGGCAGGGCCCCGGAGATCGCGCCCGAGTCGTAGCCGTAGAGCAGGCCGGAGAACCCGGCCAGGATGGCAATGAGGATGACCACCTTGGGGATCGCCTCGGTGGAATGATCTCTGGACGATGGCGCCTTGTTCTCAGCCATGGAGGTGCTCCTTTGCGGGCTACGTGTCGGCGGATTCGTTGGCCGGGGGGAGACTGCCTCCACATCGGCCGGAAGGCTCGGCCCGAAAGTAACGAACGACACAACACTAGAGGTCCTATGTCTGGATCGTCAAAACTGGCAATTCAGCACGGATTTACGAATTCATGCACAAATCACCGGAGTTACATAGGATGTTTTGCCGTCGGGTTAGCGGTCCAGGGTGACCGTACGCAGGTCCAACCGGCGTAGCACCCGATCCACCGCCTCGGGATCCGCCTCGGGTTCCCGGCGCATCGACAGCACCTCGCGCCGGGCTGCGTCGAGGGCCTCGCGTTGGACCTGGTCCATGGCCGCGAGGGTCTTTTTGACGATGCGCGCCTTCTCCGGGTCGTCGCCGAAATCGTGTTCGAGGATCCGGTGCAGCGAGGACATGCGACGGGCGAGCTTCTCGCGCCGTTCGGGGGAGAGCTTCTGCGCCGCCTCGGATTGCCTGACGGTGTCCATGGCCACCTCCTCGGCGCGGACGGCGATGGCCCGTTCGGCCCGTTCGGCCTTGGCCCGGTCGTCGGGCAGCTTCAGATGCCGCATCAGGGTCGGCAGGGTCAGCCCCGGGCCCACCAGGGTGACCAGCAGGACGGCGCAGGCGCAGGTGATGATGAAGTTGCGCCCCGGGAACGGGTCCCCGTTGTCCATCTCCAACGGGAGCGCCAAGGCCAGCGCCAGGGTGGCCAGACCCCGCATGCCGCACCAGCTGACCACGAGCACTTCCTTGAGCGAGCCCGGCACGCTGTTGCGCTTTTCGGTGCCCCCGACCTTGTACATCAACATCATCCAGCCGAAACGCACCAGCAGCACCGCGGCGCAGACGACCAGGATCCCGGGGATGAAGGCCATGATGCCCGCTCCTTCGTCCTCGAAGACGTAGCGCATCTCGATGCCCAGCAGGCCGAAGGCGACCCCGGTGGTCAGCATCTCCACCACGTCCCAGAAGGAGTTGCGGGTCAGGCGTTCGGCGGAATCCTGGGGGCGGGCCCGCCGGCCCAGTTCCAGGGCGGTGACCACGACGGCGACGACGCCCGAGCAATGGATCTCCTCGGCCAGGATGTAGACGGCGAAGGGGGCCACCAGGGTCGCGGCGGAGCGGGCCACCAGATCGGGGACGAAGCGGTTCAGTGTTCCCACGAGCCAGGCCATGGCCAGGCCCAGGACGACGGCTCCGGCGGCGCCGAGGAGGAAACGCGGGATCACATCCCAGCCGACGTCCCGGCCGCTGGCGGCCGCGGCCACGGCGGTCTGGAAGATGACGATGGCGGTGGCGTCGTTGAACAGCCCCTCGGTTTGTAGCACGGTGGTCAGCCTGCGGGGCATGCTGACCTTGGCGGCGACCGCCTCGACGGCCACGGGGTCCGGCGGGGCGACGATGGCGCCGAGCGCGATGGCCGCCGGCAGTCCCATGGAGGGGATCAGCAACCAGGTGGCCCCGGCGACGATGGCCACGGTCACGGCGATGAGCAGGACCGCCAGCAGCACCAAGGAACGCCAACGCAGCCGGAAGACCGCCCAGGAACTACGCTGGGCCACCGCATACAACAGCGGAGGCAGGAACAACGGAAGGATCATTTCCGCGTCGATGTGGATCTCGGGGATGAACGGCAGATAGGCCACCAGCGCCGAGAAGACGAGCATCAGCACCGGATAGGGCAATCTGATCCGCTCCCCGAGCCCGGCGACGAGCACCGTTCCGAACAGCAGGCCAACGAGCAGGATCAAGAATTCCATGGGTGTGTTCCTCCGGGCGCCAGTCTTTCACGCCGCGGGCCCGCCCGGGCCCTGAAATCGACCTGGGCGGTAATGAATCGGTGACTACCCGGGGGAGGGGGCAGTGCCTACTGGTCGCCGCTGGCCGTTCCGCGTCCCAGCAATGCCTCGGCGGACTTCCAGGCCGAGATCTTGCACCCGTTGCCCAGGGCGAAGGCACGTTGGACCGTCGTCTCGTTCAAGGTGCCCTCCACGATGGCCGTCTGTGGACCGGCCGACTCCTGGGTGCAGTCGGCATCCTTCTTCGCCTTCCCGGTCAGCACGGTCTTGCCGGGGCCGTCGAGGAAGGTGCAGGCCTCCTCGGCCTGAGGATGGTCGGTCCCCTTACCGGGGACCCCTCCGGAACAGACGAGCCGGTACCGGTGGACTACATCCTCGCCATTGGAGGTGATGGTGATGGACAGATCGGCGTCCGTCCCCTCCTCCGGGCCCGCCGGTTGTTCGGTGGGCTCCGGGGCCGAGGACTCCGTGGCGGCAGTGGTCTGCGTTGGTTCGGAGTCGGGACTTTCGCCTGCGCAGCCGCTGAGCAGCAGCAATCCCAGTGCGGCGGCGGCCATCGTCGATAAGGTTCGTGCGGTCCAGCGGTTGGCTTGGTTCGTTTCCATCGTGCACCCCCGGTAGCGGTTGGTCGGACAAAGACCCTTAGGGGTGAATCTGCCACTCCCGGCGTCCGGTGTCCACTGTTCGGCGTCGGGGATTCATCGGCCGGGGGTCGGGACCGGCTCCGTTTCCGCGGCCGCGATCAGGTCGTCGGCGACGGCCAGCAGGCGAAGGCGCAGCCCGGTGGCCTGCTCGGCAAAACCCTGTTGCAGCCTCACGTATTCGGCCTTCCCGGCGGCGGTTTCGATACGGATCGGCGTATAGCCCCAGTCGCCCAGTTCGTAGGGGGAGGCCCGCATGTCCATGGTCCTGATGTCCCAGGCCAGTTCGAAGGTCGCCAGCAGCAGTTCCCCCGGAACCGCGGCCGAGAGCTTATAGGCCCATTTATAGAGGTCCATGTTCGCGTGCAGACAACCGGGCTGGTCCAGCGACGCCTGGTTCTCCCGGGTGGGCCGTTCCTCGTTCAGGCCCACGGCCTGCGGGGTGTAGAAGCGGAAGGCGTCAATATGGGTGCAGCGGATCCGGTGGCCTTCGACGACCTCGTCGGTGCCGGCGGCGCCCAGCCGCAGCGGTAGGTAGTCATGGCGTACCCCGTTCTCCTCCGATTTATACGCCATCGCCCATTCATGCAGACCGAAGCAGGAGAAGCGGGCGGGGTTCGAAGCCGCCCCGGCCAGGATCGACCGGGCGTGGGTGACGGTGCGGTGCCGTTCGGCCATGAAGGCCGCCGCGTCGAAGGTGACCCCCTCGCCGTGGGGCCGGTGGTGCCTCCACGTCAGCCGCTCGGCGGCCTGGTCGCCCAGCAGGACGACGCCGGTGCCCGGGTTCCAGCGCTGCAGCCGGCCGGGCTTCTCGGTGTAGTAGGTGAACAGGAAGTCCTCCACCGGATGTTTGCGCTGGGTGGAGCGACGCTGGAGGAATGGTGCGGCGAAGTGTTGGACCCGGTCACGGTGGGCCCGGGCGCGGGGGAGCCAGAGGTCCTCGGTCAGATGGGGCAGATCGGCTGGCATGGTCCCATTATCGCGTTCTCCCGCCCCCGGGACCGCATCGGCGGCGGGAGAGGGGAAAAACAACCGTGGAGTAGGATGGTGGGTCGGGGGGTTCCCGTGCCCCGGGTGCTTCCGTACCCGGCTCGAGGCCGGAATCCCGAGCCTGAAAGGGACACATGGACCATAAGCGGTTGCCCATAGTGAAGGACACCACCGGTTTGGGGATCGGATACAAGATCGGGTGGTGGTTGCAGTTCATGGGGTATTTCTTCTTCGGGCCCGCGGATCAGCTGCCCCACCTCGATCCACGCGAACGCCTGAAGCGTGAAAGGGCACGGCGGGTCCTGCGGGCCCACCGCAAGCGCGGGACCGACGCTCCGGATGAGGTACTGCTGGTCGCCGGCTCCGACTGAACCATCGAGGAGGCGGAGGGCTGGAAAGGACCGCCGGGCAAGGTTGTAGGATTGTTTGCATCCGACAAAACCGACCCCAGTGAGGAACCCCCATGCCCGCCTCGAGCCTCGAGCCGTTGCACCAGGAGTCCACTCCCTCGATCATCGCGCGCAAGATCCGCACCGCCATCGGCAACGGGGAGTTCGAGCCCGGAACACAACTGGGGGAAGCCGACCTGGCCGGGCGGCTGGGGGTCAGCCGGGGCCCGCTCCGCGAGGCGATGCAACGGTTGACCCAGGAGGGCCTGCTGATCAGCATCCGCAACCGGGGGCTCTTCGTCGTGGAACCGACCCCGGCGGATATCTCCGATATCTATCTCACCCGTACCGCCGTCGAACGCGGGGCCGCGCTGAAGATCATCGAACTGGACCGGACCGGAAGCGAGGCGGGGGCGGAGCTGTTGGCCATCGTGGAGAAGATGGCGGCCCTGGGGCCGGGAAGCGATCCTGCCGAACTGAGCCTGATCGACCTCTCCTTCCACGAGGCGATGGTCCGCTGGGCGTCCAGCAAACGGCTGACGCGGATCCACCGGACCCTGGTCACCGAAACCCGGATGTGCCTGGTCGCGCTCGAACAGGCCGAATACTCACTCCAGCACCGGGTGGATGAACACCGGCATATCGCCGAGGCCATCCTCGCCGGGGATGTCCCGGCGTTGCACCGGGCGCTGGCCGAACACATGGACAGCGCCATCGCCCAGCTGCTCGAGCCCCTGGCCGATGGGGCCGGCACCGACTGAGCCCCCTGCCCCGAAGACACCACGAACCGAAAAAAGGGAGGGTGTGCGCCGCGGCGCACACCCTCCATTTCCGAGCTGTCTTCCTACTGCGCCATGGCCTTGCCCGCGTCGGCCTTGGTCCGGTTGACCTGGACCCACTTCCTGGACGGCCAGCCGACCGATCCGGGATCGCCGGGCAGATCCTCGCCACGCAGTGACGCCTGGGACGTCTCCCGCATGCACAGGATAGCGATGAAGCCGACTATGCCGGCCAGCGACATGTAGATCCCCGGCACCAACACGTTTCCGGTGATATCGATCAACTCGTTGGTCAGTGTCTGCGAGGGGCCCGCAATGAACGCCACGGAGAAGTTGTAGCCGATCGCGAAGCCCGTATAGCGCACATTCGTGGGGAATAGTGCCGGCAAGGTGGAGGACACCGAGGCGACCAGGATGACCAGCAGGGCGCCCAGCACGGCCAGACCGATGAACTGCAGGAACAGGTTGTCGATCCCCAGCAACACCATCGCCGGAACGGCCAAGAGAATATACCCGCCAGCAGCGGTCAGGAGCAGGGGTTTGCGTCCGATCCGGTCCGAGAGGGCGCCCATGAACGGGATCACCACCAGCATGACGACCATGATCGCCACCAGCATCCAGTTGCCCTGGGCGGTACTGTGACCTAACTGTTCGGACATGTAGGTGGGCATGTAGCCGAGGATCAGGTAGAAGGCGACGTTGAGCAGGACGACGAACCCGCCCAGGATGAGCACTTCGCGCCACTGGGTGCGCAGGGTGTGGCGGATTGGGGTTTTGGAGGTTTCCTGGCTATCGGAGGCTTCGGAGAAGACTGCTGCTTCGCCCAGCTTCGTCCGGATGTACAGGGCGGTCAGCCCCAGGGGGATGGTCATCAGGAAGGGCAGACGCCACCAGCCGGCGAGCATTCCGTCGTCACCGACGATCGTGATCAGTGCGGTGCAGACCGTGGCCGAGAGGATGAAGCCCACCATCGTGCCGAATTCCAGGAACGAGCCCAGGAAACCGCGACGCTGATCGGGGGCGCATTCGGCCATGTAGACCGCAGCGCCACCATATTCGCCGCCAGCCGAGAAGCCCTGGACCATGCGGCAGAGCAACAGCAGCAGCGGAGCCGCCAAACCGATCGTCTGGATGGTGGGCAGCAGGCCGATGACGCCGGTGGCGGTGGTCATCATCAACACGGTCAGGACCATGACCTTCTGCCGGCCGAATTTATCGCCCAGCGGGCCCAAGATCAGACCGCCCAAGGGGCGGACGAGGAAGGACATCGCCAAGGTGGCCAGGGCGAGGGTGACTCCCAGCCCGCCGTCACCCTCTTCGGAGCCGAAGAAGTTCACTGCCATGTAGATGGTCAGGTAGCCGTAGACGCCGTAGTCGAACCACTCGACCGCGTTGCCCAGTGCCGAACCCAGGATGGAGCGGTGCAGGCTATCCTTGGCTTCCTGCGTCTGGGGCTCGGCGCCCGGGGCATTGGGGTCCTCCATCGTCATTGCGCCGGATGATCCCTGGGGTTGTTCGCTCATGATCGTTTGCCTTTCGGCCGTCGGTGGGCTAGGCGCCTGATGCGCCGTTATCGGGGTTCAGCAAGGTGGATATCAGCATGCCATATGCGCGCGTTGCCGCCACAACTTCGGAGACACGAACTGATTCGTTCGGTTGGTGTGCCTCGTCGTTGAGCTCGCCCGGACCCAGCACGATGCTCGGAATCCCGAAATCGCGGGAAATGAACCCGCCATCACAGGAGGCGCTCCATCCCGAGATGCTGGTCTCCACCCCGGCGTCGGCCAAAGCGCCGACGGCCGCGGTGACCAGCGGATGGTCCGGATCGGTGCGGAATCCCGGCATCTCCATGGTGGTGTTGACCTGGACGGAAATCCCGTCCCCGGTGATGCCCGCCGCCTCGATGCCCGCGACCAGCTCCTCACGGATGGCCGTGGTGTCTTCACCGGGCATGAGCCGGCGGTCGAACCATAGATGGGCTTCGGGGGCGACCATCGAGGTGCCCCGCCCCCCGGAGATCATGCCGGTGTTCCAGGTGGCGTACCCCAGCAGCGGGTCGTTTTCGGCCCGCAGGCGCTCCTGGTCGGCGGTGACGAGGTTGCAGATCCGCACGGCCGCGTCGATCGCATTGCGCCCATCGCTGGGCCGTCCGGAGTGGGCGGCCTGTCCGGTCACCTCGACCTCCAGATAGGAATCCCCCCGGCAGGCGATGACCGTTTCCAGATCGGTCGGTTCGGCGACGATGCAGCCGAGGTAACGGTGTTCCAGTCCGTCGGCGACCAAGGCCCGGATCCCGGCCCCGGTCTCCTCCTCGTCGACCAGGCAGGCCAGAGTCACCGGACCGGCGAGCCGGGTTCCGGCCTCGTGCAGCATGGTCATGGAGGTCAGCACGGCCGCCAGGCCGCCCTTCATGTCGGTGGCGCCGCGGCCGAAGAGCCGGCCGTCGGCCTCATAGGCGTCGAAGGGCTCGCGGTCCCAGCCGTCCCCGACGGGGACGACGTCGGAGTGGCCCAGGAAGAGCAGTCCGTCCCCGTCCCCGCCGGGCAGGGTGATGAACACATTCGGCCGGCCCGGCTCGACCTCCCGGGTCCTGACCTGCAGGCCCCGCCGCTTCGCTTCGGCGACCAGGGCCTCCACGGTGGCCTGTTCGGTGCCTCCGGGGTTCACCCCGCCGGCGTTGATCAGCTCGATCGTCAGGGCAGTCAGGGCCGGGGCATCGACCTGCCACGCAGTGCTCCCGGTGGCCGTGTCCGTCATTCAGCCACGCCCCGACGCCGGCGCGGAGCCGGTGGCGGCGGCATCGGGCTGCCGGGTTTCCTCCAGGGCGAGATCCAGTGCGGCGGCCAGGCGTTGGACGCCGACGTCGGTGCGCTCGGGCCCGGTGGAGGCGAAGCACACCCGGAAGGCCGAGGCGAAGCGGCCCCCTGCCGACAGGGCCGGGCCCGGGATGAAGGCCACGCCTTCGGCCAGGGCGATCTCGAACAGCCGGCGGGTGTCCACTGCCGCGTCCTCCCCGGTGAGGGTGACCCAGAGGAAGAAGCCCCCGTCCGGATGCGTCGTGCGGATCCGTCCGCCCAGGTTCTTTTCCAGGCTCGCCTGCATCGCGTCGCGCCGGGCGTGGTACTCCCCGCGCAGGAAGGCCAGGTGCTCGTCGAGGATCCCGCGGCGCAGGTATTCGGCCACCACATGCTGGGCCGGGACGTTGGTACAGGTGTCCATCGCCTGCTTGGCGTTGATGATGAGCTGCTGCAGCGAAGGATCGGCGTCGATCCAGCCCACCCGCAGCCCCGGAGCCAAGATCTTGGAGAACGTCCTGACCGAGAACACCAGCGGGTCGTTGTCGCTGAGTTGGCGGAACCCGGGCAGGTCCTCGCCGGCGAAGCGCAGCAGTCCGTAGGGGTCGTCGTCGATGATGACCGCCGCCCAGCGGCGGGCCAGCCCGATGAGGCGTTCCCGCCGTTCCACCGAGAGCGTGGTGCCCGAGGGGTTCTGGAAGTTCGGGATCGTGTAGATCGCCTTGGGGGTGCGGCCGGCGGCGTCGACGAGGCGTTCGAGCTCGTCGATGTCCATCCCGTCCGCATCCATCGGCACCTCGAGCAGTTCGGCCCCGTAGCTCAGTGCGGTGGCCGACCCGTTGGTGTAGGTCGGGGATTCGACGATGACCAGATCGCCCGGATCGACGAAGAGCTTGCAGGCGATGTCCAGGCCCTGCATGCCGCCGGAAGTGATGCTGATCCGTTCGGGGCTGGTGGGCTCCGCCGTGGTGCCCAGGTAGTCGACCAGTGCCTTGACCAGGCGGGGTTCCCCCTCGGAGGCGCCGTAGGTGAAGGAGGAGGCGTCGTGGACGCTGGCGGCGATCTCGGTGAACGTGTCCACCGGAACGAACTCGTCCGCCGGGGCGCCCATGGCGAAACGGATGATGTCGTGCTTCTGGGCGGCGAGCAGCGAGGTGCTTGAGTCGATGACGGAGCCCACGAGGTTCTCGGCGCGGCCGGCGAGTGGCAGGTTCACGGTGGTCATGGTGTCTCCTTCGGGGGGTTTTCGGTGTCGCTGTCGTCTTCGAGGGCGTCCAGCGGAGGGCTGGTGGGACGGGCCGGGTCGCTATCGGCGGCCTCGGCGTTTCGTGCCACGATGTTCATCGAACCGGTCAGGGTCGATTCGTCGGGAGTGGTGAACCCGAAGCGGGGGGTGGCCGGACGGCGTGGTTCGTTCGTCGGAGGGGTCATCCCGGGCAGGCCGGGGGCATTGGAGATCGCGCGCTCGCCGGGGTTGCCGAGCACGTTGATCGACTCCGCCGCCTCGTGGCCGGCCTTGCCGGCGGGAACGAGCCCGCGGGGGAAGGACGTGAAAGTCTCGACCCCGGTATCGGTGACCCGGATGGCCTCGGAGACCTCGTAGCCGTAGCCGTCCATCCACATGCCACACATCAGGTGGAACGTCATGTTCTCGGCCAGCAGGGTCTGGTCCTCGCTGCGCAACGAGATCGTCCGCTCGCCCCAGTCCGGGGGGTAGCCGACCCCGATGGAGTAACCGATGCGCGAGGCCTTCTCGTAGCCGTATTCGAAGAGCGTGCGGTTGAAGACCTGCGAAAGCTCCTGCACCGGAGCCCCGGGATGTACCGTTTCCAACACCGCGGCCAACGCATGGTCGGTGGCCTGGGCCAGATGCGCCAGCTGGGCGGTGGGCGTGCCGGTCATGAACGTCCTGGCCATGGGTACGTGGTAGCGCTGGTAGGCCCCCGCCAGCTCCACGATCATCGCCTGGTCCTTCTCGAGCGGCTCGTTGTTCCAGGTCAGATGCGGGGTATCGGCCGACTCGCCGGTGGGGAGCATGGGCACGATGGCGGTGTAGTCACCACCGAACTCCTCCGTGCCACGGATCTGGGCGTTGGTGATGGCCGCGGCGACATCGCACTGCCGGGCGCCGACTTCGATGGCGTCCTGGGCCGCGTGCATGGCCATGTTGGTGACCACCGCCGCATGGCGCATCAGCTGGATCTCCGCCGGCGATTTGATCGCCCGGACCCAGTTGACCAGTTCGAAGCAGTCCACCAGCGTCCACTCCGGCAGAGCGTTGACCAGCGACCGGTATCCCTTGGGGGAGAAGAAGTGGGCGTCCATCTCCAACCCCACGCAGCCCCTCGTGGCCGGGGCGATGAGGTACCTGGCGCGCAGGGCGTAGGCGACCCAGTCGAAGGGGTGCAGGTGTGGGCGGTGGACGTAGCGTTCGGGGTATCCGACGATGTTGTCCGAATCCAGCCAGGTGGTGCGGAACGCGCCGTTGGCGTCCATCTCACGGGTAAACAGGATCATGTCCCCTTCCATGGGGACGAAGACCATCTGCGGGGTGTAGAACGACCAGGCGTTGTACCCCGTCAGATAGTAGATGTTCGCCGGGTCGGTGACGATCAGCGCACTGAGTCCCTGGTCCTGCATGCGCACCCGTGCCGCGGCCAATCGTGCGGCATACTCCTCGGTGGTGAAGAGCATTGGTGCGAAGCCCGTCTGTACCATTCAAGCTCCTTAAAAACCCATCGTAGATTGTCTACAATTCTAGGGTGTGGTTCAGGTCACTGGCAAGCATGACGCCTAGCTGTTCTGCTCATGGAGGTTGGTGACGCCCGGTGTGGCGGATAGCTAAAGAGGGCCTTTCTTGGATTCGGTGTTAAGCGACCAAGCAAAACGCCGAAAAGAAAGGCCCTCGATGTCCCACCGTAACGCCCCGCTGACCCCTGAAGGACGTCGCCGCCTCTGTGAGCGTGTTGATGCCGGCCGCCCGATCTGCCACGTCGCTTCCGAGGCGGGGATTGCCCGTCAGACACTCGGGCGTTGGTACGCCCGCTGGACCGCGGAAGGCGAACCAGGGCTCGAAGACCGGTCCTCACGCCCCGAGACCAGCCCGAACCAGACCGACCCGGACATCGAAGCACGGGTCTGCCAGCTACGCCGGAAGGAAAAGCTCGGCCCGATGCAGCTGGTCGGGCTGCTCGTCACCAAAGGCATCGAGCTACCGGCCTCGACCATCTACCGGATCCTGCTTCGCCATGGCATCTCCCGGCTCCGGGACCTGGACGTGTCCGGGGAGGACCTGCGCGAGCCCGTGGTCCGCTACGAGTGGGACCGGCCCGGGGACATGGTCCACGCCGATGTGAAGAAGATCGGCTTCATCCCCGACGGTGGCGGTTGGCGCATCCATGGCCGGGGCTCGGCCCAGCACAAGGCCTCCAGCCGCGCCAAGAATGCAGGTGCCCGCGCCGGCTACGTGTACCTGCATTCAGCCGTCGATGACCACTCCCGGCTGGCCTACACCGAGGAACACATCGACGAAAAGGGAGCCACCGCCGCCGGATTCTGGGAACGGGCCGTGAAGTTCTTCCGCCGTCACGGGATCACTCGCATCCGCCGGGTCCTGACGGACAACGGCTCCTGCTACAGGTCCTGGCTGTTCACCGCCGCGCTGGCCAAGTCCCGTACCCGGCACAAGTTCACCCGGCCCTACCGTCCGCAGACCAACGGCAAGGTCGAGCGCTACCAGCGCACACTGGCCCGCGAATGGGCCCACCGGCAAGCCTGGGCCAGCAACGCCGAAAGAACGGCGGCCCTGCAAGGATTCCTGGACCACTACAACTACACTCGATCACACACCGCGCTCAAGGGCAGGCCCCCAGCCAGCCGCGCGCCAATCGGTGTCACCAACCTCGCGGCATAGAACACCTAGCGGCGTGGCATGGCCATGTACTTGGTTTCAAGGAACTCCTCGATCCCGACCCGGCCGCCCTCGCGTCCGAGTCCCGAGGCCTTGATGCCGCCGAAGGGTGCCGCCGGATTGGAGACGATGCCCGTGTTCAGTCCGACCATTCCCACTTCGAGGGCATCCCCGACGCGGAAGGCCCGATCCAGGTCCTGGGTGAAGAGGTATCCGGCCAGCCCCCAGGGGGTGTCGTTGGCCATCGCCACGACCTCCTCCTCGGTCTGGAAGGGGATCAGCGGGGCCACGGGTCCGAAGATCTCCTCGGTCATCAGGTGGGCCGAGGGGTCCACGCCGGTGAGCACGGTGGGGGAGTAGAAGTAGCCGGCCCCCTCGGGGCGGGAACCGCCGCAGACCACGCGGGCGCCCTTGGCCACCGCGTCGTCCACCAGTTCCTGGACCTTGGTCAGTGCCTTGGGCTCGACCAGCGGGCCGACGTCGGTGCCGTCAAGGGCACCGTTGCCGACGGTGAGGGCCCCCAAACGCCGTGCGAGCTTGTCGGCGAATTCCTCGGCGACGGAGGACTGCACGAAGATCCGGTTCGCTGCGGTGCAGGCTTCGCCCATGTTGCGCATCTTCGCGGCGAACGCCCCTTCCACCGCACGGTCCAGATCGGCGTCCTCGAAGACGATGAGTGGTGCGTTTCCGCCCAGTTCCATCGACGAGCGCATGACGTTCCGGGCTGCCTGTTCCAGCAGCCGGATGCCGACCCCGGTGGAACCGGTGAAACTGACCTTGCGGGCGATCCCCGATTCCATCCACGGGGTCACGACCTCGGAGGCGGATTTGGTGCACACCACGTTCAGCACCCCGGCGGGCAGACCCGCTTCGATCAGGATGTCCACCAGGGCCAGCGAGGACAACGGGGTCAGATTGGCTGGTTTGAAGACCATGGTGCAGCCGGCGGCGATGGCTGGACCGATCTTGCGGGTGCCCATCGCCAACGGGAAGTTCCAGGGGGTGACCAGCACGCAGGGCCCGACCGGTTCCTTGGAGACCATGATCCGGTTGGCCCCGTCCCCGGTGACCATCTGGTCCCCGCCGATGCGCACGGCCTCCTCGGAGAACCAGCGGAAGAACTCGGCGGCGTAGGCGACCTCGCCGCGGGCTTCGGCCAACGGCTTGCCCATCTCGGTGGTCATCACCAGGGCCAGCTCGTCCTGCCGGGCCATGATCAGGTCGTAGGCCCGGCGCAGGATCTCGCTGCGCACCCGCGGGGGTGTGGCGGCCCAGTCCTTCTGGGCGGCGCCGGCGGCCTCGATGGCCCGCCGGGCGTCATCGGCGTTGCCGTTGGCCACGGTGGTGATGACTTCCTCGGTGGCCGGGTTCACCACGTCGAAGCGCCGCCCGGAGGAGGATTCGACCCATTCACCGTTGATGAACAGGTCGGTGCTGATGCCCGAGACGGCACGACGGGCTGACTCGGCGACGGATGAGCTGGAGGTCTCGGTGGTCATGGGTGCTCCTTCGGGTGGGTGGTGGTACGTGCATGGTCGGTGGGTGGGGCGGGGTCGAGCAGTTCGGCCAGATGCAGGCCGCGGCGGCCGGCGTCGAGCTGGGCGACCTGCATGGTGCAGGAGAAGCCGTCGGCCAGGACCGGGACCTCCGCCGTGCTGTCGGCCATGGCAGGGGCCAAGGCCAGATCGGCGACCTTCATGCTGACCTCGTAGTGGTCGGCCTCGAAGCCGAAGTTCCCGGCGACCCCGCAACAGCCGGTGGCATCGGTGACCTCGGCGACGCCCAGGGCGGCCAGGGCCCGGCGTTGGACGGCGGCGCCGAAGACCGAGTATTCGTGGCAGTGGGTTTGCAGGACCACCGAGGCCGGGACGGGGGCCGCCGGCTCGGGGGTCCACCCGTCGGCGGCCAGGGCGGCGACATGTCCGGCGAAGCTCCGGATCCGGGCCGCGACCCGGCGGGCCGCCTCGGTGTGGACGAGTTCGGGCAGGTCCTTGGACAAGGCGGCGGCGCAGCTGGGCTCGATGACGACGATCGGGCGTTCGGTGCCGTCATCCAGGACGCGGGCCGCTTTGCTCAACAGGCGGCGGGCGGTGCCCAGCTGGCCGGTGGAGATATAGGTCAACCCACAGCAGGCCTCCGCCGAGCAGGTCACCGGCTCCCCGGTGCCGACCATCACGCGGGCCGCGGCCCCGGCGACCTCGGGGCGGAAGCCACGGGTGAAGGTGTCCACGAACAAGACGGCACCCGCGGTGCCCTGCCCGGCCCCGGCGTCGTTCCCCGCCGCGACCCGGGATCCCGGGGATCCGGAACCGGAGAGCGTGCGGGGCGGGCCGATGCGCCGGCGCGGTCCGGCGGCCAGGGCGGCGTCGACCTCGCGGCGCCAGGCCGCCCCGGAGGCGAAACGCGGCAGCGCCCGCTTGGTCGTCAGCCCGCCGGCGGCGGAGACGAGCTTGCCCAGCGGGGAGCCCATGACGGCGTTGACCAGCGGGGCGACCCGTCCGGTGATCTTGAGCCACCGCGGCAGCCAGCCCAGCGAGAAGTGCGAGAGCGGGCGCATCCGCCCGGGGTAGTAGTGGGAGAAGAACTCGGATTTATAGGTGGCCATGTCCACCCCGGTCGGGCAGTCGGTGGAGCAGGCCTTGCAGGACAGACACAGGTCCAGGACCTCGCGGACCTCCTTGGACTTCCAGCCCTCCTCGACGGTCTTCGCGCCGCGGACCATGTCCTGCAGCACGCGGGAACGGCCGCGGGTGGAGTCCTTTTCATCCCCGGTGGCCCGGTAGCTGGGGCACATCACCCCGCCGGTGGCCGAACGGCAGCGCCCGATCCCGATGCACCCCTGGACCGCGTGGACGAACGGATCGAGTCCGTCCCCGGTGGCGCCCGAGGCGGGGGTCAGATCGAAGCTGGTCCGCCACTGGCGTGCGGGCACCCCGGCCAGCAGCAGATTCTCGTCGAAGGCGTCGGGACTGGTCATCACCCCGGGGTTCAGCAGCCCCGTCGGATCCCAGATGGCCCGGAAGTCCTCGAAGGCGGTGAGCATTGCCGGGGAGTACATCAACGGCAGGAACTCCGAGCGGGCCCGCCCGTCACCGTGCTCGCCGGAGAGCGAACCACCATGGGAGACCACCAGCGCCGCGGCGGCCGCGGTGAATTCGCGGAAGACCTTCCGGCCGGCGTCGCTGCGCAGATCGTAGGTGATGCGCACGTGCATGCATCCGGCGCCGAAGTGCCCATACATGACCCCCTGGAGCCCGTGCTCGGCCAACAGATCACGGAAGTCGGAGAGGTAGTCTGCCAGGCGTTCGGGGGCGACGGCGGAGTCCTCCCAGCCGGGCCAGGATTCCCCGCCGGTGGACAGCCGGGCCGAGAGCCCGGCCCCGTCCTCACGGACCCGCCAGAGCGAGGCGCGTTCGGTGGTGTCGGGGACGACCCGGCCGTCGACCATCCGCCCGATGCCGCGCAGCCTTTCGAGCAGTTCGTCGGCCTGGGCCTGGACCGAGGCGGGGTCGGTGCCGTCCAGATCGATGTAGAGCCAGGCTTTGCCCTCGGGCAGCCCCGTGACGGAGTCCTCCCCGCGCCGTGACTTCATGGTGGCCACGATGGCGTCGTCGATGCCCTCGACGGCCGCCGGGGAGAACTCCAGGATCGTTTCGATGTCCCGGGCCGCCTCGACGACGTCCGGATAGCCGACACAGAGCAGCAGCGCGCTCGCCGGTTTCGGCACCAGGGCCATCCGGGCGCGGACGACCAGGGCGCAGGTGCCTTCCGACCCGACGAAGGCCCGGGCGATGTTGAAGCCCTTCTCCGGCAACAGGTGCTCCAGGTGGTAGCCGGAGACCTGGCGCTGGATCCGTCCCAGATCGGTGCGGAACCCGGCAAGGTTCTCCTGCGCCAGACCCTCCAGTGCTTCGGTCATCCCCGCAGCGCGACGCACCGCGGCGACGTCGTCCGCGTTCGTGGCGCGGATCCCGGTGGCGGTGGCCGTGAGCCGGATTCCCTCGACGGTGACCAGATCGATCTCCACGACGTGGTCGCTGGTGCGCCCGTAACGCACCGAGTGGTTCCCGCAGGCGTCGTTGCCGATGGCACCGCCGACGGTGGCCCGATTCTTCGAGGACGGGTCGGGGGCGAAGGTCAGCCGGCCGGAGGTGTGGGCCTCAATGCGGGTCGAGAGCGTGGCCAGCACCATCCCCGGTTCCACGTCGACCCACAGGTTCTCCTCGTCGATGGCCAGTAGGTCGTTGAAGTAGGGCGTGGTGTCCAGCACCAGACCCGGGCCCACCGCGTTGCCGGCCATCGAGGTGCCGCCGCCCCGCCCTGTGAGCGGAGTGCCGGTCCCGTGGCAGGCCTGGACGATCGCGGCCACCTGATCGGCGTCGTGCGGGAACACGACGCCGATCGGCTCCACCCGGTAGTTGGAGGCGTCATAGGAGTATTCGGACAAACGCCTCGGCGAGGTGTCGACCTCGATTCCCGCCTCGTGCAGGATGGCCGTCACGGCCGGGGGGCTCGGTGGTGCGATCTGGGTCACGGGGGGTGGATTCCTGTCTACGTCCGGCTTAGGGAGCGTTCGGTTACGGCGGAAAGTGCTGCCTCGAAGCGTTCCAGTCCGAGGGTGATCTCCTCGGCGGTGGCGACGAGGGCCGGGATCAGCCGCACGACGTTTCCGTGCGGGCCACAAGTCAGCGTGAGCAGACCGTGTGCGGTGGTCTCCTGCTGCAGGGCCGCCGCCGTCGCCGCGTCGGGGGCACGGTCGGCGGTGCTGAATTCGATGCCCTGCATCAGACCCAGTCCGCGCACGTCGCCGATCGCCGGGAACCGGGCCTGCAGATCCTTCAATCCGGCCTGCAGCTGGTCCCCGCGGATCCGGGAGTTCTCCACGAGCGACTCGTCCTCGACCACGGCCAGGGTCGCGACCCCGGCAGCGGCGGAGACCGCGTTGCCGCCGTAGGTTCCGCCCTGGGAACCGGGCCAGCCCTTGGACATCAGCTCGGTGGAGGCGGCGATGGCGGAGATCGGGAAGCCCGAGGCGATGCCCTTGGCGGTGATCAGGATGTCAGGGGTCGCGGTGGAGTGCTGGTGGCCCCAGAACTTTCCGGTGCGTCCGACGCCGGCCTGCACCTCGTCGATGATCAGCAGGATGCCGTGCTGGTCGGCCCGGGCGCGCAGACCCTCAAGGAAGCGCGGCGGGGTGGGCAGATAGCCGCCGTCGCCCAGCGCCGGTTCGATGATGAAGGCCGCGGTGTCGTTGGGCGCGGTACGGGTGGCCAGCAGGTAATCCAGTTCCTGCAGGGCGAAGTCGACGGCGGTGTCCACATCCCAACCGTAGCGGTAGGCATACGGGAAGGGGGCCATGTGGACCCCCGCCATCAGCGGGGCGAAGCCCGCGGAGAACCGGGTGCCGGCGCTCGTCAGCGAGGCCGCGGCCACGGTGCGTCCGTGGAAGCCGCCCTGGAAGGAGACGATGTTCGGCCGAGCGGTGGCCATGCGGGCCAGGCGGAGCGAGGCCTCGACCGCTTCGGCACCGGAGTTCGCGTAGAACACCGAGTCCAGTCCGGTCGGCAGCTTTTCGCCGAGTTTTTCGGTCAGTTCCAATAATGGCTGATGCATGACCGTGGTGTTCTGGGCGTGGATGATCTTGCCGCACTGTTCCTGGGCGGCGGCCACCACGCGCGGGTGGCAGTGGCCGGTGCTGGCCACCCCGATGCCGGTGGTGAAATCCAGGTACTCGTTCCCGTCCGTGCCGTAGATCCAGGAACCGAGGGCGTGGTCGACCACTACGGGGGTCGCTTGCTTCAACAGGGGGCTCAGTGAGGTCATATGCTCATCGTGGAGGCCCCCTCGGTAGATTGTCAACAATCTTTCGGGCCGGTAGCGTAGGTGACGTGAAACACGATGATTCCCCCCGTCCCCGCCTGGCACTGCTCACTGCCGCCGGCGTTCCCGAACCCCATAATCTGGCAGAGATCCGGGAGCGCGCCGACGTCGTCGTCACCGACGCCGATGGCCTGGCAGCGGCGCTCGAAGGCGCCGATGCCGTCCTGCTCTGGGACTTCTTCTCCTCCGCCCTCAGCGACGCCTGGCATGCCGCCGGCACGGTGGACTGGGTGCATGTCGCCGCAGCGGGCGTGGACGCCATGCTCTTCGACGGGCTGCGGAAGGCCCCGGTGACGCTGACCAACGCCCACGGGACGTTCTCCCAGCCAATCGCCGAGTTCGTGCTGGCGTCAGTGCTCGCCCACGATAAGCAGTTGCACCGCAGCAAGGCCCTGCAGCGCGAACGGACCTGGAAACACCGTGAACTCACCCGCACCGCAGGGTCCCGGGCCATTGTGGTGGGCACCGGGGGCATCGGGCGGGCCACCGCGCGGTTGCTGCGGGCCGTGGGACTACAGGTCGAAGGGGCCGGACGCAGACCACGGGACAACGACCCCGACTTCGGCACCGTGTACACCAGCGACCAGCTGGCGGACCGGGTGGGGGAGGCCGATCATCTGGTCATGGCCGCACCGCTGACCGAGGCCACCCGGGGTATCGTCAACGCCGAGGTGTTGGCCGCGATGAAACCCGGCGCCCATCTGGTGAACATCGGACGCGGGGCTTTGGTGGACGAACCGGCACTGATCGAGGCACTCCGGGCCGGGGAAATCGCCGCCGCGTCCCTGGACGTCGTCGCCGTGGAGCCGATGCCGGTGGACCACCCGTTCTGGGACATGGACCACGTGCACATCTCGGCTCATATGAGCGGGGACGTGCACGGCTGGCGCGACGAACTGGCCGACCAGTTCCTGGCCAACCTCGATGCCTACATCGCCGGAAGGGAGCTGGCCAACGTGGTGGATAAGGACCGGGGCTACGTATCCACCGCGCCGGCGTCGTCCTAACGGCAGCCAGGAGCGATCCTGTGACCCATAGCAGCGCCCACTGGGCCAAGAAGAGTTCCGGCTAGTCCGCGAGCGGGGCCGGGGAAGGAGCTCGGCTCGCGGCGCACTGCGAAGCCGTGGGGGATGAGGTCGCGGGGCAGCTCGTCGGCCAGGCCTGTCAGGACGGTCCTGGACTTCTCTTGTCCAGTGTCCCGGTCGTAGCCGATGATGCGGAATTCGGAGCCATCGTTGTTATCCACCAGTTGGACGACTTCCGTGGGGGTGAACACCACCGTGGACGAGGCCGAGTCAGTGCTTTTCCCCTCTACGTCGAAACGGCGCGTCGTTTCTCCGGTTTCCAGGTCGGTGGAGAGTAGGGCGTTCTCCAGGAGTGTCTGCTGATACTCTCCGGTCTTCGCATCCCCACTGGATAGCACCGGTTTCGGTTCCCCCCAGGGCAGCTGAACCGACGTTGGAGATGAAGTAGACGTCGCCGTCCACGCAGGGTGCATCAGCGGCCACTGCGTTCTCGTTGGCGATGTTGCTGGTACCTGCTCCGTGCTCGGTGTGGTCCTTCGTTCCCGGTAACTGCGCGAGGATCATGGGCTCGGTTTCAGGGTCCCCGGTGGGTGAACAGGGGGCGGCGGCGCGGCTGGCCCCATAGACGATTTCGTCGCACTGGGCCGTTCCAGAAGAGGTGCCCCAGGTCCACGCCGTGGGTTCCTCCAAGATCCGTGCTCTATCGGCTGAGAGAGACCACGAACGTGGATTACCCGAGGTTGTCGACCTCAGTGGATGCCAAATCCTGTTTCGCCGAGCCGCCGACGCACCCGGTCATGGTCAGGGCCAGTGCGGTTCCCAGGGCGATGTTCCTGGCTCGAACTCGAGTCTTCCGGTGATGGTGCCGATCTCTTGGTGTGTGGGCGGCCGTAGCGGAGGACCGGGGGAATCGTTACTCGGCGATACCAACCAGCCGCGCCTGCAGGGAGCGGATCTCCGCGGTGAACTCGGGGACCGGGCCGATCACCTCAACGCCGGGGGCGACGGCATTGATCGGCAGTGGGGCGACCGGGCCGGCGGGCACGCCCCATGCGCGATGCCAGGCGGTGAGTTGTTCGGAACTGGAAGCCAGCACGATGGTCCCCAACCCCACCCAGGCGTGGGCGGCACTACACATCGCGCAGTGTTCGCCCGAGGTGTAGACCACTGCCTCACGGCGTTCGGCCGGGCTGAGGTGATTTGCCGCCCACCGGGCGATGGCGATCTCGGGGTGGCGGGTGTCGTCGCCGTCCTTCACCCGGTTGCGGTCCTCGAAACGGACGGTGCCTGCCGCGTCGACCAGGACCGAGCCGAAGGGGTGGTCGCCGTCGTCCAGCGCCTCACGGGCCAGCTCCACGCAGCGGCGCAGATGGCCACGGGCGGTCTCATCCAGCCCGAGGTCATTGGTTCCGGTGCCGCGGTGGTTGCCAGCAGAAGTATTCGCGTCCATGCCGCCAATCTAACAGGAAAGGCCCGGCCTCCCTCGTGAGGGGGAGGCCGGGCCCGTGACCTGCGGGAGGCTTTAGCGGCCGGAACCGCCGTGGACCGTTGCCTCGGTCTCACCATCGAGTTCGAAGGCCCCGTGGACGGCGCGCACCGCGGTATCGAGCAGCTCGGCGTCGGTGACCACGGAAATACGGATCTCCGAGGTGGAGATCATGTCCACGTTCACTCCCGCCTGGTGCAGGGCCTCGAAGAAGCGGTAGGAGACGCCGGGGTTCGACCGCATGCCGGCACCGATCAGCGAGAGCTTGCCGACCTGGTCGTTATAGGAGATCTCCTCGAAGCCGATATCGGCTCGGGCCGCTTCCAGAGCGGCCATGGCTTCGGCGCCCTCGGCGCTGGGCAGGGTGAAGGAGATATCCGTCTTGCCGGTTTCGGCCTTGGAGATGTTCTGCACGATCATGTCGATGTTGACGTTGGCGCCGGCGATCACGCCGAAGATCTCAGCAGCGGAGCCGGGGACGTCGGGGACGCCGACCACGGTGATCTTGGCTTCTGAACGGTCGTGGGCCACGCCGGAGATGATGGGCTGTTCCATGGTGTCTCCCTCTTGGAGCTTGATGTTGTCTTCGGGGCTGGGCAGCACCCAGGTTCCCTCATGGTCATTGAAGGATGAGCGCACGTGCAGTGGCACCCCGAAACGGCGGGCGTACTCGACGCAGCGCAGATGCAGGATCTTGGCTCCGTTGGCCGCCATCTCCAACATCTCCTCGCTGGAGATCACATCGATCTTCTGGGCGGCATGCACGATCCGCGGATCCGAGGTGTAGATCCCGTCGACATCCGTGTAGATCTCACAGGAATCGGCACCGAGGGCGGCGGCCAGGGCCACCGCGGTGGTGTCGGAGCCGCCGCGGCCCATCGTGGTGATGTTGTTGGATTCGCGGCTCATGCCCTGGAACCCGGCCACGATGGAGATGTAGCCGCGGTCGATGGCCTGGCGCACGCGATGCGGGGAGACATCGATGATGCGGGCCTTGCCGTGCACCGCATCGGTGATCATGCCGGCCTGGCTGCCGGTGAAGGACACCGCCTGGCTGCCGGAGGAGTTGATCGCCATGGCCAGCAGGGCCATGGAGATGCGCTCACCGGCGGACAAGAGCATGTCCATTTCGCGGGCGGGGGGTGAATCGGTGAGCTGATTGGACAGATCAAGCAGCTCATCGGTGGTGTCACCCATGGCCGAAACCACGGCGACTACGTCGTTCCCGGCCTCCTTGGTGGCGAGGATCCGGGCCGCGACGCGTTTGATGCCTTCGGCATCAGCGACCGACGAACCGCCGAACTTTTGGACAATCAGGCTCATGCGTTTGCACACTCCACGGTGTTGGGGACAAGACGGCCGGCCGCCGAGCCGGCCGGGCACATTCTTAACCAGTGTAACGAGGCTGCGGCGTGGTGCCGTGTTCGAGTGACCGTGAACCGTCATGATTCGCCCCGGGATCATCCCGTGGGGTGACTCCCCCTGCCACGAACCAACGTAGGATGATCGGCACGATCACGGGGCAGAAGCCACCGTGGCGCAGTCTGTCAGGAGGGGTGATGGGCATCCAGGAAACCCAGTACGACGGCGGTGCTCCGGCACGGACACCGGAGGCCGGAACGGGGGTGGTTGCCATCGGCTTGGCCCGCTCCTTCGGAACCGTCCGCGCGGTCGAGGCCATGGATTTCACGGCGCGGCCCGGGGAAGTCACCGCATTGATCGGCCCCAACGGTTCGGGCAAGACCACTTTGCTGCTCATGCTTTCCTCGCTGCTGGCCCCCGATTCCGGGAGCATCAGCATCTGCGGCATCAATCCGGTCGATGATCCGCGGGCGGCCAGGGCCCGGCTCGGCTGGATGCCGGACACCCTGGGTGTCTGGGAGGAGCTGACCGTCCACGAGATCCTGGCGATGATGGGCCGGCTCTACGGAGCGTCCAAGGCCGATGCCGCCGCCCGGGCCCATGAGTTGTTGAAGCTGGTGAAGCTTGACGAATTCGCCTCCCGACCGGCCCGCGTCCTCTCCCGGGGACAACAGCAGAAACTTTCCCTGGCCAGGGCGTTGGTCAATGATCCACAGGTCCTGCTGCTGGACGAACCCGCCTCCGGGCTGGACCCGGGAGCCAGGATCGAACTGCGCACCCTGCTGCGTGAGCTGGCCGGGCGGGGACGCACCGTGGTGGTGAGCTCCCATGTGCTGGCCGAACTCGACGAGATGGCCGACCGGGCGGTCTTCGTTGCGGCCGGCCGGACCGTCAGCGAACAACGCGTCGACGATGCGGGGACCAGAGGGCGCCGCTATGCCATCGAAGCCCTGGACCGCGAAGCGCTGACCGACGCCCTGGAGCACGCCGGGATCGAATTCGTCCTTCCGGCAGGAACCCGGCGGGCAGCGGCCGTGGTCCTCCTCGGGTCGGTGGCGGAAGCCGCGGCCCTGTTGCGCCAACTCGTCGCCGCCGGGGTGGCCGTAGTGGCCTTCGCGCCCGCCGCGGGGATCCTGGAGGAGTCCTATCTGCGCGCCGTGACCACCTCCTCGGATCCTTCCACCCGTCCAACACCAGCAGAGGAGCCCCGGCCATGAGTACCTCGACGACCACGCGCCGCCCCGACGACGAGGGCCGGGGCGGAGAACGGCGCAGTGGATCCGCACTGGGCTTCTGGGCGGGAGCCGGCACCGTCTTCCAACTGGAAAGCCGGCAGCGGATGCGCTCACGCGGCTGGTACGTGATGCTGGCCGTCTGGTTCGTCGTCACGGCACTGGTCGCCGGGCTGGCCGCGTGGACCGCCGGATCCGAAGAGGGTTTCGGGCAGGTCATGTTCGAGCTGGTCATCGGGTTCGTGCTGTTCTTCGGTCTGCTGGTGGCCCCGGCACTGTCGGCCAATACGATCACCGGCGACCGCGCCGGCGGGACCCTGGCCATCCTGCAGAACACCCTGCTCACCCCGGGGCAGATCCTCTGTGGAAAATGGCTGGCGGCCTGGGTTTCCTCGCTGGCCTTCTTGCTGGTCTCGGTCCCGATGATCATCTGGGCGATGACCTATGGGGACGTCTACCTTCCCGCCGTTCCGGTGCTGGTGCTGCTGACCGCGGTGGAACTGGGCATCGCCTGCGCGATCGGGGTGGGTATTTCCGCCCGCTCGGCACGGCCGCTGTTCGCGATCGTCGCCAGCTATCTGGTGGTGGCCCTGCTGGGGCTGGGAACGGTGATCATCTACGGGTTGAGCTTCCAACTGGTCAAGGGAACGGCCATGGCCTCCGAACAGATCTGGCCCGACGACCCCTGGGATGACGTCCAGTACAACGACCAAGGCGAAGCGGTGGACGCCCACGGGGAGGTCATCGAGGACCAGGAAGCCTACTTCGCCGAGATCGAGGAGAAGGCGGTGATGAACTACGACGGACAGGACTTCACCTGTGGCAAGTCACTGTCCCGGATCACCGTCTACCACACCGAACGGAACACGTGGCTGCTGGCGGCCAACCCCTTCGTGGTGGTCGCCGACGCGGCCCCGGTGAAGCCCCGGGCAGCAGCCGACGATTATTACGGGGAAGGGCCGATGGAGGCCGTCAGTTCCATCGTCCGTCAATCACAGCGCGGCGCCGCGGCGATGGACCCTTGCCTCGACGGGGTGAAACAGCCGGTGGTTGATGAGACCGACCTGGCCGGTACCGCCCCGCTTTGGCCGCTGGGTCTGGGAGTCCAGGTCGTGCTGGCCGCGGGGTTGCTGGAGTCGGGCCGTCGCCGGCTGCGTACTCCGGTGAAGAAGCTCGCGCGGGGGAGCCGGCTGGCATGAGAACGGCCGGGCCCCGTGAGGGGCCCGGCCGCAATGCTGCCGCGTGGGCGGTGGTATGGACGCGGGTGTTCCCATCCCCCTGGGAACACCCGCGCGACTAGCGGGTGCCGATGGTGTCTTCGCCGTCGCCGAGCACGGCGTGCAGGAAGTCCTTCGTGCGCTGGTGCTTCGGATCGCTGAACATGACCGAAGGCGAGGCCTCTTCAACGATCTTTCCACCATCGAACATCAGCACCCGGTTGGAGACATCACGGGCGAACTGCATCTCGTGGGTGACGATGAGCATGGTGATATCGGTGGTTTCGGCGATATTGCGCAGGATGCCCAGCACATCGCCGACGATCTCCGGGTCCAGGGCACTGGTGACTTCGTCCAACAGCAGGATCTCCGGGTCCATGGCCAGGGCCCGGGCAATGGCCACGCGCTGCTGCTGTCCACCGGAGAGCGACGTCGGGTGGGCGCCGGCCTTATCGGAGAGACCGACCCGTTCCAACAACTCCTTGGCCTTCAGCGTGGCCTCGCGCTTGGACTGTCCGAGCACATGCACCGGGGCTTCGATGATGTTCTCCACCACGGTCATGTTGGGGAAGAGGTTGAACTGCTGGAAGACCATGCCGATCCGTTGGCGGATGCGCTTCTGGTTCCTCTTGCTGACGGGGACCCGCTTGCCACCGCGTTCCTCGTGCGTCAGCGGCTCACCACCGACGAAGATGTATCCGCCGGTGAGCTCCTCCAACGTCATGACCAGACGCAGGATCGTGGTCTTGCCGGAACCCGAGGGACCGATGAGGGTGACCCTGTCGCCTTTCTGGACACTGAAGTTCAGGTCGTGCAGCACCACGTTGTCGCCGAAGGCCTTCTCGACATCGCGGAAGTCGATCACGGGGGAGCCAGCGCCGCCGGCACCTGCCGTCTGGGTGGCTGTTGACTCAGGTTTTGTAGGCAAGGCGCTTTTCCACTCTGCCAATGAGAAGTGAGGTCGGGTAGCTGGCCAGCAGGAAGATGATGCCCACCAGGGTGAACGCTTCGGTGTACCGGTAGGTGTCACCACCGTAGATCCTGGCGGCGTTGACCATGTCGACGACGCCGATGACCAGCAGATACGGGGTGTCCTTGAACATCGAGATCGCGTAGTTGCCCAAGGCGGGGATGGTCGCGCGCAGGGCCTGCGGGATGATGATCGCGGTCCAGGTCCGTAGCGTCGACATCGACAGGGCGGTGGTGGCTTCCCACTGCCCCTTGGGTACCGAATCAATGCCGGCCCGGTAGACCTCGGACATGTAGGTCGCGTAGTGGATCCCGTAGACGATCACACCGATCGTGATCAGATCCAAGGACAGGAAGGCGTAGGAGGCGAAGAGCAACTGGATGATGATCGGGGTCATCCGGATGACGTTCGCGATCCACTTCACCGCCTCGGACAGCGGACGGGGCAGAACCCGGATCGCCATGGCGATCACCAGCCCCAGGATCGAGGCGATCACGGTGCCCAGGACGGTGACCAACAGGGTCACCTTCACGAACTGCGTCAGCAGCGTGGGCAGGACTTCCGCGGCAGCGCTCCAGTGCCATTCGAAGGCGGCGGAAATGCCAATCATGAGGCACCTCCTGCCGGGGTGCTTGCCGGGGGCGCCGGGGAGAGTATCCGCCAGAGCGACTTGCCCTGGCCGAGCTTGTGCTTGGCCTGATGCTCCAGCGCGTTCATGAAGTACATGAGGACCAGGGCGAAGACGAAGTAACTCAGGATGCCGACCACTCCGTAGGTGAAGAGGGTTCCTGCCGTGCGTTTGACCTGTTCGAGCTGGTAGGTGAGATCGGCCAACGTGATGAATCCCACGATGGCGGTGCCTTTCATCAGGTGGACCAGCAGGCTGGATAACGAGGGGATCATCAGGGCCCAGGCCTGGGGGAAGATGATCCGGCGCATGCGTTGGATGGGACCGAGGCTCAGCGCGGTGGTGGCCTCCCACTGCCCCGTGGGTACTGCCTGGATCGAGCCGCGGACGACTTCGGCGGAGTACGCGCCGTAGTTCAGGCCCAGGGCCATCACCCCGACCAGCATCGGGTGGAGGTCAATGCCCAGCAGAGGCAGGACGAAGAAGAGCCAGAAGACCTGGACCACGAGGGAGGTCCCGCGGAAGAACTCGATGACGACGCGGGCGGGGATGCGGAATCCCTTGGCGGGGCTGGCTGCTGCCAGACCCAGGATCACGGCGAGGATGAAGGCGGCGATGGCGCCGAAGATCGTCAGCTCAATGGTGACTACGAGACCGTCGAGCAGGCGGGGCATGGCCTCGCCGATCGCGGCAAATTTCTCGTCCACGAGGGATGGGCTCCTTCTGGTGCGGGGGACGGGCTAGCAGCGCTGCGGCCGGCCGAAAGGCCGGCCGCAGCGAGATGTTGCTATTACTCGTCGTCGGGAGCACCCTCACAGAGCTGTTCGGTGGTCATGTCCTTCGGCGGCAGGTTCTCTGCCGTGAAGCCGAATTCACCGACGACATCCAGGTAGGAGTCCTCGGATTCGGTGACCTTGGCCAGGCCCTCGTTGTAGGCCTCGCGCAGTTCGTCGTCGCCCTTGGCGAAGACGGTCGAGCCGGCACCGAGCTGCTTGACGCCGTCGATCTCCTGGACGAACGGGTCGCCGACGGAGATGTTGGCATCCGGGTTGTCCTTGGCCATGGTGGTCAGCGAGATCGCGGTCATGGCGAAGGCATCGGCGCGACCGTTGTCCACGGTGTCCATGCCCGTCTGTGCGTCGGGAACGGACTGGACCTTCAGACCCAGCGACTTCGCGTAGCCGGCTTCGATGCCGCCAGCGAGCACGGCGAGCTTGACCTTCTCACCGTTGTCCATCTTGGACTTGATCGTGTCGAGGTCGTCGAGACCCTTCGGGTTGTCCTTCTGGGTCATCACGGCCGTGGTGTACATGATTTCCGGATCGGCGAAGTCGGCCTCGGCGCAACGCTCGGGCAGGATCGACATGCCGGCACTGACGGCGTCGAAGCGTCCGGCCTTCAGACCGGGAATCAGTGAATTCCAGTCCACGAGCTTGGAATCGACCTTGTCGATGCCCATGTCGCCGAAGATCTTCTCGGCCAGCGCGATGGTTGCGCCGGTGGGCTTGCCGTTCTCTTCATAGGAATAGGGGACCTCGCCGGCGATGGCAACGGTGATGGAGCCCTGGTCCTTCAGCTCCTGCAGGTGGCCGGACCCGGCCTCCACGGCGCCGCTTTCGCCGCCTGCTTCGCTGTCGGTGGTCGTGGAACCGCCACAACCGCTCAGGGCGAGGGAAGCGGAAGCAAGGACGGCGCCGGTGGCCAGCAGGGACCTGCGACGGATACTGCGGATCATGGTGTACCTCTTTCAGGGATGCATTGACCGGAAGGCGACGGTCCAGCCTCCCCCTAGGAGAACGGACCGACGTCGGGCGGACCCGACCGGTTGGTACTGAGTGGTGTGAATCACGCTAGTCATGAAATAGTCAATTGACAATCCGATTTTCCAGACGTTGGATTGTCAACAATCAAGGTTCGATGATGCCTAAACCGCGGAATCCCGCGGAATTTGGGTCCTTCAGCTCAAGAAAAAGTCCGTGAAGTACTCCACAATCACGATTAAGTTACGATCGAACACCCGCGAATGCGGTGGCATGCCCCTCACAGGGACCAGTCGTCGCACTCCGAGGGCGGCAGAGAGGGAACTTCCAATGCCCATGGGGCACCACTCAACGGCACCGAACATGGCACGGGTGCAACGGTCTTCCACGGTCGACCTGATCACCACCGAGCTGCGCAATGCGATCTATGAAGGACTACTTCTGCCGGGAAGCCAACTCCATGAGTCGATCGTTGCCCAACAACTGGGCGTGAGCAGGGGATCCCTGCGTGAATCCGCCCAACGACTGGTCCAGGACGGGCTGCTGATCGCCCGCCCGGGACAGGGGCTGAAGGTGGCCACGGTCGGCGTCGACGATCTGGAGTCCCTCTACGCGGCCCGTCTGGTCATCGAAGGGGCCGCTCTACGCACCCTGGCCGGGCTTGCGGGCCGCGATGCCAGAAGGGGGCGCCTGGCTACCGTCATGGCGCTGCTGGAACGGCTGGAACATTGGGAAGCCGGGAAGGAGGTTCCCGGGTCCCCGCGCGCCATCGGGGACACGGACCTGGATTTGCATTTTGAAACAGTACGGGCCGCCGGGAATCTACGGATGGCCCACTACATGACGTCATTGGTCATGGAGACCCGGATCGCCAGCCTGGGACACCCGAGGGGCTATATCGTGCGCACCGACGTGGGGGAGGTGCATCGACAGCGTCTGGAGCTGGTGCTTTCGGGGCGGGGGGACGCCGCGGTGGAGCAGCTCAGCGAACACTTCCGGGACACCCTGGACCGGCTGACCGGGCGGGCAGCTGCGACGGTGGCCACGGCCGCCGTCGAACAGCCCGGAAAGGGCCAGCAGTTGGGACCCATCGCGACCTGAGCGCTTCCACGGGTGGAGCCGGTACCACCGGGCACCTATGCAGGAAACCCATGCCGAGCCGCGCCGGAACCGCTGCCGGGGATCCGGCCCCCGTGGCAGGAACCGACCAATCGGTCCAGGGGGTAGCCGGGACCGGGCAGGTCAGGACATGACGCGGCGGCCTTCGAAGGCCCGACCCAGGGTGACCTCGTCGGCGTATTCCAGATCCCCGCCCACGGGAAGCCCGGAGGCCAGACGGGAAATCTTGATGCCGATGGTGGAGAGCATGCGGGCCAGGTAGGTGGCCGTTGCTTCGCCTTCGAGGTTCGGGTCGGTGGCGATGATGACCTCGGTGATCTTGTCGTCGTGCAACCGTCCGAGCAGTTCGCGGATGTGCAGCTGGTCCGGCCCGATCCCCGCGATCGGGTTGATGGAGCCGCCGAGCACGTGGTAGCGACCGCGGAAGGAGCGCGTGCGTTCGACCGCCATGACGTCCTTGGACTCCTCGACCACGCACAACACGGTGTCCTCACGGCGCGGATCACGACAGATGCTGCAGGTCTCGGATTCGGTGACGTTGAAGCAGACCGTGCAGAACTTCACCTTGTCCTTGACCGCACGGATGGCATCAGCGAGCCGGTTCATGTCCTCCCGATCGGCTTCCAGGACGTGGAAGGCGATGCGTTGGGCGGATTTGGGCCCGATGCCGGGCAGCCGACCGAACTCGTCGATCAGCTCTTGGACTGCACCTTCGTACACGAAACCTCACACTGCAAAGTCGGATGACGGCTCCGGGGGAACCTAGATGATCGGGGTGCCGTCGTGGTTGCGCTCCTCGATCAGGCGGCCGTTGAGCAGGCGTTCGATCGCCGGACGGCCGACCATCCCGGATTCCTCGATGGAGATGTCATCGTCGCTGGGAATGTCCTCAACGTACGTCGATTCTACGTCCGTCCGGGGCTCCGGGGGTGTTGCCCCGCCGCCGGAGGCCATTCCTGGGGCGGACGGGGCGGACTGGTCCTTCATCCGGGCCTGGTTCAACAGCTGCTGGTACCGGCTCATCGGCTTATCGGAAACGGGCTGCGGAGCCTCCCGTTCGGGCACGGCAGGGGCCGAAGGCGGGGGGACGGCCCCGGGAGCCGGGGCCACTGGTGCCCCGAAGCCAGCCGGTGCCGGGGCTGCTGGTGTCACCGGATCGGTGGGGGCGGGGGCCGCGGGCGTGGCAGCACCTGCAGGTGCCGGGGCCGCCGGAGCAGGGGACTCTGCCGGTGTCGGGGCTGCCGGTGCGGGGGCGGCCGGAGCGCCGGCTTCCCGGGGTGCCGGTGCCGTCGCCGAGGGGGCGGCGTCGACGGGCGCAGGTGCAGGTGCGGCCGGCTCCGGACGCTGCCAGGTCTCGCCCTCCGGGGCGGTGGCCCGAGGAGTCGGGGGGTCGGCCGGTGGCGCGGCGGGTCCGGCGGGCTCGTCCCAGGGGGCCACCGGTACGGTGTCGCTGCCCCAGTCGTAGCCGCCGTCGTCCTCGGGCTCCGGGCCGAAGTCCGCGGGCCCCTCATCGGGGGTCTGCGAGGGGGCGCCGGGTGAAGGTCGGGGGCTCGGCGCTGCGGCTCGATGCTGGCGCAAGGCCGCGGCCGGGCCCGAGGCGGCCGGGGCCTGGGCCTGGGGACTGCTGTCCCCGGGAGAAGGTGCTGCCGGAGGTCGGGCCGCGGGGGCCGGCTCCGCGGATGCCGGGCCGGGGGTGTCCCGGCCCTGGGGTGCCTGCTGCGCGGGCGCGGGCCGGCTGGGCGTGGAGCGGGCGGGCGTGGGTGCTGCCGGAGCGCTGTTCGTCGCTACCGGGCCGCGGGACGCCGGCGCGGGCCGGCGCTCAGCTTTTGGGCCCGAACCACCCGCCGGAACGGAACCCCCGCCGGTGATGACGATCTCGGGTGCGACACCCAGGATGTGATTGATGGCGCCCCGGAGCAGGTCGGTGTTCTCCTGCTTGGCGGCAAAGGCCTTCATCGGTCCCGGGTTGGCGAAGGCGACCGTCAAGGTCCGTCCGTCGAATCCGGCCAGCGAGGCGTGCGGTTGGATCGTCATCCACACGAACTTCTTCTCCTGGCGCAAGGCGTCCATGATTTCCGGCCAGGCCCGGCGGAACATCTCCACCGTGCCGGCCGCGCCTCCGGCGGCGGGTTCCTCGGCGGCTGGTTCTTCAGTGGCAGGTTCCTGCGCGGCTGCCGGTTCGTTGACCGGCGCCGGGGGTTCTTCCGGAGCCCCGGAGGAGGCGGGTACGTGCTGTTCCGGGGCCGCGGAGGGCGGGGCAGCAGTTGTGGGCCCGGCGGGTGGCGCCTCGGCAGGCGGTGATGGTTGCTCGTCGACGGGACCCCAGGCACCCCAGTCGGCCGCAGACTCCTGCGGCGTGGTGGTGGATTCGGTGGCTGCCGCCGGGGCGTCCGGTGCCGGGGCAGCGGTTTGGGGCTCGGCCGGCGGCGGGGTGGCTGCCGGTTCGGTGGGGCGCGGTGCCGCGCCGTGCGGTTCGGTGGCCGCCGGCGTGGAGGCGACGGTGGGGGTCGGCTCCACGGCCTGGGGAGCGGCCTGGGCAGCGGCGGGTTGCTGGGGCTCGGGGGTGGCCGGCTGGTCCTTGCCGCGGGCGGCCCGCAATGCTTCGCGGGCCGCGGCCGCCCCCTGGGGGCCGGGTGTGAACTCGAAACCCGTGGCGGCCCGGGGCGTGCCGGCATCGGGGGCCGGGGCGTCGGCCGCTGGCTGGCCGGCCGGGACCTCGGGAACGTCCCCGGCGTAGCTGAGGCGGCGTTCGATCCGGTCCACCCGGGCATTGACGCCGCGCTCGGTGGCATCCGAGGCCGGCAGCAGCAGCCGGGCGCACAGCAGTTCGAGGTGCAACCGCGGGCTGGTGGCCCCGGTCATCTCGGTCAGGGCCTGGTTGGTGACGTCGGCGCTGCGGCTGAGTTCGGCATGGCCCAGCAGTGTGGCCTGCTGGGTCATGCGGTGCAACTGGTCCTCGGGCAACCCGCGGATGACGTGGGAGGCGTCTTCGGGCATCGCCTTGACGATGATCAGGTCACGGAAGCGCTCGAGCAGGTCCTCGACGAAACGGCGTGGATCATGCCCGGTCTGGATGACCCGGTCCACCGCCGAGAAGACGGTCGCCGCGTCCTGGGCGGCCATGGCGTCCACGACGTCGTCCAGCAAGGTGGCATGGGTGTACCCGAGCAGGGACACGGCCAGTTCGTAGTCCAGCCCCTCGACCCCGGCGCCGGCCATCAGCTGGTCCAGCACCGAGAGGGAATCGCGCACCGAACCGCCGCCGGCCCGAATGACCAGCGAGAGCACCCCGGGGGCCACGGGCATCTCCTCCTGGGCGCAGAGCCGCTCGAGGTAGGCCATCAGGGGTTCGGGCGGGACGAGCCGGAACGGGTAATGGTGCGTGCGGGATTTGATGGTCCCGATGACCTTGTCCGGTTCGGTGGTCGCGAAGATGAATTTGATGTGCTCCGGCGGCTCCTCGACGATCTTGAGCAGCGCGTTGAAGCCGGCCGAGGTCACCATATGGGCCTCGTCGATGATGAAGATCTTGTACCGGTCGCGGACCGGGGCGAAGGTGGCCCGTTCGCGCAGGTCGCGGGCGTCGTCGACGCCGCCGTGGGAGGCGGCATCGATTTCGATGACATCGAGTGAACCGGATCCGCCGGTGGCCAACTCCAGGCAGCTGTCGCAGGTGCCGCAGGGATCCGCCGTCGGACCCTGGGCGCAGTTCAGGCAACGGGCCAGGATCCTGGCCGAGGTGGTCTTGCCGCAACCACGCGGACCCGAGAAGAGGTAGGCATGGTTCACCCGGTTCTTCGACAGGGCAGCCATCAACGGGGTGGTGACATGCTCCTGCCCGATCACGTCCGCGAAGGCGTCCGGACGGTAACGACGGTAAAGGGCTGTACTCACGAGTCGAAGCCTATCCGTTCCGCCGGGCTCATTGCATCCCCGAGGTGTCCGCGGTGAACCCGCCGAACACCCACGGTTCGAGGGGAAGGCCGGCGGGGTCGAAGGAGTCCAGCGCGGCGGCCAGCGGACCACCGGGAAGCCCCAACGATTCCAACAGCAGGGACCGCACCCGGGGCGGGGGGACGCCGTCGTGGTCCAGCTGCGCCAACGTGACCGAACCGTCCCGTTTGGCCAGGCGTCGGCCCTGGTCGTTCAGGACCAGCGGCACGTGCCCGTACTCCGGCAGTTCCGTGCCGTGGAAGTCTCCGGCCAGCCCGGATAGCAGGGTGGCCAGGTACCCCTGCCGTGGGGTGGAGGGCAACAGATCGTCACCGCGGACCACCTGATCGATCCCCTGCAGGGCGTCGTCGACCACGACGGCGAGGTTGTAGGCGGGGACCCCGTCGTTGCGGACGACGACGAAGTCATCCACGACCCCGGTGTATTCCCCGTGCAGGACATCGGTGATGGTGAACTGCACGACGTCGGTGCGCAACCGCAGCGCCGCCGGACGCGTGGCCCGGCGGCTGGCCCGTTCGGCCCGGCCCAACCCGCGGCAGGTGCCCGGATAGGCCCCGGGGGCGGCATGGGGGGCCGAGGGGGCCTCGGCGATATCGCGGCGGGTGCAGAAGCATTCATAGAGCAGACCGGCCGCCTCCAGGGCGTCGATGGCCGCACGGTAGCCCTCGGGGCGTTCGCTTTGGCGGACCGCGGGGCCGTCCCAGTCGATGCCGATGGCGCGCAGATCGGCCAACTGGAGTTCCTCGGCGCCGGCCCGGGCACGGTCCAGGTCCTCCACCCGCAGCAGGAAGTCCCGGCCGGTGGAGCGGGCGAAGAGCCACGCGAGCACGGCGGTGCGCAGGTTCCCCACATGCAGTTCACCCGAGGGGCTGGGGGCGTAACGGCCGGCACCCATGGTGGCCTCCTCAACGCGCGGCGGTGGGAAAAGTAAAGACCCCTCATGCACCTGCCAGAGCCCACCTACCCTTGCTACCTTCCGGTCCTGGGGGAGTTCGACGGGATGACACCACATGAGGGGCCGACAAATAGTGTACCTGAAAACGGCTGCGACCCGAGCCGGGATCAGCCCTCCCCGTCGCGCTCGGACTTCACTGCGTCGGCCACGACCCGGGTTTCGGGGGAGTAGGCGTAGAGGTGCCCGCCGTCGAAGGAGACCCACCACTTCCCGCAGAGGTGCGTCGTCTCCTGCTCTTGTCCTGCCGGCCACCAGTCGACCTCCAACAGGGGGCTGCGGTGCAGCGCGTCGGCGTCGTCGGCGGCCTCGGCCTTCGAACGCCCCTCCCGGACCAGACCGCCTTCGATCTCGCTGGCCGTCGGCGATCCGGGGGTCTTCAGCCCGAGGCAGGATTCCGGCAGGGTGGTGTCGGGGACGTCCATGACGATGAGGCGTTCATGACCGGTGGTGCGCTGTTCCTCCTGGATGGCCGAAGCCTGCTCCGGGACCCACGAGGGCAGGACCTGCTCGGCGGAGGGCTCCTGGAGGTTGGTGAATTCGTAGCTCTCGGCTTTGTCGTATCGGTCGCCGCCCATCGAGGAGAGGTCGCTGCAGCCGGTAGCTGCACAGAGGACGACGCCGAGGCCTGCGGTGGCTCCGAGGAGCCGGGTGGTGGAGATCGGTGTGGATTTCATGCTCCCCACGCTATGGAGCGTCCCCGGGCCCGCGGATCGGGCCGTGGGCCCCATTGCCGCCTGCCGTGGTCATCCCGCCGGATGACCGTGGAGGGGCCGGCGCGGCAGGGGCCGGTACCCCGATTCGGCCTGTGGCGATTCTTCCGGTAGTCTGGAGCCTGCTCTTTTGGGCAATCTGGAGGATTCGCCTAGCGGCCTATGGCGCACGCCTGGAACGCGTGTTGGGTTCACGCCCTCGGGGGTTCAAATCCCCCATCCTCCGCGGATGCAGAAGCGGCCTCGACATCGAGAATGTCGGGGCCGCTTTTGTCTGCCCGGAAACCGGTTCCTGTCGCGGCCGTGCATTCGTGCTTACCATGGGCAGTAGGTCCGCTGCCGGGCCGGTGGCGGATAGTCAACCGGAGGGAGCCCACCATGGCCAAGCAGAGCACCAGCAGCCCAGCGCGCAATGTCGCCCAGAAGCTGATCTCATCGCATCTGGTAGACGGGGAGATGACCCCGGGGGCCGAAGTCGGCATCTCCATCGACCAGACGTTGACCCAGGACGCCACCGGGACGATGGTCATGCTGGAACTGGAAGCCATGGGGCTGGATCGGGTCAAAACCGAACTTTCAGCCCAATACGTCGACCACAACCTGTTGCAGACCGATGAAAAGAACCCCGAGGACCACCTCTTCCTGCAATCGGCGGCCGAGCGGTTCGGATTGTGGTTCTCCAAGGCCGGCAACGGCGTCTCCCACCCGGTCCACCAATCACGCTTCGGCAAACCCGGGGCCACCATGGTCGGTTCCGACTCCCACACCTGTTCCGCCGGAGCCATCGGGATGCTGGCCATCGGCGTCGGGGGCCTGGAAGTGGCCATGGCCATGGCCGGGGAACCGCTCTATGTGGCGATGCCGGAGATCTGGGGCATCGAACTGACCGGGGAACTGCCCGACTGGGTCTCGGCGAAGGACGTGATCCTGGAGATGCTGCGCCGCCACGGAGTGAAGGGCGGCGTCGGGCGGATCATCGAATACCACGGCCCGGGCCTGGCGGGCCTGACCGCCATGGACCGCCACGTCATCGCGAACATGGGCGCCGAACTCGGGGCCACGACCACCGTCTTCCCCGCCGATGAGGCGGTCCGCGAATATCTGGCGGCCGTGGGGCGGGAGGACGAGTTCCAGGAGCTGCTGGCCGACCCGGGAGCGGGCTACGACCGGACGGACTCCATCAACCTCTCCGAGCTGGAACCGCTCATCGCCAAACCCTCCTCGCCCGGCAACGTGGTCACCGTGGCGGAGGCCGCCGGCGAGGACGTGTTCCAGGTGGTCGTGGGCTCCTCGGCGAACCCCGGTCTGCGCGATTTCGCCGTGTTCGCCGAAATCCTTGCGGGCCGGCAGGCCTGCGAGCAGGTCTCGGTGGACGTGAACCCCACGTCCCGCGAGGTCCTGGCCGATCTGATCGGCGGCGGCTGGCTGACCCAGCTGGTCGGGGCAGGAGCCCGGATCCACCAGTCGGGCTGCATGGGCTGCATCGGCATGGGCCAGGCCCCGGCCACCGGCCGGAACAGTCTGCGCACCATGCCCCGGAACTTCCCCGGACGCTCCGGAACCGAGGAAGATGCGGTGTGGTTGTGTTCCCCGGAGACCGCCGCGGCGGCGGCACTGACCGGCAGGATCACCGACCCGCGTGAACTCGGCCGCACCCTGGAGCTGGCCTACCCCCGCCCGGAAATGCCGAAGACGTTCAGCCAGAACACCGATATGCTCCAGGAACCGCTCCCGCCGAAGGAGGCAGCCGAGGTCGAATTGGTGAAGGGATCGAATATCTCCAGCCTCCCCGATTTCGATGCCATCGCCGATGATCTGGATCTGCCGATCCTGTTGCAGATGGCCGACAACGTCTCCACCGACGAGATCATGCCCGCCGGATCCAGGGTGCTGCCCTTCCGCAGCAACATCCCGAAGATCGCCGAGTTCTCCTTCTCCCGCATCGACACCAGCTATCCGGACCAGGCCCGGGAGCATGAAGGCGGCCATGCGGTCATCGCCGGGGAGAACTACGGGCAGGGATCCTCGCGCGAACACGCGGTCATCGCCCCGCGCTACCTCGGATTGCGGGTGGCCGTCGCCAAGTCCTTCGCCCGCATCCACTGGCAGAACCTGGCCAACTTCGGGATCCTTGCCCTGGAATTCACCGACGCCGCCGATTACGACGCCGGGACCACGGGGCAGCGGCTGGTCATCAACGGGCTACGGGACCAGCTGAAGGCAGGCAACGAGGTGGCGGCGACGTTGGGCGGCCGGGAGGTCACCCTGCGCCATAAGCTCTCCGACCGGCAGGTCGATATGGTGCTGGTCGGCGGACGCATCCCGTCGGTGGCGCAGGGATAGCGCCGGAACCACCGGCGGCCCGGCCGCTGGTCCGGCGACGACGGCGGGGCCGCCACCGCCACCGGACCAGCCGGGCCGGACCCTAGTCGGTGAGCAGTTCGCGGTTGGCGGCACGACGCCGGGCCTGCTCGGCCGGATCCGGGACCGGCAGCGAGGCGATCAGACGCCGCGTGTAGTCGTGGCGTGGGCTTCCCATGATCTGGCTGCCGATGCCCTCCTCGACCAGTTTGCCGCGGTAGAGGACCCCGACCCAATCGGCGAGCATGTCCACGACCGCGAGGTCGTGGCTGATGAACAACGCCGCGAATCCGTACTCCGTCTGGATCTCCTTGAACAGGTCCAGCACCGCTGCCTGGACGGATACGTCCAGGGCGCTGGTGGGTTCGTCGGCGATCAGCAGCTTCGGGTTCAGCGCCAGGCCCCGGGCAAGGCTGGCCCGCTGCCGCTGCCCGCCCGAGAGCTCGTGGGGGTAGCGGTCCACGAACCGGCCGGGCAGCTGGACCGCGTCCATCAGGTCCCGGACCCGGTCCCGGGCGCCGGAGGCCGTGGGATCCTGGTGGACCCATAAGGGTTCGGCCACGCATTCGCCGATGGTCAGATGCGGGTTGAACGAAGCCCCCGGATCCTGGAAGACGAAACCGATGTCCTTGCGCAGCGGTTTGAAGGTCCGTTCGCGGAAGTCGAGCATCTCGTAGCCGAGGACGTTGAGGCTGCCCCCGGTGATCTTGTTCAGCCCCGCGATGGACCGTCCGATCGTCGTCTTGCCCGATCCGGATTCGCCCACCAGCCCATAGACCTCCCCGGCGGAGATCTGGAAGGAGACCCCACCCACGGCGCGGAACGCGGATTTGCCGATCCCTCCGGGGAATTCGACCTCCAGATCCGTGGCGCGCACCAGGACCTCGGCCTCGGAGTGGGCCCGCTCCTCCAGTCCGGCCGAGGCGGAGTTCCGCCCCAGGTGGGGGACGGCGGCCAGGAGTTCCTTGGTGTAGTCCTGCTGCGGGTGGGCGAACAAGTCGGCCACGGGGGCCTCCTCGACGACATCGCCGCGATACATCACCACGACCCGGTCCGCCAGATCCGCGACGACACCCATGTTGTGGGTGATCAGCACGATCGAGGTCCCGTCCTTGCGCTGCAGCTCGCGGAGCAGTTCGAGGATCTCGGCCTGGACGGTGACGTCCAGGGCGGTGGTCGGCTCGTCCGCCACGATGAGCCCGGGATTCAGGGCCAGCGCCGCGGCAATGACGACCCGCTGCTTCTGCCCGCCGGAGAACTGGTGCGGATAGAAATCCACCCGGTGCCCCGGATCCGGGATGCCCACCTTGGCCAAGGCCTCGATGGCCCGGGCCTTGGCCTCCTTGCGGCTGATCCGGTGTCCGGAGCCCGCATGGGCGCGGATCCCCTCGATGATCTGCCAGCCGACGGTGTGGACCGGATTCAGTGCGGTGGAGGGTTCCTGGAACACCATGGCGACATCGCGGCCCCGCAGGTCCCGCAATTGGCTGGCGCTGACGGAGAGGACATCGGAACCATTGACCAGGACCACCCCGGCACTGGTCGCCGTTTCCGGCAACAGTCCCAGGATGGTCTTGGCCGTGACCGTCTTGCCCGAGCCGGATTCGCCGACGATCGCCACGACCTCCCCGGGACGTACGTCCAGGTTCACGTCGTTGACCGCGTGCACATCGCCACCATCGGTCGCGAAGGTCACCTCCAGTCCCGAGATGGACAGGACGGGTTTGCCGTCGTCCGGGGAGGCGGTGTTCGGGTCCTGCCCGGGTTCACGTTCGTGACTCATTTGGTGACCTCCAGTCCGGTTCCATTGACATAGGCGTCGGCGGGCATGTCGGGTCCGCCGCGCTTCTTCCTGCCGGCGCGACGCCGGCCGCGCAGCCGCGGATCGTTCAGGTCGTTCATGGACTCGCCCACCAGGGTCAGGCCCAGCACGGTCAGGACGATCGCGAGGCCCGGGAAGAGCCCGGTCCACCAGATGCCACTGGTGGCATCGGCGAGGGCCTTGTTCAGGTCGTAGCCCCATTCCGCGGCCGATGAGGGTTCGATGCCGAAGCCCAGGAAGCCCAGCCCGGCCAGGGTCAGGATCGATTCCGCCGCGTTGAGGGTGAAGATCAACGGCATCGTCCGGGTGGCGTTGGGGAAGACGTGCCGGGAGATGATGCGCAGGTTCGAGGTGCCGATCACCTTCGCGGACTCCACGAACGGTTCGGCCTTGAGCCGGATGGTTTCGGCGCGGGCGACCCGGAAGTACTGCGGGATGAAGACCACGGTGATCGAGATCGCCGCGGCCATGATCCCCCCGAAGAGGTTGGACTGGCCGCCGCTGATGACGATCGACATCACGATGGCCAGCAGCAATGCGGGGAAGGCGTAGATGGCATCGGCGATGACCACCAGCAGCCGGTCGACCCAGCCACCGAGGTAGCCGGAGACCAGCCCCAGGATCACCCCGGCGAAGATCGACATGAGCACTCCGAGGACGATGACCAGTGCCGCGGTCTGGGCGCCCCAGATCACGCGGGAGAAGACGTCGTATCCCCCGACGGTGGTCCCCCAGATATGGGCGGCGCTGGGGGCCATCTGCGCGCCGAAGTTGGCGCCGTCGGCGGAGGCCTGGGCGTAGCCGTAGGGGGCGATCAGGGGGGCGAAGATCGCGGTCAGGAACAAGATGCCCGACAGGATCAGCCCGATGATCAGCATCGTGCGTTGCAGCCCGACGCTCTTGCGCAGATGCGAGATGATCGGCAGTCGGGTCCAGCGCGGCTGCCGGGCGGGTTTCGATGTGGTGGTGTCCACGATCAGTACCTCACTCTCGGGTCGATCAAGGCGGCGATGACGTCCACCAGGAAGTTGGTCAACGCCACGATCACTGCGATGAGCATGACGATGCCCTGGACCGCGACGAAGTCCCGGGCGGTGAGGTATTCGGCGAGCATGAAGCCCAGTCCCTTCCACCCGAAGGTGGTTTCGGTCAGGATCGCGCCGCCCAGGGTCAGGGCGATCTGCAGGCCCATGACCGTGACGATCGGGATCAGTGCCGGCTTATAGGCATGTTTGGTGACCAGCCGGTATTCGCTGACACCGCGTGATCTGCCGGCCTCGACGAAGTCGGAGCCCAGGGTGCCGATGAGGTTGGTGCGCACCAGGCGCAGGAACACCCCGCCGATGAGCAGCCCCAGGGCAATGGCCGGAAGAACCGCGTGTTTGAGCACATCCAGGGCGATCGTCATGTTCCCGGCGCGGAGGGCGTCCAACAGGTAGAGGCCGCTGGGGTTGCGTAGCCCGGAGAGTTCGGACAGATAGTCGGTTCTGCCGGAGACCGGGAACCACCCGAGCCAGACGGAGAAGATCAGTTTCAGCAGCAGCCCGGCGAAGAAGACGGGGGTGGCGTAGCAGAGGATGGCGAACAGCCGCAGGAATGCGTCGGGGAGCCGGTCCCGCTTATAGGCGGCAATCATGCCGAAGGGGACCCCGATGATGAAAGCGACGATCAGTGCGTAGATCACCAGTTCCAGGGTGGCGGTGCCGTATTGGGCCAGGATGTCGGTCACCTCGCGGTTATCCGAGAGCGTGGTCCCGAAGTTGCCGCGCAGGATGTCGCCGAGGTAGTCGAAATACTGAATGAGGACGGGACGGTCGTAGCCGGCCGCGTGGATCCGGTCGGCCAGCTGATCCGGGGGGAGTCGGCCGCCCAGTGCCGCCGTGATCGGGTCACCGGTGATCCGCATCAGGAAGAAGACCATGCTGATCAGGATGAACATGGTGGGGATGATCAGCAGGAACCTGATCACCAGATAACGGGCCAGACCGAGACTCTGGCTCCGGGGTTTCTTCCCCTTCGCCAGACCGAATCCGGCCGGGACCTTGTCACTCTCTACTGTCATATCTACCTATACTCGTGCGGCCCGGATCCAGTGATCCCGGCGTTGGACGGCAAGCGGGGCGGGGCGGCCATATGTCCGAATGACCGCCCCGCCCCCATGGACCCGGTGTACTACTTCTTGGAGATGACACCGATCCGGAACTTATAGGAGGCGTCCAGGGTGCTCTCGACCCCGTCCACGTCCTCACCGGCGATGGCCACCGTCGCGCCCTGCAGGAGGGGCAACGTCGACAGGTCCTTGCCGACCTCGGTCTGGATCTCGCCGATCAACTCGGAACGCTTATCCTCGTCGGTGGTCACCTGCTGCTTCTGGACGAGCTTGGCGACCTCCTTGTTGTCGTAGTGGTTCGCCAGGAAGTTACCCGGTGCGAAGAACGGCGTCAGGTAGTTGTCCGCATCCGAGTAGTCCGGGAACCAGCCGAGCTGGTAGATCGGGTAGACATCCTGGGTCCGGTCCTTGTTGTACTGGACCCATTCGGTGGACTGCAGGTTGACCTTGAACAGATCGGTCTTTTCCAGCTGCGACTTCACCATGGCGTATTCCTCGCCGGAGGAGGGGCCGTAGTGGTCGGCGTTGTACTGGATGTTCAGTTCCACCGGGGTCTTGACCCCTGCATCCTTCAGGCGCTTCTTGGCCCGATCGACATCCGGGCCGCCGTCGCCGTCACCGTACATCTCCTTCAGCGGCTCGATCGCGCCGGGCAGGCCGGAGGGGACGAAGGAGTAGACGGGGGTGTAGGTGTCCTTGTAGACCTGCGTGGCGATGTCCTGCCGGTTGACGGAGTCCGCCATGGCCTGCCGGACGGCCAGGGCCTTATCCGGATCGGCATCCGAGGTCTTCGCCCCGAACGGCATGGTGTTGAAGTTGAAGACGACATAGCGCAGCTCGCCGCCGGGGCCCTTGAGGACCTGGACCTTGTCATCCTTCTCGAGGTCCTCGATATCGGTCGCCGCCAGGCTGCGGAAGGCGACGTCGATGTTGCCCTGCTGGATATCGAGCTTCAGGTTGTTGGCGCTGGTGTAGTACTTGTAGTCCACGGTCTTGGACTCGGGCTCACCGAGCAGGCCCTGGTAGCCGTCGAAGGCCTGATAGGACACCAGTTCGTTCTTGGTGTAGTTCGTGATTTCGTATTGGCCGGCGAAGGCCTTGCCCTTCACGATCTCGTCGTCGGGGGTGATCTTGTCCTTGGAGAAGACCTCCTCGTCCACGATCGGACCGGTGGCGCTGGTGAGGACCCCGAGGAAGGTCTGGTCGTTGCCGGCCTTCAGGTGGAACACGACGGTGGAGTCATCGGGGGCCTCGACGTGGTCCAGGTTGGTCAGCAGTGCCGCGGGACCCTGCGGGTCGTCGATGGAGACGACCCGGTCGAAGCTGAACTTCACGTCGGAGGAGGTGAGGTCGTTGCCGTTGGCGAACTTCAGCCCGTCCTTGAGCTTGACGGTGAATTCCTTGGGGGAGGTGAACTCCGCCGAGGTGGCGATGCCCGGTTCCGGATCGGCACTGCCGGGTTTGGAGTTGAGCAGGAACGGGTAGACCTGGGTCATCACGGTCAGCGAACCGTTGTCGTAGGCACCCGCCGGGTCGAGGGAGACGATCTTGTCGGTGGTCCCGACGGTGACCTTCTTGCCGCTGTCGCTGCTGTCGCCCCCGGAATCGTCGACGGGGCCGGTGCAGGCACTGAGCGACAGGGCGCCGATGCCCGCCGTGGCCAGTGCCAGCCTGAGGGCACGTTTGGATTTGGTCATGGTAGGTACTCCCTTTATTTGCCTCGTGGTGCAGGTGGGCTGCACGATGCAGTGCGTGTGACGTAACACACCATACTACTTATGATTCCTACCGGAAAACACTGGTCAGCGGCCCTCGGGGCCCCGTCCGTGACCGGATCGTCGCCCCGCGGGGCGGTATGGCGGCGCCCGGAGTCCCGGACTAGCCTGTGGGGTGAGTCACATCGTGGTCCGTGACCGGGCCGACCTGCGGGAGGAATGCCACCATGAACACCCCAACCACGCCCGGCAGGGCCAACACCATCGGTGCGGTCCTGCGCCGTTCCGTGGGACGCAATCCCGGGGCGACGGCCCTGCTCTTCGAGGACCGGCGGTGGACCTACGCCGAACTCGAACTGGCCGTCCACCGCGTGGCCCACCGGTTGGTCTCCAGCGGTCTTCCCCGGGGTGCGCGGGTCGCCGCCTACGGGATGAATTCCGACGCCTATGCCGTCCTGTATCTGGCCTGTGCCGCGACCGGACTGGTGCATGTGCCGGTGAACTTCGCGCTGAAGGGCGATGAACTCGGATACCTCCTGGACGACTCCGGGGCGGGCCTGGTCGTCGCCGATCCCGCCCTGCTGCCGCTGGTGGACCAGGTGCGCAGCGCCGGCAGGGCGGCGGAGGCCACCGAGGTGTGGCCGATGCTTCCCACGCAGGACGACGGCGGGGGGTCCGTCCTGGCGACCGCGATGGACCCCGGGGCCGATTCCACGCCCGTCGAGGTGGAGGTGGCGGGAGGCGACGTCGTGCAACTGCTGTACACCTCGGGAACCACCTCCGCCCCCAAGGGCGCGATGATGACCCACGAGGCCCTGGTCGCCGAATACGTCTCCTCGGTCATCGCCCTGGACTTCACCGCCGAGGACCGCCCCCTGGTGGCGATGCCGCTCTACCACTCGGCGGCGATGCACGTCTTCCTGCTGCCCTATCTTTCCCTCGGAGCCACCATCCGGTTGATCGCGCGTCCGGAGGTCGGGCAGATCCTGCGCCTGGTGGAGGAGGAACACATCGGCTCGTTGTTCCTGGCGCCCACCGTATGGGTGCCCTTGAGCAACCATCCGGAGATGGAGACCCGGGACCTGTCGTCGCTGGCCAAGGCCCAGTACGGGGCCTCCATCATGCCGGTGACCGTGCTGGCGCGACTGCGCTCGCGGTATCCACGGATCGGTTTCTACAACTGCTTCGGCCAATCCGAGCTGGGCCCGCTATGCACCGTCCTGCGCCCCGAGGACCACGAGGCCCGGCCCGCCTCCTGCGGTGTGCCGGTCTACAACGTCGAGGCCCGTGTCGTGACCGCCGACGGGGAGATCGCCGCCCCCGGCGAGCCCGGGGAGATCCAGTACAGGTCACCCCAACTGATGACCGGCTACTGGAATAAGCAGGAGGCCACCGAAGAGGCCTTCGTTGACGGCTGGTTCCGTTCGGGGGACCAGGTCACCCGGGATGCGCAGGGCTACATCCAGGTCGTGGACCGGATCAAGGACGTCATCAACACCGGGGGAGTGCTCGTGCCTCCACGGGAAGTCGAGGACTGCATCTACGAACTGCCCGAAGTAGCCGAAGTCGCCGTCGTCGGGGTTGCCGATGAGCGCTGGATCGAGGCCATCACCGCCGTCGTCGTCCTCAAGGAAGGTGCTTCCCTGACGGCCGAGGGGGTCCGCGCGCATGTGAAGGGCCGGATCGCCGATTACAAGGTGCCCAAACGGGTGGACTTCGTCGCCGAGCTGCCCCGGAACCAGTCGGGCAAACTCCTCAAACGCGAGCTGCGCGCGGAACGGAGCACCGGGCAGTGAGCGCCGGGACTGCCGGGCCGGAGCAGCCGGTGATCGGCATCGAACGCCGTCCCGGGGTCGTGCGGCTGGTCCTGCAACGGCCGGAGGGCGGAAACGTCCTGGACCTGGCCCTGGCCCGCCAACTGCTGGCCGCCGTTCGTGCCGCCGAGGCCGACCCCGAGGTGTACGTGCTCACCCTGACCGGGACCGGACGGTTCTTCTGCGGGGGAGGGGACGTGGGGAACATGGCGGGATCCCCGCCCGCCGAACGCTCCGCCTTCATCGCCGCGTTGGCCGAGGCGGCCCACGAGTTGGCGCTGGCCCTGGTTCATTCCCGGCTCCTGGTGCTCGCCGGGGTCAACGGGGTGGCCGCGGGGGCCGGCCTGGGGCTGGTGCTCAACGCCGATTGGGTCCTGGTGGCGGAGGAAGCGACGCTGATGGCCGCCTACGCGGGCATTGGATTCAGCCCCGACACGGGGGTCTCCTATCTGCTGCCCGCGACCGTGGGCCACCAGCGCGCCGTGGATCTGACCCTGGGCGGACGCCGGCTTGCGGGTAACGAGGCCGTCGACTGGGGGCTGGCGAACGCCTCGGCCCCCTCGGCCGTCTTCGAAGGCGAGCTCACCGTGGCCGAGGACGGGTTCCTGCAAGGCGCCGTCCAGACCCTGGGGCCGACGAAGGCGTTGCTCCGGGCGGGGATGTCCACCGGCTACGCGGCACATCTGGCCGCGGAAACGAGAAGCATCTCGGCCCTGGCCGCGCACCCGGATTCGGTGCAGCGGGTCAACCGCTTCGCCGGTCGCTGAAGGACAGGGGAAAGCCGGGCCGGATGGCTAGGCTGAAGGCAGGAACCCCTGAGCGAGAGGACATCATGAGCACGCCCGATTCGACCCTGCAGGATGTGGCCATCACCTTCAACGACGGAACGACGTCGACCTTCGGGGAGGCGTTCGCCGGCCGGCCGGTCCTGGTGGTCAACGTCGCTTCCAAATGCGGATTCACCCCGCAGTATGAGGGTCTCGAGAAGCTGTATGCGACGCATCGGGACCAGGGCCTGGTGGTGCTGGGGGTGCCCAGCAACCAGTTCATGGGCCAGGAGCCGGGAACGGATGCGCAGATCGAGGAGTTCTGCCAGATCAACTACGGGGTGACCTTCCCGTTGGCCACGAAGACCAACGTCAACGGCCCCGACGCCCACCCGCTCTACCGCGAGCTCACCGCCTACCCCACCGGAGAGGTCCAGGATATCGGCTGGAACTTCGAGAAGTTCCTCGTCGGGGCCGATGGCCGGATCCTGGGCCGGTTCGCGTCCAGTGTCGAGCCGCTCTCCGACGAGCTCGTCGGGGCGGTGCGGGCGGCCCTGTAGCGCTCGCCGTAGAGGCTGACGAGGCGGGGTGAAACTGCTTCATAAGCCTCGTCCCACGGGGTGTTCCCGGGCAAAAGACACGGAAACCATGCTGCTGACCGCTGTGAGGAGCCGGGGGGCGGCGCAATATCGCATCATGGGTTAAAGGTCTTGCCAAGGGGCCAAGCATCCATATCATCGTTCCATAGCAGTGTGATGCGCGATGAGAGGCGATGGTCATGGCAGCAACCGTGGATCCGGGCAGATATACAGCGGCCCCCGATCAGGAGCACGTGACCGTGTTCCTGATCGGGATGCGGGCCAACAGATGGTGGAAGCTGGCCTCGGTGCTCCCGACCGTGGCCGCCATGCCACGGATGTTGGCTCATCTGGCGAAAGATCCTGAAACCGGTCTGCTGGGCTACCACCAATGGCTGGGTCGGACCACGATTCTGCTGAGTTATTGGCGCAGCCCGGAGGACTTGCAGCGCTTTGCCTCCGCCCAGGATGCTCCGCATCTGGGGGCCTGGCGCCAGTTCACGAAGAAGTCGGCAGGCAGCGGCGACGTGGGCATCTGGCACGAGACCTACCAGATGAGGGTCACCGACCAAGAGACGGTCTACACCGATATGCCGGCGTTCGGACTCGGGGCCGCCACGCGACGTGTGCCCATCGGGCGGGGTACGCACACCGCGCGCCAGCGACTGGGACGCGAGGGCTAGAACTGGATTGATCGACTGGGCTTGGGCGGTCAGGTCTCAGGGGTTGGAGCGCGAGAGGGCATCGCGCGCTCGGTGGCCTGCCCAGGGGGTAATTCCTCGTCGGCGCATTCGGTGCAGGCACCGCAACGGGGCAGGAAGACCATGAACATGCGCCGCCCGATGGCCGGATCACAGCCCCGGATAGTGCCGGGCGGCGGTTTCCGGATGAGCGCGCAACCACCCCTTGAGGACGTTGGCGCCGTAGGAGGAGAGCATCGGATTGGTCGGATCGTCGGAGACGCCACGGGCCTGGGCCGCCAGCTCCGGTGGCAGCGGGACCGTATCGATGACCGAATCCAGCCGCGGGGACCAGAAGAAGGGTACCGAATAGCGGTCGACGCCGGCCGGTGGTGCCGTCACGCGGTGGATGGTGGCCATCAGGTAACCGTTGGTGGCGACCTCGAGCATCTCCCCGAGGTTGACCACCAGAGCCCCGGGGATCGGCTCGACGGGAATCCAGTCCTGATGCCCGTAGGGCTGGACCTCCAGCCCGCCGACCTGGTCCTGGAGCAGCAGGGTCACGAAACCGTAATCGGCGTGCAGGCCCACCCCCTGGTTGCCGGCCTCCGGGACCTGGCCGCCGACGTAGTGGACCAGTTTGCCCATCCAGGCCGGGTCGTGCCGGAACGGGGCCTCGAAATGGTCCTCGGGCAGACCCAGTGATACGGCGATCGCCGCGAGGAGTTCGGTCCCGACCCGTGACATCAGCTCGGCCCAGGCCATGGCCACGCGCTCGAGTTCGGGGAAGGACGCGGGCCATTGGTTGGGGCCCTGCAGGTTCAGGTAGGGGCGGTCCTGCGGGTAGCCCTCCAGCGCCTCCCGGTCCGGGCCGTAGTCGATCTGTTCCCGGGAGTCGGCCCGGCCCCGGGTCATTTCCTTGCCCAGCCGGGTGTAGCCACGGAACTGGGCCGAGGTGCGGTTGTCCAGCTCCAACCGTTCGGCCAGGGGCAGGGCGAAGAAGGCCTCCATGGTCTGCAGGAGTTCCTGCGCCTGGCCTTCGGCGGCGCCGAAACCGGTGAGTTGGAAGAAGCCGACCTGATGGCTCGCCGCACGCAGGGCGTCGATGAATTCGGGGTTGAAGCAGCCGTCGGCCCGACGGGCCGTGGAGAAATCAAGAACGGGCACTGAGGTTCGCACAAGGTTCATGGCCGTAACGTTAGGGCGCGGCGGCCCCGCGACGACAGCAACGGTTACGCCGGGTTCCGTCATATTGCCCCGGATGTCGGAACCCTTGACAGGTCTCCCCGGCAGGTCGTCGCTCCACATCGGGCTGGCGTTCCCTAAGCCTTGATCCACCGACCTGCCATGAGGGACCGGGACGCTCTTTGAAGTCTTGAGTGTAAGGAAACTGGGCACTACTCAGGGCCCGGCCTCGCTGCCGATGATGTTCCACGATGGTTCCTGATGATGCCGTTGTCCGGCTGGTGAACGATCAGTCAGACTCGCTGAGGTGGTGCATGAACGGCAGCGAAGAGCTTCTCCCACGCCTGTTGCCAGGGCCATGCCTCGGGCAGGTGCAATCGGATTCGACGGGCACTCGAGGCGATCCGGGCCGGGACGTTGACAAGTTTGTCCCGGATCGTCGCGGTGCGGGCCTTGCGGAACCTTCCCGCCGCCAGTACCCCGGCGGTCCGGGTGAGGTTGTAGGCCATGACCGCGGCGGCCAACCAGGCACTGTTGGCTCCGAAGTGCCCCGAAGGCAAGTGCGCCAGGGCACTGTTTTTCAGGTCCGCGTTCACCTGCTCGATAACCGCATGGCGGCGGTGGGTCTTGTCCATGACGACGGTGCCCATGGCTTCCATGGACACGGTGGTGAAGAACGCGTGGAACCGATGGGCATCGAACAAGGTTGGTTGCCCGTCGGTTGCCTTCGGATTCAGCTCCGGAATGCGGCGTACCACCAGTCGGCCGGGAACCCGGTCGGCCTTCTTCCGGGAGGAGAAAGCGGTGAAGTCAATTTCGGCGACCTCGGCTTTCGAGATCCAGGCACCGGCGGTCTCGTCGAAGATCGCATCGGTGTATTCGATGCTTTCCCACGCGGCCTCCTCGATTCCGGAGATGGCGCGTTTGACCGCGGAGTCCATGCGCGCCGTCACCGAGACATCGGCACCGCCAGCCAGAGCCGTGGAGATGACGGCATGGCCGTAATACGCGGAGTCGAAGCGGCAGAGCACTGGCGATTCGGCATGGATCCGTCCCAGGGTCGCCAGGGAATCGGCAACGAGACGTTTGGCGCCACGCGCCGAGTTCGCGGCCCCTTTGCGCAGGCGCTGGGCCAGGATCACCGGGGCAGTATCGGCGGTGGAGGCGATGGCCAGCACCGCGTTGAGCCCACGGACCCCTGAATATCCGTACCCGGAGCCCTGCTTGGCATAGCCGTGGACCTCGATGATCGTGTCATCGACATCAACGAACACGAACTCCTCGGCACCAGGATCGCCCAACAGCGGTGCCCTGTTTGCGAGGTTTCCCAAAAAACGAGAGGCAACGGCGTCGAGCTGGCGGACGTGCCCGAAGGAGAAGGACCGCAAGAAGGATCCCAGGGTCGAGGGGGCGTAGCAGGAGCCGAAGAGCCGTTTCATCCCGCCGTGGCGCAGCACGGTCATGTCATCGATGGAATCGGCTCCGGCGGCCATCCCGGCAACCAGCGCTGCGGTCTTCGCGCCGGCGTTGGCACCTTTGTCGGTCGGCACGCTCAGCTGCCTGTCCGCCAGCTCATGCAGGCCAGAGTCGCGGGCCAGTTCCATGACCGGGACCAGACCTGCCGCCGCGATGAGGTTCGGTTCGTCGAACGCGGCTGACAGGGCCGTGGGAGTGTGGGAAACTTGCATCTGCGAGATGCCCTTCTTCTTCAGGAAATTTGTACTGTCGCAAGTCCAATTATCCTTGAAAAGTCGGGCATCTCCGCGTTAATGACGTCCTGCTTCACCGGCTCCCATCGGTGGATCGAGGCTAAGCTGGAACAGTGATCTTCAAAGCAGTCGGCGAATCCCGCCCGTACCCCGACCACGACCTTGTCACTCCCAAGGACTGGGCCGTCGTCGCCCCCCGTCAGGTACGCCTCGATGAATTGGTGACCACCAAGGCGACCCTGGACCTGGCAGCGCTGTTGGCGGAGGACTCCACGTTCTTCGGTGACCTCTTCCCCCACGTGGTGCAGTGGCAGGGCACCATGTATCTGGAGGACGGGCTGCACCGGGCCGTGCGGACCGCCCTGCACCAGCGTTCGGTCATGCACGCCCGCGTCCTGATCCTGGATTCGTGATCCCATGAGCGATGAACGAGACCCGACCGACTGGCATGGCCAACGGATCGTCACCGAGGAGGACCTGGACGAGGGGTTCTCCGATCACGACCCCGAACGCGTGGAGAACCCGCGCTACTACCGGCGCCGGCTGCTGCACGGGATGGTGCTGGGCCTGCTGGTCGCGCTGGTGATCGCCGCGCTCGTGCTCGCCTACCTGGTCAAGACCGGGCAGGTGGTCATCCCCGCCCTGGAACCGGCGCCGACGCCCACGGCGACGGCGCAGGCGGAGGATCCGGCCGCCGCCGTCTGCCCGCAGGAGGAACTGGAGTACGCGAAGCCGAAGGACGTCACCGTCAACGTCTACAACGCCACCACCAGCGCCGGGCTGGCCGCGGCCACGGCCGAATCGCTGAAGAAGCACGGTTTCACGATCGGGAAGGTGGCCAATGCGAAGTTGAAGAACGCCGACATCGTGGGCACCGTGGTCTCCGGGACGAAGGGCCGGGCCAACGCCCTGACCGTCCAACGCCATATCAAGGGCACCGAATACGTGAAGAAGCCCAAGCGCAGCGCCGACACCATCGATTTCGTCATCGGCAAGAAGTACAAGGCCGGGTCGATCGTCCCGAAGAAGAAGGTGGATACCTCCGACGGCCAGCTCAGCTGCCCGATCGCGGTGAAGGAAGCCCGCAAGAAGGCCAAGGAATCCGCGGCGGCCTCCGGGAAGGCGGACCCCTCACCGGCGAAGGATCAGGACGGGAAGTAACCCGGGACGGCGGCGGGTGGGCCGCTGCTAGTCGCAGCCCTCGGGGCCGCAGGCGGGGGCCTGGGTGCCGGAGGCCGGGTCCTGTCCGGCGTTGACCATGGATAGCGGGGAGACCTCACCCCAGGCGGTGGTCAGGGCCTCGGCGAACACCTCGGGTGGCTGGGCCCCGGAGATTCCGTACTTCATGTCCAGGACGAAGAACGGCACCCCGGTCACCCCCAGGGCGCGGGCCTGGGCGATGTCGGCCTCGACCTCGGCGGTGTACCGATCCGATTCCAGGACCGCCACGACGTCGTCCTCGGCCAGTCCGGCGTCGGTGCCGATCCGGCGCAGCACCGTGGTGTCCCCGGTGTCCAGGCCCTTTTCGAACTGGGCGGAGAGCAGCGCCTCCTTGACCTCGCCGGCCAGGCCATGCGCCTCGGCCAGATGCAGCAGGCGGTGGGCGGTGAAGGAATTGGCGACCTTGAGGTTGCCGAAATCGTAGTGCAGCCCCTCGTCGGCGGCCTGGCCGGTGACGTGTTCGAGCATCTGCTTCACCTGCGCCGGGTCCATGCCCTTCTTCTGCGAAAGATACTCGAATTCGGTGCCGTCGTAGTGGGCCGGCAGCGAGGGATCGAGCTGGTAGCTGTGCCAGGTCACGTCCACCTGGTCACGGAAGGAAAGGGTGGCCAGGGCCGCTTCGAAACGACGTTTGCCGATGAAGCACCAGGGGCAGGAGATGTCGGACCAGATATCGACGGAAAGGCGCGGAGAAGTCATGGATGCTTCAACCTCCCCGCGCCGAGGACTATTCCCGTCCGGTGTCCGGGGGCTAGTTCTGCCAGAACGGGTAGTCGATGTACCCGGTGGGCCCCTCGGTGTAGAAGGTCGCCTGGTTCGGTTCGTTCAGCGGCAGGTCCTCACGCCAGCGCCGCACCAGATCCGGGTTGGCGATGGCGGGCCGCCCGACGACGACCGCCTCACCCCAGCCGCTGGAGGTCAGCTCCCGGGCGTCCTCGACGGTGGTGATCTCGGCGAACCCCGAATTCAACAGCACGGGGCCGCCGAAACGCGAGCGCAGATCCTGGGCCAGTTCCCCGGTCGGCTGCCGGTGCAGGATGCTCAGCGCCGATAATCCCAGCGGGGCGATCCCGTCGATGAGCGCACCGTAGGTGGCCGCGACGTCGTCGCGGTCCTCCTCCAGGGTGCTTTGGACATTGTGTTCGGGGGAGATCCGCAGGCTGGTGCGGCCGGAACCGATGGCCGCGGCCACCGCGGTGGCCACCTCGATGACCAGGCGGGCCCGGTTTCCCGGGGACCCGCCGTAGGCATCGGTGCGTGTATTCGTCGAGGAGGCCAGGAACTCATGGAGCAGGTAGCCGTTGGCGCCATGGAGTTCCACCCCGTCGAAGCCGGCGGCGATCGCATTGGTCGAGGCCCGGACGAACTCCTCCACGATGCCAGCCAGCTCGGAGGTCTCCAGGGCGCGGGGGACCGGGTAGGGGTGCTTGCCGGTGTAGGTGCGGGTGCTTCCCTCGACGGCGATCGCACTGGGGGCGACGACCTCCTGGACCCCGGTGATCTCCGGGTGGGTGACCCGGCCGGCATGCATGACCTGGGCGATGATCAGCCCGCCCTCGGCATGGACGGCGTCGGTGACGCGTTTCCACCCGGCGACCTGCTCCTCGGTGGCCAGTCCGGGCTGGCGCACGAATCCCTGGCCCGTCTGGCTGGGATAGGTTCCCTCGCTGACGATCAGCCCCATCGAAGCCCGTTGGCGGTAGTACTCCACGACGTCGTCGTTGGGCACCCCGTCAACGCGGGACCGTGATCGGGTCAGCGGGGCCATGACCAGCCGGTTGGGCAGGTCGAGGTCGCCGAGGGTGAGCGGGGCAAACAGATCCATGGAAAGGCTCCTGTGGTCGGGGATGCCTGGTGCAACACCGACCGGCGCCCGGGGTATTCCCCGGCGCCGGCCCGCAGCTCAATCCCGGCTGTGGACCCCACCGCGGATCCAGGGGCCGACCAGGTCCAGCCCGGCCTGGTGGCGGAGGGGGCCATAGACGCTGAACTGCCCGTAGGTGGGGTGGTTGACGTCCAGCCGTTCGAGGTCGTCCTGCGGTGCCGATTCATCACCGCCGGCCAGGCCCAGGGCGCGCACGATCTTATCGGGGGTCCCGGTGGAGCCGGCGACGGCGACGCCGCCGACCATCCAGGCCTCGCCGAGGGCCGAATGGCGGGCGGGACCGCGGACGACGAAGACCCCGGCCTCCGGGGTCTTGACCAGGGCCTGGACGGGGAGTTCCTCGCGCAACGCAGCGCAGGCGAGCTTCACGGCGGGAAGATCACGTTTGGCATTCGGGGGCAGGTCGTCCAGCGAGGCCGGGGCCGAGAGCTCGGGGGCCTCCGCCGTGGCCGGGAGGACCCCGCCGAGGAAGCGTTGAACGAAGTCGTGCTCGCCGATGACGGGGATGCCGTAGTCGCGGGCCTTGCGCGACTTGGTTGAATCCACGTCGGGGTCCCCGGCCACCAGCAGGGCGGTCTTCTTCGAGACCCCGGGACCCACGAGGTAGCCGGCGTCCGTGACTGCCTGGGCGAGATCGTTCTTATCGAGTGCTTCCAGGGAGGTGAAGACGACCTGGTCGCCGGGCTTGAGCGTGATGTTCTCCATGGTTCCCCAGAGTACCGGGCGGGGACCGTCGAGGGGCTACCCGGCCCCCGGTCCGGCCACGAGGTGGATCGGGGCCCGGCCCTGCGCCAGACGCTGGACCTGCTCCACGGCGCCCTCGGTGGACAGGCGGATGAATTCGTTGGTGTTCCCGGCCATATGCGGGGTCAGCAGGCAGCCGGGGGCCTCCCAGAGCCGGTGGCCGGCCGGGAGCGGTTCCGGGTCGACGACATCCAGGGCGGCCCGTAGCCGTCCGGACTGCAACTCGGCGACCAGTGCCTCGGTGTCCACGACCGCGCCGCGACCGATGTTCACCAGCAGGGCCCCGTCGGCCATGGCGGCCAGGAAGGCGCCATCCACGAGCCGTTCGGTGCCCGCCGCGTGGGGCAGGGTGACGATGACGACGTCGGCCCGGGGCAGGAGCCCGGGCAGCTCCTGGACCCCGTGGACGTGGACCCCGCTCTCGGTGGTGCGTTCCCGGCGGGCCACGGGGAGCACGGCTGCCGGACGGAAGGGCGCCAACCGGGCGGCCACTTCCCGGCCCACCCCGCCATGGCCCAGGAGGACGACCACCGAACCATGCAGGGACGTGGTCCACAGCGGTGTCCAGTCGTGGCGGTGCTGTTGGGTGGCGGCGACCGGCAGATCGCGCAGTGCCGCCAGGGTCAGGGCGAGCCCGTGTTCGGCGGTGGCATCCTCGACGGCGCCCCGCGAATTGCTCAGCGTGGCCCCGGGCGGCAGATGGTCCAGGACCCATTCGTAGCCGATGGACAGCAGATGGACGTGGCGCAGGCCGGGGATGCTGTTCACCCGGGAACGGTGGGCCTGGACGCGGGGACGCTCGGTGATCAGGACATCGGCTGCCGGGGCCGGGGAGGCCTCGGAATCGATATGCCAGATGATGGCTTCGATCCCCGGACCGCTGATGGCGTGGGCCAACGCGGGGGAAGGGACCAGAACACGAAGTGCCATGGGTGCTCCGTTCGCAGGTGTCGGGGGCGGGCCTGGGCCCTCGCCGGTGGTCCCCGCCATCCTATAAGCGGTCGACGGGCAGGAACCGCGGGAGCCCCTGGCCGGACGAGCGGTTCAGGGCAGGGCCAGCCCGCCGGCGAACACGATGCAGCCCACCAGCGCACCGGCGAGCACCTGGCCCGGGGTATGCCGTCGCAGCTCCAGACGCGACCAGCCGACCAGCAAGGTCAGGAAGAGGGCGGCGGCCGCACCCCAGTCCGGGTCGGAGAAGACCTCGAGCCAGATGAAGGCGGCGACCGCCGTATGCACGGAGATCTTCCACCGCAGGTTCACCACCAGGCAGATCAGCAGTCCGGCCAGGATCAACCCCAGCGCGCTGAAGACCGCCGCCGGGGCCCGCAGCAGCACCAACGCGCCGCCACCGATCAGCAGGGATGCCCCGGCGAGGACGAACACGGGCCGGCGCTGCGACCGCTCACGGACATGCAGATCGGTGACCCGGCCCCGATGCTTCATCCACACCACGCCCAGCCAGGGCAGTCCCGTGGTGAAGACCAGGGCCACGATGGCCTGCAGCCAGGTGGTGTCCGGACTCCGCAGCGGCAGCACCAGCAGGTAGGCGCTGACCAGGACCACGGGGGAGAGGAGGGTGGTGACGGTCCGGGCCGCCGGCGATCCCCGGCGAGGGGCCGTGTCGACGTCGTTCCCCGGATCGATGTCCATCGGTTTGCTCCCCGCCGTCTCCACTCATCCGGGCCCTCCGGAACCGGTATCCAGCCTACTGGTGCACCCGTCCCGGTCGGGTCGCCTGACTTCGCGCGCGAAGACTGGGATGATCAAGGCATGAAGAACCCATCAACATTCATACCCGCCGATCTGGCCCGGGCCGCCCGCGCCATCACCCAGGTCTCGAGCAAGGTCATTGGTCGGGCCGCCGGACTGGAGAAACAGCAGATCCGGGCCTTCGAAAAAGGCAACCACGATCTGACCGTCGAGCAGAACGCCATGCTGCGCCACGCCCTGGAACAGTACGGCGCCGTCTTCGTCGAGGAGGACGAGGATGCCGGCCGCGGGGTCCGCCGCAAATACAACGCCTCCAAGGTCCGCCGGCTGGAGACCTGGGAGGGCGAGGGCGGCCCCGCCTACGAGGACGACATCTAGACCCCGACCTCAAAAAGACGACGGACCCCGGCAGCTCTGCCAGATGGGGTCCGTCGTGGTGTGGGGGCCGACCGCCCCGGCCCGGGATCCAATGGAGGAAGAACCCCCGGCGGGGCGGTCGGTGGCTGGTCAGGCGTCGATCATCTGCCGCGCCTTGGACTGGCAGAGGAACCGCGTGTAGGACGGCACGGTCAGGAAGGCCGGGTAGTCATCCTGCAGGGCACACTCATCGAAGATCTCCCGGGCATCGGCGAACCGGTCCCCCTCGAAGCGTTCCATCTTCGCGTACTCCTCCTCCACGATCTCCTCGACGAACTCGGCGGTGATCAGCTCACCGTCGTCGGTCACCGCACCCTGGTGGATCCACTGCCAGATCTGCGAGCGGGAGATCTCGGCGGTGGAGGCGTCCTCCATCATGTTCTTCAGGACCACGGCCCCGTTGCCCCGCAACCAGGACTCGATGTAGCGCAGCCCGATGACCACGTTCATCCGGACCCCGCCCTCGGTGATCAGCCCCGGGGTTCCGGCGATGTCCAGCAAGGCCCGGTCATCGACGGCGACGTCTTCGCGCAGACGGTCGATCTGGTTCGGTTTTCCGCCCATCTCCCGATCGAAGATCCGCTGCACCACCGGGACCAGATCCGGGTGGGCCACCCAGGCGCCGTCGAAACCGTCGGCGGCTTCGCGGGATTTCTCGACCCCGACGGTCTCGAAGGCCACCGCGTTGGCGGCCTCGTCGCGCCGGTTCGGGATGAAGGCGCTCATGGAACCGATGGCCGTGGCCCCGCGGCGGTGGCAGGCCCGCACCAGCTGTTCGGTGAAGGACCGCATGAAGGGGGCGGTCATGGTCACCATCGCCCGGTCCGGCAGCACGAACCGCGGTCCGCGGGTGCGGAAGTTCTTGATCACTGAGAAGATGTAGTCCCACCGGCCGGCGTTCAGGCCCGCGGAGTGCTCCCGCAGTTCGTAGAGGATCTCCTCGAGTTCGAAGGCCGCGGTGATGGTCTCGATGAAGACCGTGGCGCGGATGGTCCCCCGGGGGATGTCCAGCAACTCCTGGGCCCTGATGAACACGTCGTTCCAGAGGCGGGCCTCCAGATGGTTCTCGATCTTGGGCAGGTAGAAGTAGGGGCCACGTCCGCCGGAGATCAACCGCTGCGCGTTGTGGAAGAAGTAGAGGCCGAAGTCGACCAGCGCCCCCGAGGTGGACTTGCCGCCGATGGTCAGGTGCCGCTCGGGCAGGTGCCAGCCGCGCGGCCGGACCATGATGGTCGGCAGCTCGGTCAGCGTCCGTCCGGTGACCGTGTACTCCTGGCCCTCCTCGGAGGTGAAGTCGAGGTCGTTCTCGAGCGCGGCCCGCAGGGTCAGCTGCCCGTTGATGACGTTCTGCCAGGTGGGGGTGGTGCAGTCCTCCAGATCCGCCAGCCAGACGTTGGCACCGGAGTTCAGTGCGTTGACGGCCATCTTGCGTTCCGGCGGTCCGGTGATCTCCACCCGGCGGTCCTCCAGGCCGGGGGCGATGGGGGCGACCGTCCAGGAGTCGTCTTCACGGATGGGCCGGGTCTCTTCCAGGAAGTGCGGATCCTGGCCGCCGGCGATCTCGCGGCGGCGCGTTTCGCGCAGGGCCAGCAGTTCCTTCCGGCGCGGCTCGAACTCGTGATGCAGCTGCGCCAGGAAGTCCATGGCCCGGGGGGTGAGGATCTGCTCCTGGCCGCGGACCGGCGAAGCATTCGGCGTGGTGCCGTTCAGGGTGATGGGGTCGTTCATGGCGGATCTCCTTAAAAATGGTGGGGGACGACGCCGGTGCCCGGGTGGGTGGGCCCCGGCACCGGCGTCGTGTGGTGCCTAGTGGAACTGGCCGGCTTCGGTGGATCCCACCAGAGCCAGGGTGGATGCTTCGGGGTTCAGGGTCGTGGCGATCTGGTCGAAGTAGCCGGTGCCGACCTCGCGCTGGTGCTTGGTGGCGGTGTAGCCGGCGGCCTCGGAGGCGAATTCGCGTTCCTGGAGTTCGACGTAGGCGCTCATGCCGTTCCGGGCGTAGCCGGAGGCCAGATCGAACATCGAGTGGTTCAGGGCGTGGAACCCGGCCAGGGTGATGAACTGGAAGGTGAATCCCATGGCGCCGAGTTCGCGCTGGAACTTGGCGATCGTGGCGTCGTCGAGGTGCTTCTTCCAGTTGAAGGACGGCGAGCAGTTGTATGCGAGCATCTGGTCGGGGTGTTCGGCCTTGACTGCTTCGGCGAACTTCTTGGCCATCTCCAGGTCAGGGGTCCCGGTCTCCATCCAGATGAGGTCGGAATAGGGGGCGTAGGCCTTGGCCCGGGCGATGCAGGGTTCGATCCCGTTGCGGACCTTGTAGAAGCCTTCGGCGGTGCGCTCGCCGGTGACGAACTGCGCGTCACGCTCATCGACGTCGGAGGTGATCAGGGTGGCGGCTTCGGCATCGGTGCGGGCGATGATCACGCTGGGGGTATCGGAAACGTCGGCGGCCAGGCGGGCGGCATTGAGGGTGCGGATGTGCTGGCCGGTGGGGATGAGGACCTTGCCGCCGAGGTGGCCGCACTTCTTCTCCGAGGCGAGCTGGTCTTCCCAGTGCACCCCCGAGGCGCCGGCGGTGATCATCGACTTCATCAGTTCGTAGGCGTTCAACGGGCCACCGAAGCCGGCCTCGGCGTCGGCGACGATCGGGACCAGCCAGTCCTCGACGGAATGGATGTCCTCGGCGAATTCGATCTGGTCGGCGCGCTGGAGGGCGTTGTTGATGCGGCGCACCACCTGGGGGACCGAGTTGGCCGGGTAGAGCGACTGGTCGGGGTAGGTCTGGCCGGCGAGGTTGGCGTCGGCGGCAACCTGCCAACCGGAGAGGTAGATGGCCCGCAGGCCTGCCTTGACCTGCTGGACCGCCTGGTTGCCGGTCAGGGCGCCCAGGGAGTTGGTGTAGGCGCCGGTCGTGGCTTCGGTGGTGAGCTGGTCCCAGAGCTTTTCGGAACCGCGACGGGCCAACGTGTTCTCTTCGACGACGCGTCCCTGCAGCCGAACGACCTCCGCCGCCGTGTATTCGCGGGTGATGCCTGCCCAGCGGGGGTTGGCGCTCCACTCCATCTCCAGGGCCTGTTCGCGCTCTGCGGCGGAATTCTGCTTCTGCGTCATGGCATTCTCCTTGGTGTCGCTCCGGGTGTCCCGGGGATCCGACGACGTTCCCGGCGCCTCTGCCGGTCGGTCGATGTTTCCGTGTTTTTGTTCGTAGTCATGACTCTTCGCGATCCGCAAGGGGTTTTCTAGGGGGTTGGGGTGGAAAGATTTGCACTTCTTGAGCTATTCTCAAGAAGTGACGACTCCCACATGGAACCGGCCCTCCGGCGGACAGTCCCCGCAGGGCGCCTCGACCCACGACGACCCCGAACTGGATGCCATTGCCCTGGGCCGCCGGGTGCGCCACCTACGCAAGGGCAAGGCGCTGACCCTGGATGGGTTGGGTGCCCTGGTCTCGGTGGCCCCCTCGCAGCTGAGCCTGATCGAGAACGGAAAACGCGAGCCCAAGGTGGGGCTGTTGCGGCAACTGGCCGCCGCCCTGGATACCGGCGTGGACGACCTGCTCGGATCCGAGCCTCCGAGCCGGCGGGCCGGGCTGGAAATCGAGTTGGAAAGGGCCCAGCGCGGACCGCTCTACGGATCCTTGGGGCTGCCCAAGGTCCGGGTGTCCTCACGGTTGCCGATGGATGTGCTTGAATCCATGGTCGGCCTGCAGCATGAGCTCGAACGGCGGCTCGAGGAGCAGGCGGCGACCCCCGAGGAAGCGCGTCGGGCCAATACCGAGATCCGCACCGAAATGCGTGAATGCAACAACCACTACCCCGAGCTGGAGAAGCAGGCCCAGGGTCTGCTCGACGCCGTCGGGCACACCTCGGGACCGTTGTCCCACCATGTCGCCGCCGATCTGGCCGAGCATCTGGGATTCGGGCTGCGCTTCGTCGGGGACCTGCCGCATTCGACCCGGTCGGTGACCGATCTGAAGAACCGCAGAATTTATCTGGTGCAGGGGACCCGAAGCGATCATGACGCCCGGTCGGTGCTGCTGCAGGCGCTGGGCCACTACGTCCTGGGTCATGAGGCCCCCCGGAACTACAGCGAGTTCCTCCGTCAGCGGGTCTACACCAACTACTTCGCCGCGGCCCTGCTGATGCCGCAGAAGACCACCGTGGGTTTCCTCGAGGAGGCCAAGAAGTCCAAGTCGTTGGCGATCGAGGACCTGCGTGATGCCTATGCGGTCTCCTACGAATCGGCGGCCCACCGCTTCACGAACCTGGCCACCGAACACCTGGGCATCACCTGCCACTTCCAGAAGGTCCACGAGTCGGGCATCCTGCACAAGGCCTACGAGAACGACGACGTGAACTTCCCCGCCGACCACACCGGCGCCATCGAGGGGCAGTCGATCTGCCGGTACTGGACCAGCCGCGAGGTCTTCGAGGTCCCGGATAAGTTCCGGGCCTTCGAGCAATACACCGACACCGTGGTGGGGACCTTCTGGTGCACCGCCCGCACCGAACGCCACTCCTCGGGGATGTACTCGCTGAGCATCGGGGTCCCCTACGAACACGTGAAGTGGTTCCGCGGCCGTGACACCACCGAACGGTCCAAATCACGCTGCCCGGATGAGTCGTGTTGCAAGCGTCCGCCGGAGGCGCTGGCCCGCTCCTGGGCCGGTCAGGCCTGGCCGGCGGCCCGGGCGAACTCCCACCTGTTGGCCGCCATGCCTTCGGGGGCGTTCCCCGGGGTCGACGAAACCGAGGTGTACGAGTTCCTGCAGGCACACGGGGGCTGAGACCCGGTCACGAAATGCGAGGGAGCAGCCCCGGTGTCCCGGAGCTGCTCCCTCGCTTTTCTACTGGTGTCGGTCTGGTGTCCGGGGCCTAGACCTCGGAGACTTCGTGGGTCTCGAAGTCCTTTTCGGTGGCCGGCCGGACCGGGGCCTTGGCGAAGACCGAGGGGTCCGTCGGGGTTCCGACCTTGATGTGGTTGAACAGGATGTTCAGCAGGATCGCGGCGACCGCGGCCGAGCTGATGCCCGAGTGGAAGATCGTGCCGACCCAGGTCGGGAACTCGTTCCAGAAGGCCGGGGCGGCGATCGGGATGATGCCGAAGCCGACGCCGGTGGCCACGATGATCAGGTTCATATTGTCCTTGTAGTTGACCTTGGCCAACGTGCGGATGCCACTGGCGGCCACGGTGCCGAAGAGCACGATGCCGGCTCCGCCGAGGACCGCGGTAGGCACCGCCGCGACGATGCGTCCCATGACCGGCAGCAGGCCCAGCAGCACGAGGATCAGGCCGCCGGCGCTGACCACGAAACGGCTCTTGATGCCGGTGATGGCCACCAGCCCGACGTTCTGGGCGAAGGCGCTCTGGGTGAAGGAGTTGAACACCGGCGAGATCAGGCTGGAGATCATGTCGGCGCGCAGACCGTTGCCGATGCGCTTGGAATCGACCTCGGTTTCGACGATTTCACCGACGGCCAGGATATCCGCCGTGGTTTCGGTCAGGATGACCAGCGTGACGATCAGCATCGAGATGATGGCCGGCAGTTCGAAGGTCGGCCAGCCGAAGGCGAAGGGGGCCGGGAAGGCGAAGACCGGGCCGTTGCCGACCCCGGAGAAGTCGGCCATGCCGGTGAAGACGGCGACCAGCGTACCGATGACGATGGCCAGCAGGATGGACAGGCGGGAGATCGTCGCATTGCCGAGCTTGCTCAGCAGCAGGACGATCAGCAGGGTCGCGCCGGCCAGGCCGATGTTGGCCATGGAGCCGTAGTCGTCGGCCTTGTCATTGCCGCCCATGGCCCAGTTGGCGGCCACCGGCATCAGCGACAAGCCGATGACGGTGATCACCACGCCGTTGACGACCGGTGGGAAGAATCTGATCACCTTGGAGAACACCGGGGTGATCAGCAGCCCGACGGCTGCGGAGACCATCACCGCTCCGAAGACCGCTTGGATGCCACCGCCGCCACCGATGATGGCCGTCATGGTGGCCACGCCGGCGAAGGAGACGCCCTGGACCAGCGGCAGCTGGGACCCGAAGAACGGAATGCCGATGGTCTGGAGCAGGGTGGCCAGGCCGCCGACGAACAGGCAGGCGGCAATGAGCAGGCCGACGTCGGAGGAGCTCATGCCCGCTGCGGTGCCGACGATCAGTGGCGGGGCGATGATTCCGCCGTACATGGTCAAAACGTGCTGGAAGCCGTAAGCGAAGGTGCTACCGATGGGCAGACGCTCGTCTTCGGGACGTGCAGGCGCGGTGCGGCGGCCTGCCGCGGCGCTTGATGCGTTCTTGTTCATGGAGTTTCCCTTGTGTGCGGATGATCGGAAGCAGGTCCGGGCGACAGCTGTTCCTTGTACTGGGGTCCGGATCCCTGGCTGATCACCTGGGATTCCGTATAGCGGAAACTGAATTCCGTTATGCAATATAGTGAACTGGGTCACACGGGCAATGTCAAGGGTTGTGTCGAGGCCCTGTCATGGCGGCGATGGGTCGGCGGTCGAAGATCCCCGGGTCCGGACCGCGTCGGACCTGGGCCTGGGGGAGCCCGGCGGTCGCGGCTGTGACATAGTCCCGGTGGACCAAGGAATAAAGTAGGGCAAAGACCGAAGTAAATGCTGAATTACCGTCTGTGCCCGTGATTAATTCATGATTTGGCCTCCGGGTGCCAGCGCTACCGTGGAAACCTCCCGAGGGGTTGAGGTTGGCGGCGGGCTCGGGCATCCTTACGGTGCGAGTCTGATCGAGCCAACGGGAGAAACCATGGGCATGCAACATCCTGAACACGTCGTCGTCGTCGGCGCGGGCATCGTCGGTCTGTCGACCGCCTGGCACCTGCAGGAGCGGGGGGTCCGGGTCACCATCGTCGACCGGACCGGAGTCTCCGCCGGCTCCTCCTGGGGCAATGCCGGCTGGCTGACCCCGGCCCTGACCCTGCCATTGAGCGAACCCTCCGTGTTCGCCACCGGAGCCAAGGCCATGCTGGACCCTGCCTCGCCCCTCTACATCCCGTTGACCACCGATCCTTCGTTGATCAGGTTCCTGGCCGGATTCGCCCGGCACTGCACCCCGGGCAAATGGCGCGAAGCCATGAAGGTGTTCAGTGAGATCGGCAGCACCGGTCTGGATGCCTTCGCCGAGCTGGCCGAGGGCAGCAACGCGGTCACCGAACCCACCAAACCGGCCGAGCCCTTCCTGGCCGCCTTCGCCACCGAGAAGGACCGCGAGGGACTGGTGCACGAGTTCGAGGGCATCCGCGAAGCCGGAGGATCCGTGGACTTCGATCTGATGACCGGCGCGGAGATCCGCGCACTGGAGCCCACCTTGGGTTCGGGGGTCACCGCCGGCGTGAAGATCCACGACCAGCGTTTCCTCAACCCGCCGAACTTCATGGAATCGCTCGCCGAGTCGGTACGCCAGCGCGGCGGGGAGATCATTGACGGCTTCGCCGTCTCCGACGTCCGTGACTCCGGGAACTCCGTGACGGTGATCGGTTCCAGCGGCAGGAGCATGACCGCCGATTCGGTGGTCCTGGCCACCGGAGCCTGGTTGAACTCGCTGACCCGCAAATTCGGCGTCCGCCAGATCGTCCAGGCAGGGCGTGGCTACAGCTTCACCGTCAAGCCCGAGTCCATGCCGACCCACCCCATCTACTTCCCCGCCCAGCGGGTCGCCTGCACGCCGCTGGGGGATCGCTTCCGGGTCGCCGGCATGATGGAATTCCGCGACGCCGATGCGCCGTTGGACGAACGCCGGATCCAGGCGATCATCAAGGCCGCCTCCCCGATGTACACCGGCATCGATTGGGAGGACCGCCAGGAGGAATGGGTGGGAGCCCGTCCCTGCACCGCCGATGGCCTGCCGTTGATCGGCGCCACCAAGTCCCCGCGCGTGCACGTCGCCGGCGGCCATGGCATGTGGGGCGTCGCCCTCGGCCCGCTGACCGGCAAGATGCTGGCCGCCGAGATGACCGGCCAGGGCACGGCCCCGCTGATGCGCCACTTCAGCCCGCTGCGCTAGTAGGAAGCAGGCAGGGCACTGCCACCGGCAGTGCACGACGGCGGTACCCCCTGCGGGTGCCGCCGTTTCCTTGTTCTGGCGGTGTGTCGGGCGGGCTACTCGTCTAGGTGTACTGCCCAGCAACGTTGGTTGAACTCGTGCGACGACACGGTCTGAATTGATGGGATGACGAAGGCCCCCGATGTGGAGTGGAGCTGTCTAAGAAACCACTTCACAAACAGGAGGCCTTCATGTCCCACGCTAATGCAGCCCTGACCCCCAAAGCACGTCTGAGAATCGCCAAGCTCATCGTTGACCAGCAGTGGAGCGTCTCCACCGCAGCGAAAATGTTCATGGTCTCCTGGCCCACCGCCAAACGCTGGGCCGACCGCTACCGAGCCCACGGCGCGGCCGGGATGGCCGACAAGCCCAGCAGACCCCGGACAAGTCCTGCACGCACCCCGCAGGCAGCGGTCAAACAAATCGTGGCACTGCGCTGGCGCAAGCGCTTGGGGCCCGTCCAGATCGCCTACCGGCTGGGCCTGGCTGCCTCGACGGTGCACGCAGTGCTGGTACGTTGCCGGATCAACAGGCTGCGCTATATCGACCGGGTCACCGGTGAGAAAATCCGCCGCTATGAGCACCCCTATCCGGGATCGATGATCCACGTGGACGTCACCAAATTCGGCAATATTCCCGACGGCGGCGGGCACCGGTTCGTGGGCCGGCAGGCCGGAGACAAGAACCGTGCAGCAACCCCGGACAAGCCCCGCAATGCGAACCACAACCCGAAAATGGGAACCGCCTTCGTGCACACGGTCATCGATGATCACTCGCGTATCGCCTATGCCGAGATTCATGATGATGAGAAGTCGGTAACGGCCATCGCGGTACTGGAACGGGCCGTGGCGTGGTTCGCTGCCCGTGACGTCGTCGTGGAGCGCGTGCTATCTGATAATGGGTCCGCCTACCGCTCGCATGCCTGGCGTGACGCCTGCGCCGAGCTGGCCATCACGCCCAAGCGGACCCGCCCTTACCGGCCCCAGACCAATGGGAAAATCGAGCGGTTCCATCGGACCCTGAACGACGGTTGGGCCTACGCCAGGTTCTATGGCAGCGAGGCCACCCGCCGCGAAGCACTGCCGGATTGGATCCATGCGTACAATCACCACAGGCCCCACACTGCAATCGGGAACCAGCCACCAATCAGCCGCTTAACTAACGTCTATGGGCAGTACATCTAGGCTGGTCCCATCAACGAACGTCGGGAGTGATGATGATGGCCAGGAAGCATTTCAAGGACCTCAGCACGGGACGCAAGTTCTGGGTCATGCTGCTGGGAGCGGCCCAGGTCGCATTGCAGGGGGCGGCCCTGAAGGACCTCGCGACGCGGCCCTCGGCCGAGGTCAACGGGCCCAAGACCGCATGGTTCTTCGCGAGCTTCTTCAATTTCATCGGCCCGCTCAGTTACTTCGCGGTCGGACGCAAGAAGTAGTCCAGTCCGGGCCTCGTCAGGCCCCGACCCGCTCCACCGGAATGACGGATACCTCGCCCAGGACGCCGTCGTCCACCACTGCGCTCATGTAGGTGCACACCGGCTGGCGCCGCCGATCCGTCGGTGATCCGGGATTGAGCAATCGCAGGCCATTGGCCGCCGTGGTGTCCCACGGGATGTGGCTGTGCCCGAAGACCAGCACGTCGGTGTCCGGGAACTGCTGCGCGCACCGCTTTTCCCGGCCCGCGGAGGCCCCGGTTTCGTGGATCATCGAAAAGCGCAGTCCCTCGATCTCCACGTGGGCGATCTCGGGAAGCCGGGAACGCAATTCCTCGCCGTCGTTGTTCCCGTGGACGGCGACCAATGTCCGGCAGCGCCGCTCCAGCTCGTCCAACAGCTCCGGTTCCACCCAGTCCCCGGCGTGGAAGACGATATCGGCCGCCTCGATCTGCTCCCACAGGCTCGGGTGCAGTCCGCGGGCCCGTTTGGGCAGATGGGTATCGGCGATCAGGATCAGGCGCGTGCTCATGGGGGCATCCTTTCATGAACCGCCTGGTCATCTGGGCGGGGTGCCGCCAGGCCGCGTAGCACCCTGGCTCCAGGGCTGGAGGGTTGCCGGTCGCCTAAGCTGGTGGCAGGACCCTCGGATCGGGAGGGATGGCAGAAAGGTGCCGGTACATGCCCAAGATCGTCGATCACGAACGACGACGGATCGAGCTGGTGGAAGCAACCTGGCGGATCATCGCCAGACTCGGCCTGCAGCGCGCCACCATGCGTGAGGTGGCCGAGGAGGCCGGCTTTTCCAACGGTGCGCTCAAACCGTATTTCCCCACCAAGGATGCCCTGCTCCAGGCGACCTTCGAGCACGTCTTCCACCGGACCAGCGAGCGGATTGCCGAGGCGGCGGCCTCGCTGGAGGGACTCGACGCGCTGCGGGCCTTCGGCCGGGAGGTGCTGCCGTTGGATGCGACCCGCCTGGATGAGGCGCGGACGGTGGTGCCGTTCTGGCATGTGGCGATCCACGACCGCGAGAAGGCGGCGCTCAATGACGATTCGATGGTCATCTGGCGTGGGTGGATCCTGCAATGGCTCGCCCAGGCCCGGGAGTCCGGCGAATTGCGTGCGGGGGTCGAGGTCGGCCCGGCCGCCGAAGGGCTGTTGACCTTCCTGCTGGGCGCCCAGGTGGCGGCCACCCTGGATCCGGGGCATGCCGGCCCGGAGCAGTTGACCCGTCAACTCGACGTTCATTTGGGCTTGCTGTCCGCCTGAGGTTTTTCGACACTCGGAGAAAATAGTGACTTCCGCGGGGAACTGGCGTATTTTGACTGGTGTGTGACAGCTGTCACCAGAGGAGGAGGGGATCGATGACCATCGCGATGAGCCACCCGGCAGCCCAGCGGGCGGAGACCTTCACCAGATGGCGTGAACTCGTCTCCGCTTCCTTCGTTCCGCTCGAGGCCGATCCGGTGGCCCCGGGGCCTTTTGCCGGGCAGGTCTCCGGACATGGGCTCCAGGACCTGGCGGTCTTCGAAGTCGATGCCATGGCCCACCGTGTGCGCCGTACCCCGGCGCTGATCAACCCCGCGGACCCCGGCTACTACAAGGTGAGCCTGCAGATGAGCGGTCACGGGATCCTCATCCAGGATGGGCGCGAAGCCGTTCTGTCCCCCGGTGACCTGGCCATCTACGACACCCAACGCCCCTATACGCTGAGTTTCCATGAGGACTTCTCCACGCTGGTGCTCATGTTCCCCAAGCAGCTGATCGGGCTCGATGATGCCGACATGTCGATGTTGACCGCCCGTCGGCTGGGGTCCTCCGACGCCGTGGGCCGGGCCGTGGTCCCCTGCATCGCGCGCATCGGGGACCTGGTGCCCGAGGTCGGGGACGGGCTCGGCTACCTGCTGGCCCGCAATGCCGTGGATCTGCTGGGCACCGTGCTGGCGGCGGAGGTGCAGGTGGGGCCGCGGGCCGCCGATGCCGAGCAGGTGTTGCAGCTGAACAGGATCAAGCAGCACGTCGAGGCCCATCTGGCCGATCCCGCGTTGACGCCCGGCTCGATCGCCGCCGCCCACTACATCTCGCCCCGCACCCTGCATAAGCTCTTCGAGCCCACGGGAACCACCGTGTCGGCCTGGATCAGGGCGCGCAGACTGGATCGGTCCCATCGGGAGCTGTTGGACCCGCTGTTGGCGCATCTGCCCGTCGGGGTCATCGGGGCCCGCAACGGGTTGCCCGACGCCGCCCACTTCAGCCGGTGCTTCCGCGCCGCCTATGGTTCCGCCCCCAGCGCCCTGCGCGCGCGGAGCTGACGGCAGGGCCCCCGGGAGCCCTGGCGCCGGGTTTCCCACGGGCCGGCCGGTCGCCGGAGCGCGGCGTCGACACCTCGACGCCGCGCTCCGTATCTCAGGCGTGCCCGGTGGGCCCGGCCTCCAGCTCCTGCAGGATGGTCCGGGCCGTGGTGATCCCGGACTCGATGGCGCCATCGACCACGACACCGTTCCAGCCCTTGGCCCAATCCGCGCCGGCGAAGTGCAGCCGGGTGCCCGTGGAGCGGAAGTGGTGCCAGCCGTCGGTGAACTGCTCGGAGGCAATGGTGGACCAGGTCTGCCCGCTCCACTTATCGGCCACCCAGTCGTGCCCGGTGGTTTCGAGCACCTCCAGATCCGGCCGCCACCGGCGGATGATCTCCTGCACCTGCTCCGCATCCTGCAGGTCGATCCGCGTGTGGTCCGGCCCGAATCCCACCAGGACGGTCGTGCCGTCCTCCAGGAAGTACTCGCTCTTCATCATCGCCAACGGATTCCCCGACGGGGCGGTGGCCAGGAAGTTGTGGTGGCCCTTGACCTTGATCCAGATCTTGAACCCGGTGGAATTCGATCCTTGGCCCACCAGCCGCTGCTGGTCGGCCGAAAGCCCGGGGGAGAAGTCGAGGTTCTTCAGTGCGCCCCACGGCACGGTGACGATGCCCGCGTCCGCCGCGTGCACCGCACCGTCGGCGGTCGTCAGGCGGACGCCGGCGCCGTCATGGACGATCTGCTCCACAGCCGTCTCCAGGTGGATGGGGCAGCGCAAATCCGCGGCCAGAGGCTCGTAGATCCCACGCATGCCGTTCTTGAGCTTGAACTTCAGCGTCTGCTCATCGAGCAGGGACAGACGGTGATCGCTGAGTGCGGCCCAGTGCTTGGCCATGAGCGGAGAGGCGGTGGCCGTATGGCCGTTGTAGCCGGCGGACCAGTAGGCGTCGGCCAGATCGATTTCCTCCTGGCTGAAGTCCCCGTCGCGCAGGGTATCGAGGACACTGCCCCGATCGGCCTGGCGGAAGCGTTCAGCCACCTCGGGGGAGCCGTCGTAGTCCGGGCTGAGCACGTGCAGGGGCTCATGCGGGTACGGGAAGAACTCCTGCGAGCCCTCGAAGATCCGTGCCTGGGGGCGCTGCAGTTTGGCATCCAACTCCGCCTCGGTCCCCTCGTGGACCGTTCCGCAGGTCAACCAGTAGGCACGATCGTAGTCCGGGCTGGGATAGATCTCCTGGCCGTAGCGGATGATCTCGGTCCAGACGAACGGTTGCATCCAATGGACCCAGGTCGCGCCGATCTCCAGGGGGAGGCCCATGCGCTCCTCGGTCCAGGCCCGGCCGCCGATCCGGTCCCGGGCCTCGAAGATCTCCACCTCCACACCCGCGGTTTGCAGTTCGCGTGCAGCGACCAGGCCGGCGAAACCGGCTCCGACAATCAAGACCTTGGCAGACATGGGGACCGCTTTCTGGAGGCAGGGTGGGGCAGCGGCAACGCGGAGGCCCTGGGTGGGCCCGTCAGGGCCGGAGCCCCGGGCGCTGCCGAGCGATGATGCCGTGCTGTGGAGCACGTCACACCTTTTTTCTATGTCTGTAGAATATACGGTCGGCATCGCGTTGTGGCAAGCCCCTGCTGCCCGGGCTCGGCTGCGGGAAGGGTCGCGGACCCGGGAGCACGGACCGGTCAGAGGGCGGCGGGACCGGCTATTCGGACCATTTGGGGGTCGGGGGTCGCCAGGTGCCGAGCTGGTCCAGCAGGTCGTCGGGATCGTCGCTGACGATCAACGTGTCCCGGTACAGCGGAGCCAGGAACCCGCGCTCGACCATGGTCTCGATCATGGCCAGGAGTGGATCCCAGAACCCCGCGACGTTGTACAGGGCCACGGGCTTGGCATGGATGCCCAGATGCTGCCAGGTCCTGGCTTCGAAGAACTCCTCGAGCGTTCCCGCCCCGCCGGGCAATGCGACGAAGGCGTCGCAGAGGTCGGCCATGCGTTGCTTGCGCTCATGCATGGTGGCCACGACCTCCAACCGCGTCAACGACGCATGGGCCGTCTCGCCCTCGAAAAGCGCTTCCGTCGTGATGCCGGTGACCGTTCCGCCGCGGGCCAGGGCGGCGTCGGCGAGGACCCCCATGAGCCCCACCTGCCCGCCGCCGTAGACGATGCCGACACCGGTTTCGGCCAGCCGGGAGCCCAGCGTGGAGGTGGCCTCGAGGTAGGTGCCTCCGTGGCCGGTCCGGGAACCGGTGAATAAGGCGATCCGGCCGATGGGCCTCCGGCCCCGGTCCTGCAGGGCGGGGATGACCTGCTCGGCCAGCAGCGGGGCCAGGTCCCCGGGCAGGGGGACCGCCGTGGGGTCCAGCCAGCGCAATTCGGCGATCTCGGCGGCGGGGTATGCCGCGACCAGTTCCGGATGTTCGAAGACGGTCGCCTGGACCTCGTGGCCCGGCTCGTTGGCGGCGCGGCAGCGGAAGACCCCGAGTTCACGAAGGTCCGCGGGGTCCAGCTCCACGCCCAGCTCCTCGGAACATTCACGCAATGCCGTGATGGCGGGACTCTCGCCCGCCTCGGGCTTGCCTCCGGGGAGCATGAACCGGCTGGTGCCTGCCTTGCGCACGGTCAGCAGCGCCCCGGAGGAATCCCTGAGGACGACGGCGCTGACATGGATGACGGGGGTATTCGATGGCTTCACGCTGATCACGCTACTCCGTTGCGTCCTGCCTGCGCCCGGGGACAAGGGGGCGTCGCGCAAAGCCAAGCCCACCGGCTGTGATCCGGGGCACAGTGGTCTGTAATGCCGGTCCCATCACGCCGTGCTGTCATCACCAGGAGGAACCATGACCACCACCAAGACCCAGCAACAGGCCGGACGGGACCCGTCCGCCGGAACCGGGTTGGGGCAACGCCGACTCGGGATCCCGGCCCTGGTCTTCATGATCATCGCCGCCTCCGCCCCGTTGACCGTCGTCGCCGGCGGGGTGACCAGCAACTTCGCGGTCACCGGTCTGCTGGGGGTCCCGCTGTCCTTCATCCTGCTCGGTGCGGTCCTGGTCATCTTTGCCGTCGGCTATCTGGCGATGAGCCGACACGTCCGCAACGCCGGGGCGTTCTACGCCTATATCTCCCGCGGGCTTGGCAAGCCGGCGGGAGTCGGATCCGCCTGGGTGGCCCTGCTGTCCTACAACGCCATGCAGATCGGCATCAACGGCCTGTTCGGCTTCGCCTTGTCCTCGTTCCTGGCAGGGTCGATGGGGCTGGAAATCCCCTGGTGGGTCTGCTCGCTGGCCGGATGGCTCATCGTGGGCATCCTGGGGGTGAACAAGGTCGACCTCTCGGCCAAGGTGCTGGGCGTGCTGGTCGCGCTCGAATTCGTCGTGGTCATCATCTACGACGTGTTCGCCTTCGGCACCGCCCCGGAAGGAATCAGCACCGCCTCGCTGGAACCGGGATCGCTGTTCACCACCGGTGTCGGGGCGGCCCTGGCCTTCAGCGTCGCGGCCTTCATGGGCTTCGAATCAGGGGCCATCTACAACGAAGAGGTCAAGGATCCGCGCAACACCGCCCGCCGGGCGACCTATATCGCCGTCGTCGTCATTGCCGCCTTCTACGCCTTCTCCGCCTGGGCGATGACCATTGCCGAAGGCGAGAGCCAGGTGATCGGCCGGTCGGAGGAATTCGGGCCGGACCTGATGTTCGTGTACTTCGCCGACCACGCAGCCGTCTGGTTCGTCGATCTGGCCAACCTGCTGTTCATCACCAGCCTGCTGGCCGCCCTGGTGGCCTTCCACAACGTCGTGGCCCGCTACATCTTCTCGCTGGGACGCGAAAACGTCCTGCCGGCGAAACTGGCCGCGGTGTCCGCCCGGACCCGGGCCCCCTTGGCCGGTTCGATCGCACAGTCGGTGCTCGCACTGGTCGTCCTGGTGGTCTTCGCCGTGGCAGGAACCGGCCACGAATACGGGGAGCTGTTCCCGGTCCTGACCCTGTTCACCTGGCTGACCAACACCGGCGCGTTCGGTCTGGTGCTGCTGATGGCCCTGACGTCCTTCGCCGTCATCGGCTTCTTCCGCCGCCAGCCCACCAGACCCGGGGCCTGGACGACGATGGTCGCACCGCTGCTGGCCGGGGTATCGCTGACCGCGGTGTTCGGAATGATCGTCGCGAACTTCGATGTGCTCATCGGGTTGGAGGAACCCGGGATGCTCAGCTGGCTGCTTCCGGCCATCATCGTGGTCCCGGGGCTCCTCGGTGTCCTCGGTGCCTACTGGTTGCGATCGGCCCGGCCGGGCGTCTATGCCGGCATCGGCCGCGGGGGTCTGGACCCGGAGGAACTGGACTAATACCGTCACGGTCGTAGGCTGGAAGAAGAGCCCGAAACGTCGTCACGGGGGCAGGTGGCACCGCGGGCCCGGACCGATATGTCGAGGAGGACACGATGGGTACCCACGAACACCACCACCAGGACGCCGTCTCGCAAGCCGGGATGGGCATGGACGGGACGCAGCTGCCCCAGCCGGAGGCCACCGAGCACGAGAGGCGCCGCGACGTCGACGGCCCCACCGAGATCGACTCCGAGTCCATTCCCGTCCACGGTGACGAAGACACCGCCGACGAGCTGGCGATGGAGGCCTACGGCGATGAGGACGAGGACGGGAATCCCGACATCCCCAACGCGCCGTTCCCCGGCTGAGCCCCCGGACAGGACCTGTCACGACAACGCCCCCGGACCATGGAAGCCATGGTCCGGGGGCGTTCGTCGTCCCGGCGGGAGCCCGGGGATACCTACCTAGGCGGCCAGCGCCGGGCGGGTGGAGGAGGCCGCGACGCGCAGTGCGCCCTCCTCGACCCGGAGGGTGATCCTGCCACCGTCCCGGACCGCTTCGGCGACCAGCAGGTCGGCGATCGGGTCATCGACCTCGCGCTGGATCACCCGACGCAGCGGACGGGCCCCGTATTCGGGCTCGTAACCGTGCTCGGCAATCCACCCGATGGCCGCATCCTCCACGTCCAAGCCGATTCCCTGGGCTTCGAGCCGGGCTTCGGTGTCACGCAGTTGGATGGACACGATCTGGCGCAGCTGCTCCTGCTCGAGCTTGCGGAACAACACGATCTCGTCGATGCGGTTCAGGAATTCCGGACGCATGGTCTCGCGCAGCCGGCCCATGACCCGATCGCGGAGCGCCTTCTCGGAGCCGAAACCGCCGGCCCCCTCGCCGGACTGGGCGTTGAAGCCCAGGGCGCCGGTCTTGCTGGCCAGGAACTCGGAGCCCAGGTTGGAGGTCATGATGACCACCGTGTTGCGGAAGTCCACGGTCCGGCCCTGCCCGTCGGTGAGCCGGCCGTCGTCGAGCACCTGCAGCAACAGGTTGAACACGTCGGGGTGCGCCTTTTCGATCTCGTCGAGCAGCAGCACCGAATACGGGTTGCGGCGCACCCGTTCGGTCAGCTGTCCAGCCTCGCCGTAGCCGACGTAGCCCGGAGGGGCCCCGACCAACCGCGAGACGGTATGCCGTTCACCGAATTCGCTCATATCGAAGCGCAGCAGCGCCTCCTCGCGGCCGAACAGCGACTGGGCCAGCGACTTCGCCAACTCGGTCTTGCCGACCCCGGTGGGCCCCAGGAACATGAAGCTGCCCACGGGACGGGAGGCATCGCCCATGCCCGTGCGGTTGCGCCGTACGGATTTGGCGATGACGCCCACCGCATCGTCCTGCCCGATGACGCGCTCATGCAGTTCCTCCTCCAGCTTCGCCAGCCGGGCCCGATCGCCCTCGGTCAACCGGGCTGCGGGGATGCCGGTGGCCCGGGCGATGATCTGGGCGATCTGCTCCTCGTCCACCACGCTGGTGCCGTCGGTGTCGTCGTCGGTGCCGTCGGATTGCGTCCCGGCAGTCAGCTCGTCGAGGTGCTCGGCCAGCGCGGCGATCTCATCGCGCAGCCATCCGGCGTCCTCGAAGCGTTCGGCCGCGATGGCGTCGTTCTTGCGTTCGCGCAGGGTCTCCAGCTCGCGGCGCAGCGCCTGGACGTCGACGGTCGGGCCGCGCCGCAGGCTCAGACGCGCCCCGGCCTGGTCGATCAGGTCGATCGCCTTATCGGGCAGGAAACGGTCGGTGAGATAGCGGGAGGAGAGGTCGACGGCGGCCCGCAGGGCACCTTCGGTATAGGTCACCTGGTGGTGTTCGGCGTAGCGGCCGGCCAGACCGGTGAGGATCTTCACGGAATCCTCCTGGGAGGGTTCGCCGACCGTGACGGGCTGGAAGCGGCGCTCCAATGCCGGGTCCTTCTCCACGCTGCGGTACTCGGCCAACGTGGTGGCGCCGATGAGCCGCAGTTCCCCGCGGGCCAGCCGCGGCTTGAGGATGTTCCCGGCGTCCATGCCGCCTTCCCCGGAGCCGCCGGCGCCGACCACGTTGTGCAGCTCGTCGATGAAGACGATGTACTCGCCGTCCCCGGCCGCGATTTCGTCCATGGTCTTGGTCAGGCGTTCCTCGAAGTCCCCGCGGTAGCGGGTGCCGGCGAGCATGCCCGGCAGGTCCAGGGAGATGACGCGTTTGCCCTGCAGCTGGGCGGGGATCGAATCGGCGGTGATGGCCTGGGCCAGGCCCTCGACGACGGCGGTCTTGCCGACGCCGGCTTCGCCGATGAGCACCGGGTTGTTCTTCATGCGACGGGCCAGGATCTCGATGGTCTGCTCGATCTCCTCCTGCCGGCCGATCACGGGGTCCAGTTTCTCCTCGAGGGCCAGTGCGGTCAGATCCGTGCCGTAGGTGTCCAGCATCGGGGTCGGTGAATCGGTCGGGGCCCCGGTCTGCGCGGGGCCGTCCTGGGGGCCGGAGGCTTCCTGCTGGGCGGCGGCCCCGATGTTCTGCAACGTTTCGGGGGTCACCCCGGAGGCGGCGAGGACCTGCCCGGCGGGGGAGTCCTGGTTGACGACGAAGGCGACGAAGAGGTGCTCGGGGTCGATGTAGGTCGAGCCGAAGGCGCGGGCGACCTGGCGGGCGTCGAGCAGGGCCCGTTGGGTCGAAGCCGTCAGTGCCGGGGCCCCGCCGGTGGGGCGGTCGGAGGATTGCGGCAGACGCTGTTCCGCGTTGCGGGCGATGGCCTCCACGTCGATGCCGCCGGCCCGCAACTGGGCGGCCGGCCCGTCCTGGGCCACGAGGACCCGCAGCAGGTGCAGGGCGTCGACCTCGGCATGGCCGTGTTCGGCGGCGAAGGCCGCCGCCTGCCCGAGCAGTTCGTGCGTGCGCCGGCTGAGTAGCCGGGTGATGTCGATGGGGCGGCCTGCGGCTGCGGCTCGCTGGCCCTGCAGGTAGCGGGCCAGGAAGTCATCAAACGAGCCGCTTCCCGATCCGGTGGGTCCGAAGAACGCTGGCATTTTCCCTCCAAGGAACTTGAGTGTCTTACGCTCAAGTATAGACCTGAGTGTATGTCACTCAAGTTAACGTGATGCGGTCGTCATTATTCCCCGCACGGTTTCCACCCGGCGGGCGAGGCCTGTGACCGGTAGGATTTCCAGCGAGAGCAGCCGGTGGCGGCTGGGGCAACAGCGGGAGGACGACGGTGGCCGACGAAGGCGAACGCGGATGGCTGGCACGCAAGGCGCTACCCAGCGGCAACGAACCCGACCCGCGGTTCACCCTGGCCAACGAACGCACGTTCCTGGCTTGGATCCGCACTTCGCTGGCCTTCCTGGCCGGTGGAATCGCCTTGGAGGCCTTCGCCTTCGACGCCTTTCCCACCGACCTGCGCAAGGCCATCTCGATCCTGGTCATCTGCCTGGGTCTGCTGATCAGTGCCGGGGCGGTGTTCCGCTGGCTGCGGATCGAGTCGAGCATGCGCAACCACCGTCCGTTGCCGTTCCCGGCGATCGTGCCGCTGCTGGGCATCGGCGGGGCACTGGCCGCGGCGGTCATCGTCGTCGTCCTCGTCGTCTCCGGATAGGTCCCTCGATGACCATCCCCATCACGCGCGGCCACCAGGACCCGGGACTGCAACCCGAACGCACCGTCATGTCCTGGGGCCGGACCACGTTGTCGCTGTTCGTGGTCAGCGCCGTGTTCATGCGCTGGATGCACCATTACGGCCCCTCGATCCTGATCCTGGTGGCCGTGGGGGGCCTGGGGGCGCTGTCCATCTACGTGACGCAGCGCCGCCGTTACTCCGCCCGCACCCGTGGCATCGCCGAGGGGCGCCTGGAGGCCGATGTGGCCGCCATCTTCTGGACCGCCGGCGCCGTCATGATCCTGGGCGTGCTGGCCCTGATCGTGGTCATCACGACCTGACGGTCACCCAGATCGTCTTGAGCTGGGTGTACTGTTCCAAGGCTTCCAACCCGTTGTCGCGCCCCCCGAAGCCCGAGGCCCGGTAGCCACCGAACGGGGTGGTGATGTTGCCTTCGCTGTAGCCGTTGACGGCCACGGTGCCGGCCCGCACCCCACGGGCCAGCCGGATGGCCCGATCGATGTCGTGGGACCAGATGGTCGCGGCCAACCCGTAGGTGGTGTCGTTGGCCAGGGCCAACGCCTCGGCCTCGTCCTGGAACCCGATCACCGCGACGACGGGGCCGAAGACCTCCTCACGGGCGATCGCCATCCCGGCGGTGACCTCGTCGATGACGGTCGGGCCGAGATACCAGCCGCCGCTGTCTTCGAACAGGGCCCGTCCTCCGGCGGCGATCCGGGCCCCGGCCGTGCGGGCATCTTCGATGAAACGCAGGGCCCTGGCCAGCGCGTCGGCCTCGATCAGCGGACCGAGGATCGTCTCGGGTTCGGCGGGGTCCCCGACGATCCGCTGGCCGGCCTGGCGCACCAGCTCGGCCACGAAGTCGGCCCTGAGCGATTCATGCACCAGGATCCGTGAACCCGCCGAACAGTTCTGCCCAGAAGCCCAGAACGCGGCCTCGGCCAGATCGGCGGCCACCTGGGGCAGGCGGTCGGCGTTATCCGCCAGCACGATCTGCGGCGACTTGCCCCCGCATTCCAAGGTGATGTTCTTCAGGTTGCTCTCGGCGGCGTAACGCAGGAATTCCCGGCCGGTCCAGGTGGAACCGGTGAAGGAGATCATATCGACGTCCATATGCAGGCCCAGGGCCTTCCCGGCAACGGGCCCGAGCCCGGGAACCACGTTGAACACCCCGTCGGGTACGCCTGCCTCGGTGGCCAGTTCTGCGATCCGCAAGGTGGACAGGGAAGCCAACTCGGGGGGTTTGACCACCAACGAATTCCCGGCGGCCAGGGCCGGGGCCATCTTCCAGGCGAGCATGGCGGCCGGGAAGTTCCAGGGCAGGACCGCCCCGACCACACCGATCGGCTCGCGGACGATGAGTCCCAGCGCCCCGGGCCCGGTGGGGGCGACCTTGCCGAAGACCTTGTCGATGGCTTCGGCATACCAGCGGATGGTGCCGATCGTGTCGGGGAGGTCGAACTCGTGGCAGTCGGCCAGCGGACGGCCCGCATCCACCGATTCCAGCCCGGCCAGCTCGGCGGTGGCCGCCTCGATGAGATCGGCCAGGCGCAGCAGCACCTGCTGGCGTTCGATGGGGTCGGCATCGGACCAGACGCCGGAATCGAAGGCGGTGCGGGCGCTGGCCACGGCGGCATCGACGTCCGCGGGCCCGCAGGCGGCCACCCGGGCAATCGGCTGACCGGTGGCGGGGGAGAGCGCCGTGAACGTGGCCCCGCCGGCGGCGGGACGGAACCGGCCGTCGATATAGGCCTCCGTGCGCAGGGAACCGGTGGAGGGATCGGTCATTGCTGCCTCCATCCGGGGGGTCGACGTGGTTTGATCGTAGTCCTGCCCACCCGGTCCCGGCCATGGTTATTCCCGAACGACGGCAGTGCCCCGGGTGAGCGTTCCATCGGTCCGCACGTGGGCGTAGACGCCCATGATGGTGTGCCCGAAGGCGTCGTGGAGCAATTGCAGGACCGGCAGATCACGTTTCGAGCTCACCGGATCCACTTCGGTGGCCGGGCACCTGCCGATCTCCTGGAAGACCTCCAGCCGGGCACCTCCGGCCAGCATCGAACGGCCCGGCAGGTGCCGTTCGGCCCAGGGCGGCAATCCGTCGAGGTAGATGTTGGCGCGGAAACGCAGCGGGTCCACCGGGACGCCGGTGATCCGGGCCAGTTCACGGACGGAGGCCAGGTTGATGATGGACACGGCTTGGGCTTCCTCATCGCCCTTGGAGAGCAGATCAGGGAAACGCCGGCCGGATTCGTGGGCGATGACCGGCGCGGCGTCCCCGGCCAGACCCAGCAGTTCGGCCACCATCGACGCCAACCGGTCGCGGCCGGTGGAGGTGGACAGATCGGCGTGTACCGCCTCTGCGTCATCACCCTGCGGGCGGGTGAGAGAGATCGTCCGTGAGGAGGAGTCGTAGTGGCTGCGCAATCCGGCCAGCGCGAAGTCACGGGCCAGGACGTGGAAGTTTTGTTTGCCCAGGTTCTGCGCCGTGTCCGGGACGTACTTCCCCCCGGCCCGGGCGAGTGCGTAGATCCGGTCGTCGGGGAAGCCGTGCCCGGCGTGGAGCCCGACCTCGGAGAGCGGCTGCGGGGACAGGCCCTTGACTGGATAGTGGTAGAGAGCGGCGATGGAGGCATCGGTACTGCCCGGCGGGGATTTTGGACTCTGCTGCACGGCTCCAGTCTAGTCAGGCTGCCTTGCTAGTCTGGCCGGGTGAGTTTCCTGATCATTGCCGCCCTGTTGGGCCTGCTCTACGTCTGGCTGCGCCGCAAGGACCGGCGCATGCTGCGCAACGGCGTCGTCCTGGTCGCAGCCATCTGGTTCGCACTCACCGGGGCCACGGCCCTGTTGAGCAGCTGGTCCCCGGTCTTCGACTACATCACCCTGGGCATCCTCGCCCTGGTGCCGTTGGCGGTGATCGTCCTGGCCGGATTCCTCATCGCCAACGGGCTGACCATGATGCGCAGCGAGGGCCGCCGGCTGGGGAACCTGCTGACCCTGGTGCTGGGCATCGCGATGCTCGTGCTGCCGGTCCTCGCCCTGCTGCTGGTGCTCACGCTCCAGCCCCTGCTGGTGGGACTGGCGTTCCTGCTCTTCTTCCTCTGCGGCTATCTCGGGGTCGTCTTCGTCATCTTCCTCGCCTACGCCGTGGCCTACGGCCGCATGGAGCACGACATCCACCCCGAAGCCATCACGATCCTGGGCTCGCGGTTGATCGGCGGAAAGGTCCCCCCGCTGTTGGCCAGCCGGCTGGACAAGGCGGTTGAACTCCATCGGCAGGCACCGGATCCGAAACCGGTGCTGATCCCCTCGGGAGGCCAGGGCCACGACGAGTCGCGGACCGAAGGGGAGGGGATGGCCGAATACCTGTACGAGGCAGGAATTCCCGCGGCCGACGTCGTCCCGGAGAACCAGGCGAAGACGACCCGGGAGAATCTGCGCTTCTCCCGCGAGGTCCAGAACGCCGCGGGGCGTCCCGGACCGTTGCTGGTGGTGACCAATAATTATCATGTGCTGCGGGCAGCCTTGTTGGCCCGCAAATACGACGTCGATGCCCAGGTGGTCGGGTCCCCGACCGCCCGCTACTACGTCCCCAGCGCCTTCCTGCGGGAGTTCGTGGCGATCATCAACGAGCATCGGGTCCTCAATGCCGTGTTGTGCCTGCCGTTCTTCGCGATTTCCGGGTTCATCGTCCTGGGCGTGCTGGCGGGGCAGTAGCCACGAGGCCAGAGCGGACCCCAACTACACTGGAGCCTCAGGTCTGCCTGCGAACCCGCCGAAAGGGCATGATGAAAAGACATTTGAGGAACGTGGCCACGGCCGCGTTGATCTGCGCCGCCCTGCCGTTGGCCGCCTGCACGACGCCGGGGGCCGGGACCGCTTCCAGCGGATCCGCCGGTGCTGCTTCGTCCGGTGCCAGTTCGTCCGGGACCGGGTCCCCGGCCGCGACGCAAACCCCGGGCCATGCGGGTTCCACCCCGGCCTCGGCGGATGCGGCCTCGCCCGGGACTCCCGCGGCGGAAACCGCCGCGCAGGAGCGCCTCGACACCCTGAGTCTGGAACAACGCGTGGGGCAGGTCCTCATGATGGGGGTCCCCGCCACGGGAGCCACCGCCTCGGACCTGGGGATCCTGCAGAAGAACCATGTGGGCAACGTCTTCCTCAAGGGCCGCAGCACCGTGGGGCTGAAGGGCACCGCCGCGGCGGTGAAGAAGATCAAGGCGACCGTCTCGAAGAAGACCACCGGTGGGGTCGGGCAGTTCATCTCCACCGACCAGGAGGGCGGCAAGGTCCAGGTCCTGAAGGGCCCCGGCTATTCCACCATCCCCGCCGGACTGACCCAGGGTTCCTGGGATCCGAAGACACTGGAACGCCGGGCCACCGGCTGGGGGAAGGAACTGGCGCAATCGGGCATCAACATCAACCTGGCCCCGGTCGCCGATACCGTTCCTGCCTCCATCGGTGCCGCCAACGCCCCGATCGGCGCGTTCGGGCGGGAATACGGAAAGACCCCGGGCAGCGCCCAGGCCGGGTCCTCGGCCTTTGCCGCGGGAATGGAATCCGCGGGAGTCGCCCCGGTCATGAAGCACTATCCCGGGCTGGGGCGGGTCAGCCGGAACACCGACGTCTCCCACGGGGTCACCGACACCGTCACGACCCGCGAGGACGCGACGCTCGAGCCGTTCCAGGCAGGGATCGACGACGGGGCGGACTTCATCATGCTCTCCAGCGCCTACTACTCCCGGATCGACGCGAAGAACCCGGCGGCCTTCTCCGATACCGTCATCAACAAGATGCTGCGCGACGACCAGGGCTTCGACGGGATCGTCATCTCCGACGACATGTGCGATGCCACCCAGTTCCGTGATTGGAAATACGCGACCCGGGCGAAGAAGTTCTTCGACGCCGGAGGCACCATGATGCTCTGCGTTAATCAGGCCGCCATCGGACCCATCACCGCTGGGCTCGTCGCCGAGGCGAAGGCGGACCCCGACTTCAAGGCCAGGATCGACGAGGCCGCCTTGCGCGTGCTGAAGGTCAAGGACGGGCTGTAGGCCGGGCCTGCGGGCCCCGCCAGTGCATCCGTAGATGCTGCGGGCCGAGTTCGGCGACGGAGGAGACACCCAGCAAGGTGGTGGCCACCCGCAGCTCCTCGGCGAGGATGTCCAACGCCCGCTGCACTCCTTCACGCCCCCCGGCCATCAGCCCATACATGTAGGCCCTGCCGATCAGCGTGAAATCGGCGCCGGCGCAGAGTGCGGCGGCGATGTCCCCTCCAGACATGAGGCCCGAATCGAGGATGAGTTCCACGTCGGGGCCCACGGCCTCGCGGACCTCGCGCAGTGCCTGCAGGCTCGCGGGGGCGCGGTCGAGTTGGCGGCCACCATGGTTGGAGACGATCAGGCCATCGGCACCGGCATCCAGGGCCTTGGACGCGTCCTGCGCGGTGAGGATCCCCTTGACGAAGAGTTGGCCCGGCCACACCGAACGCAGCCAGGACAGGTCCTGCAGCGACAGCGTCGGGTCGAACATCGAGTTGATCAGTTCGGGCAGTGAATGCGAGGTGCCGCTGAGCGAGGCGAACTTCAGCGAATCGGTGGTCAGGAAGTTGAACCACCACTCGGGACGGTAGGAGGCGTCGAGCACCGTCTTGAGGTTCAATTTCGGCGGGATGGTCATGCCGTTGCGCACATCGCGCAGGCGTTGACCGGCAATGGCGGTGTCCACGGTGACCATCAGGGTGTCGTAGCCGGCGGCCGCGGCCCGGTTGACCAGGTCGAGCGAGGCTGCGTGGTCGTTCCAGAGGTAGAGCTGGAACCAACGACGGGCTGCGGGCTGGAAGGCGGCGACCTCCTCGATGGACCGGGTGCCCATCGTCGAGAGCGTATAGGGGATGCCGGTATCCGCAGCGGCCCCGACCCCGGCCTCCTCGCCTTCGGCGTGCATGAAACGGGTGAAGCCCGTCGGGGCGATGCCCACCGGCAGGGAGGACCGTGCCCCGGCGATCGTCGTGGACAGATCGACTGCGGGGTGCCCGCCGAGGATCCCGGGAACCAGCTCCACATCGGAGAAGGCCTGCCGGTTGCGGCGCAGCGTCTCCTCGTTCCCGGCGCCACCATCCACGTAGTCGAAAGCGGGTTTGGGGGTCCGTCGCCGGGCGATCCGGCGCAGGTCCCAGAGGTCGGCCGCCTTCGCCAGTCGGTGGGCCCGGAAGTCCAGGCTCGGGCGTTCGAACTGCATGAGCGGACGCAGCTCGGAGAGCTGGGGGAAATTGCGTTGCATGGGTCCCTTCGGGGCTCGCTAGGGCTTGGCGATGTCGATGACGACCTTCACGTCACCGTCACGATGCTCTAAGGCCCCAGCGTAGTCCGCCATCGGGTGGCGGCGGCTGATCAACCGGGCCAACCACTCGGAGTCCGCCTTCGCCAGGGCATCGGCGCCCTGCTCGTAATGGCGTCGGTTGGCGTTGACGGAACCGAAGACGACGTCGTTCTCCAGCACCGCGGTACGGTTCATCTGCCCGACATCGAGCGGGGTCTTCCCGCCGACACTCGAAACCCCCGTCAGGCAGACGACCGCGTTCTTGCCGTTGTTGGCGATGGCGTCCACGATCACCGGGGCCACCCCGGTGCATTCGATGACGATATCGGGTTCCAGCCCCGATTCCGGCAGTGAGTCGGTATGGAAGTGCGCCCCCAGATCGGCCACCAGACGGGGTTTCGGCCCGTCGGTGACGATGTCGTAGACGTGGACCTCGTATCCGCGCTGCACCCCCAGCAACGCCGCCAGCAAGCCGACCGGTCCCGCGCCGGTGACGGCGACGACCCTCGGGTCGAAGAAGGCACGGGATCCGATGCGTTCGATCTGTTCCCAAGCCTTGGCCACGATCGTCGTGGGTTCCAGCAGGACCCCGACCTCGGCCAGGGCGGCATCGAGCGTGACCAGATGTCCCGGCTCCTCGCGCCACTGTTCGCGGCCGAAGCCGTCCAAGGAGGCGATGCCGTGTTCGGTGTACTTCCCGTTCAAGCACATATCCCATTCACCCGCGGCGCAGGCAGCGCACGGGACGGGATCGGGGCGACGGACGATGCCGACGACCAGGTCACCGGCGGAGAAGCCGGAACCCGCGGGGGCCTCACGGACCCGGCCGAGGTTCTCATGGCCGATGACCAGCACGTCCTTGCCCTCGGGGGCGGTGCCGTACTCGGCGTTGATGATCTCCCGGTCGGTCCCGCATAGCCCGATGGCCAGCGCATCGACCAGGATGCTGCCTTCGGATGGGTCGGGAGGCCCCACCTCCTGCAGGGTCAGCGAATCCTTGCTTCCCGGCGTGACGGTGAGGGCCTTCATGAACACTCCTTGGTAGGTGGCGCGGGTCGATGGGGTCGAGGTCGGCTATCCGCTGAGCGGCATCCGCGGGATGTTCGGTTTGCCGTCGCCCCCCGCGCCATACGCCTTCAGGGCGATCCGGGTGGCCAGTTCCTCGTCGACCCGATATTTGTAGATCGGGGAAACCGGTGTCTGTTCCGCCGTCGCCTTTGCGGCATGTGCAGCGGGCGCAATGACCTTCTCGTGGATCCGGTGCCTTCTGAACAGGCTCATGATGACCTCCTCGTCAACCCGGCAGAAGCTGCTGGTTCCTTCAGGATACGCCGAATATCCCCCGAATCCAGAGGATGAACGGAACCGTTTGGCCGTTGCCGTGGGGGCCTTCATGACGAGTTCACCGGCCGTTGATCCGGCCGTTGTCCGGGGTGGCCAACATGGACGTGGAGCACCCGCACCCCGAACGCCGAAGGAACCGAAACCCATGGCATTTTGCCTCACGCCCTCTCCGAGACCCCGCCGACCGCTGACAGTCCTCATCCTCCTCGTCGCGGTTCTGGTGATCCCGGCCGCGATGGTCCCTGCCGCCGCCGCCCCGGCGCATGCCGTGGCACCGGAGGCCACGAAACTGCGACCTTCGTCGGCGGGTCCGCTATTGATCGGGCACCGTGGAGCCGCCGGGGTGGCACCGGAAAACACGGTGGCCGCCTTCAGGGCGGGCCGGGCTGCCGGCGTCGACTTCATCGAAACCGATGTGCAGCTCAGCGCCGACGGGGTGCCCTTCCTCTTCCATGACAACACTCCGGCACGCACGACCAATGTCGAGGAGGTCTATCCCGGTCGGGAGAAGGATCCGATCACCTCATTCACCTGGAAGGAACTGCGGGCTCTGGAGGTCGGCTCCTCCTTCGGCCGACGGTTCACCGGGGCGCGGATCCCGCATCTGGATGACCTGGCCCGTATCGCGAACCGCCGGACCGGGGTGTACCTGGAGATCAAGTCGCCGAAGAACTCCCCGGGCATCGAAGCGCTCGTGGCACGAAAGCTGTCCGGGCATCCGGCATGGAAACGGCTGGTGGACGCCGGGAAGGTCCACGTGCTGGGTTTCGACGCCTCCTCCAACCGCCGGTTTGCTGCCTTGGCACCACGAATTGACTTGCAACAACTGGTCGGCACCGTGCCGAATGAACAAACCCTGGCCGATTGGTCCGGCTTCGCCGACTCGGTGGGCACCAACTACCGCACCCTGACCCCCGGCGCGGTCGACCGGGTCCACGCGGCAGGCCTGGGTCTGGGGGTCTATACGGCGAACTCACCCGAAGCCATCACCATCGCCGTCGACCTGGGAGTGGACATGGTGACCGGGGACTTCCCGCAACAAAGCGTGCGACTCCAGGCCGGGAGGCCCCCGTTCCCGCGGGCTCGTGGCCTGCAGATCTCCGAGGCGGTGAATGATCCGCCCGGGGACGACGTGGCATTCGACGCGGGGGAGCATGTCGTGATCCGCAACGCCTCCGACCATGCGATCGACGCCTCCGGGGTGCTGCTCCGCGACGCCGCGAACAACACCCTGCGGGTCGGCGCCGGCTACCGGATCCCTCCGGGCGGGGAACTGCGGGTCCATACCGGCCCCGGAACCAACACCGCCACGGCCTACTTCAACGGCGGCTCGGCATCGATCCTGAATAAGGGCGGGGACTCGGTGGCCCTATGGGACAAGTGGGGGCGACTGCAGGACGTCTTCGCCAACTGAACGGTCCGAGGAGGCTCGGGCATCCGGGCCTCTCCCTTGACGCCCGCCGATGGGCGGCAGATGATCGAGCCAGGGACGGCGGAGGACCGAAAGAGATGACGGAGGCAGCATGCGCGAGGTCAAGGTAGGACTGTTCCAATCGGTTGACGGCGTCGTCGAATCGCCCCATCTGTGGCAGTTCGACCGTTTCGACGAGGAACTCGGTGCGGGGATGAACTCCATGATGGAGCAGACGGACACCGTCCTGCTCGGGCGGCACAGCTACCAGGAATGGGCGGGACATTGGCCGAAGGCCGGGCAGGACGACCCGTTTGCGGCCTTCATCAACCCCGTGGAGAAGTTCGTGGCCTCCCGGACGCTGGGCGGTGAGCTCGAATGGCAGAACTCGACGCTGATCCAGGACCCGTTGGAGGACTTCGTCCGCGACCTGCGCCAATCCGACGGCGGGGACGTTTCCGTATGCGGCAGCATCTCGGTCGTCCGCCAGCTCCTCTTCGCCGGCTTGCTGGACTCCTTGCAGTTGATGGTCCACCCGGTCATCGCCGGGGCGGGGAAGCATCTGTTCGAAGCCAGCGACCCGGTCACCCGACTGGTGCTGCAGGATTCCCGCCGGACCAGCAAGGGCAACATGGTCCTCAGCTACGGCCGCCACAGCGAGTGAGGACCCCGCAGAGACCGGCTTCACGGCGACGGCTGGGCGATCTTGAACAGTGCACCGGTCGGATCCGATAAGGCGGCGACCCGGCCGAACGTCGTGTCGACGGGCGGTTCGATCACGCTGGCTCCCAGGCCCAGCGCGCGGGTGATCGTTGCCTCGGTGTCCACGACCTGGAAGTAGACCTGCCAGGCGGAGGGGTGGCCCGTGCGCAGATAGGGGGCCGCATCGATGATTCCGGCGCTGGCCTCCGGCCCCTGGCCCAGCGTCGTGTAGCGGAAGTCGTCGGTGTAGGAGACGACGGTGGTCTGCCAGCTGAAGACCTGCTGGTAGAACTGCACGGTCTTCACGTAGTTGCGGGCGTGGAGTTCATGCCAGTAGGGGGCGCCCGGTTCGCCATGGAGGCGGAATCCGCGGTGCTCGGCGATTTCCCAGAGGCCCACCGAAGCCCCGGAGGGATCCAGCGCCCGGGCCACCCGGCCACGGGGAACGATCTCGGTGGTCTGGGCCATGATCTTTCCGCCCTGGCTGACGGCAACGGCGAGCGTGGCCTCGATGTCCTCCACGCGCAGGTACGTGCTCCAGGTGTCGGGGAGACCGGCTTCGCCGTCGTTGCCCACGATCCCGGCGACGGGGAGGCCGTCCTTGAAAGCGGTGAAGTACCGGCCAGACTGCGCCGGGTCGGCGGTGTCGAAGGTCCAGCCGAACACGGCTGCATAGAAGCCGCGGGCCCGTTCGGGTTGGGAGGACATCAAATCGATCCAGCAGGGGGCACCGGGGCTGGGGACGGGCATGGGCATGACGACCTCCTGGGTGGCGCGGATGGAACCGTGCGGAGAGTCTATGCCCGCGGCATCGGCTGCGCCCATGGGGCAGGACGTGCGGGATTCCCGAACCATCCCGGCTGCGGGGGCCGATCGGTCGCCCCGGTCCCTGATCTGGCCTACGGTGAAGCCATGGCCATCGTCTATCGTGCTGAGCTCACCCCCGGAAAACAAGAAATCGTCACCGCCTGGCTGGCCCGCCAACCCTGGTCGGGAGTCGACGACGGCGACTCCGTCGAAATGATCGGCGCCTACCGGTTCGATGACCCGGACGAAAGGATCGGCATCGAAACCCATCTGGTCCGCCGCTCCGACGGCACCGTCCTGCAGGTGCCGTTGACCTACCGGGGGGCCGAACTGTCCGGGGCCGAAGAACATCTGGCCGGGGAAATGGAACATTCGGTGCTCGGGCATCGCTGGATCTACGACGCCACCGGTGATCCCGTCTACGCCGCGGCACTGGCCCGGACCATCGTCCGGGGCCAGGCGGGGGCCGACCAGTTCCGTGACATCGACGGAACCTTGGTGCTCCAGCCCAGCACCGTCGTCGTCCACGGGTTCGGCGATCACGCGGCGCCGGCGCCGGACATCACGAGGGCTGCCCCGTCCACGAGCGAGGAACCGGGGGCCGGGCACGTCACGACGATCACCACCGACGGTCCGGCGCTCGCCGTCTACCGCACCCCGCACGCGGCGTCCGGGCATGACGGACACGACGGACGTGACGGACAGCTCACCGGCCGCTGGGACGGCCTGGGGGATTCACTGCTGCTGGCCGCCCTGACCTGAACGGGTAGGCCGGGAGGGCCCGGGGCCGCTGCCCGTAGGATATGGCCCATGACGACTCAAAGTGCGATCTTCGTGGATGCCGGGTTCCTGTTGGCCGTCGGCGGGCAGCATACGGCGGGCACTTCGCTGCGTTCGGCCTTCCGGGTGGACTACGAACGACTCGTGGAGGGCATTGCCGGCATTGCCCGGGAAGACAGTGCCCTGCCGATGCTGCGCACGTATTGGTATGACGCCTCCCGGGACGGGCTGTTCACCGATCAGCATAAGCGCATCGGCATGGTCGACGGCGTGAAGGTGCGGCTGGGCCGGATCTCCTACAGCGGTGAGCAGAAGGGCGTGGACCTGCGGCTGGCCCTGGACCTGGTGGGGCTGGCCCGCAGCGGAGCCGTTTCGGTGGTCTACCTCGTCTCCGGGGACGACGACCTGGCCGAGGCCGTGGAGGAGGCCCAGGACATGGGCGTGCAGGTCAAGCTCATTGGACTGCGCAAACCCGAGACCCGGATCGGGCTGGCCTCGGTGGCCGAGCACCTGGCCCTGTGCGTGGATGGCATCACGGAGCTGCCCGCCGAGTTGCTCGAGGCGATGTTCACCCGGTCGGTGACCAAGGGGTCCATGCCCGGTCCCGGGGTCCATGCCACCGCCGATCCGATGCCGGAAGACACCCCGGGTGAAGCATCCGGGCCCGTGCTGGAAACCGACCCGGTCCAGGCGGTGAAGCCCGGGGCCCCTGCGGTGCGCCCGCAGCGACCTGTGCCCGGTCCGTCCCCGGTGCGCATCCCGCCGAACACCGGGCCGCTGCCCCACGTGCCATCGGCAGGACCGCAGCTGGTCCACTCCTCCACGCGAGAGAACGCCGCGGCCACGGCCGGGGCCCCCGAGGCCAGCGATAGCGCCCTTTTGCGGGCCGTCGGTGAAGTCGGGGCCAGCGTCGCGGACAACTGGTACGTCAACACCACCCAGCGCGAACTCACCGAGCTGCAGGCCGACCGTCCGCTGTTGCCACCGGAGATCGATCGGGTGCTGCTGAAGGATTGCGCCCAGCAGATCGGTGAATGGAAGACCGATATCCAGGTGGTCCGCCGGACCTTGCGCGCTTCCTTCTGGGACCGTCTCGATGAGCTGACCTGACCCGCTCGAAGGTTAACCTTCTACTTCCTCGGCAGTAGGGTCGACGGCATGAGTGAACACCCAGCCACCTCGACGTCGGACGTGACGGAACAGGGACCACGGACCGGGGCCTCCTGGATCAGCAGCAACCGGCCGGCAAGCATGTATGCGGCGGTGATGATGGCCATCTCCGGGGGAATCGTCTGGTCCATGGCCGGCGCCCCCGAGGAAGCGGCCAAGAACTGGCTGATCCTGGCGTGGATCCTGCTGACCTCCACCTACACGGCGTTCGCCCTGGCCCCGAGGCCCCTGCCCCGTGTCGTGCACTTCGCGCTGGCCGGCGTCGTGGTGGCCGTCGTCGTGTGGGCGTGGTCGCCCGGTGTGCAGGAAAGTAGCCTGGCCACACCCTTCATCCCCCTGGCCATCGGAGCCGTGGGAATGGCCTTTTCCACGGGCCGGTTCCGGCCCGAAGTCGCGGTGCCCGAAGGGAACCCGCAGCAGCACGATTGAGACGTCTCAGCGCCGCCCGGTGCCGGCATCGCGGACCAGCTCGCGAAGGCCGGCGACAAAATCCTTCCACGCGGAACGATGAGGGACCCGGGGCTCCTCGGCCCCTTGGATGCGGGCGGCCCACAATTCATTGGTGCTGTCCAGTGCCTCCTGCGCCCAACCGCCCATGAGCCCATAGGCCGGCGCACGGACGGGCGCGGGGGAGAGGAAGATGTCGTGGAAGGCGTCCTGGATGCGTCGGATGGTGACATCGCTGCCCAGGGACGACGCGCGTTCGGCCACGACGTCGACGTTCAGGGCGACGTCGGCGGTGGTGGCCTCGACGGACCAGCGCGGCTGCAGGTAGCTCCTGGATGAAAGCAGGACCAGGACCGGGATCTCCAGGTCCAGGCCGTCGGCCACGGTGGCCTGGCCCTCAAAGACGGCATTGAGGAAGGCCCGGGTCAGCGGGAACCCGCGTTCGGGCCGCCATTGAAGGTTGTAGTCCCATTCGCCGTCGAACTGGCTGGAGACGGCCCGGGTGTAGATCCCCGGATCGATGGTCGGCAAAGAGGCCGCCGGGCGCAGCCACGACCCGGCGTGCATCAACGGGGCCATCATGGCCCGGCCGATATCCCGTCCCTGGAACTCCAGCCACGGGGAATTCAGGACCAGGGCGTCGACCTGCTGCGGATGGCGGGCGGCCCACAGCGTGGCCGTCAGGCCACCGGTGGAATGACCCATCAACAACAACGGGGTCGTGGACGCCGAATCGCGACCCATGGCCTCCAGCGCCGCGGTGATCTCCTCGTCGTACTCGTCGAGGCTGGTGATGTACCCCGGGGTGGACCCCTGGCGGAGGCTGCGCCCGTAGTGGCGCAGATCGATGGCGAAGAAGCGGGCCCCGGCCCGATGCCAGAACTCCGCGAGCTCACGTTGGAAGAAGTAGTCGGACCACCCGTGGATGTACAGGACGTCGACCCCGGACAGTTCCGGGACGTTCCAGTCCTGGATGCCCCCGCCATACCTCACCAGGGTGGCCACCTCGCCCGAGGGCAGCTCCAAGGTGAGCTGCTCGAACCCCGGCCCCAACACATCGGGAACCCACGTCGTCATGTCCGCAGCCTACAACGACTGACCGGGGGCCTCCCTCCAGCTGCGGGAACCTACAGTAGGGGTGTGACCTACACCGCACCGGAATCCTTCACCACCCGCCCGACCCTGTACGGCAGCTTCGGCATGAGCGCCTCCACCCACTGGCTGGCCACCGCCTGCGCCCAATCGGTCCTCGAACGCGGGGGCAACGCCTTCGATGCCGCCGTGGCCGCCGGCTTCGTGCTCCACGTCGTCGAACCGCATTTGAACGGCCCCGGCGGCGATATGACCGCGCTCTTCGCCACTGCTGAACGCCCGGGCGAGCCCGTCGTGCTGATGGGCCAGGGGCCGGCACCGGCGGCGGCCACCGTGGAGCATTACCGTGCCGAAGGCCTGGATCTGGTGCCCGGGGCCGGGGCCCTGGCGGCGGCGGTCCCCGGGGCGGTGGACGCCTGGTTGCTGCTGCTGCGTGACCACGGCAGCTGGAACCTGGCCGACGTGCTGGCCTATGCCATCGACCAGGCCCGGGACGGGCACCGGATCCTGCCGCGCGTGTGCGACACCATCGCCACGGTCGCCGACCTGTTCACCGACCATTGGCCCAGCTCGGCCCGGCAGTGGCTCCCGGAGGGGGAGCCGCCGGCCGAAGGGTCGATGCTCTACAACCCGACGTATGCGCAGCTGCTCGGATCCCTGGCACGGACGGCGACAACTACCGCAGCGGACGGCGGCCGGGCCGCTGGAATCGATGCCGCCCGTGGGCTCTGGGCGCATACCGTCGGCACCGAGGCGGAGGCCTTCCTCGCGACACCCCACCGGCATTCCTCCGGGACCGACCATGCCGCGGTGATGACGGCCGCCGACGTCGACGGGTTCCGGGCCGGCTACGAACCGGCGGCCACCGTCGTCTTTCGCGGACACACCATCGCCAAGACCGGACCCTGGGGGCAGGGCCCGGCACTGCTGTTGGCCCTGGCCATCCTCGAGGGGTACGACGACGACTACCTGGACCCGTCCACCGAACTCGGCGCCCACACCATCCTGGAGGCCCTGAAGCTGGCGATGGCCGACCGGGAAGCCTATTTCGGGGACACCGATGTCCCGCTGGAGTACCTGCTGGGTGCCGACTATGCTGCCGAACGCCGCGGCTTGATCACCGAACGGGCCAGCCATGACTTCCGACCGGGAACCGTCCCCGGGCACACGCCGTTTCGGCCCGACCTACGCACCGAGGAACCGTCCCCGGCCCGGGCCGACGGCGCCAAGACCGGTTTCGCCGGCGTCGGGGAACCGACGGTCCGCCCCAGCGGGGAAACCCGAGGGGACACCTGTCATCTGGATGTGGTGGACCGGTGGGGGAACATGGTGTCGGCTACCCCCTCGGGTGGCTGGCTGCAATCCTCGCCGAACGTCCCCGCGCTGGGATTCTGCCTGGGCACCCGGCTGCAAATGACCTGGCTACAGGCAGGCTCTCCGTCCACCCTGTCTCCCGGGAAACGCCCGCGCACCACGTTGACCCCCACCCTGGTCTTCAAGGGCGGTCAGCCGGTGGCGGCAGTGGGCTCGCCGGGAGGGGACCAGCAGGATCAGTGGCAGCTGCTCTACCTATTGCGCACCATCGTCGGTGGGTACACCCCGCAGCAGGCGATCGACGCCCCGGCGCTGCACACCACCTCAATTCCCGGTTCTTTTTGGCCGCGGACCTGGGCTCCGGGTGGGGCCGTGGTGGAGGACCGGCTGGGCGAAGCGGTGATCGCCGGGCTTGAAGCCCGTGGCCATGTGGTGACCCGGGCCGGTGACTGGGCGCTGGGACGGCTGTCCGTCGTCGTCCGGGATCCAGCGACAGGTCAACTCGCGGCGGCAGCGAATCCCCGTGGGGCCCAGGGCTACGCCGCAGGACGCTGATGGGCAGGTGTGGGTGCCGGACCGCGTCCAGCGCGGTTCCCGCCGTGGAGCCGGGTCCCGCGCTGGTTTCGGCGTTATGCCTTCCTCGGATGGGCCACGGCCTCGCTACTGGCCAGGCGGTTTAGCGCCAAGGCGGCCACCAGAAGGCCGAAGTCCCGCAGCCCCACATCGAAGAACCCGGGGAGCAGCAGGAGGTTCACGATGATGCCGGCCAGCCAGGCGACGATGACCAGCGAACCGATGCGTGGCCGCAGTGCGACCAGAATGCCTGCGGCGATCTCCACGATGCCGACCCCGTACATGAAGACCTCCGGGCTGACCGGGACGATGTCGGTGGCGATGGGGGCCAGGTAATGCGTCCAATCGGTGAGCACGTTGGTGAACTTGTCGATACCGAAGATGATCGGCGCGATGGTGAAGATGGTCCGCAGCAGGAGGAAGGCCTGATGCGTGGCACGGCTGTGTTGCCGGGTGCCCTCCGGGGCGAGATGGGTGGTCATGACGGGAACCTTTCTAAAGTAGAGATAACTCACATTAGAACCGTCGGTACTCTAAATCAATACATATTCGTTTTAGAAGTAGACTGACGTCATGAGACCCGTATCGCGCCATCGTTCCCTGCAGGACATCGCCACCGTCGCGGACCCCCTACGCGCTTCGATTTACGAGTTGGTGTCGCGCAGCCGGGAATCAGTGGGGCGCGACGAGGTCGCCCGGGAACTGGGCTTGGCCCGCCATGCTGCGGCCTTCCAATTGGATCGGCTCGCCGAACAGGGGCTGCTCACGGTGGAATTCCGTCGGTTGAATGGGGCCACGGGCCCCGGTTCCGGCAGGCCCTCCAAGGTCTACCGGGCGACCCGGACTGAGGTGTCCGCCAGTGTCCCGCAGCGCGAATATACCGTCGCCGCCGACATCATGGCCGAGGCGATCGACGCCTCCCGTGCCGACGGCCGGTCGTTGGACGAGCACCTGCCCGAAGCCGCGCGCGCGGCGGGGCGCCGCCTGGCGGCCGGCCAAGCGGATGTGCAGGCTTTTCTCGCCGCGAACGGCTACCGGCCAGAGGATCGTCAAGACGGGACCACGGATCTGACCAACTGTCCGTTTCACTCCCTGGCCAACCGGCATACCGACACGGTGTGCGGAATCAACCAGGAGCTGATCTGCGGGGCCTTGGAGACGCTGGAATCGGATCGGCGCACCGAACGGGTGGAACCCAGCGCGCCCTGCGGATGCTGCGTCAGATTGGCTGCGGAGTAGCGCCCGGCAGGTCTACGGGGCGCACGTCAGTTCATCGGGGACATCGATGGCCTTCACGACGTCGCCGCTGGCGGGATCGATGAAGACCACGGAATCCTTCGGCCAGTCGGGGTCCGGCTCCACCCGGTCCGGGTATTCGGCGGCGGACGGGGAGGCATCGGGATCCTGGGCGGCCTCCGAGGTGAGCGGGCCGTCCTGGAGGATCGTCCCGCTGGTGGTCTCCACGACCCGCACGCCCTGATCCACGCCGTCGTAGAATTCCTGCGGGAGATCGCCGGCGGCGAATCGGTCCTGCAACGCCGAACAGTCCTCCGAAACCACGGATGGGGAGGATGCGGCGGCGGATTCCGGGGGCGCCGAACTTCCAGGTGCCGTGGCCCCCGCGCCGCAGCCGGTCAGCAGGGCGCCGACCGCAATGAGCGGCATGATGGTTCTGATCCTGACTGGCACGCGTCCCCCCGATGGTTTTTGTTTTGCCCACCGTATCCCAGGGGAGGTCATCATTGGCCGTTGCCCGGCACACCGTGTAGAGCTGGGATGTGCTTCCTCCTGATCCCCGCGCCGACCCGTCCACCACGCCCACGCACGAGCCCACCGAACACGTCCTGGCGGCCCGGGGCCACGGCGGCTACCGGCAGTACCGGATCCCCGCGCTCGCCGTGAGTACCTCGGGAACGGTACTGGCCGCCTATGACGGCCGACCCAATCTCGATGACCTACCCAACACCATCGACCTGCTCGTGCGCCGCAGCTTCGACCACGGTACGACGTGGGGACCACAACAGCTGATCCGCACCGGGGAAGGCCTGACCGGATACGGTGATCCCAGCCTGCTCGTGGACCGGCAGACCGGACGCATCTTCTGCTTCCATGCCGCCGGCACCCATGCCGGGTTCTTCGAAGCCGTCGAAGGACTCGAACCGGACGACGACGTCCAGCACGTGGATCTGTCCATCTCGGACGACGACGGGGCCACCTGGTCCCACCGGCGGCTGACCGGGGAACTCAAGCGCGAGGGCGTGACCGGGATCTTCGCCGCCGCCGGGAACGGGATCCAACTCGACGCCGGCCCCTATGCCGGCCGACTCATCCAACAGATGGTCCTGCTGTTCAACGGCTTCATCCGCGCCGCCAGCGCCTACTCCGACGACCACGGAGACACCTGGACCCTGGGTGAGCCCGCCCCGGGGGAAGCGAATGAAAACAAGACCCTCTGCCTGCCCGACGGCACCGTGCTGCTGAACTCACGGGCGCCCGGGGCCCGCCGGGGAGCCCTCTCGCACGACGGCGGCCACAGCTACACGGCCCTGGAACCGATCCCCACCCTCCCCGATCCGGGGGACAACGGATCCATCCTGCGCCTGCGCACCACCGCAGACGGAGGGTCCGTCCTGCTGGCGACCAATAACCGGGACACCGCACTGCGGCGTCAGACCGTGCTCAGTGCCTCCTACGACGCCGGGGCCAGCTGGGTGCCGGTGCGCACCCTCTGCTTAGGAAGCTCGGCCTATTCCACGGCCGCCGTGCTGGCCGACGGCTCACTCGGGGTCTTCTACGAACGCTGCGGGTACACCGAGCTGGTGTTCACCCGCATCGACGCCGACCAGTTGGGTGATGAGGCACTCGCCGCCGCGGCGGCGACCTTCACCGAGGACGACGGCGGAGCGCTGACCTGGGTGCTGCGCTCCATCACCCCCGGGCGGCCCACCGAATGGGTCACGGTCGGGGCCACGCATTCGATCCCGGCGGAAGCGGGGCAGTGGGGTGTGCACACCTGGAAGGAAATCGGGCACGGCTACGCGGAGGAGGGGCAGATCCTGGGCACCCGCGAGGCCCAGATCGCCAACTACGGGCCCCCGGCCTCCGGGGTGAAGGTCGGGGACCTCCTCGCCTTCACCGGGCGGTTCAGGAACCTTCGGGATGAAACGGTGACGGCCGAACTCTCCGGGACCTTCGATGGGGAGGTGGCCGGCGACTTCCCGCCGGTTGAACTCGAGCCGGGCGCCGAGACACTGTATTTCACCCCGACCCAGACGGTGAGCGCAGCAGATCTGGCAGCCGGAGCCGTCGTCGTGCACTGTGCGGTCGCCGCCGGAGGGGAGTACTTCGAGCAGACCTTCACCCTGGACACGAAGACCGGAACCGGGGAACCGGTGGGCAGTAACGGTCGGACGACAATATAGACCAGCCGAGTGGACGTCTCTTCGAGTGCTGTAGCGTGGCCGGAAACGCCCGTCGCGAGGTCGCCGGGCCGGACCACTGGCACCGTGGGGAGAGGCACCATGATCGGTCAAAACGCAGTGGGGCCAAGGATCGCGGTCTGCGCCGCGGTGACGCTCCTCGCCGCTGCCGGGCTGAGCGGCTGCACCTCATCGACCGGATCGTCGGCTGCCACCTCCACGGCAGCGGCGGCCCAGCAGGGGCTGGAATACGACGCCGACCTCGGGGCCATGTATGCCGGCGTCCCGGTCCTGTTCAACCCGGCGGAACTCGCCGGCGGGGCGGCCGTGGAGGATCATGAACGACTGGAGTTCGACGCCGGGCAGGAGGTGCCGAAGGGACTGGAGATCGCCACCCCCGGCGTGGCCGAGCTGCCGCGGCTTTGCGAGGAAGCAGAGCCTTGCCGGGACGGCGAAGAACCGAAGTTCGCCCCGGAAGAGGCGGTCGTGGTCAAGGCCTCCGAAGGGTATGACGGGGCACCCTTCACGCTGACCGGGCAGGCGATCGATGCCGACGGAAAATCCACCGACGTCAGCATGGTCGTGACCCCCGAATCGGTCGGCAGGGCCCCCGGGGATACCACGGTGTCCGCAGCCAACCGCATGACCGCGGGATCGGGGGACAGCAAGCTGACCATCGACTTCTCCGAGGCGATGATGGTCAACCATGCGGGCGGCAAAAGCTACGTCACCGGCACCTATGAGGCCGAGTTCCCGGCGATGGCCGTTCCCCCCGGTGGCGTCCTGGACAGCACCCACGCCGGCGACTTCACGGCTGATGAGATCTTCAGCACGGTCGTCGACCAGAAGAAACCGCAGCTCTCCGGCGAACAAGGCGTCCTGGCGGTCCTCATCGACGATACCGCCGGCGGGGTGACCTACTCCCTCGCCGCCGGCGCCGTCCTGTCGTTCCCATACGCCGAGGTCGTGGCTTCGCTGCCCCACACCACAGACGAATAGGCGCCGGCACCTTCTCCTGCGGTTAGTGGTCCGGGGCCTGCGGGTTGAGCATGCTGGCTGCGGCGGCCCGATGCTCCTCCAGCCCGGTGGCCAGTGCGTAGAGCGCATGACTTAGTGGGCTGGCCGCCAACAACGAGGCGCAGCGTTCGGCCAGCCGGGGCTCCTCCCGCCCGGTGAGCTCGGTATAGCGGGCCACGGTCCGCTCGAAGATATCGGCACTGGAGATCATGCAGTGGAACGCGAAATCGACCACCGGATCGCTGACCTTCGCCGTGGTCCAGTCCAGCACCGAAACGATCTGCTCATGCTCATCGAGCAGCAGATGGGCCGGGTAGAGCTCCCCGTGGGTGAACACGGTGGACCGTGGCCATAATCCGTCATCGGCCAGCCAGGCCTCCCAACCGCCGACCAGGTCGTCGGAGACCTCGAACTCGGCCCGCACCCGCTCCAGGTCCGCCCGCCAGCGGGCTCTGACCTGCTCGGGGTCCTCATGCGGAACGCCTGCTGTTTGGGCCCGGTCCGTGTCCAGGGTGTGCAGTTCGGCGATGACCCGGGCCAGGGAATCGGCGTAGGCCTCTGATTCGGTGTCGAAGTTCCACAGCGGCTCACCGGCGCCGTCCAGGGTCAGCCCGGGGAAACCGGGCAACAACGGATAGGCGATGAGTTCGGCGGTGCTGATCCGCCAGTCGGGGACGGCCACCGACAGCCGGGGGCGCACGAAATCAAGGATCGCCCGTTCCTCGCCGAGCGTGGCGGAGACCTCGTCGCGGCGCGGGATCCGTAGCACCCACTGCTGGGCCACCTCGGAGTCCTCGTGGCCGAACGCGACCCGGTAGTCCAGCCCCGATTCGTTGAACGTGATGCCCTCTTCGGCCAGGTCCAGATCGTGGCGGGCGGCCAGGGCGCGGACGGCTTCGGGGGTTTCCGGCAGGTCGGTGCTCATGGATGGCATTGTCTCAGAGGTCGGTGACGATGACGACGTCCAGACGCCGGGGCCCGTGAACCCCTTCCACCCGTTCGAGCTCGATATCGCTGGTGGCGCTGGGGCCGGAGATCCAGGTCAACGGCCGGGTGATCTCCAGCCGCGACATGGCCTCGGGCAGGATCTGGACGATGGACGACGCCGGGACGATGCACACATGCTGATCCGGTACCAGGCTGATCGCCCGCCGCCCCTGGTCGGGAGAGCCGTCCAATACGATCGTGGCCGATTCGGCGATGGAGACCGTCGAGGAGGTGACCACGGAGGAGAGCGCGTCGAGTTCGGGCACGCTCAACCGGTGGCCCGGGGCATCGGTGATCCGCCGGTCATCGACGCGCAGATCGTCAACGTCGAACCAGGCCTCGGGCAGCCCGTGGGGGACCACGTACCCGGAGGCCTCCTTCAGCAGGGTGGCGATGGTCCCCGGGAGTCCTGCCGCAGTCACGACGTCGACGTGGGCCTTATAGTCCTCGAGACGTTCGACCAGCATCTCCTCGATGTCCTGTTCCGATAGATCGGCGGACCGGCGGTAGGTGCGCGGGACCTCGGGGATCGCGGGTTCGTCGGCCAGGGCCGAGGTGATGCGTTCGAGGATCTCTTCGCGGGCGCCCATCATTTTCCGTCCTTCGTGGTGCCGGTGTCCCCGGCGTCGTGCTCGGAGGCCCACCAGTCGCGGAAGGACTTCTTCGGTGGCGCCGGGATGTCACGGGAGGCGGTCCACCCGCCGGCCAGGCGGCCGGGAAGACGTTTGATCTTCTTATCCCGTCCGGCAGCCAACCGGCCCAAGGGCAGGGCCTTCTCCAACAGGTTCAGGTGCGTCCCGGAGGAGAACGCCCATTGGGCGCCCTTCATCATCAGGTCCATTTCCGAGGGCATCCGGGGTTTTCCGCGCCGGGAGTCGACGTCCTCGCCGCGCAGGTGCACCAGGATCTCGGGGATGTTGATCTTCACCGGGCAGGCGTCGAAGCAGGCCCCGCACAGGCTGGAGGCATAGGGCAGGGAATTATTCTCCTCCGCCTTGATGCCGGTCATCAGCGGGGAGAGGATCGCCCCGATCGGTCCCGGGTAGGTCGAGCCGTAGGCGTGGCCGCCGGTGCGTTCGTAGACCGGGCAGACGTTCATGCAGGCCGAGCACCGGATGCAGTGCAACGCCGAACGTCCGTACCGATCCGACAGGGCGGCGGTGCGCCCGTTGTCCACCATCACCAGGTGCACGTTCTGTGGTCCGTCGTCCTCGGTGACCCCGGTCCAGAAGGAGGTGTACGGGTTCATCCGTTCCCCGGTGGAGGAGCGGGGGAGCAGCTGCATGAAGACCTCGAGGTCGTCGGCCTGGGGCAGCAGCTTCTCGATGCCCATCACGGTGATCAGCGTTTGTGGCAGCGTCAGGCACATCCGGCCATTGCCTTCGGATTCGACGACGCCCAGGGTGCCGGTATCGGCCAGCGCGAAGTTGGCCCCGGAGATGGCGACCTTGGCCGAGAGGAACTTGCGCCGCAGGTGGGCCCGGGCGGCCATGGCCAGCTGGCGCGGGTCATCGGTCAGCTCCGGGTCGACATCGGGCATTTCGCGCAGGAAGATCTCGCGGACCTCGGAGCGGTTCTTGTGGATGGCCGGGACCAGGATGTGGCTGGGCTTGTCGTGGCCGAGCTGGACGATCAGTTCGGCCAGATCGGTTTCGAAGGCCTCGATCCCCTCGGCCGCGAGGTGGTCGTTCAGACCGATCTCCTCGGTGGCCATCGACTTGACCTTCACGACCTCCTCGGTGTCCTGCTCACGGACGAGGGAGGCGACGATCCGGTTGGCCTCCTCGGCGTCCCGGGCCCAGTGGATGATCCCGCCGCGGGCGGTGAAGTTCGCCTCGAACTGTTCCAGCAGGGCCGGAAGGTCGGCCATGGCCGCTTCCTTCGTCGCCGATCCGGCGGAGCGCAGGTCCTCCCAGTCGGGCAGCTCCCCGACGACCTTCAGCCGCTTATCGCGGATGGAGTGGGTGGCATGGCGCAGGTTGGTGCGCATTTGGTCGTTGGCCAGCTCGTGGTGGGCTGCGTCGGGGAAGGACTCGGTGGCATGCAGGTTCCCGATCCCGTAGGCGGGCAGGGACGGCATGCCGACGAAGACGGCGCTCATCGGGCCACCTTCGCCTTCGCGCCGTGCCCGGTCCCGGCGTCATACGGGTTCTCCCGGGTGCTGGCGAGGATCTCGGCGAAGTGCAGGGTGCCCGCCGCGGCGCCGGAGCGGGAGAGCCCACCGCCGATATGCAGCAGGCAGGAGGCGTCGCCCCCGGTGCACAGCGAGGCGCCGGTGGAGGTGATGTTCTCCGCCTTGTCCTCGAGCATGGCCGAGGAGACCTCGGCGTTCTTCATCGAGAACGTCCCGCCGAAGCCGCAGCACTGGTCGGCCTCGGGCAGATCGGCCACCGTGATGCCCTCGACGGTGCGCAGCAGATCCAGTTGGCGGTCCTGCAGGCGCAACAGCCGCATCCCGTGGCAGGAGGGATGGTAGGTCACCGAGGTCGGGAACCAGCTGCCCAGTTCTGCGGCGGCGTCGGTGATGCCCAGGACGTCGGTGAGCAGTTGGGAGAGCTCGTAGGTGCGCGTCCCCACCGACTCGGCCCGGCTCTTGAGCCCGGCATCGCCGGCCCGTTCGGCGATCATCGGGTGCTGGTGCTTCACCGAGGCGACGCAGGAGGCCGAAGGGGCCACGGCGACGTCGTAGTCGGGGGTGTCGAAGGCCTCGACGTGATTGGCGATGACCGGCACGGCCTCGGCGAAGTAGCCGGAGTTGATGTGCATCTGACCGCAGCAGGCCTGGCCGGTCGGGAACACGACTTCGTGCCCGAGCCGTTCCAGGATCGAGACGGTGGCCCGGGCGGTGCTCGGGTACATGCCATCGACGATGCAGGTGGCAAATAGGGCGATTTTCATTCAGGGCCTTCCGGTGGCGTCGTCGAGCGAGCCATGGGCTATGTGGTCAGACCACTATAGGGTTACTGCTCCCCTCCGTCCAGCACCCGCGCCGAGGGTGGTCGGACCATGGAAGGATGGACGGGTGACCACCGAGAACCAGGCCGGAGCTCCGGCACCGAAGGCCTACCAGACCGTCCTTGACGCCATCGAGGACCAGCTGCGTCATGGGCAGCTGAAGGTCGGGGACCAACTGCCCGGCGAACGGCTGCTGGCCGAAACACATGGCATCTCCCGGGCCTCGGTCCGTGACGCCATCCGGATCCTGGACGTCATGGGCGTGGTGCGCACCGCCACCGGATCCGGGCCCGGCGCCGGGGCCGTGGTGATTTCCGAACCGGCCACCGGGATCGCCACCGCCTTGCGGATGCACGTCGCCTCGGCCCGGCTCAGTGTCGAGGAGATCGTCCAGACCCGCATCCTGTTGGAGACCTGGGCCGCGAACACCGCGGACCTCCAAGCCGACCCCGAACGCTCCGATCGCCTCCTGGCCGCGGCACGGGAGCTGCTGGACGCCATGGACGATCCGCAGCTGGACCGTGCCGGCTTCCATGCCATGGATGCCCGCTTCCACGTGCTGCTCTCCGGGCTGGCCGGTAACGCCGTGATCGAGGCCATGATGGAGTCCCTGCGGCTGTCCATCGGCGACTACGTGCGCGAATCGGTGCGCAGCGACGCCGCCTGGGAACCCATCGCCGAGGTCCTGCGGGCCCAGCACCATGGCATTCTGGCGGCCGTATCCGCCGGCCACGGGGCCGAGGCCGCCCGGTTGCTGCGCGAACACATCGAATGGTTCCACCAGGAATCAACGGAGACCCAGGGGGACTGACCCTGCGGTGCGGAACGCGTTCGACAGGGCCTCGACGGTTCACTCCATGCGCCCGGTCTCGTAGGCCCAGATGGCCAACTCGACCCGATTCCGTGCCTGGAGTTTGGCCATGAGACTGCCGAGGTGGAACTTCACGGTGCTTATGGCGATGTGGAGGTCCTGGCCGATTTCCGCGTTGGTCCGCCCTGCGGCCACGCTGAGCAGCACCGCTTCCTCACGGGTGGTGAGCGGATCGAGGGGCTGGGCAGGGCGGGTCGGGATGCGACGGGTGAAGTCGGCCAGGAGTCGGGCCGTCACCCCGGGATCGATGAGCGCCCCGCCCCGGACGGCGGCCTGGACGGCCCGGACCAGTTCTTCGGGGGAGGCGCCCTTGAGGAGGAACCCCCGCGCGCCCGCCTTCAGCGCCCCGTAGACATGTTCGTCGGTGTCGAAGGTGGTGATCACGACGACGGCCAAGGGGTTCTCCACGCCGGGCCCGGCCAACAGGCGGGTTGCTTCGATGCCATCGAGGTTCGGCATCCGGATATCCAGCAAACAGACATCGGGGCGCAGGCGCAGGGCCATGTCCACGGCCTCCCTCCCGTCGGCAGCCTGGCCGATGACGTTCAGGCCGGGCTGGTGGTCCAGGATCGTGGTCAGCCCGGCCCGGATGATGCTTTGATCATCGGCGATGAGTACCCGCAAGGTCATGATGAGGCCCCCGGGCGGGGGAGGACCGCGGTGACCAGCCAGCCGTGTCCGGTTCCCGGTCCGGCATGGAACGTCCCCCCGAGCAACCGGACCCGCTCGGCCATGCCGATCAGCCCATAGCCGGGGACCCCACCGGTGGTGGCTGCCCCGTCGTCCATGACGCTGAGCCTCACCTCGGTGCCACCGCCCACGACGGTGACATCGATCAAGGTGGCGTGGCGTGCATGCCGCCGGGCGTTCGTGACGGCCTCTTGTGCCACGCGGTACAAGGAAGTCTGCACGCCCGCAGGCAGGCCTGCCAGCTCGCCCCGCAGCCGGACCTCGACCCGCGGAAGGCCGGTTCCCGGGGAGGCCAGGTTCTTCAGATCGGCCAGCTGGCTCGTTGGACCGGCCGCTTCCCGATCGCCGGTGCCGCGCAGCGTGCCCACCATGGCCCGCATTTCCTCCAGCGTGGTGGCGGCCTCCCGCTCGATGACTTCCAGCGCGTCAACGGCGCCGCCCGGCGAGGTGGAACGAGCCAGGACCAGACCTGCTTGGGCTTGAATGGCCATGGCGGAGACATGATGGGCGACCGTGTCGTGGAGATCCCTGGCCAGTTGCTCCCGCTCCTGGAGCCTCGTGTGCTCGATCAACTGACCCCGGACGAGAACCCGATAGCGGCCGGCCGTTCCCACGGCGGCGGCTGACACCAGGACCGCCGTCCCCCCGATCGCATCCGCCGGCCCGCTGAAGTCCGTCAGGATGCTGAGCAGGAGTCCGATCACGATCACCCCGGCGCCCAGGGCCACGTCCCGTCTGGCGGCCCGCCGGAAGAGGGAATGGACCAGCAGGAGCACGGCGGCCCCGCCATGGAGCACCACCGGGCCGGTGCCGGAGACGAGGGCGCCCAGATCCACGAGGATGAACATCCCGAACGCAAGAACGACGGCGGCCAGAGCATGCGCTCGCCGGATCAACACCGCCACCGTCACGAGCAGTCCCATCGGTACGATGAGCCACGCGGAGTCGGGCCGGACGGCCGCCTCGAGGCCCACCGCCACGGCCACGACCGCAGCCAGGACGCCGTCGTGCCAGCGGATACCGGCCGACGCACCCCTGACGGGTGGCTCGACCCACAGCGACCGGGCGACACTCCACATGGTCATCAGCATAGAAGAGCGGTGCCGGCAACGGAACGGCCGAAGGACCAGCCCCCGCCCGGCCGATGGGCCAGGTCGATCCAGGCCTGCGGACCGGTGTGGTGCCGGGGGTGCCGGACCCACACTGGAAGCCAGGAACCAGTGCCCACCCTCGATGAAAGTGAAACCGTGATGCGTAGGAATCCAACGACGGACCGTTCGGACCCCCGACTCGACGAAAGGATCGTGCTTGGCGGCCTGTGGACCAGCGTCCTGTTCGTCTTCGCCTATGTCGATCTCTTCGGATTCTGGAGGGCCGACATCGTCCAGGGCGCGCTCGCCGGCCAGGTCTCCGGCACGGGCGTGGCGATCAACCAGACCTTCCTGGCGTTGGCGACCGCCTACATCCTGGTTCCCAGCCTCATGATCGTGGTGTCGCTTCTGGCCCGGGCCAGGGTGAATCTGACCGCCAACATCGTCATCGGTGTGCTCTACTTCGTCACCATCGTGGTGACGGCCCTGAGCGAGAGGTGGATCTACTACCTTCTCGGTAGCGCCGTCGAGCTGGTTCTTCTGCTGATGATCATGCGGACCGCGTGGACCTGGCGGCACCGTTCCCGTCAGACGCTGCCGTTGGCCGGTTCCAGCGCAAAACCAGCCACCTGAGCCAGGGCCACGGCGCCACGAGGGGGGAGGGCCTCATGGCTGCCGGATCCCGCACGGACCCCACCGTCGACCTGCTGGTCGACGTCCGCGCATTCCACCCCGGGACCACCGATCTGCGTCACCGGCTTTACCATGACCCCCACGTCGGGCTCGATCTTCCCGGCACACAGCAAAAGGTCCTGGACTTGGCTCGACGGAGCGCGCTTCGAGATCTCCACGGGGGCCCGCACCACCTCGGTGTCCGCAGTGCTGTTGCTCGGGGACATGGACGCCTTGCCGATCCAGGAGAAGATCGGGCTTGGCTATGCGTCATGGGTCGAGGGCTCGAAAATAGAACCGCATCTAACGCAGTAGGCCTCGACGTGGATGCGGCCCACCCCCAGCAGGTCCAGCGCGGAGCGGTTCAGACACTCCAGAAGGGGAGGCCGTGCCCATAGGTGAGACGGGTGTGCTCCGCCGGCAGGGATAGCGCCCATTTGGCGATCAAGACGGCATAACGGCCTGCCTTGCTTGAAGTTGGGCCGACGGTACCGAGGGCTGACGTCACTTCCACTCGATAACCGAAATTATCGTGTGGATAAATTAGGCTTCCTGAATATCAGAATCACTGGTAATCAGCATTAAGCATCATCAGAAATCTGTTCAATCAGATCTTCCGATAACACGATTTATGGATATCCAGATTTCCTACAGACGCTTCTCAGGGGAAGCAGAGTCCAGACCCCCGGACGATTAGAGCACGCCATAGTGGATGCGGCAAAAATCTCGCAAAACGCAAAAGAACCGCAACACATAGCGGACATTATCGTGTGTTGATTCGTGTTAAAAATCGCTGTTAAAAGGTTCTGCTAGTTCCCAGGCTTTAACTGGTTGTGGCGTTGTGAGCATTCGGCGCAGGTTTCCAAACTTTCGTGGTTAGCTGTCGGGACGAACACGTACCCACAAAGGCTCAAAACCGGTGACCCATCCACTCGGGCATCTACGATTCCGTGTTTCCGCGCATAATGTGCACGAAGCCCTATGCGCAGTCCCTCGGGTCGAGACTCCTCGGGAAGCTCTCCCTCTCGCACAAGTGCCGCTGCGTGCACCAATGCAGCCGGATCTATGAGGGCAGAGAACGCAAATGCGTTCTCTGTGTAAGGAGTTGCCTTCCATTCTTCGGCATCACTTTGCAGAGCCGCACGAGCATACTGGCAAGCTACATCGACCTGTAGAAGTTGCGAACTATCAAGAACCTTGGCCACTAGGAAGACTTCGCATAGCTCTGTCCCCTCCATATTCACCGCGTCTACGGCAAGACAGATTTCACCGATTGGTTTTTCGCTGGATCCCGCAGAAATAGATTTTCTCGACGCTGCGTGAAATTGGAAACTACGCGTCTCTCCGGGGTCTTCCCGAACTTCTGCAAGAAGGGCCAAAGCACTGGAGTGAATCTGCGTTCTCCAGGCATCTTGGGCAGTGATCTTTTCGTCAATTTCACCCAACAGAGAGTCCTCTTCTGCCGGCAAATATGGTTTTGGGCCAGTTCGTTCAACATCCCGCATGAACTTGGTGTAGAAATCACTTTTATCGCCAGCTCGACGTATACCCGCAGCGCATAACCAGACTAAATCCTCGCCCACCATCGAATGGTCGGTAGCGGCGCCCCTCCACTGTTGAGTTTTTTGCTTCCACCAATGCGGCTTAGTCAGGCCAGAAATACTTTCGCTGCTTGTAGCGTCGTATCCCGCGCCAAAGGAGCCCTCAAAGTGGCGAAGAAGCGGATGCGCGAGAGTATTCAGCCGAGGGATATTTCGGAGACTCCGGGCAACTAGTGATTTCTTAGCTTCATGTGCCAAGCATTGATTTGCCAGCCGGCGAAGATCCTTGACCGCTCGATAGTGGTCTGCATTTTCCCAGCCGGAATCAAGGTCATCTGTTAAGCATCTAAGAGTCACACGCCGATTCAGCACCATCTCCACAGCTTAGCGCCGGGTCAGACACCATTTCAGCTACTCCATGGAGTCGAGAATATCGTCCTCGTACTGTTCCCGCTTGGCGATGGAAACCGCATCGCCCGCACGCAGCTTCATCGTCTGAGCCAGGTACTCCTGAACATCGACCATGTACATCCGGCGGTCCCGCGCACCAACAACATGAGACGGAATCAAACCAGCATCCAGGATCTTGTACAGGTGGGTCCGGCTAATACCCAACATAGAAGCCGCCCTGGAAGGAGTGACTTCGTCGTTGTCGCGCGCAACGGTAATTCCAGCTCCGCTGCGTAAACCCTCGCTCATCTTTTCCAGAGCCATACCCAGTTCCGATTTCTCCGGAAGAGACTGACGCAGCTGACTCAGGGCATCAATTTCAGATTCAGGCACGGCAGAGAAGGACAATACGCTGGTCATGAGGGGGTCACCTTGCTGCGATTAAGCACTGTTTAGATTCTGGCTTCGTCTTTGGTTCTTTTTCTTTTAAAGATTTAGCTCGTAGGGCATCAGCTCCTATGTGTCATAAGTGTCACCCGCGCGGACCACGCGCGTCAAGCCAGATCATCTAATAGCTAAATGCGAACCATCTAGACATTCAACAATTACGCCTCATTCATCTTTCGATGCCTTCATCCCGCCCATACTGGCGATGTGTTGTGTTCCGAGGGTTGGCAACCGGCGTACGCTCCGGAGCCCTGGGATTGGGAGCGAAGGGAAAACTTTCCTTTTGTAGTCGGCGGCTCTCCGCCATGGCCTTCGCCAGCTGGAGGCGTTCACGTTCCTTTACCGCCCGGCCTGCCTCCACCTTCTGGGCTTTGTCCTTGAACTGTTCTCGTTCTGCCCCCACTGAAACCTTTTTCTGGACACGACGCCTCGGGGCCTGCTCCAGGCCGTGTTCTTGTTCCAGGCGGGTGCAGGCACTCTGCGCGGCACGGCGGTCGTTTCGCCCATGCCAGACCTCCCCCAAGTCACTGACCCGGGAAACCACCACATGCACATGGTCAGAACCGTGGCGGACCATCACCCAGGGATGATCGGCAAAGCCCATGTCCTCGGCGAAGGACTGGCCCATATCCGCCCACGCATCATCTGTCAGGATCGGATCCGTCGCGGTGTTGCGTAGCGAGGCATGCCAGACCGGGTTCCTGATCTCCGGCCGGCTATGCATGGCCTTGCGCAGCTCGCCGGCCCACTGGGACGGGTCCAGGTGTCCTTCCACGCCGATGTTCGAGGCGATCACCACCCCGCCAGGAACCAGCTTCCCGTTGGCCGGATGGACGTGCTCGTTCGCCTTCCCCGGACCATGCAGGTAGGCCCCGATGTCCCCGGGGTTCTTGCCCCGGGTGATCTTCGCGATCACGCCAGCTCACCCCGCAGACGGGCCAACTCCTGGCGCGTGGCCTCCACCGTCTCCAGCAGCTCACCATGGGCAAGAACCTGGCCGGAATTCACCGCGCGCGTCGGCTGGTTCAAGTTCGACCCCATCCGGCCCAGGTCAGCACGCAACCGCGCAACCTCCTTGCCGTCATCCCCGCGACGGCACCGGGAGCAACGTCATCTTGGAGTGGGCCCGCTTCGAAGCCATCGTCGGTTCATATTCGGTCCGGGCCAACGACAGACTCCGCGCCGCAGTGCCCCGGTTACTCCACGGTGTTGCCGAGGCCTATGGCGTGGATGTGGCGGTGGAGTACAGCCCGCAGCACCCGGTCAACGTCAACGACCTGACCGAGACCGCTGCCGTGCATGGCGTCATCGAGGAGCTGTTCGGTCCCGAGAGCCATCTTCGGATCCCCGCCAGTCGGTTGGTTCGGAGGACTTCCCCCGCATGCTGGATTGGGTGCCCGGCTTCTTCGTGCTCCTGCCCGTGGGGCCCGAGGGCGTGGAGTCGGCCACCGCCCCCGCCAACCGTTCGGCGCACGCAGTTTTCGCCGATGTGATCCGGTCCGACGGGGCGGTGCCCCAAGTGGGGCTGGTCAGCAGGCGGCCGGCCCGCGGCAGGAGCTGAGTCGCCGGACTACTCAGGGCCGGGCCTCGTGATGGCGTTTGCCGTGGGTCCGGCGCTCCTCCTTCATCCTGGCCTCGTGCAGATGCCTTTTGCCCTCGGCGAGTTCGTGGCGGGCCGCAGCTTCCTGGCGGCGGAATTCGGTGTAGTAGCCGTCGTCGTAGTCCTCGATGATCTGGAACGTCCAGCGTCCCTCGACGACGTTGCGCCCCACCAGTTCCTCCTCCAGGCGGGCGGCCACGGCCCCGTGGCCGGCGGAACGGAGCATCTCCACCGCCTCCCCGAGGGCCAGATCGGCAACTCCGGTCTTGCGGTGGAAGTTGTAGAGGCTTCCGCGGGCGTCCTCGACCATTTCCAGCGCCTCGGAGAGCTTGCCCAGCGCCTCCACGGTCGCGTCGTCGACTCCCTCGGGGACCCGGTGTTCCGGTGCGGGGCGGTCTCGATCCTCGGTGCTGTGGTTCTCGGTCATGACGGATCCTTTCCCCGGCGGCCGGGACGCCGGTGGATCCGAGCCTACGGGGCCGCGACCACTCTGTCAGCCGTCGGGCCCGGGGCCGCCGCGGCTGGGCGGGCCCGGGGCCGTCGGGTGTGCTGAAACACCCGGGACGATGATTGGGGTCACAGTGAGTGGTCCATATGCCTTAGGCTACTTGTTAACAAGTGCTTCACAACACGATGAGGGCTTGAAAATACCGACCAGTAGCCGAAGCGGTGTCATGGGTAATCCTCCCCGCCGTCCGGCATCACAAGGAGCAAGAATGCGTTATTCGCGCACTTCAAAAATCCTCGGCGTCGCAGCAGCAGTTGCGTTGAGCCTGAGCGCCTGCGGTGGCGGAGGAGACAACGCCGCCGACGGTGGAGGAGACACGAGCCGGGTCATCGTCGTTGATGGCGCCGAGCCGCAGAACCCGTTGATCCCCACGAACACCAATGAGGTCGGCGGCGGGGCCGTCCTGGACCTCATCTTCGCCGGCTTGATCAGCTACGACGCCGATGGCAAGCCGCAGAACGAGATGGCCGAGTCGATCGACACCGACGATTCGCAGAACTACACCATCAAGCTCAAGGCCGACCAGAAGTTCACCAACGGTGACCCGGTCACGGCCGCGTCCTTCGTCGACGCCTGGAACTACGGTGCCGCCGCGAAGAACGCCCAGCTCAGCGGATACTTCTTCGAGAGCATCGAAGGCTACGACGAAGCCAGCGCCGAGGGCTCGAAGGTCGATGAGCTCTCCGGTCTGAAGGTCGTGGACGACACCACCTTCACGGTCAAGCTCAAGCAGCCCGAATCCGACTTCCCGCTGCGTCTGGGATACAGCGCGTTCTACCCGATGCCGGAAGAGGCGCTGAAGGACCCGAAGAAGTACGGCGAGAACCCGGTCGGCAACGGCCCGTATAAGTTCGACGGCGACGGCGCCTGGGAGCACGAGACCCAGATCAAGCTGGTCCCCAACGAGGACTACGAAGGCCCGCAGAAGCCGAAGAACGGCGGCGTGACGTTCAAGATCTACCAGAACGACACCACCGCCTACCAGGACCTGATCTCCGACAACCTGGATGTCCTCAAGACCATCCCGACCTCGGATATCAAGAACTTCAAGAACGACCTGGGCGACCGCTCCATCGAGTCCCCGTACGCCGGCAACCAGACGATTGCCATCCCGTACTACCTGGACAACTGGGACGGCGAAGCCGGTAAGCTGCGCCGCCAGGCCATCTCCATGGCCATCAACCGCGAGGAGATCACCGACGTGATCTTCAACGGTGGCCGCACCCCGGCGAAGGAATTCACCGCACCGGTGCTCGATGGCTACTCGGATTCGATCCCGGGCAGCGAGAACCTGGCCTACGATCCCGAAAAGGCCAAGGAACTGTGGGCCAAGGCCGAGAAGATCGAGCCGTACGACAAGTCGGAGAAGCTGACCATTGCGTACAACGCCGATAAGGGCGACCACAAGACCTGGGTCGAGGCCGTGGTGAACAACATCAAGAACAACCTCGACATCAAGGTCGCCGGCAAGCCGTACGCCACCTTCAAGGAGGTCCGCACGGATGCGACCGCGCAGAAGCTGACCGGTGCCATCCGCTCCGGTTGGCAGGCCGACTACCCGTCGCTGGCCAACTTCCTGGGCCCGATCTACACCACGGGTGCCGGCTCCAACGACGCCGTCTACGAGAACAAGAAGTTCGACGACGCCATCACCAAGGGCCTGTCCGCCGACAACGTCGAGGACGGTTCCAAGGCGATGAACGAGGCCCAGGAGATGCTCCTGGATGACCTGCCGGCCATCCCGCTGTGGTACCAGGTGGCCCAGGGCGGCTGGAGCGACAACGTGGAGAACGTCGAGTTCGGCTGGAACGGCGTGCCGCTGTACTACGCCATCACCGGCAAGTAGGGGACACCACACCCCTCAGTCACACGCGGGGCCCGCTTTCGTATCACGGGGGCGGGCCCCGCATTCCTGCCTCACCCAAAAGGTAAAAAGCATGTCAAACTCCCTACGCCCCGATCGGGCGTCTTCAGCACGAAAGGCCCACCGCTGATGGGCAGATTCCTCCTCCGCCGACTGTTGCAGCTGATCCCGGTCTTCCTGGGCGCGACGCTGCTGATCTACTTCCTTGTCTTCAGCCTCCCCGGGGACGCCACCGCCGCCATCTGCGGCGAAAAGGGCTGCACCCCTGCGGTCGAAGCTTCACTGCGCGAGCAGTACAACCTGGACCAGCCCTTCTGGATCCAGTACCTCCTGTACCTCAAGGGCATCTTCACCTTTGATCTGGGCACCAACTTCGCTGGCCAGCCGATCACCGACATCCTGGCCCGCGTCTTCCCCACCACCGCTCGTCTGGCCCTCATGGCATTGGCGTTCGAAGCCGTCTTCGGCATCGCCATCGGCCTGTTCGCGGGGCTGAAGAAGGGCAAGTTCTTCGACTCGACCGTACTGGTCTTCTCGCTGCTGGTCATCGCCGTGCCGATCTTCGTGCTGGGCTTCCTGATGCAGTTCGTGGTGGGCGTCAAACTCGAATGGGCCAATCCGACGGTCAGCGGTGACGCGAGTTTCACCGAACTGATCCTCCCGGCCCTCGTGTTGGGGCTGGTGTCCTTCGCCTACGTGTTGCGGCTGACCCGCACCGCGGTCATCGAGAACGCCAGCGCCGACTATGTGCGCACGGCCACCGCCAAGGGGCTGAGCCGTCGCCGCGTGGTGACGGTCCACGTGCTGCGCAACTCCATGATTCCGGTGGTGACGTTCCTGGGTGCCGACCTGGGCGCCCTGATGGGTGGAGCCATCGTCACCGAGGGAATCTTCAACGTCAACGGCGTGGGCAACACCTTGTACCGCGCCGTGCTGAACGGGGAGGCCCCCGTTGTCGTTTCGATCGTCACCGTACTGATTGTGGTCTTCGTCCTGGCCAACCTGCTGGTGGACCTGCTGTACGCGTGGCTGGACCCGAGGATCCGATATGCCTGAGAACACCCAAAACCGTCCCACCGTCCGCGGTGCCAAGATTTCCAAGTACCCGATCGAACACTTCGTGGCCGACCCCGACGAAACCCCGTTGCAGGCCACCGACAGTTCCGTCTCCGACGCGGCACCGGTCTCCCTGTGGCTCGAGGCGTGGCGGAACCTGCGCACCCAGCCACTGTTCATCATCAGTGCGATCCTGATCGTCTCGGTGGTCTTCGTGGCCCTGTTCCCGGGGCTGTTCACCAACGAACAACCCAATGCGAACTGCCAACTGGCCAACTCCGACGGCGGTGCCGTCCCCGGGCACCCGCTGGGCTTCACCCAGCAGGGCTGCGACATCCTGGCCCGGGTGATGTACGGGACCCAGTCCTCGCTGACCATCGGGTTGTTCGCCACGATCGCCATCGTGATCTTCGGCGGCACCATCGGGGCGATCTCCGGCTTCTTCGGTGGCTGGGTCGACGCCGTGCTGGCCCGCCTGGGCGACATCTTCTTCGCCCTGCCGCTGATCCTGGGCGCCATCGTCGTGGTGCAGATCCCGTTCTTCCAGGAGAACCGCAACGTCTGGACCATCGTGCTGATCCTCTCGGCCTTCGGCTGGCCGCAGATCGCCCGCATCACCCGGGCCGCAGTGATCGAGGTGCGCGACGCGGACTTCGTCATCGCGGCCCGCTCATTGGGTGTGAGCCGGGCCGGTGCGCTGATCCGCCACGTCATCCCGAACTCGTTGGCCCCGGTCATCGTGATCGCGACCATCACCCTGGGCATCTTCATCGTGGCCGAGTCCACGCTGTCCTACCTGGGTATCGGGTTGCCGCCGGACGTCATGTCCTGGGGCAATGACATCTTCTCGGCCAAGAGCTCGCTGCGCTCGAATCCGATGGCCTTGTTCTGGCCGGCCCTGGCGCTGTCGTTGACGGTGTTGAGCTTCATCATGCTCGGCGACGCGCTGCAGGACGCCCTGGACCCGAAGGCGCGCAAACGATGAACGGTGAAACCATGAACAACGAAACCTTTGACGAAGCCTCGAGGCCGCGTCCGCTGCTGGAACTGCGCGATCTGGCCATCAGCTTCAAAACGGGAAACGGCGAGGTCGAGGCGGTCCGTCAAGCCAACCTGACCATCCTGCCCGGGGAAACCGTGGCGATCGTCGGGGAATCCGGCTCGGGCAAGTCGACCACCGCCCTGGCGGCGATCGGTTTGCTGCCCGCCAATGGCCGTATCGCCGGCGGGACCCTGCTCTTCGACGGTGAGGACATCACCAACGCCTCGGAGAAGCGTCGGGTCGAGCTGCGCGGTTCCTCCATCGGCATGGTCCCCCAGGACCCGATGTCGAACCTGAACCCGGTCTGGCAGATCGGCTTCCAGGTCAAGGAGACGCTGGCGGCCAATGGACTACCGCATCAGAAGAAGGATGTGGCCAAGGTCCTCTCCGAAGCCGGTCTGCCGCGGGCGGAGGAGCGGGCCAACCAGTACCCGCACGAGTTCTCCGGTGGCATGCGCCAACGCGCGCTGATCGCGATCGGGCTGTCCTGCCGACCGCGGTTGCTCATCGCCGATGAACCGACCTCGGCCCTGGACGTCACGGTGCAACGCCAGATCCTGGACCACCTGGACACCATGACCGACGACCTGGGCACCGCGGTGCTGCTCATCACCCACGACCTCGGGCTGGCGGCCGAACGCGCCCATAAGGTCGTGGTCATGTACAAGGGACAGGTCGTCGAGGCCGGGCCCGCCGTGGAACTGATGACCAACCCGCGCCACCCCTACACCCAGCGCCTGGTGGCCTCGGCCCCCTCGCTGGCCTCGCGCCGGATCGAATCGGCCAAGGAACGCGGGAAGGAATCCGCGGAGGAACTGACCGCCGACCGGCCGGTGGCCACGGACAACGTCATCGAGGTCCGGGACCTGGTCAAGAACTACAAGATCCGCGGCGGCGTCGGCAAGGCCACGGAATTCCGGGCCGTGGACGAGGTGTCCCTGAGCATCAAACGGGGCACGACGACCGCCGTCGTCGGCGAATCCGGTTCGGGTAAATCTACGGTGGCCCGGCTGGTGCTGGGGCTGGAGGACGCGTCGGAGGGCAGCATCCTGTTCGACGGCGTGGACATCACCACGCTCTCGCGCAAGGAGATGTTCAAATTCAGGCGCCGGGTCCAACCGATCTTCCAGGACCCCTTCGGCTCGCTGGATCCGATGTACAACATCTTCCGCACCATCGAGGAACCGTTGCGGGTCCATAAGATCGGTGACGGCAAGGTCCGCGAACAGAAGGTGCGGGCGCTGCTGGAGCAGGTGGCCCTGCCGGCGTCGATGATGCAGCGCTTCCCGAACGAGCTCTCCGGCGGCCAGCGTCAGCGCGTGGCCATCGCCCGGGCGCTGGCTTTGGACCCGGAAGTGGTGATCTGCGACGAGGCCGTCTCGGCGCTGGACGTGCTCGTGCAGGCGCAGGTGCTGAACCTGTTGGCGGATCTGCAGTCCGAACTGGGGTTGAGCTATTTGTTCATCACCCACGACCTGGCCGTCGTCCGCCAGATCGCCGACCATGTCTGCGTGATGGAGAAGGGGAAACTGGTGGAGACCGGGAGCACCGACGAGGTCTTCGAGAACCCGCAGACCCAGTACACACGGTCGCTGCTCGACGCCATCCCCGGTGCCGGTCTGATGTTGCCTCCCGAGGTGGCCTGACCCGCCAGCAGAACGACAGTTCCCGGCCCGCCATCCCTAACGGGGGTGGCGGGCCGACCTGTCGGTGGGCCCACCCGGGGACTGAATCCGGACCGCAGGAGGCCCCCGATTCCGGCAACGGTGCAAGAATCGACCTACGGCAGGTGGGCCAGGACGGGCCAGCACGGTGCCGGCGACGAAAGGGACCAGCATGGCTGAACGGGTCGGGATCATCGGCGGGGGCATCGTGGGGGTGGCCATCGCCCGGGCGCTGACCGCCACCGAGGACGTCGAGGTGACGGTGCTCGAGAAGGAAGCACGTCTGGCGGCCCACCAGACGGGCCATAATTCCGGCGTCGTGCATGCCGGGCTCTACTACCCACCCGGTTCACTCAAGGCCACCCTTTGCGGCCGGGGCCGGGAGATGACCCGCGACTTCTGCCGCGAGCGTTCCCTGCCCTACCGCGAGCTCGGCAAACTGGTTGTCGCCCTCACGAAGGACGAGCTGCCCCGGCTGGAGGAGATCGAACGCCGCTCCCGCGAGAACCGGGTCCCCGGCGTGCGGCGGCTCGATGCCGGGGCGATGCGTGAGATCGAACCCCATGTCGCCGGGGTCGCCGCGGTGCATTCACCGCATACGGCGGTGGTGGACTATTCGGCGATCACCGAGGCGTTGGCCGATGACGTCCGTCGCGGAGGTGGGGCCGTCCTGCTGGGTCAGGAAGTCACCGCGGTATCCACCGCCGGCGGATCAGTGAGCGTTTCAACCACGGCAGGGACCCATGTCTTCGACCGACTCATCGTCTGTGCGGGTCTGCAGTCCGACGTGATCGCCCGGATGGTCGGGGCCTCCCCGTCGCCGAGGATCCTGCCCTTCCGCGGGGAATACCGGGCCCTGGCCCCGGGCCGCCAAGACCTGGTCAAGGGCATGATCTATCCGGTTCCTGACCCGCGTTTCCCCTTCCTGGGCGTCCACTTCACCCGCGGGGTGTACGACGACGTCCAGGTCGGCCCGAATGCCGTGCCCGCCCTGGCGCGGGAAGGATACCGGTGGCGGCAGGTCTCGATGCGGGACACCCTCGAATCGCTGCGCTGGCCCGGGGCTCCGGCCCTGGCCAAGCAACACTGGCTGATGGGGGTCCGGGAGATCTCCGCCTCCCTGGTCAAACCGCTCTATTTCCAGCAGGCCCGCCGCTTCGTCCCCGAATTGCTGCCGGCGGATCTGGCCTCGAAATCGGCGGCCGGGGTGCGGGCCCAGGCCTGGGACAAGGACGGGTCGTTGGTCGATGACTTCGCCGTCGACCAGGTCGGAGCCGTCACGCTGTTGCGCAACGCCCCCTCCCCGGCGGCGACCTCGGCGATGGCGATCGCCGAATACGTGCTCGAACATCATCTGGGGATCACCCCCGGAGGCTGAACGACGCCGGGTGGGGCACGGGAGGAGTGCCCCACCCGAGGACCACGCAGTGGGCTTGAGCTACTTGACCTTGACCATCAGCGGTTTACTGGCCGTGGTTCCGGCGGCATTGGAGAATTCGACGACATACTCATAGGTCCCCGACTTCCGCCCGGAGATCTTTTCTTCGACCTGCTGGGCTGCGGGGCTGCTGGCGTCCAATTTCCCGGTGGCGATCTGCCGACCGTCTTCCAGAAGTCGGTAGGTCTCGCCATTGGTGCCCCACCAGAGGTTGGCGGTCAAGGTGTAGTCCCCGCCGGTTCCCTGGTGGTCGCGGCTGAGAACCGGCAGCGCCGGGGCCGCGTCGGTGACCCTGACCTTCAGCGGCGCGGTCTTCGTCGAGCCAGCGGCATTCACCAGCTCTCCGGTGTAGGTGTAGGTGCCGTTCTTTTTCCCCTCAACAGAGAAGGAGGCCTTCTGTGCTTCCGGCGTTTTGGCCTTGAGCTTCGAGACGGAAACCAGTTCGCCATCTTCGTAGAGACGGAACAAGCTGGCATTGGACCCGTGCCAGAGGTTCATGCTGACCGTAAAATCGCCATCCTGGAGGCCGGTGTCCCACCCGTTGTCGTGGGACAGGGATGCTGCTGTCGGCGCCGTGGATTCGTTGTCGCTGGGTGCTCCAGGGTCGATATCTTCAGACACGTCCAAGGAAATGGCAGCAAGCTTGGCCGTCAGGGAGGTCGACTTCGACCCATTGGCTGCAGTGAATTTCACAGTCTGGGCCGCGATGGCACCCGACTCGACGTCTTCGGAGGACACCGTGTGCTGCAGTTCATGGGTCGTCGTTCCGCCGGTGGAAAGTTCCTTCGCCGCGGTATGGTCGCCCGTGGTCACGTCCGTCAACCGCACGTTGCCCGTATTCTCCAGAGTCAGCGTCGTGGTGACGGTATCTCCGGTGCTGGCGTACCCGTCACCGTCCACGTCGATGAAAGCCCCGTCGTCGTGGGTTTCAGAAAGCTCCGGTGCCCGGCGGAGAACGTCGACTTCCTCACCGGTGACTTCGAGGGTTTGGTCGATATTCGTGTATTCCGGGACTTGTCCGACGGTCCAGGTGGTTCGGGGGACGAAGAAACCGTCCGCGACGTCGTCGTCGGTCACCGTGTGACGTGGAGACGTGCAGTTGTAGGAAGTGCCCACGGCGAGGGAACCATAACGGCAGTTGCCTGCCGGGCTGGGGTCCCCGACGGGCTGGGCCGCGAACGGGGCGAAGTTTCCGTCCGTGGGCACCACCCATTGCGTGACATTTCCGGTATGGGACACCACGAAGCTGTAGGGGACCTGGTCCCGGGCCGCATACGGATCGGCGTCGACATCCCGGTTCGAGTCGGTCTGTTCGCCCTCGACGGAGATACCCACGATGGTCTTGCCCTCGACTTCTGCCGTGACCGGACCTTGGGATTCCCTCCCGTCGGCGGCGGTGAAGACGCTCTGGAGCTGGACGGGGCCGTTGGCCGTGGCGGGGGAGGTCACGGGAACCTCGACCATGGTGCTCTTGCCGGAAGCGACGGCGGGGACCTCGACGGTCTTGGCCGTCCAGCCGGCGGGGCCGGAGATGGTCAGTTGGCCTGCTGGCAGTCGGGTTGCTTCCTGGTTCGTCACAGTCACCGGAACGTTGGCGGTTTCATCCGGGTCGATCTCCAGGGGTTCGGCCTCAAGCGGTGCGCACACGACATTCAGCCAGTCCTGGTCGTAGGCGGAGAAACGCAGGTCATTGGTGTAACCGGCTTCGTAGAAGGTACCGAAGATCCCGCTGTCCAGGGCTGTGGTGGACGAGTAAGCGGAGGTGCCGGACCGAATGGTCCGCAGACCAGGCCAGGTGGCCCCGTCGTCACAGGAAACCCTGGCCGAAACGTTTTCGCGTTCAGTCTGTGAGTTGGCCCCCGTGTAGAGCAGTTTCCGGGCGTCGTCGCTACCCTCGGCGGCATTCGGGAACATGCTGGTCAGCTCCGCGTTGTTAGTGGGATCCGGTAGCTGTCGGTCGGCGGTGACTTGTCCGTAGGTTTCGCCGCCGTCCTCGGAGATGGTGACCTTCCGGAATCCGCCTCCGTTCGAATCGCGGGAGTTGAGCATGACACGGCCGTCGGAGAGCTCGACGACCTTGTTCTCGTCCATCCCGGTGCCGACGAGTTCACCGCGGTGCCAAGTCGCTCCGTGGTCGTCGGAGTAGACCGAATAGGCCTGCATGGCGCGGGTGCCGTCTGATTGCTGGACGTCGCCGGCGAACTGCTGGATGAGCCGTCCACGGTGTTCACCATGGCGTAGCTGGATTCCTTCTCCGGAACTGGCGAACATGCTGCGGACATCGCCGGGGGATGGGGTCTTCGAAGCTCCGGGCTTCGCCACGTCGGTGATCAGCCGCGGTTCGGACCACGTCCTGCCCTCGTCCGTGGACTCTGCAACGGCAGCACTGATGACCTGGCGGTCGTCATCATCGTTGCCGAATGCACTGCCGTGGAAACCTTGATCCTTGGAATACACGAAGAAGGCGAAGACCTTGCCGGCTTCGTGGTCGGTGACGAAGCTGGGGTCGCTGTATCCGTATTTCTTCCCGGTCGCATCACCGGGATGGCCTGCGGCAATCGTCGACATGGAATCCCACGTCTTGCCGTTGTCGGTACTGCGCCGCATGACGATTGAATTCGGGTTGGGTGCATCGGCTGCGCTGTCCGGTCGGGCATCCCACGCAGCCAGCAATACTCCGTCACGAACATGCGTCAGAGCGGTGATCCGGTAGAAGAAATCCTCTGCTGTCCGGTCGGCTGCGAGGTTCTGCTCATTGAATACCCCGGGGGCAGCTGACGGATCGCCCCCCGGGGTGGTGGTGTCGCCCGTGGCAGGGACGGCGATGGCGACCGGAAGCACCAGCCCCAATGCTGCACCGGTGATGAAGAGGTGGCGAACTCGTCCCATCCATGGTGCCGACCGTCGACGACGGGTAGGGGGAACCGCTGGGGCGTGGTGCATGCAGAGACCTTTCGAACGAAGCAAATGGAATAGATGGGAGGTGGGATGTCCGATGTACTGTATGAACTGGATCACAGATTTCTGGATTGGGCCAGAAGGGGAAGGCTGTGTGACTTTTGGGCAAGCGAGGTTTGACTCTCCGGGAGTGGTCGGCGCGCCCCCTTGTCGACACGATCCCGGTACGGCGTCGAATCCTGTCTGGCTTTCCGTGCGGTGAACTCGTGGCGAAGTATTTATTTCTGATACAGATAACATTTCGTATTCTGATCTCAAATTCGGGTCATCAGGGACCTGTGCGTGGATTGGCCATGATGGCCCCAGGGGCCTTCCCGCGCCCTATGTGTTCGTGGAAGCGCATGAAATCAAAGAAGTTTTCGTCCCTTTTGTGGTTTGCCCTCATTTCGAGGCGCACAGTTTTGGTCTTTTCGGGAATGTGCTTGCGCTCACACTCTTCATGGGTAAACATAGGTAAGTGATCCATAACATCCGTGGATCACCACATTGGAGAAGTCGGGAGAGACGATGCGTTCCATGCACACTTCGAGGGCCGGCGCCCTCACCGCCATTGCCGTGACGGGCGCCTTGGCGCTGACCGGATGCGGAGGAGATGCCGAGTCGTCGGGTGCCGCCAACGCCGCCGACGGCGATTTTTCCGGAAAGACGATGACCTATTGGTCGTACTGGCAGGAGAAGGAACCCCAGGCCAAGGCGATTTCGGCAGCGATCGAGGACTTCGAGGAGGAAACCGGAGCGACGGTGGAGGTGGAATGGCAGGGACGCCAGGTCACCCAGAAGCTGGCGCCGGCGATGCGCTCGAACGCCCCCGATGTCGTCGAATCGGCGCTGGACAACTTGGCGCCATTGGTCGGTGACGGCCAGGGCGAGGACCTCAGCTCGGTCATGACCGAAAAGAGCATCAACGAGGACTCCTCGCTGGCCGACGCCGGCGTGGACCGGTTCGAGGACCTGGTCACCAACGACGACGGCGAAGTCTGGATGATTCCTTACTCCGTGCTCGGAATCGGCATCTGGTACGACGCCAAGGAACACTCCGAGCTGGAAGGCAACGCCCCGAAGACCCTGGACGATCTCGGTGCCCTCATCACGAAGGAAGGCAAGGGGTCGGTGGCACTGGATAGCGACGTGCCGTACTACACCACCCTCTGGGCCAGCAGCATCCTGATGCGTGAACTCGGTCCCGAGAAGTTCCGGGCCACGGTCGAGGACAAGTCCGGTGAGGCCTGGATGGACGACGACGTGATGGCTGCCGTGGAGAAGATCCGTGACGTCGTCCCCCCGGAGTCATTCGCCGACGGCAGTTTCGGTTCGAAGTTCCCGGCCATCCAGGAACGGTGGGCCACCGGGAAGGCGACGTTCCTGCTCAACGGGTCCTGGATCCCGCAGGAAACCGCCAAGAGTGCGGGCAAGGATTTCGACTTCGCGTCACTGGAGATCCCCGCGGGGACCTCGGGCGAAGCAAACGCGCAGATCGGCCTGACCGGGTATTCGGTCCCGGGTAGGGCAAAGCATAAGGAGTTGGCCAAGGCCTTCATCCGTTTCGTCCTGGAGAAGCAATACCAGGAGGATTACGTGACCAGCTCCAGCGCGATGTCGGTCCGCGACGATGTGGAGGTCCCGGAGGACCTGAAGAACATCGGTGACTCCATCGCCGCCGAGGACCCCGTGCTGGCATTGGACGGGGTGAACGTCGACTACGCGGGCATCGTCCCGGAGGTCTTCGCCGCCCCGGTCCGCGACTACCTTTCGGGGGGAACCGACGCCAAGGGCTTCGCCCAGAAGATCTCCAAGGCCCAGGCGAACTACTGGAAGGGCCAGAACTAGATGGCCCTCGCCACCCGGGCGGCCGAACATCCCGTTCGGCCCGCCCGGCACGGAGCGGCCCGCCGTCGGGCGGGCCGCTCCGAGTCACCCATGGAGAAGCGGCGTCGCCGGATCTTCTGGCCGTTCCTGATCCCGGCCCTGCTCGCCTACGGGATCCTGTTCCTCGGGCCGGCGCTGGCCTCCTTCGTCATTTCGTTCATGCGCTGGGACGGCATGGGCGAGCCGGACATGGTCGGCTTCGAGAACTACAGCCGGTTGTTGGGCGATAGCGTCTTCCACCAGGCGTTTGCCAATACCCTGATCATCCTCCTGGTCGGCGGCATCGCCGTCTTCGCCGTGGCCTTCGGCCTGACCATGGTGCTGCGGGAGATGCGCGGACGGAAATTCATCCGCAACGTCGTCTTCTTCCCGGTGATCATTTCCCCGGTCGTGCTCTCCATCCTCTGGGGCTTCATCTTCCAGTCCAACGGACTACTCGAATCCGCATTCCGCGGTGTGGGGATCCCCGAGGGACCGAACTGGCTGGGTGACCATCTGTTCCTGATCATCGTGGTGGGGCTGATCTGGATCAACCTCGGCCTCTACGTCACCATCCTCATGGCAGCAGTGGACCAGATCCCCATCTATCTTTATGAGGAATGCGCCCTCGCCGGTGCCACGGCCTGGCAACGGTTCCGCTATGTCACCCTGCCGCTGACCTGGGATGTCGTTACCGCCGCAGCGGTGTTGTGGACGATCGGTTCACTGAAGATCTTCGAGTTCATCTATGCCTTCGGAGGCACCTCGGCGGATATGCCACCGACCAACGTGTGGAACAGCGCCCTGTTCATCTACGGGAAGACCTTCGGGGGGCCGGACACCGGCCTTTGAATTCGGCTACGCCTCCGCAGCCGCAGTGGTCACGGTGCTGGCCGTGATGGTCTTCGTCTTCGCGCTCCAGCGGGCCACCCGCCGCGAACCGATCGAGTACTGAGGAATCCATGGCTACCCTGCTTTCCGACCGGGCCACCCCGGCCCATCAGGAACATCCCGAGAACACCCCGCCGCCACCGCCGCGCAAGACAGGCTCCACCGCCAGGATCGGCGCGACCGGAAAGGTCCGCAGCGTCGGCATCGTGCTGGTCTGGATCCTGGCCGCCTTCAACGTCGGCACCCTGCTGTGGGTGTTGCTGACCTCGCTGCGGACCCACCGGGCGATCTTCGAAACACCGTGGGGGCTACCGATCCCGCCGGCCTTCGAGAACTTCGCCACCGCATTATTCGAGGGCGAATTCGGCATTGCCGCGTTCAACACCGCCCTGATGACCGTCGGCGGGTCGATCACCCTGATGCTGCTGGCCGCTCCGGCCGCCTACGTCCTGGCCCGCAGCACCCGCAAGGTCTCCGGGACGATCTTCGCCCTCTTCGCCATCGGCATCGGCGTGCCGGTGCAGGTGATCATCATCCCGCTGTACGTCATGCTGGAACAACTGCATCTGATCAACTCGTTGTGGGGGCTCTTCCTGGCCTTGCTGGGGGCCAACATCCCCTTCACGGTGATCCTGCTGACCGGGTTCATGCGCAGCCTGCCCAACGATCTCGAAGAGGCGGCGGCCCTGGATGGCAGCTCCTCGCTGCGGACGTTCTGGCAGATCATGATGCCCCTGGCCCGGTCCGGCATCATCACCTTGCTGACGCTGAACGCCATCAACATCTGGAACGAGACGTTCCTGGCCCTGGTGCTGATCCAGGACACGGATAAGCAGGTCCTTCCGGTGGCGTTGCTGAACTTCATCGCCCGGCAACAGACCAACGGAGCCGACTACGGCGGACTCTTTGCCGGGGTGCTGGTGCTGGTGCTGCCGATGATCCTGCTCTACATCTGGCTGGGCCGCCGGATCATCGAGGGCATGACGCTCGGCGCCAGTAAATAACGAGGCCACCCACCCTTCCGGACGGCCACCGGAATGCAACCCCCATGGAAAGTGAGTAGGAATGCTGCAGGAAGCGCGCCCCCACGCCGCGCCGCTGGACACGGAGGCCTCGTCGCCGACCCCGGCGGCGCTGTCGATCCACGACGGGGGGTTCCTCCGTTTCGGCGAACCCCACCGGATCCTCTCCGGGTCCCTCCACTACTTCCGGGTCCACCCCGACCAGTGGAGGGACCGGCTGGCCCGCTTGGCGGCCATGGGGCTGAATACCGTAGACACCTACATCCCCTGGAACTTCCACGAGGCGGTCCAGGGCCGGGTCGATTTCACCGGCTGGCGGGATGTGGGACGGTTCATCGATCTGGCCGGGGAGCTGGGCCTGGACGTCATGGTCCGGCCGGGCCCCTACATCTGCGCCGAATGGGACAACGGCGGCTTCCCCGTCTGGGTGACCCACGGCAGGAGGGGACGCCTGCGCTGCCTCAGCGATGACTTCACCCGCGATGTCGCCGGCTGGCTGGACCTGGTCATGCCCCAACTGGTGTCCCGGCAGTCGGGGACCGGGGGGCCGATCGTCGCCGTGCAGGTCGAAAACGAATACGGCAGCTACGGCGACGACGCCGAATACATGGCCTGGCTGCGCGAGGCACTGCTGGCCCGCGGGGTCACCGAACTGCTCTACACCGCCGACGGGCCCACCGAGTTGATGCTCGACGGCGGCACCCTCGAGGGGACGTTCGCGACGGCGACCTTCGGTAGCAGGGTGGCCGAAAGCGCCGCGTTGATGCGCGGACGCCGCCCCGGGGATCCCTTCATGTGCGCCGAATTCTGGAACGGCTGGTTCGACCACTGGGGCGAAAAGCACCATGTGCGCGAGCCCGGCGACGCGGCCGGGATCATCCGCGAGATCGTGGAAGCCGACGGATCGGTGAGCCTGTACATGGCCCATGGCGGAACCAACTTCGGTCTCACCTCGGGGGCGAACTTCGACGAGGGCCAATACCAACCGACCATCACCAGCTACGACTCGGACGCCCCCGTGGCCGAAAACGGGGCGCTGACCGCGAAGTTCCATGCCATGCGCGAGGTCCTGCTCGGCCCCGGAGCCGAACCGGTCCCCGCCGGACTGTTGGCCGCTCCGGCCACCCTGCCGGCGACGAGCCTGCCCCTGGAGGGCAGGGCAGGTCTGCTTCCGGTGCTGCGCGGGGCGGGAACCCCGGTCGCCTCGGCCCACCCGTTGACGTTCGAAGAGCTCGACGCCGATGCCGGACTGGTGCTCTACAGTGCCCGGCCGATCCTGCCGAAGGGCCCGACGACCATCAGCATCCTGGGGCTGCGCGACCGGGCCCAGGTCCATGTCAACGGAACCCTGGTCGGGGTGCTTCAACGCAACGACCCGCAGGCGGTCATCGAACTCACCGGTGCGGGGGAGCGGGTGGAGCTGGAGATCGTCGTGGAGAACCAGGGGCGCATCAACTACGGCCCCCGGCTGGGGGAGTCCAAGGGCATCACCGGCGGGGTCCTCATCGGGCGACGACTGGTCAGCGGCTGGAACCACCGCCACGTGGCCCTGACTGAACCGGGGCCTGCCGAACTGTTGGCGACGGCCCGGACCACCCCCGGGGAAACTGTGCAGAACCGAAAAACCGGCCTGGCGGAGGCGACCCTGATGGTCGACGACACAGCGGATGCCTTCGTGTCCCTGCCCGGTTCGGTGAAGGGATTCCTCTGGGTCAACGGTTTCCTGCTCGGGCGCTACTGGAACCGTGGACCGCAGACCACGCTGTACCTGCCGGCGCCCTTGTTGGTTCCAGGGGCCAACACCCTGACCGTCCTCGAGCTGGAAGGCCTGGGCGACCAGGTCCGGATCGTGCAGGAACCAGAACTCGGTCCCCCGGAGGTCTTCATTGAAACCTTCTAATGCGGGCACCGCGGAACGGCCGAACGTCATCCTCATCTGCGCCGACCAGTGGCGGGGGGACTGCCTGTCGATCGCGGGCCACCCGCAGGTCCAGACCCCGCACCTGGATGAACTGGCCCGACGCGGCACCCGCTTCACGAAGGCCTACTCGGCGACGCCCACGTGCGTTCCAGCGCGCGCCGCCTTGTTCACCGGCCAGTCACAGGAACGCCACGGCCGGGTCGGCTACGAGGAAGGTGTTCCGTTTGCCGCGGCCCACCCGGTCACCCTCGCGGGGGAATTCTCCCGCGCCGGCTACCACACCCAGGCCATCGGAAAGATGCATGTCTACCCCGAACGCGCCCGGGTGGGCTTCGACGACGTCGTACTGCACGACGGGTACCTCCACCATGCCCGCGGGGAGCATCGGCAGGACTTCCGCTTCTTCGACGACTACGTCCCGTGGCTGCGCCGCCAGCCCGGCATCGCCGCCGACGAGGAATACTTCGATTCCGGGGTGAACTGCAATTCGGTGGCCGCCCGCCCTTGGGACAAACCCGAACGGGTGCATCCGACCAACTGGCTGGCCACCGAGGCGATCGACTGGATGTACCGCCGGGACCCCACCCGCCCGTTCTTCCTCTACCTCTCCTTCCATCGGCCCCATCCGCCCTACGATCCACCGGCCTGGGCGATGGACCAGTATTCCTGCGTGCCCGAGGACGAACTGCCCGTGGGGGACTGGATCTCCGATTGGCAGGAGCACCGCCGGGACGGGGACTACCAGGCGGCCGTCGCGAAGCTACCTCCCGCCGTCGTCCGCCGGGCCCGCATGGGGTATTACGGGTTGATGACCCAGCTCGATCTACAGCTCAACCGCATCGTCGAATCCCTGGCCGACTTCGGACTGGACGAGAACACGGTCATTGCCTTCACCTCCGACCACGGCGAGATGATGGGGGACCACCAGATGTTCCGCAAGGCCGTGCCCTACGAGGGCTCCGCCCGGGTGCCGCTGATCATCCACGACCCCCGCAGCCCGGCCGCCTCGAACGGTTCCACCGTGGACGACGTCGTGGAACTGCGTGACCTCATGCCCACCCTGCTGGACCTGGCCGGGGTCGAGATCCCCGCCACGGTGGATGGTCTCTCGCTGGCCGGGCACCTGGCCGGAGGCCCGGTCCCGGCCAGGACGCACCTGCACGGCGAGCACACCTATTTCGGCCAGTCGATCCAATGGATCACCGACGGGCGGTTCAAATACATCTGGGCCTCGGGCAGCGGCGCCGAACAGCTCTTCGACCTCGACGCCGACCCGGGTGAATTCCACAACCTCATCGGCGAACCGGCGGTCCTGGACGACGAACGGCGCTGCCGGGGGCGGCTGATCTCGGCGTTGGAGGACCGGGAAGAGGGATTCGTCAAGGCCGGGGAGCTGGTGGTGGGCGCCGAACCGGTGACCGTCCTGCGTCAGACCCGCCAGCGGGTGGCCGCGGCGGCCGCGAACGTTGCGCTCCCCGCCGATGAAGCTGCCCGGGCCTAGGCTGGAACCCAAGGAGACCGGATGATGACGAGGGGACGTGGAGGCATGACCATGCCGGTGGGGCGTGCCCCGTCCATGCGCGATGTGGCCCAGGCGGCCGGGGTCTCGGCGCAGACCGTGTCGCGGGTGCTCAGTGGGCACCCGCATGTGCAGCCGGCGACCCGGAACCGGGTCATGACGGTGGTCGAGGAGATGGGGTATCGGCGCAACTACACCGCCAGGGCCCTGGTCACCGGTCAAAGCAAGACGTTGGGGGTGCTCACCCTGGCCACGGACTTCTATTCCCGGGCTTCGCTGTCCCTGGGCATCGAGAAGGAGGCCCGCGCCCACGGCTACCTCGTCAACAACACCACCACCGACTCGTTGGCTTCCTCCGCCATCGGCCAGGCCGTCACCCGGCTCGTGGACCAGGGGGTCGATGGGCTGATCATCGCGGTGCCGTTGATCGACGTCGACGAACCCCTCGAACGGATCACCCGCCGGGTTCCCACGGTCACCGTGGACGGTTCGCGGACCTCTGCCGCCGATGTCGTGGCCGTGGACCAGGCCGAAGCGGCCCGGCTGGCCACCCGCCACCTGCTCGAACTGGGGCACCGGACGGTCTGGCATATCGCCGGACCCGATCAATGGTCGGATTCGGCGACAAGGGTCGCCGGCTGGAGGGAGACGTTGCAGGAAGCCGGCTGCGAGGTGCCGCCCGAACTCCACGGTGACTGGACGCCGGAGTCGGGGTACCGCAATGGCCAGTTCCTGGGGCGGATGCCCGAGGTGACCGCAGTGCTGGTCGCCAGCGACGAAATGGCCTTCGGGACACTGCGTGCCTTGCATGAGCTCGGCCGGCGGGTGCCCGAGGATGTGTCGGTGGTGGGAATCGACGACATCGCCCTGGCCGCCTACAGCCAGCCGCCGTTGACCACGATCAGGCAGTCGTTCGAGCAGACCGGGAGGCAGGCGGTGGCCCATCTGATCCGGCAGATGACCCACCCGGAACCGGACCATTCCTCCGAACGGGTGGCCCCGGAACTGATCATCCGCTCCAGTACGGCCCCGCCGCCGGGCGGCTAGTGCCCCCGGTGTTCGGGGACCAGGGTGGAGACGACCTGCAACAGCAGCTCGGGGCTGAATTCCTCCGGCTGGCGGGCCACGTTCACGGCCGCTCCGTAGATGAGTGAGGCCAGGGTGGAACGCAACGCGGGGCCTGACATGCCGGTGCCTTCGACCAGCCGCTCGGTGACCGGCTCCAGGGTGGCCGCGTAGCGGTCCAGTGCGGCGTTGATGGGCGCGCGGTATTCGTCGTGGTGACGCAGGAAATAGAACTGGAAGATCAGGTCGACTTCACCGCGCCGGGCGGGCAGGGCATGGATCTGCTGGGCCACCATCGAAATCAGGGCGGCCCGGGGGGAGAGATCCTCGCCGAAACCGGGCGGGGGACCACCCAGGATGGTCTCCAGCAGGTGGGTCAACAGCGCGTGCAGGAGACCTTCCTTGGACTCGTAATAGAAGTAGACCAGGCCGATCGACAGCCCCGCTTCGGCAGCCACGCTGCGGGAGGTCACCGACTCGATCCCGCCGTCCAGTGCCACCTTTGCGGCGGCGTCCATGATGTCCCTGCGTCGTTCGCCCTCGGGCTTCTTGATTCCCCCCATGAACCAACCCTAGCCTTGTCATCCATCGAACGCTGGTTCAATGTAAGTTGAAGATCGTTAACTCCACCGAACGAGGAGCACCATGCGCCACCCCTTGAAGAACGAGACCGTCCTGATCACCGGTGGAGGCAGCGGCATCGGCCGGCTGTTGGCACTGGGCGCCGCACGCCGCGGGGCCCGCATCATCATCTGGGACCTGTCGGAAGCCTCCGGACGGACAGTCCGTGACGAGGTGCGGGCGCTGGGGGCCGACGCCGAGGCCTTCGCGGTGGACGTGACCGACCGGGCCGCCGTCCGGGCCACGGCGGAGCAGACCGGCGAGGTCGACGTCGTGGTCAATAATGCCGGCGTCGTCAGCGGCAAACGGCTGCTCGACGCCTCCGAGGAGGCCTTGGAGGCCACGATCCAGGTCAACGTGATGGCCTTGTACTGGGTCACCCGGGCCTTCCTGGGCGGAATGATCGAACGCCGGCACGGCAGTATCGTCACGGTCTCCAGCGCCGCGGGAATGGTGGGGGTGGCGAAGCAGACCGACTATTCGGCCAGCAAGTTCGCGGCCTTCGGATTCGCCGAATCGTTGCGTGTCGAACTGGCCAAGGACGGCACCGGGGTCAACTCCCTGGTGGTCTGCCCCTACTACATTTCCACCGGCATGTTCGAGGGCGTGAAGACCAGGTTCCCGCTGATCCTGCCGATCCTGAAACCCGACTACGTGGTGACCCGGATGCTCGACGCCATCGAGGCGGGCAAGCAGAAGCTCGTCATGCCCCGCGCCGTCCATGCCCTGTCTCCGCTGCGTATCCTGCCGGTGCCGCTCTTCGACAAGGTGGCCAACCTGCTGGGGGTGAACAACACCATGGACGCCTTCGTCGGACGCTCGGGCGGGAAACGGGAGGCAGCTTCGACGGACTCAGCGCAGAGCTGAGATCCCGGCGCGGCTGCAGGGCGGCCTATTCGTCGGCGGTGCGGGGAGCCCGGGAATTGATGGTCCACCATTCGGTGGGTTCGGAAATGGTGAACCGGCGGCCGGTGGTCGAGGTGGGGGTGATGCGGACGAACGCGTCCTTATGCCCCGATTCCCACGGGAAGAGCATCAGCGAGAAACTCTCCACGAGCTCCTCCGTGGACTTGAGCAGTTCGGCGGCACCCTTGAGATTGACGCTCCAGGCGACACCCGTGGACTGGTCAACGCCGTCCACTTCGAAGGCCACCGGGTGATCCCCCAACGCTGCGGAAAGTTTTGTTCCCGCACCGGTGCGAAAAACGACGGTTCCGTGGTCGACGGCGTAGTTGACTGGAAAAATATCCGGGTGGTCCTCCACCCAGACCGCCAAACGGCCCACCGACACGCTGCGAAGCAACGTCCAGCATTCGTTGACCTCGAGGCGTTGTGTGGAGGAACCCTGATCCTTCGTCATGGTCCCGAGCATAGGCTCGGCGGCCGGACTTTGGTAGGGCGGGAGCCGACCCCGGGATCAGGGACCCCGGAGGGCCGTGCGCAGTGCCCTCCAAGCCCCCGTGGACCAGAGGGCCCAGAGCATCAGGACGGGCTGGAAGAACAGGCGGACCAGCCGCGAACCATCACTATCGAGTCCGAACGCGGAGGTACCAGTGACGTATTGGGCGATGTTGCCGGGGAACACCGCAAGGAAGAAGGCCGCAACGGCCCAACCCACCAGAACGCGGCGTCGACGCCAGAACACCAGGGCCGCACCCAAACCGATTTCCACTACTCCGGAGGCCAGGATCACGACATCGGCATCGAGGGGGACCCACTGCGGCACCTGAGCCGTGAATTCCGTGCGGGCGAAACTCAGATGGCTGGTCCCGGCGAAGACCAGGAACGCACCGAGGATGACGGCGCCGACGAATCGGGGCCGTGAGACCTTCCCCGTGGGGCGGGCCACCATGCTTCGGGCCCTCTGCACGAACGGACGCTTCATGACGGAAGGCTAGCAGTGCCGATGTCCGGACCGGGGCCGGGCATGGATACGATCTACTGATGAACGACGTGATGAAGCTGCGTTTCCTAGCGGCCCCCACCGATGTGTCCGAGGACGGCGTGACGGTCCAGGCCGGCCGGATCCTGGAATGGATCGACCAGGCGGGGTACGCCTGTGCGGTCGGATACGCCGGGGGCTATTGCGTCACCGCCTACGTCGGGAACGTGCACTTCACCCGTCCCATCCGCAACGGCGATCTGATCGAGGTCACCGCCCGGATCGTGCATACCGGACGCACCAGCATGCAGGTGGTGGTCACCGTCGACGCCGCGGATGTCAGTGAACGCGAATTCCGGCCCGCGATGGACTGCATTCTGGCTTTCGTCGCCATGGATGAGGACAGCCGACCCAAACCCGTCCAACCGTGGGAGGCCTCCGATCCCGAGGCGGAGCAGCTGGCCCGCTGGGTCGAGGACCGGGTGGAGGCCCGGGCAGCCATCCGCGACCTGATGCGGGCCCAAAAATACACGGAGGCCGGAACGGCCCCGCAGGAGATGTTCAGGTTCCTCGCCTCACCCACCGATGTGAACTGGGGTGGCAACGCCCACGGCGGGATCGTCATGCGCTGGATCGACGAGGTCGCCCGGGCCTGTGCCACGCGCTGGAGCGGACGCGATTCGGTGGCCGTCTACTCGGGTGGCATCCATTTTTTGAACCCCATCCACATCGGAGACGTCGTCGAACTCGAGGCCCGGCTGATCCACACCGGCCCGCACAGCATGCATATCGCGGTACACGTCAGGGCCCGGGACCCGCGCTCGGAGGCCTGGCGGGAAACCACCCGTTGCATGAGCATCTTCGTGTCCCGCGACGAAAGCGGCCATGCCTCCCCGATCCCGCAGTGGGTTCCGGTCACCGAGGAGGACCGGCGGCTTGATGACCATGCGCTGGAACTGATCCTCCGGCGGGCCGAGGTTCCCCCGCTGCAATTCGCCACCGAACGAAAATACTAGCCCGCGCGGAACCGGTGGCATCCCGGGGTCAGGAGTCGGTGCCGGCCGCCGGCCAGTAATAACTGTCGGGGAGCGTCCGTGGCCCGAAGATCGCCTGGCCCACCCGCACGACCGTTGCGCCTTCGTCGATGGCCCACTCGAAATCCCCGGACATGCCCATGGACAGTTCTTCAAAGGCCGCCGGATCCGGGGCGTCCTGGCGGATCCGATCGCGCAGGGTGCGCAAGGTGGAGAAACAGCGGCGTACCCGCTCCTGGTCGGTGCTGAATGCGGCGAGCGTCATGAGTCCGCGGACCCGCAGGGTACTGAATGCCGGCAATTCGGCGATGAAGCCGGCTGTCTCCTCGGGCTCCATCCCGTATTTGCTGGCTTCGCCGGAGGTGTTCACCTGGACAAAGACGTCCAGACCGCGGCCCTCGCGTTGCAGCCGGCGATCCAGCGCCTCGGCCAGACGCAGGCTGTCCAGGGCCTGGAACTCGCTGGCGAACCGGGCGACGAATTTGGCCTTATTGGTCTGCAGGTGCCCGATCACCGACCATTTGACCTCCTCCAGATCGGACATCGCCTCCCATTTGCGGTGGGCCTCCTGCACCTTGTTCTCACCCAACCACCGGCAGCCGGCGTCGACGGCCAACCGGATATGGGCTTCGTCGATGGTCTTGCTGACCGGCAGGAGGCGAACCTCCCCGGGGGAGCGGCCGGCCCGCCGGGCGGCGGTGGAGATCCGGTCCTGGACGGCGTGGAGATTCCTGGCAAGATCCTCCCGGGTGTCGGCGGGAGGGTAGATGGGGGTGCTCATGGTTGAACCATACGCCCTGGTCCGGGGCTCCACTCAGGCGTCGTCGCGGTAGCGCAGCACCCCGCCGACGGCCGTCGCCCGGACCGGTACATCGCGCAGTTCCGCGGGATCGATCGTGTAGGGGTCGGCTCCGAGGGCGGTGAAATCGGCCAGCATGCCCGGACGCAACCGTCCCTTCAGGTCCTCCTCGCCGGAGGCATGGGCGGCTCCGATGGTGAAACCGGCAATGGCCTCGGCGACGGTGATCCGCTCGCCGGGCTGCCAACCACCGGTGGGTTCGCCATCGGGGCGCTGGCGGGTGACGGCCGCGTGGATGCCGTGCAGGGGGTTGGGGAGTTCGACCGGGGCATCGGAGCCGAAGGCCGGGAACGCGCCGGCATCGATGAGCGAGCGCCAGGCATAGGAGGCCAGATCGCGGCCGGCCAGCAGGGTGGAGGCCAGGGTGATGTCGGTGGGGCAATGCGTGGGTTGCATGGACGGGACGACGCCCAGGCGGACCACCCGGGCGATATCCTCCCGGCGCAGATGTTGGGTGTGTTCGATCCGGTGGCGCAAGGCCCGCGGGGCCGCGGAACCATGCAGCGGATGGAGGGCCAGATCCTGGTAGGCGTCGAGGACGAGCTGGTTGGCCCGGTCCCCGATGGCGTGGGTCGCCACCGCGATGCCGGCACCGGCGGCCCGCCGGACCAGGGCGAGCAGCTCGGGGTAGGGGGTGACCTCGAGCCCGGTGTTCCCGTCGTCACCGGGGAAGGGCGAACCCATGTGGCTGGAGTGGGATCCCAGGGCACCGTCGGAAAAGAGTTTGACCGGCCCGGTCCGCAACCAGGCATCGCCGTAGCCGGTGGCCAGGCCCTCGTCGATGGCCCGGTCCAGAGAGGTCGCCGGAATCGATTTATGCACCCGCAGCCGCAAATCGCCACGCGCGCGCAGTCCCTCGTAGGCGGTGCGGCATTCCTCGCCGTCGAAGTCGTGGACGGCGGTCAGCCCGGCCGCCAGCAACCGCTCCTGGGCGGAGGCGAGCTGGGACTGTAGATCCCCGGCCGCGTCACCGTGCATGATCTCGCTCAGGGGCGCATGCGCTGCCTCCCGGAGGATCCCCGTGGGTTCTCCGTCCGGGGTGCGGATGATCCGACCACCGACCGGATCGGGGGTGGACGCGTCGATGCCGACCAGGGCCAGTGCCGCCGAATTCGCCCAGACCGTATGCCCATCGATGCTGGGCAGGGCTGCCGGATGTGAACCGGTCGCCGAGTCCAGTGCCGCCCGATCGGGCTGGACGGGCACATCCCAGGTATTGAAGTCCCACCGGCCCCCGAAGATCCAGGCCCCCGCCGGCAGCCTCGAGGCGTGGACCCTGATCCTGCCCAGGGCCTCGTCCAGTGAGGAGGTGCCCCGCAGGTCGAGCGCGGCGCTCTCACGGGCGTAGTTGGCCGTGTGGATATGGGCATCGGTGAGCCCGGGGATCACCGTTGCCCCGCCGAGATCAATCGTTTCCAGGGCTCCGGTGGCCTGGCCCCGGAGATCCTCCGGGGTGCCCACCGCGATGATGTGCTCGCCGCGTGCCAGCAACGCCGTCGCCCGGGGATATCCATCCCACTGCGTGTGGAAGGTGGCGTTCACGTACAGGCGTTGCTCAAGCATTCACGGGTCCTTTGCAGAAGATCACAGGTCAACGCAGGTGATCACGTCGGCTGATGCCCGGATGGACCCCTGCGTCCTGCGGCCACTCTAGGGCAGGGCCGGGTGTTTGCCGGGGCCGGGCCCACCGCGACGACGGGTAGCCCTGTGCCGCGCTCGCCGACGGTCGTAGACTCCAGCATGGAGGAGGGGCATGATGGCGATCCCCCGGGAAACACCGGTGAACGACGACGGCTTGCTGGAGGTTGGCGGCGTGGTCTTCTATTGGCGCGGGCCGGCACCCTTCTATTATCTGCGGGTCCCCGATGAGGCGGCAGCCTACATCCATGACGTCGCCTCCCAGGTCACCTATGGGTGGGGGATGATCCCGGTGGCCGCGAAAATCGGTTCCACCCGCTTCACCACGGCTCTATTTCCGAAGGACGGTGGCTATCTGGTTCCGCTGAAGACGGCGGTCCGGCAGGCGGAGGGGATCGACCTCGACGAGGAGGTCACCGTGGAGCTCGAGCTCGGGGGGACCTGAAGGCCCGGGCACGGAAACGGGCCGTGGGCGATGAACCCACGACCCGCCGCCGTTCCTTAGGCAACCGGTGAAAACCGGCACCGACGCTACTTCTTCGAGGATCCCTTGGCCTTGGCGGCAGCACCCTTCTCGGTGCGGGCCCCGGCGTCGGCCAGATCGCCGTCGCTGTTCTCCACGTGGGAGCGCAGGAACCACTGGAAGAGTTCGAGTTCGCCGACCTGACCGATCAACAGGTCTTCGGTGATGGGGTCCAACGCCCCGACGATCCCGATGGCCTTGCGGTGGCTCTCGATGATCCCGGTGTAGACGACGTCCAGGGCAGCCAGGTGCGCGGTGGTTCCGGCGCGGCCGATCTCGTAGTCATTCCAGGGACGGGCCGCGACGAGGGCCCCGGGGAGCCCGTTGGGGGAGACCCCGAGGGTGGCCATGCGCTCGGCGAGGGTGTCGATCATGCCGCGAACGGTGTCGATCTGCGGGTCGAGCATCTCGTGGACGCCGATGAAATCGCGGCCGACGACGTTCCAGTGGGCATGTTTGAGGGTCAGCTGCAGGTCGTTCAGCGCGTGGAGGCGCATCTGCAGGGTCTCGCCGACCTGGTGGCCGTCCTTGAGGCTCAGGCCCGGGACGGTGTAGGTGGCGTTCTTCTTGTTCTTCGTAGCCATGGTTCTGCTTCCTTCCATTGACGGGTACTGCGGGCTCCTCGGCGGACTCAGGCCGCCAGCTCGTTCTCGATCGCTGCGGTGAACGCATCCAGATCCCCGGGGTTCCGGGAGGTGATCAGGGTCCAGCCTTCCGCCGGGCAGCGGAAGACCTCCTGGTCCTTCCAGGTGCCGCCGGAGTTTTCGACATCCGTTCTGATCGAGAGATACGAGGTGAGCGTCTTGCCGCGGGTCAGACCGGTCTCCACCAACAGCCACGGACCGTGGCAGATCGAGGCGACGGGGCGGGACGCTGCGGCGAAGGACTTCGCGAGGCGTTGGGCCTCGTCATCCAGACGCAGGGCGTCGGCATTGAGTGTGCCACCGGGCAACAGCAGCAGGTCGTAGTCGGCAGCCTCCACGTCCGCGAGGGTGGCATCGACCGGAACCCGGTCTCCGGGTTCCCAATCACTGACGAGGGTTTCGATCTCGCCGGGTTTCGGCGCGGCGACGGTGACCTCTGCTCCGGCGGCGCGCAGCCGCTGCAGCGGAACCGTGAGCTCGTCCTGCTCGACGCCGCGGTTCGAGACCGCGACGAGGATCTTCCTGCCGTTCAGGTTGGCCATGATTGATGCTCCTTTCGAAGGGGAGTCACTGGGTCCAACCCTTCCACTGCTCCGGTGCGCTGGCAAGGTGGAATATCCTGCCTTGGCGTCAGGCTGGATCCGCGGGCTTTGCGCGGGGATTCCGTGGCGCGAAGGGAGCTTGGGACTGCCGCTTTTCGGTGACGAGCCGGTAACAGAAGACGGTTTTATGCCGAAATGGCCCCCCGATCGGAAATACGTGGCTACGGTGGGACTGGACGACGCAGCCCTTCGGGCCGCGTCGAAAGTCCTACCGGAGCCAGTGTGAAGAGGGTCTGAACATGTGGGAATTCGTCGGCGATAGATACCGCCAAATACTCTTTGACTCCTGGCAGCACTTCAGCCTGGTCGTCCAATGCCTGATCCTCGCGACGGTCATCGCCATCGTCCTGGCGGCCCTGGTCTACCGGAGCAAGGCAGCCAGCGGGGCAGCCAACAGCATTTCCGCCATCGGCCTGACCATCCCGTCGTTCGCGCTGATCGGCCTGCTCATCGCCCCCATGGGCTTCGGTGTCGCCCCCGCCGTCGTGGTCGTGACGTTCTTCGCCGCCTTGCCGATCCTGCGCAACTCGGTGGTTGGCCTGGCCGGCATCCCGCCGTCCGTCGTCGAATCGGCCCGCGGCATCGGCATGAGCCGCTTCCGCACCCTGGCCACGGTGGAGATCCCCATGGCGTGGCCCGTCATCCTGGCCGGCGTGCGCGTCTCGGCGCAGATGGTCATGGGGATCGCCGCCATCGCCGCCTACTCCCTGGGTCCCGGCCTGGGCGGGTTCATTTTTTCCGGTCTGTCCCGGCTCGGGGGCGCCAACGCGCTCGAGTCGGTCGTCGTCGGCGTCGTCGGCGTCATCCTGTTGGCCCTCATCCTCGACCTGCAGCTTGTCGGCATTGGTCGGCTCACCACACCGCGAGGTATCCGTGTCTGATTTGAAACCAACCACCCAAGGCTCCGAGAACGGCGTCACGGGCGCCGCCATCCTGCTCGAGGAAGTCACCAAGCGCTATCCCGGCCAGGCCACACCGGCCGTGGGCGGGCTGACCCTGGAGATCCCCGCCGGGTCGATCGTCATGTTCGTCGGCCCATCGGGCTGTGGCAAGACCACGACCCTGAAGATGATCAACCGGCTCATCGAACCCACCGGCGGCGGCATCGTCATCAACGACCAGGACGTCACCGCGATGGACGGGGACAAGCTCCGTCGGCAGATCGGCTACGTCATCCAGGCCGGCGGCCTCTTCCCGCATATGACGGTGGCGACCAACATCGGCCTGGTGCCCAAGATGCTCGGCTGGACCAAGCAGCGCATCGCCGACCGCGTGGATGAACTGCTCGAACTCGTCTCCCTGGACCCCGATACCTACCGCGACCGCTACCCGAAGGAACTTTCCGGCGGGCAGCAGCAGCGCATCGGGGTGGCTCGCGCCCTGGCCGCCGACCCGCCCATCCTGCTGATGGACGAGCCCTTCGGCGCCGTGGACCCGATCACCCGTCAGCGGCTGCAGGACGAACTGATCAACATCCAGTCCGAACTCCAGAAGACCATCGTCTGCGTCACCCACGACTTCGACGAGGCCGTGAAGCTCGGTGACTGGATCGCCGTGTTCGACGAGGGGGCGCATCTGGTGCAGTACGACTCCCCGGAGCGCATCCTGGCCAACCCGGCCAACGAATTCGTGGAGAACTTCATCGGTTCCGGCGCCGGGCTCAAGCAGCTCACGCTCAACCGCGTGGAGGACGTGAAATTGGAGGAAGCGGTCACCGCGGTCGCCGGTGACACGGTCTCCGATGTCCTCTCGCGCCTGCAGGGGGAGGGGAAGAAGAACGTGGTGGTGCTCGATTCACGCGAACGCCCCGCGCAATGGCTGTCCCGACGCGAGCTGAGCCGCATGGACGTCATCACCGACCAGATCGATCCCGACCTCGCGGTGGTTTCGGACCGTTCGACCCTCAATGACGCCCTGGACGTCATGCTGGTCAACAGCGTCAGTGCCGCGTTGGTGGTCGGCAGACGCGATGTCTTCCGTGGCCTGGTCACCGTGGACACGGTCATGGAGTCCATCCATGCGGCCCAGGAAGCGGCCAGGGACGATGCCGCTTCCCCGGTGGGCCTGAACAGCGGCGCCATCCCGACAGCATCTGTGGATGCAGCGGTCGCGGCGTCCGGGCGGAGCAACGCGTCGCGGACTGATGACGATGAAGCACCCGGCGAGCCGCAGGATGGTGGCCAACCATGAGCTCCCTGGAGACCACCACGGGCGCGGACGCCGGTGCCGTCGGCGAGGCGTCCCGGGCGGTGGATGGAGGCATGGCCAAGGCGCTCTGGTGGCAGCTGGCCGGCATTGCCATCGCCTTCCTGCTGCTCATCGGTTGGCTGGGACTGAGCGATTTGAGCGCGACGGAAAAAGCGACCCTCGATCCCGGCGAACTGTGGGGGTACACCCTCGAGCACCTCAAGCTCACCATCGTGGCGGCCGTCATCGTGCTGGTCATCGCCCTCCCGCTGGGCGTGCTGCTCACCCGGGGGCCGCTGCGCAAATTTAGCGGCCCGGTGATGGCCGTGGCCAACATCGGCCAGGCGGCACCGGCCATCGGTCTGGTCGTGTTGCTGGCCTTTTGGTTGGGTTTCGGCTTCAACGCTGCAGTGGTCTCGCTGGTCGCCTATGCGATCCTTCCCGTCCTGCGCAACACGATGGTTGGACTCAGCCAGGTCGACGAGCGGCTCATCGAGGCAGGACGCGGCATGGGCATGAGCTCCAGTGCCGTGCTGTTCAAGGTGGAACTGCCGTTGGCCGTACCGGTGATGCTTGCGGGCATCCGCACCGCACTGGTCCTGCTGGTGGGGACCGCGACGCTGGCTGCCTTCATCAACGGTGGCGGACTGGGAATCCTGATCGTCACCGGTGTCAACCTCAACCTCAGCACCGTGCTGGTGGCCGGCTCGCTGCTGGTGGCCCTGCTGGCGCTGGTCATTGACTGGCTGGGACGGCTCGTCGAGCATGTTGCCCGCCCGAAGGGACTCTAGAAATGGCTGTTCATTTCCCCGCCCGGGGCCCGCGGCGCCCCGCGGCCAGACGGCGCGTCCATGCGGCCGCCGCCGCCCTTGCCGTGGGTTCCCTGCTGGCCGGTTGCGGGCTGCAGCCGGCTGCGTCCTATGTCCCCAAGGCCGATCCGGGGATCATCGAACCTGCCGAGGGGTTGCCCGACGATGCCTCGCTGGTGGTGACCGCGAAGAACTACACCGAGGCGCTGACGCTGGGCAAGATGGCCGTGCTGGCCGCCACCGCGGCGGGGTTCAAGGTCACCGACCTGTCCAATGTCCCGGGCAGCCAGCCCTTCCGTGATCTGTTGGTCTCCGGCAAGGCCGACATGGGCTGGGACTACACCGGCACCGGATGGATCATCTACATGGGCCACGAGGAGGGCATCCCCGATAAGGAGAAGCAGTGGCAGGCCGTCCATGACGAGGACCTGGGCAACGGCCTGACCTGGGGCCGGCCCTCGCCCGAGAACAACACCTATTCCTTTGCGGTGCGCAAGGACGCGGTGAAAGACCTAGGCGGGATCAGCAAGATGTCCCAGATTGCCAAGCTGCCGGTGAAGGACCGCACGTTCTGCGTGGAGTCCGAGTTCAATTCACGGTCCGATGGCTTCAATCCCTGGCTGAAGGACTACGGGATGAAGCGTGGGGACGCGAAAGGGGTGCCCGATGACAACATCGGCATCTACGACACCGGTGCCGTCTACTCGGCCACCGCCAACGGCGACTGCAACTTTGGCGAGGTCTTCACGACCGATGGGCGGATCGATGCGTTGGACCTGGTGGTCCTGGAGGACGACCGCAAGTTCTTCCCGGCCTACAACCTCGCCCCGGTCATCAGTACAGAGACCCTCGAGGAATACCCGCAGCTGGCAGATGTCTTCGCGGAGGTCTCCTCCCGGCTCGATGACGAGGTCATGCGTGGCCTGAACCTCAAGGTCGACGTCAACGGCGAGGAACCTGCCGATGTCGCCTACGACTGGATGGTCTCGGAAGGACTGATCACCGAACCTCAGTAGCCCTGTTCTGGCCGCCGGGCAAGCTCGGCAGCGACCGGGGGATGAGGACTAGGGTGGGTGGACCAAACTCTCGAGGGCAAGGAGCGAACCATGGGTCGGATCCAGGACAAGGTAGCAGTCATCACCGGAGGAGCCAGCGGCATCGGGCTGGCGGCAGCGAAGTTGTTCGCCGCCGAAGGAGCCAAGGTCGTCATCGGGGACCTGAAGCCAGAACAGGCCGAGGCCGCGGCTGCGGAGATCACCGCCGACGGCGGTACTGCCATCGGGGTGGCGGTCGACGCGATGGACGAGGCCTCGCTGACCGGGCTGGTCGACACCGCAGTCTCGACGTTCGGGGCCCTGCACATCATGTGCAACCACGTCGGGGGCAGCAACCCAAAGAAGGACCTGGACCTGCTGCGCCTGGACATGGATGAATTCGACCGGACGATGAAGCTGAACGTGCGCAGCACCGTGGTCGGTTCGCGGGCCGCCCTTCCGCATATCATTGCCGCAGGAGGCGGGTCGATCATCAACACCGCGTCCGTCGGAGGGCTCTCCGGGGACTTCCTGCAGGTCTCCTACGGCACGGCGAAGGCCGCGGTGATCCGGCTGACCGAATACATGGCCACGCAGTACGGGGCACAGAACGTACGCTGCAACTCCATTGCCCCGGGCGCCATCATGACCCCCGCGCTGCGAGACAACCTGCCCCAGGAGGCCATTGAGTCCATCCGCGGACATAATGCCCTGCCCTACATCGGTGCCGCGGAGGACATCGCCCAGGCGATGCTGTACCTGGCCTCCGAGGAGTCCCGCTACGTCACCGGGCAGTGCCTAGTGGTCGACGGCGGCATGTCCAGCCACTCATCGATCGCCGAGGACCGCCGCTCGCTGCTGCCCGACACCCCGGGGCAGTAGCTCTGTTCGTGACTTCCTCGGCCGGTGACGTCGACTTTGTGTCCTGGCCCGAAGGCCGGACATGCGGCTCCCAGCGAATCGAAAGTTCACTAAGTCGAGGTCGTGGAGACTGAGCATGAATAAGGAAAGGTCGTTCCGTCTCGTTGGCGCCTCCGGACTCTTCGCTTGCGGAAAGCTCGGCGCACACCGGCAGTTCATCTGACGAGCTCAGGCTGATCGCGATGTGGTAGATAGTCCCGAGCCAACCGCGCCGTCGGATGAAGGTCGACCTCAGCGGCTCTCCAGTGGTCCCTGAAGGCCATGCAATCCTGCTGTCAGAGCTTCGGCGAATGAAGCCCTCTGGGTATCACTTTTGACCGGCCACCCGGGGATTTCTGCTTGGCCAAAGTTTCGGGCGAAGAGCTCGAGTGGTGAGCAAGACCACGTGTCGTCGAGTTCTGCCGCACGCTCGGTGCCTAGATGTTCGCGTACGTCTAGACCCAGAAGGTGAATGGCAGCTCGGTCGGCTTCCAGATCATAGGCGAGGAGCACGTCCCGTCCTTGCTTGCTTTCGTAGAGGCGGTCTTGGATTGCTGCGGATTTTTGATACCAAAAGGCCGGAACTGATAAATCGGAGGCATCTTTGGTCTCGTGTGACGGTGCACGATCAGTCCATGCCTTCATTTTGAGCGCCGTGTAGCCCGCGGGGTGTGGAACACTAACGGTTGCTCCACAGGGCAAAGTCAGAGGAGTTGCTTGTTCAAAGACTTCTCTAAACCCGAAGACGGCCACGCTTTCTTTGCGGGGTGAAGGGGTTGAACTGCCTGTTGGATTCTCGATGTCTCCGAAAGGCATGAGATCCACCGGAAGTGAACGGATGTAGTACCGAATTCCGGTATCGCCTGTAGGTTCGAGGTGAGATACCAGATCGTCGAATGCATCCCAGGACGCCAGTGTCAGTGCCACATCGATATCGCTGGTACTGCGTAGAGCGAAGGTGTGCTTGTGTGCGCTGTGCAGAATGTCGCGGCTAACAGCACCAATCAGCATTATATCTGCGGGAGTGATGTTGCTGATATTGAGAATTTCTTCAACGACCGTGTTAGGCAGGTCGAAGAGGCGTCGATCAGTGCACGATAGATCGAACATCTTGCTCCAATAGCCTTGCCACTTCTCGTTGCCGCGGCTCTCGTGATGCGAGGAGGTCGGCATATGTCAGGAGGAGGGGTGTTTGCCGTGGAGCCAAGTCCGTGGGGTTCTCCCAAAATGCTCGTCGGATGTATATGTTGGGAGAGCGACCGGCCTTCCACCGATGCCTGATAGCTACAGTAGGGTCAAACTTCGGCGTGTAAAGAACCAACGTTGTTGGTTTTATCCAACGTGTCACAGCCGATTCGCCGCCGAGAAGTAGTTCGTCATCTCCGGGTGATGTGCCAAAATTCGAAATCTCACCTTCCAATTGGGCGAGGCTCAGTTTTGTTCCTAATCCAGTGGAGTAAGCCGCCAGCCACATATCTAATAGTTCGTCGCCGTGGGTGAGCGCGGAGCCTACAACGTAGCCGCTATTTTCGAGTTCTTTGATCGTTGCTTGTGCGGTTCCGGTGGAAACGCCTGCTGCGCGGGCGATTCTGCGCACGGGTTGTTGAATTAGCGTGGGCCAGCATAGGAGAGCAAAGACGACTTGTGCGCGACGTGGCGACAACAGGTTGATTGGTGCAACCGCGTCCGTGCGTGGCGAAAAGCTTGATTCGCTGGGTTGTCGTCCTCGGATATCGAGGTGAACACCGGGGAAATCAAAATAGGCATTTCCGGAGGCGTCGAGGTACTGAATACCAAGGTTGCGAAAGGCTGAGGCGCTTCGTTCATTCATGTACTCGGCAAGCACGGTGACGTCGCGGCTATCCTTGGAAATTGGGGTGCGTAGTTGGTAGTACTCCGTTAGCGTGCCGGTCGCTAGATAGACGAGTTGGGTTTCTGAGGACCCCCTGGCGTGAGAGATGTCAGCGTTCAATACCTCGCCGGGCAGCAGTTCTTTCGTTGGCTTATTGGGAGAAATCTGGACGCCGTACTCGTGAAGCTGCTCGAGAACATGTTCGATCAGACTCTGATCGGGCCTCATTCTTTACCTCCTGCGTTCAAGATTGTTTGATGTTCAGTATACTTGAACAGAGCTTGAACTTGAACAACCTGAGGGATCTCACCAGGGATTGGTGTCGCAATTGGGGGGCAAGTGTGGCGCTCTATCCCGGCCTGCGGGCGACCTGCCAAGACGAAGGGGCTGGACATAGGGGAGGCAATCTGTTCCGGGATGCCGCCTCATAGGCCGATGGTGGACAGAGCAGAAAAGTGGGTGCGAGAGAATCCCGGACGTTGACTGGGCTGAGCGAGCTAGTATCCGCAACTTCTCGCCGCTCTTCCGGGCTTATCCGGTGAGTAGTGGCGGCTTATCGAAAATTCGTACTGTGACTGACGGATGGTCGGGCGACCGAATGTGCGAAATCGCAGCGAAACGAAGGGACTACGCCTTCCCGAAGACCCGGCGCGCAGCCACCAGCCCGGCCAAGGAGATCAGGCCGATCGTGATGTAGTAGAAACTCGGCGCTAATAATGAACCGGTGGTGCTGACCAACCAGGCCAGGATCAGCGGGGCGAAGCCGCCGAACAAGGTGACCCCGACGTTATAGGAGATGGACATGCCGGTGGTTCTGATATTCGTGGGGAACATCTGGGCCAGCAGGGCCGGTAGCGGCCCGAAGTAAGCGGCCATCAGCAGGCCTAAGACCACTTGGACAGCGGTGAGCATCACGACGCTGGGGGCTGCGACGAGGATCAGGAACAGCGGGAACGCGACCAGCACGGCCAGCACCGCCGCGAAGAGCATGACCTTCACGCAACCGATCCGGTCGGCCAGCTTGCCCGCCAGCGGGGCCCCGATGAGGGTGACGATCCCCGAGATGATCCCGCCCAGATAGCCGGCGTAGGAGGGCAGGTCCAGGTTCTGGACCGCATAGGTGGGCATGAACAGGATCAGGTAGACCGACACGCTGGCCAGACCCACGATGGACGCCGAGGTGACCCAGCGTGGTGCCGCGCCGAGCAGGGTGGCGGCCAGCGGTGATTTGGTCAGGTTCCCGCGGGCCCCCTCGAAGTCGGGGGTCTCATCCATCTTCAACCGGATGTAGAGGCCGACCGGGCCGATCAGCAGCCCGAAGAAGAACGGGATCCGCCACCCCCAGGAATACAGGGCGTCGTGGTCCATGAATGTGAACAGGGCGAAACCGAATGCGGAGGCCAGGAACATCGACACACCCTGGGTCGCCACCTGCCAGCTGCCGTAGAACGCTTTTTTATCCGGGGCGTTCTCGATCAGGAATGCGGTGGCGGTCCCGAATTCGCCGCCCGCGGAGAATCCCTGGATGAGTCGGGACAGCAGGATCACCAACGCCGCCGCCGGGCCGATCATCTCGGTGGTGGGGGCGCAGGCCATGATCAGGGTGCCGAGCATCATCAGCATGATCGTCAGGGTCAGCGCACCCTTGCGCCCGTGCCGGTCGGCGTAGGAGCCCAGCACCATGGCGCCCAAGGGGCGGATCAGGTAGGACACGGCGAAGGCGCCGAAGGTCAACAGGATCCCGGTGGTCTGGCCTCCTGCCTCGCCCGCCGGTTCGAAGAACAGGGCGGAGATGACGACGGCGAAGGAGGAGTAGACGATGATGTCGAACCACTCCAGGGCGTTGCCGATGGAGGAGGCGATGACGGCGCGGCGGGCCCGGGAACGGTCCGCCTCGGTGATGGTGTGTGGCGCGGCCGAGGTGCCTGGCGCGGCGCTCGGCCCGCTCATGCCCGGTCCTGCCCGAGCTCGGTGATGAGCGTATCGACGAATGCCTCGCAGGCGGCGAGTTGTTCCAGCTCGACGTATTCGTTGGCGGCGTGGGCCACGGCGATCTCCCCGGGCCCGCACACTACCGTTTCGATCCCGGCACCATGGAACAGCCCGGCTTCGGTGCCGTACGTGACCTTTTCATCGGTGGGATGCCCGCCGCAGTCGTGGGCGAGGGACACGATGTCGGCGTCGGGGCCGATCTCCAGGCCGGGACCCTGCGCCTTGATCACCAGCTCGATGCCGGCGGCCTCCTGTTCGGCCTTCATCGCAGGTTCCAGGGTGTCGAAGAGGAACTCGCGGATCCGTGCCACCACCGGGGCGGTGTCCACGGTGCCCAGGGCGCGGAACTCGAACTCGATCTCGCAGGAGTCGGGGACCGTGTTGCCGGCGATGCCCCCGGAAATCAGGTTGACCCCGCCGGTGGTGAAGGCGACCGGGTAGGCCGTATCGAAGGGGCCCTCGCGGCGCCATTCCTCGGTGAGCTGCCGGTAGAACTCGATGAAGCGGCCCGCATGGTGGATGGCGTTGGAGCCCTGCGGGGTCAGCGAGGAGTGGGCGGCGACGCCACGGAAGGTGACGGTGAACAGGTTGATCGATTTATGCCCGCGGACCACCCGCATTCCCGAGGGTTCACCGACGATGCAGGAGGCGGGTTTGATGCCGTGCTCGGCGAATTGGCCGATCATCCGTTGGGCACCGAGCAGTCCGACTTCCTCGTCGTAGGAGAAGGCCAGGTGCACCGGTCGGGCCAGCGGGGCGGCGGCGATCGCCTCCACCCGGGACATGATGACCGCCAGATAGCCCTTCATGTCGGCGGTCCCGCGGCCGTAGAGGCGGCCGTCGCGTTCGGTGACGGTGAAGGGGTCGCTGTCCCAGTCCTGTCCTTCCACCGGGACGACGTCGGTATGACCAGAGAGGACCACCCCGCCCTCGGTGGAGCCGTCCTTCGCCGGGAAGGTGGCAAAGAGGTTCACCTTGCGCACCCCGTCCTGTTGGTCGTGGGGCAACAGCAGGGGCTCCACACCGTGCCGGCGCAGTTCCGCGGCCACGCAGTCGATCAGTTCGAGGTTCGAGCGATGGGAGGTCGTGTCGAAAGCTACCAGGCGTGTGAGCCAGTCCACAGGTGAAGTCATGACCCGCACTGTACACCCGGGTATGGAGGGGCTTCAGGGAATGTTGAGCCGGGTTAACCCGCAGGTTCGGCCCGTCGAATGAGAGGCCTCTCACGGCCGCCGCAGACACTGTGGGGGTAGCGTGGGAGGGTAGCGGTCCGGACGCGCCGGACCTGGAAGGAGCACCCGTGTCCATCGTCGTCATCAACGCCCTGAAGGTCCCGGTCGAGGCCGGTTCGGAACTCGAGAAGCGTTTTGCCGCCCGCAAGCATTCGGTGGACGGTTCACCGGGGTTCGAGGGCTTCCAGCTGTTGCGCCCCGTGGCCGGCGAAGACCGGTACTTCGTCTACACGCAGTGGGCCACCCGCGAGGACTTCGAGAACTGGCGCGCCAACCGGGCCCCGCACGATCATTCCAAGGGAGCCCCGGTCGCCACGGGCATGGAACTGCTCGAATTCGAGGTCGTCGACCTCAGTGACGACTGAGACCTCCGGCGGTCCACCCCGCCCCGGGAACAGCACAGGACGACGGCGGCGCCTTCCACGGCGCCGCCGTCGTCCTGTGTCTCCGGCCACCGGCTGACGCGTGGGCGGCCTGCCGGTTCAACCGGCCGCGCGGTGGCAGACCCACCCTTCGGGCATGGTTCCCGAGGCGATGAATTCCTGCAGCTGGGCGTGGGCCTGCTCCTCCAAGGCGGTATCGGCCTGGGGGTAGATGATCGGCTCCTCCTTGGAGTTGTGCCGGTCCAGCAGCGAGAGCAGTTCCTGGCAGGTGGAGACCAGTTCGGCGGGTGCGGCCCCGCCGTCGTGGGCTGCCTGCACGGTGTCCATCAGCTGCCAGAGTTCGCCGTGCTCTCGTTCCATGACCATGATCGGCATCATCAACCCGGCATCACGCAGGGGCGGGAAGAGGAAGACCTCCTCCAGATAGATATGTCGACGCAGGGCCGCCAGCGCGCGCAACAAGGCCGCGTCGTCGTAGGTCCCTGTCGTGGCCCCGGCGGTGAAGGCCTCGATGCCGCCGTCGATCTCGCGGTGCTCGCGTTCGAGTGCGTCGGACAGGATGCCGGCGGTGCTCATGATGCCGGGCCCGGGGTGGGTGCGGCGACCTCCGGCAGCGCCTGGCGGGTGCTGATGGCCATCCGGTTCCAGGTGTTGATCGCGCAGATGGCCATGATCAACGTGACGGTGTCCTGGTCCGTGAATTCGTTGCCGACCCGTTCCCAGGTCTGATCGGAGACACCGGCCTGACTGATCAGGGTCATCTCCTCGGTCAGTGCGAGTGCCGCCTCCTCGCGGTCCGAATACAGGCCGGAGGCTTCATGCCATCCGGCGAGGACGTCGAGGTGTCGGTCATCCACGCCGGCGGCGCGGGCTTCGCGGTCGTGCATTTCCAGACAGTAGGCGCAGCCGTTGATCTGGGAGGCCCGGATCTTCACCAGGGCCAGCAGATCTTCTCCGAGGTTGCCACCATGGATGTACTTCTCCAACGCGAACATCGGCTGGTAGGCGGCCGCATCGATGCCGTGGATGTCTAGACGTTGAGCTGCGGGCATTTCACGTGGTCCTTTTGACTGGAACGGTGCCGGCGGGAATCCGTCGTCGATTCCACTGTCCCGCCGCTCCCGGGGGTTGTCAATCGGTCGCTGACGGGCCGTGGGGACAGTCCATCCGGGGCGGTTGACCGGCAAAGGTCCGATGATTGACCGTAGGATGGTGGCCATGGCTGTGACTGATGAGGCGATCGACAAGATCAAGGGCATGTTGCTGCGCGAGGAGCTCAAGGCGGGGGACCGGCTTCCCCCGGAGAAGGAGCTGGCCGAACGGCTCGGACTTTCGCGTAATTCACTGCGCGAAGCGGTCAAGGCCCTGGAACTGATTCGGGTGCTGGACGTCCGCCGCGGTGACGGAACCTACGTGACGTCGCTGGATGCGAACCTGCTCAACGGGGCGGTGGCCTTCATCGTGGAGCTGCACCAGGACCGGTCGGTGCTCGAACTCTTCGAAGTCCGGCGCATCCTCGAACCGGCCAGCGGCTTCATGGCCGCCTCGAGGATGTCGGCCGAGGATCTGAAAGCCCTGCGCGCCACGATGGAGGGGATCGACGAGACCACCGGCATCGAGGAACTCGTGGCCCACGACCTGGATTTCCACCGCATCATCGGCCAGGCGGCCGGCAACGAATACCTGGGCAGTCTGGTCGAGGCGCTCTCGGGAAGCACCGTACGGGCGAGGATCTGGCGGGGGCTGACCCAGGACCACGCGGTGGCGCGCACCCTGGCCGAACACCAGGCCATTGCCGATGCCCTGGAGCGCGGCGATGCCGAACTCACCCGGGCGTTGCTGACCGTGCACGTCAGCGGTGTGGAAGCCTGGTTGCGCGAGGCGATGTAGCCGGTTTCCGGTCGGTCCGCAGTTAGTGGTCGTCGCCCAGTTGGTAGACCCGGGCCGCGGTCCCGTGCAGCACGGCCTCCTGCTCGGAGTCGGAGAGCGTGGAGATCAGCTCGAACAGCGGGCCAGCGGTCTCACCGTAGGAACCGCCCAGCCGGCTGATGGGCCAATCGCCCCCGAACATGAGCCGCTCCGGTCCGAAGGCCTCCAATGCCTCATCCCACACCTGGCGGAGGGCATCCGCCGTATAGGGCAGTCCCGGGATGAACAGCCCGGAGATCTTCGCGACCGTCCGGGGAAGTTCCGCCAGGGCCCTGAAGTCCCGCTGCCAGCTCGGCATCGCCTGCTCGTCCGAACGCGGCGGCTTGCCCAGATGGTCCAGGACCACCGTCAGGGAGTCGAGATCGCGGGCCAGCTGCACGGTCTGGTCCAGGTGGCCCGGAAAGGCGTCGGGAACGTCGAAGGCCAGCCCGGAAGCAGCGACGGCTTCCAGGGATTCGCGCACTGCAGGAAGTTCGAGGAAATCGGGGCGCGGGTCGTCGTGGACCAGATGGCGGATGCCCTTGAACTTCGTCTCGGCCCCCGGGAGGTCCAGGGCGGCGCGGGCGCCGGTGGGGTCATCGAGCCGGATCCACCCGACGACGCCGAGCACCCAGGGGCTCTCCTGCGCCACGGCGAGCATGGCGGCCGTATCGGCGGCGGTGTCGTCGGCCTGGACGAGCACGGCGTTCTCGACGCCTCCGCCCGCGAGGGCGTCGTGGGCCTCCCGGGCCCCGTGGCTGCGGTGGAGGATGCCGTGCTGGGGGCCCAACCAGGCGTAGGCCTTCGGCGCATCGCCACCGCCGGCCGCGGTGTCGGCGTCGTCGAGCTCCCACAGGTGCAGGTGCGCGTCGATAATGGGCCGGCTCATGAGAGGAGTCCGCGCTCCGTCAGGGCCTCCCAGAGTGCCTCGGGGATGTCCTGCCCCATCCGCTCAGCGTTGGAGACCATTTGGGACGAGGAGCTGGCCCCGACCGTCACGTTCACCACGGCGGGGTGGCGCAGGCTGAATTGCAGGGCAGCCTTCGGTAGTTCGACCCCGAAGTCCTGGCAGATCGAAGCCAACTCCCGGGCCCGTTGCACCATTTCGCGTGGGGCTTGTTCATAGTTGTAGTGGGCATCATCGCGGACCTCGGCCCGCGCTAGTAGCCCGGAGTTGTAGACCCCCACATTCACCAGACCGGTGCCGCGTTCGAGGCAGCGCTCCAGCAGCGGCCCGTCGGGCTGCTCCAGCAGGGTGTAGCGTCCGGCCAGCATGACCAGATCCAGATCGGAGGCTTCAACGCATTCCAGCGCCGCCTGCGCGGAATTCGTGCCGACCCCGATGGCCCGGATGAGTCCCTCGGCGCGCAGCTTCTCCAAGGCAGGAAGACCCTGGTCGATGCCTGCCTTGAGGTCATGGACATCGGGATCGTGCAGATAGGCGATGTCCACGCGGTCCAGACCGAGTCGTTCCAGGGACTCCTCGAGGCTGCGGCGGATCCCCGCTTCGGAGAAGTCCCAGACACGGCGGCTGGTGGCGGGCACGTCGAAGCCCTCGTCGTCACGGGCTCCGGCGTTGGAACCACCGGGCAACGCGTCCGGGTTGGGGGCCAGCAGCCGTCCCACCTTCGTGGAGATGACGAACTGATCCCGTGGCTTGGTGGCCAGCACGGCCCCCAGACGGCGCTCGGACAGACCGAGGCCGTAGTGCGGGGCCGTATCGAAGTACCTGACGCCCGAGTCCCAGGCGGCTTCGACGATGGCGGTTGCCTGGTCGTCGGGCATCGCCTTGTACAGGTTGCCGATGCCCGCGGCGCCGAAACCCAGTCGACCCAGTTCGGGCGCACCGCCGGCTCCGGGTGCGACGGTGCTCATGGCAGCGCCCACACCAGCGGAATGCCGGAGTCGTCGCCCGAGTAGTCGTCTTCGACGGCCAGCATTTCGGCCATCCGGGCCTGCCAGGGGACATTGGCTGGATGGTCGGCGATCGCATGGCGCATGGCCTGGTAATCGTCCACGTCCAGGACGTGGAAGAGGTCCAGACCGCTGCGCCAGATGCGCCAGTTGCGGACTCCGGCCTCCTTCAGGGCGGCGACCAGTTCGGCGGGGATCCCCGCGTGGGCGTCGGCGTAGTCCTGCTCGGCGCCGGGCTTGAGCTGGGTGTGCAGGGCAATGGTTTCAGGCATCGGTGGCTCCTGGTTCGGGGAAAGATCCACTTCCGGATGATGCGGAAACCGGCTGTCCGGTCCAGACGGGTCCATCGGGGAAACTGTAGTCGGCCAGGGACTTCTGCAACATCTCCGTTCCCGCGCCGGGGGTCGACGGTGGCCAGTAGTTCCCGCCGTGGACGTCCACGGGGGTGATGAAGTGCTCGTGCAGGTGGTCGACGAATTCGATCATCCGGCCTTCCAGCTCACCGGAAACGGCCACGAAGTCGAACATGGACAGATGTTGGACCGCTTCGCAGAGCCCCACGCCGCCGGCGTGCGGGCAGACGCGGACCCCGAATTTGGCGGCCAGCAGCAGGATCGCGACGTTTTCGTTCACCCCGGCCACCCGGGCGGCGTCGATCTGCAGGACCTGCAGGGACCCTGCCTGCAGCATCTGCTTGAAGACCACGCGGTTCTGGACATGTTCGCCGGTGGCCACCGGGATCGGTGCAACGCCGCGGGCGATGGCGGCATGACCCAGGATGTCGTCGGGGCTGGTGGGCTCCTCGATCCAGGCGATGCCGTAGGGGGCCAAATGTGACATCCAGTCGATGGCGTCGGCGACGTCCCACCGCTGGTTGGCGTCCACGGCGACCCCGATGTCCGGCCCCACGGCCTCGCGGGCAATGCGCACGCGGCGGATGTCGTCGTCCAACGAGGCCCCGACTTTGAGCTTGATCTGTTTGAACCCCTCGGCGACGGCTTCCTTGGACAACCGGGCCAGTTTCTCGTCGCTGTAGCCCAGCCATCCCGGGGTCGTCGTGTAGCCCGGGTAGCCCCCGGCCAGCAGCTCGGCACGGCGCGTGGCCTTGCCGGGTTCTGCACGCCGGAGGATCTCGAATGCTTCCTCGGGGGTCAGCGCATCGCTGAGGTAGCGGAAGTCCACCAGGGCCACGAGTTCCTCGGGGCTCATGGAGGCCAACAGATCCCAGAGCGGCATCCCGGCCCGTTTGGCCTTCAGGTCCCAGAGGGCGTTCACGACGGCACCGATGGCCATATGCATCACGCCCTTTTCGGGGCCGAGCCACCGGAGCTGTGAATCGTTGTTGAGCATCTTCCAGGTGGTGCCCATGTCACCGAGCAGTTCCTCGACATTGGAACCCATGACGTGGTCGGCCAGTGCCTTGATGGCGGCGGTTTCGATTTCGTTGCCGCGGCCGATGGTGAACACGAAACCATGGCCCTCGAAACCGTCGCCCGCATCGGTGCCGATCGTCAAATACGCGGCCGAGTAGTCCGGGTCCGGGTTCATGGCATCCGAACCGTCGAGTTCCAGCGAAGTGGGGAAGCGGATGTCATAGACATCCACCGAGGTGATGACGCTCATGGTGCTCCTAGTTTCGCGGTGTCCCTGGAAATTTCCCTGATGGAGAACCGGGCAACACCGCACTCTGGCGATTCTGACTCTGCGCTCAACCCAAACATCCGATCTTTCTCTTGTCAATAAGTCTCTTTTGTGAGGTTTAGCAGATAATATAGATGAAGAGTTCGGATGTTAGAGCTGTGACGGAGGAAAAATGAACGTGAAATTTGCGCGTCTAGGCGCCCCCGGCGAAGAACAGCCGGTGGTCATTGCCCAGGAAGCCGACGGCGAGGAGAAATACTTCGATGTGTCGTCACTGACCAACGATATCGACGGAAGGTTCTTGGCCGGCGGCGGTGTGGCCCGCACCCGTGAAGCCCTGGAGTCGGGAAGCCTGCCGGAGATCGGGTCGGAAGGGGTCCGCGTCGGCTCACCGATTGCCCGGCCGGGATCCGTGGTCTGCATCGGCATGAACTATGTCGCCCATGCGGCGGAGTCCGGTGCGGAGCCGCCCACGATCCCCGTGGTCTTCCTCAAGCCCTCCAACACCGTCTGCGGGCCCTATGACGCCGCGCCCATTCCTCCGTCGGCCCAGAAGTACGACTGGGAGGTGGAGCTGGGCATCGTCATCGGCCAGGAAGCAACCTATCTTTCCGGCGTCGAAGAAGCAGCTGCGTGCATTGCCGGTTTCGTTCAGGCCAACGACCTGTCCGAACGCGAATACCAGATCCCCGGTGCCGCCGGGCAGTGGACCAAGGGCAAGTCCCTGCCAGCATCCACGCCGCTGGGCCCGTGGATGGTTCCCGCCGATCAGCTCGACGGCGAAAAGCTCCGTTTGCGCTCCTGGGTCAATGGCGAACCGCGGCAGGACTCCAGCACGGAGGATCTCATCTTTGATCTGGCCACCGTGGTGCACCACGTCAGCCAATACATGCTCCTAGAACCGGGCGATGTCCTGTTGACCGGCACCCCGCAGGGAGTCGCCTTGTCCGGACGCTTCCCCTACATCCAGCCCGGTGACGTCATCGAGCTCGAAATCGAAGGACTCGGCCGGCAGCGCCAGGAGTTCTACCGCGCAACAGCTAAGGAAGCAGTATGAACAACGAATTCGAGAACCTCGTCGCCATCGTCACCGGCGGTGCCTCAGGTATTGGGGCCGCCGTCGCCGATCGTCTGGTCGCCGGTGGAGCGCAGGTGGCCGTGCTGGATCTGAACCCCGCAGGCAGCGAGTACTTCGGCGTCGAATGCAATGTCGCCGATGATGAGTCAGTGCGCTCCGCCGTCGACGCCGTCGTAGCCAAGTTCGGTCGCTTGGATATCGTGGTCAACAATGCCGGGATCGGTGCCCAGGGTGATATCGCTGCCAATGACGACGCCGAATGGGCTCGCGTGTTGAACATCAACGTGATCGGTATCGCTCGGGTCAGTCGCGCCGCGCTTCCGCATCTGCGCCAGTCGGACTCGGCGGCCATCGTGAACACCTGTTCCATCGCCGCCACGGCCGGGCTGCCGCAGCGTGCGCTGTATTCTGCGTCGAAGGGCGCCGTGCTCTCCTTGACGCTGGCCATGGCTGCCGACCACATCCGCGAAGGCATCCGCGTGAACTGCGTCAACCCCGGAACGGTGGATACCCCCTGGATCGGACGCCTGCTGGACTCCGCCGAAGACCCCGCAGCCGAGCGGGCCTCCCTCAACGCCCGTCAGCCGCACGGACGTCTGGTTGCCGCATCGGAAGTTGCCGGTGCCGTGGCCTACCTCGCGAGCCCACTCTCCGGCTCCGTGGCCGGAACCTCCATGGCCGTCGATGGCGGGATGCAGGGGCTGCGCCTCCGCCAGGAGTAGTACGGTCGACCCCGAACGATCTGGACGCCAGCGGACCATCGGTCCGCTGGCGTCACTTCTTTCTAGGCGTCGTCGTAGTACTGGCTGCTCTTGCCGTAGCCGGGGTCGAGTTCAGAACGTTGCATCCGGTGTTCGACCGGTTGGTCGATGCAGGGAGTAGAGACAAAGACCTCCATGGACGGCTTGGCGTACTTGGAGCCATTCCTGAGTTCGGCGGTGACTCCTAGATCGCCTTTGCCAAAGAAGAGCATGCGGGCTTCCCCTTCATGGCGCTTGACCTCGTTCTTCTTTTCCCAGCCGTCAGCTTGTAGGTGCTGGTCGATTCGGTCGAGGGCGTGGTGGGCCTTGCTCCGGGCATCGCCCTTGACCGCAGCGGTGGCCAGGCCAACCCAGCGGGTTTTCGTCTGCGGGGCGTCGTTTTCAGGGCGCAGACATGTTTCCTCACGGGCATCGTCGACCTTCAGGTCAGCGTCGTCTCCGACGACCTCCGATAGCTCTAGGAGCAGTGGCCCGACTTGCTGGCCCCGAGCTGTCGAGGCACTCGAGGCTTCAGAGGGATCGGGCGTGCTACTCGTTGAACATCCGGACATCAGGAACATGATCACGGCAAGGCCCGCAGCAACCGTCAGCAGTCGCGGTACGGTCTTGGGTTTCCGGCCGGAGTGTCCGGGGTGGTGGTTCACGGGTTCTTTGGCTTTCCGTCGGTGTCGGTTGTCCGCATCGGGCTGGAAGGCCTATTTCCAGTCGTCGTAGTACTGGCTGCTCTTGCCGTAGCCGGGGTCGAGTTCAGAACGTTGCATCCGGTGTTCGACGGGCTGATCGACGCAACGCGAGGTGAGTTTGATGTCGAGCGTCTCCTGGCCGGACGAGCGATGAAGCTCCGTGGTGATGCCAAGGTCGCTTTTCCGGAAGAACAGCTTCCGAACGCCGCCGACGTCGGTATCGGATTTCTCGATTTCGTTCTCCTTCTCCCAGCCGTCGTCGACGAGTTGCTTTTCCAGATCGTCGAGTGACTGGTTTGCTGCGGCAGTATTGCTGGCTTCACCAATAGCCCAGCCGAGCCAGGACGTATTGACCTGTGGATTGTCCACCTCATGGGCCAGGCAACTTTCCTCGCGGACTCGTTTATAGCCCATCTCGGCACCCTCGGACAATGTGGTGAGGAACGGAGGCATCAACCGGGTGAATTCCTCCTTGAGCGACGCCGAGGACTTCGAGGCGTCTGCGGGACTCGGGGTGGTGGACATGGAGCAGCCTCCCAAAATAGGCATAAGGGCCAGGGCAGCAAGGGCGCCGGCGGCGAATCGTTGGTGACGGGTCATTGTTCCAAGCTCTCTGTCGGCACAGTCTCCAGCTTGCCGTAAGCGTAGTCCTCGGGGTTTCTCTCGAACGGTGAGAAAGTACCTGCACGAGGACCAGGATGCTGGCGGTCTTCTACGAATAGGCTGACGTTCCCGCCTTCGATGACCTCTTGGATGTTCTGAGCCGAGGTCGAGCCCGGTTTGAAGTACTCGACATGGCCCTTCACGATGGACTTGGGGTCGCTGCTGTCGAGGAAGCCCGACTCCAAACGGTGGGCGCCCATTTGTTGATCCGGGTAGCTCCCTGACCACCACGCCCTCCCGTGGTATCCGCCGCCGAAGTCCTGCGCCCAATGGATCGGGTCATCGCGGGTCTGGACCCAATAACGGTTGGCTTCTGAATTATTGTCATCTTCGGAGGGGCCGGTATCTTCGATGCTGCCAACATTATTGCCTGTACCAGCAGGAGCGACGTACACGATGTTGTCCGAGTTCAGGCCTTCGCGCTCGGCCGTGCCGAGGAGTGAGCCGCCGGCGCTGTATCCCACGTAGGTGCTGCGGGCATCGTCGGGAATCTCTGCGTCGACCGCGAAGTCGAAGGCGGCAAGCTTCGACGAACCCTCCTCGTTGTATTTGCTGGTCAGGTTGTCCGATACCTCATTCGGCAGGTCGGCCCCCTGCCAGTAGAAGGAAACCTTCCGGGGGGACGGGGCGCCATCGACCGCATCCAACCGCTCGGTGTAACTCTGGAGCTCGCCGAGGTCGGCGCCCGTACCTGGAACCAGGGTGGAAACCGTGTCGGTGTCCTCGGAGGGGGTTCCTTTCATGGAAACCACGCGCCCGTCACCGTCCAGCGAGACCATGACGACCTGGGTTTCATGTTCCCAGGCATATTCGAGTCCCTCGGCCTGGCTCTGCAGATTATGCTTCCTCTCTTCCCACTCCTGATGTGCCGCTTCAAACAAACCCTGAGCCTCGTAGGCACGAACCCGATCATGGCCGGGTTTGGAGAAGGCGTCTGCGGTGAAGTCGTTGATGTTCGGTTCGGGATCCGCGGTGGCTTGCTTTCGACGGACCTGTTCGCGGAACCCGGCGACCGTGATGATGTTTGCCGTGGCGCGGGCGGCCATCGGCACGCCGTTGAGATTACCGAACTTCCCCGGGTACAACAGCAGCAACTTCTCCCGGCTCTTATCGCTCAAGCCCGACCAGGCGTCGCGGATACCGGCGATACCCTCGCGGGTGAGCTCGTCATTGTCCTCCATGGCGGTCAGCATGGTGGCTTCCGCGGAACCGGGGGTGGTTCCGGCCCTGAGCTCATTATTGGCCAGGGCCTCGGCAGCCTCGGGGTTGACGTTGGCCCAGACCCTCAGCTCGTCGGAAGACAAGCCGCGCAGGGAAGCCAGCAAGTCTTCGGGTCTGACCTTGCCGAAATCCTCATCGAGTCCGGAGGTGAAGTCGGCCCAGGACACCTTCGGCAGGGAGGACCCGCCGAGCGGCTCGGACATCGGCAGGGTGCTGCCGGTCCCCGCAGTAATGCCACCCAAGGCCTCCGCTGCCGTGGATTGGGCCGTTTCCCAGTCGCTTCGCAGCTGCCGCGCACGTTCGTTGAAGTCGGTCACCTCCGAAGTGGTTCCGGAGTCCTCCCCGTCCGGATCGGCCTCGACCTTGGACTTCAGACCCGGCAAGGCAGCATCCAGTGATTCGGACTCCTTTTGCAGTTTCCGTCCGGTATCGACGAAATCGCAGATCGCTGTTTTTGTCTGACACAGCGCATTGCTCCAGTCGTCCACCGGCGTCGTCAGGTCATCGAGGGCTGCATAGACCGTGGCTTGGGTTTCATCATGCTCGTAGGCACCGGGAAGACGTTTCCAGGCTGTCTGTGCATCCTTCAGATAGCTCGACGTGGTACCGGCCCGGGTGTCCATATCCATGGCGGAGTCTTCGAGATCGTCCCAGGGGACGTCGATGCGGGGAAAGGTTCCAAGGGATGTCATCGGCCCTACCTCGAGAAGGTGAACGGGGACTCGGGCTTGCCGACGTCGAAGATCGGCGGTGTCTGATAGGCGACGGGTACGCGGTCCAAGGCCGTTGATGCTTCGGTGGACATGTCCCCATCGGCGTCGATCACGGCGAGGGCGGCGTCGGAAACGGAGGTGGTCTTGCGGAACACCAGGCTGGCCACCCGCTGGCCGATGTCATCACGGGGGCTCCAGAAACGGCCGAACGCCGCGGAGACGGTGGTGGCATTCCCGAAGTTGCCGCTTGCGTCGTCGCCCGCCGATTTGGTGTCTTTTGCTGCGGAACGCAGTGATTCCCCATCGGCGGCAACGTCGAGGAGGATCGCGTGCAATTGCGCAGGATCGATCTTGTAGGCCATGGCTTTCCCCCGGAAAAGTGGTAGCTGTGTGGTCAGGATTGGCCCCCTTGGCCGCCACGAGCCTCTCAGATTCGCAGGCCCGCCGTCCATGGGGAGAACTCCCCATCCGGTTTTGGTGCACGTGCCGGCCAGCGGGAGGCCGATGGGTTCCTGCAACCTCTAGCATCCGGGGGCCTGATCACGGCAGACTCGGGACATGGATATCCTTTCGAGCCGCGTGCTCCTGCGCCCGGTGAATCTGCAGCAAACCCAGGCGTTCTACCGTGACGTCCTCGATCTGGGGGTCTCCCGGGAGTTCGGCACCGGAGAGCAGACGGGCATCGTATTCTTTCTGGGCAACGGATTGCTGGAGGTCTCCGGTACGAGGGAACCTGGCACCCCGTCGTCGTTGGTCCTGTGGCTACAGGTGCGCGACGTCGTTGCCGAGCTGGAAATGATCGCTGCCCGCGGAGTCACGGCGGTGCGGGAAGCCCGTCAGGAGCCGTGGGGACTCATCGAGGCCTGGGTCGAGGACCCTGATGGAACGCGGATCGTACTGGTCCAGATTCCACAGGACCACCCGATCCGGCGTGATCAGCGAGGTCTGTAAGAAAAGCCCCATCCTCCCGGGCAGCACCTGGAGGCGAGGAAGGTCTGTTGGCAGGCTAAGAACTGGGGCGAGGGGAGTGCCGGGAGCGCTGGACGACATGCCAGCCACCTAGGGGCAGGCCCGCAACAACCAAGAGGCCGGCCACCCACGGAGCCGGGTCCCAGGACCAACTCACGTTCCCGTCGACCACGGTGAATCCGCAGGCGAGAAGTATCGCGAGGATGGAGAGTGGGAGGAGAAGCGATCGTGCTGGTTTATTCGCCATGCGGCCGTCTCTCCTCGGGCCACGGCCGCCCACGGTGGTCGGGCTGCCACGGGTGGCCTGCCACCCACGCTACGCGCGGTGACCGGGGTGGTCCATGACTTTGCCGGGCACAAGAGCAGCACGACGCCGTCGACGACACCGGGTCAGGGTAAGCGGTCAAGCACCCACTGCCATCGGATCAGCTCCTGTTCCAGGCGGACGGCAGGGCCGTGTTCATCGTCGCGCAACGCCTGGTAAACGGAAGCTTCGGGATCCGTTAGCCGGGTCAGCGTGGCGCGCGACGGGGTCGGCTCGATACCCCAGATCTCACGGTGGCCCAGCAACGTTGCCTCGTCCATGAGGACGCTGGCCACCCCGGGATGCAACGAACGCAACTGGTCCAGGATCACGAAACCGTGCGTATCCAGGTCACCCCAATAGTGCACCTGGCATCCGTGGAGCCAGCGGGCATCGCGCAGCATGGAGAATCCGTAGCCGCCTCCGAAAAGTGCCAGAGTGCGCGGGCGCTCCGGCAGCGCCAGGAAGTTCACGAGGTTCTCCGTCACCACCACGCGTTCCACTGGCAGCTCGAGACTCGCGAAGGCCTCCGCCGTGATGGTCAGGTCCCGCGCGCCGCCCAGGACCGGGATGGCAGGATCCAGCATGCGGAACCGTACGCGTTCGGGCGGATGCAGGAATCCGTGTCGTTGGGCGAAGCGCGCGGCGGGGGAGCTGGGCGTGACCAGCAAGGACGCAGGCTCCGCAGCAGCGGGGGAGTCGGTCTCCCGGGATGCGTCGGCGGCAGGAGCCTCACCGCTGGCTGCAGCCCCGGTCGCCAGGATCGTTGCCATCGCCTCGATGATGCGCCGATGGCCCTCCACGAACTTGGTGTCCACGCCGGGCAGGCTCAATTGCCGGAGGTAGATGCCCGGACTGGGGTTCTCCTGCAGCCAAAGGGCCACCCGTGCCGCGGTGATGGCCCGTTGCCCGCAATCGAGCAGTTCCAGCGGTCGTTTGAGCGCCCAGGTCTTCAACAGCGGCTCCACGCCCACGAGCCGCTCGGTCAGTGAAACAAAGCGCTGCGCCTCCCGGCCTTTCCCGACGAAGGCGATTTCCTCGCGGGCCGAGGCGAACACCACGGCGGACGGTACCGCGTTGCTGCCGATCGTGGTGCGCCCGAGGTCCACGGTTTCCATCGTGAAGTCCCCGGAGGCTGCGAATAGTTCCCCGGCCCACGCCTTCGCCGCCCCGAAATCGGTGCGTAGCTGGGCGGCCGTGGGTTTCTTCAGCGGACGACGGCGGGGATAGGTCTGCGTCGGATCGATCAGCTCGCGGAGCAAGGAGCCACGATTCCAGGTGGTCCGGGAAAGCGCCCGCAGTTCCGCCACGCCCGTCCAGCGATTGGCGGGAGACTCAGAGGGCACGTCGTTCACGTTCGTCTCGATATTCCTGGATGGTCATATTGCGTAGTTGTGAGTCATCGCCGTGGGGATTGGCCACGAATCCGACGTGGGATACGAAGGGTTCGATGACATGGATCTTCTGCAGCGGCGTGACGATGAGCAACTGCAGCTTCATCCGTTGGAAGAGTTCCAGCCCGTAGCGGGCGGACTCGTCGGAGCCGCGGCCGAAGGCCTCGTCGATGACCACGAAACGGAAGCTGCGACCGGCACCGCCGCGCCCGGTCGGCGATCCCGCACCGAGGCCGAACTGGAACGCCAGCGCCGCGGCAAGGATGGTGTAAGCCAGTTTCTCCTTCTGTCCGCCGGATTTGCCGCCGGAATCGGTGAAGTGCTCGTACTCCTCGCCGGTTTCGGTCCATTTTTCCGAGGCGGAGAAGGTGAACCAGTTCCGCACATCCGTGACCTTTGTGGTCCACCGCTCGTCCAGTGCCGTGTAGCCCTCGCGGCCGCGGAACCGCTCGATGAGACGCTCGACCTGCAGATATTTCTGCTCGGAATACTGATCGGTGTCGCCGAGGCTGCCCTCCGAGCATGCCCGCAGATCGAGTCCGAACTGGCGCACCTCCAGGTCGGTGCTGCTCTGCGGTTCCAACTGGATATGTCGGCCGGGATTGTACTCGATGCCCGCCAGGGAACGGTTGATTTCCCGGATACGACTGCGGATGTCCTGAACGCGGCTGTCCAGAAAGGCGTTGAACGCAACGACCTCGTGGATGGTGTTCTGGTTCAGCGACTCCTTGAAGTGCGCTTCGAAACGGGGCAGACCGTTGTCCACCAGCTCGTCCAGCAGCCGGGTGTAGTCATCGGCTGCCTCCAGGGTGGCGTCCATTTCCGTGGTTTCGTTCGGGTATCTGTTGCGGAAGTCGGACATCTGCCGCACGGTGTTCTCCGACGCGCGGGTCAGCCGCTTGAACAGGGCGTCGATGGCGTCGGTGAGGCGGTTCCTGACCGTGCTCTCGACGCTACTGGTGTTCTTATAGGTCAGCTCCTTACCGTCCAGGGCCTGGGTGGTCAGTTGCCTGACAGCGGCGAGCACCCTCTCATCGTCGGTCAGCGGGGTCTCGGCGAGGGTTTCTTGGCAGTCGGCGATCGTCTCGGCGATCGACCTCGTGGCGTGCTCGTTGGCGCCGAGGCGCTCACTGAGCTTGCGGTCCTTCCCCTCCAACCGCGTCACCTCGTCCGCGAGTTCGCTCTCGCGGGCGGTCAACTGGGCCAACACGTCGTTGCTCGCCTCGAGACCCGCCCGTTCCCGGCGCAACCCCTCCACCCGGCGAACGGTGAGTTGCCAGCCGATTTCGGTGAAGTCGGCGATCGACCGGACGGTTCCCAGCTGCTGATGCTGCCGGGCCAGGGTGCCCAACGGTTCGTCCACCGCAGCCAGTTCCCGCTGGGTGGCCGCCAGTCGGCTCTGCAGGTCCTCCCGCTCGGCCAGGAAGCGGGCGATCTTGGCCTGGTTGTCCCACCCGAGCACGAAGTTGCGGCGGTCGGTGATGTCCCGGCGATCGTCCTTCTCATGCCGCCCGCGCCCACCCTTGAGCTGGCCGTTCATCGTCAGGGCCCGGGGGTAGCGGCGGAATTCCTCGAGGCTGTCACAACAGTAGTAGTCGAACCGGCTGGCCAGCTCGTCGAGCAGGAAATCCCGGAACGGGGTTCCTTGTTTCACAGCGATCTTCGCGGCCAGGGTTCCCGGTTCCGCGGCCTTGGCCTGCCGGGTGTCGGCAATCCGGCGGTAGACCAGCCGGCCGCGCAGGTTGTTCCCGTCGACCCAGGCGCTCACTGCCGCATAGTGGGCGGCGGGCACCAGCATCGACAGGGCGAAACCGTGCAGGGTGCGTTCCGCAGCCCCCTCCCAAGAGCCTTCGCCGTCACGGACCTGCAGCAGTTCCCCGGCATAGGGGAGCGCGGATTCAGGGACGCCCGTTCCCTCGCAGAGGCGGCTGCGCAGTTCGAGCTGTGGTCGCGGCAACAGGTTGGGTCGGGACCCCAGACTAGTAAGTTCCGCCCCGAGATCGGCCAGCCGCTGGTCGAGCTCCGCGCGTTCGATCCGCGCGGTGGTTCGTCGCTCCTGCAGTTCCTCGGAGCGGGACTGGAGCCCGGCCTCCACCTCTTCCAAACGGGAGCGGTTGCGGTCGAAGAGCACGCGGTCCTGAGGAACCTGCAGCCCCAGCGCGGTGGCGGCGTCCGCGTAGGAATCGAATCGGGCGCGTTGGCGTCCCCGTTCCTCCTCCAGGGTCGACACCTCGGCATCGATGGCTGCCAGCCGGCCTCCTCCGTTGGTGCGGATGTCCTCGCGAACGGTGGAGAGTTCGTGGCGCCGACGCGTGATGTCCACGCCCAGCGTCCGGGCGTCTTCGTGCAGTCGGGTTCCGGTGGCCTCCAGCTCCGCGTGGTGCTCACGACCTAAAGCCAGCTGCCGGTCGGTGAACCATGGATGCAGCGCGTCGCGCTGGGCCCGGGATTGTTCGTCCTCGTGGTTCAGCCGGGCATGCTGGGCGGCGCCGTCGCGGATCGGCGTCAGCAGGGTGATCTGGTCTTTGGCGCGCAACACTGCTTCGTGCGCCTTCTTCAGGTTGTCGAAGTGGTGGATGAGGTTGGCCACCCGGGTGCCGGCATCGTCGTCCTCGAGCATATTGTTCCGCACGAAGGAGGTGATGTTCTCGACCTGCTTCATGGATACGGTGCGGTGGAACAGGTCCATGGCCTGGTTGCCGCCGATTCCGAACTGGCGTTTGAAGGCGCTGCAATACGGGTCGAAGGTATCGTGGACGACCGTACCGGCCGCGCGCAGCTTCTTCTTCAGTTTCGCCGGATCCTGCCCGAAGTGGGAGAAATCCTCGGCGATGGACTGACCGGTCTCGGCGAGTGAGTAGAAACGATTGGGCTGGCCGGCCTCCTGGGTGGCCCACAGGGTGATGGCCAACGTGACCGTCTTGTCGAGCTGGTCGTTGTGGAAGACGCCGAGCACCACCGACAAGGTCCCGGGCCGGCGCAGCGCCACCGGCCGGGAATGTTCCCCACCGGCACCACGCGCGCTCTTGTGGAAGCCCCGGACGTAGGACATCAGGGTGCGTTCCTTTTTCTGCGCTCCGGCGGCCTTGTTGTAGTCGATCCGGTGCGCTGGCAGCAGCAGGGTGGTGATGGCATCGACCACCGTGGACTTCCCGGAGCCGATGTCGCCGGTGAGCAGGCTGTTGGAGCCGTCGAGTCGAAAGGTCCGGACCCCTTCGTGGAAGGTGCCCCAATTGAGCAGTTCCAGACGGCGTAGCCGGAAACCCGGTGCCGTGTCGCCCTCGTCGGGTTCCTCATCCAGGCTGAAGAGACTGTCCTGCAGGTCGGTGCTCATGCGCCCCCCTCCGTGGTCGAGGGCGTGGCCGCGGAGCCGTCCCGTGCCAGGGAGGAACGGTAGTCGGCCAGTCGCGCATCGAACTCCTCCAGCCATTGGGCGTCGACGAAGGCCTTGAGTATGCGCATCACCTCGTAGGTGCCCGGCTGGCCACGCAGTTTGCGCAGGAATCCGAGATCGACCACCTTCTTGATGTCTGCGCCGAGACGGTCCAGGACGCGGGCTTCGTTGCTGGATGGGGGCAGGAACACCGAGACCATGTCCGCGAGGTCCTGTTCGGTCATGATCAGCCGCAGTTCGCTGCTGTTGGTGTCGAACTCGAGCATGCGTCCGCGCAGCAGCGCCAGTAGCAGGCTGACGTTGAAGGTCAGCTGGCGGCGGGGGATCAGCCGCGGGAGCTGGTTCTCCGGATCATCTCGTGAGCGCAGGAACGCATACCCTTCCGGCTCGTCCAGGATCAGATCCAGTCCGAGCACGGCCACGTAGTCGCGGACCTGGGATTCCAGACCCAGGAGGGACTGCCAGTTCTTCGGGTCCACCTCGGCATAGAGCACCCCCTTGAACAGCCGGGTGACGACGCCGGGTAGTTCCTCCGGCGTCCTGGCCGCTCCGGTGCCCGTTTCGGTTGTTTCGGTGCTCATGTCGGCCTCACGAAGATGATCTGGTCGATGTCCGCCTCGCGGATGCTGCCATCGGGCAACGTCCAGGAGAGCTTTTGGGTGGATTGCGCGTCAATGGAGGCCCAGGGAGAGTCGGTGGCCAACTGGTAGTACGCCACGATCTCGGCCAATCCCTGTGTCAGTGGATAGGCGCCGGTGACCTCGGCCAGCGTTGCCTGCGGGAGTCCGGCCAGCACGGCGTCGATATTCGCGTTGAGCCGCCCCGGATCGACGTGGAACTGAGTGAAGAGGGCTTCGGCGTCGAGATCGGTGTCGTCGGCGGTGACCACGTCGTCGTCCACCAGCACCTTGCGACTAGATTCGTAGAGGGGGCGTTCGAAGGGCAGCGCCACGTGGACGGCGGGTGCGGCGATGTCCACGAACGGACCCGACGGAGGCCGGTCCCGGGTGGCCAGGGCACCGGATTCGACGCCGCGGATCAGTTGCATGACGCGCTTATTCTCCAGGAACACCTTGTCATCGAGTAGCCGACGCATCTGCTGGGACAGTTGGCGGACGGTGTTCTGCGTCTGCTCGACTGCTGGAAGCCAGTCCTGGTGGAGGTGGGCCAGAGCCTGCAGATTCGGTTCCTGCGCCAGCGCTTCGATGCGGGTGGCCCGGTGCAGCAGGTCCTGCAGTTCGCTACGCCGTTGCGGGGACATCAGATAGTCCCAGAACCCCTGGAAGGTTCGACCCTGGAGGGAACTGCTGATGTCCTGCTGGTTGGCGAAGATGCTGGCCAGCAGATCGCCCTGGCTACCCTCCCAGGTGGTGATCTGTTCCCGGACCGCCCGGTCCAGGGCGCGGAAGTTCTGCTCGACCTCGCGGAAGTCCGAGAGCAGGTCCTGGGCGAGTGTGGTCAGCTGCTGGAAGTGGTCTCGAGCCTCTGGGGCGCTCATGACGCGCAGATGCCCGTCGCGGATGCGCTGCATCTGCGCGTCGATCCCGTCGCGCTGGCGTTGCAATTCGTCCAGGCGGACCTCCGGGTCGGTTTCCGATTCCTGGACCAGTTGCTGCAGGACCGCGAAGATGCTGGTCAGCCGTGACTGAGTGGCCACGAAATCCCGGCCGCGCAGGCCCTCCACCCAGCGGATCACATCCTCGGCTGCGGCGGTCAGGTCATAGCGGGGTTCGTCCTGGTCGGGGACGTAGTACTTGCGGAGCCAGGACCGTTCTGGGGCAGCCCAATCGTCGAGGTATTCGGCGGCTGGCTTGGGGAAGGCGTCCTCCTCCGCCGCCTCGCGCAGCACGAACAGGAGGTCCTCGAGCAGGTCGATGAGTTGCTGGCGACCGATATTGCGCTGGTTCGGTCCGGTGAATGCCTGCATGAAGAAGGACAGAGCCAGCGGTGCGTTCTGGGCGCGCAGCAGGGACCACCCGGCGTGGTGGTCACGCAGGGAGCTGATTGCGTAGAAATCCATCTTTTCCTTGCCGGCCGGTACTGTTCTTGGTGGCTAGGGTCCATGGTACGGGCCGGAGCCGTTGGCGGGGCCCGTATACCCCGTGCGGGACGGTTCAGGACGCTTGGTCCGAACCGGCTTCGATCGAGGCCATGAGACTGCGGAACGTCTCCTCCAAGGCGATGGCCCGGAAGGCGTTCTCCTGAATGACCAGGTCGTGGCACAACAGGTCGTGCAGGGCATCGAGCGTTGCGGTGCAATGGGCCAGCTGTTCGTCCTTCATATCGGCGTCCTCGCAGGCATGAATGGCATCGTTCTTCTTGAGGTCTCCCAGCTCCTCGATCTCATCGGCGAGCGAGGTGTCCAGCAGGCGCAGCTGGTAGAACCGCCCGTCAGGCCCACGTTCGTCGTACTCATTGGCCTCGTCGATGATGAGGCCGATCGAGATTTCGGCGGGCAGGAGGGCGACGTATTGGCCCGTGAGGCGTTGCGGCGTTCCCACCGGGTCCCAGACGAGGCTGCCGTCGAGGGTTCGGTCGTAGAGGGCATCGACCACGGCATGCCATTGCTCGGAGTCGAAGTCGAAATGCCCGTGGTAGTCAAGATCCTCGAACTCCCGGACCGAAAGGTAGACCTCGCCGGGCTCGATTCCCTGGATGGCATCCACCAGCTGCCGGAAGGTGATGGACGCGTTTTCCACGGCACTGAGACGTCGCGCGAAGGCAACCTCATCCGCCACCGCCTCGTGCAGCTCCTTGAGCGGGGTCCTCCCCTTGGCACCCTCGGCGTTGACGCGCAGCGTATTGGAGAATTCATGCCCGCCCGGCTCCAGCCGGCGCACGCACGACTCGAAGGCGGACTCGGCAGCATTATTGCGCAGGGAGAAGCGTGTCCGGCCGGCTGTGAAACGGCAACTGAAGCCCCATGTCCACTCTGCCTCGTCGTCGTCCGCGGAGATGGGGGACCAGATCACCGCCCGGGTGCGCGTGCGGTCGAGCAGTTGTCCGACGATGTCCTGCCAATGCGCCGTATCGAGACCGAGCATGAGATTCCCCCCTTGGTTGCCGGTCCTTTTCGAAGGTAGTGGGCACGCCCGACACTTTGGGTCGCAGGGTCTTCCGAACGCGACACCACGCCGGAACCCAAGGCTCCGGCGTCGTGCGGTGTTCTGCTGCAGTGGTGGGCTGTGTCTACTTCATGGCCTCGACCGCCAGCAGGGGGGCGAAGAACGCGGCGAGCTCGTCCGTGGCGGTCAGCGGCAGCACGTGGGACACGTACTGGTCCGGGCGGACGACGACGATGGCGCCCTTCCGGGAGATACCCCGTTCGTCGAAGATATCCTCGCCGGGCACGACGCCGAAGACCTTCTCCAGGTAGTCGAGCTTGAACGGCCCGACCTCGGGCTTGAAGACCTTGGGGACGGCGTTGATGTCGATGTCCTCGTGGCGCTGCTGGTAGATGACCCGCACGTCGAACCAAGCGTCGAGGTCCATCCCCTCGGGGGTGGCGGCCAGCGGGGAGCCGGGGGCGACGGTCAGCCATTCGGCCAGTTCCGTGGTGGGGGAGTCGGCGCCGGCGGTGGCTTCATCGGCGAAGACGTAGATCCGCCAGCGGCCGTCGGCGGTGGCCTGGTGGCCCAGGTGGAGCGGGTTGGTGTCGCAGACCCGTGAGGCCATGGCCGACTTGAACCGCTTGCCCACGGGGTAGCCGGTGGCCAGCTCCTGGTGCGTGGTCTCGCCGGTGACCACCGAGGGGGCGTATTCGGTCATGAAGCCGGCCGGGAACTCGGCGGTGGCGACGTAGAAGTCCTCGAGCTCCGAGGGGGTGTCGAACTCCTCGGGCTTCTTGGCCATCATGGTGGACCATTCCTTATCGAAGTCGATGAGGTTCTTGGCCACGACCTGGCGTTCGGCCGAGTAGGTGGACAGCAGCGATTCGGGGCTGCGGCCCTCGAGCACGTGGGCGAGCTTCCAGGCGATGTTGAAACCGTCCTGCATCGAGACGTTCATGCCCTGACCGGCCTTGGCCGAGTGGGTATGGCAGGCGTCACCGGTGATGAACACGCGCGGGGCATCGATCCCGATCCGGTCGGGAGCCACGTCGTCGAACCGGTCGGTCAGCCGGTGGCCGACCTCGTACACACTGTTCCAGGCGACGTGGCGGACGTCGACCGTGTAGGGGTGCAGGATGTCGTTCGCGCGGGAGATGACCTCCTCGATGGAGGTGGTGCGGACCTTGCCGTGGTCGTCCTCGGGGACCACGCCCAGGTCGACGTACATGCGGAAGAGGTGCCCGCCCTCGCGCGGGATCAGCAGGATCGATCCGCCGTCGTGCGACTGGATGGCGCATTTGGTGCGGATGTCGGGGAAGTCGGTCTTGGCCAGCACGTCCATGACGCCCCAGGCGTGGTTGGCCTTGTCCCCGGCCATGGTGCAGCCGATGGCCGAGCGGACCTTGGAGCGGGCGCCGTCGCAGCCGATGACGTATTTGGCGTGGACCGTCTTCTTCGTCCCTTCGTCCTCGCCGGCGCTGCGCACCAGCGAGACCTTCACCGGGTGATCGCCTTCGCCGGTGACTTCGAGGCCCTCGAACTCCCAGCCGAAGTCGGGGGTCAGCCGGGAGGGGGAGTGGGCGGCGACGTCGGCGAAGTAGTCCAGCACCCGGGCCTGGTTGACGATCAGGTGCGGGAACTCGCTGACGCCGGTGGCGTCGTCCACGGCGCGGCCGCCACGGCTGATGTGGGTGGGGTTCTCGGTGTCCGGGCGCCAGAAGGCCATCTCGGTGATCTGGTAGGCCTCGGAGGTGATCCGGTCGGCGAATCCGAAGGCCTGGAAGGTTTCGACGCTGCGGGCCTGGATGCCATCCGCCTGCCCGATCTCCAGGCGGCCTCCGCGGCGTTCGATGATCCGGGTGTTGATGTTCGGGAATTCGGCCAACTGGGCTGCGGCAAGCATGCCGGCGGGGCCGGAGCCGACGATGAGCACATCGACCTGCTCGGGCAGCTCCTCGGGGCGGTCGACGCCAACGCCTGCGGCGGCCTCGATACGCGGGTCGCCGGAAACGTAGCCGTGGTGGTGGAACTGCACGGGATGTCCTCACTTCGTTGTGCTGATCGTCTGGACGTGTTCTATATTTGAACTTCATATTCGATAGTTGAACACGCAATCTGCTGGACACTATACGGGGAGTATGACGTGGCTAACAAGCGTTGTTCCACTATTCTTCGCCGAGAGGTTGTGTCATGCTTCGCGCATGAGCAGCGTAACGAAGGCCGCACTCATCGTCCTGGCCGTGGGTGTGGCTTTGACGGTTCTGATCTACAGTGCGGTTGCGGTCTCCGGGCCCTCAGAGGGCGGCGCCAATATCGGGGCCGGGATCGGCGTGTTGTTCGCGATCTCGTTTGCCCTCATCGGTGCGGTGATCACCGTCATCGGGTTTATCCTCGATCGGGTGGCCGTGGCGCGAAAATTGCGGGGCTGAGGGCGACTCGTCCGATCCTCGGGAGGGTTTTCACGGGCGCCGCGCACCGCCGTCCACGGTGTGGTAAATGACGGGTGGACGGCAGGTGAAGTATCCTTGAACGGATGGCCTAGCATCACTAGGCTACTTTTTGCCCGAAAATGGGTTGGATGTCTAGGGTGATCGGCCAACGCGCGGGCATCTGGAATGCGAGGTGTGCAGCTATGTCTTCTCCGATTGTTCACGTGACCCGCCGGGCCGGTGTGGTCGCCGGACGGATCCTGATCTATGCCCTGATCTTCGCCGGACTCTCATTGCTCTTCGCCGCCATCGGCATTCGGGTGTTCTTCGGGAAGATCTCCGTGGGGCAGATGCTGCTGAACCTCGTTTCCGTGGAGACCGACGGAGGCGGCGGATCCCTGGTGTGGATCGGCATCCTGTTGGTCGTTGTCCTGCCCCTGCTCATCACGGTCGGGATCGCCTTCTGGCACTTCACCCGGTTGCGCAAACGCTTCCGCAACCCCTCCGAGCCGCGTCAGCAGCGCTCGCCGTGGATCGTCCGGACCGTCTCCACCGTCACGGTGGCCGGATTGGTCGTGGGCGGAACCACTGCCTTCTCCACCACCGTCGGCATGGCCGACTACATCAAGTCCGGCAACTCCCAGTACGACATCGACGACTACTACGTCGAACCGACCATCACCAGTGATAAGGACCAGCGCAACCTGGTGGTGATCTACCTCGAATCCGGGGAAGCCACCCTGGCCGACGACCAGCTCTTCGAGAAGAATGCCTTCGAGCCCCTTCAGGACGTCACCCAGGCCAAGGATGGCTGGCAGAGCGTGGAGGACTTCCAGCAGTACGAGGGCGGAGGCTGGACCATGTCCGGCATCACCTCGACGCAGTGCGGCATCCCGCTGAAGGGCATGGACTCCGCGGTCGGCAGCGGTGCCCTCAACAAGCTCGGCAGCGACGTGGAGTCCTATCTGGGGGGAATCACCTGCCTGGGTGACATCCTGGACGACCACGGATATAAGAACGTCTTCCTCGGTGGCGCCAACGGCAAGTTCTCCGCCAAGGACACCTTCCTGGAAGGCCACGGCTACTCCGACGTCAAGGGCCTGACCGACTGGCGGGCCGCCGGTGAACCGGCCAGCCACTTCCGCAGCGACTGGGGCCTGAGCGACAAGAGCCTCATGAGCCACGCCGAGGACGAGATCGACGAACTCCATGCCGAGTCGAAGAAGTCCGGCCAGCCGTTCAACCTCTCCATGCTGACTCTCGACACCCACGAGCCGGCTCATATCTACGACTACTGCGATCAGGACACGGAAAGCGAAGTCACCTCGATGTTCTTCTGCTCCATGACCCAAGTGGCAGGATTCGTGGACTACATGGAGGACAAGGGGTACCTCGATGACACCGCCGTGGTGATCATGGGCGACCACCTCAAGCACATGGGCGGTGGAGATGCCTTCCACGAGGAACTCGACGACCACCCCAACCGCACCATCTTCAACCGGTTCTGGATTCCGGGCGAGGACAAGAAGAGTGAGATGCGCCCCCGCGTGGACCAGCTGAATATGTACCCCACGCTGCTGGAGGCCGCCGGCCTGAAGGTGAAGAAGCACGAAGCCGGACTGGGTGTCTCGGCCTTCACCAGCGCTATCCCGGAGGACTCGGCGCAGGCCATGGACCCCGATGCGTATATCGACCTGTTGCGCTCGCGTTCGGCACGGTTCTTCGCTAAGGCTTGGGCCGGAGCGGATATCCCGAAGGAGTAAGACGCGGACCCGGGGCCGGCCACTGGCCGGACCCGGGGGCTGCTCCGTCTTAGCGCCAGCCCAACTGTGGGGCGACATGCTTCAAAATAGACTCGATGACGTGCGCGTTGTCATCGACGCCCAACTGGTTCGGGACCGTCAGGAGCAAGGTGTCCGCGGCGGTCACCGCCTCGTCCTGCGCCAGCTTCTCGATGAGTTCCTCGGGGGAGCCGGCGTAGGAACGGCCGAAGATGGCACGCGTTTTCTCATCGATATTGCCGACCTGGTCTGAGCCGTGGCGGTCGTGGCCAAAGTACTGCCAATCTCGCTCCTCCGTCAGCGCGAAGATGCTGCGGCTGACCGAGACGCGGGGCTCCCGTTGGTGCCCCGACTCCTTGAACGCCTGTCGGTAGAGCTCGATCTGCTCGGCCTGCTGGACGTGGAAGGGTTTGCCCGACTCGTCGTCCTTGAGGGTCGAGCTTTGCAGGTTCATGCCCAACTTTCCCGCCCAGACGGCGGTGGCGTTCGAACCCGACCCCCACCAGATGCGCTCGCGCAAGCCCGGGGAATGCGGTTCCACCCGGAGCAACCCGGGAGGATTGGGGAACATCGGATGCGGGCTGGGCTCCGCGAAACCCTCACCGGTGAGTACCTCGAGCAGGCGCTCGGTATGGCGGCGGCCCATCTCGGCGTTCGTTTCGTTCTCCAGCGGTGAGAAGCCGAAGTGCCTCCACCCGTCGATGACCTGCTCGGGGGAGCCCCGGCTGATACCCAGTTGCAGTCGTCCCTGGGAGATCAGATCGGCCGCTCCGGCATCCTCTGCCATGTAGAGGGGGTTCTCATACCTCATGTCGATCACCCCGGTCCCGATCTCGATCCGGCTGGTTTTCGCCCCGATGGCGGCGAGCAGCGGGAACGGGGAAGCGTATTGCTGGGCAAAGTGGTGGACGCGGAAGTAGGCGCCGTCGGCACCGAGCTCCTCCGCCGCGACCGCGAGGTCGATGCCCTGCAGGAGAGCATCGGAGGCGTTGCGGGTGGCGGACTGGGGGTGGTCGGTCCAATGACCGAAGGACAGGAATCCAATGTTCTTCACGGTGGTATCAACCCGATGGCGGAGTGTCCTATTCCTGCTGGATCGGAGAGCGGAAACCCTTCGGCGACATTGCGGAGTGAGCGCTCACTCACTAACCTGAAAGGGTGGATGCAACCGATGTTCCCAAACCTGCCCGTGCCCGGCCCATGTCTGCTGAAGAACGGCGGACGATGATCGCCACCTCGGCGATCCCCCTCTACCTGGAGCAGGGGGCCTCGGTGACCTCCCGCCAGCTGGCCGACCACCTGGGCATCGCCGAGGGGACCATCTTCCGGGTCTTCGGAGATAAGGCGGCGCTGGTCCGCAGCGTCGTCGATGCCTTCTTCGACCAGACCCACCAGGGGCTGGGCCCGGAACTGGAGGATCCGGACCTGGACGTGGAGCAAAAACTGCGAGTACTCATCCGTAATGCGCGGGCCCGCGCCCGCGGCGTGTTCACGATGATCTCGCTCCTGGAACCCGGCGAAGCCCACGAATACATGAAGCACCGCCGCGAAGGCCATTTCGAACAAACCGCCGCCGCGGCCTTCGCCGCCGACGCAGCGCAGCTGAACATTCCCCCACAGAAGCTTGGCGCACTGATCCGCCTGCTCGTGATCGCCGCCTCCGCGCCGCGCATGGGCGGAGGAGACCCGCTGAGCGACGATGAACTGGTGGACTTCGCACTGCACGGAATCATCGGTCAGGCCGGGAAGGATTGAACATGCTCTGGAAACTCATGGTCCGCTACATCAAACCCGCCTGGCCGCTGCTGGTCGGGGTACTGGTCTTCCAACTGGCGCAGTCCTTCGCCTCGCTGCTGCTCCCCACCATGAACGCCGACATCATCGACCAGGGGGTGGTCACCGGCGATATCGGCTATATCTGGTCCACCGGCGCGATGATGCTCGCCGTCACCCTGGTCCAGGTCGTCTGCGCCATCGTCGCCGTGTACTTCGGCTCCAAACTCGCGATGGGGATGGGCCGGGACCTCCGCGATGGGCTCTTCCACCGCGTGGTCGGCTTCTCCCAACGCGAGGTCGGACACTTCGGGGCGCCGTCGCTGATCACCCGCAACACCAATGACGTCCAACAGGTCCAGCGGATGGTGCAGATGACCTCCACGCTGATGGTCTCCGCCCCCATGCTCGCCATCGGCGGGGTCATCATGGCCGTGCGGCAGGACGTCGGGCTGTCCTGGTTGATGATCGTGAGCATCCCGGTCCTGCTGCTCATCGTGGGCCTGGTCATCGTGCGGATGGTTCCGGCCTTCCAACTGATGCAGCAGCGGATCGACCGGCTGAACCAGATCATGCGCGAACAACTCACCGGCATCCGGGTGATCCGCGCCTTCGTCCGCGAAAAGGAGGAGCGTGCCCGCTTCGGGACGGCCAGCGAAGGCGTGGCCGAGGTCGGCATCCGCGCCGGCAACCTGATGGCCCTGATGATGCCGGCGATCATGCTGGTCATGAACGTCTCCAGCGTCGCGGTCATCTGGTTCGGTGCCTCCGAGGTGCAAGACGGCAACGCCCAGATCGGCACCCTCTTCGCCTTCCTCCAATACATGATGCAGATCCTCATGGGCGTGATGATGGCCGCCCTCATGTTCGTGATGATCCCTCGCGCCGCCGTCAGCGCCACCCGCATCGCCGACGTGTTGGACACCGACAGCTCAGTGCTCGCCCCCGCCGAACCGGTCAGCCCGGGCCGGCGCACCGGCACGGTCGCCATCGAGCATGTGGAATTCACCTACCCCGGAGCCGACCAACCGGTGCTGAAGAACATCTCCTTCACCGTGGCCCCGGGAACGACGACGGCGATCATCGGCTCCACCGGTGCCGGCAAATCCACCCTCATCGGCCTGGTGCCCCGGCTCTTCGACGTCACCGGCGGCACCGTGTCCGTGGACGACACCGACGTGCGCAACCTCGACCCGGATGAGCTGTGGGAACGGATCGGGCTGATCCCGCAACGGGCCTTCCTGTTTTCCGGGACCATCGCCTCGAACCTGCGCTACGGCAACCGGCAGGCCACCGACGAAGAGCTCTGGCAGGCCCTGGAGATCGCCCAGGCCCGCGACTTCGTCGAAGCCAAACCGCTGGGCTTGGACACGGAGATCGCGCAGGGAGGCACGAACGTCTCCGGCGGGCAACGCCAGCGTCTGGCGATCGCCCGGGCCCTGGTTAAACGCCCAGAGATCTACATCTTCGACGACTCCTTCTCAGCCTTGGATGTGGCCACCGACGCCGCACTGCGCCGGGCGCTGGACGCCGAACTGCCTGAGGCGACCCGCATCGTGGTCGCCCAACGGGTCAGTACCATCCGCGACGCCGACCAGATCATCGTGCTCGACCACGGCGAGGTCGTCGGGACAGGGCCGCACGAGCAGCTGCTGGACAGCTGCGAAACCTACCGCGAGATCGTCGAATCCCAGCAGAGCGTGGAGGCGGCATCATGAGCGGGCACCAGGCGGCGGCCCAGCCGGCACCGGCACCCCGGAGCGGACCCATGGGGCGGGGACCGGCCGGCGGCGGGGCCCCCACAGCGAAGGCGCTGAACTTCTTTCCCTCGGCGAAACGACTGCTGGGCACCCTGCGGCAGGACATGTCCAGGATCGTGTGGGTCATCATCCTCGGGGTCATCAGCGTCGGGCTGACCGTCAGCGGCCCCAAACTGTTGGGCGAGGGCACCAATGTCGTCTTCGCCGGGTTCATTTCCCTGCGCTTCCCCGCAGGCACCAGCAAGGCCGACGTCGTGAACCAACTCGTGGCCAACGGACAGACCACGCAGGCCGACATGCTCCGGTCGATGGACTTCGTCCCCGGAGCAGGGATCGACTTCACCCAGCTGGGCATGATCCTGGCGGTGGTCCTGGCGGTTTACCTTTTCGGCAGCGCCTTCCGGCTGGTGCAAGCCCGCATCCTCAACGTCGTCGTCCAGCGGGCGGCCCACCGGCTGCGGGTCCAAGTCGAAGACAAGCTCCACCGGCTGCCGCTGCGCTACTTCGATCGCGTCCAGCGCGGTGAACTACTCTCTCGGGTCACGAACGACGTCGATAATATCGGCCAATCGCTGCAGCAGACCCTTTCGCAGGTCATCACCTCCCTGCTGACGGTGATCGGCGTGCTGCTGATGATGTTCCTGATTTCGCCGACCCTGGCCTTCCTCGCCCTGGTGACGATCCCGCTGACCATCCTGATTACCGTGCTGGTGGCCAGAAGGTCGCAGCGGATGTTCGCCGAACAGTGGAAGCAGACAGGCATCCTGAACGCCCGGGTCGAGGAAACCTACTCCGGGCACGCCATCGTCAAGGTCTTCGGCCACCAGCAGGAGGTCGAGCAGGCCTTCCGTGAAGAGAATGCGAAGGTCTACCGGGCCAGCTTCGGCGCTCAGTTCGTCTCCGGAATCATCATGCCCAGTATGACCTTCATCGGAAACCTCGTCTATGTGGCCATCGCCGTCGTCGGCGGCCTGCGGGTGGCCTCCGGCCAGCTGTCCATCGGTGACGTGCAGGCCTTCACCCAGTACGCCCGGCAGTTCACCCAGCCGCTGAGCCAACTCGGCTCGATGGCGAACCTGCTCCAATCGGGGGTGGCCAGCGCCGAGCGGGTGTTCGAGCTGCTCGACGAAGAAGAACAAAGCCCCGAAGCCGATCCCGCGGATACCGTGCCCGAACAGGCCAGCCACCTGGAGTTCACGGACGTGTCCTTCCGCTATGACGCCGACACCCCGCTGATCGAGGGGCTGAACCTCACGGCCAGCCCCGGCAGCACCGTGGCCATCGTCGGACCCACCGGTGCTGGCAAGACCACCTTGGTCAATCTGATCATGCGGTTCTACGACATTGATTCCGGGTCGATCAGCCTGGGCTGCGCCGAGGACGGATCCGACGCCGTCGAGACCCGGGCGATGACCCGGCACGATCTGCGGGCCCGGACCGGGATGGTGCTGCAAGATACGTGGCTATTCGCCGGAACCATCCGCGAGAACATCATGTATGGTCGGCCCGACGCGACCGAGGAGGACATGGTTCAGGCGGCCTCGGCAGCCTATGTGGACCGCTTCGTGCACGCGCTCCCCGACGGTTATGAGACGGTGCTCGACGACGAGGCCACCAACCTCAGCGTGGGCGAACGCCAACTGGTGACCATCGCCCGGGCGTTCCTGGCCGATCCGCGGCTGCTGATCCTGGATGAGGCGACCTCTTCGGTGGATACCCGCACCGAGCTACTCATCCAGCGGGCCATGCTCAAGCTGCGTGAAGACCGCACGGCGTTCGTGATCGCCCACCGGCTCTCCACCATCCGCGACGCTGACCTGATCCTGGTCATGAAGGACGGGGCCATCGTCGAACAAGGCAACCACCACGAACTGCTGGCCGCCCGGGGCGCCTATTGGCGGCTGACCAACGCCGAAGTCGACGCCCCCATGGACGATGAGACGCTGGAGGACCCCGCAGACACCACCCCGCCGGCCGCCCCCTAGGCCGGGGAAGAACCCAGGCACCATGTTTGACGAAGATCCGGGGACGGCAGGTTCCCGGCTGGAAGGACCACCCATGAAACTCTCCATCCTTGAAGGCGTTGGCCTGTACAACGGCGAATCGGCCGAACAGGCCCTACAGCATGCGACCGAGGCCGCCCAGCAGGCCGACCGGCTCGGATTCACCCGGCTGTGGTTCACCGAGCACCACAGCAGCAAACACCAGATGAGCACCTCCCCCGATCTGCTCATCGCCCATGCCGCCGCGCTGACGAAGAACATCCGGGTCGGCTCCGGAGGGGTGATGCTGCCCAACCACAGTCCGCTGCGCGTGGTGGAGAACTTCTCGATCCTCGAGGCGTTGCATCCCGGCCGCATCGACCTGGGGATGGGGCGGGCCTCGGGGACCAGCGCGATCACCAATGCCGCCCTGCGGAACAACCAGGAGCCGTTGACCGGCCAGGGGCTGATGAACCTGCTGCTCGAGGTGCTCGCGTTCTTCGACCGGGACTTCCCCGAGGACCACCCGTACCGGGACATCACCCCGTCCCCGGAGGCCTCCCTGCGCCCCGAGCTGTTCATGCTCGGTTCCAGCGACGGGGGCATGCGGATCGCCTCGCAACTGGGCATGGGCTTCGCCTTCGCCGGACAGATCAACCCGGCAATGGCGATCCCCGTACTGCGCGCCTACCGGGAGGCCTTCCAGCCCTCGGCGTATCGTGAGGCGCCGTATTCGATGCTGTCGACCATCGTCGTCTGTGCCGAGACCGAGGAGGAGGCCCGGTATCTGGCCGGACCGGCCGAACTGCAGTGGGCCCGGTGGGGGACCGGACAGATCCACCACGCCCCGCCGACGGTGGAAGAGGCCGCGAACCACCGCTACACCGCCGGCGAGGAACAGGCTCGGGCCGGATCGGAAGGACGCTTCATCGTCGGGAACCCGCAACAGGTGAGGGACCAGCTGATGCAGTTGGCCGAGGCCGGGCAGATCGACGAACTCATGGCGATGAACATGATGACCGATCACCAGGCGCAAATGAAGTCCCACGCCCTGCTCGCCGAGGTCTTCGAACTGACACCCCGGCCGTAGGCACGGTGGGCCGGGAGCCGGTGGATCCGCGGCCGGTTCAGGCCCGGGCCAACGCCCCCCGGTCCAGCACGTGGATCCGCCCGCCGGAGGACTGGTCGATCCAGCCGGCCTCGGTGAAGGCCGCCAAGCGCCGGCTGAGCGTCTCCGGGGTGGTGCCCAACAGCGAGGCCAGATCGCGTTTGGACATCGGCAGAGTCAGCGCCCCGGTGGCCGGGTCGGCGCTCTCCAACAGATATCCGGCGATCCGCGATCCGGCGTCCTCGCCGGTATAGGAACTGAGCGTCCGTTCGGTCTGCTCGAGCCGTTCGGTGACGGTCTCGAGCATCTTCAACGCGATCGTCGGATAGCTGACCAGGAACCCGCGGATGTCCTCGTGGTGCAGGGAGCAGATTTCCGCGTCCTCCAGCGCCAAGGCATAGTGGTCCGACTGACCGGCGTGGAGGAAGGCCGTCTCACCGATGAAGCTTCCCGGATCCAGGACCCGCAGGATCTGTTCATGGCCCGACTCGTTGCCGCGGTAGGTCTTGACCTTCCCGCGGTGGACGATCATCAAGGAGCGATCCTCATCCCCGGGGGAGTAGAGCAGTTCACCCCTTCGGAAACTGCGTTGGCGCGCGCGGGAAGCGATCTCATGCTGTTCGTCGGGATCCAGGTGCGCGAAGATCGGGACCAGCGCCACACACTGGTCACGGTGGTCGTGACCTGCCGGGGTGGTGCTCATCAGCGGGTCACCGATTCCTGGGGGCTCATCGTGGGCCGGCTCCTTCGACGTCGTCTGCGACGGCGGGAACAGCTGCCGTCGCGGTGCATCCCAGTCTAGGTCTCCGACGCCGGACACGGCGGACAGCTACCAGAGCTTGGTGGAGAGCACCGGATAGCCCAACCCGGTGATCAGATCGGCGATCTTCTCGACGTTGGTCTTCATGCTGTCGAACTCGACGTTGACCTTCCGCTCCTCGAACTCCACGGTGGCCGAGGTGATCCCGGCCTGCCGGGGCAGGGCGGTTTCCAGGTCCTGGACGCACGTGGGGGAGGTGAAGGGTGGGGTACGGAATGATGCGGTGTGCATGGTGGCTGCCTCCTGAACGATGGTTCCCTACGTGGGTGATTCCATTCCACCGCAACCTGGCCCGGACCGCCTTGATGTGGGTCAAGGCGGCCCGGGCGGACCGGTCGGCGCCATCGCCACCCGGCCGTCACCGGTCGGATCGGGTGCCGGCGACTCTCTCCGGGGCCAGTTCCACGCGACGGAGCAACTGGGCGTTCAGCGCCACGATGTTCGTTGACAACGACATCAGGACCGCCCCGACCGCGGGGGAGAGGACGAACCCGATGGGTGCCAGGACACCGGCGGCCAGCGGGACCGCGATGATGTTGTAGCCTCCGGCCCACCACAGGTTCTGCAGCATCTTGGCGTAGCTGGCCCGGGAGAGTACCAGCAGGGACACCACGGAGCGCGGGTCGTTGCCCGCCAGGACCACGCCGGCGGATTCCACGGCGATGTCGGTCCCGGCGCCGATCGCGATGCCCACCTCGGCGCGGGCCAGGGCCGGGGCGTCGTTGACGCCGTCACCGACCATGGCCACGCTGAGGCCCCGCTGCTGAAGTTCGGTGACCTTCGCGTCCTTATCGCGTGGCAGGACCTCGGCGAACACCTCGTCGATACCCAGATCCCGGGCCACGGCATCGGCCACCTGCTGGGCGTCGCCGGTGATCAGCGCGACCTTCACCCCATGTGAGCGCAAGGCGTCGACCGCTTCGCGTGACTCCTGCCGAACCCGGTCCTCCAGCGCGATGGCGCCCAAGACCGCCCCGTCCCGGACCACATGCAGGATGGAGGCTCCACGGTCGATCCATCCGGCCACGTCCCCCCGCAGCTCTGCGGTGGGTTCCAGCCCCAACTCGCGCAGCATGTTGGGCCCGCCGACCATCACCTCGACGCCGTCGACCTCGGCCTTCACCCCGCGACCGGCAGCGGCCTGGAAGTTCGTCGCCGTCAGCGAAGAGCCGGATCCGGGGCCAGCTGCCCCGGCGGCCGCGGTGATGGCCCGGGCCACGGGGTGCTCGGATTCGGATTCGGCCGCGGCAGCCCACCGCAGCAGTTCGTCCTCGGAAATGCCGCCGGTGGTGGCGGTGCCGGTGACGGCGTGGGCGCCCTCGGTGAGGGTGCCGGTCTTATCGAAGAGCACGACGTCGACGGTGCGCATCTTCTCCAACGCCAGCCGGTTCTTGATCAGGACCCCGGCCGTCGCTGCCCGCTCGGTGGAAATGGCGATGACCAAGGGGATCGCCAAACCCAGGGCGTGCGGGCAGGCAATGACCAGGACGGTGACGGTGCGGGTGACCGCATCGGAGGGCTGGCCGATCGCCACCCAGACGATCGCGGTGATGATCGCGGCCCCCAGTGCGAACCAGAACAGCAAGGCAGCGGCACGGTCGGCCAGGGCCTGGGCACGGGAGCTGGACTCCTGGGCCTCCGAGACCATTCGTTGGATTCCCGAGAGGGTCGTGTCCTCGCCGAGGGCCTCAACACGCAGGCGCACGGAATTATCGGTGGCGACCGTTCCGGCCACGACTGTTTCGCCCGCTCCGCGGCTCACGGTACGGGATTCGCCGGTGATCATCGACTCGTCGAAACCGGCACTGCCGTCGGTGATGACGCCGTCGGCCGGCACCCGGCCCCCGGAGCGCACCAGGACGATGTCGCCCACCGCCGGTTCCGAGATGGACACCGTGACGGAGTCTCCACCGTCCTCGGAAATCCGCTCCGCCTCGTCGGGGAGCAGCTCGGCGAGGGCATCCAGGGCGGAGGAGGCCGAGCCGAGGGCTCGCATCTCCATCCAGTGGCCCAGGAGCATCACGACCACCAGCAGGGACAGTTCCCACCAGAAGTCGAGGCTGAAACCGCCGAGGCCCAGGAAGGTGATCCAGGAGGCAAGGAAGGCCACTGTGATGGCCATGGCGATCAGCAGCATCATGCCCGGCTGGCGGGAACGGATTTCTTGGAGGCCGCCCTTCAGGAACGGGGCGCCACCGTAGAAGTAGATGAACGTCCCCAGGACCGGGGCGATCCACCCTGAGAGCGGGAACTCCGGGGCCTGGTAGCCCAGCAGGGACGCGACCAGCGGGCTGAGCCAGACCACCGGGATGGACAGGACCAGAGTGACCCAGAAGGGAGTCCGGAACATGCCCACCCCATGCCCGGCATGGCCCTGGTGCCCACCATGCCCGCCGTGACCGTCATGGTGGTCGTGGTGGGCGTCATCCGCTGGCGGGTGCGTATGCTCCTGCGCCATCGTCTGCCCGGACCGGGATGGGTCTCCGTGCCCTGGATGGTCCAGGTGTTCGTCGCGCGGTTCGGTCATGGTTCCACAACCACCTTTCCTGCCATGTGGCCGGTCTCGACGGCGGCCATGGCCTCTGGTGCGTCGGTCAGCGGGAAGCGGGCGCGAACGTGTGGGTCGACGAGCCCGTATTTGATGACGTCGGTGATCTTCTCCAGCGCCTCGGTGGTCCGCACGACGGCGGCTCCGCCCAGTTCCTGGACCGTGGTCTCATCGACGGTGGAGATGACGTTCTGCGGGTTCTTCGCCAACGGCGCCATGTCCCGCAGCGGCCGGCCGCCCACCAGATCCACGATCAGGTCCACGCCTTCCGGGGCCACCCGGCGCACCCGATCGGCGGCTCCGTCGCCGGATTCGATGAACGTGGCACCGGTGGGCTCCACCAGCTTCCGGTCCGCGAGGCCGGCCACACCGATGACGGTGAATTCGTGGACCTTGCCGATCTGAGCGGCCATCAGTCCGATGCCCCCGGCGGCTCCCAAGAGCAGCAGGCTTTGCCCGGGTTCCAGTTCGACCTGGTGGGTGACATCGTAGGCCGTGGCGCCGGCCACCGGGATGGTGGCCGCGTCGGCGAAGGAGATCTCCTCGGGTTTCACCACGGTCTTCGAAGCCGTCAGCACCGTATGCTGGGCGAAACCACCATGGCCCTCAGCCACCAGGCCGAGCACTTCGTCTCCGACGGCGAAATCCTCCACCCCGTCCCCGACGGCGGTGACCACACCGGAGGCCTCAAGCCCCAGCGGTGTTGGGAGCTGTCCGTTCTCGCCCAGCAGACCTTCGCGAAGCTTCCAGTCGGCAGGGTTCACCCCGGCTGCCTTCATCTCGATCGCCACCTCGCCGGGACCCGGAGCCGGGCTCTCGCGGTCGATGAGTTCCTGGGTTTCGGGTCCGCCGTAGTCGTTGAAAACCAGTGCCGTGGCCATCTGAATTCCTCCTGCCGTGCTCATGAAAATTAGTTGATTCTGTTCAGGCGGCGGCCGCGGGTACCCCCGCGGTCGGCGCTTCCTTGAGGTGTTGCTGCGGCGCCTAGGCGTCGACTGCCTCGGACGCCTCGCGCTTGGCCGGGGTGCGCAGGGCCTTCGACATCGATGTGGCCCCTGGGGCGTTGCGCATCAAGCGCATCGCGTTGAGGATGACCACCAGCACGGAGCCCTCGTGGACGAGCATGCCCAGAGACATGGTCACCCCGCCGGCGAAGACGCCGGCCACCAGCAGCACCACGGTGATCAGCGAGATCGCGATGTTTTGCTTCATCACGTTTACCGTCCGCTTGGCCAGACTGATGGATTCGGGCAGCTTGAGCAGGTTGTCGCCCATCAGGGCGATATCCGCCGTCTCCACGGCCACCGCCGAACCGGCGGCGCCCATGGCCACGCCGATGTCGGCGATCGCCAGGGCCGGGGCGTCGTTCACCCCGTCACCGACCATGGCCACCGTGTGACCTTCGCGTTGCAGCTTCGCCACCGCGTCGAGCTTGTCCTCGGGCAGCATGGACGCATGGATCTCGTCGATGCCGGTGGCCTGGCCGATGGACTCGGCCACCAACCGGGTGTCACCGGTGAGCATGACGACCTTCTTCACGCCGGCAGCGTGCAACCGGGCGACCATCTCGGCGGAGTCCTCGCGGAGCTGGTCGGCGACGGCGACGATGCCGATCACCCGGCCATCGACCGCGACGATCATCGGGGTCTTGCCCGCCGCGGCGAGTTGCTCGGCCGCATCGGAGGATCCGGCGTCGTGGGTGATGCCGTATTGCTCCAGCAAGGCGGGGTTGCCGATCAGGACCTGTTGGCCGGCGACATCGGACACGATGCCCTTGCCGGGGACCGGGGTCACCGCCCCGGGGATGCCCTCGGGGCCCACGCCTTCGTCGCGGGCGGAGTCCATGATGGTGCGGGCGAGCGGGTGCTCGGAGCCGGCCTCGGCGGCTGCGGCCCACCGCAGCACCTCGGTGCGATCCAGTGCCGAATCCAGGACGACGACGTCGGTCAGTTGTGGCCGGCCCTCGGTGAGGGTACCGGTCTTGTCCACGGCAACCGCCGAGATCTTCGCGGAGGTCTCCAGATATTCGCCACCCTTGATGAGGATGCCGTTGCGGGCGGCGCGGCCGATGCCGGCGACGATCGCGACGGGGATGGAGATGACCAGGGCGCCGGGGCAGCCGATGACCAGCAGGGTCAGGGCCAGGACCACGTCGCCGCTGATGAGGCCTGCCACCAGGGCCAGGACCATGACGCCGGGGGTGTACCAGGAGGAGAAGCGGTCCATGAAGGCCTGGGTCTTGGCCTTGGCGTCCTGGGCCTCCTCGACGCGGTGGATGATGCGGGCCAGGGTGGTGTCCGCGCCGATGCCCGTGGCCAGAACCTGCAGGAATCCGCCGCGGGAGACGGTTCCGGCGAAGACCTGGTCCGATGTGGTCTTCTCCACCGGGAGCGATTCCCCGGTGATGGAGGCTTCGTCGATGGCACCGGTACCCGAGACGACCTGGCCGTCCACGGGGATCTTCGCGCCGTTCTTCACCAGCACGATCTCGCCCATCCGGACCTGGTGGGCGGGAACCTCCTGCTGTTCACCATCGCGCGACACGATGGCGACGTCGGGGGCGACGGCGACCAGTTCGGCCAGTGCCGAACGGGTCTTGTTCATGGTGGCCGCCTCGAGGGCGTGGCCGATCGCGAACAGGAAGGTGACGGCTGCGGCTTCCCAGAAGTTGCCGATGATGACGGCGCCGATCGCGGCGATCGAGACGAGCAGGTCGATGCCGATGAGCTTGGCGGTCAGCGCACGGACCCCCTTGATGACGATGTTGTAGCCGGCCACGACGGCGGCGGCGAGCATGAAGGTGTCCGCCAAGGTGAATACCTCGGCGGTGCTGGTGGCGTGTTCACCGGCGTCGATCCACCATTGCGGACTGACCGCACGATTCCACATTTCGGCGCCGAAGTACTGCAGGGCGAAGGACATGAGGATGAGGATGCCGGAGGCGACCGGGATGGACCAGCTACCGTGAAGCCATTTCTGGAACCTGTTCACCATGGCACAACCTTTCTGCTCGAGGGGGAGTCTGGCTAGAAGGCCGAGGGGGCGGCCTGGTAGCCGGCCTTGGCGATCACGGCGACGATGTCGTCGACGCTGGTCTTGCTCTCATCGTGGTCAACCTCGATGCGGGCTGAGGCGAAGTGGACCTTCACGTTCTCCACGCCGGTGAGCTTGCCGACCTGCTTTTCGATCTTGCTGACGCAGGAGGGGCAGGAGAAGCCCTCTGCGCGGAGGAGGGTGTGGGTGGTGGTTCCGGCGGTGGTCATTTGGGTGACTCCCTTCGTCTGTGATGCGCTGGCGATCTGCCAGTGCCCGGCGCCGGTGGGGGCGCCGAAGTCTTTGTTGATGCTTTGAGACTATCCAGAGAAGGACTTCGGTTCCTTGACTTGGGTCAATTCCGCTGGACGGGCTTGAGTGCAGGACTTCACCGTTACCGATAGACCGGAATCTTGGCCGGATCTTGAGTGCCTGAGCCTGCTTCCATTTCGTGGAATGGACATCGCCGCCGTCTTCCGGGGGCACATTGAATTCCTCAACGTTGCGCCCCCTCCGCGTGCCGGTCGTCACCGCCGATTTCATGGTCCTCGGCGGAATCCACTTCACCTAAATCCTGCAGGGCGCCTTCGCGGTCGCCCTTCCCGGAACCCCGGAACGGGACGTCGGCGTGAACCACGACTTCCAAGAGAAGCCGGGCGTGGCCTAAGAAGCATACGAGGCCGCCGCTTGGTGTTCATCAGACTGTCGTTACGTTGGTCAAGAGGGCCTGACGGGCTGGTGAGGGCCCGAAATCCAGGCAGACGAGCAGCCTCTGGCCAGCAGACTTGGGAGTCTTGCGCGGGGGAGGGGCTCATTACGGTGTTGCTCGGCAGCAGGACTGCGGACGCTCTATTGGACGTGAGTTGCAATGAGCTGGGGCAGCGGAAGGATGTCGATGTCGCCCTTGAACTCCAATCGGACCTTCCCCCAAGCCGCTGAACCACAGATCGAGCTTGGCATCCGAATGAAGGTGCCTGCCATCTCGACAGGGAAAACCTGCATCTTGGAGTAGGGCAGAGTCGTGTAGTCACGTTTCCTGCTTGTGATGCCTTGGACATTGACGGCGATGAATCGCTTGTCGGAGAAAAACACGAGATCGCGGGCCCCTTTGAACGCGACCATCATCGTTTCCTGCGAAATTGAGGAGTGGCTGCACCTCCGGAGCAACGTCCTGAAGTTTGCAGGGGCCGAGCTTGAAGGGGGAACCGTTGGTGGAATCGATCATGGAACCGACCGTTGGCGCCGCGTCAGGGAATTGGCCAAGCGGCTGCGTCGGGGTCCGGCCAAGCGACCGGGCCCCGACGTACTGGTTGCTACTGCTTGTGCGAGAAGCTACCTGGGGGCACTGGCGGCTGCTGACGATGTGGCAGTAAGTTCACGGCCAGCGGGATCGCCGCCCTGCTGCTGCGCCTCGACGTAAGTGGCACGCTGGTTGGCTGCGAGGGCATCATCCATCGCCAGCAGGTCGATGCCGCGGGTTTCCTTCATGGTCATGAGTGTCGCGAGGCCCAGCAGGCCGACAGCCATGAGGTAGAAGGCCGGCGCCATGACGTTGCCGGTGGTGGAGATGATCCAGGTCAGCAGGTACGGGACGGTACCGACGAAGATCGCCGCTGTCAGGCTGTAGGCGATCGAGAGGCCGGACTGCCGGGTGCGGGTCGGGAACAGCTCGGCGACGGTGGCGGCATGCACGCCCAGTACCAGCGCGAGCACGATGCCCAGCCCCACCGTGGCCAGTGCCGGCGCCCAGACGGCGTCGCTGTGCATGAGCAGGAAAAGTGGGTAGGAGAGCACGATCATCAGCACCGCCGAGCCGATGAGGAGGGGCTTGCGGCCGAACCGGTCGGACAGCGAGCCGAAGATCGGCACCAGGATCAGTGCGGTGATGGAGGCGGTCGTGGAGAGCAGTGCGGCGCTGCTGGCGTTCATGCCGATGACTTCCTCCTGGTAGGTCAGCAGATAGACCAGCACGATGTAGAAGCAGACGTTCATCATGATCTCGATGCCGCTGGTCTGCAGCAGCTGCTTCCAGTTCTTGGTAAAGACCTCCTTGATCGGGCTCTGCGCCACGGTTTCGAGCTCCTGCAGCGACTGGAACTCCGGGGTGTCCTCGACCTTGGTTCGGATATAGAAGCCGATGATGCCCAGCGGGGCGGTGATCAGGAACGGAATGCGCCACCCCCAGGCATGGATCGCCTCCAGGTCCATGGCGGTGTTCAGGGTGAGCACCGTCAGCGAGGCCAGCAGGAATCCCAACAGACTGCCGACTTCGAGCCAGCTGACACCGAAACCGCGGTGCTTGACCGGGGAGTACTCTGCCAAAAAGGCCGCCGCGCTGCCGAACTCGCCGCCGGCAGCCAGCCCTTGGACCATCCGGGCGATGACCAACAGCACCGGAGCCCACAGCCCGATGGAGTCGTAGCCCGGCAGCAGCCCGACGGCCAAGGTGGAGGCGGACATCGAGATGATGACGATCGAGAGGGTCCGCTTCCGCCCGAACTTGTCGCCCACGGTACCGAAGAGCAGGGCGCCCAGCGGACGGACGCCGAAGGAAACGGCGAAGACGGCGAAGACCGCCAGTAGGCCGGCCGTCGGATCCTGCGAGGGGAAGAACACGACGGCGATGGCGGTGGCCAGGTACGCATAGATGGCCCAGTCGAACCAGTGCACCAAGACGCCGATGGATCCGGCGGCGACCGACTTTCGCAGGCCCTTCTGGCTGATGTCCGGGGACGATATGGTGCTCATGGTTTCTCCTGATGTCTGATTTTCCGGTGGGTGGCGAGGAGTCTTTATGCGGGGGAACGGCTGGACTGGGCCAGTCCGGCAAGCAGAGCCGGGGAGAGTAGCTGGGAGAGGTGTTCGGGATCGAGGAGGCCCCGTTCCAACACCAACTCGGGGATAGTCGATCCGTTGGTCAGGGCCTCCTTGGCCAGACCCGCGGCAGCCGCGTAGCCGAGCAGCGGTGCCAGACCAGTCACGACGCTGACCGATTCGGCGCTGCGTCGGGCCAAGACCGTGGAGTTGGCCTCGATGCCGTCCACGCAGCGGGTACGCAGGATCTGGCAGGCGTGGGTCAGCCACTCGAAGGATTCCAGCAAGGCGTCGACCATGACCGGTTCGAAGGCGTTCAATTGCAGCTGGCCGGATTCGACGGCCATGGTGACGGTGGCATCGGCTCCGACTACGCGGAAGGCCACCTGGTTGACCATTTCGGGGATGACCGGGTTGACCTTGCCGGGCATGATCGACGATCCTGCCTGGACGGCGGGCAGGAAGATTTCCGCCAGACCTGCTTGCGGACCGGAGGAAAGTAGGCGCAGGTCGTTGCAGATCTTCGAGAGCTTGACGGCGGCCCTCTTGAGGATCCCGGAGACCAGGATGAACACCCCGGTGTCCGATGTCGCTTCCACCAGATCGGTGGCGCTGACTAGTTCGAGCCCGGTCAGCTGGGCCAGTTCGGCCACAGCGGCTTCACGGTAGCCGACGGGCGCAGTGATCCCGGTGCCGATGGCCGTGGCTCCCAAATTGATTTCGGCCAAGTGGGCCGACAGTTCCCGCAACCGGGCTGCATCCTCCTCCAGCGTCTGGGCGAAGGCCCCGAATTCCTGACCGAGGGTCATCGGCACCGCATCCTGGAGCTGGGTGCGTCCGACCTTGACCACATCGGCGAATTGGGTGGCCTTGGCCCGAAAAGCGTCAGACAGAGCGGCGTGCTCGCCCACCAAGTCCGCCAGACCCCGCTGTAGCGCGATCTTGGCCGCGGTGGGGTAGACGTCGTTGGTGCTCTGGCTGCGGTTCACATGGTCAAGGGGATTGATGGTTTGGTAGTCACCGGGCTGACGGCCCAGATGTTCCAGCGCGAGGTTGGCGATGACCTCGTTGGCATTCATATTGGTGCTGGTGCCTGCCCCGCCTTGGATCCGGTCGACGATGAATTCTTCGTCGTACCGGCCCGACATGACTGCCTGCGCGGCGGCCTCGATGGCGTCGGCGCGCCAGTCTTCGAGCATGCCTAGTCGGGAATTGGCACGGGCCGCGGCACATTTGACGGCCCCGAGCGCCCAGACCAGTGAGCGGAAACCGCCGATGGTGCGGCCGCTGACCGGGAAGTTCTCCACCGCGCGCACGGTGCTGATGCCCCAGCGGGCCCCGACGGGAAGTTCGCGCTCACCCAGGCTGTCGCATTCGGTGCGAGTCACGGTGTTTTGAGCGGCGGGGGAGATGCCGGGCATACGGAATCACGGGTCCTTCAGGTGTTGGTGGGTGCTTGATTTCAGTCTGAGACCCACGCCACAAGCTGTCTAGTAGTCATTTCCGCTCAGGCGTATCGTTTTTTTAGATGCACAGGACTAGGGTTGGCCCATGGATGTAACCCTGACCCAGCTGCGCTATTTCGTCGAGGCTGCGGCACAACTGACCATGACCGGCGCGGCCCAACGTCTCAACGTCGCCCAGTCCGCGGTCTCCGCGGCCATTGCCTCACTGGAACGCCAGGTGGGCACGCAGTTCTTCATTCGGCAGCGTTCAAAGGGCCTAGTGCTCACCCCGGCCGGGGAGCTTTTCGTGCGTGATGCACAGTCGATCCTGGCCCATGTGGACGAAAGTCTGGAGCAGGCTCGGGGGGAACAACTGAGCCTTTCGGGCCGGGTGCGCATGGTATGTTTTTCGACGTTGGCCCCGTTCCTGCTGCCCGGCCTGCTGACCCGCCTGAGGGAAAAGCATCCGGAGCTCGAACTCGAGGTGGTCGAAGGCGATACCGCGGATTGCGTCAACGCCTTGCTAACCGGGCAGGCGGATCTGGCACTCTGCTACGACATGGATCTGCCGGCACCGATTGCTACCACGGTCGTTGACGGGGCGCCCCCCTATCTGGCCTTGCCTCCGGACCATCCGCTGGCGGGCGAGACGTCGATCCCGCTGTCGAAGCTGCGCGGGGAACCCTTCATCCTGTTGGATATGCCCCACACCCGGGACCTGATGCTGTCGCTGGCCCGGCATGCCGGTGCGGAACCGGACACCAGGTTCAGGTCCTCCAGCTACGAGACGGTGCGCACGTTCGTCGCCCATGGCCACGGGTATTCGATCCTGCACCAGCGGCCCCACCATGATTTGACGTACGACGGCGGCCGCGTGGCCACCGTGGAGATCTCCGATGAGGTGCCCGAACTGCTCACGGTGCTGGCGCACCTGCGCACTCAACGACCCACCGCCCGGGTCCGGGCGGTGGCCCAGGCCGTGCGGCGGCAGGTCGTGGCGGCGCAGCAGGACAGCTGAGGGCCGGTCCTACAGCAGGTCGGCCACGTCGATACCGGTCCAAGCCAGCGCCACGGCGCCGTCGATGAGTGCCTGGTTGGCTGTGGGGCCCACGCAGTGGTCGGCGAATTCCTTCTGGTGGTTCAGCACCGGATAGGAGCCAACGCCGATGTAGGGGTGGATGGCGCGCACCATCTGGGAGACGTTGCCCATGTCGGTGGAGGCCCGGCGCATCTCGGTTTCCGGACCCTCGGTGCGCAGGTCCCGGCCCAACGCACGGGCGTTGCGCTCATAGGCCTCCAGCCCCGGCTCAAAGGCCCTGAAGTCCGCGTAGGGCTGCGATTCCGGTTCGAAGGACAACTCGCAGCCTGTGGCCAGGGCCCCGGCCTCGAAACAGTTCTCGACCTTGCGCTGGACCTCGGTGAGCTCGGTCAGGGTGGAGGCCCTCACATACCACCGGCCCGTGGTCCGCTCGGGAATGGCGTTGGGTGCCTCCCCGCCGCTGGTCATGACCCCGTGGACCCGCGTGGTTGGAGGTAATTGCTGGCGCAGCTGGCCGATGGCGACCTGGGCGACGATGAATGCGTCGGCCGCATTGATGCCTTGCGAGGGGTAGGCAGCGGCGTGGGCGGCCTTGCCGGTGTAGGAGACCGCTGAATGCGAGACGGCGAAGGGCTCGGCGCGCACGACGTCCACCGGTGCCGGATGGGCCAACATCGCGAAGTCAACACCCTCGAACGCTCCGCGGTCCAGCATCTCGATCTTGCCACCGCCACCTTCCTCGGCGGGGGTTCCATACAGCTCGACCGTCAGGTCCAGCTCGTCGGCGACGCGGGCCAGCCCCAGCGCCGCGCCGACCGAGGTTGCGGCGATGAGGTTGTGTCCGCAGGCGTGGCCTATATGTGGCAGGGCATCGTATTCAGCCATCACGGCGATCCGCCGACGGCCGGCACCGCTGACGGCCTTCAATGCGTTGGGCACCCCGAGGAAATCGCGGGTGACCGCGAAACCGTGCTCTTCCAGCAACGTGGCGACCAACTCCGCGGAGCGGACTTCCTGCCAGGCGATTTCGGGGTGCTCATACAGGTCCTCGGAGAGGGCAACCAGCTGAGGCAGTGCCGCATCCACTGTCTGCCGGGCAGCTACCTTGGGGTCACTCATCGCCGGGCACCCCGTAGGCGGGGGCCAGACTCGGGTCGATGCCCCGGATGACGTAGTTGTCACGCTCCGGTAGCCAGATGCCCAGTAGCTCGTCCAGCTCGGTGATCGGTGATTCGTGCCAGTCGACCCGCAGATCGGTGCTGTTCCAATCGACGTCGCGGACGACCGCGAGTCCCGCGGACCGCAGGTCCCCGGCCTCCCCGCCGGCGGCCAGGCCCGCCTCGAGGCCGGCCAGGAGCCGGGTTTCCAGCTCCCCGGTCGCGGCCTCGAAGGCCGCCAGGACCTCGTCGACTACGTTCTGCGACGACAGGAGGTTTCCGGCGGCGACGGCGCTTTGGCCCACTGCGGTGTGGTTCACTCCCAAGGTGTGTTCCCCGGAATGGACCGCGGGGGCCCCGGAGTCGCCGATGACACAGATCTGCCGGTAGGAACTGGTGGCATCCGCGGCGACGAGCCGCTCCAGCGCCCGTTCGGCGGTGTTGCCCGCTGCTAGGGCGTCGAGCAGTTGCTTGCCGTAGCGCGGGTCGGTGATGTTCTGCGAGGCAACCCCGCCGATGCCGTGGCGCAGGTGCAGGCAGCGGGCTGCGACGCAGGGTGAGGACGAGGTGACGGCCAAGCCGAAGCCTCCGTCGGCGTCACGGGCGAGGATCGAGAACGTCATTTCATGCTCCTTCGCCGAGGACGGCCGTCGCGTCGATCTCAACCAACCATTCCGGACGGGCCAGTGAATCGACGACCAGTCCGGTGGAGACCGGGTAGACGCCCTTGAGCCAACGGCCCATGACTGTGTAGACCTGCTCGCGGTAGCGGATATCGGTGAGGTAGACAATGACCTTCACGACGTCCTCCAGGGTGCCGCCGGCCTCCTTCAGGAGCATGTCGATGTTCGCCATGGCTTTTTCGGCCTGCGCTTCGACATCGCCGATGCCCACGGATTCGCGGGTGTCCAGGTCCTGCCCGATCTGGCCGCGCAGGTAGACGACGCCACCGGCGACGACAGCCTGGCAGAGGTCGTTGTCCAGTTTTTGCTCTGGGTAGGTTTCCTTGGTGTTGAACGGACGGATCCGGGTGTGTTTCATCAGTGGTGATTGCCTTTGTTCTCGAAAGTGGTCGATCTGAGCCCGTAGGTCCTAGTGAGCAGCGGCGGCCAGTTCCTGCTCGCCTGTGGCGGTCGCCTCGATCTCGCCGGGGGAACGGTACTGGTGGTAGCTGCGCTTGATCATGATTTGCTCGGCCAGATATTTGGCATCATGCCAGACACCCCAGATGAAGCTCGAGCCGCGGCGGGACTGCCAAGGCAGGCCGAGGAAGAAGACGCCCGGCTCGGTCGACACGCCGCGCTGGTGGTCGGGTTTGCCGTCGGCGTCGAAGGCGTCGACCTGCAACCAGGAATAGTCGACGGTGAAGCCGGTGGCCCACACGATGGAGGTGACTCCGGCGGCCTCCAGGTCCAGCTCGAGCATCGGGTTGGTCAGGCAGTCGGGATCTTCGCCCAGATCGCGGGCCGCGGGCTCCTCGGGCAGGTCGAGCCCATTGGCCTCAATGTAGGCGTCGGCCTCGTCGAGCAGAGACAGATAGTTCGCATCCCCCAGATCCACGTTCTGCTTCACGTTGGCGGCGAAGCCCAAGATCCCGTCGGTGCAGGTCATCGTCCGGCCCACCAGGGTGATGCCGTCGGCGGCCAGGGCTCGGAAGTCCACGGTATGGCCACCGTCGGCGCCGCTGACGGCAATGGTGACATGTTCGGCACCCTGTGGCGGGGCGGACATGTCCCATTTGTTCAGGACCCCGAGCCACCAAACGAAGTCGCGGCCGCGGTAGGAGCGTGGCGGACGATCGTGGGGGCCGACGGAAAGGTAGGTGCGGCGTCCGGAACGGGCGAGTTCTCGGGCGATCTGGACCCCAGAGGAGCCGGCGCCGATGACCATGGTGGCGCCGTCGGGTAGCTGGGAGGGGTTGCGATAGGAACTGGAGTGGATCTGCGCGATGCCGGCGCTTTCGGGGACCAGAGGCGGGAAGACCGGTTTCTGGAACGGGCCGGTGGCGGCGACGACGAACCGGGCATCGATGGTGCCCTCGGAGGTCTCCACGCGGAAGCCTGGTGCCCCGGCTTTCTTGGTCACGGAGGACACCTCGACGCCGCAGCGGATCGGGGCCTTCACCATATCCGCATAATCCGAGAGGTAGTCGGCGACCTGTTCCTTGGTGGGGAACCCATCGGCGGCGACCTCGGCGAACTCCATGCCGGGGAAGCGGTCATGCCAGGCGGGACCGTTGGCGACCAGGGAATCCCAGCGTTCGGAGCGCCAACGTTCGGCGATCCGGGACCGTTCCAGAACCACGTGGGAGACCCCTTGGGCACCGAGGTGTTCGCTCATCGCCACGCCGGCCTGCCCGGCACCCACGACGAGTACTTCTGTTTCTTCAATAGACATCGTCTTCTCCATTCCTTGATGCCACCGTTTCCGGAGAGGCCGGTTCCGGTGGATTCGTGCTGTTCCTGCTTCCAGTCTCAGTCGGGATGTGAGCTAGATCAAACAGTTAAAACACCGGATTGGCATCACTAGAACAGATGTAACGGTATTTCCACAGCGTAATCCGTGCCGAAGCTAGCCGGGCCGGTCGGGCGCCGATGGACCACTCGGCCTCCGGCGAAGGTCAGATCGACTTGGAGGTCGCCGAGAGCAGAGGCCTCCACTTGGTACGGATCCGCGTCGAGTACGACCAGGTCGGCGTCCAGGCCGATCCGGATGCTGCCGCAGTGGGCATCCAAGCGGGCGGCGTGGGCGGCGCCGGCGGTGGCTGCGTGCAGTGCGGCCTCCAAGGTGAGGGCCTCGTGGGGGAGCAGGGGATCGGTACGCGAGCGGTCGTCGTTGGCATGCGGGTCATGCGCCGGGGCGGTGCGGTTGACTGCGGTGTGGATGCCCCAGAGTGGATCGGGGCTGGAGACCGGCCAGTCACTGCCCATGGCCACCGGCGCCCCGGAGTCCTGCAGGCGCCGGAAGGCGAAGTGGACCTCGAGATGGCCGGAGTCGAGCAGCGGGAGCTTGGTTTCCACCAGGACCGGGTCGTGGCGGGCCCATAGCGGCTGGATATTGGCAATGACCCCCAGCTCGGCGAAGCGGGCGAAGTCCTCCGGGTCGACGAGGTCCAGATGGGCGATCTGGTGGCGCGGGTCCCATCCTGGACGGCCGGGGAGCTCGAGGGCGTCGAGGCAGTCGCGCACCGCCTGGTCTCCCACGGCGTGCAGGTGCAGGTCGAAGCCCTTCTCGTCGAGGGCCCGGGTGATATCTCGCAGTTCATCGGCCGGCACCAGGGACAGGCCGCGTTCGTCTGGGTGTCCCTGATAGGGGCGGGTCATGGCGGCAGTCATGTTTTCGCAGACACCGTCCTGCATGATCTTCACGGCAGTGGTCCGGAACCTGTCGGTGCATTCGGCCCGGCGGGCCACGAAACCTGCCACCTGTTCCAGACCCCGCTCACGTTCCCACCACAACGCCCCGGTTACCCGTCCTGTGAGCAGGCCCTCGGCGTCCAGTGCGCGGTAGTACGGGTAGGGGTCGGGGGAGCCCAAGGCCCGGCCCACGGCGGCATCCTGCCATCCGGTGATGCCGTGACGGTGCAGGAATTCCTGGGAAGCCAGCAGCGCGCGCCGAATACGTGCGTCATCCGGTGCCGGGATGAGTCGGTCGACCAGATCCATGGCCCGTTCCAGAAGCATCCCGGTGGGTTGGCCGTCCCCGTCACGGACGATCCGGCCGCCATCGGGGTCTGCGGTGGCGGTGTCGATGCCGGCCAGTTCCAAGGCCCGGCTGTTGACCCAGGCACCATGGGCGTCGTGGCTGAATAGCAGGGCCGGGCGGTCGGGCACCAGCTCGTCGAGCAGGCTCCGGTGTGGGAAGCCGCCCGGGAAGACGTCCCCGTACCAACCGGCCCCTTCGATCCACTCGTTCCCGGGATTGGCTCGGGCGAAGTCGGAGATGATGCGGCGGTAGTCCGTGAGTGAATGGACCCCTGAGAGATCGGCGGTGAGCATCTGTAGCCCGGCGGGCAGCGGATGCACGTGGGCGTCGATGAATCCCGGTAGCACGGCCCGGCCGGCTAGGTCGATGACCTCGGTCTCGGGTCCCCGCAGGGCGGCCACGGACCGGGAGTCAAGGGCGCTGATCCGGCCATCGGTGACGGCCACGGCATTGGAGAGCGGATGGTGCGGATCCATGGTGTGGACGGTTCCACCGCCCAGGATCACATCTGCATACTGCATGGGAAATACTCCTCGAACGGGGTCCCCATCAGCCTAGAAGTGTGCTCCATCCCACGTAAACGGATAGAACCAGATTCACCGCATCGGTTGAAGTGGTGAAGCGGTGGCCTGCCCCAAGGCGCCGGCGAGCAGTCGCCGTTGGCGCGTGCCGGTCACCGCGTCGGAATCGAGCATCGCGGTAATATGCAGGCCCATCATGAAGTTCAGGATGATCTCGACGTAGTCGGCGGCTCCGAGATCGGCGCGCAGGGCACCGTCGTGCTCGGCCTCGGCCACGCAGCCGAGCATCAGATCACGCCAGACGCCCAGTGCCTGCTGGCCGACGTCGCGCAATTCGGTATTGGTCTGGGCGCGTTGCCAGAAGGCGACGGCCACGCGGGCCTCGGTGGCCGTGAGGTCCTCGGCGGGGATGATCTCCAGACAGAGCCCCTGCAGGGCCTCCATGCCGCGGCGGCCGGTGATCGCCGCGGTGATGCGCTCATTCGTGCGCTCGCAGATCAACCGGTAGGAGGCCAGCAGTAGTGCGTCCTTATTCGGGAAGTAGTGGGCCAGCACACCCGGGCCGGCGTAGCCGCATTCACGCGCCAGATCACGCATGTTCAGTCGGTCGATTCCTTCGTCGGCAATGAGTCGCCAGGTGGTGGCGATGATCGTGCGGCGTCGTTCGGCGTGGTCCACCAGGCGGGGCATGGGCTGCTTTCTGGGTCATTCGTTGCTAGGGCGCCAATATGGGGTGTCGGCACTCGGGCCGACACCCCATCCTATCGGCCGGTTAGTGGCAGGAACCCGTGGACTCCTCGGCGCTGTCGCAGTGCGAGGCGGTCGACGCCGGGATGTTCATGGCCGGGTTCTTATCGAAGAAGCCATGGGGCTTCATGGTGAAACCCACCAGGTCCACCGGCATGACCGGCCAATCCTCGGGGCGCGGGAAGTGCGTCAGCCCGAAGGAGTGCCACACCACGATGTCCTGGCCGTCGATGTCGCGATCCTGCGCCACGAAGGCCGGCAAGCCGGCACCCCCGGGGTGTTGGTTCACGAAATCGCCGGCGGCATAGCGCTCGTCATCCGCGTGCCGGGTGACCCAGAGGTGGTGGCGGGCAAAGGCGGCGCGGGCGGCGATCGAGGAATCCTCGGCCATGGCCAATGTCGGCTGGCCCTGCGGGTACAGGGTGTAGCCCACCGGGCGGTCGACCGCGTTCAACACGTTCGGGTTGCTGATGTGCCACTGACGGGCCAACGAGTTGTCAGCATCGCGTGCGGCTTCCGATTCGCGGGCCAGCACGGTGCGCTTCTGCGAGAAGGCATTGCCATGCGGGTTCCCCGGCCCCTTGGGGACGCGCACCAGGTCCAGTTCCTCCACCCGGTTGGTGGTGCCGTCGAGCATCATGTCCAGTCGAGCGCTGAAGAGGTGCTGGTGGTAGGGGGCACCCAGTCCAGGGGCGATTTCGGAGGCGTATGCGTATCCCTTTTCGGGGAGGGCAGCGGTGAAAACGATGCCGGTGGCCTTGGCCTCGAACTCGATGGTGCCGTCCAGGTAGAGGTACCAGTAGAAGCCGTAGTCATAGTTGCCCACCGTGGTGAAGAAGGAAACCACGAGGCGGCGGTTGCGGCGCACCTCCTCGGAGTTGGCCCAGTCGTCGGTGTGCTTCCACAGGATCCCGGCGTCCTCCTCGTGGATGCAGATTCCGTTGTCGATGGTTCGGGGGTTGCCGAAGTCGTCGGCGATGATCGGCGACATGTAGGTGATGTCACCCAGGCAGTCGCAGCCCAGTTTCAGGGAGTTGGCGTCGCGTCCGACCAGGTATTCGCCCGAGTCGAAGTAGTTTTGCCAGCTGCGGTAGGGGGCCGGGTCGCCATAGGGCACGACCATCTCGGAGATCGAGGCGCGATGGATCAGCGGACGGCGTCGACCCTCGAAGGTGTGGTGGAGCTGGTGGAGCACCGCACCCTCGCGGGCATCGAAACCCACGCGGAGATCCCAACCGCCCCAGGTAAGCAGGTTCCCCTCGAGTGTGAAGCTCGGGCCCTCGGGCTGGGTGATCTCGATGGGTCTCAGATCCGTGCGCAGCTCGCCGTGGATCTCCGGCTCGGTGTAGTTGCCGTTGATCTCCGGGACCGGTACCGGACCGTCGTCGAGCAGGTGGTTGACGCGGCGGTTCTCGACGTCGACGAAGGCCACGAGGCCATCGATCGGGTGGGCCCAGGCGTGGTCACCGGGGTGGTCCTGACGGAAACCCAGGCCGCGCAGCAGTCGCTTGCCCTCTTCGTTTTCGTAGTCGAACACCCCGGCCGAGAGCGGAGCGACGCGCACCTGTTCCGGGGTGAGCCCACGTGAGGCCAAGGAGGCGAGCCATCCTTCGTCGGCGGCGAGGATCTCCTCGATGATCTCGAACTCCTCCAGCAGCACCGGAAGTTGACCGTCGACGGCGGGATCCAGTTCGCGAGTGGAAACCACTGCCGAGGTGCCCAGCGAGACGATGACGTCCAGGGACCGTGATTGCACGGGATCCCAGAGCATGACGCGGACCCGGCGGTCGGCTTCGGCTGCCCCGGCCGTGTACAGCGTTGCCTTCGCCGGTTCCTCGAGGCCGAGGTAGGCGAACCGGGTGGAGTCCTCAACGAGTCCCGCCTCGGCCAGGATGCGACGGGCGGTGGTGATCTCCGTGGCGTCGAGCTGGTCCAACGGGTGGCTGGCGATGGTGGTCTGCACTTCTGACTGCAGGGTCATGACTCTTCCTTCGAACGGGGTTTTGATGGTACAACTGTTCAATCAAAACAATGTTAGCCAGATCACGGCGCTACGTAAAGGGGCAACCCGAAGCGAGGGCACCGGGTAGGAACATAGGAGGCAAGGACATGGCCACGTTGACTACTTCGGCCCCAGCGCCGGTTGCCGGCACCCTTCCACGGGCTCGGCGCGGCGTGGGCGACGGTCTGTTGCGCCAGGCCATCCTCGTCGCACTGGTTGGCTCCAGCGTCGGAGCCCATCTGGCCTCGGCAGCGTCGGCGAGCGGTGTCATGGCTTGGATGATGGCCGGAATGGGGATGGCCTGCGCCAGCTGTCTGATCCACCTGTGGCGTGGAACCTGTGCCGTGCGCACCGCCGCGCGTCACCTGTTGGTGATGTGTGCGGTCATGGCCCTGTTCCACATGGCCTGGCTGACGTTTCCGGGGGGTGGGGGCCACCATGACCATGGTGGGGGCGCTCCGGCCACCGGATCCCCGGCCGAAAATGTCGAGCACGGCTCCTCGATGCTCGGCGTCATCGCCGTCGAGCTGCTGTGCCTGGCGGGCGCCACGGCCCTCTTGCGCACCGGAAACGGTGCCCGCCGCCGGGGACCCACAGAGACCAGCCGCCACCTTGAGGCGGCACCGAACCAAGTAAACACTGAAGGAGCATGATGATGACTGAACAAAACCTGGTCGACTGGACTTCCCGGGCCCATGGACTGACTCCCGATGCCCGCGCCTTCATCGACGGCGTGCGCTGCGATGCCGCCAGCGGCGTGCGACGCACCGTGACGAACCCGGCCACGGGGACCCCTCTGGCCGAATTGGCCGCCTGCGGGGCCGCAGACGTCGATCGCGCCGTCGCTGCCGCCCGCCGGGCACAGCCGGAATGGAAGCACCTGGGCGCCGAAGGGCGCAAGGAGATCCTGCTCGCAGTGGCCGACCGGCTTGAGGAGCATGCCCAGGAGATCGCCCTGCTTGAAACCCTCGATACCGGCCGCCCCATCCTGCAAACCCAGGCCGTCGACGCCGCCGGTGCGATCTCCTGCCTACGCTGGTATGCCGAGGCCATCGACAAGCTGGTCGGCGAGCTGCCCGCCGTCACCCCTGGCGCCACGGCCCAAGTGACCCGTGAGCCCCTGGGGGTCGTGGCGGCCATCGTCCCGTGGAACTTCCCACTGGAGATCGCCATGTGGAAGTTGGGGCCGGCGCTGGCCTCGGGCAACGCAGTGGCCATCAAGCCCGCCGAGCAGACCTCGCTATCCCTGCTGCGCGTGGCCGAACTCGCCGTCGAAGCAGGGCTTCCCGCCGGTGTCCTCAATGTCGTGACCGGTTCCGGGCGCGAGGTCGGGGCGGCACTAGCCGCGCATATGGACGTCGACGTCCTGGCCTTCACGGGCTCCACTGCAGTGGCTCGCACCCTGCTACACGCCTCGGGAGACAGCAACATCAAGCGGCTGAGCCTGGAAGCCGGAGGCAAGAGCTCGAATATCATCTTCGCCGATGCGGACCTGCCGGCCGCCGCCGAGAAGGCGGCCTTCGGTGCCTACTACAACAATGGCCAGGTCTGCTCAGCGAATTCACGGATCCTCGTCGAATCCAGTGTCCATGACGAATTCGTCGAGCTGCTGGCTGCAGCCGCGGCCGCCTACGCGCCCGCGGACCCGCTGGCCGGGGGAGAAGGCAACGGCTCGCTGATCTCCGAATCCCATGCGGACGACGTCGGGGCCTGGGTCGAGCGCGGCCGCGCCGACGGGGCGATCCTCTTCGGTGGCAACCGCACCTCCATCAACGGCTCCGGGGCCTACCTGGAACCCACGCTGGTCGGCGGGCTGGACGCCGGTCATCCTCTGCACCGCGAGGAGGTCTTCGGGCCGCTGGCCGTGGTCCAGTCCTTCTCCGCCGAGTCCGAGGCCATTGCCCTGGCCAATGACACCGACTACGGCCTGGCAGCCTCTCTGTGGACCAAAGACCTCCCCCGGGTCCACCGAGTCGCGGACGCGCTGGTCGCCGGCACCGTGTCGGTGAACACCGTCGATGCCATGGGCAACAGCACGCCCTTCGGCGGATTCCGCCAGTCCGGCTTTGGCCGCGACCTGTCGTTGCACGCCTTCGACAACTACACGGCGCCGAAAACCACCTGGATCCAATTCGAGTAGTCATTTCCGTGACGGTGCGGGCCCGGCCGTGGCGGCCGGGCCCGCACTGTTGTCCACGTCGCCAGTGAATCTTGCCGCCTGATGAAGTGCATCTGAATTTGCACGTTTACGTGATGCCGGTCACGTCCCTAGGCTGATTCCAGTCCGGGCCCGCCCGAATTCCATGACCCCGACCCCGCCGGGGTCAGCCACCAGGAGGAAAAGCGATGTCGTTTCCACGAACCCGTAGGCCGGCAACGGAACCATCAGGGTCCTCCGAAGTCCCCGCCGGCCTGGGCCATCCCAAGGGGCTGCCTACGCTGGCCGGCGTGGAGATGTGGGAGCGACTGAGTTTCTACGGGCTGCAGGTCATCCTCGCCTACTACATCTACTTCTCGGTGGCTGACGGTGGCCTTGGCCTGTCCCAATCCCAGGCGCTGGCCATCGCGGGCGCCTACGGGGGAGGGGTCTATCTGACCCAGCCCCTCGGCGCCTGGGTCGCCGACCGACTGCTCCCGGCCCGATTCGTCGTTTTGATCAGTGGCTGCGTGATCGTCGCCGGCCATGTGACCCTCGCAGTCGTTCCCGAGTTGCCCGGCCTGGTCCTGGGCCTAGGTCTCATTACCGCAGGAACCGGCGGGTTGTATCCGAACATCCTCGCCATGATGGGCAGCCTCTACGAGGACAAGCCACTCAAGCGCGATAGCGGATTCTCGCTCTTCTACACGGGGATCCTGGTCGGCGCCTTCCTTGGCCCGGTGGTGACCGGCTACTTGCAGGTGCGCTTTGGCTTCCACGTGGCGTTCACCGCGGCTGCCGTCGGGATGACCATCGGACTCGTCATCTACCTGCTGCGGCAGAAGACCCTCCCCTCCGCTGCCAACACCGTGCCGAACCCTATCGGCCGGACCGGTCGGCGCAATGCCCTGCTGGGTCTGCTCGGACTCTTGGCCGTCATCGGTGCACTGGTCGCGACCTCGGTGATCACGCTGGAGAACATCAACACCGCTGTCCTGCTGGTCATCGGCCTCGTCGCAGCCGGCTACTTCGTGGTCATGCTGCGAGCCGAAACCATTAGCAGGGGCGAGCGACGCCAGGTCGTCGCCTTCGTCCCCATCTTCATCGCCGCCGTCGTCTTCTGGACCATGGTGCTGCAGTTGTTCACCACCTTCGCCGTCTACGCCCAGACCCGGGTCGATCTTTCCATCGGCTCCGTGGAGGTCCCGCCGGCCTACATCAGCATCTTCCAGGTGATTGCCGGCATCGCCGTTGGCCCCCTGATTGCGGGCCTGTGGCAGGCTCTGGGCGCCCGGCAGCCGCGCACCTGCAGCAAGCTCGTCCTCGGCTTGGTCGTCATGGCCACCGGCTATGGTGTCTTCGCCGTGATCCCGTTGTGGAGTGGCGCCCTGGTCAACTTGGTGCCGGTGGTCCTGGGCATGGTGTTGTTCGGCATCGCCGAGGTGACTTTCGCCCCTATCAGCTTCTCCGCCGCCACTCAGTTGGCTCCGCGGGCCTTCCACTCCCAGATGATGGCTCTGGTGGGGCTGTCCACTGCTGCCGGTGCGAGCCTGTCTGGCTTCGTGGGCCAGCTCTACACCCCGGACAGCGAGCCGCTGTTCTTCGGGGCGGTGGCGGTCTGTACCCTGCTGACCGCACTGTTGCTGTTGTTGATGCGTCCGGTGTTGCAGCGGCAGGGACTGGAATAGGCGCGCCGAGGCCTTCAGGCTTCGTCGCGCTTCGATATCGCCGATGCGGGCACGGTTGATCTGACCGGGCCCCCATCGGCATGCCCAGCAGCTTCTCTGCATCTGCAGGCGCGCTGAAGTAGATCGATAAATCATTGTTTACGTGATGTCGATCACGTCCATAGGCTGAGTGCACCTCGGTTCGCCCGCCCCGTTCGCCGGTTCCTCCGGCAGCCGGTTTCCGAAAGGAAAATCCCATGCAGAATGACGCAGAATCCACTGCGCTGGCGCAGGAACAAAGCCAGCACCTCCAGAAGTCCCTCAGCCGCATCGACATCATGCTGCTCGTCGTCGCCGCCTTTGTCTCCATCGAAGTCCTGGGACAAGTTTCCGGCTTCGGCGGCGAGACCTTCACCTGGACCCTCGTCCTGGCCATCACGTTCCTGATCCCCTACGGCCTGATCTTCGCCGAAACCGGCGGCGCCTTTACCGAAGAAGGCGGCGTCTATGTCTGGGCGCGCATGGCCTTCGGTCGGGTCGTGGCCGCTGTTGCCGCCCTCTTCACTTGGGTCACCCAGCCTGTCTGGGTCGGTGGTGCCATGGCCTTCGTGGCCGTCGAGACCTGGAATGAATACGTCATCCCCGTCACTGCCGGTGGCGTCGGGGACTACCTCTTCAAGATCGTCTTCATCTGGATCACCGTCAGCAGTGCGATCATCAGTCTCAAGCACGGAAAATGGCTGCCCTCGCTGGGGGCCATCATGAAGATCGCCTTCCTGGCCTTCTTCCTCGGGGTCACCTTCGTCTACGGGATCCAGCATGGCTTCAACGAGCTGACCCTGGGTTTCTTCTCCCCGACCCTGACCGGTTTCCTTGCGGTCACCCCGCTGTTGCTCTTCTCCTTCCTTGGTTTCGAATCAGGCAACAGTGCCGCCGGTGAAATGAAGAACCCCGCCAAGGACGTCCCCGTCTCGGTGGCGCGCTCATCGCTCATTGCCGCCGCCAGCTATCTGCTGCCCATCCTGGCCATCCTGTTGGTGGTCCCGCTGGATGAGATTACCGGCATCGGCGGCCTCTTCGGGGCCATCGCCACCGTCTACACGATCTTCGGTGCCGGCGCCCCGGTCATGCTGACCATCTCCGCCGTCGTCTTCTGCTTCATCCTGGTCTCGCAGGGTGCGGCCTGGATGATCATCAGCGACCGCATGCAGGCCATGGCCGCGGCGGACGGCTCCTTCTTCGGCGGCTACTTCGGCCGCTTCCACCCGAAGCTGGGCACCCCGATCCGGGTCAACACCCTCTCCGGTGTCGTTGCCACGCTGTTCATGCTGGCGGCCATGCAGCTCAGTGGTACCAGCGGCGCGCTCTTCGGCGTCGTGCTGACGATCTCGATCTCCACCTTCCTGCTCAGCTACCTGGTGGCCATCCCGGCCGTCATCCGGCTGCGCACCAAATACCCGAAGGTCGCACGCCCGTTCCGCGTCCCGGTATCGAACACCGGCTTCAGAATCCTCGGCGGGATCTGCTTCGTCTGGGTCCTGCTCGGCTCCTTCGTGGCGGTCTTCCCCGGAACCTTGGAAAAGGTCTTCGGCGTGGGGTACGACTTCCAAGAGGAGTGGGGTGTGGCGCAGGGAACCTACGAGGCCTTCGCGCTGGGCACCCTGGGCTGCATCCTGGCCCTGGGACTCATCGGCTACGTGCGCGGACGCAAGGTCCGCAACCACATCCCCGAGGACGCCCCCGTCGAGGTGCCGCTGGTGGCACTCGGGCTGCAGGATGAGCACTCCCACTAGAACGTAACCAGAACGACGCCGGCCCCGGCTTCCCGCGGCCGGCGTCGTTCTTTTGCGTAGGTAGCGAACCAGATGTTCAGGCTCCCAGCACCCGCCGCAGATACGGATTCAGCAAAGTCCCGGTCGGGTCCGTCTCGTCCCGCACTGCGGTGAACCGGTCGAACTCAGGGTAGACACCCGCCAGATACTCGGCGTCGCGGGAGTGCAGCTTCCCCCAGTGCGGCCTGCCTCCGTGGGCGATGAACACCTGCTCGACGTGCTGCAGGAACTCCTGGTGTGGTTGCCGAGCGTAGCGGTGGACCGCGAAGTACACCGACTGGCGACCGGTCGAGGTCCCCATCCACGTGTCGTCGGCCGCGGAAGTGCGCACTTCGATCGGGAAGCTGATCGGTTCCCGATAGCCCTCGATCGCCGACTTGAGTTCGGCGAAGACCCCGCCGAACGCCTCCAGCGGTAGCGAGTACTCTATCTCGCGGAACCTCACCCGCCGGGGAGTGACGAACACCTTATGGGGCACATCCGTATAGTCACGGGCCGCCAGGGTCTTCGCGGCAAGGCGGTTCAACGACGGGATCAATGCCGGGACGCGGGAGCCAGCCGCGCACATCATCCCGTAGGCCCCGTTGCCCAGCAGCTCATCGTCAAGCAGGCGGGACAGCGGGCTGACCGGGTGTCGCGGGGCGTCGACCGGCAGCCGGGTGTTGGTCTTGGCCAACGCGGTCTCGGTATGGGGGAACCAATAGAACTCGAGGTGGTCTTCGCTCGCCGATCGCTCCAGGAAGGATTCGACCATGCCAGCCAGCGGTTCGGGCTTCTCGACGGCCCGCAGCTGGAACGCCGGCAGGCAGCGCAGCGTGGCTGCCAGCACGACGCCGATGGCCCCGAGCCCGACCCGTGCCGCCTGGAACAGCTCGGGTCGTTCGGTCGCCGAACATTCGACGATCGACCCATCGGGCAGAGCGAGCCGCAGCCACGTCACCAGACCGGAGAACCCGGTGAACGCCAACCCGGTGCCATGGGTCGAGGTGGCCAGCGAGCCGGCCAGCGACTGGTGGTCGATATCGCCCATATTGGGTAACGCCAAGCCATGCGGGGCGAGTAGCTCCGCGACATTGAACAGCCGGGTCCCTCCGAGCAGGGTCGCCTCGCCGGTGGCCGGGTCCACATGCTCAAGCCCTTGCATCCGGTCCAGGCTGACCAAGACTCCGTCGGTCGCTGCGATGTCGGTGAACGAGTGCGCCCCTCCCACGACTTTCACGCTTCGCCCCTGAGCTGTGGCCCGGGCCAACAGGGTAGCGACGTCGAATTCGGTACGGGGGAGTACGACGGCGGAAGGTCGGCTCACCGCGCTAGCTGACCAGTTACGCCAAGACCAGCGGCTCCGGGTGAGCCTGGCTCCTGCGGGGATTCCGGCGTCCTGCCGGGTGGTTCGTGATGCCATCTAGATGTACTGATCAGGGACGTTAGTTAAACGATTGATGGGTGGCTGGTTCCCGATAGCGGTATGGGGCCTGTGGTGATTATATTCATGAATCCAGGCCGGCAACGCGTCTCGACGGGTGGCCTCGTCGCCGTAGAACTTGGCGTAGGCCCACCCGTCATTCAGTGTCCGGTGGAACCGTTCGATCTTGCCATTGGTCTGGGGCCGGTAGGGCCTGGTCCTCTTGGGCTTGATCCCCAGCTCCCCGCAGGCATCGCGCCAGGCATGTGAGCGATAGGCGGAACCGTTATCGGATAGCACCCGCTCCACGGTGACGTCCCTGTCCGCGAACCAGGCCACGGCCCTCCCCAGCACGGCGATGGCCGTGACGGCCTTCTCGTCATCGTGGATCTCGGCGTAAGCGATGCGGGAGTGGTCATCGATCACGGTATGTACGAACGCGGTACCCATTTTCGGGTTGTAGGTCGCATTGCGGGGCTTGTCCGGGGTCGCCGCACGGTTTTTGTCCCCTGCCTGTCGGCCTACGTATCGGTGCCCTCCACCGTCGGGGATGTTCCCAAACTTGGTGACGTCCACGTGGATCATGGATCCGGGATAAGGATGTTCATAGCGGCGGATCGGCTCGCCGGTGACCCGATCGATATAACGCAACCGGTTGATCCGACAACGAACAAGCACCGCGTGCACGGTCGAGGCAGGTAGTCCCAGCCGGTAGGCGATCTGGACCGGGCCCAACCGTTTTCGCCAGCGCAGGGCAACGATCTTCTTCACCATGGCCTGCCTGGTGCGTGCCGGGCACGTCCTGGGCCGACTGGTTTTATCGGCCATTGCTGCCGGGCCGTGGACCCGATAGCGCTCTGCCCAGCGTTTGGCCGTAGGCCAGGAGACCATGAACATCTTCGCCGCGGTGGACACGCTCCAGCGATCTTCGACGATGAGCCTGGCAAGTCTCAGACGTGCTTTCGGAGTCAAGGCTGCATTAGCGTGGGACATGAAGGCCTCCTGTTTGTGAAGCGGTTTCTTAGACAGCTCCACTCCACATCAGGGGGCCTTCTTCATCCCATTAATTCAGATCGTGTCGTGGCACGAGTTCAACGAACCTCCCTGGGCAGTACATCTAGAGGAAGGCCTTTCCCTCGCCGCGGTATGTGGGCCATTCGTCGATGATCTCGCCGTTGCTGTAGACGAGGACGGAGTTCAGCCGCTCCAGTGGTTCCCCGGCCTTGGCGTGGCGGAAGAAGACTGGATCGCCGACCTTCAGTCCGGCCGCTGCGGGACCGGTGAGCGGTGTCTGGACTTCACCTGGCCCTTCGGCCGGGGCATAGCGCAGGCCTTCCGGCCAGACGGGGACCGGGAGGCGGTCATTGCCGGGCGGTCCGGAAGCGATCCAGCCACCACCAAGCACGGTGACCGTGTCCGGCGCAGGACGACGAACGACGTCGAAGAGCAGGTGCAACGCCGGGGCAGGACGGAAACCGCGGTAGTGCTGGAAGAGTTCGGGCCCGTAGAACCCGCTACCGGCGGCGACCTCGGTGACGGCAGCCTCGGCGCTGGTGGATTCGATCGATCCCGTACCGCCGCCGTTGACGAATTCCAAGTCCACCAGTTCGCGCACTGCGGCGACGACCTCGGCCCTCCATTGGGCGATGTCTCGTTTAGAAAGAGCCTGCAGGGCGCGGACTGCGAGCCCGCGGGGTGTGCGGGCACCGTCGGAGACCCCGGCGACCTGCCCCTCATACATCATGATCCCGACGAGGTTCACGCTGGCGCGTTCGCAAGCGTGGACCATGGAGACTGCTTGTTCGACCGTGGTGATGGGGGAGCGTGCCGGGCCGACCTTGAGCTTGGAGGCCAGAGTGCCCGTGCGATGGCGAGCCGGCGCGTAGGAGGCGTCAATATCGAGGCAGACACGGAAGCGCGCTCCAGCTGGGACGTCGGCGGACCCGGCAACGTCGCGGAGGAGCTCCAGGTGTTCAGAGGAATCGACCATGACCGTGACGTGTTCCCTGGCCTCGGACTGCAGAAGTTGCCTCAGCGCTTCGCGATCAGCTGTCGGGTAGGCGACGACGATGTCGCGGATTCCATTTTCGGCCAACCAAAGTGCTTCCGGGAGGGTAAAGGCCAGAACTCCGGAATAACCGGGTTTTGCCAGAGCCGCTTTGAGAGCACCGCGCGCACGAATCGACTTTGAAGCGACGCGGATCGCCGTTCCTGAGGCGCGGGCGGACATTACCGCAGCATTGGAATGGAAACCGTCCAGATCCAGCACAGCCAACGGGCAGGTGTCCACGTCGGCCTCGATTAGAACACGGACGTACCGCTGAAAGTCGGGCGCGGCCGCGAGGCCGTTGTGGATCGACATGCTCCCTGACGCTCCTGCCTTCATGAGTGCTTGTTCGGCTTGCTTGCACCGAGTCTAAGCGTATGGGCTTTTGCGGGGTGTCGAACCTGCTCGCGTGCCTAATATTTGCAGTTGCAACTCGGCGTTGAATTAGGACAGAACGCAACAATCTGGCCGAGGATCGGTTCTGGCCCTAGCTCTGCCGAATGTTTCCGGCTGCAAAGAGCGGTATGCGATCCAGAGTGAATCGGATAGCTACTTGCCCGTTTATGCTCTGATTCGTTTGGTTGCAAACATCCGGCAACGAAAGCTGAATGTTGATGGCTGATTTGTCGGACTACAACGATACTTTTGAACTAACGAATGATAAGCGGCGAAGAAGGCGCCATAAATGGGGGAGCGGTCATATGACCATTGAAGAGTATGAGGGTGAGCTACTCGCCGAACAAGAGCATTTCGATATGGCGAGGATTTGCTACGACAGATCCCTGACTTTCGACAGTGCCAAGCAGTTGCAGGTCGGTACAGGGCCAGAACGCCGAGCCATGAAGAAGCATTTAGACTCCAGACAGTATCTGACAGATACGGACTCGGTGGCGTTCGGCCGGATGGACCTGGACGACGGAGACCAGTACTACGTTGGAAAAGTTGCAATCAGCGACGACCAACGCGAGAAACTCGTTATCAGCTGGAAATCGTCTATGGCGGAGAAGTTCTATCAGGCCACAACCGGAGAACGGCGTGGCCTCGTTCGCAAACGTGACTACCGGACGACGCGTAATCACATTGACGCATTCGCCGACAAAGTCTTCTTGGTTGGGTCCCTTGGTAGAAGCCCGGTGACTATGTGAGTTTCGCATCCGATAATGGATGCAGGAGGAAATTCATAGATATGGCACGTAGACATACCCCTGATCAGGTCATCGCGAAAGTACGGCAGGGCCAGAAGCTACTCAACGACGGACGGCCGATGATCGAGGTCATCAAGGAACTACAGATCACTGAAGCGACGTGGTACCGGTGGCTTCAGCAGTACGGATCCGAGAAGAACGCCGGCCAGACCAAGGCGGTGAAAAACCTCGAAAAGGAGAACGCCAGGCTCAAGAAGCTGGTGGCGGAGAAGGAACTAGCCATCGACATTCTGAGCGAGGTGGCGCGGGGAAAATTCTAAGCCCTGAACCACGCCGCCGTGCTGTACGCATGGCGCAGGAGAAGTTCGGGGCTTCCGAAAGATTCGCGTGTCGCGTCCTGGGCCAGAATCGCTCAGCGCTGCGCAAAGGCCGCCCAGCGGTCAGCTTCGAAGAGGCCCAGCTGCGCGCTGATCTACGAGCGGTCGCGGTGAAGTATCCGGCCTGGGGTTGGCGTAAAGCACGCTGGCATCTGCTCCAGCAGCCGCAGTGGGACGGGATAGCGCTGAATAAGAAGCGCGTCCGCCGGCTCTGGCGCCTGGAGGGACTCACCTGCGAGCCCAAGGTCCGCAAGAAACGCCGTAGCGGTCCCTGTGCCGGGGAGCAGAAGAGGCTCAGTGCCGAGTATCCGATGCATGTGGTCAGCTTCGACTTCCAATCCGATACGACCTCCTGCGGCCGGCATATTAGGTTCTTTAACGTTATCGATGAGTACAGCCGCACGGCCCTGGCGATCATTCCGCGTCGGTCGTTTACCGCCACGGATGTGGTCGCCGCTCTGGAGGACATCATCGCTGAAACCGGCATCACTCCGGCTTACGTCCGGTCCGATAACGGGCCGGAGTTCACAGCTGCTGCTCTGATCAACTGGTGCGCCACGGCCGGAGTCAATACGGCGTTTATCGATCCAGGATCGCCGTGGCAGAACGGGTTCGCTGAATCATTCAATGCCCAATTCAGGAGGGAACAACTAGCCGGAGAAATCATGGACACAATGGCCGAGGCAAAGTACTTGGCCGACGAGTGGAAAGACATCTACAATCATGAACGTCCTCATGGATCCCTCGGCGGAATGACGCCGTTCAGACACTGGGATCGCTGGATTGCAGAGAACCAATTAGCTATCGCATAGCCGCTGGACTGCTAACGGGGACCCAACCATTCTCACAATTGGCAGCTGCGGTCGAAAGTCTAGACGACGAGATCGGGGCTGATGATTCCTTACTGCACAGTCTTGCCGTCGGCCGCACGGGCACCATGCATGACATCGTTCGCACCATTCAAGCGTCTCAAGACAAGCTTATGCGTAGTGACAAAGACCAACTGTTGGTCATCCAGGGTGGGCCAGGAACTGGTAAAACAGCAGTCGCATTGCATAGGGCTTCATGGCTTTTGTACACCTACAGAGACGAACTTCCTGCAGATGACATGTTGGTCGTGGGCCCAAATCCGGCATTCACGAAATACATTCAACAGGTCCTTCCATCCTTGGGAGATCAACGCGTCCGCCAAACGTCCATACAGGAACTCTTGGCCGGAGATACTGGAATCCGAGCTCATGAGCCAATCAACATCGCACGGGTAAAGGGCCTAGCCGAAATGGCAGATGTCATTGCCCGTGGCCTAGACGACAGAATCAAAGTCCCGTTGACCCCGTTACGCATTAGTCGACGAAACTCGGTGGCAACCATCAAGATATTGCCAGAGACTGTCGAAGCAGATATCAGTCAACTGCGGTCCGAACCATACGGACGAGGACGGGACGAACTAAAAGCGCGTCTGTTGAGTCACTGCGCTAAGACCGGCGCGTTTCGTGCAGGACTGTCCGCGGTCCATGTCATGGATCCAACCTCGGTCGATGCTGCGGTGGACAGGATGTGGCCACGGCTCTCACCTGCACAATTTATCCGGGAATTGCTTGGTTCGAAACAGCGGCTCCGTTCGGCTGCCGGCGACTATCTGAGTACTGAGCAGATCGAACTGCTCTATCGGAGTACTGCCGATAGAGTTTCCGAGGAGCCGTGGACCATGGCTGATCTTGGGCTCATAGACGAGGCTGAGGGCTACATGTCCGAAGACGAGCCCCTCTGGGGGCACATCGTCATCGATGAGGCGCAGGACCTGACGCCGATGCAGTTATTTGCCCTTCGTCGGCGGTCCCGCAACGGGTCCATGACCCTCGTTGGTGACGTCGCACAATCAACCGGACCGTTCGCCCGCGACGACTGGACGGATGCAGTGAGTGCCTTGCGTTCTCGTTTGCCTGCAAAAGTTGAGGAACTAAGGCACGGGTACCGAGTTCCTAGGGAAGTTTTCGAAGTTGCCGCACGGTTGCTGCCCTTGGCGGCGCCGGGGACAACAGCTCCGACGATTGTACGAAGTGCGAACGCCCTTCCGGAGCTTTTCGACGTAGTCAGGGGACAGCTTGCCCGCGAAGTAGCGAAAGTTGCCAGTCACCACAGCTCAAAAGGACGATTCGTCGGTGTGATTGCACCGAAGGAATCTTGGGAACCACTACAGAATGCATTCACAGAGGCCGAGTTGAAGTGGAGCGATTCGAGCGCTGGGCAACTTGGATCGTCCATCAACCTGGTTACCCCGGAGGATTCGAAGGGCCTAGAATTTGATGCAGTCGTCGTGGTGGAACCCCAGAATATTTTGGACCAAGATAACGGGGCTCGTCTGCTCTACATTGCGCTGACCAGAACTACTTCAAGACTGGACGTTCTGGCACCCGCGGGTGAGGTTCCACAGATTATTCGTGACGGATTCGAGAAGGTCACTCTCGTAGATGATCCTGTTGCTAGCCGTAAGCCACCCGTTCAGCCTGCTGCGGTGCGAGCCACAAGTTCAATTTCTGCCGCTACGGGGGGAGACGTCTCAGGGGACTCTCCGACAAACGCTGTTGGTGATAGGGGTAGAAGCACCACCTCAAATGCGGGATCACGATCGTCCAGCGCGCCGATCGAGGCGACAACGTCGAGGGACAGGCATGCTACAGATGGATCAGGTGGTCCCCTGCTGGGACCGCTGGAACAAGAACTAGTGTCCCGAAATGCGGGATACTTGCTCGAGACCGTGCTTAAATTCTACGGTCCCGGAGTTCGCCGTGCAGTTCTTGAAGAAGTACTTCGGCGCCTACCCACGTGCGGAGCAGCGGAGCCCCCAGTGGCTTCGGAGGAGGACGCCCCTGGGAGAGTCCATGAATCTGACGGGCCACTGAAGCGACTTCATGAAACATCAAGCAGCTGTGAAACTGAGGTTGACACAGTGGCTTCAGGAGAGCGACGTCGCGTATCTGCGGAGGGGACGGGGCTACGATCTGTAGCTGAGGAAGATTCGAGTCGTGGAATTAGTCGGGGGCCACAGTGATCGAAATATTGCAGCCTATAGTCGGGAGTTTGTGCTCGCGAGAATCGCTGGCATGTATCTGGGATGCCTTGGTGAGCATGCCCGATCGTCTGTGTATCCGAGAGCGGGAGTTTTCATCTGGTGAGACTGTTGGCTTTGGGTACGGCGGTTCCTTCGTTGGGGTAGGTGGCTGAGTATGCGCATGATCGATAACGTCAACGATCTGCTCGGTGATGATCTCAAAGCGGTGATCAAACCGGGGTCCAAGGTGCGCATTGCGGCGTCGGCTTTCTCTATTTTTGCTTTTCAGGCTTTGCGTGAGGAGCTCGAGCAGGTTTCCGGGTTGGAGTTCATTTTCACTTCTCCGTCGTTCGTGACTGAGGAGGTCACGGATCAGCTCCGTAAGGAACGTCGGGAGTTTTTCATTCCGGCGGGTCAGGCGGAGTCGAGTCTGCACGGGTCTGAGTTCGAGGTCCGGTTGCGTAATCAGTTGATGCAGCGTGCGATCGCGAGGGAATGCGCGGATTGGGTGCGCCGCAAAGCGGTTTTTCGTTCTAGCGCTACGGGGCAGCCGATGCAACAGCTTGCCGTAGTTGATGACAGCGTGGCTTATTTTCCGATTCAGGGTTTCTCGACCACTGATTTGGGGTATGAGAGTGGTCCTGCGGTTTCGAATGTGGTCACCAAATTCGAGGGGTCTGCTGAGACCCGACATTTTTTGGGCCTTTTTGATCAGATCTGGCATGACCCGGCGCAATTGGATGATGTCACTGAGGCAGTGCAAGAGCATATTGCCAGTGTGTATGCGGAGAATTCCCCGGCACGGATCTATTTTTTGGTCCTTTATAACTTGTTCGCGGAGTTCTTGGAGGACATCGACGAAGATGTGTTGCCTAACGATCGCACCGGGTATCAGGAGACGAAGGTCTGGCAGAGTCTGTATGACTTTCAGCGGGATGCGGCGACGGGGATCATCAATAAGCTCGAGACCTATAACGGGTGCATCCTTGCCGACAGTGTGGGTTTGGGTAAGACGTTCACTGCGCTGGCGGTGGTGAAGTACTACGAGCTGCGTAATAAGTCTGTCTTGGTGTTGAGTCCGAAGAAGCTGGCGGAGAACTGGACGAACTACAACGCGAATCTGACGACGAATATTTTCGCTTCGGATCGGTTCAACTACGACGTCCTGGCCCACACCGATTTATCCCGGGTGAGGGGCGAGTCGTTGGGGTTGCGGTTGGATCGGGTGAACTGGGGTAATTACGACTTGGTGGTGATCGATGAGTCGCATAATTTCCGCAATGCTGATTATGCAGAAGAGAAGGAATCGCGTTATCAACGGTTGATGCGTCAGGTGATCCGTGAGGGTGTGAAGACCAAGGTTCTGATGCTCTCGGCAACTCCGGTGAATAACCGGTTCAATGATCTGAAGAACCAGCTCCAGCTTGCCTATGAGGGGGAGTCGGCGAACCTGGCGAAGAATTTGAATCTTTCCACGACGGTGGAGAAGGTCTTCAGTGATGCCCAGAAGGTCTTCAACGAGTGGCAGAAGTTGGGTGTGGAGGATCGGACCACTGACCGGATCCTGCAGATGTTGGACTTTGATTTCTTCGAGCTGCTCGATTCGGTGACGATTGCCCGGTCTCGCCGGCATATCCAGGCGTTCTACGACACGACGGAGGTCGGTGCGTTTCCGACCCGTCTGGCACCGAAATCGATTCGTGAGCCGTTGACCGACTTGCCCGGGGTACCGGGGTTCAACGAGATTTTCGAACAGCTCCAGAACCTGACGTTGGCGATGTATACCCCGTTTACGTACGTGTTCGCCAGCCGGCTGGCGAAATATGAGGATCTTTACAGCGTCACTGCCGGCACGGGTCGGGCCAATCTCGGTCAGGCGGGCCGTGAGCAGGGTTTGAAGAAACTGATGACCGTGAACCTACTCAAACGCTTGGAAAGCTCCGTGGAAGCGTTTCGGCTGACCCTGTCACGGATTGAGGGGTCGGCTGAGAAGGCATTGTCTCGTTTGGATTCCCACGCTGCTGCGTCTTCGGGTCTGTCGGCGGAGTTGTCGGGGTTGGATTTTGATCTCGATGACGAGGAAGACGCGAACGTCGAGGCGATTTCCTTCGGGGAGAAGATCAAGATCGAACTGGATGACATCGATGTGGAGTCCTGGCGGCGAGACCTATCCAACGACCGTGAAACGCTCCGTGGCCTGCTAGCGGAGATGGCCAAAGTCACCGCCGAACATGATCTGAAACTACAGCGGATCAAGAACCTCATTACCGATAAGGTCGCCCACCCGATTAATGAGGGCAACCGCAAAGTACTGGTGTTTTCCGCGTTCGCCGATACCGCGAACTACCTTTACCGCGAGTTGGCGCCGGTCCTACAGGAGGCAGGGTCACAGATGGGGGTGATCACTGGGGGTAGTCATGGGGCGAAGACAACGTTGGGGACCGGGTTCGACTTCCAGCAGGTCATGGCGATGTTCTCGCCGACGTCGAAGCAGCGTCATCTGATGATGCCGCAGGAGACTCGTGAACTGGATGTACTCATCGGTACCGATGTGATCAGTGAGGGCCAGAACCTCCAGGACTGTGACTACCTGATCAACTATGACATCCATTGGAACCCGGTGCGGATCATTCAGCGTTTCGGGCGTATCGATCGCATCGGTTCCACGAACGAACGAATTCAACTGGTTAACTTTTGGCCCGATATTTCCTTGGATGAGTACATCAATCTCAAGGAACGGGTCGAGAACAGGATGGTGATCGCCGACGTCACCGGGACGGCAGATGACAATGTGTTGTCCCAAGAGGATCCCGATGCTGCTTTCCGGAAGGAACAGTTGCGCAAACTCCAGGACGAAGTCATTGAGCTGGAAGACGTACGGACCGGGGTGTCGATCACGGATCTGGGTTTGAACGATTTCCGGATGGACTTGCTGGGATACATCAAAGAACACGGTGACCTGGCCAAGGCGCCCAAGGGGTTGCATGCGGTGATTCCTGCCGATCCGGCCAAAGGGTTGAAGCCCGGTGTGATCTTCGCTTTAAGGAACGTGAACACGGACCAGGATAATAATCGGGGCAACCGGTTGCACCCGTATTATCTGGTTTACCTCGATGATGCGGGCGCTGTCGTGGCCGATCACACCGAGGCGAAGCATTTGCTGGATCTGATCCGTGGTGGGTGCCGGCCTTATGATGAACCGGTCACCGACGTGGTCCGGGCCTTCAACAAGGCAACAAAGGATGGCGCCGAGATGGGCCGGTATTCGGATCTGCTGACTGAGGCGATTCATTCGATGATCGACGTCACTGAGGAACGCGATATCGATAGCCTGTTCACCGGTGGGCATACTTCTGCGTTGACGCAGGCCATTGCCGGGCTCGATGATTTTGAGTTGATCGCGTTCATTGCCGTCATCGACCCTGCCCTGACCGTTGATGATGGGCCGGCTACGTCCTGATGGTTGATCTGCTTTACCGATGGCCGGCTGCCGCGAAGTTTGGTAGCCGGGTGCCGAAAGAAAAGTTCTACTCACACGGGACCGTCACCGCGGTGGTGAAAGACAAGTTCGTTTCCGAAGTCCAACGCATCACCTGGGCCTATAAGCTCGCCGAGGCCACGATCAACCTTCCGGCGAGTCTGGCGGTGCCCGAGGTTCAGGTTTTCCACATCGATGCGAAGGGGAAGGATGTCTCCGATGCGGTGTTGGCCGCTATCGATAGGGCGATACCTTTTCCGATCATTTTCGAGATCACCGGTAGTAGTGGTGAGTCGGCCCGCGTGCGGATGGTGGCGGCGCATAAACAGCTTGGGGCAGGTGCCCCGAAGATGAGCCCCTACTACACGACCGCGTGGCAGCACCCCGATACTGCACGGGAGCCCGTGCCGGCGGCGACGAGCCTGTCGGGGCTTTATACGGGGCTGTTGGGGCCGTTGATGCCGGTGGTGGTGCGTCCGGGTGAGGAAATGACGGGGGTGGCTGACAGACTACAAACTGTAGCCAAACTCGAACGAGAGGTGGCTGCGTTGGAGCGTAAGCTCCGCAACGAACCCCAGCTCAACCGCAAGGTCGAGTTACGTCGTACTTTGAAGATCAAGCAAACCGAATTGGAACAACAAAGGTAGCCCGTGGAGAAATTGCGTATGACCTCGCCCGATTTGACCGATAAGAATATCGCCAAGATCGCCGACCTGTTCCCTGGCGTCGTAACCGAGACTCTTGATGATGAGGGTAATCCGAGGCAGTGCATCGACTTCGACATGCTGCGTCAGGAACTCTCGGATCATGTTGTTGATGGGCCTCAGGAGCGCTACCAGTTGGATTGGCCGGGTAAGCGTGCAGCTTCGTTCGCGGCGAACGCGCCGATTGCTAAGACGTTGCGTCCGGTGCGTGAGGAGTCGGTGGACTTTGACACCACGAAGAACCTCTTCATCGAAGGCGATAACCTGGATGCGTTGAAGTTGCTTCAGGAGTCCTATCTGGGCAAGGTCAAGCTGATTTATATTGATCCGCCGTACAACACGGGTAATGACTTCGTTTATAACGACGACTTCGCAGAAACCGCAGAGGAATATCTGTCGAGGTCGGGACAGACAGACGACAGCGGGGCCAAATTATCGGCGAATCCGGAGTCGAATGGACGCTTTCATTCCGACTGGTTGAGCATGCTCTACCCGCGCCTGCAGCTGGCGCGAAACCTGCTCTCCGACGATGGATTGATTTTCATCAGTATCGATTCCGGGGAATTCGCCACTCTAAAGCTGATGTGCGATGAAATTTTTGGCGTTAGTAACTTTGTGGATGTTCTCGTTTGGCAGAAGAAGGTAAGCCCTTCGAACGATTCACAGTATTTCAGCAACGATCACGAACAGATATTGGTCTACGCCCGAAGAAAGCGGCCAGGAGTGGTGGGTAGGCTTGAACGAACAGAGCAACACAACAGGTACTATACGAACCCGGACAGTGACTCTCGGGGTCCGTGGAACTCGGTAGCGGCGACATCTAACAAGTCGGCAGATGAACGCCCGAATCTGTACTACCCGATCAAGAACCCCAAAACTGGGGAAGAAGTGTGGCCTTCGCGCCGATCGTCATGGAAGTACTCCCGAGAGAGTATGCAAGAGCTAATTGAGGACGAGCGCCTCTATTGGGGTAGCGATGGTCAATCTTCAGTGCCGCGAATTAAAAAATTTCTTACCACTGCGGGCAGGGTTGTCCCCAGAAACATTCTCGGGTATAAGGACTACGGGAGCACGCAGTCTGGAAAGGCAGACTTTAGGGAAATTATGGACGACATTCCCTTCGACTACCCGAAACCGTCGAGGTTACTCGAAGGACTTCTGGCGCTTTCGCCGGACTCGGGTGAGCCGACAATTGTGCTCGATTTCTTCGCGGGTTCGGGAACTACCGCTCAAGCTGTCCTGCAGAAGTCCGCCCAGGACGGCGTGGACCGCCGGTTCATTCTTGTTCAACTTGATGAACCCATCGTTTATCGCGGGGAGGCAGAGGAAGGCTACGATACGATTTCTTGCATCGCACGTGAGCGGATCAAGCGCGCTGGGCAAAAGCTGACATCTCAAGCTGCAAAAGCGGGAGCTCACCTAGACGTTGGTTTCCGTTCCCTCAAGATTGACACTACGAACATGATGGATGTTCTTCGTACGTCGGATAATACTGATCAGTTGGCTCTTGACGAGCTTGAGGGCAGTGTGAAGCCTGATCGCTCGGGTGAAGACTTGTTGTTCCAGGTGTTGTTGGACTGGGGCTTGGAACTGTCGATGCCTATTGCTGTTGAGCAGATCGACGGTCATGAGGTCTTCGTCGTTGAAGATGATGCGCTGATTGCGTGCTTTGACGACCACGTCAGCCCGGAGCTTGTGCGAGAGATTGCTAGGCGGGGGCCGTTGAGGGTTGTGTTCCGTGATTCCGGGTTTGATTCTGATGCTGCGCGGATCAATGCGGAGCAGGTTTTCCGTGAGGTCTCGCCGGTGACTGACGTGAAGGCGGTCTGAATCTAGATGAAGCTTCAGTTTAAGGTCCAGGGCTACCAGACCGATGCTGTGGATGCGGTGGTGGAGAACTTCGCCGGTCAGCCCAAACACGACGGTATTTCCTACCGGGTTGATCCGGGGAAGGCGAAGCCGGTTTCCAATCCTGGGTTGTTCGAGATGAATGCTGTGTGGGACTCGGGGTTGCGTAACGCCGATATTGCGCTGTCCAGTACGCAGTTATTGGAGAACGTTCGTAAGGTGCAGGGTTCTCGGAATCTGCCCTTGTCGACGGAACTGGTCCAGAGCAAGGCTGCCCCGGGGGCGCCGAGTCTGACGGTTGAGATGGAGACTGGTACGGGCAAGACGTACGTCTATATCAAGACGATCATGGAGCTATATAAACGATACGGCTGGTCGAAATACATCATCGTTGTTCCCTCGGTTGCGATCCGTGAGGGCGTGAAGAAATCGTTCGATGTCACGGCTGAGCATTTCCAACAGTTTTATGGGACGAAACCACGTTCGTTTGTCTATAACTCTTCCCAGTTGCATGAGTTGGAGCGGTTCAGTTCCGATGCCGGGGTGCAGGTGATGATCATCAACATCCAGGCGTTCAACGCTACGGGTAAGGATCAGCGGCGGATTTATGATGTGCTCGATGATTTCCAGTCCCGCCGTCCTATTGATGTGATCAAGGCGAACCGGCCGATCGTGATCATTGATGAGCCGCAGCGTTTCGGGGTGGAATTCGATACTAAATCCGGGAAACCGAAGAATGCCTCGACCTCGATCAAGTCTTTGGCTGAGTTCAATGCGTTGATGGTCCTGCGTTACTCGGCGACCCATAAACCGCATCATGAATACACGAAAGTGCACCGGTTGGATGCGTTGGATGCGTATAACCAGAAGCTGGTGAAGAAGATCGCCGTGCGGGGTATCACGGTCAAGGGCCTTGCCGGGTCGAGTGCGTACCTTTATTTGGATGCGATCGAGATCGCGAAAGGTGCGAAGCCTCGAGCCCGGGTCGAGATTGAGGTCCAGACCAAGGGCGGGCCGATCAAACGCCAGGTTAAGCGCTTGGATATGGGGACGAATCTGCATGATATCTCCAATGGCATCGAAGCCTATAAAGGCTTGATTGTCACCGACATCGACGCGACCCGGGATCTGATCGAGCTCAGTAGTGGGGATGTGGTCACTGCAGGTCAGTTGGCTGATGGTGATGTCACGGAGGAGACGAAGCGTCGGATCCAGATCCGTGAGGTGGTCCGGGCGCATCTGGAGAAGGAACGTGAACTGTTCAGCCAGGGCGTTAAAGTACTCTCCCTGTTCTTCATTGACGAGGTGGCCAAGTACCGCGACTATGAGCGTGACGACCACCTTGGCGAGTATGCCCGTGTGTTCGAGGAGGAATACACGGCCATCCGGGATGAGGTTCTTGCTGAGTTGCCGCTGGATGAAGCGGCCGTGGCCTATCAGCAGTATCTGCGTCGCGACGTGGTGGGTGCGGTGCATGAGGGGTATTTCTCGATCGATAAGAAGAGCAAGCGACAAGTCGACGGCAAGATCAGCGGCCGTGGCGACGATAAGGGCCAATCTACTGATACGGATGCCTACGATCTGATCCTCAAGGATAAGGAACGTCTGCTTTCCTTCGCCGAACCGGTGCGGTTCATCTTCTCCCACTCGGCCTTGCGGGAGGGGTGGGATAACCCGAACGTGTTCGTGATGGGGATGCTGAAGAAGAGCGACAACACTGTTTCTCGGCGACAGGAGATCGGGCGTGGCCTGCGGTTGGCGGTTGATCAGCAGGGGGACCGGATGGATAACCCGGTTACGGTGCATCAGGTCAATGAGCTGACTGTTGTCACCGATGAGGCGTATACGGATTTTGTGACCGGGTTGCAGAAGGAGCTCTCCGAGTCCTTGGCTGCCCGTCCGCGTAAGGCGAGCGCCAAGTTCTTCACCGGTAAGACCATCGTCACGAAGGAAGGCGAATCCTCCCTTGGGGAAGCGGAGGCGTTGGCGCTTTATAAGTACCTGATCAAAAATGACTACCTCAACGACGACGACACCGTCTCGGAGGCCTATAAGGAGGCCAGGGAGTCAGGGACGTTTGCTGTGACGACGTCCGAGGTGCTGCTGCCGGTCATTGATTTCGTGTGGCGTTTGGTCGACGAGCTATACATTGATCTGCCCAAGCCAGTGGATGCCCGTAAGCTCAAGAAGCTTGAACCCAATGCCAACCTGGGGCGGAAGGAGTTCCAGGAGTTGTGGGGGAGGATCAACCACAAGGCGGTGTACCAGGTTGAGTTCGATTCGGATGAGCTGATCGGTAAGTGCGTCAAGGCGCTGGATAAGCATCTGAATGTCGCAGCGATGCAGTATGTCGTCCAGGCAGGGCAGCAACGTGACTCGTTAGATGCCGAGGACTTGAGCTCCGGCGAGGGGTTTACTGCTACGAGCACGGAGACGGAAACCGAGAAGATTAGCGCCGGCTCTCAGGTGCAGTACGACTTGCTGGGTGAGATTACGGAGAAGACCCAGTTGACTCGGCGTACGGTCGCGGCGATTCTGCGCGGTATCGGGCCGAGCACGTTCGGGAAGTTCCGTATCAATCCGGAGCAGTTCATTACCGAGGTTTCGCGGCTGGTCAATGAACAGAAGGCGACGGTCATCGTCGAGCACCTCAGTTACGACTCCTTGGAGGACCGGTACGAGACGGCGATCTTCGCGGAGAACCAGACGAGACAGGAACTCATCGCAGGCCAGGAAAAGTTGGCTAAACATGTTTATGACTATGTGGTTACTGATTCGAAGGTCGAGAAGGCGTTTGTTGCCGAGTTGGAGACGAGTAAGGAAGTCGCGGTTTATGCGAAGCTCCCTCGGGGGTTCTTCATCCCGACACCGGTGGGAGACTACAACCCGGACTGGGCGATTGCCTTCACCGAGGGCAGCGTGAAGCATGTCTATTTCGTCGCCGAGACCAAGGGCTCCCTATCGACCCTGCAACTCAAAGGAGTTGAGGAGGCGAAGATTGAATGTGCCCGTAAATTCTTCGAATCCGTGAGTGAGGCCAACGGCCAGAACGTGACTTACGGGGTTGTCACTGATTACACCGAGTTAATGCAACTCGTGGCCGGTTAGGGGAGAGTGATGGCGAAGTACAAAGTCACGCAGTCGGCGGTCACGCAGTTGTTGGAGGATGTTCGGCGCGAGCAGATCGCCATTCCTGAGCTGCAGCGGCCGTTTGTCTGGGACAGTGTCAAGGTTCGGGATCTCATGGATTCCCTCTATAAGGGTTATCCGGTCGGTTATCTGATCACTTGGCAGTCCGTGGGCGCTTATCTCAAGGACGCGCAGATCGCGGCCCACCAGCAGATCCTCATTGATGGGCAGCAACGTATTGCGGCCCTTCGTGCGGCGGTCGCCGGGTTGAAGGTAGTCAATAAGCGGTATCAATCTGTTCGGATCAAGATCGCGTTCAACCCGGTATCGGAGCTGTTTGCGACATGGACTCCAGTGATCGGGAAGAATCCCGAGTGGATTCCCGACATTAGCGAGCTATTCAACGCCACTTCCACCTATGGCTTCGTGAAGGCCTACTTCGAGGCCAATCCGGAGGTTGATCCCCAGGTGGTTGAAACCAATATTGGTCGACTCGAGGCAGTGAAGAACGCTCAGATCGGTATTATCTCGCTCAATGACGACCTGGATGTCGAAACGGTTGCGGAAATCTTCATCCGGATCAATTCGAAGGGTGTCCCGCTGAGTAGCGCAGATTTTGCGATGAGCAAGATCGCCACCTTTGGGGAGCGCGGCCGCAATATCCGCAAACTCATTGATTATTTCTGCCAGCTCGCTGTTGCACCTCATGCGTATTCGGATATTCAGGACAACGACACCGATTTCGCCGCAACTAAGTACCTCTCGGCGATTTCATGGCTGAAAGACGATACCGGCGACCTCTATGATCCGACCTATGGAGACATCATTCGCGTCGCTGGGTTGGTGGGTTTCAGCCGCGGCAAGGCCTCTTCGATCGTGGGTGAAATCTCCGGCCGGGACCCGGAAACACGAAAGATCGACGAGAGCCGCATCCCGGTTGCTTACGACAAACTTGAATCCGCGCTGCTCCAGATCGTAAAAAAGTACCATTTTGAAAACTTCATCATGATCATCAAATCAGCGGGCTTCATCGCGCCGGGCATGATTGGTTCAAAGAATGCCCTGAACTTCGCCTACGCCCTGTATTTGCGTCTGCGGGCCGATGCAACCCTCTCCGAGGGAGAGCGCAAGCGCATCGTCAGGCGCTGGTTCGTGATGTCGATGCTCACCGCGCGACACTCGGGCAGTTTCGAATCAACCTGGGAACAAGATATCCGGCGGATTAACACGCAGGGAGCTGCCGCCTATCTCAAACAGATCGAAGAGTCAGAACTAACGGATGGTTTCTGGGAGGTCTCCCTGCCGAACTCCTTGGAAACCACGAGCACGGCGAGCCCCTTTTTCCAGTCCTTCCTGGCAGCCCAAGTGGCAGGTGGTGCGCGTGGGTTCCTCTCCAAGAGCATTACGGTCGCTGCTATGCACCAGCAGTCCGGCGACATACACCACGTGGTTCCCAAGGATTTCTTGCAGAAGAATGGTTTCGCAGACCGGTCTGACTATAACCAGGTAGCGAACTTCGCGTTGACGGAGACCTCGATCAATATCAGTATCAGCAATAAGCCTCCCAGCGTGTATATGGCTGATATTGCTGCCCAGATTGAAACGGGGGTAATAGTCCTTGGTGAGATCACTGATTCGGGGGAGCTTGAACGTAATCTTGCTGAGAACGCGATCCCGCCGAACCTAGCCAACGTGACAGCGGGCATGTATCCGGAGTTTCTTGTGGAACGCAGGAAACTCATGGCCGGGGTGGTCCGGACATACTTCGAAGGACTCTAAGGAGTATTTGAAGAGGAGCCGCCATAGCAGTTTGGGTGCCACCTCTTGGTGAGTTCGAATGTCCAGTAAATCTCGCAGATCCAGCCAAGCGTGCTCGCAGAATGGTGAAACAATCAGAGGAAGGCACGCTACGACTCTTTGGCTGACGTCGTCGGGTACCGGCTCGTAGGCAGTCCAACTGCTGAGGCCAGTTCCCCTCGGTCCGGGAAGAGTCACTAGAGTCGAGTCTGGCTCAAAAACATGAGCCAACCGGATTGCGTCGAATTGCAGGGAGGCCGCGGGTGCCCATCACACGGACCGTGCTGGACATGGCCGAAAACCATTCCGGCCAGCCGGCGATCGTCGGGGACGACGGCCGCCTGTCTTATGCGCAGCTCGTCGAAGACTCCCGACGGATGTTCGCCGTCGTTGATGCCCTGCACGGCGCCCAGGTCACTCCACCACCAGCGGCTGCCGAAACTGCCGGCATCCCGATCACGGCAGTCAGCATCTCCTCGGCGTTCCACACCTCGCGCATCATCGCGGGACTCGCCGGGTTCCGTGCCGTGTCGGCGACCGTGGACCCGCAGTGGCCGCTGGATCACCAGATCGGCGTCATTCTCTCCACGGGAATCGGCGTGGTCATCAGTGACTCGACCGACCTGGCAGAGGGGCTCATTGCGCACGGATGGACGGGCACCATCATCACCCTCGCCGAATTCAGGCAACAAGAGGCGGCCGCCGGCCCAACACTCGAACCGACGGTTCGGGATGGCGAGGAACCGTTTCTCCTGTTGTTCTCCTCCGGCACGACGAGCAATCCCAAGGCGTTCCTGAAGACCCGACGCCAGTACCGCGAGAACTTCGCCGTCTCCAGCGCCTACCTGGAGCCGTACGCCGGCATCGCCACCCTTGCCCCCGGCCCGGTGTCCTACAGCCTCACCCTGTACGCGCTCATCGAGTGCTTGGCATCCGGTGGCAGCGCCCACGTGGCTGATGCCTTCGATCCGGCGGCATTGAGCCGGCGTATCCTCGACGAGAAGATCACCCGCGTAGTGGCCGTCCCCGCGATCGTCCAAACACTGATCGATGCCGCCCGCCGTAACCCGGAATCCCTCGCGACACTCGAACTGGTGGTCACCGGCGGCGCGAACCTCCCCGCGATCCTTCGCACCGAGCTGGCCGACGTCCTGCCCGATGTGCGGCTCATCAGCTACTACGGGGCCGCGGAGATTGGGTTCATCGGTGACAGCCGGGGTAGTGACGGCACCCGCATCAGCGTCTACGACGGCATTCGAGTGAGTATCAGGGACGAACAGGGCAACGAAGTACCCGACGGCGAACCGGGCACCCTGTGGGTCCACGCCGCCTCATGCTCCGACGGGTACCTCCCGGGAACAACGGACGCGGTGCTGCAAGGAGCCGACGGCTGGGCGACGGTGAACGATCAGGGACGGCTGGGCGACGGCGCCCTGGTGTTGGAGGGCCGCGCCGGAGACATCGCCATCACCGGCGGGCACAAGGTCTCGCTGCCCGGTGTGGAACGCGCCTTCGACGGGATGCCACAGCTGGGAGCGGTCTGCGCGGTGGCACTGGCCCACGATCGGCTCGGCACCGTCGTCGCACTCGTCATCGAGGGGGAGGCGCCGGAGAAGAGCGAGCTGCTGGCCCAGGCCCGCCGGGAACTGGCCCCGCAGTTCGTCCCGCGCCGTTGGTTCCGGATGGAGCAGCTGCCGCGCACCGTCGGCGGGAAGATCCGCCGCCCTGCCGTCGCCGATTTGGTCGCCCGCGGAGAGGCGGTGCGTTTATGAACGATCGTCGTCGCGTCATGATCACGGGGCTGGGGGTGATCACCCCGAGCGGCTTGGACGTCCCGACCCTATGGGACAACGTCGTCCATGGCCGCAGTGCCATCACCACCCTCGATGGTCCCGAGTTCGAGAACCTTGCCGTCCGCATCGGCGGCGAAGTGACCGGTTTCGACGCCACCACCGTCCTGAAGCCCAGCCTGGCTCGCCGGCTCAGCCCCAGCCAACACTGGGCAGTAGCCGCCGCCGACCAGGCCATGGAACAGGCCGGCTGGACCCCGGACGCGGGGGAGATGCCGTGGGATCCGCAACGCTTTTCGATCATGGCAGCCACCGGCTCCGGACCGGTCGATGCCATGCAACAAGCCACCCGCATCCTGGACCAGAAGGGCCCACGGTCCGTGCCGCTGACGTTGGCGATCCATGGCGCACCGGATGCCGCGGCGGCCATACTCAGCCAGCGGTACCAGGCGTTCGGTCCCGCCCAGGGGGTATCGGCCACCTGCGCCAGTGGGGCGATCGCCCTCGGGGAGGGCCTGCGCCGGATCCGCCACGGCTACGCCGACGCCGTCCTGGTGGTCGGGATGGAGGACTGCCTGAACGCGGTGAACCTGGCATCAAACGCGAATATGCGGGCACTGGCCGCAGGCTATGAAGATGACCCGACTGCCGCCTCCAGACCGTTTGACCGGGCGCGGTCCGGCTTCGTGATGTCGGCCGGCTCGGCGGCCATTCTGCTCGAATCCGAAGAGAATGCCCGCGCCCGGGGAGCCACCGTGCTGGCTGAACTGGCAGGATTCGGAGCCGCCAGCGACGCCTATCACGCCACCGCACCACATCCGGAAGGACGCGGAGCAGCGCAGGCCGTCCGCGACTGCCTTGCCGATGCGGGTGCCACCGCAGACGCCGTCGACCATATCAACGCGCACGGTACCGGAACCCCCGCCGGTGACGCCGCCGAACTGAACGCTCTGGAGGCCGCCCTGGGAAACCGGGCCCGGACCATCCCGATCAGTGCCACCAAGTCGAGCACGGGCCATCTGCTCGGGGCCTCGGGAGTCGTCGAAGCGGTCATTGCCGTCCAGTCGCTCCGCAACGGGATGTTGCCGCCGACGATCAACCTCGAGGATCCCGAATTCAACGGCTGGGATATCGTGGCCGGCGAGGCCCGACGTCAGCAGGTCACCGCCGTGCTGTCGAACTCCTTCGGATTCGGCGGGCACAACGGCGCGGTCCTGATCACCCGTGGGAATGAATAACGAGGGAGCACCTATGCCAGACCGAGAGATCCGCCATGCAGAGTTGGCAGAGCAGTACCTGCCCGAGGATCTGTTGGAGCGCTTCCGCGACCGCGCCGACCGTTACGACCGGGAGAACAGTTTCTTCCACGAGGACCTGGCCGAGCTGACCGAGCAGAACTACCTCATCGTCTTCGTTCCCGAGGAGTTCGGCGGCCCGGGTCTGAGCCTGAATCAGGTGTCCCGGCTGCAGCAACGCCTGGCCACCGCGGCACCCGCAACGGCGCTGGCGATCAACATGCACCTCATGTGCACCGGCGTCGCCCGTGCCCTGTTCGAGCGCGGGGACCGGTCGCTGGACCATGTGTTCGGCGAAGCCATGAACGGGGAGATCTTCGCCTTCGGGATCAGCGAGCCGGCCAACGATTGGGTGCTCCAGGGCTCGAAGACCACCGCGGAACCACAGGACGACGGCGGCTATCTGCTGACCGGGGTCAAGATCTTCACCTCACTGTCCCCGGTATGGACACGACTGATCACCCACGGGCTGGACAGCGCCGATCCCGAGAATCCGACACTGGTGTACGGGTTCATCGAGCGGGATACCGAAGGCATCACGGTCTCGGAACAGTGGGACGTACTGGGTATGCGCGCCTCACAGAGCCGGGCCACCTCCTTGGAAAAGGTCAAGATGGCGCCCGAGCGGGTTGTCCGGAAGATGCCGACCGGGCGTCACCCCGACCTGCTGGTCTTCGCGATCACCAGCAACTTCCAATTGCTCATCGGCTCGGTCTATGCCGGGGTCGCCCGCCGTGCCCTCGACCTGGGTGCCCAGGGACTGAAACGCAGGAAGTCGGCCAAGACCGGCACGACCTACGCCGAGGTCCCCGAGTTCAGGACCCGACTGGCCGACGCCCATATGGAGTACATGGCGGTGCCGGCCCAGTTGGATTCCTATAGTCGTGACTTCGACGAACTCGTCGACCACGGCGCGGGCTGGCCGTTGCGGCTGGTCAGCGCCCGCATCAACGCCTCGAACGTCGCCCGCCACGCGGCCGAGGCCGCGCTGATGTGTGCCAGCGGCAGTGGCTTCAATAACGGCAACGAACTCAACCGGCTGTTCCGCGATGCCACCGCCGGGCTGTTCCACCCGCCGACCATCGATGCCGCCCGGCCGATGTACGCGGCCGCGTTGCTCGACGACTGATTAAGCACCGTTCACGATCCTGAGGGGGAGGACGGGAAAGCGCGATCAATCGGTGACTAATCCAGACAAGCCTTTGACGCGGGCTGGCGATGAGCGTGCGCGCAATCACGTTCTGACCTATTTTCAAGAACGGTTCCAATGGATACCCACAGCTTATCGGCGTGGGGTTTGAGGTGCTTGACGGTGGTGGAGACCAGCGCGAGTCGTACGCTTATTTCATTCAACGCGCCTGCAGCCGATGGTTCTTAGCCTGGCGAGGCGCGGGCGCAGGTAACGTCCGCAGGCGTGGTGTAGTTTTCCGGGACCGAAGTGTCGTTCCCGATCATGCAGAGCCGTGGTTCCAGCAAGTGCCGTGAATCAGAGTTGATCCATATAGATGGTCTGAGTCGCTCTAGACACTTAGAGAGTCGACAGGGTCTCGACTCATTGGAGGAGAGTGTTCGAATCTCTATGCCTAGTGAATGCAAGACTAAACAACGTTTGATCAAGAGTAAACAAATGCGTACTAAGATCTTGCGTATCCTTGTGTGTCCTTGTAAGCTCGCACTAATGGTCTAGACGAGTAGCGTCAGGCCTTTCATGAAGAAAAATTAACTAGGGGCAGTTCGCATGAAGATCAGCATTGACACTGACGTAGACACTTTCGAAGCAGCCTTGACCGCTGTATCGGCCGCGTTCGGTCGGGTGCCTCCAGGAATTAAGGCCGACGGGGATGCCGGCGATGACGATGGGTACCTGCCAGGATCTTGGACCCGTACGCGATTGCGCAAGATGGTCGAATGGCTCGGGGACAGCGACGCCGCAGCGGCAGTTCGCTACATGGCAGAACATGCGCCCAAGGTCAGCATGGACGAGGTGTACCGCTATATGTCCGAGCACACCGGCATTAAAGACTTTGGTGGCCCGGAGATGGGGGGGCGAATGTCGGCCGTAGGGTTCGGACGCAACCACATTGGCGGCGGGATCGGGCCGCTCTACGAGACGGAACCTTCCGCCCGGAACTACCGTATGGATAAAAGGATCGCTACTGCTCTCCTCGAGGAGTGGGAGGACGCAGAGTGATTCCAGGGCGAGGCAATTGTGCGAAAACTGCTAACGCTAATACCCCTAAGAGCTTTTCGGGACATCCAGACTTTCGCCGAAACGAGCGCTTGAACAGAAGTCAAGAACAATGCTGGGGAGAGAAATGAAGAATTTAGAGAAACGGATCTATGGCTACGATCCGGTGTATGACCGCTTAGATCGAAAAGAGCTACTAGAGCACTTCAAGAAAAACGTCGCCACACCTTGGCCGGGGGAAGAAGGGCTTTACTCGCGTCGAGAACTGATCAACGGATTAATGGGTGCCGAAGAAGAAGCCTGGCATGAAATGTCCGACGATCCCGAAAAATACCCCATTCGGCGCCTTGACGAGAAGTGGGGACCAGCGTCTACGCTCACTCGCCCTAAGGGCCAGAGACTTTACTGGTGTTGGGCAGGGGACCCCTTAGCGGCAGCTATAGCTTTGGTAGCGGATCCAGACAGCTATGACTGGATTTTGCCCACGGGTGTCCGAGCAGGTGATCTGATTCTTACAATCCTTGGCACCGAAGTACCGCTCGTCGTTGCCGTCGAGGTCGTAGAATCGGCACTCGCCGAGGCTGTCACAGTTGAACGACTTGCGACTTTTTCGAATCCTGTCTCAGTGGAACATATAGAGGAAAAGTTGGACTTTTCACTACCTCGCAGTTCTGAATTATTGCTTGCTACCGTCGCTGATAAGATTCTTGTCGCGATCGCCGAACTTGTTGATAGTCCCCTTCCGATCTTCGTTGAGGCCGGCGTATGCCTTCCTGTTAGTTGCGGCAGTACGCATGAGATGATTGCGGTTGTTTCCCTCCTTCAGGAGGGCGCAGTTGAAAAAATCTCCTGTGACGGGTGTGGACAGGCAGAACCGATCAGACTAGAGCCCCACTTGTTTCGGATGAAGCTTGAGGACACTTGGTTGGAGTTGCAGGACCACGTCGACGACACGGCGCTCCTCTGCGTGGATTGTCACACGATGGTTCATCGCCCTCAACTGGAGGAGTTACGCAGATTTTCCAGCGCTCCGGCATGCCCAGAATGTGGTGAAAGGAACCCGAAGTCGATCATCTGGGGTATGCCAGTGGGCCCTCCGAGCGACGATGAGGTTGTGGCAGGCTGTGCTATCCCGCCAGGAATTATCCCGGAGTGGATGTGCCGTGAGTGTGAAACTCAGTACAAGGTCGTCGGATATCGAGAGGGCCTAGGACTCGCGTTCGTCGATTCTCAGGGCGTCCCGCTGGTCGAATGAATGTCACACTTGTCCATGCAAAAGAGGGGCTGATGCACAGCTTCTTCAGCCAAGTGCAGCTGTTCAGAGGGCCGTCATTCACCCCCGGTTTGCTGTCAATGGCAGGCACCTCGTTTTCGCTCAGCGGAATGTTGGTCATGGACGCGAAAAGAAAAGGGTTCATGGAACAGGGCCTCCGAGACTCAAGTTGAATTACTCGCATCGGCTGGGATACGTGCGCAATAAGGCGAATGCAAGAGCCGAATCGATGGCTCCTAAAAGTTGAACATCGCCGCCCAATCGACGACGCCCGACGCTGCGCTTCGGCTTGAAAAGACTCTTCTGAGCAGTGACCTCTATTGTGAGGCGTGGAACCGTCGTCGAAGCTGACCGGAGCACATGTAAAAGTGAGGGGATGGAGACTCACCTGTCTGGCGTTAGTTGGCATCCTCCCAAGGCGGGGAATATTTTGGTGGGGGAAGCCCGCACGGTGTGCTGTTTCCCATTGCCGCCGGTAGCCGAGACTCGTATCCTGACCCCGGCTACAGTGGGAAGAGATTTTTGCCCGTTCGCACCGGAGTCCCCATGACCGCACTGCACCGCCGTCGTCCACTGTCTGTGGTGTGCGCGGCGCTCGCCGGATTCTTCCTGATCGGCGCGCTGGCGGACCCGGCGGCAGCCACTGAGGCTCCTGAGCCTGCAGAACCATCGGTGCTGACTCCCGACCGGCCGGACCAGGATGAGGGGAAGATCCGCATCCCCGGGCGCGCAGCGGAATCCGAGCACCTGTTCCTGGCCGTCGTCGACGCCGCAGCGAACCGGGTCAAGGCGCCAGACATCGTCGAGGCGGTGGAATCCGCCGGCATCGGAAAAGGCACCCGGATCCTGTTGGCGGTGGACCAGCAACCCACCAAGATGAAGAACGCCGCCCAGCTGGTCCGTGGCTCGTTGATGTTCGGGCAGTCCGATGCCCTCACCGATGACTGGTTGGAGAACGGGAAATCCGAGGGCTACGTGGGGAAGGACTGGATCGTGCTCGGGGTGATCCTGCCCGAAAACGACGGCGGCTCGGTTGACGTGTCCATTGAACCCGGACGCAATATCGAACTCACGGACGACGCCAGCTTCGAAGCCATCGCCGGCAGTGGGATGGCTGCCTTCGATGTCGGCGACTACACCCAAGGCCTATCCGATTTAGCCGTGGCCGCCGGGACCGGCCTGCACGCCCGCTCCAACCCGCTGCCCTGGGTGCTCGGGGGAGTGGGGATTGTGGTCCTGGCCGGGATCGGCGCCGCGGTGGCCAGTAGCCGGCGGAACCGGCGCGCCCTGGCACAGCAGTCGCGGGAGGAAGAGGTCGCGTCCCTGCGGGCACGGATCCATGAGAAGGCCGGGGAACTGCGCCAACGCGGGGACACTCCACCCCGGGGCGGGAAACCCGGGCCGGTCGCCGCATCCGTCGCCCGGTTGACCACGCAGTTGGTGGACCGGACGGCGGGGGAGGAACAGGCCGCTGAGGCCGCGGCCGCCGATGACACCGCGAGCATGACGGCGATCCTGCAACGGCTGGACACCCAGCAACGCGCCCTGAGCGGGATCGACCTGCTGATGGGCTCCGGCAAGAAGGCGAGGCAGGCCCGGCAACGCCAGATCCACGCCCACCGGGAACGGTTGCAGGACCTCGCCGAGGGCCTCGACGCCCCGGGCGCCCGGCAGCTCGAAGCAGCTCGTGACGTGGTGGCCCTGCTGATTGAACAGACCCGCGCGCTCGACGATATTGACCAGGCCGTCCGTCGGGCTGCCAAACGCGTGCGACGGAACCCCGGCTACGACCTGCTCGACCGGCTGGAGGCGTTGCGCGGCGAACTCGACGCCGTCACCGGGCGCCTCCTCGCCCAGGCCGCTGCGGCCGAAGTGGAACTCGGACCGAAGCTGGTTGGCCCGGGAACCGCCGACGGGGGGCAACCCGGCACCCACGACGTCCTGGCCCAGTTGGCCCGGGCCGTTGACCTGCTCGATGCTGCCGAAGCCGCCCGTGCGCCGGACGCCGGGAGGCCGGCATGAGCGCCGCCGCCACGGGCCGCCTGGTGCGCGCCGGGGACTCCCGCCCCCACTTCGGCTTCCCCTGGCTGGCCCTGGTGCTCGGGGTTATCACCCTGCTCTTCGCCGGATTCGGGTGGAACGCCGTCACGTCCGAGCCGGAAGCTCAGGTGAGGATCGTCGTGGAGGGCTCCCCGGGACACGGCATCAGCCAGTCCACCGTCGACGCAGCCCACACCGGGCCCATCCGTTCGTGGAAGCCGCTGACCCTCAAGGTCACCGCCGACCACCTCAGCTACGACCAACAGCACGGCCGAGCTGACCTGAACGCCGACGTCGTCCTCTCCACACAGTGGAAGAACGCCGAGAACCCGGCCAGCGACCGGCGCTTCACCGGGGCTGCCCTGCGCTCCTCCGACGACCCGGACGCCCGCTTTGCCATCGGCAACGCCTACCAGAAAAACCTGGGGCTCGGCCATGGTCCGCTGGCGGTGGTGGTCGCCGCCGAAACCGCTGCCGACGTGCTCGGCGGCGGGCCCATCCGCGCCCCCGTGTTCTGGGTGGCCGGGACCGGCCTGGGGATCCTACTCACCGGCACCGCCCTGGCCTATTCGCTGCGCCGCCGACGGCGCTGGGAGCACCGGTACCGGCGGCTGGCTACCGCCCAACGCCGTCTCGCCCGGGTGGTCCTGGACCTGGAAGCACTCGAGGTCACCTATCGGACGACGCCGGAACGACGCCGTCCCGCCGGCTACACCGTGGCCTGGCGGACCTTGCGGGATTCAACCCTCGAACTGGCCCGCACCGAGGCAGGGGTGATGACCGCCGTCAGGGCCCCGGAGACCGCGCTGAGCCTCCATACCGGGGGCCTGGTCGATCTTTTTGAGGCCTCGGCCCGCGAACTGACCATCCTGGCCGATGCCCTCCTCGCCGCCGGGGCGGTGCATGCGAACCTCTCCCGGAGCGGCGACGTCTTTGACCGGATCACCGCACCCCTGAACGACGCCGCCCGCGAACTGATCATCCGCCTCGAAGCGGCCCCGGTCGACGTGTTCTCGGCCAAGACCATGGACGATCTGCGCGGCAGGTTACGTGCCCTGCTGGAGGCCTCGGCCCGCTCCGGCCGCGGGACGACGGGGGCCGGGGTCCACGCCTGGGCGGAGGCGGAGCGCAGCCTGGAGGGGATCGCCCGGCATATCGCCGACGTCCTGCGCCGCTACCCCCACGGCAAGGTCAGGGCCCGCCGACGGGATACCGAAGACCTGAGCGAACTGCGCGAGAGTCTGGGCCTGCCGGGGGAGTCCTCGCTGGCACTGACGGTCCTGGACGAAGCCAATGCCATGGCCCGGGCACTGCTCGGCGAGGTCGAAGCCTACGACGCCCTGTCACCGGCCCGCAAAACCCGTCGACACCGCGGCCACCGTGGCCGTCGGGGCCTGCGGCGGCTCCACCCCGACGACCACGGCCCGGCAGCAACCGGTCGGCGCGGACGGGCCTGGTGGCTCGGGGGCACCGCCGTCGCGCTCGTGGTCTCGGCCGTCGCCGCGGGGCTGATCACCGGAACCGTGCTGGGCCGGCCCGGCTGGGAGTTGACCGGTACCGACCATCTGCGCAGCTTGAGCATCGACGGGCAGGCCGAGGGCATCAGCGAAGAAGGGATCCGCGACTCCCTCGAGGACAAGTTCCCTCAACCCATCGACGTCACCGTGGCCGTCCGGGACGCCGAACAGTATCTGCGGCCGACCTCCAGTGACAGCTCGACGCTGGGAGTCGAGGTCGACCCGACGCGCCACCTCGACGCCCTCTTGCGGGTGAAGGGCGAGTTCCCCCAGTTGCTGAACCCGGTGACCGGCGAACTGCGGGCGGACCAGGTCATCATGCCGGTCATGGTGTTCGACGACGGTCGGGTCGCGTTGCCGGGGCAGCTCACCGGGGCTATCGCCCTCGGCGAGGGGCACCGGTTGGGAGCCCCGAACTGGGACGTCCCACACCTCTACGTCTCCTCGCCGGGCTCGGCCGAGGTCCACGTGTCCCAGGGGCTCGAGGAGCTGGCCCGCGGCCTGCAGAACAATGGTTTCCGGGACCAGAACGTCAGCGGGGCGCTGTTGTTCTGGTTGCTGACCGCGACGCTGACCCTGGGACTGCTCACGATCGCAGAGGTGGTGCGGTTCGGTGGTCTCATCTCGGCCCGGCTGGGCCGTTTCGGTCGGGGAGGTGCCGCCCTGCGCACGGTGCGGGCAGACCTGGACCAACTGGCCCTGGGGTTGGACGATTCCCGACTCAACACCGTGGCCGTGCTGGGTGCGGGGGCCGCATCCTCCGGCGCAGAGGCCGATCAGCGCCTGTTTGAACGGGCCCTGGTCATGGCCTGGCGCGAAGCGGCCGATCTGGCGGCACTGCCCCTGTCCGCCCGGCTCTCGCAGCGCTACCTTGACCGGGTCACCCGGCTGCAACGACTCGTGGCCACCCTGGGCGAACGCGACGCCGACGTCCACCGCCGCACGGCAACACTGCTCGAAGCCACCCGGGATACCGGCGGATAGCCAGCGGCCCGGGGCCGCCCCCGTCGAAGACAACGCCGCGCATGACAGCCGGGGATGCACCTATGACGGGAGCGAAGAAATATTGCCGAAAAAGTGGTTTATCGTCTTGTGACCTGAATTCTGATGTGCCAGACTCCCCGGAGGCGACCCCTTCGCCCGTCCAGCACTGATGAGAGGACCGATGATGACCTCGTCACCGGCACATGTTTTTCGCCGCGCCGCGCTCCCGCTGGCCGCGACCTTCGCCCTGGCCTCCGCGCTGGTGCCGGCAGCCTCGGCGGCCCCGAGCACCCCGCAACCCACAGACTCCTCGAAGCGTGGCGCCGTCGCAGAACAGATCACCGAGTCCCTCTCCGACGGGCAGATCCCTGCAGCCCAGCGGAAGGCCCTGGCCGAACAGGCCTCCGAAGCTTTGGGGGAGAAGGTGCTGCCCGCTCAGATGGGCCAAGGCCAGAAACGCATCGCCGAAACCGGCGACCCCCAGGTACCCACGCTGGAGGAACTGGCCGAGCTGGGCCGAGCAGCGGGCGGCGAGACCGTGTCGATTCCCGACCTCCCCTCAAGCCCAGCGAAAGCACAGAACTCGACCGTGTCGCCGTCGTACACCTCGGGCAATGGCTGGTGGCGTCCGCCGGGGGTTCCCGGGGTGGACGTCTCCGCCCATCAGGGCAACGTGAACTGGTCCTACGCCTATGGCAAGGGCGCCCGTTTCGCCTACGTGAAGGCCACGCAGTCCTGGCCAACCTCGGTGTATAAGAACCCCAACTTCACCCAGCAATACAACGGCTCCTACAACGCCGGGATGATCCGCGGGGCCTACCACTTCGCCATGCCCGCAGCCTCCAGCGCCAAAACCCAGGCCCGGGCCTTCGTCGCCAACGGCGGAGGCTGGTCGGCCGACGGCAAAACCATGCCCCCGCTGCTGGACATCGAATGGAACCCCTATGACGCCAAAACCTTCCCGCAGGGCAAGGGGGACACCTGTTACGGGATGAGCCCGAAGCAGCTCTCGGACTGGATCCATGCCTTCGGCGTCGAGGTCAGGAATCTGACCGGCAGGCTGCCGATGATCTACACCGCCAGCTCCTGGTGGAACCAGTGCACCAATTCCTCCTCCCGGTTCAAGAACTGGGACCTGCATGTGGCGCGCTACCCGGGATCGGCCCAGGACACCCCCGGCGCCCTGCCCGGGGGATGGACCGACTACCGGCTCTGGCAGTACGCGACGGACACCGGGTTCATCAGCAAAACTGCTGGAGTGGACGGCAACGTCTTCAACGGTTCCCTGACCCAACTGCGCTCCTTTGCCAAGAGCAAGGGCTGACCACCGCCGGCGGGAATCCCGGCACGGAGAGGCACGGAATTCGCCGTCGTCGTGCATTCGCGGGAAGATGGGCCTCATGGATAACGCCACCGGTGCCCCCGATCAGTCATCTGCAGGCCAGCCAGCGTCGCAGCAGCCCTGGGTGAAGAACTACCAGCCGGGCGTCCCGGCCGAGATCGAGTTGCCGACCGAATCCCTGGTCGACATGCTCGAGCACTCGGTGGCCGAGGCCGGCAACCTTCCGGCGCTGGAGTTCTTCGGCCGACGCACCAGCTACCGCGAACTCGGCGAACAGGTCGACCGGGCTGCCGAAGGCCTGCGCACCCTCGGGGTGCGCGCCGGGGACCGGGTGGCCCTGGTGCTGCCGAACTGCCCGCAACACGTCGTCGCCTTCTACGCGGTGCTGCGCCTGGGCGCCGTCGTCGTCGAACATAATCCGCTGTACACCGCCCGCGAACTGCGCCACCAGTTCGAGGACCACCAGGCGCGCATCGCCATCGTCTGGGACAAGGCCGCAGCCGCGCTCGCCGACTTCCCCTCGGATATCGAGATCGACCACATCGTTTCGGTGAACCTGCTCGAAGCCTTCCCGAGGATCAAACGTGCAGCGCTGGCCCTGCCGGTGGGCAAGCTGAAGGCCACCCGGGACTCACTCACCGCCAAGGCCCCGGGCACCACCGGCTGGAAGAAGCTGCTCTCCCACGGCACGCTCGATCCGCTGCACCCGCGCCCCGACGTGGACGACCTGGCGGCCATCCAATACACCTCCGGCACCACGGGACGCCCCAAGGGGGCGATGCTGACCCACTTCAACCTGTATTCGAACGCGCTGCAGGGCGAGGCCTGGATGGAAGGGGCGCAGTACGGCAAGGAGATCTTCTACGCCATTCTGCCGATGTTCCACGCCTTCGGTATGACGCTGTACCTGACCTACGGGATCCGCAAGCAAGGCCTGTTGGTCCTGTTCCCGAAGTTCGACCCCGATATGGTCCTGGATGCGATGAAGAAGTCCCCGGCGACCGTCTACTGCGCGGTCCCGCCGATCTACGAACGCACCGCCATCGCCGCGAAGGAACGCGGGATTTCATTGCGCTCGGCCAAATACTGCATCTCCGGGGCGATGAACCTGCCCGACCACGTCGTCGAGCTCTGGGAATCGGTCTCCGGGGGCCTGCTGGTCGAAGGCTACGGGATGACCGAATCCTCGCCGGTGGCCCTGGGCAACCCGTTCCATCCCACCCGGCGCAACGGCACCATCGGGGTGCCCTTCCCCTCGACCCTGATGAAGGTCGTGGACCCCAAGGACCCGGCCGTGGAGGTCACCGCCGGGGACCCGGGGGAGCTGCTCATCAAGGGCCCGCAGGTCTTTTCCGGATACTGGAACAACCCCGAGGAAACCGCCAAGACCCTGCTGCCCGGCGGCTGGCTGCGGACCGGGGACATCGTCACCGTGGACGACGACGGTTTCGCCACCGTGGTGGACCGGGCCAAGGAACTGATCGTCACCGGCGGCTTCAACGTTTCACCCACCGAGGTCGAGACCGTGCTGCGCCTGCACGCCGACGTGAAGGATGCCGCGGCCTTCGGCAAGCCGCTGGAACGCGGCGGGGAAATGGTGTTGGCTGCCGTCGAGCTTGAACCCGGAGCCACCTTGGACGAAACAGCATTGCGCGATCATTGCCGCGAACATCTGGCCGGCTATAAGGTCCCCAAGCGGGTCGTGGCCATCGACGACCTGCCGCGTTCGATGCTGGGCAAGATTCTCCGCAAGCAGGTCCGCGAACAGGTGCTGCCCGGACTCTGATCCGTCATCCACCCTGGACCAGTACGGGAGAACACGATGACTGAACCTGACGAGGCACTCGACGGACGCGAACGCCTGCAGTGGACCCATAGTTTGAGTCGTGCCGGTGAGCGGGCCCGCAGCATTTTGTACCTTCTGGTGTTGGTGGCCGTCGTCGTCTTCGGGCTCCTGCAGATCACCGTCGTGATCGTGCCGCTCTTCCTGGCGCTGATCCTCGCGGCGGCCATCAACCCGCTCGTGATCTGGCTGCGCCACCACGGCTGGTCGGCGGGGCCAGCCACGGGCACCGCCTTCGCTGCCTTGCTCATCGCCTTCGGGGCCATCCTGCTCGGCGTCATCACGACGATCCGTGCCGAATGGGGGTCCCTGGCGGACCAGGCGGGGGACCGGACCAAGGACCTGTGGACCGCGCTGAAAAATAGTCCGTTGCCGGTCAACGACGCGACGCTGAAGCATGCCCAGCAATCCTTCCAGCAGCTGTTGGGCAGCGATGCAACACAGGACCAGGCCATGGCCGGCGCGGCGCTCGTCTCGGAAATGGCGACGGGCTTCGTGCTGATGGCCGTCATCCTGTTCTTCTTCCTCAAGGACGGCGGGAAGATGTGGGCCTTTGCCACCGGAAAGCTGCGCGGCCGGCAGCTTGCCAAGGTGCGGATCGCCGGCCGACGGATCACCGCCGTTTTGGGCGGCTACGTCCGTGGGACGGCCATCGTCGCCGCAGTGGACGCCGTCCTGATCGGGGCCTGCCTGCTGATCCTGCAGGTGCCGCTGGCCCTGCCATTGATCGTGCTGATTTTCATCGGGGCCTTCATCCCCATCCTGGGTGCCACGGTCACCGGGATCCTGGCCTCCGTCGTCGCACTTTTAGGCGTCGGCCCGGTGGCGGCAGTGATCGTCCTGGTGGTGGTGGTCGTGGTGAACCAGCTCGAAGGCAACCTGCTGCAGCCGGTGGTGATGGGCCGCACGCTCCAGATCCACCCGCTGGTGGTCCTGCTCGCGCTGGCCACCGGCGCCGTGGTCGCCGGGGTTCTCGGGGCCATCCTCGCGGTCCCGTTCACGGCAGCAGCCTGGGCCGCCCTGCAGGTGTGGGCCGGGGTTCCGGCAGACCGCGCCGACGGGAGCCGATCGGTAGCTTCCTAGGCTGCGGCCCCGGTTTCGACCAGGAGCACACCCCCGATGATCAGGATGATGCCGCAGGTCATGACCCAGTTCAGCGGTTCACCGAAGAGGACCTTGCTGGCCAGAACAGAACGGGCCCGGCCTTTCAAGGACCGGGCCCGTGTGCACGACGGTTGCCATGGACTAGGCGTTGGCGAGTTCTCCACCCAGGGTCAGTTCTGGTTCGGTCGCGGCCCTGACTTCCTCGACACTCACACCGGGAGCGGTCTCCAGGAGCACCAGACCGTCCTCGGTCACCTCGATCACCGCCAGGTCGGTAATGATCCGGTTCACCACGGCCTTACCGGTCAGCGGAAGCGAACATTCATTCACGATCTTTGCCGAACCGTCCTTGGCCGTATGGTCCATCAGGATAATGACCTCTCGGGCACCCTGCACCAGGTCCATGCCACCACCGGGGCCCTTGACCATCTTGCCCGGAATCATCCAGTTCGCCAGATCCCCGTTGGTGGAAACCTGCATCGCTCCGAGGATCGCCACGTCGATCTTCCCGCCACGGATCATCCCGAAGCTCATGGCCGAATCGAAGAAACTTGCTCCCGGATTGACCGTCACGGTTTCCTTCCCGGCATTGATCAGGTCCGGATCCACATCCTCTTCGGGGGGGTACGGGCCCACACCGAGGATGCCGTTTTCCGACTGCAGAACCAGTGTCCTGCCGGCGGGGATGTAGTTCGGAACCAGGGTCGGCATCCCGATGCCCAGGTTCACATAGGCTCCGTCGACCAGTTCCTGCGCGGCCCGCTCGGCCATCTGCTCACGTGTCAGTGCCATCGTCTCAACCTTCCTTCGTCGCCGAACCGGCGGCTTCACCAGCTGGGCGTACCGTGCGCTTCTCCACTGGCTTTTCGATGTCCCGACCGACTTCCAGGACGCGGTGCACATAGATCCCCGGCAGATGGACCTGGTCAGGGTCGATCTCGCCGGGCTCCACGAGCTCCTCAACCTGAGCGATACACACCTTCCCGGCCATCGCTGCCGGCGGGCCGAACTGCCGGGTCGCCTTGTTGAACACCAAGTTGCCGTGCTTATCGCCCTTCAGCGCGTGGACCAACGCGAAATCGGAGACGATGGCCTCTTCCAAAACGAAATCGTTTTTCTCCCCGCCTGGGGCGAAGCTCCGCACTTCCTTGGGCTCCGAACCCTGGAGAATGTTCCCATCGGCGTCGTACTTCTGCGGCAACCCCCCTTCGGCCACCTGAGTACCGACTCCGGCAGCGGTGTAGAACGCAGCGATGCCTGATCCACCGGCTCGTAGCTTCTCAGCCAGCGTCCCCTGCGGGGTCAACTCCAATTCGAGTTCCCCGGTGAGGTACTGGCGAGCAAATTCCTTGTTCTCGCCCACATAGGAAGAAGTCATCTTCCGGATCCGGCCGGCAGCAAGCAGGACACCAAGTCCCCACCCATCGACACCGCAATTATTGGAGACCACCGACAGGCCCGTAGCGCCTTGTTCCAAGAGGGCCTCGATCAATGCCATCGGGTTCCCTGATAGTCCGAAACCGCCGACAGATATCAAGGATCCATCCCCGATATCCGCTACGGCTTCCGCCGCAGAACCGACACTTTTATCCATTGTCATGCTTAGAACCCCACCTTGTCTGCGCCTTTGAGATCGAGTATTTCGCGGGCCTCATCTGGTGTCGCGACCTCAAAATTCAGGGCTTCCAGAATGGTTCGGATACGTGAAACCTGTTCGGCGTTGGACGCTGCCAGCTGGCCTGGTCCGATCCACAGGGAATCTTCCAACCCGACACGGACGTGTGAGCCCATGGCGGCCCCGATAGTGGCCAATGGCATCTGATTTTTACCAGCTCCAAGGATCGACCACTGGTAGTCCTCGCCGAGCAACCTGTCGGCGGTGCGGCGCATGTGCATGAGATCCTCGGGGTGGGCCCCGATACCTCCCAGCAAGCCGAAGACCGACTGGACAAATAGGGGGCCACGCGCCAGCCCTCGCCCATGGAAGTGAGCCAGGTTATTAAGGTGAGAGATGTCGTAGCACTCGAACTCGAAGCGCGTGTCATTTGAGCTGCCGATGCCGAGGATTGTCTCGATGTCCGCAAACGTATTCTTGAAGACAAGATCTCTGGACTTCTCCAGAGACTCACGCTCCCACTCGTGGTCGAAATCAGCGTATCGGTCCAGCATCGGGTAGAGCCCGAAGTTCATGGATCCCATGTTCAGTGATGCCAATTCTGGCTTGAAAGTAGCAACCGGGAGCATTCGCTCCTCGACAGTCATATGGGGGGAGCCACCAGTCGTGATGTTGATGATCGCGCCCGTGTTGGCCTTGAGTTTTTCAAGAATTGGCTCAAAGTGCTTCGGATCTTGGGAAGGGCGCCCATCCTTGGGATCCCGGGCGTGCATGTGGACGACCGCGGCGCCGGCTTGCGCGGCTCCGATCGCCGCGTCTGCGATCTCGTCTGGTGTAACGGGCAGATGTGGGGACATGGTCGGCGTGTGGATGGCGCCAGTGACGGCGGAGGTGATGATGACTTTTTTCTTGGAGGCCATGTTAATTCCTTTGGTGGTACTCGAGAGTGTTGCCGTAAGAAGAGGGTCTGGGGCTAGTAGAGCTTCTCTGTATTGCCGTCGACAGCCATCGCCTGACCATTGACACTTCGGGCGAGATCACTGCCCAAAAACACTGCCATGTTTGCAATATCAGTTGCCTCAACAAGTCGGTTCAAAGATGACTGGCCGAGATAGAGGTCAGTGACTTCAGCCAATGGTCGCTTCAACATCTTTGCCTTGGCTTCAATGACTGCATCGATGCGGGGGCCGTCGACGGCCCCTGGGCATATGGCGTTGACACGTATGCCATCGCCACCGAGTTCGATGGCCAACGTTTTAGTTAGCCCGACGACTGCCCATTTGGAGGCGGAGTAGGGGCTGCGGCCCGCCATGCCCAGTCGTCCGGCGGCGGAGGAGAGGTTGACGATTGCCGCGTCTGTGGAGAGTCGGAGGAACGGCAGCGCATATTTGATGCAGTAGAACTGCCCGTGGACGTTAACGTCGAACGTTGCTTTCCAATCCGCTGCTTCTAAGGTTTCAATCGAGCCAGTAGGGCCAGCGATCCCCGCGTTATTGACCAAAATATCCAGTCCGCCGAGGTCAGTGGCAACGGTGTCCATAAGGGATCGAACTTGGTCCTCATTGGAGACATCGCTGACCGCTGCGGAAAAGCCGGAGGCACGTGCTGAATCCACAGCTGCGGGGTTGATGTCTGTTACGAATACTTTGGCGCCCAGATCTTGAAAGCGAGTGGCGATCGTTAGACCGATGCCTGCGGCCCCGGCTGTGACGAGAACCTTGCGGCCGGCGTAGTTTAGTCCGGTGTAATCCACGGGTACTGCTCCTTTTGGTGGTGAAGAATATTTGCAAACGCTGATGCTCAGGTGTGAATCCGAGGCTTTCGTCCGATGTTGGGCGGTCTAATTTGCTGAAAGTCAGTGCCTAGTGGCCAGAGACTGTGGCGAGGGCAGGATCTTCGGTGCCTCGCTTTAGCCTCGATCCACCGATGGGAGCCGGTGAAGCAGGACGTCATTAACGCGGAGATGCCCGACTTTTCAAGGATAATTGGACTTGCGACAGTACAAATTTCCTGAAGAAGAAGGGCATCTCGCAGATGCAAGTTTCCCACACTCCCACGGCCCTGTCAGCCGCGTTCGACGAACCGAACCTCATCGCGGCGGCAGGTCTGGTCCCGGTCATGGAACTGGCCCGCGACTCTGGCCTGCATGAGCTGGCGGACAGGCAGCTGAGCGTGCCGACCGACAAAGGTGCCAACGCCGGCGCGAAGACCGCAGCGCTGGTTGCCGGGATGGCCGCCGGAGCCGATTCCATCGATGACATGACCGTGCTGCGCCACGGCGGGATGAAACGGCTCTTCGGCTCCTGCTACGCCCCCTCGACCCTGGGATCCTTCTTGCGGTCCTTCTCCTTCGGGCACGTCCGCCAGCTCGACGCCGTTGCCTCTCGTTTTTTGGGAAACCTCGCAAACAGGGCACCGCTGTTGGGCGATCCTGGTGCCGAGGAGTTCGTGTTCGTTGATGTCGATGACACGATCATCGAGGTCCACGGCTATGCCAAGCAGGGCTCCGGGTACGGATATTCAGGGGTCCGTGGGCTCAACGCGGTGCTGGCCATCGCCTCCACCGCCGATACTGCCCCGGTGATCCTGGCCCAGCGCCTGCGCAAAGGGGCCGCGAACTCGGCGCGTGGCGCCAAACGTCTCGTTGCCGATTCCCTGGCGACCCTGGGACGGATCCATGCCGAATCGCCAGTGCTCTGCCGCTTCGACTCCGCGTATTACGGCCATGCCGTCATCTCCACGGCTCTGGCTGGCGGTGCCGATGTCTCGGTGACGGCGCGCATGGACTCCGCGGTCAAACGCGCCATCTCCGGAATCGAGGAGGCCGCGTGGGAAAGCATCGAATACACCGATGCGATCTTCGACGAGACCGCCGGTGCCTGGATCTCGAAAGCCGAGGTCGCCGAAATTGACTTCACCGCTTTCTCCTCCCGGAAGAAGGCCGACCGGGTTCCCGGCCGACTGGTGGTACGCCGCATTCCGGAGCTGAATCCGAAGGCAACCGACGGGCAACCAACCTTGTTCGATGCCCATCGGTTCCACGCGTTCTTCACCACCGTGTCCATGGAAGCCATGGGCACCGTCGTCATGGACAAGACCCACCGCCGCCATGCGGTTATCGAGCAGGTGAACGCGGACCTGAAAAACAGTGCCCTGGCGCACTTGCCTTCGGGGCACTTCGGAGCCAACAGTGCCTGGTTGGCCGCCGCGGTCATGGCCTACAACCTCACCCGGACCGCCGGGGTACTGGCGGCGGGAAGGTTCCGCAAGGCCCGCACCGCGACGATCCGGGACAAACTTGTCAACGTCCCGGCCCGGATCGCCTCGAGTGCCCGTCGAATCCGATTGCACCTGCCCGAGGCATGGCCCTGGCAACAGGCGTGGGAGAAGCTCTTCGCTGCCGTTCATGCACCACCTCAGCGAGTCTGACTGATCGTTCACCAGCCGGACAACGGCATCATCAGGAACCATCGTGGAACATCATCGGCAGCGAGGCCGGGCCCTGAGTAGTGCCCAGTTTCCTTACACTCAAGACTTCAAAGAGCGTCCCGGTCCCTCATGGCAGGTCGGTGGATCAAGGTTTAGCCAGCGCGTGAGGACAGCACCGATGACGCACATTGCGACGATGAACCAAAGGCCCGCGAACTTGGAACCGGTGGCGTCTTCCAGGAATCCCATGACGTATGGTCCGAGGAATCCCCCGAACAGTCCCACTGTGTTCACGAAGGCAATGCCACCTGCTAGCGCAGCCCCGGACAGACGTGTGGCCGGGTAGGTGAAGAGGATGGGCTGCAACGCGAAGAAGTTGAACGCCGCGAGGCAGAATCCGATGAGACCCAGCACAGGACCGCCAATTGCGCCGAGAGTGAATCCGGCCACGATACCAACCATTGTGCATGTGGCGATCAGTCGTGAGCGGCTGGCGTTGGTCGCCAAGCGGGGAAGCAGTAACGCGCCGGCTGCAGAGAAAATCCACGGGATAGAAGTAAGTAGACCGATTTGGATCGTGCTTAGTTCGCCATAAGTCCCGATGATTGAGGGAAGGAAGAAACTCAATGCGTACACAGCGATTTGATGGGCGAAGTAGATAGCCACAACTAGAAGAATCTGCTTGTCTTTCAGCACGTGGATCAGTTTTGAGTTCCCTGCTGCCTCGGCCCCCGATTTCTCCTCAGCGGCGATGCGAGCCTCTAGGTCCTCTGCCTCGGCCCTAGAGAGGAACTTTGCGTCGGTCGGTTTGTTGGGCAAGAACTTCCAAATTACGAATGCTAGAGCGCAGGCAGGCAACCCTTCGACGATGAACATCCATTGCCAGCCGTGAAGACCACCTAGATGTACTCGGCCATCAGGTTGGTGACAGGCGGCTGGTCGGGGGTTTGCCTCCGAGTGCGGTGTGGCGTCGGACAGTGTTGTAGACCTCGAGCCATGGGGCAAGGGCAGCGCTACGGTCGGCGTTGGTGGTGAACACCTGGCGGTAGGCCCATTCGGTGGCCAGGGTTCGGTTGAACCGCTCGACCTTGCCGTTCTGCCATGGGCAGTGCGGTTTGATGAACTTGTGCTTCGCGCCCAGATCGCTGATGGCGGTAGCGAAGTCTTCTGAGCGGCGGTACGACCAGTGGTTGTCGGTGATCACCCGCTCGATCTGGGCGATGCCATGGACATCAAAGAACACCGCTGCACGTCGCAAGAACCCCGCACAGGTGGTGCCCTTTTCGTCACCGAGGATCTCGGAGTACGCCAACCGGGAGTGGTCGTCGACCATCGAGTGCACGTAGTCATAGCCGATCCGGGCCTTCTTCTTCGCCGCGGTTGACCCCATCTGGCGGCCATGGGCTTTCCACCCACCGCCGTCAGGGATCTTGCCGATCTTCTTCACATCGACATGGACCAGCTCACCGGGCCGGTCGCGTTCGTAGCGCACCGCTGTGGTCTTCGAGGCCCGGATCACCTCACCGGTCAACGGGTCACACTCGCGTAGATAGGGGACCGCGTGGCGGCGCAGCACCCGCGAGACTGTGCGAGCTGGGATGTTGAGGTCAGCGCCGATCCAGTCCTGGCCGTGTCGTTGCTCGTGGCGCAGCGCCACGATTCTTTCCTCAACCTCGACCGAGGTCTGGCGTGGACTGTGGTGCGGGCGCGAGGACCGATCGAGAAGGCCCGCAGAACCCTCACTACGGAACCGATTGATCCATCGGTGCGCGCACTGACGAGACACACCCTGGGCTCGCGCAGCATGCGCGACTGCCCACCCCTGGACACAGACCCGCTCTACGAGCAATTGCCGGCCACGCAAGTTCAGCCGGGCATTACGGTGGGACATGAAGACCTCCGGACGGTTGGCGACTTAGACATCACCCACCGCACCCGGAGGTCTTCGCTACGTCAAGAGCCCGGGACCGTCACCAACCTCCCGGCCGAGTACACCTAGACCGTCCAGCGTAAGTAGCACGCCACCGAGTGGAGCACCGATGATGTTAGCCAACGAGACTCCGAGCAGGAACATGCCGTTAGCTTTGGCGCGATCATTCGCGATGAACCATTGGGTCAAGAAGTAGATGACTCCAGGAAAGAGGCCAGCCTCAGCGACTCCGAGGAGCATTCGTAATATGTAGAAAGACCATTCCCCTTGGACGAGAGCCATGCAAGCAGACAGAATGCCCCACGTGATCATGATGCGCATGATCCAAAAGCGAGCTCCGACCTTGTGCATAATCAGGTTAGAAGGGATTTCTGATAGGGCGTAGGTCAGAAAGAACAAGCCGGCGCCGACGCCGTAAGCCGTGGCGGAGATGCCGAGATCGATCTCCATGCGGTCCTTGGCCATGCCAATGTTGGTGCGGTCTAGGAATGCCATTACATAGGCGGCAATCAGTAGAGGCATGACACGCCGGAAAATGAGTTTGTTGACGACATGCTGTGGTCTCATTGCCATCGCGTTCGTATGAGTGGACATGGCTACCTTTGCGTGGTGTTGGGTATGGAAAAGGTGGTGTTGCCGTGAGGAGTGTGAAACAAACCGTTAATGCAGAGAAGCGATACTCTTTGGGCAACCGCAAGTCGCACCTATGTGAATGGAGTGATCGCAGACTGTATGCGCATATGTGGTGCGCGGACTGGTGATTTGGTTGAGGAGTAGCTCGAAGGAACGCTCGGCCATCTGTTGGACCGGCTGAACGATCGTGGTCAGATCAATGAGGCGAGACCGGCTGTGAGGTAATCCATCACTCCCGGCGACGGCAACATCGCCTGGAATGGTCAGACCCAATGAAAGAGCGTGCTCCATAATGCCGATGGCAATCTCGTCGGAGCCGCAGACGATTGCCTCCGGAGGTTGTGGGGAGCCGAATAGTTTTTCGGCGGCTACTACACCGCCGTCGGAATTAAGTCGTGTGCTGATTTTTCGTTGACCAGTGATGGGAATTCCGGCTGCGGCGGCGGTTCGGACAAATGCTTGCTCTCGTGCCAATGAGGCAGTGGAAAACCTTGGGCCGATGACCGTTGCGATCTCTGTGTATCCGTGGGAAAGGACATGAGTCATGAGGGCCGAGGCGGCAGCGTCGTCGTCGATGCCGACAAAGTCCCCAGGAATATGGTCGGAACGACGAGATAGATAGACGTAGGGGATGCGTTTCTGTCGCAACGTCCTCAGAGCCCTAGAGTCCTCCCTCAGAGCTGCTGCGATGATGACACCATCCACGTTTCTGGCCGCTAATGTAGAGGCGACCTGAGCTAGGGACTCGGCGTCGTCCTGGGTGGTGGCTACGAAGACCTCGAAACCTTTGGAGGCCGTTGCATCAATGATGTGTTGTGCCCACCCGGTGTACATCTGGTTGACGATGTTGGGCAGAATCAATCCCACGACGCGGGTCAATAGCGGGTCGGGAAGACGCCCATGACGTATTGGTCGGTAACCTAATTCGTTGGCTACCTTGACGATGTGGCGACGTGTTTCGGTCGAGACGCCCGGCTGCCCATTCATCACGTAGCTCACTGTTGCTGCTGAGACCCCACAAGCGCGAGCAACGGCGGCGGCAGAAGTCTTAGCCGGGCGTGGCGCGCTTTCGTCATATGAGAGCTTCATCGCGGATGGGCTATCTGTCATGCCGGCTTCCTTCGGTGTGGACCTTGATGGTGTGTTTAGCGCTACTTGACGTTGTGATTTCTATTACAGAACGAGGCTGGGGCGTTAAGCAACGTTAAGTTGAAAAACTCAAAAGTACTGAAGAACTAGTGTTTCGACAAAGACAACGGCGCTTCGCTGTGGGAAGTGATCTTCGAGGTCATCGGGGCCTTCATCCCCATCCTGGGTGCCACGGTCACCGGGATCCTGGCCTCCGTCGTCGCACTTTTGGGTGTCGGCCCGGTGGCGGCAGTGATCGTCCTGGTGGTGGTGGTCGTGGTGAACCAGCTCGAAGGCAATCTGCTGCAGCCGGTGGTGATGGGCCGCACGCTCCAGATCCACCCGTTGGTGGTCCTGCTCGCGCTGGCCACCGGCGCCGTGGTCGCCGGGGTTCTCGGGGCCATCCTCGCGGTCCCGTTCACGGCAGCAGCCTGGGCCGCCCTGCAGGTGTGGGCCGGGGTTCCGGCGGACCGCGCCGACGGGAGCCGATCGGTAGCTTCCTAGGCTGCGGCCCCGGTTTCGACCAGGAGCACACCCCCGATGATCAGGATGATGCCGCAGGTCATGACCCAGTTCAGCGGTTCACCGAAGAGGACCTTGCTGGCCAGAGCGGTCAACGCCACCCCCACGGCGGCCCAGATCCCGTAGGCGACGCCGAGGGCCAGCCCGGTCTGCAGTGCCAGGGCCAGGCAGGAGAAGGCGACGAGGTAGCCGACGGCGACGGCACCGTACCAACGGCGACTCCCGGACGTGGCCATGCGCAAGGACAAGGTGCCGGCGACTTCACTGACGATGGCCGCACCCAACAGGACCCAGCCGATCATGCTGGAGTCCCTTGCTGTTCATGTGCACGCTCCGCGGCGCGTTGGGAACCGAGTTCGATGGTCAGCACCCCGGCAATGATCAGCCCCATCCCGGCGAGCATGGTGGCCGTCAATGGTTCGCCGAAGATGATTGCCGACAGTGCAGCAGTCAGGGCGACACCGCTGGCACCCCAGATGCCGTAGGCCACGCCCAAGGGCATCCCTTCGCGCAGGACGGCGGCGAGGAAGACGAAGGCCACCACGAATCCGACGGCGGTGAGGAAATACCAGCCGGGGTGTTCGACGGCGGCCTTCAGTGACACCGAGCCGGTGACCTCGGTGAGGATGGCCCCGGTCAACAGAAGCCACTTCTTCATGGCTGGTCCTCCAACAGTGAGACGGCGGCGGTGCGGATGGTCTCCAGCTCGTCCTGCGCTGGGGGCAGGATGTCGGTGGCGCTGGCGAACCAGATGCCGTCGGCCAACAGCCTGACCGCTGCCAACCGTCCGCGCAGGGCCGCCGATGCGCCGTCGGGCACGGCGAACCACGGGCCGAAGCGTTCACTCCACCGTTCGGTCAGCGGGTCGCGTAGTCGCGGATCGGTGAGCATCACCAGATCGGAGGCGTCGAAGTTCCGCTCCAGTGTCCATTCCAGATAGGCCGTGACCCGGTCGGTGGCCGTGGCCTGTTCCGGGGTATCTCCCAGACGGGCCGAAAGTTCGACGACCCATTGATCGATCACCGCGTCGACCAGCCCGAGCATGAGCGCTTCCTTGGTCCGGAAGTGGTACATCAGCCCGGGTTTGGTCAGCCCAGCCTCGCGGGCCGCCGATTCCAGGGAGACCGTGTCCCCCTGGCGTAGCAGGCGCAGGGAGGAATCGATGATCTGGTCGCGGGTATCGGCACTCATGCCCTTACTTTACCAACCGGAAGGTTGGTTCGTCATGCCGGGGTGGGTGACGCCGGATCCTCGTCGGCCGCGTCCGAGGGCGTCTCGGGGGCTTCCGGTGGGGGAGCGGGTTGGGTTTGTTCGCGCAGGTAGCGCAGGACGACGACTGCAACGGCGGTCACCGGCACGGCGAGGAAGGCCCCGATGATGCCGAAGAGAGTGAAGCCGAGTGTGACGGCCCCGATGACGACGGCCGGATGCAGATGCAGGGCCTTGCCCACGATGTAGGGCTGCAGCAGGTTCGCCTCGAGCTGCTGGACCGCCAGCACCACCACCAGGGTCGCCAGTGCGGTGGCCCAGCCGTGCGCCAGCAGAGCCACCAGGGTGGCCAGCAGGCCGGTGGAGACGGCGCCGATCACGGGGATGAATCCGGCGAAGAAGATCAGCAGCGCCAGCGGGAAGGCCAGCGGGACGTCCAGCAGCCACAGGCCCAACCCGATGAAGACGGCGTCGACCAGGGCCACGATGATCTGCGTCTTCAGGTAGGCGGACAGGGCCTGCCAGGCCTGTTCGCCCAGACGTCCGGCATGGACGTGGGTCTCCGGCGAGGTCCAGTGGAACACCCAGGGCAGGAAGCGCTCGCCGTCCTTGAGGCAGAAGAAGGTCAGCACCAGGGTCAGCAGCAGCACGACGATGAGGCTGGTCACCGATCCCAGACCCGAGGCGATGCCGAACAGGATGTCCTGCCAGCGGCCGCCCACCCAGCCCAGGATGTCCTCCAGGTTCTGCTGCAGGTCCACCCCGCTCAGATCCAGCGGCAAATCGCGCAGTTGCGTGGTGAAGCTGGTGAGGTTCTCCTGGGCGAGTGCGCCCAGGCGGCGGGTCCCTGAACCGAGGGCGGGGATGGCCGCCCAGATGACGCCCGCCACGACGGCCAACAACACCAGCAACGACAGCAGGGCGGCCAGCGCGCGGGGCATTGCCCGGTGGAGTCCCCGGCATAGCGGCCACAACAACGAGGACAGCAGCAGGGCCAGCAACAAAGGGAAGACCACCGCCCATAAGGTGCGCAGCAGCAGCCACAACACCACCAACCCGACGACCAGCACCAGGGACTTGGCGGTCCAGCGACTGGCCGTGGTGAGGCCGCGGGCCAATGAGCGGGGCGGGGCCTCGCTCATGAGCCGGCCCCCGGCAGGTCCAGGGATGCGGCGAAACGTTCCTTCTCGAGGCCGGTTTTCGGCATCACACCCCTCCTTGGAGTCGACGGGTCAGGGCCCAGTCTCACACCCCCTGCGGGGGATCACAACGACCGTGGGCCTCCAGACAGATGTGTCGGCTAGCGATCGAGGAAGTCCAGCAGCGCGGAGTTGAATTCCCCGGCGTGGGACACGATGAGTCCGTGGGGTGCTCCCTCGATGACGACGAGCTCGCTGTGGCCGATGGCTTCGTGGGTGCGCTGGCCAGAGCCTTCGAAGGGTACGACGCCGTCGCTATCGCCGTGGATCACGAGTGTAGGCACCGTGATGCTGGGCAGGTCCTCGCGGAAGTCGGTGGTGCCGAAGGCATCCATGCAGGCCACTGCGGCCGCCTCGTTGGACCGGCAGGACACGGCGATGGTTTCCTTCAGCTGGTCCTCGCTGACGCACAACTGGTCCCCGGCCGAGTAGAAGCCGGGGGTGAACCCCTCGAAGAAGGCGTTGCGGTCCGCTGTCAGTTGGGACTTCATCTCGTTGGCTTGCGCCTCCTCCAGCGGACCGTCCGGGTTCCCGTCGGTCTTGAGCAGGAAGGGCGGCACCCCCGCGGCGAAGATGATCGAGTGGAGGCGTTGCTCGCCGTGGGCCGAGACGTAGCGGGCGACCTCGCCGCCACCCATGGAGAACCCGACGAGGGTGACGTCCTTGAGGTCAAGCCCCTCCAGTAGTGCCGCGACGTCGGCGGCCAGCGCGTCGTAGTCGTAGCGTGCGGCCGGCTCGGAGGCGCCGAAGCCCCGGCGGTCATAGGTGATGACGCGATGGCCCTTCTCGGCCAGGGGGCCCGCCTGGTTGGCCCAGGAGGTGCCATCGAGCGGCCAGCCGTGGATCAGGACGACTGGACGGCCTTCGCCCGCCGTGTCCTCGTAGTTCAGCGTGTTTCCGTCGGCTCCGGTGATCTGTGGCATGGAAATCATCCTCTTCCTGGTCGGATGGGCGGGGTGGCATCCCCTTCCAGCCAACGTACGCATAAGCTCCCGGTGAAGTACAGGAGCCCTGTTCGTCCCCTCCACAGGCGCCGTGCCGGTGATGGCTGTGCACAGGCGGGATCCCGTCGGGATGGGGTCGGAGGAAGAAAACTAAACTCGAATACATGTTCGAGTATGAGGTAGGAGAAAATGCCGGCGGAGCCCCGGGCTCCCCCGGGGTGTCCGACGCCGCGGCGGTTGCGGAGCCCGCGCTCGCCCGGATCGAGGCGGTGAGGGTGGCCCTGGCGCTCGGGGGAACCCGGCTGGGCGAAGCGGGTCTGGTGGATCTGCTTTCCGGGTTGGAAGCGGTGAAGTCGGCTGCCGGTGCCTATCAGGCACGGGTGGCCGTGGCCCTGCGTGAGCGGGTGGTCAGACGCGAAGCGGCCGCCGGTGTCGACCCCGAAAAGCGTGGGCAGGGGGTCGGTGCGCAGGTGGCATTGGCCCGGCGCGAGTCCCCGCATGAGGGCTCCCGGCTCCTGGGCTTCGCCCGGGCCATGGTGGATGAAATGCCCCATACCCATGAGGCGTTCCGCGCCGGGGAGATCAGCGAGTGGCGCGCCACGTTGCTGGTGGGTGAGACCGCCTGCCTGGAGTTGGACGACCGGAAGAAGGTCGATGCGGCCTTGATGGCCGATCCGCGCACCATCGAGGGGGTCGGAAATCGGAAGCTGAAGGCCATGGCCCGGCATCTGGCCGAGCAGGCCAGCCCGGAGGCGGCGGTCGAACGCGCCCGCCGGGCCGTGGGGGACCGGCATGTGAGCCTACGTCCGGCCCCGGATACCATGGCCATCCTGACCGGGTCCCTGCCCGTGGGCCAGGGGGTTGCGGTGCTGAAGGCACTGACCCGGGCCGCGGATCTCGCGACGGCAACCGGGGATGCGCGCAGTCGCGGCCAGGTCATGGCCGACACGTTGGTGGAACGGGTCACCGGGCAGCAGCGGGCCGAGGGTATGCGCGTGGAGCTCCAGCTGGTGATGACGGACCGGACGCTGTTCCAGGGCGATGCGGAACCGGCACACCTGCAGGGCTATGGGGTCGTTCCGGCGCAGGTCGCCCGGGACATGATCCGCGAAGCGACTCGGGCTGCCCGTCTGTCGACAGCGACACCCCAGGAACCCACCGACGGGCAAGAGTCCAACGCGCCGCCCGGGCCCGACTCCCTGGCCTGGATCCGACGGCTCTATACGGCGCCTGCCACGGGGGAACTCGTGGGCCTGGATTCGCGGGCCAGACTGTTCCCGCGCGGCTTGCGGCGCTTCATTGAAGTACGGGACCAGACCTGCACCCGCCCGTGGTGCGATGCTCCCATCCGGCATATGGATCACATCCTGGCCTGGGCCGGAGGCGGGGCGACCGTCGCGGAAAACGGGCAGGGAACCTGTGTCCGCTGCAACCACACGAAGGAAGCGCTGAACTGGCACTCCCGCAAGGTCGCCGGAGCCCGGCACACGGTGGAAACCACAACGCCGACAGGACACGTCTACCGCTCGCAAGCACCAGCACTCCCCGGAACCGCCGACTGAGGCGACAGCAACCGCGGCACGCGAAAAGCGGCGGGCCGCCCGCGGCACCGTAGTCTGGTCCGCGTGAATCGATCCTTTACCCTCCTGGTCAACCGGGCTGCCGGCAGCGGCGACCCTCTGGCCGCGGCCGCCCGCGTGGAGCGGATCCTACGCGAGTCCGGGGCCCGGGTCGAAACCGTGGCCCCCTCGGGGCCGGCGGAGGGCAAAAGAGCCCTTGCCCAGGCCGTCATCCGCGGCGATGTGGTGGTCGCTGTCGGAGGTGACGGGACCGTCTCGGCGCTCGCCGGAGAAGTGGCCCGGCTCGGCGGGATCCTGGGGGTCATCCCCGCCGGACGGGGCAACGACTTCGCCAGGATGCTGGGATTGCCCACGGATCCTCACGCCGTGGCAACCATCCTGCTCGACGAGGAACCCGCGGAAACCGACCTCATCACCACCACCGCCCCCGACGGCACCTCACGAGTGGTGGCGGGTTCGATCTACGCAGGCATCGACGCAGTGGTCGCCGACCGGGTCGCCCGCGGGCACTGGCTGCCACGGTCGTGGCAGTATCCGCTGAACGGCCTGTACGCCTTGGCCACGTTCCGTCCCACCCGGTTGACCGTGGGCATCGACGGGACCGAGCGGATCTTCAAAGCGGCCTGCGTGGCCGTTGCCAATTCGGCCTACTACGGCTCGGGTATGCGCATTGCCCCGGAAGCCAGCATCGACGATGGACTCTTGGACATCGTGGTGATTGAGGCCTTCGGCCGGCTGGACATGATCCGGGCCTTGCCGAAGGTCTACGGAGGTACCCACGTCGACTTGCCCACGGTGCACACCTTCCGCGGCAGATCCATCACACTCTCGGCCGAGCCGGCGATTCTTTACGGGGGCGATGGCGAAACCGAGGGAATGGTCGGCAGCGGGGCGGTACTGATCGACGTTGTGCCTGCTGCCGTCCAGATTCTGCGCTAAGGCGGTACCTGCAGGGTTGCCTTGGTCACGGTTCGACATCTGGCGGCCTTGCCTCCCCTGCCGGGCGGGTCGAGACTGTACCTTGGGGCTTAAGACAGGTTCTTGGATGAATTCTGTCGCCTGCGAGAACGTATCAACAACTGGGGAGGGCGTCGGCCATGGTCTTTACGATCGTCATGAACATTCTTGGTCTAGCAATGGTCGCGGGGGTGGTGTCCGCGGTGATCAAAAAAGATCGGAACGCCAACGCCAACGCCATCGACGCCGAGTTCGATGATCTCTCCGAAGACCACAGCACGACGCCGGGGCGCGGTTTCTAGGTAGTCTGCTTCCAGATGGCCCGCCCGGCGACGTGCCGGATGCGGTCCTGGCTGCGGTGGCCCTAGCATGGCAGTCGTGAGCATCGAATCGGCCCTGCTGTCCTTCGCCGTCGTGGCCGCCCTGTTGACCATCATCCCGGGGCTGGACACCGTGCTGGTGCTGCGCGCTTCGATCAGCCAAGGACGCCGCCATGGCTACGCGACCGCGTTGGGCGTCAACTCGGGTGCCATGCTCTGGGGCATTGCCGCTGCCGTCGGGGCATCGGCCTTGCTGGCCGCCTCCGAAACGGCGTTCACGATCCTCAAACTGGTCGGTGCCCTGTATATGGCCTGGCTGGGCGCGACCATGCTCTGGCGTTCGCTGGGTCGCACCCCACCCACGGTCGTTGCCGATCAACCCGTCGCGCGGGCCAGCCGAGGGCTGCTGTTCTCCTGGGCCAAGGGTGCGGGCACGAACCTGCTCAACCCCAAGGTCGGGGTCTTCTACATCGCGATGATCCCGCAGTTCATCCCCGCAGGAACCTCGACACTGCTCATGGGCATTGCGCTGGCCGGGGTGCACAACCTGTTGGCGCTGATCTGGTTCTCGCTGCTCATCAACGGAACCCATCTGGCCCGGGGAACCTTCCAGAAGCCGGGCTTCATCCGCTGGACCGACCGCGGCGCGGGAGTCGCACTGCTGGGGTTCGGGGCCTCGCTGGCGGTGAATAGCAGATAGTCCTGCGTTTGGCCTGCGGCCGGGGTCAGTCCCGGTCGGAGAGCCGGGCCGCGGTCACGGCACCGGTCGTGTAGGTCAGTGTGGCCACCAGAACCAACACCAGCGGGGCCGTCCAGCCCCCGGTGAGGGTGTTTAGCCAGCCGGCCAACGGCGGGGCTGCGGTCGCCGCGAGATAACCGCCACCCTGGATGCGGGCCGAGACCGAGGCCGCTTCGGCGTCGGAATGCGAGATGCGGGGGATGACGGAGAAGATCACGGTGAACCCGCCGCCCTGGGCGATGCCGCCGATGATCGACCAGAGCACGAAGGCCTGCGGGGCGATCAACAGCCCCACCGGCAGGGTGATCCAGAAGACCGCCACGACGATCGCCGCCACCGACAGTCGGGTGCGGTTCGCCAGCAACGGGACCCCGAAGGCGCCGAGGATCGCGGCGACCTGGAACAGCGAGGCCGACGCTCCCGAGGCCGCCGGGGCCAGGTCGCGGGTTTCGGTGAGCAGCAACGGCAGCCACGCCGTGGTGGCGTAGTAGGCCGCCGACTGCCCGCAGAACGCGAAGACTAGCAGCGCCACGATGCGCTGGGTGTGGGCCCGCTGTTCCGGGGTGCGGGCCGGGGCCGCCGCCGGGCCAGTCGTCTTGCTCGCCATGCCGGAGGAAACCGGGGCCCCCGGGGCGTTGCGCCGTCGCAGGACCCAATAGATGAGTCCGACGGCGGTGACGATCGACCAGGCGGCGATCGCCCACCTCCAGCCGGCCACCCCGGCCAACGGTGCGGTGCCCAGCAGGGTCGCCATCGAGCCGACATTCATCGTGGCCGAATAGGCGGCCGTCGCCGAGGAGACCTTATTCCAGGGGACGTCCCGGCGGATCAGCACCGGGACAGCGATATTGCCCAGCGTCATGGCGGCGCCGATGACCGCGGTGCCGCCGAGCACCACCAGGGCCGGCCCCGAGGAGCGGATGAGCGTGCCGGCCATGATCCCGGCCAGGCAGAGCACGATCGTGGTTTCGGGGCCGAAACGGCGGATCACCCGCGACGCCAGCGGGGTGGCCAACGCGAAGAGGAGCACCGGCAGGCCGGTCAGCAGGCCCGCCCCGGCGGCACTGAGCCCGGTGCCTTCGCGGATGTCGGCGATCACCGCGGTGGGGGCGATGATCGGGGCGCGCAGACTCAACGCGACCATGACGATCCCGGCGATCACCCACGGCAGGGCGGGGCGGACCGCGGCCGGCCGGCTCATCCGGTGGCCTCGGAGTGGAAACGGTCCGAGGTGGCGAAAAGGGCGCCGGCGGCCAGCAGGGAACATCCGAGCAGGACGAATCCGAGGGGCACGGCGCTGGTTGAACCGCCGAGACCACCCAAGGGGGAGACGATCGCCCCGAGCGTGAACTGGGCCCCGCCAAGCCAGGCGGAACCGCTGCCGGAGACGTGCCTGACCTCGGCCAAGGCCAGCGAGGTGGTGTTGCCCATGACGAACCCGATGCTGCAGGTGGTGGCGAAGATCAATACCGCCAGGGTCCAGCCCGGGGCCCCGAACAGGGCGCAGAGGGTGAAGGCCACGGCCACGGCCACCAGGGTGGTCACCGCCACGGTGACGGTGTTGCGCAATGGGATCCGGGTGGCCAGCCGGGCGGAAACCAGGCCGGTGCTCATCATGCCCAGGGCGTTGGCCCCGAAGAGCAGCGCGAAGGTTCCGGGACTCAGGCCCAGGACCCCCTGGTAGAGGAAGGGAGAGGCGGAGATGTAGCCCATGAGGATCCCGAAGGCCGCCCCGAACAGCACGATGTAGCCCACGAACCGGCGATGTCGGATCGCCACCGCCAGCCCGCCGAACAGCGGTCCGGTGCGGCGATGGGAGACCGGCAGTGTCTCGCGGACCTGCCAGAGGGCGCCGAGCAGCATCACCACCGACATCGCGGTGATCGCCCACAACACGGCCCGCCAGCCCGAGGTGATGAAGATCAGGCTGCCCACGGACGGGGCCACCGCCGGGGCGACGCCGCTGATGGTCATCATGATGGAGAACAGCCGGGCGGCCTGGCCTCCCACGGCCCGGTCGGAGATGACGGCGCGGGAGAGGACGACGCCGGCTGCCGCACTGAGGCCTTGGAGGAATCTGAACGCGGTGAGGGTCTCGATCGTGGGCGCCAGTGCGACCGCGACCGAGGACAGGACGAAGACCGAGGAGCCGATGAGTAGCGGCCGGACCCGCCCGAACCGGTCCGAGAGCGGTCCGAAGAGTAGTTGGCCGCCTCCCATGCCCAGCAGGAAACCGGTCAGGGTCAGCTGGACGGACGAGGCGTTGACCCCGAACTCGCGGGCCATTGCGGGGAAGGCCGGCAGATAGAGGTCGGTGGCGACCGGACCGGCCATCGACAGCAGCGCCAATGCGGTGAGCAGCAGGGCCGGGAACCTGAACGCGTGGCCGTGATCTGCGGCGGAACGGCTCTCGGGCATGGGCTGATGCTATCGCCGCTGCGGGCGGGCGGGGGAACGTGGACTGCTTATGACGGGGTGTTCCTGGCCACGCAGGGCAGCAGCCCCGTCAGGGAACCGAAGAGCCCGATCATTATTTACTGTCTTCTCGACAGTAAAGATGATATTGTGTCCTCAAGACATCAAAGAAGGCCACTGCTGCAGGCAGCGACCGGGAAGTAGGAAACGGACATGCTTTTCGAAGACAAAGTGGCACTGGTGACGGCAGCCGGCGCGGGAATCGGCCAGGCCATCGCCACCCGGTTGGCCGCCGAAGGCGCCGCGGTCGTCGTTTCGGATATCAATGACGAGGCCGGTGAAGCGGTGGTCGCCGAAATCGTCGAAGCCGGAGGACGGGCCGTCTACCAGCGGGCCAACGTCGCCGATCCGGAGGAAGTCGCAGGCCTGATCGACGTCGCCGTGAAGACCTTTGGCGGGCTTCACCTCGCGGTAAACAACGCAGGCATCGGCGTCATGCCACGCCGGATCGAAGAGACCGAGAACTCCGACTTCGACCGCGTCATGTCAGTCACTCTGCGCGGTACCTTCCTGGCGATGAAATCCCAGATCGGACACTTCCGCTCTCAGGGGAGTGGCTCCATCGTCAACGTCGCCTCGATCGCCGGAGTGCAGTCCACGCCCATGCTGACCCCCTACGGCGCCTCCAAGCACGGAGTGGTCAGCCTGACCCGCAGCGTCGCCATGGAAAATGCGCCAGCTGGCATCCGGGTCAATGCCGTCGCCCCCGGCGCCATCGAAACGGCCTCGCTGGCCTCCTTGCCGGCGGAGGCCAAGGCGGAGCACAGCTCCAAGATCCCGATGAAACGCCTGGGCCAGCCCGAGGAGATCGCCAACGCCGTGGCCTGGCTCCTCAGCGACGAAGCCAGTTTCGTGACCGGCGTCGTGCTGCCCGTCGATGGTGGAACCGTCCATGACGACTAACGAGACGGACTACCGGCCGGCACTGATTGCCGCCCTGACCCGCATCCTGGGCGAATGGACGGCGCCAGGATTCCTCACAGGGGTCGCCGCCCGTGAAGGAGTCCATCTGGACCCGCCGGCGATCGTCATGGTCACCGTGATCGCCCAGAAGGGCCCCCAACGCCCCTCGGCGCTCGCCGCCCACCTGGTGACCGGACCCTCCAACATCAGCAAGATCATCCGGCGCCTCTCCGAGGCCGGGCTGGTCGTCAGGGCCGCCGACCCCGACGATGCCCGGGCTCAGCGAGTGCAGCTGACGCCCGCAGGAGAGCACGTCGCCGCGGCTTTCGTGAAAGCCGGAGACGGGATGGTCGACGAATTACTTGAAGGATGGAGCGAAGCCGACCGGCGGACGTTCGTGACCTTGCTCGAACGTTTTGCCGTCGCCTCAACATCCTTCGCAGGAACGCTCGGAACCACCGAACCACCCACCACAGGAGGAACACCATGAGCCGTACCTATGCCATCACCGGAGCCGGATCGGGCATCGGAGCCGCCACCGCGCAATTGCTGCGCGAACGCGGGGAAATCGTCATCGGCGTGGACCTGAAGGGGGCAGAGATCGATGCCGATCTGAGCACCCCCGAGGGCCGCAGCTCGGGCGTCGAACGCGCCATAGACCTGGCCGAAGGCCGCATCGACGCCGTCATCGCCTGCGCCGGGATCTCCATGCCCAAACCGCTCACCGTGAAGGTCAACTACTTCGGGGTTACCGAGTTCCTCGATCAGCTGGCACCGACCCTGGCCAACAGCGATTCCCCCCGAGCCGTCGTCGTCAGCTCCATGGCCTCGCTGCAGCCCAATTCCCCCGAGCTGGTCGACGCGTTGCTCGCCGGGGACGAGGACCGCGCGGTGGAGATCGGCACCGCACTGGCCGAGGCCGGCCCCGAGCAGGGCTACCTGAACTACCCCTCCAGCAAGCGGGCCCTCTCCCGCTGGGTGCGTCGGGCCTGCATCACCGAGCGGTACGCCGGCGCCGGCATCCCGTTGAATGCGATCGCACCGGGCACCGTGATCTCCCCGATGACCACTGAGCTGCTCTCCACCCCCGAAGGCCGGGCCATGGTGGATCAGCACGTGCCGATGCCGTTGAATTACCACTCGGAATCGATCGTGCTGGCCCGGCTGCTGGCCTGGTTGACGAGCGTGGAAAATACGCACGTCACCGGTCAGACGATCTACGCCGATGGCGGCGCAGACGCCTCGCTGCGCGGAGACGATATCTGGAGCTAGCCTCTTCCGGTCCACCACGACGCCTCCGACGCCCCCGCTCCCACGGGCCGCCGGAGGCGTCGTGCGTGGTCGGGTGAGGGGTGTGGCCAGGAGGCCGATTGGGTCCAACCGACGAAAAAATGCTAACGTATAGGTTTGCCATTTTCCGGGAGCAATCCCGGGGAACCCCTTCCTGACCCGGGTGGCCGGACTGTGCCGCAGTCCGCGTGCCGAACGCGCACCATGGCGCGGGTCTCCAAGAACTTTATTCGGTAGTCGCTTCGCACCCGGCTGCGTTCAATCAGCTAAGTGAGACACACATGACTGAGCCCACCCCCCTGACCACCCCCGAGGCTGATGCGCCTCCCTCCGCTTTGGCTGCGGGGCTTGACCGCAAGGTCGCCGGCATCAGCATCGGCATCGTCGTCCTCTTCGTCGCGGCAAGCCTCGGATTCCCCGACTGGACCGCCAACGTCATCAACTCCGGTTTCAGCGGTGCCGCCAAATGGTTCGGCGCCTACTGGCAGTACCTGCTGCTGATCACCTTCTTCGTGGCGATCATCCTGGCCTTCACCCCCTACGCGAAGGCACGGCTGAGCACCGGGAAACCGGAATTCACCCGGTTCAAATGGGTCTCCATGATCATGTGCACCCTGCTGGCCGGCGGTGGCGTGTTCTGGGCCGCGGCCGAGCCGATCGCCCACTACATCGCTTCCCCGCCCTACTACGGGGACAGCCTCGAATCCGAGAGCGACCAGGCCAGCGCGGCCCTGGCGCAGAGCTTCGTGGACTGGGGCTTCCTGGCCTGGGCCATCCTGGGCACCCTGGGCGCCATCGTGATCACCCACGCCCACTCCAAGGGCATGCCGCTGCGCCCGCGTACGCTGCTCTACCCGATCATGGGCAAGAAGGTCCTCCACAGCTGGATCGGCACCGTCGCCGACGTCGTGGCGATCATCGCCGTCGTCGCCGGCACCGTGGGACCGGTCGGGTTCCTGGGCCTGCAGGTCTCCTACGGGCTAGCCGAAATGACCGGGATCCCCAACAACTACGCCACCCAGCTGATCGTCATCGCCGTGTTGACCGGCATCGCGGCGCTTTCGGTGTCCTCCGGGCTGAACAAGGGCATCCAGATCCTCAGCAGGGCCAACGTCTGGCTGGCGATCGCCCTGATGGCCGCCGTGGTCGTCCTCGGCTCGGCCGGCTACGTCTTCAAGGCCTTCCTGGGCGGCTTCGGCACCTACATCGGCAACTTCGTGGGCATGTCCGTCTACCAGGGAGACCCGACCTGGCTCTCGGGGTGGACGGTCTTCTTCTTCGGCTGGTTCCTGGGCTACGGGCCGCTGATGGCCATCTTCGTGGCCCGGATCTCCCGCGGCCGGACCATCCGCGATCTGATCATCTGCACGGCAGTGATCCCGCCGGTGTTGACCACCGTCTGGTTCAGCGTCCTGGGCGGAACCGGCATCATGTTCGAGCAGCAGAACCCCGGAAGCGTGGGCGCCGCCTACGAATCGGACGGACTACCGGCGGTGGTGATGTCCATCGCGGCCCAGCTTCCGCTCTCCGGTCTGGTCGGTGGTGCGTTCCTGCTGCTGACGGTGACGTTCGTGGCCACGACGACGGACTCCATGTCCTTCGCCATTGCCCAGTCCTGCACCATTTCCGGTGAACCGTCGACCAAGCTGCGCGCCACGTGGGCCGTGATGATGGGGGTGGCGGCAGCCGTGTTGATCGCCATCGGTGATGGCGGCATCTCCGGACTGCAGTCCTTCATCGTGATCACCGCGGTCCCGGTCGGCTTCCTGATGCTGCCCTCGGTGTTCGCCGCCCCGATCTATGCCCGGCGGATGGCCATCGAACAGGGAGTCATCCACCCGCGAGGTTCGGGCCCGACGCAGGAAGCCGTGGGGGAGCAGGCCGGGGAGAAGGAATCGGCGACCACCACGAAGCTGCCGACCTCCAAGGAATAGTCCGGCCGGCATGCACCCAGGCAGGGGCCACGGTTCAGCCAACCGTGGCCTCGGTGCTGGCGAAACCGGTGGCGGCGTCGGTGAACCGGGCGATCAGGGGGGTCTCGGCCCGGTCGGTCTTGACGATCAGCGAAACGGTCGAGGTGGCCGTGGTGTCGGTCAAGGGCACATAGCGCAGCCCGGCCAGCTGGAGGGCGCGCATTCCTTCGGGCACGACGGCGATACCTGTCTTGGCGGCCACCAAACCCAGGATCGTCGGGAACTGGATGGCCTCCTGGGCGACGCGCAGGCGGAATCCAGCGTGCAGGCATAAAGCAGAAATGACGTCATAGAGCCGCGAAACCTGGTCGCGGGGGAAGACCACGAAGCCGGCCTCCGACAGGTCGGCCAGGGCCAGGGAGGGCCGGCGGGCCAACGGATGGTCGTCCGGAAGCGCGACGATGAGGGGCTCGCGGGTCAGTTCGCGGGCGGTGATGCCCGGCAGCGACTCGACATCGCGCACGATGCCCACATCGAGGGTCCCCGACTCCAGCGCCCCGAGCTGTTGTTCGGTGGTCAACTCGTGGAGTTCCAACTCCAGACCCGGATATTGGATGCGCAGCGGCGGGACGATCCGGGGGATGAGATTCAGGGCCGCCGACCCCACGAAACCCACGCGAAGCAGGCCGGTCCGGCCTTCCACCGCCTGTTCGATGCTGCGCAGTGCCTGCTCGGACTCCAGGATCACCTTGCGGGCAGCCACCAGCAGGACCTTGCCGGTCTCGGTCAGTTCCACCGATCGGGTGGTGCGGGTGAACAGCCGGGTCTTCAGCTCCCGTTCCAGTCGTTGGATCTGCTGGCTCAGCGCCGGCTGGGCGATAAGCAGGCGTGCTGCCGCCCGGTTGAAATGCATTTCCTCGGCCACCGCCACGAAGTAGCGCAATTGACGGATCTCCATATGAACTAAGTGTTATTGATGATCAATACATAAGCAATAGATACTTCACGCCGATCAAATAGCGCCGTAGCCTCAAAGACATGACGAGCACCACCGCAGAACGAAGGAGCATCAGCGTGACCAACCCCGGACAGCAGACCCTTGGCCTGAAGCAACTCATCAACGGCCAGTGGGTGGAAGGAAGCGGCCCGGCTGCCACCAGTTCCAACCCGGCGTTGCCCCAGGAAGTGGTGGCGCAGTACGCCACGGCCACGTCCACCGAGCTCGACCACGCCCTGGACGCAGCCACGCAGGCCGCCGCCGGCTGGGACCGGATGGGCATCATCGCCCGCGGGAACATCCTGCGCCGCGCCGCCGAGATCCTCGGCCGCCGTGCCGAAGAGGTCGCCCAACTGATGACCCGCGAGCAGGGCAAGATCCTGGCCGACTCCCGCGGCGAAGTCGGGGCCAGCATTGAAACCCTGTACTACAACGCAGGGTCGGCCCGTCGGGCCAACGCAGCGGTCTACCCCTCGGCCAACCCGGACGAAGTGGTCCGCACGATCCGCAGGCCGTTGGGCACCGTTGCGGTGATCACCCCCTGGAACTTCCCGCTGCAGATCCCTGCCTGGAAGATCGCCCCGGCACTGCTCTGGGGCAACACGGTCGTGTGGAAGACAGCCAGCGACACCCCGGCCACCGCCGTGATGTTCGCCGAGATCCTTGAAGAAGCCGGAGTCCCGGCAGGTGTGTTGAACCTGCTGCTCGGCCCCGGGGCCCTGGGCTCGGAACTCGTGGCCGATCCACGGGCCGACGCCGTCACCTTCACCGGATCCGTGGAGGTCGGACACCGGATCCGCGAAAAGACGGTCCTACGCGGAGCGAAGCTGCAGATGGAACTCGGTGGACATAATGCCGCCATCGTGCTGCCCGATGCCGATCTTGCCACCGCCGCCGACTTCATCACCGCCGCGGCCACCGGCAGCACCGGCCAGAAGTGCACGGCCACCCGCCGCGTCATCGCCGTGGGAGCCATCCACGACCAGCTCCGGGATGAACTGGTCAAACGGTTCAACGCACTGAATGTGGGCGCCGGCACCGACGCAGGAGCCGGCATCGGACCCGTCGTCAACGAGCGCGCCCGCCGTGATATCGACGAGGCCGTCCAGCAGGCCGAAGCCGAAGGCGCCCAGGTCCTGGCGCGTGCACCGATCCCCGACGCGGAGGGACATTTCGTGGCCCCCACCCTGCTCGGTGGCACCAGCGAGCTGACCATTTGCCGCGAAGAGGTCTTCGGGCCCGTGACCACCCTGTTGCGCGCCGAATCCCTGGAGGAGGCCATCGAACTGGCCAATGCCACCGAATTCGGTCTGACCGCCTCCGTGTTCACCAGCGACGAGCGTTCCATCCGGCGCTGCCTCAACGACCTGGTGGCCGGGCTGATCAAGGTCAACGGCCCCTCCACCGGCTCCGAGGTCCATGCACCGTTCGGTGGCCTGCGCGACTCCTCCCAGCCGGGTCCGCGCGAGCAGAACAGCGACGCCGCCTCCGACTTCTTCACCCTCACCAAGACGGCCTACCTGCGCCTGGCACCGGAAGGAGCATGAAAAATGTCCGCATCGATCAGCGAACCGGCGCTGCGACTGCCGTCGCCCTCGGAGCTGCGCCCCGCACGTGAAGTGATGGACCCCGCCGACATGGGAGGAGCCCGCGCCACCCGGCACAGCTTCATCCGCACCATGATCCGCCGCGCCACGGCCCGGGGGTGGAAGATCAAACGCACCCACTTCGACATCGACGCCGATGGCTGCGGAGACGCCGTCTACCGGATTCGTGCCGAATCCATGACGTTCAGCTTCGTCATCTTCTCGCAGAAGACCGGCGAACACACCGACCGGGTGATCGCCAAGGCGTGGGACATCACCGCTGCCCTGGTGGAGGGAACCGTCGATGAGGAGCGGTTGGCCCGGCTCCGGACCCAGGTCCCGCTGCAGGAGCGTGGCCGGGCCGAACCCGGCTCGATCATCTGGACCCGCGCCAACCGCAGCGAACGGTTCTTTGAATACGTCGCCGATCGCCTGGCCCACGGTGAACAGCCCGACAGCGCGAAATTCGGGGGGTCGCCGTATGTCATCCGCAGCACCGCGTTCTACAGCAACGGCAAATGCGGTCTGGCCGACTACGAACACCTCACCGACGCCCACCCCTTCTCGGCCCCCTACCGGGCGCATATGCTCTCGGCCTGGTTGCTGCGCGAATTCAGCTACAACCTCGTCGAGGCCTGTGCCCGGCACCGCAACCCTGACGCCGCCACCCTGACCGGGGGCTGGCGCCACTACCTCGGCATGGGCAACGCGACGGGTCTGGGCATGGTGCCCTACGCCATCAACCACCCCGAGGTGCTCAACGCGTGGGCCGAACTGCGCGAGCTGCCGCTGGCCGAGGTCACCGGTCGCAGCACCGAAACCACGGACCCGGAGGTGGTCCGGGTGCTTGAACTGTTCGACCGCGCCATGGACTACCTCGAGGAGCAGGACCTGGATGTCTCCCAGCCGTTCCTGCCGGGACCGGAACTGGCAGACCGGGTGCGTCCGCTGCTGGAGGATCTGCGTCGCTGGTCCTCCACCGGGAGCTTCCGGGGTACCGAGACGAACCGGATCTGGAAGGCCCTGCACGCGGCGGCCGCCGCCTCCGGGCCCGAGGAGCGTGGTCTCGTCGCCACGATCCTCACCGAACTGACCGGCGACCTCGACGCGGAAGTAGAAGCCCGGCTGCGCTGTGATGAGTCCAGGCCCTTGGCTCCGGGCATGAGCTGCGCGGAACTGGCCCACCTCATCGACACCGACTACGAGTGGGTGGCCGACCACGACTTCGCCGATCCGGCCCAGAACCGCTACTTCTGGTTCTCCTCGGCGGACAACGAGGAACCACGCAGGGGAGTGCACGGACGGGACCCCGGGGAGAACGTCCAACACGGCGTCGATATTGCCCGTGCCGTCGCCGAACTGCGCCGCGACCTCCTGGCCGCCGACGCCGGGACCAGCGTGGCCGAGTTCCTGCTGTCCCACCCCTGGCACCGCCAGTTCACCGCCCGGGTCCAGAACATCGGGCCGCTGGCCTACGGCGAGGTCCACGATAATCTGCGCGGTGCCGAATTCCTGCCGTTGAACGTCCAGCGCTACCAGCTCTCGGTCTACGGCATGGAAAACTACACGCCGCAGTCCACCGACTGGCTGCGCGTGACACTGCTCTCCGGCGGTCCGCGGATCGCCGATCTGAAGGACGGCAGCATCACCGATGACTGGCTCTTCACTCAGCGCCCCACCCCGGAGGCAACGGCATGAGCGCCCTTCATGAACAGGCCACCGTCGTGGACGGCCTGCAGATCAATAATTGGGACCGTGCCGTCCTGCAGGAACTGATCGACGGCGGTGTCAGCGGCGTCAACGCCACCTGCGCCGTCTACCACGGACCCCTGGAAACGCTGCAGGAGATCGGGGACTGGTACCAACTCGCCGCCCGCAACGCCGATCTGGCCTTCCTCGCCCACAACGCCGCGGATATCCGCAGGGCCAAGGCCGAGGGCCGGGTGGCCGTGCTGATGGGGCTGCAGAACACCAGCTCCTTCGGCGATGACTTCCGGATGGTGGAGGTCTTCCACAAGCTGGGGGTGCGCATTGCCCAGCTGACCTACAACATCCAGAACCTGGTCGGCGGCTCCTGCTACGAACCCTCGGATTCGGGTCTGACCCGATTCGGGGCGAACATCATCGCCGAGATGAACCGGGTGGGCATGCTGGTGGATCTCTCACACGTCGGCAACCGCACCTCGTTGGATGCCGTCGAGGCCTCCTCGGCACCCATTGCCATCACGCATTCGAATCCCACCTGGTTCGTGGACAACCCGCGGAACAAACCCGACGAAGTCATCCGTGCCGTCACCGACCGGGGCGGAATGATCGGGGCCTGCCTGTATCCGATCGTGCTCGGCGGGGAGACGACGAGTCTGGAACAGTTCTGCACCATGGTCGCCCGGATGGTCGACGACTACGGACCCGACCGGGTGGGCCTGGGCAGCGACTGCACCCGGAACTGGGGCCAGGACTATGTGGGGTACCTGCGCAACGGACGCTGGCAGCCACCGACCCAACCGGCTCCCGAATGGCCGGCCTGGCCGCATTGGTTCGCCGGACCGGAAGATTTCCCGCAATTGACCGAGGGCCTGCAGAAGGTCGGACTCCAGGAGTCCACCATCCGCGGGGTGCTCGGGGAAAACTGGCTCGACCTTTTCGACAAGGTCTTCGTCGGAAAGGATGCATGATGGTGGCAGTGATCTCCGAACACATCGAAACGAGGGAACACATGGACGGCACCGAGGACCGGATCGTGCGCATCGCGGTCCGCGAAATCAGGGAGTACGCCTTCCGGGCCATGGTGGCCCACGGGGCCTGCACTTCGGTGGCCCATGCGGCCGCCCACCAGGTGCTTTTCTCCCAGGTCCACTACGGCACCGGTTTCGCTGAGCTGCTGGACTGCCTGAAACAGCTGAACTGGAGCGCCCCCGCGCTGGCGTTTGAACGGAGCGAATACGACGGCGGTCACCGTTACGTGATCGACTCGAAAATTGACGTCGCGCCGCTGATGCACGGCACGATGCTCATCGAACTGGCAACGGCCCGGGAGGGCAACGTGGTCGTCGCCCCGGAAATCGACCTCGAGGCCGGTTTGCTAGACGCCCCGCTACTGGCCGCGGCAGTCCGTTGTGGGAAGACGGTCATGGTCGCTCGGCTCACTCGTGGCACCGCAAGCCACCATGGCACTCGTATCGCCACCCCCGCCGGCTACGTGGGACAGGTCAGGGTCACTTCCGAGGCCTTTGTCCCCGCCGGCGGGGCGGAACCCGGGACCCTCATCCGCACCCTGGACGAGGTCCCCGACGACAACTTCGCCCTCCATACCCCGGAGGAGCTGGTGCAACGACGCGAAAACGCCTGGGCCATCGGCCTGCCGGTGGACGCACGGCTGTGGAAGACCATCAAGGCCGCCGCCGAGGGATATCTGGTAGGAGAAGACAATGCCTGAGATCGAACGCCACTGGCACCAGGACTCGAAGGTCCGCCCCTATTCGGCAGCGGCGGTGTTCGGCGGTGTCGTCTACGCCTGCGGACAGGTCCCCACGTTGGCCGATGGCAGCACCCCGGTCACGATGACCGATCAGGTGGCCGCCGCCTTCGACCACCTCGAAGGGGTCCTGGCCCAGGCCGGGGCCTCGCTGACGAGCCTGCTGAAGCTGACCGTTTTCGTGGCGGATTTCGATGAATTCGATGAGTTCAATGAGGCCTATCTGTTCCGGCTGGAAGGACATTCCCTTCCGCCCAGGACCACCGTGCAGGTCTCCCGGTTCCGGGGGGAGAAGCGTATCGAAATCGACGCCATCGCCGCCGTCATCGGTGAGAACACTGCCGTCTAGCACTACACCGCGTCAGGGATGCCGGGCCCGGTGTCCCGTTCCACAAGGGAGACATGACCATGGGCGAACCCAGCACCTGGTATTCCCGTCCAGCCGCCAAGAGGTGGCGGACCACAGCACCGGGCTCGGGACTGGACTTCCACCGCAGCCTGCCCGGTCATGTGCCTACGCCGCTGGTCGAACTGCCGTCCCTGGCCACCGAACTGCGGGTCGGGCGCGTGCTGCTCAAGGACGAATCCAGCAGGTTGGGGCTGCCGGCCTTCAAGATCCTCGGCGCCTCCTGGGCCGTGTGCCGGGCCCTCTGCCTGCGCTCGGGCGAGGATCCTGCGGGGATGACCCTGTCCCGGCTGGCTGCCCTGGTCCGCGCCGGAAGCGGGTCAACACCGCAGTCGGTGCTGGTGACCGCGACGGATGGGAACCACGGCCGGGCCATCGCCCGGATGGCCCGGCTGCTCGGGGTGGAGGCCCGAATCCATGTTCCTGCTGGACTCGGAATCGCCGCGCTGGAGGGGATCAGGGGCGAAGGCGCCCGCCTCGTGGAAGAGGAGGCAGTGTACGACGACGTCGTGGCCAGGGCCGCCGCTTCGGTCGAGGGCAGCGAGAGCGATGTGCTGATCCAGGACACCGCCTGGGAGGGGTACACCCAGGTCCCGCAGTGGATCGTCGACGGATACACCACCCTGTTCCGCGAAATCGATGACGCCCTGGAGGCCCGGGGCACCGGCCCGGATCTGCTGGCCTGCCCGGTGGGGGTGGGGTCCCTGGCCCAGTCGCTCGTGGAGCATTATCGAAGCCGTCCCGGCCCGGGGCAGGGGCCGGTACTGCTCGGGGTGGAACCGGACTCCGCCGCCTGCCTCACCCGGTCCTTGCAGGCCGGGGCGCCGGTCACCGTGGACACCTCGGCGCCCACCCTGATGGCCGGGCTGAACTGCGGAACCGTCTCCTCGCTGGGCTGGCCGCTGTTCCGTGCCGGGATGGACGCCGCCGTCGGGGTCACCGAAGCGGACTGCCGCCGCGCGGTCCGGGACCTCGAGGCGTTGGGACAGGACGCGGGGCCCTGTGGGGCCTCGGCGCTGGCAGGAACCCGGAACGCCCTGGCCGAGACCTCACGACGCCGGGAACTGGGCATCACGGAAGACTCCGTCGTCGTACTGGTCAATACCGAGGGACGGGCCGCCAACCCCCTGGTTTAGCGCGGCGGCGCCGAAAAGTCGGCGACGGTCCGGAAACCCAGGTTGCTGCTGGCCGAATCCGGGGTGTTGGCCGAGCGGGCGGAGACCCGGTACCGGTTGCAATAGGAATCGTGGCAGAGGAAGGAGCCACCCCGCATGACCCGCCCGGGCCCCGCGGGCGGACCCGCAGGATCCTGCCGTGGGGAATTGCGGTAGTAGCCGGGGTCGAACCAGTCGGCACACCATTCCCAGACGTTGCCTGCCATTTCATACAGGCCGAACCCGTTGGGGGCGAAGGTGCCCGTGGGGGCCGGGCCCAGATATCCGTCCTCGAGGGTGTTCTGCACCGGGAACCTGCCCTGCCAGATATTGCACCGGTGTCCTCCATCGGCGGCGAGCAGCTCGTCGCCCCACGCATAGCGCCGCGATTCCAGGCCCCCGCGTGCCGCATGTTCCCACTGTGCTTCGGTGGGCAGCGACCGTCCGGCCCACCGGCAGTAGGCGACGGCGTCGTTCCAGGACACCTGGACCACCGGCGAGTGGGGCTCCTGACGCCAGGAGGAGCGCGGACCGTGCGGGTGCGCCCAATCAGAGCCGCGGACGGTGATCCACCAGGGCACGTCGCTGGAGCGGCCGAGGATGTCCCGCTCATCGGCGTCGACCAGCAGATGGAAGACCGCCGAGTAGCCGTACTCCTCGGACTCCGTGCGGAATCCCGTGGCCTGAACGAAACGGTTGAATTCGGTGTTGGTGACCGTGGTGGCATCGATGGAGTACGGCGAGAGTGACACGTCATGGACCGGAAGTTCCCCGTCGTGGGGGTATCCCTCGTCAAAGGCGTCGCCCATGCTGAAGGTTCCGCCGGTCAACTCGACCGTGTCGAGCAGGCGATGCTCTTTCGTTGCTGGCCCGGCGGCAGGTGCGGCAGAGGCGGCAGCAGCAGCCTCGGTGGTGTGGGCTGGCTCGGAGCGGGCCGGACCATGGCAGCAGGACAAGGGATTCTCCTTCGGATCGGGTGCGGTCACTGTATCGCGACCATGAAATCGGTGCCCCACCGCTGCAGCGCCTGCAGGGCGGCCCCATGGCTGGCCTCGTATTGAGTGCCTTCGTGGAGGACGAGTTCGGGGACCGGGAGCGAGACGGCGGTGCGTCGACGGGTTAGTTCCCGGAGGGCAGCTTCGTGGAGCGAAACCCCCAAATGCGCCAACTGGCCACTGAGGATGATCCGGCGGGGGTCGATGAGCATCGTCGCGCTGGACAATGCCACACCCAGCAGCGTCCCGGCCCAAGAGACCAGCTCGACGGCGCGCTGCTCTCCGTCGCCGGCCAGGGCGGACAGCTCCGACAGATCGGTGACCTCCAGCCCGTGATCGGTAGCGCGGCGCAGGATCGCCCCCATACCGATCAGAGCCTCCAAGCACCCTCGGGAGCCACACCAACACAGGGGCCCTGCCGGATCCATGCACAGGTGCCCCAGCTCCCCGGCGGCCCCGTGCCCTCCGCGGAAGATCTCGGTCCCGTCGATCAGTCCGGCGCTGATCCCGTCCGAGAGGACGACGTAGAGCAGGCCGGTCGTGGCCGCGGCAGGGGCCTCCCGCAGATGGCGGAGTGCTGCCAACCGGGTGTTGTTATCCCAGAGGACCGGGGCGGGGATGAGTCGACGCAGCCGCTCTAGGGGGAAACCTGCGGGGTCTGCGCCGGTGGCGTCCGGATCATCGGCGGCGGGCAGATGCCTTCCGGAGATCGCCACACCCGTTCCGATGATCGAATCCGCGGTGATGGTCCCGGAGCTGATCAGGGCACGGACCGAACGCAGGGCGATACCTAGCCGGTGAGACAAACTGGGTCCGGCTTCGAAGGTGGTGAGTTTCTGGGCGAGGACTGTTCCGTCCAAAGCGGCGACGGTGACGGCCACGCGCGCCCGCCCCACTTCGATTCCCAGCGCGGCTCCAATGGTGCTGCGCGGGCGCAACAGGACCTGCGGCCTGCCGTTGCGTCCGGCCCCATAGGCAGCCAGACCGGCCTCCTCCAACAGGCCCCGCTCGATGAGACGAGTGACCGCGGAGGAGATGGTGGGACGCGAAAAACCCAGCTGCTGCTGCAAACCAGAACGACTCGTGGGGCCATCCTGAAGCAGTGTTTGGACAACCCGTTTATCGGTAGTCGAGAGTTCACCCTGGGCATTCATACCTTGGAGCCTAGCGGAACTTGATAAGAATCGACCAGAATTTTTGTTGCACAGAAATGACTTAGGTAAATGTGCTTGTCGTAAGTAGCGTCAGTGGATAGTGTGACCTGTATGACATCGCAAACAGCTCCCGCCGACAGCGGGCGGGGCACTATTCCTTCACAGGAAACCCCGGGCCCGCGGCCACCGCGAAAAGAAGCCCGCCAGCCTATGTCCACGCAGACCTTGCGGATCATCAGCGTTCTAGCAGTTATCGGTGGCATCGCTGTCTGGTGGCTCGTCTCGGCCAGCGGTCTGGTCGTGATCCCCGGGCCCGTCGCCGTGGCGGCGAAGGGCGTGGAAATGGGTCAGTCAGGGGTTTTGATCTCGGATATCGCAGCCAGCCTGGCCCGTGTGCTGAGCGGTTTCCTGCTGGGCGTTCTCTTGGCCATCCCCGTGGGCTTCCTGATGGGCTGGTACCCGTTATTCCGGTCCATCCTGGAGCCATACGTCCAGTTCTTCCGCACCGTCCCGCCGCTGGCCATCATCCCGTTGGCGATCGTCCTGATGGGCATCGGCGAGACACCGAAGATTTTCGTGATCTTCCTGGCCTCGTTCCTTACCTGCGTGGTCTCGACGTTCCAGGAGGTCGTGACCGTTGAAAAGACGCTGATCAACGCGGCCCGGGTTCTGGGAGCTTCCAGCTTCGTCGTGTTCCGACGAGTCGTGGTGCCGGCGTCGAGCCCGTTCATCCTCGTCGGCATGCGCGTGGGTTTGGGTGCTTCATGGGCCACCGTGGTGGCCGCCGAGCTCATCGCCGCACCCAGTGGATTGGGCTTCCGCATGCAACAGGCGCAGCTGTACTACGACCTCCCCACCATCTTTGTGGACCTGATTGCGATCGGTCTGCTGGGGCTGATCATGGACCGCATCCTCCTGCTGCTTGAGGCCCGCCTCACGCGCTGGCAAGAACGACGATAGAGAGAAGACGATCATGCCTCGTGCGACCACCAAGCCGATGATCCAGTTCGAAAACATCCACCAGGAATTCATGCTCGGCGGAGAGATCTTCACCGCCGTAGAAGATGTGTCACTGGACGTCGCCGACGGGGAGTTCGTCACCGTCGTCGGCCCCTCGGGATGCGGGAAGTCCACCATCCTCAACGCAGCAGCCGGACTGTTGGAACCGACCAGCGGACGGGTCCTCGTCGACGAAGAGGAGGTCACCGGTCCGAGCCCGCGCACCGGGGTGATCTTCCAGCAATACGCACTGTTTCCGTGGCTGACCGTACGCAAGAACGTCGAGTTCGGTTTGGAACTACAGAAAGTCCCCGCGAAGCAGCGACGCCACACCGTCGACCACTATCTGGAACTGGTGGGGCTCACGGCGTTCGCCGAGGCACTTCCCAAGGAGCTGTCCGGCGGGATGAAGCAACGGTGCGCCATTGCCCGCGCCTATGCGGTCAACCCGGAGATCCTGCTCATGGACGAACCCTTCGGAGCTCTGGACGCCCTCACCCGCGTGCATATGCAGGAACAACTCCTCGAGACGTGGGGGCGGGAACGGCGCACCGTCCTGTTCGTGACCCACGACGTCGACGAAGCCGTATATCTGGCCTCGAAGGTCATCGTCATGGCGGCCCGGCCCGGCAGGATCTACAAGGTGGTTGACGTCGGCCTTCCCTACCCGCGGGACAACGACCTGCGCATGACCCCCGAATTTTCCGAGCTCCGCTCACAGGTCTGGGACGCGGTCTACAACCAGCCGGACTCCGATACCGAAAACAGCGGATAAGGCACCAGCCTCGTTTTCGTTCCGCACCACCGACATCCACTCAGCACACCTCTGGAGGGCATCATGAACCTGAACAACACCAAACGCCGGGATTTTCTCGCCGGTGGCCTCGGCCTCGCCACCATCGCCGCGCTGACGGCCTGTGCCGGCTCCGAATCCAGCGGCTCGTCCGGCGGGGCGGAAAAGATGCCCATCAAGGTGGGCTACATCGCCGACTATAACGGCGCCGCCCTGCTCGCCCTGGCCAACGAAGAAGGGTATTGGGATCAGGCCGGGCTGAAGCCCGACTTCGTGCCCTTCACCAATGGACCGTTGGCGATCCAGGCGCTGGGAACCAATAATGTGGATGTCGCGTACATCGGGTCGGGAGCCCTGTGGCTTCCGGCATCGGGCAAGGCAGAGATCTGGGCGCTGAACACCGTGTCCAACGCCGACCGGGTCATCGCCCAGCCGGGGATCTCCTCGATGGAGGACCTGAAGGGCAAGAAGGTCGGTGTCCCCGAGGGGACGTCGGGGGATCAGCTGCTGAACCTGGTCCTCAAGAAGGAGGGCCTGAAGCGCGAGGACTTCGACATCGTCACCATGGATCCCTCGACGGCTGTTTCGGCCTTCGCCTCGGGACAAATCGACGGAGCGGCCCTGTGGTACCCGTTGATCGACAACATCAAGGAGCGCGTCCCGGACGTCGTCGAACTGGCGGCCAATAAGGACTACCTGGACGACTTGACCTTCCCCAGCTCCTTCGTTGCGGCAGCGGGCCGGGCGGAGAAGGACAAGGAGCTCGCGCAAAAGTTCATTTCCGTGGTCAAGGCCTCCAACGACTTCCGGCAGGAGAACACGGAAAAGAGCCTCTCGGCTTCGGCGAAGTTCCTGAAGGTCGGGGAGGAAACGCTCAAGCCGCAGGTCGACGTCGCGATCACCTTCACCAGTGCCGAGCTGGAGGAGAAAACCAAGGACGGAACCATCGGCAAATGGCTCAAGGGCTTGGAGGAGCAGTTCCTCGCCGACGACAAGATCGACAAGATCGCCGATCCGAAGACGTTCTACACCGGCGACTTGTACGTCGAAACGAAGAAGGCATAGGTCAATAGAGTTGGAACCGACACAGAAGAAGCGCAACATCCTGTTCCTGATGACGGATCAGCAGCGCATCGACACGCTGGGCTGCTACGGGAACAGTTCGGAACACACCCCGCATCTGGATGCGATGGCCGAACGCGGCACCGTGTTCGAGCGGGCCTACACTCCGACGGCCATCTGCACTCCGGCACGGTCCTCGTTGCTGACGGGGAAGCATCCGTTCGAGCACGGACTGTTGGCGAACTACGAGTGGAATTCCGGTGCCCGCGAGGAATTGCCCGACGGAACTCCCACGTTCGCCGATGAACTACACCGCCAGGGCTACCGGCTCGGACACGTCGGCAAATGGCATGTGGGCCGCCATCGCGGACCGGAATACTACGGTTTCGAGGGCAAGCACCTGGCCGGGGCACTGAACACCTTCGACGACCCGGACTACGTTCAGTGGCTCGAGGACCACGGGCATCCGGCCTTCAAGATCGTGGAACCTGTCTACACCACGGCCTCCGACGGTTCGCAGGGACACCTGATTGCCGGGATCACCGAGCAGCCGACTGAAGCGACCTTCGAGGCCTGGCTGGCCGACCAGACCATCGCCAAGCTGCGGGAATTCGCTGCGGGGACCGGCGCCGAAGGGAACGACGACGGGACGCCGTTCTTCCTGTCCTGCCATATTTTCGGTCCTCACCTTCCGTACCTGATCCCACGCCAGTGGTACGACTTGGTGGACCCGAGCGATATCGAATTGCCCGGTTCCTTCGCCGAAACCTTCCACGGCAAACCTCAGGTCCAGCAGACCTACGCCGAATACTGGTCCACGGAGTCCTTCAGCACCGAGGAGTGGAAGAAGCTCACCGCCGTGTACTGGGGCTATGTCGCCATGATCGACCACGAGATCGGCCGCATCCTGGCCGTGGTGGACGAGCTGGGGCTGGCCGATGACACCGTCACCATGTTCACCGCCGACCACGGAGAGTTCACCGGGGCCCATCGCCTGAATGACAAGGGCCCGGCCATGTATGAGGACATCTACCGGATCCCCGCGATCGTGGCGGAGCCCGGGCAAGAAGGACGGCGCGAGGAGAAGTTCGTCTCGTTGCAGGATTTCACGGCGTCGTTCATCGACATTGCCGGCGGCAACGCAGAAGGCATCCGCGGCGAATCGCTGATGCCGGCCTGCACCGCACCCCTGGGACAGGAGTGGAGGACCGAAATCGTCTGCGAGTTCCACGGCCACCACTTCCCCTACGCCCAGCGGATGATCCGGGACTACCGGTATAAATACATCGCGAATCCGGAGGGGATCGATGAGCTCTACGATCTGGAGGCCGACCCCGACGAGCTGAACAACGTCGTGGACGTCCCGGTCTACCGCCCGGTGCTCAAGGACCTGCGCCTGCGCCTGTACCAGGAGCTGATCAGGCGGGGGGACCGTTTCTACCAGTGGCTGGCCTTTGCCGGGGACATCGATCCCGCCGATCGGCTTCGTCCGGAGACCGCCGTCGAACGCTTCATCGACGCCTAGGGTGTGCAGAAGGCCCGGGTTCCTCCCAGCAGGGAAGGAACCCGGGCCTTCGCCGTTCCCGGATCAGTAGGGGATCGCGTAGATCCCCGCACGCACTGCAGGGTCCACCCCGGTGGGCAGCACGAGCTTCTTCAGGAAGGCCGCGTCGCCGGTCTCCAGGCACCAGGCGAGCAGCCGGGCGCGGAAGTCCTCCAATACCTCGTCGAAGGCCGATTCGGCGGCCAGATTGCGCATTTCGCCCGGATCCGCGATCAGATCCACGAGCTGTTCGCGGTATTTTCCCCAACTATAGACCGAATACTTATACCGTTCCCCGATGAAGGCCCGGCCCAAGGTGGAGCCTTTGTCGCCGGTCCCGAAAGCCGTTTCGATCGCGACTCCGTCGTCGCTGGTGCGCGGCTGCGCCAGGACATCGTGCCCGGTGGCCCCCGGCGGTGCATTAATGCCGGCCACCCCGCACAGGGTGGGGATCAGATCCACTCCGAGGGAAATGAGCTGCTCGGAGACCTGTGAAGCGCCGATACCGGGGCCACGCATGAGCAGCGGGATCCTGACGGTCTCTTCCTGCAGGGAGGTCTTTTGGTTCCAGCCGTGGGAGGCGTCACCGTCTCCGTGGTCGCTGGTGAAGAGCACTACGGTGTCATCGGCCAGTCCGTGCGCCTCCAGCGAGTCCAAGATCGAACCGATCTGTCCGTCCGCCCACTCGATGAGTCGGGCATAGGTGTGTCGATACAGGCGCCAATCATCGGCGGTGAACTCGGAGGTCCCGTAGGACGGCTCGGCCTGAGTGCGTTCGTACGTCAACGCCTGGGGACTAGCTGGCGGTGTCGCGAAGTTCGCCGGCAGGGGAGGAGCATCGCGGACGGAAGCCGGCGGGGGGACATCACCATAGGGCAGATGCTGTCCGCGGGCGTATTCGCAAATGGTGTGGGGGTTATCGAAGGAAGCGAAGAGCAAGAACGGCTTCTCCTGCTGCTGCCGGGTCCCCAACCAGGCGTCGGCGGCCTCGGGAAGCCCCAGATCACCGAAGGGGTGGATCACCTCGAACCCATCGGCCTCGACGGCACTGGCCCCCGGGGCATGCCATTTGCCGGCGTACGCGCAGTCATAGCCTGCGGAAGTGAACCAGTGCCCCAGGCTTTCGGGGGAGCGGCCCGGGGTCTTCTCGGAGACGCCGGCATTGCCGGAAATACCCAACTCGTGGGGGTACCGCCCGGCGACCAGCGAACTGCGGGCCGGAACGCAGAGCGGAAAGGTGGTGTATGCGCGGTTAAAGCGAAGGCCGGCCCCGGAAAGTGCGTCCAAACAAGGAGTCTGGACGATTTCGGAGCCGGCACAACCCAGCGCGTGGGCGGCCCACTGGTCGGCCATGATGATCACGATATTCGGCCGGCCGCCAGTGGGGACGTTCACTACTTGCCCATGCCCAGGGTCAACCCCTCGGTCAGGCGGCGCCCCAGCCAGAGGTAGACCACCAGCATGGGAATGACGACGATCACCAGCCCGGCGAACAACCCGCCCCAGTCGGCACCCGAGTAGGTCTGCTGCTGGATGAAGGAAATGAGAGCCACCGGGAGGGTGTAGTTCTCGGTGGACTGCATCAGCGTCAACGGTCAAGCCCCGGGAAGTGGTGTAGCGGTGGTTTCCTTCGGTGATTGCTTTTAGGCGGTCAACGCTTGGAAGGGATCTGCAGGCGCCTCCTCCGCATTCAGGGTGTTGTCAGCGTCGTTGACGAGGCTGAGCCGGCATCTGGCCAGCACGTCCAATCCGAGGTAGCGGCGGCCTTCTGCCCACTCATCGGTTTGCTCGGCCAGCACCGCGCCGACCAGCCGAATGATCGCGTCGCGGTTGGGGAAGATACCAACGCTGTCGGTGCGCCGGCGAATCTCGCGGTTGAGCCGTTCGTTGGGGTTGTTGGACCAGATCTGTTGCCACACATCCTTCGGGAACGCCGTGAACGCCAGAATGTCGGCCCGGGCTTCGTCGAGGTGCTCGAAGACCTTGGGCAGCTTCTCCTGGACGTAGTCCAGCAGCCGGTCGAACTGGGCGTGGACGCTCTCGGCATCGGGCTGGTCATAGACCGAGTGCAGCATCGCCTTCACCGCAGGCCACAGATTCTTCGGGCAAATCCCCATCAAATTAGCGGCGTAGTGGGTACGGCACCGCTGCCAGCTGGCCCCTGGCAGGTTCGCCCGGATCGCCTCAACCAACCCAGCGTGGGCGTCCGAGGTCACCAGCTGCACGCCGTCCAGTCCGCGTGCGACGAGATCGGCGAAGAACGTGTTCCAAGCCGCCCCGGTCTCGCTGGTCGCGACCTTCACCCCGAGCACTTCACGACGCCCGTCGGCGTTGACCCCGGTGGCAACCATGGCGACCGCGTTCACGACCCGTCCACCTTCACGGACCTTCATGGTCAACGCGTCGGCTGCCACGAGGGTGAAGGGTCCCGCCTCACCCAGAGGCCGGTGACGAAACTGCTCGACCTGCTCGTCGAGGTCCGCGGCCATGCGCGAGACCTGGGACTTGGAGAGGGAATGAATGCCCAGGGTCTTCACGAGTTTGTCCATCCTGCGGGTCGAGACTCCGGCCAGGTAGCAGTCCGCCACGACGGTGATCATCGCGGTCTCTGCGCGTTTGCGGCGCTCGAGCAACCACTCTGGAAAGTAGCTCCCCTGCCGCAACTTCGGCACCGCGACGTCAACGGTGCCGACCCGGGTGTCCAGGGGTCGATGCCGGTATCCGTTTCGCTGGCTGGCCCGTTCCGGGGATGCGGTGCCGTATTCGGCGCCGCAGACGGCGCTGGCATCAGCGGACAGCAGAGCGTTGATCATGGTCTGCAGCATCGAGCGCATCAGGTCCGGTGAGGCATCGGAGAGTGCTTCGACAAGCAGGCGTTGAGGGTCGATAATTTGGGTAGCGGTCATCGCGGCGATGTCCTTTCGAGTGGGTTGTAGGAGATTCCTCGAAGGATACGTCCGGTGGCCGCACTCCATATCGGCGGGTGACCGGACGCTACACCACCTTATGGGGCACTACTGCGTCAACGACAGCAGGGTTTCATTCCAGTGCGCGATGACCTGCAGGACGAAGGCGGTCAAAATGCCGCCCTTGGCCAGCGGGAGGGTGATGCGGAAGAACGTTCCAAACGCATTGGAACCGTCCAGGGCCGCAGCCTCCTCCATCTCGATCGGCAGCGACCTGAAGAAGGCCGTGAGCAGGAAGACGGTGAACGGCATCGAGATGCCGATATACACCAGGTTCAGCCCGAGCAGGCTATCGGTCAGGTACACCTTGTTGAGCATGACGAACAGCGGAATGAGGATCACCTGGGCGGGGATGCCCAGACCCAGGATGAAGTACAGGCTCAACGCATTGGTCAGCTTGTTCTCGACGCGGCCCAGATAGTAGGCAGCGGGTGCCGCCACCGCCACGGCCACCACGGAGGAGACCACGGTGGTCATGAAGCTGTTCCACGTGGCCTGGGCGAAATTGCCCACGGTCCAGGCATTCACGTAGTTGGTGAAGTCCATCGAGGCCGGGATGCCCCACGGGTCGCTCAGGATTTCCCTGGTGCCACGGAAGGACTGGGCGACCATCCACACCAGCATGAGGATCATGACGGCGACGGCGATCCAGAGGACCGTGATCCCCAGACCGCGCAGGAAGGTGCGTTCCCCCGCCATGGCGGGGCTTGCGGCACGATTGCGTTTCCTGCGGATGGGAGTGACGACGGCGACGTCCAGGTTTTCAGACATGCTTCCTCCTAGAATTCGACGGCGTCACGGCGCATGGCACGACGCAGGATGATGACGAGGACGGAGATCAGGGCCAGCGAGATGATCGCCGAGGCGGTCGCCGCACCGTAGGCCGGCGTGGACTGGCCCGAGAACGCGGTGACGTAGGTGTAGACCGCAGTCGTCCAGGTTTCGGTCGGAGGGAGTCCGGCGCCGCTGCTGCCGCCGAACACCCAGATGATCTCGAAGATCTTGATCGACGAAATCGTCCACAACACCGCACACGTCCCGAAGACATCCCAGGTCAGCGGCAGGATCACGTAGCGCAGCCGCTGGAACGGGGTCGCCCCGGCGAGAGCGCAGTCCTCATAGAAATACGGGGGGATGCGGTCCACTCCGGCCATCAAGATGGTGGTGAAGTAGCCGGTGGTGGTGGCCACCATGGTCACCATGATCAGTGGGAAGAGGTTGTCCGCGGCGAGCCATTTGGGCGGGTCGGTGACCCCCAATGGCTCGAGCAGCTTGTTGACCAGCCCGCCCGGATTGAAGATGAACCCGGCCAGAACGCCAAAGACCAACGCGTTGATCAGGTGGGGGAAGAAGATCACCGAGCGGGCGATCTTCTTGCCCATCATGTCCCGCAGCACCAGGCTCAGCCCGAAGGCGATCACGAAGATCGCGATGCCGACGACGAAGAGCAGGAGCAGGGTGTTGCCGAACGACGTGAGGAACAGGTCGTCGCGGAAGACCTGGGAGTAGTTCTTCAGACCCACGAACTTCATGGGCCCCGAACCGGACCACTTATGCAGGCTGATCCAGAAGGCGCCGATGGACGGGACGATGAACAGGATGGTGTAGAACAGGAACGCTGGCCCGACGAACGGGATCAGGAGCTTGCGCCGCTGCCGGTCGATGGAACTGCCGGATTCCTGCTTCTTCTTGCGCCCCCGTGGTGCGCCCCGGGGCTGCTCGGCCGGTTCAGCGCCGACCTCTTGGACTGGGGTCAAGGTCATTAGCCATTGTCCTTCCAGTACTGCTTCTGATCCTGCTGCATCTTCTTGACGTACTCTTCAGCGGTGATCTTGCCCAGGAAGAGCTGGTCGGTATTGGGCCAGAGGATCTTCTCCTGGTAGCCGGGGAAGACCACGCCGTCGAAGGCGAGGTTGATGCTCTCGGTCTCATCGACAGCATCCTTGATGTCCTGCATTTCCGGGGCGATGGTGGCATCGGTGCGGATCGGCAAGACCTTGGCCTTGGCGCCGAACTGGTCCTGGTATTTCTTGTCCAGCAGGGTCACTGCGAGCTGTTCGGCAGCGGCTGCGTGCTCGGCCTTGCGCGGGATCGAGAATCCAACGAAGTCGGCGCGGACGCTGGTCGGGTTGCCGTCAACGGAGGGGAACTGGAAAGAGGCGTAGTCGAAGCCCTTCGAGGCATAAGGCGCGGTTTCGGCCGGGATCCACGAACCGTTCAACAGCAGGTCTGCCTTGCCGGTGGCCCATTTCTGCTGCTGGGCGGGGAACTTGCTGGCGTCGTAACCGCTGATCAGGTAACCGCTCTTGGCGATTTCCTCGACCTTCTTCGCCGAATCCAGGACCTCGGGGGAGGACCAGGCCTCACCGGACGTGTCCGCGGCCAGCTTCTTGAAGGAGCCGGGCCCGCCGTGTCGCAGGACCAGGTTGATGATCCACGCCGAGTTGTAACCGCCGATGTCGCCGTCCGCTGCCAGCGGCGCGGCCTTGCCTTTCTCGAGCTTCTTCAAGGTGGCCATGAAATCGTCCCACGTCTTGGGTGGGTTGGCGGCGATCTCCGGGTGGTCCTTCTTGTTGAACCAGAACGCTTCGGAGCTGAAGTTATAGGGCAGCATCCAGGGCTGGTCGTTCTCGTCGGAGATGTCTGCGTTCTTGAGGTACTTCTCCGGAATCAGTTCGGAAACTGTCTTGCCGTCGACATCGGCGTCGTACGTGCTGCCGAGGCCGAGGGCCTGGCCGGTGTCGCCGACCGAGGTCGCCAACTTGCCGTAGGCCCCGTCCACCAGGTCAGGGACGTTGTTGGTGTTCAGTGCCGGCACCAGCTTCTGCGTGTTGCTGCGACCTTGCCACTGCACGTCCACCTTGGCGCCGGTGTCCTTCTCGAAGTCCTTGATGGCCGAGGCGATGACCTTCTGCTGGGCTTCGCCTTCCTTCCACATGGACCAGTACGTCAGCGTCTGGCCGTCGATGGAAGTCGTCATGTCATCTGCCTGTGCTTCGGCGCTCGAGGAGGAGGCGGGGCCGCCGCAACCGGTGACCGAGAAGACCAAAGCCGATCCGAGGAGGAGGGCCGTGGGGCGAAAATAGCGGGCTGTTTTGCCCATGGCATTCACCTTTCGTGAGGGTGAACCGCGGATACTGCGGTTCGGTTGAGACGACTATCACAGCGTCAAAAAGAAGGATTCAAGTGGTACTTGAAGAAGTCCTGTGACAAAACATGGTCTTTCATGGTTTTATCCGCATTCCGTCGACCCGTGAAAGCAGCGCAGATCATAATCGTCGACGATTACGTCTGGAATCATTCTTTATTGGCTTGAATAATCATCTCTTAAGGACCGGCCGTGCCGACCCAAGGTCACGACCCACGATCAGGACCACGCATCAACCACGGTCCACGACGCATATTAAGAGGTAAGCAATTGATCCGTCTAGGAATCATCGGGGCAGGTGCCGTCGCCCCGTTGCATGCACAGGCAGCCACCACGCTGCCCGACGTCGAACTGGTCGCCGTCTGTGACCTTCGGCCCGATACGGCCTCCGACGTCGCCGTGTTGACCGGGGCAGCCGTCTATACCGACTACCTGAAGATGTACGCTGAGGCGGAACTGGATGCGGTCATCGTGAACACCCCGCATGCCCTGCATCTGCAAATGGTGCTCGACGCCGCCGACGCAGGCCTGCATGTGCTGGTGGAAAAGCCCATGGCCATCAGCCTGGCGGACTGCGATGTCATGATGCGCGCCTGCGAACAAGCAGGGGTGACACTCGTTGTCGGGCATATCCAGCATTTCCTGCCTGAAAAGGTTGCCGCCCACGAGGCCTTGGCCTCCGGGAAGCTGGGAAAGCTGCTGATGATCCGTGATTTCCGCAGTACGAACTACCGCCCCGGCACCCGGCCGGCATGGTTCTTCGACCCGGTGATGGCCGGCGGCGGTGCGTTCATGAACATCGGCGGGCATTGCATCGACCGCTCACTCTGGCTCGCTGATTCGGCGGCCGAAACCGTCGACTCCCGGACCCTGGCACGTTTCGGTGTCGAGGTCGAGACCGACGGCTACCTGAATTTGCACCTGCGCAACGGGGTGGAGATCAACATCGTCATCGTCTCGGATCCACCGCAGCGGCTGGACGAGATCCTGTTGATCTGCGAGGAAGGCACGATCTCCTGCACCCCCGACCGCGGGACCATCATTCGGCACCACGGACAAAGCAGCACGCTCCACGTCCCCTCGGCGGATAACATCCAGACGGGGTTCACCGCCCAGCTGGCCGACTTCCTGGCTACCGTCAACGGGGCCTCACCACAGGTGAGCAACAACCATGCCCGCAGCATCGTGGAAACCATCCTCGCCGCCTACCGTTCCGCCACCTCACGGAAGACCGAACCCGTCCGTGCCGAAACCGTAGCGGATCTGCAACAGGCACTGTAGCGACACCAGGTGGAACCGACGCGAAAAGAGCAGGCCATGGAGAAAGCCCGGAGCTTCACCGGATGGGGCCGCGTCGAGTGGGAACGGTTGGCCGACCGGTTGATCGCCGGGGCCCACCGCCATTCCTCTCCCGCGGGAGCCCGCGTGGTCTTTCCGCCGGCAGCGGGACAAAACGCCACCGACCAGTTGGAGGGTTTCGCGCGGTCGTTCTTGCTGGCTGCGCTGCGCATCGCCGGTTCGGCAGGTTCAGATCCTGCCCTGGTGCAGTGGTACGCCGACGCGCTGGCGGCAGGAACCCGGTGCGGCGATGCCGAACAGTGGCCGCGATTGACCGACCACGGCCAACCCACGGTGGAAGCCACCGCGATCGTCCTCGGTCTGCATTTCTCCCGCCCCTGGCTCTGGGACGGGCTCGACGACGGGGTGCAAGCCCGGATCATCCACTGGCTCTCCGGAGCCACCGGCCAGGCCTCTGCCGATAACAACCATGTCCTTTTCGGGGCCACCATCCAGGCCTTCCTGGCCTCGGTCGGCGCCCCCTGCGACCGGTTCGGCATCGAGGCCGCGTTGGACCGCATCGAGGATTGGTACGCCGGGGATGGCTGGTACTCCGACGGCGAGGGACGCCGATTCGACCACTACAACGCCTGGACCTTCCAGCTGTACCCGTTCTTCATCCTGGAGATGCTCTCCGGAACCGTGGCGGCGGCCACGGCGTCGGCCGAACGCCTGCGGCTCTACCGGGAGCGCCTGGAGATGTTCCTGCGGGGCTACCAGCACCTCTTCGCTGCCGGAGGGAGCCCGTTGATCCAGGGGCGGTCGCTGATCTATCGCTGGGGCGTCGTCGCCCCCTTGTGGATGGGCGAACTCCAAGGGGTGGAGGCATTGCCTCCGGGGCGGACCCGGCGGCTCGCTTCCGGGGTGGCCCGGCACTTCACGGACCGGGGCGTCGGGGACGACGGGGTGCTCCCGCTGGGATGGTGGGGGCCGCGATCCTCCATCCTGCAGTCCTATAACGCCCCGGGCTCCCCGTTGTGGGCGGCCAAGGGGTTTTTGGGGTTGCTGCTCCCGGCCGACCATCCGGCCTGGACCGCGCCGGAGGCGGCCCTGGAGATTGAGGGGGCCGATGTGAATCGGGTCCTGTCCGGACCGCAGTGGCTGGTCCAGGGGAACCACCGTGACGACATCGTGAAAGTCGCCAACTTCGGCACCGGGGGCCACCCGCGCCACGATTCGGCCCTGTATCGCCGACTAGCCTTCAGCACGGCCAGTGCCCCGGTCCAGCAGGGCAGCCTGCGCGATAACGACCTCTATGTGCCGTTGGACGACTCAACGAGTTTGAACCGCGGACCGGTGGCCGGGGTGGCCCGTCCGGGAGGTGGCAGCAGCAGATTCCGGCTGGACGCCGCGGGACGTGATATCGAGGTCGATTATGCGACGGCGCTGCTGCCCGACGGCGTGGAGCTGCGTGCCGCGCGTATCCGTGGTGCCGTGGCCATGCCCCTCGAAGCCAGCGGCTATGCCTTGGCTGGTGATACCGAACCGGAATCCGTACTCACCGCCGCGGGAGCCCTGGCCGCCGGTTCGGACGGGTTGCGCTCCGGTATCCAGTTCGTCGGTGCCCCGGAAGGTGACACGGTAGCTGCCACTCCCCGCATCCGCGAAGCCTCCGGATCGATCCTTGGTGAACGGGTTGCCGTACCGGTGATCACGCTGGATCCTGCCGCCGGCGCGGAGACGCGATGGTCCTGGCTGGTCTGCTTCACCCGGCGGAACGTCGATCTGGAGGCGGTGGCCAGGCGCCTCGTTCTGAACTGGACGCCCGACGGGCTGCAGGCGTCGGACGGGGCCATCACCGCGAACCTGTCGTGGATTCGCCATGAACGATGGCCGGCCGACGCGATCAATCAGGGAGTCTTCGGGGCCTGAAACCGACGGGTCAGCGCGAAGCGGCGCGGGCTTCCTTGACCAGTTCTCGGTCGGTTGCGGTTTCCGGCGACGGGGTCAGCACCATCGGCATGGTCCCGGTGCTCGTGCGAACCCGGGGGCTTGCCGCTGCTGCGCCGGCCGGCACCGGAGCGGGCTTCCTTCTGGCGGAGAGGTGTACGGCGTCCAGACCCGCGGCCTTCAATGCCGGGATATCCTCGACGACGAGCCCGCCACCAGCCATGACCTGAAGCCGTCCGGCGGCACGCTGGACCAGACGGGCGAGCAGGTCCAGGCCAGCCCCCACCGAGTCCTCGGCCCCCGAGGTCAACACGCGGGTAAAGCCGAGTCCGGCCAACAGATCGATGGCTTCCATCGGGTCGCGGCATTCGTCGATGGCCCGATGGAACGTGATTTCCATGTCGGGGTTGGCCCAGCGGGCCGCATCGAGAAGAGTGCGGGTTCCCGCCCGGTCGATCCAGCCATCGGGGGTGAGCGCGCCGAAGACGACGCCGTCGGCGCCTCGGGCGGCACAGGAGGCGATTTGTTCCGCCATGGTCCTCAGCTCTTCACCGGAGTAGACGAAGTTCCCGGGACGGCAACGGATGATCGGATGGATCTCGGTGGTGCCGGCCAAGGGGCCGCGGCACGACTCGAGCAGGGCAGTGGAAGGGGTGAGCCCGCCGACCTCCAGATTCGCGCACAGCTCGACCCGGTTGGCGCCCTCCTCGGAGGCAATCAGTGCTCCGGGAAGGTCGACGACGGCGATCTCGAGTTTCATGGCGTCCTCTTCAGGGGATGGGGCAGGCTGGCCGGGGCGGCTTGGGCCGATGCGGAATCAGAGTGACCAACGGTCCAGGTCCGCGACCATCGCCCGGAGGTCCTCCAAAGCCGGCCAGGTGTCGCCGGCGACTTCGAGCTCATGAAGCAACTGTACGCAGTATTCTTTGCCGCGCGCGTCCTCCATTGCTGCCAGATGACGCATTTCGTAGGGGTCTGCCTGCAGATCGAAGAGCCGCGGTGTGAGCAGGTACCGGCCCGGCCGACGGGGGTCGGGACGGCAATCGACCAGGAGCTTGTAATCGGTGGTGCGCAAACCGCGCATTCCCGGGCCGCCGTCGGGCGCTGGTGGACCGTAGTAGAGGGCCGATCCGCCTCCGGCGGAGCCGGAAGGCGTCCGGTCCACCAGATCGGCGGAAACGTCGGTGCCCTGCATGGCGTCGGGGATCTTGCCGGACAGTCCGGTCAAACCCAGCAGGGTCGGGGCAACGTCCACCGAACCGATCAGCGTCCGTTCGTTACGACCGGCGGCAATATGGCCGGGCCAGCGGATGAGGAACGGCAGCGACATCGACTCCTCCCACGGAACGTTCTTGTACATCAGGCCGTGGCTGCCCAGTTGCATCCCGTGGTCGGAGGTAAAGATGACGATCGTGTTCTCCCGCTGTCCGGTCTCCTCCAAGGCCGCCAGGAGGCGGCCAATCTGTTCATCGACGGCCGAGACGGTGGAAAAATAGTCGGGGGCCTTCTCCACGGCCTCCCGTCCGGCCGGCGTCTCGAGGTCGACGTTGGGCCGGGTCAACAGTTCCTCGGGTGTCAGGGCGGTATAGCGGTCCCGGAACGTGGTCGGGGCCTGGTCGAAGGGTTGGTGTGGGGGATTATGCGAGACCACCAAGGCGAAAGGACCTCCGGACGTGTCCACGGTACGCAGGAAATCGACCGCGACGTCCGTTTCGTGTTCGACCGACCACTGTTCGACGATCGTCTTTTCCTCGCGCGGCGCGTCACCGATCCAGTAGTGCGGACGCAGATGATTGTCGGCGGCGCCGTAGGAATACCAGAAGGAGAAGCCGTGCCGGCGATCCGGTGGGGAATAGGCGTCCCAGACGGCGCCTTCGCGGAAGCCCTCGCCCCAGATGGCGTCCTCGGCGGTTACGGCCTCCAGATGCCATTTGCCGATGTACCCGGTCTGGTAGCCGGATTCCTGGAGAACCCTGGACCAGGTGTCGATGTCTGGTGGAAGCCCGGCATCGGTGTTGGAGTTGATGTTCACCGGCACCCCGTTGCGGTGCGGGTGTTGGCCGGTCATCATCATCGCCCGATGCGGGCTGCACACCGGGTAGCTGCTCACGGCATGGGCGACATCGGCTGATTCCCTGGCCAGGCCGTCGAGATTGGGCGTGTAGGTGGGGTCGGCATCTCGGAACCCCAGTGCCGCATCGCGGAACTGGTCCGCCATGATGAACAGCAGGTTCGGTTGCTCAGGCGCCATGGTGTTCCTTCCGTGCTGCGTCCCCGATCGGGGTTCCGTCCCAATTCGGGGCAGTGAATGCGCCCAACGGGTTCCCGGTGAGCGGATGCAGTTGTCCGGCGCCGGCGACGGGCAGGGAACTGCCATCGAAGTCCGCCGAACCGTAGGTGTCGAACCACTCCTGCAGCTCGGCGCGCATCTCGGCGACCCGGTCGGCATGGGCCGGGTTATCAACCAGGTTCTCCCGTTCCTCCGGGTCGTTCTCCAGATCGTAGAGCTCGTGTGGGCCGTGGGGGTAACGGTGGTTGTACTTCCAGAAGCGATTGCGGATCATGCGGGAGGGGCCGTATTCGTCGAAGACCACTACGGGCCGGGGAACGGACGCCGCCTCCGTTTCCTGGCCAGTCAACACTGAGGCGAAGGAGCGACCGGGCCCCGTCTCGAATTCACTTGCCTCGAGACCGGCGAGTTCCAGCAGGGTGGCGGCGACGTCATAGGCGGAGAGTAGCTCCTGCGCCACCCGGCCGGTCTGGATGCTGCCGCGGTGGGAGAAGATGGCGGGAACCTTCACCGAGGAGTCGTAGAGGTTCTGCGGGAAGGTGCCGTTGCCCTTGCCCCAGATACCGTGATGACCACAGTTGAAGCCGTTGTCGCTGGAGAAGACCACGATCGTGTCCTCACGCAGTCCGAGTTCCTCGAGCCGGTGCAATACGCGCCCGATGCCGGCGTCCATGGCGCTGACCGCCGCGAAGTAGCCCACCAAGGCCGCACGGGTATCGGCCTCGCCGCCCAGCGGGACCCCACCCACGGTGGTGGTCCACGGGTGCATGGGTTCCTGTGGGCAGGAGGCGAAGGCCGTGTCCTCGTAAAGTCGCGTGAATTCTTCGGGGTGCTGGTCCTTCCACGGCATATGTGGGGCCGTGTAGTTCAGCGCCAGGAAGAACGGGGCATCCTGGCGGGCAGCCTGCTCGATGAACCCCACAGAGTCGTTGGTGATCGCGTCGGTCAGGTAGTCGGTGACCAATTCCTTCTCACCGTTGCGGTACATGGTGGCGTGGTCGTAGGGGCATCCGCCACCCTCCAAGGCGTACCAATGGTCGAAGCCGTGGCGGGCCTCGTCATTGGCGCCAAGATGCCATTTTCCCGACAGGCCCATGTAGTAGCCAGCGGCCGCCAACTCATCAGTGAAGAGTGGTTGGCCGGAGAGGAAGTCCGTGGCGTTGGGGCCGGCCTCGACGCCGTGCAGATAGTCGTGGACTCCATGCCGGGAGGGTGGTTGGCCGGTCATGAGGCTCGCTCGGGCCGGGGAACACACGGGTGAGACACAAAAGAAGTTCTCCAACCTGGTGCCTTCGGCAGCCAACGCGTCCAGGGTGGGTGTCTGGATGTCCTCGTTGCCCGCGCATCCCATGGCCCAGGCGCCCTGATCGTCGCTGAGGATCATCAAGATGTTGGGTGGGTTCCGATGCACGGGCACTCCTAGTCCTACACGGGATATGGCGGGTGTTCCTTACTTCATACCCGGCATTGTCGAGAGGAATAAAGAATGACTAGGTGCCATCAGCGTCCTCTCGACGGAGAAAAACGGCTAAAACCCGGTGAATTCAGAAGTCATTGACGAATCATCCCTTAAAACTCCTTCAATGATCGTGCATTATGGAAGGAATGACCAAAGGAGTATCCGTGCCAGACTACCGACGGCTCGTCGCCGACCAGGGGGAACTGCGTAACGTCCGCAAGCAGCCCCTGAAATTTCAGGAACTCAGTGAAGACCTTCGCCGGGAGATCCTCGCGGGCACTTGGGCCGTGGGCAGCAAGCTACCCACGGAGGCCCAACTCGCCCGGGAGACCGGCCTGTCTCTGACCACGGTCCGGCGTGCCTACGAGGATCTGGTCGAGAAAGGGCTCGTCATCAGGCGGCAGGGCGCCGGCAGCTTCGTCGCCCCCCCCACCCTCGCGGGCCTTGAAGAAACCGCGCTACACCATCGGTGTTCTGCTGCCGGATACCCAGCTGTACTATCCGAAAGTCCTGCAGGGGATCGAGGAGCACCTCACGGCGCAGGGGGCCAGCCTGCAGTTGTCCACCTACCATTACGATCTGAGCCGGGAGAACTCCAGCATCCAGTTCCTGCTCGACGCCGGCGTCGACGGGCTGCTGCTCGTACCGACCCTGACCGGCATTCCCGATCCGGAGCGGAGGGTCGCCGAACTGGCGGCCCTGCCGGTCCCGGTGGTGCTGCTCGAGCGTAGCCTCGAGGACCTCGGGGCTGCGGATCGGACCGAACACATCTGCTCCGACCACCAGGGCGGGGCCTATGACGCGGTGAAACACCTGGCCGGGCTGGGCCACGAACGCATCGCCGTGTTGACGAGGTCGAATGTAGCGGGCAAGAGCGCCAACCCCACCCAATCGGCCGTCGTCGCCGGGTACCGCAGTGCCGTAGTCGACCTCGGACTTTTTGCCGACGGGGAGGAACTGCCGATTTTCAGTTCGACAAAACCCGAATGGGAGCAGGATCAGGCCGAGGCCATGTATACCCGGCTACGGGACAGCCGTGCGACGGCGGCCTTGGTGTTCGGGGACCGCGAAGCGACACTGCTGCAGACCGCAGCCCTGAGGCGTGGGGTGAACGTGCCCGAGGAACTATCCCTGGTCTCCTATGACGATGAGATGGCCGATATCGCCCCGATCCCGTTGACGGCGATCTCGCCCGCGAAGCACCGTTTGGGCATGATGGCCGCAGAGATCTTGCTGCGCCGGTTGAAAGAAGGCGATGCCTGCCCGATCTACCAGATCCGTCTGCGACCGCGCATTGTGGTGCGCGAATCCTGTGCCACCGTGCCGGGCACCGCCACCGCGGGCCCGACGGACCGCCGGGCCCCGGCTCCTAGTGCTGCCGGCCCGACGGCGTGAAGGTCCGCGGGCCCTTGGCCTGAACGGCGAGGTGCACCGTGGCCCCAGCCAGACCGCGGGTATCGACCTCTAGCGTCGTCGACCCGTCGGCGTTGCGGGTCAGCCTGGCTCTATCACCCTCGAGGAGCCGGTAGCGCCGCCTGGTCCTGAAGGTCAACGAGAGCGAGGAAGCGCCCTGGGTGGGTTCGCTGATCGACAACTGAAGCCGGTTTCCGTCCTCGCGCTGGACGACGCAGGCCGGGCCCGACAGTTCGAGGTCGGCGACCGTGCCCTGCCCCCAGAACGTGGCGGCCAGCGTCTTCTCGTGGGCGAAGGAGACGGCCTGGGCGACCGCGTCATTACGCAGCACCGTGTGCTGCTTCCGTCGGGCGAGTTTCGCAGCCCCCTGGATCGAGGCGCCCGGGGCGATCAGGTACGCGTAGCCGGCCTGCTCCGGTGAGGTGCCGTGATCGAAATAGAGCGTGGCGTAGTTGCGTTTCTGCACCTCGGTGCTGCCCTTGGCGTTGACATCTGACCAGGACCCCGACCGGCGTTCGCGCAGCACGTGAAGTGGCGCTTCGTCCAGCGCGACGTAAGCGCCGAAGCCCTCTAGATGGACCCAGCGGTCCGATGAGAGGACTGACTCAGCATCGGTCGCCGCCGCGACGCGCCCCGAAGCGGTGACCAAGGCGTTGGAGCCCTGGTGCAGGTTGCGGTGGTCCACGATGGTTTCCACCGGTGCCGAGGAACCGGTGTGGATGTCGGAGCCCAGGCACACGATGACGTCCTCGCTGACGAACCAGGATTTGCGGGCGCTGAGCCCGGTGCCTCCGGGACCGATGAGATGCTGTCCGACGGCGGCGATCTCCTCGTTGGCGCTCGAGCCGGTCCATTCGTTGTCCGGTGTCCCGGCCCCCCACTGGCCCTCGACCCTATCCGGCAGGGACGTGGTGTCTACGGTGGTCCCGGGTAGCCTGACATGGTTTGCGGTGGCCCAGAAGGCGTCGTCGTACTGGCCCAGATCGGCGTCATGGACATAGGTCATGCCCGAGCCGGAATGGTAGCCCCGGTCATTTTCGCCGTTGCCGCATTCGTACCAGGAGATCCGGTTGCTGCACATCGCCGTGGACAGCGACCATTGGGGGCCGCGGTGCATGGTGCGGTCCATGGCCGGGAACAGGAAATGGCCGGCCAGTGGGGCCGCCGGCGACAGGCCCAGCGACAGGAGTTCCTTCACCAGTGCCGTACGCGCGACGCTGGCTCCGTCCAGAATGGGGGCGTGGTCGTTATCGGTGATCCATTGCAACGCGCGCCGGCGCCAGCGCTTGGCGGTGGGTGCGTCGACGGCACGTGACAGCAGCAGCACGGCCTCGATGGTGCTGGCCCCCAAATCGAAACCGGTGTTTTCCTCGCGGGAGACGCTGCGCCCGCGCACCGAATCGGCCATGGCCCCGGCCATCAGGCAGGGGGCAAAGGAGTCCTCAACGGTTTTGAAGAGGATGTCCCGGCTCGGATCGGAGACCGCGGCATCGGTTCCACCGAGCAGCGCGAAGAGCTTGGCGAGACCACTGAGCAGAACCACCCCGTAGGAGCCGGTATAGGGGGTGGTGCTGTGCTGGATGAAGGAGCCGTCGGCAAAGAAGCCGTTGCCGCTGGTGACGTACTGCCACACCTCGGCCAGTCCGGCGACGGCATGGTGGAGCTTCTCTTCGTTCCCGTCGACCAGTGAGCGGACGATGATGCCCTGGCACAGGTCCACGCGGTTCGCCCCGACCGAGGTGATCTTCCCGCGCGAGGGCGGGAACTGCTGCCACGGGTCCGGCACGAAGTGGTCGATCGCTGCGCAGTATGCGGCCCGCTCGTCCTCGTCCAGCTCGTCGAAGAGCAGTACCAGCGTGTCCGCCAGGGCCCGGGGAACCCCGATTTCCCAGGCCCACCAGTTGCCCTCCTCCTCAGTGGTGTCGTTGTAGCGCAGCCGGTGGGCGTCGGACAGCCCGGCACGGATCTGCTTCAACAAGGTGCCCTGGCCGAAGGAAGCCGCCCCGGGGGTGGCCCAAGCAGTGGCCATCTGGGATAAGCGCACATACGTATAGCGCAGGTCCCCGGCTGCGGCCAGGTCCAAGTCCGTGAAGATCCGGGCTCTGGCCGTGGAGGAGTCCAGGGTGGCCACGGCCGATGCGGCGGCGTGGTCCAGGGTGGCCAAGGCGTTGGCGAAATCCCGATCGCCGGCAATGAATTCCCTCCGGCCGGTGAGCTGGTCCACCCAGGTGGAGCGCAGTGTGGCGAAATCGGCGCTTGATAAGGCGGGCAATTCGGCAGCCTGGGCAGGCTGGGCGGTTTGGCTGATGAAGCTCAGGAGCAGGCCGGTCACGGCCACCCCTCCGGCGCCCTTAAGCGCGGTCCTGCGGGATAGTTCCTGGTCCATGAATTCGCTCCTGATGTCCGTGACGGGGCCGGCCCCGAGTGCCGGTGCCCTGTTGGAGGGGAACTCAACGGCACGTCAAGGTAAGGAATAAAGCAGTAGCGCCTGAACGGAACATGGCCAACAATGGAGCACACCACCGTCAGCGATACCAAGGAGCACCACGCCCCATGCAACTGTCCTTCTCCACGTTGGGATGCCCAGACGCCGATGTCGACGAAGTGCTGGCGCTCGCCGGCGAGCACGGTGCCACCGGCGTCGAACTGCGGATGCACGAGGGTGGAATTATCTCCGCCAGCATGGACGACGCCGAGCGTGGGAAGGTCAAGACCGCCTTCGCCGATGCCGGGATCACCATCTTGGCGGTGGGGAGCTATGTCAAGATCTGCGCGCCCGGAAAGGACATCGACGTCTTTCGGGAACTCGAGGCCGCGCTGCGGCTCGCGGCAGACATCGGGGCGAAGGCCGTGAGGGTCTTTCCCGGTGCCGGACTGGATTCAACCTCCGAGGACGACCGCGAGGAGGCCTTTGAGTTGGAGGAAAATGCAGTCCGCAGGCTGACGGCGGCCGAAGGGCCGGCGGCCATGCATGGGGTCCAGCTCTTATTGGAGACTCATGATTCGCATCCACGCGGGGTCGATGCCGCACGCATCCTGTTCCCGCTGGGGCCGCAGGGCGCGGTGCGCACCATTTGGGATGTCCTGCACCCGTGGAAACGCGGGGAGGAACCCGAAGCGACCGTGAAGGCGCTCGCCGGGCGCATCGAGTACCTCCAGCTCAAGGATGCCCGCCGTGGCTCCACCGCCGATGCCCCGATCCTGACCCTGCCAGGGGAGGGGGACATCCCGTTGGAGAAGATGCTCCGGCTGTACGGGGAACAGGCGCCGACCGGAGTCGACCCCTGGGTGTCCTTGGAATGGGAGAAGGCCTGGAACCCCGATTTGCCGGAGCTGGGCGAGGCGCTGGCCGCCACCCGGAAGATCCTCGACTCGCTGTCCTCGAGCTAATCCGCCGTCCGGCTTGAGGCCCGCGCGGCCGGACAGAACTTCGGGGTGCTCATTTATTCCTATGGTGTGCGTCACCTTGACTGACCGTGTCCCAGCTGGAGGCACCCGGTGAAATGCCGGAGGTGTCTACCAGATTGAGCTCATGGAAAGCCCTTCCGGTTGCCCGTTCGCGTACCGGAGAAGATTGGAAAACAATGAACTGGACCAACCTCGAATTCAACCGACGCACCCTCATCAAGGTCGGCAGCGTCGCCAGCGCGGGGGCTGCGTTCGCGCTCAGCGCCGCACCTGCCCAAGCCGCCGGTGCCCGGGTCCCGATGGCCCCCGCGGCTCCCGGTGACGTCGAAGCGAAGGCCCTGGCCCTGCAGCCGCCGACCTTCCTCTTCGAAACGAAGGTGCCCGAGCAGGTCACTGCGGTCTCGGGGGCGGAGCCCGCGATCAGTGACGAGCAGGCCATCATCGGCAAGCACTCCCTCCGCTGGGACTACTCCGCCGGCTCCGTCCTGCAGATCGATGCGGCACTGGACGCCGAGGACTCCAGAATCCCGGAGGACGACGAGACGAAGCTCGGATCGCGCAGCACCTTCGGCCTGTGGATCTACAATTCCACGGCCCGCCAGGGCACCCTGCGCCTGGAATTCGGCCGGCAGGGAAGCAAGGACGCCTGGTGCGACCTCCATCTGGACTTCACCGGCTGGCGAACCGTCTGGATCCGCCTGGCCCAGGACCTGGAAGGCACACCGCGCCGCGACATGGATACCCTCCGGTTCGTCGCCCCGTCGTCGGGTTCCGGGACGCTCTTCCTGGACCAGCTGGTCCTGAACATGTCCATGCGCACCGACCACCCGATGCGGAGCGAGCAGGCCCCTTTCGTCAACCCGGAAGCCGATACGGCGCAAAATGCGCATTGGCTCGCCCTGCTGAAGTTCCAGGAACTACAGGATGCCCAGGCGCCGGCACCGGTCACAGATGCGACGTTGCTGGCCGATGTGTCGACGGTGAAGTCCAGGTACCTTGAGGCCTACCTCACCGGTGGCGGCGCGACCACGGGCTCGCAGGTGGCCGATCTGACGGCGCAACTGGCCAAGCTCGGCATCCCCGAGCGGTCCACCAGTGGGCCGGCGACACCGGTCCTCTTGAACCAGCAGGCCATCTTCCCGCCTCAGATCGCCCCCGAACTGGCTGCGCTGGCTGGAAGCGCCAAACTGCGCACGCTCACGGATCTGATGCAGAAGATCGCCCGGGCCTGGGAACGTGCCGATGCCACGCGCAGGCCGCTGGTGGCCGAGCTGTACGTCCGCGCCGTCTTGCATCTTCGCCGCGTGGGTTGGGCCAAGGGCAGTAGCCAGGGCAGTGTCCACCATCTCGGATACAACATCCGTGGGTACTACGACTCCGTCTTTATCATGAAGGACGTCCTCCAGGATGAAGGATTGCTGGAGGAAGCCCGGGCCGATGTCGACTGGTTCGTCGGCCTGGGGCGCGTTCTCGAACGCCCGCTGCGACGCGATGGCATCATGGACATCTACAACACGAACGTCCGGGGCCTTGTGGCAGCGGCCATGCTGCGGGAGACTCCTGGCGAACAGGCGGCTTGGCTTTCAGCCGTCCGCGACTTCCTCGATGTCACCCTGCAGCCAAGTGACGGTTTGCAGGGCGGAATTAAAGCCGATGGCTCGGGATTCCACCATGTCGGGTTCTACCCCGCCTACAGCGCTGATGGCCTCTCCGGACTGGCGCCAATGGTCATGGTCCTGGGTGGCACGTCGTTCCGTCTGTCCGAGGCGGCGCACTCCCTGTTGAAAAAGGCGGTGCTGGGGATGCGCACCTTTGCCAATAAATTCGAATGGTCGCTGACCGTGTGTAACCGCCATCCAAAGGCGGGCCAAACACTCAAGCTCGATCCCTTCCAGTGGCTGTTCCAGGCTGGCACGCCCGACGGGAAGAAGGCCCTGGACCCCGAACTGGGGGCTGCCTTCCTGCGCCTGCTGCCGGAAAAGCAGTCTTCGATCCACCAACGGCTGGCCGCCAAATTGGCTGCTACCGGGGTCACCGTGGAAGATTCCCCGACGGGCCACTGGACCTACAACTACGGCGCCCTCGGAGTGCACCGCCGCGAGGACTGGTCGGTGACCGTTCGCGGACACAACCGCTACCTGTGGAGCTCGGAGACCTACGAAAACGCCAATATCTATGGCCGCTACGGCACCTACGGGCAGATCAACGTTCAGTCCACGGGCGATCCGATCACCCTGCTGGATAGCGGGTTCTCCCAGGAAGGCTGGGATTGGGGGCGTTTCCCGGGCACGACGGCGATCCATAAGCCCGTTGATGACCTGTTCATCGATCTCGGGCTCGGAGTGGAAATCATGCCACTCTCGGATTCGCGCTTCGGCGGGGCCACCAACATCGATGGCCGGCACGGTCTCTTTGCCATGGACCTGCACGAGATCCCTTCCTGGGATCCCAGCCACCGGGCCCGCAAATCAGTGTTCCTTTTCGACGAGCGGGTCATCGCAGTGGGTACGGGGATCGAAAACAATGACCGCCGAAACGAAACGGGGACGACCCTGTTCCAGAGCCACCTGGCGGCGACGTCGGAGCCCACCTACATCGACTCCACCCGGCCCGTCGCCGACTTCCCGCTCGAGCGCAAATCGCGCAAGAAATCCAAGCATGCACAATGGCTGGCCGACGGGAAGGGCAATGGCTACTACATCCCGGCCAAGCAGCACCTGGGGATCGAGCGTTCCACGCAGAAGTCGAAGGACCAGAGCTCCGGAGAACCCACCAGTGGGGACTTCGCCACGGCGTGGCTGAGCCATGGGACCAAACCGAGGAGCGGATCCTATGAATACGCGATGCTGATCGGGCGGACTCCACAACAAACGGCGGCCTTCGCGAAAGCCATGGGCGGCCGGCGAGCCCCCTATGAGGTGTTGGAGGCGCGCTCCGACCGGCATGCAGTCCGCGATCGGGAGACCGGTATCACCGGCTACGCGGTCTTCGAGGCGGGGCACGGGTTCGAGGGCGATATCGAAGGGGTGGATACTCCTTCGTTGTTGATGACCCGGCGTGAAAAGAACCGTCTGGTCATGTCGGTGACGGATCCGGATCTCCGCCTGTATTCGGGCAAAGACCCGGACCAATACGATGCCAAGGGCCGTTTCGTCGGCGGTGTCCTTCCCTACGTGGTGTCCTGGAGGGAAAACGCGAGCCAGGCCCACACCCTGACCGTGAAGGTCAAGGGCTCCTGGAAGCTAGCCGAAAAGGTCGACGGCGTGAAGGTCACTTCCCGCAAGGGCCACGGCGGCCACGACCATCATGGAGGACGCCACGGCCATGATCATGGCCGGCAGGGGCGCACCGAGATCGCGGTCCGCACCCGGGACGGGCTGCCGGTGCAGTTCAGCCTGGCGCGGCACTAATACCGCGTTAGCCCTGCCCCGCCGCGGTGGTGCTGCGTCGGAGCATGAGTTCGCCGGTGACGGTGGGTTCGGCTCCGGCAGCACCTCCAGGGAGGGCCACGGTGCTTTCGACGGCGATCCGTCCGATGTGCAGCAACGGCAGCCGCACGGTGGTCAATCCGGGATGGAAATCCCGCAGCGTCTCGATATCGTCGAATCCCGCGACGGCGGCGTCGCGCGGAACCTGGACCCCGCCCTCACGCAGCCCGGCGACCAGCCCGATGGCCATCACGTCACTGACCGCAAAAAGGCAGACAGGGGCCCCTTCCCGGTGAGCCGCGGCGACCCGTGGTGCCAGCTCGGCGCCGGTGGCATGGCCGCCAGCCCGGTCCAATCCGGTATGCAAGACCTCGGCCGCCGGAACACCCGCGGCGTGTAGACCATGGTGGAATCCACGGACCCTATCGTCCGAGGTGGCCAAGCCCTCGGGGCCCGCCACGATCAGGAAGGGGCCGCGATGGGTGGCGGCCAATGCGCCCGCCAGCTGACAGGCCAGGTCTTCGTTGGGAACGGCGATGACATGGTGGTGTTCGGGGGAACCGGTCCCCTCCACGGGGCGACCGATGACGGCGACCTGGCCATCATTACGGCAGTAGAGGTCCAGCTCGTTGGCCAAGGTGCTGTTGGCTTCACGGTCCGCAGCAGCGGTGGTCCGCGAGCCCGCCAGGATGATGGCATCAGCCCGGTGGGCGGCGAAGGCGGAGACTGCGGTGGCCTCCTCTGCAGGGGTGCCGCCGGTGGTGGCGAGCATGACGAGTTTATTGCGTTCCCGCGCAGCTTCCTGGACGCCGTGGGCGATGGCCGCGAAGTACGGGTCGGCGATGTCGTGGACGATGAGGCCGATGACCCCCGAGCTGGATTTCGCCAGCCCCTGAGCTTGCGCATTGGGCACGTACCCCAGTTCGAGGGCCGCCCGCCGGACGTTTGCGGCAATCTCCGGTCCGGGGATCCGCGCCGAACCATTGAGTACCCGGGACGCGGTGGCGGGGGAGACTCCTGCCTTGCGGGCCACCTCGGCCAGTGTCGTTGCGGACATCGCTACCCCTTCGCCGGCCGTCACGGCTCACATGGTGGACAAGAGTTCCAGTATCGCATGACAGAAAAGTTTGGGAAAGCGCTTGCCAAGCATTGTTTGGATGGGCATGATGGACACAACGGGAATGCGCTTTCCCAATCAGTCTTCATACCATCCACCCCCAGCAAAGAGGTCCCATGGGCTCGACACCACGCACCATCCGTATCGCCATGAACGGCATTACCGGCCGGATGGGCTACCGCCAGCACCTGCTGCGATCCATCCTGCCGATCCGCGACGCCGGAGGCTTCACCCTGGCCGATGGCAGCCGCGTCCAGGTCGAGCCGATCCTCATCGGGCGCAACGAAGCCAAGGTCCGCGAACTTGCAGAACTGCATGGGGTCGCCGAATGGAGCACCGATCTGGATGCGGTCATCAACGACCCGACCGTCGACGTCGTCTTCGACGCCTCGATGACCAGCCTGCGCGCCGCGACGCTGAAGAAGGCCATGCAGGCCGGCAAACACATCTTCACCGAGAAGCCCACCGCCGAAACCCTCGACGAAGCCATCGAGCTCGCCCGCATCGGCACCGAGTCCGGGGTGACCGCCGGCGTCGTGCATGACAAGCTCTACCTGCCCGGGCTGGTGAAGCTGCGCCGCCTCGTCGATGAGGGATTCTTCGGCCGCATCCTGTCCATCCGCGGCGAATTCGGCTACTGGGTCTTCGAAGGCGATGTGCAGTCAGCGCAGCGTCCGTCCTGGAACTACCGCGCCGAAGACGGCGGCGGCATGACCACCGATATGTTCTGCCACTGGAACTACGTCCTCGAGGGGATCATCGGGAAGGTCAAAAGCGTCAACGCCAAGACCGCCACCCACATCCCGGCCCGTTGGGACGAGCAGGACCAGGAATACGTCGCGACCGCCGATGACGCCTCCTACGGCATCTTCGAACTCGAGACCCCCGCCGGCGACGAGGTCGTGGGGCAGATCAATTCCTCCTGGGCCGTGCGGGTCTACCGCGACGAACTCGTCGAATTCCAGATCGATGGAACGCTCGGCTCGGCAGTGGCCGGCCTGAATAAGTGCGTCGCCCAGCAGCGCGCCCACACCCCCAAGCCGGTCTGGAACCCCGACCTGCCGGTGACCGAATCCTTCCGCGACCAATGGCAGGAAGTCCCGGCCAACGCCGAGCTGGACAACGGCTTCAAGCTGCAGTGGGAAGAGTTCCTGGCCGACGTCGTCGCCGGACGCGAACACCGCTTCGGTTTGCTCTCCGCGGCCCGCGGCGTCCAGCTGGCCGAATTGGGCCTGCGCTCCAACGACGAACGCCGTACCATCGACATCCCGGAAATCACGCTCTGATGGCCTCGCTGATTCTTCCCCGGAACGACGGCGGAACCCGCACGCACCAGCTATCCGAGGCACGGACCTGGTCCAGGCCCACCGCCCCGATCACCTCCCGGCACGCCTACGCAGCGGCCCACGTCATCCCCGACGTGCACGCGGAGAACGTGCCCGGAGCCCCGGCGGCACTGGACTGGGATACCACCCTCGCCTACCGCCACGAACTCTGGTCCTACGGCCTGGGTGTCGCCGATGCGATGGACACCGCCCAGCGCGGCATGGGTCTGGACTGGGCGGCCACCGGAGAACTGATCCGCCGCAGTGCCGCCGAAGCGGCCGCTGTGGTCTCCTCGAAGGCCCCCGCCACCGCCGGCAAATCGGTGCGCGATCTGCTCGCCTGCGGCGCGGGAACCGACCAGCTGGATCTGGCCACCGTCCCCTCGGGCCCTGCCGGGCTGAACGTCGTGCTCGATGCCTACCGCGAGCAGATGGCTCTGGTGGAGGAGGCCGGCGCGAAGACCATCCTGATGGCCTCCCGCGCGCTGGCCGCCGTGGCCACCGACGCCGAGGACTATCTGCACGTCTATTCGACGTTGCTGCGTGAGGCCAAGCAACCGGTGATCCTGCACTGGCTGGGCACCATGTTCGATCCGGCCTTGGCCGGCTACTGGGGCTCCGATGACGTCGCCACGGCGACCGATACGTTCTCCTCGCTGGTCAGCGGTCATGCCGAGAAGATCGACGGGGTCAAGGTCTCCCTGCTCGACGCCGGGCACGAGGTCGCACTACGGGCCTCACTGCCTGCAGGGGTCAGGCTCTATACCGGGGATGACTTCAACTATCCCGAACTCATCGACGGGGACGGCAGTCACCACTCCGATGCGCTGCTGGGCATCTTCGCCGCCATCTACCCGGCGGCCTCCGCAGCGCTGCAAAGCTACGACGCCGGTGATTCGGTGGCGGCACGAGCCACCCTTGATTCGACCCGGGAACTGGGAAAGCACATCTTTAGCGCCCCCACCTTCTACTACAAGACGGGCATTGCGTTCCTCTCGTGGATCAACGCGCAGCAGCCCGGTTTCCAGATGGTGGGCGGACTACATTCGGGCCGGTCGCTCATGCACCTGGCGACCACCTTCGAACTGGCCGATGCTGCCGGGCTGCTCCTAGATCCTGAGCGCTCCGCAGCCCGGATGTCCACCTTCCTTCAGACCAATGGGGTGGGAGCATGAGCGATTTCTCGCGGTTGGCCCTGAACAGCGCCACCACCAAGAAATGGACCCTGCCCGAGGTCGTGGACGGCTGCGTCCGCGCCGGGATCCCGGCCATCGGCCCCTGGCGGGACATCGTCGCAGACCACGGCCTGGCGGAATCGGCGCAGCTGATCCGTGATGCCGGACTGCGGGTCTCATCGCTGTGCCGGGGAGGCTTCCTGACGGCAGCCGATGCCGAGGGCCAGGCAGTGGCGCTGGCCGACAACCGTGCGGCGATCGAAGAGGCCGTGGCGCTGGGCACCACCGAGTTGTTCCTGGTGGTCGGCGGCTTGGCCCCGGGGGAGAAGGATGTCGTCGCGGCCCGCCAACGCGTGGCCGACCGCCTGAAGGACCTGGTGCCCTACGCCGTCGAACACGGGGTGCGGCTGGTCCTTGAACCGCTGCATCCGATGTATGCGGCAGACCGGGCCCTGATCTCCACGCTAGGGCAATCCCTGGACCTGGCGGCACCGTACGATCCGGGCGCCGTCGGCGTGGCCGTAGACACCTTCCACGTCTGGTGGGACCCTGATCTGAAGGCGCAGATCGGGCGGGCCGGCCGCGAACAGCGGATCGCTTCCTACCAAATCTGCGATTTCAACCTGCCTATCGCAGCCGACGCTTTGCTTTCCCGCGGCATGATGGGAGACGGTGTCATCGACTTCGCGACCATCGGCTCCTGGGTCCGTGATGCCGGGTACACCGGGGATATCGAGGTGGAAATTTTCAACCAGGAAATCTGGGATACCGACGGCGATACGGTCCTCTCCACCGTGAAGGAACGCTACGCAGAACTGGTGCTGCCTTTCGCCTAGCCCACGGTGGTTGACCGGCGACCCGCGAGCGTGATGGTTCCGGTTCCCCTTGAGCCGAGTCCGCGCGGATCAGCTCTTCGAAGGCCGCTCCCGCGGGGGCGGCCTTCGTCGTTCCCTCCGCGGGCCGGAACCTTAGAGCGTGAAGAATTTCCCATGTCACCTGCAGTTTTGTTGATTGCAACTATGTGATGGTGGTCTCATTTTTTCCCTGCTACTGTGAGTTTCATCGACGCGGGGTCTTTGATTCCACAGGATTCGGAAACCCCCTGTCCGAGGAGGCATACGGCCTCATGGCGGGCCGTATAACGGCGAATGCGGGAGGGCCGACATGAGCACGACCATGAATAGCGGACTACAAGATGCGCTGATCAGGACTCGGAGGTTTTTCAAACCGAAGGAAGTCGTCTCGCCCGATGGACGCACGCTACTCAAGGTCGGGGGCCGTTCCGGGGATTCCTTCTACCGGGATCGTTGGAGCCACGACAAGGTGGTCAGATCGACCCACGGGGTGAACTGCACGGGGTCGTGCTCCTGGAATGTCTACGTCAAAGACGGCATCATCACCTGGGAAACCCAGGCCACCGATTACCCCACCACCGGCCCCGATAAGCCGGAATACGAGCCGCGCGGTTGCCCGCGCGGCGCTTCTTTTTCCTGGTACACCTATTCGCCAACCCGAACCCGCTACCCATACATCCGCGGCGTCCTGCTGGAGATGTACCGGGAAGCCAAGGCCCGGCTGAAGGATCCGGTGCTGGCCTGGGCCGATCTGACCGAGGACCCCGAGCGGGCCGTGCGGTACAAGAGTGCCCGCGGCAAGGGCGGGCTGGTGCGTGCGACCTGGGACGAAGCGATCGAGATCGTCGCGGCCGCCCATGTGCACACCATCCGCAAATACGGTCCCGACCGAGTGGCAGGGTTCTCGCCCATCCCGGCCATGTCGATGGTCTCGCACTCTTCAGGTGCCCGGTTCGTGAACCTTATCGGCGGGTCCATGCTCAGCTTCTACGACTGGTACGCCGATATGCCGGTCGCTTCCCCCCAGGTTTTCGGCGACCAGACCGACGTACCCGAATCCGGGGACTGGTGGGATGCCGGCTACTTGGTCATCTGGGGCACCAACGTCCCGGTGACGCGGACCCCCGATGCCCACTGGATGATCGAAGCCCGCTACCGGGGACAAAAAGTGGTCGTCGTTTCCCCCGACTTCGCCGACAGCACCAAATTCGCCGATGAATGGATGCCCGCCGAACCGGGAACCGACGGCGCCCTAGCTGTACTGCCCAGCAACGTTGGTTGAACTCGTGCGACGACACGGTCTGAATTGATGGGATGACGAAGGCCCCCCGATGTGGAGTGGAGCTGTCTAAGAAACCACTTCACAAACAGGAGGCCTTCATGTCCCACGCTAATGCAGCCCTGACCCCCAAAGCACGTCTGAGAATCGCCAAGCTCATCGTTGACCAGCAGTGGAGCGTCTCCACCGCAGCGAAAATGTTCATGGTCTCCTGGCCCACCGCCAAACGCTGGGCCGACCGCTACCGAGCCCACGGCGCGGCCGGGATGGCCGACAAGCCCAGCAGACCCCGGACAAGTCCTGCACGCACCCCGCAGGCAGCGGTCAAACAAATCGTGGCACTGCGCTGGCGCAAGCGCTTGGGGCCCGTCCAGATCGCCTACCGGCTGGGCCTGGCTGCCTCGACGGTGCACGCAGTGCTGGTACGTTGCCGGATCAACAGGCTGCGCTATATCGACCGGGTCACCGGTGAGAAAATCCGCCGCTATGAGCACCCCTATCCGGGATCGATGATCCACGTGGACGTCACCAAATTCGGCAATATTCCCGACGGCGGCGGGCACCGGTTCGTGGGCCGGCAGGCCGGAGACAAGAACCGTGCAGCAACCCCGGACAAGCCCCGCAATGCGAACCACACCCCGAAAATGGGAACCGCCTTCGTGCACACGGTCATCGATGATCACTCGCGTATCGCCTATGCCGAGATTCATGATGATGAGAAGTCGGTAACGGCCATCGCGGTACTGGAACGGGCCGTGGCGTGGTTCGCTGCCCGTGACGTCGTCGTGGAGCGCGTGCTATCTGATAATGGGTCCGCCTACCGCTCGCATGCCTGGCGTGACGCCTGCGCCGAGCTGGCCATCACGCCCAAGCGGACCCGCCCTTACCGGCCCCAGACCAATGGGAAAATCGAGCGGTTCCATCGGACCCTGAACGACGGTTGGGCCTACGCCAGGTTCTATGGCAGCGAGGCCACCCGCCGCGAAGCACTGCCGGATTGGATCCATGCGTACAATCACCACAGGCCCCACACTGCAATCGGGAACCAGCCACCAATCAGCCGCTTAACTAACGTCTATGGGCAGTACACCTAGCGATGGCCATGGGACATGTCATCCTCAAGGAATTCCACGTGGACCGGCAGACCCCCTATTTCACCCAGTACGTGAAGAAGTACACCGACCTGCCGTTCCTGGTCACCCTCGACGAAGCGCAGGACGCCGACGGAGAACGGATGTTCACTGCCGGCAAGTTCCTGACCGCCGCCGACCTGGACGGAGAGATTGAGGCGGAAGCTGAAAACCCCGAATTCAAGACGGTCCTGGTTGATGCGGCCACCGACCGCCTCGTGGTGCCCCCGGGCACCCTCGGCCACCGCTACGGCGAAACCGGTGAGGGCAAATGGAACCTCAACCTCGGGGATATCGACCCCAAGCTGACCCTGATCGATGGTGCCGACGAAAACGTATCCATCGACATGCCACGTTTCGACGCCGGCCAGGGCAATATCGGTGTCATCCGCCGCGGCGTCCCGGCACGCCGGGTGGCCGGACGGCTGGTCACCACGGTCTTCGACCTGATGCTCGCCCAATACGGCGTGGGGCGCCCCGGGCTACCGGGGGAGTGGCCCACGGGCTACGACGACGCCGAATCGCCGAACACCCCCGCCTGGCAGGCCAATATCACCGGCGTCACGGCCGAGGCCTGCGAACGGATCGGTCGGGAATTCGCGCAGAACGCCGAGGATTCCAAGGGCCGCTCGATGATCCTGATGGGAGCCGGCACCAACCACTGGTTCCACTCCGACACCATCTACCGCACCTTCCTGACCTTGACGACCGTCACCGGTTGCCAGGGCGTGAACGGCGGCGGCTGGGCGCACTATGTCGGACAGGAAAAGGTCCGTCCACTCACCGGATACAACCAACTCGCAAACGGACTGGACTGGCTGCGTCCTCCCCGCAACATGGTGCAGACGGCCTACTGGTACCTCCACACCGACCAGTTTCGCTATGACCAGTTCGGTGCCGATGCCCTGACCGCCCAAACCGGCAAGGGGCAGCTCGCCGGAAAGACGACGGCGGACATCATCGCCCAATCGGCCCGGCTGGGGTGGATGCCTTCCTACCCCACCTTCGACCGGAACCCCTTGATCATCGGGGCCCAGGCCAGGCAGAAGGGCCAGTCGGCCAAGGACTACGTGGTTGACGAGATCAAGGCGGGACGGTTGAACTTCGCCGCCGAGGACCCCGATGCTCCGGATAACTACCCCCGGGTGCTCTCGTTGTGGCGCTCGAACCTGATCGGCTCCTCGGCCAAGGGCAACGAATACTTCCTGAACCACCTGCTGGGGGCCTCGCACACCATCAGTGCCGAGGAAACCGCAGAACGCTTCCGCCCCAAGGACGTGAAATGGCGGGAGAAGGCTCCGACGGGGAAACTCGACCTGCTCACCACGCTGGACTTCCGAATGACCAGCTCCACGCTGCACTCGGATATCGTGCTCCCGGCGGCCACCTGGTATGAGAAGTACGACCTGTCCACCACTGACATGCACCCGTTCGTGAACTCCTTCAACCCGGCCATCGCCCCGCCGTGGCAATCCCGTACGGACTGGGACGCCTGGCAGGAAATCTCCCGGGTGTTCAGCCGTCTGGCGGAACCGCACCTGGGCAAGCAGACCGACGTCGTCGCGGCGCCGCTGACCCATGACACCCCCGATGCGATGGTTTCCCCACATGGGAAGGTCAGGGACTGGAAATACGGCGAATGTGAGCCCGAGCCCGGGGTCACCATGCCCAAGATCATCGAAGTCGAACGCGACTACACGAAGATCGGCGACATGATGCGCTCGATCGGACCCCTGATGGACACGCTCGGGGCCACGACCAAGGGCATCACCTTTGACGTGAGCCGGGAAATCGAAGAACTAAAGATCAAGAACGGAACCGTGAGGGGAGGTGCGGGCCATGGGCGCCCCGACATCCTCAAGGACTACCAGGCCTGCGAGATGATCCTGACCCTCTCCGGCACCACCAACGGACATTTGGCGACCCAGGGTTTCAAAACGCTGGAGAAACGCACCGGCACCTTGCTGCACGACTTGTCCTCGGAGAACGAAGGCCACCGGGTGACGTTCGCCGATACACAAAACGGTCCGGCGCCGGTGATCACCTCACCCGAATGGTCAGGTTCTGAAACCGGCGGCCGGCGGTACTCCCCGTTTACCATCAACGTTGAACGACTCAAACCGTGGCATACCCTGACCGGCCGGATGCACTTTTATCTGGACCACGACTGGATGACCGAACTGGGTGAGGGATTGCCGATCTTCCGGCCACCGCTGGACATGACGGCGCTATTCGATGAACCGGCCATCGGTTCCACCTCCTCCAAGGGCGTGTCCGTCAGGTACCTGACCCCGCATAATAAGTGGTCCATCCACTCCGAATACCAGGACAACCTGTTCATGCTCTCGCTGTTCAGGGGTGGTCCGGGAATCTGGATGAGTCCGCTGGACGCCGAGAAGATCGGGGTCAAGGACAACGAGTGGATCGAGGCGGTCAACCGCAACGGCACGACCACGGCACGAGCCATCGTCTCGCACCGGATGCCCGAGGGCACCGTGTTCATGTATCACTCGCAGGACCGGCTGATCGATATGCCGCTCTCCGAGACCAGCGGCCAGCGCGGTGGCAACCACAACTCGCTCACCCGCCTGATGATCAAGCCCACGCACATGATCGGCGGTTACGCCCAGCAGACCTACGCCTTCAACTACATGGGGCCGACGGGAAACCAACGCGACGAAGTCACGGTCATTCGCCGCCGCAACCAGGAGGTGACGTACTAATGCGTGTCATGGCTCAAATGGCAATGGTGATGAACCTGGACAAGTGCATCGGTTGCCACACGTGTTCGGTCACGTGCAAGCAGGTCTGGACGAACCGTTCCGGTGCCGAACACATCTGGTTCAACAACGTGGAGACCCGGCCCGGTCTGGGCTATCCGCGTACCTATGAGGACCAGGAGAAGTGGAAGGGCGGCTGGACGCTGACCAAGCGTGGTCGGCTCAAGCTCAAGGCCGGTGGCCGGCTGAAGAACCTGATGACCATCTTCGCCGCACCCAATCTGCCAGGCATCAAGGACTACTACGAGCCGTGGACCTACGACTACGAGAACCTGACCACGGCTCCCGCCCAGGACCATATGCCGGTAGCCCGGCCCAAATCGTTACTCACCGGGCAGGACACCACCGTCACCTGGTCGTCCAACTGGGACGACGACCTGGCCGGGTCCGTGGAGAACACCCACCACGACCCGATCCTGCAGAAGGTCGGGGACAAGATCAAATTCGAATATGAGCAGACGTTCATGTTCTACCTGCCCCGCATCTGCGAACACTGCCTGAACCCCTCCTGTGTTTCCTCCTGCCCCACCGGCGCCATCTACAAGCGCGAAGAGGACGGCATCGTGCTGGTGGACCAGGACCGCTGCCGCGGCTGGCGGCAGTGCGTGGGCGGTTGCCCGTATAAGAAGATGTACTTCAACCACAAGACCGGCAAGGTCGAGAAGTGCACGTTCTGCTATCCGCGCATCGAGATCGGCCAACCCACGATCTGCTCGGAGACCTGCGTGGGTCGTCTGCGCTACCTCGGCCTGATGCTCTATGACGCCGACCGGGTCCTCGAGGCCGCATCCACCCCGGACGAGCACGGCCTGTATGAAGCCCAGCGCGAGGTGTTCCTGGATCCGAACGATCCCGAGGTCATGCGTGAGGCGCTCAAGGCCGGCATCCCCGAGGACTGGGTGGAAGCGGCCCAGCGGTCGCCGATCTACGCGCTGATCAACAAATACAAGGTGGCCCTGCCGCTGCACCCCGAATACCGCACCATGCCGATGGTCTGGTACATTCCGCCGCTCTCCCCGGTGGTGGATGCGGTCAGCGACACCGGCGAGGACGCCGAAAAGCAGGACAACCTGTTCGCGGCCATCGACAAGCTCCGGATTCCCATCGAGTACCTGGCCGGGCTCTTCACGGCCGGGGACACCAAGCCGGTGGATCTGGTGCTGCATAAGCTGGCGGCCATGCGCTCCTACATGCGCGATATCAATATGGGGTGGGAACCCCAGGAGTCCATTGCCGAATCGGTGGGGATGACCGGCCAGGAGGTCCAGGACATGTACCGTCTGTTGGCCATCGCCAAATATGAAGAACGCTATGTCATCCCCTCCGCCCACTACGAAGACGCCCACAAACTGGAGAACATCGCCACCGAGTGCTCGCTCGACGTCGACGGCGGTCCGGGTATGGGCGGCATGGGCGGGATGGACGGCTCCTTCGCCCAGGATCCGGATATGGGCAAGGACCCGGGCCTGGGATCCCCCGATGTGCCGGGACGTCCCGAAGGAGTGCGCATCAACCTGTTGAACTGGGACGGCCAAGGCACCCCCGAGGGGTTGTTCCCCGAATCGTCGTCGGACTCGGCGGCTTCGCCGCAGGGAGGATCCTCCTCATGACACCCCCCAAGGCCCCCGCGCTCAAATACTCCACCGAACAGCTCACCGGGATCTGGCAATCCGCGTCCATCCTGCTGGACTACCCCGATGAGGAACTGTTCTCCCGGCTGGAACTACTCAGTGAAGTGGCCGCCGGCCTGCCCACGAAGGTCGGGGCGGGATTGCAGAAGACCATCCAGCACCTGCAGCAGGGGACGTTGCGCGAGATCCAGAGCGAATATGTCGACACCTTCGACACCCGGCGTCGGGGATGCCTGTTCCTGACGTACTTCTCCAACGGGGAGACCCGGAAACGGGGTCTGGCGCTCCTGCGCATCAAGCAGGTCTATGTGAAGGCCGGACTGACCTTGACCGAGGACCAGCTCCCGGATCATCTGTGCGTGGTCCTGGAGTTCGGGGCCCTGACCGACGTCAAGGCGGGGCTGAAGATCATCTTGGACAACCGTGCGGGTCTGGAGCTGCTGCGGATCCATCTGCGCGAAGTCGAATCCCCCTGGTTCGGGGCCATCGATTCCGTCTGCGCCACCTTGCCAGCACTGAAGGGCAAGGACCATGAGGCCGTGCAACGGCTGATCGCCGAAGGCCCCGAAGAAGAGGAAGTCGGCTTGGACACCTATGGAACGCCGGATCTGGCGCCGATGCCGGGAGGCATGTAATGGACGACCCGTTGAATGTCTTTTTGTGGCTGATCTTTCCCTATATCTGTCTGACCATCTTCATCCTCGGGCACATCTGGCGGTATCGCTATGACAAGTTCGGGTGGACCTCACGGTCGAGCCAGATGTACGAGAGCAGCATCCTGCGCTGGGCGAACCCGATGTTCCACTTCGGGATCCTGGCGGTCTTCCTCGGCCACGTCATGGGTCTGGGGATCCCCCAGGCCTGGACCGATGCCGTCGGGATCTCCGAAGGGATGTACCACTTCATGGCGATCTCGGTCGGAGCCATCGCGGGGGTCTTCACGATCGTCGGATTCATCGGGCTGCTGTATCGGCGACGCTTCACCAAGGCCGTACTGGGCGCCACCACCAAGATGGACAAGACGATGTACTTCACCCTCGGGCTGGTCATCGTGGCAGGACTGGCCAATACCGTTTCGGGCGTGGCTGGAGCCTATAACTACCGCGAAGGCGTTTCCATCTGGTTCCGCAGCATCTTCTATTTCAACCCGCAGCCCGATTTGATGGTCGATGCCCCGTTCACGTTCCAGTTCCACGCCCTGATCGCCATCTTCCTCTTCGCGCTGTGGCCCTTCACCCGCCTGGTGCACGTCTTCACGGCGCCAGTGGGGTACATCTTCCGCCCCTACGTCCTCTACCGCAGCCGTGATGCCCATGCGGGATCGCGGGACGTCCGGCGCGGCTGGGAGAAGGTCGACACCATTCCCAAACGTCGTCCCGACTGATCGGAAAAGGACAACAGCAGATACTCCTCCCGGCGAGGGGGTGCCACGTGCACCCCCTCGCTGTGCTGTCCTATCGCCCCGGACCACTGTCCGGGCACCCACGTCAAGCGCACTTCCGCAGGCAAATCCCTGTTTTCATGCTCTTGAGCCTCGAGGGGCCGGCATTTCCCGCGGGAGTATTTCAGGGACGATTATAGAGTTCGGTACTTCGAACTAGATACTACGAAGCCACGTAGACAAGTGTTTCAATGAGGTGCTATTACTAGATGTAGGCCATGAGGGGTCAACTGACCACAACATCTAGATCCGCCGTCAGGGCGGGAGTCAAGGAGCCTTGCGCATGAAGACGACTGAATCGGGGCGTTTGGACGGGGCCGGGCGCACGGCGTCCACCCCGCTCGACACGGACACCTCGCCGGAGGTGGTGTATTTTTCCAGCGTCTCAGGAAACACCCGACGCTTCATTGAACGGCTGGACCTGCCCGCGGTGCGGATTCCCTTGCGCCCCCGGATCGAGGGAGAGCTGCAGGTCTCCCGCCCGTTCGTCCTGGTGGTGCCCACCTACGGGGGAGGCCACCGTTCCACGGCAGTGCCCAAACAAGTGATCGGCTTCCTCAACGATCCGGTCAACCGTGGCCTACTGCGCGGGGTGATCACCGCCGGGAACACGAACTTCGGCGAGGACTACTGCCTGGCCGGGACGGTCATTTCCGATAAATGCCAGGTGCCCGAACTGTATCGGTTCGAACTGCTGGGCACCGAACGCGATGTACACCGGGTCCGCGAGGGCCTCTCCACCTTCTGGCACGACCACCACGCCACCACACCACTCGAGGAGTACGCATGACCACCGACATCATGGAGCCCACCACCGACGGCATCGGGGCCCGCAAGGACTACCACGCGCTGAACGCGCAATTGAACCTCTTCGCCGCCGATGGTTCGATCCAACTGGGCAAGGACCATGAAGCGGTCGAGGCCTATCTCGCGGGCCACGTCGAACCGCGGATGATCCGCTTCGACGACCTGGAAGCGAAGATCGACTACCTCATCGCCAATGAGTACTACGAGGAAGCGCCGATCCGCGCCTACCCCTGGGCGTTCGTGAAGGAGCTGTATCGCAGTGCCTACGCCCATGGGTACCGCTTTTCGACCTTCCTGGGCGCCTTCAAGTTCCATGCCGGCTACAGCCTGAAGACCTTCGACGGGGACCATTACCTGGAAACCTTCGAGGACCGCGTGGTGTCCACCGCATTGTTCCTGGGCCGCGGGGACGAGGAGCTGGCCGGCAGGCTGGTTCAGGAGATGCTCAGTGGACGGTTCCAGCCGGCCACCCCGACGTTCCTGAATGCCGGAAAGACCCAGCGCGGTGAACTCGTGTCCTGCTTCCTGCTGCGCATCGAGGACAATCTCGAATCCATCGGCCGCAGCGTCAACTCCGCCTTGCAGCTCTCCAAGCGCGGCGGCGGCGTCGCACTGCTGCTGACGAACCTGCGCGAGCAGGGCGCACCGATCAAGAAGATCGAGAACCAGGCCTCCGGCGTCGTCCCGGTCATGAAGATCCTGGAGGACTCCTTCTCCTACGCCAACCAGCTCGGGGCCCGCCAAGGCGCCGGCGCCGCCTACCTGCACGTCCATCACCCCGACATCCTGGCGTTCCTGGACACCAAACGGGAGAACGCCGATGAAAAGATCCGGATCAAGACCCTCTCGCTGGGTGTGGTGATCCCCGATGTGACCTTCGAGCTGGCCAAGCGGGGGGAGGACATGCACCTGTTCTCGCCCTATGACGTCCAGCGGGAGTACGGCACGGCCCTTTCGGATCTGTCGGTGACCGAGCACTATGACGAGATGGTCGCGAACCCGCGGATCGGCAAGAAGACCCTCAGCGCCCGGGCCTTCTTCAGGACCATCGCCGAACTGCAATTCGAATCGGGCTACCCGTACGTGATGTTCGAAGACACGGTCAATGCCGCCAACCCGCTGAAGGGGTGGATCAACATGTCGAACCTGTGCTCGGAGATCCTGCAGGTGAACACCGCGTCGGACTACGACAACGCCATCGGATACCAGCAGGTCGGCCGGGACATCTCCTGCAACCTCGGATCGCTGAACATCGCCGCGGCCATGGCCTCCGGTGACCTGGCGAGCACGGTCGACACCGCGGTACGCGGGCTGACCAGTGTCTCCGAGCTTTCGGACATCGACGCGGTCCCCTCCATCGCCCACGGCAACGAGCTCTCCCATGCGATCGGCCTGGGGCAGATGAACCTGCACGGCTACCTGGCGTCCCAGCGCATCCACTACGGCAGCGAGGAGGGCGTGGATTTCACGAACATGTACTTCTACACGGTCACCTACCACGCACTGCGCGCCTCGAACCGGATCTCGATCCACCGCGGACAGGCCTTCGGGGACTTCGAGAACAGTTCCTATGCCGACGGCTCCTACTTCGAGAAATACACCGAAAGGGTCTGGGAGCCGGCCACGGCGCGGGTGCGTGAGGTCTTCCGTGAAGCCGGCGTGGACATCCCGACCCGGCAGGACTGGCAGGAACTAAGCGAATCCGTGCAGAAGCACGGGATCTACAACGCCTACCTGCAGGCGGTGCCCCCGACCGGATCGATCAGCTACATCAACAACGCCACCGCGTCGATCCACCCCATCGCCTCGAAGATCGAGATCCGCAAGGAAGGCAAGCTCGGACGCGTGTACTTCCCGGCGCCGCATATGGACAACGAGAACCTGGAGTTCTTCAAGGACTCCTACGAGATCGGCTACGAGAAGATCATCGACACCTACGCAGCGGCCACGCAACACGTGGACCAGGGACTGTCCTGCACGTTGTTCTTCCGCGACACCGCCACCACCCGCGACATCAACAAGGCGCAGATCCATGCCTGGCGCCAGGGCATCAAGACGCTCTACTACATCCGGTTGCGGCAGATGGCCCTGACCGGCACCGAAGTCGAGAACTGCGTTTCCTGCGAACTCTGACCCTCCACCCCCGACGAAGGAAGACCCCATACCCATGAGCTTGTCCCCAGAGGCCCCGGTCGCCGAGCACCTGCTGCGCGACTCAGTCACCCCTCCCTCCTACCGGATCGACCCCGCCGCCCGGTTGCGGCCGATCAACTGGAACCGCGTCACCGATGAGAAGGACCTGGAGGTCTGGAACCGTTTGACGGCCAACTTCTGGCTGCCCGAGAAGGTCCCTCTCTCCAACGACATCCCGGCCTGGCAGCGGATGTCCCAGGAGGAACGAACCCTGACCATGCGGGTCTTCACCGGGTTGACCATGCTGGACACCGTCCAGGCGACCGTCGGGGAGATCAGCCAGATCCAGGATGCGCGGACCGAACACGAAGAGGCCGTCTACACCAACATCGCCTTCATGCAGGCCGTGCACGCCCGCTCGTATTCCTCGGTCTTCTCGACGCTGACCAGCACCCGGGAAATCGATGAGGCCTACGCCTGGGCCGTGGGCAACGACCAGCTGCAGGAACGGTGCAAGAAGGTCCTGCACCACTACTACGGGGATGATCCGCTCAAACGCAAGGTCGCCTCCACGTTGCTGTCCTCGCTGCTGCTGTATGCGGGCTTCTATCTGCCCCTGCACTTCTCGGTGCACGCGACGCTGACGAACACCGCGGACATGATCCGCCTGATCCTGCGGGACAAGGCGGTGCACGGGTACTACTCCGGCTATAAGTTCCAGCGCGGGCTGGAAACCCGCAGTCGGGAGGAACAAGAAGAGATCCGCGTGTTCACGTACGAGCTGCTCGAGGAACTCTACGAGTTGGAACTGGACTACTCCGGGGCGCTCTACGAGCCGCTGGGGCTGATGGAGGACGTGGCCGTCTTCGTGCGGTACAACGCCAATAAGGCGCTCATGAACCTGGGCTATCCCGCACGGTTCCCGGCCGAGGAAACCGAGGTCAACCCGGAGATCCTGGCCGCCCTGTCCCCGGGGGCCGATGAGAACCATGACTTCTTCTCCGGCTCAGGTTCCTCCTATGTCATCGGCAAGGGGGAGGACACCACCGACTCCGACTGGGCCTTCTGAGCCAACCATCACGAAGATGCCGGCACCCCTGGAGAGATGGGGGTAGGGGGTGCCGGTCCCGCACCTCAGCGGGGACCGGGCCGCTCCTGCAGGTACTGCGCGAAGGTCTGGTCCCCGTAGGGTTCTCCGGGGACCAGGTTCGCCCCGGCGTCGAGCCCCTTGAAGATCTGGAGGAAGGGCAGGCGCACCTGGAGCGAGGGGCGTCTGCCCCCGCGGGCCGTGCGCCATTGCCGGTACAGCTCACCGATGCCCAGTCGTTCGGGGCCGCCGATGTCAGCCACCCTGCCTTGGGGGACGCCGGCAGCCCAATGCGCCAGCCGGCCGGCCACCTCGGGCACGGCGATGGTCTGGAACCGTGCGGCCGGGGCCAACACGACCGGTAGGTGGCGTTGGGCGGTGAAGAGCCCGTCGATCAATGAGTGGAACTGGGTGGCCCGTTGCACGGTGAACGGCACCCCGGAGGCCTGCACGACCCTTTCGATCGCGAGCCGCTGGTTGTAGTAGGACAGCGGGATGTCCTCGATGCCGACGATCGAGATGAGCACCAGATGTCCGATGCCGGCCCGCTGGACGGCAGCCACCAGGTTCCGGGCGAGCCTCAGATCCCGGGCACCCCCGGTATGGGCGCAATGCACAACCGTCTCCACCCCGCGCAGGGCCTCGTTGAGACCTGCTCCGGTGAACAGGTCGGCCGGGAGCAGGCCGACCCGCCCGGAACTGGAGGTCCCCACGGCCTCGTGGCCGGCGGCCTCCACCGCGGCAAACGTCGGGGCCCCGAGTTGTCCCCCGGCCCCGGTGATCAGGATCTTCATCGTGCGCCCCTTTCCGGCGGGACCAGTGCGTGCACCAGACCCGCGTTGGATCGTGGAACCAGTCTGCCCCGCCGGGCCGGCGAAGGACAGGTGGGCGCCCACCCAACTCCGGGGAAGGGGGGCGTCGGTCAGACTGGAGGCATGACCATCACGAAATCCATCGTCCTCTTCGCCCTGGCAGCCGTCGCCGAAATCGGTGGCGCCTGGCTGATCTGGCAGGCCGTACGCGAGGACCGGGCCTGGTGGCTCGCCGGCCTCGGGGTCATGGCCCTCGGTGTCTACGGGTTCGTGGCGACCTTGCAGCCCGAGGCGAACTTCGGGCGGATCCTGGCTGCTTATGGCGGAGTGTTCGTCGCCGGTTCCCTGCTCTGGGGGATGGCCTTCGACGGGTTCCGTCCCGATCGGTGGGACCTCGTGGGGGCGGCGATCTGCCTGGTGGGCGTCGCGGTCATCATGTTCGTTCCGCGCACGGGAAACTAGGAGGCCCCCGGGGCCTGGCCGAGGCCGCTCCCGACCGCCGGGAACACCGGTCCCCGGGTGACCTCCCGTGACGGCGGAAGACCGAAGGTGACACCCGAGGGGCGTGGTGGCGGGCCGGTGACCGGGGAGGGGCGCCATGTTTCGTCACGGGAGGTCACCGACCGTCAAGCCTGTCGGGGACCGAGGGACGGACGGATAGCTTCGGTCGGGAGGCCCCGATCGCGGGCTTCCGAATCGTTCCCCCCGGCGCCGCCTGGCGCCCGATCCGCAGGAGGGCCCATGAGCCAGCAGACCGTTAAACCCACCGCCGCAGCGGCAGGACAGCCCACCTTCGCCGAACCGGGGCGCCCCGCGGCGGTCATCCACCCCGTAGCCCGACTCGAAACGACCCTGCCGCAGTACCAACAGCTGGCCGCCCGTTTCCGACCGCTCTTCGCTGGGATCGCCGCGGAATCCTCTGCCCGTGAAAAGGACCACCAGCTCCCGGTGGCGCAGATCCGGGAACTGGCCGCGGCCGGGTTCGGGGCCCTGCGGGTGGCCGTGGAGGACGGCGGCTTCGGAGCCAGCCTGCCGCAACTCTTCGCCCTGTTGACCGAACTGGCGGCCGCCGACTCGAACATCCCCCAGGCCCTGCGCGCCCACTTCGCCTTCGTCGAGGACCGGATCCTGGCCGAGCCCGGTGAAGCCCGTGATCGATGGTTGCGCCGTTTCGTGCGCGGTGAACTGGTCGGCAACGCCTGGACCGAGGTCGGAGCCGTCGAAGTCGGGCAGGTCCAGACCACCGTGGACCCGGCCCCCGAGCTGGGCCCCGGCCTCTTCCGGGTCAACGGGACCAAGTACTACTCGACCGGCAGCATCTTCGCCGACTGGATCGATGTCTACTCCGAACGCACCGACACCGGCCGTCGGGTCATCGCCGCCGTCGATGCCCACCAGGCTGGGGTGCGCCACCACGATGACTGGGATGGTTTCGGCCAGCAGACCACCGGCTCGGGAACCTCGATCTTCGTCGACGCCGTCGTGCGCCAGGAGAGCCTGATCGATTTTGAAACCCGCTTCAAATACCAGACGGCGTTCTACCAGACGGTGTTGCTGGCCGTGCAGGCCGGCAGCATCCGTGCCGCCGAACGGGAGTTCGCCGCCGAGGTCCATCGCCGTACCCGCACCTTCAGCCATGCCGCTGCACCGGTCTGGCGCGAAGACCCGCAGATCCTGCAGATCGTCGGGGAGGTCTCCGCCGCAGGGTTCGCGGGGGAGTCCATCGTCGAACGGGTGGCCGCCTCCCTGCAGGAAGCCCACGATGCCGCAGCGGACCTCAGGGCCGGACGGATCGACACCGATCGCGAGGAAGAGCTGAACGACGGCGCCGAACTGGCCTCCGCACAGGGCCAGGTGGCGCTGACCCCGCTTTCGGTGGACGCCCTTTCGCACGCCTTCGACGCGCTGGCGGCCTCGGCCACCTCCACGGTGAAGAACCTGGACCGGCATTGGCGCAATGCCCGCACCGCGGGGAACCACAACCCGGCGGTCTTCAAGGCCCGCCTGATCGGGGACCTGACCGTGAACGGCACCGCCTTGCCCCGGGTGTGGGCCATCGGCAAGTCGAAGAAGCCATGATCACCACCGGATCATTGATTACGCATCATCTTTACAGCCTAATCAAGTAAGGCTAGGCTAATTCTGCTTGGTTGAAGGTGATGCCCGATGGCCGCAGACTCGTCGCAGTAGTCTGCGGCCATCGGTCTGCCAGGGGGCGCCGGTGGTGCAGGCCACCCTTCGTCCGGCATTCCGCCCCGCCACCCACCATGGGCGCCTCGAGCGATCGTCGTCCACCGGATGGTTCCGGGGGCGGCGTGGAACGGAGTTTCTTGACGTGGGCCTCGGTTTCATTACACACTGATGTGACATATCCCACGAGTCGAGGAGCGGCAATGTTCGCCACCCTGTCAGTTGCCGCCATCGTCGCGGAATCCGCCCAACGCTTCGGCGACCGCCCGGCCATGACGTTGGCGGGGGAAACCGTGAGCTATGCGCAGCTATGGGACCAGACCCGCGCCTACGCCGGTGCGCTGCGTGATCGTGGCATCGGCCCCGGCTCCCGGGTGGCCGTATTGATCCCCAACGTCATCGACTTCGCCCGCACCTACTATGCGGTGCTGGCCCTGGGCGCGACCGTCGTGCCCGTGCACGCCCTCTTGAAGCGCCACGAAATCGAATACATCCTCAACGACGCCGAGGCCTCCCTGCTGGTCTGTGCGGCCCCGCTGCTCGGTGAAGGTGCGAAGGCCGCCGCGGCATCCGACGTCGATGTGGTGACCGTTCTCGCCCCGGAAGGCGAGGGGCCGGACCGCCTCGAAGACCTCGCGGGTCAGGCAACACCCATCGACACCTACCTGCCGATGCGCCCCGACGACAACGCGACGATCCTCTACACCTCGGGCACCACCGGCAAACCCAAGGGGGCATTGGGCTGCCACTTCGCCCTCCTGGAGCAGGTCAATGTGCTGCTGACCAGCACCTTCGACTACCGCGAGGGGGACCGCGTCTTCGGCGGATTGCCGCTGTTTCACACCTTCGGACAGACCGTGGTGCTCAATGCCGGGCTCCGCGCCGGAGCGGAGATCATGCTGCTGCCCAAGTTCACCCCGGCCGCCGCCTTGGATCTGCTGCTGGACAACGACGTGGATATCTTCTGCGGGGTGCCCACCATGTACATGGGACTGCTCCAGGCTCATCGGGACCGCCCGGAGAAGCCGGCCAAACTGCGTTACGCAGTGTCCGGCGGCTCCGCGTTGTCGGTGGCAGCACTGCACAACTTCGAGGAGGCCTTCGGCGCACCGGTCCATGAGGGCTGGGGGCTGACCGAGACCTCACCGGTGGCCGCCTTCAACCACGTGGGCGACGTGCCGGTTCCCGGCAGTGTCGGCAAGGCCATCTGGGGTGTGGATATCGAGGTCGCCCGTCCCGAGGTGGCCGAATCCATCGAATTCCTGCCCCGCGGAGAGCTGGGCGAGTTCGTGGTCCGCGGACACAACCTCTTTTCCGGCTACCTCAACCGCCCCGAGGCCACCGCAGAAGCGGTCGTCGACGGCTGGTTCCGTACCGGAGACCTGGGGACCAAGGACGACGACGGCATCCTGCGGATCATGGACCGCAAGAAGGAAATGATCCTGCGCAACGGCTACAACGTGTATCCACGCGAGGTGGAGGAGTTCCTGATGGAACATCCAGACATCGACAGCGTTGCCGTCTTCGGCGTGGAGGATGCAACCCACGGCCAGGAGGTCGCGGCAGCGGTCTCGTTGGTCCCGGGTAGCAAGCTCACCGCCGACGACATCCGCGCCTACGCCAAGGACGGGGTGGCAGCCTATAAGTACCCGCGGATAGTGCAGATCGTCTCCGAGTTCCCGGTCGGACCCAGCGGCAAGATCCTCAAACGCGAACTCGTCGCCCAATACTCCAAGGAGTAAGGACGCAGCGAACGACCGGTGGGGCAGGGGTACAGCGGGTTACCTGTTCCGTCCGGGGTTTTTGGCTATCCACGCCCGACGAACCCGGGCCAGGAGGCCGGTGGCCAAGCTCATCGGCGGGGCAGCCAACCGGGCCTGGACATCCTCGAGTGCCGCGTCGCGTAGCGCCTCGGAATAGGTCGGATACGGATGGATCGTCCCGGCAACCTCCGAGGCACTCAGTCTGGAGTGCACCGCCAAGGTCAGCTCGGCCAGGGTGTCCCCGGCCCGGGGCCCCACGATGGTCCCTCCGACGAGCTTGCCCCGCCGATCCACGACGACCTGCGTATAACCCTGCGTCTGGCCGGCGGTGATGGCCCGATCGAGTTCGCCATGCCAGCTGGTATGCACCCGGTCACCGGGTTGGGACGCGGCGCCGCGTCCGACGGCTGCGACTTCGGGTGAGGTGAAGGTGACGCGGGGCACGACGGCGGGGATCCTGCGGCGCAGGCCCAGCGCCGCATTGGAGGCAGCGACGCTCCCGTGCAAGCCCGCCACGTGGGTGAAGTCCTCGTAGGCGGTGATATCGCCCGCGGCACGAATGAGCGGGTTCGAGGTGCGCAAGGTGGCATCGGTGAGAACGTGTCCGCGCGTATCCAGCTTCACGCCGATGGTTTCCAGCCCGAGTCCGGAGGTCCGGGGGCTGCGGCCGGTGGCCAGGAGCACCAGGTGGGCGACGACGTCTTCTCCGGTGTCCAAATGCAAAGTGGCATCGTCGGGACCACCGGTGGCTTCGGTGATGGCCGCCTCCTCCAGGATCCGTGTCCCGTCGTCCTGCAGGCTCCGGCGCAGGATATCCGCTGCCTCGAGGTCTTCCTTGGGCAGCAGGCGCGAGCGGACCACCAGGGTCACGGCAGATCCGAGTCGGGCGAAGGCCTGACCGATTTCACAAGCGATGGGTCCGCCTCCCACGACGACCAACCGATCCGGCAGCTCGGTGACATCCCAGATGCTGTCAGAGGTCACTGTCAGGCACGGATCGAGGCCCGGAATCAGCGGAGCGGAAGGCGCGCTGCCGGTGGCCAGTAGGGCCTGCCGAAAGCGGATGGTTCGCCCATCGACGTCGGCCCGGCCGGGACCGCGGAACACCAGTGTTCCCTGCATGACCTCGACGCCCGCGGCCCCCAATGCCTCCGGGGTATCTCCCGGTTCGATCGTGGCGATTGCCGCAGCGATCCGTTCGCGCGCCGTGCCGAATTCCAGGCGCTGCCCGCCCGAGCGGTGGCCCTGCACCGATTCCTCGGCAGAGGAAAGCAAGGTCTTCGAGGGGACACATCCGGTGTACAGGCAGTCTCCTCCGGGACGCGCACGCTCCACGAGGAGCGTTTTGACGCCGAAACCGGCAGCGGTCTTCGCGCCGACGATCCCCGCCGAGCCTCCACCAACCACCAGGAACTCGATGGTTCGATCCTTGGGTGACATATCCAGATTTTCGAAGCGTTCCATGATTGGAATAGTACGGCCGCCGGTGCCTGAACCAGCAGGAATCCGGTAGCGGGCCTGCAGCATGACGTTGTGTAGTCCAGTTCACTGAACACCACGGTCCGCGGCGTCTAGCGTGAGGCAATCGAGGACGCACCAACGACTCCGAGAATGGATGGACCCCATGCGGGCAACAGCGCCAGAACGTCAGGGCAGAGCCTCAGCGCCTTGCGGGCGCCTCCTGCTGACTGACACCGCGGGGCAATCCCCGGACGCTGACATCAACCCCCGCGTTGCCGGGCGTTCGTTCGAGGTGCGACCATGACCGATAACTGCTCGCTCGAAATGACGGCAGCCGTTCCGGGCGATCTGCGCCCGTGGGCACCACGCCAACGAGAGGCCGAACCACTAGTGCCCGAGCTCTACGAACACTTCAGTTGCCTGCGCGAGGTCGATCTCTTCGCCGACCTTTCGGCCGCTGAAATTGCTGCCATGGACCGCATGCTTCCCCCACGGACCTATGATCGGGGCACAGTGCTGTTCAGCCCCGGTGAACCGGCGATGGAGCTCTTCGTGCTCAAATCCGGTCGGGTGAGGATCTTCCGCGTCGCCGAGGACGGCAAGGCGCTGACGATGGCCATCCTGGAACCAGGCGCGGTGTTCGGTGAAATGCTGCTGGTGGGCCAGCGCATGTATGACAACTACGCGGAAGCAATCGAGACCTCGAAGGTCTGCACGCTCAGCGTCGGCCAGGTCGAGGGACAACTGCTGGCTGACCCCCGCATCGCCGTCCGCGTATCACGTTTGCTCGGCGAACAGGTGGCCAGACTGGAGCAACGGCTCACCGATCTGGCACTGCTGCCGCTCTCGGCACAAGTGGCCTCCACGCTGCTCAAACTCGACGACGCCACCGGGCCACCGCGTTTCGGCCAGCACCGGACCATTCGTTTGACACACGAACAACTGGCTGGATTGCTCGGTGCCTCCCGGGAGGCGACCAGCAAGATCATGTCCGAATTCGCCGCCGGCGGGATTCTGCGCCAGGGACGGGGGCGGCTGAGCCTTCTTGACCGACCCCGGCTGGACCGTGCCGCCCGCGGCGTGATGTAGACGCCGGACCGCAAGCCCGCCCACCGTGCCCCATCCGAAAAGGACAGCTGCTCCGAATGAAAGACATGAGCTCCTGGAGCCGCCGAAAGTTTCTGGCCGCCGCCGTTATGACCGGTACCGTCGCCGGGCTCTCGGCCTGCTCTGGCGCCGCTCCCACGGCCCGGACGTTCGACGATTGGGCCCAGGTCAGTGACCAGGCACGTGGCCAGACCGTGAAGTTGTGGATGTACGGCGGTGATCAGCAGGGCAACACCTACATCGACCAGCATCTGGTCCCAGCGGCCGCCGAAGTCGGCGTGAAGCTCGAGCGGGTACCGGTGGCGGACACCAAGGACGCCATGAACCGGGTGCTCAGCGAGGTCCAGGCTGGTACCACTGACGGGGCCGTTGACCTGGTGTGGGTCAATGGCGATAACTTCGGCACCGGCAAACAGGCAGGGGCTTGGGCCTGCGGGTGGACCTCGCTGCTGCCGAACATGGCACTGACGGCGCCCCAGGACCCGCTGCTGACGAACGATTTCGGCACCCCGGTCGAAGACTGCGAGGCACCGTGGAACAAGGCCCAGTTCACGGTGGTCTACAACGCGGCCACCGTCGAGCGCCCGCCGGGATCCATCGCAGAGCTGTTGCAATGGGCGCGAAAGAACCCCGGACGATTCACGTATCCGGCACCTCCCGATTTCACCGGATCGGTCTTCACCCGCCAGGTCCTCAACTCGGTCTCCGGAGGATATGAGAACGTGCCCCTGGCCTTCGACCGCTCCGCCTATGAGGACCTCACTCCCGCGCTCTTCGACGCGATGTCGGAAGTGGCCCCCGCGTTATGGCGCGAGGGACGGACCTACCCCAAAAGCGGGGAGGAACTCAATGCGCTCTTCGCCGACGGACAAGTCGACTTCACCATGACCTACGGCCCCGCAACGCTGACGAAGCTGGTCAAGGACGGTACCTACCCGCCGCAAACCACGGTGTTGGAACTCGACGGCGGCACCCTGGGCAACGCCAGCTTCCTGGCCGTCCCCGCCACCTCGGGGAACCAGGCAGGCGCCATGGTGGTCGCCAATATCGCCCTCTCGGCCGAGCAACAGGCCACCAAGGCGGACCCGCGCATCTGGGGCCAGTTCCCCGTCGTCTCCGCGGAGAGGTTGGACCATCGGCAGCAGCAGCTCTTCGAGGCGCTGCCCACCTCGAGTGTGGTTCCTGCCTACGAGGTCCTCTCCCGCAAGGCCAACCCCGAATTATCTGCCGAGTGGGTCAGCGAACTTGACCAGGGATGGCGCCGGGAGCTGCTCGGTGGGAAATAGAAAGGCGACCCTGCTGGTGCTTCCGGCAACGGTGATCAGCTTCTTCGTCGTGGTCGGCGGTCTACTGGCGGCCCTGATGCAAAGCCTGGGCTTGCTGCCCTTTGCGGGGCCGCCCACGCTGAACTCCAGCGCCTATCTCACGGTGGCCCCCGACCTGCCATCGGCCGTCGCACTGTCCTTCGGCATCGCCGCAGCTTCGACACTGATCGCCGTGATCTTCGGTTTCGTCACGGCCATGTTGGTGATGCGCGGACGTTTCGGCGGGCGCCTGATCGCCATGGTCTCGACCTGGAGCATCCCGTTTCCGCATCTGGTCGGTGCCGCCTCAATGGGGCTGCTGCTCGGGGATGCGGGCTTCCTCGCCCGGATCTTCGGCGCCGACTCCTGGCCCGAACTGGTGGGCGGGCCCGCCTGGATCGCGGTCATCGCGGCCTATAGCTGGAAGGAATCGGCGTTCGTCGCCCTCGTCGTGACCGGTGTCCTCCTGACCCGGGCCACCGCCTACGACGAAACGGCCGCGCTCTTGGGCGCCGGCCGATTGCGGCGCCTGCGCCATGTCCTGGTCCCGCTGAGCCTGCCCGCCCTGGGAGTTTCGGCAACGATCGTCTTCGTCTACGTTTTCGGATCCTATGAAGTGGCTTGGCTGCTGGGCCGGCCCTACCCCGAACCGCTACCGGTCATGGCCCTGCGGCTCTTCAGCTCGGCCTCATTGTCCTCACGTCCCGAAGCGGCGGCACTGGCCGTGGTCACGACCATCGTCGCCCTGGGAGCCGCGGGCCTCGCCGCGCTGGCGCTGCGCCGGGTGCCGCTATGGCAGTGATCCTCCCCGCCCCCGCCGAGTCCCGGAAGGAGGCGACGCGCAACGGCCTATTCGCTTCACGACGGCTCGGGCGTTGGGGAAGGTGGCTGCTGGTGCTGGCCATGACCGTCTGGTTCCTGGCCCCCCTGCTGCCCTTGGCTCTGTGGTTCTTCGCCGAGCGCTGGTCCTTTCCGGGCATCCTGCCCCAGGAATGGGGGACCGGGGCAGTACAGGAGGCCCTGGCGCAGGGGGCGGTGCCCGCCTTTGGGCGTTCCTTGGGCGTGGCGCTGGCGGTCATGGCGGTGGCCACCCCGATGGGCCTGCTGGCGGCGCGGGCCTTCGCGTTCCACCGTCCGCACGGCGCAGGGTTCCTCAGTGCCCTGGTGTTCGCGCCGTTGGCCCTGCCACCCTTTGCCGCCGCCTTCGGGCTGAACGTGCTGTTCCTACGCTTGCATCTTCCGCCGATGTTCGGCATCGTTCTGGTTCTTGCCGTTTATGCCTTGCCCTATACGACGTTCACCCTGCGGGTGGCCTACGGCGCCTATGAGTGCGGCTTCGAGGATGAAGCACGTATGCTCGGCGCCTCCCGGTGGCGCGTGCTGAGCCGGGTGCACCTGCCATTACTGGCTCCCGCCCTCATGCGTGCTGCCTTTCTGGCCTTCCTGGTGGGGTGGAGCGATTATGTGGTCACCTTGCTGGTGGGCGGCGGCACGCTGGTGACCGTCCCCCTGCTGGTGGCCTCGGCCGCTGCCGGAACCGGCAATGATGCGATGCTCTCGGTGCTGTCGGTCACCGCCGTCCTGCCTCCGCTGGTCCTGTTGCTGGGAGCGGCAATCCACACCCGTCGACGTCTGGGAGTCCGCTCATGAGTGCAACACTGGTCATCGAAGACCTGATCACCACCTTTCCCGGTACCGTCCGCCCGGCCTTGGCAGGCATCAGCCTGGAGGTCCGTGCTGGTTCCTGCACAGCGGTCTTGGGCCCCTCGGGGTCGGGTAAGAGCACGTTGCTGCGCTCGGTGGCCGGACTTGAGGTCCCCGATGCCGGCCGGGTCGTGCTCGGGGGCACGGACCTCGCCCCGATCCGGCCCGAACAGCGCGGCATTTCCCTGGTGTCCCAACGCCCGTTGCTCTTTCCCCATTTGAACGTCCTGGACAACGTTGCCTTCGCCGCACGGGTGCGCGGTGTCCCCCGCCGAGAGGCCCGCCGCGACGCCGCGGACTTCCTGGACGTCGTCCAGCTCGGTGACTTGGGAAATCGGCGTGCCACCGAGCTCTCCGGGGGACAACAACAGCGGGTGGCCCTGGCCCGCGCCCTGGCCGCTCGGCCGGGCCTGCTCCTCCTCGATGAGCCCTTCAGCGCTCTGGACCCCGGGCTGCGGACCAGCATGCACGATTTGCTGGCCGAGGTGCGTCGCCAACTTTCCCCGACCCTGCTGCTGGTCACCCACGACCGAGACGAGGCCGTTGCCGTCGCCGAACGCGTTGCCCTGCTCGGGAACGGGTGCCTCTTGCAACATGCCGCCGTCCAGGAGATCTACACCCGTCCGGTATCCCTCGAGGTCAACCGGCTGATGGGTGGCCTCAACGAGGTCCCGGGCACGGTCCGCGGCGGTCGGCATGAATCGGAGCTGGGAAGCTTGGCGTTGCCGGAGGACGCTGCCGGTGCCTCCGGGCCGGGAACCCTGATTTTTCGGCAGGAAAGCATCATGGTCAGTGGCGTCGACGGCCCCGGAATACCGGCGATCGTCAGTGCCGTGAAGCCACAGGGGGCCAGACGGATACTCACCGTGCAGGTCGGCGGACAGCTGCTCCACGCCGAAGCCCCCTGGGCGCTGCCGGTGGCGCAGGGGACGCCGGTGCGGTTGCAGATTCCGCGTTCGGCGCTCTGGGTCCTACCCGAGGAACCGACCGCGACGACCACGGGTTCCACTCCCAACGCAACGGGCGACGCCATCGATCAGCTGGTCACCGACCATGTCTAGGCGCGGCGGACCACCGACGCCCTCAGCGCGATACCAGCGCCCGTGGAAGATCCGTCAGCCGGGTGATGGTCAGCTCCGGGGCAATAAAATGTCCGGGGTAGCTGGTGCCGTCCCGATTGAGCCAGGCGGTGCGCAGGCCGGCCCGCGCCGCGCCATGGACGTCCCAGGGATGCACCGCCACCAGCAGCAGGTCCGCCGGATCCGCGGCACAGGCGGAAGCGGCATAAGCGTATGCTGCCGCAGCGGGCTTCCACGCCGGGGCCTGGGCGACCGAGAGCACAAGGTCGAAATACCCGCGCAGGCCGGCGGCCGAGATCATCGATTCGGCCAGGGTGGCGGCGCCGTTGCTGAGCGTGACCAGGCGATGGCCGGCCTCATGCAGAGCTTTCACCCCGTCGGCGACATCCGCGTGCAACCCGAGACCGGAGAGGGTCTCCATGATGGTCTCCACGGCCACCGCCGTGGGACAGGAGAGATCAAGACGGTCGAACAGTGCGTGCAGGTTTCCGCGTCCCAGGACGGCGAAATCGGCGTTGTCGCCGGCGGCGGCCAGCGCGAAACCATCCCGCAGCAGCCGGGCGAACCACTGATCGGCCAGCGCGGCGGGGGCTCCGAGCTGCTCGAAGCTCCACCCCAGCACCGACATATCGGACAGGGTCTCGTTCACATCGAAAACGATGACGGGCAAACGGTCGTTCATGGTTCCTCCGACTGGGTTCTTGAGGGGATGCGGTTAGCTGGTGCCCTGATCCGTGGTGCCGGTCAGGCCCTGGAGTTCATCCAGCCGGACGAGCTTGATCTCACGGATCAGACGCAAGGTGGGTTTGAGTGCGAAGCACACGGAACCGACGAGGAAAAGCCAGGTGGCCAGGATCGTCGTCGACTCCCGGAAGAAGAAGATGCTGCCGACGATGAACAAGACCGCTGCCAGGAAATCGACGGTCGTGTAGGCGATTTCGAAGCGGGCGGAGAGTCGGCTGTGTTGGCCGCTTCGATGCTGGTGGTCGGTGGTGAAGAGCACGACAATCTCCTGATTCTCGGTGGGGTCCGGCCCGGCGGGCCGGCTGTGGACCATTATCCTCCCGGGGCGTGGATTGCCGAGGGGCCCCTGGCCGAGCGGTGCAAGGCATGAACGGTCGGCGTCGTGCCCTGGTCCGGTTGACAGTACTGGTGGTTTTGCTGGCGATCCTGTCCGTGCTGGTCCTGCGCCTTCCCCTGCCGGGGGTGGAGGAGCTGCGGACCTCGTTGCGCGGGACCGGGGGGTGGGGAATGAGCGTGTTCGTGCTCGGGTATGCGGCACTGACCTTGTCGCCGGTGCCCAAAAGTGTTCTCTCGGTGGCCGCGGGCCTGGTCTTTGGTTTCTGGGCGGGAATCGGCTTGGTCTATGGCGGGGCGATGCTGGGTGCCGCGGGCGCTTTCTGGCTGGGCCGCTGGCTGGGCCGGGACGCCGTGGAAAAGTTCACCGGAACCCGGGTCCGCCGCGTTGATGATGCCCTCAGGCGCCGGGGCACGCTGTCGGTGATCGGCCTCCGGCTGGTCCCGGTGCTGCCGTTCACGGCCATCAACTATGCGGCGGGCCTGACCTCGATCAGCTGGGGATCGTATTTCTTGGGGACGGCGTTGGGCATCCTGCCCGGAACCGCCGCGTACGTCACGCTGGGCGCCTATGGCACCGACCCCGGATGGCAATTGGAGCTGGCCGCGGCGGTCCTGGGCGTCCTGATCCTGGGTGGGGTCCTGTTCGCGGCTTGGAAGCACCGGAAGGAACGGAAACCTCATGTTTGACGCACGACTACGCCAGTTCAGTGCCGGTCTCGCGGACCGGACAGCACGGCGGCTGGACGTCCCTTGGATCACCCCGGACCGGCTGACCGGCCTGAACCTGGTCCTCGGCTTGGCCTCGGCCGGGTTCGCTGCGGCTCAATGGTGGACTCCAGCACTCCTGGCCTGGCTCCTGTGCCGGCTGGCCGACGGGCTGGACGGACCGCTGGCACGGATTCGTCGCGCGCGGACCGGTGCCGAAGACACCGGGCAGGGCGGCTTTTGGGATATCTGTGCCGACTTCGTGGTCTACGGGGCCACCGTCATCGGCGTCGGATGGGGTGCCACGGAGGCCTTCGGCGCCCCCTGGTTGCCCTTCCTGCTGGTGGTCTTCGCCTACTACATCAACGGCACCGCCTTCCTGGCCTTCTCCTCGATTGCCGAGAAGACCGGCCGGCGCATTGACGATGGCCGCTCCTTGTCCTTTATCTCGGGGTTAACAGAAGGGACGGAAACCATCGTGGTGCATGTGTTGTGGCTGGTCTTCCCGATGGTGGCGTGGCAGATCGCCGCGGTGTGGGCTGGCCTGGTCTGCCTCAGTGCCACGGAACGAATCATCCGTGGTTACCGTTCGCTGGGGTGACTCCTGTTCCCGGTCGGCAGGGGAATCCTTCCGGCGCGGATCTGTAGATGGCCCCCACGGGCCTGGTCGGGGACGACGTCGGTGCATTGCTCCTCCACGGCGGTCCAGGGGTGGGCGGTGATATCGGAACCACCGAGCCGGCAGGCGGCCTCCGCCAGCCAGCCCAGCGCACGGGCCGCCCCGAGAGGGCGCTGCATATCAACGACGCAGATGGTCCCGCCGGGTACCAACGTCGAGCACACGTGGTCGAAGGCCGTCTGCCAGTGAGGCATCAGCGATAAGGAATAGGTGGCCAGGGCCTTCGCCGAATGCGGGCGGGCCCCCTGGTGGCGCAGCGTTGAGGACAGCTCGGCGGCGGTCATGGTTTGGGCATCGGCCTGGATCAGCGCCACGTTGGTCCACCCCCGGGCTTGCACTCTGCGACGTGCCTGCCGGAGCATCGCCGCGCTGCTGTCGATGCCCACGATGCGTCCGGTCTTCCCGATCCCGGCCTGCAATGAGGCGAAGTTCAATCCGGTGCCGCAACCGATATCGAGGATCTGATCGCCCGGTGCCGGTTGCAGGGCGCGGATTCCGCGGACCCGACCGGCCCGGTAGACCGGCCATTCCCCGGAGAGGGCGTCGTAGAACGGGGCGAACCTGGTGTATTTGTCCGGCATATCAGCTCGTCGCGTCGGGGGATGCGGGCGACGGGTGGCCAGCCCACCCGGAGGGGGCAGGGGCAATGCTCGAAGACCAGGGAGAGGATCCACGAGACCTCGGTCCCCGTCGCGGGGCAGTCCCGACGCATCCTGCGCCAGGCATCCAGGTAGACATCGTGAAGAACTGATTGGGCCCGCAGCGGATCACCGAGGATATGGCAGGCCAAGCCGTAGGCCCGCCGGCACGTCAGTTCATAGAAGGCCTCCATCGCCCCGGTGTCGCCGTTGGCCAACCGCCGAACCAGATCGGTCTCCGTCGTTCCCTCTGCAGGGGAAGGAATCCGGTCTTGAGGAGCATCAGGCATCGAAGCCACCATGAGCAGGGCCCCCTGACGTGAATATGTCCTGCACGCTTCCCCCCGGATGATGACTACCTGTGCTCCACACTAACGCCAGTCGTAAGATTTTCTAGTAACTTTTCAGAAAAGAAGTAGGTTGATTTCCTGGACCGCCGATGCTGCCCGGCTGCCGGCGGGAGGCGATAGCATCAGAACCATGGAAAATCCCAGCGCAGTTCTTCGTGGCATCCGTGAGGTCGTCATCGAGGACCGGCCGGTTCCGGCCCCGGACCATGGCCAGGTCCTGGTCGCGGTGAAGGCCACCGGCATCTGCGGCTCGGATATCCACTATTACGAGCAGGGCCGGATCGGGGATTTCGTGTTGGAGGCCCCGATGGTGATCGGTCATGAGTCGGCGGGCCTCATCACTGCCGTCGGCTCGGGGGTCGATCCGTCGAGGGTGGGCGAGCAGGTCGCCTTGGAGCCCGGGGTGCCCTGCCGGCGCTGTCTCCAGTGCCGGTCTGGACGCTATAACCTGTGCCCCGAGGTCGTCTTCTTCGCGACCCCACCGGTGGACGGTTCCATTTCCAGGTACGTGGTGATCGACGCCGATTTCGCCCACCGGGCTCCGGGGGAAATCTCTCTCGAGCAGGCGGCCCTGGCAGAGCCCGTCTCGGTGGGGGTGTGGGCTGCCCGCAAGGCCTCCATCACCGCGGGGGATCGGGTGCTGGTCGCCGGGGCGGGACCGATCGGCCTGCTCGCGGCGCAGGTCGCCCGCGCCCAGGGAGCGGATGGGGTGACCGTGACGGACGTGAACGAGTATCGACTGTCGGTGGCCAGAGCGATGGGGTTGGAGGCGGTACGGGCCGGGGAGGAACTGCCCGGGGACTTCACCGTTCTGCTGGAATGCTCCGGCGCTGGAGCCGCACTGGATCACGGACTCCGCGCGCTGGCTCCCGCCGGACGGGCCGTGCTGGTCGGGATGGGTACCGACGAGGTTTCCGTGAGTGTGCCGCTCATCCAGGGCCGGGAGCTGACCATCAGCGGGGTCTTCAGGTATGCGAACACCTATCCGACGGCTTTGGGTCTCATCGCCTCCGGTGCCGTCGATGTGGAGGCCGTGATCACCCACCGTTTCGCTCTGGAGGAGACGGAATTCGCGCTGACGTTGGCCGCGCGGGAATCGGATTCCCTCAAGGCAGTGGTGTTGAACTAGCGACTTCCAGGGACGCTGGGCCACAAGAGGCCAGCCGCCACCCCGTGTCGGGGCGTGGCTGGCGTCGTGATCCGTTGACCTGATCCGGCTAGTCTGCGGCGGGCAGGACGAAGGCCGAGTCGACCGTGATGGTGACCTGATCTCCGACCAGGACTCCACCGGCCTCGAGTGCTGCGTTCCAGGTGATGCCGAAGGCCTTGCGGGAGATCTGGGTGGTGGCCGAGAAGCCGGCCCGGGTGGTGCCGAAGGGGTCGACGGCGACTCCGCCGAATTCGACCTCGAGCTCGACGGGCAAGGTCGTCTCCTTGATGGTCAATTCACCGGAGAGGGTGAATTCCTCCGTGGAGCCCTGCGCGCCGGTGGAAACGAACCTCATCTCGGGGAACTCCTCGACGTCGAAGAAGTCAGCGCCTTTGACGTGTCCATCGCGATTGGGGTCCTTGGAATCGAAGGAGTCGGTCTTGATGGAGGCCCTCACGGTGGAGGACGCGAGGGAATCGTGGACTTCCAAGGTGGCGTCGGCGTCGGTGAAAGACCCGCGCACCTTGCTGATGCCGGCATGCCGAACACTGAATCCGATGTCCGTGTGCGCGGTGTCGAGCTGCCAGATGCCGGGGGTCAAGGTTGCTGCCATGTCTGTCTCCTGAGGGGTGTCGATCAAGCAAGTTTTGTATGCGTATGCATCTATCGTGAACGCATATAGTTGATGCGTCAAGTTAATATTTGTTTGATTCCCCAGGTCGGCCTCCGGAAGCGTGTCCGACGGGCGGCAGGGCAAAAACCTACCCGGTGGTAAGGTCGGAGGATTCACGGTGCGGATTCCACGCACCCACCGTCCGTAAGGACCGCAGCGGAACTTCAGCGCGGCAGGCGGGACAGAAGACGACTGAAGCCGTGCGTCGAGGTGTACTACCGGTTACTCCGGGACTCCGTGCGGCCCAGCTGATGCAGGGGCCGAAGAGGCCGGAAGGATGGATTTTCGTGGCACAACGCGTGGCAATTATTGGGGCCGGACCCAGCGGCATGGCACAACTGCGAGCCTTCGAGGCAGCACGACAGGCCGGCAAGGACGTCCCGGAGGTCGTCTGCTACGAAAAGCAGGACGACTGGGGCGGGCAATGGAACTACAACTGGCGCACCGGGATCGATGAGTTCGGCGAGCCGGTGCACTCGAGCATGTATCGCAACCTCTGGTCCAATGGCCCCAAGGAAGCACTGGAATTCAGCGACTACAGCTTCGACGAACATTTCGGCCGCCCGATTTCCTCCTACCCACCACGACCGGTGCTGTGGGACTACATCGACGGGCGGATGGCCCAGTCCGGGCTCAAGGAGCAGGTCCACTTCTGCCATGCGGTGCGGTGGGTCCACTTTAGCGAGCAATCGCAGAAGTTCACGGTGGTCGTGGATGACCTGTCCGCAGGCACCAGCAAGACCGAGGAATTCGACCACGTCGTCGTCGGTTCCGGACACTTCAGTTTCCCCAACGTCCCCGACTTCGCAGGCATCGAGACCTTCCACGGGACCTTGCACCACGCCCACGACTTCCGCGGTGCCGAGAAGCTGGCCGATCAGGACGTCCTGCTGATCGGCGCCAGCTATTCAGCCGAGGACATCGGCGTCCAGGCCTTCAAGATGGGTGCACGTTCGGTGACGCTGAGCTACCGCAGCGGCCCCATGGGCTACGACTGGCCCACCGGGATGCAGGAAGTACCGCTGATCGATCGGTTCGAGGGCCAGATCGTCCACTTCGTCGACGGCACCTCCCGCCACGTTGACGCAGTGATCCTGTGCACCGGCTATCTGCATAAGTACCCGTTCCTTCCTGCCGACGTGGCGCTGAATTCGCCCAATAACGTCTACCCGGACGGCCTGTACCGCGGCGTCGTCTCCGACGTCAACGAGAAGCTCTTCTACCTCGGTGCCCAGGACCAGTGGTTCACCTTCAACATGTTCGACGCCCAAGCCTGGTATGTGCGTGATGTGATCCTCGGGCAAACCCAGCTGCCCTCGGCCCAGGAGCGCACCGAGCATATGCGCCGCTGGCGTGAGAGCTTCCTGGCCATCGACGGCGATGCCGATGAAGTACGGTTCCAGGCCGACTACATCCGTGACCTGCTCGAGGCCACCGACTACCCGCCCTTCGACGTCGATGAGGTCGTGGAGATCTTCCTGGCCTGGAAGGAAGATAAGCAGAAGAACATCCTGACCTACCGGGATAAGACCTACAGATCGGTGAAGACCGGAACGATGGCGGCCACGCACCATACCCCGTGGCTGCGCGAGTTGGATGACAGTCTGGAACGCTACCTTTCGACCCCTGAAGTCGACCCCCTGGAGGAGATGGTGGACGGTGACGTCCAGGAGGCGGGCCGGTAGTCTTTCCGCTGCGGGTCGGGGAACACTGCGCTGGCGTCCAACACCGGAACCCGGAAAGACAAGACACCGGCGCTGTTCCACGGCAAAGTGGGAGGTCAGTGACCACCACGCGCCGTCCCCCGGGCGGCGCACGCAGCATAGGAGCAGCCCATGAGCACGCAGCCGGCCACCGCGACAATGACCTACCAGGATCTGTTGGCCCGGATCGTCGGATCGGGGGAGGGCCGCGCCATCAGCGACCCGGCCACCGGAGAACTCATCGGGCAGACCCCCGTGCAGACCGCCGCCGACCTGGATGCGGCCGTCTCCGTCGCCAGGTCGGCGCAACCGGGGTGGGGCGCGCGCTCCCACGCCGAGCGCAGCGAGTACCTCAACGCGGCGGCCGACGCGGTGGAGGCCTCCGCCGAGGCGTTGGCCGAACTACTCTCCCGCGAACAGGGCAAGCCGCTGAACGGGCCCAACGCCCGCTTCGAAGTGGGGGCGTGTTCGGCCTGGCTGCGGGCCGCAGCCGCTTTCGAACTCGAACCCGAGGTCGTGGTGGACGACGGGGAAACCCATGCCGTGGTGCACTACCGTCCACTGGGGGTCGTGGGGGCCATCGGCCCGTGGAACTGGCCGATGATGATCTCCGTCTGGCAGATCGCCCCGTCATTGCGCATGGGCAACACCGTGGTCCTCAAGCCCAGCGAATACACCCCGCTGTCGGTATTGGCCCTGGCAGCGGTGATGAACCAGGCACTGCCGGAGGGGTTGCTACAGGTGGTCCCCGGCGGCCGCGACGTCGGTGAGGCACTATCCGCCCACAAGGACGTCGACAAGATCATGTTCACCGGATCCACCGCCACGGGCAAGGCGATCATTCGTTCCTCCGCCGACACCGTGAAACGCCTGACCCTGGAACTCGGCGGCAACGACGCGGGGATCGTGCTCGACGACGTCGACCCCCAAGCCATTGCCGAGGACCTCTTCTGGGGGGCCTTCATCAATACCGGGCAAACCTGCGCAGCCATGAAACGGCTCTACGTCCCGGACGCCATCTACGACCAGGTCTGCGATGCCTTGGTCGAGGTGGCGGGGAAGATGCCCATGGGTATCGGGCTGGACGAGGGGAACGTGCTGGGCCCGCTGCAGAACCAGGCCCAATACGACATCGTTGCGAAGCTCGTCGAGGACGCCAGGGCCTCGGGGGCCCGGATGCTCATGGGAGGGAACCCGGAGTCCGGCCAGCCCGGGTATTTCTACCCGACGACCCTGGTCGCCGACATCGACAATGCCAACCCGCTGGTGGCCGAGGAACAGTTCGGTCCTGCCCTGCCGATCATCCGCTACTCGACGATCGACGAAGCCGTGCAGATGGCCAATGGCTTGGACGTGGGCCTCGGTGCCTCCGTCTGGTCGGCCGACCCGGCACGGGCCCGTGAGGTTGCCGCCCGCATCGAAGCCGGCACCGTGTGGATCAACAAGCACGGGGCCGTGGACCCGCGGGTCCCCTTTGGCGGGGTCAAGCAGTCCGGCTACGGACTCGAATTCGGCGTCGCCGGACTCAAGGCCCTGGGCGTCCCGCAGGTCATCGCCGGCTGACCGGCCGAGACCGCGCCCCCACATCGACAACGCCTGGTTGATCGCATCGCGCGTGCCACGGAGAGGAACACATGGAAGACCAGCAATTCGACCACCTTGTCATCGGCGCGGGCTCCGCCGGCAACGTCATCGCCAGACGCCTGCTTGACGCGGGAAAACGGGTCGCCGTGATCGAAGCAGGGGAACAGGACACCAACCCCGACATCGCCAATGTCTGCACGCTCGGTGCCCTCTGGCATAGCGAACAGGATTGGGATTACTACAGCACTGCGCAGGACGGGGCAGCAGGGCGTAGCCTGCACCTGCCGCGGGGCAAGGTCATGGGCGGCTCCCATGCGCTGAACGCCACGATCTGGGTCCGAGGCGCCCGCCAGGACTACGACACCTGGGCCTACCTCGGGTGCCCGGGCTGGTCCTGGAAGGACGTTCTTCCGCTGTTCAAGAAGATCGAAAACTACGATGGCGGGGCCTCGGAGACACGCGGTGGTGACGGGCTGCTGGACGTGAGCACCGGTTACGAGCACAATCCGATCCAGGACTCGATGCTCGAGGCCGCCGTCGAAGCCGGTTTCGAGCTCAACGATGACTACAACTCGGGGAACCCCGAGGGCGTTTCCCGGATGCAGCTCAATGTCCGGGACGGGCAGAGATTCAATACCTGGCACGCCTATCTCAAGCCCGTGGCCGACCACCCGAATCTCACCCTGCTCACCGGGACCCGGGCCCACCGGTTGCTCATCGAAGACGGCACCGTCCTCGGGGTGGAGGTGGAGGATAGCGGTGGCCAGCGGGTGTTGCGCGCGGCGGAGACCATTCTTGCGGCCGGAGTCATCAATTCCCCCGAGCTGCTGCTGCGCTCGGGGATCGGCCCGGCGGATGAACTGGCAGAAGTCGGCATCGACGTCGTCCACGACCTTCCCGGAGTGGGTAAAAACCTCCAAGACCACCTGCTGTCACCCGTGATCTTCTCGAGCGACCGCCCGGTGCCGGAACTGACCGCCGCCCCCGCGGAGGTGCACCTCTTCGCCAAGAGCCGCCCGGACCTGGAAGTCCCTGATACCCAACCGATCTTCTTCTCCGTGCCGATGTACTCGCAGGACTATGCGGGAGGGGAGATGACCGGTGCCGACGGGGGATTCTCGATGCTTGGCGGTCTGGTCCGTCCGCACAGCCGGGGAGAGGTCCGTCTGACCGGGCCGGAAGCATCGGATCCGGTCAGCATCGACCTGCGGGCACTCTCCGAACGAGCCGATGTCGATGCCCTCGTGGCCTCGGTGGTCCACTGTCGGAGGATCGGTCGCACGGAGGCCTTGGCTGCCTGGGGTGCCACCGAGGTCTACCCGGGACCTCAGGTCGCCGACGAGGACCTGGAGCAGTACGTACGCGACTCGGTGGTGACCTATCACCACCAGGTCGGCACCTGCCGCATGGGTTTGGACGCCGAGGCCGTCGTGGATCCGCGCACCCTGAAGGTCCGCGGTCTCGACGGCGTGCGCATCGCCGATGCCTCGGTCATGCCATTGGTTCCCACCGGCAACACCAACGCACCCTCGGTGATGATCGGTGAACGGGCGGCGCTGATGTTGCTCCAGGAGTGAGTCCACGCCGGACGGCGGCGGGCTGGAACGCCGGCCGTGATCAGCTTCGCCGTCGGCGTGAGGTCCAGGCCAGGTAGCCGCCCAGGGCGCCTACCCCACCCACGCCGGCGGTGAAGAGGGCCTGGGGCCAGCGATGCCAACGCGTCGGCTGGCTGCCCACCAGCCCGCCGACCGCCGTGATGAGTGCGGCGGTGACCAGCCCGGCCACGATCCGGTTGCCGGTATGGTCCAACCGGTCCATGAGCTCGTCGAGTTCCTCGGTGCGGATGCGTACGTCCACGCCTCCGCTTTCCAGGATTTCGGTGGCCCGGCGAATCAGTTCCGGCGCTTCCGACCCGAGGTTCAGTGCCTCCGAGGCGATCAGCTTGAGCTGTTCGGCGATGGCGGAGGGGGAGACCGAAGCCAGCATGAGTCGGCGCGCGTAGGGCGAGACCTCGGAGAGCAGGTCGAAGGCCGGGTCGATCTCCTGGCCCAGTCCCTCGGCCATGGCCAGCATCTTGATGAGCAAGGCGGTATCGGGTGGGAGTCGGAGCTGGTGGCGACGCAACATGGCGACCACGTCGTTGACGATGAGCGTCAGCGGGACCTGGGCCAACGGCTGATCGGCGTAGCGGTCCAGCAACCGGGCCAGATGTGCTTGGAGTTCCGCCCGCCGCGTGCTCTGCCCGCCCCCGCAGAGCCGCAACAGGGCGGTGGTCATCCGGTGGGGGTCCCGGACCACGATGGCCTGCAGCAGCTTCACGAGTTGGCGTTTCAGGTCGTCGCTGACGTGTCCGACCATGCCGAAGTCGATGATGCCGAATCGTCCGTCGTCCTCGACGAAGAAGTTCCCCGGATGCGGATCGGCATGGAAGAACCCGTGTTCGAAAACCATGCGCAGCAGCACGTTGCACGCCCGGGAGGCCACGTCCGTGGGGTCCAACCCGGTGTCACGCAGTCCCTGGACATCGGTGATCTTCAGCCCGCGCATGCGCTCAAGGGTCAACACCCGCGACGTCGTCGTGCTCCAGAAGACCTCGGGGATGTGGACCTTCTGATCGGTGGCGAAATCCTTGGCGAACCGTTCGGCGTTGCGGCCCTCGGCGAGGTAGTCCAGTTCCCCGCGCAGCGTCCGGGCGAACTCGTCGACGGTATCGGCCAGATGCAGCCCCCGGGCGGTGGCCGAGGCCTGTTCGGCCAGCTTGGCGATTTCTGCCATGATCTCCAGGTCGTTGTTGACCTGTTCCACGATGCCGGGGCGGCGGATCTTGACGACGACGTCGCGGCCCTTCACCGTCGCCAGATGCGCCTGGCCGATGGAACCGGTGGCCAGCGGACTCGGATCCATGGTGGCCAGCAGCTTCGGGGCCTCGGGCCCCAGCTCGGCCTCGATGACCTCGCGGATTCCGTCGAAGGGCACCGAGGGGGTCCCGTCCTGGAGTTTGGCCAGTTCCGTCACGTACTCGGCCGGCAGGAGATCGGAGCGGGTGGAAAGGACCTGGCCGAACTTCACATACACGGCCCCCAGCTCCTCCAGGGCCAGGCGTAGTCGTTGGGGCAGCCCCTGGTTCTGGCCTTGGCCTGCGGGGAACCGGGCCGCGGGACCCAGGATGCGGGCGTCCACGCCCAAGGCGGCGAGCAGGAAGCCCAAACCGTGCCGGCTGAAGGTCTCGGCAATATCGCGGAAGCGTTCGCGGCGACCGGTCATGGCATTCCACGGTGTGAGGAGGTTCCCATGTCGGTCATGCTATCCTCCCGTGCAACCACCCCGACCGCCCCCGACCATCCAGGAGAGTCATGGCCACCCCGCATATCTCAGCAGAACCCGGCGACTTCGCACCCCACGTGCTGATGCCCGGGGATCCGCGACGCGCCCAGCGCATCGCCGAGACCTTCCTGGAGGACCCGCGCCTGGTCACCGAGGTCCGTGGCATCCAGGGCTACACCGGAACCGTCGACGGCCAGCCGGTGTCGGTGATGGCCTCGGGCATGGGAAGCCCCTCGATCAGCATCTATGCCACCGAACTGGCCAGGTTCTACGGGGTGAAGCGGATCATCCGGGTCGGCACCGTGGGCAGCATGCAACCGCAGCTGAAGGTCGGGGACGTCATCGCCGCCGCCGCAGCCCACACCACCTCGGCGATGACCGCGGTGCGTTTCCCCGGTGTCCACATCAGCCACACCCCCGATTTCGGGTTGTTGCGTGCCGCCGTCGCCCATGGGGAGGACAGCGGGAAGACGGTCCATGTCGGCTCCGTGCTGACCAGCGACGACTTCTACAACGGCGACCCCGAGGCCATGGCCCGGCTCGTCGAGGCCGGCACCCTGGCGGTCGAGATGGAAGCCGCCGCCCTGTATGCGGTGGGCATGCGGGAAAAGATCGAGACCCTGATGCTGGGCACCGTCTCCGATGGCAGCCCGGGCAGCTCTGATCTCACTGCGCAGGAACGCGAGGAGACCTTCACCGAGATGGTGGGGTTCGCGTTGGCGGCATTGCGTTCCTGAAGTCCGCGCCGGCCCGCGTGGTGCTCTGGGCAGAAGAGCCCGTATCGGAGATAGTGGGCGGACGGGACCGAACCATCCCGTCCGCGCCAGCAGAAGGACCGTGATGACAACGCCGTCAAACGAACCGGATACCCGTCCGAACGATGCCCCGGACGCCACTGCGGAGGACGACGCCGAACAGGCGCCCGGGCTGCGCGAATCCGCCCAAAGCCCGGCCGTGTTGATGCGCAAGCGGATCGGTCTCTTCGCCGGGCCGGTGCTGGCCGTCGTCGTCTTCTTCCTGCTGCCCGGCGATCTGGCCCAACCCGCCCGGTTCACCGCCGCGGTGGCGACCGTGATGGCCCTGTGGTGGATGACCGAGGCGATCCCGTTGGCCGCCACCGCGCTGCTTCCGCTCGTGTTGTTCCCCATGCTCAACGTCGCCGGAATGGGCGATGCCGCGGCACCGTATGCGAATCCGATCATCTTCCTGTTCATGGGTGGCTTCATGCTCGCCCTGGCCCTGCAACGGTGGAACCTGCACCGGCGGATCGCGCTGGCCACCGTGCTGCTGGTGGGGACCAAGCCCCGCCAGCTGATCGGCGGGTTCATGATCGCCACCGGGTTCATGAGCATGTGGGTGTCCAACACCGCCACGGCGGTGATGATGCTGCCCATCGGGATGTCGGTGCTGGCGTTGACCGCGCGGATGAGCGATGAGAAGAAGGTACCCCCGAAATTCGGGATCGCCCTGATGCTCGGCATCGCCTACTCCGCCTCCATCGGCTCGCTGGGCACCGTCATCGGGACCCCGCCCAACGCCCTGATGGTGGGTTATCTGCAACAGGCCCACGACATCCATGTCGGTTTCGGACAGTGGATGCTGGTGGGCGTTCCCATGTCGGTCGTCTTCATGGCGGTGGCCTGGTACCTGCTGACCTTCGTGATCTTCAAGCCCGAGATCAGCGAGATCCCCGGCGGCCGCCAGCTCATCTCCGATGAGTACAAGAAGCTGGGCCGGATGAACGTCGGGGAGAAACTGGTCCTGGCGATCTTCGTGCTCGCCGCGGCCTCCTGGATCACCGTGCCGCTGCTGTGGCCCGATACCTCCATCGAGGATGCCGTCATTGCGATGTGCGTCGCCGTGGCCCTGTTCATCATCCCGGCGAACCTGCGCAAGGGCGTCCCGCTGCTGAACTGGGGCAGTGCCAAGGAACTGCCCTGGGACATCCTGCTGCTCTTCGGCGGCGGGCTGGCCCTGTCGGCTCAATTCACCGAAACCGGCCTAAGCAAATGGGTCGGCGAACAAGTGGACGGCCTGGGCTTCCTGCCGGTGGTGGTCCTGATCGCCGCCGTGGCCCTGATCGTGTTGGGGCTGACGGAACTGACCAGCAACACGGCCACCGCGGCCGCGTTCCTGCCGCTGATCGGAGGGGTCGCCGTCGGGCTGGGATTGGACCCGATGCTCCTGGTGGTTCCCGTCGCCATCGCCGCCACCTGTGCTTTCATGTTGCCGGTGGCCACCCCGCCCAATGCCATCGCCTACTCCAGCGGCTACGTCGAGATCTCCGACATGCTCAAGGCCGGCATCTGGCTGAACGTCATCTCGCTGGTCCTGACCACTTTGACCACCATGACGTTGGCGGTCTGGGTCTTCGACGTCGTCTATTAGCCGCCAGCGGCCCCGGTAGGGTGGGGCCATGAGTTCCACGGACGTCACCATTGCCTTGCGCTGGTCGGATCAGGATGCCAACGGCCACCTGAACCACGCCCGCATCGTCACCCTCATGGAGGAAGCCAGGGTGCGGTGGATCCGCACCGAGGACGGGTTCGCCCGGTTGCTGATGGGGGTGGTCGTCGCCTCGATGACCGTGGACTACCTGGCCCAGGCCGAATACATCCCGTCGATGACCATCGGCCTGGGCATCGAGCGCATCGGGACGAAATCCTTCACCCTGCGACACACCGGCGTCCAGGACGGGACGACCGTGTTCGTGGGCACCACGGTCATCGTCCCGTTGGCGGCCGACGGTGCGGCCTCCCGCGCGTTGACCGATGACGAGCGCGAGGCATTGGGCAGGCATCTGGTGCAGGACCCCGCCGAATAACCGGTCCACCGCACGATTCCTCCTCCGGAAGCGCGCGGGGTCGCTGCTGCGCGGGGCCCGACGGCGGCGTAGCGCCGAAGCGGTGGTAAAGTCGAGGTAGATATGCTTCTGCCGCCCGTGGGTCGCTGAAGCCCTTGATTTTCCCGGTTCGCTCCGGCGTCGACTGTTCACCTGACGCTGCCGGCCGGATACCGAAGAAACCAGAACAGCACAGAGAACGGACACTCTTGAGAAAAAAGCAGCACCAGACCCCGCCCGCACTCGCCAAGGGAGCCCTGCGTGTCATGCCGTTGGGCGGCCTGGGAGAGATCGGCCGCAACATGACCGTCTTCGAATACGGTGGCAAGTTGCTCATCGTCGACTGCGGCGTCCTCTTCCCCGAGGAACAGCACCCCGGCGTCGACGTCATCCTCCCGGACTTCTCGGCGATCCGCGACCGCCTGGACGATGTGGTGGGCCTCGTGCTCACCCACGGCCACGAGGACCACATCGGCGGCATCCCGTACCTGCTGCGTGAACGCGCCGACATCCCCTTGATCTCCGCCCGGCTGACGCTGGCCTTCGTGAAGACCAAGCTGCAGGAACACCGGATCAAGCCCAACGTGGTCCAGGTCAAGGAAGGCGAACGCAAGAAGTTCGGTCCCTTCGACCTCGAGTTCCTGGCCGTGAACCACTCCATCCCCGACGGCCTGGCCGTGGCGATCCGCACCGGTGCCGGCACCGTGCTGGCCACGGGCGACTTCAAGATGGACCAGTTCCCGCTGGACCGCCGCATCACCGACCTGGCCGGCTTCGCCCGGTTGGGCGAGGAAGGCGTGGACCTGTTCCTGCCGGACTCCACCAACGCCGAGGTCCCGGGCTTCATGGCCGCCGAAGCCGATCTGCTGCCGGCCATCGACAACGTCATGCGTACCGCCCCGCGCCGCGTGATCGTCTCCTCCTTCGCCTCGCATGTGCACCGCATCCAGCAGGTCATCGACTCCGCCCATAAGTACGGCCGCAAGGTCGCCTTCGTGGGCCGTTCGATGGTCCGCAACATGGGCACGGCCCGCGAGCTGGGCTACCTGAAGATCCCGCGCAACGTGCTCGTGGACTTCAAGGAGGTCGACAAGATGGCGCCGGAGAAGGTCGTCATCATCTGCACCGGTTCGCAGGGTGAACCGATGGCCGCACTGGCCCGCATGGCCAACCAGGACCACATCATCGACCTCATCGAAGGCGATACCGTCCTGCTGGCCTCCTCGCTGGTCCCGGGCAACGAGACCTCGATCTACCGCCTGATCAACGACCTGACGAAGCTCGGCGCCAACGTGGTGCACAAGGGCAACGCGAAGGTCCACGTCTCCGGGCACGCCTCGGCCGGCGAACTGGTGTACTGCTACAATCTGGTGCGCCCGAAGAACGTCATGCCGGTCCACGGCGAACACCGCCACCTGAAGGCCAACGCCGAACTGGCGGTGCGCACCGGGGTGGATCCCAAGAATGCACTGGTCCTCGAGGACGGCGTGACCGTCGACCTCAAGGACGGCGTCGCCCGCGTCTCGGGCAACGTCGCCGCCGACTACGTCTACGTCGAGAACATGGTCGCCGGCGCGGCCACGGAGGAGTCCCTGCAGGACCGCATCCGTCTGGCCGAGGACGGCGCGCTGACCGTGCTGGCCATCGTGGACCCGGCGACCGGCGCCCTGGAGGAGGACCCCGAGTTCTTCCCGGTGGGCTTCAGCTTCTCCAATAAGGACCTCGGCAAGGCCGTGGGCATCGTGGAGAAGACCCTCAACGGACTCAAGGGCGTCAAGACCGGGCCGGACGCGGAACGGGCGATCTCCCAGGCCCTGGTGCGCTGGTCCGACCGCGCCTTGCGCCGCAAGCCCGTCGTCACGGTCATCACCGTCGACGCCTAGGCTCCGCCGCCCACCAAACCGGTTCCGATCCCTGCGATCGGGACCGGTTTTTTGGTGCCCGACGGCGGCTCGGGAACCGGGGCCGGTGATGCTACGCTGGTCATCGAAAGTTTGTTCTATTCCAGGGGGGTGTCGTGTTCGGTCAGGAGCCCGTGCATGTCCCGCCGCCCGGCACCTTCGGCGGGGATGAGGCCACCGGCGGGCCGACGGCGGAACGCCAGGCCAGCGGCTTCCCGTCCCCGGCCCGCGACTACTTCCACGGTGGGATCGACCTGAACCGGCATCTGATCCGCGATAGGACGTCCACGTTCATCATGCGTGTGGCGGGGAACTCGATGGCCGCCTCGGGCATCTGCGACGGGGACGAGGTGATCGTGGACCGCTCCCTTCCGGTGCGCGACGGCCGGGTCGTCATCGCCGTCCTGGAGGCCGAAATGGTCATCCGGCGCCTGGGCATCGACGCCGATGGGGTCTGGCTGCGCACCGACGACCCCGCGACCGGTCCGGTCATGGTCCGGGCGTTGGAGGACCTCACCGTCTGGGGCGTGGTCACCCGCTGCCTGCACCATGTCTGAGCCGGGTCCCGGACGCGGGCGCATGGCACTGGTGGACGTGAACAATTTCTATGTCTCCTGCGAGCGGGCCTTCGACCCGCGACTGGAAGGCCGTCCCGTCGTCGTGCTCTCGAACAACGACGGCTGCGTGGTCGCCCGGTCACCCGAAGCCAAGCAGCTCGGCATCAAGACCGGCACCCCGTGGTTCCAGGTCGCCGGGAGCGCGGAGGGCATGGGGCTGGTGGCCCGCTCCAGCAACTACGAGCTCTACGGTGACATGTCGTCCCGCGTGATGGAGGTCATCGGACGGTTCGGCGCCTGGCAGGAGGTCTACTCGATCGACGAGTCGTTCATCGGGCTACCGGGGGACGAATCGTGGCTGCGGGACAGCGCGCGCCGGATCCGGGAAGCGGTGTGGCGCAACGTCGGGGTCCCGGTCTGCGTGGGGGTCGCCCCGACCAAGACCCTGGCGAAGTTCGCCAACCACGTGGCCAAGCACAACCCCGGTCTGGGTGGGGTCTGTTCACTCGACAGCGTCCCGCCGGAGGAGATCCACCGCATCCAATCACGCGTCCCCGTCACCGGGCTGTGGGGTGTCGGGGCCAGAAACGGGCAACGCCTCAACGCCCTGGGCATCGAAACGATCGCCGATCTGCGGGCGGCGGACCCGCTGGTGATCCGCAAGAAGTTCTCGGTGGTGCTGCAGCGCACCGTGCTTGAACTCAACGGCACACCGTGCATTCCCGAGGTCGAGGAGCGGGCGGACAAGGCGCAGATCATGTTCTCGCGTAGTTTCTCCACCCCGGTGACCACCGCCTCGGACATGGACCAGGTGATGGCGCTCTACGCCCAACGCGGGGCCGCGCGGATGGCTGCCGAGGGATTGCGGGCCACGATGCTCACCGTCAGTGCCGGGGTCAGCCGCTTTGCCGGATCCGCGGAAGCACCGGGGGCGAATCCGGTGGTGGGCGTGAGGTTGTCGGCGCCGACGCAGGATCCGATCGTGCTCACCCGGACCGCCGTCGCGGCGATGCGGGAACGGTTGGTCCCCGGGATGCGGTACGTGCGGGCCGGGGTGGTGCTCTCGGGCCTGGAGCCGGCGGATGGCCAGGCGGCTTTCGAGGCCTTCACGGCCGAGGGGGAGGAGCGCCGGATGGGGACGCTGCTCGGGGATGTGCGCGCCCGTTTCGGACAGGCGGCGATCGGGTTGGGCCATGCCGGGCTGGCCGAACCGGCGGCCTGGACGATGAAACGCGAATTCGCTTCGCCCCGCTACACCACCGAATGGTCCGACCTGCCCGTGGTCACCGCGTGAATCCGGCCCCGGCCTCCCCGCGGTGGGGAGGCCGGGGCCCCGGGATGGTGTCGGCTAGAGCTTGACGACCATCTTGCCGGTGTTGGCGCCGCGCATCAGGTCCAGGAACGCGTCGACCGCGTGATCCAGTCCCTCGACCACGGTCTCGTCGAAGACGAGCTCCCCGGCCGCCAGCCTGGCCCCTGCCTGTTCGGCGAAGGCCGGGAGGTGCTCGGTGTAGTTCCCGACCGTGAAGCCCTGCAGGCGCAGGCCCTTGGTGATCAGGTTGGCCATGTTCCGTGGGCCGGCCTCGGGCTCGGTGATGTTGTACTGCGAGATGGCCCCGCACAGGGCCACCCGTCCACCGGTCTTCAGGGTGCCGAGGGCTGCTTCGAGGTGCTCGCCGCCGACGTTGTCGAAGTAGACGTCGATGCCTTCGGGGGCGGCTGCTGCCAGCTGGCCGGCGATATCGCCGTCCTTGTAGTTGAAGGCGGTATCGAACCCGTACTTGGAGGTCAGCAGTTCGATCTTCTCGGGGCTGCCCGCCGAACCGATGACCCGGGCCGCGCCCTTGAGCCGGGCGATCTGGCCGACCATCGTCCCCACGGCCCCGGCGGCACCGGAGACGAAGACGGTGTCACCTTCCTTCATGGAGGCGATCTCGAGCAGGCCGACCCAGGCGGTCAGGCCGGTCATGCCCAACGCGCCCAGGTAGACCGACGCCGGCAGGCCCGGCAGTTCCTGTACGGCGCGGAATCCTGCGGCAGGGCCCTGGGCGACATCCCGCCAGCCCAGGTCGTGCAGGACCAGGGTGCCTTCGGCCAGCGAATCGTCGCGGCTCTCGATGACGCGGCCGACGGCCCCGCCTCCCATGACCTCGCCGACGTTGAACGGGGGGATGTAGGATCCGGTGTTGTCGTTCATCCGGCCGCGCATGTAGGGGTCGACGGAGATGAAGTCGTTGGCGACCCGTACCTCGCCTTCGCCCAATGCCGGAAGATCGACGACGGCGGTGCGGAAGTTCTCGTGGTCGGGCCACCCGGTGGGGCGCTGGGCGAGCTGGATCTGTGTACTGGAAGTCATGGAATTGCTCCCTTGAAGTCGGTGGTATCGCTGACTGCGATAGGTCTATAATATTAGAACGATCGATACAAAATAAACATTTTGAGGCGAAGTTCACCCCGAGCGCAATGCCGGGGGATTCGACGGGGCCGGAAGGAGACACATGGCACGGAGCAAGGCATTCGACGTGGATGAGGTCATCCAAGCGGCCCGGGACGTCTTCTGGGTCGCGGGTTACGATGCCGCGGCCATGCCCGAACTGGAGCGGGCCACGGGGTTGGGCCGCTCGAGCATCTACAACGCCTTCGGCTCCAAGCGGGGGCTCTTCGACGCGGCAGTGCAGAGCTATCTGGACCAGGTGGTCCGGCCCCGGCTCGAGGTCCTGGTCACGGCCCGGGACGGGGCCGCGGGGCTTGGCGCCTACTTCGATTCCCTGGCCGATGCCGTGTGCGGGGAAGTCGGCCCACAGCGCGGATGCCTGTTGCTCACCGCCTCATCGGGACGCAACAGCCGTGACGAAGCGGTGCGTACCGCCATGGAGGCCTACCGGGTCGAAGTGACCGGGGCCTTCGCTGCCGCCTTGCGCCGTGACCTGCCGGCGCCCGCCGTGGATCAGGCCCCGCCGGAGGGACCGGACGCCCAGGCCGAAACCCGGATCGACGAGCGGGCCCGTCTGCTCTTCGCCTTGTTGACCGCGGGGATGACCCTGGCGCGGATCAACCCCGTGGAGGCGGAAGCCACGCTGCGTTCGGCGGCCGCCTTCAGCACCCCGGCCCATGCCTCCTGAGGGCGGCGCACCATGCCGATGTGGGGTTGTCGGTCGATCCACGGTAAAATCCTTGTGGAATGTCATCCCGGCTGTGCCCCGCTCCGACGCCCGGGATGCGCGGAAACGGGGTCCAACCCCGCCCCTCCGCAACCATTAGCGCCATCGGCGCGCCTCGGACGATAGATCCGGGTGGCCCACCGGGCCGCCGTCGTACTTGTTGGGTGGCCTTGGCCTATCCCGGTCCGTGGTACTACATTCGGTAGTCCACGGCCCGTGGTCACACCACCCGCAACCCACTGGAGGCCAGCGCATGGTGGATCCATCGCTTTTGAACAACCGCCCCTTGAAGAGGGCCGCGGCCGTTGTCGTCGGAGTCTTCGTCGTCACGTCGTCGTTGGCCGGCTGCCGCATCAATTTCAAGGACAACCACGTCCCTGAATTCGGCGGGGTCGTCGTCCGGGTGCTCGACGGCGATACCTTCATCGCCGACGTCGACGGCAAGGAAAAGACGGTTGATCTGCTCAACGTCCTGGCCCCGGCCGCCGGCGATGATGCCGAATGCCTCGGTGACCAGGCCACCGAACACCTGAAGACGATGCTGCCGGAGGGCAAGAAGGTCCGTCTGGAATACGACGACGACATGCCTCCCAAGCGCAGGAAGAACATGGCGGCGGCGTTCTCCGCCGGCAACTTCGTCAACGCGGAGATGGCCAAGGCAGGATTTGCCGTCGCGGAAAAGCAAAGCCCCAACAACCCCTACTACGACCGCGTCCTGGAGGCCCAGGATTCCGCCCAGGAGCAGGGCAAGGGACTGTTCGACGGTTCCAAAAAATGCACCATCGCCGCCACGGTGGAACCGGCCATGAAGCGGATGCAGTCCGTGTCGAAGGCCCCGCCGAGCAGCATCGAATCCGCCGAGGACATGATCGACGACCTGAAATCGGTGCTCAAGGACGGCGAATCGGCCAAGGAATCGCTGACCGGCATGGACGTCAAGGAAGGTACCGCGCAGGCCGTGGTCTATGCCTCCGAGAAGGCCCGGTGGGAAAAGGAGATCTCCGGAACCGTCAGCGCGGCGAAGAAGCGCCTGGGTGAAGTCGAAGGCGTCCACACCAAGCTGGTGGCCAAGAAGAAGGCCGAGGACAAGAAGAAGAAGGAAGAAGCCAAACTCGCTGCCGAACGACGCGCGGCCGAGCAGAAGGCCGCCGCAGAACGCGCCGCCGCGGAACAGCGGGCTGCCGAGCAGCGGGCCGCCCAGGAGCGTGCGGCCGCGTCGCAGAAGGCCAAGGCAGACGCTGAAAAGAGCAAGGCGGCGGAGAAGAGCAAGGCCGCCGAGAAGAGCAAGGCCGCCGAAAAGAGCAAGGCGGCCGAGAAGAAGGCCGAGCAGAAAAAGAAGGCCGAACAGAAGAAGAAGGAAGAAGCCAAGAAGAAGAAGGAAAAAGAGAAGAAGCACGGCAGGAGCCATGACGGGGGCGGCAAGAACAAGAAGCCGTGATCGGTCGCACCGGGGTTATGCTTTGAACCATTCGAAGCGTGCGGGCAATCCTGGGGGGAGACCAATGTCGGTCCGGAATCCGGTGACCCCGTCGCCATGGCGGAAGAGCCCGCGGTTCGTCGTGGCTGCCGTGGCGGTCGCCGTTGCCCTGTCGGGCTGCACCTCCGGCGGGTCGGCGGCGGTGGACACCCCGTCCAGCTCCGGGGCGGATGCCACCGTGGTCCGGGTGGTCGACGGCGATACCCTCGTGGCCTCACTCGACGGAACCGAGGAGACCATCCGACTGCTGAACGTCGACACCCCCGAGACCAAGAAGCCCAACACCCCGGTGCAGTGCCTGGGCCCCGAGGCCACCGAGTATCTGCGCCAGCGGCTTCCTGCCGGAACCGGGGTCCACCTCGAGTACGACGTCGAACGTACCGATCGCTACGATCGCACCCTGGCCGGCGTCTATCTGGACGGGGACCTGGTCAATGCGGACATCGCCCGCGAAGGCCTGGGGGTGGCCGTCCTGTTCGAGCCCAACCACCGCTTCCACGACGAGGTCCTCGCGGCCCAACAGGAAGCGCTCGAGGAGGAAACGGGACTTTTTAGTGCAACGGTCGAATGCACCGTTCCCGCTCAGATCGAATCGGCCATCGACCAGCTGGCAACGGTTCCGACGGCGACCGCGCAAACCTCTGCCGAGGCCTCGGGGCTCCTGTCCGGTGCGGCAACGGCCCTTGCTGCGGGAAAGGCGGCCGATCTGCTGCTGGGCCGGACCGATGACTCCGGAGACGCGGTCCGTGCCGTCGTTGGTTCCGTGGTGGCCGGGAAACTGGCTCCGCGGCTATCCAAGGCCACGGCGGCAGCCACCCGGCAGGAGGGCATCCTGAAGGAACGCCGGCAGCTGCTGGTGACCCGGGAACACGAAGCCGCCGTGAAGGCCAAGGCCAAGGCCAAAGCCGAAGCACGGAAGAAGACCGAGGCCAAGGCAGCGGCGGTTGCCGCGCAACAGGCCGCTGCGGCGAGCCGGGCTGCCGCCGCGGAGGCAGCCCGGCAGGAGAAGGCCCGGATCGCCGAACGACAACGGGTGGCCCGCCAGGCTGCCCAGGCCAAGGAAGCCCGCGAGGCAGCGAAGCGGAGAACGCGGAAGGCGCCGGCGCAGGCTCCTGCTGCGCCTCCGGCCACCAGGAAGGTGCCGAAGAAGACCGGCACCCCCTATCCGGGATATACCGGACCTCGTTGCTACGCGCCCGGTGGCAGGACCTGGAAGCCCTGCCCCTGAGCCGTCGCTCACGACGGAACCCGCCGGGCCTCGGCGCCCTTGGACGAAGCCGGGCGGAACCCGCGGCTAGCCGGCCGTGAGGTTGATGACCTGCTCACCGAGCAACAAGGCGCCCAGGCCCAGCATGATCACGCCACTGGAGAGCGTGACGATGCGGGCTGCTGTCGGGCGGCTGGCCAGCAGACGGCGGGCGCCGAGGGCGACGCCGGTGTAGACGACGGCGGAAACCAGGATATGGGAGATCCCCAGGATGCCGGTTTGCACCGGCGCCGGCAGCCCGGCATTCAAATCGATGAATTGCGGGATGAGGGCCAGATAGAGCAACAGGGCCTTGGGGTTGGTTCCGCTGGTGCCCAGCCCGCGCAGGAAGCTGCTGCCGTTCCCGGGCGGGGGCTGGGCCCCCTCGGCGGCACTGGTGTAGCCGGCGTCGCGCCAGGAGCGGGTGGTCGAGACACCGAGCCAGATCAAATAGGCGGCACCGACAAGCGTCAGGGCGGCCAGCAACTGGGGCAGGGCAATGACCAATGCCGCAAGACCAGCGACGATGAGCAGGGTGTGGACCATGAACCCGCTGAGCAGGCCACCCACGGCAGGGGCGATCCTTCGCCCGCTGAGTCCGGAGGAAATCGCATACGCCCAGTCGGCGCCCGGCGTCAGGGCCAGGGCGACGGACATGGCGGCGAATCCGAGGATCAGATGTGGGTCCATGAGGCGCTCCTGGTGGTCGTGTTGCTCTTCGGGGAAAGCTTAGGAAACTCCGCCCCAAAAGTGCTTACCGTTTTTCGAGGAAACGACGCGCCTCACGATAAGGTTCTTGCGTGATTGACGATATAGATAGAAATATTTTGCGCCTGCTTCAACAGGATGGTCGGATGACCGTCACGGCCCTGGCCGCGGAAGTGGGTCTGACCGTCGCCCCTTGTCACCGTCGACTTCGTGACCTTGAAGCCGCCGGAGTCGTTTCGGGCTACCGGGCGATCCTCGACGCGCCCCGGATCGGGCTGGGCTTCCAGGCCCTGGTGTTCGTCACCCTGAAGGATCGGCAGAACATGTATGCCTTCGAGGACGAGGTGGCATCCATCCCGGAAATCGTTGAGGGCTCACGACTATTCGGGGAACCTGACTTCCTGCTCAAGGTCATGGCCACCGACCTCTCCAGCTACCAGCAGTTCTATGACGAGGTCCTGGTGGGGCTGGCCGGAGTGGAGAAGCTGACCTCGACGATCGTGATGAAGAGCCTGAAGGGGGCGGGGGAACTTCCGGTCTAAGGGTGGCCAGGGGATCCGGCCGCGAGCGAAATGACTGGACGTTGGTCGACGGGCGGCGTAGTTTGGCCGGTTCAAGCACGTTGAGTATTGGAGGGCGAAATGTCCAAGGATCTTGAGAGCATTCAGGCCGGAGCGCCACGCACCACGGCACGGCTTCGGGGCCCCCGGCAGCTCGTCGCAGTCTCGGCCGTCACCATGCTCGCACTGGCCGGTTGTTCCGGTGGTGGCTCCGGAGATGACGGTTCCGCCGCACCCAGCCCGGAAGCGGAGTCCTCCAGCCAGCCGGCCATGTCCCCATCCTCGGACGCCGGCAATGAAGCGGGCGCTTCGGGCAGCAGCACCGACAGCGAGGGCATCTCCTTGGAGGACGCCGGCGACGCCGCCCTCGAGGAAGTCTCCGACAGTACGGTGATATCGATTGAAACCGAGGAGAACGGGACCCGGTGGGAAGTCCAGGTCGTGACCTCCGATGGCACCGAACACGAAGTCGACATCTCCGCCGACGACGGCAGCGTGATCGGCTCGCCTTCCACGGAAGACGACGACGAGCAGGATCGGCAAAAGCACCAGGATCGGGTCGACGCCGCCAAGGTTGACTTCAAGGAGGCTGCCGCGAAGTTCCGCGATGCCGTCCCGGATGCCCGCATCACCGAACTCGGCCTCGATGACGAGCACGGCACGACCGTCTGGGAAGGCGATTTGATCGACGACGCCGGCGCCAAGCACGAGGTGCAGATCGATGCCGGTAGCGGGGACGTCCTGACGAACTCCAAGGATGCGGACGACTAACCCGGTACCACTGCCGGATGGACACCCGCCCCCCGGAGGCGGCGGCGTCATGAAGGGCCCTGCCGCGCTGACCCCGGGGGAGGGTCAGGACCGGAGCGCCTGGCGACGGCCCCGGGTCTCTGTCAGGAGCGCCTCGACGACCGCCTTCACGCCGGGCGAGCGCAGCGACTCCGTACGGGCCACCGCCGAGTAGGTGATGCCCCGTTCGAAGTCATCGGCCAGGACCGGAACGAACCCCGGGTCCTGGTGGACCACGTAGGAAGGCAGCATGCCGATGCCCCCGCCGGCGCGCACCGCCTGCAGCTGGGCGAAGATGCTGGTGGCCTGGAAGGCCGCCGCCGGGACCGGTAGCCCGGAGGAGCGGTAGTCCAGCTCCGCGACCTGCAGCTCCGAATCGACGTAGGAGACGAAACGGTGCCGGGCCAGGTCCGTCAGGGTCGCCGGTTCTCCGGCGTCGTGCAGGTACGCGGGGCTGGCGAACAACCGGAGGAAGTATCTGGTGAGGACCATGACTTCGGCCCGCGAATCCTCCACCCGCCCGGCGACGACCTCCAGATCGACCCCCGAACGGTTGCGGCTGGCCCGACGGGTGGCACTGAGCAGTTCGACCTTCAGCCGCGGGTGCTCCTGCTGGAGTCGGGCGATCGCCGGTGCGGCGATATAAGCACCGAAGGCATCGGAGGCATGGACGCGCACGACGCCGGACACCTCCTCCCCGCGCTGGCTGACCGCCGATTTGAGCTCCGTCAGGCTCGACTCGATCGATTCCGCGGCCCGGAGCGCATGGTGCCCCAGATCGGTCAGCTCCCACCCGGTGGAGGTCCGATCCAGGGTCCGGCCATCCAGTTGCCGGTCCAGGGCGGCGATGCGGCGGGACACCGTGGTGTGTGTGGTCTCCAGGGCCTCGGCCACCGCGGTGAAGCGACCCAACCGCGCGACCGTCAGCAGGATCAGCAGGTCATCGGGGCTGGGGGATCTGTTCATGGGGGCTCGTATCCATCGGGTATGTGCATATCTGCACAACGCTTATGCCTTTTTGGTGCTTGAGTGCACCGTAGCAGCATGTGATGCTGGTCATGGGCGGGGGACTCTCTCCGCATCACCGCTGACAGGCAGGCAGGCCAACACCGAGCGGGTGCTGACCGAACAGGTCTCGTCAATGTCCGAGACTCTGATGCAGGATGGGACGCAGGGGTTGGACTGTTCGGCGATCGTCCAGCTCGTCGACGGGACCCATCACGACACAACCGGCGATAACGACACATCGACCATCGGAGGCGCAGCATGAGCCAGAACACCACCCCGCCCACCACGAACGGCGCCGCCGGCACCGACCCCCAGGCGGCTGCCCGCGCGGCCACGAACGAGGCCGCCGGCACCTCCGTGGAGGCCTCGCGCTCCACGGGCGCCGACATCCTGGACTGGCCGCAGTGGATCGACGGGGAGCGCGTGGACTCGGTCTCCGGGCAGTGGCGCGACGTCACCAACCCGGCCTTGCGTGAATCGGTCATCGCCCGGGTGCCCGCCTCCACCGTGGACGACGTCGAACGCGTGGTGGGTGCCGCACGCCGGGCATTCGGGGGATGGGCCGCCCAGCACTTCACCAGGCGGGCCCGCCCGCTGGCACTGATCGCCGATGACATCGAGGCGGAGACCGAGGAATTCGCGCGGCTGACCGCCCTGGACACCGGCAATGCGATCCGCACCCAGGCCCGTCCCGAAGTCGCTTCCCTGGTCTCCCTCTTCCGCTACTTCTCCGGCGTGGCCGGCGAATCCAAGGGCACCACCCTGCCCGCAGGCGATGACCAGCTGCAATACACCCGGCGCGAACCGCTGGGGGTCGTCGCCGCGATCCTGCCGTGGAACTCGCCGCTGATGATCGCCGGCTTCAAGATCCCGGCGGCCCTGGCCGCCGGGAACACCGTGATCCTCAAGGCCGCCGACGACGCCCCGCTGACGATCCTGAAACTGGCCGAGGTCTGCAACCGGCACCTGCCCGCCGGTGTGCTCAATGCGCTGACCGGTCGCGGGGCGGTCATCGGCGACGCGCTGGCCAAACATCCGGGGGTGGACAAGGTCTCCTTCACCGGATCCACCGAAGTCGGCCGCGGCGTCGCCGCCCAGGCCGGGGAACGGTTGGCCCACATGTCCATGGAGCTCGGCGGCAAGAACCCCTCGATCGTCTTCCCCGATGCCGTGGACGACCAGCTGGTGGACCAGCTGTTGCTCGCCTCGCGGTTCGCCCGCCAGGGCCAGAGCTGCACGGCCGGATCGCGGCTGTTCATCCACCGGGAGGTGTACGACGAGGTGCTCTCCGAACTGGTGCCGCGACTGGGCGCCATGAAGGTCGGGGACCCGCTGGAGGAAGCCAGCGACATGGGTGCGGTCATCAACGCCAAACAGCATGCCGGGATCACGGGGTACCTCGACGAGGGCCGCTCGATGGGCGGGTTGGAAACGCTCCTGGGCGGCAGCGCCCCCACCGAAGGTGAACTGACCCGTGGTTTCTACCATGTGCCCACCGTCTTCGGCGGGGGACGCAACGACTTCCGGCTGGCCCGTGAAGAGATCTTCGGGCCGGTGCTCATGGCTATCCCCTTCGACACCCGCGAGGAAGTCATCGAAATGGCCAACGACACCCACTTCGGGCTGGCCGCCTATGTCTTCAGCCACGATCTGGACCGCGCCCTGGACACCGCACATTCGCTGCAGGCCGGCTGGGTCCAGGTCAACCAGGGCGGAGGCCAGGTAGTCGGACAGACCTACGGCGGGTATAAGCAGTCGGGCATGGGACGCGAGGTCTCGTTGGAGGGCATGCTCGAAGGCTTCACCCAGACCAAGCAGATCAACGTGAAGCTGCGCCCGTCCAGCACCAGGTCATGAAGACCCCCGAGAAGGCCGCGGCGCCGAGCGGTCCAGGGATCACCGTCGGCGTCGAGGCAGGGGTCGGCACGATCACGCTGGTCAACCCCACCAAGCGCAACGCCCTGACCCGGGGCATGTGCCAGGACATCGCCGCCGCGGCGGCCGATCTGGATGACCGCCCCGATGTGGATGTGGTCGCCGTACGAGGGACCGGGGGAACCTTCAGCGCCGGGGTGTTCATCGGGGAGCTGCGCGACGTCATCCTGGACCAGGACGGCAGGACCGACCACCTCACCGCCGCGGACCAGGCACTCGCCCGGGTCGGCAAGCCGACCATCGCCGTCGTCCAGGGCCACTGCATGGGTGGGGGATGGCAGCTGGCCTCGGCCTGCGATTTCATTTTCGCCTCCACCGACGCCTCCTTCGGGATCACCCCCGCCAAACTGGGGATCATCTACCCGCGGGCCGGCATCGACCGCCTGGTGCGGCTGCTGGGCCCGGCCACGGCGAAATACGTGCTGATGAGCGCCCGGACGTTCGGGGCCCCGCGGGCCCGGGAGATGGGACTGGTCGCCGAGGTCGTACCCGCCGACGGGTTCGAGGACTCCGTCAGGGAGCTGTTCACCGAGCTCACCGCACGGTCGCGGTACTCGATGCACACCACCAAGGAGCTCATCGACCGGGCCACCGACCCGGCCACGGACCCGGCGGAGCTGGCCGGTGCCTGGGAGACGGCCTGGACGGAAATGGCCGCCGGGCCCGATATCGACGAGGGGGTGGCCGCGTTCCTGGAACGCCGGGACCCGGACTTCGGCTGGAGGCCCGGCCGCTGAGCTGTCCCCGGCAGGCAACGCGGGTCGGCCGGATCCAACGCAACACAGCAGGTGCTCATGAAGGAGGGGCCGGCGGATCGAAATCCGCCGGCCCCTGCTTTCATGTAGCCGTTACTTCTTGGTGAAGGTCACGACCTGGGCCTTCTTGCCCGTCTTGTTGTGCAGGTGCAGGAACAAGCCCTCTTCCTGGTTGGCCTTCTTCTTCGCCATCATCCGCTTCTTCGGGAAGGCGTTGGAGTAGTCCTGGACGTGTGCCGTGAGCTTCTGGCCCGGCAGGTCGGCAAAGGCCGTCCCGGTTCCGGCGCCCTCGAACCACAGATCCGGATCGACCGCGTTGTAGGCGATCCAGTCGGTGGTGTCGACCGGGACCTGGGCCCCGGACTCATCGGCGTTGTACTGGCTCCACGTGCTGACCCGGTACTGGACCTGGCCCGAAGAATCCTCGGACACCCCGAGGGCATCCAACGAAACCGGCAGGCTCACGGCACTGGTGTCGAACGTGTTGGAGTCCGTCTCACCGGTCAGGCCGTTGGTCGGCCAGAGGTCGACCTGCTCACCGGTCTTCAGGTCCTGCGTTGCCGCCAGATCGAGATCGAGGCCATCGACGTTGGTGTTGAACGTGACGAAGTCGGGCTTGCCGTCCCCGTTGGTGTCGATTTCCACGTTGATCTCCGTCCCGCCGGCCAGGTGGGCCCAGTTGCCGTAGGTGCTGATACCGAAGTTCAGCAGACCGTCGGAGACCCCGTTGGTCGGGGCATCGGAGGCGGCACCGACATACTGCAGATCCATGGCGCGGGCGCCCGGGATCTCGTCGATGGCCTTGGGCAGCTTCTTGCTGGTGGCACCGAGCTCGAACGCCGAGACCAGGGACAGGACGCGCTCGTCACCGTTGCCGGTGAGCAGGCCCTTGCCCTTGAGCTTCACCGGGGCGGTGACCTTGCCCTTCTTGGTCTTGATGTTGTTGCCCTTCACCCGCATGTTGCTGGACGCCTTGGGCGCGGCTTGGACGGGAACGCGCAGTGCCGGCTGGCCCTTGGCGCGCAGTTCGATGCGACCGGTGGCGTCGGCGAGGTACTGGCGGTTCAGGCCCAGCTGCTGCTTCTCCATGGTCGGATCCATGGTCTTGGCGAACTTCTGGGGCTTGATCGTCAGGGTGACCTTGACCTTCTTGGACTTGCCCGGCTGGATGCTGACCTTATCGGTGCTCAGTGAATACGAAGCGCCGGGGATCGTGGTCGAGGGCACGTAGTCCAGACGGTAGTGCTGGGTCCACTTGGAGGTGTTCTGCACGGTGATCGAGCTGGTCTTCTTGATCTTCTTCTTGCCCATCTCCACGACGCCGAACGAGAGCGTCGTCAGATCCGGGGCATCCGTGGCGAACGCGTAGGCGGGGGTCTTGATCGCCGCATCGGCGATCACCCGACCGGAGCCGACGCGGTTCGGACCAAAGGTCTCGCCGTTATCGGCGGTGACGTCGGCCGTGGCCGTGTTCATCACCATCGACTTGACCTGGTAGGCGCTGTAGTTGCCGGAGCCGGCCACCAGGGCGGCGATGCCCGCGGTCAGCGGGGTGGACATCGAGGTGCCGGTCATCACGGCCGGGCCGTTTCCGGTACCCACGCCTGCCGAGCCGATGAGCGTGCCCGGTGCGGCGACGTCGGGCTTGACGACGCCGTTTGAACCGTGGACCCCGCGAGAGGAGCTGGAGTTCAAGGTGTCCAAGGCACCGGATTCGCCGGAGGCGGTTCCGATGAGGTCCTTGTCGAGCTCGAGCTTCAGCGTGCCGGCTTCGGCGGCCGGACGCAGCTTCTCGGAGTAGTCCTTATTGAGCTGCATGCCCGGGATCTTGTCGTTGCCGGCAATACCGGCGTCGAACACGCTGCGCGGTGAATCCAGGACGACGCCGGCGCCGCCGGCGGCCTCGATGTTGTTGAAGCGTGCTGCCGAACCGCAGGGGAAGTCGCCGTCTTCCTCCCACTGGATCCAGACCCACTTGCCGTCGAAGTCGGTGTCGGCCGGGAAGGCGTCGCAACCGAACTTATTCGAGGGGTCGGCCATGACGACTTCACCGGTGAGCTGCTCCTTGGAGGCATCGGTGTAGTCGAAGCTGGCCGAATACTGTCCGGCGGCGGTGCCGGCCACGTCATCGGGGGTCAGGACGTTGGCCCCGTCGAGGGTGATCTTCGAGCCCACCGTGTTGGCCACGGTCAGCGAGGAGCGGGCGTTGCCCGGTGAGCCGCCGACGTCGGTCACGTCACCGGCGTTGCCGGAGGCGACGACCGAGAGGATCCCCAGTTCCGCCAGTGCATCGACGATGTCGTTCTCCGGATCGTCCACGGGGGAGTGGTCCGAGCCGAGGGACATGTTCACGATCTGGGCGCGGTCGCTGAAGTCGCCGTCGCCGTTGGGGTCCAGGACGTAGTCCAGGGCCTGGCCCACCACGGAGGAGGATCCTCCGCAGCCGAAGACGCGGATGCCCACGAGCTGGGCCTCCGGGGCCGAGCCGGGGCCGATCTTCATCGAGGAGACGCCCTTGGCATCGAGCGTGGAGTAGTCCCCGTCGAACGTCCCGCCCTCGGCGTCCACCCCGTAGCCGGCGGCACTGCCGGAAACGTGGGTGCCGTGCCCTGCCGCCTGGCAGTCCAGCGGGTTGGCGTCCGGCTTCGGGACTGGCTGGTAGGTCGGGGAGGAGGGATCGGCGTTGTAGTCGTCACCGACCAGGTCCCAACCGCCGATGAACTTATCCGGATCGATCAGCCCCGAGTCGGGGCCGGGCAGGTCGTCGGAGGCCTGTGCCTTCTTATAGGCCTCCACGGTGCCGGGACCACCGAAGTCCGCATGCGTGTAGTCGACGCCGGTGTCGAGCACGGCGATGGTGACCCCGTCGCCGGTCTGGTCCAGACCCGACCAGGCGTTGAGTGCCTTGGTGTCGATGACCGAGCCCTTGTTGGTCGGGGACTTCGGCACGATCGCGGTGATCTTCACGACGTCGGAACGTTTGGACAGGGCGCGCAGGGCGTCGGCGTCCCCGCGCAGGGCGACGCCGGGAAGGGCGTTCGTGGTGGTGTAGACGACCTTCGATTTGGAGGCCTTCGCCGCGGAGGCACCCTGCGACTCGATGTTCTTGCGGATCTGCTTGACCTTGGTCTTGTTCTTGACCGGGGCCGACTTGCTGCGGGCCACGTTCGAGGGCTGGGTGGCCGCGAAGGCGCCTTCGCCACTGAACTGGACGTAGGCGGTGACCTCGCCCTTCTTGCTGACCATGGGCCCTGAAACCTTCAGGTCCTGCAGCGTTTTGATGTCCTGTTGATCCAATGAGGAACCCCCGAAGGCCTCTGCTTGGCTTCCGGGGGTTGAATTGATGTCTTTCGGTGCGGCATTGGCGGGAACCGACATGGTGGCGGCCAGGGCCAAGCCTGAGACCGCAGCCACGACGGAACGGGCCAGCCGTGGCCGATGCGAGTGATTCATGATGCTCCTTGTAACCGATTGGGCGGTTTCGGGGCACCGATGGGGCTGTTACCCCGGAGCGCCCCACGCCATAGCCTAAGTGAGTGTCGTCACAAGTCAAGGAGTTGCTTTAGAGTTTCCATCGCGCCGGAACGGCGCTGTTGGCGCGGTTTTGGTGTCAAAAAAGAGCGGGTGCGCGAGCGGCTCGGGCAGGCCCTTGCTGCTACCGGATGGTAGTCGGGGCGGGGCTATGACACCCCAGATCTCGGCAGGTCGGCACTGGAGGGTCCGAGGGCTGGTCGCCGCAAACTTTCAATGAGTCGGTGTCACGAAACCACACGAAGTGTGGACTTCCGCGGAAAGTGTTCACTGGAGGGACCTCGAGGACCGGTGCGGCCGCCAAAAAAGTCGTGGCGACGACCCCTCGATGAGGTGTCGTCGCCACGACCGTGCCGCGGGGCCGGTCAGGCGGTGATGCCTCCCTGCCAGAGGGCGTCGAACGGCGCGTGGGAGGCCATCCGGTGTTCGATACCTGCGGTGACGAAGGTCTTGGCGGCCCGGGCGGCTTCCAGCGGGGTGGCCCCCTTGGCCAGCTCGGCGGTGACGGCGGCAGCCAGCGAGCATCCGGCACCGGAAACGGCGACTTCGCCGATCTTGGGGGTGGACAGGACCTCGGTGGTCGTCCCGTCGTGGAATACGTCGACGGCGTCGCTGCCGGCCAGGCGGATTCCGCCCTTGGCCAGGACCGCGGCACCACTGGCCTCGTGGATGATGCGGGCGGCACGCTCGAGGTCCTCGACGCTGTCGATGGTGATGCCCGACAGGGATTCGGCCTCGAAATGGTTCGGGGTCACGAAGGTGGCCAGCGGCAGCAACGTGGATTTCAGTGCCTGGTCGGTATCCAGGGCATGTCCGGGCTCCTGGCCCTTGCAGATCAAGACGGGATCGAGCACGACGTTCTTCCACTGCTGGGCCCGCAGTGCGGTCGCGACCGTGTCGATCGTGGTCGGGCTGCCCATCATGCCCAGCTTCACCGTATCGAGCTGACCGGAATAGCAGGTCTGGATGGCCTCGAGCTGGTCGGCGATCACCTGGGGCTCCACGGGAACGAAACGGTGATCCCACCCCTGTTTCGGGTCGAAGGAGACGATGCAGGTCAGGGCCGTGATCCCGAAGGTTCCCAGCTGCTGGAAGGTCTTCAGGTCGGCCTGTGCCCCTGCCCCGCCGGTGGCTTCGGAACCGGCGATGGTCAGCGTGATGGCCGGGGAGGAATGCTGTTGCGTGGAAGTCATGCTCTCATTTTAGGGTGTTTCGTCGCGTTGCACGTTGCGGACGACCCCGATCACGTCATCGATGATGTGCCGGACCACCGGAAGCCTGGACAGAACGGCCAGGCGGGCCATCAGGGCCGCCGCATTCGCGGCCAGCCGGCGACTGCGATCGGCGTCGGGCGAGGAATCGTAGGCCCAGAAGATGATCAGGCCGCGTTGGACCAACCAGAGCAGCTCGGGCAGGTCGTCGCGGATCGCCAGGGGCGGTCGGGGCAGTGATGCGGCGACCGCCTGGCGCCACAGGGCGAACTCCTTGGCCCGGGTGACACCCGCCGTGGTGGTGGTGTCGGGGCTCATCGCCGCGCGGATCAACACGGAACCGAAATCGTGGAACGGGGCCACCGCGTCCAAGGCCGCATCCAGCACGATCCGGATGTTGTCCTGCAGGTTGTTGCCCGACAGCAGTAGTGGGCGGGCGGCACGCAACTGTTCATCGATCAGCCCGCGGGCCAGCTCCTGGACCAGATCCTCCTTGGAGGAGAAGTGGTAGTAGGCGTTGCCCGGGGAGACCCCGGCTTCCGCCGCGATGGCACGCATCGTGGTGCGGTGGAAGCCGTCGCGCGAGAACAATGCGAGGGCGGCTGTCTGGATCCGGGCCCGGGTGAGGGCTGATTTATGGGTCTTCGGTTCCATCGTTGCCTCGTCATCGCCGGGATCAAGCCCACCATAGCAAGTTTTGAACATGTTCAAAATATATTTCGTCCACGGCTTGCGACCGGAATCCCGGGCCGGCCGTGGACATGGGAGAATGGGAGGCGTCAAGTGCTAATACAGCGGGCGGCGGACCCGGGGCGACCCGGAGCACCCTGCCTGGCGAACCACTTCCAGAAGGGGAACCACCTCATGCCCGCCACCTCCGGCGACTCCGTCAACACCATGCCCACCGAACCGACGACGGGACGCGCCCGCCAGGCCGTCTTCGCCTCCGCCGGAAGCCCCTACTTCTCGGCCGTGCTGGCCCTGATGGCCGTGGTGGTCATCCTGTCCAACATCGGCGCGACCAAGGGGGTGAGTTTCGGACCGATCATCACCGACGGGGGTTTCTTCCTCTTCCCGCTGGCGTACATCCTCGGCGACGTCGTCAGCGAGGTCTATGGCTTCAAGGCGGCCCGTCGGGCGATCATCATCACCTTCCTGCTGGCGGCGTTCGCGACCTTCTGCTTCTGGGTGATCATCATGTTGCCCGCCGCGGATTTCTACCACGGTCAACAGGAGCTGGAACGGACCCTGGGCCCGGTCTGGCGGATCGTGGCCGCCTCGCTGTGCGGGTTCCTGGTCGGCCAGACCCTGAACTCATATGTCCTGGTGAAGATGAAGGACCGCTTCGGGGAAAAGGGGCTGGTGGGACGGCTGATGGGCTCCACCGGGGTGGGGGAATTCGCCGACACCCTGATCTTCTGCTCGATCGCCGCCTCGGTGATCGGCATCGCCGACGCCGGACAGTTCATCAACTACGTCCTGGTGGGGTTCGTCTACAAGACGGGGGTGGAGTTCCTCTTTGTGCCGATCACCACGCTGGTGATCCGCTGGTTCAAGCGCCACGAACCCACCTACGGCCAGAGCCGGAGCTGAGACGGGGGCCGGTACGCTGGGCGGTATGGATACGCAGGACGCCCCATTGCTGACCGCCCGGGAACTGGTCGCCGGTTACGGCGAATTCGAAGTCTGCGGACCCCTGGATCTGGTGTTCGACCGGGGAGACGCCCTGGGGATCGTCGGGCTGAATGCCGCGGGGAAGTCCACCCTGTTGCGCACCCTCATCGGCCGTCAGCCCCCACTGGCCGGTACGGCCTCGGTGCTGGGGGTCTTCACCGACGACACCTCCCACATCCACCGCCGGATGATCTCCGCGGTCTTCGACGAGGACGCGTTCTTCGATTCGCTCACCGTGGAGGAACACCTGCAGCTCATCGCCTCGGGGCACGAGGTCCCCGACGGGCAGGAAGCCGTGGAGCGGGAACTGGAATTCTTCGAACTCACCACGGCCCGCCACGCCCTGCCCGGGGCCCTGTCCTCGGGCCAACGCCGCCGCCTGCTGCTGGCCGCCGGGATGATCCGGCCCAGCGAACTACTGGTCCTGGACGAGCCGGAACAACGACTGGACCCGCCGATGCGCGCGAAACTCGCGGTGAGGTTGCGGGCCCGGATCGACGATGGCGGGGCGGTCCTGCTGGTCACCCACGACGCCATCCTGCTCACCACGGTGGTGGACCATTGCCTGATCGTCGACGAGGGACTGCGTTTCGCCACCGCAGCCGAAGGCGCCGCGGCCATCGGCGGAGCATGAGCGTCCACGCCTCCGGGGCGGGACGGTCCCTTCCAGCATGGGTCCCCGGGGGCCCACCCTCGGACTTCGACCCGGTCGCGGCCACCCACCGGCTGCGCCGGGATCGCCGTCGGGCGCAGCGGCCCGACCGCTGGAGCGATTTCTACATCACCTTCTTCGGGGCCGTCATCCTGTTGGCCTACCTCTCCGGCGTCGTCCAATTCCTGGCCCAGGGCATGCGCGCATCGGCCGCCGGATCCCTGGTCCGCGAGGGCATCGCCGTCGTCCCGGGGGCCGACGCCGGCTCGGCCCTGCTGCTGCTGGCCCTGCTGGGGGTGGCGTCCCTGCTGAGCCGGATGGGGCCGGTGGCCGTGGACCGGGCCCAGGGCCTGTGGTGGTTCTCGCTGCCGGTGGACCGGGTGCCGATGCTCGCCCGGCAGCTGCGGAACCGGTTGGTCTGGGTCTTCATCGTCGGCGCCGTGCTCTGGCTGCCGTTGGGCCTCTCCGCCGGAACCGCCTCATACAACGGATTCAGCGGCCCGCCGCTGGGCGAACTGGCCGCCGGCAGCTTCACGCTGGGCGCCGAATTCGTGTTGGTCGGACTCCTGGTGGCGGCCGGCCAGATCCTGCATCTGCGCCCGATGGTCGGCAGGGGGCTCCGGGTCCTGGGCGGCCTGATCGTCCTAGCCTACGCCGTGGACGCGATCCTCCGGGCCGCCGGAACGGCCAGGTTGCTGACCCCGGGGATCTGGGCGGGCCTGCCCTCGGCGTGGCCATCCACGGGGAACTGGGCCATCCCCGCGGCCCTGCTGCTGGTGGCCCTGGTGGGCTGGGCGGTGGTGCGTCCGTTGCTGGGGCGGATCCCCACCTCGGAGCTGCTCGAGGCCGGTGGAATCAGCGGACACGCGGGGAACTCACTGGCCCTGCTCGACGCCCGGTCGCTGCTGGGCTCCTTTGCCCACGGCCCCCGCCGGCGCAGCCATGTCCGTGATCCCTGGCCCCGGATGATCCCCGCACGCTTCACCGGCGCCCCGGTGGGGGCCCTGCTGCGGGCCGAAGCGCTGGTCCTGCTGCGCACCGGTCCGGTGTGGGGCCGGCTGGTGATCAGTCTGGCCCTGCTGGCCGGGGCCGTCACCGCCCGCGGCGGGGGCACCGCCGTCGTACTATGCGTGGCCATCGCGGTATCGGCGACCCTGGCCGGGCAGGCCGCCGGGGTGGCGGCGGCCGAGGCGGCCCGGGTGCCGGGGCTGGACGCCCTGCTGCCCCTGGATGCGAAGTCCGCGCGCAAGGCCCACGGGTTGCTTCCGGCGATCGTCTTGAGCGCCTGGGGCGCACTGGCCGGGGCCATCCTGGGGTGGGCGCTGGTCGGACCGGGCGCGCCGGGACAATGGATCCTGCTGATCGGAATCGGGGTGTTCTGCGGGATCGGCGTGGCCGGAGGATCCCTGCGGCTGGCCTACCGGCCCGAACTGGATTGGGATGCGGTGTTGCAACGCCAGATGTTCGGCCGCGGCGCCCTGCCGCTCATCGGCCATGCCGTCCACGGGCCGGAACTGATGCTGATCGCCGTCGTCCCGTGGGCCCTGGCGGTGCTGGGGGCAGCGATTCCCGCCGTGCTGCTGGTGCTCACGGTGGGCCTCGGGGTGGGCGCTTGGTTCGCCGGGACGTACCGCCCCCGGCCTGCCTAGAGGCCCTGCGGGTCGGGGGCGCCAGCGTAATAGGCGGCCAGCGTGGACTCCTTCAACGCGGCGAAGGTACCGTCTTCGATCGCCTCACGGGCCCGGTCCACCATCGAGACCACGAAGTATTCGTTGTGGATCGAGATCAGCGTGTGGCTGACCAGTTCCTTCGCCTTGAACAGGTGATGGATGTAGGCGCGGGAATAATGCGTGCACGTGTAGCAGCGGCAGCCTTCCTGCAGCGGGGTGAAATCGGCGCGGTAGCGGCGTCCCGAGAGGTTGAACCGGCCGTGGGCCGTGTAGAACGCCGAGTTGCGGGCCACCCGGGTGGGGGAGACGCAGTCGAAGGTGTCGGCACCGTTCTCGATGGCCGTGAAGAGGTCATCGGGCTCCGAAATGCCCAACAGGTGCCGTGGCTTGTCCTCGGGCAGTTCCTCCGAACACCAGCCGACGATGGTGCCCAGGTTCTCCTTCTCCAGGGCCCCGCCGATGCCGAAGCCATCAAAGGGCATGTCCCCGAGATCCCGGCAGGCCTTGCGCCGCAGATCCTCATACTGGGCGCCCTGGATGACCCCGAAGAGCGCCTGGTAGGGCTTGGGGAAACGTTCGTCGGTGAGCCGGAAGTGCTCGATGATGCAGCGTTCGGCCCAGCGTCGGGTCCGCTCCAGGGATTCGACCTGGTAGCCCCGCGAATTATGCAGGGTCGTCAGCTCGTCGAAGGCGAACATGATGTCCGCGCCGATCCGGTGCTGCACGCCCATGGAGATCTCCGGGGAGAAGCGGTGCCGGTCCCCGTTGAGGTGGGATTTGAACCAGACCCCGTCCTCGTCGACATTGGCCAGGCGTTCCTTGCCGGGGGCCACGGTGTCGTCGCCCCCTGCGGCGGCGGCACCTTCCATGTCGATGACCTTCTTGAACCCCGAGCCCAGGCTCATCACCTGGAAGCCCCCCGAATCGGTGAACGTGGGTCCGGGCCAGTTCATGAACGCCCCCAGCCCGCCGGCGGCGTCGAGGAGGTCCGAGCCCGGCTGCAGATACAGGTGGTAGGCGTTGGCCAGTACGGCCTGGGCCCCCAGCTCGGCCACGGCTTCGGGCAGCACGGCCTTCACGGTGGCCTTGGTCCCCACGGCGATGAACGCCGGGGTGCGGATGTCCCCGTGCGGGGTGCGAATGGTGCCGGTGCGTCCCAGCGAGGCGGATCCGTCGGCGTGGGTCAGCCGGGTGCCGACCTCGAAGGAGAACGCGTCCTGGCGTGGATGCGGGGCCACGGCGATCGCGGGGTCCGACGCCGGGGCCTCGGGGGCGGAGGCGGCGGTCGTCACGTCAGGAGGGGAATCGGTTTCAGACACCCCACCATTTTGCCCCATGCCGACGGGACGTTGTGACGAACGCGCCAGCGATGACCCCGCGACCGCGGGCCGGCGGGTCATAGGGTGGATGCAGACACCAACCCAGGAGAGCAGTGGACGACTCATTGACGCTGCGTCGACTGCTGACGCTGGGACCCGGCGACAAGGACCCGTGGATCGGGGTGCGCTGCGGTCTGGGAGTGTTCCTGCCATTGGCTGTGCTGTTGGGCCTGGGCCGGCTGGACCTGGCGATCTTCGCGATCTTCGGGGCCTTCACCGGGATCTTCGGACGCGTTCCCGGCCACCGCGACCGGCTGCGCTCGCAGGCCAGCGCCGGGGTGCTGTTCGTGGTGCTCATCGGTGCCGCCTGGGCGGTGAACGTGCTCCTGGTCGACCATGATTCCCCGGCCGGGGGATGGGTGATCGTGGGGCTGACGACCCTGGTGGCCTGGGCGTGTTCGCTGGCCACCGGATTCGCCCAATTGCGGCCCGCCGGCTCCCTGTTCCACATCTTCTGCTTTGCCGCGATCGCCTCCATCCCCGAGATCCCCGGGCTCGGGATGGTCCTGGTCACCGCGATCGCCACGGTGACGTCGTGCGTGCTCCTCGGACAGCTTGGACGCGTCTCCGCCGGACGGCGGACCCCGTGGAACGTCGGCGGGCTGCGGCCGCAGAGCCCCGCGGTCCAGCTGGCCATCAAGGTGGAATCCATCGGGTACCTCGTGGCCGCGGGGCTGGCCGGGACGGTCGCCCTGCTGGTGGCCCCGGTGCTGGGCACCGGCCACCCCTACTGGGCGATGGTCGCCGCCGTCGTCCCCCTCGTGGGACACACCACCCGCCACCGCATCGCCCGCGGGCTGCACCGCGTGTTGGGCACGCTCACCGGGTTGGGCGTCATGGCACTGATCATCCTGGCCGAACCGAGCCCGTGGATGATCATCCTCTTCCTCGGCCTGGCCCAGTTCGGCGCGGAAATGCTCATCACACGGAACTACTTCTGGGCGCAGGTCTGCGTCACCCCGCTCGCCCTGGTCGGCATCTCGCTGGTGGCGGGCATGAGCACGCAACTGCTCTACGACCGGATCCTGGAAACGGTCATCGGCTCGGTCATCGGGGTGGCCGTCGCCCTGGCAGGCTCGGCACTGCGCCGACGCCTGCCCTTCGCTGCGCCCGTCGGCTGAACCGGGTCAGTCGGGGGCGTCGGCGTCGTCGGCCGCCTGCGCGGCCTCCTGCTGTCCCGGTCCGTCGATGGAGCGCAAGGTCTCCAATTCGTTGTCGACCATGCGCTGGAGCTCCTCGCGGGTCAGCGCCCGCGACCCGCCGTGTGCCAGCAGATACAGCAGCGCGTCGAGCCGCTCGATCCGCCAGGAGCGGATGGCCACCAAGTCACCGGCGGCGGTGGCCCGGTGGATTTCGCGGTCGAAGAGGTTCGGCTCGTCGAGTTGGCGTTGGCGCAGCTCGGCCGTGAGCTTGTCCTTCAGCGGGTCCTCCTCGATGTGGTCGGTGACCCGCAACGATTCCGAATACCGGTGGGAGGCCTCGGAGTCCCCGTCGGTGGCGGCGAGGTAGGCGGCAATCGCCAGAGCCGACTGGATGGACTTCCACCGCCCGAAGTTCCCGTCGAAGGGAAGTTCCGTCAACACGCCCAGGGCCCGCCACACATTCGGCTGGTCGTCGAGCTCGACGAAGAGCAGATGGGCCAGATCGCGGACGTCCTCCAGCTGGGCCCCGGATTTCGGGTTGAAACCGCGGCTGAGCTTGGCGATGGGGGCCAGCACCCGCTGGTCCCACGGATATTCGCGGGCGATGGAGATCAGGATGGCCTCGGGCGAGCCGTCCTCCACGGGGATCACCGTCAATTCATCCAGGGTGGCCTCCGGCGGTGGTTCCACGGTGTGGACGCGGATGGTCGAGCCATGGGCGATGGTGACCTTCTGGCCGTTGTCCAGCGTGGCTTCGATGTAGGCCGGGGTGCCGAAGCTGTCCGGAACGGTCCGGACGCCGGTCACCGGCAGGCTCGGGGACCCCGTACGGGTGATGAACCGGTTTCCCGGAGCCACTTTTTCGGCGCGAACGGCCCGGATGTAGTCATGCTGCAAGGTCACTACCTACTCGCACCAGCCCGCATGGGCCAGCGCCTGTCGAAGGATGTTGGCGCGGCCACCGGCGAATTCGTCACGGATGGAGGGGCTCAGGGCCTCGCTCGGGGTCAGCCAGGTCAATTCGAGGGCGTCCTGGCGGGGACTGCATTCGCCCCGGACGGGGATGACATAGGCCAGGGCCACGGCATGCTGGCGTTCGTCGGTCAGCCCGGTTTCCGAGGGGGAGGGGAAGTACTCGGCGACGGTGAAGGGCACGGGGCTCAACGGCAGTTGCGGCATCGCCAGCGGGCCGAGGTCCTTCTCCATGTGGCGCACCAGGGCGGCGCGGATGGTCTCGCGGTACATGACCCGACCCGAGACGAAGGTGCGGGTGAAGTGCCCTGCGGCGTCGGCGGTGTAGAGCAGACCGACCTCGTTGACATAGCCCAGCGGGTCCAAGCGGACCGGAATCGCTTCGACGTAGAGCATGGGCAGGCGTTGCCGGGCCTCATAGAGGTCTTCTTCAGAGAGCCAGCCGGGTTTGGGGTCCGGGGTACGAACGTTCATACCCCCATGTTTATCGCATCCACCCCGACACTTCACGCCCCCATTCCGGGACGTGACGGATTGACGGAAAAGGGCTGTGGGGTGGATCACTGGTCAAACTGCCGGGTCACGTGATGGTTTATCGTGGTTCGGAACCCTCGATCACTTCTTCGGGCCTTCACCCCACCACCGATGCACCCGGCGGCGCCGACCGGCGCGGCCGATCAACCAGAGGACCCCCTGTGCTTTCCGAAGACTCCCCGCTGGACCCGGGACACTCCGACCCCGCTGGCTCCACCGTCGTCCGCGATGACCGGCTGGACCCCGCCGCGAAGATGACCATCGGTGTGCTGCTCGTCTCGGCCTTCGTGGTCATCCTCAACGAAACGATCATGAACGTGGCGCTGCCCCGGCTGATGGTCGCCTTCGATGTGAGCGCCGACGCCGTGCAGTGGCTGGCCACCGCGTTCATGCTGACCACCGCGGTGGTCATCCCCACCACGGGCTACCTCTTGCAGCGTTTCTCGCTGCGCACCGTCTTCACCCTGGCCATGGGGTTGTTTTCCGCGGGGACCCTGCTGGCCAGCTGTGCCCCGGGCTTCGAGGTCCTGTTGGGGGCCCGGGTGATCCAGGCCAGCGGCACCGCGATCATGCTCCCGCTGCTGATGACCACCGTCCTGGACCTGGTGCCGGCCGCCCGTCGCGGGATGGTGATGGGCAATGTGTCGATCGTGATCTCGGTCGCCCCGGCCATCGGGCCCACCATCTCCGGGCTGATCCTGCAGTACCTGTCCTGGCGGTTCATGTTCCTGATCGTGTTGCCGATCGCCCTGGTCGCCCTCATCGCCGGGGCCCGTCGGCTGCCCCGGGAGGCAGTGGCCGGTTCCATGCCGCTGTCCATCCCCTCCCTGCTGCTGGCCGTTCCCGGCTTCGGCGGGCTGGTCTACGGGTTGAGCCGGATCGGTGGCGGCAGCGAAGGGGCCGGGCAGGGCCCGGAAGTCGGCGCCCTGGTGGCGCTCGCGGTCTCCTTCGTCTCGCTGGCTGCGTTCACGGTGCTGCAACTGCGTCTGCAGCGCAGCGACACGGCACTGCTGGATCTGCGGCCCTTCACCTACCGGAACTTCACGCTCGCCCTGTCCCTGATGGTCCTGGCCATGGTGTCGCTGTTCGGGGTGATCATCCTGCTGCCGATCTACCTACAGAACGTGAGGGACGTGGACACCCTGGGCACCGGGCTGTTGATGCTCCCCGGCGGGCTGCTCATGGGCCTGCTGGCGCCCCTGGTGGGCCGGATGTACGACAAGGTCGGTCCGCGCCCCCTGCTGATCCCGGGGACGGCACTGCTCTCGGTGGTCATGTTCGCCTTCTCCAGACTGGCCTCCGACACCCCGATCTGGTGGGTGCTGACGTTGTATCTGGGCATGTCGCTGAGCTTTGCCTTCATCTTCACCCCGGCCTTCACCACGGCCCTGAACCCGTTGCCGCATCGCCTGCACTCGCATGGCTCCGCGGTGCTCAGTACCCTGCAGCAGCTCGGTGGGGCGGCGGGAACCGCCCTGTTGGTCGGCATCCTGGCCTCGCGGACGGCCACCTCGGCCCTGGCCGGTGCCACCGGGATCGAGGCGCAGGTGACCGGATTCCGCAGCGGGTTCTTCGTCGCGGCGATCCTCAGCCTGTCCCTGGTGGTGCTCAGTCTGTTCCTCGATGGTCGGGACCGGGACGGGGCCTCCGAGTAGGGTCGGGACCCCCGGACTCCTCCAGCCCCGCGGCTAGTCGGCGATCCGGTGGTAGCCGTAGAGATCCTGCTGGGCTTCGTTGATCCAGATCGGCTCCCCTCCATCGGGGTTGCCCACCAGCACGGTGCGTCCATAGGACTCGTCGATCAGACTCGCGTCCAATCCCGCCTCCCGCAGCCGGGTGTGCAGGGCCTCGGCATCGCCGTCGTACCCGAAGCTGAGCGTGGCAAAGGCCCGGGGGCCCGAATGGGTGGCGACCAGCCCGCCGTTCTTGGCCTGGAACTGGACCCAGCCGCCGCTGTCGCTGGCGATGCGGGGACGCGCGCCGATATGGCGCAGGGTCTCGGCGGGACCCTGCGGCTCGGGGGTCATCCACAGCACGAGCACCTGGACGTCGGGGTCGGCCGCTGCCGGTTCGGGGCGGGAGGCCTGGACGGTGACGGGGAAGGCGAGGCCATCGGGGCCGGTGACGGTGGCTGTGCTGCCGTGGGCTTCCTCGGTGACCTCCACCGGGGTTCCCGCAGCGCGGGTGCGCCGGGCGAATTCCTCCAGATCGCCGACCTCGAAGGACAGCAGCGTGGTCCCTGCCGGGTGATCGGCGTCGGTGGCGTGCAGCCGGACACGGCCGGACGCGGCGTCGAACTCATGCCAGCCGTCGGTGTCGACGGCGTGGGCCAGGCCGAGGGCCTCGAGCAGGGTGGTCCAGGGACCGATGTGGTCGGTGAACCGGATGGGGGCCAGGCGCAGCATTAGTTCTTCTCCTTCAGGTGTCCGGTCAGGGCCTCGGCGACATAGGCCGAGAGGGAGGTCTCGGCGTCGATGGCCGCGTGCTTGATCTCCCGCACCAGTCCGGCGGGCAGGTAGACGTTGAATTGGACCTTCCGGTCCGGATCCGGGGTGGCTTCAGTGGGCATGATTAGGATGCTAGCAAAGTAGTTTGCTTGCGCATAGACACTGGTGGCCGATTCTGCTGGTCCTGCCTCGGAAGGGCGGGGAATTCACGGGCCTGACCCGGGCCGCGAACGACTCAACGGGACCAACCGTTACGCGCTGTACCATCGGATCCGCACGCTCAATGACAGGAATTCAAGCCCCGCGAGATCGCCCGGTTCATCGCCAGGCCCGAACGCGGCGAAGCCTCCCACGCCCACCCCGGATTCAGCGAGATGCCCACGCGGGGACACACCCCTTGACGGCGACCGCCAAACGCGCAATGGTTCAGCTACGGCGGTTCATGCACGGTGGCCCGAGCTGCCCGCCGCGTCAGTGAACGACGGCCGATAGAGGTGGCGTCATGGGTACGGTTCCCGCGAGTGCACGAGTAGTGGTGATCGGCGCCGGAATCGTGGGCAATTCCATCGTCCACCACCTGGCCCGCCTGGGGTGGCGGGATATCGTCCAGCTCGATAAGGGACCGATGCCGAATCCGGGCGGGTCCACCGGGCATGCCTCGAACTTCTTGTTCCCGGTGGACCATTCACGCGAAATCACCGATCTGACGGCCGACAGCATCCGCCAGTACAAGGAAATGGGCGTTTTCACCCAATCCGGCGGATTCGAGGTCGCGCGCACCGCCGAACGGATGCAGGAGCTCCACCGGCGTCTGACCTCGGCCCGGGCCTGGGGCATTGAATCGGAGATGGTCACCCCGGAAGCCGTGGTCGACCGCGTGCCTTATCTCGAGCCCTCGATCATCCGCGGGGCCTTCTGGACCCCCGGGGTCGGGGTCGTCGACTCCCAGGGGGCGGGCACCTTGATGCGGGAGGCGGCCCTGGGGCTCGGGGCGCTGCAGGTCTGCCCCACGGTCGAGGTGACCGGCATGGAGGTCGAGGACGGGCGAATCCGCCGGGTGCACACGGACGCCGGAACCATCGAGGCCGATACCGTCGTCATCGCCTGCGGTGTCTGGTCGCCGAAACTGGCCAGGATGGCCGGGGCCTCCATTCCCCTGAGCCCCACGGTGCACCAGATGATCAGCGTCGGACCGGTTCCGCAGTTCGCCGACACCAGCGGTGAGATCTCCTTCCCGATCATCCGTGACATGGACACCGGATGCTACGAACGCCAGCACGGCGGTGATCTGGAGATCGGCTCCTACGCACACCGGCCCATCCTGCACGACGCCGAAGACATCCCCTCCATCGCCCAGTCCAAGCTTTCACCCACCGAAATGCCGTTCACGGAAGACGACTTCGACCGACAACTGGAACAGGCCCTGGAACTGATGCCCGACATCCTGGGCAACCCCCAGGTGGAGATCAGGTATGCCATCAACGGGCTGCTCTCACTGACCCCCGACGGCGGCCCGCTGCTGGGGGAGACCCCCGAGGTGGCCGGGCTGTGGTCCGCGGCGGCCGTATGGATCAAGGAAGGCCCCGGCGTCGGACGGATGATCGCCGAATGGATGACCACCGGAACCCCCGAATACGATACGCACGCCGCCGACATCGCCCGCTTCCATCCGCACCAACGCACGCGCACCCATGTGAAGGCCCGTGTCGAGGAGGGCTTCCACAAGACCTACGGCATCGTGCACCCGTCCGAGCAGTGGCTGAGCAACCGCGGGGTCCGCCTGGCCCCGATGCACCAGGCCGAAGTGGAGCTCGGAGCCACCTTCTTCGAGGCCGCCGGCTGGGAGCGGCCGCAATGGTACGCCTCGAATGCGCCACTGCTGGCCGAATACGGCGACGCGGTCATGGACCGGACCGCCGAATGGGATTCGCGGTGGTGGTCACCGATCATCAATGCCGAACACCTGGCGATGCGGGAGCGGGCCGGGATGGTGGATCTCTCCGCCTTCGCCATCTTCGACGTGCTCGGCCCGGGGGCACTCGCCACGGTGCAGCGGGTCGCGGTGGCCCAGATGGACGTGGACACCGGACGGGTCATCTACACCCCGGTGCTGGACGCGCGCGGAGGTTTCCGCTCCGACCTGACGATCATGCGCCTGGGGGAGGAACACTTCCGGGTGGTCACCGGGGGCGGCAGCGGGAACATCGACCGTAAGTGGTTCTCCGACCGGCGGGTGGATCCGGCCACCACCCAAGTGGTCGACCGCACCTCCGAACTGACCACCATCGGCCTCTGGGGCCCGCGGGCCAGGGACGTCCTGGGCCGGATCACCGACTCCGATATTTCAGCGGAGGGCTTCAGGTTCGCCCGCTGCCGGACCCTGGAAGCCGGCCCCCTGGAGGTCCACGCCTCGAGGATCTCCTACGTCGGGGAACTGGGGTGGGAGCTGTATGTGCCGATGGAGCAAGGGGCCCGGCTCTGGTCGCTGCTGGCCGAGGCCGGCCGGGAGGATGGCCTGGTGCCGGTGGGCAACGGGGTCTACGGGACCACCGGACGGTTGGAGAAGGGCTACCGGGCGTTCGGTGCGGAACTGGACGCGGAGCGGACCATCGTGGAGACCGGAATGATGCGGCCGCGGGTGAAGGCCCAGAACTTCATCGGCCGCGACGCCTATCTGCGCCAACGCTCCCAGGACCCGGCGCGCATCCTGTGCACGTTGCAAGTGGACGATCACCGGGACGAGGCGGGGGTGCGCCGCTACATGCTCGGCGGTGAAGCGGTCACCGGTCCCGAGGGGGAACCGCTGATCGACGCGCACGGGCGCGGGGCCTATGTCACCTCGGCGGGATCGGCGCCATCGCTGGGCGTGCATCTGCTGATGAGCTTCCTTCCCCCGGCGCAAGCGCGGGTGGGAACCCGGCTGGCCGTGGACTACCTGGGCCGTTCCTATCCGGTCAGCGTGGTCGCCACCGATGCGACCGCCGTCTTCGACCCCGAGAACCTCAGAATCAGGAGCTGAAAATGGTCAATCTGCTGGTCTGCATCAAAAGGGTCCCGGAAATCGCCGGGGAGATCCTCTTGAGCCAGGATGGGCACAGCATCGACGCCCGCCATGTCGGCCATACGCTGAGCGAACACGACGAATGCGCGATCGAGCTCGCCGTCGGGCTGGCGGGGGACACCGGCGGTGAAGTACGGGTGCTCAGCCTCGGTACCGCGGAGGCGGCCGAACAACTGCGGTACGCGGTGGCGCTGGGGGCCGGTGCAGCCACCCTGATCACCGCGGACCCCGAATCCTACGGGCCGGCCGATGTGGCGGCCGCGATCGCCGCGGAGGTCCGCGCCTCGCCGGCCGCCTACGATTTGATCCTCGTCGGCAACGACGCCGCCGATACCGGTGACTTCCAGGTCGGCGTCCGGCTGGGATTCGCCCTGGGCCGGCCGGTCCTCACCGGGATCAACACCGCGGAGATCCACGGATCCTCGGTGCTGGCCCGGGGCGCCGGGCCGCAGGGCACCGACGTGTTCGAGGTCCCCCTGCCCGCGGTGATGGCCGTGCAGGAGGGGGGAGTGGAGCCGCGCTACCCCTCGATCCGCGGCCGCCTCAAGGCCAAGCGACTGAGCATCGACCGCAAGGACCCCCTGATCGAGCCGATCGGCTCCGGCCGGGTGAAGCTGACGCTGCCCCCGACGAAACCCAGTACGGTCCAGATCCTGGGTGAGGGGCCCGATGCGGTCCCGGCACTGGTCGAGATCCTGGCCAGCAGCGGGGTGTTGAACCGATGATTCTGGTCCTCGTGGAAACCGGCAGCGACGGAGCCACCCCCACCTCGCTGGAGACCCTGACCTTTGCGCGGGAACTGGCCGGCCGGCTCGGTGGCGAAACCGTCGAGGCACTGATCATTGGTCCCCTGGGGGCCGGGGAGGCCTCGGCCGGAGGCCCCGAAGCGCAGGAACGGGTGAAGGAGAAGTTGTCGGCCCAACTGGCCGAACAGGGAGTGGACTCCATCCACCATGCCGCCGGCGAACGGCTGGAACGCTATGGCGCCAGCGGCTGGGCGACCGCCCTCGGAGCGGTGCCGGCCGCCTACGTGCTGGCTGCGGGAACCCCGCGCGGCAGCGAGGTCCTGGCCCATGTGGCCGCCCGGGCAGGGGCGATGATGGCGGCCAACGTCGTGGGGATCGTCGATACCGAACCATTGGTCCTCTCGCGCCAGGTGATGGGTGGGGGCGTCTTCGAGCACATGCGGCTCGACGGTGCACCCCGGGTCCTCACCGTCGCCGGGCATGCCGTGGACCCGGTGGCGGCCGATGACGCCTCGGCTCCCGTCTGGCACGAATTCGAGCCCGAACTCTCCGACGCCGATCTGGTCACCGCCGTCGTCCGGGTCGAAACCGGCGCCCCCGATGCCACCTCGACGTTGACCGGGGCGCGGGTGGTGGTCGGGGCCGGCCGCGGCGTGGGCAGCGCGGATGGCTTCGATGACCTGCTTCAGCTGCGGGACCAGCTCGGCGCCGCCCTGGGGGCCTCCCGGGTGGTGACCAGCCTCGGCTGGCGCCCCCACCATGAACAGATCGGGCAGACCGGCAGCAGGATCTCCCCGGAGGTCTATCTCGCCTGCGGCATCAGCGGCGCCGTCCAGCACTGGGCTGGCTGCCAATCGGCGAAGATGATCGTGGCCATCAACACCGACCCCGATGCGCCCATGGTCACCCAGGCCGACTACGCCATCATCGGGGACCTGCACCAGGTGGTACCGGCCCTGACCGCCGCACTACGGCGGCGGGAGTCGTCCGGGGGATGATGGGCGGACCCGGTGACCCCATGGAGCCGGGGCGAAGGTGAGGCAGAGGAGCGCAATGAGAACACCGGCCCAGCGGCCTGTTTCGGGTTTCAGGCAGTCCAAATGGTTCAAACTGGTCTGGATCTGCCCCCTCGTGGTCGTGGCGCTCGCCGCCGCCGTCCTCGGGGCCAGATGGTATCTGGGCAGCTCCGCCGGACAGGGGTTCCTCGCCGAGTATCCGGGCCAGCCCCCGGCCACCACGGATACCGCCGACGGTTTCCCCTGGTGGCTGCAATGGCAGCACTTCTTCAACTTCTTCCTGATCATCCTGATCATCCGCGCCGGGTGGATGGTGCGTACCGAACGGACCCCGGAAGCCTATTGGACCCGCACGGTGGGGCCCCGCAACCGGCAGAATCCACCGGCCAAGATGAGCATCTACCTGTGGCTGCACTACAGCCTGGGCAGCTTATGGATCCTGAACGGGGTGGTCTTCTACGTCCTGGTCTTCTCCACCGGGCATTGGAAACGGATCATCCCGACGGGGTGGGATGTCTTCCCCCAGGCCATCTCGGCGGGGCTGCAGTATCTGTCGCTGGAGTGGCCGATGGAATCGGCCTGGCAGAACTACAACGGCATCCAGCTGCTCGCCTACTTCGTCACCATCTTCGTGGCCGCGCCGCTGGCGGTGGTGACCGGGGTGCGGATGTCCTCGCTGTGGTCCACCCAGTGGAAGATCAACCGCTATTATCCGGTCCTGCTGGCGCGGATCATCCACCTGCCGGTGATGTTCTACTTCGTCGTGTTCATCTTCGTGCACGTCGTCCTGGTCTTCACCACCGGCATGCGCCGGAACCTCAACTACATGTACAGCGGCCAGGGCCCCGATGTGGTCAATTGGGTGGGGTTCTGGATCTTCGTGGTCGCGGCGATCGTCGTGGTGGCCGGCTGGATCGCCGCCCGGCCGCTGTTCCTGCAGCCGGCCGCCCAGCTCACCGGCAAGGTCACCCGCCGCTAGTCGGGGCAGTACCCGGGACGGGCCTCCTAGCGCTGGTACCGCTGGACGAAGTTGCGCAGGATCAGGCCCGGCCAGGGGACGTCGGCCGCATGGGCGAGTTCGGTCAACGGGCCGGCCTCCGCGGGATCGAAATAGCCTGCGTCACGGTAGATCCCAATACGCGTGGCCAGCCCGTCTCCGTCGAGCTCCGGATGGAACTGGGTGGCATAGAGATTCGTGCCGATCCGGAACATCTGCACCGGGCAGGGCCCGGAGGTCGCCAACAGGACGGCGTGCCGAGGCAGCGTGGAGACCGCCTCCTTATGTCCGACGAAGGCGTCGAAGGCCGGGGGCATCCCGGCGGTGATCGGATCGCGGGCCCCGGCCCTGGTCAGCTCGATCCGGGAGAGGCCGACGGGTTCGGCATGGGTCCGGTCCACGGTGCCGCCCTGGTGGGTCCCCAGGGTCCCGATGCCGTAGCAGGCGCCAAGGAACGGGAAGTCATGGGCCAGGAGCTGGTCCAGCAATCCCGAGATCTCGGCTTCGACCCGCCGCTGGGTCGGGGATTTGCCGGCCGGGTCATCGGAGGAGTTGAAGGGTCCGCCGCCGAGCAGGATGCCCGAATACGCCCCCAGGTCCAGTGGGGCCGGCAGCGGGGAGGCGCCCAGGGCCACGACCTCCAACAGCGCGGCCGGAAGGTCCGCGGCGGTCAGGAACCCACGGACCTCGTCCGCGGCGGCCACGGGGTCCTCCCGGGTGGAAAGCAGCAGGAAGGGGCGGGGGCCGGATACGGGGCTCATGAGCGAATCCTACGACGTCCGCAGGGGTGGAGTGTCCGCGCGACAGACGCTACAGTTGGATTTGAGTTAACAACCATTAACCGGGCGGGTCGATCCGCCCTTTCGGGAGGAACCATGGACATCGTCGGGGCCTCGGCCCTCATCACCGGTGGCGCATCCGGCCTGGGGGCCGCCACCGCCAAGAAGCTCTACGACGCCGGGGCCCATGTGGTCCTGCTCGACCTGCCCGGATCGGCCGGCGAGGACGCCGCCATCGCGCTGGGCGAACGGGCCCGGTTCGTCGCCGCGGACGTGACCAACGAACAGGAGGTCCGGCGCGCCGTCGAAGTCGCCAGCGACATGGCGCCGCTGCGTGTGCTGGTCAACTGTGCCGGGGTAGCCACCCCGGGCAAGGTCCTCGGCCGGGACGGAGTCCTTCCGCTGGCCTCCTTCGAGAAGGTCGTGGCCGTGAACCTGATCGGCACCTTCAATGTCGTCCGGCTGGCCGCCGAAGCCATGGCCGGGACCGAACCGATCCTCGACGACGAGACCGGGACCGAGGAACGCGGTGTCATCGTGAACACGGCCTCCGTCGCGGCCTTCGACGGGCAGATCGGCCAGCCGGCCTATGCCGCCTCCAAGGGAGGGGTCGCGGCGATGACCCTCCCGCTGGCCCGCGAATTGGCCCGTCAGCACATCCGGGTCATGTCCATCGCCCCGGGGATCTTCGAAACGCCGATGCTCGCCGGTCTGCCGCAGGAGGCCCAGGACTCCCTCGGCGCCCAGGTGCCCCACCCCTCACGGTTGGGAAAGCCCGCCGAATACGCCGCGCTGGTGGAGCACATCCTGGCCAACCAGATGCTCAACGGTGAGACCATCCGACTCGACGGAGCCATCCGCATGGCCCCGAAATAAGGAGCGGGATGACCGTGAAGAACGAGGGCGGCCCTCCTGCCCGCACCACCCGGGAACTAGCCGGGGCCGATTTCCTGGACATCGAGTCGCAACTCGACGAGAGGGAGCGGGCCAAGCTGGCCGAAGTGCGCGCCTTCGTGGCCGAATACGTCACCGAACATGCCGGGGCGTGGTGGACCGCCGAGGAGTTCCCCCTTCGATCTGCTGCCGAGGCTTGGGGCGTTGGGGGTGAGCACGCCGACCCGGCACGGCTATTCGACGTTGTTCCACGGACTGCTCATCGCCGAGCTGGCCCGGGCCGATGCGTCGCTGGCGACGTTCTTCATGATCCATCACGACCTCTTCGTGGAGTCCCTGCATGACTTCGGCACCGAGGGCCAGCGTGAACGCTATCTGGCCGATGCGGCGGCCCTGCGCACCACCGGGGCCTTCGCGTTGACCGAACCGGAGCACGGTTCCGACGTCGCCAAGGGCATGGAAACCCGGGCCCGCCGGGAGGGCGATGCCTGGATCATCAACGGGGCCAAACGCTGGATCGGCAACGGGACGTTCTGTGAGCACCTGCTGCTGTGGGCCCTGGACGAGGACACCGGTGCGGTGCGCGGATTCGTCCTGGACACCTCCCTGCCCGGGGTGACCACCTCCAAGATCGAGAACAAGATCTCGCTGCGCACCGTGCAGAACGCCGATATCGTGCTGCGGGACGTCCGGGTGATGGAGGAGGACCGGTTCCCCGGAATCGATTCCTTCGCCGATATCAATCAGTTGCTGCGGTCCAGCCGCATCATGGTCGGCTGGCTCGCCGTCGGACAACAACTGGCGGCCTTCGACGTGCTGCGGGCCTATGTGTTGGAGCGTGAACAATTCGGCCGGCCGCTGGCCTCCTTCCAGCTCATCCAGCAGAAACTGGCCACCATGCTGGGAAATGCCACGGCGTCGATGGCGTTGATGACCCAGATCGCCCGGGCGCAGTCCCAGGGGACCGAGAAGATGGAGCAGGCGGCGCTGGCCAAGGCGTTCGCGACCGAGAGGATGCGCGAATCGGTGGCCCTGGGCCGGGCCGCGATGGGCGGTAACGGGATCGTCACCGATCACCGGATGGCCAGGATCTTCGCCGATGCCGAAGCGATCTACACCTATGAGGGCACCCATGACATCAACCTGTTGATCGTCGGCCGGGCCGCCACCGGGATCTCCGCGATCGCCTGAGGCCTGGTTCGAAGGAGGGCATCGCCGGGCACTACGCTGGGGTGGTGCCCTCGTTTCGTGCCCAGCTGAACATCCTGTCCCTGCGTCCGGGCCACCGCCCCGAAGCGGTGATGGACGCGGCGGTTGCTTCCCTGGCCGAATCCCACCATGTGGAAGCAAACCAGCTCGACATCGTCGCCGGAGTCCCTCGGATCACCGTGCGCTTCACGGTCGAGGAGGAGGAGTACGACGCCGATCTGCGCGCCGCCCGCTCGGCCGCCGCGCGGATGCGTGCCGCCGTCGAGGGCGTGGCCGCCACCCAACGACTTCTCGTGCTGCGCCGGGTCCGGGGCCGGTGGACCGCGCTTTAGAACTCGGTGCGCTGTCCGCGGGCGGCACGGCGCTCGGCATGGCCGATCTGGTATCGGCGGTTCTCCGTGGCCAGGAGCACGATGAACGCGCACAACCCGCAGACGATCGCCACCGGGGCCGAGGACTGCAGGGTCAGCAGCCGGTCCAGCATGACCCAGAACAGCCCCCAGGCGAAGCCCAATGCCACCACGATGCGGCCCCGCTCGGACATGGAGAAGCTGGCGGCGGCCCACGTGCACCCGACGATGGTCAGGACGGCCCACAACGAGGCCGGCAGGAGCAAGGTGAATCCGGCGCGGGTCAGCGCGATGGACAGCGTCGCCGGCAGCAGGACCAGCATCCAGCCCAGGAACAAGGCGGCCGGACCGTCCACGAACACCCGCTCCACATTCGACCGGGCAGTGCGCTGGTTCATCCGGCGGACCGCATAGACCAGGACGGTGGTCAGCGCCAGGGCCACGACCACCGACAGGAACACCAGCGAGGACCGGGCGCACAGCAGCCACAACGCCCCCAGCAGCCCGGCCCCGGCCGTGAGGTAGCCGATGTCGCGTTGGCGGTAGGAGGACCGCTGGCTCGGATGCCATTGGAAGATCGCATACAGGGCGATCCAGACGAACAGCACGCCCCAGATCATGAACGAATTGCTGTTGGGTGCCAGCAAGGCATTTTCGGGGCCGTAGGCCGAGTGGGCGGCCGAATGGGCCGTGGGGCCCCCGAACCAGCCCAGGCCCATGAACCCCAGGACCAGGGTGGCGGCGGCAACCACCGTCACGACGAGGCGACGGATCAGATCCGAGTGCTGCTCCGGCGGATCCGGGTCGCTGGAGGGCAGGTTGTAGGGCGGGACGTAGATGGGGCCCTCGTCGTCGACCCAGAAGGGGCTGGTGTTGCGCAGCTGTTCGGCGGTCCGGGGGACCTCCGCGGCGTCGACGATGGCCTCGCGGGCGTTTTCCACCAACGATTCGAGGTCGTTGGTGGAGGCCGCCGCCCGGGCCGCGGCCTCTTCGGCGGCCTGCTGGGCCGCTTCGGCCTCGGCGGCCAGTCGGGCTGCTTCCTCCGCCGCGCGTTTGCGCTCCGCGGAGGCTTCGGCTTCGGCGGCTTCGGCGGCTTCGCGTTCGGCCCGCTGGCGGGACTTCTCCTCGCGGGCCTTGGCCCGGGCGTCGGCCCGGCGGCGGGAGGCCGCGCGTTGGGCGGCGATGGTCCGTACGGTGCCGGTCTTCGTCCTGCGGGCCAGTTCCTGCCAGTCGGGGGAGTTGATTCCGTCGAGCCAGGTGTTCAACCGGGTCTTGGCGTTCTCGTCAGGCAGCCTCCCGCGCGTTCCTGCCGCGGCCATATGCCGTGAGGGTGCGTCGGATTCGTTCAGCACGCCCTCGGGGTCGCGCGTGGGTTTGGGCGGCAGCGAGGTGGAATGGTTCGTGGGGGAGGCGCCGTCGTGGTGCGGGGGCCGGGGGGAGGACGATTCGGGGCCCTCGGCACGGGGGGAGGCGGGGGGCTGATGGGCACGCAGACGCTCCAGCGCCTCGGAGGCCGCCGAAGTCTCCTGGCGTGTTTCTGTCATGACGTGGAATCCCCTTTACCCGCTGTTTTCATGGCAATGATTCCTCCCCATACCACCGCTCATAGCCTACCTAATACCGGGGGGCCGTTTGGGGACGTCGGCGCGGATTCGGGCCCAGCTGTGGCCGGATCGTGATCCCACTGGCCTCTTTAGCTCCGACGATTGGACGTAACAGCTCCGACATGGTCCTGCCGCTAGTGGACGGGACCGGGAAATTCGCCCAGGTTCCGTTGCGAGGTGTAGGTGACCGGAGCCCCGGAGAGCGGGTCGGTGAAGGAGATCGAATGCGCCAACAGCTGCAACGGCCGGGTGAAGTCATCAGGGGCCTTCTCCCACAGGTCCGGGTAGAACGCATCGTTGAGGATGCCCAGCCCCAGGGCCGCCATATGCACCCGCAATTGGTGCGTCTTGCCCGAATGCGGGCGCAGGCGGAAGAGTCCGACGGCGGTGCCCGCATGGGCTCCGGTGCCCAGGCCGGTGCGCAACAGGTCAATCCGGGTTTCCGCGTTCGGTTCCCCGGGCTGGGTCAGGGCTAGCAGATGGCCTTTTTCCTTGACCATCCGGTTGCGGTACTCCGCCGGGAAATCGGCGGCGGTCGCCCGGTGGTTTCCACTGATCTGCCTCACGGGTTGGCCATGCCGGCCCGGGGCGGAATCCAGGTCCGATTCCGCCGTGGCTGCGGCGGCATCCCACCCGGGGGGAAGGGCCGCGACGCAGCGGTATTCCTTCTGGATCCGGCGACGCTCGAAGAGGACCTGGTAGGCACCGCGGGTGGCCGGATTCGTGGAGAAGAGGATGATGCCCGCCGTGGCCCGGTCGAGCCGGTGCATCGGCACCAGATCCGGTAGGTCCAGCCGGTTGCGCAGACGGACCAGCGCCGATTCCTGGATGAACCGGCCGCCGGGGGTGCTGGGCAAAAAATGCGGTTTATCCACGACCAGCAGGTCCTCGTCCTGGAACAGGATCGTTTCGGTGACCGGCAGCACCGGCTCATCGGGGAGGTTGCGGTAGTACCAGAGGAAATCGTGGTGGCCCAACGGGGTGCTGGTGCTCAACGGTTCGGCGCCCAGGCCCACGACTTCGCCCTCCCGGAAGCGGCGGACGATGCCTTCGGGGTCGACATGGCCGAAGCGTTCGAGCATGTAGTCCATGACCGTCGCCCAGGGCCCTTCCCGGGGGATGCGCAACCGGGTGGCGTTGACGCCCTTGCGGACGGGGAGGGGGGATTGCATGGCCATGGAATAAGTTTCCCACGTCGGGGCGACGGCAGGATTCAGGCGAAGGGATCCACCTGGCAGCTGGGGCAGAAATAGAGGTCGCGTTCGTTCAGGTCGATGCCGCGTTCGCACGGTTCGGCCCCGGGGGCCCGCTGGTGCTCGTCGGTCTTGACCTGTCCGGTGCCGTCGGCGGGCCGGGGTCCTCCGGCCTCGGGGCCCCGGCGTCCCGCCGGGACCCGGTCCGCCCCGCGCCGTGCCCCGGCGGGCGGGCGTGGCTGGCCGAGCTTGCGGTGTTCGACGGTGTCCCCGCAGCGCAGGCACGGCTTGCCGGCCCGCCCATAGACCCAGTACTGGTCGCGCATCGGCGGCGTCGTGGTGACCCGGCGCGAGCGGTCCTTATTGGCATGCATGAGCTGATGGGCCAGATCGACCAGATACACCGGATCGGGCAGCTGCCCCGTGGGGGTGCGGGGGTGCAGGCCCAGCAGGAAGAGCAGTTCCGAACGGTAGATGTTCCCCAGACCGGCGATGACCCGCTGGTCCAGCAGGGTCAGGGCGATGGGCCGCTCGGGCATCATGGCCAGACGGCGGTGCACCTCCTCGGCATCCCAGGAGGCCCCCAGCGGATCGGGTCCGAGGTGGCCGACGGCGTCGGGCTCGTCGACGGTGCGGATCACCCGCAGGAAACCCAGGTCGAAACCGACCGCCTGGAAGTCCGGGTTGCGCAGCACGCACCGTGCCTTGAAGGCCGGGGCCCGCCAGCGCTCGCCGGTGGCGTAGACATCCCAATGCCCGTCCATGGACAGGTGGGTGTGGATCGATAGATCGGCCACCCGGATCAGCAGGTGCTTGCCCCGGGAGATCACGGAGGAGACCGTTTGCGAGGCCAGGTTCAAGGTGGCGTAGGACGGGAGCCGGAAATCGCTGGACTGCAGGGACCTGTTGCTCAGTGCCGCATCGAGCCGACGGGCTGCCCGGTAGATGCTGTCACCCTCTGGCACTGCTGGTCACGTCCTTCGTTGCTGGCCTCATCGCTAGCCCACTAAGTGGAATGGATCACACTATACCGGTCTCCGCAAAACGACTCACGGGCGGAAGCGCAATCCGTTGGGGGAGGAATGGAATCCCGCGGCCAATAAGGCCCTGGCCAGCGGCGTATCGGGGACGGGGGCCCCATTGGCCTTGTCCAGGGCGATCCGCTCCACCCGGGCCGTGCGCAGGGCCGCCACGAGCGCCCGGGCGGCGGCCTCGAGTTCGGCCGGCTCCTCGGTGAAGACCAGCGCCGTCCGGCCGCCGCGTTCCAGGTACAGGCCCAACCGGCCATCGAGCAGGACGACGACGGCGCCGGCCTTGCGTCCCGGGCGTTGCCCGGTGGGGGAGGACCCGTCCTCTGACGAGCCCACGGTCGGCCAGGGCAGGGCCGCCCCGTAGGGGTTGGCCGGGTCGGTCGCCGCGAGGGCTACCGCTAACGGAACCCTCCCGGGGCCGGCGGCGGGGGAGACCGCGGACTCCAGATCGGTATCCCGGGTATGCCCGCGCAGCCGGTCCACCGTCGCCGGGACGGAGAACTGGGCGGCCCCGAGGTGTTCGATGAAATAGCCTCTGCGGGTCCTGCCCGCTTCCTCCAGCCGGGCCAGGACCCGGTAGAGCCGGCCGAACCCGCCGGGGACGTTCTCCACCATGACCGAACCGCGGGTCAGCACGCCGTAGCGGTCGAGCAGGAATTCGGCACCGGCATGGGCCCGGAGGGTGGGATCGGCTTCCGGGGCCGGCAGCAGGGACCAGCGTCCGGCGGCCTGTGGTTGGGCCGGGGCGATGGGCGCGGTGGCCCCGGCAGCGCCGGGACGCAGCCCGGAGGCATGCATCCCCGGTCCCCGCGGTGAGCGCATCCGACCCAGCCGGGGCGCCCGGGCCCGGGGTGGGGCCCCGCGGGGTTTATGGGCGGTTCGTCCACCGCCGAGCAGTCCGCGCACCGGGGCGAAGGTGTCGTTGCCGATCCGACCGGCCCACACCAGCTCCCAGAGGGCGCTCAGCACCGATTCGTCCTGGCCGGTGACACCCAGGGCCTCGGTGATCTGGCGGAAGAAGTAGCCGCCGCCGCTGGCCAGGATCTCCAGGAGGCGCACCTGAACCCCGGAAGGCTCGAAATCGGCGTCGGGGTTCAGCGTCAGTGCCGCCTCCTGGGCGGGATGCAGGCTGATCCAGCCGTCGTTTCCCGCCAACGTCCCGGCACCGGACCACAACACCTCCCCGGTGGCCATCAGTTCGTCGAGCATCCCCGGCTGGTAATCCGCCACCCGGGCCGGGAGCACGAACGCCTCCCAGGCGCTCGCCGGAACCGGCACCCCGGCCAACTGGTCGATCACCGTGGCGACCCCGTCGAGCCCGCGCAGCTCCTGCCCCACGAACTGCCAGTCGGGAAGGAACCGCCCGAACGTGGCGTCGTCGACCGGTTCGACCTCGGCGCGCAGCGCGGCCAGCGAGCGTCGGCGGATCCGGCGCAGCACCTCGGCGTCGCACCACTCGCTCGCCGCCGGGGAGCCAGCCGCCGACTCACCGGTGGTGGAACGGAATTCTCCTTCGACCACCCTCGATTCGGTGCCCAGACGCTTGAGGACCGACAGGACGACGGCGCTGCCCAAGCCCAGCGCGGCGGCGGCCTCGGCCACGGTGAAGGGCCCATGGGTGCGCCCGTAGCGTCCCACGAGGTCACCCAACGGGTCCGCGACCGGCTCGATGAAGGCCAGCGGGATCCCCATCGGCAACGGGACGCCGAGCCCGTCACGCAACCGGGCGGCATCCTCGATCGCCGCCAGCACCGGCCGGCCCGCGAGATTGACCCGTAGGGCACGGTTGCTGCGCACCAGGGCCTCGGCATACCCGGAGGCCTCGTCCACGGTGGCTGCCGGGCGGGTTGGTCCGGCGTCGGATCCGGTGCCCGCGTCCGCAGCTGCCTCGCCGTCGTCCTGGGCAGGCTCGTCTGCGGATTCGTCGGCCGGGCGCAGCCGGGCCGCCAGCTCCTCGATCCCCAAGGGCCCGAGCAGACGCAGCAGATCGGCGGCCCCCTCCAGACCCTTGAGCCGGCGGTTGGGGGATAGCCGTTGGAGTTCGGCTTCGGTGGCCGCGATGACCTCGGGGTCCAGCAGTTCGCGCAATTCGGTGCGGCCCAGCAGGTCGCCCAAGAGTGACGGGTCGATCGACAGGGCGGCGGCCCGGCGTTCGGCCAGCGGGGAGTCGCCCTCGTAGAGGAATTGGGCGACATAGCCGAAGAGCAGGGTCTGGGCGAAGGGTGAGGGTTGGCGCGTGGTCGTTTCCACGATCCGCAGCCCCCGGCCCTGCAGTTCGGCGGCGATCGAGCGTAGCGAGGGCAGGTCGTAGACGTCCTGCAGGCATTCGCGGACCGTCTCGAGGATGATCGGGAAGGAGGGGTATTTCCTGGCCACGTCCAGCAGCTGGGCCGAGCGTTGGCGTTGTTGCCACAGCGGGCTGCGTTTGGCGGGGTTCTGCCGCGGCAGCAGCAGGGCCCGGGCCGCGCATTCACGGAATCGCGAGGCGAAGAGGGCGGAACCGCCCACCTCGGTGGTGACGATGGTGTCGAGCTCTTCGGAGTCGAAGAGGAAGAGTTCGGCCCCGGGGGGCTCATCGTCCATCATCGGCACCCGCAGCACGATCCCGTCGTCGGCGGCCATCGCCGAACCGTCCATCCCGTAGCGTTCGTGCAGCCGGGCGCCGACGGCCAACGCCCAGGGGGCGTGCACCGGCATGCCGAACGGTGAGTGCAGGACCACCCGCCAGTCGCCGAGCTCGTCCTGGAAGCGTTCGACCACCAGTGTGGTGTCGCTGGGGATGATGCTGGTGGCTTCCTGCTGGTCGGCCAGATAACCGGCCAGGTTCGCTGCCGCCCAACCATCCAGGCCGATCGCTGCCAGCCGGGCCCCGGCGTCGTCCTGGCTGGCGGCGCCGATCTCCCGGCGGAACCTGCCCAGCGCCCGGCCCAGTTCGGCGGGACGGCCCAGGGAGTCGCCCTTCCAGAAGGGCAGTTTGCCGGGCTGGCCGAAGGCGGGGGAGACCAGGACCTTATCGTGGGTGATGTCCTCGATCTTCCAGCTGGTCGCGCCCAGGGCGAACACATCGCCGACGCGGGATTCGTAGACCATCTCCTCGTCGAGTTCGCCCACCCGACGCCCGCCGCCACTCTGGTCCTCGGTGCCGATGAGGAAGACCCCGAACATGCCGCGGTCCGGGATGGTGCCCCCCGAGGTGACGGCCAAGCGTTGGGCGCCGGGCCGGCCGGACAGGGTGCCGGCCTCGCGGTCCCAGATAATGCGTGGACGCAGTTCGGCGAACTCATCGGAAGGGTACTTCCCCGCCAGCAGGTCAAGGGTCGCGTCGAAGGCCGACCGGGGCAGCGCGGCAAAGGGCGCCGAACGACGCACGACGTCGAACCATTCCTCGGCGTCGACCTCACCCAGCGCCGCGGCGGCAACGGTCTGCTGGGCCAGGATGTCCAACGGGTTCGCCGGGATGGACAGCGCCTCGATGGCCCCGGAGCGCATGCGTTCGACGGTGATGGCCGTATTGACCAGATCCGAGCGCTGCTTGGGGAAGAAGACGCCGGTGGAGACCTCCCCGACCTGGTGTCCGGCCCGGCCCACGCGTTGCAGTCCGGAGGCCACAGAATGCGGGGATTCGACCTGGATGACCAGATCCACCAGACCCATGTCGATGCCCAGTTCCAGCGAGGAGGTCGCCACGACGCAACGCAGCCGCCCGGACTTCAGGTCATCCTCGATGTCGGCGCGTTGGTCCTTGGAGACCGACCCGTGGTGGGCCCGGGCCAGCACGGCCTCGGCGCCTGAGCTGGCTCCTGCCTGTGCCATGACCTGGGCGGGCGGATGCTGCGGTGCGGGGGCGATGGTCGGTCCGGTGGCCGGTTCGCTGGCCGATGCGGCCCACGGATCTGAGCCGGTCAGTTCCTGCCGGGCCGCGTGGATCTCGTTCAGGTTCGCCGTCAGCCGTTCGGCCAGGCGCCGGGAGTTCGCGAAGACGATCGTGGAACGGTTGGCCTCGATGAGGTCCACGATCTTCTCCTCCACATGCGGCCAGATGCTTGCCTGCGGTTGGAAGCCGGCCAGCTCGTCGAGCTCGCTGGCTTCGGCGGCTGCGGGCAGGTTCGTCATGTCCTCCACGGGGACGGTGACCGTCAGGTCCCAGGTCTTCTGAGAGGGCGGAGCCACGATGTCCACCGGCCGGGACCCGCCCAGGAACCGGGCGACCTCGGCCCGGGGTTCGACGGTGGCCGAGAGCCCGATGCGCTGGGCCGGGGTTGTCAGCAGGGCATCGAGCCGTTCGAGCGAGACCGCCAGATGGGCCCCGCGTTTGGTGCCGGCGACGGCGTGAACCTCGTCGATGATGACCGTGTCGATGCCGGTCAGTGTCTCCCGGGCCTTGGAAGTCAGCATCAGGAACAGTGACTCGGGGGTGGTGATGAGGATATCCGGCGGACTCGTCAGCAGTTTGCGGCGGTCATTGGCCGGGGTGTCTCCCGAACGCACGCCAACACTGACCTCGGGGGCCGGCAGGCCGAGTCGTTGGGCCATCCGGGTGATCCCGATCAGCGGTGCGCGCAGGTTGCGTTCGACGTCGACGCCAAGCGCCTTCAGCGGAGAGATGTACAGGACCCGGGTCTTGCGTTTCGGGGCCTTCGCCTTCTTCCCGGGTGCAGCGACTGCATCGTCGGCATCGAGGGTGGGCAGTGCCGGTGGTTCGGTGCTGTTTCGGATGAACCCGTCCAGGGCCCAGAGGAAGGCGGAGAGGGTTTTGCCCGAACCGGTCGGGGCGACGACCAGGGCGTTGCTGCCCGCGGAAACGGCGTCCCAGGCGCCGAGCTGGGCGGCCGTCGGCGCGGCAAAGGCACCCGTGAACCACTCGCGGGTCGCGGGCGTGAACTTCTGGAGCACTGCGGCTGCTGCGGGCTTTTCTGCCATCGCTGAAAGCCTACGCCGAAGCACCGACGAGTTGGCGCGGGGGCGGTCGGGGCACCTCGGCACCATTATTGGTGGTGGTACGGCCGCCCGCCGGCGATTTCCTGGGCACGGTAGAGCTGTTCGGCCACCACGAGCCGGACCAGTTGGTGGGGGAAGACCAGCTTGGACAGGCTCCAGGTGAAGTCGGCCCGCTGGTGCACCGACCTGTCCACCCCGTAGGCGCCGCCGATGACCAGCACCACCGGGCGTGCGGTATCCAGCGGCTGTTGCAGGGCACGGGCCAGGGCCGGGGAATCGATGTTCTTCCCGCGTTCGTCCAGCAGGACCACATGGTCCCGTGGCTGGACCTTGGCCAGGATGCGGGCGGATTCCTCAGTGCGTGCGGCATCGCCTTCCCGGGACGAATGCGGCAGCAGGGCCCAGGACACGTCGAAGGGTTTCTTCATCCGCTTCGAATAGCGCTCGATGCCCTCGGCCACCCACGACTCGTGCTTCTTCCCGATGGCCAGTATGCGCAGCGTCATGGCATTAGTCTGACAGGCATGCCCACTTCCTGTTCACCCGAGCCTCCCCCACGGGGGCATCCGGTCGCCGACGCCGCGGCACGCAGGCTGCCCTCGCGACTCGGGGCCTATGGTGCCTTGTGGATCACGCTGGTCATCGGCGCCTCCTTCGTCACCCTAATGACCCTCTTTGCCGCCAATATCTACGAATCCCTGGCGGAGAAGGACAACCTGGCCGCAGTGGACCGGCCGTTACTGGCCTGGGTGATGACGTGGCGCAGCCCGCTGGCCGACACAGCGGTCACCTGGTTCACCAACACCGGCTCCGTCATCGGGATGTCGATCATTGCCCTGGCAGCGATCGCCGTGCTGACGCGGATCCGTCGGTCCTGGCGGCCGCTGCTGCTTATCGGTGCGGCGGGGGCCGGCTCCGTGGTGATGACCATTACAGGCAAGGATCTGATCGGGCGGACCCGGCCACCGATGGCCGACGCCGTCCCGCCCTATGAAACCTCGCCGTCGTTCCCCTCCGGGCATACGCTCAACGCGACGGCGATCATCATGGTCATCGCCTATTTGTGGTTCCTGCAGCTCGAACGCCGCTGGACCCGGGCGCTGATGGTCGCCGGCTGTGTGGCCTATGTGGTCCTCATCGGCGGCAGCCGCATCTACCTGGGCCACCATTGGTTCACGGATGTCGCCGTGGCCTGGGCACTCGGGCTGGGCTGGGCGGCGTTGGTGGTGTTGGCGCACCACGTCTTCCACACCGTCCGCCGCGTCAGGCGCGAGCAGGGATCAGCCCAGACGTAGGCCTTGCTGGGGGACAGATCATTGTCCCGACTGGTGCTTCAACCCGGACAGCACGTCATGGTTCAGCTGGGAGATCATGTCCAAGGGGATGCCCGCCGGGCAGACCGCGGTGCATTCACCGATCTGCGTGCAGCCGCCGAAGCCCTCGGCATCGTGCTGTTCGACCATCGCCAGGGCCCGCTCGTCCCGTTCGGGCTGGCCCTGGGGCAGCGAACCGAGGTGGGTGATCTTGGCGCCGAGGAACAACGACGCCGAACCGTTGGGGCAGGCCGCCACGCAGGCCCCGCAGCCGATGCATGCCGCGGCGTCGAAGGCCCGGTCGGCGTCCTTCTTCGGCACGGTGACGGCGTTGGCGTCCGCCGCGGCGCCGGTGGGGGCGCTGACGTAACCGCCGGCTTCGATGATCCGGTCCAGGGCGCTGCGGTCCACCACCAGATCCCGGATCACCGGGAACGCCGTCGAACGCCAGGGTTCGACGTCGATGACCTGGCCGTCCTCGAAGTGGCGCATGTAGAGCTGGCAGGTGGTGGTCAACGCCTCGGGGCCGTGGGCCAGCCCGTTGATCACCAGGGAGCACATCCCGCAGATCCCCTCGCGGCAGTCGTGGTCGAAGGCCACCGGTTCCCCGCCGTTGAGCGTGAGGTCCTCGTTGAGCAGATCGAGGACCTCCAAAAACGACATGTCGGGGGAGATCTCGTCGACCTCGTAGGCCTCCATGGCCCCGGGCTGGTCCTGATGGTGTTGGCGCCAGATCCGCAATGTGATCTTCATTTGTAGCTCCTTTGCTGGACCTTGATGTTCTCGAATTCGAGGTGTTCACGGTGCAGTACCGGCTCGTCTCCATCGCCGCCGAATTCCCAGGCGGCCACGTAGCTGAAGTCCTCGTCCTGCCGCAGGGCCTCGCCGCCCTCGGTCTGGCTTTCGGAACGGAAATGCGCCCCGCAGGACTCCTCGCGGTGCAGTGCGTCGATGCACATCAGCTCCGCGAGCCCGAAGAAGTCGGCGACCCGGCCCGCCCGCTCCAGGGACTGGTTCAATTCCTCGTTGACCCCGGTGACCTTCACATCCGTCCAGAACTCGTCACGCAGCCGGCGGATCTCTTCGATGGCGTGGCTGAGTCCTTCGGCATTGCGTTCCATGCCGCAGTACTCCCAGACGATGGACCCGAGCTCCTTGTGGAAGGAATCCACCGAACGGCTCCCGTTGATGGACAGCAGCCGTTCGGTGCGTTCACGGACGCCCTCGGCGGCCTCGACGACGGCTGGATGGTTGGCGTCGACGTCGGCGGGCAACGGGTTGCGGGCCAGATAGTCGTTGATGGTCCCGGGCAGCACGAAGTAGCCGTCGGCCAACCCCTGCATCAGGGCGCTGGCGCCGAGCCGGTTGGCGCCGTGGTCGGAGAAGTTCGCCTCGCCGATGACGAAGAGACCGGGGATGGAGCTTTGCAGGTCGTAATCCACCCACAGCCCGCCCATCGTGTAGTGGATGGCCGGATAGATGCGCATGGGCGCCTGATAGGGGTCCTCGTCGGTGATCTTGGCGTACATGTCGAAGAGGTTGCCGTATTTCTCCTCGATGACGTGCCGGCCCAACCGCTTGATGGCGTGGGTGAGATCCAGATAGACCCCCAGGCCTCCCGGGCCCACGCCGCGGCCCTCGTCGCATTGCTTCTTCGCCGCCCGCGAGGCCACGTCCCGGGGGACCAGGTTGCCGAAGGCCGGGTAGACCCGTTCCAGGTAGTAGTCGCGTTCGTCCTCGGGGATGTCCGCCGGGGCCCGGTCGTCGCCGGCCTTGACCGGCACCCAGATCCGTCCGTCGTTGCGCAACGATTCGCTCATCAGGGTCAGCTTCGACTGGTGGTCCCCGCTGACCGGGATGCAGGTGGGGTGGATCTGCGTATAGCAGGGGTTGGCGAAATAGGCGCCCTTGCGGTGGGCCCGCCAGCTGGCGGTGACATTGCAGCCCATCGCATTGGTGGAGAGGTAGTAGACGTTGCCGTAGCCGCCGCTGGCCAGTACGACCGCGTCGGCCAGATGCGTCTCGAATTCGCCGGTGACCATGTCCCGGACCACCACCCCGCGGGCCTTGCCGTCGATGACGATCAGGTCCAGCATCTCGTGCCGGGTGTTCAACTCCACGGTCCCGGCCCCCACCTGGCGCTCCAGCGCCTGGTAGGCGCCCAGCAGCAGCTGCTGACCGGTCTGCCCGCGGGCGTAGAACGTCCGGGAGACCTGGACGCCACCGAAGGAACGGGTATCCAGCAGGCCGCCGTATTCGCGGGCGAAGGGGACCCCCTGGGCCACTGCCTGGTCGATGATCGCCGCACTGACCTGGGCCAGGCGGTAGACGTTGGATTCGCGTGAACGGTAGTCCCCGCCCTTGACCGTGTCGTAGAACAGCCGGTGGATGCTGTCCCCGTCGTTGCGGTAGTCCTTCGCCGCGTTGATCCCGCCCTGGGCGGCGATGCTGTGGGCCCGGCGGGCGCTGTCCTGATAGCAGAAGACCTTCACGTTGTAGCCGGCCTCACCCAGGGTCGCCGCCGCGGACCCACCGGCGAGCCCGGTGCCGATGACGATGATGGAGACCTTGCGCCGGTTGGCCGGACTGATCAGCTTGGCCTCGAAACGGCGTTTGTCCCAGCGGTCCTTCAGCGGCCCGCCGGGGTCCTGGGTGTCCTGCAGCGGGTCGCCTTCGGTGAAGTAATCGTTCATCATGCTCCTACCCATCCGATCAAGATGCTCAGTGGTGGTACGAGGAAGCCGACGATGATCACGAAGGTGACCACGTAGGCCAGCCCATTGAGCCGGCGTCGTACCGCGATGCTGGTGTTTGCGCCCAGGGAGGCGAAGGCGCTCCAGATGCCGTGGCGCAGGTGGAAGCCCAGGGCGATGAGCGCGATGACATAGGAGAGCACCACCCACCAGATGGAGAAGCCGTTGACCATCCGCTCATAGGCGCTGTCCGAGGCTCCGCCGGGGTGGATGACGTTCCCGGTCAGATGCAGCAGGTGGTAGACGACGAACAGGGCGATCGTCACCCCGCCCCAGCGCATCGTGAAGGAGGCATAGCTGCGTTGCACGCCGCGGCGGTTCTGCGTGGTCTGGTACCGCCAGCCGCCCCCGCCGGCGGTGGCCGCCCGGGACCGGTGCCAGAGCACGAAGGCCGCCCAGATGTGGGCGCCGACGCTGATCAGCAGGATCACGCGCAGGATCCACAGGGCCCCGGCATAGGGAAGCAGGGGCTCGAGGATCGTGCGCAGGTACGCCGAGTAGCCGTCGAAGGCCTCCTGGCCCGCGAAGACCTTCAGGTTCCCGTACATATGCGCGATCAGGAACAGCACCATGATTAGCCCGCCCACGGCCATGACCGCATGCAGGACGGCCGAGGAGCGCAGCACCGGGACCCGCCCGCGCTTGGTGTCGGTGGCACTCATGACGAAAGCAACTGACGCAGGACGTAGGGCAGGATGCCCCCGTGGACGAAATACCCTTCCTCGGCGGGGGTGTCGATCCTGACCTTCGCAGTGATCTCCCGGGTCTTCTCGCCGTCGTCGACGCGCACGGTGACTTCCTTCGGCAGCGGGGACGCACCTTCGATGCCGACGACGGAATAGGTCTCCTCCCCGGTCAACCCATGGGTATCGGCCCTTTCGCCGTCCAGGAACTGCAACGGCAGCACGCCCATGCCGATCAGGTTCGACCGGTGGATCCGCTCGTAGGAGACGGCCAGCACCGCCTTGACGCCCAGCAGCGTGGTGCCCTTGGCCGCCCAGTCGCGGGAAGACCCCGACCCGTAGTCCGAACCCGCCAGCACGACCAGCGGGACCTGGTCGCCGATGTAGCGGGTGGAGGCGTCGAAGATGCTCATGCGCTCGCCGTCGGGCAGATGCCTGGTGACGCCGCCTTCGACCCCGGGGACGAGCCGGTTGCGCAGCCTCACGTTGGCGAAGGTGCCGCGGATCATCACGTGGTGGTTCCCGCGCCGTGATCCGTAGGAGTTGAAGTCCTTCGGCTCGATTCCCAGGTCCTGCAGGTATTTGCCGGCGGGGGAATCGGCCTTGATGGCGCCAGCCGGGGAGATGTGGTCGGTGGTCACCGAATCCCCGAGGTAGGCCAGTACACGGGCGTCGTGGATGTCCGTGAGCGGCGGTGGGTCCAGCGTCATGCCGTCGAAGTAGGGTGGACGCTGGATGTAGCTGGAATCGGGCTGCCAGGCGAACTGGTCGCCTTCGGGGATCGTCATGCCGCGCCAGTTCTCGTCACCGTGGTAGACGTCGAGATAGCCTTCGGTGAACATCTTCGCTTCGAGGTTCGCGTCGACGACGTCCTTGATCTCGTCGGTGCTGGGCCAGATATCGCGCAGGTAGACCGGCTTGCCCTCGGGGTCGTGGCCGAGTGGATCCTTGAGCATGTCGGTGCGCATGGTCCCGGCCAGGGCGTAGGCGATGACCAACGGTGGTGAGGCCAGGAAGTTCATCTGGACCTCGGAATGGATCCGGCCCTCGAAGTTGCGGTTGCCCGACAGGACCGAGGCGACCGTGAGGTTCTTCTCCGAGGCCGCGGCGCTGACTTCGGGGATCAACGGCCCCGAGTTGCCGATGCAGGTGGTGCAGCCGTAGCCGACCAGGTTGAAACCCAGCTTCTCCAGATACGGTGTCAGCCCCGAACGGTCGTAGTAGTCGGTGACCACGCGTGAACCGGGGGCCAGGGTGGTCTTCACCCACGGCTGGCTGGACAGGCCGCGTTCCACGGCCTTCTTGGCCAGCAGGGCCGCCCCGATCATCACCGAGGGGTTGGAGGTGTTGGTGCAGGAGGTGATGGCGGCGATGACCACGGCACCGTTGTCGATGCTGGTCTTCCGGCCGCCCAGCAGCAGTTCGGAGGGGTCCGAGGGCCAGGCGTCCTGGACATTGCCGTCGTCGTCGTAGGTCCGCGGCGGGTCGTCGCGCTGGATGCGGGTGCTGATGGCGACCGGATCGCTGGCGGGGAAGGAGTCCTCGACGGCGGAGTCGAGCCCTCCGGCGATGGCGTCGGCGTGGGTCTGCCCGGCCAGCAGCCGGCGGATGACCTGCGGCGACTTCGCCAGCGGGATGCGGTCCTGGGGACGCTTCGGGCCAGCGATCGAGGGGGAGACCGTCGAAAGGTCCAGCTCGACGATCTGGCTGTATTCCGGGACGTGGTCGGGATCGTGCCACAGTCCTTGTTCCTTGGCATAGGCCTCGACCAGCCGGATCTGGTGCTCTTCGCGTCCGGTGAGGCGCAGGTAGTTCAGTGTTTCGTCGTCGATCGGGAAGATGGAGGCGGTCGAACCGTATTCGGGGCTCATGTTGCCCAACGTCGCCCGTGTGGCCAACGGGACGTTGCCGACACCGGGGCCGAAGAAATCGACGAACTTCCCCACCACCCTGACCTTGCGCAGCAGCTCGGCCACGGTGAGGACCAGGTCGGTGGCGGTGGTGCCCTCGGGCAGCTCCCCGGATAGCTTGAGTCCGACGACCTGCGGGATCAACATGCTCATCGGCTGGCCCAGCATGGATGCTTCGGCTTCGATCCCGCCGACACCCCAGCCCAGCACGCCGAGGCCGTTGACCATGGGGGTATGCGAATCCGTGCCGACCAGGGTGTCCGGATAGGCCTGGGGGCCGCGGGGTCCTTCCCGGGTGAAGACGACCCGGGCCAGGTATTCGAGGTTGACCTGGTGGCAGATGCCGGTGTCCGGGGGAACCACCAGGAAGTCGTCAAAGGACTGCTGGCCCCACCGCAATAGCTGGTAGCGCTCCTGGTTGCGGCCGAATTCCAGTTCGGCGTTCACCCCGAAGGCGTCGGGGCGGGCGAACACATCGGCAATCACCGAGTGGTCGATCACCAGTTCCGCGGGGATCAGTGGGTTGATCTTCCTCGGATCGCCACCGAGATCGGTCATGGCGTCGCGCATGGCGACCAGGTCCACCACGCAGGGGACCCCGGTGAAGTCCTGCATCAGGACCCGGGCCGGGGTGTATTGGATCTCCGAGTTGGTTTCGGAGTTGGCATCCCAGTTGGCCATCGCGTTGATTTGTTCGTCCGTGACCAGATGCCCGTCTTCGTTACGCAGCAGGTTCTCCAGCAGGACCTTGAGGCTGTAGGGCAGACGGTCGGAGCCCTTGATGCGATCCAGCCGGTAGATCTCGTATCTCGTGTCATCGACCTGCAGTTCAGAGCGGGTGTCGAAACTGTTCTGCATTTTGGGGGCACCTGGCTTTTCGTGTCGAAGCGAACTCCACCGGGCCGGTGGTCCCCAACGTACGCCGAGATGACGCAAGAGACCATGACATTAGTCGTCCAATCTAGGGGAGCCCCGGACGCCCATCCAATAAAAACGTGATCGGGGGCACATCAGCTGTGTTTGGCCGTAGGATGGAACCACAGTGCGCCGCAGGTGGAAAGGGCAGCCCGCGGCTTCGAGCCGCAGGAACGCGGATGCAGTGCCCTGTGGTGTTGCCGGGAGGCTGACGATGAAGAAGTTTTCCCTGACGGCGCTGGGACGCCGCCACCTGGAAACGGCCAGCTGCGCCGGTAGCGGGCGCAGCGCCAGCACGGTATACGGCGGACACGAGCACGTCCTGCGCCAAACCGTCATTGCACTGAAGGCCGGACAGGAACTGAACGAACACGTGAACCCGGGCGAGGCCACCGTCCTGGTCATGAGCGGGAAGGTGTCGCTGTCCTCGCGCGGTGAGAGCTGGGAAGGCAGCGCAGTGGACCTGTTGGTCGTGCCCCAGGGTTTCTACGCCGTGGAGGCCCTGGAGGATTCGGTGTTGGTCCTCACCGTGGCGAAAACCGACCGGGGGCCCATGGCCACCGATCAGTCCTGGCAGGACAAGGCGCGTGGCAAGGCGGGCAGGGGCCCGGCTTCGACGCCACGCACCGATCGGCATGCCGACCCCGTCGGGGCCGAGGCGCTGGCCCACGAATAGAACTGGTGCTTCAGTGTCCGGCGGCGGCAGCCAATCGCCGCCGGTCGAGGATCATGGTCCAGCAACGACCGGAATCCACGATGCGATCGGCCCGCAGCCGGCTCATGACCCTGCTGGCCGTTTCCGGGGTCACCCCGGTCAGCGCAGCAAGGTCGGCACGGGTCAGCGGGATGGGCAGATCGATGCATCCCTTCCGCGGCTCACCGAAGGTATCGGCAAGTTCCAGGAGCCGGGCCGCGATCCGCACCCCGGCTTCTTCACTGGAGAGCCGGCGGATGCGTTGTTGTGCTCTTTCGTGTCGGTGGGCCAGTTCGTCCAACACCCCGAGGGCCAGATCCGCACGGGTCTCCAGCATGGCCCTGAATGCAGCGGCCGGTATGGCCAGCAGCTGGCTGTGGGTCAGTGCCGTCGCGGTGTCGGGGTATCCGGTTCCCCTGGACCCGCTGACGGCTCCGAAGACCGCCGGTGGGCCGAAGATATCGAATACGACGTCCTGACCTCGGCGTGAGGGCCGACTGATCTTGACGGCTCCGGTGGCCAGGATGAACAAGTAGTCCGCATCGTCTCCATGGCCGTGGACCAGATCCCCGGGCCACCGCTGCAGCATTTGTGTATGGATTTCAAGGGCCAGCAGGTCCGCATCGGAGAAGCTGCCCACCAGGGGAGTACGGCGCAGTAGCCGCAAACTCGTTCGTTGTCGGTCGTCGGTGACCGCCGTCGCGGTCGGGAACGACGGCGGCGCCTGTTCCTTGAACATATGACTCAACCTTCCCCCACCGAAGCGCACGGCGGACTGGTTGGCCCCGCCAGCGGTCGACTCCCACGGATCGGACGTTTTCAGCCTAGATGGACTTCGGGAATCAGACCATGGGGTGGGCCTGAAAAAGGCGTTTGCATCGTTGTTTTCCAACGATGCAAACGCCTTCCCACTGGCGGTGACGGTGGGATTTGAACCCACGTTGGCTCTCACCAAACAACATTTCGAGTGTTGCACCATCGGCCGCTCGGACACGTCACCAGACTGGACTACTCTAGCGGACGGTTCGCGGCAGTCCCAAACCGGCAGCTCGGCTCAGCGCATGGAGCGGAAGAAGCCGGTCAGGAGGGACGCGCATTCATCCTCCATCACCCCGGGGAAGACCTCGACCCAGTGGTTCAACCGTGGTTCGCGCAGCACCTCGAACACGGAACCCGAGGCCCCGGCCTTCTCATCCCAGGCGCCGAAGACGACCCGCGGTATCCGGGCCAGCACGATCGCCCCGGCACACATGGCACAGGGCTCCAACGTCACGACCAACGTGCAGTGCGCCAGCCGCCAGCCGTCGTCGTGCCCCGAATCCTTCAGGGCCGCGGCCGCGGCACGGATCGCCAGGACCTCGGCATGGGCGGTGGGATCCCCGCTGGCCTCGCGTTCGTTGCGGCCGGTGGCCACGATGGATCCGTCGGGGCCGATGACGACGGCACCGATGGGCACGTCGGCGGTCGCAAGCGCCGCCCGGGCCTGATCCAGCGCCAGCCCCATCCACCGTGCGTGGTGCGCGTCATCCCGGATCACCCTCCAACCCTAGCCGAGCAGGCGGTTCGTGCTGGTAGTTTTATTCCATGCGCGTACAGGTAGTCGACCACCCGTTGGTGGCCCATAAGGTCTCGGTGCTCCGTGACAAGAACACCCCGTCCCCGGTCTTCCGGCAGCTCACCGATGAACTAGTGACCCTGCTGGCCTACGAGGCGACCCGTGAGGTCAGGACGACGCAGATCGAAGTCCAGACCCCGGTCGCCACGACCACCGGCACCGCCTTCGCCAAACCCACCCCCCTGGTGGTCCCGATCCTGCGGGCGGGCCTGGGCATGCTCGAAGGCATGACCCGGCTGGTTCCCACCGCGGAGGTCGGATTCCTGGGCATGGCCCGCAACGACACGACGCTGGACATCGTCACCTATGCGGAACGACTTCCCGATGACCTCACGGGCCGGCAGGTCTTCGTGCTGGACCCGATGCTCGCCACCGGGGGCACCCTGGTGGAATCCATCAAGTTCCTGTTCGAGCGCGGTGCCTCTGATGTCACCTGCATCTGCCTGATCGCCGCCCCCGAGGGGCTGGACCGGCTCGAAGAGATCTATGGGGATGACCCGAGGGTCCACCTGGTGTTGGGGGCCTTGGACGAGAAGCTGGATGAGAACGCCTACATCGTCCCGGGCCTCGGCGACGCCGGCGACCGGCTCTACGGGTTGGCCCACTAGCGGCTCCGTCGCGAACGGACCCGGCTCAGGGCCCGACGGTCGGTGGCTGTTCCGGCCGCGGAGGCACCTCCACGATCAGGGGCAGACTGACCTCGAAGACCGTGGCCCCCGGTTCGCTGGCCACCGAGATGGTGCCGCCATGGGATTCGACGATGCCGCGCACGATCGACAGGCCCAGCCCCACGGTTCCCTCGGCGCCGGAGCGGGCCCCGTCGCCCCGGGTGAACCGGGAGAAGACATGGGGCAGGAACTCCTGATCGATGCCCTGTCCGTCATCGGTGACGGTGAGGACCGCGTGGTGTCCGTCGGCGGAACGGAAGACCCCGGTTTCGATGGTGGTGCCCTCGACGGTGTGCTTGCGGGCGTTCGAAAGCAGGTTGTTCAGCACCCGGGCCAGCTGCCCAGCATCACCGCGCACGAGCACCGGTGCGTCCGGCAGGGAGAGCCGCCACTGGTGGCTCGGCGCCGCCACCTGGAAGTCCCTGGAGGTTTCCGCCGCCAACCGGGGCAGGTCCACCTCGGCCAGGGTTGGTTTCTGCCCTTCGTCGAGCCGGGCCAGCAGGAGCAGGTTCTCCACCAGCGAGCCCATCCGGTGGCTTTGCGCGACCACGCGGTTCAGTGAGGTGCGTCCGTCGTCGCTGAGGTGTTCGGTGGCGGCGACGAGTTCCGAGTATCCGCGGATGGACGCCAGCGGGGTGCGCAGCTCATGGGAGGCGTCGGCGACGAAGCGGCGCATCCTGGCTTCGGATCGGCGTCGTACCTCGAGCGCCGACTCCACGTTGTCCAGCAGGGCATTCAGCGCGTGGCCCATGTTCCCCGCCTCGGTGCCGGGGTCGGCATCGGGAGTGGCGACACGTTGGGCGAGCCGGACTTCTCCGGCGTCCAGGGGAAGTGCGGCGACCGCACCGGCAACTTTCGATACGCGTTCGAACTGCAGCAGTGACCGGCGCACGATCACCGAGCCGATCAGCCCGATGGCCACGAGCCCGGAGGAGGCGACCAGCAGGATCGTCATGTCCAGGGCGAAGAGCGTGTCCCGGGTGCTCTCCACGGGCAGGCCGGTGATGAGGATGGCGCTCTTGCCATCGGCATCGGCCGTGGAGGGGGCGGCGGTGACGGCCATGAGCCGGTATTTGCCCACGGAGAGGTCCTCGGTCACCGGGGCCGCATCGGGGGTGACCGCGGCCAACTGCTGGGCGTCGTCCTTGTTCAACTGCTGGCCCTCGCCCGTGCGCTGGTCCAGGACACCGCCAATGAGGATGGTGGTCCCGACGATCCGGGCGTTGAGCGTCCCCGAACCTTGGCCGGGGGTGTTCAGCGGGTCGGGCATCTCGCTGCCCTGGCTGCCCTTGCCGCCCTGGCTTCCCTGGCTGCCATCGAAGCTCGCCGCCCGGTTGGAGGCCTGGTGGAGTTGTTCGTCCAGCTGGCTGTAGAGGCTGTTGCTCATCACCGTATGGGTGAAGACACCGATGACCAGGCAGATCAGGGCCAGCAGGCCGATCAAGGAGGCGGAGATGCGCGAGCGCAGGGTCCATCCGTGGGTCGTCGGCGGGGTGGGAACCGGATGGTCCGGTCGTGCCGGGGGAGTCGGGCGCGCCTGGTCGGCGGGGTGGGTCACGGTGCGGGCTTCAGGACATATCCGGCGCCACGCACGGTGTGGATCATGGGCTCCCGCCCGGCATCGATCTTCTTGCGCAGGTAGGAGATGTACAGCTCGACGATGTTGGCCTGGCCACCGAAGTCGTATTGCCAGACGCTGTCCAGGATCTGGTTCTTGGACATGACCCGGCGGGCGTTCTCCATCAGGTAGCGCAGCAGGTCGAATTCGGTGGCGGTCAGGTTCACGACCTGGCCGCTTCGGCTGACTTCACGCATGTCCATGTTCATGCTCAGGTCCCCGACGACGAGCTCGGCGGCATCGGCCTTCGCCGCACCGGAGCGTTCGACCAGCCGGTGCAGACGCAGGAGCACCTCCTCGAGGCTGAAGGGTTTGGTGACGTAGTCGTCCCCACCCAGGGACAACCCCTCGATCCGGTTCTCCACCGCATCCTTGGCCGTCAGGAACAGGGCCGGGACCTCGGGTTGGAAGGCCCGGATCTTCCGGAGGACCTCGGGGCCCTCGAAACCCGGAAGCATCCAATCCAGGACCAGGATGTCGGGGGAGAACGAACGGGCCTCCTGGACGGCCGAGGGGCCGTCCCCGGCCACCTTGACCTCCCACCCCAGCATGCGTGCCCCCATGCTGACCAGTTCGGCCAGCGACGGCTCGTCATCGACGACCAGGGCCCTGATGGGGGTGCCATCGGGGTGTTCCAGCCGCGGAAGCTGGTTGGGGGAGAACTGCGAGTTCGTCATATGTCGATACTCCTCTGCACCTATAGGGCCAAGCTGGGATTCCGCTGTGACCGAGCTGTGAAGCGCTGGTTCCTACAGTACCGGCGGAAGCGGCGGCTGTCCGCACGCCGGCAGCTTCCGCCGGTGGGCGGATAGTCAAGCGTGTGACCCGGGTTCGGCCCTGTCACGCATAAGTATGCGTTGCATGTTTTAGGATCATCAATCGAGTGGCCCATTGATCAGATCGAACAGTCGAATGACGGGTGCATGCCCAGACCGCATGATCCAAAGCGCTCACTTCAGAGAAGTGCATAATGTGAATCACCTCACAAATTCATGAATTTGTCTCAGTATGTGGACAAGTGCGATGAATATTACTTGCGGGTTCGAATTATTACGGCAACACTAGGTCTCGTGAACATCGATCCAGCAGCACTTGCGGCCCCCGGCCCCCGTTGGGGCCATGGTGTCGGACGTGCGCGCAGCTGTTGTCGAATGTCGGCCTAGTTTCTTCCCACCTCCAGAAGATCCGAAGCACGGATGAACCGCACGCCACGACCATGGCGTCGGCCAGCCGAACCAGACAGTTCACCGACTTTTCGCACAGTTAGAGGTTCCACCAATGTCCGTTACGTCCGGATACGTCCACATCTCCATCCGCAACGCCCAGAACCGCGCCGCTGCTGCCCAGCGCCAGGGCGCCGGCCACGGTGAATACGGGGCGCCCCAGGGATATCGCCAGCTGCACGCCGTCCCCTCCCCGCAGGACCACCCGCCGATGACCGCCCCGACCCCGGTCGTTGCCGGCAACGGAACCCCCGGACCGCAGTCGGTGGACCGGGACACCGAGGCCCGTGGATTCGTCCTCTATGTCGGTCTCGACGAGGCGACGGCCCAGGAACAGGGCACGTCGCTGGGCAAGCTGGCCACCCAGGTCCGTGCCTTCCTGCAGACCCTCTCGCCCAACGCCCAGACCCATGCCGCCGTCGCGCTGGCTCCGGCAAACGCCCCCGGGGAGAGCATCGACGTCGTGCGCCAGGCGCTGGGGGACCCCACGGTCGCCCGCCGGCCGCGCGGTGAGGTCATCCGCCACCAGCCGGCCGCCTCGCGTCCCTCGGGAGTGTTGATCGACCTCTCGCGCCGCGAGGTCCACCTGGACGGGGAAACGCTGAACCTCACGTTCAAGGAATTCGAGCTGCTCAACTATCTGGTGGAGAACGGGGCGCGCACCGTCGGCCGCGACGAGCTGCTGAGCAGCCTCTGGCGCAATGCCGAGGAGGTGCCGAATGAACGCACCATCGACGTGCACATCCGTCGCCTGCGCTCCAAGCTGGGACGTCTGGCCAATACGGTACGTACCGTCCGTGGCCAGGGCTACCGCTTCTACGAGCACCCCGAGGTCATCGTCTGGGCCGCACCGGAATACAGCATCTGATTCCTGCTCCATCCACGACGGCGGCGCCTGCTAGAGGGGCGCCGCCGTCGTCGTTCCTGCGTGGCCCCTAAGCTGGAGGCATGAGCCAGCACCACCTGAAACGCCTGATGCTCCTGCGCCACGCCAAATCCGATTTCCCCTTCGGCATCGAGGACCATGATCGGCCCCTGGCCACCCGGGGCAACCGCCAAGCCCCGTTCGCCGGGGCCTGGATGGTGAAGAACGGCTGGGTTCCGGATTCCATCCTGTGCTCGGATGCACTCCGTGCCCGGTCGACCTGCGCCTGGGTGTCCAGTGAGCTGGGGGAGAAGGGCCCGACGCCGTATCTGGATTCACGGGTCTACGGCGCCTCCGCCACGCAGCTGGTATCGGTGATCAACGAAACGCCGGAGACGGTGGGCACCTTGCTGGTGATCGGGCATCTGCCCACGGTCCAGGAGGTGGCCATGGCCCTGGCCTCGGTGGATTCCGAGGAGGAACCGGTCATGGAGCTGGCCACGCGGTACCCGACGCTGGGGCTGACCCTGCTGGAGACGGTCACACCCTGGGCCGAGCTCGATGGCCGTGATGCCCGGGTGAGTGGGTTCGTCGTTCCCCGGGAGTGAGGCCCGCTGCTCAGGCCACGCCGGTGAAGGCGCTGACGGCCTGCACGCAGGTGGCGATGCTCCGTTCGGGGTGGAATACATGGCGGTCGCGTCCGATGATCAGGACCGCCCCGAAGACGGCGGTGGCCATCGCCTCCCGGTCGGTGGCCCCCAGTCCCGGGTGGTTCCCCGTGGAGTACAGGCGGTCCAGTGCCTCCCGGATGACCCCGATGATCTCCCCGCGCAAGGTGGCCAGCGTCTCGCCCCAATCGCTGGGGGACTGCCACTGCTCGCTGATCCACAGTTGGGCGAAGGAGGGGTATTCGTCCATGAATTCCAGGGAGGCGGCCACCATGTCCCGGAAGCCCGAGGCCGGGTCCGGGTCGGCCGTGCCCTTCTCCAGCCGTTCGAAGAGCACATCGGCGCCGAAGCGCATCAGCTGGCCGATCAATTGGGCCTTCGACCCGAAATTATAGTAGACCGTTCCCTTGGAGACCCCGGCGGCGGCGGCGATCTCGTCGACCGTCACCCGGTGGTGTCCCCGGTCGCCGATCAGGTTCATCGAGGCTTCGAAGAGCCGGTGCTTGGAATCGGTGGCCCGCACCCGCCGGCGAGTGGTTTCGGCGAAGTCCGCGGCCTCCTGCAGGGGCTCGCTGAAGGCGGCGCTCATGCCGAGAGCTCCGGATGCAAGGTCTTCAGCGTCCACGTCTTGCCCCGGTGGACCGCGAGGAAGCTCATGAGCAGTCCGATGGCCGCGTAGCCCAGCAGGGCCAGCACCAGCGGGGCGAGTCCCTCGAGCGAGGCCCCGTACATCAGGTGGCGCAGCCCGGTGATCACATGTCCCATGGGCAGCAGGTTATGGGCCACATGCAGTGGCTCGGGGGTGGTCTCCCAGGGGAAGGTGCCTCCCGCGGAGACCAGTTGGAGGACCAGCAGCACGAGCACCACGAGCTTGCCGGGGGTGCCCAGCAGGGCACAGATGCCCTGGACGATGGCGGTGAAGGCGATGCTCGCCATCAGGAACAACCCCCAGGTCAGCCAGGGGTGGGCCGTTTGCAGGCCGAGTCCGAAGAGCACCACGCCGTAGAGCACTGTCGCCTGCAGCATCGACAGGAACACGAAGGGGAGCCACCCGCCGATCGCGATCTTCCAGGACGCCGCATTGGAGGCCAGGGCGCGTTGGGTGACCGGGCGCATGATCTGGACCAGGATGAAGGCGCCGATCCAGACGGCGAGCGTCATGAAGAAGGGGGCCAGGCCCTCGCCGTAGGTTCCTGCGCTGGCCTGGTCCGCCCGATCCACCGAGACCGGGTCGCCGATGACGTTGGAGACCTGCGTCTTTTGCTCGTCGGTGGGGTTGGGGACCTCCTTCGTCCCGTCGCTCAGCTTCCCGGCCAGGGTCCCGGAACCGTCGACCAGTTGGTCGGCACCGGATCCCAGATCGTTGACGCCCTCGCGCAGATCCGCGGTGCCACCGGTCAGGGTCCCGGTCCCCTCCACGAGCGAGGCCGCACCGCCGTCGAGCTTCTGGGCCCCGGCCAGGGCGTCCCGCTGCCCGTCCAGCAGGGTGTTGGCCCCGCTGGCGAGCTTCCCGGAAGCGGCGGAGAGCTGCTGGGCGCCGTCCGCGGCGTCGGAGACCCCGTTGGCCAGGGCCTGTGAGGAGTCCGCGAGGGTATCGGTGCCCGAGGCCAGGGAGCCCAGTCCGCCACTGAGTTTCTTGGCGCCGTCGGCGACCTGGCGGGAGCCGGTGTCCAGTTTGTCGATATTTGCCTTGGCGTTGGCCAGATCCTTCCTGGTCTTCTCCGCCTCCGCGGTCACTCCGGTATCGGCGCCCAGTTTCTTCACGGATTTGCGGGCCTCCGCGGCGTCTTCCTTCGTGATGACGTCGTCCTTGATCAGCTGGTCCACGGTGCCGTCCAGGCGGGACTGGGCGTCCTTCTCCAGGGCGGTGATGGTATCCGCAGCGTTGTCGACCTTGGCGCTGAGCTGTTCATTGCCGTCGGCGACCTGTTCCGCGCCGGCCGCCAGTTCCTTGCCGGCACTATTGGCCGAGGCGGCACCATCGGCGAGTTGGCGGGTCTTCTGTGGCAATTGGGCGGTCTTGGACTTCATGGTGCCCAGCCCCGAGGCAAGCTCGTCGGCGCCTCCCTGGAGCTGGCCCGCCCCGTTGGCCAGCTTCCCGGTCCCGGCGACCAGCTTCTGCTGCCCGTCGATCAGGGAGGAGGTCCCGCTCTTGAGCTGACGGGCCCCGTCGTCGAGCTTATTCGCGCCGGAATCCAACTGCTTGGCCCCGTCGGCGAGGGTTCCCACGCCCTCGTCGAGCTTGACGGTGCCATCGTGGAGTTCATCCGCCCCGTCGGCCGCCTTGGCCATCTGGGAGTGGATGCGCCCGAAGCCGGTCAGCAGGGTGTCCGCGGTTTCGGTGCCGACCTCCTGGGCGACCGTGTTGTGGACCTCCCCGGCGAGCTTATCGGCGAAGGTGCCGACCATGTAGTTGTTGGCGTCGTTGGTGGTGACCTCCAGGATCGCCTGTTTCGCGGCGTCGAAGTCCTCGGGGGAGGCGAGGTTCTTGGAGAAGTCGGCGGGGATGGTCATGGCGAAGGCGTATTCGCCGGTCCGCACCCCTTCTTCGGCGGCTTCCTCGGAGTCCACGACGTTCCATCCGAAGGTCGCGTCCTCCAGCAGGGACTCCACGACCTCGTCCCCGACGTGCAGGTCCTTGCCGTCCTGCTGGGAGCCCTGGTCCTCGTTGACCAGTGCCACCTTGACGTTGTCCAGGTTGGAGTACGGATCCCAGTTCGCGTACAGGTACAGGGCGCCATAGAGCAGGGGGACCAGGGTCATGGCGATGATCGCCATCCACGGCAGGACGCCGCTGGTCATGCGCTTGAGCTCGGACAGGGCCAGGCGAAGGGTGGTCATTCGGGGGACTCCGTGGGGTGGGGGAGGTTGTTGGCGCCGGCTTCGGCCACCGGTCCGGTCCATTCATCGGGGACGGTGCGGACGACGGCGACGATCGCCGGTTGGCGGCGGCCGGCTGCGGTCTGTTCCAGATGGGCGACCCATTCACCGTCGTTGATGCCATGGCGATCGGGGGTGTCGAAGATCAGCAAGGAGGTGTCGTGCCCCTCCAGGGCCAGATGCGTGAGGATCCTCTGGCGGTCCAGGGGATCGATGGCGTCGACGAATTCACCGGCCAGGTGGGTGATGCGGTGGCGTTCGAGCCATGAATCGATGCTGCTGCGGCGCCAAAAGGGTCCGGGGTGCAGGGCCAGGTCCTCGGAGACCAGATCCCTGACCTTCAGGTGGGCCTCGGGTTCGTTGATCTCGGGGGAGTCGACGAGCATGCTGATGCCACGGACCGTGTCCAGGGCGGGGTCGCCTTCCCAGGCCACCGTGCCGGCGTCGGGGCGCATGCGGGCGCTGAGGGCCAGGGCCAGGGCGGTGCGGGTGGTCTGTGGTTCGGCGTGGACCAGCAGCAGTTCGCCGGAGGCGACCTTGAGGCTGGTGGGGTCCAGGAGCGGCGCGTGGCGGCCCTTGATGGATAGTTCGTCGGCGATGAGCACTTCACCATGCTAATCGAACTGACCGGTCAGTTCAATTAGAGGCGTCGTGGTTCTCGTCGCATGAGGGGGCGGGCACAAAAAAACCCCGTCGAAACGGGGTTTTTTCGTATGGTGCGCCCAAAGGGATTCGAACCCCTGACCTTCTGTTCCGTAGACAGACGCTCTATCCAGCTGAGCTATGGGCGCTTGGTCTGCGACACCGCCGCTGACCTCGAATAACTATACAGACAGTTGGCGGCGTCGCAAAATCGGGGCCGGCCTCGACCGGGTGGCCCCCGGGGAGCCTCAAGTCAACTATACCGGTCTACGTGATCTTAGTCACAATAGGGTATGGTGAAACCCCGAGAATCCGCGGATGGACGGCGGTCGAGTCCCCGACCGGGGAGGGAAGCGATCCGCGTCACCTCCGGAGCGGAGCGGCCCCGTCCTAGCATCGAGGGACCAGTACAAGCCCAATGGAGGGAATGGACATGAGCGAGCGCTCCGATCAAACGGTCCTCGACGCAGAGCGTCAGACCGCACCGACGACCCACGCAAAGCTACTGGCCTGGGTCGGCGACATTGTGGAGCTCACGCAGCCGGAGAGTGTCCACTGGGTCGACGGGAGCCAAGGGGAGGTCGACCGCCTCACTGGCGAGCTGGTCGACGCCGGGACTCTCGTACGACTGGATGAGGCGAAGTTCCCCAATTCCTTCGCCGCCTTCTCGGACCCCAAGGATGTGGCCCGGGTCGAAGAGCGGACCTTCATCTGTTCCCAGGACGAGCAGGATGCGGGGTTCACCAACAACTGGATGGACCCGCAGGAGATGAAGTCGATCCTCAATGACCGCTTCAGCGGTTCGATGCGGGGACGGGCCATGTATGTCATCCCCTTCGTCATGGGTCCCCTTGATGCCGAGCACCCGCAATTCGGCGTGGAGATCACCGACTCCGCCTATGTGGTGGCCTCGATGCGGGTCATGGCACGCATCGGTGATGACGTGCTGGCCAAGATGGAAGCCACCGATGCCTTCTTCGTCCCGGCCGTGCACTCCGTCGGAGCCCCGCTGGCAGCCGGAGAGGCCGATGTCGCCTGGCCGTGCAACCCGGAGAAGTGGATCGTGCACTTCCCCGAGGAGCGGGCCATCTGGTCCTACGGCTCCGGGTACGGCGGCAACGCCCTGCTGGGCAAGAAGTGCTTTTCGCTGCGTATCGCCTCGGTCATGGGGCGGGACGAGGGGTGGCTGGCCGAGCATATGCTCATCCTCAAGCTCACCAGCCCCGAGGGCAGGAGCTACAACGTGGCGGGGGCATTCCCCTCCGCCTGCGGCAAGACGAACCTCGCCCTGCTGGAGCCGAGCATCGAAGGCTGGACCGCCGAGACCCTGGGCGATGACATCAACTGGATGCGCATCGGCAAGGAAGGCGAATTGCGCGGGGTCAATCCCGAATACGGGCTGTTCGGCGTCGCACCGGGGACCGGGTGGAGCACCAACCCCAACGCCATGCGCGCGATCACCAAGGGCAACTCCATCTTCACCAACGTCGCATTGACCGATGACGGCGGGGTCTGGTGGGAAGGGATGACCGACGAGGTGCCCGAGCACCTGACCGATTGGCTCGGCAACGACTGGACCCCGGGCTCCGGGACGAAGGCGGCGCACCCGAACTCGCGGTTCTGCACCCCGATCGACCAGCTCGATATGCTCTCGAAGGAGTTCTACAACCCCGAGGGCGTGGAGATCCACGCCATCCTCTTCGGTGGACGGCGCAAGACCACCATTCCCCTGGTGACCGAGGCCAGCTCGTGGACCAATGGCGTCTTCATGGGCTCCACGCTCTCCTCGGAGACCACGGCGGCCGCGGCCGGTGCCGTGGGCCGGGTGCGTCGGGACCCGATGGCGATGCTGCCCTTCATCGGGTACGACGCCGGTGACTACCTCAAGCACTGGGACTCCATTGAATCCAAGGCCGATCCGGCGCGTTTGCCGCGGATCTTCCTGGTCAACTGGTTCCGCCGCACCCCCGAGGGCGGATTCGCCTGGCCCGGGTTCAGCGACAACTCCCGCGTGCTGAAGTGGATCGTCGAGCGCATCGAAGGCACTGCGGACGCCCAGGAGACGCCGATCGGCATGGTGCCCACCGGCGACTCGATGGATCTCAGCGGCCTGGACTCGTTCACCGCCGAGGACCTCGAGGTGGCCGTGACGGTCGACCCGGAGGAGTGGAAGCGCGAACTGGCGGATATCGAGGAGTGGTACGCCAAATTCGGGCCCTCCCTGCCGCAGTCCCTGCAGGATGAGCTGGACGGGCTGAAGCAGCGCCTGGGCGCCTAGCCGGTTCCACCGCGAGGAGCACCAGGGGCGGGAACGTCCAGCGGACCATCAAGGATGGCCCGCTGGACGTTCCCGCCCCATATCCCTCAGCGGGACCGCCCGGTGGCGCGGAGGCACACGCTGGGCCGATAGGCGATAGTTCACCTAGCAGGCTGGCATGATGGACACATGATCCTCGCACGTTTGATCCTCGGGCTCCTGAGCTTGTCGCCGATGACCGGCTACGACCTGAAGAAGCATTTCGACTCGAGCATCAACCACTTCTGGAATGCCGATAAGGCACAGATCTACCGCACCCTGGCCCAACTGGTGGACCAGGGCCTGGCCACGGTCCGGACCGTTCCGCAGGAGAACTACCCGGCGCGCCAGGAGCACCACATCACCGAGGCGGGGCGGGCGGCTTTGCAGGACTGGCTGACCGGAACGCTGGACCGGCAGCCCGCCCGTGAGCCCTTCCTGGGCCGGATCTTCTTCTCCGGGGAGCTCGAGCGCCACGAGGTCCTGGAACTGCTTGCGGCACGTCGCACCGAGGCCGAGGACCTGCAGCGGTCCTACCGGGCCCTGCGCGCGGAATTGGACGAGGCCGCCCTGGCCGACCGACGCGGCTACCTGATGGCCGCCACGCTGGACCACGGCATCGCCCACGTCGGTGCCGAACTGAACTGGCTCGACTCCGTCGAAGGGAATCTGCCATGAACGAAAAGCCCACGGTGCCTCCCTCCGTCGGGGAACGCCCCGATCCGGCCGGCTACCCGGAGATCCACCCCCCGGTGCGTCCCCGCACGGACGGCAAACCAGCCCAGACGCTGGTCTTTCTCCATGGCGGCAACGTGGCCAACTGGATGTGGGATCCCCAGGTCAAGGCCTTCCCTGCCTATCGGATCTTCACCCCGCATCTGCCCGGGTTCGGCGGCCGGGCCGATGAGGACTGGCGCGGGCTCGATAGCGCCGCGGATGACGTCGCGGCCTTCATCGCCGAAGAGATCGAGGACGGCCGGGTCCACCTGGTTGGCCAGTCCCTGGGCGGCGTCGTGGGCCTGCGTGTACTGGCCCGGCATCCCGAGCTCTTCGCCAGTGCCCTGTTCACCGGGGCAGGGATCCGGCCGGTGGGGGCGGGAACGCGGTTATCCACGGCGGCGCAACTGCGATTAGGGGACGCCGAATGGTTCTGGAAGGTCCAGGCCGGGGCCTTCGGGATTCCCGCGAACTCCCGCAGGCTCTACTCCGAACATGGGCTGACCCTGCGTCCGGACAACATGAAGGCGATGCTGGACGAGGTCCAGGCGGGCGGCCTGCCCGACGGGCTGGGGGACTACACCGAACGCCTGATGATGGTCGCCGGGGCCCGTGAACCGGCCCTGGTGCGCAAGGGATTCGCCGATGTGGCCGCGGTTCGCCGGGACACGGTCTTCCGTCTGGCCCCGGGGCTGCACCATCAATGGAGCGTCGAGGATCCGTTGTTCTTCAACGCGATGGTCCGCGCCTGGATCGAACGCGGTGAGGTCCACCCCCGGCTCGGGCGGGTTCCCGGGCTCCACCAGGCAGACCCGGATCCCGCTGGAGACTGATTGGTCTGGATCGCGGTCTCCGCAAGGCTTCGCTGCGTCAGGTGCGGACGCGCCGTATCACCTCCGGGCCGTGGACGGCTACATGACATAGTCCATATACCGACGACCGCTCCGGGCAACCGCCTGCGTTCCTGCCAGGGGAGCAGCTGCAGAAGTTGCCCGGAACGTTGGAGGCGCCCGTTGCCTCCCGTGCGGACGCCGTCGTCGTACCCGGTGGATCAGTCGGTGCCGTTGCCGACGGGGATCGTCGCCTGGAGGTAGATGCTGGACCCCGAATCCGCGAATTCACGGCTCTTCGCCTGCAAACCGGCTTCGATGTCATCGGCCAGTGCCCGTTGGCGTTCGGTTCCCCCGAACTCCTCGCGGATGTCCTGGGAGATCCGCATCGAACAGAACTTCGGCCCGCACATGGAACAGAAGTGCGCGGTCTTGGCCGGCTCCGCAGGCAGCGTCTGGTCGTGGAACCGCTGGGCCGTGGCCGGATCCAGACCCAGGGCGAACTGGTCGTTCCAGCGGAACTCGAAGCGCGCGGCCGACAGGGCATCGTCGCGGGCCGTCGCCCCGGGATGCCCCTTGGCCACATCGGCGGCATGCGCGGCGATCTTATAGGTGATCACCCCGGTCTTCACGTCGTCCTTATCCGGCAGCCCCAGATGCTCCTTCGGGGTCACATAGCAGAGCATCGCCGTGCCGTAACGGGCGATCTCGGTGGCCCCGATGGCGCTGGTGATGTGGTCGTAGCCGGGGGCCGTATCGGTCACCAGCGGACCCAGGGTGTAGAACGGCGCCCCGTCGCAGAGCTCCTGCTGACGCTCGACGTTCTCGCGGACCAGATGCAGCGGGATATGTCCGGGTCCTTCCACCATCACCTGCACGTCGAACTGCCAGGCCCTGCGGGTCAACTCGGCCAGGGTATCGAGCTCAGCGAACTGGGCGGCGTCGTTGGCATCGGCCAGGGAGCCGGGGCGCAGCCCGTCACCGAGGGAGAAGGCGACGTCGTAGCGGGCGAAAATGGCGCAGAGCTCGTCGTAATGGGTGTAGAGGAAGTTCTCCTGGTGGTGGGCCAGGCACCACCCGGCCATGATCGATCCACCGCGGGAGACGATGCCGGTGACCCGGTCGGCGCTCAAGGGCACATGGCGCAGCAGCACCCCGGCATGAATGGTCATGTAGTCCACGCCCTGTTCGCATTGCTCGATGACGGTGTCGCGGAAGATCTCCCAGGTCAGTTTCGATGCATCCCCATCGACCTTCTCCAGCGCCTGGTAGATCGGCACGGTGCCGATGGGCACCGGGGAATTGCGGATCAGCCATTCGCGGGTGGTGTGGATGTCATCGCCGGTGGACAGGTCCATCACCGTATCGGCGCCCCATTGGGTGGCCCAGGTGAGCTTGTCGACCTCCTGGGCGATCGAGGAGGTGATGGCCGAGTTGCCGATGTTGGCGTTGATCTTGACCAGGAAGGCCTTGCCGATGATCATCGGCTCGGATTCGGGATGGTTGATGTTCACCGGGATGATCGCCCGTCCGGCGGCGACTTCGCGGCGGACCAATTCGACGTCGCAGTTCTCGCGCAGCGCCACATAGCGCATCTCGTCGGTGAGGGTGCCCTGTCGGGCGTAATGCATCTGCGTGACGGTACGCCCCTGGTGCGAGCGCCTCGGTACCGGGGTCGTGCCGCTCCATTCTGCCGAGGCGGCCCCGCGACGCACGGCGGACCGGCCGTCGTCGTGCAGGGTGCGTTGGCGACCGGCGTATTCGGCGGTGTCACCCCGGGCGGTGATCCATCGGGTGCGCGGACGCGGGAGGCCGACGGTCGGTTCGGAGCCCGGACCGGCGGTCCGATACGCCAGATGGGGCTCGTTGGCGCTGCCGTCGGGGGAATCCGCCAGGCAGATCGCGGTGACCGGGACCCGCAGGCCGTGTTCCGGATCCTCGATCCACTGCAACCGGTGCTGTGGGTGCTGTTCCCACGCGGTGGCGGACGGGGTGGTGGGTTTTACTGTGGAATCGCTCATTTGAGCCCTCAACTTCCTACGCCGGCATGACCCGGACAGGTTCGACGGTCGCGAGCGGTGGCAGCTCGATCTCAGCCCCTCCTGGGGCACCCGTGTGGACGTTGCGAGCGTAACGGAGCGGCCCGCGATCTGGCTAATCCAGTTCGCGGGCCGCTCCGGTGTGGCGCCCCTCCGGGGCAGCGGGCTCGTGCCTAGGCGGCAAGCCAGAGGTCGGGACCGAAGACCTCGTAGTGGATGTTCCGCGGGGCCACGCCGGCGGCGATGGCCTGGCTGCGCACCGCACGCATGAATGGCAGCGGACCGCAGAGGTACATCCGGGCATCCTCGGGCAGCTCGACGCCGGTCAGGTTCATGAACCCCTCGACGGCCTGCAGGTCCGCGGTGGTGCCGGTGGTGTCCTCGAGCCACAGGCGCATCTCGACGTTGGGCAGCTGCTCCACGGCGGCGAGCATCTGGTCCTTCAGCGCCCAGTTCGATTCCATGGCCTCGGCGTGGAGCACCAGCACCTGGCGGTCCGACCCGGTGGAGACCAGCGACTGCAGGGCCGAGGCGCTCGGGGTGCACCCGATGCCGGCGGTGGCGATGATGATCGGCCCGCCCTCCATGTCCAGGGTGATGTCACCGTAGGGGTTGGACAGTTCCACGACGTCGCCGACCTCGAGATTGCGGTGCATGAAGGGGGAGACCTCCCCGCCTTCATCCAGCTTGGTGGTCAACACCCGCTCGGTGGTGGATTCGACGTTGTCGGAGAGGGAGTACTGGCGGCACTGGCGCAGCCCGTCGGCCAGCGGCACGCGGATGCTCACGAACTGGCCGGGCTTGGCCACCGTGACGGCGGTGTCATCGGCCGGCTCGAAGCGGAACGTCATGCAATCCTGGCCGGAAGCCTCCGTGGAGGTGACCTTCCATGGGGCGTAGATCCGGTCGTTGGCCTGTTCGGCGTAGAGGCCCTTTTCGATCTTGACCAGGGCGTCGGCCATCAGCCAGTAGACCTCGGACCAGGCGGCGACGACCTCTTCGGTGGCTGCTTCGCCCAGATCCTCGGCGATGGCCGCGAACAGGTGGTCGAAGACGATCTGGTACTGGTCGGGCTGGATGCCCAGCGACGTGTGCTTATGGGCGATGCGGGACAGCACTGATTCGGGCAGCGATTCGGGGTGTTCGATCAGGTGGGAGGCGAAGGCGGCAATGCTGCCGGCCAGGGCCTGTTGCTGGGCTCCGTTCTTCTGGTTGGCGCGACTGAACAAGCCGTCCAGGAGTTCAGGACGTGCCGCAAACATCCCGGCATAGAACTTCTTGGTGATCTCACCGATCCGTTCGCCAATCACGGGAAGTGTCGCCTGGACGACGGGGCGGGACGTTTCTGAGAGCATCGAATCTCCTCGAGGTCGAATTACTTGCGTCTGATCCGCAAGTATTATGATACATTTCTACACCTTGTAGAAAACTGGGGCAAATCGGCTATCGCGAGATGGGAAAAGGAAGGGGGACCAGCGCCGGGGAGGACGCCAGATCGCGGATCGACCAGTGGTCCAGCTCCTGGTAGAAGGCCTCCTGGGCGCGCGCCAGGGCTGTGCGGAGCCGGCAACCGGCGATCAATGGGCAGGCGGCCGTGCCGTCGTCGGTGGTGCACTGGGCGAGATCGCCCTGCCCCTCGAGGCTGCGCAGCAACGTGCCGGCGCCGAGGGACAGCCCCGATTCGTTGATCTGCACGCCACCGGTGCGCCCGCGTTTGACGTCGATGTGTTTCAACTGGCCGAGCTTGTGCACGGCCTTGGAGACCTGGTTGTAGGGGATGTCGATTGCCTCGGCGATCTCCCGGGTCCTCAGCAGGGGATCGGACCGGGCGGCGAGCAGCATCAGGATGCGCAGGCACACATCGGAAAAGGCGTTGATCTTCATGATGTCGACGCCCGGTCCCCACGGATCAGGCCCAGATCCTCAAATCAGCTGGTTCGGGGGTGGGCTCCTGGAAGGTCCACTCGCTGCCTTCGGCGGCGGGGGAGGCATAGGGCTGGATGATGGCCACTGCCCCGCCGAGGCTGTGCTCCGCTAGGGCATGGACGGCGTCGACATCCTCCTGCAGCAGGGTCACATCGGAGACCAGGGCCACGGCCACGAAGTTCTCACGCTGACCGATCAGCAAGGTGACCAGGTCATCCATCATGACTTCGGCATCGATATCCGCTTCGGGATCCTCGTCGTCCTCATCGGGTTGGACCGCCAGCAGGCGCAGTTCCCCTTCGGCCTCGCCGTCGGGCTCCAGGCCGATGGCGAAGGGCAGGAAGACCCCGTTGGTTTCAAGCTGTTCGCGGGCGACGCCCAAGGCGGTGCCGAGCACCTTGTTCAGGTCCTGGTGGGCGGCCTCACCGAGTTCGGCCAGCCGGTTTTCCGTGGGGTTTTCGCTCATGCATTGCTCCTGACAAGGGTGAGGACCGCGTCGCGGACGCGTTCCATGGTCGGGGTGTCTACGGCTTCCCCGTTATAACGGAGGAAGGGTTCGGTGTTGGAGGGGCGGAGGTTGAACCAGAAGGATCCGTCCGTGGCCTTCACCGTGGTGCCGTCCAGCCTATCGACCACCGTCTCCGGGGTCGAAAAGCTCTCCAGCACCCGGGCCACGGCCGCGTCCTTGTCCTCGACCTCGGAGTTGATCTCGCCCGAGGAGAAATACGGTTCGTATTCGGCGGCCAGATCTCCCAGGGCACGGTCCTGGGAGCCGAGGGCGGCCAGCACATGCATCGCGGCGAGCATGCCGGTGTCCGCGTTGTAGAAATCGCGGAAGTAGTAGTGGGCGCTGTGTTCGCCACCGAAGACGGCCCCCTCGGCGGCCATGACCGCCTTGATGAAGGAGTGGCCCACCCGGGTGACCACCGGCCGTCCGCCGTCGTGTTCCACCAGTTCGGGGACCGCGCGGGAGGTGATGAGGTTGTGGATGATCACCGGGGTCTGCTCGCCGGCGGCCTGCGCCCGGGCGATTTCACGTCGGGCCACCAATGCGGTCACCGCCGAGGGGGACACCGGAAGACCCGCTTCGTCGATGACGAAGCAGCGATCCGCGTCGCCGTCGAAGGCCAGACCGATATCGGCGCCGTGTTCGAGGACGGCGGCCTGCAGGTCCTTGAGGTTCTCCGGTTCCAGCGGGTTCGCCGGGTGGTTGGGGAAGGTCCCGTCCAATTCGAAATACAGCGGCACGATCTCCAGTGGAAGGGCCGGCAACAGGTCATCGCCCAGGACCGCGGGAGTGGTCATGCCGGCCATCCCGTTGGCGGCGTCGACGACGACCTTCAGCGGGCGGATGCCCGAGAGGTCGACCAGGGAGCGCAGGTAGGCGGCGTAGTCCTCCAGCACGTCCCGGGTGCTGATGTCCCCCTGGGGCGCGTCCCCGGAGACCGGCAGGCCTTCGGCGAGGTAGGTCTGGGCCAGATCGCGGATCTCATACAGGCCCGTATCCGAGGAGACCGGCACGGCACCGGCCTGGGCCATCTTCATGCCGTTATAGGCCGCGGGGTTGTGGCTGGCGGTGAACACGACGCCGGCGGCATCGAGTTGGCCGCAGGCGAAGTAGAGCTCATCGGTGGAGATCAACCCGAGCAGGCAGACCTCGGCCCCGCGGTAGGAGGCCCCGCGGGCGAAGGCGGCGCTGAAGGCGGGGGAGGAGGGGCGCATGTCACCGCCGACGAGGACCTGTTTGCCGGCCAGGGACAGGACGTCGACGAAGGCGGCGCCCACGGCCTCGACGATCTCCTCATTGATGGTTTCGCCGACGATGCCGCGGACGTCGTAGGCCTTGAAGGAAAGGGAAAGATCAATCTCGCTGCTCACGGGGTCGAGCTTAGCCGTTCGGGGCGTATCCACGCGATCATCCAACCACTCCACCGGGTCGGTGCCCATGCGTGGGTGGTCGCTGGGATACTGGGTCCATGGTTGAAACGCGGAACTCACAATTGCATGACGACGCCACTGCGGTCCTGCGCCGGCTGGTCGGAAACGACGGGGCCCGATTCCACGAGGGGCAGTTCGAAGCGATCGAGGCCCTCGTCGAGGGCGGCCGTCGGGCCCTGGTGGTCCAGCGCACCGGCTGGGGCAAATCCGCGGTGTATTTCGTGGCCAGCCTGCTGCTGCGTGCCCGCGGCGCGGGGCCGACGCTGATCGTCTCCCCGCTGCTGGCCCTGATGCGCGACCAGGTCGCCGCCGCGGCGCGGGCCGGGGTGCGGGCCGAAGCGATCAACTCGGCCAACGCGGTCCAATGGCAGGAGGTCATCGCCAAGCTCGAAGCCGATGAAGTCGACGTCCTGCTGGTCTCGCCCGAACGGCTGAACAACCCTTCCTTCCGCGAACAGCAGCTCCCCGAACTGATCCGCCGGATGGGCCTGCTGGTGATCGACGAAGCCCACTGCATCTCCGACTGGGGCCATGACTTCCGGCCCGACTACCGGCGGATCCGCGATCTCATCGCCGCCCTTCCGGGAAACGTGCCGGTGCTGGCCACCACCGCGACGGCCAACGAACGGGTGGTCCACGACGTGCAGGAACAGCTGGCCGTCGGAGGCGCGGAGGTCTTCACCCTGCGCGGACCGTTGGCCCGCAAATCGCTGCGGCTCGGGGTCCTGCGGTTGCCGAGCCCGCGTTCGCAACTGGCCTGGTTGCTGACCCATCTGGCCGATCTGCCCGGCAGCGGCATCATCTACACCCTGACCGTCTCGGCGGCCGAGGACATCACCCGACTGCTCCGGGAGGCGGGGCACGACGTGCGCTCCTATACCGGGCGGACCGACCCGGAGGAACGCGCCGCCTCCGAACAGGCGCTGAAGGAGAACCAGGTCAAGGCGCTGATCGCCACCAGTGCGCTGGGGATGGGCTTCGACAAACCCGACCTCGGATTCGTCGTCCACGTGGGCGCCCCCAGTTCCCCGGTCGCCTACTACCAGCAGGTCGGTCGTGCCGGCCGTGGAACCGACAACGCCGATGTGCTGTTGCTGCCGGGGCCGGAGGACCGGGAGATCTGGCGGTACTTCGCCACCTCCTCCATGCCGGACGAGGAACGGGCCCATGCCGTGTTGTCCGAATTGGAGGCGGCCGGAACGGCGGTCTCGGTCCCGGCCCTGGAGGCCCGGGTGAACCTGCGCCGTTCCCCGCTGGAACTGCTGCTCAAGGTCCTGGCCGTGGACGGGGCCGTCGAACGGGTCGCCGGGGGATGGGCGCGCACCCGCGAACCCTGGGCGTACGACGCCGCCCGGTATGCCCGGGTCGCCGCCGCCCGCGTGGACGAACAGAATTCGATGTTGGAGTACGAACGCACCACCGGGTGCCGGATGGAGTTCCTCTCCCGCGTCCTGGACGACCCTGCGGCGGCACCCTGCGGCCGCTGCGACAACTGCGCGGGCCCCTGGTACCAGGACTCGATCGGTGACGAGGCCCGGGACCGCTCCCAGGCGGCCCTGGGCCGGGTGGGGGTCCAGGTCGATCCCCGGGCGATGTGGCCCGGCGGCATGGACCGCCTCGGGGTCCCGCTGAAGGGAAAGATCAAGCCCGCGGACCAGGCCCGTCCCGGCCGGGCCCTGGCCCGGCTGACCGATCTGGGCTGGGGGGCCAGATTGCGGACCCTGCTCTCGACCCCCGTCGACGAGGCCCCCGACGCAGCCATCGAGGACGCGATGCTGCGCGCCTGCGTGCAGGTGCTCTCCGAATGGGATTGGGCCGAACGGCCGGTGGCGGTGGTCAGCCTGCCCTCACGCACCCGCGGTGAACTCGTCGGCTCCTTCGCCCGCGGGATCGCCGGAATCGGCAGGCTTCCCTATCTCGGGGCCCTGGATTATCCGCACGGCGGACCTCGGGGGGCTTCGGGAGGCAACAGTGCCTTCCGGCTCGCCGCCGTCTGGGGGCAGTTTGCCGTCGGGGACGAACTCGCCGGGGAACTGGCGGCACTGGACGGCCCGGTCCTGCTCATCGACGACTACGTCGATAGCCGGTGGACCATCACCGAGGCCACCCGGGTGTTGCGCGAGGCAGGGGCCGACGCCGTCCTGCCCTTCGTCCTGGCGGTCTCCGCCTAGGGATTGGACCCACGCCCTAGACTTGGGGCATGGAGTTGTTGTTATGGGTTCTGGTCCCCTTGCTGGTCCTTGCCGCCGGTTGGTGGTGGGTCACTCGACTGCGTCGGAAGACCTCTGCGGAGGTCAACGGCTCCGTCGGGCCCGAATCGGCACGCGAGGCCGCCGGGCAGCTGGGGGCTGAAGCCCATCGCGATGTGTACCGCCAACTCGCCCAGGGCAACTTCATGGGCGCCGTGCAGGCCTACCGTGCCGCCACAGGTGTTGGGGTCAAGGCCAGCATCATCGCCGTGCGCAGCCTCGAAGCCCACCCGCAGGTCCATCAGGAGGGCGGCCCGCGGATCGCCCCGCAGGGGCCGGGGCCCCAGACCGAGCCCCCGGAGGGGAACGGCGAGAGCGAACCATCCGGCGGTCCGGCCACCGAGCCGGCCACCGATCCGGTGGCCGGAGAAGCGGTCGACGCCGAGGCACCGGTACCGGAGCCCGCGGCGGATGCCGCTGCCGCCCCGCTGGCGGATCCCGCCCCGGGCCAGGACCTCGACGATTTCACCATCCCGGAGGAATGGACCGAGAAATTCGGTAGCGGGGCCAGCCGCAAGACCTCCAACTTCCGGATCTCCGCTGAAGAAGACGGCGTCAAACGCGAATTCGGCACCGATGAGCTTCCCCCGGCGGAATTCGACCAGTTCCAGTCGCTGCTGCGGGACCATGACCTCGACGGTGCCGCCGACCTGTTGGCCAAGTTCTCGGGCCTGGACCGGGATTCCATCAGGGAACTGTTGGACACGGCCCCCGTCGATGGGGATCCGGCATCGATGGGTGAGGATATCGCGGACTTCAGCTTCGAGGGGGACGGCCCCGAAGGCCACGTGCAATTCAGTGCCAGCGACCTCCCGGGGGAGGACAAGGACCGTTTCCTGGGTTTCGTCCGGGCCGGGGAACTGGGGCAGGCCGCGGAGATCGTCCACCGGCATACGGGTCTTCCCGCCGAGATGGTCGAACAACTGCTGACGGCCTTCGGAAAGAAGTAGGCACAAAAAAACCCCTACCTGGGTAGGGGTTTTTCAGCGGAGACGGGGGGATTTGAACCCCCGGTCGAGTTTAACCCCGACCCTTCATTAGCAGTGAAGTCCATTCGGCCGCTCTGGCACGTCTCCAGCGCTGCCGTGGCAGCCCCCCAAGACTACCGAACAGTGGCCCCCAAATTCAAAATGCCTCCCGGTTCACCGACCGCCACAGGAATTCGTAGCTGGTCGCCAGCATCCGGGCGCTCTGACGGTTGTCCGAGGCCCCGGCATGGCCGCCCTCCAGCGACTCGCTGTACCAGATCCGAGGAACCTTCGCCTCGAGCATCTTCGCGGCCATCTTGCGCGCCTGCACCGGTCCCACCCGGTCGTCACTGGTGGCACTCCAGAAAAGCGTGGCGGGGAAGGTCTTCCCGGCCTCCAGGGCCTCATCGAGCAGATGGTAGGGGGAGAACCCGCGGATGAATTCCCACTCCTCGGGGAGATCCGGGTCCCCGTATTCGGCGATCCACGAATGCCCGGCCGAGAGCCGGGTGTAGCGGCGCATGTCCAACAGCGGAACGCCGCAGGAGATCGCCCCGAAGAGTTCGGGATGAACGGTGAGCATGTTCCCCACCAGCAGGCCGCCGTTGCTGCGTCCGGTGGCCGCCAGATGGTCGGGGCGGGTGATCCCGCGGCGCACCAGGTCCCGGGCGATGGCCGCGAAGTCCTCGTATGCCCGCGGCCGGTTCTCCCGCAGTGCCGCCCGATGCCAGGCGGGACCGTATTCGCCGCCGCCGCGGATGTTGGCCAGCACGTAGACCCCGTCCCGGCCGGGGGCGGAACCGCGGCGGAGCCAGGCACGGCCCACCACCCCGGAGTACGACGGCGTCAGGCTGGTTTCGAATCCGCCGTAGCCGTTCATCAACACCGGGTTGGCCCCGTCGTGGACCAGATCCGCCGGGCCGACCTGGAAGTAGGGGACCGCCGTTCCGTCGTCGCTGGTTGCGAAGTGCTGCTGGACCTCCAGACCGGTCGCGTCGAAGCGGGCCGGGGAGGACTTGACCGTTTGCGGGAGCCCCGCACCGATGGTCCCGCGCGACAGGGTGGCCGGGGTCAGGAACCCGGTGGAGACCAACCAGTAGTCGTTCGCCGTCTCCGGGTCCTCGTCGTCGACCGGCCCGATGGACAGGTCCTGGTGTTCCTCCCCGCCGACCTCGAGGGGACGCAACCGCCAGCCATCGGCCGGATCCGCCACCAGGATCTTCGAGGAGACGTGATGCAGCACGGTCAGCAACAGGTGGTCGGCGGTGCAGGAGGAGGACTGCAACGAGGTGTCGGCATCCGGGGTGAAGACCCGGGTCACGGTGCGGTCCCCGGACAGGAAGGCGTCCAGATCGGCCACGGCCAGGCAACCGGAGGGAAGGGCCTGGCCGTCGAGCTCCCAATCCTGCTGTGGGCTGAACATCACCCATTGGCGGTGCAGTCCGATCCGCACATGGGTGGGGGCCTCGATCGGCACCCAGTGCCCCTCGCGCAGGATCGAGGTGGAGGTGTTGAAGAAATCGATGACGTCGGTGGCGGTGACATGCCGGTAGCCGGGGGTCTGGTCCACCGAGACATGGGCCATCACATGGGAGGCCTCGACGGCGAAGACCTCCAGGGCCTGCGCGGGGTCCATGCCGCGTTCGACCCGGCGGACGGTGCGAGCATAGCCCGAACGGGTCAGCGAATCCGCGCCGAACCCGGTGGCCACGTACCAGGCGTCGGGGCCGTCCCAGCTGACCTGGGTCTTCCCGACCGGCAGCGAGAACCCGTCGGGGACGAACCGGGCGGCCTGCAGATCGAATTCACGCACTTCCACGGCATCCCCGCCATCGGGGGACAGGCGCAGCAGGGCGCGGTGGTAGTCCCCGCCGGTCTCGGGACGCAGCAGCGCCGCGCCGGCGAAGACCCAGTCGGTGCCTTCCGCAGCGGCCAGGGCATCGACGTCGAGCAGGATCTGCCAGTCGGGGTCTTCACTGGCGTAGGACTGCCAGGTGGTCCGCCGCCACAGGCCCTTCGGGTGGGAGGCATCGCGCCAGAAGTTGTAGTAGTAGCTCCCGCGTTTGGTGGCCATCGGGATCCGATCCTGCGCATCCAGGACCTCCAGCACCGAGGATTCCAGCCTCTGGTAGGCCTGATCGTGCAGCATGCTCCCGGTCGCGGCATTGCGGGCCCTCACCCAGTCCAGGGCCGTTTCCCCGTGGATCTCCTCCAGCCAGGCAAAGCGGTCGTCGGTCTCGGAATCAGTGGTCGGCCCCGCCATCGGGGCTGCTGAGGTGCTGTCCATGGCCCCCAGTCTACGAGTGGCCGCCCGGCCGGGCGGTACGCTGGGAACCCCGGCCTCCTGCGGATCGGCGGGGAAGCAGGCGGGGCATCCGCACGGCCGAAGCGAAGGAGCAGCACGTGGCAGCACCCCCGTTCACCCTGGTGATCGTCGGTTCCGGACCCCGCGGGACCTCGACCCTGGAACGGGTGTTGGCCCGGCTTGAAGCCGCCGACCAGCGGCGCGGAGCCGAGGACACGCCTCCGGCCCGGAGCCTGGAGATCACGGTCGTGGACCCTTGCGAACCCGGGCCCGGGCACGTCTGGGCCCCCGAACAGCCGCGCTACTACTTGATGAACACCCCGGCGCTCTACCCCACGGTCGCCCCGCCACGCGGGACCGGGAACGCGGCGGGACTGACGTTCGAGGAATTCCGGGTCGGGGGCGGCGACGGCGCCGACCTGGATCCGGCGGAACGGGCCGAACTGGCTGGACTGTCCGCCAGCGGATTCCCGAGCCGGGCGATCTACGGGAGGTACCTGCGCCATGTGTTCTGCCGGGTACGGGCCCGGCTCCAGGCCCATCCGGCCGTCGCCTCATTCACCGTGATCCGTGCCGAAGCCACCTGCCTCCGCCGCGAAGCCAACGGCTACCGCCTGACCCTGGACGGGGGAGCGGGGTCGGGGCCCGCAGTGACCGAGCTGGTGGCCGAAGCCGTTGTGCTCGCCGTCGGACATGTTCCGGCGCACCCGAACCCGCTGCAGCGCACCGCCGGGGAACGCGCCACCGCCGTGGGTTTGCACTACCAAGGCCCGAATGTGCCTGCCGACGTGGATTGGGGGCTCTACCCGGCCGGGGAACCGGTGCTGGTGCGTGGGCTCGGGCTGAACTTCTTCGATGCGATGACCGCGATGACCGTCGGCCGCGGCGGATCCTATGTTTCCACCGGTGACGGCCCGGGCCATGCCCTCGAATACCGGGGCAGCGGCAGCGAACCAATCCTGCATGCCGCCTCGCGACGCGGGGCCCCCTACCGCGCGAAGGCGTGCATCGACTCCTATCTTCCGGCCTCGGTGTCCCTGCGCCATCTGAGCTTCGAGGCCGTCCATGCCCTCGCCGCCGACGGGGCGCCGGGCGAACCGAGGGGCAAGGTCGGTTTCAACGCCCATGTCTGGCCGCTGCTGCACCGCGACGTGCTGCATACCTACTATGCGACGCTGGCCCGCGTCTCACCCGAACTGTTCGAGGAGCCCGGCCCCTTTCTGGCCGAACTCGACGAGATCCTCGACGCCCCGCATGTGAACGGCCAGGAAGTCTGGCGCACGGTGGCCCGCGAACTCGTCGAACGGGCGGCCCCCGGGGTCCGCTGGCTCGACGTCGCCGGACTGGGGCACCCCTTCGCCGACCGGGGATTCGTGGGCCACTCCGCCTACCAGGGGGCGGTGCTGGCCTATCTGGAACACGACGCCGAAACCTCGGCCCGCGGGGAGGAGGACCCGTTGAAGATGGCGATCGGTGCGTTGAATGCCGGCCGTGGGATCATCAAACGACTCGTTGCCGAGGGGATGGTCGATGATGCCAGCCGGCTCGACGAGCTCGGCCGCTGGTTCGAACCCCTGGTCGAAGGACTGGCCAGTGGTCCGCCCCTGCAACGGATCGAGGAACTGGCGGCGTTGGCGCGTGCCGGCATCGTGCAGTTCATCGGCCCCGACCCGGTGTTCTCGTTGGACGAGGAGGCCGCCTGCTTTGCCGCCTCCTCACCGTGGGTGCAGGACGAACCGATCACCGCCCGGTACATGGTCGAGGCGATGATGCCCGCCAACCGGGTCGCCCAGAGCGCCTCGCCCCTGCTGGAACAGTTGTGGGCCGAGGGGATGGCCCGGCCCCGCCTGATGCTCAACCCCGAAGGTGAGGGGGTGTACGGGTCGGGGCTCGACGTCGTCGGACAGCCCTACCGGCTCGTCGACCAGGCAGGGATCGCCCACCGCGGGATCTTCGTGTTGGGGCTGCAACTGTCCAGCGTGCAATGGGGGACCGCGATCGCCGCGGAAGCCGGCGCCGGTTTCACCGAAGGGGCCCGGACGCTGGGGGATGCGGATGCCGTGGCTTCCGAGGTGCTGAGGATGGCCGCCCGGATCTGAGTTCCGGGCGTCAACGACGGCAGGGAAGCCGGTCCATGATGGACCGGCTTCCCTGCCTCGACGCGGAAGGTAAGGGATTTGAACCCTTGGTGCGGGGTTGCCGCACACTGGTTTTCAAGACCAGCTCCATAGGCCGCTCGGACAACCTTCCAGACATGAGAACTATACGCGAGCGGCCCCGGGCAGGAAAACCGTGGGCGATAGGCTCGGGGTGGACACCGATTTCCATGTTGAAGGGATCCAGCCATTGAGCCCGAACACTGCAGCCGATCTGCCCACCACCATGCGCGCCGTGGAGTATTCCGGACCCGGGGGCAGCGAGGTCATCCGCCTGGCCGAACGCCCGGTCCCGACCCCGGGGGCCGGGGAAGTGCTGATCCGGGTCGCCGCGGCCGGCCTGAACCGCGCCGATGTCGCCCAACGGCAGGGAAACTACCCGCCGCCGGAGGGGGCCTCCGACGTCCCTGGCCTGGAGGTTTCGGGAACCATCGCCGCCAGCGGCCCCGATGTGGAGGGGTACGACGCCGGTGACCGTGTCTGTGCGCTGCTGGCCGGCGGCGGGTACGCCGAGTACGTCGCGGTCCCGGCCGTCCAGGTCCTGCCGGTCCCGCCGGGCATCGGATTGGTCGAAGCCGCCGGGCTGCCGGAGGTGGCGTCGACCGTGTGGTCGAACCTGTTCATGGAGGCCGGGCTGTCCGCGGGGCAGTGGGCCCTGATCCACGGTGGGGCCGGGGGCATCGGCACCATGGCCACCCAGCTCGCCACCGCCTACGGCGCCCAGGTGGTGGTCACCGCCGGCAGTGCCGGGAAGATCGACTACTGCCGGGGGTTCGGTGCCGTGGACGGGATCAACTACCGCGAGGAGGACTTCGTCGAACGGATGCGCACGATCAGCGATGGCCACGGGGCCGACGTCGTCCTGGACATCATGGGAGCGAAGTACCTCGCACGGAATCTGGAGGTCCTCGCCCCCGACGGCCGGCTGGTGGTCATCGCCCTGCAGGGCGGGGCCAAGGCCGAGCTCAACCTGGCCCGGCTGATGACCCGACGCCTGCGCGTCATCGGCACCACCCTGCGGGCCCGCAGCCTTCAGGCCAAGGGCCGGGTCGTGGAGGGGGTGCGGACCGGGGTCTGGCCGCTGGTCGAGGAGGGTACGGTCCGTCCGGTGGTGGAGAAGACCTTCCCGTTGGCCGAAGCAGCCGCCGCCCACGAATACTTCGACTCCGGGGAACACCGGGGCAAGATCCTGCTGACCGTCTAGGGGCGCCCGGGGGACCGGGACGGGCCCGAGCGCGTCGTGGCAAGATGGAAGCATGAACGAACACGAGAAGCCGCAGTCTCCGCCCGCCCCGGCCGACGGGGCCGGGACGGACGCCGCCCCGTCTTCCTTCAGGGTCCAGGGGCTGGTGGAGGAACCAGCGAAGGTCATGCGCATCGGTTCGATGATCAAGCAGCTCCTCGAAGAGGTCAGGACCGCCCCGCTCGACGACGGCGCCAGGGCCACCCTGGCGGATATCCATGAACGCTCGGTCGCCGAACTCGAATCCGGGCTCTCCGCCGAACTGGTCGGGGAACTCCACCGGATCCGCCTGCCCTTCACCGAGGACCAGACCCCCACCGAAGCCGAATTGCGCATCGCCCAGGCGCAACTGGTGGGCTGGCTCGAGGGGGTCTTCCACGGGATCCAGACCGCTCTGGCCGCCCAACAGGTCGCCAGCGAACAGCTGGCCCGGCGCATCCAGCTGCGCGAGCTGCCGCCGGGGACCCCGGTGGCCCCCGGCATCGTCATCAACGAACGCGGGGAACCCGAACGGGTGGCCCCGGGCCGGCCGGGCGCCGGGGAGGCGCCGGACGAGGACACCGACGGCGGACCGGGACAGTACCTCTGAGCATGGGATGGGTTGCTCGGATGCGCGGTGCCCGCCGCGATGACCAGGAGCTCGGCGATGGTGTCTGGCGTCGGGCCAACGACCGTTTCGGGCGGGGACTGGACCGTTTCCACCAGGTCCTCGAAGGCATCGAAGCCGATGACCTGCACAATGCCCTGGTGATGATCGCCAACCACCTGGCGGACCTGCAACCGAGGGTCCGCGCCGTATGCATGGCAGCCCAGACCCAGCGGCCCAGCACCGGACAGGACATCCCGGGAAGCCATGCCTCGGTCCACCGGGCCCTGTCCAAGGCGGCCAACGACCTGGCGGCGGCAGCCCAAGCCGCCGCCATGTCGCGACTGGATGGGGAACGGTGGGGATACAACTCCGCGGGTCTGGAGAACGTGGCCTTCCGTGCCGATCTGGTGGTCGAGGGGGTCCGCCTCGCCGAAGAGGCGCTCGCCGACGCCGGTTGAGGCCGGGCGTTCGCCGAACGCGGAGAGCCGAGGCACGCTTCCCTCCCCCGCGGATGGCGGTGGCAGGATGGGCCGATGACCACCTACGAATCACCGAAACTCACGTTCAACGATGGCAGGACCATCCCCCAGCTCGGCTACGGGGTCTGGAAGGTGAAGGACGACGTCGCGGAGAAGGTCGTCTCCCTGGCCTTCGACGCCGGATACCGCCATGTGGATACCGCCCGCATCTACGGCAACGAGGCAGGGGTGGGCCGCGCCGTTGCCGCCTCCGGCCTGGACCGGTCCGAGCTGTTCGTCACCACCAAGGTCTGGAACGCCGACCAGGGCTACCAGCAGACCCTCGACGCCTTCGACGCGTCGTTGGAGCGCATGGGGATGGACTTCGTCGACCTCTTCCTCATCCACTGGCTGCAGCCGAAGCAGGGCAAGCACGTCGACACGTGGAAGGCCCTGATCGAGTTGCAGAAGTCAGGTCGCGTGGGGTCCATCGGCGTCTGCAACTTCACCGCCGAGGCGTTGCAGGAGCTCGAGGATGCCACCGGGGTGGTCCCGGCCGTCCACCAGGTGGAGACCCACCCGTTCTTCCCCCAGACCGCACTGCGTCAGTACGAGGCCTCTCGGGGCATCCTCCACCAGTCGTGGTCCCCGCTGGGCCTGGGCTCGGAACTGCTCGGGCACCAGGTGCTGACCGATATCGCCGTCAAGCACGACGCCACCCCCGCCCAGATCGTGATCGCCTGGCATCTGGCGCTCGGACTCGTGGTGATCCCCAAGTCGGAGACCCCGTCACGGATCGTGGAGAACTGGGAGTCCCTGGGCGTGACGCTGGACGAGGAGGACATCGCCGCGATCAACGGACTGGATCGGGGCGAGGAAGGGCGTATCGGCCCGGACCCCGCAGAGAGCGATTTCGAGTAACCGCTCGGATCCAGCCCTGAAACAGGAAAGGCCCGTCACCGTGGGGTGACGGGCCTTTCCTGTGCAAGGCGACGATGGGTCGGGGCTGATCAGCCGTCGCATTCGCGGCAGATCTTCACGCCGTTCTTTTCGCGGGACAGCTGCGAGCGGTAGCGCACCAGGAAGCACTCGCCGCACGTGAACTCGTCCTGGCCCTGCGGCCGGACCTGGACGACCAACTCGTCATCAATGATGGCTCCGGGCAGTTCACCGCCATCAAGCGGCTCGTCCTCGTCCAATTGCTGGACGGCAGTCTTCTGGTTCGGCGCGTCCATCGCCTTGACCTGCTTGAGGGTTTCTTCGCTTCGTTCAGCGACATCGGGGCGGACTTCGTCGTAGTCGACAGCCATGCGGTACTCCTGGTATTTCGTGTGGTAGGAAGCGACATATTAGGCCAACATCAGTCTCAAAGCCAATCGATTTTTTGAAAGGTGTTTCAACTCACGGTCTTCGGGGCCCGGGGCGTCGATACCGGCCAATGAACAACCCCCGGGGTCGCGGTGCCCCGCTGAACCCAGTGGGCAGGACCAACCGATCGCAGAGCTGCCACTGGCTCGTGCCGGCCGCACCGTATCGGGGGGAGGCCGAACTGGAAGACCGTGCTTCCCGCGGCCGGCCCGGATGGAGGCTTCCGGAGGAAATGTCGAAGTCTACGGTATTGCGGAGGAGCCACAACCTGCCAAGATGTAGGGATGACGACGATTAGCATCCGCTGGGTCGGCGACCCACCAACAGAATCATCGGGCTGGTTGGCAGCCTTCACCGAAGACGGCACGAACGTCGGGGAAGCCGCCTACCGGAGCTGGGAAGAGGATTCCCGGCTGACCTATCTGGGCGACTTCATCGTCGCCCCCGAATACCGCAAGCACGGTATCGCCAAGGACATGATGAGCACCGTGTTCGACCATCTGGGGCGGGACCGGCAGTACATCGTCTCGCTCACGGGCAACCTGGGCCGGATGTTCATGGAGGCCGTGGCCGGGGAGAAGGGGGCGCCGAAAATCTTCGAACTCCACGAAGACGACACCACCTACCGGCCCATGAACTAGGGACGCCTGCGAGTGCTCGGCGCCCACCCTCACCGCCCGTGCCGGGGGAGTGAACACTGTCATGGGATGCTCCGTAGGGATCCATGATGTGGAGTGATTCGGGGTAACTGCCCAGGTCAGGGCGTTTCCCTGCCATGCTGGGGTGCATGAAGGAGATTCGAAACGGAATCATGGTCGCGTTGACCGCGGTGGGATCCAACATCATTTTGGACGTCTACACGGATCTGACGACGGCACACCGTCTGCTCGTTTCCATCGGTATTTCCGTGCTGCTCAGCATCGTCCTGGCGATCCGCACCACGCGCCGGAACGAGCAGGAGCCCGAATGGGAAACATCCGGCGGGCCAGGCCCCGGCAGCAACATTCGGTAGAAGCAGGCCCGGGTGGGCCCATCGATCAGGGCCCGGGAGGTTCGCGCGGTCAACCAACGCATGAAAAAACGCCATTTCCTTGGGTGGTCAAGGCATATGGCGTTCTTCGTGGTGGAGCCCCCTGCCAGAATCGAACTGGCGACCTTTTCATTACGAGTGAAACGCTCTACCGACTGAGCTAAGGAGGCACGGTGGCCTGGAGGGCCACCAGCCGATAGTTTATAGGAGCATTTCGCCAGCGGTCAAAACGGGCGCTGCCGCCGGCCTCTTCGTCAGCACTTCAAACCATCCTCGGGGACGATGGAGTCCAGGAAATAGTCGTCGACGGCGTCGCCGATGCACTCGTTGCTGCGACCGTAGGCGGTGTGCCCGCGGCCATCGAAGGTCACCAGCACGGAGGAGTCGAGTTGCTGGTTCAGCGCCTTGGACCACTGGTAGGGGGTGGCCGGGTCGCCGGTGGTGCCGATGACGACGATCGGGGCGGCGTCGGGCGCCGAGACCGGGGCGGCCTCCCCGGTGGGTTCGAACTTCCAGTCCTTGCAGGCCAAACCGCCGAAGGCCAGGTATTTGCCGATCGTCGGGGAGGCCTCGATGAGGTCCTTCTCGTCCTGGCGCTGTCCGTCGATGCTCGTGTCCACCTGGTAGTCCAGGCAGTTGATCGCGGTGAATGCGGCTTCGGCATTGCCGGTGTAGGAGCCGTCCTCGTTGCGGCTGGCACTCATATCCGCCAACTCGAGCATCGCGGTGGGGTTCCCCGCCACCGCGGAGTTCAGCGCGTCGGTCAGTTGCGGCCAGTACGCGTCCTCGTAGAAGGCCACCAGGAAGCCGCTGACGAAGTCGTTGATGCCGACCTCCCGCCCGTCCTCGGCGGTCAACGGATACTCCTCGACGGAATCGAAGAGGTCCCGGAGCTGGTCGCGGGCCTGGTCGACATCCCCGTCGAAGGGGCAGTCCTGCGTGCGGAGGCACTCCTCGAGGTAGCTGGTGATCGCCTTCTCGAAGGCTTCAGCCTGGCCCAGGGTGACTTCCTCGTTGGTCAGCGAAGGGTCCATCGCCCCATCCAGGACCATGTGCCCGACGTGGGAGGGGAAGAGATCGGCGTAGGTGGCACCGAGCTTCGTTCCGTAGGAGAAGCCCAGGTAGTCCAACTTCGGGGCATCGCTGATGGCCCGCAGGATGTCCAGGTCCTTCGCGGAGCTGATCGTGTCGACATGGCCCAAGGACGCACCGGAGCGTTCGGCACAATCCCGGGCGTACTCCTTGCTTTCCTCCTCGAGCTCCTTCAACCCGGCCTTGGTGTCGGGGTCGATCTCCAGGGTGCGATCGGCATCGCGCTGGGCATCGGTCCGGCAGCTCACCGGCGCCGACCGGCTGACCCCGCGGGGGTCGAAGCCCACTAGGTCGTAGCCGGAGCGCAGATCCGCGGAGAAGATCAACGTCCCGGCATCCTCGACCAGATCCACCCCGGAGCCGCCGGGGCCGCCGGGGTTCACCAGCAGGGTCCCCTGCTTCTTCCCGCTGGCCTTGAGCTTGATGACGGAGAGGTCGATGGACTTCTGATCCGGCTGCTCGTAGTCCAGGGGCACTTCCACCTCGGCGCATTCGAACTGTGTTGAACAACTCGTCCAGTCCACGTCCTGGGAGTAGTACTTCCCCAGGTCCGCCGGAGCCGAAGGCATGGCCGCCTCGGACTGCTGCGCGGCGTCGTCGGCGGGTTGGCTGCTGCAGGCGGTCAGGAGCAACAACGAGGCGGCCGCAGCGGCCGCCCAGCGCAGCCGTCGTCGGGTGGGAATCATGCGGTGGTGTCTCCTTGGTTCCTGGCCGGCAGCAGCCCGGCCATCATGGCCTCCATGGCCAGCAGCGGTTGGACGTTGGCGGTGATGCGACGGCGGGCCTCGGAGATGTAGTCGATGCGCGCCAGTGTTTCTTCGGCGGTGGTGCGGTGGGCCACCGCCGTGAGTTCGCGGGACAGGTAGTCATTGACCAGTTCGCTCCCGCTGGCCAGCTGCAGGGTCAGCACATCGCGGTAGACGGTGGTCAGGTCGATCAGCGCGCGGTCCAGGGAGTCGTTGACCCCCCGTTTGGCCCGACGCTTATTGAGCTCTTCGAGGGCCTTGAATTGGCTACGGAGCTGCGGGGGGACGGGGGAGTCGGCCTCCAGGCCCAGGGTTTCGCGCAGGGCGGCGGTGTCCGCGAGGGCCCGGGCCTCCGCCGAGGCGGTGGACTCCTCGGTGGAGAGCTTCACCAACTCCCCGGCGGCGACCACCGCATCGGAAACCGAATTCAACCGCAGGGGCATGCGGACGGTCTGATCGCGGCGCCGTCGTGCGCCGTCATCGCGGGCGAGCCGGCGGGCGATGCCGATATGGCTTTGGGACACCCGGGCCGCGAATTCGGCTTGTTCGGCCGTCTGCCCGTCGCGGCGGACCAGCAGTTCGGCCACCGCCTGGCGGGAGGGGACGCCGAGGGAGATGGGTCGGCAGCGTGAACGGATGGTCACCAGCACGTCGGCCGGGCTCGGGGCGCACAGGATCCACACGGTCTGCGGTGGGGGCTCCTCGATGGACTTGAGCAGGACGTTGGTGGTCCGTTCGGTCATCCGGTCGGCGTCCTCGACGATGATGACCCGCCATTTACCCGCCGAGGGCCGGTCCTGGGCCCGGGTGATCAGCTCGCGGACATCCACGATCTGGTAGTTGACCTTCTCCGTGGCGATCAGCGAGACGTCGGGGTGGGTGCCCGCCATGACGGTGCGGCAGGCGTGGCACTGCCCGCACCCCCGGTCGTGCGGATCGGGGGCATCGCATTGCAGGGCAGCGGCAAAGGCCCGGGCGGCATTCGAACGACCCGACCCCGGAGGGCCCGTGAACAGCCACGCATGGGAGGGGGCGCCCAGGGCCGCGGCCCGCTGCAGGGCGCCGATGGCCGCATCCTGTCCCGGCAGGTCGGCCCAGACCCCGGTCAGTTCGGCGGGGGCGCTCACGACGAGGCCCCGGCAGCCTGGATCGCGGTGTCCACGGCCGTGGCGATGCGGGCGGCCAGGTCCTCGACCTCCAAGGAGGCATCGAGGACCACGTAGGCGCCGTCGTCGTTCCGGGCCCGCTCCAGGAAGGCTCGACGGATTCGGGCATGGAAGTCGTCGGGCTCGGATTCGAGCCGGTCCTCGGCCCCGTGGCCCTGCGTGCGGCGTTGCCGGCCGGCCAACGGATCGACGTCGAGCAGGATGGTCAGATCCGGGCGGAGCCCGTCGGTGGCCCAACGGTTCAGCCGCAGCACCTCGCCGGCCCCCAACCCGCGTCCGACCCCCTGATAGGCGACCGATGAGTCGATGAAGCGATCGCAAATGATCGTGGCCCCGCGCCCCAGGGCAGGAAGGATGAGCTGCTGGACATGGGCGGCGCGGGCGGCGGCGAACATCAGGGCCTCGGTGCGGGCATCGACCTCGCCGCGGTCGTGTTCGAGCACGAGGGAACGCAGTTCCTCGCCGATGACGGTGCCTCCCGGCTCACGGGTACGGACGACTTCGCGGCCGCCGTCCTGGAGCCTGCGGGCCAGCAGGGCGGCCTGGGTGGATTTGCCGGCACCATCGCCGCCTTCGAGGACGACGAACAGGGCTCCGGGCGCGCGCTGCATTTCATTCACCCGTTCAGCCTATCGGCCCGGGCCGGTAATACGCGGTCGCGACTTCGAAGGGGCCCGATCCGGCGGTCTACGATGCTGACATGCCCACTTCACACCCGCAGGATCTTGCCCCGGATACCGTCGTCGTCGCCGCAGGACGGCCCCCGCGCGAACCCGATGCGCCGGTGAATCCACCGATCGTGCTCTCCTCCACCTTCGTGGGCACCGGGACCCCGGGCCAGGGGGAGCGGACGTACGCGCGGTTCTCCAACCCCACCTGGGACCCGCTGGAAGAGGCCCTGGCCCAACTGGAATCCTGCCCGCTGCCCGGGCTGGTCTACGCCTCCGGCATGGCCGCCGTCGCCTCGGCCATGTCGCTGCTGCCCCGCAACGGCACCATCGTCATCCCCCGGCACAGCTACAACGGGTCGCTGTCATTGGTGGCCGATCTGCAGGCCCGCATCGGACTGCAGGTCCGGTTGGCCGATGTCGAGGACACCGAAGCCACCCTGGCCCTGCTCGAGGGCGCCGACATGCTCTGGCTCGAAAGCCCGACCAACCCGATGCTCGAGGTCGCCGACGTCGCCGCACTGGCTGCCGGGGCCCGCGCCGCCTCGGTGCTCTGCGTCGTGGACAACACCTTCTCCACGCCGTTGTTGCAGCGTCCGCTGGAGCTCGGCGCCGACGTCGTGGTGCATTCGGCGACCAAGTACATGGGCGGGCATTCCGACGTCGTCCTCGGGGCCGTCATCACCGGCAATGCCGAGCTGCGCAGCACGCTCCATGCCTACCGTTCGCTGCACGGGGCGGTCCCGGGACCCTTCGAAACCTGGCTGACCCTGCGCGGCTTGCGGACCATGGCTCTGCGGGTCGAACGCGCCCAGGCCAACGCCGGGGAGCTGGCCCGCCGCCTCGACGCCCATCCGGCGGTGGAGGCCGTGCGCTACCCCGGGTTGGAAGCGGACCCCGGGCACACCCGGGCCGCGGCCCAGATGGAGGGATTCGGCTCGATCCTGTGCCTCACCGTCGCCGGGGGAGAAGCGGCCGCCGAGGCGGTCCTGGCCGCCCTGCGGTTGTGGACCCCGGCCACGAGCCTGGGCGGGGTCGAGTCCCTGGCCGAACGCCGGCGGCGCCACCCGGGGGAGCCGGATACCGTGCCGGCGAACCTGATCCGGCTCAGCGCGGGCATCGAGAACGTCGAGGACTTGTGGAACGATCTGAGCGCCGCGCTGGAGAGCACGCGCTAAAGACGGATCGGCTGCGGTTCCCCTAGACTGGCAGACGTGGAAACCGCATTGTTGTTCGAGATCTATCTCTTCAAGGCCCTGAGCCTGGTGGCCCTGGTCCTGGGGCTGTGGGCCTTCATCGATGCCCTGCGCCACCCGGCGCAGAACTACGAACGCGAAAACAAGCGCACCAAGGGCTTCTGGATGGGCATGACCGGCGTGGCCGCCGTGGTCTGCGTCTTCAGCTTCCTCGGCCCCGGTGGCGCCGGTTTCCTGCAATTGATCGCCGCCTGTATCAGCTGCGTCTACCTCGCCGACGTGCGGCCTGCCGTGGGCGGCAGGGGCGCCCCGGGATACTACAACTACTAGAGCCCCGGCTCCTGGAGCGCCAACGACCCCGTCCGCGGGGCCACACACGCCCAGTCCACGGTCAATTCGCCCAATCGCCACCGTGAGGGGCCATCACGGACCGGCCAGCCCGCCGCCCGCAGGGCCCGGCACATGGCCATCCAGCGTTGCCGCTGCCCGAACGTGGACCAAGGCGCCGTAGCCAGCCAGGCGGCATCGGCCGCGGCCAGGAAATCGTGGACCCGCTCGCCGGGATGGTTGCGGTGGATCAGCGCCTTCGGCAGGCGTTCGGCCACCTCGCTGGGGCGTTGGACGGCACCGAAACGAATCGAGATGCTCAAGGTCAGCGGACCCTCGGGGGAGATGCCCACCCAGGTGCTCACCCGACCGATCTCGTCGCAGGTCCCCTCGATGAGCAGCCCCGCAGGATCCAGCCGGGCGGCCAGCGAAGACCAGATGGCCGCCACATCGTCCTCGGTGTATTGACGCAGGACATTGAAGGCCCGGATGAGCAGGGGGTTGCGGTCCGTGGGGATCTCGAAACCACCGACGGCGAAGGAAAGCCCCTCGACCTCCAACAGCTTCGCCGCCAGCACCCGGCCGGGATCGATTTCCAGTCCGACGACGCAGACCAGGGGGTTCACCGCACGCAGACGTTGAAAATATTCGACGGCGGTGCGCGGGGAGGCCCCGTAGCCCAGATCCACGCAGATCGGGGGTGCGCCGGTGACATCGGGGCGGAGCCGGAAGTTCTGCGTGCCGGTCATCCAGCGGTCCACCCGACGCATCCTGTTCGGATTCGTCGTCCCGCGGGTGGGGTTGCCCACAGGGCGTCCGGCCTGATGCCGGCCGCCGAGTCTTCGAGACTTTTGCACCACGAAAAAAATATAGACCCGCCCCGGGCCCCGTCATGACCAGAAGCCGGTGAAAGTAACCGACTTCACGCCCGATAGGATGAAGTCATGACGCACACCCTGATCCTGCTCCGCCACGGGCAGAGCGAATGGAACGAAAAGAACCTCTTCACCGGCTGGTACGACGTGCCGCTGACCGAGAAGGGACGCGCGGAGGCCATCCGCGGCGGTGAGTTGCTCACCGAGGCCGGCCTCGTCCCCGACGTGCTGCACACCTCGCTGCTCAAACGCGCGACCATCACGGCCAACCTCGCCCTGGAAGCCGCGGATCTCTCATGGATCCCGGTCCGGCGTGACTGGCGGCTGAACGAGCGCCACTACGGGGCCCTGCAGGGCAAGGACAAGGCCCAGACCCTGGCCGAGTTCGGAGAGGAGCAGTTCATGGAATGGCGTCGCTCCTATGACACCCCGCCGCCGCCGCTGGACGACGACTCCGAGTTCTCCCAGATCGGGGACCGCCGCTACGCGGACCTGGGCGATGACGCGCCGCGCACCGAATGCCTCAAGGACGTGCTCGAGCGGATGCTGCCCTACTGGAACAGTGCCATCCGCCCCGATCTGGAGGCCGGCAAAACGGTCCTGGTCACCGCGCACGGCAACTCGTTGCGGGCCATGGTCAAGCATCTCGACGGCATTTCGGACGAGGACATCGCCTCGCTGAACATCCCCACGGGCATCCCGCTGGTCTACGAACTGGACGAGGACTTCACCCCCGTCACCCCCGGCGGACGCTACCTCGACGCGGACGCGGCGGCCGACGCCATCCAGGCCGTTGCCAACCAGGGACGCAAATAGCCCGTTCCCGGGAGGAATCCAGACCACACAGCCGGGGCCGGCCCGCGTATCGACGCGGACCGGCCCCGGCTGTGTCAGAGGTGGATCAGAGTGCCGCGCTCCCGGGCTCCCATTCCCCGGTGACCAGGTAGTTGACCTTGCGGGCCACGGAGACCCCGTGGTCGCCGTAGCGTTCCAGATAGCGGCTGGTCAGGGTCACATCGGCGGTGCGGGGCCCCGACTCGTTCCACTCGGGGCCGGCGACGGTCTTGAAGACGCTGGCGTGCAGGTCGTCGATCCGGGCGTTGAGCGCCACGATCTCCCGGGCGATCTCCAGATCCCGTGTTTCGAGCAGGGTGATCAGCTTCCGGGCGATCTGCACATCGAGTCCGGCCATCTCCGCGAAGACGGGGGTCACCGAGGCCGGGGCCACGGGGACCGGGAAACGGAGCCGGGTGAGCTGGGCGACGTGGCGGGCCAGATCGCCCATACGCTCGAGCGAGGCGCTCATGCGCAGCGAACCGACGATCATGCGCAGATCCGAGGCCACCGGTCCCTGCAGGGCCAGGACGTCGATGGCCCGCTCATCGAGCTGGGTCTGCATGAAGTCCACCCGGGCGTCCGCGGCGATGACCTCCTGGGCGATCTCGGTATCGGCCTCGGCATACGCCGTGTAGGCGCGTTCCATGGCATCGGCCACGAGTCCGGCCATCTGGGTCAGTTCCTCACCGATCGTCAGGAGTTCCGCCTGGAAGACCTTGCGCATGGGGTGTCCTTTCATCATGGTGTTCCCCCACGGTCAGGCAGGGGACGGGCACTGTAGTCATCAACACTGCCACCCCAACGTTAACCTCCGGGCCCTCGCGCATGAACATTCGGTGAATGGGCGCCGGGGCCCGTCCCGAGGGGCAGGAGCCGGACAGCGGCCCGGTTAGGGTGGGATCGTGGATGATGCACTGATCATAGTGATCGCCGGGCTCGTGGGGCTGGCGCTGGGCGTCGTGGGTCTGTTGGCCTACCGTTACAGCCGCCTGCAGCGCGAGGCGGTGACCGACGTCGGAGAGCCGACACTGCCCGACGGCGCCGCGGAGATCCTCTCCGTCGTCGGACGGGCCTTCGTCGTGGTCGATGACATCGACGGGGTCGTCCGGGCCAATCCGGCCGCCTATGCCTACGGGCTGGTCCGCGGGCACACCGTGGTCCATGCGGAACTGCTGGCCCTGGCCCGCAGGGTGCGTTCGGACGGGGTCATCGAGGAACGCCAGTTCGAACTGCCCCTGGGCCCGCTGGGCCAGGGGACGATCGTGGTGCATGTGCGCGTGGCTCCGCTGGGCGAGGAATACATCCTGTTGCTGGCCGACGACCGGACCGAGATCACCCGCACCGAGGCCATCCGCAATGACTTCGTCGCCAACGTCTCCCACGAGTTGAAGACGCCGGTGGGGGCCATCCAGCTGCTCTCCGAGGCCATCGACGGGGCCGCGGATGACGAAGTGGCGGTCAAACGCTTTTCCACCCGGCTGTATAAGGAAGCCCATCGGCTCGCGGCCCTGGTGCAGGACATCATCGAACTGTCCCGCCTGCAGGGCACCGACGTCGTCCTGCAGGGCCAACCGGTGGATGTGAACCGGATCGTGGCCGAAGCCGTGGACCGCAACCGGCTCACCGCCGAGGGCAAGGCCATCACGATCACCGTCGGCGGGGAGACCCGGGACCGGATCTTCGGGGAGCGTGATCTGCTGATGACCGCCTTCCGCAACCTCATCGACAACGCCATCCGCTATTCGCCCGAGGGCACCAACGTCGGGGTGGGCGTGCGCTCCCGCGACGGGCTGGTGCAGGTTTCGGTGACCGACCAGGGCCCCGGCATCGCCCCCGAGGAACAGGAACGCATCTTTGAGCGCTTCTACCGCGTCGATGCCGCCCGCTCGCGCCAGACCGGCGGCACCGGCCTGGGACTGAGCATCGTCAAGCACGTCATTTCCAACCACGGCGGCGAAGTCACGCTGTGGTCCCGCCCGGGGCAGGGCTCCACCTTCACGGTGCGCATGCCCCGGCACGAAGACGCCCACGGGGCGGCACGCGACCAGGGGCCGACCCCGGGCGTGGAGACCGCCACCGACCATCCGACCGGCGACGCCGAGGCGCGCCGGGCGATTGCAGAAGGAGACCGAACTTGACCCGCATCCTGGTGGTCGAAGACGAGGAGTCGCTCAGCGACCCGCTGGAATACCTGCTGACCAAGGAGGGATTCGAGATCCAGGTCGTCGACAACGGCCTCGATGCCGTCACCGAATTCGACCGCAACGGGGCCGATCTGGTCCTGCTGGACCTCATGCTCCCGGGCCAATCCGGCACCGAGGTCTGCCGGCAGCTGCGCCAGCGCTCATCGGTCCCGGTGATCATGCTGACGGCCAAGGACGCGGAAATCGACAAGGTCGTGGGTCTGGAGATCGGCGCCGACGACTACGTGACCAAACCCTATTCGGCGCGGGAGCTGATTGCGCGGATCCGGGCCGTGCTGCGCCGGCAGGGCGAACCGGAGGAACTGGTGGCCTCCACCATCCAGGCCGGGCCGGTGCGGATGGATGTGGAACGGCATACCGTCAGCGTGCACGGCGAGGCGGTGTCGTTCCCGTTGAAGGAGTTCGAGCTCTTGGAGATGCTGCTGCGCAATGCCGGGCGCGTGCTCACCCGGGGCCAGCTGATCGACCGGGTCTGGGGCTCGGACTACGTCGGGGACACCAAGACGCTCGATGTGCACGTCAAACGGCTGCGCTCAAAGATCGAACCCGACTCCGCGGCCCCGGTGCATCTGGTGACGGTGCGCGGGCTGGGCTATAAGTTCGAGTCCTGAGCAGCTGCCGGGGCGCCCCGGCAGCAGGACCAGAGAGCAATGGCCGGGGCCCGTGGAAGAACTTCCACGGGCCCCGGCCATCTCCAGCCGTGGTGGAGGATTACTCGCTGTCGAGAATCGGCTTGGTGGGCTCCAGATGCTTGACCGTGTCCTTGTTGTAGCCCTCCGGAAGGAACGGGCGGTACTCGGGCAGGGCACCGTTGACCACGGGGATCGATTCCTGGACGCTGTTGGAGCCGACCTTCAGGGTGGCGTCCACATGGGATCCGGGTTCGGCGCCGGCCTGGGGGATGACGGTCTTGTTCTCGTCGTCCTCGAGCTTGAGCGAAGTCTTCGCCGGAACCTTGATCTTGGTGGAGGTACCGTCGACCACCAGCTCAACCGAAGCGGGCTCGGAGGTGTCGTTGATCAGGCTGCCGATGGCGCGGGCCGGCTCATCGGCGGTGTTGGTGACCAGCAGCAGGTTGCGCACCTCGACATCGGCGACGTCGAAGACGATGCCATCCGAGGCCGCGTAGTGCATCGTGGTGGCTTGCTGGTTCACTGCGCCACAACCGGTCAGGCCGACCGCCAGCAGGGCGGCGGCAGCAACGGATGCGGTTCGGCGGCCGCGGAACTTCTGTGCGGTGATCACGGCACAAACTCCTCTATAAGGTTCATCTCTGGTGTTGTCGCACCCCTGCGGACGAGTGATCCCGCGTCAGGGCGTGAATAAGCGTTGGCCCCAGCCTAATCGGTATCGCAGCAAAAGTATGACTCGGCCGCACCCCGGATGAAGCAACCCTGTTTTAAAGCGGACCGCGGCCGACCGCGCGCACATAACATCAATCCCCGAAATGACAAGGGCTGATTATGGTCCCCTTTCCCGAGGAAGACCGGCAACTCGCCGAGGGCAGGGGTATTTCATGGTAAACTTGATGGTGGGAAAGGGGTTTATCCAGATGGTTTTTGAGGTTGGCGAGACGGTTGTTTACCCTCACCACGGTGCGGCGAAGATCGAAGAGATCAAAATGCGCACCATCAAGGGCGAAGAGAAGATGTATCTCAAGCTCAAGGTGGCGCAAGGCGATCTGACAATCGAGGTTCCGGCAGAGAATGTAGACCTGGTCGGCGTGAGGGACGTCGTTGATCAGGAAGGCCTGGATCACGTATTTGATGTCCTACGTGCCGAATTCACGGAGGAACCGACGAACTGGTCCCGCCGTTATAAGGCCAACTTGGAGAAGTTGGCCTCCGGGGACGTCGTCAAGGTGGCGGAGGTCGTACGCGACCTGTGGCGCCGGGACAACGACCGCGGACTTTCGGCCGGCGAAAAGCGCATGCTCGCGAAGGCGCGCCAGATCCTGATCAGCGAATTGGCCCTGGCCAAGAAGCTCGATGAGGAGAAGGCGGAAATCGTCCTCGACGAGGTGCTGGCCTCCTAAGGGAAGGCCGTCCAGCACGGCCGTCCACGTACGTCGAAAGGCCCGTCCACCCACCCGGGTGGACGGGCCTTTCTGCTGCCCGCCGCTAAGCTGGACCCGTGACTGCAACCACCTCCACCGGGCCCCGTGTCGGCATCATCCTCGTGGCCGCCGGCTCCGGCACCCGGCTGGGCCACGGGATCCCCAAGGCCCTGGTCGAAGTGGCCGGGACGACCTTGCTCGAACACGCCCTCCGGGCCGCCCTGACCTCCCGGACCGCCCACGAAATGGTCGTGGTGCTCCCGCCGGGGGAGGAGCGGCTGCTCGAGCTCTGCGCGGAGGCCGCCCGGAAGGCGGCTATTCCGCTGTCCACGGCGACGGGCGGCTCCTCACGCAACGACTCCGTCCGGGCCGGCCTGGCGGAACTGGGCGACGTCGACCACGTGCTGGTCCACGACGCCGCCCGCTGCCTGACCCCTGCCGACGTCTTCGTCCGGGTCGCCGCGGCCCTCGCCGCGGGGGCCACCGCCGTCGTCCCCGGTGTCGCCGTATCCGACACCATCAAATCGATCGACCCGAAGGCCCCGGCAACCGCCGGGATCCCCGGGGCCCACCGGGTCACCGGAACCCCCGACCGCTCGGGGCTGCGCGCCATCCAGACCCCCCAGGGCTTCGACGCCAGGGCCCTGGACGCCGCCCATGCCGGGGCCGCGGCGCTGGGCGCGGCCGAAGCCGAAGCGATCACCGATGATGCCCGGTTGATGGAAGCCACTGGATCGGAGGTGCTCGTGGTCCCCGGGGCCGCCGACGCCTTCAAGATCACCACCGGGCTGGACCTCCTACTGGCCGAGGCCCTGCTGGCCAGCCGCACCCCGTCGACCCCCTCCCAGGAGCAGCCATGACCCCCCGCCCCCTCATCCCGCGCACCGGCATCGGTGTGGATGTGCACGCCTTCGACGAGACCGGGACGCGCGAACTCCGGCTGGCCGGGCTCCACTGGCCCGGCGAACGCGGGCTCAGCGGCCACTCGGACGGCGACGCCGTGGCCCACGCCGCCTGCGATGCCCTGTTCTCCGCCGCAGGGATCGGGGACCTGGGCACCCATTTCGGGACCGACCGGCCGGAATTCGCCGGCGCCTCAGGCCCCCGGCTGCTGGCCGAAGCGGCCCGGCTGGTGCGTCAGGCGGGCTGGGAGATCGGCAACGTCTCCATCCAGTTCGTCTCCCGGCGACCCAAATTCGCCGCACGCCGCGAAGAGGCCAACGCGGTGCTCTCCGCGGCGGCAGGGGCCAGCATCACCGTCACCGCCACCACCTCGGACGGGCTCGGCTACGAGGGGGCCGGTGAGGGGCTGACCGTCTACGCCACGGCATTGGTCCACCCGCCCGTCAGCTAATCTGGTGCGGTGAGCATCCGTTTTTATGACACCAGGCAAGCACAGGTCCGCGACTTCGTCCCGCTGACACCGGGACGGGTGGGCCTCTACTACTGCGGTGCCACGGTCCAGGGCGTCCCGCATGTCGGGCACGTCCGGTCGGCCATCGCCTTCGACATCCTCGTGCGCTGGCTCGAATACCGCGGCCTGCGGGTCGATGTGGTCCGCAACGTCACCGACATCGACGACAAGATCCTCGACAAGTCAGCCGCCTCCTTCGCCGGGGACTTCGAGGGAGACGACCACTACCTCCCCGAGGAGGAATGGTTCGCCCTGGCCTACCGGTTCGAGCAGGCCTTCACCCGGGCCTACGACGGACTCGGTGTCCGCAGGCCCACCTACGAACCGCGGGCCACCGGCCATGTGACCGAAATGCATGAACTCATCACCCGCCTCATCGACGCCGGGCACGCCTACCCCGCGGACGACGATTCCGGCGACGTCTACTTCGACGTGAGGTCCTTCCCCGACTACGGGGCCCTGACCCGGCAACGGCTCGAGGACCTGCAGGACGCCGCCGATGCCGACCCGCGCGGTAAACGCGACCCCCGCGACTTCGCGTTGTGGAAAGGCAGCAAATCCACCGACCCGGCCAGCGCCTCCTGGCCCGGCCCGTGGGGTCGCGGACGCCCCGGCTGGCACCTGGAATGCTCGGCCATGGCCCGCAAATACCTGGGGGCCTCCTTCGACATCCATGGCGGCGGCCTGGACCTGCGCTTCCCGCACCACGAAAACGAACTGGCCCAGTCCACGGCGGCCGGCGACGGTTTCGCGAACTTCTGGATGCACAACGGGATGGTCACCTACGAGGGGGAGAAGATGTCGAAATCGATCGGCAACACCATCTCCCCCGAGGAGATGCTCGAGCAGGCTCCGGCCCGCGTGGTCCGCTACTTCCTGGGCCAGGCCCACTACCGTTCACAGCTGGACTACAAGCCCAGCTCGCTGCAGGAAGCCGGTGCGGCCCTGGAACGCATCGACAGCTTCGTCTCCCACGCGCTGCACCGTCTCTACGCGGTCGACGCCGGGGCCGACTTCGACCTGGAGCTGGAGCATTTCGCGGTCACCGACGATTTCGCCGCGGCCATGGACGAGGACCTCAACGTCCCGCAGGCCCTCGCCGCACTGCACGAGGTGGTCCGGGCGGGGAACACGGCGTTGGCCGATAATGATCTGTCCACCGCCGACCGGGCGCTGCAACAGGTCATGGCCATGACCTCCACGCTCGGGCTCGACGACGCCGTCGGCGCCGGCGACGGGGCCGTCCCCGGCAATGCCGTCCTGGACGATCTGGTGCGGGCCCAACTGGCCGAACGCGACCAGGCCCGCGCCTCCAAGGACTGGGCGAGGGCGGACACCATCCGCGATACGTTGTCCGCCGCCGGCGTCGTGGTCGAGGACTCCGCGGACGGGGCCCGGTGGACGCTGAAATAGGGTTCGTCAAAAACCTGCCGTTCCACCTGTAAAATGGAAGGTTGGCGGGTATTGCGACCGCGCGGACCCCGACCCCCACCAACATCGAGGATTTCATCCCATGGCAACACCCAAGCGTCACGGCGGCGCACCGAAGAAGAAGAAGGGCCCCACCGTGGGCACCGGCGGCCACGGCCGCAAGTCGCTCGAAGGCAAGGGCCCCACGCCCAAGGCCGAGGACCGGACCTACCATCAGGCCTACCGCAGCCGCCAGCTCGCCGAGCGGGCGGCGGCCAAGCCCGGCGCCACCCGCCAACGCCCCGCCGGCCGCGGCGGTGGCCGCAGCAGGAACGCCGAGGAAATGGTCAGCGGACGCAACTCGGTGCTCGAGGCGCTGCGCGCCGACATCCCGGCCAAGGCGCTCTACCTGGCCATCCGCATCGATGTGGACGACCGGGTGCGGGAGATCCTGAAGCTGGCCGCCGACCGGGGACTGGCCGTCATGGAAACCGGCAAACCCGAGCTGGACCGGATGACCGACGAATCCATCCACCAGGGCCTGGCCCTGCAGGTGCCTCCCTACGACTACCCGGACGCACTGGAAACGGTGAAGGCGACACTGGCGAAGGTGGCCAAGGGCCATCTGGCCAACACCCCGCTGTTCATCGCCCTGGACGGGATCACCGATCCGCGCAACCTCGGGGCCATCATCCGGTCGGCCTCGGCCTTCGGCGCCCACGCGGTCATCGTCCCGGAACGCCGTTCCGCCGGACTGACCGCCTCGGCATGGAAGACCAGCGCCGGGGCAGCGGCCCGGGTCCCCGTGGCCCGCGCCACCAACCTGACGAACACGCTCAAGGCCATGAAGCAGGCCGGGGTGTATGTCGTCGGACTCGACGGGGACGGGGACGTGGACCTGACCGGCCTGCCGTTGGCCACCGAACCGCTGTGCATCGTCGTCGGATCCGAGGGCAAGGGCCTGTCGCGTCTGGTGAAGGAGAACTGCGACCAGATCGTTTCGATCCCCATCGAATCCGCGATGGAATCGCTGAACGCCTCCATGGCGGTGGGTATCACGCTCTACGAGATCGCGCGCCTGCGCAACGACTGAGCTGGACGAGCAGATGAAGCACAATCCCGAGGCCGGAAGCACACGCCTGGACCCCCCGACGGGTGGATCCACGGCCGTGATCTCCGGGATCTCCGCGGCGGTTCCGGGCCCGGGGGGCGAAACGGTGGACGACGCCGTGAACGTCGCCGTCTTCGCCCCGGACCTGGATTCCGTGGACGTCCATTACACGGACCCCTCGGGGCAACCGGTCCTCACCGTGCTGACCGGGCATACCGGACAGACGCATCATGGTCTGGTCAAGGGCCTGCGCCCCGGCGCCAGCTATGCCTTCTGGGCCCACGGGGCCGAGCTGCCGCAGGACGGGCAGCTCCTGCTGGATCCCTACGCCCGCGCCATCACCGAGGACGACGACGGGGTCCTGTGGGGGGTCCACGTCAGCGAAGACTTCGACTGGGGCGGGGACGCCCCGCCGATGGTTCCCTGGCGCAACACCGTCATCTACGAAGCCCATGTGCGCGGGCAGTCCATGCTGCACCCCGAGGTGCCGGAGGAACTGCGCGGCACCTATGCCGGGATGGCCCACCCTTCCGTCATCGACCACCTGTTGTCCCTGGGCGTCACGGCGGTGGAACTGCTGCCGATCCACTTCCACCTGGACGAACCCCACCTCCAGGAGCTCGGGCTGCCCAACTACTGGGGATACAACACCCTGGGCTTCTTCGCCCCGCACCCCGACTATGCCAGCGCCGCCGCCCGTGAGGCAGGACCGGCCGCGGTCCGTGACGAGCTCAAGGGCATGATCCGGCTGCTGCACCAGGCGGGGCTGGAAGTCATCCTGGACGTCGTCTACAACCACACCGCCGAAGGCGGGGCCGACCAGAAGACGTATTCGTGGCGGGGGCTGGGGAACCTGGCCTACTACCGGCACGACGACGCAGGCAACTATGTGGACACCACCGGGTGCGGGAACACCCTGGACTTCTCCACTCTGCCGGTGATCGAGATGGCCCTGGCCTCGCTGCGGCACTGGGTGGCCGACTACCATATCGACGGTTTCCGCTTCGATCTGGCGGTCACCCTGGGCCGTGACGAGGAGAACCGTTTCACCCCGCACCACCCGTTCCTGGAGGCCCTGTCCACCGATCCGTTACTTTCGCGCGTGAAGCTGATCGCCGAACCGTGGGATGTGGGCTACGACGGCTGGCAGACCGGCCGCTTCAACGCGGACTTCGCCGACTGGAACGACGGATACCGCGACACGGTCAGGGAATTCTGGGTCGCCGGCCGCGGGGCCCTCGACGGCGGAGGACAGGCGCCGAACGTCGCCCGGCTGGCCAGCGTGCTGGCGGGCTCCCGGGAGACCTTTGCCGCCTCGGGGAGGGGCCCGCTGGCGTCGATCAACCTGGTCACCGCCCACGACGGTTTCACACTGCGGGACCTGGTCAGCCACGACCGCAAACATAATGAGGCCAACGGCGAATCCAACCGGGACGGGTCCGACGATAACCGCAGCTACAACCACGGCATCGAGGGCATGAGCGCCGACGAAACCATCGACGAGGCCCGCCTGCAGACGGCCTCGAATGTCATGGGTACGCTGCTGCTCTCGCTGGGGGTCCCGATGATCACCGCGGGTGACGAGTTCGGCAAGACGCAGCGGGGCAACAACAACGCCTACTGCCAGGACAACGAACTGTCCTGGTTGGACTGGGACCCGGATGACTTCGGCGAGAAGATCCTGCGCCGCACCAAGGCCTTCTCCCGGATCCGCAAGGAATTCCTGCAGCATCAGCCGTTCGTCTATCCGACCATCGCCGAGAGCTCCTACCTGCTGTGGCTCAACGCCGAGGGCGTGCCCATGCGCCAGGAGGAGTGGACCGACGGCGGCACCCGGCTGGTGCAACTGCTGATGGGTTCCGCCTCGGGCAGCATCGACGGGCTGGTCGTGTTCAACGGGCATCTGGACGATCAGGGGATCCGCCTTCCCGCCGCGGACTCCCTGAAGGATTTCCGCCCCTCCGAAGCCGCCGAAACGACCTTCGAACTGCGCTACGGCACCGGGACGGGCCTGCGGTCACGCCAGGGCACCGTCTTCACCGCCGGGGACCAGGACACCGTGGAAGCCAATACGATCAGCATCTATCGCTGTGAGGCGCCCCGGAGCCGGGGGACCACTACCCCGTAGTGGCCACCAGCCCCAGTTCGGCGGACGAGGCCAGCAACGGGTGTCCCGGAACCACCCGGACCGCGTACCCGAATTCACCGGCGCGCTCCAGGGACCAGCTGCCCCGGAAGCGGAACCGGCCGTGGCCCAGATCCCCGGCCACCTCCAAGGGGTGCCTCGTGGACTCGGTCAGCTGGCCGTCGGCGTCGATTCGACCCTGGACGGCCTCGACCTGCACCGCCGCGGGAGAGAGCCCGCCGAGCCGCAGGTAGGCCTCGAGCCGGAAGACATCCCCCAGGGAGGGGTCGGGTCCCAGCCCCGGAGCCTCGACGTGTTCGATGACAACCTCCGGCCAGGCGGCGGTGACCTCCCGGATGAAGGAAGCCACCGAACGGGCCCCGGCGAAGTCCTCGGCCCCGGCAACGCGCCCCGAACGGGCCGCCGGCAGGTACAGGGTCTCCACATAGTCCCGGACCATGCGTTCGGCCGAGACCTGCGGTCCCAGGCTCGCCAGGGTATGGCGGATCATCGCCAACCACTTCCGCGGCACCGGCCCGTGACCGGGGGCCGAACCATCGTCGACGGACTGCCCGGGCTGGTGGGCGTAGAAACGCGGGGCCACGGTGGCCTCGATCAGCTCGTACAGTGCGGTGGCCTCGAAATCGTCGCGGTCCTCGGCCGCGGAGCCCTCGGGCGCCGTGGGAATGGCCCAGCCGTTGTCGCCGTCGTACATCTCGTCCCACCAGCCGTCCAGGACCGAGAGGTTCAGCCCGCCGTTCAGCGCGGCCTTCATCCCCGAGGTGCCGCACGCTTCGAGCGGGCGCAACGGGTTGTTCAACCAGACATCGCAGCCGGGGAAGAGCGTCCCGGCCATGGCCATGTCGTAGTTGGGCAAAAAGACGATCCGGTGGCGGACCTCGGGATCGTCGGTGAACTGCACGAGTTCCTGGATCATCTGCTTTCCGGCCTCGTCGGCCGGATGCGATTTGCCGGCGATGACCAGTTGGATGGGCCGGGTCGGATGCAGCAGGGCAGCCTTCAGGCGGGCCGGATCGCGCAACATGAGGGTCAGGCGCTTATAGGTCGGCACCCGGCGGGCGAAGCCCAGGGTCAGCACGTCGGGATCCAGCACCGCATCGGTCCATCCCAGCTCTGCGGCACCGGCACCACGGTCGAGCCAGGAGGCCTTCAGCCGGGCCCGGACCTCCTCGATGAGTTGGACGCGCAGTTCCCGGCGCACCGCCCACAGCTCCTCGTCGGTGAACTGCCGGGCTGCGGTGAGCCGGGTGATCCGCGGATCGACCCAGGTGGATTCGTGGACGCCGTTGGTGATCGACCCGATCGGTGTCTCTTCCGCCTCGAATCCGGGGTACAGACCCGAGAACATGTCGCGGGAGACCTGCCCATGCAACTTCGAGACCCCATTGGCCCGTTGGGCCAACCGCAAACCCATGGCGGCCATGTTGAAGACGTCCTGCCCACCGCCCAACGCCGTATCTGAGCCGAGGGCCAGCACCGAAGCCGTCGGCACCCCGGGGGCCAGGCCCGCGTCCAGGAAACGGGCGACCCGGTCGGCCTCGAACCGGTCGATCCCCGCCGGGACCGGGGTATGGGTGGTGAACAGGGTGCTGGCCCGCACCGCGGCCAAGGCCGTCTCGAAATCGAGGCCGTCACCCATCAGTTCGCGGAGGCGTTCGATGCCCAGGAATCCCGCATGGCCTTCATTGGTGTGGAAGACTTCGGGGGCGGCCGTCCCGGTCAGACGCGCATGGGCGCGCAGGGCCTTGACCCCGCCCATGCCCAGGAGCAGTTCCTGCTGCAACCGGTAGTCCCCGCCTCCGCCGTACAGCCGGTCGGTGATGGCCCGGGCCGCCTCGTCGTTGGCCGGGACGTTCGAATCCAACAGGAGCAACGGCACGCGGCCGACATCGGCCCGCCAGATCCGGGCGTGCAACTGCCGGCCGTCGGGCAAGGGCAGGGTCACCGTCACCTCGGAGCCGTCGGCCTCACGCACGACGGACAGGGGCAGCCCCGCCGGTTCCAGGACCGGGTAGGTTTCCTGCTGCCAGGCTTCGCGGGAGAGTGATTGCCTGAAATAGCCGGCCTGGTAGAGCAGCCCGACGGCCACCAGCGGAACCCCCAGATCGCTGGCCGCCTTGAGATGGTCGCCGGCCAGGATCCCCAGGCCGCCCGAATACTGCGGCAACATGGCACTGATCCCGTACTCGGGGGAGAAATAGGCGATGGCCGCCGGCGGTGGGGATTCCAGGGCCTGATACCAGCGCGGGGCCCGAAGATACTCTTCGAGTTCCCCGGCCTGCTCCCGGATCCGGGCCACCAGCGGGGCATCGTCGGCCAGGCGAGCCAGTCCGGCCCGATCGAAACGCCTCAACAGGGCCCGCGGATTCTGCCCCACGGCCTCCCAGCCGAGCGGGTCGAGATCACGGAACAGCTCGGCGGTGGGTCGGTGCCACGACCACCGAAGATTCGCAGCAAGGCGTTCCAGCCCGGAAATCTTCTCCGGCAGGACGGTATGGACGGTAAAACCTCGAATGGCCTTCACGTGCTGAACGCTAGCCTAGAAAGTCGCCAATGTGGACGGCCGGCCGTCATATTGCGCCGCGGCAGCCACCACAGGACGGCGGGCGGCACAGAGTCCTTGGCTTTACCGCCCGGACTGACTAGCGTCTATGACGTGAGCACCAGGCGCAGGTCCAGATTCGGCCGCATACCCGTTACCGACGTCTTCCCGGTCATGGAGGGCGGACGGTTCCCTGCGAAGGCCATCACCGGCCAGGATGTCCTGATCCGGTCGACGGCCTTCCGCGAAGGCCATGACGCCCTCGCCGTGGAGGCGGTCCTCTACGACCCTCAGGACCGCGAAGCCCACCGCGTGAGGATGCGTCCCGGGGCCCCCGGGCTCGATGAATGGCTCGGCAGCCTGCGCCCCACCACCGAGGGCGACTGGACTTTCGAGGTCGAAGCCTGGGACGACCCGCTGGGCACCTGGTGGCACGACGCCGGAATCAAGGTCGCCGCGGGCCTCGACACCGAACTGATGTTCGCCGAAGGGGTGTTGCTGTTGCGCGAGGCCGCCGCCGCATCCCCGAACGCCCGGATACTGGAAACCGCCGCGGCCACCGCGGCCGATACCTCGTTGCCCGACGCCACCCGGATGGCCGCCGCCTCCAGCGGGGAGGTCCGCGCCGAACTGTTCCAGCGTCCGCTGCGGCGCATGGTCACCGGCAGCGGCCGGTTCCCGTTGCTGGTCGAACGCGTCCTGGCCGGCCGGGGCGCCTGGTACGAATTCTTCCCCCGCTCCGAGGGGGCCCGCTTCGACCCTGCAACGGGGACCTACACCTCGGGGACCTTCGCCACGGCCGCGGACCGGCTGGAAGCGGTGGCCGGGATGGGCTTCGACGTCATCTACCTGCCGCCGATCCACCCGATCGGCAGGACCTTCAGGAAGGGCCCGAACAACACGTTGACCGCAGGGGACCACGACCCCGGTTCACCCTGGGCCATCGGTTCCGCCGCCGGCGGCCACGACGCCATCCACCCGGATCTGGGCACGGAAGCCGATTTCGCCGCGTTCGTGGAACGCGCCGAGGCACTGGGGCTGGAAGTGGCCCTGGATCTGGCCCTGCAGGCCTCTCCCGATCATCCCTGGGTGGCCGAGCACCCCGAATGGTTCACCACCCGGGCCGACGGGAGCATCGCCTACGCCGAGAACCCGCCGAAGAAATACCAGGACATCTACCCGCTGAACTTCGACAACGACCCGCAGGGTCTCAGCGCCGAGGTGCTGCGCATCGTCACCGTGTGGATCGAACGCGGGGTGCGGATCTTCCGGGTGGACAACCCTCATACCAAACCCGTCGGGTTCTGGGAGTGGCTCATCGCCGAGGTCAACGAGGACCACCCAGGCACCGTGTTCCTGGCCGAGGCGTTCACCCGGCCGGCCATGATGCATGCGTTGGGGCGGGCCGGGTTCCAGCAGTCCTACACGTATTTCACCTGGCGGAACACGAAGGAGGAGCTGGAGGAGTACCTCCCGCAGGTCTCCACCGGGACCTCGGCGTTCTTCCGTCCGAACTTCTTCGTGAACACCCCCGACATCCTCACCGAGTACCTGCAGTTCGGGGGGCCTGCGGCCTTCAGGATCCGGGCCGCCCTCGCCGCGACGGCGTCCCCGCTCTGGGGGGTCTACGCGGGATACGAAGTCTATGAACACGTCGCCCGGCCCGGAGCCGAGGAGTACATCGACAATGAGAAGTTCCAATACAAGATCCGCGACTTCGACAGCGCCGAGGTCGAGGGCCGTTCCCTGGCCCCTTACCTGCGTCGGCTCAACGCCATCCGCGCCGACCACCCGGCCTTGGGCGAATTGCAGAACCTCGTGATCCACCCCACCAGCGACGACGCCACCATCGCCTATTCCAAATCCCGACGGACCCACCCCGTGGGCCTGCCCGCCCCGGGGACCTCCGCGGCAGCGCCGGTCGAGCCCCCACAGGAAGAGGGCCAGGAGATCGACACCCTCATCATCGTGGTCAATACGGACCCCCATGGCGCCCGCGAATGCACCGTGAGCCTGGACCTGGAGGCGCTGGACCTGCGAGAGCAGGACCTGGACGAGGACGGTAGGTTCACCGTGGACGACCTGCTCACCGGGGGAAGCTGGAAGTGGTCGGCCCATAACTACGTCCGGCTGGATCCGCACCAGGAACCGGCCCATATCCTGCACATCCGCCGGGGCACCTGATGGCCAACCCGTACCAGCTCAACGTTCCGGGTCTGACCCATGATCCGCAATGGCATCGCAAGTCGGTGTTCTACGAGGTGCTGGTCCGGGCCTTCTCCGACGCCAACGGCGACGGGAGCGGGGATTTCGCCGGGTTGATCGACAAGCTCGACTACCTGCAATGGTTGGGGGTGGATTGCCTCTGGGTTCCCCCGTTCTACGAATCCCCGCTGCGTGACGGCGGCTACGACATCTCCGACTACTACGACGTGCTTGACGAATTCGGCACCATCGGCGATTTCCGCCGCCTGGTCGCCGAAGCGCACGAGCGCGGGCTGCGCATCATCATCGACCTGCCGATGAACCACACCTCCGATGAACACCCGTGGTTCCAGGCCTCCCGCCGGGACCCGGAAGGCGAATACGGGGATTTCTACGTCTGGTCCGATACCGACGAGAAGTACTCCGAGGCCCGCATCATCTTCGTGGACACCGAGGAATCGAACTGGGCCTTCGACCCGGTGCGCCGCCAGTTCTACTGGCACCGCTTCTTCGACCACCAGCCGGACCTGAACTTCGAGAACCCCCGGGTGCACGAGGCCATGTTCGACGTCGTGAGGTTCTGGCTTGATCTGGGGGTGGACGGATTCCGTGCCGACGCGATCCCCTACCTGTTCGAGGAGGAGGGGACCAACTGCGAGAACCTGCCGGCGACGCACGACTTCCTGCGCCGGCTCAGACAGCTCGTGGATTCCGAATACCCCGGGCGCATCATCATCGCCGAGGCGAACCAGGCACCGCAGGAAGTGGTCGAATACTTCGGCACCACCGAGGAACCGGAATGCCATATGTGCTTCCACTTCCCGATCATGCCGCGGCTGTTCTATGCCCTCCGCGACCAGGTCGCCGCCCCGATCATCGAGGCCCTGGGCCAGACCCCCGACATCCCGTCCGGCACCCAATGGGGGACCTTCCTGCGCAACCACGACGAGTTGACGCTCGAAATGGTGACCCCCACCGAACGCGAAGCCATGCTCGGCTGGTATGCCCCGGACCCGCGGATGCGCGCCAACGTGGGCATCCGCCGCCGACTGACCCCGTTGCTGGATAATTCGCGGTCCGAACTCGAACTGATCCATGCCCTGCTCTTTGGTCTGCCCGGCAGCCCGTTCCTGTACTACGGGGACGAAATCGGGATGGGGGACAACATCTGGCTCGATGACCGCGACGCCTCGCGCACCCCCATGCAATGGAACCCCGACCGCAATGCCGGGTTCTCCGTCGCCGACCCCGGCCAGCTCTATCTTCCGGTGGTCCAATCCCTGGTCTACGGGTACACGAGCATCAACGTCGAACAGCAACTCGAGCACAGCGGGTCCTTCCTGCACTGGGTGCGGCAGATCCTGGGGGTGCGCCGCGAACATCCGGTCTTCGGCCTGGGGGACTACCGCAACGTCCCGGCCTCCAGCCCCAGCGTGCTGGCCTTCCTGCGCTTCCCCGAGGACCTGGGGGGCCACAAATCCACCCCCGAGGAGACCGATCAGGAGATGGAGACGCTGCTCTGCGTCTACAACCTGTCCCAACACCCGGTGGCCACCGAACTGGAACTGCCCGACTATGCGGGGCGCGGTCTGCGGGACATCTTCGGCGGCTCCCCCTTCCCTCCGGTGTCCCCCGAAGGGCGGTTGTCACTGGCCTTGGGCTCGCAGGGGTTCTACTGGTTGCGGTTGCGCTCGGTGCGCTCGGACGTCAATGCCACCTCGACCTCGACGCTTCCGGTCATCGACCCGGGGCGGCGGCGATGAGGTCCGACGCCGAGATCACCGGTGCGCTGGCCGGTTGGGTGGGGGAGCAACGGTGGTGTCCGGCACCCCGGGGGACGTTCACGCTGTCGGTGGTCGGGGTGCAGCCGGTCCCGCAGCCGGATCCCGACGCCCTGATGCTCAGCCTCCTGTTGGCCATCCACCCCAGCAGAATCTCCGATGAGGAGACCGGGCAACCAGGAGATAAATCAACTACTCATAATGTTTCGGTCGTGCAGGTCCCCGTGGTGTTGCGGCGATCTCCCGCCCAGGAACCGCCGCCCGTCCTGGGGGTCCTGGACGATCACGCCGTCCGGTTGCTGGCCCCGGAAACGACCGGCCTGCGGGCCGGGGGCAGCTGGCTGGTCCACGATGGAACCCAGGATCAGGGCTTCGTCAACGCCTGGGCCGCCCTGATGCTCCAGAGCCCGCCCGGCCAGGGGCCGGAGCTGGCCCCGATGCGGGTCCTGGACGGGGAGCAATCCAACACCTCGGTGGTGCTTGAGGGGCCCCGCGGCCCGGTCATCATCAAGTTCTTCCGGGTCCCGTCGCCGGGGACCAACCCCGATGTGGAACTGGGCTCCTTGCTCTCGGAGGCCGGGTCGCAGGACGTGCCCCGGACCGTGGCCACGCTGGACGGGCGGTGGACGGCCGGCGGGGCCGAGGTCGGCGGAACCCTGTCCGTCATGCGTGAATTCTTCGACGCGGCCCGCGACGCCTGGCGGCTGGCCAGCCTCGCGGCCCTCGACGACCGGGATTTCACCACCGAGGCCGCCGAACTCGGGCGGGCCGTGGCCCGTCTGCACCACCAACTGACCGAGGTCGCCCCCACCGCCGTGGCCAGCGCGGCGGAAACCGCGGCGTTCATCGCGGCCCTGCGGGCCCGGCTCGTCTGGGGGTGGGAACGGGCGGCCCCTGCCGACGGGGCCCTGGCCGATGCGTTCGGCGAGGTCCTGGAATCACTGGGCGCCCTGGGCCGGCTGCCGTTGCTGCAGCGGATCCACGGGGACCTCCATCTGGGCCAGATCCTGGCCACCGAAGACCACGGATGGGTGGTCCTGGACTTCGAAGGCGAACCCCTGCGCAGTGCAGGGGAGCGGCGGGCGCCGGATGTGACGCTGCGCGACGTGGTGGGCATGCTGCGGTCCTTCGATTACGCGGCGGGACGGGCCACCCACCCCGAGGTGTCCTCCTCAACCGCTGCCCCGGCTCCCGAGGCGGCCCACCAGGCGGCCCGCCAATGGTCGGCGCGGACCCGCAAGGCGTTCCTGAGGGGGTACCGTGAGGAAACGGGCGAGGCCGTCGACATCCAGTCGCCGCTCTTTCTGGCCCTCTGGCTGGACAAGGCCCTCTATGAAGTCGTGTACGAACGGCAAAACAGGCCGACCTGGGAACAGGTACCGGCCTCGGCGGTCCAGGAGGTCCTCTCAGCCATGCAGCACCCAGCGGATTCACCCCGGCGGGCCGAAACAGGCGCCGCAGCAACCCCCGGTGCCGCGGAGGGCGCCTCGACACCCCGCCCGATCACGGCCGAGGTGTTGGAAGCCGTCGCCGAAGGCCGCTTCCATGCACCCCACGGAGTCCTCGGGGCCCATCTGGGCAACGACGGCTCGATCACCGTGCGCACCCTACGCAAACTGGCGAGCACCGTCACCCTGGTCACCGACAACGACCGCCGGGAGATGACCCATGAGTACGACGGCGTCTGGGTGGCGGTGTTGGCTCCTCCGACGGGACGCGAAGGGACCGTGCCCGACTACCGGCTCGAGGTCGGCTATCCGGGGTCTGCCCCGGTGTTGGTCGACGATGCCTACCACTACCTGCCCACGCTGGGGGAGATCGACCTGCATCTCATCGGGGAGGGGCGCCATGAGCGCCTCTGGCAGGTCCTCGGGGCCCGGGTGCGCAGATACCACACGGTGATGGGCAACTGCGAGGGCACGGGGTTCGCCCTCTGGGCCCCCAACGCCCAGGCGGTCCGGGTGGTCGGGGACTTCAATGACTGGGACGGAACCGGCAACGCCATGCGTTCGCTGGGACGGTCCGGGGTCTGGGAGCTCTACATCCCCGGGGTCGTCGCCGGGGCGATCTACAAATTCGAGATCCTCGGCCAGGACGGCCACTGGAGGCAGAAGGCCGACCCGATGGCCCGGCACACCGAGATCCCTCCGTTGACCGGATCCGTCGTCGTGGAATCCTCCTATGGCTTCCAGGACGCCGAATGGATGGCGTCCCGGGCCCAGACCGACCCGCATGCCGGCCCGATGAGCGTCTATGAAGTGCATCTGGGCTCCTGGCGCCCCGGACTGGACTACCGCGAAATGGCCGAGCAGCTCAGCGAATACGTGACCTGGCAGGGATTCACCCATGTGGAGCTGATGCCCGTGGCCGAACACCCGTTCGGAGGATCCTGGGGCTATCAGGTGACCTCCTACTATGCCCCGACCTCGCGCTTCGGCCACCCCGACGATTTCCGATACTTCGTGGACCGGCTGCACCAGGCGGGTATCGGGGTCATCATGGATTGGGTTCCCGCCCATTTCCCCAAGGATGAATGGGCCCTGGCCCGGATGGATGGGCAGCCTCTCTACGAGCACCCCGATCCGCGCCGCGGGGAGCATCCCGACTGGGGGACCCTGGTCTTCGACTTCGGACGCAACGAGGTCCGCAACTTCCTGGTGGCCAACGCGCTGTACTGGATGGACGAGTTCCATATCGACGGGCTGCGCGTGGATGCCGTGGCATCCATGCTCTATCTGGACTATTCACGCGAAGACGGAGGATGGGAACCCAACATCCATGGCGGGCGGGAGAACCTGGAAGCGATCGCCTTCCTGCAGGAGCTCAACGCCACGGCGTACCGGCTGAATCCCGGCATTGCGATGATCGCCGAGGAATCCACGGCCTTCCCCGGGGTCACCGGCGACACCAGCGGAGGTGGGCTCGGCTTCGGGCTGAAGTGGAACATGGGCTGGATGCACGACTCGCTGGAGTACATGTCGGAGGACCCGATCCATCGCTCCTACCACCACAACAAGATCACCTTCTCCATGGCCTACGCCTATACGGAGAACTTCCTGCTGCCGATCAGCCACGATGAAGTGGTCCATGGGAAGGGCTCGCTGCTGCGCCGCATGCCCGGTGACCGCTGGCGCCAGCTCGCCCAGGTCAGGGCCTACCTGGCCTTCCAATGGGCCCACCCGGGCAAGCAACTGATCTTCATGGGCACCGAATTCGCCCAGGAGGGGGAGTGGAGCGAACAGCACGGGCTCGACTGGTGGGTGGCCGATACCCACCAGCACCGCGGGGTCCAGCTGACCGTGAAGGCGCTGAACGGAATCTACCGGGAACTGCCGGCACTGTGGGAACTGGATCACGACCCGGCGGGCTTCGCCTGGATCAATGACCACGAGGCAGCGGGCAACACCCTGAGCTTCATCCGGCGGGACGAGCAGGGCGAGGCGATGGTCTGCGTCGCGAACTTCTCGGGCGAACCCCACAGCGGCTATCGACTCGGCCTGCCGGCTGCCGGGGCCTGGACCGAGGCGCTCAATACAGATGCCGAGGAGTTTGGTGGTTCCGGGGTCGCCAACCCCGGAACGCTCGAGGCGGATGGCCCCGCCCACGACGGCCAGCCGGTTTCGGCCACCGTGGACCTGCCCCCGTTGGGCGTGATCTACCTGGTCCCCGGCAGCATCAGCTGACCCGGCCCCAAGAACCCCGGAAACACGGGGTTCTTGGGGCGGCCAGTCGGGGAGGAAGCCTCCGATTAGGTGAACCAGCAGGATATGGGTATAGTTATTTCCCGCGCCGGTCGCCAATAAAACTTCTCCACGGAGAGGCCCACGGGACGGTGCAGACTTCCGAAAAGTTGGAGAAACGGTCGATTTGACCGGGATCCAGCCACCGGGTATGTTAGATAAGTTGCTCCAGAGCGAAGCGGTCGGCCGGAAGGCGTGATCGTGGAAGTTGGAAGCGTCTGTTGTTTGAGAACTCAATAGTGTGCCATGTTTGTTGACACCGATTTTTTTATAAATTGGTGAATGGTCTTTATGGGTGCACCCCGTGTATCCGTGGAGGCATATTTGCCGGGATTTATGTAACTTGGTGCAGCCCTTCCCTTGTTTTCCCTTGGGATGTTGGTTGTGTCTGTAATTTTTTACGGAGAGTTTGATCCTGGCTCAGGATGAACGCTGGCGGCGTGCTTAACACATGCAAGTCGAACGATGACCCCGGTGCTTGCACCGGGTGATTAGTGGCGAACGGGTGAGTAACACGTGAGTAACCTGCCCCCGACTCTGGGATAAGCCCGGGAAACTGGGTCTAATACCGGATATTCACTTCCTTCCGCATGGGAGGTGGTGGAAAGATTTATCGGTGGGGGATGGACTCGCGGCCTATCAGTTTGTTGGTGGGGTAATGGCCTACCAAGGCGACGACGGGTAGCCGGCCTGAGAGGGTGACCGGCCACACTGGGACTGAGACACGGCCCAGACTCCTACGGGAGGCAGCAGTGGGGAATATTGCACAATGGGCGAAAGCCTGATGCAGCGACGCCGCGTGAGGGATGACGGCCTTCGGGTTGTAAACCTCTTTCAGTAGGGAAGAAGCGAAAGTGACGGTACCTGCAGAAGAAGCGCCGGCTAACTACGTGCCAGCAGCCGCGGTAATACGTAGGGCGCAAGCGTTATCCGGAATTATTGGGCGTAAAGAGCTCGTAGGCGGTTTGTCGCGTCTGCCGTGAAAGTCCGGGGCTCAACCCCGGATCTGCGGTGGGTACGGGCAGACTAGAGTGATGTAGGGGAGACTGGAATTCCTGGTGTAGCGGTGAAATGCGCAGATATCAGGAAGAACACCGATGGCGAAGGCAGGTCTCTGGGCATTAACTGACGCTGAGGAGCGAAAGCATGGGGAGCGAACAGGATTAGATACCCTGGTAGTCCATGCCGTAAACGTTGGGCACTAGATGTGGGGGACATTCCACGTTTTCCGCGTCGTAGCTAACGCATTAAGTGCCCCGCCTGGGGAGTACGGCCGCAAGGCTAAAACTCAAAGGAATTGACGGGGGCCCGCACAAGCGGCGGAGCATGCGGATTAATTCGATGCAACGCGAAGAACCTTACCAAGGCTTGACATGGGCCGGATCGGGCTGGAAACAGTCCTTCCCCTTTGGGGCCGGTTCACAGGTGGTGCATGGTTGTCGTCAGCTCGTGTCGTGAGATGTTGGGTTAAGTCCCGCAACGAGCGCAACCCTCGTTCCATGTTGCCAGCACGTAGTGGTGGGGACTCATGGGAGACTGCCGGGGTCAACTCGGAGGAAGGTGAGGACGACGTCAAATCATCATGCCCCTTATGTCTTGGGCTTCACGCATGCTACAATGGCCGGTACAATGGGTTGCGATACTGTGAGGTGGAGCTAATCCCAAAAAGCCGGTCTCAGTTCGGATTGGGGTCTGCAACTCGACCCCATGAAGTCGGAGTCGCTAGTAATCGCAGATCAGCAACGCTGCGGTGAATACGTTCCCGGGCCTTGTACACACCGCCCGTCAAGTCACGAAAGTTGGTAACACCCGAAGCCGGTGGCCCAACCCTTTTGGGAGGGAGCCGTCGAAGGTGGGACCGGCGATTGGGACTAAGTCGTAACAAGGTAGCCGTACCGGAAGGTGCGGCTGGATCACCTCCTTTCTAAGGAGCAACTAGCATTGACCATTTAGGGCGCATGTCCTGGTGGTGGTGTTCAGTTCAGCCCGTTTCTGCCACTTGTGTTGGTAGGCGGGCGCTCATGGGTGGAATGTCAACGGATTGTGGCTTGGGATCTTTGGTTCCCTGTTGTTTAGTACGCACTGCTTTGGTGGTGTTGGAACGATGCGGGGGCTGGTGGGTTCTGAGTCCATGGCACACTGTTGGGCCCTGAAACAACAGGCCCGATTTCCTGGTATCGACCGTGTGTTGGTGGTGGGGGGTTGGTTCTGGTTTGTTTTGGCTCCCGCGCATGGCCTAGGCCGCGATGATCTTTTGGTGTCGTGGTGGTGGGTGTGACGGGGTTGTTGTTTGACAACTGCATAGTGGACGCGAGCATCTTGCAAGGACGATGGATGCCATGTGATTGCCTTTTGCCTTCGGGCCGGTGGTGGTTATGTGGTTTTTTTATCGTGTTTGCGAAAGCAATTTATTTGAGAACCCCCAGCAGGGCGCCTTTCGGGGTGTGGTTGTTGGTGGTTCTCTCGATCAAATGCTCTTGTGAATTGACCTTTTTGTGGTCAAGTTTCTAAGGGCGCATGGTGGATGCCTTGGCATCAGGAGCCGAAGAAGGACGTGGGAATCTGCGATAAGCCTGGAGGAGTCGATAACCGGACTTTGATTCCAGGATTTCCGAATGGGGAAACCCCGCACGGCGTCATGTCGTGTGACCCGTAGCTGAACACATAGGCTGCGTGGAGGGAACGCGGGGAAGTGAAACATCTCAGTACCCGCAGGAAGAGAAAACAATAGTGATTCCGTTAGTAGTGGCGAGCGAACGCGGATGGGGCTAAACCGTTCCATGTGTGATAGCCGGCGGGCGTTGCATGGGCGGGGTCGTGGGACCAGTCGTTCCAGTTCTGCCGGACTGGAGGAGTGAGGTGCGGGTGCATAGGCGAATCGGTTTGAAAGCCGGACCATAGAGGGTGTTAGTCCTGTAGCTGTAATGTTCTCCGCCGCTTTGTATTGGTATCCCAAGTAGCACGGGGCCCGAGAAATCCCGTGTGAATCTGCCAGGACCACCTGGTAAGCCTGAATACTTCCTGATGACCGATAGCGGACAAGTACCGTGAGGGAAAGGTGAAAAGTACCCCGGGAGGGGAGTGAAATAGTACCTGAAACCATGTGCCTACAATCCGTCGGAGCCACCTTGTTGTGGTGACGGCGTGCCTTTTGAAGAATGAGCCTGCGAGTTAGTGCCGTGTCGCGAGGTTAACCCGTGTGGGGAAGCCGTAGCGAAAGCGAGTCTGAACAGGGCGTTCAGTGGCGCGGTCTAGACCCGAAGCGAAGTGATCTACCCATGGCCAGGTTGAAGCGTGTGTAAGAGCGCGTGGAGGACCGAACCCACTTCAGTTGAAAATGGAGGGGATGAGCTGTGGGTAGGGGTGAAAGGCCAATCAAACTTCGTGATAGCTGGTTCTCCCCGAAATGCATTTAGGTGCAGCGTTGCGTGTTTCTTACCGGAGGTAGAGCGACTGGATGGCTAATGGGCCCTACAAGGTTACTGACGTCAGCCAAACTCCGAATGCCGGTAAGTGAGAGCGCAGCAGTGAGACTGTGGGGGATAAGCTTCATAGTCGAGAGGGAAACAGCCCAGAACGCCAACTAAGGCCCCTAAGCGTGTGCTAAGTGGAAAAGGATGTGGAGTTGCGAAGACAACCAGGAGGTTGGCTCAGAAGCAGCCATCCTTGAAAGAGTGCGTAATAGCTCACTGGTCAAGTGATTCCGCGCCGACAATGTAGCGGGGCTCAAGCACACCGCCGAAGTTGCGTCATCCAGGTATATAGGTAGGCCTTCGTGGTCCAGCCGCCTGGGTGGGTAGGGGAGCGTCGTGCCGGCAGTGAAGCCACGGTGTGAACCAGTGGTGGAGACGGCACGAGTGAGAATGCAGGCATGAGTAGCGAAAGACGGGTGAGAAACCCGTCCGCCGAATGATCAAGGGTTCCAGGGTCAAGCTAATCTGCCCTGGGTGAGTCGGGACCTAAGGCGAGGCCGACAGGCGTAGTCGATGGACAACGGGTTGATATTCCCGTACCGGTGAAGAACCGTCCCTACTGAACTGGCGATGCTAACCGCCTCGAGCACCCACCATCTTCCCTTCGGGGAAGGTACCGGGTGCAAGGCGCGGGACCCGAGCCAGGGAGGTCAACGTATTAACAGGTGTGACGCAGGAAGGTAGCCGGGCCAGGCAATGGAATCGTCCTGGTCCAAGGGTGTAGGCCGAATGGTAGGTAAATCCGCCGTTCATGATGGTTGAGACCCGATAGGCGCCCGCTTCGGCGGGTGATCCGGTGATCCTATGCTGCCAAGAAAAGCATCGACGTGAGGTTCAAGCCGCCCGTACCCCAAACCGACACAGGTGATCAGGTAGAGAATACTAAGGCGATCGAGAGAATCATGGTTAAGGAACTCGGCAAAATGCCCCCGTAACTTCGGGAGAAGGGGGGCCCCAACCTTGAACACCATTTGCTGGTGTGAGGGGATCGGGGCCGCAGAGACCAGGGGGAAGCGACTGTTTACTAAAAACACAGGTCCGTGCGAAGTCGCAAGACGATGTATACGGACTGACTCCTGCCCGGTGCTGGAAGGTTAAGAGGACCGGTTAGCCCTTCGGGGCGAAGCTGGGAATTTAAGCCCCAGTAAACGGCGGTGGTAACTATAACCATCCTAAGGTAGCGAAATTCCTTGTCGGGTAAGTTCCGACCTGCACGAATGGAGTAACGACTTCCCCGCTGTCTCAACCATGAACTCGGCGAAATTGCACTACGAGTAAAGATGCTCGTTACGCGCAGCAGGACGGAAAGACCCCGAGACCTTTACTATAGTTTGGTATTGGTGTTCGGTGCGGCTTGTGTAGGATAGGTGGGAGACGTTGAAGCGGGCACGCCAGTGTTCGTGGAGTCATCGTTGAAATACCACTCTGGCCGTACCGGATTCCTAACTTCGGCCCATGATCTGGGTCAGGGACAGTGCCTGATGGGTAGTTTAACTGGGGCGGTTGCCTCCTAAAGAGTAACGGAGGCGCCCAAAGGTTCCCTCAGCCTGGTTGGCAATCAGGTGACGAGTGTAAGTGCACAAGGGAGCTTGACTGTGAGAGTGACAGCTCGAGCAGGGACGAAAGTCGGGACTAGTGATCCGGCGGCACGTTGTGGAACGGCCGTCGCTCAACGGATAAAAGGTACCTCGGGGATAACAGGCTGATCTTGCCCAAGAGTCCATATCGACGGCATGGTTTGGCACCTCGATGTCGGCTCGTCGCATCCTGGGGCTGGAGTAGGTCCCAAGGGTTGGGCTGTTCGCCCATTAAAGCGGTACGCGAGCTGGGTTTAGAACGTCGTGAGACAGTTCGGTCCCTATCCGCTGCGCGCGCAGGAAATTTGAGAAGAGCTGTCCTTAGTACGAGAGGACCGGGACGGACGAACCTCTGGTGTGTCAGTTGTACTGCCAAGTGCACCGCTGATTAGCTACGTTCGGAAGGGATAACCGCTGAAAGCATCTAAGCGGGAAGCCCACTTCGAGATGAGATTTCCATACACCTTGAGTGTGAGAGGCCCCCAGCTAGACCACTGGGTTGATAGGCAGGACGTGGAAGCGGGGACTAAAGACCCGTGGAGCTGACCTGTACTAATAGGCCGATGACTTACACCACAATTCACCACACGGCTTTCGGGTTGTGTGGGCAAGATATGCTGCGTCCACTATGCGGTTGCCGGACAACAACTCCTGGTAGCCAACCAAACACCCGTCCCTTGGGTTCGATTCTCTGGGGGTGTGTGTTGATTCCCACTGTTCGTGGGGGTTGTTTTGGTTGGTTTCATGGGGTGGGTCTGTAATAGAATAGTTTGATCATGTTGCACCACTAGGGACCATTCGTGGTTCTGGTTTATGGCATGTGACTAGTTTTCCCCCCGACATTGTTGTGGTGTTGGTGTGGGTGGAAGAGTTACGGCGGTCATAGCGTGGGGGAAACGCCCGGTCCCATACCGAACCCGGAAGCTAAGACCCACTGCGCCGATGGTACTGCACTCGGGAGGGTGTGGGAGAGTAGGTCGCCGCCGGACAATATTTGCTGGTAGGGCCCTGGACTTAGTCCGGGGCCTTACTGCATTTAAGGACCGGATATCCCCGCGGCCCGCGGTCGGGACGCTGAAGGTAGTCTTGAGGCATGGATGGCATTTTCTCCCATGCGGAACCGACCCCCGACTCCGGTAGCGACGGCGATCGTCCCCGGCTGGAGCCGGTGGTGGCAGGCGTGACCGTGGCAATGGAATGTGAACAGGCCTACGAGGGGTTCGTCGATTACCTGCACCTGTGGTGGCCACTGGGCACCGTGGGGACCATGGGGCCGGGCTCCCACCTGGGCATCGAAGAAGGAATGCTCATCGAGGAATCCGAAGCAGGGGAGCGCCGGCAATGGGGCAGCGTGGTTCGATCCGAAGCGCCCCTGCGCAGCGGGGCCTCCGACCGCTCCCACGGGTGCCTGGAACTGGACTTCACCCTCGGCTTCGAACAGGAAGCCCCCACCCGGGTCGTCATCGACTTCGAGGAGACCGGCACCGGGGCCACCGATGTCACGGTCACCCATGCCGGATGGGCACCCGGCCCGGCCGGCGAAGGCCAACACGCGATGGCCGAGTCCTGGCCCGAGATCCTGGGCTACTACCAGCGCTTCATGGGCGGTGCCGCATGAGTGCCCCCACTCAGGATCTCGATGCCACGGTCGTGGCGGAGCGACTCACCAGCGCCCTGGGGCCCGAACAGGTCTGCGTGGAGGCCTCGGTCCTGGATCGCTACAGCCACGACTACGGCCATGTGGCCGATCCCCATGAACCGCTGGCGGTCGTCTTCGCCCGGGACACCCCGGACGTGCAGCAGGTCGTGTTGCTGGCCGGTGACCTGGGATTCTCGGTGATCGCCCGGGGCGCCGGCACCGGGGTCTCCGGCGGCGTCCACGCCACCCGCAACAGCGTGGTCCTGTCCCTGGAACGGATGGACGCCATCCTGGACATCCGCGCCGACGACGAAACGGCGCTCGTCCAACCAGGAGTCATCAATTCTGATCTGAACGACGCGGTGGCCGTCCACGGGCTGATGTATGCCCCGGACCCCGCCAGTCATAAGATCTCCACCATCGGCGGCAACATCGCGACCAACGCCGGAGGCCTGCGCTGTGCCAAATACGGGGTCACCCGTGATTCGGTGTTGGCACTGGACGTCGTCCTGGCCGACGGCCGGCTCATCCACGTGGGCCGCAACACCTTCAAGGGAGTGGCCGGCTATGACCTGACCAGCCTGTTCGTCGGGTCGGAAGGAACCCTGGGAATCGTGGTCGCCGCCACCGTCAGGCTGCGGTACCTCAGTGCCGACCAACGCTCCATGGTCGCTCTGTTCCCCGGGCTGGAAGGCGCCGCAGCAGGAGTCCTGGCCATCGGCAAGGCCCGGGTGCAACCGGCGATCACCGAAATGCTGGACGCCGGGACGATGAAGGTCCTGGACTCGATCCACGGGACCCGGCTGACCGAGCGCGGGGGAGCGATGCTCCTGATCCGTACCGACGGCTACGGGGCCAGGATCGAGGAAGAGGTGATCCGCGAGGTCTTGACCGGACTGGGGGCGGAGGTCAGTGCCGCCGATGACCCCAATGCCGCGGACCTCATCGAGATGCGCCGCAACAGCCGGGGTGACGAACAGGACGACGAATTCCGGGCCGGTGAGGACATCGCCGTACCGCGGTCCCAGCTGGTGGACTACATCCACACCCTCGAGGAGATCGCCGCACACCATCAGGTCTGGGTCAGGGTCGTCTGCCATGCCGGGGACGGGAACCTCCACCCCACGTTCTGGATCGACCCCGGTGAGGGCCGGGCCGGGATGGAACGCCTGGAGGCGGCATTGGACGAGTCCGTCCGTGCCGCGCTGGACGCAGGGGGGACGATCACCGGGGAGCATGGGGTCGGCCAATATAAGCGCCGTTGGCTGACCTGGGAACTTGAACCCGACGTCCTGGAACTGCAGCACCGGATTCGTGCCCTGCTGGACCCGCAGGGCATCCTGAACCCCGGGAAGGGAATCTGAAGCCCCGCTCCCGATTAGTGAATTCGCCTCCGAACCGGTAAACTTCTTGAGGTTGATGACCCCACGGGGTGTGGCGCAGCTTGGTAGCGCGCGTCGTTCGGGACGACGAGGTCGCAGGTTCAAATCCTGTCACCCCGACCATCTTCCGGAACAACGGACCACTGGTTCGAAGAAGCCGGAACAGGTTGTCAGCCACGAGGACGGGGCCGAGGAATCGGCCCCTTTTTCGTGTCCGCCCCGAGGCGTTCCCTTCAGCGCTGCGGCGGAACACCCGTGGAGGTCCGTGAGGTGAATTCCGTGGGATGGAAGCCCGCCGTCGGGTCGGGGCCCATGGCCGGATCCGCCCCGTCCAGAAGCGAGAGCAGCTTGCCCACGGCCGCGGCACCCTGCCCTCCGGGATCCTGGGCAATGGTCGTCAACCCGAGAAGCTCTCCGAGCTCGTGCCCGTCGATGCCGATCACCGAGACATCCTCAGGGACCCGCAGACCCAGGTCACGTGCCGCGAAGATCGCCCCGAAAGCCATCTCATCCGAGGCGCAGACGAAGCCGGTGGGACGTCGACGGGGATTGGCCAGCACGTTGCGGATCTTCTGATAGGCACCAGCGGTGGAGAAGTCGGCGGTGAGCAGCCAGTCCCGGCGTACCGGCAACCCGGCCTGGTTCATCGCCGACTCGAAGCCGTCCTCACGGGCCGACCCGAGCTTGAAATCCACCTCGAATTCCTCGGTGCCTCCCAGGAAGGACAGCTCCCGGTGCCCCAGTCCGATGAGGTGCTCCGTGGCCAGGGCTGCGATGTTGAAGTCATCGACCTGGATCGTGTCGATCCGGGGAATGTGGCCACCGATGGCCACGACGGGTTTGCCGACGGAGGCCAGCTGGTTGATCTCGTCGGGCTCCAGCTTGAGCGTGACCGTGATGACCCCGTCGAGACGTTTGCGCAGCAACAGCTCCGAGAACACCGAATCCCGGTGGCGTTGTTCGCCACCGGTGTTGTACAAGGTGAGGTCGTATCCGGCGTCGATGAGCGCACTGGTGGCCCCCTGGAGCACGGTGGAGAAGAACCAGCGGCCCACGGTGGGCATCACCAGGCCGATGTTCCGGCTGCGTCCCGAGGCCAGGGAGGAGGCGTTGTAGGACACCACGTAGCCCAGCGACTCAGCGGCAGCATGGACCCGTTCGCTAGCCGCGGCGGATACCTTCCCGTTGCCACTGAGGGCGCGCGAAACGGTGGCGACCGAGACCCCGGCCAGTGCGGCAACGTCCTTGATGCCCGTCATCTGCGTCCTTCCGTCCAGGGGCGTGGATCCGACCGGTTCCCTATGTTGTGCGCCGCAACCAGACCGCCGCATTCGCGGCCAGTTCCAGCACGCCGTCGACGTCGCCGGGAACCGGGCCGCTGGATAGCAGGACCTCCCCGGGAGGAAGGGCCACCGGGGCCTCGGTGGTGTTCAGGACGACGTCGATGCCGGAGTTCTCGAAGGCGAGCACCCCGTCGGCGTGGCAGGTATCGAGCCACTGCAGCCCACCCGCGCCGAGCTCCAGCCTACGGCGTGCCGCCAGGGCCCGCCGGTACATCGACAAGGTCGAGGAGGGGTCGCCGTCCTGGGCGGAACGCGCCAGCCGTTCCCACCCGGCCGGTTGGGGCAACCAGGCGGTTTCCGACGGGCCGAACCCCAGTGTCGGGCCCGCAGGGGTCCAGGGCAGGGGGACGCGGCAGCCATCGCGCCCGACCCGCTGGCCAGCGGTCCTGAAGAAGTTCGGGTCCTGACGGAACCGGTCCTCGAGGGTGGTGTGGTCGGGCAGGCCCAACTCCTCGCCCTGGTATAGGTAGGCCCCGCCGGGCAGGCCCAGCATGAACACGGTGGCCGCCCGGGCGCGGGCCAGGCCGAGCTCATGGTCCGGTTGCGGGTCCCGGGGGCCCACGCCATCCCCGGAGCGCGCGCCGGCGGGGACGCCGAAACGGGTGGGATGGCGACTGACGTCGTGGTTGGACAGGACCCAGGTACTGGGTGCCCCCACCGCATCGAAGGCCGCCAGTGACCGGTCCACCACGGCACGCAAGGCCGGGGCATCCCAGCCGGTATTGAGATACGGGAAATTGAAGGCCTGGTGCATCTCCTCCGGGCGGACCCAATCGGCGACCGCGTCCACCGGGTGGGCGTTGGCTTCGGCACACAGGATGCGTTCGCCGTCGTACTCGGCGAGGATGTCGCGCCACGTGCGATAGATTTCGTGCACCCCGGGCCGGCCGAACATGGGGGCCTCGGAGAAGGGGAAGCCCTCGCGCGGGGATCCGTTGGCGTTTCCACCCCAATCCGGCAGACCTGGTTCCTTGACCAGGGCGTGGGCAACGTCGACCCGGAAACCGGCGACCCCGCGATCGAGCCAGAAGCGCAGGATCCTCTCGAACTCGACGTGGACGGCCTCGGCATCCCAATTGAAATCGGGTTGTGAGGAGTCGAAGAGGTGCAGATACCACTGTCCCTCGGCGCCGTCGGGTTCGGTGATGCGGGTCCAGGCGGGCCCGCCGAAGTGTGACTGCCAGTTGTTCGGTGGTTCCTGTCCCGCTGCGCCCCGACCATCACGGAAGATGAACAGTTCGCGCTCCGTCGACCCCGGTCCGGCGGCCACGGCGGCGCGGAAGGCGGCGTGCTCCTCGGAGCAGTGGTTGGGGACCAGATCGACGATGACCCGCAGTCCCAGCTCGTCGGCCCGGGCGATGAGGGCGTCGAAATCCTCGAGGGTGCCGAAGAGCGGGTCGACATCCGTGTAGTCGGAGACGTCGTACCCGGCGTCGTGCTGCGGGGAGGGGTAGAAGGGGGAGAGCCAGATCGCGTCGACCCCCAGCCGGGCGATCTGGTGGAGCTCGGCGGTGATGCCGGCCAGGTTTCCGGTGCCCGAACCGTGCAGATCCCGGAAGGAGCGCGGATAGATCTGGTAGATCACCGAACTGCGCCACCAGGAGCGGTCCGTGGAGGGACTGTGGGCCAGGGGACCGCGGGCGAAGGCCCCGGGCGGAATCGTCGGGGGGACGTCGGGGCGGGGTGCGGCGGCCGGCAGATCCGACACCGCGCTCAAGGCAGGGGCTGGTCGCATGCGGTCCAGCCTAGCCGCGGTCGCCAGTCCGTGAAAACGCTTGCATTGAGTCCGTATGCGTCGGACGCAGGTGGTATTCCTGCCTGTGAGAGCGCTTACAATTATGGCGTGCATCACTATCGTGTTTGCCGAAATCCGAGGATGAGAGACTATCCAGCAGGAGGCATCAATGATTCAAGCGCCACACCACGACGGATCCGCACTCCATGTCGACCGTCAGGACCCCGTCCTGGGACAGGACGTTGCCGTCCGGCTGCGGGTTCCCTCGGACCAACCCACCCCCGGCGGGGTCTGGCTGCGCAGCGTGCGCGACGCGGAACCCCACTACGACCAGGCGACCCGGCTGGGTGAGGCCGACGGCTGGGTCTGGTGGCAGGCACTGCTGACCGTGGTCAACCCCGTACAGAACTACCGCTGGGTGATGCGCACCGGGACCGGGTCGCTCTGGGTCAACGCCCGCGGGACCTCGACCCGGGACACCCCCGATGTCCAGGACTTCAGGATCTGCGCCGGGGCCGCGATCCCCGAATGGATCCACCGCTCGGTGATGTACCAGGTCTTCCCCGACCGCTTCGCCCGCTCCGCCGCGGCCGACGACCGCGAACTACCCGAGTGGGCGGTGGCCGCCGAGTGGGACACCAGCGAGGTCATCGGGCGCGGCCCGGACACCCCTTACCAGTACTACGGCGGGGACCTGGACGGCATCGGCGAACATCTGGACCACCTCGAGCAGATCGGGGCGAGCGTGCTGTACCTGACCCCGATGTTCCCGGCCCGTTCCAACCACCGCTACGACGCCTCCGACTTCGCGGGGGTCGACCCGCTGCTGGGCGGCGACGAGGCACTCATCCGACTCGTCGAAGATGCGCACTCCCGCGGAATCCGTGTCGTGGGTGACCTGACGACCAACCACTCCGGGGACGCCCACGAATGGTTCCGTGCCGCCTACCGGAACCCGGCGGCCCCCGAATCCGATTTCTACTACTTCAGCCAGGAGAACACCGAGTATCTGGCCTGGCTCGGGGTGGACTCCCTGCCGAAGTTCAACTGGCGCTCGCAGGGGCTGCGTGACCGGTTCATCCTGGACGACGATTCGATGGTGGCCCGCTGGCTGCAGCCGCCGTTCGACATGGACGGCTGGAGGATCGACGTCGGGAACATGACCGGGCGGGCCGGCGCCGACGATTTCAACCACGAGATCGCCTCGATGATCCGCCGACGGATGCACCAGATCAACCCCGAGGCCCTGCTGGTGGCCGAATCCACCTCCGACGCGGCCCCCGATTTCCAGGGGGACACCTGGCAGGGGGCCATGACCTATACCAACTTCACCCGCCCGCTGTGGCAGTGGCTGGCCCGCCCGCGCACCTGGCAGGACGACGGTGCCGCGGTGGCACCACAGTCCAATGTGACCTCCCAGCCGTGGCCCGACTTCTACGGGTTGCCCCAACGGGGCCCCGACAGCACCGGCGCCGAGGAGTTCCTGGACACCCATCTGGACTTCGCCGCGGCCTTCCCCTGGCGGGTGCGCCTGGCGAACCTCAACGCGATCGACACCCACGACACCGCCCGGGCGGCCAGCGCCATCCTTCCAGGAGCGCAGCCATTGGCCGTGGCCCTGCAGTTCACCCTGCCGGGGGTGCCGATGGTCTTCATGGGGGACGAATTCGGGCTCGAGGGCTTCAACGGGGAGAAATCCCGCACCCCCATGCCCTGGGAGGATCCGAGCAGGATCCCGACCGATCTGCGCGGTCTCTACACCGCGCTGTCGACGTTGCGCCGGGAGCATCCGGCACTGACCTCCGGGGGGCTACGGTGGCTCCACGCCGACGGCGGGACGCTCGCCTTCATCCGCGAAGACCGCCACGAGGCGGTTCTGGTCGTGCTCTTCCGTGATGCCGCCGAAGGACTCCGGTTGGAAGGCCTCGGGGCGGTCGGGACGCCGGTGCCTGCCTGGAGCCACGGAAACGTCACCTGCGAGATCGAAGGGGACTCCGGCGTCGTCCTCGGTGGTCGGGCGCTCAGTGCGGCGGCCTTCACACTGGCAGGAACCACCGTTCCCACGGCATCGCGCTAACGACGGGGACGCGCGGCACCGGTGGTCGTGCAGGTGACGCAACATGACGGGGCGGGTCGGGGACACCACTTCCGGTTTGCCGATGAGGGATGTAAGCTGCATCACAATAGTCATCACCTGTTCGCATGGATAACCTGGTGTGGCTTTCCTGACCTCGTCGACCTCAACCATGCCAGCAGCAGTACCGATCCACGGATGATCGGCCCTCTGGCTGGATAGGTCGAAGGAGGGTCAATCATGACCGGAATTGCCGATCACACCGCCCACGACGCGTCCGCCACGACCGTGAGCGTCAACGACCGGGGGATGTCCGTCGCCGACGTCGCCCCGCATACGACCACGCTGCAGTGGCTGCGCGGCAGCGGAATCACCGGCCCGAAGGAGGGCTGCGCGGAGGGCGAATGCGGGGCCTGCGCCGTGATGGTATCCCGCCCCGACGGCGACGGTGGCACCCGCTGGACCTCGATCAACTCATGTCTGGTCCCCGCCGCCGCGCTGGCCGGTCAGGAGATCTATACCGCCGAGGGGCTGGCCTCCGCCGAGGCGCTGCACCCCGTGCAGCAGGAAATGGCCCAGCGGGGCGGTTCCCAGTGCGGCTACTGCACCCCCGGGTTCGTCTCCTCGATGGCCGCCGAGTACTACCGTGAAGACCGGACCGGTTGCGCCTGCGGCCCCGGTGGTTGCGGCTCGGCCCCCTCGACCTCGGAAATCGTCTCCACCGCCGAGCCCGTCCCCTCGGGCAACGAACTTCCCTGGCCGATGGTCGCCGACGACCAGGCCAGACCGCTGGAATCCTGGCTGCCCCCACGGACCTCGGCGCCCACGGAGACCAGGACCGAACCAGCCACCAGATACGAATCGACCCCCGGGCATGAATCGGAGATCGGGGCCAACGGATTCGACCTCCATGCCCTGTCGGGAAACCTGTGCCGCTGCACCGGCTACCGGCCCATCCGCGATGCGGCCTTCGCCCTCGGCGAGGTCGATCCCGATGATCCGATCGCCCGGCGGCGGAACCAACCGGCGCCGGCCAGCAGGCCACTGCGCCTCGACGGCGAGTCCGGCACCTTCGTGCGCCCGGCGGATCTCGCCGAAGCTCTGGAACTGCTCGGTTCGACCCGGGAAGCGGTCCTGCTGGCCGGCTCGACCGACTGGGGGGTCGAGCTGACCATCAAGCATCGCCGCGCCCCGCTGACCATCGCCATCGACCAGCTGCCCGAACTGCGGCGGTTCCGCCAGGACGGGGACCACCTGGAGATCGGGGCGGCGCTGACCTTGTCGGAAGTCGAGCGGCTCCTGGACGGATCGGTGCCCCTGCTCGCCGAACTCTTCCCCCTGTTCGCCTCCCGACTGATCCGCAATGCCGCGACGATCGGCGGGAACCTGGGCACCGGATCACCCATCGGCGATCTGGCCCCGGCACTGTTGGCCCTGGACGCCGATCTGGTGCTCAGCTCCCCGCGAGGAGACCGGACGGTGGCCTTGGCCGAATACTTCACCGGGTACCGGCAAAGCGTGCGTGAGGCCGATGAACTCATCCGTGCGGTGCGCATCCCGACACCCATGGCGCCGGTGGCCAGGTTCTACAAGGTCGCCAAACGCAGATTCGACGACATCTCCTCGGTGGCGGTGGCCATCGCCGCGACCGTCACCGACGGGAGCATCGAGCACATCCGCATCGGCGTCGGGGGAGCCGCGGCCACGCCGCTGCGCGCCCGGGACACCGAAGCCGCGCTGCTCGGCCAGCCATGGACGGCCCGGACGTTCGAGGCCGCCGCGGAGGTCATGGAGGCCGAAGGGACACCGATGTCCGACCACCGGGCCAGCGCCGCCTACCGCAGTGCCACGCTCGCCCAATCCATACGCCGCTTCCACGAGGAGGTCGGATCATGAAACCGTTCTCGTCCCGTCCCCTGGCCGACATCCCCCGGGACAGTGCTGCCGGGGTCGTCATGCCACATGAGGCGGCGTGGGACCACGTCACCGGTCACGCGCTGTACACCGACGACCTGCCGCACCGTTCCGCCAACGTCCTGCATGCCTGGCCGTTGCAGGTGTTCTGCGCCCACGCCCGCATCGATTCCCTGGACACGTCCACGGCCCGGACCATGCCGGGGGTGGCCCGGGTGCTCACCGCGGAAGACGTCCCCGGTCTCAACGACTACGGCGACATCGGCGACGAGACCCTCTTCCCCGCGGAAGTGCAGTTCCACGGCCAACCCGTGGCCTGGGTCCTCGCCGAGACCCTCGAACAGGCCCGGCTGGCCAGCGAGGCCATCGAGATCACCCAGACCGAGCTGCCCTCCATCATCACCACCCAGGAGGCCATCGCCGCCGGGGCGTTCCAGGGACCGACGGGGACCCTGCACCGTGGCGACGCGGATGAGGCCCTGGCGACGGCCCCGCACCGTCTCAGCGGGGGGATCGACATCCAGGGCCAGGAACACTTCTACCTGGAGACCCAAGCCTCTTTTGCCACCATCGACGAGGGGGGACAGGTCTTCATCCAGTCCTCGACCCAGGCCCCGAGCCACACCCAGGAGGTCGTCGCCCGGGTGTTGGGGATCTCCTCGAGCCAGGTGACCGTGCAGTGCCTGCGCATGGGGGGAGGTTTCGGCGGGAAGGAAACGAACGCCAACGCGTTCGCCTCCGTCGCCGCCCTGGGGGCCGTGCTCACCGGCCGGCCCGTGAGCCTGCGGTTGAACCGCACCCAGGATCTGACCATGACCGGCAAACGAGGCGGATTCCACGCCACCTGGGAGGCCGGGCTGGACGACGAGGGTCACATCCTGGCCTATAAGGCGGTGCTGACCGCCGATGGGGGGTTCAGCGTCGACCTCTCGCCCGCGGTGGTCAGCCGGGCGTTGTGCCACGTGGACAACGCCTACTACCTTCCCAACGTCCACGTCGTCGGCCGGATCGCCCGGACGAACAAGACCTCCCATACGGCCTTCCGTGGATTCGGTGCCCCGGCAGGGATGATCGTGACCGAGGACCTGCTGGGTCAGGCGGCCACGAAACTGGGCATCGACGAAGAGGAGATCCGCCGCCGGAACTTCTACGCCCCGGGCCAGAGGACCCCCTATGGGCAGGAGGTCAGCCAGGCCGCGCGCATGGGAGACATCTGGGACAAGCTCCTACAGAGCAGCGATTACCACGCCCGACTGCGCGACGTCGCCGATTTCAACGCCCGGAACCAGCACGTCAAACGGGGCCTGGCCATCACCCCGGTGAAGTTCGGTGTCTCGTTCAACAAGCCGGTCCTGAACCAGGCCGGGGCCCTCGTGCTGATCTATCGGGACGGATCGGTGCTGATCAACCACGGGGGGACGGAGATGGGCCAGGGGCTGCACACCAAGATGCTGCACGTCGCCGCGACCGCGTTGGGCCTGCCGTTGCGCCGGGTGCGACTGGCCCCGACCCGGACCGATAAGGTGCCCAACAGCTCGGCCACCTCCGCCTCGACGGGCTCCGACCTCAACGGCGGGGCAGTGAAGAACGCCTGCGAACTCATCCTGGACCGGCTGGCCCCGGTGGCCGCCGGCATGCTGGGCGTGAACTCCAACGATGTGCGCATCAGCGGCGAAGTCGTCAGTGGTCTGGGGACGAAGAACACCGTGGACTGGGCCGAGCTCGTCGAGACGGCCTACCAGCAACGCGTCTCCCTTTCGGCGACCGGCTACTTCCGTACCGAGGGCCTCTACTTCGATCCGAGCACCTACCAGGGCAATGCGTTCAAGTACTACTCCCGCGGTGCCGCTGTGGCCGAGGTCGAGGTCGACGGGTACACCGGGGCGTATACGACCCGGCAGGTGGATCTGCTGCACGACGTCGGTAGTTCGCTGTCGCCGCTGATCGACCTCGGGCAGATCGAGGGGGCCTTCGTCCAGGGTGCAGGATGGCTCACCCAGGAGGACCTGCGCTGGGATACCAGCGAGGGCCCGCACCGCGGCAAACTGCTGACCCAGGCGGCGAGCACCTATAAGCTGCCTTCCTTCTCGGAACTGCCGCAGGTGTTCAACGTCGATCTGTATGTCCACCCCACCGACGATGGCAGCGTCTACGGGTCCAAGGCGGTGGGGGAGCCGCCGCTCATGCTCTCGATCGCGGTGCGGGAGGCCTTGCGGGCCGCCGCCGCGGCCTTCGGCGAGCCGGGACAGCAGGTCGAACTGCCGTCCCCGGCCACCCCCGAAGCCGTGTACTGGGCGTTGGACCAGGTCCGTCGGAGGACCCCCTCCCCGGCCCTGCCGGCCGAATGACGGGGGTGGAACAGCATGGATTGGATCACCGGGCTCAGCCGTGCCCGCGCCACCGGGACCGCCGGGATACTCGCGACGATCATCGAGGTGCGCGGACACTCGCCCCGCGAGGTCGGCGCGAAGATGTTCATCGCCGCGGGCACCACCTCGGGCAGCGTCGGCGGGGGCAACATGGAAGCAACCGTCACCGAACAGGCCCGCACGATGCTGCGTCAGGGGGCCGAGGAGGTGGCCGAAACCGAATTCGGCCTCAATGAGCACGCGCAGGTCGCCTACGGCACCCAATGCTGTGGCGGCACCGTCCGGGTGCTCATGGAGCCGATCGGCCGCCGCCCCACGGTGGCGGTCTTCGGGGCCGGACACGTCGGCAAGGAACTGGCCCGGATCCTCAGCAGGACCGAGCTGACCCTCCACCTGGCCGATACCAGGCGGGGAATGGTCGACGAGACCCTGACCGCCACGTTGAGCGAGGGCCCGGCCACCGTGCACCTGCACACCCTGCCGGCCCCCGAGACCCTGATCGCCGAACTCCCTGATGACGCCCATGTCCTGATCCTCACCCATGACCACGCCGAAGACCTGATCCTCTGCGACGCCGCCCTGCGGCGCGGGAGTCTCGGGAGCATCGGAGTGATCGGCTCCTCGGCGAAATGGTCCCGGTTCCGCAAGAAACTTGCTGCCGAAGGCCATGCCGACGCAGCCATCGAACGTATCCAATGCCCGATCGGGGTTCCCGATCTCACCGGGAAACACCCCGCCGTCATCGCCATCAGCGTCGCCGCCGACCTCATGCGCGTCTTCCAGAAAGCCACCCCATGATCCACGACGACCTTGCTCCCACGACGATCTTCCACGGCCGCATCCTGGACACCCCCCGGGACCCCTTCGAGGGCGGCGGGTTGCGCGCCGAGGACTGTGCGCTCGCCGTCACCGAAGGTGTCATCACCTTCCGCGGCTCCCTCGCCGAGGCCCAACGACTCCATCCGTCCGCGACACTCACCGGCATCGAGGGGTTGTTGCTCCCCGGGCTGGTCGATACCCATGTGCACTACCCGCAGTTGCGGATCATCGGTGGACTGGGGATGCCGCTGCTGGAATGGCTCGAGCACTGCGCCCTGCCCGAGGAGGCCCGCATGGCCGACCCGGCCCATGCCCGGGCGGTCGCCGACGAGTTCGTGAACGGACTGATCAGTGCCGGAACCACCACCGCCCTGGCCTTCGGGGCCCACTACGTCCCGGCCACCGACGCCCTGTTCCGGGCCGCGCACCACAGCGGACTACGGATGACCGCGGGACTGGTGGTGGCGGACCAGGAGCTGCGCGAGGACCTCCACACCACCCCGGAACGGGCGGCCGCCGACGCGGCGGGGTTGATCGACAGCTGGCACGGGAAGGGGAAGCTGCGATACGCCGTGACCCCGCGGTTCGCGCTCTCGGCGAGCCCCGACCTGCTCGACTCCTGCCGGGAGACCCTCGAGGGCGCCCCCGACCTGTTCTTCACTTCCCACGTCAACGAGAACCAGGCGGAGATGGCGGCGGTGGCCGCATTGTTCCCGACCGCCTCGAGCTACAGCGACGTCTACGATCGGCACGGCTTGCTCGGGCCCCGCAGCCTATTGGCCCACAACGTCCACCCCACCGATGCCGAACTGGCCCTGCTGGGCGAGACCGGGACCGCGGTAGCCCACTGTCCGTCGTCGAACTCCTCCCTCGGCAGCGGCCTGTTTCCGTTGCGCAGACACCTCGAAGCCGGGGTGCGGGTCTCGCTGGGCTCCGATGTCGGGGCCGGCACCGGATTCAACCAGTTCAAGGAAGGCCTACAGGCCTACTTCCACCAGCAGTTGCAACCGAACGGCCTCGCGTTGGGGCCGGCTCATCTGCTCCATCTGGCCACCGTGTCCGGGGCCCGCGCCCTGGGCCATGACGACGTCGGCCATCTCAGCGTCGGCGCCGTCTTCGACGCGATCGAGGTCAACCCGCCATCCGGGACCCCCCTCGAAGCCATCCTGCGGAACGCCGTCAGCGCCGATCGCGCCCTTGCCGCAGTCTTCGCCAACGGGACCAGCGCGGATATCGACCGCGTCTGGATGGGGGGTGTGGCGACCCGTACCCGTACGCCAGAGTAATCCTCGGGATCCCCACGGATCAGGCGGGCCATCGTCCACTGCGGACCCGATGCGCCACGTCATGGTGGTTCCACCACAGTTCAAAGGAGAACAATGAGTACCAACACCCCGAAACGGGAAAGTGTTCCACCGGAAAAAACCTCCGCCGCGCACCGGAGCGCGATCGACAGATACTTCAAGGTCAGCGAACACGGGTCGACCTACGGCATAGAGTTTCGCGCCGGCATCACGACGTTCCTGGCGATGAGCTATGTCATCTTCGTGAACCCGAGCATCCTCAACGATGCCATGGCCGGGCAGATGCCCGATGTGGGGAACCTGTTCACCCAACTGGTGATGGTCACCTGCATGGCGGCGATCCTCGGTTCGCTGTACATGGGTCTGATCGCCCGCTACCCCTTCGCCCAGGCACCCGGCATGGGGCTGAACGCCTACTTCTCCTACACGGTGGTCCTGGGGCTGGGATACCGCTGGGAGACGGCGCTCGGTGCCGTGTTCATCTCGGGGGTGCTGTTCATCATCCTGAGCATCTTCGGGGTCCGGCAAGCGATTGCCCGGGCCCTGTCGATCAGCATGAAGTACGCGATCACCGCAGGAATCGGTGCCTTCCTGGCCTTCCTGGGCATGAAGAACATGGGATTCGTCGTCAGTGACGACGCGACATTGGTCAGCATCGGCGACGTCACCAAACCACATGTGTGGTTGGGGCTGCTCGGGCTGCTGATCATCGCCGTGCTCATGAAACTGCGGGTCAAGGCGGCGATCCTGGTAGGGATCATCGCCACGACCCTCATCGCCGTCGTCAGCCGGCTGCCGGTCTACCCGGGCGCCGAGGAGGGCACGTTCGCGGCCTTCGGCGGCTTCGGGGGTTCTCCGGTCCAGATGCCCATCTGGCCCAGTGACCTCGCCTTCCACCTGGACATCGGCGGGGCGCTGGGAGCCGGACTGCTGTCGGTGGTGTTCACGTTCTTCTTCGTCGATTTCTTCGACGCCACCGGAACCCTCACCGGGCTGAGCCAGCGGGCCGGCATGATCGGCAAGGACGGCGAGATGCCGCGGGCGAAGACCCTGTTCTCGATGGACGGACTCGCTGCGCTCAGCGGTGCCGCCCTGGGCACCTCGACCACGACCGCCTACGTCGAATCGGCGGCAGGGGTCGAGGAAGGGGGCCGCACGGGGTTGACCGCGGTCACCGTCGCCGGCTTCTTCGGCCTGGCGATGTTCTTCTCCCCGGTCATCGCCGCCGTGCCGACCTCGGCCACGGCCCCGGCACTCATCCTCGTCGGGGCGTTGATGATGGAAGGGGCGCGACATATCGAATGGGACGACATCTCCGAATCCCTGCCGGCGTTCCTGACGATCATCGTCATGCCGCTGACCTTTTCGATCGCCGAGGGCGTCGCCGTCGGCCTGGTCTCCTACGCACTCATCAAGGTGTGCTCCGGGCGGATCAAGGAAGCCCACTGGATCCTCTACCTCATCGCGGCACTGCTGATCGTGAGGTGGATCTGGCTGGGCTGACCGCGTGGATCGGGGCCGTCGACCCAGCCCGGGGTGCTAGTCCCCGTCCTCGGGCTGGTCGACTGCGTCCAACACCCCCGACGGGGGATTGAGCATGATCGCCGCCTCGTCCCGACGGTGGCGCAGGATCGTTTCGATATAGGACTCGATGGTCTCGGACATCGGGACGTTGCTGCCGCGTTGTTCGGAGATGAACCAGCGGTGCTCCAGGACCTCATGGACCAGTTGGGCCGGTTCGAGCTTGCCGTGGAGTTCACGCGGGATCGCCTGGGTGATGGGATCGAAGACCTCGTGCACCCACTGGGCCGCGTTGAGTTCCTCGTCCATCTCCGGATGCTTGCGGGCACGGAAGGCGTCGATGTCGTTGAGCAGCCGCCGGGCCTGGAACTCCTGGACGTCCAGACCGGTCAGGCGCAGCAGCCGGCGCTGGTGGTGCCCGGCGTCGACGACCTTGGGCTGGATCTGCAGTTGGGTGCCGTCGGCGGTGGTCCGCAAGGCGATTTCGTCGACGTCGAAGCCCAGGTCGTTGAGCCGGCGGATCCGCTCGTCGACCCGCCACCGTTCGGCCAGATCGACGTGGTCGCGCCGGGTGAGCTCCTGCCACAGCCGGTGGTAGCTGTCCATGATCTGCTCGCTGGTGGCCAGCGGGTCCACCGAGTCCTCGATCAACGAGGCCTCCATCAGGTCCATCAGCTCACCGGCGATGTTCACCCGGGCGATCTCCAGATCGTATTCCCGTTGGCCGTCGGAGAGCGAGGGGTACAGTTCCCCGGTCTCGGCGTCCACGAGGTAGGCGGCGAAGGATTCGGCGTCCCGGCGGAACAGGGTGTTCGAGAGGGAGACATCGCCCCAGTAGAAGCCGGCCAGATGCAGCCGGACCAGCAGCAGGGCCTGGGCGTCGATGAGCCGGTGCAACGTCTCGCGTCGGAGCCGCTGGGAGAACAGGGCGCGATACGGCAGCGAATACTTCAGGTGCCGGGTCACCAGGACCGGGTCCAGTTCCTCCCCGTTCTCGTCGGCACGGCCGCTGATGACGGCCACCGGCTCCACGCAGGGAACCCCCAACCGGTTGAGCTTGCGCAGCATGTGGTACTCATGCCGGGCGATATGCTCCCCGGTCTCCTTGACCGCGATGACGGTTTCACGGAGCAGGGCGAAGCGGACGACGTGGCGGGAAATGCCGCGCGGCAGCGCCGCGAGGTTCCTGGCCGGCCAGTCCTCCAACGGAATATGCCACGGCAGGTCCAGCAGCGCCGAATCCATGGTGGCCGAGGTGATGTTCAACGAACCACCCAGCGAGGTGCGCGGGGTCTCGTCGCTGATCGCGGTTTCACGGGGGAGCTTGCCGTGCTGGCTGTAGTCGGTCGGTTCGTTGTGCCAGCTGGCGTAATGGCGGGTCATCGCATCCTCGGTTCTGCGCCGGGCCCCACGGGCCAGGCGGGTGGAACGACGCCGGCCCCGCCTTCGCGGTGAAGGCGGGGCCGCCGTCGGCTACCGGTGGTGGTTACTCGGAATCGACGAGGTTCTCCACGTCGGCCAGCGAGGCCTGCGGGGCGTTGGCCGCCTCGGGATCACCCAGGCGCTGCCCGGTCTTGGTGTCGAACATGTGGATGTGCTCGGCCTTCGGGCGGACCATCACGGTCGAGCCCTTCAGCGGGGGCCTGCGCCCGTCCACGCGGATGACCATCGGGTACTCGCGGCCATCCAGGGTGGCGTGGCCGTAGACGTAGGCGTCGGCGCCGAGTTCCTCGACCACGTCGACCTCGACGTCCAGGCCTTCACCGGCCCCGACGATCTCCAGGTCTTCGGGGCGGACGCCGGAGGTGATCGTCTGGCCGTTGGCCTCAGCCAGGACGGCCGGGTCCACCGGGTAGGTGTAGTTGCCGAATTCGATGCCACCGGAAACGGCGGGCAGCTCCAGCAGGTTCATGGCGGGGGAGCCGATGAAGCCGGCAACGAAGACGTTGGCCGGACGGTCGTAGAGGTTGCGAGGGGTGTCCACCTGCTGCAGGATCCCGGCGTTGAGGACCGCGACGCGGTCGCCCATCGTCATGGCCTCGACCTGGTCGTGGGTGACGTACACGGTGGTGACGCCCAGCCGACGGGTTAGCGAGGCGATCTGCGTGCGCGTCTGCACACGCAGCTTCGCATCGAGGTTCGACAACGGCTCATCCATGAGGAAGACCTGTGGGGAACGCACGATCGCACGGCCCATGGCCACACGCTGGCGCTGGCCACCGGAGAGGGCCTTGGGCTTGCGGTCCAGGTAGTCCTCGAGGTCCAGCAGCTTGGCGGCCTCCCGGACGCGCTCGGCGCGTTCGGCCTTGTCGATGCCGGCGATCTTCAGCGCGAAGCCCATGTTCTCGGCGACCGACATATGGGGGTAGAGCGCGTAGTTCTGGAAGACCATGGCGATGTCACGGTCCTTCGGCGGGACATCGGTGACATCGCGGTCGCCGATGAGGATCCGTCCCGAGTTGACGTCCTCCAGCCCGGCGAGCATGCGCAGCGATGTTGATTTGCCGCAACCGGAAGGTCCGACGAAAACGAGGAATTCCCCGTCGGCGACATCGAGACTGAGCTGGTCGACTGCGGGCTTCGAAGTGCCCGGGTAGAGCCTGGTTGCCTGGTCAAAAGTGACAGTGGCCATGATTGATCTATCCCCTCACGGGCAGGTACGTGCCCGACGGTCCGTTGTGAATGGTGTCACAATCATTGCACACCGAGGACCGATTGCAGAAGTGCCGGGACGTCACCAATTCCGTCGACCCGGAACGGGGCCCGGGTCTTCCCCGGACCAACCTTCACCCCGACGTCGCCCGGACGCAGCACGGCGAAGGCGTCCTCGTCGGTCACGTCGTCGCCGACGAACAGGACGGCGTCGGCGTCGACGACCTCGCGCAGCCAGTCCAGGCCCGCGCCCTTATCCGCCCGGATGACTGAGGCCTCCAGGACGTTCTTGCCATCGGAGAGGGCCAGGCCGGTCAAGGACTCCAACCGGCTGCGTGCCTCGCGCAGGGCCGAGGCCCCCACCGCGGCCTCCGCCTGCCTGACATGGAGGACGACGCCGGCCGGCTTGTGTTCCAGCGTGGTCCCGGGATGCCGGGCGCTGACCTCATCCAGCACCGAGGCCGCGGTGGCCAGCAGGGCCTTCTGGTCCCGGCCCAGGTCCAGGCCGCCGGCATCGGCGGCCAGTTCGGGGGGCGCCCACCGCTGGCCGCCGTGGCTTCCCACCAGCAGGACGTGGGGTTCCGGCCGGGCCACGGTGCGCAGGCTCTCCAGATCCCTGCCGGAGATCAGCGCGGTGACCGTGTTGTCCAGCTCGCCCAAACCGGCAAAGGCCTCAGCGGCGGCCGGCAGGGCCCGGGCGTCCTCGGGCCGGTCCACGAACGGGGCCATGGTGCCGTCGAAGTCCATGGCCACCAGCAGCAGCCTGACATCGCGCAGGCGCTCCAGGGCGTGACGAAGGTCGGCATCCAGGGCCATGCTCAGTCCTCCTCGGTCCGCGCCAACGAGGCCAGGAAGTCGCGCGACCAGCGGGCGACGTCGTTGGTGCTGACCTGGCGGCGCATGATGCGCATCCGTCGGGCGGCTTCCTGCTCGGGCATGCGGATGGCGTCCATGATGGACTCCTTCATCCCGTCGATGTCGTGCGGGTTCACCAGCACGGCGTGGCGCAGCTGGTCGGCGGCGCCGGCGAATTCGCTGAGCACCAGGGCCCCGCGGTTATCGGCATGGGCCGCCACATATTCCTTGGCGACCAGGTTCATGCCATCGCGCAGGGCGGTGACGAGCATGACGTCGGCGGCCAGGTAGAGGGCCACCATCTCCTCGACCGGGTAGCTGTGGTGCAGGTAGCGCACCGCGGTGTGGCTCATGGTGTCGTATTCGCCGTTGATCCGTCCGACGCTGCCCTCCACGTCCTCGCGCAGGGTGATGTAGTGGTCGACGTGTTCGCGGCTGGGGCTGGCGACCTGGACCAGCGTGGCCTGGCCCACGGTCAGTTCCTGGTCGGCGAGCAGTTCCCCGAAGGCCTTGATGCGGTGGCGGATGCCCTTGGTGTAGTCCAGCCGGTCGACGCCCAGCAGGATCACATCGGGATCGCCCAGATCGGCGCGGATCTCGCGGGAGCGGGCCAGCACCGCCGGGTCCTCGGCCAGGGTGGCGATCAACGCCGAATCGATGGAGATCGGGTGGGCTTCGGCCCGGGCCACCCGGCGCGGGGTGCCGTCCTCGTCCTGGACGTGCACGCGTTGGGATTTGACCGTGAACCCGAGGTAGCGCTTCACGCAGCGCAGGAAGTTGCTGGCATCGGACTGGCGTTGGAAACCGATCAGATCGGCGCCGAGGATCCCCTCCAGGACGCGGTGGCGCCAGGGCAGCTGCGCGAAGATCTCCATCGGAGGGAACGGGATGTGGTTGAAGAAACCGATCTTCAGATCCGGGCGCATGGCCCGCAGCAGGCGGGGGACGAGTTGGAGCTGGTAGTCCTGCACCCACACGGTGGCGCCCTTGGAAGCGGCCGCTGCTGCCGATTCGGCAAAACGCACGTTGATCTCGCGGTAACGGTCCCACCAGGTGCGGTGGAACTCCGGGGGCATGATCACATCGTGGTAGAGCGGCCACAGGGTGGAGTTGGAGAACCCCTCGTAATACAGCTCCACATCCTCTTGGCTCAACGGCACCGGAACCAGATGCATGCCGTCTTCCTTGAACTCCTCGAGCTCCTCGTCGGTGGCACCGTGCCATCCGACCCAGGCACCCTCGGCCGAGGCCATGACCGGGGCCAACGCGGTGACCAGGCCACCGGGGGAGCGGCGCCACTGTGAGACGCCCTCGGCGGTGACGACCCGATCCACGGGCAGACGGTTGGCCACGACCACGAAATCAAATTCGCCGGTGACTGCCTTCTTCTCGGCGGTGACCGGAGCGCGGCGTTCGCGTGACGCCGTCGTGCTCCGGTAATCCTGCATGCTGCTCACTGTATTGGGCACGGCTTGCCTCCTTGGGGTGCGTGGACGTACCTCTTCTGCCCCGAGCTTATGCGCCCGGGGCGGGCCCTGCACTCCCTTCACGGCGGGCACACAGGAACGGTGCCCTAAACTAAGTGGGGTTTCCCGTCCGATCCAGCAGAGTAGGAATGTACTTTCATGGCATCAAACACCCCGAGGCCGCCGAAGGCCGAGAGGAACGCCACCGCCCGTGAGCAGGCTCGACAGCTCCACGCACGGCAACAGACGGCAGAGAAACGCAACTCCCTGTTCCTGAAGCTCGGTGTCCTGGTGGCGATCATCGCGATCATCGCCGTCGTCGTGACGCTCGTGATGCAGAACAACAAGACGAGCATCCCCGATGCCGGACAGGCCCCGGCCCACGGCAACCAGTACGGCGGATACACGCTCACCTCGGACGGCCTGACCGAGACCCCGACCATGTCGGTCGACAAGGATGCGGTACCCGATGCCGGGAGCATCGACGGCAAGAGCGTCCCCGGCGGGGTGACCGAAGGCAAGAAGGGCGACCCCGTCCAGGTCGTCATCTACGCGGACATGAGCTGCCCGGTCTGCAAGGACTTCGAGAGCCAATACGGTGCCGATCTGGAGAAGCTGGCCGACGACGGCGACATCACCCTCGAATACCGGATCGCCACGTTCCTGGACCGCATGTCCTCCACGAACTACTCCTCGCGGGCCGCCAACGCGGTGGCTTGTGTTGCCGATGCCAAGCCCGAGGCGTTCAGCGACTACCTGACCGCGCTGTTCGAACAGCAGCCGGAGGAAGGCGGCTCCGGCCTGCCCAACGCGAAGCTGGCCAAGATCGCCGAACAATCCGGGGCGGGGGACATCTCCTCCTGCGCCGACGGCACCGAATTCCGGCCCTGGGCGGAATACGTCAACGCCGGGTTCCAGAAGTACGAAGTCGGCGGAACCCCGGCCGCCTACATCAACGGCCACGAATGGAAGATCGGCGAGGAGGACTTCAAGGAGGTCCTCGACCAGGCAGTGGCGGATAACAAGTAGCCCCGGCCGCTATCGCCGTCCGGGCGGCTCCTGCTGCGGCGGGAGCCGCCCGTTTCCGCACCGGAGGGCACCTGGGCTAATCTTGTTCATGCTGCCGGGCATCCGGCGCATCCGCCTCCTTAGCTCAGTTGGCCAGAGCACCTGTCTTGTAAACAGGGGGTCGCCGGTTCGAATCCGGCAGGGGGCTCCACCATTCCCCGGCGCTGCCCGGCGCTGCCCGGCGCTGCCCGGGGCCGTCCGGGTCCCACCGGTGTTCCCGCGGGGTTGCTAGTCGCCCGCACACCTATAGCTGCCCCTGGATATATCGATTCGGTTCCACGTTACGGTCTGCGCGGCTGGTGGCGCGGGGCTCTCCCAGAGAGCACGGGTCGGGTTGGTCTGGGAATCGGGAATGACAACCAGCACCTGCACCTCCAGGGTGGTCGTCTCCTTGAAATCCAGGCCGCCGAGCGTGGGATCCGAGTAGGTATGCGACGTCGTTCCCTGTTTCAGGAAAATGGACTTCGTCGTGGTCGGCTCCGCCGTGGTGTTGGTCGTCCTGATTTCGTAGCGCATCGGAGCTGAAAGCTTTTCTTCAGGCGCTTTCCATACAATCTTCGCTTCCTTCCTCCGGGGCCCGAGGACTACGTCCAGTGTTTCGCACGTGGGGGGCGCGGAAAGGGAGGGGACGGTCAACGCCGTCACGTTCGCCGAGGCGTGCTCGGGGTCGACCCATTTGGCTTCCGTCGGACTCGGAGCGGGGCCGGAAATCAGTAGGACGAGTGCTCCCGCGGCGACCAGTGATCCGACGCGGGCCCCCTTCAAGCGACGCTGTGGTTTCCGCCTTCGGGAAGCGGTGAACTCGATCGGTTGATCGTCGTAACGGCCCATGGCCATAGCGTAGGGCATCGCCCGGAGGGGATGGCGCCGACCCGCCTTCATCGGGGGGTGGGGCCGGAGGGGGAGGACGGGGTCTAGAGGACGACGCGCAGCAGGAAGAGTCCCACCCAGACGTAGCCGATGACCAGTCCGGCGAGCGCCAATCCGGCTCCGCCTTCGCCGGTGCTGCGGATCTGGGAACGGGCGATGTGTCCGAAGACGATACCGAGGATGCCGGTGAACAGCCCCAGGACCAGGGCCAGGATGGCGAGCACGTTAGTCTGAGCCGGGACTGGTTGCTGGTATATCGGCTGCCCGTTCATCGTGTACCCGATTTGGGGCGGCGGCCCCTGGGGCAGGCCCGCTCCGTGGCGCGCGCCGACACCGGCCCTCGGTTTGCAGACCGCCAGGATGATCACGACGACGGCGGCGGTGACCACGGCGGCGACCACCAGGATTATCAAAAGATGCCAGGCCTGTAGTCCGCCCGTGGGTCCTCCTTCTTGGCGATGGCCAGGCCACCGCAACGCGCTACTTCGTAGTTCTCCTGCTGTTCCGGCCCCGCCCGGCATTCTTCTCCGCCGGTGGGCACTGCCGGTCCCAGCCTATTCGGCCTGGTCCTCCACGGTGACACCGGTGACGTTCGCCAGTTCCGAGAGCCGGTGGACCAGCTCGTTGAGGGCCCCGGTCCCTTCGATCTCGAGCTCGACCCCGACCTCGCCGGCGGCGGATTTCGCTTCTGCCCCCTTCATCAGCCGGCTCATGGTCCCACCGCTGCCACCGTCTTCGCGTTCGGTGGAGAACCCCTGGATCTGGAATCCCTGGGTCGTGCAGGCCTGCAGGATGGCCCGTAGGGCCCCGGTGCCATCGACGTAACTGACGCGCAGGCCATGTTCGGTCCGGTTGCCCAGGGAGGTGCGGCGCACGAGCCAGGGATAGGTGTAGGCGACCACATAGTGGGCGAAGACCACGAAGACCGCGGGAATGATCAGCCCGGCCCCGGAGGCCGTGCCGATGGCCGCGGTCAGCCACACCGAGGCGGCGGTGGTCAGCCCACGGACCTTATTGCGTCGTACGAAGACGAGCCCTGCGCCGATGAAACCGATGCCCGAAACGATTTGGGCCGCCACCCGGGAGGGGTCGAGGTTGATGTGGTCCTGGACGGCCGGGGCGATCACATCGGAGAACCCGTACTTGCTCACGATCGTGAACAGGGCGGCACCGACACCGACCAGGGTGTGGGTGCGCATGCCCGCCGACTTGGCCTTGAGTTGGCGTTCGAATCCGATGGCCGTGGACAGGACCAGGGCCACGGCCAGGCAGATGAGCATCTGCCACCAGGTGGTTTGCCCGGACAGCACCATTATTCCGACTCCCTCATGGCGTGGAAGAACCCGCCGTTGCCCGATCCCGTCTCCGCCGCATTGCCCCTCGAGGCGTTGGCGCCGGGGCGGGAGACATCCATGCGCCGGATTTTACCCCAGGTGCCATTCGTCGGGGGCGGGACCGCCGGATGCTGCCGGTGGCTGTGCGTCGGGAGGGGAGATCGGGAAGGATGCGAAAGGGGTCACGAGGGGCTCGACTAATTTGGTGGCGGGCCACGCCTCCGGTACCCTTTCTAGGTACGCCATCGTGGCGTGACATCCGGTTCTTTAGCTCAGTTGGTTAGAGCGTTCGCTTCACACGCGAAAGGTCGCTGGTTCGAATCCAGTAAGAACCACCATCACCCCTCGTCCGGCAACGGACGAGGGGTTTTTCGTGTCGTCGTGACCGTCTGTCGGCGCGGTTCAGCGACGGGCGCTGCCGGGATCAGGCCTTCCGGCTGCGTCCGGGCCACCACAGCTTCTCGCCCAGGTCGTAGGCCAGGGCAGGGACCAGCAGGGAACGGACCACGATGGTGTCCAGGAGCACGCCGAAGGCCACGATGAAGCCCAGCTGTGCCAGGAACAGCACGGGAAGCACCCCGAGGGCGGCGAAGGTCGCAGCCAAGACGAGCCCGGCGGACGTGATGACTCCGCCGGTGGCCCGCAACCCACGCAGGATCCCCACCCGGGCCCCGTGGATGGAGGCCTCCTCGCGGACCCGGGTCATCAGGAAGATGTTGTAGTCCACGCCCAGGGCGACGAGGAAGACGAAACCATAGAGCGGCACGGAAGCGTCGGCGCCGGGGAAATCGAACACCGAATTGAAGACCAGTGCCGAAACGCCCAGTGCCGTGCCGAAGGACAGGACCGTGCTGGCCACCAGGATCAGCGGAGCCACGATCGACCGCAGCAGCACCACCAGGATCAGGGCGATCACCCCCAGGACAATCGGGATGATCAGGTTGCGGTCGTGGATGGAGGCGTCGCGGGTATCCAGTGCGACGGCGGTGTCCCCACCCACCAGCACCTGGTCGTCGAAGGCGGGGGAGTCGAACTCGGTGCGCAGCCGTTGGACGGTCTCTTCGGCCTGCGTTGATTCGGGGGCGTCCTTCAACGTGGCATTGAGCATGACCTGGCCGTCGTGTTCGGTGGGGCGGCCCACCGCGTCGACGCCGGGGTCCTCGGTGAGCACGGCGGTCACGTCCCGGGCCTGGTCCTCCGGGGCGATGACCACTGTCGGGGCGCCGGACCCCGCGGCGAAGTGTTCGCCGAGGGCCTGCTGGCCCGCCTTGGAACCGGTCTGCCCGATGACGAAGTCCGTCTGGGAGATGCCGTCGGCCTTCAACTGGCCCACCCCCAGGGTGCCGATGACCAGCAACAGGGCGGTGGCGATCCAGACCGTGCGCGGGCGGGAGGAGACCAGTCGGGTGACCGCGGGCCAGAGCCCGCGTCCGGTGCGGGCGTAGGCCCTGGACCTCTCGGTGTCGGTGCCCTCGTCGCGGGTGGCCGGGGCATCGGCATCCAGGGCCCGGGGCTTGCGGGGCCAGTAGGCTGCCTTGCCGGCCCACATGAGCAAGGCCGGCAGCAGCGTCAGCGCAGCCAGCATGGCGAAGACGATGCCCAGGGCGGCGACCGGGCCCAGGATGCGGTGGGAGTTCATCTCGCTCAGCAGCAGACACAGCAGACCGGCGATCACCGTCCCACCCGAGGCGAGGATCGGGCCGATCGCCCCGCGCAGGGCGGCCCAGGTGGCCTCCCAGCCCCGCCCGAACCGGGCCAGTTCGGTCTGGAAGCGTGAGACGTAGAGCAGTGAATAGTCGGTTGCGGCCCCGATGACCAGGATCATCAGGATCCCCTCGGTCTGCCCCGACAGGGTCAGCACCCCGGCCTTCGCCAGAGCGACGACCAGTGCCATCGCCCCCGTCAAGGCAGCCATGGCCGTGCCCAGGACGATGATCGGCAGCAGCGGGGAGCGGTAGACGATGACCAGGATGACCAGGACCACGGCCAGGGCAACGAGCAGCAACAGGCCATCCAAGCCGGCGAAGGCACCGCCGATGTCGGCGCTCATGCCGGCCGGGCCGGCCACATAGGTCGAGACCCCCGGGACCGGGTTCTCGGCCAGGAAGGAACGCAGGTCCTCCACCGAGACGCGGGTCTTGATATCCGAGCCGTCGGCGGCGTGGGTCTTCAACGGAACGAAGCTCACTGCGGCGAGACCGTCCTCGCTGGGCCGGGCCGGGGAGACCGATCCGGGGACCACGGTGTCCAGGGTCTGGACGTCATCGAGCAGCCCCTGGATCCCCTGGAGCTGTTCCTCATCCAGTGGGGAGTCGGCCGTGAAGACCAGGGTGGCCGGTAGGGCGTCGGAGGAGCGGAACCCGGGCTGGAGTTCGTGTACCAGGGTGGCTTCGGCGCTCGCCGGCAGGTGTTCGGCCGGGTCGTTGACCGAGACCGCGTTGACTTCCGAGAACGCCCGGCCGCCCATGGAGAAGGCGACGAACCACAGGATGATCAACACCGCGGGGATCAGGATCCGCACCCGCCGTCGCGGCCCGGATCCGGGGTCCGGGGCTCCCACGGCGGGCTTCCTGGTATCGAGGGACGTCATGGTGGGGCCTTCCTGGAGGGGTTCTCGTCGGGTTGTCTTCGACGCTACGGAGCCCCGCGGCAGCCCGGATCAACCGATCGGTTGATCCCGTGTCCGGGCGGTTTTTGATGTTGGACACATCGGCGGGTCCACGCCGCTTCGGGGCTTGCCCGCGGTTGTAGAGTTGCTTACAGGAAACCCCGTCAGAACAGGAGAGTTCGTGTCCGACCGCGACAAGCCGGAGCCCTCCGAAATCACGACACGCACGCAGGATCCGAACCCGAAGGCCGGGTCGATTCCGCGTATTCCGACGTCGGAAATCAAGCAGCCCGCAGGCCTCTTCAGCCGACTGGCCCGGTCCGCAAGCCGTTCCACCGAGAACGACGACGATGCGGCCTCCGACACCGAGGACACCGCACCGGGCTACCACGACGACTGGGTCAAGACCGAACCCACCGGCGCCCTGGCGTATACCCCCGAGGCCTCCGACGCCGTGGAGCAGGCCCGCCCACGGGCCGACCATGTCCTGCCCAGCGGCAGTGTCGACCTGCCCGGCTCTCCTGATGACCGTTCCAAGACCGAACCGGTGTGGGACGGCATCACCCCCCGCACCGCCGAAGTCCCCGTCGCCGCGCCGCCGACCGATACGCCTACCCCCGGAGGGAAGGGTGCCGCGACCCCACCGGCCCGGGACACGGACCAGGCCGGCGAAGCCCCGGCTCCGACCTCCCCCGAGCAGCGCATCAAACCTGCACGGACCGCTTCGCGGAAGACCCGGCCCGGGTGGCCGGGTATGACACCGGGCGGGTCCACCCAGGGCGGAACCACGCCTGCCGGGGATGCTGCCGCGACCCCGGCAGCCGGCTCCACCCGCAAACCGGCCCCGTGGAAGATCCCCGCGGCCCGGCGTCCCAAGCCGGCACCGAAGTCCCCTCCGACGACCACCGCCGTGCCCATCGACCCCGCCGTGGCCAGGGTTTCCAACGTTCTCCCGCCGGAGGCCCGCACCGGGCCGACCAATACCGCCGCACCGAAGACCGCTCCGCGGCCGACACGGCCGGCCCCCGCGCCGTTCCACGCGCCGAATCCGTTGCCGACCGTCGCCCGGGCCGCAGGAAAGGCCACCCCGGCGGCCAAGCGCGCGTTCTCGAAGCTGATGCATACGGAGTCGCCGCCGACCCAGGCGTTCTCGATCGTGGACCGGCTGGTGGGCAGCCCCTACGCGAACCCGCTGATCCAGACCCCCGGCGAGTACGACGCCAACGCCCGCCAAACCCTGGAATTCGCGCTGGACATGGCGGAGTCGATGTTCCGTTTCGGTGCCGGTGCCCTGCAGGCGGAGACCAGCGTCATCGCGGTCACCGCCTCGTTGGGTCTGAGCAATGTCGATGTGGAGATCACCAACCAGTCGATCCACATCAACTATGCCCCGCAGGACCAGAACCCGGTGTCGCTGCTGCGGGTGGTGCGTTCCTGGACGGGCAACTACCGGGGCCTGGCGCTGCTGCACGGACTGGTTTCGGAGATCATCGCCGGGGGAGTCACCCGTACCCAGGCCACCGAACGGTTGCACGAGATCCTGCGTCAGCCCAAGCCCTACCCCCGGTGGTTGGCCACCGTGGGCGGTGGCGGGTTCTGCGCGGCCTTCGTCATGTTCATCGGGGGCAGTTGGTTCGGGGCCCTGGTGGCCCTGGTCTCGTTCTGCCTGATCACCGGCATCATGAACGTGGTGGGTGGCTGGAAGGTCCCCGAGTTCTTCACCATCGGACTCGGCTCGGCAGTCACCACGGGCATCGCCATGCTCCTCTGGGCGGTCAACGCCCCGATCTCCCCGGCGGTGGTCGTGGCCGGCGGGATCATGTTGCTGTTGCCCTCGTCGAGATTCGTGTCGGCGGTCCAGGACGCGATCAACGGATTCCCGGTCACCGCAGCGGGCCGCTTCTTCTCCTCGATGCTCATCTACGGGGCCATCATCGCCGGGATCACCGCGGCGCTGGTGACCGGCACCTTGCTGGGAATGCGCCGACTCGACGTGGCCAACATCGACCAGATCACCTATCCGACGGCGTTCCTGGCCTTCCTGGTCGGGGTCGCTGTGTTCTGTGTGTCCCTGTTCGAACAGACGGCTCGCAGCCTGCTGCTGCCCACCGCCGGGGTGGCCCTCACCGGCTATCTGGCCTACCTGCTCGCCCAGTCGGTCGGGGTGGGGGACCGGATGGCCCCGGCCGTGGCCGCCATCGTCGTCGGCGGCGTGGGCCGCTGGGTGGCCATGAAGATGACCGCCCCGCAGTTGGTGGTCGCCGTCCCGGCAGTGACCTTCCTGTTGCCCGGGCTGACGATCTTCAGGGCCATGTATGGCATCACGATCGACGCGGGCGACATGTCCGTGGGGCTGCTGCAGATGTTCAACGCCTTCGCGATCATCGTGGCCATCGCCGGCGGCGTCGTGCTCGGCGATACCGTCGCCCGTCCCTTCACCAAGGGGTGGATCACCCACGAGCGGCGGCGGATCCGCCGCCGTTAGCGGAGCAGGCTATAAGCCCGGCAGTGGCTCCGTGACCTCGGTGTCCGGCGCCCCCGCCCCGGAGCCGCCACGGCCGCCCTCGGCCCCGGGCAGACGCCATTGGACGGGGGCCGCCCCCTGGGCGGTGAGCAGTTCGTTGGCCCGGGAGAACGGACGCGAGCCGAAGAAGCCGCGCCGTGCGGACAACGGCGAGGGGTGGGCGCTGGTGATCACCGGCGTCGACCCCAGGAGCGGTTCGAAGCCCTGGGCGTGCCGGCCCCACAGGATCGACACCAGCGGGGCCCGGCGTGAAACCAGTGCGGCGATCGCTGCGGTGGTGAATTCCTGCCACCCCAGTTTCCGATGCGATCCGGCGTCCCCGGCGGCCACCGACAGGATCGGGTTCAACAGCAGCACCCCCTGCTCGGCCCAGGGGGTCAGGTCCCCGGAGGCGGGGAACGGATATCCGGTGTCCTGGCAGTACTCGGTGAAGATGTTCTTCAGGCTGCGCGGCAACGGGTCCACCGAGGCGTCGACGGCGAAGGCCAGCCCGGTCGAATGGCCGGGCGTCGGGTAGGGGTCCTGACCAAGGATGAGGACTTTGACATCGGCCAGCGGACGGTGGAAGGCGCGCAGCAGGTGGTCGCTGGCGGGCAGCACCTGTTCGCCGGCGTCGCGGCGGGCGGAAAGCTCGGCATCGAGCTTCTGCAACCGGGGCATCTCGGGCGCCAGTGCCGCCGCCCAGTCGGGGGCCATGGGCCAGGGAGTGTGCTCGGCAGCGGTTTCCATGGGGCTATTCTCCCCGCAGGAGGACGCCACGCGGCAAATGACATGGATGTAATTCGCCATTAGGATGGGGGTGGGTGAAATCGCCTCCGGGCCGGGTCCGGAGGACGGAAGAGCCGGTGAAGCGACAGGTCTAGGAGGCATGCGATGGCAGTACAAGCGGGCGAACTGGAGTTCGAACCCGACGAAGACAGCGCGCTGGACGTCCGGGACCAGCAGATCCTGGCCCTGGAACGCCAATGGTGGAAATACGCCGGGGCCAAGGAACAGGCCATCCGCGAACTTTTCGACCTTTCGGCCGCCAACTACTACCAGTTGCTCAACGCACTTATCGACACGGACGCCGCACTGGCGCATGATCCGATGCTTGTCAAAAGATTGCGTAGACTTCGATCAACGAGGCATCGTGCCCGCAGCGCGCGCCGGCTGGCGGGCGAGGCGTAGGCCCGATTCCGGCACCATCCGCCGCTGCACCGAAGGAACCAAGGACTGCGATGACGAAGTACCCGAACGACGAGTTCGACAGGGTCCCGGAATTCACCGACCGCAAGGGGATCCACCGGCAAGCCATGACCGGCGCCGCCAGCCGCCGGTCGCCGTTGGGCTGGATCGTCGCCTTCGGCATCCTGGCCCTGGTCGTGGGTCTGTTCAGCTACTTCGTGCTGCCGCAACTGACCGGTCAGCCGGTCGCGACCTCGGAATCAGTGTCCAGCCCGGCCAGCCAGTCGCCGGCCCCTGGATCGGAATCCGCAGCGGAAAGCGGGGCGCCGGAGGACGATTCGGCGGCCGCGGAATCCTCCGCAGCGGCCGAATCCGCCGCCGCGAAATCGGAGGCCGCCGCATCGAAGGCCGCGGAGAAGTCCAAGGCCGCTGCCGCATCCTCCAGCTCCGCCGCCGCTGCCTCCTCCAGCTCGGCCGCCGCCGCCCCGGATACCTCCACCAAGATCGGCGTCTACAACGGGTCGCGCCGGACGGGGTTGGCCGCCAGTGGGCAGGCCAAGCTCAGTGCCGCCGGATTCAGCAACCTCAGCGCCGCGAACTGGACCAAGCGGGTGAACAGCTCGATCGTCTACTACAAGGCGGATGAGGATCGGGCCACGGCCGAGAAGGCCGCCGGGGCGATGGGCATCGGCACGGTCTACCAGACCACGCAGATTCCCGGCCGGATCGCCGTCGTCCTCGGCGCCGATTACTAGGTCCCCGAGGCCCGGATCGGGCCGCCGGGGTTAAGCCCGACGTGAAGAGTTTCCCGGAAACGGCCCCCATGGCTTGCACTCGAGGGTGGGGAGTGCCAATAATTGACTTAGCACTCAGGTGTTGCGACTGCTAAGCGCGGCGCGGATAGGATCCGTCGCAGCGCATCGGCGTCGAACACCGCGGGTGAACCCCGGATCAGTTGCAACGAGGGTGTGGGCACGGCGTTCAGACAACGCAGGACCCCGCTCGTCCGTCGCGGGCGTTTCAGCTGGTTCATGAATTCGCAAGACTGTCCCGAAAGGACCACTAGCCACCATGGCCAAGATGATTGCATTTGACGAGGAAGCACGCCGCGGCCTCGAGCGGGGTCTGAACACCCTGGCCGACGCCGTCAAGGTGACCCTCGGCCCGCGTGGGCGCAACGTTGTCCTCGAAAAGAAGTGGGGCGCCCCCACCATCACGAACGACGGCGTGTCCATCGCCAAGGAAATCGAACTGGACGAGCCGTACGAGAAGATCGGTGCCGAGCTGGTCAAGGAGGTCGCCAAGAAGACCGACGACATCGCGGGCGACGGCACCACCACCGCCACCGTGCTGGCCCAGGCCCTGGTCAAGGAAGGCCTGCGCAACGTTGCCGCCGGCGCCGACCCGCTCTCGCTCAAGCGCGGGATCGAAAAGGCCGTCGAGGCCGTGACCACCGAATTGTTCGGTTCCGCCGTGGAAATCGAAACCAAGGAGCAGATCGCCGCCACCGCGTCGATCTCCGCCGGTGATTCCCAGATCGGCGAGCTCATCGCCGAGGCACTGGACAAGGTCGGCAAGGAAGGCGTCGTCACCGTCGAGGAGTCCAACACCTTCGGGCTGGACCTGGAACTGACCGAGGGCATGCGCTTCGACAAGGGCTACCTCTCGGCCTACTTCGTCTCCGACGCCGAGCGTCAGGAAACGGTCCTCGAGGATCCGTACATCCTGATCGTCAACTCCAAGATCTCCTCCGTCAAGGACATGGTCGCCGTCCTGGAGAAGGTCATGCAGTCCGGCAAGCCGCTGCTGATCATCGCCGAGGACATCGAGGGCGAAGCCCTGGCCACCCTCGTGGTCAACAAGCTCAAGGGCACCTTCAAATCCGTCGCCGTGAAGGCTCCGGGCTTCGGTGACCGCCGCAAGGCCATGCTGGCCGACATCGCCATCCTCACCGGTGGCCAGGTCATCGCCGAGGAAGTCGGGCTGAAGCTCGAAACCGCAACGCTGGACCAGTTGGGCCAGGCCCGCAAGGTCGTGGTCACCAAGGACGAGACCACCATCGTCGAAGGGGCCGGCGACGCCGAGGAGATCTCGGGCCGGGTCAACCAGATCCGTGCCGAAATCGAGAACTCCGATTCGGATTACGACCGCGAGAAGCTGCAGGAACGCCTGGCCAAGCTGGCCGGCGGCGTGGCAGTGATCAAGGCCGGTGCCGCCACGGAGGTCGAGCTCAACGAGCGCAAGCACCGCATCGAGGATGCCGTGCGCAACGCCAAGGCAGCCGTGGAAGAGGGCATCGTCGCCGGCGGCGGCGTGGCCCTGATCCAGGCCGGCGAGAAGGCCTTCGCGAAGCTGACCCTGGAAGGCGATGAGGCCACCGGCGCCAACATCGTCAAGGTCGCCATCGAGGCCCCGCTGAAGCAGATTGCCTTCAACGCGGGCCACGAGCCCGGCGTCGTTGCCGATAAGGTCAAGGGCCTGGCCTCGGGCCATGGCCTGAACGCCGCCACCGGCGTCTACGAGGACCTGCTCGCCGCCGGGGTCAACGACCCGGTGAAGGTCACGCGCTCCGCACTGGAGAACGCGGCCTCCATCGCCGGACTGTTCCTCACCACCGAGGCAGTCGTCGCCGATCAGCCCGAGAAGGCCGGCGCAGGCATGCCCGGCGGGGATGACATGGGCGGCATGGGTGGCATGGGCGGCTTCTAGCTGTACTCGGCCGGGAGGTTGGTGACGGTCCCGGGCTCTTGACGTAGCGAAGACCTCCGGGTGCGGTGGGTGATGTCTAAGTCGCCAACCGTCCGGAGGTCTTCATGTCCCACCGTAATGCCCGGCTGAACTTGCGTGGCCGGCAATTGCTCGTAGAGCGGGTCTGTGTCCAGGGGTGGGCAGTCGCGCATGCTGCGCGAGCCCAGGGTGTGTCTCGTCAGTGCGCGCACCGATGGATCAATCGGTTCCGTAGTGAGGGTTCTGCGGGCCTTCTCGATCGGTCCTCGCGCCCGCACCACAGTCCACGCCAGACCTCGGTCGAGGTTGAGGAAAGAATCGTGGCGCTGCGCCACGAGCAACGACACGGCCAGGACTGGATCGGCGCTGACCTCAACATCCCAGCTCGCACAGTCTCGCGGGTGCTGCGCCGCCACGCGGTCCCCTATCTACGCGAGTGTGACCCGTTGACCGGTGAGGTGATCCGGGCCTCGAAGACCACAGCGGTGCGCTACGAACGCGACCGGCCCGGTGAGCTGGTCCATGTCGATGTGAAGAAGATCGGCAAGATCCCTGACGGCGGTGGGTGGAAAGCCCATGGCCGCCAGATGGGGTCAACCGCGGCGAAGAAGAAGGCCCGGATCGGCTATGACTACGTGCACTCGATGGTCGACGACCACTCCCGGTTGGCGTACTCCGAGATCCTCGGTGACGAAAAGGGCACCACCTGTGCGGGGTTCTTGCGACGTGCAGCGGTGTTCTTTGATGTCCATGGCATCGCCCAGATCGAGCGGGTGATCACCGACAACCACTGGTCGTACCGCCGCTCAGAAGACTTCGCTACCGCCATCAGCGATCTGGGCGCGAAGCACAAGTTCATCAAACCGCACTGCCCATGGCAGAACGGCAAGGTCGAGCGGTTCAACCGAACCCTGGCCACCGAATGGGCCTACCGCCAGATGTTCACCACCAACGCCGACCGTAGCGCTGCCCTTGCCCCATGGCTCGAGGTCTACAACACTGTCCGACGCCACACCGCACTCGGAGGCAAACCCCCGACCAGCCGCCTGTCACCAACCTGATGGCCGAGTACATCTAGCCTCCCGGGCCTTTCAGCCCCTGCACGACGACGCCGGCGCGGTCACCTCGGAAACGAGGGGCCGCGCCGGCGTCGTTAAAATCCGGAACGGTGGGGGTCAGGTCCCCGGTAGTCCCGCCAACTCGATGGCGAGGTTGTTCCGGGCCGGCTCCTCCCACAAATCCCGTCCGCTGGTGGTGCCGAAGAGCGTTTCGGTATCGAGCAGGGACCGCAGGACGGCGGCGCGGCCCCGGGCGAAGTCGGCATCGGAGACCGTGGCGTAGTCGCGGCGCACCGCGGAGACATAGCGTCGGTAGGCCGGGCCGGGGCGGGCCAGGACCTCCAGATCGGCATCGCAAAGCAGCCGGCCACCGGCGTCGTGCCCTGCGGGGCGGTGGTCGGCGGTCAGACGGACCAGCCGGGCCACCTCGTCCACTTCGGCCGTGGGCAGACCCGCCGTGGGAAGGAGCTCTTCGGCCAACCGGGCTGAATCCTCCTCATCCCGGCCGGCGACTCCGGCATAGACGGCATCGTGGAACCAGGCCGCCAGCCACGGTGCGCGCGGATGCGCTCCAATGGCCTCCCCGCGCGAACACAACAGGTCCAGGGCCCGCAGAACGGCCAGCAGATGGGCCCGGTCGTGGTAATGCCGGTGCGGTTCGGACCAGCGTTCCATCAGTTCTGAGGCGATCCAGGGGCAGCCGGGCAGCATCCGGTCCCAGGCATCGGTGAGGACCCCTTGGAGGCGCTCGGGGCGTTGGTGGGCCGGGACGCGCACCCCGGAACGGATCAGCCGCCGCGCCAGCTCGGTGGCCGGGACCGGATGCGCCCCCGCGGCAACCAGGCCATCGAAGCGCCGGAGGGGGACGTCATAGTGGTCGCGGTCGAACGCGCGCCGACTCAGCCCGGCAGCCGCGGCAAAGGCGTGGAGTTCCTCCACCGAGACGTCGGAGACCAGATGTGAGAACACCGTGCCGTGGGCCGGCCACAGCGGCGGATCGATGAGGATGGCCATGGACCCAGATTACCGGTGATCCCAATCGCGCAACACGGCCCGGGCGGCATGCCAGCCGGCCATCCCGTGCACACCCCCGCCCGGGGGCGTGGAGGAGGAACAGATGTAGAGTCCCGCCGTCCCGGTGTTGTAAGGCCGCAAGGTCGGGGCAGGGCGCAGGACCTGTTGGAGCCCACGGAGTGATCCGCCTCCGATGTCCCCGCCCACCAGGTTGGGGTTCCATGATTCCAACGCCTGAGGTGAGGAATCGACCCGGCCGATGATGCGGTCCTGGAATCCGGGGGCGAAGCGTTCGATCTGGGCATCGATGAGCGGGGCCGCATCGGCGGTGCACCCGTTGGGGACGTGGGCGTAGGCCCACACCACGTGGCGACCGTCCCGGGTCCTGCTGGGATCGGCGGTGGATTGCTGGCAGAGCAGGACGAAGGGCCGGGCCGGCAGGTGCCCCCGCTGGGTGGCCGATTCTGCCTCGGTGATCTCCTCCATCGTCCCGCCCAGATGAACGGTTCCGGCTTCGGCAGTCCGCGGGTCGGACCAGGGGATGGGGCCATCGAGCAGATAGTCGACCTTGAAGCCGCCCATGCCGTACTTCCACTTCGCCAGATGGCGGCGATAGCGGTCCTCCAACCCGGCCCCCTGGAGTTTGAGGATCTGGCGGGGGGTGAGGTCCAGCAGGACGGCATCGGCCCGGGGAAGATCGCGCAGGTCGGTCACCGGGGAATTCGTGTGGATCTTTGCCCCGTGCTGGTCCAATACCGCTAGCAGGGCATCCACGATGCGGCCGGTTCCACCCCGGGCCACGGGCCATCCCAACGACTGCCCGAGCCCTCCGAAGACCAGGCCGAACGCGGCGGTGAACGGATGGGTGGGGGGCAGCATGGAATGGGCCGCTGAACCGATGAAGAGTGCGCGGGCTTCCTCGGTTTCGAAGAGGCGACGGGCCAGGAGATGGGCCGGCCAACCGGCCCGGATGCCGAAGGAGGCCATCGACAGCGGATGCGGCGGCAGACGCAACAGCGGCCCGGTGATGTTCTCCAGCGTTCGATGAGGATGCTTGACCACCGGCTGGTGCAGCAGGCGCCAGGCGTTCCGGTCGGAGCCGAGGCTCGCAGCGGTCAATGAGGCATCGCGTTGGAGCAGTGCGGAGTCGCGTCCGGGCAGCGGATGGGCCATGGGGTAGGTGGGGTGGACCCATTCGAGCCCGTGGTCGGCCAGACCGAGTTCCCGGAAAGCCGGGCTGCCCACGCCGAAGGGGTGGCCCGCGGCACCCAGATCGGTGATGAAACCTTCCCCGAGTGGTTCTGCCGATCGTGCTGCGCCTCCCGGCAGGGGGCCTTGTTCATGGATCGTCACGTCAACGCCTTGGCGGGCCAGGAAGGCCGCGGCGGCCAAGCCGTTGGGGCCCGATCCGACGACGATGGCCGTACGTGACATCAATGACTCCGTCTTCGAGGAAGTTGTCCATCGACAACCCTACAGTGGGCCTCGGCATGGTTGGCGGTGCTGCCTGTCGGGGACCGTTCCGCCCCTAGGCCGGTACGTTGCTGCACTTTCCTCCGATGGTCAGCGTGGGCAGTGTCGCGACGGCACTCATCGGTGCGGATGTCCAGGCTCCCGCCGTGCTGGTCAGGGTCAACGTGATCTTTGCCCCGAGGCCCAACAGAGCGCTGAGCAAGCCGACCGGGACCTCGGTCCTGTAGTTGTTCGGCCCGGCGTCGGGATGCGAGTCATCAAGGAAGGAAAAATTGTTGAGTTTGTCCACGATGCTGATACCCCGGTTGCTTTTGGCCTCAAATCTGATGTCCTCCAGCGTTTGACCGGCGGGAAGGTGCCAGTAGAGCAGGATTTTATCCCGCTTCAAGGCATGCGGGACGTACGTGCAGCCGCCGTTCGGGGTGGGGGATTCGACCCGGAGGGCGGTGAACCGGCCCGACGAAGATTCGGCATCCGCCCATTGGGCCTCGGTGGGTTCCGCCATGCCTGCCCCGGAGGCTCCGAGCAGAGTCAGCGCCAGCACGGCGACCAGCAGTGGTGAGGACCGGGACAACAACCGGCGGACGGAACGCACGTCAGCCACGATGGGACCTGCGTTGAACGACCCGGGCGACCAGGGAAACGGCCACACCGCCCACGACGGCGATCAATCCCCAGAACAGGGCACCTAGGACGTCCCCGCCGGTGGAGGGCAGTGGCTCAACGATCGGGCGTCCGGGGTCGGCTACGGAGCCCTCGGAAGGGCTCCCCGTCCGGTCTGTCCCGGTTTCCGGCGACGGACCGCTTGGATTGGCCGAGACCTCTTCGCCCGCCCCGGCGACGACCAGCCTGAGCCGGGTCACCGCATCCTGGGCCACTGCGGCATCGCTCGGGACACGGACCTGAAGGCGGACCCAACGCTGTTCCCCGGTTCCGAAAGACAGGAGGGGGCCAGAATTGGTGTTGCCGGATGCCGAAATCCCCGCCGCTGGGACTTCCGCCCCGGGGCAGCGTCCCTCATGCCAACGCGTCGTGCAGGCCGTCGTGGTGATCTCCAACGGGAGGGCTCGACGCCCGGTGAAGGCATAGCCGACCTCGATCTTTCCGGGCGAGGGCGGATCGGCGCTGATCCCGACCTGCCAGACGACCGAGTCGCCGGGAGCCAACGTCGTCATCGCTTCCGGATCCGCCACGGAGGTCAGTCTCAGGTACCGTCCGTTGATCTGGCGGTCCGCCGGGTCTGCCTGGGCCGAAGGGACCGTCAGGGTCATGGGGGAGAGGAAGACCGCCATGCCGAGCAGGAGAGTAAGTGCTCCTCCTGGATGGCGCCCTGGGCGGCGGATCTTCGGGGAGGGGGCGGATGTGCCGGTCCGGCTTTCGCAATACGCTGGCGTTTCTTCGGTGGTGGCCGGTCCTGCGGGGGCGTTTCCTGAGGCTTTGTCCTTCGTGTTCCCGGGCGGACGTGGCCAAAATGTCCAAGTGACTAGGGCCCCGGCAGCGAGCGTGATCAGACCGAGGACCCAGGGCCTCGACATGCCAACAATGACCTTGGCCATCCCCGGAACATGCCAAAGCACCAGGCCTGCCTCGGCCACCGTGTAGGGGGCGATGTCCGCGGTGTCATTGGCATCGCCCTTGAGCCGGATGACGCGCTGGCCGGCGGCATCTCCAGGGGACGACTCCACGACCCGGTGCGTAACGGGCAGCTTTCCCGGACGATCCACCGTGATCACGTCCCCGACGCTGATCTGCTCGGCAGGAATCTGTCGGATGACTGCCACCGACCCTGCCGGGATCGTCGGGGTCATGGAGCCGGTCTTGAACATGATCAGCGAAATATTGAAGACGAAAGCCAACACCACCAGCACCAGACACAGGGCCCCTCCGACCGCAGCGAGGTTCAGGACCAGATCACCAATGAGTTTCCCGGCGGAAGGACGGCGGGATCGGGTGGGGACAGGTCGCATCTACGTGGCCGATGTTGCGCTGAATACCCAGGTCGCGGAACCGGATTTTCCTTGTGCCGTGTTGGGCGTCTTCGCCCCCAGGGTCACCTCGAAGCAATATCGGACGGTGTTCGCTCCAGCTGCGGAGACGGCTTGGGCAGGGAGGGGAAAGACCGTGCCGATGTTCTGGGCCGCCCCGGTATAGACGGTTGAGGAACACTTGGTTCCGGCTGGTACTGCTGCCGCCCGGTAACTGAGGTTCCCGGTGATGGCCGAGTCTCCGGCCACCGTGGCGTCGGTCACGGCAACAGTTCCATCGATCGTGGTTCCAGCAGTGGTCCGAACGTCGAAGGAGGCGAAGGCCTTATCGCCTGGGGTCATGCCCGTGGCAGCGAAGTCCAAGGATGCAGGTGCGTCGCTGGGGTGCTTCGCGAAAGCGCTGCCGTTCGTGGAGCCTTGGATGCCAAAGACACTGGTGCCGAAGGTCCCGGTAGCATTTTCACCATCGGTCCAAGCCGCCAACGTCGTGGCACCACCCACACCGATGACCAACGCGCCGATCAGCAGCGCCCGGATTTTAGCTCGGCGTCCGCCGGTGCGTTCTGGTGAGGTTGAGCCATGTGTTCCCACGATGTGCTAGCTGTCCTTGCTGGTCGCCGTGAATTCCCAGGTGGAAGTGCCTGTCTGGTCCTGTGCCAGGTCGTCGTCGGCCGTGACTATGAAGCAGAGATTGGTGGCTTCGCCGGCCGACGCCGCAGCACCCTTGGCCAGATCGAAGGCGGCTGCACCGGAGACGGAGCCCAAAGCGGTACCTGCCGGGACCAGGTCGGTGCCCGCGGTGTCGGAATCACAGCCGAAGGCCTCGGTCTGGATCAAACGGTAGCTCATGCCGGTGGTCGTTCCACCGGCGGCTGCCGTGATATCGACGGAAGCATCATTGGTCGTCGTTTCATCCAAGCGAACCGAGAACGGAGCGTAGACACTGTCGTTCGGGCTCATGTTTTCCGGGTTGACCTCGAAGGTCAGTGCGGCGGCATCTTCGCTGCTGGGGTGGTCGGCGAATCCCTCGGTCGAGCTGGTGGTGCTTCCCTCCAGATTGAACTGTCCGGACGCGAAGGTCCCCTGGGCGAATTCGGAGTCGTTCCAGGCCGCGAGCGTTACTGCGGCCCCGACCCCCACCACCAGTCCTCCGACGAGAACGGCGCGGAACTTCTTCTTTGAATCTGCCTGCATGGCTTCCCCCTCGTGCGGTTGGTGCCAGCCCACATCGCGGACTAAATGGGACACCCGGAACCATGGGGACTGATGCAAAGGAAGGTGACAGATGATCTGGCTTGTTTGTAGGCAAGCCTGAAAGGATAGTCACCATGCCACGCCCTTACCCGAAAGAGTTCCGTGACGACGTGGTCCGCGTCGTATTGGACCGGGACGCAAAGACCACGATCGGCCAGATCGCGAAAGACTTCGGTGTCCACGAAGGCACCATCGCTAAATGGCTCCGCGCAGCCGAGATCGATGCCGGCAACAAGCCCGGCAAGACCACGGACGAGTCGGCAGAATTGCGCGACCTACGCCGCCGCACACGCCTACTCGAGCAGGAGAACGAAGTCCTCCGCCGTGCTGCTGCCTATTTATCTCAGGCGAATCTGCCCTCAAAAGGTTCTACCCGCTCGTAAGAGAGCTCGCCGCAGACGGGATCCCCGTCGCGGTGTCGTGTCGGGTTTTGAAGTTCTCCCGCCAGCCCTACTACCGCTGGCTGTCCGCTCCTGTCTCCGAAGCGGACCTGGTCTCCGCCTACCGGGCGAACGCCCTCTTCGATGCCCACCGGGACGACCCGGAGTTCGGGTACCGATATCTGACCGACGAGGCGGAAACCGCCGGGTATCCCATGGCCGCGCGCACCGCGTGGCGGCTGTGTTCGGATAATGCCTGGTTTTCTGCCTTCGGTAAGGGGCGGGGCAAGAACGGGAAAAGACCTGGCCCACCGGTCCATGACGACCTGTGCGCCGTCACCGACTCCGACGGACGGGTCCGGCACGAGTTCATTGCCCAGTACCCGAACCAGTTGTGGCTGACCGACATCACGGAGCACGAAACAAGTCAGGGCAAGCTCTACCTCTGTGCGATAAAGGACGTGTTCTCGTCTCGGATCGTGGGCTACTCGATCAGCAGCCGGATGAAGGCCAGGTTGGCAGTTGATGCCCTCCAGATGGCCGTGGCCAGACGTGGCGACGTGGCCGGCTGCACGGTGCATTCAGATCGCGGTTCGCAATTTCGGTCCAGGAAATTCGTCCGTGCTTTGGCCGGTCAGGGCTTGGTCGGGTCGATGGGCAGAGTCGGGGCGGCCGGTGACAATGCGGCCATGGAATCGTTCTTTGCGCTCTTGCAGAAGAACGTGCTCGACCGTGGCCGCTGGGCCACCCGGGGCCAGCTGAGGATCGCCATCGTGACCTGGATTGAGCGGACATATCATCGGCGTCGACGTCAGGTCCGGCTGGGTCGTTTGACCCCAGTGGAGTACGAAGCAATCATAGAGCCAGCTGCTCTCGCAGCATGACACTCAAACTGTCACCTCGACTTGCAGCAGTCCCTTCCGAGCAACCCGGGCGAACACTATGAGCCGCTGAACGTCGGCGCACTCGGTGCTGTGAACCTGACACTTCCGTCGCTGCAACTGCCGTTGATTGATGACGGCAGCGGTAATGGTCTGCTGGATCTTGGCGCACTCGGTGCGCTGCACAGCTATGCGGAAGCCACGGAGCCGACCAAGGCCACTGCTTCGGCCGGCCTCGTCGGCGCGGACGGGGCCATCGACGCCAACGCCGGTGGAGGCGGAAGCTCCGAAAATGCCAAGGTCGAACTCACTCGCCTACTGGAGCAGCTGGGTGTTGCCGGTCTTTCCGATGACGTCATCGATCAGCTCAACCTCGAAGTCGGGGCAATCGCGTCGAGGGCAACCCTCGATGCAGGGACAGGCAAGAGCGATTACACCGTTGCCGATCTGAAGGCGAACGTCAACAGCCCGCTGGTCGGATCGCTGAGCGGCGACCTCGGTGAAGTTGTCAACGGTGTGGGTACCACACTGAACGGGGCGGTGGGCGAGAACGGGGCCATCACCGGGGCCCTCGAAGACGTGCTGAATACTGAAGCCGACCTCCTCGTCGCCAAGTTGAAGCTTGGGCCGACGGAAATCTCCATCGGTAACTTGGATTCCGCTCTGGAATCAATCAACGTCGGCCTCTTGCAGTCGACCATCACGGACACCGACGGGCTGGTTGCTCTGAACTTGGCCGATGGAACCATCACCATCGACCTGGAGAAGGCGGTTGCCGGCGGAACCCTCAATGGGTTGCCAGCCAACACTGAAGTCATTAGTTCGGCTACTCTGCAAAAGGTGACCGATGGTCTGGCCGAAGCGGTCGGTTCGTTGACCGATCAGCTCAACACGGAGCTGACGAAGGCTATCAACGAAGCCACGCTGACGCTTGACACAGGTCTGGCCGTAACCGTGGGAATTCCTCCTCTTGGCACCACCACAAACGGGACTCTTGTCATTGACGGTGCCTTGGGCGATTTCCTCGGAACGTCAGGTTCGGACCCGAACGTTAATGCAGAGATCGACTTGGCCGACGGCATCCTCAACCCACTTTTGGACTTCGTGGCCGACAGTTTGCTTGTTCCGCTGACGCAGAGCATTGGCGCAGTTGTGAACCCGTTGCTTAGCGGTCTGACTGAGAGCCTGACGGGTGTTGCGACTCCGGTTCTGAATACCCTCTCACCAATTCTCAGCGGAGTCTTGGACGAAGCGGTTTCAATCACTATCAACAAGCAGACTGGAAGCGCTGTTGAACTGACTGAGACGGCTCAGCCCGTTACTGTGCCGGCTGACTTCGAAGTCTCCGCACTCGCTCTGACGTTGCTCCCGGGTGTTTCGGAAACGGGCGCGGCCAATGTCGGGCTGGCCACCTCTTATGTGCGAATTGCCGAAGAGGAAATCGAAACAGTTGCCATCACTAATCCGGCACCGGGCTCGGAAGTCACTGCACCTGCGGGAGGCACCTCAGACGTTCCGGTTGAAGGAACAGGGGAACCGGGTGAGGAAGTTGTCGTAGTCCTCGACGGCGACGATGGAACTTCACAGACAGCAACCGTGGATGAGGACGGAACCTGGTCAGTCACGTTCCCGGAAGTTGAGCCGGGTGATCACACTGTCGTTGCTACGCAATCCGGTGATGATTCCACGGCTGAAACCGATTTCGCTGTTGTCGAAGACACGGACGCTGATGCGGCTACTGCTGCTGACGCTGACACCGATGCTGATGTGAACGCGACTGCTGACACGGATGCTGATACGGATGCGGCTACTGCTGCTGACGCTGACACCGATGCTGATGTGAACGCGACTGCTGACACGGATGCTGATACGGATGCGGCTACTGCTGCTGACGCTGACACCGATGCTGATGTGAACGCGACTGCTGACACGGATGCTGATACGGATGCGGCTACTGCTGCTGACGCTGACACCGATGCTGATGTGAACGCGACTGCTGACACGGATGCGGCTACTGCTGCTGACGCTGACACCGATGCTGATGTGAACGCGACTGCTGACACGGATGCGGCTACTGCTGCTGACACGGATGCTGATACGGATGCGGCTACTGCTGCTGACGCTGACACGGATGCTGACACGGATGCGGCTACTGCTGCTGACGCTGACACCGATGCAGATGCGAACGCGACTGCTGACACGGATGCTGATACGGATGCGGCTACTGCTGCTGACGCTGACACCGATGCTGATGTGAACGCGACTGCTGACACGGATGCTGATACGGATGCGGCTACTGCTGCTGACGCTGACACCGATGCTGATGTGAACGCGACTGCTGACACGGATGCTGATACGGATGCGGCTACTGCTGCTGACGCTGACACCGATGCTGATGTGAACGCGACTGCTGACACGGATGCTGATACGGATGCGGCTACTGCTGCTGACGCTGACACCGATGCTGATGTGAACGCGACTGCTGACACGGATGCTGATACGGATGCGGCTACTGCTGCTGACGCTGACACCGATGCTGATGTGAACGCGACTGCTGACACGGATGCTGATACGGATGCGGCTACTGCTGCTGACGCTGACACCGATGCTGATGTGAACGCGACTGCTGACACGGATGCTGATACGGATGCGGCTACTGCTGCTGACGCTGACACCGATGCTGATGTGAACGCGACTGCTGACACGGATGCGGCTACTGCTGCTGACGCTGACACCGATGCTGATGTGAACGCGACTGCTGACACGGATGCGGCTACTGCTGCTGACGCTGACACGGATGCTGATGTGAACGCGACTGCCGATACGGATGCTGATACGGATGCGGCTACTGCTGCTGACGCTGACACCGATGCAGATGCGAACGCGACTGCTGACACGGACGCTGATACGGATGCTGATGCGAACGCGACTGCTGACACGGATGCGGCTACTGCTGCTGACGCTGACACGGATGCTGATGTGAACGCGACTGCCGATACGGATGCTGACACGGATGCGGCTACTGCTGCTGACGCCGATACGGATGCTGATGTGAACGCGACTGCCGATACGGATGCTGATACGGATGCGGCTACTGCTGCTGACGCTGACACCGATGCAGATGCGAACGCGACTGCTGACACGGACGCTGATACGGATGCTGATGCGAACGCGACTGCTGACACGGACGCTGCTACGAATGCTGACTCCGATACCTCTTCCAACGGCGAGGATGACGCATCAGCTGATGTGGTTATCACGAGCCCCACGGAGGGCCAGGACATTGATTCTTCCGATGATGGAAGCGCCGATGTTCCGGTGACCGGCACGGGCACTCCCGGTGAAGAGGTCGTCGTGACCTTGGACGATGGAGAGAGCCAGACGGTGACCGTTGACGAGGATGGTGATTGGTCGGTGACGTTCAAGGACGTTGACCCGGGCAAGCACAGTGTCACGGCTAGCCAGGAGTCCAACGGATCCGAAACTACCGTCGGATTCATGGTGACTGCTGCTGGCGACTCATCGGCTTCTGCCGATGCGGACTCGTCCGCGGATGCCAGCGCTGGAACCGGAGCAGATAGCGACTCCGCTAGTTCCGGTGTGAACGTCAACAACGGCGGCGGGCTTGCGTCCACCGGTGCGACCAGCTTGCCATTGGGCCTCGCAGCCCTGGCTCTGCTGCTCGCCGGTGGTACTGCACTGCTGATCGCTCGGAGGCGTTCAGTCTCCTAACGGAGGCAATAAGACGTGGGCTGGCACATCGGAGACGATGTGCCAGCCCACACCATTTATTCGTAACCGTCGCGGTACACCAGCAGTTGGCTGTACCGCTGGCGGAAGGGCCGAAGGTATTCCCCTGATGACACACACTCCAATGCCCACCAGAAAGCGTCCGGCGTGGTTGCGCGGCGTCACGATCGGGTGCGTCGCGATCACGGCTTGGCACCTTTTGGCCACCTTCCTATGGGTGGCTCCTCCGAGTGGTTTGCGGGACCTCGTTCCGCAGAAGGCGTTGAGTAGCTACATGATGCCGTTGTTCGGACAAAGCTGGAGCGTCTTCGCTCCCTCCCCGGTCAACGGCGACTACACCGTCAAGGTGCGGGCCCAGCTAGAAGGTTCGAAGAAGGCAACCGAATGGGTCGATGCCACCGACGTCGAGTCACGCATGCTGACGCACCACCTGTCTCCGCAGCGGGCCGCAATTCTCGGGGGGATTCAGGGGCGTGACTATAAGAAGACCTTCGACAAACTCGAGAAGGCCCAGAAGGATGTTGTCGCCGCCGGCTATTTCAAAGGTGACGATTGGCTCGCCAGGCTTGATCAGTCATTGATCGCCTCCGCGGAATCAACGGCAGAAAAGCATCGCGCCGAGGCACATATGGAGGCGGAGAAGACCACCACGGCCTACGCAACCCAAGTAGCCCATGCCGTATGGGGAGACGCGGTGAACTACGTCGAATTCGAGGTCAGCCGCCAAAGCGTCGTTCCGTTCAAGCACCGGCATGATCCTGAGGCCAAACGTCCCGAGGCAGTAGTGATATCGACGGGCTGGCGCGGCCGATACACCGTACCGGGTCAGAACCAGGAACGGTTCGCCGAAGTCTTCAACCGGGCAAGGGGCAAAAGATAGCATGGAAGATTTTTCACGCAGGTTCGCCGGCTTCAAAGGCGGAGTAGCCGGATTGTGGGGCTCGTTCTGGAGCGAAGGCCCCCGGCACCTCCTGGCCGCCATCGGCGGCGTCTTGGTGACGATCGAAAACTGGTTGCTGGACACCAAAAAGGCCAGATACGGCCTCGCCGTCACCCGGATCCTCCTCGGAATCGCCGCATTGGGGCTGTGGACCACCAACTTCGGAAGCCGGTACTACACCTTTGGCTCGGGTGCGGCATGGACGGGCCAGATCCAGGACCCCGAGAGCAAGCTGTCCGCCTCCTGGCTGTTTTCGGCCTTCCGCCATGCAGCAACCAACGACACCGCCCTGACGTTGCTCTATCTACTGACCGGCGCTCTGGCCGTGACCGTCATCCTGGGGTACCGCACCAGGATCCTCCTCCCGCTGTTCACGGTGATGTGGGTCAGCCTCATCGAGGTCCAGGATCTGGCCTCGGACCAGGGAGACAATATCTTCCGCATTGCGTTGATCGGTCTCATCTTCGCTGATCCTTCGGGGCGCTGGTCGCTCGATGCGCGCCGTCGAGCCAAACGCGCCGGCAAGCAGAGGGCGGGGAAGGGGGCTGGGATCCTCGCTCGGATCGTCCCCGACCCGGTGCCGACCCTAGCGCATAACCTCGTCATCGTCGTGCTGGCCTGCCAGGTCATCTTCGTCTACGTTTCGGGTGCCCTCTATAAGGCCGGTGGGGCGCCCTGGCGTGACGGAACCGCGGTGTATGCCCCCTTGCAGACGGTCCGGTTCGGGCCCTGGCCGGAGCTCAGCGACCTGGTCACGGCCTGGGGACCCGCGGTAGCGATCGCCAGCATCGGCTCAATCATCATCCAGCTGACGTTCCCCGGGGCGTTGTTGTTCAGATGGACGAGGATCCCTGCGCTGTTCGCGATGGTGGGATTCCACGTCGGCATCGCCGTCCTTATGGGCCTGCCCTGGTTCTCGTTGGCCATGATTGCGATTGATGCGATCTTCATCCGCGACGTCACCTGGGAGCGGTTACGGTCGTGGATCGTCCAGGCCTGGCGTCAAGGTGCCGGCCGAATCCCGGAACCGTCGCGTCCCGCGGAAGAGTCCGATGGCATGACCGATGAGAAATCTTCTGAACAGGAAGCCCCCAGAGAGAAGGCCTCTGTCGGCGCCTCGGCGAGGGCCGCGGCCCGGAACGGGGCCCCGCTTAGTAGGTGAACATCCTTGCATTTGCTGCCTCGGCATCGTCGTACTGCTGTGAGGCATGGGACAAGGCGGTGTTGATGGCGGTCAGGGATTCTTCGACCTTCATCTGGGTGGCCCGCCAATCGGCGACGACGGCCTGGAAATTCGAGGCAGCAGCCCCGTGCCAGGAGGACTCGAGGTCCCGCAGACCGGCCTGCATGGTGTTCACCTCGGCACGTAGGCGCTCGATGGTCCCTTGGACTGCTTGGGCCCGTCCGCGCATTTCTGCTGTGTTGGCCGAAAAACTACTCATGGTGACTCCCCGCTCGTTTCCTTGACCTCCACGGTCGGGGACACCCGGATGTGCCCCAGCAACACGATGCACGAGTAGGAAGCGCTCCCGCGCCGATCGGGAACAAACTGTGGAAGGTTCAGGACCCGTCGTCGTCCGTGGAGGAGGAGTCGGCGGGGACCAACGGCAGGTGGATGGACATGGTGGCCCCACCACCAGGGGTTTCGGTGAGTCGGACGGACCCATCGTGCTGGGCGACAATGGCCGCGACGATCGCCAATCCGAGTCCGGTTCCGCCGGTCTCCCGCTGGCGGGAGCTATCGGCCCGATAGAACCGCTCGAACACCCGGGCTGCGTCCTCCTCGGAGATCCCGCTGCCGTGGTCCCGGATCGCCAGCACGGCATCCGAACGCCCGTCGATCACCGGCAGGACCCCGACCGCCACTTCAAGGGGTGAGCCTTCGGGGGTATAGCGCAGTGCATTGGTCATCAGGTTCCCCATGACCTGGCGCAGCCGAAGCTCATCGCCGCTGCTGGGGGCGCTGGTGGCCTGCGGTCCGTCCAGGCCCACCAGACGGACTTCGCGCGTTGGGGCATTGACCCGGGCGTCCTCCACGGCGTCCGAGCCCAACTGCAGCAGATCCACCGGTTGGCGTTCCAAGGGGCGTTGTTCATCGAGACGGGCCAGGGTCAACAGATCCTCCACGAGCTGGGCCATGCGTTTGGCCTCGCCTTCGATCCGGCCCATGGCCGTCCCGATCTGTTCTTCCCCGCTCACCCCGCCGTGCCGGTAGAGCTCGGAATAGCCCTGGATGGTCACCAGAGGGGTCCGTAGCTCATGGGAGGCGTCCTGGATGAAGCGGCGCATCTTGCGTTCGGAGGCGGCCCGCCCGCGGAAGGCCTGCTCGATATGGGCCAGCATCGCGTTCAGAGAACGGGATAATCGGCCGACCTCGGTTTCGGGGGGATATTCCTCAACACGTCGGGAAAGGTCGCCGGCGGCAATCGCCGCGGCGGTGCGTTCGACCCGGACCAACGGCCTCAGGGCCCTCCCCGTGATGCCGTAGGCGATCATGGACATCACCAGGGTCACCAGCGTGCCACTGGTGACCACGAGTTTCGTGGCCTTGTCCACGGTGCCCATCGTCGACTGCAGGGGCAGCGAAACCACGATGTATCCGTCGTTGTTGCGCAGGGTGTAGATACCCGTGCGCCAGCCACGGGAGGATTCCTCCGTGCCGGGGACGTCCATGTTGAAGGATTTCAGGTCCCGGACCTCATCGACGGTCATCGGCGGGACTTCGGGTGCATCGGTGTGCTTTCGATGGGGGAGTTCGTAACGCACGTTGCCGTCGTTGTCCCGCAAGGTCCCCCGGAAGCGGTTGAACTCCAGCGTCGCCCCCTCGCTGGGCATCTCCTGGTTCTTCCAGGAGGACCACATGATGTTCGCCAGGGCGATCGAGTTGTCCTTGAGATCGGTATCCATCTGGTCCTGCAGCGTCAGCCGAAGCGAGGCCGACGCGGACAATGCCGTGACCAGCACCCCGCACATCATCAACGTGGCCATGAGGGCCACGAGCTTGGAGCGGAGGGATACCTGCCGCAGGAGGCGGGGGAGCGAACGCACCAGAGGCCGGACCTAGCGCCGATCGGCCGAGCGCAGCAGGTAGCCGACCCCCCGCTTGGTCTGGATCATGGCCGGCCAGTCCTCCCGGGCATCGATCTTCCGGCGCAGGTATGAAATATAGGACTCGACGATGGAGGCGTCCCCGTTGAAATCGTATTCCCAGACGTGGTCGAGGATCTGGGCCTTGGAGAGCACCCGGTTCGGATTCATCATCAGGTAGCGCAACAGCTTGAACTCGGTGGGGGACAAGTCGACTACTTCGCCGGCACGGCGGACTTCGTGGGCATCGTCGTCGAGTTCCAGATCGTCCACGCGGATGATCGCATCGTCCTCGTCCAGCGGCTGGGTCCGTCGCAATACGGCACGGATCCGGGCCACGACCTCGTCGAGGCTGAATGGTTTGGTCACATAGTCGTCGCCCCCGACGGTCAGGCCCTGGACCTTGTCCTCGGTTCCGTCGCGTGCCGTCAGGAACAGGACGGGGAAGTGGCGGCCGGCCGCGCGGAGCTTGCGGGTGATGGTGAACCCGTCCATGTCCGGGAGCATGACGTCCAGCACGGCAAGATCCGGGAGTTCCTTTTCGACGGCGGCCAAGGCTTCACGGCCGTTGGCCGCAGCGGTGACGTCGAAGCCGGCGAAACGCAGGGAGGTGGACAGCAGCTCACGGATATTGGGTTCGTCGTCGACGACGAGGAGCTTGGCTTCCGCAGGTTTGTCAGTCATGGCACCAATTGTGCGTGTAAAGTCTGGGAGTTTTCTGTGCGCCAGTTGTGTGCCATGGTCCGAGGGTATCGGCGCGGGCCGATGGTCTCATCGACGCCGTCTGGCGTTGATGCGCAGCAGAAGCAGGGTGATGAGCAACAAGAAGGCGACCGGTAGCCCGTAGAGGCCGACGGCCATGACCGGGGTGAATGGAGTGGCACCCGCGGTGTACTGGATCAGGACGAAGGACAGGCACGCAACGGAGACCAGGGCGATTGCCGCGGCCAACACGGTCACGATGCGCTGTGCGGTGGCGGGGGAATCAAGGGTGTTCACCCGGTCAAAATATCAGCGTCGGGGCGGCGGACAAAGTCCTCTCGGCCGCGCCCATGCCGTACTCTAGACGAATAGACTTCCCCGACCAGGATCGCATCCGCGCCCAGACGCAGTCGATGCGGGTTCGGTCGGGAATCCAGACGCGGCGCGGCCATCGGGCCGGGCGTCGCCGGTACGCGAGAACGAGGTAGGCGAAGTGCCTTTTGGCAAAGTGAAGTGGTTTGAAGCCTCCAAGGGTTTCGGGTTCCTGGTCACCGACGACGGCCAGGAGGTGTATCTGCACGCCTCGGCGTTGCCCGAGGGCGTCAGCGAGGTCCGCGCGGGCACCCGTATGGAGTTCGGGATCGCTCAGGGCCGTAAAGGGGCCCAGGCATTGACGGCGCGCGTCGTGGAGGCCGCCCCTTCGGTGGTCCGTGGCAAGCGGAAGCCCGCAGAGGACACGGCGATCCTGATCGAGGATCTCATCAAGGTCCTCGACAAGGTCTCCAATGGATTGCGCAAGGGCCGGTACCCCGAGAAGGGCCAGGCCACCAAGATTGCTGCGGTCCTGCGCCGCGTCGCCGACGATTTGGACGCCTGATCATGGCACGGGCACCAAAAGTCGACGCCCTTCTGAGCGCCGAAACCGACCTCGCCCGCATGACGCTGTCGGCCACCGTGGAACCCGGCTGGGTGGGGGAGCACCTGGGCGTCGCCGCTGATGACGATCGCGTGCTGACCCACCGTTTCGAGGCCAGGCTCCCCGGGTACGCCGGATGGAACTGGTACGTGACACTGGCCCGGGTTCCGCGCGGGAAGGTGGCCACGGTCTGCGAGACCGGGCTGTTGCCCGGCGAAGGAGCCATCGTGGCCCCCGCATGGGTGCCGTGGGCCGACCGGGTCCGCCCCGAGGAACTCCAGGCCCAACGGGAAGCCGAGGCGGCCGAAGCCGCGGGGCAGGAATCCGGCGGCAAGGAACCGGAACAAAAGCCAGAACAGAGCGACGGCGCAGCCGCCTCCGCGGCCACGGGCACCGGGAAGGGGTCGGCGGCCGAGCCCGCGCAGGCTCCGGCCGATGAGCAGCATGACGGGGACGGGGAGGAAGCCCCCGCGGCCGAGCAGACCCAGCAGCCTGCGGGCCGGGGTCCGCAGCGCTCCCGGTCCCGCCGTCGTCGCCGATAGCGGCTACATGTTCTCCACGACGTAGTCGATGCAGGCGGTCAGGGCCGAGACGTCGTCCGGTTCGATCGCCACGAACGTGGCGATCCGCAGCTGGTTCCTGCCCAGCTTCCGGTACGGCTCGGTATCCACGATGCCGTTGGAGCGCAGGATGGAGGCCACCCGGGCGGCGTCGATGGAATCGTCGAAGTCGATGGTGGTGATGACGTTGGACCGGTCTTCGGTCTTCACGACATAGGGGGTTGCGACCTCGGAGGCCTCGGCCCATGAATACACCCGGCCCGCCGAGTCGGCGGTGCGGGCTGCCGCCCAATCAAGACCGCCCTGGTCGTTGAGCCAGGAGATCTGCTCATCCAGGGTCACGAGGGTGGCCAGCGACGGGGTGTTATAGGTCTGGTTCTTCAACGAGTTGTCGATGGCCGTGCGCAGGTCCAGGAAATCGGGGATCCAACGCTCGCCCGACCCCACGCGTCCGGCGCGTTCCAGCGCAGCGGGCGAGAACAAGCCCAACCAGAGACCGCCGTCGGAGGCGAAGTTCTTCTGCGGGGCGAAGTAGTAGACATCGGTTTCGGACACGTCCACGGCCAGCCCTCCAGCCGCCGAGGTCGCGTCGACCAGCAATAAGGCCCCGTCGTCGGCGTCCTCCACACGCTTCACCGGTGCCGCGACACCGGTGGAGGTTTCGTTCTGTGGCCAGGCGTAGACGTCCACGCCCGGCTCCGCGAGCGGGGTCGGCCGGGTGCCGGGCTCCGAGGAGATGATCGAGGACCCCTGCAGGAAAGGGGCCCGGTCGGTGGCCTTGGCGAACTTCGAACCGAACTCGCCGAAGGACAGGTGCTGGGCCTTCTGCTCGACCAGGCCGAAGGAGGCGACGTCCCAGAAGGCCGTGGAGCCGCCGACACCGAGGATGACTTCGTAACCTTCGGGGGCGCTGAAGAAGGTGGACAGGCCCTCACGGATGCTGCCGACCAGGTTCTTGACCGGGGCCTGGCGGTGCGAGGTCCCCAGGATCCCGGGGTTGGCCGCTGCCAGGGCCTCCAACTGCGCGGGACGGACCTTGGAGGGGCCGGCGCCGAACCGGCCATCCGCCGGCAGGAGGGATGCGGGGATGCTCAGAGAGTCGGTCAAGTGGTGCTCCTGCCATCGGTGAAATCAGTGGTGTGGACTTCGTGGGTTCGGAAAATACCCCGGACCAATGGTGGCGCAACAGTTGGTGGAATGCCGAAAGCAGGTGGCATTGTTAACGCAGGTAGAGTTGCAACCACGGGTTCCCCCTTGACCGCCCCGCCCTACAGGAGTGCCACGCAGTGACAGATCTGATCGACACCACGGAAATGTACTTGAGGACCATTTTGGAACTCGAGGAAGAGGAAATCACGGCTCTGCGTGCCCGCATTGCCGAACGCCTGGACCATTCAGGGCCGACGGTTTCGCAGACGATCGCCCGGATGGAACGCGACGGCCTGGTGGTCGTCAACCAGGACCGGCACCTCGAACTCACGGTCACTGGACGGGAACGGGCCACCTCGGTGATGCGCAAACACCGTCTGGCCGAGCGGCTGCTGGCCGACGTGATCGGACTGGATTGGGAATACGTCCACGACGAGGCCTGTCGGTGGGAGCACGTCATGAGCGAGCGCGTCGAAAAGCGGCTTTACGATCTGCTGGGCAAACCCACCGACTCTCCCTACGGCAACCCGATTCCCGGGTTGGAGGCCCTCGGGGGACCGGCGGCCCACGAATTCTCCATGGGGGTACAGAACCTAGACTCCGCCTTGCTGGACGAGAACACCGGGCCGGTGGCCGTCGAACGGCTGGCCGAGGCGATCCAGGTGGATCCCGAACTGCTCGCCCAGCTCAATGAAGGCGGCATCCGTCCCGGGGCCCAAGTGACCCTGGAACGGGCGGGGGACTACGTCCTGGTCCGCGTCGAGGGGATCGAAGGAGCCCTGGAGCTTCCCGTGGAGGTCAGTGCCCACGTTTTCGTGGCACGGCAATCGCTATAGTCGATATAGTTATAACGGAACTGTTACTTCGTATCCGATTCGGGTAGCGTGGATAACGGATGGGGATTCGTCCTCATCCACTCGTTCCGACGCTTAGCCCTGCCTGCGGATCGGGTCCGTTCGCCCAAATGACAGGCAGGGGTGGAGAACCCAAACACCGACGGCCGGCTCGCCTGTTTCCTTGGCACCAGGCCGTCTTGGGGTGAAGCTGCAGCTTTGTGCGCGGCCGGATCCGTGGGATCCGAACCCGACAGCTAACTCCGCAGGCGCCATGAGAGGTCTCTCGTTTGACAGAGCAAAAACGTTCCGGGCGGCGTGCCGCCCCGGCACCGCTGGCCGAAGCTGTAGCACCGGACATCGTCCACGGCCCGTATGTGCCCCGGCGGTTTGCGTCGACCATGCGTTACGCGGCACCAGCGACTTCGGTGCGTTGGGAGGCAGCCCAGGCGGTTGCCGCCGAGCAGCCGGCCGATCTTGCCGACATCGTTCCGCTCCTGGCCGATCCGGCAGGCAGCCAACAGTCTTTCCCCGCACCGCAGGACACCAGGGAGTCGTTCGATTCCACGGTGATCGGCCTGCCCGTCGGTGTCCGCGCCGCCGGCCCCCGGGCTCGCCCGCATTCCCCGCGCCGCCCCGTCCTGGCCTGGAGCCACCGGTTTGCCGCCGTGGCAGCGGTCTCCGGGTTGGCCTTGGCGGCCGCGTACCCGGCGCTGGATGGCGGCGACGAGCCCGCCGGGCCCGATGAGCGGGTCGCCCACCAGGCCAGCGCCAATATCGCCGACGTCGACGTGCCGGACTCCGATGACTTCGCCATCGTCCGCGCCTCGGTCTCCAGCAGCTTCAGCAAGGACGACCAGCTCGATTACCTGATGTCCGCCTCGAGGGGGGACGTCAGTCGGATCAATACCCGCGGCGTCCTTGCCCAGCCGGTTGATCATGTCCGGATCACCTCCCCGTTCGGCGCTCGGTCGAATCCCACCGGTGCGGGCGGACAGGTCCACATCGGACAGGACTACGGAATGGCCTGCGGGTCCCCGGTGAAGGCCTCGGCCGCGGGCACCGTGGTGCAGGCAGGCTGGGCCGGGCATTCGGGCAACCGGGTCCGCGTCGACCACGGCAACGGCCTGGAGACCACCTACAACCACAACAGCAGCCTCAAGGTGTCGGTGGGGCAAAAGGTCAAGCGTGGCCAGGTGGTGTCCCTGAGCGGGACGACCGGCAACTCCACCGGCTGCCATGTCCATCTGGAAGTCCTGGTCGACGACACGCCGGTTGACCCCGCAGGGTGGCTTTAGCCCCGGAAAGTCGCGGGTCGTGACCTGGAGCTAACCGTTTCGTGACCTGAACGTGACTTTTAGAAGCACTTCATATAATGTTGTCGTCGTGCCAGACCGCATAGGGGTCAGGCACACTCGAGCAGATTGCCGAATACTGCCACTGCCCGAGGTCCGTTCGCAAAATCGCTTGGCAGTAGCGGGGGAACCACATTTCGGGTCCATCAGGATCCTTGGGGTTAAGTGTCAGGGTCCGTCCAGCGGGCCAGACACCGAGTGACTCCCACTCGAATCCGACAGCTCACCTCGCAGGCATTGGGAGAGGTAATCAATTCATGACCACGCGTCACGCTCTTGGCCGTCACCGCGCCACCCCAGTTCGCACCAATCCGTTGGAGTCGATCTCCAAGGCAGTGTCCTCCAACGCAGGCTCCGTTGGCCGTCAGGCCGCCGTGATCGCCGCAGCATCGGGCCTCGTCCTGTCCATCGGCGTTCCCGCCCAGGCCACCCCGGCCACCCGCGAAGCAGATAAGGCGCCGGTTTCCGACGTCCTGCAGGCCGACCTCGTCGCCAAGAAGGCCTCCGTGCAGGGCACGGTCAAGGTCGCTGCCGCGAAGAAGAAGGACGCCCCGGTCGTCAAGGTTCGCTCGATCAAGTCCGCCACCGATGGCGCCGACTACCGCGCAGCACAGAAGGCAGAGCGCGAGGCAGCCGAGAAGGCCGCCGCCGAGCGTCGCGAAGCAGCTCAGGAAGCTGCCGCCGAGCGCCAGGAAGCAGCTCAGGAAGCTGCCGCCGAGCGTCGTCAGGCCGCTGCCGCCTCGAACTCGACTTCCTCGAGCAACTCGTCCTCGAGCAACACTTCGTCGAGCAACTCCTCCTCGAACAACGCGTCCTCGGGCAACACCTCCTCGACGTCCTCCAACGTGACGAAGAAGGAAACGAAGACTGCCCCGAGCACCGGCAACTCCAGCATTGCCAGCATGGCCAAGCAGTACATCGGATCCCCATACGTCTTCGGCGGCTCGACCCCGGGCGGCTGGGACTGCTCCGGCTTCGTGCAGTACATCTACGGCAAGGCCGGCGTCAGCCTGCCGCACAACGCCGCGGCACAGCGCGCCTCCGGCAAGCTCGTGCGCACCTCCAGCCCGAAGCCGGGCGACCTGGTCTTCCAGAGCAACGACTCGCACGTCGGCATCTACATCGGTGGCGGCAAGATGGTCGGGGCCCAGAACCCGAAGGCCGGCACGGTCATCCGCGACACCACGGGCCCGTACGCGGCCCCGCTGGTCGGCTACTACACGATCGCTGGCTAATAGACTTAGCATCTAGTGGAGCTCTCACCCGAAAGGGTGGGGGCTCCACTACTTTTAAGCCAGCGGACACCCCGACGACGGGAAACGATCCCGGGCATGAACCCCCCGGACAGGGCAGCATGAATTCGTCGTGGGGGCAGGAGTGACACGCGCGGCGACGAGGCGGGGTGGTCCCCACGACGGGGGTTGCGGGCTTAGCCTTGATCCACCGACCTGCCATGAGGGACCGGGACGCTCTTTGAAGTCTTGAGTGTAAGGAAACTGGGCACTACTCAGGGCCCGGCCTCGCTGCCGATGATGTTCCACGATGGTTCCTGATGATGCCGTTGTCCGGCTGGTGAACGATCAGTCAGACTCGCTGAGGTGGTGCATGAACGGCAGCGAAGAGCTTCTCCCACGCCTGTTGCCAGGGCCATGCCTCGGGCAGGTGCAATCGGATTCGACGGGCACTCGAGGCGATCCGGGCCGGGACGTTGACAAGTTTGTCCCGGATCGTCGCGGTGCGGGCCTTGCGGAACCTTCCCGCCGCCAGTACCCCGGCGGTCCGGGTGAGGTTGTAGGCCATGACCGCGGCGGCCAACCAGGCACTGTTGGCTCCGAAGTGCCCCGAAGGCAAGTGCGCCAGGGCACTGTTTTTCAGGTCCGCGTTCACCTGCTCGATAACCGCATGGCGGCGGTGGGTCTTGTCCATGACGACGGTGCCCATGGCTTCCATGGACACGGTGGTGAAGAACGCGTGGAACCGATGGGCATCGAACAAGGTTGGTTGCCCGTCGGTTGCCTTCGGATTCAGCTCCGGAATGCGGCGTACCACCAGTCGGCCGGGAACCCGGTCGGCCTTCTTCCGGGAGGAGAAAGCGGTGAAGTCAATTTCGGCGACCTCGGCTTTCGAGATCCAGGCACCGGCGGTCTCGTCGAAGATCGCATCGGTGTATTCGATGCTTTCCCACGCGGCCTCCTCGATTCCGGAGATGGCGCGTTTGACCGCGGAGTCCATGCGCGCCGTCACCGAGACATCGGCACCGCCAGCCAGAGCCGTGGAGATGACGGCATGGCCGTAATACGCGGAGTCGAAGCGGCAGAGCACTGGCGATTCGGCATGGATCCGTCCCAGGGTCGCCAGGGAATCGGCAACGAGACGTTTGGCGCCACGCGCCGAGTTCGCGGCCCCTTTGCGCAGGCGCTGGGCCAGGATCACCGGGGCAGTATCGGCGGTGGAGGCGATGGCCAGCACCGCGTTGAGCCCACGGACCCCTGAATATCCGTACCCGGAGCCCTGCTTGGCATAGCCGTGGACCTCGATGATCGTGTCATCGACATCAACGAACACGAACTCCTCGGCACCAGGATCGCCCAACAGCGGTGCCCTGTTTGCGAGGTTTCCCAAAAAACGAGAGGCAACGGCGTCGAGCTGGCGGACGTGCCCGAAGGAGAAGGACCGCAAGAAGGATCCCAGGGTCGAGGGGGCGTAGCAGGAGCCGAAGAGCCGTTTCATCCCGCCGTGGCGCAGCACGGTCATGTCATCGATGGAATCGGCTCCGGCGGCCATCCCGGCAACCAGCGCTGCGGTCTTCGCGCCGGCGTTGGCACCTTTGTCGGTCGGCACGCTCAGCTGCCTGTCCGCCAGCTCATGCAGGCCAGAGTCGCGGGCCAGTTCCATGACCGGGACCAGACCTGCCGCCGCGATGAGGTTCGGTTCGTCGAACGCGGCTGACAGGGCCGTGGGAGTGTGGGAAACTTGCATCTGCGAGATGCCCTTCTTCTTCAGGAAATTTGTACTGTCGCAAGTCCAATTATCCTTGAAAAGTCGGGCATCTCCGCGTTAATGACGTCCTGCTTCACCGGCTCCCATCGGTGGATCGAGGCTTAGGCTGGTGCCCGATGGACCTTGCACGAGAACCGCGGTCAACGGTTTGGTCCGCTGACCACGGGTGGACACCACGACAAGGAACGCCTATGCGAACCCTGGTATTGAATGCAGGATATGAACCACTGGCGGTGGTGACCTTCCGCCGGGCGCTGCTTCTTGTGCTGACCGGCAAAGCCAGCGTCCTGGCCGAGGACAGCGAACCAGTGGTGACCCCACGGACGGTCGTCGGAAGACCGTCGGTGATCCTGCTCAACCGGTACGTCAAGGTGCCCTACCGGAACGCAGCCAACGTCACCCGACGCGGAGTGCTGCGCCGGGACGGCCGCCGATGCGGGTACTGCGGCAAGGCAGCCACCACCGTCGACCACATCACGCCCCGTTCCCGCGGAGGCACCAACACCTGGGAGAACCTCATCGCCTGCTGTCTGGACTGCAACAGCACCAAGGGAGACAAGACCTTGCGCCAGCTGGGATGGAAACCCAGATTCACACCCCTCCGGCCCCGCGGGCCCCAATGGTTCATCACCGAACTGGAGCGTCCGGCACCCGGATGGTCGGACTTCCTCACCGGGACGGCAGCATGAAATTCGACGCCATCATCGTCGCCGGTGGCCGGGGGAGCCGGCTGGGCGGACGCGATAAGCCACTGCTGGCCCACGGGGGGTCCACCCTGTTGGAACATGCCCTCCGGGCCGCGTCGTCGGCGAACCGCATCGCCGTGGTCGGTCCGACGGAATTGAACCCCGTGATCTCGGATTACGCCCAGGGGGCAGCCGCCGGACAGATCCTGACGCTCACCCGCGAATACCCGGCCTTCGCCGGCCCGGCGGCCGCCGTGGCCGCCGGCCTGCACAGCCTGGGTGAAGGGACGGCCGGGGAAGTCCCGGCCCCGGTGGAACAGGCACCCCTGACCCTGATCCTGGCCGCCGACCTGATCGATCCCGGCCCGGTGGTCGAAGGCATCGTGGCCCATGCCGGCGACCAAGCGGTCGGCCCCGTTGCGCCGACGCCCGCCACCGAAGGAATCGAGGCCCAGGGCCTGGGGCAAGTCGACTTCGGCAGGGCCTGGGTCCCGGTGGATGCCGACGGAAGACTCCAACCCCTGAGCTGTGTGGTGGAGACCGGGGCACTGGTCCAGGCCGTCGAGTCCGCGACGAGCCAGGGGAAGGGGCTGGCCAACTCCTCGATGATGCGCCTGCTTGCTAAGGTGCAGATAGTCAGGGTGTCCCTCGACGGTGTGGACTACACCGACGTGGACACTTGGGAAGACGCCGACCGGGCAGGAATCAGCCGCCCGTCGGATGAAGCCAGGGGCCGGTAGCCCGCTGCAACAGGAGGTATGGATGTCCGAGATGCCCGAGCTGGATGAATGGGTCACCGAACTGCTGAAGGGACTCGAGATCCCCGAGGCCCCCGTGGACATCGACGCCATCCTGGGCATGGCAGGAGTCGCCGCGCATTCGATCATTCGTCCGGCCGCGCCCGTGACCACCTACGTCGCAGGTTTTGCCGCCGGGTTGGCGGCCGGAGCCGGCATGGCTGATGACAAGGCCTCCATGCAGGGGGCCACGCAGCGGGTCAACGAACTGCTGGCACGGCGCAGCGGCTCCGAGCAATAGTGCCAGAAGCAGACTGGCACCAGGCGCGACGCCTGGCCTACGAGGCCGGAAGCGCGCTGGCGGCGGCCCGTAGGGAGCCCGAACTGGTCCCTCTGGCCCGGGCTGCCGGGAGGGTCCTGGCGCAGGATATCCACTCCCTGCACACCATGCCCCACTATGCCTCCTCGGCGATGGATGGTTGGGCCGTGGCGGGGGAAGGTCCCTGGCAGGTGGAACGGCCCCGGGAGGATTCCGGGGACGACGCCGAACAACCGCGGCCCCACGCAGGCGCCGGCAGCACGCCGTCGCCGCTGGAACCGGGCCGGGCCCGGGCCATCGTGACCGGGGAGTCTGTGCCCGAGGGGGCGACGGCGGTGCTCCGGCAGGAAGCAAGCGAGCTGGAGGCGGCCACCGGAACACTCTCCACCCCCGACGCCCCCGCCGCGGGGGCCGATATCCGCCCGGCGGGCCGCGAGGCCGCCGAAGGGGAATTGCTCCTTCGTGCCGGCACCCGTCTGACGCCGGGGCGCATCGCGGTGGTCGCCGTCGGAGGACATGACCAGCTGCCGGTCGCCTCGACGGTGCGGATCCGTCTGCTGCTCACCGGCGACGAGGTGGTCACCGCGGGCATTCCGGCCCCGGGACAGGTCAGGGACACCTTCGGTCCGGTGCTTCCGGGGTGCATCGAGGCCCTCGGCGGGGTCGTGGCGGACGTGCTGCGGATCGGGGACGACGCCCCGGCGACCCGGGACGCACTGGACTCCGACTCCGCCCGGGGCGCCGATGTGGTGCTCAGCACCGGGGGGACCGGGCATTCGCCCGCCGACCATGTGCGTCCGGTGGCCGAGGAACTCGGGGGAACCTCGATCGTGGGTTCGGTGGCGATGCGGCCGGGGCACCCGGCCCTGCTGCGGGGCCTGCCCGGCGGACGGCTCCTGGTGGGACTGCCGGGCAACCCCCTGGCGGCCTTCATGGCCGTGGTGACCTTGCTGGAACCCCTGCTCCAAGGAGCCAACGGCCAACCGCCGTCGGCGCCGGTGGCCGTGCGGACCGGGGAGGCGGTCCGGGGGGCCGGGCACTCCCACCGGCTCCTGCCAGCCCGATGGACGGATCCGGTGGCCCGGCAGCAGCTGGTGGCCTCCGAACACACCGGCTCGGCCATGATGCGTGGCCTGGCCCAGGCCGACGTCGTCATGGTCGTCCCCCCGGAGGGAGTGGCGGCCGGAGGAGAGCTCACCTACCTGGAACTGCCATGGTACGGTCGGTGAAAGAATCCGCCGTGGAACCCCTGTGGTCCGAGATCGGCGGCGCGAAGAAGGAGGCCAACGGGTGGGCAGACTGACCCGGCGGCGCCGTGTCGTCCACTATTCCTCGGAGACCGGCTCCCGTGTCCGCGAAGAGACGATCGCCGCTGAGGAACCGTTGGAGATCCGATTGGGCCGGCGCGTCTTCAGCATCACCATGCGCACCCCCGGCAACGACTTCGACCTGGTGGCCGGCTTCCTGGTCAGCGAGGGAATCATCGGCGGCCCGGAGGAATTGAGCAGCATGCGGTTCTGCGCCGGCGAGGACGAGGACGGCCGCCAGACCTTCAACGTCGTCGAAGCAGGCCTGGGCGAAGGCGCCATCATCCCCGACCCGTCCCTGGACCGGCATATCTTCACGTCCTCCTCCTGCGGGATCTGTGGCACGGCCTCCATCGACGCGGTCGCCAAGACCAGCCGGTTCACCGTGGCCCCGTCCAGCGGAGTCATCGGCGTCGGAACCCTCCTCGGACTCTCCACGACCCTGCGCTCGAGCCAGGAACTCTTCGGCAAGACCGGCGGGGTCCACGCGGCAGGACTGTTCGACACGGACGGGAACCTGCTGTGCCTGCGCGAGGACGTCGGACGGCACAACGCCGTGGACAAGGTCGTCGGCTGGGCCCTGCGGGAAGGCAGGCTGCCGCTGCGCGACACCGTCCTGCAGGTCTCTGGCCGGGCCTCCTTCGAACTGGTGCAGAAGGCCTACCTCGCCGGCATCCCCGTGCTCTGCGCCGTCTCGGCGCCCTCGTCACTGGCCGTGGAACTCGCCGAGCGGGCCGGACTGACCGTTGCGGCCTTCGCCCGCGGAAGCAGCGTGAACCTCTATACCCACCCGGAGCGGATCGACACCGACGACTCCGTGGACCACCAGGCGCCGGCGCCCCACGCCCCGGCCGCCCCGGACAACAGGAAGTAGGACGGTCGACGTGAAGCGCTCGGCTCCTGAACAGGACATCAATGAGGATGCGCTGGAAGTCGGCGCCCCGAAGACGACGGCGGCCGGGGTCAAGGCGGTCATGGTCGCCTTGGACCGCGGATATTCCCAGGCCGGGGTCAGCCGGACGCTGCGCTCGATGCTGCGGGTGAACCAGCGCGGAGGGGTCGACTGCCCCGGCTGCGCCTGGCCCGAATCGATCACCGGGGCCCGTAAGCCCGCCGAATTCTGTGAAAACGGGGCCAAGGCCCTCGCCGAGGAGAGCACCACCCGGACGGCCGACGCCGCCTGGTGGGCCGAACACTCCATCGAGGACCTGGGCGACAAGACCGAGTACTGGCTGGGAAACCAGGGCCGGATCACCGAACCGATGATGATCCGTGAAGGGGAGAGCCACTACCGGCCCGTCTCCTGGTCGCAGGCCTTCGCCACCGTGGGCGAGCACATCAACGCCACGACCGCCGACCGCTGCGTCTTCTACACGTCGGGACGCACCGCGAACGAGACGGCGTTCATGTACCAGCTCTTCGCCCGCAGCATCGGGACGAACAACCTGCCCGACTGTTCGAACATGTGCCACGAGTCCTCCGGCACCGCGCTGAGCCCGACCATCGGCATCGGCAAGGGGACGGTATCGCTGGAGGACTTCGAACATTCCGAGCTGATCTTCGTCATCGGGCAGAACCCCGGGACCAACCATCCGCGCATGCTTTCGGCATTGGCCGACGCCCGCAAACGCGGGGCCAAGGTCGTCGCCGTGAACCCGCTGCCCGAGGCCGGCCTGCTCAACTTCCGCGACCCGCAAACCGTCGACGGCCTGGTCCGGGGCGGGACCCGGATCGCCGATGAATTCCTGCAGATCAAGGTCGGCGGGGACCTGGCCCTGTTCCAGGCGTTCGGTCACCTGCTCCTGGCGGAGGAGGCCCGTCACCCGGGCAGCATCGTGGACCGCGAATTCGTCGAGTCCCAGACCAATGGTTTCGACGCCTATGCCGCGGCCCGGGCCACGATCGATTGGGAAGCCACCGAGGAAGCCACCGGACTCTCCCGCCAGGAGATCTCGACGGTCGCCTCGATGCTGGCCAAATCCAAGGGAACCATCATCTGCTGGGCCCTGGGACTGACCCAGCAGCCGCATTCCGTGGACACCCTGAAGGAACTGATCAACGTCCTGCTGCTGCAGGGGAACTTCGGCAAGCCGGGGGCCGGCGCCTGCCCGGTCCGCGGTCACTCCAACGTCCAGGGGGACCGCACCATGGGGGTGTGGGAGAAACCGAAGGAGGACTTCCTGGCCGCCCTGGATGCGGAATTCAGCATCACCACCCCCCGCGAGCACGGCTACGACTCCACCGACACGGTCGAGGCCTTCGAGAACGACGACGTCGATGTCTTCGTGTCCATGGGCGGGAACTTCTCGCTGGCCTGCTCCGATACCGAAGCACTCGAGGCCGGGATGCGCCGGGCCGGATTGACCGTGCACATCTCCACCAAACCCAACCGCTCCCACGTCGTCCACGGCAGGACGTCATTGATCCTGCCCACGCTGGGGCGCACCGATCGCGACGATAAGCACCCCACCGGCCCGCAGTTCCTTTCGGTGGAGGACTCCATGTCCGTCGTGCACACCACCCAGGGCCGGCTCGCCCCGATGTCCCGGCACCTGCTGGCCGAACCGGTCATCGTCGCCCGCATGGCCGCGGCGACGCTGGGGGAGGACCATGCGGTCAACTGGCGGACCATGGCCCAGGACTACGACGTCATTCGCGATCACATCGCCGCCGTCTGCCCGGGCTTCGAGGACTTCAACCGGAGGGTGCGCACCCGCAACGGATTCGTCCTGCCGAACCCGCCGCGTGATACCCGGACCTTCGCCACCGACATCGGCAAGGCCCGCTTCACGGTCAGCCCCTTGGAATACCTTTCGGCTCCCGAGGGGCACCTGATCCTGCAGACGCTGCGCAGCCACGACCAGTACAACACCACGTTCTACGGTCTGGACGACCGCTACCGCGGGATCTCCAACGGGCGTCGGGTCATCCTGGTCCACCCGGAGGACCTGGCCGAGCTCGGATTCACGGACCGCGACCTGGTGGATGTGATCTCCACGTTCGGCGGAACCCAGCGCCGAGCCAACCGGTTCCGGCTCGTGGCCTACCCCATGGCCCGCGGCTGCGCGGCCGCCTACTTCCCGGAAGCCAATGCCCTGGTCCACCGGGGACTGGTCGCCAGGGAGTCGAACACCCCCGGCTATAAGGCCATGACCGTCGGGTTCGTTCCGCATACCGAAGAACCCAGCCGGACCTTCGACGAACGCGAGCGTCCCGCCCGCCGGCCGGAACCGGCAGCCTAGGGGTGCCCCGCCGCGGGTAGCATGGGGGCGCGTCCCGGCAACGTGCCGGGACGTCGTGATGGAAGGACCCCGCCGTGAGCATGGACCAGGCAGCCTGGAGCTCCCTGCATAAGATGTCCTCGGGAAAAACCGGGCGGCAGTTCGCCCCCGGGACCGTGCGTCGGATCATTGATTTCGCCCGCGGCTACGGGCGCCGGTTGAGCCTGTTCGTCATCCTGTCGGCCGTCGCCGCGGTCCTGGCCGTGGCGACCCCAGTGCTGGCCGGCAAGGTCATCGACGCCATCGTCGCCGACGGGCCGTTGTCCACCATCGTGCGGCTGGCCTTGTTGATCGCGGCCGTGGCCATCGCCGAAGCCGGCGTCTCGCTGTGGAACCGTTGGCTCTCCTCCAGCCTCGGTGAACAAGTCATCTACGATCTGCGCACCACCGTTTACGAACACGTGCAGAAGATGCCCATCGCCTTCTTCACCAGGACCCGGACCGGGGCCCTGGTCAGCCGGCTGAACAACGACGTCATCGGTGCCCAGCAGGCCTTCGCCGGAACCCTCTCCGGGGTCGTCAGCAACGTCGTGGCCCTCATCCTCACCGCGGGGGTGATGGTCAGCTACTCCTGGCAACTGACCCTGATCGCGGTGCTGATGCTGCCGATCTTCCTGATCCCCGCCCGACGCATGGGGGCCACCGTGGCCCGCCTGCGCCGCGAGGCCGCGGACTACAACGCGGATATGGGCACGCAGATGACCGAACGCTTCTCGGCGCCGGGGGCCACGCTGGTCAAGCTCTTCGGCCGGCCCGAGGTCGAGGCGCAGGCCTTCGCCGAACGCACCGCCAGGGTCCGCGACATCGGGGTGAAGACCGCCATGCGCCAGTTCTTCTTCGTGACCCCGCTGACCCTGGTCACGGCCCTGACCCTGGCACTGGTCTACGGGCTCGGCGGTGCGTTCGCCCTCGAGGGCCGGCTGAAGGCCGGTGACGTGGTGACCCTGGCGTTGCTGCTGACACGCCTGTACGCGCCGCTGACGGGGCTGGCCAATGCCCGGGTGGAGGTGATGAGCGCGCTGGTCTCCTTCGACCGGGTCTTTGAGATCCTGGACCTGAAACCGCTGTTGACCGAGAGCCCCGAGGCCACCGACGTTCCCGCCGGGCCGGTATCGGTGCGCTTCCGCGACGTGCGCTTCGGCTACCCCAGCGCCGAGAAGGTCTCCCTGGCCTCGCTCGAGGACGTGTCCGTGCTGGACAGCCGAGGTGGCCAGGAGGTCCTGCATGGCATCGACTTCGAGGTCCCCGCAGGGCAGACCTACGCGCTGGTCGGTTCCTCGGGTGCGGGAAAATCGACCATCGCGCAATTGTTGGCCCGGCTGTACGACGTCGATCAGGGTTCCGTGGAGTTCTCCGGACTCGATGTCCGCGAGGCCCGCTTCGCCTCGATGCGGGCCACCATAGGCATGGTGACCCAGGACGGCCACCTCTTCCACGACACCATCGCGGCGAACCTGCGCATGGCCCATCCGGAGGCCTCCGACGAGGCTCTGTGGGATGCCCTGCGGCGGGCCCGGCTCGACGACCTGATCCGGACACTGCCCGACGGGCTGGACACGATGGTGGGCGAACGCGGCTATCGGCTCTCCGGGGGCGAACGCCAACGCCTGACCATTGCCCGCCTGCTGCTTGGCGCCCCGCGGGTCGTGCTGCTGGACGAGGCCACGGCGGCCCTGGATTCGACCAGCGAGGCAGCGGTCCAGGCTGCGCTGGGGGAGGCCCTGGCCGGTCGGACGGCCGTGGTCATCGCCCACCGGCTCTCCACGATCCGCACCGCCGATGCCATCCTCGTGGTCGCGGGAGGTCGGATCGTCGAACGCGGAAGCCATGCCGAACTGCTCGCCGTCGGTGGACGGTATGCCGAGCTCTACCGGACCCAGTTCGCCTCCACGGGCCCCGAAGCGGCCCCGGGGCAGTGAGCGGCGGCCCACCGCAACGCGCCCCGGCGTCCCGGCCCGGAGAAACGGCTTCCACCGGCTGAACAGGGCCGGGTTTGGGGGCTTTGGCCATGGCGCTCGGCCATGGGGACTGGTCGTATATGTAGAATCAAGGACCATGTGCTCCTCAGGAGCACGGTCTGGGTGGCGTTGCTTGGGAGAGACACGCCACGATCAACAATCATCCGTGGTACGAAATGATCTGGAGATTACATGCAGCGCGGCACCAACCTTGGGCGCCTAGGCGACTTCAACCACGCGGTTATCTTTGAATCGATCCGGCGGGCGCTCGACGGAGTTAGTCGGGTCGAATTGGCGGGATCCACCGGTTTGTCGCCCCAAACGATCTCCAACGTCGTCCGTCGCCTGCTCGATGAGGGGCTGGTTCGTGAGGACCGCACCATCGTCTCCGGTCCGGGGAAGCCGCGGACCGTGCTGGAACTCGAAGTCAACCGCCAGCTCGCGGTCGGCATCCACCTGGACCCGGCCGGGATCACCCAGGTGATGCTGAACCTGCGCGGCGAAGTGCTCCATTCCAAGCGGTACTTCACCCCGGCCGTGGTGGATCCTGAATCCACCGTGGACCAGATGGCCGAGGCCGTCGAGGAATTGATCAAGGAATCCGGGCAGCCCCGGGACCGCGTCGTCGGGGTCGGCGTCGTCGTCCCCGGACCGATGGATCTGGAGGGTGGACACGTCACGGCGCCGCCGCTGCTCGATGGCTGGACCAAGGTCGAGTTCGTCAAGCCGTTGGCTGCCAAGCTGGGGCTGAACGTCATCTTGGAAAAGGACACGATCGCGGCGTCCATCGCCGAGGTCTGGAACGGCAAGAACCCCGAGGACGAGCAGGACTTCGTGTTCGTCTACGTCGGGGCGGGCATCGGCGTGGGCATGGTCATCAACGGGGAGATCGTCCGTGGGGTGAGCAATAACGCGGGGGAGATCGGCCACTTCTCGGTCGGTGAGGAGACCGGGCTCTGCGCCTGCGGTCGCAAGGACTGCCTGGCCGGGGCGACCTCCTTCGAGAACCTCGACAACAAGGCCACCAAGGCGGGGCTGGACCTGGGCATCCCGGAGAACGCCGATGTCGCCGGACGGGCCGAAGGGATGATGAAGCTGGCCGAACTGGCGGACGAAGGCAACGAGGTCGCCATCGGACTACTGCGCGACTTCGCAGGCCGGACCGCCGATATGGTCGCCCAGCTGATCAACGCCCTCGACGTCGACAAGGTCATCTACGGCGGACCCTACTGGCCGCTGATTAGCGACCACGTCCTGTCCGGGGCCGCCGAGATTATCAACCAGCGCTTCAACGCTAAGGACGTCCATTCGATCAGCGTCGTCGATTCCGAGCTGGGCCCGGAGGTCGCCGCCATCGGCGGCGGCTGCGCCATCCTCGACGCCAGCCTGTCGCCCAAGGCCAGCGTCCTGCTCCTGAACTGAGCCTCGACGGCAAGATATGACGCCACGGGCGTCATCGGTGAAAACCGGTGGCGCCCGTTGTCATAACGGGTTGGTTTCGAAGGTTGACATTCTAAGTCCAGTGGAATTAGATATAAGTGTCAGTGCTGCAGCCACCAAGTTGCCCATCGACACGGCAATGCGAGTCTCAACGGCTTCCGTGCCTGGTGGGGGAACGGCAGGTTGGCGGCTACGGGGAACAGGGCTGACATGGGTGCCGACCGGCACCGTTGATGTTTTTAAGGGAGCCATCAGCCATACGCCGGTCGGCACCAATATTTGTTTAATGGGTGCCTTCGTCCGGTGGCCCGGGGTGCCGGACGCGGGGGAACAGGGTGCCCCTGACCGGAATCGAACCGGTGGCCTACCCTTTAGGAGAGGGTCGCTCTATCCGACTGAGCTACAGGGACCAATCGCCGTGGGGCTGAGCCCGGGCGAACAGCAACCATCCTAGCGGCAGAATCCGGTCACACCGAAAACGACTCCGGTCGGGTCCGCCCCGGCTCAGGACAGTCCGGCCTCGCCCCACCTGCGTCGGAACGTGCGCACGAACGAGGCGATGACCACCGCCAGGGCGGTCGCCACCGTGGCGAAGAGCAGGATCCAGCCGGTGATGGTCAACGCCGAGGCCAGGCCCACCCGGTCCGGATCGGTGGTTCCGGCGAGCAGCCCGTCGATCATCGGGTTGGTCCACAGGGAGACGATCGCGAACAGCAGCGGGATCGCCCACAAGCCCCAGCGCAGCCCCCGCCGCGGCACATGCAGGGCAATGGCCAGCATCGCCACCAGGGCGGTGAAGAGCGGGAACAACGTGCCCGCCGTCTTATGCACGTAGGACAGTTGGCCCAGGGCATCGTCGTCCATGACCGTTTGGAGTTTCCGGATGTAGTCCGCGTCGAAGCCGCCGAGCAGCTGATCGGGCATCGCCAGGCCCCCGGAGAGGTCCTGCATCTGGTTCAAGACCAGCAGGTGATAGTACCAGAAGAGCAGGAGGACGGCGCCGAGCCCCGCCCAGAGGATCAGGTTGCCGTTGCCCTGGGCCTGTTCCGGGGTCCTGCCGGTGGTGGTGTTGGCCAGGGCGCTGCCCGGCCGCGGGGGCACACTGCCCGGAGACTGGCGGGGCGGACCGCCCGCACCGCTTTTCGCCGGCGATCCCGGGTTCCCCGTGGCCTGGTTCTTCTGCTGGCGGGACTTCTTGCGGCGCTGTGCGGGCTTCTTGGACATGGCGCCATTATGCCGGGACGGGGGCCGGGGCGGGAAAACGCCGGCAACCGTAGACTGGGGGGACCATGGATTTTCTCTTCGACGACTTTTCCGAGGCGCGCTCGCGCCTGAGTGCAAACGACGCCGGCGCCTCCGGGCCCCCGCAGGCCGCCGAACTGCTGGAGGGGCTGAACCCGGAGCAGGAACGGGCGGTGAAGCATGCGGGCAGCCCGCTGCTGATCGTCGCCGGTGCCGGCTCGGGCAAGACCCGGGTGCTTTCCCACCGCATCGCCTACCTGCTGGCCACGGGCAGGGCCCGCCCGCATGAGATCCTGGCGATCACCTTCACCAACAAGGCCGCCGCCGAAATGCGTGAACGTATCGGGGAGCTGGTGGGGGAACCGGCGCAGAAGATGTGGATCTCCACGTTCCACTCCTCCTGCGTGAGGATCCTGCGTCGCGAGGCCACCTCGGTGGGACTGAAATCCAACTTCTCGATCTACGATGCCGCCGATTCCCTGCGGCTGATCACGCTGATCGCCAAGGGGCTGGACCTGGACCCGAAGAAGTTCGCGCCCAAGGCGATGCAACACCGGATCTCGGCGTTGAAGAACGAACTGATCGACGACGAGGAGAATGCCTCCACCACGAACATGAACGACCCGTTCGCCGCGGCCGTCTCGGAGGTCTACCGCGGGTACACGCAGCGGCTGCGCCAGGCCAACGCCATGGACTTCGATGACCTCATCGGCCAGGTCGTGAACATCTTCCGGGCCTTTCCCGGCATTGCCGACAACTACCGGCGGCGGTTCCGTCATGTGCTGGTCGACGAGTACCAGGACACCAACCACGCGCAGTACTCGCTGGTGCGCGAACTCACCGGCCCCGACGGGCAGACCCCGGGCGGGGAATTGACCGTGGTGGGTGACTCCGACCAGTCCATCTACGCCTTCCGTGGTGCCGATATCCGCAATATCGTCGAATTCGGCAAGGACTACCCGGAAGCCGAGACGATCAAGCTCGAACAGAACTACCGGTCCACCCAGACCATCCTCAACGCAGCCAACGCGGTGATCTCGCTCAATGAGGATCGCCCCGAGAAGAGGTTGTGGACCGCCGAGGGGGAGGGCCCGCGGATCGTGGGCTACGTGGGCGAATCGGAACAGGACGAGGCCCGGTGGATCGCCCGGGAGATCCTGCGGCTCAACGACGAGGAGGGCATCCGCCCCGGGGACGTGGCCGTGTTCTACCGCACCAACGCCCAATCGCGCTCGCTGGAGGAACAGCTGATGCGGGTGGACCTGAAATACAAGGTCGTCGGCGGCACGCGGTTCTATGACCGCAAGGAGATCAAGGACGCGTTGGCCTACCTGCGGGTGCTGGCCAACCAGGAGGACGACGTCAACGTCCGGCGCGTCCTGAATGTGCCCAAACGCGGGATCGGCGACCGGGCCGAATATGCGGTGGCGGCCCTGGGGGAGAAGGAGCGCATCCCCTTCATGGAGGCCCTGCGCCGCGCCGATGAGGCTCCCGGGCTGGCCACCCGCAGCACCAAGGCCGTCGCCGGCTTCGTGAAGATCATCGACGACCTCGCGGTGGTCGCCGAAGGCTCCGGGGCGGCTGCCGCGGTGGAGGCCGTACTGGAGCAGACCGGCTACCTGGAGATGCTGCGCAAATCCGATGACCCGCAGGATGAATCACGGGTGGAGAACCTGGCCGAACTGGTCGCCGTGGTCAGGGACTACGAACGGGAGAACCCCGAGGGCACGCTGGGCGGGTTCTTGGAGCAGGTCTCGCTGGTGGCCGACGCCGACTCGATCCCCGATGCCCCCGACGACGACGAGGGCGCGCAGATGGCCGAGCGTGAAGGCATGGTGACCCTGATGACCCTGCATACCGCCAAGGGCCTGGAGTTCCCCACGGTCTTCCTCACGGGCATGGAACACGGCATCTTCCCGCACCAGCGTTCGATGACCGACCCCAAGGAGCTCGCCGAGGAACGCCGGCTGGCCTACGTCGGACTGACCCGGGCCCGTCGCCGGCTCTATGTCACCCGGGCGGAATACCGCAGCCTGTGGGGCCAGTCGCAGTACAACCCGGCCAGCCAGTTCCTGGAGGAGATTCCCAGCCAACTGCTCGATTGGAAACGCGAAGGGGCGATCCGTTCGGCGCCCGGGGCCTTTGGCAGCCGAGACTTCGCCACGAGCCGGTACGACGGCGGATCCTTCTGGGGTGCCGGTACCGGGGGAGGGGGCGGACGTCGCGCCGGGGATATCGAAACCGGCTCGCTACATACCGCGCCCACGGCCCGGGCCGCGGGACGGGTGCAGCCACAGAAGGAAGTCATCCAGCTCTCCGTGGGGGACAAGGTCTCCCACAGCACCTTCGGCGAGGGCGTGGTGCTCGCCTTGGAGGGGGCGGGGGACAAGACCGTGGCGAAGGTGAAGTTCACCGCAGAGGAGAAGCGTCTGCTGCTGCGTTATGCGCCGCTGAGCAAACTCGGCTGATTCGTCTCCGGGCAGGCCTGCCCGGTGCTCAGCGGCGGTGGGCCCGCAGGAAGCCCTGCGGAGAGGATTCATGGTCGCGGGGTGCCCGCTGCAGGTCTTCGTCGATCACGAAGCCCAGGGCGCCCAACCGCGTCACCAGATCGGCGGGGTCGTGCATGTACGCGGTCATCTTCACGTCGCGGCCGTAGGCCCGCCGGATCTCCCGGGGGCCGGAACCCGACTGGAACCCGAGCAACAGGCTCCCTCCGGGGCGCAGGACGCGAAGGAACTGGCCGAATACGGCCCCCAGTTCCTCCGGCGCCGTGTGGATGATCGAATACCAGGCCAGGACCCCTTCGAAGCTGTTCGCCGGATACGGCAACCCCGCCAGCTCGGCGACGGTGAACGATGCGCCCGGATGCCCGCGCCGGGCCTGGTCGATCATTCCCGGCGAGAAGTCGACCCCGGCGAGATCATGGTGTCCGAGGTCCCGGAGATGCCCGAGCAGGCGTCCGGTGCCGCATCCGGCATCCAGTATCGGGCCGTGGTCGGGCACCGCGGCACTGAACCTGCCCAGGACTTCACGATCCGCGGCCGCCTCGGCGGCGGTATCGGGCAGGAGCCGGGCGTAGTCGGCGGCGACCAGATCATAGGCGATGCGGGCGGTCGGTGCCGGACGGGAAGGGGGCATGTCAATCAAAATATCGCAGGCCGGAATGCACGTCCACAACGTGAAAACCCCGGAAAGTCGGCGATCTTTGTCTACGGAGCGTAGAACTGTGCTCTTTCTCACGAAAGCGATAGCCTAGGCAAGGCATCATCCGGCTAGGGGCTAAAGTTCCCTGTGGAGCCATCGGGCCAACATGTGCCGACGCTCCGAGTCAGAAACGACTTCGACGTAGAAGGACACACCCGTGGACCTGTATGAATACCAGGCGCGCGATCTGTTCGAGCAGCACGGTGTCCCCGTGCTTGCCGGCATCGTGGCGTACACCCCTGAAGAAGCCAAGGCCGCCGCTGAGAAAATCGGCGGCGTCGTAGTGGTCAAAGCCCAGGTCAAGGTCGGAGGCCGCGGCAAGGCCGGCGGCGTCAAGGTCGCCAAGACCGCCGACGAGGCGTTCGAATACGCGTCCGCCATCCTCGGGATGGACATCAAGGGCCATACCGTCGACAAGGTCATGATCGCCCAGGGCGCCGACATCGCCGAGGAGTTCTACTTCTCCGTGCTGCTGGACCGGGCCAACCGCAACTACCTGGCCATGTGCTCCGTCGAGGGCGGCGTGGAGATCGAGGTCCTGGCCGTGGAGCGTCCCGACGCCCTGGCCAAGGTCGCCGTCGACCCGGCCGTCGGCATCGATGCCGCCAAGGCCGACGAAATCGTCGCCGAAGCAGGCTTCGCCCCCGAACTGCGCGCCAACGTCGCCGCAGCGATCGTGAAGCTCTGGGACGTCTTCGTCAAGGAAGACGCCACCCTGGTCGAGGTCAACCCGCTGGTCCGCACCGGAGCCGGCGAGATCATCGCCCTCGACGGCAAGGTCACCCTGGACGACAACGCCTCCGAGGTCCGCCACCCGGACCACGAAGCGCTTGAGGACAAGGGGGCAGCGGATCCGCTCGAGGCCAAGGCCAAGGACGCAGGCCTGAACTACGTGAAGCTCGATGGCCAGGTCGGCATCATCGGCAACGGCGCCGGACTGGTCATGTCCACGCTGGACGTCGTCGCCTACGCCGGCGAGAAGCACGCCAACGTCAAGCCCGCCAACTTCCTGGACATCGGCGGTGGCGCCTCGGCCGAGGTCATGGCCGCCGGCCTGGACGTCATCCTCAACGACGAGCAGGTCAAGTCCGTGTTCGTCAACGTCTTCGGCGGCATCACCGCGTGCGACGCAGTGGCCAACGGCATCGTGAAGGCCCTGGAAATGCTGGGAGACAAGGCCACGAAGCCGCTCGTCGTCCGCCTGGACGGCAACAACGTCGAAGAGGGACGCAAGATCCTGGCCGAAGCCAACAACCCGCTCGTGACGCTGGCCACCACCATGGACGAAGGCGCCGACAAGGCCGCCGAACTGGCGAACGCCTAAGGATCAGGGGAAAGAAAACATGTCTATCTTCATCAACAAGGATTCCAAGGTCATCGTCCAGGGCATCACCGGCGGCGAAGGCTCCAAGCACACCGCCCGCATGCTCGCCGCCGGCACCCAGGTCGTCGGCGGCGTGAACGCCCGCAAGGCCGGCACCACCGTCACGCACGGCGAGGTCAGCCTGCCGGTCTATGGCGCGGTCGCCGAAGCCATCGAGGCCACCGGCGCGGACGTTTCGATCGTCTTCGTTCCGCCGAAGTTCACCAAGGACGCCGTCGTGGAGGCCATCGAGGCAGGCATCGGCCTGGTCGTGGTCATCACCGAGGGTGTCCCGGTCCAGGATGCCGCCGAGTTCTGGGCACTGGCCCAGTCCAAGGTCGACGCCAACGGCAACCAGGTCACCCGCATCATCGGCCCGAACTGCCCCGGCATCATCACCCCCGGCGAAGCGCTGGTGGGCATCACCCCGGCGAACATCACCGGCAAGGGCGGGGTGGGCCTGGTCTCCAAGTCCGGCACCCTGACCTACCAGATGATGTACGAACTGCGCGATCTGGGCTTCTCCAGCGCCATCGGCATTGGCGGGGACCCGGTCATCGGGACCACCCACATCGATGCCCTGGCAGCCTTCGAAGCCGACCCGGAGACCAAGGCGATCGTCATGATCGGCGAAATCGGCGGCGACGCCGAGGAGCGTGCTGCCGAGTACATCAAGGCGAACGTCACCAAGCCGGTCGTCGGCTATGTGGCCGGCTTCACCGCCCCGGAGGGCAAGACCATGGGCCACGCAGGCGCCATCGTCTCCGGCTCCTCGGGCACCGCGCAGGCCAAGAAGGAAGCCCTCGAGGCCGCAGGGGTCCAGGTCGGTAAGACCCCGTCCGAGACGGCATCGCTGCTGCGCAAGATCTACCCGGAGCAGGCCGAGGCCTCCAACCTCTAGGCACTCCACAGGCCCCCAAGGGCCATGCACGACGACGGCGGTCGCCAGCTTCCTCACGGAAACCGGCGGCCGCCGTTCTCATGTCGTTTGACGGCCCGGATGTCGTGAGCGCTCCTGGCCGCAAGCCCAGTGATCAGGGCTGGAGACGGTGGTGTTCCCAACTCGAGCCCGAACGCACATACTGCAGCCGCAGGTGGTTGCGATCTTCCTGCCCCTGCCAAAATTCCACGCTCGCCGGAACCAACTGCCAGACCCTCCACGTCTCCGGAACCGTCTCAGGTTCCTCCTCCAGCTGCTGACGGGGCGCCGAAAGGGCCCGGTTGAAACTGCCGGGGTCGGTGAGCTGACTGCTCTGCTGGGCGCTCAACGCCACCGTGCGCGCAGCCGGCCCCCGGGCGAGGAAGTCCCGCCGCGCCGCCGGGGCCGGTACCTGGGCCACGGTGCCCCGCACACGGATACTGCGGATCTGTTCCTTCCAATGGAACGTCAACGCAGCGGCAGGACGGGCACCGAGCTGGACGCCCTTGGTGCTCTGCGCCGACCCGGCGAAGGTCCAGGCACCATCGTCGGTCACCCCCTTGAGGATCAGCACCCGGGCATCGGGGAGCCCGTCGGCATCGACGGTGGACAGGGTCATCGCGTGGGGTTCGGTGACCCCGGCGGCGATGGCTGCGGCGAACCAGTCGACAAAAAGGTCCTGCGGGTGTTCGGGGGCGTGGTCCGGGGTGAACGGGGCAGGGGCTCCGACCAATGATCCGACCGAGGCCAGTAGTTCGGGCAGAGTTCTCATGGTCGAACCCTGTCAGGCGGGGAGCCCGGACCACAAGAAGGTGACGGGCGCCGGGGCGGCGGACGGCCCCGGATAGTTCTAGGCTGGAGGCCTACCGTCACCATCCAGTATCCAGGAGTCTTCAGCATGCGCGCCACCATGATCCATGCAGCCCACGACATCCGCGTCGAGGACCGGCCGGAGCCGGTCCTCCAACACCCCACCGACGCCATCGTCCAGGTGGCCGCCGCCTGCGTCTGCGGTTCCGACCTCTGGCCCTACCGTGGGGTCCGCGAGACGAGCGAGCCGCATCCGATCGGACACGAGTTCGTGGGTACGGTGACCGAGGTGGGATCTGCCGTCACGACCCTGGCCGTGGGCGACTTCGTCATCGCCCCCTGGGCCAATAGCTGTGGGGAATGCGCCGATTGCCTCAATGGAGTCCAGGTGGCGTGTGCGCACCGGGCCATCTGGGGTGCCACGGATGAACAAGGCCTCGAGGTCGACGGCGGCCAGGGGGAGGCCGTCAGGGTGCCCAACGCCGACGGGACGCTGGTCATCGTCCCCGGTGTCAGTGAACCCGATGAAGCGCTGCTCAAGTCGCTGCTGTCCCTCTCCGACGTCATGGGCACCGGCCACCATGCGGCGCTGGGGGCCCAAGTGGGGCCGGGGCACAGCGTGGTGGTCGTCGGTGACGGCGCCGTCGGGCTCAGCGGTGTCCTCGCCGCCCGCCGAATGGGCGCCACCCGCATCATCGCCATGTCCCGCCATGCCGACCGTGCGGAGGTCGCGCGCCAGCTGGGGGCCACCGATATCGTCGAGGAACGGGGCAAGGACGCCGCGGCGAAGGTCTCCGAACTCCTCGGAGGCGTTCTGGCCGATTCGGTCCTGGAATGCGTGGGAACCGCCGAATCAATGGACCAGGCGTTGCGCTGCACCCGGGCCGGCGGCGCCCTGGGGTTCGTGGGGGTTCCTGCCGGAGGCGCCGAACTGCCCATCGGGGTGCTCTTCTCCAAGAACATCACCGTTGCCGGCGGTGCCGCCTCCACCCGGAACTACATCCCCGAACTGCTCGAGGACGTCCTGGCCGGGACCATCAACCCCGGTCTGGTCTTCGACGCGGTGATGCCGTTGGAGGAGGCGGCCGAAGCCTACCGGGCCATGGACGAACGCCGGTCGATCAAGGTCATGCTCACCCCCTGACCCAACCTCCTTCCGCGCCCTGATCCCCTGGCCGCTGGTCTCGGATCAGGGCTGGGCGGCCGAAGGTGCCGCGTGGAGATGGAAGAAGGAACGGCCCGCCCGCTCATGGCCGCCGGGGACCAACAGCACCTTGAGTTGTTCGTTGAACTGGACCCCGGTTCGCTGGCCGTCCGTGATCGCTTCCCGCGGCGGTGAGAGGGCTTCCCTGAGGCTGGTGAAGTCGTCACTGAGGAGGAGGTAACCGCGATCCCGGGTGTCGATGCGCACCGTCCCGTTTCCGAGGACGACGACGGCGTCGACCCAGTCCCCGCTGAAACGCGGGGCAGCATGAGCGGGTGGGGCGGCGGGAGCGTGGGAATGATGGCGCAATAAGGTGGGCATGGTCTGCCTTTCGGATCGTCCTTGCCCCTGGCGGCTACCGGGGGCCGCTTCGTCATCCGAACCACCCGACGAACAATCCGTTCGCGGCATTCCTGCCGCTCACAGTGGGGTTGGTGCATGGCCAGTCGGAGCTGTCCGTCGACCGTCCCTGGGGGAGCGGCAGGCGGGGCCATGTCTCGTGAAGCTGATATCAGCCTAGTCGGGAGACCCGACACTTTGTAGGGATGACCCGTCGTCGTTCATCCGAGGCAACACGGAGCAACAAGAGCATCGGGACAGTCGACATCCTGGAGCATCGTTGGATCAGAGGAGCATTCGCTGCCGAACCTGACGGTCGTGCGCAGGTCGTTGGTGCGGTAGGACACGAACTGGCCGGAGGTGAGCTCGGCATTTATCGCGGACGCCTCGCGTTTGGTTTTGCCCGGGATGTAGCTGGTGATCTTCATCCCGTGGGCTTCCAGCACGGATTTCATGTGTTTGATCGCTGCCGGGCCGTCATCAGTGGGGCTCGAGATCACCATCAGCAGCAGTTGATGTGGACCGTCGTCGGCGCCGCAGGGTTTGGGCGAAAACGGGTCGCGGTCATCGGGGGAGAAGGGATCGCCATCGAGGTAGGTCCAGTCGCCTCCGGCTTCGTCGGTGATCTGGGTGATTTCGGTGTAGAAGTCTTCGCGGATGGATGAGGCATCCCGCTGGTCCGAGGCCACGGAGGATGCTGTGGCGTTGGTGGGGGACTCGTCCTGACCGGGTATGCAAGCGGTCAGGGCGAGTACGCACGCCAAGCCCAGGGCTACGGTGGCCGAGGTGGTTCGAAGGGAAGGCGTCATGGGCGAGGGGATCCTTCGCGGTGGGGTGCTGATCAGTTGAGGTCTTGGAGCATCGTTGGATGGGAGGAGCATTCGCTGCCGAATCTGATGCGTGTGCGCAGGTCGTTGGCGCGGTAGGACACGAACTGGCCGGAGGTGAGCTCGGCATTTATCGCGGACGCCTCGCGTTTGGTTTTGCCCGGGATGTAGCTGGTGATCTTCATCCCGTGGACTTCCAGCACGGATTTCATGTGTTTGATCGCTGCCGGGCCGTCATCAGTGGGGCTCGAGATCACCATCAGCAGCAGTTGATGTGGACCGTCGTCGGCGCCGCAGGGTTTGGGCGAAAACGGGTCGCGGTCATCGGGGGAGAAGGGATCGCCATCGAGGTAGGTCCAGTCGCCTCCGGCTTCGTCGGTGATCTGGGTGATTTCGGTGTAGAAGTCTTCGCGGATGGATGAGGCATCCCGCTGGTCCGAGGCCACGGAGGATGCTGTGGCGTTGGTGGGGGACTCGTCCTGACCGGGTATGCAAGCGGTCAGGGCGAGTACGCACGCCAAGCCCAGGGCTACGGTGGCCGAGGTGGTTCGAAGGGAAGGCGTCATGGGCGAGGGGATCCTTCGCGGTGGGGTGCTGATCAGTTGAGGTCTTGGAGCATCGTTGGATGGGAGGAGCATTCGCTGCCGAATCTGATGCGTGTGCGCAGGTCGTTGGCGCGGTAGGACACGAACTGGCCGGAGGTGAGCTCGGCATTTATCGCGGACGCCTCGCGTTTGGTTTTGCCCGGGATGTAGCTGGTGATCTTCATCCCGTGGACTTCCAGCACGGATTTCATGTGTTTGATCGCTGCCGGGCCGTCATCAGTGGGGCTCGAGATCACCATCAGCAGCAGTTGATGTGGACCGTCGTCGGCGCCGCAGGGTTTGGGCGAAAACGGGTCGCGGTCATCGGGGGAGAAGGGATCGCCATCGAGGTAGGTCCAGTCGCCTCCGGCTTCGTCGGTGATCTGGGTGATTTCGGTGTAGAAGTCTTCGCGGATGGATGAGGCATCCCGCTGGTCCGAGGCCACGGAGGATGCTGTGGCGTTGGTGGGGGACTCGTCCTGACCGGGTATGCAAGCGGTCAGGGCGAGTACGCACGCCAAGCCCAGGGCTACGGTGGCCGAGGTGGTTCGAAGGGAAGGCGTCATGGGCGAGGGGATCCTTCGCGGTGGGGTGCTGATCAGTTGAGGTCTTGGAGCATCGTTGGATCAGAGGAGCATTCGCTGCCGAACCTGACGGTCGTGCGCTGAGCATTGGTGCCATAGGAAACGTATTGCCCCGTGGTGCTTTCCGCGTCGACGGAGGACGTCTCACCATCGGTCGTGCCGGGGATATATCCGGTGACCTTCAGACCCCGGTCTTCGAGCACCGACTTGATGCGCTTGATCTCGGCCGGGCCTTCCTTGCTGGGCCCGGAGAGCAGGAGCAACAATAATTGCCGTGGTCCGTCGTCGTCGGCACCGGCGCAGGCCTTCGGAGAGAATGAGGCACGGTCCTCGGGGGAGAAGGAATCGCCGTCGAGATACGTCCACTTTCCACCGGCTTCTTCGGTAAACTGGGCAATCTCGACATAGAAGTCCTCGCGGATCGATAAGGCGTCGCGCTGGCCGGAGGGGGAGGAAGCTGCCGTAGTTGCATCCATGGGTTCTCCTAGGTTGGGGGTGCAGGCGGTCATGGCCAAGGCGCCGACAAGTCCGAGAGCCAAGATGCCGCCGGTGGTGCTGCGGAGGGTCATCCGATGCCTTTCTAACGGGTGGGTTGATCGCGGTGTGTTTCAGAGCGTTCCCGCATCAGGCCCTCTGCCGTCTGCTGGAGGTGTTCCCCTACCCGGCCAGCTGACTCCTGGGTTCCGTCCACGGCGCTGTTTCCCGCTTCCTGAATCCCATCGATGAAGTAGTTTTGCCAATTGCCGAAATCATCACTCACCGTTTTCCCAGTGCTCTGGATGCTATCGACTCCAAAATTGAACTCGAGGACCGTGCGCACGGCGGGAACATCGATTTTCCACGTCATGTTGCCCCCCTCCACCGCCCGAATGCTCCTTCTTCCGGATTCAGGCTAGAAGAAAGCGCGTTATGGGGCGATGGGGAGAACTACCCATGCGCGGGGTGGGGACTACTCGACCAGCAGGTCCCTGATGTCCTGGGCGGTCATGGCCGAGCCGAAGCCCTCGCCGGCATCCATGACCGAGGAGATCAGCTGCCGTTTGGCATCCTGCAAAGCCACGACCTTCTCTTCGATCGTGTCCTTGGCGACCATCCGGTAGACCATGACGTTGCGGGTCTGCCCGATGCGGTGCACCCGGTCGACGGCCTGGGATTCGGCGGCGGGGTTCCACCAGGGATCCAGCAGGAAGCAGTAGTCGGCCTCGGTGAGGTTCAGCCCGAAGCCACCGGCCTTCAGCGAGATCAAGAACACCGGGGCCCGGCCGGATTTGAATTCTTCGATGACCTCGGAACGCCGTCGGGTGGACCCGTCGAGATAGGCGTAGTCGACGCCTTCGTCGTCGAGCCGGGAGGCGGTCTTCTTCAGGAACGACGTGAACTGGCTGAACACCAGGGCACGGTGGCCCTCGGCGAGCACGTCGGCCAGCTGCTCGAAGAGCACATCGAGTTTGGCCGAGGGAACGCCTTCGTATTCGGGATCAACCAACGAGGCATCGAGCGAGAGCATGCGCAACAACGTCAGGGACTGGAAGATGGTGAACCGGTTCTTGTCCATGTCCTCGACCAGGCGCAGGATCTTCTGTCGTTCGCGCTGCAGGTGGGTGTCGTAGATCTTCCGGTGCTTCGGTGCCAACTCGACATTGAGGACCTGCTCCTGCTTGGGCGGCAGATCGGTGGCCACGGCGTCCTTGGTCCGCCGGAGCATGAACGGGCGGATGCGTCGGCGCAATCTGGCCAACGGCTCATCCAGCCCCTGCTTCTCGATGGGGCGCTGGTAGTTCTCCGCGAAGCGCAGTGCCGAAGGGAAGAGGCCGGGGGAGACGATCGCGAAGATCGACCACAGTTCCATCAGGTTGTTTTCCATCGGGGTACCGGTGATGGCCAGTTTGAAGGCGGCGTCGAGATCGCGGGCCGCGTGGTGGGCCTTGGTGGCCTTGTTCTTCACGAACTGGGCCTCATCCAGGATCAGACCGGACCACCTCTGTGACTGGTAGGCCTCGGAGTCGAGCCGGAAGAGCGTATAGGAGGTGACCACGACGTCGTTCTCCGCAGCGATGGCTGCCAGCGGACGGGCGGCCCGGCCCTGGGTGTCGGCGATGGCGGCCACCCGCAGGTCGGGGGCGAAGCGCGCCGCCTCATCCGACCAGTTGGCCACCACCGAGGTCGGGGCAACCACCAGAAACGGTCCGGGCACGGAGGTGGAGGACGAGGCCGGGGTCCCGGTGGCAGCGTCGGATCCGCCGGTGGCATCGGGGGCGGAATCCCACTGGTCCTTGGCATGGAGGATCAAGGCGAGGGCCTGCACGGTCTTTCCCAGGCCCATGTCATCGGCCAGGACGCCGCCGAGGTTGTTGCGCCACAGCATGGCCAGCCATTCGAAGCCCTGACGCTGGTACGGACGGAACGTTGCCTTCAGCCCGGCGGGCAATGCCGGCGGATCGGCCTCGGCGACATCCAACAGCGAATTCACTCCGGCGTACCAGGAATCGGGGCCCTCGGTGACGGTGGCGAGCTCCTCGAGCTCTTCCCAGAGGGAGGCCTGGTAGCGGGTGATCTGCAGGTCGGAGTTCTTGTCGTTCAGGGTCCCGGCCTCGGCCACGAGGTCACGCAGCCTGTCGAAGAGCTGGTGCTCGAGGGAGAAGTAGGTCTTATCGGGCATGAGCATGCGGCTCTGCCCGCGGGAGAGGGCCCGCAGGACGTCGGCGAAGGGGATGCGGTGCTCCCCGACGGCGACGACCAGGCCGAGGTCGAACCAGTCGCGTTTATCCGATTCAACGGTGGTGACCGTCAGCTCGGGGGACTCGGTCAGCTCACGGTAGGCCGGGGGCTGACCGGTGACCCGGACCTCGAGGCCTTCGACCTGTTCCAGCAGCGGCAGCGACCGGCGGATGAAGTCCACGGTGTCCAGCCCGCGCAGGGTGCGCGGGACCAGGGCGCGACCGGCCAAGGTGGGGGAGTCCTCGACGGCGTGCAGGGCGGCGTCCTCGAGGGCCGATTCGGCCTCGACATCGCGCAGGTCCGCATCCACGGGGCCATGCCCGTAATCGAAGTCCCAGGCCAGCTCGGCGGTGTCCCCGCCGGGGTAGGTGACCTCGAGGATGAGTTTGGGCGGCAGGATCCCCGGCAGCTCGACCGAATCGTCGGCGGCATTGATGGCCAGCCGGCGTCCCAACCGCGGGTAGACGGAGGACATGAAGTCACCGACTTCCTGGGCGGGAACGACGACGGTTTCGGGCTGGTGCAGCAGGGCCACCTCGGCGGCATCGAGCTTCCGTGCGGTGGGCGCCAAGACGATCAGCTCGGCATCCTCCCGGGCCGCGTAGACGCCGTGGTTGCCGATGGCCCCCACGGGGGTCTCGGGGGACAGCTCGAGTTCCTGCCCGTCGAGACTGAGCAGGGGAGTCAGCCCCAGGGCCCCGTCGTCATCCTCCGGATGCCCGGCCGTGAGGGAGACGGAGGCGGTGTCGGCCAGCCGGATGGTGGTGGCGGACCGGGGGCCGATGAGCCGGATGCCCAGGGATTCGGTTTCATCCAGCAACGACCAGAGCAGCGGGGAGGAGAATTCGTCCAGGTAGAGCCAGTCGTTGTCCTCACCGAAGTAGAGCTGCCCGTTGGCGCGGTAGAGCGGGACGAACTGGCAGAACCAGCGATGCTGTTCCTCATCCAGGTTCAGTCCGTAGGTCTTGAAGCTGATGGTGTTCCAGCGCAGGTTGCCCCGGACCCAGCGTCCGTTGCCGGACCGGACCATGGGGCGCACGCCCAGGCGCCAACGGTGTCCGGAATTGTTCTGGTGTCCGACCCCGGAACCGGGAGCCCACTGCCGGTGGGCGACCTGGGTGGTGTCCTGGAGTTCGAACTGCAAGGCCAGGGGCTGGAGCTGGTGGCGGTCCGAGCCGCCCCGGGACCGGGCCCCTGCCCGGGGCTGCGGTGATCCGCTGCGGCCGCCGGCGCTGATCAGCGAATTCAGTGTGTCCTGCCAGGCGGGGACCTTCACCGGGGCAGCGGTGTTCTCGAAGAAGACCCGTTGGGCACGCAGGTGCAGGGTGTTCGAATAGATCAGCAGCGCGGCCGCGTGCTTGCAATGGGTGCCGACCGGGCAACTGCACCAGGTTTCGCCGACCGTCCACTCCCCCTTGCGGTCCACGAGGGCCACCGAGGTGCTGTAGGGCTCCTCCTCGGTGCCGATGACCCGGGCGGTCAGCCGGGGGTCCCCGGCGCTGAATTCCAGGTCCAGGACGTGCTCCGCATTGGCATAGCCCTTCCCACGGGTGAACGCCGCACCACCGACCACACGGAGGATTTCGCGGGCGTCAACGAGGGGAAAATCGGATTCTGCCATCCTCCTATCGTTTCACGTCCCGGCCCCTGCCGACGAACCAGGATGCCGGGCCGCCCGCTGTCGCCGTAGGGTGTGCTCATGAACTCCTCGCCGGCGATGCAGACACCGCCCCGTGAGCTGGACATCGACACGGTCGACCAGTTCGATTCCCGCACGAAGACCAGCGGTGTCCCGATGGCCGGTTGGCATTGCCAATCATTGGATCTGCGTGATCGTGGACGGGCGTTGGAGCGGTCCGACGTCTCCGGTGCCGTCTTCCTCGGCTGTGATCTGCCGCCGGGTTCCATCCCCGGTCTACGTCGCCGCGGGGCCCTGGTCTTCCCCGATCTGCCCGGGCTGCCGTTCGATCCGTACCGCGGCGGGCTCTACACGGCACAGGACCTCTATGCGGGACTGGAGGACCACGCCTACGAGGACACCCCCGATGCGCGCATCTATGCCTGGAGCCGCCACCGGGGTGCCGGTCGGGGCGGACTGAACATGGCCCTGGCCACCACCTTGCACGACCATGCGGTCGGCGTGGCCCTGGAGCAGCTGCTGGCCGGTGCGCACGACGGCGATGCCCCGGGGCGGATCCCCGGCCGCGGGGTGGTCGGGGTGATGGGTGGACACGCGGCCGAACGCGGCACCGCAGGGTTTCGTGACGCCGCCTATCTGGGACGCAGCCTGGCCCGCGCCGGGTTCACGGTCGCCACCGGGGGCGGCCCCGGGGCCATGGAGGCCGCCAATCTCGGGGCCTACCTCGCGGCGGAGGAGGACGAGGTCCTGGAGGCGGCCATCACGCGGCTGGCCGCCGCCCCGTCGTTCCGTCCCTCGATCTCGCAGTGGGCGCGCGCCGCGCTCGCCGTGCAGGAAGACCATCCCCGGGGAACACCCACGGTGGGGATCCCCACCTGGTTCTACGGGCATGAGCCGCCGAATCTGTTTGCGACCCATATCGCCAAGTTCTTCGCCAACTCGATCCGTGAAGACGTGCTGCTCAAGGCCTGCACCGGAGGGCTGGTGGTGCTGCCCGGGGCCGCCGGAACCGTGCAGGAGATCTTCCAGGATGCCTGCGAGAACTATTACGGAACCGCCAGGACCCAGACCCCGATGATCCTGGTGGGCCGGCGGCATTGGACCCGTGAACTGCCGGCCTGGCCGCTCTTGGAATCCTTGGCCGAAGGCCGGGACATGGCAGCGGCCATCCATCTGGTGGAGACCCCCGAGGCGGCCGTGGACATCCTCGCCGGCGGGTGACCGGCCCGCCGGGGGGCCCGGGCCCGGGGCAGGAGCCCCGGAACCCGTCGGCGCAGCGCCCGGTGAGATCCAGAGGATCGGCAGCTGCGCTGGGTAGGCTGGCGCTATGGACTCGAATCCCTATCTCGTGACCCGGCAGCGCCTGGTCCAGGCGCCTCCCGGGGCCATTTTCGAACTACTCGTCGACCCGTCGAAGCATCCGCTCATCGACGGCTCCGGCACGGTGAAGAGCGCCCGGCAGGACGAACCCCAGCGGCTGGCACTGGGCTCCGAATTCGGGATGGACATGCGCCTGGGCGTGGGATATCGGATCCAGAACACGGTGGTGGAGTTCGAGGAGAACCGGCTGATCGCCTGGCGGCATTTCAACGGCCACCGCTGGCGCTACGAATTGATCCCCGCCCCGCGGGGCACGCTGGTGCGTGAGACCTGGGATGCCTCGCGGCTGAAACGTCAATGGCCGCTGAAGGTCATGGGGTTCACTCGCAGCACCCCGGTGAACATCGAACGCACGCTGGATCGGTTGGCCGACTATTTCGACCCCAATACGCCGCGCCCCCCGGAGCCGGAACCACCGCGTCCCTCCCCGCGGAAGCCCCGCGCCAAGTCATTGACCCCCGCCCAGGAGGCGAAGGAGGCCGCCCGGAAGCAGGCCCGCGCCCAGAAGGCGGCGCAGCAGGATGAGGAAGGCGTTGCGGCCCAGGCGGCCAAGGCCGAACGGTTGGTGCTGGCGGAGGAAGCCGAGACCGCCCGTCGGGCGGCCCGGAACGAACGCACCGCCGAGGCCCGCCGCGCCCGTGAACTGAAGGAAACGGAAAAGACCGAGCAGGCCGCCCTGGCCGAACGCGCCCAGGCCGAGAAGGTCGCGGAACAGGAGCGGGTCGAGGCCGAGAAGGCGGCAGAGGCCGCCCGCGAGGAGCAGGCCAAGGCGCAGAAGGCGGCGGAGCTCGAGCGGGCCCAGGCGGAACGGACCGCCGCCGCCGAACGGGTCAAGGAGGAGAGGGCGGCCCGGCAGGAACACGAACGCCGGACGAAGGCCGCGCGGGCCGAGGAGGCCGAGGCGGCGAAGACCCGGAAGAACGCCCCGCAGGTGCCCGTGGAGCCGTTGCCGCCGATCGGGGCGACCCCCCGGCCGTTGACGACGACCCCACGCCGGCCCGCACGCGAGATGATCGCCGCAGCCAAGGCCGGACGGCGGGATGCTCCGGCCCCCGGGCAGGGCACCGAACCGGCCGGCGAGCCGGACACGCAGGAGCCGACCCCGCCCCCGGCGGGGGACCGCCGCCCCGTGGCCGCAGCCCGCCGGATGCGCCGCGCCAGCTGAACGGAAGGGGCCGGGTTCTGCGGGTCCTAGCCGATGTTCCCGCCGAAGAGCAGGCCGAGAACGTAGGTGACCCCGGCGGCACCGAGGCCGATGGCCAGCTGCCGGAACCCGCGTTTGGCCGGGGAGGCGCCGGAGAGCAGTCCGACGATGCCCCCGGTCAGCATCAACGCGACCCCGACCAGGAGCAGGGCCACCAGCAGGGCTGGCAGCCCGCCCATACCGAAGAGGTAGGGCAGGATCGGGACCAAGGCCCCCGAGGAGAAGAAGCAGAAGCTGGAGGCGGCGGCGCCGAAGGCGGAGCCCAGGGCCTCGTGTTCGTCGCCGCCGGTTTCGGTTTCGGGCACCTCGGGTTGCAGGGACAATGAGGGGTCGCAGTCGCAGCTGAAGGTCCCCAGCCGTTCGGCGGCCCGGTGCTCGGCGGCCTCCCGGCTCATGCCGCGGGCCCGGTAGACCAGGACCAGTTCGTTGGCCTGCAGGTCCAGGTCCGGGGCGGCGATGAGCGTGATCTGGGTCGGTTGGGAGGCGGTGAGCAGTTCGCGCTGCGAGCGGACGGAGACGTATTCCCCGGCGGCCATGGACAGGGCGCCGGCGAGCAGGCCGGCGACCCCGGCAAAGAGGACCAGCGCGCTGGACACCCCGGCGGCGCCGATGCCCATCACTAGGGCCAGGTTGGAGACCAGCCCGTCGTTGGCCCCGAAGACGGCGGCCCGGAAGTTGCCGGAGAGCCGGTTGCGGCCGCGGATCGCCAGCCCGCGTACGACTTCCTCATGCACCAGCTCATCGGCGGCCATCTGAGCGGTGGCGTCGGCGTCGCTGTCGTAGGGGGAGGCGCCCTCGGCCCGTTGGGCCAAGGCCAGGACGAAGACCGAGCCGAAGTTGCGGGCCATGAACCGCAGCATGACGCGGCTGAGCGAGGGGCGTGCGGTCTTCCGGGCATGCTCGCCCAGAAGATTGGACCAATGCTCCTGGTGGCGGGCTTCCGCCCGGGCCAGACCCAACAGGATCTGGCGTTCCTCGCCCTCACGGCGTTTGGCCAGGGTGAGGTAGATGGAACCTTCGACGCGTTCGTCGGCCAGGTATTTGCGCCAGCGCCGGATCTCGGCGGGCGTGGGCTCCCTACGCGAGGCCTCCGCGGCTGGCGGATCGGCGTCGGGGGAGGGGGCATCCGGTGTCATTGGGCGTCCTTCAATCGGTTCGTATGTCCCCGCGGTGGTGCGGGACTGCCGGTCAAAGGTCGGTGGGTGGCCACGAGCCTCGGACCGCCAGTGGCGGGCCGAAGGTCTCGTTCGCCCGGCGTGGTGCCGGGTGGAATGCCGGACCGCCGGGAGGGCGGTCGGTATGTCGACAGGTCCTCGTCCACCCGTGCCGGATCAACGATCCAGCGCGGGTGGGGTGTGGAACTACTCCCCTTCAGCCGACCAGCATACCCGAGGGAGCCTCGGCGCGGTCGCGGACGGGCAGGCGTTCAAGGAAGAACACCTGTGCTTCCCCGTCGGGGCGGTGTGCCCGGGGAATACGCACGGTCAGTGCGCAGGAGTCGGATTCCCAGACCGGTCGGCCGGCCGTGTTGGCCAGCGCATGGTCGAGATCCTTGGGGTGGGGCGCGATGAAGCGCTCCCAGTGACCGTCCACGTTGAGGCAGACGGTGCCTAGCATCGAATCGAAAATTGGAAGGACGGAGACGCTTTGCGCCACGGATTTCCTCTCGTGCGTTCTTACCCAACACGTTGTCGTGCGGGCCGCTTCTTCATCCGAACCACCCACGAACCTGGGGTTGGTGCGCGGGTAGTCGGAGCTGTTGCCCGCGTCTCATGAAGCTTTTTGCCAGCCTAACGTGATTGCCGGGGCAACCCAAGCTGTGTTCCACGTCATTCCCGCTGCATCCCAGCGTTGGTGCGGCTAGATTCGTGTTCGACATCTGCTCCCCCGGGAGCACTGTCACCCGGGGGGAACGAGGACGACGCCGGGGCGGGTTCAGGCTTGCTGATCGGCGGAAACGCCCTCCATGTCGACCCGTCCGGCGACCCGATCCGACCAGTGCCGGGCCACTTCCGGGCGGGTCGGCGGGGAGAGCAGGCTGAACAGGACATAGACCACCAACGAGGCGCCCAGACCGTAGTAGATGGGCTCATTGGCGTAGACCCCGGAGAACTTCTCGGTGGACAGTGCCTCCAGGGTGATCATGGTCGTCAGGGTGACCAGGGTCCCTGCCGCCATGGACAGGGCGGCGCCGATGCCGTTCCCGCGCTTCCAGAGCAGCCCGCCCAGGATCGCGACCAGCAGCCCGCCGACCAGGATGTCGTAGGCGATGGTCAGGGCGGCGACGACGTCGTTGACGAGGATCGCCAGGATGATCGCCACGGCCCCGAGGCCCAGGACCCAGTACCGGTTGGCGGCGACGTCGTGCTCGGGGTTGCGCCCGGTGTTGACCTCGATCTCCTTGCCGAACCAGCTGGCGACGAAGGGGGTGACGTCGTTGCGGGCCACGGTGGCCGCGGCGATGAGTGCGCCGGAGGCGGTGGACATCATGGCCGCCACGGCGGCGGCCAGGACGATCCCGCCGACGGCCACCGGAAGCAGGGTCATGGCGACCTCCGCGTAGACGACGTCCTTGCCCAGGGCCTCGATGTCGATGCCGGGCAGGGCGACCCGGGCGGACATGCCGATGATCGCCCCGGCGATGCCGTAGATCACGCAGTAGATGCCGGCGGTGGCTCCGCCCCAGCGGGCCACCTTGGGGGTGCGGGCGGTGAACACCCGCTGCCAGATGTCCTGGCCGATCAACAGGCCCAGGGTGTAGACCACGAAGTAGGTGATGATCGTCTCGGCGCCCAGGCCGCCCCAACTGAAGAATTCATCGCGGGCCCGTTCGGGGATGCCGGCGGAGATTCCCTCGAAGCCGCCGGCCGCCGAGAGGGCGAAGGGCAGCATCAGGGCGAAGACACCGACGGTCTTGATGACGAACTGGACCTGGTCGGCCAGGGTGATGGACCACATGCCGCCGATGGTGGAGTACACGAGCACGATCGCCCCGCCGACGGCGATGGCGAGCCAGCGGTCCCAGTCGAAGAGCACGACGAAGATCGTGGCGTAGGCCCCGGTGGAGGTGGCACAGAGCATCAGCGTGTAGGCCAGCATGACCACCGCCGAGGCGTTGGTGGCGTGTTTGGAGCCGTAGCGCAGGGTGAGCATCTGGGAGACGGTGAAGATCTTCAGTCGTTGCAGCCGCGGGGCGAAGAACATGCTCAGCAGCAGCACCCCGATGCCGATGGCGATGACCAGCCAGGCGCCGGAGAGGCCGAATTCGTAGCCCAGGCCGACGCCGCCGACGGTGGAGGCGCCCCCGAGTACGACGGCGGCCATGGTTCCGGTGTAGAAGAAGGGGCCGAGTCGGCGCCCCGCGACCAGGTAGTCGCTGCTGTTCTTGGTGCGGGACTTGCCCCACCAGCCGAACGCGAGCATCGCGATCAGGTACGCGATGACGATCGCGATATTGATGATGTCCATGGGGAACCTCTGGTCGGAAAAGGGAGGATGATCAAAAAATGATGTTTACAGGTAAACATCTGTTGCCTACTAAGCTAAAGTGATCTGGCTAACAGGTCAATTGGCCTATGCTGTGTGACGTAATGCAGCACCTACATCCATTGTGAAGACCCGGAGTACACCGCCCATGAAGGCCTTGCCCGTCGAGCCCAGCAACGCCCCGATTGCCATCGGTTCGAAGATCCGGGCGGCGCGTCATGCCCAGCGTATGACGATTGAACAGGTGGCTGAATCGACCGGGCTGACCAAGGGCTTCCTCTCCCGGGTCGAACGCGACCTGACCTCGCCCTCGGTGGCCTCGCTGGTCACGTTGTGCCAGGTCCTCTCGGTGTCGGTGGGGGAGCTGTTTGCCCAGCCCGAGACCCATGTGGTCCGTTTCGATGATGCCCCGCGGATCTCGTTGGGCGGGCACGGCATCATCGAACGCCTGGTGACCAGTCGGTCGGAGAAGCGGCTGCAGGTCATCCGCGCCGTCATCGAACCCCATGGGCAGGGCGAGGACGAACTGTATTCGGTGGATTGCGAGGTCGAGGTCCTGCATGTGGTCTCCGGGCGCTTCATCATCATCTTCGCCAATGAACGCTTCGAGCTCGAGGGCGGCGATTCGGTCACCTTCCCGGGCCGCGAACCGCATTCGTGGATCAACCCCACGGAGGAGGAAGCGGTGGTCCTCTGGACGCTGGTCCCTGCCGCGTCGAGGTAGCCGGGTTCAGCCGACATGGACCCACGGGCGTCGCTGCAGATCCGGTTCGGCCTCACGGAGCACCTCACGGGTCAACGGGGCGATCTCCCCTTGCCCCAACAGCAGGAAACCCAGCAGGTTGCGCACCGGTGAGCCCTCGGTCCAGCGGAAGTACAGATGCGGCATGATGCCGTATTCGTCGCGGATGCCCAGGCAGATCGCCGCCAGTGCCGTGCGGACCGAGGGGGCGGTGGCCTCCAGGACCGCATACCCGTGCCGCAGCGTGCCGCGGACCAGCACGTCCTGGGCGAAATCCGAATAATCACCGATGCCGATTTCGATGAACACCGGCTTCGCCGTGACCGGCAGGTGGCTGGCCGTGCGGGCATGCTGGAGCTTATGGCGATAGCGTTCGGCGCTGAACCTGACCGGCTCGTGGGCGATCAGGTTGACCGAGGAGGCCTCGGCGGCGGCACTCAACAGCGTGTGGGCCGCGACGTCGAAGGAAACGGTCGTGGCCCGTAGTTCCGTGGAACGGCGGAAGCGGGAAATGAAGGAGACGAAGAGGATCGCGATGATGAACAGTGCCGCGATCCGCAGCCCGTCGGGACGTTCGATGACGTTGGCGACCGTCGTATAGGTGAACACGAGGACGACGAGCGAGAACAGGGCGCTGCGCAGGGGTTGGCCCCGACGGTGGGCGGAGATCGCCACGGCGACCGCCGCGGACGTCATCAGCACCAGGACCCCCGTGGCGTAGGCGGCGCCCTGGGCGTCGACGCTGGCGTCGAAGGCGAGGGTGACGGCGGCGGCGATCAAGGCCAGCACCAGCACCAGCGGGCGGTTGGCCCGGGCCCATTCGGGGGCCATGCCGAAGCGGGGTAGATAGCGGGGGATGAGGTTGAGCAGGCCGGCCAATGCCGAGGCGCCGGCGAACCAGAGGATGAGGATCGTCGACAGGTCGTAGAGGGTGCCGAAGCCCTGACCGAGCTGCTCATGGGCCAGATAGGCCAGGGCCCTGCCGTTGGCGGCCCCGCCGGGTTGCAGGGCGTCGGCGGGGACCAGCCAGGTGGTGACCACGCAGGAAACGACCAGCAGCACGCTCATGGTCACCGCGGCGGTCGTCAATAGTTTCTTCGCCCCGGCGATCCGCCCCTCGGGGGCCGCCTCGGTGTCGTCGGCGCGGCCACGGATCTGCGGCATGACGGCGACCCCGGTCTCGAAGCCGGAGAGGCCCAACGCCAGCTTGGGGAAGACCAGCAGGGCCATGGCGATCATGAGCCAGGGACTGGCATGGCTGCTGCTCAGTGTCGTCCACCAATCACCGACGGGTCCGGGGGAGGCCGCGACCCGGACCAGGCTGGAGGCCAGGACGACGACGCTCAAGGCCAGGTAGAGGCCCACCAGGAGGACGGACAACGAGATGACTTCGGTGAAACCGCGCAGGAACAGCAGGGTCAGCAGGGCCAGCAGCACCAGGGTGATGGCCACGTTCTGGCCGCCCAGAAATGCCGGGGCGAAGGGGTTCTCGATGATGTGGGCGGTGGCATCGGCCGCGGAAAGCGTCATGGTGATCATGAAGTCCGTGGCGGCGAACCCCAGCAGCACCAGGACCAGCACCTTGCCCTTCCAATGCGGCAGCAGTCGTTCCAGCATGGCGATCGAGCCCTGGCCGTGGGGGCTTTCGGAGGCGACCCGGCGATAGATGGGCAGCGCGGCACCGAGGGTGACCGCGACGAGGACCACGGTGGCCAGGGGAGCCAACACCCCGGCGGCCAGGACGGCGATGGCCGGCTGGTAACCCAGCGTGGAGAAGTAGTCGAGCCCCGACAGGCACATGACCTTCCACCAGGGCTGGCCGGCCACCCGGGAGGGGCGGTCCTGCCAGGGGGCCTCGGGGTGGGCGACCGCCGAATCCATGAGCCAGCCACCGAGGCGCCCGCCGGGCGCCGAAGCGCCCGCGCGGCCGCCCGCGCGTCGAGGGCCTGCTGCACTGCTCATGAACCCGAACACTACGCCTGCCGGGGGCCTGTGAGGGGTCCGGGATCATCACGGTCTGGACCTTTCGGGCGGAACCTCGCCGGGCGTCTTGACTGTGCCACACACCACAAATAGCATGGAAGGCAACGAAAGTATCTTATTAGGCAACCATGGGCGGGATCGTTCAGGGGGCCCGTCGAGAAGGAGCAGCATGGAAGAGATCCGCGTCGAGGCCAATGGAAAGATCGGCCCCATCGATTCATCGAAGATCCCGCGCTTTGCCGGACCGGCGACCTACGCCCGTCTGCCGCGACTGGACCAGGCCCCGGAGGCCGGCATCAAGGTCGTCGGGGTCCCCTTCGACGCCGGGGTCTCCTACCGGCCCGGGGCGCGGTTCGGTTCCAACCATGTCCGGGAGTCCTCCCGCCTGCTGCGGCCCTACAACCCCGCCATGGACCTCTCCCCGTTCGAAGAGGTCCAGGTCGCCGATGCCGGGGACATGGCCGTGAACCCCTTCAACATCAACGACGCCATCGAAACGATCCAGCAGAACGCATTGGACCTCACCGCCGACGGCTCGACGCTGATGACCATCGGCGGGGACCACACCATTGCCCTGCCGTTGCTGCGCGCCGCCTCCGAGCGGGCCGGGGAACCGGTGGCCATGCTCCACTTCGACGCCCACCTAGACACCTGGGACACCTACTTCGGGGCCGAATACACCCACGGCACCCCGTTCCGCCGGGCCGTCGAGGAAGGGATCCTGGATACCGAGGCGATCTCCCATGTGGGAACCCGTGGACCGCTGTACGGTAAGAAGGACCTCGAGGATGACAAGCGCTTCGGCTTCGGCATCGTGACCTCCTCGGACGTCTACTACCAGGGGGTGCGTGAAATCGTCGATAAGCTGCGCGACCGCATCGGCAACCGGCCGCTGTACATCTCCGTGGACATCGACGTGCTCGACCCGGCTCATGCCCCCGGCACCGGCACCCCCGAGGCCGGCGGCATCACCAGTCGCGAACTGCTGGAGATCCTGCGCGGGATGCGCGGGATGAACCTGGTCGGAGCCGACCTCGTCGAGGTGTCCCCGGCCTACGACCATGCCGAGATGACCGGCATCGCGGCCTCCCACGTCGCCTACGACCTCGTCTCGCTGATGGCGGATAAGCGAACCACCGAGCAGAAGGATTCCTAAGTGCCCGACACCCTGCAGAACACCCCGGAAACCTCCGGGAACACCGCACCGCGCAACGGCGGCGACCTGGCGATCGAGACCCTGAGCGGACTCGGGGCCCGCACGGTCTTCGGCATCCCGGGCCAACACGCCCTGGGCCTGTTCGATGCCCTGTCCCGGTCGGACCTGGACTTCGTCTCCTCCCGGGTGGAGAACAACTCGGCCTTCGCCGCCGACGGCTACTCCCGCGCGACCGGTGAGGTCGGCGTCCTGTTCCTGTCCACCGGCCCCGGGGCCCTGACCTCGCTGGCCGGTCTACAGGAGGCCTATGCGACGGGCGTGCCGATGGTCGTCATCGCCAGCCAGATCCCGTTGGACGGCCTCGGGGCCCGACGCAAGGGCATGCTCCACCAGCTCGACGACCAGAAGGCCTCCGCCGCGAACGTCACCAAATCCCAGCGCACCGTCCACCACGCCTCGGGGATCCCCTCGGCGATCCAGGACGCCTGGTCCGACGCCATCACCGTGCCGCAGGGGCCGGTCTGGGTCGAGGTCCCGCAGGACGTGCTGCTCTCCGAGGTCTTCGTCCCGCCGGTGGTCGACGCGCTCGCCGAAGCCTACGAGCACCCCCCGCGGGTGGAACTGATCGAGGAAGCGGTCCGCTGGCTCGGCCAGGCCCACCGTCCGGCGATCGTGGCCGGTGGCGGTGTCCGCCGGGCAGGGGCCCAGGCCGAGCTGCTGCGCGTGGCCGAACAGCTCCGCGCCCCGGTGATCTCCTCACCCGGGGGCAACGGTGCCTTCCCGTGGGAACACCCGCTGAGCCTGCAGTCGTGGATCGAGGACCGTCACACCACCGAGGTCCTCGAGGACGCCGACGTGCTGATCGTCATCGGCTCGGCGCTGGGCGAAGTCACCTCCAACTACTTCACCCTGGCCCCGCGCGGACGCATGATCCAGATCGACGCAGAACCCCGGGTGCTGGAATCCAACAGCCCGGCACTGGGCATCCGTGCCGACGCGAAAACCGCCCTGCGCTTCCTCTCGGACGCCCTGGAGGTCCAGCGCACCACGGGAGCCGGACGCGACGCGGAATCCGTCGACTGGCACGGAAAGACCCCCGAGCAGGTCGTGGCCGAGACCCTGGACCTGGTGAGAGCACGCCTGGACGCCCAGGATCTGGGCATGGAACGGCAGTTCATGGCGGACATCCGGGCCGCCGTCCCGGCTACGATGCAGACCTTCTGGGATATGACGATCGCCGCCTATTGGGGGTGGAGCTGCTGGGATGCCCGCGAGGGCGGGTTCCATTCGGCGCAGGGTGCCGGCGGCCTGGGATATGGGTATCCCGCGGCCATCGGTGGTGCCGTCGGTCTTGCGGTGGATGGGAAAACCGGGATCGATGGGCGCGTGTTGGCCGTCTCCGGCGACGGTTCGGCCATGTACTCGATCGCCGAGCTGGCCACCGCCAAACAGCACCACACGGCGGTGACCTGGCTGATCGTCGACGACGGGGGCTACGGCATCCTGCGCGAATACATGGAAGGGGCGTTCGGCAAGGCCACGGCCACCGAGCTGTCCCGGCCTGACTTCGTGGCCCTGGCGGAGTCCTTCGGTATCCCGGCGCGAGCCGTGGCCCCCGAAGACATCGCCCAGGCCCTGGAGGAATCCTTCGCGGCGGATGGCCCGAACGTCATCGTGGTCCAGACCCTGCTGAAGATGTTCGCCCCGACCCACCTGGACTAAGCGTCCGGGAAGGTCCCGGGGCGGCAATGACCGATGTCACTGCCGCCCCGAAGCCCCCCGGTAGTAGGGTCGTGAACCGATCCCACGACGGAAGCAGGCCATGGAAGAACGCACGAGCACCCCGGACCAGGGCGCCGCCACGGCGCCGCCGCCCACCGGCACGACCCCGGTTCCCGGATATCGGCGGATGGGACATCCCCGGGTATCGGGTTCGGTGGTCGGCGCGGTGGGCGGCTGCGCTTTCATCGTCGTCAATACCCCGGCCCTGGACGGGCCGTGGGCCCTGGGCCTGCGGCTACTCGGGCTGGCCGCCCTCGGACTGTGGGTCTGGGCGGTGCTGCTGCGGCCCCGGCCGCTTCCGCCCCACCCCCGGCCGGACCGGACCGGTGGGATCGTCTATTTCGGCGGGTTGATCGCCATGTTCGCGATCATGTTCATCGGGATCCGCTGGCTCGAAGCCGCAGGGCGCGAGGGCCTGGAACCGGCGGTGGTCGCCCTGGCCGTGGGCGCACATTTCCTGCCCTATGCCCGGGCCTTCGCCGCCCCGATATTCCTCTGGCTCGGCTCGGTCATGGTGGCGCTGGGGATCGCCGGGCTGGCCCTGGGGCTGACCAGCACCGTGGTGGCCGCCCCGGCAGCGGCAGTCGCCGCCGGCTTCGTACTGCTCATCGGCAGCGCCGTCGACGCGCTGGGCGTCTGAACGGGGCGTGGATCAGTCGGGGATCTCGGTATCGGCCAGTGCTGGACCCCGCACCACCAGCACCGGGCAGAAGGACCGGGCGATGCAGGCCGAACTGACCGAGCCCATCAGCAGCCCGACGAATCCTCCGCGGCCCCGACGACCGACGATGAGCATATCGGCCTCCTTGCTGGCCTCGATCAGGGTCGGCCGGGCACTGCCCTGACGCAACCGGATGCTCACGTTCTCCGGGATCTGCGGTCCGTAGGCCTCCTTCAAGGCGGCCGCGACCGTGTGTTCGACGCGTTCGGAGAACCCCTCGATGCCCATGACTTCGTACCGTTCGGGCATCGGCGGGTAGTCCCAGCAGGCGGTCGCTTCGATCCGTGCGTTCAACCCGACGGCGACATGCCGGGCCTGACGCAGCGCCTCCACCGATGAGGCGGAACCATCGACTCCGACAATGACCAATCCCTGGCGTTCTTCTGCCATCACAACCTCCGATCCCTCCCCGTGCGGGGAGGCTCCTGGCCTTCCAGCTTATCGTCGACGGCTTGCTGTACAGCTAGCGCAGGACCACGGTCCTGTTCTCCAGCAGGAACACCCGGCCCTCACAATGCCACCGCACGGCGTTGGATAGCGCCCGGCATTCGGTATCTCGTCCGGCCGCGACCAGATCCGCGGGGGAGAAGGTGTGGTCCACGTCCTGGACCTGTTGGGAGATGATCGGCCCCTCGTCCAATTCGCTGTTCACGTAATGGGCGGTCGCCCCGACCGTCTTCACCCCGCGGGCATGGGCCTGGTGGTACGGCTTGGCCCCCTTGAAACTGGGTAGGAAGGAATGGTGGATGTTGATGGTGCGCCCGGTGAGTTGGCGGCTGAGCTCATCGGAGAGGATCTGCATGTAGCGTGCCAGGACCACCAGTTCGACGTCGTAGTCCTCCATCAGTTCCAGCAGCCGGGCCTCGGCCGCCGGCTTGGTGTTGGCGGTGACCGGAACGTGGTGGTAGTCGATGCCATGCCATTGAACCAGCGACTGGTGGTCGAGGTGGTTGGAGACGACGGCGACGATCTCCACCGGCAATTCGCCCATGCGTGAACGATAGAGCAGGTCGTTGAGGCAGTGCCCGAATTTGGAGACCATCACCAGCACCCGGCGCTTCTCGTTCAGCGGGCGTAGGCTCCACTGCATCCCGTACGTGGCGCCGAGTTCGGAGAAGGCCCCACGCAGGCGCTGGAGTTCGAGCTCCGGATCCAAGGCGACCCGCGGGGAATCCGGGCCCGGACGGCTGACGAAATGCACCCGCAGGAAGAACCTGCCCTCATGGAAGTCGTCGAATTGACGCAACTCATGGATGTCCCCGCCATGGTCGAGCAGGAACCCTGACACCGCATGGACGATGCCCGGTCGTTCGGCGCAATCGAGGCTCAGGACGAATTCGTGCATGGGGGAGTCGGAGGCCTGGACCATGGGTTCCTGCTTTCTGGAAAGGGAGGGCTGCTCAGCACTCGATGACGTTCACGGCGAGTCCGCCGCGCGAGGTTTCCTTGTACTTATCCTTCATGTCCGCCCCGGTCTGACGCATCGTTTCGATGGCCTGATCCAGGGTGACCCGGTGTTCGCCGTCACCGTGGCGGGCCAACCGGGCGGCGTTGATGGCCTTGACCGAGGCGATGGCATTGCGTTCGATGCACGGAATCTGCACCAGCCCGCCCACGGGATCGCAGGTCAGCCCCAAGTTATGCTCGATTCCGATTTCCGCCGCGTTCTCGACTTGTTCCGGGGTGCCGCCCAGCACCGCGCAGATGCCCGCCGCAGCCATCGAACAGGCCGACCCGACTTCGCCCTGGCAGCCGACCTCGGCGCCGGAGATCGACGCGTTCTGTTTGAACAGGATGCCGATGGCCGCGGCAGTGAGCAGGAACGTGACGATCCCGTCCTCGTCCGCGCCGTCGATGAACCGCGCATAGAAGTGCAGCACCGCCGGGATGATGCCGGCGGCCCCGTTGGTCGGCGCCGTGACGATGCGCCCACCCGAGGCATTCTCCTCGTTCACCGCCAGGGCGTAGAGGTTCACCCATTCCATCGCCCACAGCGGGTCGGCCGGTTCCAGCCCGTTGATGCGGCCTTCCGCCTCCTGCTGGCGCAGCTTCTCCCGCAACTCCGGGGCACGACGGCGGACCTTCAGCCCGCCGGGCAGCACCGGCTCGGTACGGGTGCAGCCGTTTTCCACGCATTCCTCCATCACCGACCAGATGTGCAGCAGGGCGGCCCGGGTTTCCGCCTCGGGCCGCCAGGAGTTCTCGTTGGCCATCATCACTTCTGCGATGGACAGTCCGGAGGTCTGGCAGGCGGCCAGCAGCTCGCCGCCGGTGTTGAACGGATGCGGCAACGGGGTCTCGTCGGAGACGAGCTGGTCGGCTTCAGCCGAGACGTCGTCGACCACGAACCCGCCGCCGATGGAGTAGTAGGTGCTCTGACGGATCGTCGCCCCGTCCGCCCCGAAGGCCTGGAAGACCATGCCGTTGGGGTGGGCGGGCAACGACTTGCGCCGGTGCAGGACCACGTCACGTTCATCGTTGAATCCGATATCGGCGCCACCGCCCAGCGGCAGCCTCCCCTCGCGGAGGCAGGAGGCCACCAGCTCCCCGGCGATGGCGGTATCGACCGTCGCCGGATCATGTCCGGCCAACCCGAGGATCACCGCCTGATCGGAATGGTGGCCGATGCCGGTGGCCCCCAGGGAGCCGAAGAGTTCGGCCTTGACCCGGGCCACCGAGGACAGCAGGGAGTCCGCGGCCAGCCCGGCGGTGAACCGCCGGGCCGCCCGCATGGGACCGACCGTATGGGAGGAGGAGGGACCGATTCCCACCGAGAACAGGTCCAGGGTGCTCAGTGCCATCAGGCCACCTCTGCCGCCGAGAACTCGAGCATGGCATCGAGCAGCCAATGCACCATGTAATCGGCGAAGGAGGCGCGCGGCATGATCCGGAACGTGTCCTCCTGCGTCTTCCACAAGATCACCGGCACGGGGCCGATGGTCGTGGTGACGGCTGAACCGGTGGCGAAGACCGAGGGGTGCATATCGAAGTGGCACCCCTTCTCCAGGACCGACCGGGCCGAGGGGCCCGAGAGTTCCAGCGTGGTGCGGTTCCCCGACAGGTCCACGACGGAGCCGGGCAGGGCGCCTTCGCCGTCGCCCAGCAGCTCGGCCAGGGGAGCGGCGTCCACGCTGTCCGGGGGCCCGACGAGCAGGAACTCATCAGGTCCCTGCCACAGGACCGCGCGGTCCTGGTCGCCGCCGACCTCGCCCACGCGCTGCGGCAGGGAGAGTCCCAGCGCCGACTCCATGACCCGGGCGGTGGCCGACCCCGGCACGACCCGCAGGCCGATCTGGGTCAGGAACGGCAGTTCACGCAGGGCGACGCCCCGTTCACCGGCGACGGAGCCGGCGGCCATGTCCCGGGCCAGATAACCGACCGGGCTGGTGCGCAGCGCGGCGACCTCCTGGCTCACGGAGGGTGCTTCCAAGGTGTTCTCAGCCATCGCGACGGCTCCCTTCAGGGTCGTAGAGGATGGGGGATGCGATTTCGACGTCGACGAGTTCGCCGTCCAACAGGGACTGCACGACCTCGCCCATGCGGTTGCGGCCGTTCTTGACCAAGGCCAGACCGAAGGTTCGGCCCAGGGCCGGGCTGCGGTAGCTGGAGGTCACGTGGCCCTCCATGGGCACCGGACCCTGCTGGGGGGTGATGGGTGTTCCGGAGGTGACCAGCTGCGCCCCTTCGGGCAACAGCGTGGTCTTGTTCACCGGCAGCACCCCCACCAGATGGTGGCGGTCCTCGCGGGCCGTATCGGCACGGGCATAGGAGCGCTTGCCGATGAAGTCCTTGAGTTTGGAGACCACCCAGTCCATGCCGGCGTCCTGCGGGGTGACGGTCCCGTCGGTGTCCTGCCCGACGATGATGAACCCCTTTTCGGCGCGCAGCACGTGCATCGTCTCGGTGCCGTACGGGGTGATGTTGAATTCGGCGCCGGCCGCGGCGACGTCCTCCCACACCTTGAGTCCGTACCAGGACGAGACGTTGATTTCGAACGCCAGTTCACCGGAGAAGGAGATCCGGCAGATCCGTGCCGGGATCCCGCTGGCCAACGTGGTCTCGCGGAAGGCCATGAACTTGAAGTTCTCGTTGGTCAGGTCCAGATCGGGGGCCAGCTTGGCGATCACGGCGCGGGACTTGGGCCCGACGACGGCGACCGTGGAGTACTGCTCGGTCACCGAGGTGCACACCACATCCAGCTCCGGCCACTCGGTCTGCAGCCATTCCTCGAGCCAGTCCAGGATCTTCGCCGCCCCACCGGTGGTGGTGGTCATGAAGTAGCGGTCCTCTTCCAGCCGCAGGGTCACCCCGTCGTCATAGATCATCCCGTCGGGGGTGCACATCAGGCCGTAACGGCCCATCCCGTTCTTGAGCTTCTTGAACCCGTTGGTGTAGATCCGCCCGAGGAACTCCCCGGCGTCGCGGCCACGGATCTCGATCTTGCCCAGGGTGGTGGCGTCCTGGAAGCCCACGGATTCACGGGTGGCCGCGCATTCACGCTGCACCGCGGTATCCATGTCCTCGCCGTCCAGCGGGAAGTAGCGCGGACGCTTCCACTGGCCGACGTCCTCGAACACCGCCCCATGGGCCAGATGCCAGGGGTGGATGGACGTCAACCGGGCCGGGTCGAGCATTTGTCCGCGCTGGCGGCCGGCCAGGGCGGCGAAGGCGACCGGGGTGTAGGGCGCCCGGAACGTGGTGGTGCCGATCTCCCCGAGCTCCTCGATGCCCAGGACGGCGGCGATGACGCCGATGGCGGCCACGCCACTGGTTTTGCCCTGGTCGTTGGCGGTGCTGATCGAGGTGTAGCGCTTGATGTGTTCCACCGAGCGCATGCCGGCCCCGGTGGAGCGGACGACGTCGGCGACCGTCTGGTCGCGTTGCAGGTCCACGAAATGGGTGTCCCATTCGCCTTCGCTGCCTCCGGTGCCATGGACCAGCCACAAGGGCCGGGACGGGGCGATGTCGCAGGCCGCGGTCGAGGCGGCGGCGACGGAAGCCGAATGCCCGACGGCGGCGATGGCCTCGCCACCGGAGGCATGGCCCTCGGACAGGCAGGACGCCAGATCGTAGGAACCGTTCAAGGCGCCGGCCGTGTGCATGTTCTTCAGCGGCTTGCCCGGCACGAAGGCCGCGAGCTCCTGGTTCCAGGCGACCTTGCCCTGGCGCTGGCTGTAGAGGTGCACCACCGGGCTCCACCCGTTGGAGACCGCCAGCAGGTCCGCGTCGATCTCTTCGGCGGTGCCGGTGGCCTGACCGTCATGGTCCACCGCGGTGACGGTCACCGAGGCGACGCGGCCCGACCCGTCGGCGGCGGTGTCCACCACGGCGGAGCCCAGCAGCGAGCGGACGCCGGTGGCCGCCAGGACCTTCGAGGCTTCGGCCGAGGCCTCGGTGCGGGAGTCGACGACCGCGGCGACGACGACGCCGGCCGCATGCAGGTCGGCGACCGTGGCGTAGGCGGCGTCGTTGGTCGTGGCGACCACGACCCGGGAACCGGCGGCGACGCCGTAACGGTTCAGGTAGCTGCGCACCGCGGAGGAAAGCATGACGCCGGGGCGGTCGTTGTTGGCGAAGACCAGCGGACGCTCATGGGCGCCGGTGGCCAGCACGACCTGCTTGGCCCGGATATGCCAGATGCGTTCGCGGGAGACCCCGGCCCCCGGATCCTCGGCCAGGTGGTCGGTGCGCCGCTGGACGGCGATGATGTAGTTCTCGTCGTAGGCGCCGAAGGCCGTGGTGCGGTTCAGATAGGTGAACTCCTGGCCCCGGCCCAGTTCCTCGGCGGTGTCCGCGGCCCACCGGGCGGCGGGGGTGCCGTTGATCTCCTCGGTGCTGGAGGAGAGCAGCGATCCGCCCGGATCCGGCTGTTCGTCGATGAGGATCGTGCGCGCCCCCGAGTCCGACGCCTGGCGGGCGGCGGCCAGCCCGGCGGGGCCGGCGCCGACGACGAGCACGTCGGTGTGCACGTACTTGCGGTCGTAGTAGGCCTCGTCACGGCGTGGATCCATGACCCCCAGACCACTGAGGTAGTTGGCCTTCATCCCGTCGGTCACGTGGGTGACCGTGGCCGGGAGCATGGACTCGTCGACCTGCCCGGCGAAGCGGGAGGCGACGGTGATCAGGGCGTTGGGCTCCTCGACGCCGGCGGCCAGGATGCCGCGCGGGCGGTTCAGGTACAGCGAGTTGCCGCAGCCGATCCGGCCGGCGGCGAGGGCGGCCGAGGCCACCGTGTCACCGGGGTGGGCTTCGAGGGCCCGCCCGTCGAGGGTGAGGCTGATGGTCCGGGACCTGTCGATGCCGTGGCCCTGGACCTGGTCGGCGCCGAGGCGGCCTGCCAGCGGCGCTGCGGGCTGGGTGGGGCTCATCGTGTTCCTCCTTCGGGGGTGTTCTGCCGTGCGTGGATCAGCTCGGGGGAGGCGATATCGGGTCTCGGCTCGTTCAACTGGTAGATGGCTTGGATTTCATAGGTGGAGGTGTCCCGCAATGCGTTGAACCATTTGCGGCAGCCGGCGGCGTGGTTCCAGCGTTCGGCGAAGATGCCCTTGGGGTTCTTGCGGTAGAAGAGGTAGCGCGACCATTCGCTGTCGGTCAGCTCGTCCGGGTTCTCCGGATAGGCGACATGGGCCTGGCCGCCGTAGTGGTATTCGGTTTCATCGCGTGGCCCGCAGTTGGGGCATTCAATGAGCAGCATGGGAAGTCCTTCTGGAAGTGGGTGCTAGTGAGCGACGGCGGCAGCGCCGTGCTCGTCGATCAGCTGTCCGGTCTCGAAGCGGTCCAGCGCGTACGGGGCGTTTAGCGGGTGCGCTTCCCCGGTCGCGATGGTGTGGGCGAAGGTGTAGCCGGCCGCGGGGGTTCCCTTGAAGCCACCGGTGCCCCAGCCGCAGTTCACGTACATCCCCTCGATCGGTGTCGGGGACACGATGGGGGAGGCGTCCATGGTCACGTCGACGATGCCGCCCCAGGTGCGCAGCAGATGCGCCCGGGAGAAGATCGGGAACAGTTCGACCGCGGCCGACATCTGCTCTTCGATGACATGGAAGGCACCGCGCTGGCCGTAGCCGTTATAGGGGTCCACGCCGGCACCCATGACCAGTTCGCCCTTATGTGCCTGCGAAACGTAGACGTGGACGTGGTTGGACATGACCACCGTGGGGTGGACCGGCTCGAAGAGCTCGGAGACCAGGGCCTGCAGCGGGTGGGACTGGATCGGCAGGTCGAAACCCGCCATTTCGGCCAGGACCGAGGAGTGTCCTGCCCCGCACAAGCCCACCTTGTCGGTGAGGATGCGTCCTTGGCTCGTCTCGACGCCGACCACGCGGTTGCCGTCCTTGACGAATCCGGTGACTTCGCAGTTCTGGATGATGTCCACGCCCATCTCGTCGCATTTGCGGGCGAAGGCCCAGGCGACGTGGTCGTGCTTGGCGATGCCGGCCCGCGGCTGGTAGGTCGCGCCCATGACCGGGTAGCGGATGTCGTCCCCGGTGTTGATGATCGGGCACAGCTCCTTGACCTGGTTCGGCTCCAACCATTCGGCGTCCACCCCGTTCAGGGCGTTGGCATTGACCCGGCGTTTGGAATCGCGCACTTCCTGCAGGGTGTGGGCGACGTTCATGACCCCGCGCTGGGAGAACAGGAAGTCGTAGTCCAGCTCCTCGGGCAGGCCCTCCCAGAGCTTGAGCGAGTGCTCGTACAGCGCCGCGCTCTCGTCCCAGAGGTAGTTCGAACGGATGATGGTGGTGTTCCGGGCCATGTTGCCGCCGGCCAGCCAGCCGCGTTCCAGGATGGCGATGTTCGTCATTCCATGGTTCTTCGCAAGATAGTAGGCGGTGGCCAGGCCGTGTCCGCCGCCGCCGACGATCACTGCGTCATAGGAGGGCTTGGGTTCGGCATTGCGCCACAGGAATTCAGGGTGCTCGGGCAGCAGATCGGCCATGATCAGGCTCCAATCGTGGAAGAGAGAAGGGGAAGTTCCGGGTAGAGCGGGTGGGCGGTGGCCAGGGCGGTGACCCTGGCCTTCAACGCGTCAAGGACCGCCGCGTCGGCACCGCCGTCGGCGGTCCCGGCGATCAACGCCAACGCGATGATGTCGGCGACCTCGGTAAAGGCCGCCTCCGAGAAACCACGGGTGGCCAACGCCGGGGTCCCGATCCGTAGCCCCGACGTCACCATCGGAGGCCGCGGATCGAACGGGACCGCATTGCGGTTGACCGTGATCTCGATCTTCGCCAACAGGTCCTCGCCTTCCTGGCCATTGAGGACCGAATCCCGCAGATCCACCAACACCAGGTGCACATCCGTGCCCCCGGTCAACACGCTGATCCCGCACTCGGCGACATCTGCGGCCGTGAGGCGTTCGGCCAGGATCCTCGCCCCGGCCAACGTGCGCGCCTGGCGCTCGGCGAACTCTTCGGAGGCGGCGATCTTGAACGCCACCGCCTTGCCGGCAATGACATGCTCCAACGGCCCGCCCTGCTGACCGGGGAACACCGCGGAGTTGATCTTCTTGGCGATATCGGCCTCGTTGGTCAGGATGATCCCGCCGCGCGGGCCGGCCAACGTCTTATGCGTGGTGGAGGTGACCACATGGGCATGGGGCACCGGGGAAGGATGCAACCCGGCAGCGACCAGACCGGCGAAATGGGCCATGTCCACGAACAAGTAGGCGCCGACCTGATCGGCAATGGCCCGGAAGCGTTCGAAGTCCAGCTGGCGCGGATACGCCGACCAGCCGGCCACGATCATCTTGGGCTGGTGCTCGATCGCCAACGCCTCGACCTCGTCCATATCGATCCGCAGATCGGATTCGGAGACCGAGTACGGGACGATGTTGTACAGCCGTCCGGAGAAGTTGATCTTCATCCCGTGGGTCAAGTGACCGCCATGGGCCAGGTTCAGGCCCATGACCGTGTCCCCGGGACGGATCAACGCGTGCATCACCGAGGCATTGGCCTGGGCGCCCGAATGCGGCTGGACGTTGGCGAAACCGGCCCCGAAGAGGGCCTTGACCCGCTCGATCGCCAGCGACTCGATCACGTCGACATGCTCGCAGCCGCCGTAGTACCGGCGCCCGGGGTATCCCTCGGCGTATTTATTGGTCAGCACCGAGCCCTGGGCTTCCATGACCGCCTGGGCGGTGTGGTTCTCCGAGGCGATCATTTCCAGACCGTCCTGCTGGCGGGCCAGCTCGGCATCGATCCGCGAAGCAACCTCGGGATCAAGCTCCGCCAACGAAGTCGTCAATGACTTCGCTGAGACCTGACCTGTGGTGGCGATGGTCATGGGTACTCCTTATCCGCACTACGTCGACAACTGATATATCTCTTGTGTTCCATATCGTATGATGGAGATCACGGTCGGTCAAGGGAAAGTTTTTACCCGCTGGTAATGTAGTCGCGGGCCCAGGAAGCAGGAGGAAGTCGATGGACATGGTGACCGGAACGGCACCCGTTGCCGAGTCGCTGGCGGAACGTTCCTATCGGGTGTTGCGCGATCGGTTGATCATGCTGGACATCGCCCCCGGCGCCCCCATCAACGAGGGGCTGCTCTCGACGGAGCTGGATATGGGGCGCACCCCCATCCGCGAAGCACTGAAGAAGCTCGAGACCGACCGGCTGGTGCACTCCTTTCCGCGACGCGGCACCTTCGCCACGATGGTGGACATCAAGGACCTCGCGGCCATCTCGGAGATCCGTCACCTCCTGGAGCCGCTGGCGGCCGAGAAGGCGGCGCTGAATCCGAACCCCGCGCTGCGTAAGCAGCTGGCCGATACGGCGGCGGCGATCGAACAGCTGGACGAGGACCAGGACCGCCGGGCCCTGATGGAATACGACCTGGAGGTCCACCGGCTGATCTACCGGGCGGCGGAGAACCAGCACCTCGAGGAAACGTTGGTGCGCCTGGACAACCTGGCCACCCGCATCTGGTGCCTGGTGATGGACCGGCTACCGAGCATCGCCGGCCACATCCAGGAGCACGCCTCGCTGTTGCGGGCCATCATCGCCGGGGATCCGGTGGAATCGCGGCAGCTGGCCGAAGAACACGTGCGTCACTTCGAGTCCACCATCCGCTCGATCCTCTGACGCTCCCGCGCCGACCGGAAAGGCACCACCCCACACGACAGGGGTGGTGCCTTTTTTGGTATCGGCCGCCGGGTCGCGCGGTCTGGTGGGCAATTTGAGGACTTCCGGCCAAAGCCTTGACAGTGACCCCTGCCACAAATAGCGTATGTGCAACAGCGTTGCAGTGAGTGCAACTTCAAACTTCTTTGGTGGTCCCTCATGAATCACGAAAAAACACCCGAAGCGCACGGTGAGCCTCATCAGCCGCCGTCAGTACTGACGCACCAACACGAATCCGGCGTCAAGCCCCGCACCGCCTTCAGTGGTGGACCGGGCGAGGAGACCCCGGCCTCCATCCGCAAGACCCGCAACAAAGTCGTTGCGGCGAGCTTCATCGGCAACTTCGTCGAGTGGTTCGACTACGCCGTCTACGGCTACCTGGCGGTGACCATCACCGCAGTGTTCTTCCCCGAATCGGATCAGCAAACCGGTCTGCTGCTGACCTTCGGCCTCTTCGCCGTCTCCTTCTTCGTCCGCCCGCTGGGCGGCTTCATCTGGGGGCACCTGGGTGATAAGTTCGGCCGGCGGCTCGCCCTGTCCTGGTCCATCCTGATCATGTCCGCCGCGACGTTCTGCATCGCACTGATCCCCGGATACGCCACCATCGGGTTGTGGGCCCCGATCCTCCTGCTCATCATCCGCGTCATCCAGGGCTTCTCGGCCTCGGGGGAGTACGCCGGGGCCGCCGCCTTCCTGGTGGAATATGCCCCGCCCAAGCGTCGTGGCCTCTTCGCCGCCGTCGTCCCGGCCAGTACGGCCACCGGACTGCTGCTCGGTTCACTGCTGGCAGCCTTGCTGACCGGTCTGCTCTCCACCGATCAGATGGAAGGCTGGGGCTGGCGCCTGCCCTTCCTGCTGGCCGCTCCGATGGGACTGATCGGACGCTACATCAGGACCCGGCTGGAGGATTCCCCGGCCTTCCGGGCCCTGGAGGCCGAAGACGACACCGAAACCACCCCGATCAGGGACCTCTTCCGCGACCATTGGCGTCAGCTCGTGCAGGCCATCGGCGCCGTGCTCCTGAACGCCGTCGGCTTCTACATGCTGCTCAGCTACATGCCCACCTACCTCGCCACGGAAGTCGGCCTCGATGAATCGAAGTCCTACCTGGCGACCACGGTGGCACTGTTGACCTACATCGGCTTCATCTTCGTGATGGGCATGCTCTCGGACCGGCTGGGACGCAAGAAGGTGCTGTTGACCGCCTCAGTCCTGTTCGTGATCTTCACAGTCCCGCTGTTCATGCTGCTGGACACCGGGAACTTCCTGATCATCGTGCTGGTGCAGATCGCACTGGGCGCGATGCTGACCCTCAACGACGGGACGCTGCCCAGCTTCCTGGCGGAGATGTTCCCCACCCGGGTCCGGTACACCGGATTCGCTGTCAGTTTCAACCTCTCCAACGCGATCTTCGGCGGAACGGCCCCCTTCGTGGCCACGTTCCTCATCGGCTTCACGGGCAGCGACCTGGCCCCTGGCTGGTACCTCATGGGAGCCGCCGTCATTGCCCTGGTGGCCGTCGCCTTCTCGGCGGAAACCAGCAAACAGCCGCTGAAATAGCGGCTCCTAACCTTCCTGACGAACCATTGATCCACCACGATAAAAAGGAGTCCATTGTGACCACCGAAGCATCCACCAACGCCGTCTCCGGACTCGAACGCCTGAAGGTCCTGCACAACGGGGACAAGGTCTCCCTGACGTTCTCGGACGCCGAGTTCGAGCGCCGCCTGGCCGGGCTGCGGAAGATCATGGCCGAGAAGGACCTCGACGCCGTCGTCCTGACCAGCTACCACTCGATCAAGTACTACTCGGACTTCCTGTTCACGTACTTCGGGCGTTCCTATGCCATGGTCGTCACCGCCGACGACACCTGCACCATCACCGCCAACATCGACGCCGGCATGCCGTGGCGCCGCAGCTACGGCGAGAACATCGTCTACACCGACTGGCGTCGTGACAACTTCATCCACGCCATCCAGGAGTCGCTGCGCCAGCGCAACGTCACCGTCCGCCGGCTCGGGGTCGAAGACGACACCCTGCCGCTGGACAACCGCAATAAGATCCAGGCGGCCTTCGAGCGCGCCACCCTGGTCGACGTGGCCCAGGCGGCCATGTTCCAGCGCATGATCAAGTCGGCCGAAGAGATCGAGGTCATCAAGCACGGGGCGCGTATCGGTGACATCGGTGGTGAAGCCATCAAGGCCGCCATCCGCGAGGGCATCTCCGAATACGAGGTCGCCCTGATCGGCACCGAGGCAATGGTCCACGAGATCGCCCGGACCTTCCCGGATTCCGAGATCCGTGACACCTGGGTGTGGTTCCAGTCCGGGATCAACACCGACGGGGCCCACAACTGGGCGACCACCCGGAAGCTGCAGCGAGGGGATATCCTGTCGCTGAACTGCTTCCCGATGACCTCGGGCTACTACACCGCGCTGGAGCGCACCTTGTTCCTGGGCGAGCCTGACGAGCGGTCGCTGGAGTTGTGGAACGTCAACGTCGAGGTCCACCGTCGTGGTCTGGAGCTGATCAAGCCGGGGGCCGTCTGCAAGGACATCGCCGCCGAACTCAATGAGATCTTCGTCGATCGTGGGCTGCTGGCCAACCGCACCTTCGGCTACGGACACTCCTTCGGCGTCCTGTCGCACTACTACGGCCGTGAGGCGGGCCTGGAACTGCGTGAGGACATCGATACCGTGCTCGAACCGGGCATGGTGGTCTCCATGGAACCGATGATCACCGTGATGGATGGTCAGCCGGGGGCAGGCGGCTACCGTGAGCACGATATCCTCGTGGTGGACGAAAACGGTGCCGAGAACATCACCAAGTTCGGGTTCGGCCCGGAAAACAACATCATCCCCTGCTAGAACGCACGGGGAACCGGGGCCACTGAGGACCCGGTGGCTGCTGGTGGCGGACAACTGCTCCGCCACCAGCAGCTGCAACCTTGGAGGGACGAAAAGATGACGGCTCAGACACGTGAATCGGAGGCGGGGGAGCCCCGCAGTTCTTCCGTGATCGTCAACGTCATCGACGTCCTGCGCTGTTTCACGGTCGATGATCCGCTGCTCGGGGTCACCGAGATCGCCACCAGCGTGGGACTGCACAAATCCAGCATCTCGCGCATCCTGTCCACCTTGGAGCAGGAACGCATCGTCGAACGCGACGAATTATCGCGCAAGTTCCGCTTGGGGCTGGGGCTCATTGCCGTGGCCGGCCCGCTGCTGGCCAATCTGGATGCCCGGCGCATCGCCTACCCCGTGCTGCAGGAACTGGCCGAGACCACGGGGGAGACGGCGGCCCTGAACATCTGGGACGGCGCCGAATCGGTGTCCGTCGAACAGATCCCCAGCCGCAAACAGGTCAAACACACGTCGCCCATCGGCACCCGGTACGGCACCCCGTTGAGCGCCTCCGTCCAGGTGTTCTTGGCCTACCAGGAAGAATCAGTCGTCCGGGAACTGCTGTCCAGATCAAGGGCCGAGGAGCATGACCCAGCGGGACCGCAGGACCTGAAGACGTACCTGCGTCGACTGGAGACGGTGCGGGAGCGTGGCTACGCCTGCAATTACGGGGAAACCTCCCATGAAGAGGTCGGGGTCGCGGCACCGATCATGGGGCATCGCGGGGAAGTCGCCGCGGCTCTGATGGTCGCCGCCCCGCTCTACCGCATCCACGATGCCGAACTGACCCGGCTCGCGGAGGCCTGTTGTCGGGCCGCCGCCCGGATCAGCCGGCGCATGGGCGGCCAGCCCGAATAACGCCCCGCACCACCCACCCACACCGGAAGGCACGGAAGCAGTCATGAGCGTTGAACGTCGCGGAGAATTCGCCTTCGACTACCTGTTGCATGAGGGCACGGCCCCGACGAAGGTCCAATTCCACTTCCTCGAGGAACTGAACCTCCCCGTGGCCATACAGACCTGGGAGCTACCCGTCGGGGGCAGCGAGGGGATGCACCGCCACGACGGGGAGCAGGCCCTCGAGGAGTTCTACCTCGTGGTCGAGGGAAGCGCGCGCATGCACCTGGGCGACGAGATACTTGAACTGGAGGCCGGGGACACGGCACTGGCGCCAGCCGGGGTGGACCATGACCTGATCAATGCCGGTGAAGGCCCCCTGAGGATCCTGACCGTCTGGGGCACCCCCGGCGCGGCGGACTTCTCCTCCTTCGGCTCCGCCCGTGCCTCGAAGGAAGCCCGCGCACTGGCCGCGGACCGGACGAAGGGCCCTTCCGGGACACCGCCGAGCCGCTAGGCGGCCCGCCACGGCCGGGAGGGGAATCGGCCGGGCACAAGTCTTGCCAGCCACGGGGGCGGATGCTGGAGTGGGGGCAACGGTTCCCTACGGAGAGGCAGTCCATCATGACCGGAGAGATTTCATTCATCGAATTCGGGGCCGGGGACGCCGCGGAATCCGCACGGTTCTATGCCGCGCTCTTCGGGTGGCGGAGCGAACCCGGCCCGAACGGGCCCGATGCCGGCTACCAACTGGATGTGGCCGGCACCCCGGGTGGCCTCCATTCCGGGGATCCGGGGGCGGCGCCCTACGTGTTCTTCGCCGTGGAGCAGATGCAGGCCGCCTGCGATCGGGTCGTTGAACTCGGGGGGACCGTCGACCCGATGGACCTCAACGGCGATGCCGGCTACCGGGCCACCCACGGACTATTCACGCTCTGCCGGGACCAGCAAGGCTCCCCGTTCGGCCTGCATCAGCGGCCCGCCGGTTAGGGCCATCGGCCCCCGACGGTGCACGGACCCGCCCCGACGATGGTGTGTCCCGCGCCATGTCCGGGCTACGCTGGCCGCATGACAGAGCATGACCAGCGGGAGTTCGACGTCATCGTCGTCGGTGCCGGCCTCTCCGGACTGGTGGCCGCCACCGAAGCCACCGACACCGGACGGAAGGTCCTGCTGATCGACCAGGAACCGCAATCCAACCTCGGCGCCCAGGCCTGGTGGAGTTTCGGCGGCCTGTTCCTGGTGGACAGTCCCGAACAGCGGCGCCTGGGGATCCGTGACAGCGTCGAGCTGGCCCGGCAGGACTGGTGGGGCACCGCCGGCTTCGACCGGCCGGAGGACCATTGGCCCCGGGCCTGGGCGGAGGCCTACGTCGACTGGGCGGCCGGGGGCAAGCGCGCCTGGCTGCACGAGCTGGGGATCAGGTTCTTCCCCGTCGTGGGCTGGGCCGAACGCGGAGGCCACGGGGCATCGGGCCCCGGGAACTCGGTGCCCCGCTTCCACATCACCTGGGGTACCGGCCCCGGGCTCGTGGAACCCTTCGCGAACAAGGCCCTGGCTGCGGTGTCCTCCGGGCTGCTCACCGTACGCTTCAGGCACCGCTTGGACTCATTGGTGGTCCGGGGCGGCGCCGTCACCGGGGTCCAGGGACAGGTGCTGGCCCCCTCCAACTCACCCCGCGGCCAGGCCAGCAACCGGCAGGAGGTGGGCGACTTCGAATACCTGGCCCCCGCCGTCGTGCTGTGTACCGGGGGGATCGGCGGCAACGTCGAGAAGGTGCGGGCCGCCTGGCCCGAACGGCTGGGGGACCCCCCGGCCCGGATGATTTCCGGGGTTCCCGCGCACGTCGATGGCCGGGGGCTGGATATCGGTGCTGCCGCCGGAGGGCACCTGATCAACGGGGACCGGATGTGGCACTACACCGAAGGGATCATGAACCACGGCCCGGTCTGGGAGAACCACGGCATCAGGATCCTGCCCGGACCCAGCTCGCTCTGGATCGATGCCGTGGGCCGACGCCTTCCGGCACCGCTGTGGCCGGGATTCGACACGCTGGGAACGCTGGAACATCTGCGCGGCACCGGTCACGACCATTCGTGGTTCATCCTCAACCGGCGCATCATCGGCAAGGAGTTCGCGCTCTCGGGATCCGAACAGAACCCCGATCTGACCGGCAAGGACATCGGTGCGGTGCTGCGGCGGGCCCGCACCGCAGTGCCGGATCCGGTGCAGGCCTTCCTGGACCGCGGCAAGGATTTCATCCAGGCGGACAGCGTGGCCGAGCTGGTCGCGCGGATGAACCGGCTCGCAGGAGGGGACCTGCTGGATGCGGAGGCCATCGAAGCCGAAATCATCGCCCGCGACGCCGAAGCCTCGAACCGATTCAGCAAGGACCCGCAACAGATGGCCGTCCAGGCGGCCCGCAGCTATCTCGGTGACAAACTGATCCGCACCGTCGCCCCGCACCGGCTGCTGGATCCGAAGGCAGGCCCGCTGATTGCCGTGAGGCTACACATCCTCACGCGCAAATCGCTCGGGGGACTGGAAACGGATCTGGACTCACGCGTGCTGGCCCCCGGCGGCCGGGCGGTCCCAGGTCTCTATGCCGCCGGGGAGGCCGCGGGATTCGGTGGCGGGGGAGTCCACGGCTACCGGGCCCTGGAGGGGACGTTCCTGGGAGGCTGCCTCTTCAGCGGCCGGGCCGCCGGGCGGGCCGCCGCCGGGCGGTGAACGGCGCAGAGGGGGACCAGGTCCCGTCGGTTGCGTGATCCCGACGGGCCGTTGGACCCGGTGCTAGTGCCTGGCCCAATACGTCGTGCCGATGACCAACGCGTACACCCCGAAGACAACCCCGAGGTACATGGGGCTGAAGACGTGGCCGGAGATGATCGATTGCAGGACCGCATAGGCCAGGAAAAGCAGCAGGATGCCGATCCCCGCAACGACGTACTCCACGCCGTGGTGATGATGGTGGGCGTGGGCGACGCCTTGATGATTCATAGAATGTCCCATACTTCGAACATACGCCGGTGCCGGGGGAAGAACCATAGCTAGACTGGGGGCCGCGAACGCACGCCGCCGCACGCCGGCCCGGGATCGACCCGCCTGATCAAGATTGCCTCGAGGTACCCAAATGACTGAGCAGAACCCATACGACCCCGCCCCATACCCCGGGCCGCAGGGCCAGGGCGGGTATCCCCACCCGTACCCGGGACAAAACCCGTGGTACCAGCAGCCACCGGCAGCCTCCGGGTTGACCAAGGCCGCGATGATCATCGGCATCGTGGCGATCGCCTTGGCATTCATCCCCGTCGTGGGGTTCATCTCCTTCATCCTGGGGCCACTGGCCCTGGTCCTGGGGATCATCGGGCTGGTGAAGCGGGTTCCCCGCAAGGGCTTCGCACTCACCGGGGTCATCACCGGTGCCGCGGCACTGATCGTCTGCATCATCTACGTGATCATCGCCGTCGCACTGGCCAACGTGGTCCAGAACGGGATGGGCGAAACCGCGCCCTATACCTACTCGGTGACCGGGGATGGCGCCTACACCGTCGACTACACCGCAGAGAACATCACCTCGGAGAAGACCGAAGAGATCCCCGGCGGCGAGTTCACCAAGGACGTCACGGCCAATTCCATGCTGGGAACGCTCACGGCCCACAACGCCGCGGGCAGCAGCGGGGATCTTTCCTGCACGATCAGCAAGCCGGACGGCAGCGTCGTCGCGAAGGATTCGGCCTCGGGCGCCGGGGCCAGGGTCGCCTGCCTGACCGGCGAAGGCTTCAATAAGTAGGGCCCGCCGTCCTGCCGGGGCGGGAGACGCTACCGGCGATGGCCCTTGGCCCGGCGGGCGGCCACGCGTTCCTCGACGATCGCGACGGCCGTTCCGGCCGAGGTCCGGGGGCCCGTGGCCAGATAGACCGGCGCCTCATGGACGGGCCGGACCTCGTCGTCGTACCGATAGGGCAGGTAGCTACCGCCCGAGCGGCGCACCAGCAGCACCCCGGCGGCGACATCCCAGGGGTTGGTGTCGAAGCCCAGGGTGATATCGGTCCACCCGGCCGCGACATGGGCCAGGCCCAGGGCCCCGCTGACGGTCCGCCGGACGGTGGCGTACCGGGTGACCAGGGTGCCGAAGGCCTCCAGGGCTGCCGGTCCGTCGAGTTCGAGGGCCTCGGCCGAGGGGTAGTCGGTCATGAGGCTGGACGCGGTTTCCTCCGGTGTGCCGGACGGTTCCAGACGATCCCCGTTCAGCCAGGCGCCTTCGGCATTGGCGGTGAACATCAGCTCGGCGACGGGGTCATAGACGACGCCGGCGAGTAGTTCGCCGTCCAATGCCGCGGCAATGGACACACAGAAGAAGGCGACGCCGTGGGCGAAGTTGCTGGTCCCGTCGATGGGATCAACGATCCATTCGATGCGGCCGGTGCCCTGATGCCCTCCCTCCTCGCCGAGGATCCGGCTATCGGGGCAGGCGGCGAAGAGATGGGCGGAGATGGCCTTCTCGCTGGCCTGGTCGAAGGCGGTGACCAGATCGTGGGCGTTGGCCTTCTGGCGGGCTTCGGCCCCGGAACGGAAGGCCCCGCGCAGCAGCGGGCCGACACCCCGCGCCGCGTCCTCCGCGATGCCACGCAGATGTTCGGCCAGTTCCAGGGGGTGCTCGGGGGTATCCACCCGGTCAGCCTACCGGGCTCAACTTTCGTCGAGCTGTTCCGGCTGCTCGCCCAGGATGAAGTGCCGTCCGGAGATCGACGTGGGGGTGATCTCGATCCAGAAGTCCTTCAATGTCTGTACCCAGGGGTCCACCCCGGAGGCCCGGGCGGTCTTGATCTCCGCTTCGGTCTCCAGGATGCGTGCGGTGCCCTGGATGATCACCGACCAGGCCTCGTCGCTGAGGATGCCGTCGGATTGGAAGGCGACCTTCGGGTTCACCGTCAGGCCCGAGAGCTTGGAGCCGGCCGCCGAACGCAGGTAGATCCGCTCATTGGAGGCCCCGTGGTTCACCGGGGTGATGTAGGGGACGCCGTCGAAAGCGGTGGCGAGGCGCCCGTGTTGGCTGTGGCCCAGGAGCTTCCAGCACTGGTCTTCGTCCAGGATCAGGACCGGTTCGTCGTCTGCATGGGTGAACATCATGCCCCTATTCTTCTACGGCATGTAGAAAAAATCCAGTATCCGCCGGGACTTGTTGACGCGCGGGCGTGAAAGACTGGCGATATGTCATCACGCAAAGCAGAATCGTTGCGACAGCACCTGGGGGTCAGGCTCGAGGACGCCTGGCATGCGTTCCGCGAGGCGAACGGTCGTGAACGTGGCATGGTTCCGACCGTGCTGCCCTTCAGGGGGTACGGACGCTCCGAATCCGCTGAGGACGGGTGGGTCCGGATCCTGGCACGGATCGTCGTCGCCTCCCCGCAGCCGTTCCGCCATGGGGTTCCGCGGTCCCGCGTGGTCGCCGATGGCGTCCGGGGGTGGAGGAACTTCATTTCCCCGCCCATCCCGTATGCCGAGGCCACCGTCACCATCGCCGGAGGGGAGCATCTGGTCCGCGCGGATCGTGGGGGAGTCCTGGATGCCCGCATCGCCACGAGACTGGGGCCGGGCTGGCATACCGTCACCCTGAGCGCCGAGGGCTCGGCCGAGGTCAGGGCCCGGGTGTTCGTGGTCGATGCCTCCTGCGAATTCGGTCTCCTGTCGGATGTGGATGACACCGTGGTGGTCACCGCCCTTCCGCGGCCGTTGTTGGCCGCCTGGAACTCGTTCGTCCTCGACGAGCATGCCCGGGTGGCCACCCCCGGCATGGCGGTGATGATGGAGCGGGTCTTGCGTGGACGCCCCGGCGCCCCCGTCCTGTACCTGTCGACCGGAGCCTGGAACGTCGCCCCGACCCTGAGCCGGTTCCTGGCCAGGAACCTCTTCCCCGAAGGACCCCTGCTGCTCACCGACTGGGGGCCCGTGGAAACCGGCGCCTCCGGTGGCCGCTGGTTCCGCTCCGGTGCCCAGCACAAGGTCGACCAACTGCGCCGTCTGGCCGAGGAGTTCCCACAGGTGAAATGGCTGCTCATCGGCGATGACGGCCAACACGACCCGGAGATCTATGCGGGCTTTGCCCAGCGCTACCCGCAAAACGTCAAGGCCATCGTCATCCGCCAGCTGACCCCCTCCGAGGCGGTCCTCGCCGGCGGCCGTTCGCAGCGGACGGTGAACTCGACGCCGGGCATCGACTGGGTCTACGCCCCCGATGGGGCTCATATCCTCTCCGAGCTGCAACGGCTGGGCATCGTCTCCGACGAGGAACAGCACGTCGAGCACCAGGAGCGTCGGCGGTTGCGCCAGCAGTGGCCGGAAGGAGAACCACAGGGAGAGCAGGAAGAACAGGAGGTCCACGCCCGATGAGCGGACGGAAACTGCAGGTCCAGGTCCCGATGCGGTGGGGCGACATGGACGCATACGGGCATATCAACAACGTCAACCTCGTGCGCATGATGGAAGAAGCCCGCATCGCCGGCTTCGGCGTGCCCGGGGGGACGGGCAAACCGGGCACCGAATCGACCGCGGAACTGTTCTCCAGCGTCCCGGTCAACACCCAGATCCTCGTGGTCGAACACCGGGTCAGGTATCTCAGCCCGCTGGACTACCGCAATGTCCCGGCGGAGGTCGAGATCTGGCTTTCCCGGGTGAAGGCGGCCAGCTTCGACGTCTGCTACGAATTCCGCGACCCGATCGAGGGGAGCCTGTGCGTGCGGGCGACCACCACGTTGGCCTTCTTCTCGGTGGAGGACCAGCGGTTGTTCCGGCTACCGGCCCGGCAGCGGGAGGAAATGCAGCAGTTCCTCGGCGAACCGGTCTTCCCCTGAGGCCCGGGGGCCGCTGAAGTAACCTCTTCGCCCGTGGCGTACGGAGTTTGCGTTGCCTGCGCGCTTGGGATTGGGTGGAGGAAATACGTTTTGCCGGGTCAGGCTCGGCCCTCGAAGGAGTGATCGGAAGATGCCCGTCCCCGCAACCGCTCGACCGCCGCGCCCGCAGGTCGTGTTGGAAGTGGTGACCAAACGGAAAATCGGCAAGCACATGGTCCGTCTGACCCTGGGCGGCGAGGGCTTTGCCGCCTTCCGCAACCGGGATGCCACCGACAAGTACGTCAAGCTGCTCTTCGCCGACCCCGAATTGGGGCTGACCCCACCGTACGACATGGACGAACTGCGGGCCGTCCTGCCGCAGGAACGGATGCCGGTCCGCCGCACCTACACGGTGCGCAGTGTCAACGAAGCCGCCGGCACCTTGCAGATCGACTTCGTCGTGCACGGTGAGGAGGGCCTGGCCGGCCCCTGGGCCGCCAACGCCCAACCCGGTGACCTGGTCTGCTTCTCCGGCCCCGGGGGCATGTACTTCCCCTCGAAGGACGCCGACTGGCATCTGCTTGCGGGGGACGAATCAGCTTTGCCGGCCATTGCCGCCGCCCTGGAGAAGATGCCTCGTTCCGCCGTCGGTGAGGTCTATGTCGAGGTGGCCGGGGAGAAGGACGAGGTCAAGTTCAGGGCCCCGAAGGGAATCAACGTCCACTGGCTGTACCGCGGCGGGACGTTCACCCCCGAAAGCACCAAGCTCGCCGCCGCCGTGATGGCAGGTCCCTGGCATGAGGGCGAGGTGCAGGTCTTCGCCCACGGGGAACGGGAGATGGTCAAGGCGCTGCGCCGGTTCCTGGCCGACGAGAAGGGCCTGCACCGCAAACAGCTCTCGCTCTCGGCCTACTGGGCCTTCGGCCGCGCCGAAGAGACCTTCCAGGCGGAGAAGAACGAACCGATCGGCAAGATCTTCCCCGAACAGCCGGGGATGCAGGCCACCACGGGCGGTTGATCCGCCGTCCGGGGCGAGGGCCTCAGCCCTTCGAATAGGCTTCCTCGTTCCAGAGATGGAAGAGCGCGTGGCTGCGATAGGGGCGCCAGGCTTCCGCGCGGCGGGCCGCCTCCCGGGTCGTGACCCCGCCCAGCGCCCGGCGCAGGACGAGGTCTCCGGCGGTGAAGGCATCGGGCTCCAAACGCGCCCTGACATCGAGGTTGTCGGCGCTCCACGGGCCGATGCCGGGGATGGCCAGGAGTTCTTCACGCGTGAGCGGGAACGCCCCGGGATCCGCCGGTGTCGCCACATGGGCGAACGCCTCGGCCACGGCCAACAACGTCCTGGTGCGGGCGTGGGTCAGGCCGACGCCGGCCTGCAGTTCGTCTTCGGGGATCCCCGCCACGACCCCGGGAGTCGGGAACAAGTGCAATCCGGCGATCGGCGGGCCGGCCCATCCGCTCACCAGCCGCCCGGCGAAAGTGCGTCCCGCGGCCAGGGAAACCTGCTGGCCGAGCACGGTCGTGGCCGCGGCCTCGAAGGGATCCGGGGAGCCGACGGGGCGGAGCCGGGGCCGCTTGGCGACCAGGGGGCCAGGGTCGGGTCGCGGAGCAGCCGGGCATTGATCGGTTCCAGATCCAGATCCAACGCGAACCACCGGCGAAGCAACGCCGAGAGCGGGGGCCGGTCCTCGGCCGTCAGCGCCGCGTCCACCCGGCGGAGCAGGACCGCGTCCTCGGTGAAGCGTAGACCGATCACCACGTTCCGGTCTCCGATCCTGACCGGGCGGCGGTGTTCGCCCCCCGTTTGTTCGTCGAGGCCCGGCACGGCATGGGCGGCCAGGACGGCCAGCGAAAGCTGCGGGTCCAGTCCTCCATTGGCTGGTAGGCGCAGGACCTGTTCCGGGTTCTCTGGCATGGCATCCATGGTTCCCCAGACTAGTGCCCCGAGGGGGTCGTCGATCCTGGCTATACAATCATTCAGTACCTTGTACGAACGTATAGGTGGGGGTAGTCTCAACCCATGGCAGCTTCCCGACCAGTGCTGCGTCCGCCCCTTCGCCCTTCAACGTGAGGTACTGATGACCACACCACCCCAAGCACTCATCTACGATTCCATCCGTATCTCCCCGGGGAAAGGGCAAGCCGAGCGGGTCCCTCCACGAAGTGAAGCCGATCGATCTCGTGGTCGGGCTCATCGATGCCCTCAGGGAACGCCACCCGGGGATGGATACCCGACTCATCGACGATATCGTCCTTGGTTGTGTGAGCCCGGTGGGGGAGCAGGGGATGGATATCGCCCGGATCGCCGCCCTGAAGGCAGGGCTACCTTGGGAGGTCGCCGGCGTCCAACTCAACCGCTTCTGCGCCTCGGGGCTCGAGGCCGTGAACCAGGTGGCTGCCCGTGCCCGCGCCGGTTGGGAGGATCTGCTCATCGGCGGCGGCGTCGAATCGATGTCCAGGGTGCCGATGGCCTCCGACGGAGGGGCGTGGGCCATGGACCCGGCCACCGCACGGGCCACCAATTTCGTTCCCCAGGGAATTGGTGCCGATCTAAGTGCCACCTTGGAGGGCTTCGAGCGCTCCGAAGTGGACCGCTTCGCCGCGCAAAGCCATCATCGGGCCGCCACCGCGTGGAAGGAAGGTCGCTTTGATCGTTCGATCGTCCCGGTCCGTGATGTGAACGGGCTGACGATCCTTGACCATGATGAAACCATTGGACCCGGGACCAGCACGGAAACCTTGGCTCCGCTGAACCCCTCATTCGCGAAGCTAGGCGCTCAGGGCGGCTTCGATGCGGTAGCCCTCGAGCAATACGCCTCGGTCGATACGATCAATCACGTCCACCATGCGGGCAACTCCTCGGGAATCGTCGCTAGTGCTGCCCTGGTCCTGGTCGGAAACGAGAGCGCTGGCCAACGACACGGCCTCACCCCGCGGGCCCGGGTGGTCGCAACGGCGGTGACCGGTTCCGAACCGACCATCATGCTCACCGGCCCCACTCCTGCCTGTCGCAAGGCCCTCGACCGTGCCGGCATGACGGCCGGGGATATCGACCTCATCGAAGTCAACGAGGCTTTCGCAGCGGTACCGCTGAAACTCATGCGGGATATGGGCTGGAACGAAGAACAAGCGAATGTCAACGGGGGCGCCATCGCCATGGGTCACCCCCCCCTCGGGGCAACCGGCGCCATGATCCTGGGAACCCTGGTCGACGAACTTGAACGGCGTGAGCTCGAGCGTGGCCTCGCCACCCTCTGCGACGACGACGGAATCGTCACCCTGACCATGAACGACCCCGAGGCCTCGGTCAATACAATGAACGACGCCTACCAGGCCTCGATGGCCGAAACCGTCGAGATGCTGGAAGCGCAGCGGGAAGAGATCACCGGAGTCATCCTGACCAGCGCCAAGAAGACCTTCTTTGCCGGCGGGGACCTCGAAGCGATCTATCGGACCACTGCCGAAGACGCCGATAAACTCTTCGACCAGGCCCAAACCATCAAAGCCCAACTGCGGCGCCTCGAGCAGCTGGGAGTCCCGGTGGTGGCTGCGCTTAATGGCACGGCACTAGGCGGCGGACTAGAAATTGCGCTAGCCTGCCATCGCCGTATCGCGGTGAACAGCCCCGGAAACAAATTCGGCCTCCCCGAAGTAGGGCTGGGACTGCTGCCCGGCGGCGGAATCACCCGGATGGTGCGGATGCTGGGCATCCAGAAGGCGTTGATGGACTGGTTGCTCCAGGGTCAACAGCGTGACCCCGAGGCGGCACACCAGCAGGGTGTCGTGGATGAACTGGTCGACAGCCCCGAGGCACTGCTGCCCGCCGCTCGAGCCTGGATCCATAACCAGCAGCAGGAGGAGCCGAATACCCAACCCTGGGCGGCGAAGGGATACAAAATTCCCGGTGGAACCGCGGCATCGCCATCGATGGCCGCCATTCTTCCGTCCCTGCCTGCACTGCTGCGCCAACAGCTCAAGGGAGCAGACCTTCCGGCGCCCCGGGCGATCCTCAGCACGGCCGTGGAAGGGACGCTGGTTGACTTCGATACCGCATGCCGTATCGAGTCGCGGGCCTTCGCCAAACTCGTGGTTGGCCGCACGGCCAAGGCCATGATCCAGGCCTTCTTCTTCGACCAGCAGTCGATCGGTTCAGGCCGGCTCCGCCCGCAGGGGCCGAAGCCGCAGAAAGTCGGCACCGTCGCGATCCTCGGCGCCGGGATGATGGGCGCCGGGATCGCCTATTCCTGCGCTCGGGCAGGCATCGACGTGGTGCTGAAGGACGTCGATCAGGCGGGTGCCGAGAAGGGCAAGTCCCATGTCTCGGATGTGCTCGCCAGCCAGGTGTCCAAGGGGCGGCTGGACCAGGAATCGACGGATTCGATCCTGGCCCGAGTCCACCCGACGGGTCGGGCCGCAGACCTGGCGAGGGCAGAGGTGGTCATCGAGGGGGTCTTTGAGAACCTCGAGTTGAAATCCGCTGTCTTCGCTGAAGCCGAAACCGAGCTGCCCGCCGAGGCGCTGCTGTGCTCGAATACCTCGACGCTGCCCATCTCAACGCTGCAGGGCACGAGCGGACGCCCATAGGATTTCGTGGGGCTCCATTTCTTCTCCCCGGTGGAGAAGATGAAGCTGGTGGAGATCATCCGAGGAGACCAGACCTCGGATGCCACCGTCGCTCGGGCCTACGATCTGGTCCAGCAGATCCGGAAGATCCCGATCACCGTCGGGGACGGCCGTGGGTTCTATACCTCCAGGGTCTTCGGGACGCTGATCGTGGAGGCCACGGCATTACTGGAGGAGGGGGTGGATCCGCAGGTGATCGAACGTGCAGCCACCCAGGCGGGCTTCCCTGCCCCTCCGCTGGTTCTGCTGGACGAGGTCTCGCTGACGCTGGCCCAGCACACCCGGGCCGAAGAAGAAAAGGAATACGCGGCCGCCGGTGCGGTCCGCGAACCCGCAGCGGGGGAACGCCTCATTGACACGATGGTCGATGACTATGGCAGAAAAGGCCGCGCCGCAGGAGGCGGGTTCTACGACTATCCGACAGGCGGCGGCAAAACCTTGTGGCCGGGGCTCAGGGAACACTTCGCCCGCGGGACCGAGCTCGCCTCGAAGGACATCCAGGACCGCTACCTCTTCCGCATGGCGCTGGAGACGGCCCATTGCTTCGAGAATGGCGTCCTGACGGATACTGCCTCGGCAAATATCGGCTCGATCTTCGGGGTCGGGTTCCCCCCGGGGACCGGCGGGGCCGCCACCTTCATCACGAACCACGAAGGGGGCATCGCGGGCTTCGTGGCCCGGGCCGACGAGCTGGCCGACGCCTATGGTGAGCGCTTCCGCCCCCGGGACTGGTTGCGTTCCCGGGTGGGGATGGGGTCCCTGATCTGAGGTCCGCAGTCTTCCCGCCGGCTCCGGCAGGCGGGAAGGCCCCTCGCAATCAACGCTGGATACGGCTATCATCGTTATATGACGATGATAATGCGGAAGGGCGAACCGACGACGGGACCGCTGGCCCCGGCGGCGGCCCTGTTCCACGGGCTGGCCGATCCGACCCGATTGCTGATCCTGCGCCATCTGCGCACCGGGGAACATAAAGTCAGGGAACTGACCGAGCATCTGGGCCTGGCCCAGAGCACGGTCAGCGCACATCTGACCTGCCTGCGTGATTGCGGGCTGGTGTCGTCACGGCCGGTCGGCCGCGCCAGCATGTACTCGCTGGCCGAACCCGAGCACATCGACGTCCTGCTTCTCGCCGCCGAGACCCTGTTGGCCGACAGCGGCAACGAGGTCGCCCTGGCCGCCCACCATTGGCACGAGTCCCACCGCACCGGGCCGGAGTGCACATGAGTCATTCGCATTCCCACGACCACAGTGGCGGAGCCGTCGAGCACCGGCCCCGGCTGGCCATCGCGTTCGGGATCACCGCGGTCATTCTCATTGCCGAAGTCATCGGTGCGGTCGTCACCGGCTCGCTAGCCCTGCTCGTCGATGCCGCCCACATGCTCACGGACGCGGCCGGCCTGCTCATGGCCCTGACTGCGGCGACCCTCATGGGACGCCCGGCCACCGACCGGCGCACCTGGGGCTTCCGACGGGCTGAGGTGCTCTCGGCCACGGCCCAGTCCACGCTGCTGCTCGCCGTTGGACTCTATGCCATGATCGACGGCATCCGCCGGCTCTTCGCCCCGCCCGAGGTCGCGGCCACCGGGCTGCTGGTCTTCGGGATCGTCGGACTGGTCGGGAACATCATTGCGATCGTCGTGCTCAGCTCCGGACGCGGGGCGAACCTGAACATGCGCGCCGCCTTCCTGGAGGTCGTCAACGACGCCCTCGGCTCGGTGGCGGTGATCGTCGGCGCCATCGTCATCAGCACGACCGGGTGGATGCGCGCGGACGCACTGGCGGCCATGTTCATCAGTGCCCTGATCCTGCCCCGGGCGTTCCGGCTGCTGCGTGAGACGACGTCCATCCTGCTGGAATCGACCCCGCGCGGGTTGGACCTGGAGGAGGTCAGACGGCACCTGCTCTCCCAGGATCTAGTCCTTTCGGTCCACGATCTGCACGCCTCGCAGATCGCTACCGGCCTGCCGGTGCTCACCGCGCACGTCGTGGTCCATGAGGATGCCTTCCACGACGGTAGGGCCTCGAGCATGCTGGACTCGTTGCAGGACTGCGTGGCCGGGCACTTCGACGTGTCCATCGAGCACTCGACGTTCCAGATCGAAACCGAACGCCATGCCGAACACGAACAGCGCTTCCACCCGTAGCCGCCGGTCCGGGGCCGGCCCCACGGCTCAGCGCAGGATGATGTCCGTGGCCAGGGCGGGGGAGCGGCCGGTCTCGACGAAACCCGAGACGTTCGAGGCGGGATGCTTGATGATGTCCGAGACCGAACCCAGATGCAGGGCCAGATCGATCTTGTCCTCCGGGGCGGCCAGCAACAACTGGAAGCCGAACTCCTGCAGCGCGTTGATGCCGGCGGCGGCGTACTCCGCGTTGGCCTGGATGAACGCCTCGTCGATCATCACGGTCCCGTAGGTCGTGAAGCCCTGCAGGGCGAAGCCCAACTGGTAGGCCAAGGCGGCGCCCATGATGAACGAGGTGAAGCGTTGGCCCTCACCGCCGGAGAGCGTGCCCGGTTCCAACCCGTTTTCGATCTCACCGCCGGGCTTATGCTCGTTGCAGCTGATCCGCACATGTTGGCGCACGTCCAGAACGGTATCCCGCCAGGCTTGCCGTGCCGGATCGTCCAGGGCGTCCACCAGCTGCTCCAACGCCTTGTAGTTCGCACTCAATTCCTCCACCCCGCGGGAGCCGTAGGCGTTGCCGAGCGCCTCCTTGAGCGCGGTGCGGAAATCGCGGGCCTCTTCCGGGACGACCGTGGTGACTTCCAGACGCAGGTACGAGCCATGCTCGAAGGGGACATCGGCCAGGATCTGGTTCAACGGCAGGATGCGTTCACCGATCCCGCGGCGTTCCTCCTCCAATAGCTGCAGCAGATCCGAGAAGCGTTCGTAGGAACGGTTGGAGAAGTATTCGCGGAACTCCTCCTGGCGTTGCGGCAGCCCCTCCTGGACGATCGCCCGGTGCAGTGCCACATAGTGCGGGGCGCTTTCGATGCCGGTGCCGAAGGAGGCAGAGGTGGTCATGCCGAAGTCGCGGGCAAATTGGCGGAACGTCTCGGTGAGCGTGGCCTCGGTGGAGAAGACGAGTTCACGCACCTCCGTGGTGCGTTCGCCCAGATCCAGTGAGGTCGCCGACACCGCCGCATCCAGTTCGGCGAGGTCGAAGTCCTCGCCGGCCTCCAACCGGTGCATTGCCTCGGCCAGCAGCGGCTCGGCGCCCAGCTCTTCACGGGCCTGCGCCTCCGGGGCGGCCGCGGCGCTGGAGGCACGGGCCGCCTCGAGCTGGGTGCTCGCGGTCGCCGCCCGGGACTCGAGCGTCGCGGTCTGGTTGCGCAGTACCGCCAGCCGTCCGACGGCGGATTCCAGTTCGGTGCGGGCCGCCTCCAGGGCGGTGCGCAGCCCGGCCAGGTCGGTGCTGGAATCCATGGCCTCGGCGATCCGGGTCTCCAGCTCCTCGACGGCGGCGCCCTGGACCGAGGAATCCAGCGCGGAGAAGGGACGTTCGTCAGCGACCAGCTCGCGCAGCAGGGAGAGTTTGCGGGCCAGGGAATCCTTGGAACGGCTGCGTTCGGCGGCCAGCTCCTCGGCTTGGGCCCGGTCGGCGTCCAACTGGTCGACCTGGACGGTCAGTTCGGAGATCTTCTCCTCGTTAGTGAAGCCCAACAGGTAGTCCGAGGCCGCCACGGGCCGGGTATCGCGTTCGAAGGAACCGCGGCCGGATTTGATCGTCCCGGCCCGGGAGATCGCCCGTCGTTCGGCGTGCAGGTCGGCATCGGTGGCCACGCAGATGAAATCGTGGTCGGCGGCGATCTTGCGTTGCAACCACTGGCCGGCCTCGGATAGCTTGAACTCCAGCTTCGTCACCAGGGCCTGGTCGGCGGCGGTGGCCACCGGGTCCCCGTCGCGGCCGCCGGGGACGTGGGCCGAGAGGTCGATCCACCGCAACCTGCCATAGCCTTCCAACCGATCCGCCGCCACCGTCACCCGTTCGATGTCCTCGCCGCCGACCAACAGGGTGGTGGCCAGTGAGCGCAAGGCCTTCTCCGCCGCGGCGCGCCAGGGGCCGGCCCCGGGGGCCATGTCCATGAGCTCCCCGGCGAAGGGGAGGTCCTCGGCCGCGATCCCGGTTTCGGAGCAGATCCGGCGGCGGGCCGCCGCCGAGAGGCCGTCGATGTTCGAGCCCCTGCGGGCGTAGGAATCGATGTCCTGGCGCAGCTTCTGCGCCTTCTCGCGCGCCTCCATGGACGCGGCGATCGCCTCGTGTTCCATGGTGGTCGCATCCTTGGCCACCCCCTGCAGGGTTTCGGCGGTCACCGCCGCCTGGCGACGGGCCGCCTGCAGACCGGAAGCCGAGAACGTCAGCGCCACCCCGGCGTCGTGCATGCGGGTCTTCAGGGTGGAGGCGATCCCTTGGCGCTCGGCCAACCGTGAGCGGGCCGCCTCGAGTTCACGTTCAAGCGCCTGGACCGCCTGGCCTCCATGGGAGTCGTGTTGTTCGGTCAGTGAACGCACCCGTTCGGCCAGCACGGTCCGGGATTCGGAGACCTCGGAAATGGCGGTGCGGTTGGCCTTCAGTTCGGCGGCGATGGCGGCGGAGCGGGTGCCCAGCAGTTCGGCGGCCAGATGTTCGCGCAGCAGCGGCAATTGATGCCGCCCCAGGCCCTGGAGGTGGCGCAGGGATTCGGTGAGTTCCTGGTGGCGTCGATGCTGTTCGGGCACCAGCTCCAGGGCATCTCGTTGGGCGCGGGCCTCCTCGAGTTGGCGGTGGATCCCCCGCAGATGGGAGAAGTCCTCCACCGCGCCGGCAGCGGCCTTCAAGGTCGAGGGGACCTCCAGGACCTCATAGCGGAAGAATTGGTTGACCCCGCGGTCCAGGCCTTTGCCGTTCTGCAGGGTGCGCAGCAGCGAGAACGCCTTGTCGTTGTCGATACCCAGGCGCCGGCGGAACCGTTCGGCGAAGGTGCGGTGGACATCGAAGGCCTCGAACCCGGGGAGCACCTTCATCAGGGAGGACGGCGAGAACCTGCGGGAGCCGTGCTCTTCCAACGCCGCGGTATCCAGGGTGCCGTCCCCGATGACATAGTGCTTGCCGACCTGGCCCTCCAGGCCCTGGGCCGGAAGGTCGAACAGGACGGCGATGCAGGTCCGGGTCCCCAACCCGTCCTCGAAGGTCAGGGCCACGGCGCTCCAGGTGGCGCCGGGACGTTGATACAGGGTGCCGGTTTCGGTTGTGAAGCGACGTCCACGCATATAGGAGTAGGTGGTGCGCCGGTCCTTGCGGGTGGAGGCCTCATGGGCGGATTCGTTCAGTCGAGGGGCCGCATGGAAGATATGGCCGATTCCGTCGAACAGGGTGGACTTGCCGACGCCGGGGCGGCCGGTGAGCAAGGTGCCGTCGCGGTCCACATACAGTTCGTGCCGGCCGTGGAAGGTGCCCCAGTTGATGACCTGGATCGAGCACAGGCGCTGCTGTCCGGGGTTGATCGCCTCACCGAAGGGCAGGGTCTGGGAGATGGTCACTGGGCCGCCCCTTCGGGGTTGGTGGTGGTCACGGGGTCATCTTCGGCGTCGTCGTCGGGCTCCCCGGAGTCGTCCTCCGGGTCATCGGGGACGACGTCGGAATCCAGTTCCAGCGTCGGCTCCATCCCCTCGTCGGCGGCCCGGTCCAGGGACTGCAGATAGGCGGGGATCTCATCGATCGAATCGAAGGGCAGGGCCAGCGCCAGGGCCCCGGAGACCCGGTATTCGTGGTCGAGTTCGGTGGGCAGGATCAGTTTCAGGGCAGCCAGCCGGGCCAAGGAGGAATCGGTGAGCTCCTCGAGCCGCTTATCGTCCAGGGCCCCGGGATGGCGATGCTCCTCGAGGAGCTCCCGGGCCCCGGCGCGGGAGATCACCGGATCGGTTCCGGTGCCGGCATGACGGTCCAGCAGCAGCCGCAACCGCAGCGCCAACAGGGTCTCCTCGCGGCGCAGCGGCTTGCGGGGCACGATCGCGGTGGTGTGGACGGTCTGGGTCGGCACCGGTACGAGCAGGGCGATCTTCCGTTCGGGATCGATCTGCAGCTTCAGGAACAGCTCGGCGACGAAGGCGGAGATTTCCCGGCGTCGGTCCAGCACCAGTTGCCACAGCCGCGCATCGGCGCTCCCGTCCAGGTAGGGGCCGCGCAGCAAGCGGATCAGCGCCTGGCGCAGCGCCAACTCGAATCTGCCGGTGTCCCCGTCGAAGAGCTCTCCCTCGGCCCGGCGGCCCGAGGGGGTCGCGGTGTCCGGGGTCTGGTCGTCGTCCCCGGAGGCACCGTGGGGGGCGAGGGCGGGGGATTCGGGGTCCGGGTGGCTCATTCGGTGTCCTTCGCGAAGGTGATCACGGGCAGGTAGGCGGTGCGTTCGGAGCCGTCGACCTGGCTGAAGGTGATCGACTCGAATCTGGTGGTGTCCACGTCCCGTCCGGCGGTGCGGGCGGCCTCGATGAGGTAGCGGATGGTGTTCACATGGTGGTCCCTGGTCTCGAGCCCGGCGAACACGGAACCGAGGGTGAGGGGGCCCGCGGCGGAGTCCACCGCGGTGGCGATGGCCGTGTCGAGCCGGTCGGCATCGGCCTTCGGGGTGCTGGGGGTGCGTCGGATGTCGGCGCTGCTCATCGCCGGCGGTTCGGCGAGCTTCGGTGGGGCCACATGCTCCTGGGGGTCGAAGATCCCCAGGCCCGACAGGGTCGAGAAGGCCGGGGCGTACAGCTTCACCGCAGTGACCGGGGTCCGGGGGCCGAGTGCCTCGGAACCGGCGACCGCCAGTTCGGCGCTACGCACCGTCCGGCGCAGCAGGACCGAATCGCGGAATTCGTCGGACTGGACGAAGGCGTGCAGGGATTCCGAGAGCTTGCCATAGCTCGAATGCACTTCGGCGGCCTGGCGGCGCAGCTCACGCAGCAAGGTGGCCAGGGTATGGCGTTCCTGGGCGTTGAGGCCATCGACGAAATCACGTTCGAGTACTTCGTTGATGGCCTGGCGGAAGCGGTGTTGCCGGGTCGGATCGTTGAGGAACTCGGTGAACCCCCGGAACGTCTCGCCTTCGGCGGTGCTGCGCAGTTGCCTATCACCTTCCAAGACCCGGCCGACGGCCACGCCCTTGGCCACCGAGCCTTCCATGATCTCCCGTCTGACCTGGTGGAGCATATGCCGTACACCGTCGCGCATGCGCTTGAAGTCGGCCGGCAGGTTCGCCGCCAGATCCAGGATGCTGCGTGCCGCGGCCATGGCCCCGTCGGCCGGCAACACGGCCGGGGCGGCCCCGGAACGCAGGGCCCGGACCCGTTCGGTGCGTTCGGCGATCTCGGCTTCGAGCTGGCGGATCCGCGCCTCGGGGTCGGGATCGGTTTCATGGGCCAGGGACTCGATGCTGGTCAGCAGGGTGTTCAAGCGCGAGGAGTTCAAATTGGTCCCCGAGCCGGAGAAGCCTTCGAGGAAGGTCAGCACCCGGGCGGTATGGGCGGTCGGCTCGTAGACGAAGGAGCCATCGATCAGCGGCCGCGCCAGATATCCGGCCCGCACCCAGGAATCGGCGTACTGCTGGGCCTGCCAGGCGTCGTTGAGCGGTGTCCCGGCGGAGCGGAGATGCCGTAGGAAGGCCTGCAACGAGGCATGGAACGCCTCCAACCCCACGCGGGGACGGGCCTGGGTGAACTCGGCCCGCAGGAACGCGACCGTCCACGGCGTCGCCGAGAGCAGCTTCCAGGCGGGGGAGGACCTGAATTCCTGCTGGTCGGCCCACGTCGCAACGGCGGGTTCGATTGAAGGCATCTGCTACTTTCCGCCCCACACGGTGGGGGACGACGATGGACGGGTGATGGTCGAAAAGGAAGCCGCGGCAGCGCGACGAACGGCGTTCGCACCGTCGAGGGCCGGATGGTCATTCTAGGCCACAACCGACGTGTCGCGTGCGTCCGGATCAAAGGTCGGGGCTAGCGTGGAAGACAGCGGATGTTTGATCGCACCCCCGCCGGCCTTCGTCCGCTCGACGTGCTGAAAGAGGTAGCAATAATGTCCTCCGCCAGGAGAACACGCTCCACCGGTGCCCTGCTTCTGTCCTCCGCCCTGGCCGTTTCCCTGGGCCTGTCGGGCTGCGCCGCGGAATCCGGTGGCCAGGAAGGGCCTCCCGGAGGGGGCGCCTGGGCCTCCGGGCCGGGCCTGGCACCAGACGGCGGATCCGAGGGGCCCTCGGCAGCGGACCAGCGCGAGGCCGCGATCGATGAGGCCAGGACGGCGGCGGCGCACTACGACTACTCCACCGCCCTGGAACAGCTCGAGGATCTCGAGGGCGGGGACGTGTCCGATCTCATCGACAAGATCACCGCGCAGCAGAAGAAGGCGGTGACCTGGGAGGACAACTCGAAGATCTCCCACCTGTTCTTCCACTCGCTGATCGTTGACCCGAAGCGGGCCTTCGCCCCCGGACCCAGTGCGCAGGGATATGCCGACTACATGGTCACGGTCAAGGAATTCAAGGCCATCCTCGCCTCCGTGTACGACAAGGGCTATGTGCTGGTCAACCCGCACGACATCGCCCGCGAAAACGCCGACGGGGAGATGGAATACCGGCCGATCAAGTTGCCGCAGGGCAAGAAGCCGCTGGTCCTCTCCGAGGACGACGTCAGCTATTACGAATACATGGACGGCGACGGCTTCGCCACGAATCTGACCCTGGACGACGACGGGAACATCACCAACACCTACCAGGACCCCTCCGGCACGACGGTCCATGGGGACTACGACCTGCCCACGGTCGTGGACGCATTCGTCCGTGAGCACCCCGATTTCTCCTACCACGGCAGCAAGGGCATCCTCGGACTGACCGGCTACAACGGGGTGCTGGGCTACCGCACCAGCGAGATCGAATACGGGGATGACCCGGAGGTCGACGTGAAGGCACAGACCAGGAAGGCGAAGAAGGTCGCCGGGGCCCTGAAGGACGAGGGCTGGGTCTTCGCCTCCCATACCTGGGGCCACTCCAACGTCACGAATTCGACGATGGCGCGGCTGAAGGCCGACACGAGGAAATGGGACCAGGAAGTCAGCCCCATCCTGGGGGACACCGACCTGCTGATCTTCCCGTTCGGCGCCGACATGTCGGGCATCGCCGCGTATTCCGGGGCGAAGTACGAGCTGTTCAAGAAGGCGGGCTTCGATTTCTACTTCGGCATCGACGCCTCGACCCCCGCCTGGATGCAGCTCACCGACGACTATGTGCGCCAGGCCCGCATCAACGTGGACGGGTTGAGCATGAACGCGGCGCTGAAGGGCAAGCACCACGTCCTGGAGAAGTTCTTCGACGTGGAGGAGGTCATCGACCCGGCCCGGAGCCGGCACGCCCCGAAGGACGAGGAATAGGTCGGCTCAGGCCTGCGCGGCGGTGAACTCCTCGGTGTCGATGGTCCGCTGTTGACCGGGGTTGTACCGGGCGCCGTGGATGGTCTGCGAGTTGATGATCGTCCCGACCTCGGCGGCCGTGGCCTCATCGAGGGCGACGGAACCGGCGTCCAGATTCTCGTCGAGGTGCCCGGTGCTGGTGGTGCCGGGGATGGCATGGACGTGATCGCCCTGGGCCAGGATCCAGGCCAGCGCCAGCTGGGAGCAGGTGAGGCCCAGCCGTTCGGCGACCCGGCGGAAGGAATCGAGCAGTTGAAGGTTGGCCGGATAGTTCTCGGCGGTGAAACGCGGCAACACGTGGCGCAGGTCCTGCTCCGGGAGTTGGGAGGGATCGAGTAGCGTGCCGGCCAGGAAGCCCCGGGAGAGCGGGCTGAAGGCCACGAACGAGGTACCCAGCTCGCGGCAGGCATCCAGCACGCCCAGTTCGGAGTTCCGGGTGGCCAGCGAGTATTCGTTCTGCACGGCGGCGATCGGATGTTCGGTTGCCGCCCGGTAGAGGGTGGCCGTGGAGACCTCCGACAGGCCGATGGCCCCGATGGCCCCTTCGGCCACGAGGTCGGCCAGGGCGCCGACGCTTTCCTCCACCGGCACGTTCGGGTCCAGGCGGTGCAGGTAGTAGAGGTCGATGAAATCGGTGCCCAGCCGGTCCAACGAGGCCTCGGCTTGGGCCCTGATGGTTTCGGGTCGGCCGTCGATGCGTCCGCGTTCTCCCGGAGCCATGATCTCCAACCCGCACTTGCTGGCCAGGAAGTAGTCGTCACGGCGTTTTCCCAAGGCGGCGCCGACGAGTTCCTCGTTGCACCCCCTGCCGTACAGGGTGGCCGTGTCGAAATGGTCCACCCCCGCATCGAGGGCGTGACGCAGGAGCCTGGCGCCGTCGGCGTAGCTCGGGAAGTTCGAATACCCGTGGCTGAGGTTCATGCACCCCAGCCCCAGCGGGTTCACCGGGGAACCCGCCAAATTGCGCATTTTCATGCCCCCTTGTCTAGCACGAGTTACCCGGGAGTTCGAACCCTTGGTGCACAGGGGCGGTGCCGGATCGCTACAGCGGTTCGGACAGCTCCCCGAGCAGCCGGGCCAGGTCCCGCTGGCTGCTGCCGGGCAGGGGGAGCAGCGGGCGGCGTGGTTCCCCGGAATCGATGCCTGCCGCACGGGCCAGGGCGTGGAGGTTGCTGAGTTTGCGCAACGCATTGAATTCGCGCATCAACGGGGTGAGTTCCTCCTGCAGCCGGTTCGCTTCGACGATGTCCCCGTCGACCAGGGCGGCCCGCAGCGCCCCGAAGTGGGCCGGCAGCACCGAAGCCGGTCCGGAATGCCAGGCGTCGGCGGCGAAGCCCGCCTCGGCGATCAACGCGTCCCCGCTCATGCCGTGGCTGAAACCGGGGTGGACGCGGGAGGCCAAGGCCTCGTGGCGTTCGATGAAGGTCGCCAGATCGGCGGCCGTTTCCTTGATCGCCACGATCGTCGGCTCGGTGGCCAGCTCGGCGATGAGGTCCAGGGAGAAGGAGAAGTTGGTGGTCGCCGGGTTGGAATACAGGCAGATGGGCAGATCCGAGGCGGCGGCAACCAGCCGGCACTGGGTGGCGACCTCGTCGTCGTTCAGGGGCACATAGGACACGGTGGAAAGCAGCAGCCCGTCGACTCCTGCCGCCACGGCCGCCTCGACGTGGCGCATCAGTTCGGCGGTGGATACGGCGCTGACCCCTGCATGGACCGGCAGTGCTGGATTGACCTCGCGGACGGTCTCGACGGCGGTGGTGATCACCGCGGCGCGTTCGGCGGCGTCGAGGTAGGCGAAACTACCGGAGGAGCCCAGCACGACGATGGAATCGACCCCCGAAACCGCCAGCGTGGATAGATGACGGCGCAGGGCCGGATGATCGATCGCCCCGGAGTCGTCGAAGGGGGTGACGGGATAGGCAACGAGACCGTGGAATGCACTCATGGCCACACGCTAGCAGGGGCCGGTCGCGGTTTCGTCCAATTCGCGGCGCCGACGCGAGGAGGTACGCTCCGAACACGGTTGATGTTCAGCGGCCGGGCCAACGATCGGGAGGACCCGAATGAAGCGCACCATGCAGGTCAGCGACAGCGTCGACATCAAGGTCGACGCCGAGACGATCTGGACCCAGCTCGCCGACCCCGCCCAGATGCCCCGCTGGAGCCCGGAAAACACCGGGGCCACGACCCCCGCGGTGGGCCGTCCGCTGCAGGTGGGAGAGATCTTCGAGGGGACCAATCGTCGGGGGCGGGCCCGGTGGATCACCCGGTGCGTCGTCACGGCGTCGGACCCGGGGCGACGTTTCGCCTTCGACGTGGGCAGGATCGGTGTCCGTCGGCCGATGCTCCGCGGCAGGATCGCCAGTTGGGCCTACGACCTCGACGACGTTGACGGGGGCACCCGGGTCACCGAGACCTGGACCGATGGGAGGTCTAAATGGCCGGACTGGCTTGCCGGGGCCTTTGACCGCGCCGTCACCGGCGGCCAGCTTTTCGCGGAGTTCCAGCGCAAGAACATCCGTCGCACGCTGAACACGATGCGGGGCGAGTTCGAGCACGACGGCTGAGCCCGCAGGACCTGCCCGGCATCGGGGCGGCTGGCACGGTGAGGCTCCAGCCTTGCTGCTTTAGCCGCAGAGCCCCACGAAAGCCCCGAGTTCGGCCAACCCCTCGGGGCGGGTGGGCAGGAAATTGGTCAGTTCGGGGGAACGGACGATGACGGTACGCCATTGTGCCCGCGACACGGCGACGTTGATCCGGTTGCGGTTGAGCAGGAAATCCATGCCGCGTGGGGTTTCCTCGGCGGCGGAGACCGCCATGGACACCAGCACCACCGGGGCCTCCTGGCCCTGGAACCTGTCCACGGTGCCGACCCGGACGTCCTCGTACCCGGCGGCATCGAGGGCCTCGCGGATCACGTTGACCTGGGCGTTGTAGGCGGCGACGACCAGGATGTCCCTGGGCCCCAACCCGCGGACCGGACTGCGTCCGCCGTCGTCCCAGCGCAGCCCCAGATGCCGGCCGACCTGGGCGGTGATCTCCTCGGCCTCCTCGAGGCTGGAGGTCGCGTTGCCGTGGTGCTCCACCAGCACGGTGCCGACTCCCGGGGCGACCCCCTCGAGGTGGCGCCGCGCGGCGGCCGGGGCCGAGGCCAGGCGCCCGGCATAGCTCAGGACCGAGACCTTCGCACACAGGGCCGGGTGCATGCGCCAGGAATCAGGGAGGAAGTAGCCCAACCGTCCCGGGAGGGTGGCGGCCCCTTCGGAAAGCCAGCCCAGTGCCGAATCGTCGACGGGTTCGGGGTGGGTCCCCTGGGTGACCTGGGGCAGCTGCCGCGGATCACCGAGCAGCAGCAAACGGTCCGCGGCCCGGGCGACGGCGAGCGTATTGGCCAGTGAATACTGACCGGCTTCGTCGATCACCAGCAGGTCCAGGCAGCCGGCGGGAACCTGTTTTCCGGTCATCGTCCAGGCCGTCCCGCCGATCAGCGCCCCGCCCTCGGACTCGAGGAGGGCGGCGAACTTCTTGTCATCGGTCACCGACCAGGGGGAGGGGACGAGGGGGTCCTTGGGCTTCTTGGCCACCCGCTCCGGATCGACCCCCGCCTTGCTGATGGCCGCTCCGAGCATGTTCTCCACGACCGCATGGGATTGGCCGACCACCCCGATCTTCCAGCCGCGGTCCAGCAAGGCGGCGATGACATGGGAGCCGACATGGGTCTTGCCGGTCCCGGGAGGGCCCTGGACGGCCAGATAGGAGCGATCCAGGTCGGCGACGGCCTCGGTGATCGCCCCGATATGGTCCCCCCGGCCTTCGTCATCGACGGTGACCGCGGGAAGGCCGTCCAGACTGGCCAGCCGCGGGGTGGACCGGCGCAGGATATCCAGCCCCGGGTGGTGGGGCAGTTTCGGCGGGGTGGTGATCACCGGCAGGGCCTCACCCGGGTCCGAGGTGGGGGAGGGCACCACCAGGGTGGAGCCGACCTGGCGGGCCAGCTCCGCCAACGATTCGCGGATGCTGACGGTCATGATGGGCCGCCCCGGGGTCAGTGCCATGGGTGTCTGCGGGTACGGGGGGATCCTCCCGCTGGATTTCTCGGCGACCGTGAGGACCGTGGCGTGGCCGCTGACCTCCACCGACAATAATGCGGTGTCGAAGATCCCGCCCCGCGCCGCGGGGACCGGATGGCCCTCGGCATCGACCGGGACGTCGGCGCCGGAGGGGACGGGGGGACCATACATGCGGAACCAGTTGGTGCCGGGGCGCAGATCGGTTCCGTCGGAGGCGGTTCCGGTCAGTTCCAGGACGCGGCGTTCGGTGCGGGCGCGCGGTGGCCGGGTCCAGTCCTCGAGGACTTCGGCGGAGTCCACGAGGAAGACTCCCCGGGTTTCGGCCCAGTCCTCGGTGGGGGATTCGAGCCGGTCGAAGTGGCCCCACCAGAACTGCTTGTCCTCGCGCCGGTGGTAGCCGGTGGCGGCGGCGACCATGGCCACTGCGGCGTGGTCGGCCCGTGCCGCCGGGCGGTCCGTGTCCGGAAGGGATGAGAAATCGGCGTCGAGCTCCAGATAGGACTGCAGCCTCAGTTCCTCGGCGCTGGGCTCATACGCGTCCGGTGCCGGGGCCCCGGTGCCGGGCAGGACGCCGGTGGCCGTGCCGGGCGACGGGTCGGGGGTCGGCTCGTCGGCGGCCAGTGAGAGCAGCCAATCACGCAGGCGCAGCGTGGAGAGGCAGTCGTATTCGTTATAGGCGGAGATCGAGGCCAGGGTCGATGCGGCGGCCTCGGTGTTCCCGGCCTCGCGGTCGGCGGCGTAGATCGCATAGGCCACGACCGAGGCCCCCGCGTTGGTGACTCCGTCCCGCGGGCCATCGGCGCCCATGTAGAGCGGTTCGAGCTTCTTGATCGAATAGGAGCTTTCCGAGATGCGCACCGAATGGCGGACGGTGTCATACAGGTCCACCAGCAGGGACTCGCGCAGCCAGGCATCCACGGTGTCTTCCCCGGCGGTGTGCCGGACCGAGAGGTTGCGCAGCGCAGACTTCTCGTAGGGGGCGTAGTGGTAGACGTGCAGGTCGGGCCACCGCTGACGGCGTTGTTGGATATAGTCCAGGAAGTCCAGGAACGCCCGTTTCTCCCCGGCGCGGGAATGCGCCCAGAACGGGCGGAAGACGGGGGTGCCGGTGTCGTGTTCGATGACGCCGAAGAGATACTCGATACCCCAGGTGCCGGTTTCGGGGTCCTGCCAGAGCGGGTCGCCCTCGAAGTCGAAGAAGATGTCGCCGTCGCTGGGGGCCGGTAGCTCGCCGATGGCATGGGTGGGCTGCACACGGTAGGAGACCGTGTGCTCCCCGACGCTGGCGGACCCGTCGAATTCCATCAGCCCGGTCTGGGCCCTGGCTTGTTCGCGGAGACGGCCCAGACCCGAATCCGGGTCCTCTCCGGCGGGGGCCGGCTGCTCGGCGAGTTGATGCATGGTGGTGATGCCCTCGGCCATCAGGGTCCGCCGTCGTGCCGCAGTCATGCCGCCGATGAGCAGCAGGTCATCGTGGGCGGCGACCTGTTCGGCACAGTAATCACAGGTCCCGCACCGCCGCAGTCCGGGACGGTTCCAGTCAACGGTGGTCCCCGCGGCGCGGTGTTCGGCGGTCAGCCGGCGAAAACGCGTCCGGAGCTCGCGGTAGGCGGGCAGCAGATCGGGCATCGGATGGTCGCTGTGTTCGAGGTCGCCCAGCACCAGGGTCGCCACCGGGGAGGGGTCGAATCCCAGACGTTCGAGCTGGTCCCCGTAGGTGGCCAGTTGCAGCAGTGCGGTGACCCGGGCATGGCGGGCCAGTTTCGAGTCCCAGACGGCGTAGCGGCCGTCGGCCCCGCGGACGATGAAGTCGGCGAACCCGAGGAATTCGCCGTCGAAGAAGGTGGCCTGGAAAACGACGTCGGCCCCGAGGGTGAGGGCCTCGGTGGTGTCGGCAGCCAGCCGTTCAAGCGTGGCCCGGTCCATGGTGGGGGCCTTGTTGATCCGGCGGACCCCCGTGCCGCTGGCCTGGTCCCAGGGACCGTGGGTGTGTTCCAGCTGCTCCAGGACCCGTTGTTCGTGGACATCACCGAGGTCCGCGGCGCGGGATGCCATGGCGTCCTCGGGGAAGTCTGGTTTCTCGCGGCGGCCCAGTTTGACGTCGAGTTTATACAGACTCTGGTATTCGCATTCGCTGGCCGTGACCAGATCGGAAGCCGAGAAAACCAAGGGTGGCGGCTCGGTGGCCTCCACGGCATCCAGCAGGAACATCCACACTCCTTCTCATCTCAGCCGCGGACCTACCAACGGACAGGGCTCGAATCTAACAGTGCCGACCGACGCTTCGGGAACCAGGCACGTGCCTCTTGTGCTCCGCGTTGCGGGGAACCTACGGTGGCCGGACAGGACAACCGCCGGGTCACCGGGCAGCAAGCCCGCCCAGGGCCCGGGAAGGGACCAATGGAATCCTGGGGAGGAGCGGGCCATGCTGAAGATCATCACCCCCTTGGCCTGGGTGTTCATGGTCGCGACCATCGCCCTCGGCGCCGTCTCGCTGGCCACGGATGCGGACCTCGTTGCCTATATGCTGCCGTGCCTGGCCCTGGCCGTGGCCCTGTCCGTCCTGCGGCTGACACTGATCCGTCGCAGGCACGCGGAGTCCACGGCCGGCTAGGTTCTTGTCCCCGCCTGCCGGTCCGCCAGGGCTGCCGCAGGCACCGCGGCGGCAGGGGACGGCGAAGGCCCGCCCGGCACCAGGTGCCGGACGGGCCAACGGAATCGTGCAAGACCCGGTCAGGGCCCGACGGGCTGCGCCGCCTCCGGGTTCACGATGGTGACATCCGTGTGGGCGGTACGCCAGATCTCCTGGCTGGCGGAGGCGTCCATGAGCGCGGAGAGCCCGCCATGGGTCGGGGCCCCGATGACCAGGGACCTGGCTTGGATGCGGTTGGCATATTCGGCCACCGCTCGTCCGGCACCGGCATGGTCCTCGGGGCGGCCCGGCCCGGTGCCCAACACGTATCCGGCGGCGCCGACGCCTGCGGCGGCGAGGCGATCCAACTGGGCGCGCACGGCTGCCGACGCCGTGTCCAGGTCCTCGCCGTCGATTGCTGCATCACTGGCGATGGCCGATTCCAGGACGTGGATCACGTCGACCCGAAGTTTCGCGGCGGCGGCGACCCGCAGGGCCTTGTCCACGATCCGGTCGGCGGAGTCGGAGGAGCCGATGGCCGCCACGACGGCTCCCTGGAGCCCTTCGGGGACGACGGCGGTGGCTGCATGTTCGACGGGGATGATCCGGCGGTCGGCAATGGCCAGGGCGTCTTCGGGTGCTTCGAGACCCGGTTCCCCGGTGGAGCCTGCCGCCGCTGTATCGGCGGCTTGTGCTTCTTCGGCCTTGCGGAGGAGCTTATGTCCCGACATCAGGATGACCAGGCCGATGACCAGGGCCACGGCGCCGAGGATGAAGGGCACATGCATGTTGTAGTGCTCCACCAGTTTGCCGGCGGCCAGCGGGGCCAGGCCGCCGCCGATGAAGCGGACGAAGCCGTAGGCGGCCGAGGCGACGGAGCGTTCGACCGGTGAGACGGTCATGACGGCCTGCGTGGTAACCGTGTTGTTGATGCCGATGAAGATGCCGGTGGCGATGACCGCCGGAATGAGCACCGAGGTGTTGTGCACCCAGATGCCGATGATCAGGATCGTCACGGCGAAGAGCGAGAGGTTCATGTACAAGGTGCCGGCGATGCCGAGCTTGCGCTGCAGCCAGGGGGCCCCGAAGACGGAGAACCCGGCGACCAGGACACCCCAGCCGAAGAACACGAAGCCCAGGTGGATCGCGTCCAGGCCCATCGGGAAGGGGGCGTAGCCCAGCACGGTGAAGAACGCCCAGTTGTAGAACAGGGCCATCAGCGACATGGTCAGCAGACCGCGGTGGCGCAGGGCCTTCAGCGGATCCAGGATGGAGGTCTTCTTCACGGGTTTGGGCGTGGGCTCCACCAGCACGATGGTGGCGATCAGGGCGATGAGCATCAGGCCGGCGACCCCGAAGAAGGGGCCGCGCCAGGAGATGGAGCCCAGCAGGCCGCCAACCAGCGGCCCGGCGGCCATGCCCAGGCCCAGGGCCGCCTCGTAGAGCACGATGGCCCCGACGAAGCCGCCGCTGGCCGAGGCCACGATGACCGCCAACGAGGTGGCGATGAACATCGCGTTGCCGACACCCCACCCGGCGCGGAAGCCCACGATGCCGTCGATGGACCCGGAGAAGCCGGCCAGGGCGGCGAAGATGACGATGATCGTCAGGCCGTAGACCAGGGTGCGTTTGGCCCCGATGTGGCTGGAGATCCACCCGGTGAAGAGCATCGCGACGGCGGTAACCAGCAGGTAGCTGGTGAACAGCAGCGTCACCTGGCTGGGCGAGGCCTCCAGCTGTTCGGAAATGGCGGGGAGGATGGGGTCCACCAGGCCGATCCCCATGAAGGAGACGACGCAGGCGAAGGCCAGCACCCAGACGGCTTTGGGTTGTTTGAAGGGACTGGCCGGCCGGGAAGGGCTGGTCGTTGGTGCTCCGGTCATCGGTGCTCCAATCGAGGGATATGGGATGGGTTGGTGCTGTGCTTATTTGCCGTCGGGGCGTTGGTCGGGGACTGCGTCGATGAGCCGGCGCAGGGCCCCGGTCGCGGCGATGATCGAATGCTGATCGGTGGCATCCAGTGCGGCCAGCAGCTCGGCGACGCCTTCGCTGCGGCGTTGGCTCCGGGCGGCCAGGGCTGCCAGGCCGGTGTCCGTGATCGAAATCAGGACGGCTCGACCATCGCTGGGATCGGGGACCTGCTGGACCAGGCCTTCGCGTTTGAGCCGGCCGACGGCCTGGGTCATCGAGGGCTGGCTGACGCCCTCATGGGCGGCCAGTGCCGTCAGGCGGGCGTCTCCATGGCGTTTGAGCGAGGCCAACGCCGAGTAGACGGTCAACGAGTAGTTCCCGGGTGGGGTCAGCCGCCGGGAGAGCCGGAAGAGTTCCTCCAGCAGCCCGGCCACGTCGGAGATTTCCTCCGGCTCGGGGGCCCGCGTCATGTTTTGCATAAGTTATTTATATCAAAGACCTATGCAATTTAAGAAATAATGTGTCCTGGGGAACGACGCCAGCGGGTCGGGTCGGCCCTTCAGCGGTTCGTTTCGTCGTGGAAGGTCTGGTCGCGTTCGCGCACGGCTGCCTCGCGGAAGCTCTGCTCCACGCGGGTGTAGGCGTCGCGGGCCACCGCCTTCCAGAAGGAGAGGGCCAACGACGGATCATCGGCCTCGAGGTGGGCGATGGCTTCGGCGGGCAGTACCTTGAGCTGGACCCGCCCCTCGGCCGTGACGCGCAGGGACTGGCCGCGGTCCCCGCCCAGAGCGATCTCGCCGAAGGTCATGCCGGCACCCAGTGTCGCATGGCGGAACCGGTGTCCCTGTTGGGTGCTGGTGGTGGCCACCTTGCCCGAGAGAATGAAATAGACGCCGCCGAACTTCTGTCCCACCCGCCGTATGACCTGCCCGTCGTCGTAGGTGCGTTCCTCCATATGCGTTTCAAGGGCAGTGATCTGTTCCGGCTCCAGGGGCCCCACGGCGGGGAAATCGGGCAGCCGTACGACGTCGGGGACCAGCCCGGGGCCGCCGTGCAGGGCAATGATCCACTCCTCGGCCCACTCCACCGCGTCGTTGCGGGTGCCGAAGACGGGGACGTCGTTGCGCCCGGCGGTCATGGCATCGGCGATGACCCCCTCGGTTTCGATCAGGATCAGCCGGCGTTTCTCCTCGACCAGCCCGTCGCGCACCTCGGAGAGCATGGTCAGGGCCACATCCCCGACCTCGTCGATCCGGCGCACGTCCAGGATCACCAGCTCCACCTCTTCGGGCAGCGCACTGATGGCCCGGACCATCGACTCGGCGCCGGCGAAGAGCAGGTCCCCGTTCAGTTCGAGGATCTGCGCCCGGTGCCCGTGCTCTTCGAGCACCGCCGCGGCGTCGTCGTTGTGGCGGACCCCGGAGGGAGCCTCGGTCAGGTCGTAGCGTTCGCTGATGACCGAGCGGCCCATGCGGGCCGCCCGGACGAAATGCAGTTCCATGTCCGCGGCCATGCGTTCGGAGGCGGCCACCCCGCGCACGGGGGAGCCGTGCTCGTTCAACGGCGGGGAATAGACCGCCAAGCCCAACTGGCCGGGAAGGACCGCCAGCAGGCCGCCGCCGACCCCGGATTTGGCGGGCATGCCCACGGCGCTGGTCCACGATCCGGCGTCGTCATACATGCCGCAGGTCATCATCACCGAAAGCACCCGCTGGACCGAATCGATCCCCATGACCTCCTTGCCGGTGAGTGGCTGCGTGCCGCCGTTGGCCAGGGTGGCGGCCATGAGGGCCAGATCCCGGGCGTTGACCATCACCGAGCATTGGCGGAAGTAGTTGCGCAGCGCCTTTTCCGGGTCGTGTTCGATGACGTTGAAGCTGCGCAGCAGGTTGGCCATGGCCCGGTTGCGGTGGCCGGTGCGGATCTCCGAGCGGTAGATCGATTCGCGGACCTTCAACGGCCGGCCGGCGAAATCCGAATAGGTGGCCAGGATCCTCTCGAAGCCCTGGCGTCCGCCCGAGCCCTTGATCAGCGAGGTCGCGGCGATGGCCCCGGCGTTGATCATCGCGTTGGCCGGCCGGCCGGTGCCCTCGGAGAGCGAGATCTCGTTGAAGGCATCACCGGAGGGTTCGACGTCGATCTTCTCGTCCACCGCGTCCGGGCCCAGGTCCTCCAGGGCCAGGCCGTAGGTGAACGGCTTGGACACCGATTGGATCGAGAACTCGGTATCGGCATCGCCGACCTCGTAGACGTAGCCGTCGACCGTGGCCAGGCAGATCGCGAAGTCGTCGGGGTTGCCATGGGAGGTCGCGGGGATGTCCTGGTAGGGGGTCCCGTCGCGCAGGCTCGACAATTCGGTGTGCAGCCGTCGCAGGTAGCTCTCGATGGGGGATTGCATACCCACACAGTAGCGGCAGCGCCGGGGCCCCGGCGGGCGAAACCCCGGCCCCGGGACTAGACGATCCGGGCGAGCGCCGCCAGCAGGTCCTTCACGCGCCGGTCCTGGTCCTCGGAGAGCATCTCGTTGATCAGGAAGGAGAAGCCGATGTTCTTGCCCGGCCAGGCCCCGTGGAGTCCGCCGCCGGCACCGGAATGTCCGAAGGCCGGGGCCACGGGGCCGTAGGTGCCGATCGGGTCGGCGAGCTCGTAGCCGAGGCCGAAGCGCAGCGGACGGTCGTTGACCGCGTCGACGCCTTCGGACCAGGTCCCGGTGGCGTCGGCCAGGGCCGTGGGATCCACCAGGGTCTGTCCCGGGGCGGCCAGCTGGGAGTAGAGGCTGGCCATGGATTCGGCGGTGGCGATCCCTCCGCCGGCAGCCAATTGCCCGCGGCGCATCTCCACCGAATTGAAGCAGTCCTTCTCCCCGGTGAGCGAGCCCGCATACATCCGGTCCACGATCCGGCGTCGTTCGGCATCCTTGAGGAAGGTGCTGATCGCGTAGTCATCGGCCCGGAAGATGGTCGCGACCCTTCCGTCGAGTTCCGGGGGCAGTCCCAGGTGCAGGTCCAGGCCCAACGGCTCGGCAAGCAGTTCGCGGATGAGGGTGCCGATGTCCTGGCCGGTGGCCCGGAGCAGCAGCTCGGCCATCAGGTACCCATAGGTGATCGCATGGTAGGCGACCTTCGTCCCCGGTTCCCACAGCGGGGCCTGGGCGGCCAGGATGGAGGCGTTGAGCCGGTTGTCGTACCTGGTGTTTTCCCCGTCGGGTTCGGGGTCCACATAGACCAGCCCGACCGTGTGGTTCAGCAGCATCGACACCGGCACGTCGGCCTTGCCGGCTGCGGCGAACTCCGGCCAGTAGTCGGCGACCGGACGGCGGACGTCGAGTTGGCCGCGGCCGACGACGATCGCGGCTACGGTCGCCACGAGGCCCTTGGTTCCCGAGAACAGCACGGCACGGGTGTTTTCGTCCCAGACGGCCGGGCCGGCCAGTCCCGGTGCCGGGTCCATTCCGGCCTTCACCGTCGTGCCCCCATGGAAACGGGCCACGGGGGCGCCTTCGCGGTAGACACAGAAGGACATCCCGCCGGCGCTGGCCTGGAGGTGTTTGGCGAACGTCTCCTGCAGCATGGCGAAGTCCGCCGCGGGCAGAGCCGCATCGTTATGGGATTGCAGGGTGAGGGATGCCGAACCGCCCGCTGGTGAAGGCGCTGGCGAGGTGTCGGTGGGCATGGTGGGAGCTTCCTTAGAACGTGGGGACATGGTCGAGCAGCTGACGGGTGTAGGCGTGCTGCGGGTTGTTCAGCACCTCTTCCGTGGGGCCCAGATCCACGATCAGTCCGCGCTGCAACACGGCCAGCCGTTGGGAGATATGCCGGGCCAAGGCGATGTTGTGGGTGACGAAGAGCATCGACATCCCGGTGTCCAACTGCAGGGTGCGCAGCAGGTCCAGGATGGAGGCCTGGACGGAGACGTCCAGGGCGGAGGTGATCTCGTCGCAGACCAGGACCGAGGGCGCGTTGACCAGGGCGCGGGCGATGGCAGCACGCTGGCGCTCGCCACCGCTGAGTTCGCCCGGCCGGCGGTCCAGGTAGCTGGAGCCCAGCTTGACCTGGTCCAGCGCCTCGTGCACCAGGGTGCGGCGTTTGCGCCGACTGGATATCCCGGCCATCTCCAAGGGCACCTCCACCGATTCGCAGATGCTGCGCCGCGGATTCAGTGAGGAGAAGGGGCTTTGGAACACGTACTGGATCGCTTGGCGCTCTTCGGCGGTGCGCCCACGGGTCCCCTCGGCCAGTGCGGTGCCACGGAGCGAAACGGTGCCGTGGTAGTCGTCGTTCAGTCCGGCGATGCACCGCGAGAGCGTGGTCTTGCCCGACCCTGATTCGCCCAGCAGCATCATCGACTCGCCCGCCTCGAGTGTGAGGTCGATTCCGTCGAGGATCCGGGCCGGACCGTAGGACAGCTCCAGCCCCGAGACCGAGAGGACCTCGGTGGACGACGACGTTGCGTCCGCGGAAGACTCTGCTGCCGAGGCTTCGGGGATGGTGTTGATACGCGGCTCCCCGGGGGCGTGGGGCCCGGGGATCAGCAGGGGTTGTTCCCCGGTGATCGCCTCCACATCGCCCACCCGGCGTTTGCCGGCCAGGTCGGGAACCGCGGCGAGCAGTTTGCGGGTATAGCGGTGCCGGGGCGAGAACAACACGTCCTGGATGGAGCCCCGTTCGACGACGTCGCCGGACAGCATGACCAGGACCTCGTCGGCGACCGTGGCGACGACGGCCAGATCATGGGTGATGTACAGGCCCGCGACCTGATGCCGTTCGGCCATTTCGTGGATGGTTTCCAGGACCAGTGCCTGCGTGGTGACGTCCAGGCCGGTGGTCGGTTCATCCAGGATCATCACCGAGGGACGGCAGGCGAAGGCCATGGCGATCCCCACGCGCTGCTGCTGTCCACCGGAGAGCTGGTGGGGGTAGCGGCGGCGGTAGGCTGCATCGTTCTGCAGGCCGACCTCGGTGAGGACCTCGTCCACCCGGGCGGCGCGCTCGTGGTCGTTCGCACCAAAGCCGTGGACCTGGAGCGTCTCCAGGACCTGCTCGCCGATCCGCATGGCGGGGTTCAACGACAGCGCGGGGTCCTGCGGGACATAGGAGATGGATCCGCCCCGCAGGACCCGGACCTTCGGGGCGCTGAGCTCGAGCAGGTTGCCCGAGGCCTCTTCGCTACCCAGATGGACGGAGCCGGCGGTCAGTTTCAGGCCCTGGCGGAAATGACCCATGCAGGCCAGGCCCGCGGTGGTCTTCCCCGATCCGGATTCCCCGACCAGCGCCAGGATCCGTCCCGGGTGCAACTCGAAGTCGATCCCGTGCAGGATCTCCTTGCCGGCCAGCGTGGCGACCCGCAGGTCGGTGGCCCGCAGTGCCGCGACGGTTGGTGCTTCGTTCTTCACGGTGTCCATGTTCATTCTCCCGCGTTCAGGTTGGCCGAGGCCCGTGCCAGGGAATCGGTGAGGAGGTTGGTCCCGACGGTCAGGATGGCGATGGCCACCACCGGCAGGATGACGCCCCAGGGTTGGACGGTCAACGCAATGCGGTTCTCGTTGATCATCAGGCCCCAGTCGGCGGTCGGTGGTTGCATGCCCAGGCCCAGGAAGGACAGGGCGGCGACGAAACCGATGGAGTACGTCATGCGCAGGCCCAGTTCCACCATGAGGGGGCCGGTGATGTTCGGCAGCACGTCCTTGAGCAGGATCTTCCATTTCGGGACGGCATACATTTCCGAGGCGCGGACGAAGTCCTCGGTGATCACCGAGGCGGTCGCCGAACGGGTCACCCGGGCGACCCGGGGGGCGTGGGTGATGCCGATGACGGTCACCAGGACCCAGCCCTTGGGGCCCAGGACGGTGATCGCCAACAGGGCGAAGACCAGCTGCGGCAAGGCCAGCAGGACGTCGTTGGAGCGCATGATCAGGTTGTCGAGCCAGGGCCGTGAGTAGGCGGCGGCCATGCCGATCACCACACCGACCACCATGCCCAGGGCGGTGGCCAGGGCCGCGTAGGCCAGCAGCCGTAGTCCACCGTCGAGGAAACGGCTGAGGATGTCGCGGCCGAGGTTGTCGGTTCCGAAGATGCCGTCCGGTTGGAACGGCCTACCGGAGAAGGAGGTGCTGGTGAATCCGGTGGCCCAGGGAAGCAGCAGCGGGCCCACCAGGGCCACCAGCAGCACGATCCCGGTCAGCACGGCGCCGATCCTGGCCTGCTTCTGGCGCATCATGCGCCGGAACAACCCGGGGGCGGAGGAGACTTCGTCGTCGATGGCCGATCCGGCCATGTCGGTGGGGGTGTTGTTGGTACTCATCGGGCGGACTCCGTCCTGAGCTTCGGGTTGGTGGCTATGCCGACGATGTCGGCCAGCAGGTTCACCACGATGTAGGCGGCGGCGATGAGCATCGAAATCGCCTGGACGACTTGGACGTCACGGTTGGACACGGCGTCGACCAGGGCCTGGCCGATGCCCGGGTAGCGGAACAGGAACTCGATGACGACCACGCCGCCGGCCATCCACGCCAACTGGATGGCGACCACCTGGGCCACGGGGCCCAGCGCATGGGGGACTGCGTGGCGCAGGATCACCGTGCGCTCCGGGACGCCCTTGAGTCGGGCCATTTCCACGAAGCCGGAATCCAGCACCTCGATCATCGTGGCACGCATCATCCGCACGATGTAGGGGGTGACGACCAGGACCAGGGTCAGGGCCGGCAACACCAGCTGCAGCGGATAGTTCCAGACGGGTTCACCCGGCGGGGCCAGGGTGACGGAGGGAAGGATCTTGAAGACCGTGGTGGAGAAGAGCGTGATCATCACGATGCCGATGACGAACTCGGGCATCGCGGCCAGGACCAGCGAAGTGGTGGTCGCGACATGGTCGGCGAAGCGGCCACGACGCAAGGCACTGTAGGTGCCCACGATGATGCCCACCGGAATGCTGATGACCGCGGCGATGCCCATCAGGACCAGCGAGGCGGTGATGCGCTCGCCGATCAGGGCGGAGACCGGGCCGGCGGTGGCCGCCGAGTAGCCGAAGTTGCCGGTGAACAGTCCTCCGAGCCAGGAGAGGTAGCGCATGACCACCGGGTCGTTGAGGTTCATCTGCTCACGCAGCGCCTCGAGCCGTTCGGGGGTCGCCTGTTGGCCGAGCACGGCTTGGGCCGGGTCTCCGGGGAGCAGCAGGGTGGCCACGAAGACCATGATGGAGACGACCAGCAGGATCAGCACGCTGACCAACAGGCGTCGGGAAACGAGTTTGAGGATCATTTCGTGCCTCCCATCCACACACGACGGAATTCGTAGCCGGACAGGGCCAGCCCGGTTTTATTGGGTACCAGTCCGGCGACATAGTGCTGGAAGGCATCGGCCTGGTTGGGGTGTCCCCAAATGATGTATCCACCTTCGTCGTAGAGCAGGCGTTGGGCCTTGGCGATCTGCTGGTTGCGTTGGTCTTCGTCCACGGTGGCCTTGGCCTGGTTGACGAGGTCGACGAAATCGGCGTTGTCCCAGTGGGTTTCGTTATAGGGGGAATCCTTCAGCAGGGAGTTGTCCACCTGCGGCAGGAAGTTGCGGGTGTAGTAGAAGTCCTGGGCGAAGTCCCATTGGAGGTAGTCGTCGCCGAAATAGGTGGTGGTGTCGGTGCGGCGGATCTTGACCCTGATCCCGGAGGCCGCCGCCTGTTGGGCGAAGACCTGGGCCGCCTCGACGGCGCCGGATTGGATGGGGGCCGTGACGAGCTCCACGTCCAGTCCGTTGGGGTACCCCGCCTCGGCGAGCAGGGACTTGGCCTTGGCGATATCCTGCGTGCGCTGGGTCAACCCGGTCGTTCCGGGGTCGAAGGGGGCGAAGACGTCGTTGCCGATGGTGCCGTGGCCGCTGAGGACCTGCTCGATCATCTGCTCCCGGTCCACGGCGAGCTTGAAGGCCTGCCGGACCCGGACGTCGTCGAAGGGTTTGCGGTCCACCCGCATGGTGAACGGCAGCCACATGCCGGTCTCCGAGTTCAGGATCCCGATACGCGGGTCCGAACCGATGACTTCGGTCAGTGCCAACGGGATCTGTCCGATCGCGTCGACCTGGCTGGACAGCAGGGCATTGATCATCGCGTCGTCATCATCGAAGTTCAGGATGGCCAACTCGTCCAGATAGGGCTCGTGATCGCGCCAATAGCCGTCGTTGCGGGAGAAGACCGACTGCCGGCCGGGCGAGAAGCTCTTGACCTTGAAGGGGCCGGTTCCCACCGGCTTCGCGGCGTCGTAATCCGCGGGGACGATCCCCATCGAGTATTGGCCCAAGGAGTCGTCGAAGGTCGCCGACGGGGAGTTCAACCGGAATTCAACGGTGTCCTTGCCCACGATCGCGACCTCGTCGAGGACGACCAGCGCCGTGGCACCGGATTTGGGATCCTCGGGATCGGTGATGCGCTTGAACGTGGCGACGACGTCTTCGGGCCGCACCGGGCGTCCATCATGGAAGACGACTCCTGGACGCAGTTTCACGGTCCAGACCATCGCCTTTTCATCCGGCGTCGCACTCAGCGCCAGCAGCGGCTGCAGGTCGTAGTTCTCATCCCGGTACAGCAGTGCTTCGTAGAGGTTGACCACGCGGGCGATATCCGTCGTGTTCACCGGGATGTGGGCGTCCAGGGTGTCTGAGGCGCCACCTCCGGAGAGCCCGACGCGCAGGGTCCCGCCGGTTTGTGGATTGCCGGTCGGTGCCGCAATGACCGAGGGCTGGGCCCCGCAAGCGGTCAGCACGGCGCCGAGGCCGAGGGCCATTCCGCTGCCGAGCAATGCCCGGCGGCTGAATCCCTCAGGCCCGGAACGTCGGGCGCGGGCTGCCGGGGGAGGCATGGGAAAGAGGGAAGGTGGGGAGGAAGTCACGGTGGGGCTCCTGGAGTAGGCGGATGGCTAGCAGGTGATGGATCGGCCGCTCCAGTCCGGGGGGTCATCGCGATGGATTTCGATGGCGTCCAGGATGTCCTGTCCGAAGGGAAGGGTCTTCCCCGTTTCCTGGCTCACATGCAGCCCCAGGATCTCCTCGGTGGCAATCACCGCGCCATCGACCCGCATGGTGTGGGCCAGATGCAGCTTCTTGGCCCCCGAGCCGGCCACCGTGGTGGTGACCTCCAGTTCGGCGCCGAGACCGGTTTCATCCAGATACCTGACGTGGGCCTCCACGGTGTACAGCGAATTGGAGGTGGCCTCCCGGTAGACGGGGCCCAGGCCCAGCGTCTCCATGGCCGCATCGGTGGCGAAACCGAAGACGAGGACGTAGTAGGCCTCGGAGAGGTGGCCGTTATAGTCGATCCATTCGGGCAGGACAGCCGTGGAATACGGTTCCAGCGCCACCTAGACCGCCGCCTTCGGTGCCGCCTTCAGCTCCCCGATCACGGTGCGGACGGCGATGATGGCCGCGTCGCGTTCGGCGACCAGATCGGCGAAGCCGCGCTCGCCGGCTTCCTCGTCGCAACCGGCGATGACGTCATCGCGCAGCTTCCGGGTCAGTTCCGGGGCATCGAGCCGGGTCCACGGCGACTTCAAGGAGGGGCCGAAGTGGTCCAGCATATGGGCCATGCCGCCGGGCCCACCGGCCAGATGGAAGGTGAGCATGGGGCCTTGGATCGGCCAGCGCAGGCCGGGGCCATCGGTGATGGCCAGATCGATCTGTTCGACCGTGGCCTCGCCGTTGTCGATCATATGCAGGGCCTCGCGCCAGAGCGCCTCCTGCAAGCGGTTGGCGATGAAGCCCGGGACCTCACGGTCCATGGTGATCACCGACTTGCCGATGAAGTCATACCACTGCGAGGCCCAGGCCACCGCTGCCGGATCGGTGCCTTCGGCGCCGGCGACCTCCACGAGGGGGATCAGGTACGGCGGGTTGAAGGGATGGCCGACGACCAGGCGTTCGGGGTGGGCCGCACGTTGGTTCATCTCACTCATCCCGTAACCGGAGGTGGAGGAACCGATGACGACGTCGGTGTCGGTCACCGCGTCGATCCGGGCCAGCAGATCCGATTTGAGGTCCAGGTCCTCGGGGGCGCTTTCCTGGACGAACCCGACACCGGACACGGCGTCGGCGAGTTCGGCGTGGACGGACCAGTTGTCCTTGGAAGCATTCGGTGCCAGACCCAACTGGGTCAGCGCCGGCCAGGCGGCATCGATCAGCGCGGCCAACTTGTCACCGGCATCGGCGGAGGGGTCCCAGGCCTGGACGCGGAAACCGCGGGACAGGAAGTAGGCGGCCCAGCCGCCACCAATGGTGCCGATGCCCACGCAGGCCACCGTTTCGACGTCGTGCAGGTTGGGGTAGTTGCTCATGAATCAGGCCTTACTTTTCGAGCTTGAGGATTTCGCGGGCTTCGTCGGGGGTGGCCACGGAGGAACCCATGCCGGTGACGATGCCGATGGCACGTTCGGTCAACTGTGCGTTGGTGGCCTTCACGCCCTTGGAGAGGTAGAGGTTGTCTTCCAATCCGACGCGGACGTGGCCACCGAGGAGCACCGACTGGGCGACCCAGGGCAGCTGGTTGCGGCCGATGGCGAAGGAGGTCCACTGGGCCCCCTCGGGCAGCATGTTCACCATGGCCTGCAGCAGGGCAGGATCCACGGGGGCGCCGTAGGGGATGCCCATGCACAGCTGGTAGAGCGGCGGCGGGGCGATCAGCCCTTCCTCGACCATGACGTTGGCGAACCAGAGGTTGCCGGTGTCGAAGATCTCCATCTCCGGCTTCACACCCAGTTCCTTGATGCGGGCGGCGCCCTCGCGGAGCATGTCGGGGGTGGAGACGTAGAGGTTGCTGCCTTCGCCGAAGTTCAGCGAACCGCAGTCGATGGTGCAGATCTCCGGGCGCAGCTCCTCGACGTGGGTCAGCCGCTCCAGCCCCGAGACCAGATCGGTGCCCGGCAACTGGGCCGTCGGCTCGGAGGGGTCGACCACCAGGTCCCCGCCCATGCCGGCGGTGAGGTTGATGACCGGATCGACGTCCGATTCCTTGATCTGGCGCACGACCTCGCGGTAGAGCTCGGTATCGCGCGAGCCCTGCTTGGTTTCGGGATCCCTCACGTGGATGTGGACGACCGAGGCGCCGGCCCGGGCCGCGGCAATGGCATCGGCGGCAATCTCATCCGGGGTGACGGGAACGAATTCGCTCTTGGACGTGGTGTCCCCGGCGCCGGTCAGGGCGCAGGTGACGATGACTTTACGATTCATGGGATGACTCCTCGGGGGTGACGATGGTGCGGTCAATGAAATTTTCGATGTGCTCTTGCATCTGAACGGTGGTCAGCATGCCGGTCAGGACCTTGATGCCCAGGCCGTCCATCAGGCTGGTGATGTCCAAGGTCAGATCGGCGGCGTCGATGGAGCGGAACACCCCGCTGCGTTGGCCGTCGGCGATGATGCCTTCCACGGTTTGGCGCCAGCGTTCGTAGCCATGTGAATGGTTGTCTCGTTGGCTCGGGTCCACGGCGGCCTGTCCCCAGGTCTGCAGCCAGATCGACCATTCGGCCCGTCCGGCCACCCCTTCGGGGAGCTGGAGGCGGATCAATTGCTTGAGCCGCTGGACCGGATCCGGGATGGCGTGCAACTCAGTGACCTGGCGGTCGAAGGCCAGCTTGACCGAGTAGCGCAGCGCCTCGGCGAAGATCTCCAGCTTCGTCGGGAAGTAGTAGTGCACCGAAGCCGGGGACATGCCTGTTTCCCGGGCGATATCGGAGATCCTGACGTTGGCGTGGCCCATTTCGGCGAAGAGCCACCAGGACTGTTCGATGATCAGCCGGCGCTTGCGGGCCGAGGTGGTGTCTTCGCGGTGCCGGGTGGGCAGGATGCCCGAGGAGGGGGCCACCGAGGCTCCTGCCGTGGAGTCGGAGCCGGAGAGCAGCCAATTGGCGGTCACGCCGGTATTGGTGGCCAGCAGGGTCAGTTCCTCGGGATTGAAGCGTCGGATGCCCTTGAGTGATTTGGACAGTTTGGTCTCGTCGATGCCGATGAGGGCGGCGACGTCACGTTGGGCCAGTCCCGAGTCGTGGATGGCCCGCCGGGCACGGTCTGCGAGTGTGTCGGCGGAGGATTCGGCGGTTGGCATGGGGCCAACAGTAGAACAGGACTTGCGAACATGGCAAGTGAGTTGATTGACAATCAATCATGAATTGCGATTCATGGCGATCTCTGAAGCTGTCGCGGAGGCGATCGATGCCCGGTTTCCGCCCGGCTCGGTGGGCGCGGGGAAGACGCATTCCGACCGGCGATGGGGCCCGGGGTCGGGGGGTGATCAAGTTCATGTTTCGCGGCGTTTCCGTGCCCCCGCCAGCCTCTGCCCGGCAGGGGCGCAAAGGCGTACGATTGCGGGCATGAGCGTCTCAACAGAACATGACTCGACCCCCACAAAAGTGGTGATGGTTTCCATTGTCGCCGCATTGGGCGGATTCCTCTTCGGATTCGACAGTGCCGTGATCAACGGTGCCGTCGACGCCATCGGGGAACAATTCGCCCTCAGCGGGGTCCTTTTGGGATTCACCGTCTCCTGCGCACTCCTGGGCGCCATGGTCGGCGCCTGGTTCGCCGGACCCTTCGCCGATAAGCAGGGCCGGGTGCGGGCGATGCTGGTCGCGGCCGTCTTGTTCACGATCTCCGCCCTGGGCTCCGGTTTTGCCTTTGGCCCGGTGGATCTGATCATCTGGCGCACCATCGGCGGTGTGGGCGTGGGCATGGCCTCGGTCCTGGCCCCGGCCTACATCGCCGAGGTCGCCCCCGCGCACAGTCGCGGCAAGCTGGCCTCCCTGCAGCAAATGGCGATCGTGCTGGGCATCTTCGTCGCCCTGCTCGCCGACGCCTTCATCGCGGCGACCTCAGGAGGCGCCTCCGAAGTGAGCTGGCTGGGTATCGAAGCCTGGCGCTGGATGTTCCTGACCGAGATCATCCCGGCAGTCCTCTACGGGGCACTGGCCTGGCAGATCCCCGAGTCCCCGCGCTACCTCGTGGCCCGCGGCCAGCTGGCCCGGGCCGCCAAGGTCCTGCATGAGGTCGTCGGTTTGAAAAGCCGGGACGAGGTCGACGAGAAGATCGCCTCGATCAAGTCCACCATCAGCACCGAGAAGAACCAGGGCCTGCGCAACCTCGTGGGAGGCAAGGGCTGGCTGCTGCCGATCGTCTGGGTGGGCATCCTGCTCTCGGTCTTCCAGCAGTTCGTGGGCATCAACGTCATCTTCTACTACTCCACCAGCCTGTGGAAGTCCGTCGGTTTCACCGAGGAAAACTCGTTCACGATCACCGTCATCACCTCGGTCACCAATATCCTGGTGACCGTGGTCGCCATCCTGCTGGTCGACAAGGTGGGCCGCAAGCCCCTGCTGTTGGCTGGTTCAGCCGGCATGACCGTCGCCCTGGGCCTGATGGCCGTCGCCTTCAGCCAGGCGATGGGCACCGGCGACGACGTGTCGCTGCCGCAGCCCTGGGGCGTGATCGCGCTGATCGCCGCCAACGTGTTCGTCGTCGCCTTCGGCGCGACGTGGGGGCCGGTGGTCTGGGTGCTGCTGGGTGAGATGTTCTCCAATAAGATGCGTGCCGTGGCCCTCTCGGTGGCCGCAGCCGCCCAATGGCTGGCCAACTTCCTGGTCACCACCACCTTCCCGTCGCTGGCCGAGGCCGGATTGGTCTTCGCCTACGGGCTGTACGCGCTCTTTGCCCTGTTGTCCTTCTTCTTCGTCTTCAAGTTCGTCACCGAAACCAAGGGCCGCGAACTCGAGTCCATGCAGTAGGAGCACCCGTCGATACCGCCCCTCGTTGTTCCCGGGACGGGGTGGCTAGGGCAGGTCGACCGTGGTGTCCTGGGCCGTGGGCTGGGTGCCCAGGGCGGCCTGGACCGCCGAGCCCAGGATCCGGGCCCCTTCCGCCGTGGGGTGGGTGCCGTCGTAGCTCAGGCCCTCGGCGTAGACCTCCGGATGGGTCGAATCGCGCAGGCCCCGGGACCCGTCGATCCAGCCCCACCCCTGCTCGAGGACGAAATCGTGCAACCACGCGTTGTATTCGACGGTGCGGGTGCGGAATTCGTTCCGCGGCGGGACGGAAGAGACGAGCACCCGGTCGGAATCCGCCTGCGCAATGATGTCCTGCAGGTTCTCCCCGATCCGTTCGAAGGGGACCCCGGCGCGGATGTCATTGGTCCCGGCGATCACCACCAGCACGTCGGAGGGCACGGGGGTGTAGCCGTCCAGCATCTGAGCGGTGGTGGCACCTCCCCGGGCCCATCCGCCGGCGAAGGTCGTGGCGGGGTCCTGGGCGAAGACGGCCCAGGACCTCTCGCCGACGATCCGCCGGGAGACCTGCTCCGGATAGGCGTGATCGGCGGTGATGGAGTCCCCGACCACGGAGAACGTGACCGCCTGCGCGTCCCCGGCCGCCATCGGGCGCGCCATCGGAAAGCCGTCGGAGAAGAGCGCCTCCTGCCCCTGGGGCTGCCCCTGCCCGCCGACCAGGATGGCTCCGGCGGTCACGGCCAATACGGCCATCCCGGCCAGCAGCGCGGTACGGGGCCGGGAGGACAGGCGGGAACGAAGCGTGGGACGGTCGGTCCCGGCGGGGGTGGGGTCGTGCACTGATTACTCCTGGGTAAAGAAGGTGGATTCCCAGCCTAAGGAACCCACCGCGGGGTAAACGGACCACAACATGACGATCGGATGACGATTCCGGCCAGAACGTTTTTCACAGCCCGGTGCCCTACCCTCTAACCCATGCTTGAGCAGATTTCCGTTGATTCCTGGTGGCAGGCGCTGCTGGTCGGCTTCACCCGTGGCCGTTCCCTCCATGCCGAGGCCCTGACGCTGGTCCTGATCATCGCCGTTGCCGTCGCCCTCTGCGTGCCGCGGGCCACGTGGCGTTGGTTCGGCCTGTATGTCACGTTCGTCCACGAGCTGGGCCACGCGCTGGCAGCGTTGATGACGGGACGGATCGTCCGCGGCATCCGGTTGAACCTGAATCATTCCGGGGAGACGGTCAGCGCCGGCCGGGGCGGTGCCGGCATCGCCTGGTCCGGGTTCTGGGGCTATCCGGCCCCGGCGGTCGCCGGGGCGGCGATGATCTGGGCCGCCTCCTCGGGGTGGGCCGGGGCGGCCCTGTCCATCGGGGCGATCCTGCTGTTGGTGGCCTTGCTGTTCATCCGCAATCTGGTGGGGATCGTGATCGCCGTTGGATGCGCGGCCCTGGCCCAGGTTCTGGTGCTCTTCACCGACGGGGAATTCTCCGCCTACGTCGTCCTCTGTCTGGGCATTGCCCTGGTGGTGGGGGCGGTCAAGGACTGGTTCAAGGTCGCCGCGGTCCACGTCCGGCGTCGTCGGCTGGAGAGCTCGGATGCCTACATCCTGGCCCGGGCCACCGGGGTCCCCGCAGCGGTCTGGCTGGCCGGATTCGCTCTGGTCATCATCGGGTGTGCGTACTGGTCGCTGCTCTCCCTGGGTGCCGCCGTCAACTGAGTTGCCCCGACCCGGGCCCGCGGGCGGCCCCGGGCGATGGTGGGCCCGGGGGATGACGCGTAGCCTCGGGGCATGGAGAATCCCCTGCCAGACTTCGAATTCACCACCAGCCTGCCGGTTCCCCGCGAGGAGGCCTTCGCCTGGTTTTCCCGTCCCGGTGCCCTGGTCAGGTTGCTCGCCCCGTTTTCGGGCAGCGTGCGTCGTGAGCCCAGCGATGGGTTGAACGTCGGCTCCACGGCGGTGATCGGCATCGGGGCGCCGGGGCAACTGGGGCTGGGGTTGGGACCGGCCATCGGAGCCGTCGCCGGACCGTTGCACCTGCCCGGGTGGGCCAAACCCGAAATCCCCTGGCACGCCCGGCACGTCGGGCTGGTCCCCGGGCGCAGTTTCACCGACGTCATGGAATCCGGGCCCCTGGCCTCCTGGCGTCATGAGCACGTCTTCGAGGAGGACGACGGCGGGACCCTCATGCGTGATTTCGTCTCCTACGACCTTCCGTTGGCCAGCAGTTCCGGTCCCGGAGGGCGGATCCGGGAGTGGGGGAAGGAACGCTTCAACACCGAGCTGAAGCGCATGTTCGGATACCGCGAACGCCAGGTGATCGGCGACCTGCTCTTCCACTCCCGGCATTCCGGGGCCGATTCATCCTCGAAACGGATCGCCATCTCGGGGGCCGGCGGACTCATCGGCACCCAGCTGCGGGCCTTGCTCCAAGGCGGCGGGCACGAGGTGTTCCGGTTGGTCAGGGGGCCGGCAACGGAAACGGATGAAATCTCCTGGGATCCGGATGCGGGACGGATCGACACTGCGGCGCTGGCGGGCTGCGACGTCGTCATCCACCTGGCCGGGCACCCGATCGGTGGGCGATTCACCGCAGCCACCAAGCAACGCATCATGTCATCGCGGACGGTGGGGACCTCCTTGATCGCCCGGACGCTGGCCGACCTGTCGGCGGACGGACACCAGCGCACCCTCGTGGCCGCCTCGGCCATGGGGTACTACGGGGCCTCCCCGGAAGCCCGCCCCGCGCAGGCCCCGACGGACTTGAGCGAGGACGGCCCTCCGGGAACCGATTTCCTCGCCGATGTCTGTCTCGCCTGGGAGGCTGCGTGCGAACCGGCGGCACGGGCCGGGGTCCGGGTGGTGAACGTCCGCACCGGGCTGGTCCAGAGCCCCTCCGGCGGAATGTTGCAGCAATTGTTGCCATTGTTCGTCGCCGGTCTGGGAGGTCGCATGGCCGGGGCCGGCATGCAGAGCTGGATCGGCATCGATGACGTCGTGGGGATCTTCGCCCATGCCGCCCTGGAGGACCGGGTCTCCGGACCTGTCAACGCCGTCGCCCCGCATCCGGTGGACGCCCGGGACTATGCCGCCACGTTGGCCAGGGTGCTCAACCGCCCGGCAGGACTCACGGTCCCGGGCTTCGGCCCGGCCCTGCTCCTGGGCCGCCAGGGGGCCCGCGAAATTGCCCGGTCGGACCAGCGGGGCTCCTCGAGGCGGATCGAGGAGTTCGGCTACGCCTTCCGTGAGCCCGAGCTCGAACCGGCGCTGCGGCACGTGCTGGGTCGCCGCTGAAGGTCAGGAGACCGTGACCTAGGACGTCGGTAACGGTCGGATTACGGATAATACCGAGCAAAAACGGGTTCGGGCGTCCGTCCGGACTCCCGATCTCTACTCCGATCCGAGACTCACAGGAATCACAGATACATCGATTCTGCCGCGAGATCACGGGGTTTGAGCTGTAAACTTTTTGTGGATCGTCTCCCCAGGGGGACGTTCGTAGTTGACGCAGCCCCCCATCGTATAGTTATCGTAATCAAGTCACGTTTTGATAACACCTCGCCGTTCGGGGTGGTGCAAGACGGAGTGCAGTTCAGGTACCTTTCGATCGTCCACCTGACTGCCCACTAAATTTGGAGTCGACATCGACGCCGGACGATCGCGCAATGAGGGCCGGGGACGGCTGGAGCGCACAGGTGGCCCCTGGAGAAACTGTGATCCAGCAGAACAGCAAAAAGTTTTCGAAGATTTCCCGCATCGGCGCAAGCAGTGGTGTAGCAGCCTTGGCCTTGGCCGGCGCGGCAGCAGGCATCGGAGCAGCTCCCGCCTCCGCAGCACCTGCAGGCACCTGGGATTCACTCGCGCAGTGTGAGTCCGGTGGGGATTGGTCCATCAACACGGGCAACGGCTTCAAGGGTGGACTGCAGTTCACCAACAGCACCTGGAAGGCCTTCGGCGGTAGCGGTCAGGCCAACCACGCCAGCAAGTCCGAGCAGATCCGCGTAGCCAAGAAGGTCCAGGCTGCTCAGGGTTGGGGCGCATGGCCCGCATGCTCCGCCAAGCTGGGTATCTCCGGCAAGGCACCGTCCGGCCCGAAGCAGGCCACCAAGAAGGCTCCGGTCCAGAAGGCCGCGCCGAAGCAGGCTCCGGTCCAGAAGGCTGCTCCGAAGCACACCGCACAGGCACCGGTCCAGAAGGCCGCGCCGCAGCAGCAGGTCAAGTCGACCGGCAAGCACGTCGCCACGGTCAAGGCCACCGACTCGGGCAAGAACTACACGGTCAAGGCCGGCGACACGCTGTCCAAGATCGCCAACGCCCAGGGCCTGAGCGGCTGGGAGGGCCTGTACTCGGTGAACACCGATACGGTCTCCAACCCCAACGTGATCATGGTGGGCCAGACCATCAACCTGCCGACCAAGTAATCAGGTCGGCCCCGGGGCAGCGCCCCGGACCCTGAACTGCGGGAGCTTTGCCCCCGCCAGACGGCAGCGGCGGTTCGCCTTTCCCCCCAATGGCGAGCCGCCGTTGTTTCGTCAGGACACGAAGTGCCCGCACGGTCCACCGTGCGGGCACTTCGTGTGTCGGGGCTCAGGCGGGGAAGATCCGCGAGGCGAGGTCCTTGCCGGTCTTCGACTGCGATGTGTACCCGGAGGTTCCCTCGTCGAAGAACTCGCGGGCCGCCGCTGCGGTGGCCTCGAGGGCGGCAAAGGCGAAGGCCCCACCGACCGAGACGCGGCCGACACCCACCCGGGACAGGGCGGAGACCGGCGGTGTCCCCGCCGTGGCGAGCACGTTGAGCGGGCGGTCCACCGATTCCACCACCGACCGGATGTCCTCGAGCCGGGTGAGCCCCGGGGCGTAGAGCACGTCGGCCCCCGCCTCCTGGTAGGCCTGGAGGCGGTGGATGGTATCGGCCAGATCCGGGCGTCCATGCAGGAAATTCTCGGCCCGGCCGGTGAGCACCATCGGCGCCGGCCCGCGGTGGCAGGCCTCTGCCGCGGCAGCGACCCGCTCCGTGGCGGCCTCGATCCCGTGGATGGGGGAGTCCGGGTCCCCGGTGGAGTCCTCGATCGAGGCGCCGGCCAGCCCGGTTTGTAACGCGAGGTCGTAGGTCCGCCCGACGGCTGCTGCCTGGTCCGCGAACCCGTTCTCCAGGTCGGCGCTGACCGGCAGCTCCGTCGCCTGCACGAGCTCGGCCGCATTCTTCAAGGTCTCCTCGCGGGTCAGCCCTCCGTCGAGACGGCCCCGCGAGGCGGCATACCCGCTGCTGGTGGTGGCCAGGGCAAGGAACCCCATCGAGGCGAACAACCGCGCCGACCCGGTGTCCCAGGCATTGGGCAGCAGCAACGGCGTCGGGCCGTGATGCAGGGCGAGGAAGCGGGCAGCGGGTCCTGGGGGCGTCATGGCCACACGCTACACCGAGTCCACGGGGCACGCCGGGGTGCCGGACGGTGAGGAACGGGGCTCAGACGGCTTGGGGGACCGACCTGATGGATCCGACGTAGGCCAGGGCCTCGGGCCGGTAGGCATCTCGGAGCTGGAGGAAGCGGTTGCTGCTGGCCGCCCCCGGCCAATCCTCCGGCAAGCAGTCGGCCGGTAGCCCCGGGTCGAGGTAGGGAATGATCCGCCAGCTGTCGATGCACCGCACATAGGCGGCGAAGGCGGCCGCCCCCTCGGCGGGTGGCACGGAAGGGACATCGCGCTGCCGATCCAGGAATGCGTGGTGCAACCCCGCCAGCTCCTCCAGGTCCCACCAGCCGGCCACGGCCTCGCGGAGGGGGCCGGCGGCCTGGGGGCGTCCGGTCACGAAGAGCACTGAACGATCCCGCAGCCCCAGGTCCTCCAGGATCTCCTCGGTCTCGGCCTGCAGGTAGCGGGGGCAGATCCACAGTCCCGGCCCCACGGTGCCGCACCCGATCCAATGCAATCGGCGGCGCAACTGATGGCGCAGCCCACGAGCGGTTTCGGGCACCGTGAAGTAGACCAGGCACCAGGAATCGTCGGGGCCCATGGACCGGGGTTCGTGGATCCTGCGGTCGCCGCGTTCGAGCATCTGCCGGGCCCGCTCCCCGACGGCATGACCGGAGACGCCCCCGCGGGTGGAGGCGGTGAGGACTTCCTTGCGCCGCAGCCTGCTCAGGGCGGTGCGGGTCAGGGCCGGGGACACGTCGACGGCCTCCATCAGGGTGATCAGTTGGGTCGAAGACATCCACCCCCCGGCCCCGCGCAAATACAGCCCGATGATGGTGCGCAGCAACGACGTGGTGCTCCCGGGGCGGGAGTCCATGTCGTCGAGGACGGCACTCATTTCATGTCGGTCAGTGCGGCGGCGATCGCCTCGACGCCCACCTCGAGTTCGGCGAAACTGGTGCTCAGGGGCGACAGGCCGATGCGCAAGCCGTCCGGTGGGCGGAAGTCGGGGATCACCCCCTGCTCCCAGAGCCGGGTGGTGACCGCGGCGAAGTCAGGGTGGTCCACGGTCACGTGGGAACCACGCTGTGCAGGTTCACGGGGGCTGGCCAGCCGGGCGCCGTGGGGGGAGAGGCGTTCCTCGCAGAGCCGTAGGGCATGCTCGGTCAGTTCCACCGATTTGCTGCGGATGGCCTCGATGCCGACCTCGGCGATCAGCTCCACCATGTCCTTGAGCGGCTGCATGGCCAGGATGGGTGGGGTTCCGGTGATGAACCGGCGGATCGTACCGGCCGGTTCATAGGTCTCCGTCATCCCGAAGGGGTCGGCGGCCCCCATCCACCCCCAGATCGGCTGGCGGAGCGTGGAGTGAAGTGCCGATGCGACGTAGACGAACGCGGGGGAGCCGGGGCCGCCATTGAGATACTTATAGGTACAACCCACCGCCAGATCGACGCCCCAGGCATCCAGGTGCAGCGGGACGGCGCCGACCGAATGGCACAGGTCCCAGACCATGAGGGCCCCGGCATCCTTGACCTGGGCGGTGATGGCTTCGGCGTCGGCAAGGTAGCCCGAACGGTAGGCCACATGGCTCAGGAGTACGACGGCGGTGCGATCGGAGAGGACCTGTTCCAGATCCGTGCCGGTCACCCCGGTCGCCGGATCGGGGGTGATCCACCGCAGGGTCGCCCCCCGTTCGGCGGCGATGCCCTCGACGATGAACCGGTCCGTGGGGAAGTTCCCCGCATCGATGACGATCTCGCAGCGCCGCGGATCGGCTCCCTGTTGGTGGTCCAAGGCCGCCCGCAGCGCCTTGTAGAGCAGGACCGACGTCGAGTCCCCGACCAGCGTCTGCCCCGGCCCGGCACCGAGGACGACCTCCCCGAGGCGGTCTCCCAGGACGGTGGGCTCGTCCATCCACTGCTCATCCCAGCTGCGGATCAGCCCGGCACCCCATTCGGTGCGGACGAAGGTGGCCAGGTGTTCGGCAGTGGCGGCCAGCGGCCGCCCCAACGAGTTCCCGTCGAGATAGGCGGTCAGCGGCCGGGCCGGATCGGCGGCGGGGACCAGGAAGCGACTGCGGTAGAGGGCGAGTGGATCGGCGGCGTCCAGCTCGTCGCTGGTCGGGGACGCGGGGGAGGTGCTCATGCGGAAGGGCCTTTCGGGCTAGTTGCCGATTTCGGTGCGGACGGCGTAGAGCTCGGGGAAGAAGGTCAGGTCCAGGGCGCGGCGGAGGAAATCGACGCCGGAGGAGCCGCCGGTGCCGCGTTTGAAGCCGATGGTGCGTTGGACGGTGCGCAGGTGCCGGAAGCGCCAGGCCTGGAAGTTGTCCTCGAGGTCCACCAGATCCTCGCAGGCCTGGTAGAAGCCCCAGCGGGTCTCCTCGGTTTCGTAGATCTCCTTGAATACGGGGATGAGTTCCTCGTGCAGCACCCAGGCCTTCGAGAAGTCGCGGTGCAGGATCTCCTCGGGGATGCTGTAGCCGGCGCGGGAGAGGGCGGCGAGGAACGCGTCGTAGACCGTGGGCTCTTCGAGGAGCTGGCTGAGCATGGCGTGGGCCTCGGGATGGGATTCGAAGACCTTGAGCATGCCGCGGTGCTTATTTCCCAGGATGAATTCCACGGCGCGGTACTGCCAGGACTGGAAGCCGGAGGCCGAGCCCAGAGTGTCGCGGAACTGGGCGTATTCACGCGGGGTGAGGGTCGCCAGCACCGACCACTGGTCGGTGAGGACCTTCTGGATGTGCTTGACCCGGGCCAGGCACTTCAGCGCCTTGCCCAGATCGTCGGCGTCCATGAGGCGACGGGCTTCGACGAGCTCGTGGAGGACCAGCTTGAGCCAGAGCTCGCTGGTCTGGTGCTGGATGATGAACAGCAGCTCGTCGTGGTGTTCGGGATTGCTGTGGGGGTGCTGGGCGTGCAGGACCTTATCCAGATCCAGGTACCCGCCGTAGGACATCTCGTTGCGGAAGTCGGTGCGTACGGTCTCTTCGATATCGCGTTCGCCGGTAGCGGTATCGGCGCCGGGGGTTTCAGGGGTGTCTTGCGAGTAGGGGCAGCTCATGAAAGTCAGAATATCAGTTACGTGACGAGCGTCAATCAATTGAAATTCGTGTGGCGGTCGTCGGGGAGCAGCGCTGGCATGATGGAACCATGAGCACCCCAGCGGCTGCCGCGCCACGCGCCATCCTCCATACGGTCGGACATTCCACGCATGTGATCGCGGAGTTCGTCGAGCTGCTCCGGGCCCATGGGGTGCAACGGATCGTGGATGTGCGCACGGTGCCCGGATCCCGGCACAACCCGCAATTCGGCATCGACCAGCTCCCGGGCCACCTCGCCGATCACGGAGTGGACTACCAGCGGATCGAAAGCCTCGGCGGGCTCCGGCACACCACGAAGGCCTCGCCGAACACCGGCTGGCGCAACGCCTCCTTCCGGGGCTATGCGAATTACATGCAGACCCCTGGGTTCGACGCCGGGATCCAGGAGCTGATCGCCAGCGCCACCGAACGGTCCGTGGCCATCATGTGCGCCGAAGCCGTCCCCTGGCGCTGCCACCGCTCGATGATCGGGGACGCGATGCTCGTCCGCGGCTTCGAGGTGCTGGATATATTCAGCCCGACCAAGGCCACCGCGCATGCCTTGACGTCCTTCGCCCACGTGGTGGGAACCACGATCACCTATCCACCGGAGGACTCCACCGCGCAGGCATGAGCGGGGAGCCTCAGCGGAAACCCCGGCTCATCGTGAACCGGTGGGCCACGGCGTCGGTCAGTGGTTTGCTGCGGGCCACGGCCGTGATCGCAGCGGCCCTGACCTGATCCAGCACCCGGGGCAGGGGGCGCCCCAAGGCCATGTTCAGGTGGGCTTGCCGTCCCGCCCGGGCGGCGGCACGCAACCGGTCCCGGGAGAAGCCTGCCAGCAGATCGGCTGGCGTTGAACCCTTCGTACCGGCCCGGGTGAGGAGCGGGGCCAGGGCGGCGGCGTCGAGCAACCCCAGCGCCATGCCCTGCCCGCCGATGGGGCTGATCTCGTGGGCGGCATCGCCGATCAGGATGACCCGTCCGTGCACCATCTGCGCGACCGCCCGATGCGAGCACCGGAACCTGCTGTGCATCGTCGCCGCATCGGGGTCGACCCGGTAGCCGGTACGTCGTTCGATAAGTGACGGGAGCGTGGTGGCATCGGCCGGCCGGTGCCAGGCCACCCAGCGGCGGAGGCCCCCGGGCAGGGGGAAGGACTCCACGATCCCTTCGGGGTGCAGCAGCAGGGCGGCGGTGGCCCCGAAGCCGGTGGTGTCCGGATAATCCCCCATCACGTAGTGGTCGGGGTAGAGGCTTCCGGCAAAGGGCAGCCCGGCCAGCGGGCGGACCGTGGACCCGACGCCATCGGCGCCCACCAGGTAGCGGGCCGTTATCGGGGCCGGCCGCCCGGTCATCGTGGCGTGGATGCCGCGATCGTCCTGGCGGAAAGTGGTCAGTGCGTGGCCTACGAGCAGGGCCTGTGGGTCGAGTTCGCGCAACCGTGCGGTGAGTAGTTCGGTCGTGGTCGCCTGGGGTAGGGAGAGGATGAAGGGATGCCGACCCGTCAGGACATCGAAGTCCAAGGCGGCGATGCGACGTCCGGAACTCAGTCCCAGACCCCGGCGGATCGGCACCCCGGAGGCGATGGCCTCCTTGGCGATGCCCGCCGCGTGCAGCACGTCCACGGCCGGGGGATGCAGGCCGATGGCCCGGGAATGCTCCTGCGGGGTATCCCGGGCCTCCACGACGCGGACGGTGAGGCCCGCTCGGGTGAGCAGGATCGCCAGCGTCAGCCCCGCCGGGCCACCGCCGACGATGAGCACGTCGATCACGGTAGGGGGTCCGGCCGGTGGATCAACAGGTTCCTGAACGGACGCCGAGGTTGGACCCGCCATCCCCCGGGGACCACGGCCCGCAGTTCGGCGGGAAGGTAGCTCCGCCGGATGGAGGTCAGCCCGTCGCGTCGGATGAAGGAGGTCCCGGCCAGCGGCAGGGTCGCGGCACCGAAGAGGAGGCCGGCAAGGCGTGAACGGCGCAGATCGGCGTGCACGGCCACGGCCCGGGTGAGCTGCTCGGTGTCGGCCAACAACACGTCGAGTCCTGTGGGGGAGAGGTGATGCAGCACATGGTTGGACACCACGACGTCGAAGCTGCGCCCGGCAGCGACCAGATCGGAACTGCTGGCCTGTTCGAAAACGACCTCGGCCCCGGGCCGGCCCGTGGCAGTCCGGGAGGCAAAACGGTAGGCCCGCGGATCGGGGTCGATGCCGGTGACCGTGATGTCGAACCCGTCCGCGCGGGCCCGCCGGGCCAGGGCGCGGGTGATGTCCCCACCACCACAACCGATGTCCAGGATGGTGGCGTTGGTGGTGGGCAGGGCCGGGCGGATCAGGTCGCGATAGACCCCGCGCCAGCCGGAGACCAGCGCGTTGACCAGCGGGAACTGCTGGTAGGTCCGCCACAACAGCACCGGATCGCAGTCGGGCCGGTCCATTTCCTCGGTCGCGGTCTCGGCGCGGCGCATCGCTGGACTACGCCCCGGTGCGGGCCACGGTCATCAACGCGGTCTCCACGGTCAACCCGGGCCCGAAGGCCATGGAGCAGACGCGCTCGCCGGCGGGATCGTCGGCCTCGCTGACGCCTTCCAGGATGTCCTTGAGCACGAACAGGACGGTGGCGCTGGACATGTTGCCGTAGTCGTTGAGCACCCGGCGGGCCGGTTCCAGCTGGCGTTCGTCCAACCCCAGACGGTGTTGGACCTTGTCCAGGATGGCCCGGCCTCCGGGGTGGATGCCCCAATGGGTGAGGTCCGCGTACTCTTCCCCGATCGAGGGATCGTGGGCCAGCAACGGGGCCAACGCCCCGACGATATGCTCGTCGATGATATGCGGGACATAGGTCCCCAGGACCATCTCGAACCCCTCGTCGCCGATGTTCCAGGCCATCGATTCCTCACCGACCGGAGTCAGGACCGTTTCGAAGGCGTCGAGTTCCAGGGACGTCGTTCCCGCCGGGGCGGGACGTGCGGTCACCACTGCCGCGGCGGCGCCGTCGGCGAAGAGTGCTGAGCCCATGATGGTGTCCGGGTCGTTGGAACTGCGTACGTGCAAGGTGCACAATTCGGTGCTGACGACCAGGACGACGGCGTCCGGTTCGGCCTCGCAGAAGCTTTTGGCGGCGCGCAGGGCGGGGAAGGCCGCATAGCAGCCCATGAACCCCAGATGGTAGCGCTGGGTGGAGGCGGGCAGGCCGAGGGCCCTGACGATCTGGTAGTCCGGTCCCGGGTTGTAGAAGCCGGTGCAGGAGACGGTGATGACGTGGGTGACGTCCTCGGGGCCCAGATCCGGGCAGGCGGCCAGCGCGGATCGGGCGGATTCGGTGAATAGAGCCTTGGCTTCGCGGGTGAAGACGTCGTTGCGGACCTTGGTGCTGGGACTGAGCAGCCGGGTGGTGGCCGCATCGAAGAACACCGGAGTGGTTTCGGTCTGCTCCAGGCTCAGTTCGGTCAACGCAGTGCGGCGGGTGGAGATGGCCGAGGAATTGAAGGAGGTGGTGATCAGCCGTTGTCCCAGCCGGGTGAGGTCGGGTTGGTCGGCGAAGACATCGCGGACCTGGTCCTGATGCAGGACCGTTTCGGGTAGAGCCGTTTGGATGGTCCTGATTCGCACTGCCATGGGCCGAGCGTAACCGGGTCGCTCGGCAGCGTAAAGGGGTCCCCGCCGGCGGGCGGATCCGGGGCCTTCCGGCCACGGATCCGGCCACCGGAGCTGCCGTGGCGCTATTTGGCCAGGGCGCCGGAGAAGAGCGCGTCCTCATGGTCGAAATCGACCAGGTACGTCAGCGTCACGTCGTCGAGCTCGCCGGCCGGGATGCCGAAGGCGACCCGCGTGCTCTGCTTCTTGCCCGGCAGGACCTTGCCTTCGAAGAAACCATCGATCTTCTCGGTGAAGACGCCTTCGGCCTGGGTCCCCTCGTCCCCGTAGGCCACCGATGCCGTCAAGATCGCCGGGTCGAAGACCTCGGAGGTTCCGTTCTGGAGGGAGACATCGAAGACGTACATCTTTCCATCGGAGGCCTCGGCACCGGAGGCGTATTCACCGGCGGTGGAAAGCCCGGCGGGCTTGACGGTCAGCTTCAGCCCGTCGTCCCAGGTCCACGCGCTCCCGAAGTCGGCCACCCCCTGGGTGGACTGGTCCCCGGTGGTCTCCGCCACGGCGTCGGCGGCCGGGGCGGAGGCTTCATCGGCCCCGCTGCCGGCCTCCGGGCCGCCCGAGGTGGTGCAGCCGGTCAGGGCCAGTCCGGTGGCGAGCGCCAGGGCCGCCCAGATGGTTTTCGTATTCATGTTTCCTCCCCAAAATGGTGCGCCGCGGTTGCGGTGCAGTGTCGATGACCGGAAGCCGTCACTTCCAGTGCCTCCAAGTCACCAGCCGCCTCCGACATTTTGGAACCACCTGCGTGGAAGTCGGATTCCGTTGAGCGACATTTCGTGCCTATGGTGGAAGGCGAAGGCCTTGTCCTGCGGCCAGTGCCGCGCCATCGAACCCAGGGAGTCCCCATGCAGCAGATCGTCCCCACCCGCCATCTTTTCGGACCCGGCCCCTGCAACCCGTACGCCGAGGCCACCGCAGCGCTCGGCCTGCCGCTCTTGGGACACCTGGACCCGGACTTCATCGCCCGGATGGACCGGACCTGCGAAGGCCTTCGGACGCTGTGGGGAACGAAGAACACCCGGACCCTTCCGCTCAGTGGCACCGGGTCGGCCGGTATGGAAGCCGCCTTCGTGAACACCATCAACCCCGGTGACGTGGCCGTGATCGCCGTCAACGGGCTCTTCGGTGAGCGGATGTGCGAAGTCGCCTCCCGCGTCGGCGCCGAGGTGGTCCGGGTGGACCACGAATACGGGACACCCGTCGACGCCGACCGGGTGGCCGCCGCCCACCCGACCCCGAAGGTCATTGCCGCCGTCCATGCCGAAACGAGCACCGGCGTCGTCTCCGACATTGCCGCGCTGGGCGCCATCAAAGGGGACGCCCTGTTGATCGTCGACGCCGTCACCTCCATCGGTGGCATGCCGATCGAAGCCGACGCCTGGGGCATCGATGTCGGATACGCCGGTACACAGAAGTGCCTGGGGGTGGCCCCGGGACTGGCCCCGTTCACCATTTCCGACCGGGCCTTCGAACGCCGCGTGCAGAAGCCGCAGTCCTGGTACCTGGACCTGGGGTTGCTCGGTGGCTACGCCACCACCGGCTCCTCCGGAGGTCAGCGCACCTATCACCACACGGCCCCGGTCGCGATGGTCGCCTCCCTGGAGGCAGGGATCGATCGGGTCCTGGCCGAAGGCCTCGAGGCCGTCACCGCACGCCACCAGGCGGCTGGCGCCGCCTTGCAACAAGGCCTGAAGGACATGGGGCTGGAGCTCTTCGCCGCGGAAGGCCACCGGTTGCCGCAGCTGACCACCGTCAAGGTGCCTGAGGGGGTCGATTCGGCTGCGGTGCGCTCGTACCTGCTGAAGACCTACGGCGTGGAGATCGGCGGAGGCGTCGGACAGTATGCCGCGACCGTCTGGCGGATCGGCCTGATGGGCCCGAACGCGAACATGGATTCCGTGGCGCTGATCCTCGGCTCGCTCAAGGACGCCATCGCCAACAGCTGAGCCTGATCGGGTCCATGGGGCCGGGGTTGGACGGGGTCGGAACTACTTCTTGATCCTGGTCAACGCCGGCCCCTTGTGCATGGCGATGTGGTCGGTCTTGTCGCTGCGGATCTCGTATTGCGGATCCTCCGGGGAGCACCGGCGCATATGGCCCTTGTATTCGACGTCCTGCGTGTGTTTCTTGAGGATGATCCCACTGACGGGTCCGGCTTCCGAGTTCCAGCCAACGTGGTCGCCGGGGGAAAAGGTCGCTGACATCGGTGGCCTCCAACAGGGCTCGGGTACGGTCTTCGGGGATGAAGGCCCGAGCCTACCGGCAACGCCTAAGCGAGGGAACCGAGCCAGAATCCGCCGCCGGCCGCCGTCACGCAGAGCACCGCCATCCCCAGGCCATTGGCCAGTGAGGCCAGGTAGCGACGTTCCTGCAGCAGGCGCACGGATTCGAAACTGGCGGTGCTGAAGGTCGTATAACCGCCCAGGAACCCGGTGCCGGCGACCAGATAGGCCGGCTCGGGAACGATGAAGGACAGCGACAGTCCCAGCAGCAGGCCCAGCACCAACGAACCGGAGACGTTGATGAGCAGGGTGCCCACCGGGAAGGCCGCCGGGGTACGGAACTTGATGAAGCCGTCGACCAGGAGCCGGGTGCCGGCCCCCAGACCTCCGGCCAGCGAGAGCGCGATGAAAAGCAGCGGTGTCATGGCCTGGCCTCCCGGCGGGGGCGTCGCAGGCCGGCGGTCGCGATCCCGGCCCAGGTGGCGGCGGCCCCGATCAGTACGGTGGCGGCGATCAGGGCCAGGCCGGCCCCGGGACCACCCACCGGCCCCTGGCCGTTGAAGAGCAGCAGGGCATCGACGGCGAAGGCGCTATAGGTCGTGAACCCGCCACAGAATCCGGTGCCCAGCATCAGGCGCATGATCCGGCGGGGGCCCTCGTCGCTGCCGGCACGCAGCAGCGATTCCAGCAGCAGCCCCAGCAGGAAGGCGCCGATGATGTTGATCATCAAGATGGTGGTGGGGAGCCCGTTGATTCCCGGGACAGCCAGGGTGAGGCCTTCGCGGGCCGCGGTGCCGACCATCCCCCCGACGACGACCAGGCCCAGGTGACGCCAGTCCGGTGCCGAAGCACGGCTCATGGCCATACGCCCGAACTGCCACGCCGGTGGCTGCCCAGCAGGTGGGTGTCCACGATGCCCACGGCTTCCATGAGGGCGAACATGGTGGTCGGGCCCACGAAGGAGAAGCCCTTGGTGCGCAGTGCCTTGGACAGGGCCATGGATTCGGGCGAGGTGGTGGGGACCTCCTGCATCGTGGCCGGACGCGGGGTGGTCCGAGGCTGGAAGGACCAGATGAACCCGGCCAGTCCTTCCTCGTCGCGCAGTTTGATGGTCGCTGCCGCATTGCCGATGGTGGCCCGGATCTTGGCCCGGTTGCGCACGATGCCGGCATCGCCCAGCAGGCGTTCGACGTCGTCCTCGCCGAAAGCGGCCACCCGATCGGGATCGAATCCGGCGAAGGCGGCCCGGAAGTTCTCCCGCTTGCGCAGGATCGTCGCCCAGGACAAGCCGGATTGGAAGGCCTCCAGGCTGAGGCGTTCGAACAGGCCCTGTTCATCGCGGATCGGCAGACCCCATTCGGTGTCGTAGTACTGCCGCATCATCCCCTCGGTGGCCCAGACGGGGCGCAGCAGCCCGTCGGCACCCCGGATGAGTCCCGCGCCGGGAGCGGGCGTTTGCGGGTCGGTGACTGCCATGTGTTCGTCCTTTGGATTGCTTGGCGCCTCGAGGGCCACGGGCACCGGTGTACTGCGCCGGCGACGGGTTTCGTGGGCCCTTCCACAGGTTACCGCCCGTAACGCGGCGAGCCGGCCTCGACCCCTTGGACCCCGGGTACTTCCGGTAAACTAGCGGAAATGGCTTCCACCTTCGTACACGTCTGGCTCAAGCCCCTGGCGGTCAATATCGCCGGGTGGCTGCTTCTGGTGGTCGGAGTGCTGGCGTTGGTCCTGCCCGGCCCCGGGCTGTTGTGCATCGTGGCGGGACTGGCCGTGCTCTCCACCCGCTATTGGTGGGCCGAGAAGCTGATGCACCCGGTCAAGGCCAGGGCCTACCAATTGGCCGCCGAAAGCGTGAAGACCCGCTGGCGGATCTTCTGGAGCTCGACCGGGGCGAGCCTGTTGCTGGCCAGCGGCGTGGTGTGGGGGCTGCGCCCACCGGCCCCCGAGTGGTGGCGGTGGCCCGAGGACTGGTGGCTGATCGGCGGCTGGGGGACCGCCCTGTCGATCATGGCCTCCGGGGGTTTCGCCCTCGGGCTGATCATCTACACCCACCGCAGGTTCGGGTTGCCGATGAAGGCCCGCCGGATCGCCATGCACCGGCTGGCCCAGCGCCGGGGCCACCGTCCCGACCGGCGGAGGAGCGGCCGCAAGGAGCCCTAGGTGTACTGCCCAGCAACGTTGGTTGAACTCGTGCGACGACACGGTCTGAATTGATGGGATGACGAAGGCCCCCGATGTGGAGTGGAGCTGTCTAAGAAACCACTTCACAAACAGGAGGCCTTCATGTCCCACGCTAATGCAGCCCTGACCCCCAAAGCACGTCTGAGAATCGCCAAGCTCATCGTTGACCAGCAGTGGAGCGTCTCCACCGCAGCGAAAATGTTCATGGTCTCCTGGCCCACCGCCAAACGCTGGGCCGACCGCTACCGAGCCCACGGCGCGGCCGGGATGGCCGACAAGCCCAGCAGACCCCGGACAAGTCCTGCACGCACCCCGCAGGCAGCGGTCAAACAAATCGTGGCACTGCGCTGGCGCAAGCGCTTGGGGCCCGTCCAGATCGCCTACCGGCTGGGCCTGGCTGCCTCGACGGTGCACGCAGTGCTGGTACGTTGCCGGATCAACAGGCTGCGCTATATCGACCGGGTCACCGGTGAGAAAATCCGCCGCTATGAGCACCCCTATCCGGGATCGATGATCCACGTGGACGTCACCAAATTCGGCAATATTCCCGACGGCGGCGGGCACCGGTTCGTGGGCCGGCAGGCCGGAGACAAGAACCGTGCAGCAACCCCGGACAAGCCCCGCAATGCGAACCACACCCCGAAAATGGGAACCGCCTTCGTGCACACGGTCATCGATGATCACTCGCGTATCGCCTATGCCGAGATTCATGATGATGAGAAGTCGGTAACGGCCATCGCGGTACTGGAACGGGCCGTGGCGTGGTTCGCTGCCCGTGACGTCGTCGTGGAGCGCGTGCTATCTGATAATGGGTCCGCCTACCGCTCGCATGCCTGGCGTGACGCCTGCGCCGAGCTGGCCATCACGCCCAAGCGGACCCGCCCTTACCGGCCCCAGACCAATGGGAAAATCGAGCGGTTCCATCGGACCCTGAACGACGGTTGGGCCTACGCCAGGTTCTATGGCAGCGAGGCCACCCGCCGCGAAGCACTGCCGGATTGGATCCATGCGTACAATCACCACAGGCCCCACACTGCAATCGGGAACCAGCCACCAATCAGCCGCTTAACTAACGTCTATGGGCAGTACACCTAGGCCAGCCGCTCCTTGACCAGGGTGCTGGTGGTCTTGCCGTCGAAGCGTCCGGCGACTTCCGCGGACACCGTCTTCATGATCTGGCCCATCTGGCGCATCCCCGGCTTCACCCCGTCGACGCTCTGATCGGCAATGGCCCGATCCACGATGGCGACGACGTCGTCCCGGGTCAGCGGTGCCGGCAGATAGGACTCGATGAACGTTGCTTCGGCGATTTCCTTCTCGGCCCGGTCGGGCTGGCCGGCTTCCGTATAGGTCCCGGCGGTCTCGCGCCGGCGGGATGCTTCCTTCTGTAGCAGGGCCGTGACCTGCTGGTCGTCCATCTCCATCGGGGTCTTGCCACCCTTTTCGCGGGTGTTGATTTCGCCCAGGACGTTGCGCAACGTCATCAGTTCCAGCTTGTCGCCGGACTTCATGTGTGCGGTCATATCGAGGCGGAGTTGTTCCTTCAGCGTGCTCATGGGGCGGCCTTTCGTGGCGGTTTGCCGAAGCGGATGCTTCGACCATTATCGCGCATCGGGGAACCGGGGGCCGCATGACGACGCGGCAGGACTCAACGGGGTGCTGGTGCCTCGAGGGTCGGGGCCGGGGGCTACGGGCCGAAATGGTGCCGGCCCAGGGCATCGACCGTGCCGGCCAGACGGTGGAAACCGATGATCGCGATGATCCAACCGGCCAGGACCAGCAGGCCACCGAGGCAGAGCACGACCAGGGCGCCGGTTCCCGGTCCGTCGGTGATGCCGTAGAAGCTGCCGGCCATGCTCGTCACGCCCGATACGGCCGAGACCAGGACCGTCAGCGGTCCCAGGACCAAGGCCAGCAGGAGTCCGCTGGAGATCAGCGCGGCGGAACGGCGGATCACGTGTTCATGGTGGAGGAGTAGTCCATGGTGGCGAAGATCCCGCCGAGGAAGATGATGGCGGCGATGAGCAGCAGCCAGCCCAGCAGCATCAGGCCGTTGAGGATGAGACCGGCGATGGCCATGCCCTTGCCCGCCGGCTCGCGTTGGAGCCCGATGATGCCCAGCACCAGGCCGACGATCGGTACGACGAAGGTGAAACCGGCGAAGATCGAAACGATTCCCAGCACCATGGAGGCAATGCTCATGCCCCGTGGCGGGGGAGCCTGGTACTGGCCATGGGGCTGGTAGGGGTTCTGGCCTGGGTACTGCTGCGGGTACGGCCCCGGCTGGGACATGGGTCCTCCATCGATGCTTGGTGCTGGCATGCCGGTCCCTACGGTAGGTCAGGTCTCCGGCGGGCACCAATGCGTGGCGGGTGGGTACCGCTAGCCCACCGGTACCTCGGCGTCCACCTTCTCTAGCCGGACAAGGACCGCCTTGGAGACCGGGGTGTTGCTGGCTTCTGCCACCAGGGACAGCGGGACCAACACATTGGCCTCCGGATAGTAGGCGGCCACGCAGCCCGGGGTCGTCGGGTATTCGATCAACCGGCAACCGCGCATGACCCGGGACACCCCGTCGTCGTGCACCCCGTGGACATCGGCATGGTCCCCGTCCTTCAAACCCAGCTGGGCCAGATCGGTCGCGTTCACGAAGACCACCTGACGGCCCTTGCGGACTCCGCGGTAGCGGTCGTTGTTGGAGTAGATGGTGGTGTTGAACTGGTCGTGGGAGCGAAGCGTCTGAAGGATCAGCGTGCCGGTGGGACGGGACAGGTATTCCAGCTCGTTGACCGTGAGCATGGCCTTGCCGGTGGGGGTCGGGAAGGTGCGGGTGTCTCGCGGGCCGTGGGCGAGGATGAACCCGCCCTCGCGCCGGATCCGCTGGTTGTAGTTCTCGCAGCCGGGGACCACGCGGGAGATGTGCTCGCGGATGAGGTCGTAGTTCTTCTCGAACCCGACCCAGTCGGCGTCGATCCGCTCGCCCAGGACCGCGTGGGCGAGCCGGCTGACGATCGCCGTTTCGGAGAGCAGCTGATGCGAGACCGGTTCGACGTTGCCCCAGGAGGGGTGCACCGCGCAAACGGTGTCCTCGACGGAGACGAACTGTTCCCCGGACTCCTGGATGTCGATTTCGGTGCGGCCCATGGTCGGCAGGATCAGGGCAGCGGCACCGGTGACGGTGTGGGAGCGGTTGAGCTTCGTGGAGATCTGCACGGTCAGGTCGGTGCCGGCCATGCCGGCTTCGGCCACCCCGGTGTCCGAGACCGCCGAGACCAGGTTTCCGCCGAGGGCGACGAAGACCTTGACCTTGCCCTGCTGCATCGCCTCGAAGGTCTGGACCGAGTCGAAACCGTGGTGGCGGGGAGGATCAAAACTGAACTCGCGGGCCACGGCATCCATGAACGAGTCGGGCATCTGCTCCCAGATGCCCATGGTGCGGTCGCCCTGGACGTTGGAGTGGCCCCGGATCGGGGAGGCCCCGGCGCCGGGTTTGCCGATGTTCCCGCGCAGCAACAGGAGGTTCATGATCTCCTTGATCGTGTCGACCCCCTTCTTCTGCTGGGTGATCCCCATGGCCCAGGTGATGATGACGTTCTCCGCCGCCATGTACCGGTGGGCCAGTTCGTCGATCTCCGCCGATTCCAGGCCGGTGGCCTCCAGCACCGTTTCCTCATCCAGCCCGGCCAGGTGTTCTCGCAGCTCCTCCAGCCCCTGGCAATGCTGGTCCAGGAAGTCATGGTCCAGCACGGTGCCGGGGTGGGCAGCCTCGGCGTCAAGGACCCGTTTGGAGACCGCCTGCATCAGGGCCATGTCCCCGCTGAGGCGGATCTGCAGGAACTGGTCGGCGATGTCGGTGCCCCGGCCGACGATGCCACGGACCTTCTGCGGATTCTTATACCGGCGCAGCCCCGCTTCGGGCAGCGGGTTGATGGCCACGATGTGACCGCCGTTGAGTTTGCAGTTCTCCAATTCGGTGAGCATGCGGGGGTGGTTGGTCCCCGGATTCTGGCCCATGATGATGATCAGGTCCGCGCGTTCGAAGTCCTCGAAGGCCACGGTCGCCTTGCCGACGCCGATGCTCTCGCCCATGGCCCACCCGGAGGATTCGTGGCACATGTTCGAACAATCCGGCAGGTTGTTGGTTCCGAAACCGCGGGCGAAGAGCTGGTAGGCGAAGGCCGCCTCGTTGGAGGTGCGCCCACTGGTGTAGAACACCGCCTCGTCGGGGGAGTCCAGGGACTTCAGTTCGGTCGCCAACAGGTCGATGGCCCCGGACCAGGAGATCGGGCGGTAGTGGTCCTCGCCGGCAGGCTTGTAGACCGGCTCGGTCAGCCGGCCCTGCTGTCCCAACCAGTATTCGGTGCGGGAGCGTAGTTCGGTGACCGAATGCTCGGCCCAGAAGGCGGAGTCGATGAGGATCGGGGTGGCCTCCCAGGTGACGGCCTTGGCCCCGTTCTCGCAGAATTCGAAGGTCTTGCGATGGTGCGGGTCCGGCCAGGCGCAACTGGGGCAGTCGAAACCGTCCTTCTGGTTCAGCTTCATGACGGTCTTGGCGGTCCGCGTCGGCCCCATCTGCGCCAAGGCAGGACCCATGGAATGCGTGACGCCGGGGACCCCTGCCGCCCAATCCTTCGGCCCGTCGTCGACCTCCAGTTCGGATGCCGTCGGCTCGTGTGCTTCCTCGCCATGCTTGGCCACGATGGACCCACCTTTCCGCGACCCATGGGACGGCGTCCGCCGTCGTGGGCTGACACCCTCAGGACTACCAGTGGGGCCCGCGCTTCGCAAGGGGTCATGACCCATTTGACGTCGTCATCTACCGGTGGAAGGGCGCTCAGTTGTTAGGCTCGACGGGTGAGTGAATCCAAGGCGGATGCCGGGCCGCAGATGGTTCCCGGCCGGAGTGTTTCTGATGGTTTCGTCAGGGTCCGCGGGGCCCGGGAGAACAACCTGGTCGAAGTGGACGTGGATGTCCCGCGGGACAGCATCGTCGCGTTCACCGGGGTCTCCGGTTCGGGGAAATCCTCGCTGGCCTTCGGCACGATCTTCGCCGAGGCGCAGCGCCGTTTCCTCGAGTCGGTGGCCCCCTATGCCCGCCGGCTCATCCAGCAAGGCAACACCCCGAAGGTCGAATCGATCACCGGGCTGCCCCCGGCCGTCGCCCTGCAGCAGCGGCGTGGCTCGCCGAGCTCACGCTCGAGCGTCGGGACCCTGACCACGTTGTCGAACTCGCTGCGCATGCTCTTTTCGCGGGCCGGCAGCTACCCCCAGGGTGCCACCCGGCTGGATTCCGACGCCTTCTCACCCAATACCGCCGTCGGCGCCTGCCCGGAGTGCCACGGGTTGGGTGTCTCCCATACCGTCACCGAGGAGACCCTGGTCCCGGATCCGTCGCTGACCATCCGCGAGGGGGCCATTGCCGCCTGGCCGGGGGCCTGGCAGGCAAAGAACCTGCGGGACGTGGCCACCGAACTCGGGTACGACGTCGACTCCCCCTGGCATATGCTGCCGCAGCAGGACCGGGACTGGCTGCTGTTCACCGATGAACAACCCGTCGTCCATGTCACCCCGGAACGCGACCGCATCGCCAAACCCTATAAGGGCCGCTTCTGGAGCGCGAAGTCCCATGTGATGCACACGCTGGCCGAATCCAAATCGGCGACCATGCGGGAGAAGGTCCTGGGGTTCATGGTCTCCGGGCCGTGCCGTGCCTGCGGCGGGACCGGTCTGACCGCCGAGGCGCTCGCCGTCACCTTCGCCGGCCGGTCGATCTCCCAGATCAACCGGCTCCCGCTTGGAGAGCTGGCCCAGCTACTCCAACCCACGGCCGGGCTGACCGAGGAGGATTACGAATCCACCGCGGCCCCGTCCTCGGGGTCCTCGGGCGAGCACAGTGAGGTCGCCGCAACGGTTGCCGCCGATCTGGTCGAGCGGCTCGACGTGTTGATCGGGCTCGGGCTCGGCTACCTGAGCCTTTACCGCGGGACCACCACACTGTCCCCGGGGGAGATGCAGCGGCTGCGGATCGCCACCCAACTGCGCTCCGGACTGTTCGGGGTGGTCTACGTCCTGGACGAACCCTCCGCAGGACTGCATCCCGCCGATGCCGAACCGTTGCTGGCCGTGTTGGAAGAACTGAAGGCCGGAGGCAACTCGGTGTTCGTCGTCGAACACAACATGGATGTGGTCCGCCGGGCCGGGTGGATCGTCGACGTCGGTCCACGGGCCGGTGAAGGCGGGGGAGAGGTGCTCTACTCCGGGCCGGTCGACGGGCTGAAAGCGGTGAAGGGCTCGATCACCAGGTCCTTCCTCTTCGACGCGGAGGACCGGCCCCGTCGGGGTTCCGCCGGGAGGAGGCCCGAAGGGGAACTGGAACTGCAGGGGGTGGGGCTGCACAACCTGGTGGACCTGGATGTGCGCATCCCGTTGGGGGTGCTCACCGCGGTCACCGGTGTCTCGGGGTCGGGTAAATCGACGCTGGTCAGCCGGGTGCTCGCCGATGCGGTCGGTGAACTGGTCCGGACCCCCGCCGTGGAACCGGCCGACGACGATGGCGCCGCCGGGGCCGATGAGGAGACGCTGCATGTGAAGGCCATCCTGGGGGCCGAGCGCATCGGACGGCTGGTCAAGGTCGACCAGAAGCCCATCGGACGGACCCCTCGATCGAACCTGGCCACCTATACCGGCCTCTTCGACGCAGTCCGCAAGACGTTTGCCGCCACCGAGTTGGCCCGGAGCCGCGGCTACGGGGCCGGACGGTTCTCCTTCAACGTGGCCGGCGGCCGGTGTGAGAACTGCCTGGGCGAGGGGTACATCGCCGTCGAACTGCTGTTCCTGCCCGGAAGCTACGGCCCCTGCCCGGTATGCCACGGAACCCGCTACAACCCCGAGACGCTCGAGGTGACCTATCGCGGGTTGAACATCGCCGAGATCCTCGCCCTCAGTGTCGATGAAGCCACCGACGTCCTGGCGGAGGTCACCGTTGCCGCGCGCAGCCTGGAGACCCTGGTGCAGGTCGGGCTCGGCTATCTGCGGCTGGGGCAACCGGCCACCGAACTCTCCGGCGGGGAGGCGCAGCGGATCAAGCTGGCCACCGAACTCCAGCGGGCCCGCCGCGGCCATACGCTCTACCTGCTCGACGAGCCGACGACGGGACTGCATCCGGCCGACGTACAGCTGCTGTTGGCCCAACTGAACCGGTTGGTCGACGCCGGGAACACGGTGGTCGTGGTCGAACACGAGATGGATGTGGTGGCCGCCGCCGATTGGGTGATCGACCTGGGTCCCTCCGGCGGTGATGCCGGCGGGAAGATCATGGCCGAAGGCACCCCCGCCGACGTCGCGGCGACGCCGGGCAGCCGGACGGCACCCTATCTGCGGGCCCAACTGGACCTGTAGGCCTTGCTGGCCGGTGGGTCTCAGCTGGTGTCTCCGGGCAGCGGCGGTGCCTGGGACCGGTAGTGGTGGCCGGTCGGGGTGGTGACCACCGTGGTATGCCGGGCCCCGGTCACGGTTTCGGTCCTCCACCCGGGGGCTTCCTTGCTGTAATTGCACTCAGCACACAGGCCCGCGGAATTCCTTGCGGTGGTCCTGCCCCCGGCAGCCCACCCCAGCACGTGGTCGTGGTGACGGACCGGGGCATCACACCACGGGCTACGGCAACACTGGTCGCGGGTCTCGATGAAACGAGCCAACCCCGCAGGAAAGATCCGCGCACGCGAGTCCATCGCGACCAGCTCCCCGGTCTCCGGGGCCGTATACAGCCGCCGGATCCACGCCAACTGCTGTGGGGCGGGAAGATCATCAGCCCCGCCGGTACCGGAGCCTGGGGCACGGGAATCTGCGGTACGGGGCCCGGGGGTACGAAGGCCACCGGCCCGGCGGATCAGATCCCTAGCCACTTGGGCCGGGATGACCCCGTACCCGGGAAGGAACGCCGGTTCGCCATCACCCTGGAATAACGTCCGGTCGGTCATGACCAACTGGATCGCCACCGGCACCGCAGCCGCGCTGGCCCGACCGGTCAGACGCTCGACCAGGGTGTCGGCCATGATCTGCCCGCGGGAGCGGCCATCACCGATACCCACCAACCGGTCAGCTTCCATCGTGAGGGCCTTGAGCACCGAAACGCCCTGGGCCACCGGCAACAACCCGGACAAGATCGACATGGTGTCAGGGGCAGGTCGCAGGGAGACCCTGCGGTCCTTCACCGCCCGGCGGGCCCGGTCCACCACCGCCGACGGTGAGGCCGCGTAGGCTAATTTCCTGGCCCGGGCCACCAAGGCCCGGGTCCCGACGCCTTCGAGTACTGAAGGGTCGGCCAACAGTTGTTCATCGACCTGACGGCGTTGCTCCGCGTCCAGGCAGGCGGTTTCCTGCACCAGCAGGGTGGCCCGCCATTCACTGAGTCGGCCGGTGGCCAGAGCGTGGTGGGCATGGGGCATCTCGTTCACCACGGCCTGGGCCATCCCCACCAGCCGGTGCCCGGCATGCGGGGATTCGGACCGGGCCAACGCGACCTGGGTGTGGACCCCGGCCCCGGCCTTCTCCGCCGGGAGGCCTTCGGCCAGGTGGCGGGTGCGCACGGCCGCGTCCAGGGCCACCGCTGCCCGGGCCTGGAGGCCGGACAGGGCGTTCTTCGCTGCTTCGGCGGTGGCCAGGACGTCGATGAGGTCGGCCTCGTCCAGGCCGGCGGTGTCCATGGTGGGCAACAGGTCCAATAACGAGGTCAGCACCCCGGGGGCAGGTCCTGCCGTCGGGGTGTTCGGGGTCCTTGGTGATTCGAACATGTCTTCGATTCTATCGAAGGCACCCCACGGAAAGCCCGGGAAACCAACCCTGTGAGGGGCCCGTGGAAAAACAGCGGGGTCCCCGACCATATGGTCGGGAACCCCGCTGGAGTGCTGCTGGAACTGGCTAGACCGGAAGTGCCTAGGCGTCCGGCGACGTCGAACGGTCGGAGCCGTGGTCCTCTGGAGCCGACTCCGGAGCTGATGTCGGAGCCGGCTCGGCAGGATCCGCGGAGGAATCCTCGGGGGCTGCCTCCGCCGTCGTGCTCTCGTCCGTGGTGTCTTCGGCCACCGGCTCGAAGCCCTCGCGGTAGACCGAGGTCTCCGCCTCCGGATGGCGGACCCCCTGGACGATGACGATCGCCAGGCCCACCGCGATGGCGGCGAAGGAGGCCCAGATATTGGCCGGGATGCCCAGGAACACGTCCGAGGTCGGGTCGATCCGGATGGCCTCGAGCCAGCTGCGGCCCAGGCCGTACCAGATGAGGTAAAGGCCCAGTGCGCGGCCCCAGCGGGCACGCATCCGCCGCTCGAGCCACAGGATCACGGCGACGCCGATGAGGTTCCAGATGATCTCGTACAGGAACAATGGGTGGAACAGGGTGCCGATGGCTGCGTCGGCGGGGAAGTTCGGGTTCGAGGACTCGATCTCCAGACCCCAGGGCAGTGTGGTCGGCAGGCCGAAGAGTTCGTGGTTGAACCAGTTGCCCAACCGGCCGATCGCCTGGGCCACGAGCATGGCCGGGGCCACCGCGTCGGCGAAGGACAGGAAACGGACCCCGGCCCGCCGGCAGCCGATGAACACGCCGAGCGCACCACCGAGCAGCGAACCGTAGAGGGCGTTGCCGCCGTCCCAGATCTTGATGATGTCCCAGGGGTCGGCACCGGGGTAGAAGTAGTCGCTGATATGCGTGAACACATGGTAGAAACGGGCGCCGACCAGCCCCAGCGGCACACACCACAGCACGACGTCGAGGACGACCTCGGGATTGCCTCCCCGTCGTTTCAGGCGGCGCTGGGTGATCACGATGGCGGCGGCGATGCCGGCCAGGATGCACAGGGCATAGGTGTGGATCGTCAACGGCCCCAGGTTCAGCTGGGACAGGGCGGGATCGGGGCTGGGCAAGCTCGCGGGAAGGTACATCAGGACCCTACATGTCAGGGGGCGTGGTCACGTCCGATCATGTCATTCTTTGGGTCGGGTCGTTGAATATCCGGGCCCCAGGTCACCGCGCGCCTCGGAATAGTCGGCCCTTCGGGGCCGTTGTCGCCCCTATGAAGGTCATTGGAGTCACAGAATTCGGAGGGCCGGAAGCCCTCGCCATCCACGAGGTCCCCGAGCCCCATGCTGGCCCGGGCCAGGTACGAATCAAGGTCCGTGCCACCGCCGTCAGCCCCACGGACACCTCGATCCGCACCGGCGCCAACGCGGCGGTCACCGAGGCGAAGGAGCCCCCGTACGTGCCGGGCATGGATGCCGCGGGCGTCATCGACGAGGTCGGGGACGGGGCAGGCTTCGCCCTCGGCGACGAGGTCATGGCCATGGCCGTCCCCGATGGCGAACACGGAGGCGCCTACGTCTCCTACCTGGTGGCCGACGCCGATTCGGTGGCCGGGATCCCCGCCGGAACCACCCTCGAGGCAGCCTCCACGTTGCCGATGAACGGGTTGACGGCGATGCAGGCACTGCGGCGGCTGGACCTGCAGCCCGGGCAGGTCCTGGCGGTCACCGGGGCCGCAGGAACCTTGGGCGGCTACACGATCCAGTTGGCCACACAGGCCGGGTTGACGGTGGTGGCCGATTTCGCGCCCCAAGACCGGGAACTGGTCGAGGACCTCGGAGCCGATCAGCTGGTCCCGCGCGGTGCGGACGTCGCCCAGCAGATCCGCGGACTCCACCCCGAGGGAGTCGACGGTCTGCTCGACGCCGCGGTCCAGCACGAGGTGGCGCTGCCGGCCGTCAAGGACGGGGGCGGTTTCGCCACCGTGCGCGGCTTCAACGGTCCCACCGAACGTGGCATCACCATCCACCAGGTCTTCGTCCCCGCCGACTACCACTCGGACGGGAAGCTCGACGAGCTACGCCGGCTCGTCGACGCCGGCCAGCTGAGCCTGCGGGTCGCCGACGTCCTGCCGGCCGACCGTGCCGCCGAAGCGCACCGCCTGCTCGAAGCCGGCGGGGTCCGCGGACGGCTGGTGCTGGTCTTCGACTGATCGGTGTCCGGCACGGCCCGGCCCGGCCCGGCCCGGCCCGGTTCGGCCCCGGGCCCGCGGCACCACCGGGCACAATGGGTGGGTGACTTCCCCGCCCCCCGGCGCCGACCGGCCCTTCGACCTGGAAACCCTCGGAGCAGGGCTGGTCTTCGCCGCCTCGCTGCTCGCCCTCGAGGACGCCCTGGCCGCAAACGCCCCGGCCAGCACCGCCGTCGTCCAGGCGCCGCCGGGGACCGGCAAGACCACCCTGGTGCCACCCCTGGTGGCGAATCTGGCCGGCCGGGTGATCGTCACCCAGCCCCGCCGGGTCGCCGCCCGCGCCGCGGCACGACGCCTGGCCCAGCTCGACGGCAGCCGGGTCGGGGACCGGGTCGGATACACGGTCCGCGGCGAACACCACGCCGGGCCCGCCACCCGGGTCGAATTCGTGACCCCGGGGATCCTGTTGCGTCGGCTCCTGGCCGATCCCGGGCTGGAGGGCATCGGCGCCGTCATCATCGACGAGGTCCACGAGCGGGCCCTGGACACCGATCTGCTGCTGGGCCTGCTCGCCGAGGTCCACGAACTGCGCGGCGATCTGACCTTCCTGGCCATGTCGGCGACCCTGGACGCCCCCCGTTTTGCCGCCCTGTTGTCCACGGCCGACGGCGAAGGCCCGGCCCCGGTGATCGACTGCCCCTCGGCACTGCACCGGTTGGAGACCCGCTTGGAACCGGCCGCGGTGGCCCGGCTGGATGACCGCGGGGTCACGCGGGCCTTCCTGGATCATGTGGCCACCACCGCCGCGACCGCCCACCACAGCGCGCTGGTCGCCGACCCCGCCGTCGACGCCCTGGTCTTCGTCCCCGGGGCCTGGGAAGTCGCCCAGGTGGCCGGGGCACTACGCCGCCGGGTCGGCGCGGGCGTCGAAGTGCTGGAACTGCACGGGCAGATCGACAGTGCCAGCCAGGACCGGGCCGTGAAGGGCCGGGACGCGGGGGACCCGCCACGCGTGGTCGTCTCCACGTCGCTGGCCGAATCCTCGCTGACCGTCCCCGGCGTGAGGCTGGTGATCGACTCCGGGCTCGCCCGTGAACCCCGCCGCGATGCCACCCGCGGCATGACCGGCCTGGTCACGGTCTCGGCCTCCCGGGCCTCGGCCGATCAGCGAGCCGGTCGCGCCGCACGGCAGGGACCGGGAACCGTGGTGCGCTGTTACGACCAGAAGACCTTCGGCGCCGCCCCGGGGCATCCGACCCCGGAAATCGCCGTCGCCGAACTGACCGTCGCGGCCCTGACCCTGGCCTGCTGGGGCGCCCCCGGTGGCAGGGGACTGAAACTGCCGCAGGAACCGCCACGGACCACCCTGGCCGACGCGCTGGCCGTGCTGACCGAACTCGGGGCCATCGACGTGAACGGGCTGGCCACCGGGCTGGGCCGGACCCTCTCGGGCATCCCCGCCGAACCGCGCCTCGCCCGGGCGCTGATCGACGGGACCGCCTGGCAGCAGGCGGCAGCTCCCGGTCACCAAGCCGGGACGAACCGCAAGGCAGCGGCCCGTTCCGTCGCCGAGATCGTGGCCATGGTCGCCGGTGAGGCCCGCGCCCCGGGAGCCGATCTGACCCGGCTGCTGGCGGCCCTGCGCTCCGGGTCCGACCCCGCGAGCCGGAGTTGGAAACGCGAGACCACCCGGCTGGAGGCCATCCTGGCCCGCACCTGGGCGCCCGCGGCCCCCGCCGCTGCCACCGCCGTGGCCTCGCGGCCCGGTGCCCCCGCGGAGGCAGGACTCATCGTCGCCCTGGCCTACCCCGACCGGATCGCCCGCAGGGTCGAATCAGGGGCGGGCCAGAGCTACCTGTTGGCCTCGGGCACCCGCGCCGGACTGCCTGCCGGGTCCTCGCTGGCAGGGCAGCCGTGGTTGGCCGTCGCCGAGGTCTCCCGCGCGGCGGGTCGGGCCGCCGCCGGAACCGGGGCCGTCATCCGCTCCGCGGCACCGTTGGATGCCGAGACGGCCGAAGCCGCCGCCGGACATCTGCTGACCGACCGGGTCCACGCCCGGTTCGAATCGGGTCGGGTCCTGGCCCGGAGGGAACGCCGGCTGGGGTCCATCGTCCTGGGCACGACGCCGGTCCGCGCCTCCGTGGAAGAGGCGGCCGCGGCCGTCGCCACCGCCCTGGAAACCGGTGGACTGGACATCATCGGTTTCTCCGCCCGAGCCGATGGGCTGCGCCGCCGGATGGCCTTGCTGCACCGAGAACTCGGCGCCCCGTGGCCCGATGTCAGCGAGAGCGCCCTGCTGGGCCGGTTGGATGACTGGTTGGGCCCCGAACTCCAGGCGTTGGCCGCCGGGGCCGGCGTGAAGTCGGTCGATCTGGCCGAACCGTTGCGCCGGCTCCTCCCCTGGCCGCAGGCCTCGCGCTTCGCCGACCTGGCTCCGGAACGGTTGCTGGTCCCCAGTGGATCCAAGGTGCGGATCGACTACCCGGCGATCGGTGACGAGCAGGCCCGCCCCGTCGTCGCGGTGAAATTGCAGGAATGCTTCGGGTGGGCCGCCACCCCCCGGCTGGTCGACGAGCGGGTGCCGGTGTTGTTCCATCTATTGTCCCCGCGCGGCAGCGCCCTGGCGGTGACCGACGACCTGGCCTCGTTCTGGTCGGGCCCCTACGCGCAGGTCAGGGCGGAGATGCGCGGGAAGTACCCCAAGCATCCGTGGCCCGAGGACCCGTGGTCTTCCACGGCCACCGCCAAGACGAAACGGCGGTTGACCGAAGGTGGTTCAGGCGCGGCAAAAAAATAATTCAAGATCTTTCCAATCCGGACACGCGCAGGGTTCCGAATGTGTTGTGCGACACCACCAGAAGGTGTTGTGAATCATGAACGCATCACGAACACCGGTTTCCGCCGCTTCAGACGGGGGCCACCGATGGAAGGAAAAGATCATGAAGAAGAACCTCCAACTACTGGCCGTGCCGGCAATGGCGCTGGGTATGGTCGCGTTCTCCGCGGCAGGGGCCCAGGCAGCGGATTCCTACTCGGCCCAGCTGACCGAACAAAACGGCAGCGGGGCCTCCGGATCCGCTTCGATCACCCTGGACGGGAACATGGCCACGGTCTCGGAGAAGGTCAGTGGCCTGGCCAAGTCCTTCGACGGCGACCCGTACCCGCACGTCCAGCACGTCCACGTGACCGTGAACGACACGGGCAAGTGCCCGACCATCGCCAACGACAAGAACGGCGACGGCGTGGTCAGCACCCCCGAGGGCGGCTCCGCCTACGGCGAGGTGGCCACCACGTTGTCCACCAAGGGAGACACCAGTGCCAAGGCGGCCACCGACCTGGAAGTCGCCGGCATGGGTGACAGCTTCACCTATGAGCGCACCTTCGAAATGAACCAGAAGACGATCGACGGGATCAAGAACGGCCAGGCCTCCGTCGTCGTGCACGGACTCGACCCGGCCACCCTGGGCGCAGACGCCCAGGAGGCCAAGTCACCACTGGTTCCCGAACTGCCGTTGGCAGCCACCGCGCCCGCACTGTGCGGGACGTTGACGGCCGGGCAGATGGACATGCCTCAGGGCAACCCTGAAACCGGTGGTGGCAGCACCGCCGGCATGGACGCCTCCACGATGGCCCTGGGTGGCGGCCTGGTTCTGGCAGCTGCCGGCGCCGGTGTCTTCATGGTCCGCCGTCGTCAGGCAGACCAGAACTAGGAAAGGCACCCCCGGAGAAGAAAAGGACTGGAACCGATGAAGCACGCACGGAAAAACCCACGCAACGGCCGCGGTCGTCGCATCACCGCGATAGCGGTGACCGCAACGGTCGGCCTCGTCTGAGCAGTCCTGATCGGAGTCGGCGCGCGGGGGGAAGCACCACCGCCCTCGCCGCCGGCCTCCGAGGCCATCGCGGACACGCCCAGCGCGCCCCCCACCACCTCGCCACCGCCGACGGCCATGCCGTCGGCCACCCCGACCAAGACCACCACCGAGTCATCGTCGAAGGCCCCGAAACCGAAACCCAAGCCCAAGCAGACCCAGGCTCCGGCTCCGAAGCCGCTGAAGCGTTCGCAGCCGGTCCGCCTGCAGATCCCGGCCATCGACGTCGATACCGATCTGCTCAACGTCGGCCTCAAGGCCGATGGAACCATCGGGGTCCCCCCGTTGGACCCGGACGCACCGGCCGGTTGGTATAAGCGCGGCCCCTCACCGGGTGAACAAGGCCCCGCCGTGCTGCTGGGGCATGTCACTGCCACCAAGGACGAAGGCCCGGCGGTGTTCTTCAAGCTCGGGGACCTGCGCAAGAAGGACGAGATCTCGGTGACCCGCGCCGACGGCAAGGTCGCCGTCTTCAAGGTCACCCAGATCATCCAGACCAAGAAGGACGCCTTCTCCAGCGCGGGGACCTACGCCAATACCGACGATGCCGAGCTGCGGGTGATCACCTGCGGGGGACCGTTCGACAAGGCCACCCTGCGGCATGAGGACAACATCGTCGTCCACGCCAAACTCGTCTCCACGCATCCGGTCTAGAGCCGGGAATCCGCCCCGGCGGAGGTGGAAGACCGCATGACTCCCGTCCCGTGCCAAACCTTGGGGGGTGGCACGGGGCGGGTCTACGGTGGGGGCATGAAAAGTCAGGAAATCCAGCTCACGGCCCTGCCCGACTCCACCGTCACCGCAGCGGACTTCGGGGTCTTCGACGCCGAGACGCCCGACCCCGGACCGGGGCAGGTCCTTGTGGCCATCCGCCGCCTGGGCCTGAATGCCGGGCTGGCCTCACGGATCGGCAGCGAAGGCACGGCCTACGGCCCGGGCATCGGGGTGGGGGACACCCCCGCCAGCGACGCAGTCGTCGAGGTCATCGAATCGGCCAGCGAGGCGTTCGCCGTCGGGGATCTGGCCGTGGGAAAGGTCCACTGGCGCAGCATCGAGGTCTGCGAGGCCGGGGAACTGCGCCGGATCGGCGCCGAAGCCGAGGACCTGGCCTTGGAGGACCACCTCACGATCCTGGGGCATGTGGGCTTCACCGCCTATACCGGGATGATCCATGTCGCCCGGGTCCAGCCGGGGGAGGACGTCTATGTCACGGGCGCCGGCGGCGGGGTGGGAAGCTGCGCCGTACAGTTCGCCAAGGCCCGCGGGGCCCGGGTGATCGGCTGCGCCGGCTCGGCGGAGAAGGTCGAACTGATCACCGGCACGCTGGGGGCCGACGCCGCCGTGAACCGGCATGATGGCGAAGCCCTGGACCTGCTGCGGCAGGCCGCGCCCGAGGGGATCGACCTCTACTATGACAATGTCGGCGGCGACCAACTCGAAGCCGCCCTGGAGATGCTCCGCCACGGCGGCCGCGTGGTGATCTGCGGGGCGGTGGCGAAGGGCACCGGGTCGGGGGCACCCCGGAACTACACCCGGCTGATCTACGGGGAACTGACCATGCGCGGCTTCACCGTCACCGAACACGAGGACCTGCGCCCCCAGTTCGAGGCCGAGGTCGGCCAATGGGTGCGCGAGGGCACGGTCCGCGGGATCCACACCGGATTCACCGGGATTGAGAGTCTGCCGCGGGCCTTCGAATCGCTGCTGGCCGGAACGAGCGAGGGCCGGGTCATCGTCTCGATGGATGAAGCCGGACTCAGTTAGAAGGCCCGTTCGCGGTCCACCGAGCGGGGGCGTCGGGCGTTTTCCTTGCGCAGGGCCAGCGCTGCGGCCGGCTGCAGAAGCAGTGCGAGCAGCGCGAATAAGGCACCCAGCAGGGCCACGTTCAGGGTGACGGGGTGATCGAACGCCGAATAGAACCTGATGAGCAGGAGGACCACTAGGTGTACTGCCCAGCAACGTTGGTTGAACTCGTGCGACGACACGGTCTGAATTGATGGGATGACGAAGGCCCCCCGATGTGGAGTGGAGCTGTCTAAGAAACCACTTCACAAACAGGAGGCCTTCATGTCCCACGCTAATGCAGCCCTGACCCCCAAAGCACGTCTGAGAATCGCCAAGCTCATCGTTGACCAGCAGTGGAGCGTCTCCACCGCAGCGAAAATGTTCATGGTCTCCTGGCCCACCGCCAAACGCTGGGCCGACCGCTACCGAGCCCACGGCGCGGCCGGGATGGCCGACAAGCCCAGCAGACCCCGGACAAGTCCTGCACGCACCCCGCAGGCAGCGGTCAAACAAATCGTGGCACTGCGCTGGCGCAAGCGCTTGGGGCCCGTCCAGATCGCCTACCGGCTGGGCCTGGCTGCCTCGACGGTGCACGCAGTGCTGGTACGTTGCCGGATCAACAGGCTGCGCTATATCGACCGGGTCACCGGTGAGAAAATCCGCCGCTATGAGCACCCCTATCCGGGATCGATGATCCACGTGGACGTCACCAAATTCGGCAATATTCCCGACGGCGGCGGGCACCGGTTCGTGGGCCGGCAGGCCGGAGACAAGAACCGTGCAGCAACCCCGGACAAGCCCCGCAATGCGAACCACACCCCGAAAATGGGAACCGCCTTCGTGCACACGGTCATCGATGATCACTCGCGTATCGCCTATGCCGAGATTCATGATGATGAGAAGTCGGTAACGGCCATCGCGGTACTGGAACGGGCCGTGGCGTGGTTCGCTGCCCGTGACGTCGTCGTGGAGCGCGTGCTATCTGATAATGGGTCCGCCTACCGCTCGCATGCCTGGCGTGACGCCTGCGCCGAGCTGGCCATCACGCCCAAGCGGACCCGCCCTTACCGGCCCCAGACCAATGGGAAAATCGAGCGGTTCCATCGGACCCTGAACGACGGTTGGGCCTACGCCAGGTTCTATGGCAGCGAGGCCACCCGCCGCGAAGCACTGCCGGATTGGATCCATGCGTACAATCACCACAGGCCCCACACTGCAATCGGGAACCAGCCACCAATCAGCCGCTTAACTAACGTCTATGGGCAGTACAACTAGGGGCACCAGGGCGAAGAGGGCGCCGCCGGGGTGGGCGAGGATCCAGCGTGGGCTCACGGCGCCGGCGACGGAAATCCCGGCCGAGAAGGCCACGAACAGACCCAGCAGGCCCGACCACATGTTTTGGTTGCTGTGGAAGAACTCACGACCTGCTTCGCTGCCCACGACCGTGAAAGCACCCACGATGGCCACGACCGCCGTCACCAGCAAGAGCAGCCGAATGATGATCAGAACGACGCGCATGATTCCTCCCCTGGGAACGGAGCTGACGTTCCTTCCAATGTAGGCCGGTGCCCTGCCCCCAGCAAGGCTTATTCGTCCCCGGTTGCGCGTTACCGCCCGTTCCCGGATTCCGGCTTCTGCTCGTGCCCCAGATGCAGGGTGTCCTTGACCCGCTCCACTCCTTCGGTGAACACCGCCTTGGCCGTATCGGCCATGACATCGAGGCCCTCGGGGTCGCCCTTGAGCAGGGCCATCCCGGTGTTCTTCGCGAACTCGAAGGCGACCTTCGGAGGCAGCGGTGGGACGCTCTTGCTGGTGTAGGCATCGATGAGGGTCACCCCCCGGTGGGCGAAGGCGGCATCCCAGGCGGCGGCGACCTCGTCATCGCTCCTGACCTGGATCCCCTGGAAGCCCAGGAGTTCGGCGTAGCCGGCATAGTCCATGGTCTCCACGTCCTGGGAAGCCGGCCACAGCGGGTTGCCGTCCTCGGTGCGCATCTCCCAGGAGACCTGGTTGAGGTCGTTGTTATGCAGGACCAGGATGATCAGTTGCGGGTTCTGCCACCGCGAGAGGTATTTCTTGATCGTGATGAGCTCGTTCATGCCCAGCATCTGGAAGGCGCCATCGCCGATCGTGCAGATGACGCTGCGCTCGGGGTGGGCGAATTTCGCGGCCGTGGCATAGGGCATCGCCGCCACCATGGTGGCCAGCCGTCCGGAGAGGTCCCCCATCATCCCTTCGCGCAGCCGGATGTGGTGGCCGTACCAGTCGGCGGTCGAGCCCGCATCGGCGGTGACGATGGCGCGCGGGGGAAGACGCTGGTTGAGCTCGTGGTAGACCCGGCGCGGGTTCACCCCGTCGTCGTAGGAGACCATGGCTTCGGCCTCCATCTCCGCTTCCCATTCCTTCATGCCCGCCGCGACACGCTCCTGCCAGGAGAAGTCCGTGGTGGCCTGCAGATGGGGGATCAGGGCGGTGAGGGTCTCCTTCACGTCCCCCCAGAGGTTCAGCTCGGTGGGGTAGCGCAGCCCCATCTGTTCGGGTTTGAGATCGACCTGGACGGCCCGGGCCTGCCCTGATTCCGGCAGGAACTGGGCATAGGGGTAGTTGGTGCCCAGCAACACCAGGGTGTCGCAGTCGGCCATCTGCTCCACGCTGGGCCGCGATCCCAGCAGTCCGAGCTGTTGGGAATGGTGGGGCACCTCGGAGGGGATGACTTGTTTGGCCCGCAACGCGGTGATGATCCCGGCGCCCCGGAGTTCGGCGGCCTTCAGGACCTCGGCGGTGGCCCCGTTGGCGCCGTGCCCGACGAGGAAGCTCACCTTGGAGCCGGCGTTGATGATCTCGGCGGCCTTGAGGATCTCACTGTGGGCAGGGACGACGGCGGTGGAGGGGGCGACGGCGCTGGAGCGCGAGACCCAGCTCTGCGGGCGCAGTGCGGGCATCTTCTGGTCCTGGACATCGTGCGGGAGGATGACGACGGTGGGGCCCAGCCGGACGCGGGCGGTGCGGAAGGCGGTGTCCACGACGGCCTGGGCCTGTTCGGGGGAGACGATCGTCTGCACGTAGACCGCAACATCCGCCAACGCCCGTTCCAGATTGCTGACCTGCTGGCCGAAGGTGCCCAGCGCGTTCAGCCCCTGTTGTCCCACGAAGGCCACGACGGGCTGGTTGTCCATCTGGGCGTCGTAGAGCCCGTTGAGCAGATGGAACACCCCGGGGGAGGAGGTTGCCACGCAGACCCCCACCTCGCCGGTGAACTTGGCGTGGGCGGTGGCCATGAGCGAGCAGATCTCCTCGTGGGTCGGACGGATGTAGTCCACCCCGTCGTCCTCACGCTCCGCCTGGCCCAGGGCGCCGTCGAAGGCGCCGATCCCGTCCCCGGGGAAACCGAAAACGCGGCTGACACCCCATTCCCTGATGCGCTCGATCACGAAGTCGCTGACCGTTCCTGCCATGGGAGGTACCTCCTGGAGATTGTTGCCGTGGCCCGGTGGGGATTTTTTCAGCTTCCTCGGAACCGACGCAAACTTCAAGGGCCCCCCAGTAGGCTGTAGCGGTGGATCTTCAACTCCTGGCCGTGGCGGCCTCCCTGGTGTTCATCGGTGCCGTCGCCCAACGGGTCGCCGGGCTGGGATTCGCCATGCTGGCCTCACCGTTCCTGGTGTTGCTGCTCGGCCCCCATGAGGGGGTGCTGCTGGTGAACATCTGCGGCGTCGTCTCCTCCACGCTGATCACCCCGCGGGTCTGGAAGGACATCAACTGGTCCGCGTTCCGCTGGCTGGCCGCCTTCAGCGTCGTCGGCTCCGTCATCGGGGCGCTCATCGCCACCCGGCTGGAGTCCGCGGTCCTCTCCCTGTCGGTGGGCATCATCGTGCTGATCGCCCTGCTCCTTTCGCTGGGCCTCTCCCGCTCCAGCGTCGCCGTCGGAGGCCCCGGCATCCGTTCCGCCGCCGGGGCGCTGTCGGGGCTGACCAGCTCCATGGCAGGGGTCGGTGGCCCGGCGGTCAGTGCATACGCGGTCCTCACCCGTTGGGATCAACGCTCCTTCGCCGCCACCATGCAACCTTTCTTCGCGGTCACCGGAACCGTCTCCGTGGTGTCGAAGGTCCTCCTCGCCCCGGAGCAGCAACTCATCCTGCCCTGGTGGTACTGGGCGCTGATCGTCCTGGCGATCGTGGTGGGGATCTTCGGCGGTGAACGACTCCAGCGCCACGTCCATGACCGTCATGCCCGGGCATTCATCCTGATCATCGCGTTCGTCGGGGCCTTCGCCGCCATCGCCAAGGGCTGGTTCGGCCTGCTCTGAGCCGGCCGCCCGGCCAGGGCCGCCGGCCGCGGGGGCCGGCAATGCCCTGGGCCCGGTCCTGCTAGTTTCGCCGGGCGACGATGACGGTGTCTTCCAGGTCGACGACGGCGCCCTCGGGGCCGGTGGCCTGCCGCGGCCTGGCCTCCGCGGTGACGACTGTCCACCGGTCCTCGTCGAGTCCGAGGAGTTCGAGTTCCTCGGCGGGGGTGGGGAAGTCGTGGGGGCCGTGGGAGGTGGGGGCCTCGCCGGGATCGTGCCGGTGCCGGGACCAGGGTGGCATGGCGGCATGGGAGACGATCAGCAGGGTGCCGCCGGAGGCCACGGCTTCGGCGGCCCGGCGCAGGACCTCCCCGCGGGGCAGGTCCACCGGGGAAGCCAGGAAGCAGGCGGAGACCAGATCGTAGGTCCCCGGAGGGAAGTCCTCGCCCAGATCGACCTGAAGCCAGTTGACGTCTTCGGCGCCCAGGCCGCGGGAGCGGGCCTCCTGGGCGGCCCGTCCGAGGGCCGTGGTGGAAATATCCGCCCCGGTGACCGTCCAGCCGGCCTCGGCCAACCAGAGCGAATCCCCGCCTTCCCCGCAGCCCAGATCCAGGGCGCTGCCCGGTTTCAGCGGGGAAACAACGTCCACCAGGGCCCGGTTGGCAGCCCCGCTCCAGATCCTTTCGCGCTCGCCGTACCGGGCTTCCCAGAAGGCGCGCGGCTCGATGGGCGCCTCGTCGTGGTGGTGTTGGTGCTCCATGTCGGTGCTGCTCCGTTCGTTCATGCCGCGTGAACCTGCTGTGCTGCGTGGTTGAAATCCTCGGTCACCAGATCCATGTTGACCATGCTGCCAGCCATCGTGCCCGCCGACATGCTCATCGGCACATTGGCCATCGGGGCGACGAGGTTTCCGGCAGCCCAGATCCTCGGGTGACTGGTTTTGCCGGTGGGATCGGCGGCGATGAAGCTGCCAAAAGGTGTCTGCTCCCGCGTCAAACCCAGTCCGTCAAGGTAGGCGTCCTGGGGGTGGAGTTCACCGGCGGTGAAAAGGGCGTCGAGGTTCCGTTGCCCGCCGTCTACCATCCGCACCCCGGTGAGGGCCCCGGCGTCGTTCCTGAGGATGCCGGTGACCTGCCGGTTGTCGATCACCACGTCCCGGGAGGCCAGGGTGGTGGCCAGTGCGTCGTCGATGGGCCCGGCGCCGGCGCTGAAGAGGACGACGTCGTCGCTCCACTGGCGGATCAGCTGCGCCTGGTGCAGGGCCATGGGCGAGGTGGCCAGGATGCCGAGGCGTTGACCGCGGACCTCCCAGCCGTGGCAATACGGGCAGTGCAGCACATCGGTTCCCCAGCCCGCGGCGAGGCCGGGCAGCGGCGGGAGTTCATCGCTGATTCCGGTGGCGGCCACGAGGCGGCGGGCAGCATGGTGCCGGCCCTGGGTATCGGTCACGGTGATACCGGCGTCGGTTGCCACGACGGTTGCGGCTGCCGCCGTGCCGAACTGGACGCCATAGCCGGCGACCTCGGAACGGCCGCGGGCCAAGAAGTCCTCGGGGGCGGTGCCGTCGTGGCCCAGGACACCCTGGATCCCTGCGGCGAAGCGGTTGCGCGGGGTGCCGGTGTCCAGGACGAGCGTGCTGCGGAGCGAGCGGCCGAGCATCAGTGCTGCACTGAGACCCGCGGCGCCAGCGCCGATGATGATGACGTCGTAGTTGCTGTTGGTTTTCATGCTTCTACTGTGGAACCCCCACTGCTATGATGGCAAATATCTTTGCAGAAACAGCAAGAAGGGAAAGATGTGAAGGATACGGTTCTCGAGCAGATCGGCCCCCGACTCCGGGCTGCCCGGGTGAAGCAGGATCGGACGCTGGAGGATCTGGCCTCCAAGACCGGCATATCGGTGTCCACGCTCTCGCGGCTTGAATCGGGCAAGCGCCAGGCCAGCCTGGAACTGCTGTTGCCGCTGACCCGAGCGCTGCGCATCGGCATCGACGAGCTCATCCCCGCCGAGGTGCCCGACCCGCGCGTCCGCCCCACCCGCAGCATGCACCACGGCATCCAGACCCTCAGGCTGTCTCCGCCGAACTCGCCCACGCAGACGTTCAGGATGACCTATCCGGGACGCCAAGTCATGCCGGAGCCCCGCGTGCATGATGGATACGACTGGCTGTATGTGCTCTCCGGGAAATTGCGCCTGCTGCTGGGGGATCGGGACCTGGTGCTCGAACCCGGGGAGGCCGCCGAATTCGATACCCGGATCCCGCACGCCATGGGATCGGCGGATGGCCGATCCGTGGAGGTGCTGAGCATTTTCGGGGGAGACGGCGAACGCATCCACACCAGGGTTTCCGACGGCGACCGACCCGGCGACTGATCCGCCGGCCCTGCCCTCGGACGGCTGGCCGAGGCACGGCCCCGTGCAGGATACTAGGGGAGCACCCCGGCGAGCTGCCGGGCGGAGGCGAGGAGCGGAGCCCGGACATGACCGAACGCTATGTGAAGATCTGCGGGTTGAGCACGCCCGAAACCGTGGCTGCCGCCGTCCAGGCCGGGGCCGATGCCCTGGGATTCATCTTCGCCCCCGGCAGTGTGCGGACCGTGGAGCCGGGGGTGGTCCGCCAACTGATCAACGACGTCCCCGCAACGGTCGAAACCGTAGGGGTTTTCCGCAACCAGCCCCTCGATGTCGTCCTGTCCACCGCGGCAGCGGCAGGAGTGTCCACCGTCCAATTGCATGGTGAAGAACCCCTGGCCGATATCCGCGCCGCCCAGGAGGCTGGTTATCGCACCCTGCGGGCCTTCTCCGCCCCGGCGTATGCCGCCCTGTCCTCGGCCGATCGCGCCGAGTGGGCCGCCGAGCGGATCCTGCTGGACGCCGTCGACCCCGGGGCCGGTGAGACCTTCGACCCCTCGGTGCTGGCCGGCCGGGCCCCTGAGGGATTCTGGCTGCTGGCCGGAGGGCTCACCGTGGACAATGTCGCGGCCCTGCTGAACAGCTCGGGGGCCACGGGCGCCGACGTCTCCAGCGGGGTGGAATCCCGGCGCGGGGTCAAGGACACCGGGTTGATCCGCGCCTTCATCGCCGCAGCACGGTCGGCGGCCGGCTGAGACGGTCGCCGGTCCACCGAAAACCCTGGCCCGAGAAACAATTTGCAGTTAGTGTGCAAATTGTTCGGGTTGCTCGACCCGCCAGTTCCCCCCACCACAGGATGGCAGCGTGAAAAACGGTATGACGGTCACCAGCGACTACTTCCTGCTCGACGAGGAACTCGACGATGCGGAGATCGCCCTGCGCGACAGGATCCGAGCCTACGTCGATACGGATGTCCTGCCCATCATCAACGGGTACTGGGAACGGGCCGAGTTCCCGCACCAGCTACGCCCCGGGCTGGCGGGCCTGGGCATCATCGGCGGCACCATCGAAGGGTACGGGTGCCCGGGGTTGAGCCGCCGGGCGGCAGGAATCGTCGCCCGCGAAATCTCCCGCGGCGACGGCTCCATCAACACCTATATCGGCGTGCACTCATCGCTGGGCATGGGGACCATCGCCATGCTCGGCAGCGAGGAACAACGCCAACGCTGGCTGCCGGAGATGGCCACGCTTCAGCGCACGGGGGCGTTCGCGCTCACCGAACCAGAGCACGGATCAGACTCCGTTGCCCTGGAAACCAGCGCCCGCCGCGAGGGCGGAGAATGGGTCCTCAACGGGCATAAGCGCTGGATCGGCAACGGGGATGCCGCCGATATCGTCGTCATCTTCGCCCGTGACGCGGCCGACGGCCAGGTCAAGGGATTCGTCATGGAGAAGAACGACGACGGTACCTACCCCGCAGGATACGAACCCACCGTGATCACCGGGAAAATGGGCAAACGGGCGATCCGGCAATCCGATATCGTGATCTCGGAACTGCGCGTTCCCGCGGCCAACCAACTGGAGAACTGCCACTCCTTCCGCGATGTCTCCCGGGTACTCACCGCAACCCGTGGCGGCGCCGCCTGGGAAGCGGTAGGCCACGCCATGGCCGCCTACGAAATCGCCGCCACCTACGCCGGTCAGCGCGAACAATTCGGCCAACCGATCGCCAGCTTCCAATTGGTGCAGAACAAGCTGGCCAATATGCTCTCCGAGCTCACCGCCATGCAATTGATGTGCACCCGGATGGCCGAGCTGGCAGAGACCGACCGACTCACCGGTCCGATGGCCTCCATGGTCAAGATGTCCACCGCGCAGAAGGCCAAATGGATCTGCAACGAGGCCCGGGACATGCTCGCCGGGAACGGTGTACTCATCGAACGCCATATCGCCCGGCATCTGACCGATATGGACATTGTCAGCACCTATGAAGGGACCGACTCGATCCAGTCGTTGTTGGTCGGCCGGGACATCACCGGCATCTCAGCCTTCAAATAACCCTGCCGCCGAATCAATAGCCTGCCAGTACCTGCACCCCACCGGAAGGGCTCCATGACCGACCGCAGCTCCCGCCCCGCGCCCCGGGTCGCCCTCTCCCGGCACGACGACGTCGTCCTGCTGACCCTGTTGGCTCCGCCGGTCAACGCCCTGGGGCAGGCGGCCCGCACGGCGATCGCCCAGGCCCTCGATGACGTGGCGGATCTGTCAGGTGTGCGCGCCGTGGTGCTCACGGGCACGGAGAAGGCGTTCTCCGCCGGCGCCGACATCACCGAATTCGGTGGCTCCACCGACGGGATCTCGCTGCCCGAACTCGTGGACCGGATCGAGTCGTTGGCCCTGCCGGTGACCGCAGCCATCTCCGGGGTGGCCCTGGGCGGGGGGCTGGAATTGGCGATGGCCGCCCACAGGCGGGTCGCCCACCCCGAGGCCCTGGTCGGGCTGCCGGAAATCACCTTGGGGCTCATCCCGGGGGCCGGCGGCACCGGGCGGCTGCCGCGACTCGTCGGGCCCGAACGGGCACTGGCCATGATCCTGACCGGAACGCGCGTCGGTGCAGCCACTGCCGAAGGTGACGGGCTCATCGACGCGGTTCTTGATGGTGGGGATTTCTCCTGTGCCGCCGTCGCCTGGGCGGCTTCCCGGCTCGACGAGGAGCCCGGAACCGAGTCGACGCCCCCCACCAGAACCCGTGACCTGAACCGGCGGATCGCCGAAGCTTCAGCCGTTCCGGGAACCATCGAACGCCTCGCGGCCCCGGCACTGCGCAAGGCCAAGGACCCCTTCGCGGCCCGGGCGGCAGTGGACTCCCTCGCCGCAGGCATCGAGCAGGGATTCGACGCCGGGGCGGAGCTCGAACGCGAGAAGTTCCTGGAGCGGCTGGCCAGCGACGAATCGGCGGCCGGTCGCCACCTCTTCGCCGCCGAACGGGCCAGCCGCACGCCCCGGGCCCTCGCCACCGCCCCGGGAGAAACAGCCGCCCGCGACGTGCGGCGTGCCGGAGTCATCGGTGCCGGGACCATGGGCGGGGGCATCGCGTTGGCCCTGGCCACCGCGGGGGTTCCGGTCACCGTGGTGGAAACCTCTGCCGAAGCCCTGGACCGCGGCCTGACCCAGGTCCGGGCGACTCTGGACGTTTCGGTCTCCCACGGCAGCCGCAGCCCCCAGAGGGCCAACGAACAATTTGCTCGCATCAGCGGAAGCCTCGACTACGCCGACCTGGCCTCGGCAGACCTCATCATCGAAGCGGCCTTTGAGGACCTGGACGTCAAAAAAGAGATCTTCGCCCGACTGGATGCCCACGCCAGCGAGGACGCAGTACTGGCCACGAACACCTCCTACCTCGATGTGGACGCACTCGCCGCCACCACGGCCCATCCCGGCCGCGTGCTGGGAATGCACTTCTTCAGCCCCGCGAATGTGATGGAACTGGTGGAAGTCGTCCGGGGGGAGGCCACCGAGACCCGGGTTCTCGCCACAGCGGTTTCCTTGGCCCGGCGGCTGGGCAAATGCCCCGTCGTGGTGGGGGTCTGCCATGGGTTCGTGGGCAACCGGATGCTCGAAGTCCGCGCCCGCCAGGCCGAGGCCTTATTGCTGGAAGGGGCGCTTCCGGGGCAGGTCGATGACGCGTTGACCGGTTTCGGTTTCCGCATGGGCCCGTTTGCCATGGCCGATCTGGCCGGGCTGGATATCGGTTGGCGCAACCGCCAGGCCCGGGGCACCACAGCTGCCGTCAGTGACGCGCTCTGCGAGGCCGGCAGGTTCGGGCAAAAGACCGGAGCAGGTTTCTTCGCCTACCAGGGCCGTGAGCGTCAGGAGGACCCCGCAGTCACCGACATCATCGAAGCTGCCAGCGCCGAACAGGGGATCGAACGCCGGGAAATCGACTCCGCGGAGATCCTCGAACGGCTGCTCTACCCGATGATCAACGAAGGTGCCCGGATTCTCGCCGAGGACATCGCCGAACGCCCCGGGGACATCGACCTCATCTGGGTCAAAGGCTATAACTGGCCCGCCCACCGGGGAGGGCCCATGTTCTACGCCCAGCAGATCGGGTGCGCCCGGATCGCCGATCGGCTCCGCCAGCACGCCCGGGCCACCGGGGATCCGACGCTGGAACCGGCCCCCTGGCTGACCGAGGCGACCCCGGACGGCCAGGGCGCCCCGGGAAATGGTCGAGCATGAACGACGTGGACGGCCGCAGCGCCCGGGCCGAACGCACCCGCTCCCAGATCGTCGACGCCCATTTGGGGCTGATCACCGACGGGAAACTCAAACCCACCGCCCGCCAGGTGACTGAACGCGCGGGGGTGTCCCCCCGGACGCTCTGGGGCCACTTCACCGATATGGAGGCGGTGATGGCCGCCTCCGCCCGCCGACAACTCGATGACCGGGCCTCGGCCTTCACCCCGCCGCCCGAGGGCACCGGCCTGCCCGCACGCATCCAGGCCTACGCGCGCCACCGGGCCGCAGCCTTGGAGGAACTGGCACCACTGGCGCGGGCAGCCGATGTGCAACGCCCCTTCTCACCCGTGCTGCAACAGAATCTGCGTCAGAACCTGGAGAGAATTCGCGCAGAAATCGAAGCCCATTTCGCCGAAGAACTTGATCGGCATGAGGCGGGGGAGCGGGAACGACTCGTCGCGGCCCTGGTCGTCGTCTCCGACTGGGCCAGCTGGCAACTGCTGCGCCAGTACCTGGAACGTTCCGTTGCCGACGCCAGAGCAGTGCTGGAAACCTCGGTGGCCGCCCTGCTGGCAGCCCCATCCGTATCGGATCCCAGGAAGAAAAACCCGGCATGACAGCATTATCCCTCGCCGCCGTTCTGGAAGGGTCGGCGCGCAAGTATCCGCAGAAGACGGCAGTGATCAGCGAAGGAACGTCCTACACCTACGCACAGCTATGGGGCCAAGCGCTTCAACAGGCGGCCTCGTTGGCCGGTGCCGGGATCCGCGCCGGTGACGCGGTGGCCATCATGAGCCCCAACGTCGTGGACTTCCCACGTTCCTATTATGCCGTGCTCGCCGCCGGCGGGGTGGTCGTACCGGTCCACCTGCTGCTCACCGTCCCGGAGGTCGTGCACGTGCTGGCCGACAGTGGCGCCACGATGCTGATCTGCCACCCCTCCTTCCTGCCGGTCGGAGGTCCCGCGGCCGCGGAAGTGGGGATCCCGGTGGTGACCAGCACCTGGCCACAGCAGGACGCGGAAGACCCGGGCCTGGACGCTGGACTGGAACCGGCGAAGCTGGCCCACTATGTGGCGCGTGAAGCCGAGGACCCCGCCGTCGTCTTCTACACCTCGGGGACCACCGGCACCCCCAAGGGGGCCATCCTGACGCAGGTGAACATGGTGATGAACGCGACCGTATCGGCGGTGGATGCCAACGACGTCCACTACGACGACGTGGCGCTGGGCTGCCTGCCGCTCTTCCACGTCTTCGGGCAGACCGCGAGCATGAACGCCGTCTTCCGGCTCGGCGCCACCCTGGTGCTGCTGCCCCGGTTCAGCGGCGCCGGGGCGCTGGGGTTGATCCGCGAGCACCAGGTCGACGTCTTCCATGGGGTGCCGACCATGTTCCACCAGCTGCTCGCCTCCGCCGAGGACGAATCCGAACTGCCGAGACTCAGGCTCTGCGTCTCCGGGGGAGCTGCCATGGCGCAGACGTTGATGGAGCGGTTCAACGCCGCCTTCGACGTGACCATCTTTGAGGGCTACGGCCTCTCGGAAACCTCCCCGGTGGTCTCCACGAACACCCCTAACGCCGGTGTGAAACCGGGCACCGTGGGCCCGGCGATCTGGGGTGTCGACGTCATGATCAGCGACCGCACCACCCCCGAGACCCTTGCCGAACTGCCCCATGGCGAACTGGGCGAGATCCTGGTGCGCGGGCATAACGTCTTCGCCGGCTACCTCGGCAACGCGGAAGCCACCGAAGCGGCGATGGTCGAGGGGTGGTTGCGCACGGGGGACCTGGGCACCATGGACGACGACAGCTTCATCACGGTGCTCGACCGCACCAAGGACGTCATCATCCGCGGCGGATTCAACGTCTACCCGCGAGAGGTCGAAGAGGTCCTCTCCCGCTGCCCCGGCATCGAGCAGGTAGCGGTCATCGGGGTTCCCGACGAGGAACGCGGCGAGGAGATCTGTGCCGTGGTCATCAGGGATACCGGGTACGACGGCGCAGAGCCCACCGCGGAGGACATCATCGCCTGGAGCAGGACCCGGCTGGCCAAGCATAAATACCCCCGGCGCATCCGCTTCGTCGGCCAGTTCCCGCTGGGGCCCAGCCATAAGATCCTCAAACGCGAACTGCGCCGCGATGTGGCGGGGGAGTAGCTCACGGTTCCGGGCATGGGGTTCCCACACCGATGCGGATCACACCACAGGTTGGTCAGTAAGGTGAGCCTAAGCTAATATGTTTGCGTGATGTCCAATAAACCTAATGTCATGCTCACGGCCGACGGGTTGAACCTGCGCTACGGAAGCACCGACGTCGTCCACGATGCGTTCCTCACGCTGGAACCCGGCCGCATCCTGGCGCTGGTGGGCCCCAACGGCAGCGGCAAATCGACGCTCCTGCGCGCTTTGGCCCGGCTGCATGATGCCGAGTCAGGGGCCCTGCAGCTGGAAGAAGCCAGTGCCAGCACCGATGCCCTGGCCCTCAAACGTAGTGAGTTCGCCCAACGGGTGACCTTGCTGGCGCAAAGCCGTCCGGTCCCGAACGGGCTCAGTGTGCGCGACGTCGTGGAATTCGGCAGGCACCCCTATCGGGGACGCTGGCGGGCGGCCGACCCCGACGGGGCGGCAGCGATCGAGCACGCCATGGAGCTGACGGGGATCACCGAGCTGGCGAACCGCGGTGTCCATGAACTCTCAGGAGGTCAGCTCCAACGCGTCTGGCTGGCCAGCTGCCTGGCCCAGGACACCTCGATCCTGCTGCTCGACGAGCCGACCAACCATCTGGACCTGCGCTATAAGGTCGAAATCTTCGACCTGATCCACGATTTGGCACGCGACCATCAGGTGGCCATCGGCGTCGTCCTCCATGACCTCGACGAAGCCGCCGATATTGCCGACAGCATCGCCGTCCTCTCCGAAGGCCGCATCCTCGCCAACGCCCCGGCCGAGCAAGCCCTGGAATCCGGGCTGCTGAGCAGGGTCTACGGCATCGACGTCGTCACCCATACCGACCCGTTCACGGGACGGCTTCGCACCCACGCCCTCGGCAAACGCGCCGGCGCGCTCGTCTAACCTGCCGGCTTCACGCCCGCCGCCCGCCCCGGCGGTGGAACACCCCTGCCTCCGACCACCGATCCGAAGGAACCCCTGCCCCATGAAGCTCCTGCGCCCCCTGCTCATCCTGACCACTGCGACCCTGCTGCTGACCGGTTGCGGTACCACCGAAGAACCCGCCGGGAGCACCGCTGACGGTCAGGCCCCGGCCGAGTCCGCCGGCCCGGTCACCCTGACGGACACCCGTGGAAAAAAGATCGAACTCGACGCGCCGGCCACCCGGGTCGTCGGCACCGAATGGGTTGTCGTGGAGGACCTGGTCGCCCTGGGAGTGATGCCCGTCGGGGTGGCCGACGTCAAGGGCTACACCGACTGGGTGACAGCCGAACCCCTGGACGATACGGTCACCGACATCGGCACCCGGGGCGAGCCCAGCTTCGAGACCGTTGCTTCGCTGGACGCGGATCTGATCGTGGCCACCACGGATCTGCCGGAGAACGTCATCGCCCAGCTCGAGGACCTGGCCCCGGTCTTCGTGATCACCCCGGCCGATGCCAGCCGGCAAATCGACCAGGCCACCGAGAACCTGGACCTGATCGCCCAGGCCACCGGCACCGAGGAAGCCGCCGCGGCGACCATCGACGACTACGAAAAGGCCGTCACCGAGGGGCGGGACACCCTCGCAGATGCCGGGCTGGACGGGGCCCGCGTGGCCTTCACCGACGGTTGGGTCGCCGACGGCCAGGTGTCCCTGAGGCCCTATCCCGCAGGATCGTTGCTGACGGATATCAATACCGAGCTGGGCCTGGAAGCACCATGGACCCTGGAGGGCGACCCCGCCTATGGGCTCGCCACGACCGACGTCGAGGCGCTGACCAAACTAAAAACCGACCATTTTGTCTACATCGGCAGCCCCGTCGACGGGGACTTCACCGACGCGCTGAAGGATAATGCGGTGTGGACGTCACTGCCTTTCGTCCAGGACGGGAACGTGGAGCGCCTCGATGACGGGATCTGGATGTTCGGCGGCCCCTCCTCGATGACGCAATACGTCAAGTCCCTGGTCTCCACCCTCACCGCTTCCTGAACGCCGGATGAGTCTCGACACCGAACGGGCCTCCCCGCCCCAGGACCCAGAACGGCGGACGACGCCGGGACGCCGGGGCCGGGGGATCGCCGTGGTCGCCGCCAGCGGGCTGGGCCTGCTGGTCCTGCTGGGGCTGATCCACCTGGGCCAGGGCACCGCCACCGTGGGGGCGGCCGATCTGCTGCGGATCCTGAGCGGGGAAGGCACCGACCAGCAGACCGCCGTCCTGCAGGCCTCACGCATTCCGCGGTTGCTGGCCGGGTTGCTCGTCGGGGTGGCGCTGGGATTCGCCGGGGCCGGGCTGCAATCGGCCACCCGCAACGTGCTGGCCTCCCCGGACACCCTGGCGGTCGACGCCGGGGCCCATCTGGTCATCGTCGCCGTCGCGGCCTTCGGGGTGGCCCTGCCTTCGCTGGCCTCCGGCGGGCTGGCCTTCATCGGCGGTCTGGCCGCCGCCCTGCTGGTCCTGGGGCTCTCCGGGGCGGGAGGTTCCGGCAGCGGCGGGCCCATGCGTCTGGTGCTGGCCGGAACCGCCATCGCGCTGGGATTGTCCTCGGTGACCTCGGCGCTGTTGCTGCTCTTCAACCAGGAAACCACCGGGCTGCTGGCCTGGGGCAGTGGCAGCATCGGGCATACCAGCAGCACCGATCTACGCGAATTCTCCCCGCTGATCCTGCTCGGTGCGGTGGGTCTGCTCCTGCTGGCCCGCCGGTTGGATCTGCTTTCGCTGGGCGATGATGCCTCCCGGCTGGCGGGAGCCGACCCGCGGGCCGGACGAATTGCCGCCGTCGTTCTGGCGGTCCTGCTCGCCGCCTGTTCGGTCACCATTGCCGGCCCCATCGGCTTCGTCGGGCTCTGTGCCCCGGCGATCGTGAGGTTGCTGGCCACGAGGGTCGACGGACTCATACGACACCGGGCGTTGCTGCCGGTCTCCGGACTGGTCGGGGCCATCGTGGTGATCGGTGCGGATGTGCTGGTGCGCCTGATCCTGGGGGCCGCAGCCGGGGTGGAGGTGCCCACCGGAGCCGTCACCACGGTGTTCGGGGCGGTGTTCCTGGTGGTGCTGGCCTACCGGATGAGAGATGCCGGAACGGCCATGATGGGCGATACCCTGGCGAAGCTGAGGTCTCCGGCCAGGTATCTGGCGGTGGTGGCCGGGCTCGTGGTCCTGCTGGTGGGCTTGCTCGGGGCCGGGGCGTTGCTGGGGGACGCAAAACTGTTGCTCGGGGATCTGTCGAACTGGCTGATGGGGAACGCGGGCCCGACGGTCACCGCCGTCCTGAACACCCGGCTGCCGCGGGTTGTGGTGGCCTTGTTGGCCGGGGCCGCCCTGGCGTTCGCCGGCGCCCTGATCCAGGCCATCTCACGTAATCCCTTGGCCGAACCCGGTTTGCTCGGCGTCTCCGCGGGTGGGGGACTGGCGGCCATTGCGGTGATCACCACGGTGCCGTTGGCCGGGGCCTGGCTGATCACCGGCTCGGCGCTGGCGGGTTCGACCCTGACCGCCGTGTTGGTGTTCGGGTTGGCCTTCCGCGGTGGGCTGCAACAAAACCGGTTGGTCCTCATCGGCGTCGGGATCTCCGCCGGGCTGGCGGCCCTGGTGGCCATCATCCTGGTCTCCACCGACCCGCATAACCAGGCCAAGGCGTTGACCTGGCTCTCCGGCTCGACCTATGGGCGCAGCTTCGACTCGGTGCTGCCGCCCCTGGTGGCGCTGCTGCTCGCGCTGCCGGTGCTGGCCGGGGCGCGTCGTGACCTGGACCTGCTGGCCGTAGATGACGATTCGCCGCGGGTCTTGGGCATCAGCCTGGCCCCGGCGAGGTTGGTCCTGCTCGCCACGGCCGTGATGCTGACGGCCGGCGCCGTGTCATCGGTGGGGGTTATTGCCTTCGTCGGTCTGGTTGCACCGCATGCGGCCAGGAGCCTGGTCGGATCACGCCATGCCCGGGTTCTGCCGGTTGCCGCGTTGCTGGGGGCCTGCATGGTGGTGTTGGCCGATACGATCGGGCGTACGGTCATCGCCCCGGCGCAAATCCCCGCGGGCATCATGACCGCCCTGGTGGGGACCCCCTATTTCGTGTATCTGCTGTGGAGGTCCAAGGCGGGGCAACGGTAGGGCAGTTTCATTCGGCGAGCAGACCGGCGTGCTTGTTGGCGTAGCGGCGGGCCTTGCGCACCTGGCGCATGGTGCGGGGCACCAGAACCGCCACGAAGATCACCAGCAGGATCAGGAAGAGGATACCGAAGAAACCGCCCTGACCCACGAGGGCTTGGCGGGCGAAGATCGTGCCCGTCGAGGCAAAGAGGTAACCGAAACCGTAGGTCTGCAACGGGACGGACACCGGCAGGACCGAGGCGACGCGGGCGGCGTGGATCTGCTCCTGTCCGTCCAGGTCCATCTCCCGACCGCGCAGGACCACCTGGTTGATCCTTTTCAACTGCTCCTGGCTGTTTCCTGCGGCACGCAGCAGTGCCTGCCCCACGGACGTCGCGGAGAAGATGGCCGTGAAGGCGGCGGCCAGAAACAGCGCCTGGAGGTACCCGAGCAGTGTTTCAAACGCCGCGGCGGGTGGATCGGTGGCGCCGAACCAGGCGAAGACGGCGACGCTGATCGCCAGCCCACCGCCGAGGACGGCGCCGATCAGGGCGAACCTGCGGGCGAAGATGACCGGGGTGGCTTCCGACCAGGAGGCGATGGCCCGTCCGCCACGCAGCGGGTCCGGTGTGGAGAAGGCATCCCTGAGCCGCCACCAGAGCGGGAACCCCAGGATCACCAAGAGCCCCAGCCCGGTCACCAGGGCAGGAACCGGGGACCCGGGCGCCAACTGGCCGGCGCCCAGGGCCGCGAACATGACGAGCACGGTTCCGCTGATGGTGTAGGTCAGGAAGAACCACGTTTTCATCGGTCCTCCACGTTGGCGCTTGAGCGTTCGGCGAGAGGACGGGGAAGGTTTTCGCTGGCGTAGTGGCGGGCCCGACGTAACTGCCCGGCCACATAGGGGATCCGGATGAGGGCGAGCAGAAGAAGCAGGGCCGGGAGGAGGAAGTCGAAGATGTCGCCCTCGCCCAGCGCGATGTTCCTGCCGAAGCCCACGGCGAGGAACGCGAGGAAGAAGGTGATGCCGAAGCCCCGTAGACGCAGCCTGAGCGGTGCCACGATCGCCACGCGGAGGGCCACCAGTCGATCGTGCTCGGTGAGGGGGAGGTCCTTGCCGCCCAAGGCCACCTGGTTGATCCGCTTCATGGACTTCCGGGAGTCACCGACCGCGTCATGGGAGGCGGTATCCAACGGCACGGAGGTGATGGTGAGCGTGAAGGCCGTCAACACGAAGAGCCCCTGGACGATGTAGGAGAGCACCTCCAACGCCTGGTCCGGTGGCTCGTGGGCACCGGTCAGGGCGAAGACGATGACGCTGATCGCCAGGGCCACCCCGAGGAGGATTCCGGTCCGGGCGAAATTACGGGCGAAGACCTCAGAGGCCGTATCCGCGGTCCAGATCTGCTCCGGAGGGCCGCCACCCAATGGGTTGGGTTCCGAGAAGGCATGCCTGAGCCGCCACCAGAGCGGCGCCGCGAACAGCAGCAACAGGCCCAAGCCGGACAACAGGGCCGGAGCCGGGGAGGCCGGGGCCAGCTGGCCGGCGACCTGGGTCCCGAGCAGGACCACGGGCGTTGCCAGCAGGAGGTGGAGTTGGAAGAGGGTGGGTTTCATCTGGAGGACTGTTCTCCCGTGGGTCGGCGATGGGGCCGAGGGTAGGCCTCGTGCCCCGGGCGTCTGGGCGTTCAGTGGGCGGGCTGGGGCGTGTTGGTGCGGGCGTAATGGCTGGCATGGCGGATCTGCCGGGCCAGATGGGGAAGGTAGATGAGTACGACGACGCCCATGAAGACCAGGAGCACGGCGGGCATCACCTGGCGTTCACCGGTCAGGAGCGTCTCGATGAAGGCGGTGGCGAAATAGCCGTAGAGGTAGAACAACCCGAATTTCTGCAACGGCAGGACGACCGGGACGACGAGCGCCATGCGGTTCGCCGCACGCCGTTGAGGGTCGGTGAGGTCGACGTCCTTGCCGCCCAGGACCGCCTGGTTGATCCGGGGCATCTCCCCGGGGGCGGCTTCGGCGGCGTTGCGCAGGGCGCTGTTCAACTCGAACGTGACGATGATGGTCGTGAGGCCGGCCACCACAAACACCATCTGCAGTTGGAAGGACAGGGACCCCAACGCTTCGGGGGACAGATCGGTGGCGCCGGTCAGGGCGAAGGCGATGACGCTGACGGCCAGCCCCGTGCCGAGGATGGCGCCGACCAGGGCGAATTTATGGCCGACCAGCTGCCGGGCCTCGGCGGTCCAGAACAGGGCGGAACCCTCGCGGCGTCGGATGCTGGCCACGGACAAGGCCCGCCGGAATCCCCACCAGAACAGCGAGCCGAGGACCACGAGCAGGCCCAGGCCGGCCACCATCGCAGGCACCGGCGACCCCGGGGCCGCCTGGCCTGCACCGTAGGTCGCGCACAGGACGGCCAGGGTGCCGGCGATGGTGGCGACGAGGAAGGCTGCGACTTTCATTATTGGGTGGAACTCCCGCTGGTCGAGGTGCCCGGAGGCTGGTTCTCTCCACGCTACTGCCAGGCCGCTCGGTCGGCGACCTTGGCTGCCCGGGGTCTTGATGGGAACTGCACGGAACTCGATCATCAGTCCGCCGTCGTCAACGTCCACCCGACAGGGCAGGGAGGTGCCCGGCGCACCATGACGGGCGAGTAACGCACAGCGCGGGGCAGGTCCCGCGAGCCGACCTGGGTTCAATGGGTCACCTGGATGCACCGATCAGGGACTCCTCCTGCCGGTACCAGTGGATCCAGTGGCCCGGTTCATCAGTGGGGTGGGTACCTGATGATTCTCGACTTCAGCCGTGGAAACCCCGGGCCCGAAGGAACTCTCGTCGAGCTTGCGGTACTTGTTCCGAACCGCAATGCGTGCAGAACAAACGAGTACGCCCACGGTGAGCACGACGATGAGGATCGAAAGGCTCGTGAGCTCAGCAATATTCAGCGAAGCGATATCGATGTTCGAATTCATGCCCATGCTCGCTGCCCCCCCCACAGTGAAAGAAAACCGCGGCTTCAGCCTACGCCTCTCAGTTGGGGGGGAGGCCGGTCATCCGCCACGGGCCGCGCGCCCGGAGGCGACTGATGAGGAGAATCAAGGGGGATGAGTTCATGACTCTGGAAGGGCGGGGTAGTGCAGCCGGGATGCGGTGACGGACCCGGAAGTCACGGCGGGGAGACATGCGTCGTCTTGGCTTGCTGCAGCGAGGTGAGCATCGCCTTGATCTGCAGGTATTCTTGGGTGCGGGTGTAGGCCTCCAGCCGCTTCGTCCCCTTCAGCTTCGAAGACACCCCGGCCAGCGGGGTATCCGGTCCGATCTCCCGGCGGAACACGCCGCTGCCGCCCACATAGGAAAAGCGGCGGGGCAGGGCGGAGACTTCATCATCGGATTCCTCCTGCGGGCTCAGGGCCATCGAGGCGTCCGAACCGTCCTTGCCCAGTGCGTCGTAGACGAATGCGTGGTCCTCGATGAACGTCGGGGCCGAATCGAACCTGGTGTAGGGCCGGTCCTGATCGCCGGTTTCCGCCTCCGCCATCGGGGCGTCGCCGGAGACGAACTCCGCCATGACCTTGCCCTCTTCATTCAGGACCCGGAGGTGGCCGGCCTCGGGGCGGTGGGCCAGCAGGGGATCGACCTCCAGCTTCTCCACGGTCCAGGTCGGTGGCGCCTCGAACTCGAAATAGCCATCGGCCACGGAACGCACCAGCATCCGGATCCGGGTCGAATCGGTGGCCGCGGCACTCGGGGTGGCGGTAGTGCTCTCGGGGGGTGGCGTATGGGGTCCGGGTGCGGGTGCGGCGCAGGCCGTGAACAGGACCAGCGATACCAGTGCCACGACGCAGCGTGCCACGGGACGGCGTGGTGAAAAGTTCATCGTTTCCCCTGGAGTGACCTCCCGGTACTCGGCGGCCCGGGACACAAGACGTGATGATCCGCATCCTATGTAGAACGGGTGGAAAAATCTGCTTACCCACGAGTACGTGACCATCTGAAGTCGTCAACGGTCCTCCGGGTGGTCTACCGAAGCCTGGAGTTTGTCACCACGCATAGGATGGAAGGCCCGAAACTTCTTCAAGGAGAAAACCAAACATGACTGTTTTGATGGCCGGATGTGGCGATGTGGGGACCGAAGCAGGACTACGCTTCGCCGCGCTCGGACATCGCGTCGTCGGCTGGCGGCGTTCGCCCGAGGTGCTGCCCGGGGCCATCGAGCCGGTGGTCGCGGACCTGACCGGCGAATTGCCTCCCGTGCCGGCTGACACCAGCATCGTGGTCGTGGCGCCGGCGGCGGGGGCACGCAACGCGGACGCCTACCGGCAGGTCTACCGGGAGGGGCTGGCCAACGTCCTGAATGCACTCGAACGTGACGGTGTGCGCCCCGAACGCATCATTCTGGTCTCTTCCACGGCGGTCTACCCCAACGTCGACGGGGCATGGATGGACGAGGTAAGCCCCGTGGATCCGCCAACAGCCACGGCCGCGGTGCTCTGTGAAACCGAAGAGCTGCTGGCCGCCCGTGCCCCCCAGGGCACCGTGCTGCGCCTGTCAGGTATTTACGGGCCCGGCAGGACGCGCCTGATCGACCAGGTACGCACCGGGGAGGTCGACCCGTCCGTCCCCGGGCTCTATACCAACCGCATCCACCGCGACGACGCGGCAGGAGCGATCGTGCATCTGGCCACCGCCGTGGATGCGCCGGGCCCGCTGTATCTGGGCGTCGACGAGGAGCCGGTCAGCCAGCTGCAGGTGCTCTCCTTCCTCGCCGGACGCCTGGGGATGCCCTGGCAGGAAGCACCGAACCCGGGGGAGCCGGCAGGAAAACGCCTGCGGGGCGACCTGCTCCGTGCCAGCGGCTACACGTATTCCTATCCGAGCTACCGGGAAGGCTATGCGGCGGTGCTCGAGGGGTCCGGGGTCCGCCACCCGTGATGACCACCCCGGCCGGAACCGGCGGCCTGGTGCTGCTGGTCAATCCGAACACCAACGAGGACACCACCGCCCTGATGGCCGACATCGCCGGGCGGGAGCTGGCCGGCTCGGGATATGAACTGCGCGCGGTCACGGCCCGCTCCGGACCACGGATGATCCTGGACTCCGGGGCCCTGGCCGAGGCAGCGACCGAAGTCTGCCGCACCGTCCACGAGATCCTGGCCTCGGACCAAGGCAGCCGGGTGGCCGGCGTCGTCGTGGCGGCTTTCGGGGACCCGGGCCGTGGCCGGTTGGCCCGGGAACTGGGGATCCCCGTCGTCGGCATCGGCCAGGCATCCATCCTGGCCGCGGCCCGGGGCGGCCGACGGTTCGGGATGGCCACCACCACTCCTCGTCTGGTTTCCTCTTTGGAACGGCTCGCCGACGAGCATGCCGAGGCGGGGCTTTTCTGCGGGGTCGAGACCACTGCCGCGGGCCCGTTGCAGCTGGCCACCGACCCCGAGGCACAATTCGCCGAACTGCAGAGCGCGGCACTTCGATCCTGGGCGGCCGGCGCCCGCGCCGTCATCATCGCCGGGGGACCGTTGAGTGAGGCGGCCCGTCGGCTGGCCACGGGCGGTGCCGTGGAGATCATCGAACCCATCCCCAGTGCCTGCGCCCTGATCCGCGAACGCCTCTGAGGGTGTGTTCTTCACCACCGGGGAACGCCCCGGCGGAAGATTAGGGCATTACAGTTCCCTGGCCTGGCGGTGCCTGCGCACCCGGGTCCTGTTCGCGCAGCCGCGTTGCGGGCAGAAACGTGCCGAGGCGTTGCGGGTGCGGTCGGCGAAGTAGCGGGAGCAGTCGGATGCTGCGCAGCTGCGCAGCCGTCGCGGGGAATGCCGCAGGATGAAGTCCATGAGTCCGGCAGCGCATTCGGCGGCGACGTGCCGCCACAGCAGGTCTCCCGGAATGTGGTGGTCCAGATGCCAGTCGTGCCCGTCATGGTTGGAAAGCCGTGGGGTGCACCCTCCCTCGGCGGCCAGGGAATTCAGTGCCGGGGCGGCCTGGCCGATCTCGGCGGCGTCCATCACCACGCGCAGTTGCCCCCGGACGGCCCGCAGATGGGCGGCATCGTCGTCGGTGGCCGGGCGGCGCGCCGCCACATGGTGTCTGGCCAGTAGTTCGGCCACGTCCGCCGAATCGCGCAGCCGGTCATCATCGGTCGCCGCCGTGTTCACGAGGTCGACGGCGAGGTCAACCGCCCACCCTTTGTAATGCTCAAACTCGTTATTGGCCATGTTGAAAGGGTAGCAGGGTCCTTCTAGGCTGGTCGGGCCCCACCACCGAAGGACGACGATGAACCCAGCAGAGACCGCACCCTCGACCGCCGCACCATCGACCGCCCAACCCGGCGCCGGAACGGCACCGGAGGAGCCCTCCGTGGCCCCGCACCGCTCTCTGGTGCCGTTGTGGTTCGCCGCGGTAGCCGTCGTCGTGGTGGGCCTGAACCTCCGCCCGCCGATCACCGCCGTGGCCCCGTTGATCGGGCAGATCCAGGAATCGCTGGGCTTCTCCTCGGCCATCGCCGGACTGGTGACCTCCACCCCGTTGCTCAGTTTCGTCCTGCTCTCCTCCCAGGCACCACGGATCGGACGCCGCTTCGGCATCGAACGCACGATTTCCGGTGCACTGGTCATCATCCTGGCCGGCACCGGGCTGCGGATGCTGCCGGGCACCGGATTCCTCTTCGCCGGGATGGCGCTGGTCGGCGTGGGCATCACCTTCGGCAACGTCCTGCTCCCGGCCCTGATCAAACGCGACTACGCCGGACGCACCGGGATCCTCACCGGGCTGTACACCACCGCCCTGTTCACCGGCCCGGCAGCGGCCGCCGGCCTGACCTTGCCGCTGCAGCGCGCATTGGGCCTGGACTGGTCCGGTGCGCTGGCCCTCTGGGGGGTCCTGCCGATCATCGGCCTGGTCGTCTGGATGCCTTTCCTGCGCGGAAGCAAGCAACCGGCCACCGGTGCCGGACACCTTCAAACGCACGACGGCGGGGTCTCCGTCTGGCGCCAGCCGTTGGCCTGGGCGGTGACCGTGTATTTCGCGGTGCTCTCCCTGGTCTTCTATACGGCCAACGCCTGGTTGCCCGTGATCCTCATGGATGCGGGGATGCCTGCCGCCGCAGCCGGCAACGCCCTGTCGATCGCCAACCTGGCGGCCATCGTTCCGGCCCTGATCTCCTCGATCGCCGTGGCCCGCCACCATTCGCAGATCGGCGGGGCCGTGGCAGGGACCCTGTTGACCGTCGCGGGGATCATCGGTGTCTTGGTGGCGCCCACCGGGCCGACCCTGCTGTGGATGCTGCTGATGGGCGTGGGCTTCGGGATCATGACCGGCGTCGGCTTCTCGTTGCCGTTGCTGAGGGCCCGCGGCGGCTCGGCAACCGCTGAACTGGGCGCCATGTCCCAGACCATCGGCTACTCCATGTCGGCCAGCGGACCGCTGTTGGCCGGGGTGCTGCACGACCTCACGGGCAGCTGGACGACGTTGCTCTGGGTCCTGCTCGTGGCCCTGGTCGTCCAACTCCCGGCGGGGATGGTGGCGGGGCGCAGCGGCTACGTCAAGCACTGATCCGTTCCAGGACCAGTGCCAGGGCCGGCCAGGCGCTGCGACCGCGCCGGATGCGGGCGAAGGCGCGGAGCCTGACCTCTGGATCATGCAGTTCCAGGATGGTGATCCCTTTCCGGGGCAGCCGGTTTCTGGGGAGCAACCCGACGCCGAGACCAGCCAGGATGAGGTCCTCGACCAGGTCCAGGCTGTCGGACTGGTGGCGCAGCGCCGGTTCGAATCCGGCCATCGAGGAGATGATGCGCAGCACCGTCTCGTCGGCGATATTGCGTGAATTCCCGATCCAGTCGTGGTCGCGGAACGCCGAGAAGACCGTGGCCGCATCCGGGGCGGTGGTCCCCGACCTGTCTTGGGTGCCTGTGGCGGGAAGGAACCCGAACCGGTGGGCGGCGGCCGTCGGTACGCCGAGGCCCCACGGGGTGCTCCACAGTGGCAAGGTGTCCACCCCCGCGTCGACCTGGTCGGGCGCCAAGTTGTAGTCATAGGTCAGGGCCAGATCGATCTGGTCCACGCCGAGGAGTTTCAGCGCCTCCGCCGGTTCGTGTTCGAAGACCATGATGTCCATGCCGGGATGGCGCTCGGCCAGTTCGGCGATGATCGGCATCAAGGTCGTGCGGATCGCCGTGGCGAAACCGGCCACTCGCAGGGTCCCCGAGGGGGCCGCCCCCGGAACCAGATCCAGGCGCGCCGAATCGACGGCGGTCAGGATGGCCTCGGCATGATCGGCCAGACGGCGCCCCGCCGGGGTCAGCCGCACCCCGCGACCGTCGGGCTCCAGGAGCCGGGCGCCGGTCTCCCGGGCCAATAAACCGATCTGCTGGGAGACCGTGGACGTCGTGGTCCCCAACAGATCGGCGACCCCGCGCATCGAGCCCATGCGGGAGAGTTCGTAGAGATATTGCAGACGCCGGGTTTCCATTCTTCTATTGTGCAGGAATGCTGGATGATCCGTTGTGGATTGTCACGTGGACGTTGACGGAGTGTTTCCGTTCCAATGGACCCATGAACTCCTCACCCCGCCTGGCGGAGAACTCGGCAGGCACCGGCTCGCTCATGGCGCTCGCCGCGATGGTCTGCGTCCAGTTGGGGTTGGCCGTCTCCGTCGGACTCATCGACACGTTGGGTCCAGCCGGGGTCGCGTGGCTGCGGCTGTCCTGGGCGGCGGTGATCCTGGTCGTGGTGGGACGGCCGTGGAAGGTCACGTACAGCCGGGCCGCCTTGGGGACCAGTGCCTTGCTGGGGGTGGCGACCGGAGGGGTGACGATCTTCTTCATGTTCGCCATCGAACGGATTCCGTTGGGTACTGCCAGCGCCCTGGAATTCCTCGGGCCGTTGTCGGTGGCCATCGTCCAGGGCCGGGGCCCGGCCCGGTGGTGGGCCTTGGTCGCCGGGGCCGGCGTCCTGGGGCTGACCGAACCGTGGTTGGGCGCCACGGACCCGGTGGGGATCTTCTTCGCGCTCTGTGCTGCCGCCTGCTGGGCCGGCTACGTACTGTTTACCCAGAAGGCCGGTGACGCTGTTTCGGGGATCAGTGCCTTGGCGATCTCGATGCCGGTGGCCGGGATCGTCGCCACGCTCGCGGTCGGGCCCTCCGTTCTCGGAAACCTGGACTGGCCGATCCTGCTCTGGGGGTTCGGGCTGGCCCTGCTGTTGCCCGTCATTCCGTTCAGCCTCGAGATGCTGGCCCTACGCAAGCTGACCACCGCCGCCTTCGGGACCCTGATGTGTCTGGAACCGGCGATCGCCGTGCTGATCGGGCTGACCATCCTGGACCAGGTCCCGCGTCCGGCAGCGGTCATCGGGATCGTCTTGGTCATCGCCGCAGGGATCGGCGCCACCAGGACGGGCCAACGACGCACGAACCTCGAAACCGACGCGGTCATCGGCGCAGGATGAAGATCCCGTCGGGTCCCTGAGGCGGATCCGGCGTGCCGGGTGCCGAGAAAACAGCGACCGACCAAGGAGAACCGGCGTCGAACGGGCCCAGATGCCAGTCGGCATAGCGCTGAACCAGCTTCAGGCCGGCTGATGCCGCCGCCTGATCCTGGTCTCCGGGCCCGCCGCGGATCGCGCTGGTGGTTCCGATGACCAGCGTTCCACCGGGATCCAACAGTTCGGCCACGTGCCCGATGACTTCCTCGAGTTCTGCTTCGGAGAGGAACGCCGGGACGTTTCCCGACATGAGCACGACATCGTAGGAGCCGGGGAGACCCTGGCGAACCAGCTGTGACGGGGCGATCTCCACGGCGCCGAGAGGACGAAACCACGAGGGCTCGTAGAGCTCGACTGCCACGTCGAGGACTGCGGGGGTGGGATCGATCCCGTATGCCGCATGGCCTCTGCCGCGCAAGGCAGCAACGGCAGTGCCGATCCCACAGCCGACGTCGAGGATCCGGGCGCCGCGACCGCTGATCATGTCGAGGAACCGGGCCTCGACCTCCATATCGACGCCGGACAGGACGAGGTGCCGCATCTTCGCTGCGTAGTTGAGGTAGTCGGGCTGGGGGATCATCGACCCAGTCTGACATGGGGGCATTGAACCGTGGAGCTGTGAGTGCCCGCAAGCCAGGCCCCCAAGGGCACGAGGGGCGAATGGATCTGTCGTGGCCCAGCGACAGCCACAGCCCCGGTCCTTGCGCGTGTTCAGCTTCGCTTGCGGGCGATCACGATCAGTTCACCCTGGCCTTCCCCGATGACTTCGCCAGCCCAACCGCTGAGCACCTGTTCGAGAGTGAACCCTGCTACCGCGAGATCCTGGCGCAGCTGTGTTTCAGTGCGGAAGGAGAGAATCAGCGTGGCGGTCTCTTCCTCACGGCCGCGACGGAGCCGGTGTTCGGTCAGAAGTGCCAGCCCGTCGCGAGGGACAGTGCAATCAATCCACGTTTCGACGGTCGTGCCATCGGGGAGTGTGTAGGTATCCCGCGTGTTGGCCGGAGTCCACCGCTCCCAGACACGGGCCGCAGGATCGCGGGAATCGAAGATCAAACGTCCGCCGGGGACCAGTGCCCAATGAAGACCTTCAAGGGTTTGGGCCCAGGCTGCCTCGTCGCTAATGGCTTGGGCCACATGGGAGGTCATGATGGCGGTATCGAAGAGAACCCCGTCGGGGATCCTGGTTGATGTTCCGTGAACCCACCTGATGTTCTCGGCGTCCGGTTTCCTCCGTGCGGCATCAAGGGCCTCGGCATCCGGATCGATGCCGACGACGTGATGACCATCGGCAGCGACGGCCCGGGTGAGTCGTCCAGTGCCGCATCCCAGATCAAGAACCTGGCTGCTCGGGAGCTCGTTGATGACGGTGAGGAAGAACGCGTCGTCCACCGACCACGGGTTCTCAGCGTCGTAGAGGGCGGTGAGCTGTTCGCCGGTCAATGGTGAAGTCATGGCCCCACGGTACGGTCGTTCAGCGATGCCGTCATCTGGACCCTGCGGCCGTAGCCAGGCAGCCCGAGATCCTCTTCGGTATCGATCAAGCCACGGTGGAAGTCGGTCGCGGGGAGCACCTCGACAAAACCGGCTCGGGAGTAGAACGGTGCATTCCGGGGCACGTCGGCATAGGTCCGTAGGGAGACCCGGTCATATCCGTGTACCCGGGCTTCAGCGAGGGCAGCATTAAGGAGGAGTAGGCCATAGCCCTGCCGGCCATGTGCGGGGGCCACCGACAGTTGTTCCAGATGGGCCAGCCCCTCGACTTCCAGGACATGAACGAAGCCGAGAATGGCGGGTGGACTGCCCTCTTCGGCAACCAGAAGGTATCCGTCCGCTGAAAGTCTGGAGGCACCGGAAGGGGCAGGGGGCCAATGAGCAGGGGACAACCAGTCGATCAAGAGCCGGTCGGCGTCGTTCTCTAGCGCTTCGATCGATGCCGCGTCGGCCGGGGTCGCAGGGCGAATTCGAAGGGCCATGGACCGATGGTACGACGAGGGTCCGGCGGGCGATGCTGGGTACACTCGGCGCATGGTCACCATTGACGAAGAACCGGACTGCGGAAATTCCCCGCGCAAGGAAATCCTCAGGGATCTGGTGGTCGCCCTCGCGCAACGCGACGTCGAACACCTTGAGGCAGTGCTCGACGAGGAAGTTTCCTGGACGGTGGTCGGGCGGCAGACCGTGACCGGGCGCGCGGCAGCCCGGGAATTGGCGTTGGCCCTTCCCCCGGTTGACGAGCTGAAATTTGGAACGTTCCTGACGCACGGACGTGGTGCCGGGGTCGATGGGGTCCTGCGGCTAGCCGATGGGACGGAAACCGCGTTCTGCCATGTCCTGCGTTTCAAAAGCACGGCGAAATCAGCGAAGGTCGCCGACATCAACAGCTACCTCATCACGGTGGTTGGCGAATCGTAAAGAAGCTTGCGAGGTGCGGAAGGCTTTTCGCCGCTGATCCGTGCCATACGATGGCCGAAGCTGCAGATGCTTGGCCACTACAGAGGGGATGTAGCGGGAAATGACTGAACTTCCTGACGGACCTAAGTCCTCGCGGACTAGTGGCAGAAGCAGGGTAATTGCCTTGTTGATCGTTGCCCCCCGCAAGCTCCATCGTCCTAGTCCCCCTCCTCTATCTGGTCTGGGGCCCATGGCTACCGAGTCGGGCCGTTGTCCATGTCGGCACCGACAGCGTCGAATATGGCTCTCTTTCACTGCTGCTGGTAGGGGCCTGTTCCCTCGCAGCGGTGGCGTTCATCATTGGTGGTGCGACAGCAAGGGGCTTCTTGAAGGAAAGCCATTGGTTTCAAACCGGGAAATCCATCGCCGTCGGGATTGAGGCCGGTGGCTTCGGTTTGATTGGTTTTGCGGTGGCCAGTATTTTGGCCATCGTCGGCGTTGTGCCCTACGAGGCCTCGAGCGATTCGGTGGGCTGGGGCTTGCTGTGCTTCGTGTTCCTATTTATCGCCGCGATCTGTGTCTATGTTGCTTTCCTGCCGCGCGCGCAGATCGAAACCCTAACCACGGAGGATTCGTCACGCTGAACACGGACCCCGGGGCCCAGGATTCCTTAGCTGTTCTTTCGGTGCGGTGTGAGTGGCTGCGAGAGTGCGGCCCGAAGCACTCTGGTCCACAAAGTTCGACGAGAGGGCGATCTGGCTGGAGCACCGCATTCCCGTTCGGCGCGATCCAGACTTTCTTTCACTAGGGCGTTGTGGAGGGGCCTGAAGAACAACGGCCAGGTGATGAGTGCGATACCCCGCGGCCTCAAGAACAGTTCGTGTCGAAGCAGCGTTGAGTCGGTTGAGTTACTGAAGGCCGCAAAGGAATGGTGTCCGTGGAAGCCCTCCGGACCAGTGAACCGGAACTTCACCCGTCGGCCCGGTTCGTAGTGCTCGATGGTGTAGCGGACCGGGCCGTGCCCGCCGGCGGAACCTACCTCGAGTCCTCGGTCCAGGCACATGGCAGGCCAGTCATTGCTGGGCCAGAGGCGATCATTGGAGCTGGCCAGTGAATCGATCAACTCAGCGACCACTGCTGGGGGTGCGGCGATTTTTCGCTCATGCACATTGAGGACCATGGAGGACAAGATACCGGAGAGCGCTGGAAGCGAATACGTTTTTCGGGAGGGCGCCGATCCGCGCGTGGTTTTCGTCCAGAACTTCTTCGCTCCTTCAGCTATGGACGGCCGACCCGGGATTGCCACTCCGGCTACGATTGAGTCATGAAGCTCTGGGGGAAAGCAGCGCTACGGGGCGGTATTCCGCTCGTGCTCATGTCGGGCATTGCGGCGCGATTGGCGGCGTTGGACCAGACATCAGACGCACGCGGCACGCTGACTGTCGGTGTCATCGTTGCTTCGGTCATGGCGGCTTCGGTGATCTACGACGTTGAAGCGTGGACCCTGAGGCGCCAGACGGTTATTCACTTTTTGGTGATGGCCCTGACGGTTTTTCCCGCTCTGTGCTTGAGTGGCTGGTTCCCCGCACAAACAGCTACGGACATTCTGGTCATCGGAGGGTACTTCCTGGTTATCGGGCTCGTCGCCTGGGTTCTTGCGTATTGTGTTTTCGGTATCGTCGTTCCGCGTCTTCAAAAACGAGGCAGCACGTCGGCCAGCCCTCAATAAGGCCAGCGCCCCAAGCGTGGGCGTGGATCGCCAGAAGGTCCTCGGGTACGTGGGATGCGGGCCCTTCATTTTGTGCGGAGCTGGATAGCGGGGGCTAATTCCCTTGGTTTTGCGTGTATCGCGATATATCGTTGAGTATCGCTGTACATCGTTGGCGATTCCCGAAGGAGACCAAAATGCGTAATTCATATCCGTCAGGTGGATTCGACGGCAACAACATGGACGGTATGTGGCAGGCCGTGGAAGAGCTGCGAGCACGATTCGGGAAACGCCCGGGCACGCGTGCCGGACGCGGCGAGGTGCGCACAGCGGTTCTGGCCCTGCTCGCAGAGCGCCCGATGCACGGATATCAGATCATCCGCGAAATCGAAGAGCGCAGCGGTGGTAGCTGGAAGCCCAGTGCCGGCTCCGTCTACCCCACGTTGCAGTTACTCGCCGACGAGGGTTTCATCAGTTCCGAGGAATCCAATGGACGCAAGATCTACTCGCTCACCGAGGCGGGCCGGGAAGACGTCGCTGACAACGATGAGCCGGCTCCCTGGGAGACCAGCGGGGCAGCCTCAGGCTCAGGTTTCGCGGCGCTTCCCAAGGCCGGTGTGGAACTCGCCCAGGCAGCGTCGCAGGTCGGTCGCACCGGAACTCCGGAACAGGTGCAGGAAGCCGTGACGGTGCTCGACGAGGCCCGGCGTCGGCTCTACTCGATCCTCGCCCAGGGCTGACGGGGGTGGCGTCGGTTCGTCGGGATCGGGCAGATCCGGTGGCGGGGGCCGGCAACACCCGTGCCCGCTATCGGCGCATCCTGCGTTTCGCGGCCTGGCACCTGGTGGTGACCTGGTGGTTCGAACTGTTCCTTCCACGGATCGGGCTCAGATGGATGGCGGACCGGGGGCGGACCGAAAGGATGCGGCGCTTTGCGCAGCGTTTCCATCGGCTTGCGGTGGAACTGGGCGGTTTGATGATCAAGGTAGGGCAGTTCATGTCTTCCCGGCTCGATGTCCTTCCGCCGGAGATCACCGCCGAGTTGGAAGGTCTGCAGGACGAGGTTCCTCCTGTTCCGTTCCCCGCGATCCGGGCCCTTGCCGAGGCTGAGTTGGGTGCCGGGCTGGAGCAGGTCTTCGCCGCCGTCGAGGAGACACCCATTGCCGCAGCCTCTCTCGGGCAGGCGCACCGGGCACGGCTGGTTCCCAGCCTGGCCGCCGATACCGGTTTCGACACGGTGATGCTGAAGGTTCAACGACCCGGCATCGAGGCCATTGTCGACATAGACTTGGCGGCCCTGCGCAAAGTCGGCGGCTGGCTCAGCCATGTGCGCCTGGTCTCCAAGCGCGCGGATATGCCGGCATTGGTCGAAGAGTTCGCCCAGACGAGCCGCGAGGAAATCGACTATCTGCAGGAAGCGGCCAATGCCGAGCGCTTCGCCGCCGAATTCGCCGAGGACGATCGGGTGGCGGTCCCTGCGGTGGTCTGGGAGCGAAGCGCCCGCCGCGTCCTCACCCTGGAGGACGTCACCGCCATCAAGATCACCGATGCCGTGGCGCTTCGTGCTGCAGGCATTGATCCGGCACAGGTGGCCCCCGTTTTCGCCTCGATTATGTTCGACCAGATGTTCACGAACGGTTTCTTCCATGCCGATCCCCACCCCGGAAACATCTTCGTCACCCCAACCGGCGACTCCTCTGCGGAGCACCCTTGGAAGCTGACGTTCATCGACTTCGGCATGATGGGGGACGTTCCACCCAGTACACGAAGCGGACTGCGGAAACTACTGATCGCCGCAGCCTCCCGGGACGGTAAAGGGCTCGTAGCCGCGATCGGCGACGTGGGCGTGTTGGTGCCCTCGACCGATACGGGCGAGTTGGAGCGGGCCATGACGCAGCTTTTCGCCCGCTTCGGGGGGATGGGCTTCGCCGAGCTGAAGGACGTGGACCCGCGCGAATTTCGTGAATTCGCGACTGAATTCGGGGACGTCGTCAGGTCGTTGCCGTTCCAATTGCCGGAGAACTTCCTCCTCATCATCCGGGCGATGTCCCTGACCTCGGGCGTCTGCAGCACGCTAGATACCCAGTTCAACTTGTGGGACTCGGTGGAGCCCTATGCGGGGCAGCTGCTGCGCGACGAGCGCGGAAATTTCGTGCAGGACGTCGCCCGCGAGGGGCTCGATGTCGCCAAGGTCGCCGTGGGGCTGCCCAAACGCCTGGATGGCCTCATCACCGGAATCGAAGACGGGACCCTCTCGGTGGCCAGCCCCCGGCTGGAACGCCAAGTCGCAGGGTTGCAGCGCACCATCCAACGGGCGGTGGCGGTCCTGGTCTTCGGTGCCGTGCTCATCGCCGGTTCACTGGTCCGTCCCGACGACGTGGTGCTGGGCAACGTCCTGATGATCGGGTCTGCCGTTCCGCTGCTCACCGGACTGTGGGCGGGGCGCCGGCGGCCCTGAGGCGGCAAGCTCGCCGAAGGTCTCAGTCGCGGGCCTCTTTCAGCACGGTGTCCAGACGTTCGAAGTCCTCGTCCATCCCGGCGTCCATGCCGGAATCGATCATGGCGTCGCAGGCGTGTTTGGACGGGTAGGTCGAGGTGGCCTCCAGGGCGCTGGATCCGTCGCCGTGATCGACGAAATGCAGCGTCTCCAAGGTGACGTCGTGGTCCTCCTCGTACTCCCAGGTATGCACGATCAGCCCGGGAGAGACCACATGATAGGAGCCGTGGAACGGCCGGCTGCCGCCACCCTCGGCTTCGACGATGTAGTGGAACGCCCCTCCGGTGACCGCATCGAAGCGTTCCACGCGGACTGTGGTCCCCCGCGGGCCCATCCATTGCCTAAACAGTTCCACGTCCGTGTGGGCGCGCTGGACCAAGGCGGCCGGGGCGGAGAATTCGCGCCGGTGCACCACGCTTTGTTCGCCGACGCGGCGGTGTTCGGTCCGTCCCGGATGGTGGATGTCGTGCGGATTCATGATCTTTCCCCTGACGGTTGGATCGGAGTGCTCCGGAAGGCGGGCCAGTACGGCGCCGAGACGTCGGTGGCGGTGCTCGAGCCGACGTCGTCGCTCCTGGAGCCAATGGTGCGCGGCATCCAGGGTCTGTTCTTCCAACTGAACGCGGCGCGTCCGGCCCTCCCGACGGCGGGTGATCAGCCCGGCGCGTTCCAGCACGCCCAGATGCCGCGTCAGGGATCTCTGGGAGATCTCGAATAGTGCGGCCAGCTCACCGACCGTGGCATCCGTCGCGGAGAGGTGGTCGACGATCGTCGCTCTCACCGGATCGCCCAAGGCGGTGAACGTCTGCGTTACGGGGGTGCTCATCCTCCGATTCTTCAACCAGGGAATCCAATGTCAAGGCCTGCCGGTCCCCGGGGCGGCGCGTGGCCCCGGGGAACAGGGACTATTCGGAGAGGTTGGCCAGGCGTGCCGGGCGCAGCAGCTCCTCCAGTTCGGTGCGGCTGAGCAGGTTCTGCTCCAGCACCAGGTCGGCGATCCCGCGGCCGGAATGCAGGGCCTCCATGGCGATCGCCGTCGAGGTGGCGTACCCCAGCTGCGGGGTCAGCGCCGTCACCAGGCCGATCGAGTTCTCCACGTTGGCCCGCAGCAGGTCCTCGTTGGCGGTGATACCCGACACGCAGTTGCGGGCCAGGGTCAGGCAGCCGGCTTCCAGGTGGCGCATCGACATCGACAGGGAGTGCACGATCACCGGTTCGAAGGCGTTGAGCTGGAGCTGTCCGGACTCGGCGGCCATCGAGATCGTCACATCGTGCCCGACCACCTGGTAGGCGACCTGGTTGACGACCTCGGGGATGACCGGGTTGACCTTGCCGGGCATGATCGAGGACCCTGCCTGAACGGCCGGCAGATTGATCTCGTTGAAGCCCACCCGCGGGCCGGAGGACAGCAGGCGCAGATCGTTGCAGATCTTGGAGAGCTTCACGGCCACGCGCTTGAGCACGCCGGAAAGGTGCACGAAGGCGCCGACGTCCTGGGTGGCTTCGATCAGGTCGGGGGAGGTGGTCAGCGGCAGACCGGTCAGTTCGACCAGGTGCCGGCAGGCGGCCTCGGTATAGCCGTCGGGGGCGTTGAGCGAGGTGCCGATCGCCGTGGCGCCCAGGTTGATCTCATGAACCAGCTCCAGGGACTCGGCCAACCGGTCGTGGTCTTCGCGGATGGTCACCGCGTAGGTGCCGAACTCCTGGCCCAGCGTCATGGGTACGGCATCCTGCAGCTGGGTGCGGCCCATCTTCACCACGGTACGGAATTGGCTGGCCTTGGCTTGGAATGCGGTTTCGAGTTCTTCGATGGCCGCCAGCAGTGGGGCCGCGGTGAAGGAGGTCGCCACGTTCACTGCCGTGGGGTAGACGTCGTTGGTGGATTGGGAGAGGTTCACGTGGTCGTTGGGGTGCAGGTGCTGGTAGTCCCCACGTGCGTGGCCGAGGATCTCCAGGGCCCGGTTGGCGATGACCTCGTTGGCATTCATATTCGTGCTGGTCCCGGCACCACCCTGGAGGACGTCGACGATGAACTGGTCATGCAGGGCGCCCCCGGCGATCTCCGCGCAGGCGGCATCGATGGCTTCGGCACGGGTGGCGTCCAGCAGACCGAGTTCGCGGTTCGCCCGGGCCGCCGCCTGCTTGACCAGGGCCAGGGCGCGGATCAGGTGCGGGTTCGAGCCCACCTGCTGGCCGGTGATATGGAAATTTTCGGAGGCGCGCAGCGTGTGCACGCCCCAGTAGGCTTCGGCGGGGACTTCGCGGTCACCGATCAGATCGTGTTCGAGACGGGTGGCGGCCAAGGTGCTGATGGACATGGGGTGATGCTCCTGAAGGGTGTTGCTCTGGGTGGGTATGGGAAAAGCGGGGGAGGGGACGACGGCGGTGTCGGCCGGTCCCGGAAGTATCAGGCGGGGACGGCGGTGAGTTCGCCGACGCGTTCGCCGCCGCCCAGGGCGCCGACGGCCAGGAGGGGGTGCAGGGCCGCGGCCAGGGAGGGATCGTCGCTCAGCCGGGACAGGGCCGCCGCGGCGACGGGCATCCGCGCCCGGTCCCCGCCGTCGGAGATCTTCAGGGCCAGTCCCGTGCCGTCGGGCAGGCCGATGGCCTGGATGCCCTCGAAACCGTCCTTGGCGACCAGCCCGGGGACGGCGCGCATGATGGCTGTGACATCACGTCCCTCGCCGGCGACCAGCTCGGGGTGGGCGCGCATGGCATCGGCCACGGCACGTTCCGCGGTGCCCTCGGCGGCCGCGGCCAACCGGCCGAAGGCCCGGGCGACCCCGGCCAGGGACAGGGTGTAGACGGGGGTTCCGCAGCCATCGGTGCTGGTGGTGCCGACGTTCTCGCCGGTGAGGTCCTCGACGGTGCTGCGCAGTAGTTCGTTGATCGGGTGGGATGTGTCGAGGTAGCCCTGAACGGGCCAGCCACGCTTCACGCAGAGGGCGACGAGCGCGGCATGTTTGCCCGAGCAGTTCTGGGCCAGTCGGGTGGGGCCGTTTCCAGCCTGCAGCCAGGCGCTTCGTTCTTCGGCGCCATAGGGCAGGTCGGTGCTGTTGGCCAAGGCCGAGGCGTCCATTCCGGCGTCGGCCAAGGTGGAGGCGGCGATGTCCTGATGGCGCTCGGAACCGGAGTGGCTGGCCGCGGCCAGGGCGAGTTGTTCGCTGGACACGGCCAGGCCGGCGCGCACCATGCCCACGGCAAAGAGTGGTTTCAGGGCCGAGCGCGGGTAGAAGCCCGCCTGGCTGTCGCCCATGCTGGAGGAGATGCTCCCGTCGGGTGCGGTGGTGATCAGGGATCCGTAGTGGACGGATTCGACGGCATCGCCTCGGGTCTGGACGGCGAGCGGGGCGTGGGAGGGAAGATTCACTGGGATCCGTTCTTCACGAGATGGTCGACGGCGCCGTGGACGGCTCCGAGGTGTTCCTGCAGGGCGGTTTCGGCGGCCGCGGGGTCACGGGCCCGGATCGCCGAGACGATTTTCTGGTGTTCGGCTTCCGAGGCACGGCGGCGGCCAGAGACCAGGTTGATGGTCTCGGACTGGCGGGCCATGGCCTCGCGGATGTCCGCGATGACCTTGATGAAGACGCCATTGCCCCCGGCGGCGGCGATGGCCAGGTGGAAGGTGGTGTCTAGTTCCACCCAGGCTTCGGCGTCCTCCTCGGTCCGCATCTGCTCCATGAGCGAGGCCAGGCGTTCAAGATCCGCGGGAGTGCGTCGTTCGGCGGCCAGTCGGGCCGCCGGGCCCTCGATATGCGGGCGGGCCTCGAGGAGGTCGGTGGAGGAGAAGGTGCCCAGCACCAGGTCGGTGGTGGCGTCGTCGGCGATGACGAAGGTGCCGCGGCCGGTCTCGGTGCGGGTCAGACCCAGGGACGCGCAGGAGCGCAGGGCCTCGCGCACGACCGAACGGCTGACGCCGAAGCGGGCGCCCAGGGCTGCCTCCGAACTGAGTTTGGTGCCCACGGGCAGGTCGCCGGCTTCGATGGCCTTTCGCAGGGAGGCGAAGACCGCTTCGGGGGCGCTCGTGCGCTCGATCGGTTGCTGTCCTGCTGTCCAGCTGTCTGACAGGTTCATGAACAGTAGGATGGCACCGATCACAGTCCGAGGTCAAAACAGGCGGGCCTCCGGAGCCGATACACTCTGGACGCGGCGGATGCTCGCGAGCTCCCTGCTTCGGTCTTTCGCCGGTCCCTGGAATTCGGAGCCCGGTGAAAGGCCCAGGCTCAAACGAGTGTCCCAAAGGTTAGGCCGCTACTCCAGGATTCGATACCCCTACGGAGCTGATTTTCGGTACGGCCCAATCATGGAATGGTGGCCTGAGGAGGATCTATATGAGGCCGCTCAACCGTTTTCGGCGGCTACTCCTCCTGTTGTGACGTTCCACCGATGCCCATGGCCCATGTCTTCGCTCAGTCCGATCAGTCGCGACGCCAAAGAGGAGAACCGGTCACGGACGGGGCATGGCCCGCACTGCTGGAGAGGTGAGCAACACCAGAACTCCGAGTGCGCCAATTGCGCAGGTGAAGACACCCAAAGTTGCGTCAAGCCTAGCTTGAATGGCGGCTCCTGCAACGATCGGAGCAGCCACCGTGGCGAGTCCGCCGACAAGGCTGAAGGTGGCCATCACCCGTCCCTGCATGCCTGGAGACGTCTCGGCGAACACGTGTGCGAACAGCCCCCCGTTGAGCGCAGGAGAAGGAAGCATTGCGAGGACGCCCAAGACAAACAGTGTCCACGGTCGTCCGTCACACAGAAATAGCCCGGCAAAGATGGCGGTCATCCAAGACAGCCCGACGATCGCCAGGGGGCCAGGGGGGAATCGATCTGTCAGTGCCGGGGCTATGGCACTGCCAATCAGTCCACCGACAGCAAACCCGGCGACGGTGATCCCCGTTGTTAGCGCGTTCACCCCTGTTGAGGCCAGGTGCAAAACCGTCCAGGACGTACCGGAAAAAACCATGAGATTAACCAGTGGCGCAGCGACCAGAACTCGCCGTAAGGCACGGTGTTGACGTAGAAACGACAAAGCCTCCCGGTACCCCAGGAGCGCTTGAGCATATCGGCCGCGAGGGGAGGCACCTGAGTCCTTATCTAGTCCCTCATGTGTCACGGGGCCGAGGTCCTGGCGAATGTGTCGCAAGGTCAGGAGGAAACCCAGGTCGCATAAAACGCGAAGCATAAACGGGGCTGACGGTATGAGGGCGTAGAGTCCACCCGAAGCGGGACTGCCGACGATCTGCAATGTGGAGCTGCGTGCCTGTTCGGCACTCATTGCGCGCGGAAACTCTGGAGGTTTAATCAATGACCGGGCCGAGGCGTCGAGGGCGGGATCGGCGATTCCCGCCGCACCCGCCGACACCACGAGCGCAACGACCACTGCCCAGGCAATCCAGGCTCTTCCTTCACCCCCTGCCAGGGTCAGGGTGGTCAGCAAGGCGACGAGCACGGTGTTCGCGGCCAGTGCCGCGAAAAGCGCACGGCGCAACAGCGTCCGACGGGAGATCACGTCAGCCAAGCCACCCCCTATGGGCACTACCAGCAGTTCGATTCCAAGAATGAGGCCGCTGATCAGACCGGCCAGGGCGACACTGGCCGTGACGTCGACGAGTGCCAGCGTTACTGCCACCATGGTGGAAGTGCTCACAGCAAGCAGTGTTGTAGCTGCATACCACTGCCGGAAAGCAAGGCGTCGAAAAGGATTCGGCTGGCTCTCGGAGTCGACGTGATTCTCGTCGGCGATGCTCAAATCACAACTCCCCGTGTGTCTCGAGGGCTAAACTTCGCTGCCAGGTCACGCTTGTACATACGATGTCAGCCATTTCCGTGAACAGGCGAGTGTATTCTGGCTCAGCCCAGATCTGCTCCTGCAGATCGGCCCCAGAACTCAGCGCAGAAGTCATATTGGCGATCCGCTCCCCGAGCTCAGCTATCCGACGGAGCCTCCACTGCTGGGTATCAGAATCCACGAGAAGCTGCTGATCTGGATAGTTGTTGTGCGCCGCGGCGAATTCTTGGACTGAAGCCACCGCTTCTATGGCACAGGTGCTGGTTTTAGCGAAGGTTGAAGAGATGGCGTCGACCTGAGGAGGAGTAGGGACTCCCGATCCAGTGATGACATCTTCGACAAGAGCATTCGCTGCGAAGAAATTTTGAGCCGCGCGGAAGAGGTCGCGGCAGTACCGAGCACTAGAGCGGACATAGCTGTCATAGATGCCATCAATATTCATACGAGTACTTTCTTGATTAGAGAAGTGCCCTGCTGGCCATCGACATGGCATACAGGGCACTTCAGCAAGTCATTAGGGGCGGGTAGGACGGGGGTTGATGCCACCACGCATAATGGATCTCCTTTCTGTAAGGCCGCTAGCAGGTCTGTAATTTCATTACACAACGAATGTTATGTGAGTCACATTAAAAAACACAAGACCCAACTTCGTCTTTAATTCCGGCCGGAAAAGGAGCACCCTGACGATGAAGAAATTTGCTCCTTGCTACCTCGACCTCAAGATGATTCGCACGGGACCGGTGTCTCGTCCCAAGCCGGAACCATCCTGCTGACCGGGACTGCGAAAACCGTCAGCCTGCCAACAGCCGTGAACACCGCGTTCTGCCGTGGCGCAAACCATTCGTCGCGCAAGACCCGGCGGCGTTCTGGCTCGTTGCCTCGGAGTCACCATCTCGCGGCTCATGGAGTCCTTGGCCGCTGAGGCCCCCGCCGTGCTGGAAGCCATCAATACCACCCACGCCGGTGGCCGAGCCCGAGTTTGGGAAGTTGCCGGGGCGGGGGCCCGGCACCGCGACGTCCGTCGGATCCTGGAATCCGGCGGGCGCATGGTGCCCGGGAGTGGCGGTGCCCCTGGGGCGGAGCGGCTCTCGCCGACACGTTGAAGAAGCGAGGCCGAGGCCGTCCGGGGCGTGGCTCGAGGCCGTCTCAGGTCGTCGCGCTTCGCTTGACCGAGGAAGAGCTCTCAGTCGTTGACGCACGCGCCGAGCGTGAGGGGAAGACCCGTTCTAAAATCATCCGTGAAGCGCTGGCCGAATCCGGCGCGTGAAAGTTCACGAGTCCGCGCTCGAGCATGCTTTGTCTTGCTTGAGGCACGGACTTCGCACGTGAGTCCGGACGAAGAGGCCCACGGGTTGACGGGGACGCGTAGGGTTCAGGGGAAGGACCCCATCAGCTGAAGGAGCGACCCATGACGTTGAAACCAGCCGAACGCCAGGTCACCAGCGAAGAGCTCGCAAAGAACCTGTCCCTGTCCGGTCGGAGCCGGGAGCAAGTCTGCGAAGACCTCGAATTCAGCGACGAGGCGCTCGACGCGGCGCTGGAGCTACGCGAACTGGTGGACCCCGTCGATGTGTGGGTGCTGCGCGACTACCTCGAGCAGACGGCCCGCGATGCCGGCGCCGAACCTGCCGCGTACACGGTGCTGACCGAAGAGGCCAGGACCGAGGCCTACCGGTGGTTCGAACTGCGCCAGGCCCCGCGAGCCGGTTCAGGGGTCACCGCGGACTGATCCCCGACTGAAGCCGGGATCGTTCGCGCGGATCCGTGGCGGCGGCGACCGCCGCCATGGCCAGACCGTAGGCGCCGTCGAGCACTGCCTGATCGGCCCCCTCGCTGGTTCCGAAGGACGCGAATTCGGCGGTATGGGGTGTGGCGCCGTCGGTGGGGTATCCCACCATCGGGTGGATCGAGGCGACCAGATGCGAGACGTTGCCCATGTCGGTGGACGCCGCGGGAGCCTCCAGCAGCGGCACCTCGCGGCCCCGATCGACCATCGCGGCGGCATAGGACTCGGCCAGGAAACGGTTCTGGCGCAGATCGGCGAAATCGTGGCCCTGCGGTTCGATCTCCAGCGTGGCGCCACTGGCCAGGGCTCCTGCCTCGAGGCATGTGCGGATCTTGTCCTGGACGAGGACCAGGGTCTCGGCCGACGGGGCCCGCATTTCCACCCGGGCGTGGGCCCGGGCCGGAATGATGTTCACGGCGGTGCCCCCCTCGAGGACCACCAGCGAGACGATCGCCCCGGCCGGTAGCTGCTGACGGGCCAGTCCGATGGCCGTCTGGGCCACCACCACCGCGTCCAGGGCGTTGACCCCTGCCGCGGGGTTCATTGCCGCATGCGCCGGAACCCCCGAGAAGTAGGCGTCCCAGCAGCCCAGGGCCAACGAGGCGGAGCCGACCCCGTCCGTATCGGCCGCATGGCCCATCAAGGCCAGATGGACCCCTGAGAAGAAGCCCTCGTTGATCAGATCGACCTTGCCTCCGGTGGTCTCCTCCGCGGGAGTACCGAAGACCTCGACCGTCAGGCCCAGCTCTTCGGCGACGTCGGCGAGTGCCAGCGCGGTGGCCACCGCCATGGCCCCGTTGACGTTGTGTCCGCAGGCATGGCCGAGCCCCGGCAATGCGTCGTATTCAATACAGACGGCCACGACCAGATCCCCGGAACCGGTGGTGGCATGGAAGGCGGTGGGGGAGTCCGGCTGGTGGTCCGGGAAGTCGAAGCCGGCCCCGGCCAGCACCGTACGCACCCGGGCCGCGGAGCGGTGTTCGTTCCCGCCGAGCTCCGGGTCGGCATGCAGGGCGTGGCTCAGTTCCAGCACGGTGGCACGATCGCGGTCCAAGGCCCGGGAGATCGTGGAGGCCGGTTCCTGGATGGCGGGACCGGCGTCGTGCCGGGTCTGGTGCGGATTCATGCTGTGACCTCTTCGGTGGGGGCGGATGCGGTGACCGGGGTGTACCCGCGGGAAAACAAGGTGGCGACGAGGGCGGCCAGGATCAGGGTGATCCAGATGGCGATCATCCCCTTCATCAGGATATGGCCGTCGGCGGCGAAGGTGGAGGAGAGCATCTTGACCACCGCCGCACCCACGGCGATGCCCACCGAGAGCGCCAGTTCGTTCAGTCCGGCGGCCGTGGCCGTTTCCTCCAGCGGGACCCCTTCGACCGAGAGCGCCCGGGTGGCCGATTGGTAGATGCCCATGCCCATGTTGAACAAGGCGAAGCCGGCGCAGTATCCGGTGAAGGAGCCGTGCCCCAGGGCCATGACCACGAACCCCGAGGCGAGGGTCGCCCCGGCCAGCATCAAGGTGGTGCGTTCGCCGATCGCCGTCAGCGCCCGGCCGGTCAGCAGCGAGGCGCCGAGGGCGAGGACCGAGGCCAGGGCGAGGACCAGGGCGATGGCCAGCGGATCGAGTCCGAAACCGTAGCCGGCGGCCTCGGCGTCGGCGTGCAGGAAGATCCCGTTGGTCCCGAAATAGCTGACCGAGGCGAAGCCGAAGAAGAACGTGGCCAGCGAGACGCTGCGTACGCGCGGGACCGCCAGCAGGCGCAGGTTGATGAACTGCTTCTCGGCGCGGGCGTCGATGCGGGTCCACCACAGCAGCAGGCCCACCCCGATGATCCCGGCGAGCAGGGTCTTCGCCGACAGCCAGCCCCAGTCCGGGCCCATCGACAGGGCGATGACCAGGCCCACGAGCCCCAGGGAGCAGCAGGTCATCGGCAGCAGGGCGATCGGCTCCCGGGTGGGGACCCCGGCGTCGGGCAGGAAGAACGTCATGAGCAGCGCCAGGAGGGCGAACGGCACCCCGACCCAGAACCCGCGGGCCGGATCGTGGGCCCCGATCAGACCGGCCAGCAGGCCGCCGAATCCGACCATGATCATCAAGGTGCCGATCATGACGCTGACGCCGCGCCGGGTGTCGGCCGAGCTGGTCACGCGCAGGATGCCCATCATCAGCGGGATGAAACCCACGACGCAGGTGAGCATGACGACGCCGATGCTCACGGTGAGCAGGGTCGGGGCCAGGGCCATGAGCAGGACCCCGGCGGCGACGACGACCGTGGAGCAGCGCAGCACCAGTCGATAACCGAAGCTGTCACCGAGCCGGGAGATGATCGGGGTCATCACCGCGAAGGAGACGTTGGAGATCAGGAAGATCCCGTTGATGGTCGGGTCGTCGATGTCCAGTCTCGGGCCCAGGGCCGGCAGGATCGGGTTCAGATAGCCCTGCGTGACGCCGCTGAGCGCCTCGATCAGCGCCATGGCCACGATCATGCCGGTGATGGTCCGCCGCACGATGGGTGCGGAGGCCTCGTGGGTGGTTCTCATGGGGAATCCTTGGTGGGTGGGCTCTGCCGGGGGCCGGGCCCTGGGGGCCGAACCTCCGATGTGCGGTACATCACCTATTTTGAAGGTGTACGGTAAGGGCACGGAAAATCCAGTGGAAACATCATTATTTGGATTACTCACGAAGGAATCGTCCATGATCTCGGAACTTGATCTCAAGATCATCCACGCCCTGCAGATTGCCCCTCGCGTCGACTGGGAGCAGCTCGCGACTGTCCTGGACGTTTCGGCGGTGACCCTGGCCCGCCGCTGGGAGACCCTGCGCGAGGCCGGCATCGCCTGGGTGACCCCGTTCCCGGGGCCGAAGTACCTCGAGGCCGGCTGGTCGGCCTTCGCCTACCTGACTTCGACCCCGGCCCGACAGGCGGAACTGATCGAACGGCTCTGCCTGGATCCGGCGTTCGCCACCGTTTCGCTGGTCTCCGGACCCCACGACCTGTTGGTCGATTGCTATGCCTCCTCCCACGACGAGCTGATGCGCACCCTGACCCGCTCCTTCGCCGAGCTTCCCGGGCTGGTCCACCGTGACGTGATGTTCTCCACCACCCTGCACCGCGGGGCCTCGGAATGGCGGTCCGGGACGTTGGAGCCGGCCCAGGTACGCCAACTGGGCGCCCCGGCACGGCCGGTGCGGGTCGGCCACGTCCCCGACGCGCTGGACACCCGCCTGGTGCGGGGGCTGTCCTCCGATGGCCGGATGTCCTGGGCCCGGCTGGGGCAGGAATGCGGCGTATCCGCGCAGACGGCCCAACGCAGGATCAGCCAGATCCTCGATTCGGGGTTCCTCTCCCTGCGCTGCGACGCCGCCCTGGAGATCGAGGCAGGACAACGCGAGGTCTCCCTGCTGCTCAGCGTTCCGGCGACCTCGGTGGAGGAGATCGGGGCCTATCTGGGGAACCTTCCCGGCTGCCGGCTCAGCGCCGAGGTGCTGGGGGCCGCGAACCTGCTGGCGACCCTGTGGGTGCATGAGTTCTCCGAGGTCCGCGGGCTCGAGGTGGAGCTGGCCCGGCGGGCCCCGGGGTGCACGGTGGTATCCCGGCAGGCCACCGTGCGGCACTATAAGCGGGCGGGCCGGTTGCTCGATGCCGGCGGCCGCTCCTGTGGCACGGTCCCGGTCCCGCTGTGGGAGGCCGGCTCCGGACGCTGAATCCGCCGGTGGCGACCGGGGTCCGCGCGGTGTCAGCCCCCGGGGGTGGTGACCGGGGGCCCCTGGGGCTGTCGCCGGGCGAAGCGGCGGGCCGCCCGTCCCCACCGCAGGAAGTGGGCCGTGGACAGGACCAGGCCCACGGCCAGAGCGAACGAGGTGACTTGGCCGAAGAACGATCCTTCGCCCCGGATGACCCCCACGTAGTACTGCAGCGCCTGCGCCAGGAACAACAGCGGGAAGACCATGGCCCGGAAGAACGACTGGTAGGGCATGGACAGCGCGAACCGCAGCGCCTGGCGGCGGAGTTCGGCGTCCTGGGGCAGCGGCGTCCTCCCACGGATGATCCGACGCAACAGCGCCGTCTGGTCCCTGTTGACCCGGGCATCGTGCAGGACCTGGTCCCGCAGGTAGGCCCCGCAGATCATGGCGGCCAGGCCGGTAGCGTAGAGGGCCAGCTGGGTGTTGCCCAGCAGGTGGTAGACCAGCTGTCCGGTGTCGCCGGTGGGACGGGAAGGGGCCCCGGCCAGCAATGAAATCCAGAAGATGGCCTGTGAGCCGATCGCGACCAGGCAGGCCATCTGCCGTTGGAGGCGTTCGGCCGCGGGCATCCTGCGTGGCCCACTGATCAGCTCATCCGGGCGGCGGGCGCGGATCCACCGCCCGGTGCCGATCCCGAAGCCGCTCAAGACGAAGCCGCTGGCCACCAGGACAAGCGCGGGCCAGGCGGAGTTTCCATTGGTCAGCGCGTGGGCGAGGGTGGCCAGGATGCCGATGGCCAGCAGGGCCGACCCGCTGCGTTGCCACCCCGTGCCGAAGGCAGCCGTCCACGCGGTGCCCGGGGTCCGCACCGGCGCGTCGACGCTGCGGGTCCCCAGACACCAGGCGGCCCCCACGAAGGCCGTCGGCGCCAACGCCGCCAACAGGACGGCCCCGGGGGACCTCGCCGAGGAGGTGGCCAGGACCCACGCCAGCAAACCGGTGGTGAAGACCTGGCCGCCGACGACTGCGGCCAGATACATCACGATCTTCATCTATCGGGGTCCCTCGGAGGTTGGGTGGTCGAAGAGCACCAACCCTTTCAGCCGGGCGCCCGCCCGTCAACGTGGGTCCCGGGCCGTGGAGGCCGGACCGGCGGATCGCCCGGGCGTGCCACGGGTGCGCTTTGGCAGGCCAGCGTCCATACTGGGCGGAAGGGGCCGCCGTCGGAGCCGGTTGCGGCGTTCCCGCCAGCGAGGTTGCTGCCCACGCCTGGTGAACAGCCAGCCGGCCAGGAGGCCATGCATGCACGTGCCGCGCGGTTCGCTTCTCGCTGTCACCGGGTTCGTCGCCTCTCTGGCACTGACGTGTTGCACCGCAGGACCTCCCACGGACGAGTCTGCACCCCCGGCGCCCGGGCAGGGATCGGCCCCCGCCGGTTCGTCCATCCGGCCCGCAGAAGCCGCCCCGACCCTGTCCGTGTTGAAGGATGATCCCGAAGTGGTCGCCGAGGATCTGGAAGCGCCCTGGTCGGTGGTCTTCCGCGAGAAAACGGCCCTGATCAGTGAACGGGACTCGGGGCGCATCCTCGAATTGGGGGAGGACAGCGAAACCCGGGAGATCGGCGTCGTCCCCGGAGTGGTCCATGGCGGGGAAGGCGGGCTGCTGGGCTTGGCGATGCGCGGGACCGAACAGCTCTACGCCTATTCCACCGGGGCCGAGGGCAACCGGATCCAGCGTTTCGAACTCATTGGCCAACCGGGGTCGCTGGCACTGGGCAGTGTCGAAACCCTGCTCGACGGGATTCCCGCCGGCACGAACCATAATGGCGGGCGGCTGGGGTTCGGCCCCGATAAGATGCTCTACGCCACCACCGGGGATACCGGCGACCGCTCATTGGCCCAGGACCGGGACAGCCTGGGCGGGAAGATCCTGCGGATGGAGCCCGACGGCGGAATCCCGGACTCGAACCCCTTCGAGGACTCCTACGTCTACAGCCTCGGGCACCGCAACCCGCAGGGGCTGGCCTGGGACGCCGTGGGCACGCTCTATGCCACCGAATTCGGGCAAAGCACCTGGGATGAGCTCAACGTGATCACCGCCGGGGCCAACTACGGCTGGCCGACGGTGGAAGGCATCGCCGACGAGGACGCTTTCACCGATCCCGTCCAGCAATGGCCTCCCGCCGAGGCCAGCCCCAGTGGGATGACCATCACCGCCGGGGCGATCTTCATCGCCAATCTGCGGGGGGCCGCCCTGCGGATGGTTCCGGTGTTTGAGGATGGAACCTCGACCGAACACTATGTGGGACAGTTCGGCCGGCTGCGCCAGGTGACGACCGCCCCGGACGGGGACCTCTGGATCCTGACCAACAACACTGACGGACGAGGCAGCCCCGGTCCCGAGGACGATCAGATCCTCAGGGTCGGGGTCCGCGGCAGCTGAGTCGGCTGACGGCGGCCCGGCGGAGGAAGACGGCTACGCGGTGGCTTCGCGGACCCGCGCCACGATGTGCTGGCGGGCGGCACGCCCGGTCGCCGTGGGCAGCAGCGGATACACGTGGAGCTGCCCCTGCTTTTCGACGTATTCGACGTCGACGCCGGCCCGGGCGGCGCGCTGTGCAAAGAGCCGGCCGTCGGGGTTGAGGATGTCTCGGGTTCCGGAGAAGAGCGTCACGGGGCCCAGACCCTCCAAGTCACCATTGAGCGGGCTGACCGTGGGGTCATCCACGTCCAGGGTGTCCCGCCACAGGTCGATGAAGACCTGGGTGCCCCGGGTGCCGAGCCACGGATCACTGGGCTGGACGGCAGCGATCTCGGGGTTCTTCATGGACAGGTCGACCGCCGGGGCGATGGCGATCGTCCGCGGCAGGGTCACCTGGTGCCGGTCGCGCAGGTGCAGGAGGGTCGACAGGACGATCTGGCCTCCTGCGGAGTCCCCGGCCAGGACGGTGGGTTCGGCGCTCTCCAGGCACTTCAGGACCTCGGTGGTGAAACCGTCGACGACCCTCCCGGCCGTGCCGAAGGGGACCAGTGGATAGATCAGCACATGGACGGTGGTCCGTGCCTCGGCGGCGATCTGCGCGGCGAGCTGCCAATGCTGGGGGGAGATCTCGTTGACCCATCCGCCGCCGTGGGCGTAGATGAGGTGCCCCCGGGCCCCGGGATTGCGGGGCCGCAGCGTGTAGGCGGGCCATCCGGCCGCGGTGCGCGCCACGGTGATGCCGACGTCGTTCCGCAGCCCCCGTGGTGGACCGTAGGGGGCCGGGCGGAGCGTGCCTTCGCGGACCCGTCGGTGGGCCGCGGCCTCCGAGATGAACTCTTCTCCGGCCTTCGTGGCCTTCAGGAAGACGGGGATGAGCGGCTCGGGAAGGATCATGGCTGGTTCCGTGTCCGATCGGTCGGTGGCTGGTCGGGGAGGTTGGCTTCGATCGCCGCGATGATTTCCGGGGCATCCGGTGTGGTCCGGGGACGGAAGCGCAGCCTCTGTCCGGAGGGTAGCAGGAGGAACTTCTCGAAGTTCCAGCGCACGCGTCCGGCCTTCCCGGTGGCGTCCTTCGTCTTCTTCAGCTCCGTATACAGCGGGTGCTCGTTCCGGCCGTTCACGCGGAGGCGGTCGAAGACCGGAAAGGTGATGCCGTACGTCGTCGAACAGTACTGGAGCACCGCCTCGTTGCTGCGCAGTTCCTGGAGGAACTGGTTGCTGGGGAAGCCCAGGACGGTGAAGCCGCGATCTGCATAGGTGCGGTGGAGTTCCTCGAGCTGCTCGTATTGTCCGGATAGTCCGCAGCGCGAGGCGACGTTGACCACCATGACCACCTGGCCCGCGTAGTCGTTGAGGGTCGTGGTGCGCTCATCCATCGTGGTCAGGGGAATCGTGGTCAGGTCCATATCCGGGCCAACCCCTGCGGGGCCCGGGACATTCCCCCTGGCACCTAATGCGAGGTCGGCATCACGCTGGCCAGATGCTTGACCACATCGCGCAGCGGGAACGCCGTGCCCGGATGCGCGTGGACCCGGGACCGTTGGGTCCTGGCCCGCTGCGGGTGGTCGGTGACGATTCCGGCGACGCCGTCGTAGAGGTATTTGCGGATGCGGTCCTCGCGGTTGACCGTCCACACATAGACGGGCAGATCCGCCGCGCGGGCCTGGTCCAGGAACTGCTTGGAATAGGAGGCCTGTTCCACGACCAGGAAATCGCAGTCCACGTCCGGGATCCCGCCGACGGTCATCGCGATGGTGTATCCCACGGACAGGTCGGGGCGCCGGGCCTTGAGCGATTCCACGAGGTCGGCATCCAGGGAATGGTAGATGTTGTCGTCCAGGGGTCCCACCGAGGCGAGTTCGGCGATGAAGCGGTCCAGGTAGTCGTCCGTTTCATGGCCGTGGACCTTGGGCTCGATGAGGAGCTTGATCCCCAACTGCCGGGCCCGGCGGACGTAGTCCAGCATCGAGGGGATGTGGTCGCTGAAGCCTCGGGCACTGACTGTGGTGGCTTCGGCCTCGGCCAGGGTCAGATCGTAGATGTCCACGTTGTGGCCGGTCAGGAGCAGCAGGTTCGTGTCATGGCTGGCGACGAAGTGTCCGTCCTTGGTCTGCTGGACGTCGACCTCCACCAGATCGGGGTCCTGGGTGGCCGCCGATTCCAAGGCGCCCAGGGTGTTCTCGACCCCGCCCCACACCCACCCGCGGTGGGCGATGACCAGGGGGTCGGAAGTCTGGGCCGGAGCGGCGGCCACCGCGGGGGCGCCCATGATGGCGATGGCCACCACCGCGGCGCCCGCCGTGGTGCGCAGCGCCAGCCGACGTCCCCCGAGGGGGAGTGCGGCACGGCCCGGCGACCGGTTGGCTTCGGCGGCGGGGCGGTCCACCGCCCCGGCGGGCGAGGCGGAGGCCCGGCCGGCCGGAACCCGCCGATCCACCCAGGCGAGCAACACCCGGATGAGCGCCACCGTGGCGATGACCATGAGCACGAAGTCCGCCGCCCGCGCCGCCCCCAGGCCCAGGGTGGCCACCAGATGGGAATCGGTGTCCAGCACGGCCCCGGGCAGGGTCGCGGCCCAGGCCACGGTGCGCGAGGGCAGATCGAAGGTCAGCACCGCGGCCAGTAGCGGGGCAGCGAGGATCGCCGGGAGGCGGAGGCGTGGGGTCCAGGTCGCCTGCCAGCTGGTGAGCATGGCCCGCAACGGGGTCAGCCCGCGGGTGACCAGCAGCGGGATGGTCGGCAACAGGCGCAGGTTCAGATACACCAGCGCGCTGATCATCGACAGGTACAAGCTGATGCTCAACGGTTTCTTGAGGTACTCGGCCGTGACGAACGGGGCGACCCCGATATCGCGGGTCAGCGGGGAGAGATCGGCCAACCCGCCCAGCGGCATGAGCAGGAAGACGTAGAGGGCCACCAGCGGGGCCTGCAGCCCCAGCGCCTTGCCGGTCGCACGCCAGGCCTGGCGTCCCGCCGTCGTTCCCGGATGCCGTGACCCGGCGCGGATCCTGCCCACCAGGGCGATGACCGAGGTGTATTGCAGGGCCAGTGCGCCCAAGGCGATGAACCCGATGGCCAGGAACAGCAACACCGACGGGGGACTATGCAGGATCCGCGGGAAGTTCCGGTCGGTCAGGTTCGGGGTCCCGGCCAGCGCCAATGCGTGGGTGAACAAGAACTTCACCAACGGCAGTACGAACACCAGGATGATGCCCTGCCAGAGCACGAGTACCCCGGCAGGGACCGACAGGCCCGTCAGGAACGCCCTGAGCCTCCCGGGCCGGGCGGTCGGGGCGGCATCGGTCCCGGCCGGTTGCTCATGCTGGTTGCGCTGGCCGATGGCGTCTTCCCCCTGTCCCTGCCTCGGTGGTTCCGGACCGCCACGGGCCGTGACGGGTTAAAAGATCCGTACCATTTTACCAATGCGGGGCGGGGGACCGGGTATCCGGTGCGTTCGGCGGGGTCGAGTCGCCGGGCCGGACGGGCCCGGGGGGGAGAGGCTACAGCAGGGATTTCAGGTAGGCGCGGTCGGCGGGATCCAGCGACGTGGCGAAGCTGGCCAGGCATCTGCGCCGGTCGTTGGTTTCGCCCAGCGCCCGGACCATATGGGCCGCGGAGAATTCACAACCGCTAAACGCGGCGGTGTAGGACCAGACCTGGCCGGTCAGTTCCCGGGTGGCCAATTGCTTCTCCACCAGATGCCCCAACACCGTGGCCACCGTGGTGTAGGCCGGATGCGGGGGTTCGCCGGTGGCCAGTTCCTCGAGGATGCTGCGCGTGGTGTGGGTCTGCTTGGTCTTCCACAGCACGTCCAGGACCCGGCGTTCCAGGGTGCCGACCCGGGGGGCCTCTCCGGGGTCGAAGGGCAGAAGGGGCTGCCGGGGCGATGCCCCGGGCTCGACGGCGGCCTCGCCGGTGGTGGTGGTGCTCATGCCTGGGTCCTTTCCGCTGTCTCCTGTAGGGCATCCGGTCGCGGGATCGACACCGGGCATTCGACCTGGCCCGAGAGCCGGTAGATCACGGCGCCGAAGGTCATGACCAGGGCCAGGGCGGCCATCCAGGGCTGCAGGGGCGCGAAGTAGGCCATTGCGCCGGAATACCCCAGGGCCAACAGGGCGATCTTATTGCAGACCGGGCAACCGATGGCGAACCAGGCCAGCAGCCCACCGGCCAACCCCCAACGCGAACCGCCGTCGGCCGAGGAGTCCTCCGGGGCCGGGGCGGCCCCGCGGGGACTGACATAGCTGCCCACCAACAGTCCGGAGAGCAGGGACGTGGCGATCCAGACCGGCCGGTCCCATGCCGTGGGGGCGATGTCGCGGCTGAAGAAGTCGTTGGGGATCAGGACGGTGGCCACGCCGAGCAGCACGCCGATGCCCAGGGCGCCGAGGGCGGCGATGATCCATTGCCGGGGCCCCCACCACCTCAGGGCGGTCGCGGCCAACGTGATGCGGCGTGTGAAGCCGATGCGCGGTCGTGCGGGGCGTGACATGGGTACTGGCTCCTGGGTGGTGTGTGATCTTCAACGGAAAACTTGATCGTCGCCGTTCTATCTACTATCAAGGATAGTAGAGATACTATGCAACATAGTAGCTAATCGATCGAAAGCAGCACCCCCATGTCTGAAACACCAATGCACGACGAACCGGCGACGCCGGGCCGCCGGAACGGCGGAGCCAGGAAACTGCCATGGGTGTGGATCATTCCGATCCCCGTGGCCCTCGTCATCGGTCTGTTGATCGGCATGCAATTGCCCTTCGGCAACGGAAGCCCCTCCGAACCGGCCCCGGCCGCCGCACCGCAGGAACAGCAACAGCAGCAACCACCCCAGCAGGAGCAGGCCCCGGGCGAGGACGTCGAGGTCCCGGACATGGCCCGCGTGGATCCGGAGGATCCCACCGCCGTGGGGGATGTGGATGCGCCGGTGGTCATGGTGGCCTACTCGGACTTCCAGTGTCCGTTCTGCGCCAAATGGACGGCCAACACCCTGCCGACCCTGATGGACAAGTACGTCGACGAGGGAAAGCTGCGCATTGAATGGCGGGACCTGGACATCTTCGGCGATGCGTCCCTGAAGGCCGCCGAAGCCGCCCAGGCGGCGGCCATGCAGGACGGCTACCTCGAATTCCACGAGGAGATGTCCAAGGACGGCAAGATCGCCGATGCCTCCGCCTTCGAGGACAAGAACCTGAAGGCCACCGCCGAGAAGCTCGGGATGGACGGCGATCAGCTCATCGAGGACATGAACGGGGTCCACGCCCCGGATGTGGTGCAGCAGAACATCGACGAGGCCATGGAGCTGGGCGTGACCAGCACCCCGTCCTTCCTGCTGAACAAGACCCCGTTCGTCGGCGCCCAGCCCACGGAGAACTTCATCGAGGCCATCGACAAGGAAATCAAGGCCGCTGAAAAGGACGAGAAGTAGATGGAGGCCGGACTGCTCTTTGCCTTCGTCGGGGGAGTGCTGGGGCTGTTCAGCCCCTGCAACGCCCTGCTGCTTCCGGCGTTCTTCGCCCATGCGGCCACCTCCACCCGCAGGCTCTCGGCCCTGGGGCTGGCCTTCCTGATCGGCATGCTGGCCACCCTGGTCCCGCTGGGCCTGGGCATCGGCTGGCTCGGGGGCACCATCGCGGTGGATCGCCGGGCCCTGATCGTCGTGGCCGCCTGGGTCATCATCACCCTGGGGGTCGTGCAGATCCTGGGCGGGGGATTCGATGTCGGCAAGCTGCTGCCCAGCCGGGCCCGGCGCAAGGGTCCAGCGACTCCGTCACTGGGTGGGGCCGTATTGCTGGGGACCGCCGCCGGGGTGGCCGGATTCTGTACCGGCCCCGTCCTGGGAGCGATCCTCACCCTCGTCCTGGCCCAGGGCAGTGCCCTCTCGGGAGGACTGCTGCTGGCCATATACGCCCTGGGCATGGTGATCCCCGTGCTGATCGTGGCCGGCATCATCCGTCGGACCGGGGTGTTCAAGGCCGGCTGGCTGCGCGGACGCACCGTGTATCTGGGCAGGTTCCGCTTCAACACCAACATGTTGATCGCCGGGGTGGTCACCGTGGCCGTCGGGGTCGTCATGTTGGCCACCGGCGGACTCGTCACCTCCAATGAACTGATCTCCGCCTCGGTGATGGACAAGGTCTCCGCCGCGGCCGGCTCCGTCGACCAGGCGCTGCCGGGCTGGGCCTGGCCGGCACTGTTGGGACTGGTGCTGTTGGGCTGGTGGATCCTGGCGGTCCGCCGTCACCTCAAGGCCGAAGACCCGGGGAACGGGCAGGACGCGGAGCACGACGCCGGCTCGCAGGACGCTGGTTCGGGCCAGTCGGGCGAACGGGCCACCAGCGGCGCGGGAACGGAGGCACCATGAACTCCCTGGTGCTGCACCTGGCCGGACCGGGGCAGGCGCCGTTCCCCGATCTGGCCACGGCCTTGAGGATCGCCGCCAACGCGCTGGCCGAATTGCCCGGCACCGAGGTGGAGATCGTGGTCCAGGGTCCGTCGGTGACCCGGCTGGCCGCCCCGGCGGAGGACTCGGCACGGATCACGGAGCTGCTCGGCACGGGACGGGTGGCGATCAGTGCCTGTGCCAACTCCCTGCGCTCGGCCGGGGTGGAGGTCTCGGAGCTGGCCCCCGGGGTCCGCGACGTGCCGGCAGCCATCGCCCAGCTGGCCCGCCGGCAGGGCGAGGGGGCCGCCTACGTCCGCATCTGAGGCAGCCCGGGCCCGACCCGCGATAGCATCGGTCCCGGGAGCCGGCACGTCAGTTCTCGGCGTCCGGGCGTCCGGCAACCGGCCGGCACCATAGACAGCGAGGCGGGGAGACGATGGCCACCGGGCAACGGGATCAACCAGGGCGCAAGGTCCCCCTCTGGCAAGCGGTCCAGGATCGGCTCAAGGAGCGGATCGACCGCGGGGAGTTCGTCGACGGCTTCCCCGGGGAAATGGCCCTGGCCGATGAATACGAGGTCAGCCGGTCCACCATCCGGGCCGCCCTGGCCCCGCTGCGTCGGGCCGGGCTGCTTTCGGCCCAACGCGGCAGGCAATCCTCGGTGGTCAACGTCGTGGACGAACAACGGTTCGGCCCCGTCTACAGCCTCTTTGCCGCCGTCGAGAACGCCGGGATGACCCAGCGCAGCGTCGTCGAGGTCGCCGAGCTGCGCCGCTCCGCCACGGCGGCGGCCCATCTGGGGTTGGCGGCCGATGCCGAACTCGTCTTCATCTCCCGTACCCGCTATGCGGACCGCGACGTCATCGCCGTGGACGACACTTGGCTGCCCGCCGACCTTGCCGCGTCGGTCCTGGAGGCCGATCTGAGACATACGGCCCTCTATGAGGTGCTGCGCCGCAGGTGCTCGATCACCCTCAGCGCCGGACATGAAACCCTGCACGCGTTGGCCTCCGACGGGGCCCAGTCGCGGCGCCTGGCCTGTCCCGAGGGGACCGCCGTCTTCTTCATCGAACGTCTCGGTCTGGCCGGGGAGCAGGCGGTGGAATGGCGCGAAACCCTCATCCGGGGAGACCGTTTCACCGTCACCACCTCCTATCCCTCGGCCCCCGCCGCCGCCCGCTGACCCCGCCGCCTCCCGGCGCGCCGACCACTGCCACCATCCGGGGGCTTCCCAGAACCGGCAAATGTACGTACATTAGGGCGTAGGGTGCTTCCCGCCGGGATCCGGCACCTCCCCGCCGCATGGACAGCTCCGGCGGGCAGCGCCGAACGAAGTGGAGACGTTTCATATGGGCCTGCACCATCGCATCCTGATCATCGGCGGCGGCAACGCCGGACTGAGCGTGGCCGCCCGGCTACGCCATGCCGGCCAGGACGACGTCGCCGTCATCGAACCGAACGACAAGCACTACTACCAACCGCTCTGGACCCTGGTCGGCGGTGGACGGGCCCCGGCGAAGGAATCGGTGAGGTCCCAGGCCTCGGTCATGCCCCAGGGGGTCGCCTGGATCAAGGACGCCGCCACGGGGGTCGACCCCGAGGCGAAGACCGTCACCCTCGCCTCCGGGACCACCGTCGGATATGACTATCTGGTGGTCTGCCCCGGCATCCAGCTGGACTGGGACAAGCTGCCCGGCCTGCCCGAGGCCCTGAAGACCCCCTCGGCCTCGAGCAACTACAGTTTCGAGCTGGCGCCCAAGACCTGGACCATGATCCGCGCCCTGCGCTCGGGCACCGCCGTGTTCACCATGCCGGCCGGGCCGATCAAATGCGCCGGAGCACCCCAGAAGATCGCCTACCTCGCCGCCGACTACTGGCGTGAACAGGGGGTCCTGGACGATATCCGCATGGTCCTGGTCCTACCCACCCCGGGCATGTTCGGGGTCAAGGAATTCTCCGACGAACTCGACCGGGTCGTCGCCGACTACGGCATCGAGGTCCGCTTCAGCAGCGAAGCAACCTCCATCGACCCGGAGGCCAAAACCGTCTCGGTGCGCAACAACACCACCGGGACCGACGAGGAACTCGGCTACGACTTCCTCCACGCCGTCCCGCCGCAGTCCGCCCCGGACTGGTTGAAGAACAATGCCCTGGCCGACCCCCAGAACCCCGCCGGCTACGTGGAGATCGACAAGAACACGCTGCGCCACACCAGGTACCCGGAGGTCTTCGCCCTGGGCGATGCCGGCTCGAGCCCGAACTCCAAGACCGGGGCGGCCATCCGCAAACAGGCCCCCGTGGTGGTGGAGAACCTGTTGGCCGTCATGCGTGGGGCGACGCCGTCGGCCAGCTACGGCGGGTACGCCTCCTGCCCGCTGACCACCTCACGCCACACGATGCTGCTGGCCGAATTCGACTACAGCATGCGCCCGGCACCAAGCTTCCCGTTCATCGACACCACCCATGAACGCAAGGACATGTGGTACCTCAAACGCTACGGACTGCCCAACATGTATTGGAATCTCATCCTCAAGGGACGAGCCTGAACCCACGAGCGACTGCCTAAGGAGTACGCCATGTTCTTTGAACGCATCTACGACACCGATTTGGCACAGGCCAGCTACGTCATCGGCTGCCAGGGCAACGGGGAAGCAGTGGTCATCGACGCCCGCCGCGATACCGACGTCTACCACCGGATCGCCGCGGAGAACGGACTGAAGATCACCGCCGTGACCGAAACGCACGTGCACGCCGACTACCTCTCGGGCACCCGCGAACTGGCGGCCGATACCGGCGCCACCATGTATGTCTCCGGCGAGGGAGGACCCGACTGGCTCTATGACTTCGAGGCCACCGTGCTCACCGAGGGTGGCACCATCACCCTGGGCAACATCACCCTCACCGCCCTCCACACCCCCGGGCACACCCCCGAACATCTGACCTTCCTGGTCACCGACGGGGCCTTCTCGAAGGATCCCGGGTACGCGCTGACCGGTGACTTCGTCTTCTGCGGGGATCTGGGCCGCCCCGACCTGCTCGACGAGGCCGCCGGCGGCGTGGATACCCGCTTCATCGGGGCGAAGCAGATGTTCGCCAGCCTGCGGGACAAGTTCCTCACCCTGCCCGACCATGTCCAGGTCCACCCGGCCCACGGCGCCGGCAGCGCCTGCGGCAAGGCGCTGGGTGCCGTGCCCTCGAGCACCGTGGGCTATGAACGGCTCAACGCCTGGTGGGGCAAATACCTGGAGGCCGACGACGAGGAAGGCTTCGTCGCCGAACTGCTCGAGGGCCAGCCCGACGCCCCGGCCTACTTCGGGCGCATGAAGCGCCAGAACCTCGCCGGCCCCGCCGTCCTGGGCGAACGGAAGCCGCTTCAGGAGCTCGACGTGGACCAGGTCGCCGCCTCGCTGGACGCCCACGAGGTGACCTTCGTGGACACCCGGGCCCAGAGCGAGGTCCACCGGGGCACGGTCACCGGGTCGGTGAACATTCCGGCGATCAAATCCATGGCCACCTACGGGGCCTGGGCCATCGACCCCGAACGCGACGGCCGCCCGCTGGTCCTGCTGGCCGAGGGCCCCGAGGCCGCCCGGACGATGTGGGACCACCTGATCCGGGTGGGCATCGACGATGTCTCCGGTTACGTCACCAGCATCGAGGGCCTGCCCCGGCATACGCCGAAACTGGTCCAGCCGGGCGAGATCGCCGACTTCGACAAGGCGCTGCTGCTGGACGTCCGGGCCAAATCCGAGCACGAGGACGGCCACGTCCCCGGCTCGGAACAACTCCACGGCGGGAGGGTGTTGTGGAACCTGGAGAAGCTGCCCACCAGTGGAACCATCGTCACCTACTGCCAGAGTGGGGTGCGCAGTTCGGTGGTCGCCAGCACGCTGCGTCATGCCGGGTACGACGTCGTCGAGCTCGAGGGCAGCTATGCCGCCTGGGCCGAACAGTACGCCAGGTAGCCGGCGGTGATCGGTGCCGCACTGGTCTTCGGGCTGATCGTCGGCGGGCTGCTGGGGCTCGTCGGCGGGGGAGGGTCCATCCTGGCGGTTCCGGCACTGGTCTATGGGGTGGGGATGCCACTCTCGGCGGCCATCCCCAGCTCGCTGGTGGTCGTGGGGGCCTCCTCGACCATGGCGGTGCTGCCCCGGATACGACGCGATGTGGACTGGCGGCTGGCGCTGGTCATCGGGGTCACCGGCGGGGCGACGGCCTTCGCCGGCACCGCGGTGAACTCGCTGATGGATCAGCAGGTGCTGCTGATCGTCTTCGCGGCGATCATGGTGCTGGCCGGCATCCGGATGCTGTTGCCCGTCGGTTCCCGGGCCGGCCATGACATAGCCGCCGACGGAACCATCATCTGGCGTCGCCGCCTACCCAAGGCGGTGGCCACCGGTATCGTCGTCGGATTCCTGACCGGTCTGCTCGGGGTCGGCGGAGGGTTCCTCATCGTCCCGGCCCTGGCATTGGTCCTGGGTCTACCCATGACCACGGCGGTGGGGACCTCGCTGGTCATCGTGGTGGTCAACTCCCTGGGCGGATTCATCTCCCATATCGGGAACCTGGACCTGGACTGGGCGCTGACCGGGGCCTTCGCCGGAACCGCCATGGTGGCGTCCTATATTGCCGGGCATATCGGGCGCTCGCTGCCCGAACGGGTGCTCAAACGAGGCTTCGCCTCGCTGGTCTTCGTGGTCGCCGCCTATGTGGTGGCCCGGGTGGTCCTGGCCTTCTAGCCGGTGGGGCCGGGACCCTCCGACGGGCTTGTGGGGCCCGGGCTGCGTAGACTGGCCTGCATGTCGGTTACTGAATTGTCGGACAGCGCCCAAAACCATCTCAAAGCCGTCTGGAGCCTCTCGGAGTGGACCAGCGAACCGGTCACCACCAAGGACATCGCCGAAAAAACCGGCTTGCGGATCTCCACGGTCTCCGATGCCGTGCGCAAACTCGCCGAGCAGGGCTACCTGGACCATGCCAAATACGGCACCGTTGAACTCACCGAAACCGGTCGCACCCACGCGGTGGCGATGGTCCGCCGCCACCGGCTGATCGAATCCTTCCTGGTCGACATCCTGGGCTACGGCTGGGAACAGGTCCACGACGAGGCCGAAGTCCTCGAGCATGCCGTCTCGGACTTCATGATCGAACGCATCGACACCATCCTGGAGCACCCCACGCGCGACCCGCACGGGGATCCCATCCCCGCGGCGGACGGCACCGTGGAGGTGCCCGACGCCGTCCAGCTCACCGGCGTCGAACCCGGAACCGTCGTGGTGGTCGAGCGGATCTCCGACTCCGACAGCGAACTGCTGGGCTACTTCAGGGACCGGGACATCATCTGTGGTGTGCGGTTGACCGTGGGCGCCGGCGAACCGTATTCGGGCACACTCGAAGTGCAGATCGACGGCTCCGACCAGCCGCCGTTGAGCCTGGGGAAGACGGCCAGCGACGCCCTCTTCGTCTCGGTCGCCGGCCGCTAGGGAACAGAAGCAAAAAACTGCCCGCCCGGTTCAACCGGGCGGGCAGTTTTTTGCCGTTCCCCCTCAGGCTGCGGTGGTGAGCAGGCGCTTGCGCCGCTGCGCCGCCCACCGCTTACCCAGCAGTCCGTGGCGGGGGCCGAACAGGTAGACCACTGTGAAGGCGGCGCCCTGGGACAGGACCACCATGGCTCCCGAGGCGGTGTCGAGGTAGTAGCTCACATACAGCCCGGCCACGGCGCAGACCACCGAGATGATCGGGGCGATCACCAGCATCCGGGAGAACCGGTCGGTGAGCAGGTAGGCCGTGGCCCCGGGGATGATGAGCATGGCCACCACCAGCACCACGCCGACCGCCTGCAGCGCCACGACGCAGGTCAACGCGAGCAGACCCAACAGACCCGCTCCGAGCAGGCGCGGGTTCAGCCCGATCGCCTGGGCGTGGGTGGGATCGAAGGCGTAGAGGGTGAAATCGCGGCGCTTGAGCAGCAGGACCGCCAGGGTGATGGCCCCCAGGATGCCCACCTGCCACAGCTCCGCCCGGGAGACCCCGAGCAGGTTGCCGAAGATGATGTGGTTCAGGTCGGTCTGGGAGGGGGTGACGGAAATCAGTGCCAGACCCAGCGCGAAGAGCGTGGTGAACACGATCCCGATCGCGGCATCCTCCTTGACCCGGCTGGTGTCACGCACCACCCCGATCAGGGCGACGGCCAGGAACCCGAAGACGATGGCCCCCAGAGCGAAGGGCGCCCCGACGACGTAGGCCAGCACGACCCCGGGAAGCACCGCATGGGACACGGCATCGCCCATCAGGGACCAGCCCACCAGCACCAGCCAGCAGGAGAGCACGGCGCAGACGACCGAGGCGATGATGGTGGTGGCCAGGGCACGGACCATGAAGTCGTAGCTGAGTGGTTCGGCGAAGAGCTCGATGAGGTTCATGCCAGCACCTCCCGGTCCATGACGTCCAGGCCGAAGGCGCGGGCCAGGTTCTCGGGTTGGAGGACTTCGTCGGGGGAGGCGTGCATCAACACCTTGCGCATCAGCAGCACGGCCTCGTCGGCCAGGGCCGGCAGGGCGTGGAGGTCGTGGGTGGAGACCAGGACGGTGGCGCCGTCGGCGGCGAGCCCGCGCAACAGGGACGTGATGGTGGCCTCCGTGCGCTTATCGACGCCGGCGAACGGCTCGTCCAACAACAGGATGGTGGCACCCTGGGCGATCCCTCGGGCCACGAAGGCCCGCTTCTTCTGTCCTCCGGAGAGTTGGCCGATCTGCCGGTCGGCGAATTCGGTCAGTTCCACCCGTTCCAGGGCGTCCGCCACGGCGGCTCGGTCGGCCGGGCGTGGCCGGCGGGTGAAGCCCATCTGGGCGTAGCGGCCCATCATCACCACATCGCGGACGGACACCGGGAAGGCCCAGTCGACCTCCTCGCTCTGCGGGACGTAGCCGATGGTGCCCGCCTTGCGGGCGGCGGCCGGGGCCCCGCCGTTGATCTTCACGGTTCCCTGGTCCGGGGTCACCGAACCCATGATCGTCTTGAACAGCGTGGACTTGCCCGAGCCGTTCATGCCGACCAGTCCGCAGATGCGGCCGGGCTGCAAGCTCACGCTGGCGTGGTCCAGGGCCAGGACATCGCCGTAGTGGACGGTGGCCTCGCGCACGTCGATCGCGGCGGTCATGAGTTGGCTCCGGTCAACGCGTCGGAAATGGTCTCCGAGTCATGGCGCAGCAGATCCAGATAGGTCGGGACCGGTCCGTCGGCGGTGGAGAGCGAGTCGACGTACAGGGTTCCGCCGAAGTCAGCGTCGGTGGCCTCGACGATCTGCTGCATCGGGGCATCGGAGACCGTGGATTCGCAGAACACCGCGGGGACCTGCTGGTCCTTCACGAATTCGATGGCCGCGGCGATCTGGCTGGGCCGGGCCTGCTGCTCGGCGTTGACCGCCCAGATGTACTGCTCGGTCAGTCCGGCGTCGCGGGCCAGATAGGAGAAGGCGCCTTCGCAGGTGACCAGCGCCCGTTCATTCTTCGGCAACGTGGACAGATCGGCTTCCAGATCGTCACCGACCTGCTGGATCTCCTTCTTGTATTCCGCGGCGTTGGCCAGGAAATCCTCGGCATGCTCGGGGGCGAGTTCACCGAAGGCCTTCGCCATGTTGTCGACGTAGAGCTTGGCGTTGTCCGGGCTCATCCAGGCGTGTGGGTTGGGCAATCCGGCCTGCTCGTCCTCGCTGATGTCGATGACGTCCACGCCTTCGCTGGCCACGATGTGGGGGACGTCCAGGTGGTCCACGAACTTCTCGAACCACGCTTCGAGGTTCATCCCGTTATCCACGATCAGATCGGCCTTCGAGGCCTTCTTGATGTCCCCGGGGGTCGGCTCGTAGCCGTGGATCTCCGCACCCGGCTTGGTGATCGACTCCACCTGGAGGTGGTCTCCGGCGACATTGGTGGCCAGATCCGACAGGACGGTGAAGGTCGTCAGGACCACGGGCAGGTCGGAGTCGTCGTCGGTACCGGTGGACGAGGCTGCTGCGCTGCAGCTCGTCAGGCCCAGGGCCGCAGCCAGCAGGGCAGCAGCGGCAACGGGGCGACGCCTAGCGTTTTTTGGCCAGGGAAAGTGAGGGATGTGCATATCTGTACTTTACGATCAAGCACCCAGAAAACAAAAGTTCGGGTCCCCAAACCTGTTGTTTTGACCCGCAAGCCCGAAACTTCCGCCTAGTCCCGCAAGATGTGTCGGATCTGCCCGGTCTTCTTGCCGTTTTTCCAGATCACGCCCACGGCGCTGAAGGTTCCGATGAGGATGGCGGTCGATAGCAGTGTGCAGAGCAATCCGGTGTCCATGGTCCTGCCTCCGTTCCGGTCCTGATGTCCTGTTCCGGCCACGGTACTCCCTCAACAGGTGACGCGGGTCAGACCCGGATCTTGCGGGGCAGGACCCCGGCACAGACGATGACCAGCAGTCCGGCCAATGGCACGATGAGCAGCCCGGTGGCCAGGGTGGTGCGGTCGGCAACAAACCCGACGATCGGTGGGGAGAACAGGAACCCCACGCGCATCAGCCAGCCCAGGATGGTCAACCCCGTGCCATGGCGCAGGCCGGGGAGCTCGTCGGCGGCGTGCATGGCCGCCGGGATCAGCGTGGCCATGCCGAAGCCGGAAAGCCCGAAACCGATGATGGTCCCCGGGATGGTCGGGAAAGCCAGCGCCAACCCCATGCCCACCACGACGATGACGCCCCCGGCACGGGCCACCAGTCGTTGGCCGAAGGCATCGAAGAGCTGGTCACCGATGAGCCGACCCACCAGCTGGCAGCCGATGAGGGCCACGAAACCCAGCGCGGTGACCGGCGCAACGGCGCCGAGTGAATCGTGCAGGTAGATGGCCGCCCAGGAGTTGCCGGCATCCTCGATGACCGAGCCGCCCGTGGCGACCAGGACCAGTGCGGCGAGGATCCCGTAGGTGGCCAGGCGGGAGACGCGGGCCCGGGGGATGCCGCCGTCGTGCTGCTCCGCGGTGTCCACCTCGGTCGGCTCCGGCCCGGGAAGAAGCGTGCGGCGGCAATACAGGGCGAGGGCGCTGAAGAGGATGAGTGAAAGCCCCAAATGGATGCCGCGTGGGATATCGGCTCCGGAGGCCGCGGCCCCCATCAGCCCGCCCAGGACCGCGCCCACACTCCAGGCGGCGTGGAAGGAGTTCAGGATCGAGCGGCCATAACGGCGTTGGACGCGCAGCCCGTGGGAGTTCTGGGCGACATCGGTGATCGCGTCGGCGGCCCCGGCGATGAACAGCGCCCCGGCAAGCAACGCCCAGCTCGGGGCCAGTCCGGCCAGCAGGATGCCGGCGCCGGTGAGGATCGTGCCGGTGACGGCGACCCGTGAGGAGCGGAAGCGACGGATCAGGGTGGCCGCGGCCAGACCGGCGATGAGGGCCCCGAGCGGGAAGGCCGCGACGGCAGCCCCGAATTCCCCGTTGGAGAGCCCGAGTCCGTCCTTGATCGCCGGGTAGCGCGGCAGCAGGTTGGCGAACAGGGCGCCGTTGGTCAAAAAGAGCAGCGAAACCGCCAGTCGCGCCCGGCGGTCGGTGAGTGAAGGGCCGGTGGCAGTCGCGGTGTCTGGGGCCTCAAGCGGGTCGGGTGTCACGTATTCACCGTAGGCCGTTTTCGTGATCGCCTGCCTGCATGACTAGTTCCGTGTAGTGTGCCTGTGACGGTGCACACGGTACCGGAGCCGGGGGAGGGCATTGATGGCACGTCTCGATGGCGCGGATCGCCTGGGAGCGCCCTCGGTGTTGCGCCGCGAACGCCGGGTGCTCACCAGTGCCACGCTCACCAGCGGCACGGGAACGTTCATCGACTTCGTCCTCCCGCTGTTCGCTGGGGCCGTGCTGGGACTCTCGGCCTCCCAGACCGGTGTCCTGCTCGCCGTGGACGTGCTGGTCTCCCTGCTCACCCGACCGTTCGCCGGAACCTTGGTGGACCGTGGAGGACGCCTCGGCATCGCGGCAGCAGGCGCAGCGACCATCGGTGTGGGCTGCGTGCTCTTCGGGCTGGCCTCCGGGTTGCCGCTGGCGGTGACGGCAGCAGCCGTGTCCGGGGTGGGAGGAGCCTTCCTGTGGGTGGCGATCCGGGCCATCGTGGGCGAACGGTTGGACATAGACTCGGGAGTCTTCGCCAAGCTGCTCTCGGCCGAGGAATACGGCAGCTGGGTCGTGTTCGTTCCGGCGGTCGTCCTGCTCTCGCTGACCAATTATGTCTCCGTGTTCTTCGCACTGGCCCTCTGTTCCTTCGCAGCGGCCGTGGTGCTGGCCACCTCACCGGGGCGGCGGGTCCTACCTGCCGCGCCCGATGAACCTGCCGGCGGTGGGGAGGAAGGAACCGAGAACGATTCCGCAACGGCGTTGACCTCCCTGAATCTGGGTGGGGTGGGTCGGAAGCTGCGACCGATGCTGCTGGCAGTGGTCATCGTCGAGGCCGCGGAGGCCGCGATCAGCCTGCTGATGATCCTGCAGCTGCAGCGTCACTTCGACTTGGAGCCCTTTCAAATCGCACTGATCTTCCTGCCCGGTGCAATCGCCATGAGCATCCTGCCACCCCTTCTGCACCGTGCCGTCGTCATGTACGGGCGCCGGAAAATCCTGATCCTCGGTTCAGTGGCCAGTGCGATCTTCGCCGCGGGCCTCGGCTTAGCGCCCAATCCTTTGGTCATCGCTGGTCTGTGGGTGCTCTCCGGGGCCGCCTGGGCGGCCATCATGCCCATCCAGCAGGCGGTCATCGCCGAATCGGTCGGGCCTCGCCACCTCGGACGCGGGCTGAGCCTCTACGAAGCCAGCACCCTGGCCGGGGCTATGGTCGGTTCACTCGCCGCAGGTTTCTTGTACGACGCCGGATCCTGGCTCATGGCCTGCCTCGTCTTCGCGGTGGTCATTCTCTCCGGGGCGGCGCTGGTGCCGGCGGCAGTGCGCCGGCTCGGCGCGGTGGATCAGCCCCGCACTCTCGAGCCGACACCGCTGGTCCCAACGCCCATCGAGACTCCGGACAACGCAGCGGATGCGGGCCTGGACGCAGAAGACGAAGAGAGCGTGGCCTCGGAGGAGGCCAAGCCGGAAAAGAGCCGACGGCAGCTCATGGTGGACCTGCTCTGGCATACGGTCCTCTTCGGGACCGCCGTCGTCCTCGGGTTGCTCTTCCTGCCCTCGTTGAACCCGGAGGCGCTTCTCGGGATCGGGCAAGAAGCGATCCTCCCGTTCCGTGCGGTGATCCATGCCGTCACCGGGCCATTCGACCTCGTCGCCCTCCTGGCGGCTGCCCTACGGCTCTGGGTCTTCGTCTACGCCGTCGATGTCGTCTGGACGCTGTGGAAAGTGTGCACCGGCAACTGGACTGATCCGACTAGGCACTGAGAACACGATTGCATTGCGGACGCGAGCAGCGCGTGGACGTACTTATGGGAGCAGGCGATGCCTGAGCTAATCGGTACGCGTTAGCGGGCAAACGCTGCTGATTCCCGGGCGGGTCCGGTATCTCCGGGGAAAGTCATAGTCATATTGCGCGAGTTGCTGCCATCGTCCCCGCGAAGTGTTTGCCCCGTGAGCGGTCGGGGAAAGTCATCCTCGGTGGGCAATTTTCCTTTTGCGACGGATTGAAACACCTCTCGAGGACGAGCGGGGTATTCCGACTCGTGGCGGGCAGGAGTCCGTCGCCGTGAGGCTTCTACTCCTCCGGGAGAAGTTCTAGGTGTTGCTGATTTCGATCCGGTGGTACCCCGTCCCCACCCATCCGAAGGATTCATGGCGAATCCCTTGACATAGATAGTCCCTGCGCTGACCCTGCTGGCTTCGAAGACTGCTAGGAGCGCCCGTGCCAAGGAGCGGGAAGCGGTGGCGCTCTCGGTGTCGATTTCTAGGGCGATCTTCTTTTTGTCATGCACTGAACCTACCTGCTGACCCGACCGGGCCTGCGTATCGGCGCCGTTCTCATATAAGCGGCGCAAGATTCAGGGCTTGGATCAGAAGAGACTACTGGTTGGCCCGGTCTGGTCCCGGCCGCGGGTGAGTTCGGCGAAAGCGGCTAGGTCCATCAGCCAAGATTGTTGCTCGGCCCTGTAGGGTGCCTGCAGCGGCTTGGGGACGACAAGTTGCAGTTTCTGTGCCTGCATCTCCCGGGTTTGCCCTAAGCTGATCGGGCTTTCCAAGGTGATCAGGTGTTTGTGCTCGATGCGTTCAGCTTCGCTCAGGACCTGACGCCAGCGGTCCTTGCAGGTGGTCTTCGCTCCCAGGACGGTCAGTTGCTCGGCCGGGATACTAGGGTCGTGGTAGTCCTCGATGCTGGGGAAGATGAAATCGGGGCGGACATCATTTTCGGTGGCCTTGTCGAAGGTATGGCGCATCCCCAGAGCCTCAAAAGTAGCGATGAGATGGTGCTCAAGGCTCTTGCCTGCCCGGCTTTTGCGCCTGTTGTGGATGCGTAGGGACTCGGCGACGAACTTGTCCACGTCAACTTGGCCGTTGGTGTAGACCGCATTGAGGGTATCAGTGACTAGATGGCGTTCTAGGGTGCGGAAGAGTAGTTCCTCGCGTTCCAGCCAGGCCATGAGTACCGCGTCAGGGTCATCGCGTGGGTCAGCATCGGGGAGAGTGGATCGGGTGAAGGCCCCGAACTCCGCGGTGGAGGGAAAGGTGGCCCCGAACTTTTCGAGAAGTTGTTCGAGCCAGTTCTGGTCGGTGGGTTCGACAGCGATGCCGAGCATGTCCAGCAGATACAGGGCAGGCAACCCCAGACCGTCCTGATTCTCTTGGAGGCTGGTTCGTACGGAGTAGCTCTCGCGTTCCAAGGCGTTGGTGCCGAAGAGCCAATCTAGTTGCGCGGCCATGCTCGAGCCGTGAGGCGCGACAATGAGCAGGACCGTGTCGTCCTTCTGTTTTGCTATGAACACGATGTCCCCGGGCAGGGCCCGTTTCATGGCCTCGACATGCGCGGGGTAGTAGAGCCGGTATTCGGAGCCGCGTTTGGGTTGATTTGCGCGGGCGTCGTAGTAGGTCAGGGTGCCGTCTTCCACGACGGGCTCCTCTGCCTCATCCGTCGCCCACAGGAACCTAGTCCGCAATGGGACTCTGCCTTCAGGGTCGCCGAAGAGCTCCCGAAAGGCCTTGGTACCGGCTAACTCGTTTTGGTTGGAACCGTTTCCCACGGTTTCGACGCGACTAAGGACCTTAGCGGCCACGCCCTTGAAATGATCGGCAAGATATCCAAGTTCCATTGATCCCCCAGGATCTCCGTGTTGTGTCGTGTGATGTTCGTGCGGCGGGTGTTTTCAGGCGACCAGTGGACTGTCCTGGCGGGCCAGGATGGCTTGGACGTGCGGGGTCATGATACGTGCGACTTCTGCCATAACGGGGGCCACGACGCTGTTACCGAACTGGCGATAGGCTTGGGTGTCGCTGACGGGAATGCGGTGGGTGTCATCCAGCCCCATCAGGCGCGCGCATTCCCTAGGGGTGAGTCGGCGGGGCCGGTTGCCGTCTTGGGCGACGAGGATCTCGGAGCCGTCTTTGTAGTAGCGGGCAGACAGGGTCCGGGAGGTCCCGGTGGGATGGACCAAGCCGAAGCCAAAACCGTTGCCGGCGGCCTTGTGCTTGGCCGCATATCCCTGCAGGTAGGACCACAGGTTGGCGGTGAGCGTGTATTTGGGCTGCACACGGGCGTTGTCGAGGTCGAAGAACCGGTCGCCGTCCCACTCGAGCACCGGTTCGGTGCCGTCGGTGCGGTGCAGGATGGTCTCGAGTTTCGGCCCCACGGGCGGTATTTCCAGATCGTCCCAAGTGAAGTCGGTGGGTTCACGGAAACCGACGATGATGATGCGTTCACGGTTCTGCGGGGTGAAACTGATGCCATTGATGACCTTGGTATGGACCTCGTAACCAAGTTCTTCCTGCAAGGTGGCCATGATGACCGCGAAGGTCCGGCCCTTATCGTGGGAGCGCAGGTTTTTCACGTTCTCCAACATGAACGCCGCGGGCCGCTTCTCATCGATGATCCGGGCCACGTCGAAGAACAAGGTGCCCTGAGTGGCGTCCTCGAAGCCGTGGGCCCGACCCAGAGCGTTCTTCTTGCTCACTCCGGCAATGGAGAACGGCTGGCAAGGAAACCCGGCCAGCAACACGTCGTGGTCGGCGACCTCGGCTGCCGGGACGGGTTGGATGTCCCCGACGAAGACATGTTCGGGGTCGTTTTCGTCCGGGTAGTTCGTTAGGTAGGTCTTCTTCGCCCAACGGTCCCATTCGCTGGTGAACACGCATTTTCCTCCGTGGGTTTCAAAGCCCTTGCGGATCCCGCCGATCCCGGCGAACAGGTCGATGAACCGGAAATCGGCGTCGGCCGCGGCCGGCTTCATGCCCAGCAGTTCCCGCAGGGCCGGGGCGAGCATGGTCGGCATGGGGGTCTGGTCGCTTTCCCAGCGGGCGATCGTGCGCGTGTTGACGCCGAGTTGTGCGGAGAGCTGACGCTGGGTGTAGCGGGCACGGGCAAGGGCAAGAAGTTCGGTATTCGTTTCCACGACATCCTTATCTGGGTTAACTACCTGACATCATGTCGCATATTCGTTCTTTTGCGCGGATGCCACGCCGTGGCGGAAACCCGGTGGCTTCCCGTCCTCGAGCATGGATAGTTTCCCAGCCGCCACCGACGGATTAGAACACCCAACGGTGGCACGGGGGAGGCGATACGGGGAGGGCTTCAGCCGGTGGGGGTGCGGTGTTCACGTCAGTGGTCGTCCAGCCACGCCAGCTGCCGACTTTTCAAACCCACATGCAAGGGTTGGCCGCCCTATGCCGGCATAGAGCGCGTAGGAAGCCAAGGAGTCGGCGACGTCGATGGCCTGGGTAGCCGGGTCCACCGCGATAAGCCCGAGGTCGAAAAGCCGGTGCAGGTCCCGGCGCATCAGCAGGCCCCAGTGTTCGTGGTGTTCACCCACCGCCGCGAAGCTGTAGAGGTGGGCCGCTTCCAAAGCCTGGGCCGGGGTGGGACCGGTGAAAACGCAAACATGTCCCATCGAGGTCAGCAGGTCGCGGCGGAATTGGCCTTGTCCGATCCGGGCCCGGACGTTCGCGCTCCGGTGCCCGCCCGCGATGGTCCGCGTCGACGCCTGCAGAGCGGTCAAGAGTTCCGGGCCGCCGGACTGTGAGAGTTCGCTCTGGAAGGTCGGCCAGTGCAGGGGGCACAGACTCAGCTGGGAGTTCGGACTCAGGCAGGAGCGGCGCAGGGTAGCCCCGTCCAGCAGGCCATCCAAGGACACCCGTGAGGTCCCGTAACGGGCGGTGTATTCAACGACGTCCTTGTTCTCGACGGTTGGTTCATCGAACTCCTTTTCGCATTTGAAGCACCGGTAGCGGGGTTGCTTAGTCTTGCGTTCCTTGCAGCAGTTCAGAGACCGATACACCCGCGTGGAGGATTCAGTGATGTCGACTCTTTCGATGACCGAGGCCTCGATGATGGCCTTCTTATCCCACAGCACGACGGTATCGCCGACGTTGATGCGCCCGTGGTTGGGGACGGTATCGTCCCACCGGTAATGGGTTTCGGGTTCATCGTCGTATCCGTCATTGCTGCCAAAGGCCCGATCGCCGGAGACTGCGCGCAACAACCATGTTGTGGCCCCGACGGAATCCGGCAGGTCGGACGGTGCCGGGGGAGAGGCCGGGCCAGAGTTTGTTGGTGACTTCCGGTAGTCATAGCCGGCCCTGCGGGCATAAGCGGCGAGATCTTATTCATAGATGACCCAGTGGTCGCCGTGGATCTGGCGGCCGGGCAGGACCCTGTTGCGTAGCTTCTGGCGCAATGCCTTTGGACCAAGTCAAAGCCGCCGGGCCGCTTCGGTGGCAGTCAATCCTATCGGCACGGCATCTCTTTCCACTTCCATGTTCATTTCTTGGCAGGCACGAGGGGCGCGGAGTCGACCACGAGGGACCGTAGGCCAGCTGCGTCGAGGTAGGAGATGTCGCGGTATCCATAGACGAGTGTCATTTCCATCATTATTGATTGGAGGTGTTTGTCTGTTGCATTGGTGCCTCCCTTTGCCGCGTGTTCCAGGACGCTGCGGACCAGGTCGGGTAGCGCTCCTGCTTCCCGGTCGAAGAGGGCGTTGAGGCGGTCCTCGTTCTTGAAGGCCTCGCGGGTATAGGCGAAGGGGTCGCCGGTGGATTGTGCCAGCGGATGCTTCCGTTGGGGGTCGTAGGTCAGGGAGGACACCCACCAGAGGCGGGCGATGCCATGCCTGATGAGGCGACCTCGGGTGGCATTGCCCATGAGCCAGCGGGTCCGGACACGGTTTTTCCAGTTGCGTACGTCGGCTAGTGGCCAGCGGGTTTCCATGTATTCGCGGTACGTGGTGAATGCGAGGTAGGTCCATAGGCGTCGGTCCGAGGCATTGGCGCGGTCCAAGGCCCCCAGATACTCGTACACCAAGGGGGCGTTCTCGACGTCGCGTCCGGGCCCTTTCGTGTCGTCCAGCCGCTCTGGCGCGCCCAGGTCCACGGGCAGCTCCAGCTGGTTTTCCTCGCGGTGCACGATCGTATCGGCGTGGGCGAAGAAGCCTTCATAGGTATCGGCGGCGTCGAGTGCGGAATTGAGCTCGACCACGGCCTGCTTGGTGAGTGAGCGGGCACGGTTGTCTTCCATGGTCTAGTCCCCCAGATTGTCGAAGGTGGTGGTGAGAGATGTGTCCAAGGGGTTTCCGAGGATTTCCTGCGCCATCTGAAAGGGACTCATGTCACCGGAACGTGATCCTTCCATGAGCCGATTTATGGCGGTGTACCACTTCCTATCGGTCAGGTCTTCGCCGTCGCCGGATGTTTCATTGGTTTTGATGAAGGAGATGGTTTCCATGAGGGCGGGGAGGACGACGAGACTGATCTGCAGGTCTTGACGGTTGCGGAGCATGCCGAACCCTTGAAGGACTTCAACGGGGAAGGTCACGAGGATGTGCTCGTCGTCATCGAATCTGATCCGCAAGCCGCGCTTCAGATTGGAGTCGGCAACGAACTCGAAGCACGATCCGAGGGGCGGATTGAGGGGGTCGTAGAGCTTTTCCGCCTCGAATTCGAGGACGCCGGCGTCCGCGAGGATGTCACCGGGCAGGAGGTGGAAGTCCGCGTCGCCGTAGTCTGGGTGCTGGTTTTCCGGTCGGTACTTCTCGATGGGTTTGGTGGCGACGACCCTGAGTTCGAGCCTGACCGTGCCGCTAACGGATTGCTGGTCGATCCATCCGATATAGCCGGTGCTGTCGGTATGGTGCATGTTGAGCTTGGCCCCTAGCTCCTCGCTGGCAAGGGTGGCGGTGCAGGACCATCGGAAGCTGTACTTGGCTGACCCCTCATCGATGAGGGCTTGGATTCGTGGTTCTGTCATGCGTACCTGGAACTTGATCTCGACGTCGTCGACGCTCGGGGCGAACGAGGCGTTGAAGACCTCGATTTCGGCACCGACGTCGTCGGAATCATCGAGGACGGGATGCGGATACGACCCGCGGGTGGTGCTGCTCATTTGATCCCCAAACGGTAGCGGTGGTTGGACGAAAGTGTGAGCCGGACCTGGGATGTGGTCCCGGCCTTTAGCTCGAGTTGGGTCAAGGTGTTTCCTTGGTGTTTCAACGGGCTGGTAACCCCTGCGGTAATGATGGAGACTTTGTCGATCGGCAGTTCGTAGTCTTCCTCGATGCTCCCGCCAGGTCCGAGTGCAAGAAGCTGCACGTCACCGGAGATATCTTCTAGAGAGGTCAGGGCAAGGCAGACGTCGCCGCTGCTGGCGTCGGACCAGCTTCGGAATCGGACGTTACCGGCGCTGATCCGTCCCGTTCCGTCACCTTCCTTGCCATTGCCGGCGATGTTCCCACCCTTGTTGTCACGCTTCTTGCCACCGCCGGCATCCTTGCCCTTTTCAGCAGGGGACGGGCCATCGCCGCCGGCCGAGGTCTTCACCCGGACGCTGACGGCCTTGCGACCGCCGACAGAGGCAGGCTTTTCCGCTTCTTCGCGGCCTTGGACCGTGCTGGATTCACGGGTGGTTCCAGACCCTGTGTCGGGGGTTCCTGTGGGCCCGGCTTCGGTCAGAGTCCTCTCTTCGAACAGCTCATCGGGAAGGTATTTGGATAGGCCTTTGACATGGACCTGTTCGCCGATTTGCTCCTTGACCCGGCTCTTGAGGCCGTTGCGGACGAAGGCCTTGAGGTCTTTGATTAGTTTCCCCCCGCCTTCGGAGCGTCCGGCATCCCATTTGTGGTGTTGGGGTGGCTCGAGCTTGCGCAGTAGGGTGTTGCCCTTCTCGTCGAAACACTCCAGCACCGCCGCGTACTTCACTGGAATCGACGTGTGTTTGAACGTGTCGATCTTCATGAGGGGCCTGCGGACGGTGATCGTATGCAGCGAGGTGGTTAGGGAGTCGTCGACATTGACGTACAGGGTCATCTGGCCGAGTTTTTCGTGTGTTCCGACGATGGGATTGGGGTCCGTGATGGCACGGAAGAAGGCCGCGGATTCCCCATCTTCTAACACTTCTGTCTTGAGCCTTTCCGCGTCCAAGCACCACGTTCCTGACGGGGTTATGCCCTCCACAATGAGTTCGCCGCGGTGGATCGCTAGGAGAAAATTCCTCATGAAGGCGACCTTGATGTGCTGGAGTGTGCTGTCCTCTTCGGCCTTACGGTATCCGAGGATGTACAGGTCGGTGCCGGCGTCCGTTCGTTGTGGAAATGGCCCGACGGGGCCGGGGTTGCGCAGGTAGCGGAAATCCTCGTCGTGGGACTGTTCTGTGTAGAACCCATCACCCACGCGCCAGGTCCCCTCGGCGTCACGGTGCGATGCCAGGCAGCTGTAACCGGCGAAGATCACCTCGTTGCCGTCCGAAGGAAGAGATGTGTAGAGAACGGTGCTCATATCCGAGGCCATGGGCCCCACGGCCGAACCGATGCCGAAGGAACCGCCTCGGGATCCGTCGTCAGCGGAAATACCCGCCCCTCTCGTCAGGGCGCTAAGCGGGGACTTGGGGTCATCGATGGACTCGGTGCCGCTCAGGCCTTTGGTGCCATAGTCGCCGATGCGCAGCACGGGAATAGTCGTCCGCAATGCGGTTTCATGGGCCAACTTCATGTTTTCGTGCCCCTGCGACTCCCGTGTCTGCTCTTCCACCTGTGCGAGATGGGTTCGCAGACCATCCATTCCCGGAATGTCGTCGGTGGGAATGTCTGCCAATTCGAAGACGATCCTCACGGGATCGACATCGGCACGGGCATCGATGGAGTTCTGGCCGGTCTCACGGACTAAGGAGGTTTCGGCCCTTGAGCCTTCGAAGAACTGCGCGGCCGGAGAAATGGCACCTTGGGTAGCGGTCTTGCCGGCGGCCTCGAAATAGAAACCGAAGTTCGCAGAGGTCATTCGAATGACACCTTTCTGTCGGAGGGGGAATCGGGATCGAAGAGGGCTCGCACTTCTTGTATCTCGGCCTCGATCGGACGAAAAAGCGCTTCTACCTCTTCTGGCGTGTACTCATAGTTCTTTCGGTTGGAGAGGTTCCCTAGTAAGGAAATCTCCCGGATAAGCCGATCTCCTCGAGTCGCGGCCAACCGGCGGAATCTACCGTTCCGGGTTTCACTGGACTTACTTCTTGAAGATTTGTCGGACATAGATCAACTATATATCTTAAATGTAGTCCGTCAAGATGTGGTGTAGAAATTTTTCGGGGGACACGACCGCGACCATGGAGTGGTTGGCGACCCGGGTGCCGTCAAAGGACGATTTCTTCGCACTCGTGTAATCCGCCGTACCTTAGCTGCAGGCGGTGAGCTAGTGTTAGCATCGTGGACCCGGTGTGGTCCACGCAAGCCGAGGGTATTTGGAGTATCTACCCGGCATTCGAGACGACATTGTCTGCGGCAGCTCGTAAGGGCCGGCTGTTAGATGGTCGCCGTCTCGATCGCCTTTGGCGACAGCGCGAACTCCGTCGCCAAGGCCACCGCGCCCAAGACGCCAGCGTGGGAGCCGGAGCTGGAGGCGATGATGCGCAGGTGCTTGGTGGCCAGGGGGAGCGAGCGCTGATAGACCACCTCTCGGATCCCCGCTAAGAGGTGCTCGCCGACCTGGGCCAATGAGCCGCCGACGACGATGACCGAGGGGTTCAGCAGGCTGACGCAGGTGGCCAGGACACTGCCCAGGTCCCGGCCTGCCTGGCGCACTGCGGCAATGGCGGCGGCATCCCCGTCGCGCACTTGTTGGGCCACGAGCGAGGGGATGTTCTGTCCCGGTTCGCCGGTCAGGCCCAACTTCAGGGCGATGGCCGGACCGCTGGCGACGGCCTCCAGGCACCCGACATTCCCGCACGTGCAGAGGGTCTCTGGTCCGCCGGGGACCCGCACGTGTCCGAGGTCCCCTGCGGTTCCCTGGGCTCCACGTTCGAGGTTCCCGCCGGCGATGATGCCGGCGCCGATGCCCGTGGCGACCTTGACGAAGAGGATGTCCTGGTCGGTGGGGAGGTTCGCCTTGTGTTCGCCCAGGGCCATGATGTTCACGTCGTTATCCACGAGCACCGGGACGTCGTAGTCCTGATGCAGCCTCGCCGGCAGATCGTAACCGTCCCAGCCCGGCATGATCGGTGGGCTGACCGGTCGACCTGTTTGAAATTCCACCGGGCCGGGGAGACCGACACCGATGGCCGCAAGCTCGTTGGTCGTGCATCCCGCCTCGGAGAGCAGCCGGCCGATGGTCTGGGCCAGCCAGCCCACCACGGCCTCGGGGCCGTCGGCGATCGGCAGCATCTCCCAGAACTCGGCCTTGACTTCCCCCGCGAGGTTGGCCAGCACGGCACGGGCGTGGCTGGCCCCCAGGTCAGCGCCGATGACGACGCGGGCGTCGGGGTTGAGCGCGAAGAGCGACGGTGGGCGACCGCCGGTCGAGGTGGAATCGCCGACCGGGGCGACGTAACCGAGCTGCAGGAGGGTGTCCACGCGGGACGCCACGGTGGATCGAGCCATGCCGGTGACCTGCGCCAACTCGGCGCGGGTCCGGGGGCGTCCGTCGCGTAGCAACTGCAGGAATTCGCCGGCCTTGGCCAGGTCGGCCGTGCCGTTCTCCGCCGTGTCGATTGGCATGGTCCCTCTTCTCGTGCGTCGTCGGTGATCGGTTCTTAGCAGTGATCATGCCAGCAGATTCGCCGTTCCCCGTCTTGGTGCCAGAACGTGACCACGAATCGTCTTCTGAGTATACCTCTACAGCTTTTGCTTGACGTTCGTCAAAAGTACTCGTACGCTCATTCCAACGCTGATGTGATTGCCGTCACGATGATGATCGCAGCGGCAGCAGACCGATAGTCCGCCCAGCACCGAGGAGTCCTTTCATGACACCGTCCGTCCAGCTCTATACGGTCCGCGGCCATTTGGCCGAGGACCTACCCGGAACGCTTGAAGCGATGGCCGGCATCGGCTTCACCCAGGTCGAGCCCTACGCCTTCGTCGAGCGGGCCGCGGAATACGCGGAACACATGGGCCGCCTCGGACTCGCGGCCCCGACCGCCCATGTGAAGCTCATCGACGCCGACCTGGACGCCGTCTTCGCCGCAGCGAAGCAACTGGGCGTCTCCACCATCATCGACCCGCATATCGACGAATCCCGCTGGACCAGCCGCGAATCCGTCGCCGGCATCGCCCGCGACATGAAGGACATCGCCGCGAAGGCCGCCGAGCACGGGCTGGCCATCGGCTACCACAACCACGCCTTCGAACTCGAGAACCGCATTGACGGATCTGCGGCCCTGGAGGTCTTCGCCGAGGAGGTGGGCGACGCCGTCGTGCTGGAAGTGGACACCTACTGGGCAGAAGTCGGCGGCGAAAGCGCCCCGGCGCTGCTGGGCCGCCTGGGCGACCGGGTCCAAGCCCTCCATGTAAAGGACGGACCCAAGACCAAGAACGACAAGGAACAGGTCGCCGTCGGCGCCGGCTCCATGCCGATCGCTGAGATCCTCGCCGCCGCACCCCAAGCACTGCGCGTGATCGAACTCGACGACTTCAACGGCGACGTCCTCCAAGCCGTCACCGATTCCTACAACTTCCTGGCAGGCACCAAATGAACACCACCACGGGCGTCGGCATCGTCGGCGCAGGAACCATCAGCGACCAGTATCTGGAGAACCTGACCCGCTTCCCCGACCTGAAGGTCCTGTTCATCGCCGACCTCGACGAGGAACGTGCCGCCAGCCAGGCAGCCAAATGGGGCGTCCCGAACTCGGGCTCCTATCAGGCACTCTTGGAGAACGCCGACGTGGAGATCGTGGTCAACCTGACCGTCCCGGCAGTGCACGTGGAGGTCGCTCTCCAAGCCGTCCGTGCCGGCAAGCACGTCTGGGGAGAGAAGCCCTACGCCCTGGACCGCGAATCAGGACGCGAACTCATGGACGCCGCCCACCAGGCAGGAGTCCGCGTCGCCGTCGCCCCGGACACGTTCCTCGGTGCCGGCCTGCAAACCGCACTGCGCGAGGTCCGCGCCGGGTCCATCGGCCAGCCACTGACCGGGCTCACGCTCTTCCAGGTCCCCGGCCCCGAATCCTGGCACCCCGGCCCCGAATTCCTCTTCGCACAGGGCGCCGGCCCCATGTTCGACGTCGGCCCCTACTACCTGACCACGCTGGTCCAAGTCTTCGGTCCGGTCCGACGGGTCGCCGCCACCGCCTCCCAGGCCCGCCCCACCCGCACCATCGGCTCGGGACCGAAGGCAGGAACCGAATTCCCCGTCGAGGTCCCCACCCATATCTCGGCATTGATCGAATTCGAATCGGGGGCGAGCGCACAATCGGTGTTCAGCTTCGACTCGAAACTCCCACGCGCAGGATTCGTCGAGATCGCCGGCACCGAGGGCACCGCGGTGTTCCCCGACCCCAATATGTTCGACGGCGAGACCACCCTCCACACCGGTGAGGACGAATCGCGGGTCATCGAGGCCGAAGGTTCGCTGTTCACCCGGGGGACCGGCGTCGCCGAAATGGCACAGGCCCTGCGCGAAGGGCGCCCCGAACGGGTTCCCGGCGCCCTGGCCTTCCACGTCCTGGACATCATGGTCTCCATTTCCGAAGCCGCCGGCACCGGCCAATTCGTCGATGTGACCAGCACGGTCGAGGTCTCCGAACCGCTGGATGCCGACTGGGACCCGTCGAAGGCCAGCTCCAAGGCCAGCAGCTCCGTCTAATCAAATACACCGGGCCCTCCCGGCGCATCCCTTCCGTATCCACTCCACCGACAGGCCACCTAGCCACCGCTTGCCCTGCACCTCACCGCATCCGGGCTCCGCCCGATGAGAAGAAAACGAGAAACCACCATGAAAACGACCAAGAAATGGGCAGCCGCCCTCTCCATTGGAACCCTTGTCCTAAGCCTCTCGGCCTGCGGCAACTCGGCTTCGAATGATGTCGGTGACGCCCAGGCCGGCGGAACCATCACCTACTGGGCCTCCAACCAGGGCACCTCCGTCACCGACGACGAACGGGTGCTCAAGGAGTCCATCGACCGCTACACCGAGGAGACCGGCACCAAGGTCGAGCTCGAGGTCATCCCGTGGAGCGACCTCTACAACCGCATCCTCACCGCCGTCTCCTCAGGTGATGGCCCCGACGTGCTGAACATCGGCAATACCTGGGCCGTCTCCCTGCAGGCCTCCGGTGCCTTCATGCCCTGGGAGGGTGATCCGCTGGAGAAGATCGGCGGGCAGGACCGCTTCGTCCAAACCAGCTGGGCCACCGGTGGTGCCGAGGGGGAAGCCCCAACCTCCGTCCCGCTCTACGGGCTGAGCTACTCGATGTACTACAACACCAAGATGTTCAAGGAGGCCGGCATCGAGAGCCCGCCGGCCACCTGGGATGATTTTGTTGCCGACGCAAAGAAGCTGACCAAGGACACCAACGACGACGGCAAAACCGATCAGTGGGGCGTGTCCCTGGCCGGAGCCTCGGTCACCAATAACGCCCACGCCGCCTTCATCCGCGGGCTACAGAACGGCGGGTCCCTGTACGACGCCGACGGCAAGCCACAGTTCGCCGCCGACGGAGTGGTCAAGGGCGTGAACCAGTGGGTCCAGCTGATGGGCTCCGACGGCGTGGTCAACCCGTCCATGGCCGAGGCTCAGAACGGCTCGGATATGGTCGAGGACTTCGCGGCGGGAAAGTCGGCCATGTTCTTCGATCAGGCCCCCGGCAAGACCCTGAACGCCCGGGACATGAAGGACTATAAGGCAGCGCCGGTTCCGATGATGACCGCCGATGCGACCGGCCTCGAGGGTACGCAGAGCCACGTCGCCGGGATCAACGTCTCGGTCTTCGACAACTCGGATAACAAGGCGACGGCCGTCGATTTCGTGAAGCACCTGACCAGCGACGATGAGCAGATCTACCTGAATAAGGAATACACCGCGCTGCCGGTGGTCACCGCCGCCTACGACGATGAGGCCTTCCAATCAGACGAGATCACGCTGAAGAAGGACATCCTGGCCAACCATGCCCAGCCGATGCCCCTCTACCCCTCCGAAAGCCAGATGGAGACCCTGGTCGGCACCGCGGTGAAGAACCTCTTCGCCAAGATCGCCCAGGGCGAGAAGGTCAGTGAAGCGGACGTGAAGAAGGCGCTGGACAACGCGAATTCGCAGATGTAACCGTCTCCGCCCACCCCTCGTCGAATCCGCTGAAAGGACTGACCATGGGCCCCACCCTCGAAGCCGGCAAACGCCGTCGGGCCGCATCGGATCCGGGCACCCCTACCGCGGGGCGCCCGGCCCCGGCCGCAACGCCCCGCAAACGCAAAAAGGACCTGTTCCCGTATCTGCTCGTCGCCCCGGCGAGCATCATGGAACTGCTGATCCACATCATTCCCATGGCCCTTGGGGTCTGGATTGCGTTCATCGCGCTGACCCAGTTGAGCATCGCGAACTGGGTGCAGGCGAAGTTCATCGGATTCCAGAACTTCGTCGACGGGCTCAACCCCGCCGGTCCGATCGGCAGCCAGTTCTACGACGCCCTCGGCCGGACGGTGCTGTTCACCATCATCGTGGTGGGTCTGGCCTGGAGCATCGGGATGTTCGCCGCGGTTCTGCTCTCCTCGAGCTTTCGGGGCCGCGGCTTCCTGCGGACCCTGTTCCTGGTCCCGTACGCGTTGCCCAGCTATGTGGGCACCATCGCCTGGGCGTTCATGTTCAACCAGCGTGACGGCGTCATCAACCGTTTGCTGGTCGATGACCTGGGGCTCCTGGACCACCGGCCGTTTTGGCTACTGGGTTCCAACGCCTTCTGGGTCATGGTGATCGTGACGGTCTGGCAGTTCTGGCCCTTCGCGTTCCTGATGCTGCTCGCGGCCCTGCAGAACATCCCCGGCGACGTTTATGAGGCCGCAGCGCTGGACGGGGCGAGCCTGTGGAAGCAGTTCACCAACATCACCCTGCCGATGATCCGGCACGCGAACACGGTGTTGCTGCTGATCCTCTCGCTGTGGATCTTCAACCAGTTCAACGTCCCCTACGTCCTCTTCGGGCCGGCCTCCCCACCGGAGGCAACACTGATCTCCCCGCTGATCTACCAGCAGTCCTTCAGCAACTGGAACTTCGGCGTCGGTGGGGCCATGAGCGTCCTGCTGCTCATCGTGCTGCTGATCGCCTCCGCCTTCTACATCCGACTCGTCATGCCGAAGGGAAAGAGCACCGATGCTTGAAACCCGTGGATTCCGGATCCTGCGCACCTTTGGGCTGCTCGGACTCTCCGCGATCGTGATCCTGCCGCTGTATGTCGTGCTGATCACCAGCGTGAAACCGCTCGAGGATGTGCGCGGGCTCTTCACCTGGTGGCCCAGCACCATCACCCTGCAGCCCTACCTGGACATCTGGACGACCGTCCCGCTGGCCGACTACTTCGTCAACAGCCTCATCGTCACCGTCAGCGCCACCTTCTTCTCGGTCGTGCTGGCCATCATGGCCGCCTACGCGATCTCCCGTTTCGAGTTCAAGGGGGCCCGCACGTTCTCCCTGGTGGTCCTTTCCACCCAGATGTTCCCGGGCATCCTGTTCCTGCTGCCGCTGTTTCTGATCTTCACCCAGATCGAACGGACGGTGGGGCTGCAGCTCTCGGGCAGCTACCTGGGCCTGATCCTGACCTACCTGACGTTCTCGCTGCCCTTCGCCATCTGGATGCTCACCGGCTTCTTCGCCTCCATCCCGCGGGCACTGGAGGAGGCGGCGATGATCGACGGAACCGGACGGCTTGGCGCGCTGATTCGGGTGGTCCTGCCGGTCGCGAGGCCCGGCATCGTCGCGGTATCGGTGTACTGCTTCATCACCGCCTGGGGCGAGGTCCTCTTCGCCTCGGTGCTGACGAACTCCTCCACCCGGACCCTGGCCATCGGTCTGCGCTCCTACGCCTCCCAGAACGATGTGTATTGGAACCAGCTGATGGCCGCCTCGGTGGTCGTCTCGCTGCCGGTCCTCATCGGCTTCATGCTCGTGCAGCGCCACCTCATCGCCGGGCTGTCCTCCGGCTCCGTTAAGTAACCCCGACCCGACCATCTGCGCAGGAGACACCCGTGAGCTACACATCCACAGCACCGCTGAAAGTCGGGATCGTCGGCGGCGGCTTCATGGCCAGCACCCATGCCCGCGCCGCCCGGACCGCCGGCGCCGAGGTCGTCACCCTGATGTCCTCGGACCCCGACCGCTCCTCGGAAGCGGCCGCCAAACTGGGAATCCCACACGCATCGTCCTCCATCGAGGAGCTCCTGGACCGGGTCGACGTCGTCCATGTCTGCTCCCCGAATGCCGTGCATGCGGCCCAGGCACGTGCGGCCCTGCACGCTGGCAAACACGTCGTCTGCGAAAAACCGCTGGCCACCGGCCGGGAGGAAGCCGGGGAGCTGGCCGAGCTCGCGGCCCGCACCGGTCTGACCGCCACGGTCCCGTTCGTCTACCGCTTCCACCCCATGGCCCGGCAAGCCAGGCACCAGGCAGCCGATGGCGGGATCGGGCGCCTGCTCACCGTGCGGGGAAACTACCTGCAGGATTGGATGCTCTGCGACCAGGAAACCAACTGGCGGGTGGACCCCGTTTCCGGGGGACCCTCCAGGGCCTTCGGCGATATCGGCTCCCATCTGGTGGACCTGCTCGAATTCGTCTCCGGTGAGCGCATCGCGAGGGTCAACGCCCGGCTGGGGATCGCCCACCCCACCCGTGGGGGAGAGGTGGTGGAAACAGAGGACTCGGCCGTGTGCATCGTGGAGATGGCCGGCGGTGCCATCGGCAGCCTCATGGTCTCCCAGGTCGACGCCGGCCGGAAAAATGCCCTCATGCTCGAAATCGCAGGAACCAGGGGCTCCGTGGTCTTCGACCAGGAGCACCCCGACGAACTCTGGCTCGGCGGCCGGGCCGGTTCCACCCTCTTGGCCCGCGACGCCCCGCAACTGGTCCCCGATGCCCAGCGAATCTCCACCGTTCCCGCAGGGCATCCCATGGGCTACCGTGATGCCTTCGCGGCCTTTGTCGCCGATACCTACGATCACATCGCCGGCGGATCGCCTGCCGGGTTGCCGACCTTCGCCGATGGGTTGCGGGCCAGCGTGATCACCGACGCGGTACTGGCCTCCGCAGCCACCGGCCGATGGGTGGACGTCTCAGCGGCCACCGACCACCGTGCCGTGCCGTGCAGCTGAGCCAATGACCCCGATCCCTGATTTTCGACCCATTGTCCCCGCCCCCACAGGAGAATCCGATGACCGTGACACCGCAGCCCACCAGACAGCAACCCGTCACCTTGTTCACCGGCCAATGGGCCGATATGCCCTTCGAGGAGCTGGCAGGACGGGCCGCGGACTGGGGGTACGACGGCCTGGAGATCGCCGCCTCCGGCGATCACCTGGATCTGCAGCGTGCCGATGAGGACGACGCCTATCTGGCCTCGCGGCTAGAGATTCTCGACCGTCACGGTCTCAAGGTCTGGGCCATCTCCAACCACCTGGGTGGGCAGGCCGTCTGCGATGACCCGATCGACTTCCGCCACCAGGGGATCCTACGCCCCTATATCTGGGGCGATGGCGAGGCCGAAGGCGTGCGCCAACGCGCCGCCGAGGATATGAAGCGCTCGGCCCGGGTGGCCCGCAAACTCGGCGCCGATACCGTCGTGGGCTTCACCGGATCGAAGATCTGGCAATACGTCGCCATGTTCCCTCCCGTCCCCGGCGAGGTGATCGACGCCGGCTACCAGGACTTCGCCGACCGTTGGAACCCCATCATGGACGTGTTCGACGACGAAGGGGTCAAGTTCGCGTTGGAGGTCCACCCTTCCGAAATCGCCTACGACTACTGGACCACCGTGCGCACCCTGGAGGCCATCGGACACCGCGAATCCTTCGGGCTGAACTGGGACCCCAGCCACATGTTCTGGCAGGGCATCGACACGGTCGGGTTCATCAGCGACTTCGCCGACCGGATCTACCACGTGGACTGCAAGGACACCCGCCTGCGCCCGCCGATGGGCCGCAACGGGATCCTGGGCTCCCATCTGCCCTGGGGCGATCCCCGCAGGCGCTGGGACTTCGTCTCCACCGGCCACGGTGACATCCCCTGGGAGGACGCCTTCCGCGCGCTGGCCCATATCGGTTACGACGGCCCGATCTCGGTGGAATGGGAGGACGCGGGGATGGACCGCCTGCACGGTGCCGCCGAAGCCGTCGGGCGGATCCGCGAGCTGCTCTGGAAGCGGCCGGAGGCGTCCTTCGACGCTGCGTTCTCGAACCAGTAGGCCGCTGATCGTGGAAGGTGTGGTTTCATCGCTCGGGCTCGAGAAGCGGAGCAGTAATCACTCGTGCGCTGAGAAGAATGACGTGACGTTTGATGCACTCTGTACTGGTGATCATGACGGGCGGCGGCGGGTAGCTTGAACTTCGATGCCGGCCCATTCGTAGATGGCGATGTGGATGTCTATGGCGGTCTGAACAAAGTCGCCAGCTCCACGACCGTCGACGCGAACGGCTTTGCTTTTTACTTGGCCTTCTAACCGGCGGATTTGGCGGGTCAGATCGATCTGTTCTTGCGGCGCTTTTAAGCGCTTCAGGATCTCGTCGGCGGAAGCAAGCGGCCAACTGCTTCCACTGATCTTGTCGGCACCCAACCGATGCTGTCCCAAATAGCGCACACCGAGGCGCAGATCGCTGTAGGCCGTCCGGACGAGTTCCGCGCTGACCGCTGGAGATCTTGTATTATCTTGCCGTTTCGTGTTGAGCAGTTTCTGGTAGATCTGGTCACCGAGAAATTGCAGCAGCTGCTGTTCGGATTTCTCATCAGCTTCGCTTTGCGCTGCGTTCTGCCGAGCTTTTCGTTGCGTGAAGCTCGGATATTGAGTTTGGGCGACCGCAGCGCCGGCGACATCGTCCTTGGGGGTATTGCCCGGATCAGCCGAGCCCTCGACTCCTCCGAGGCCCTCGAGAGCATCCTGCCGAAGCGATTCTGAAAGTTGGTTGCCAGATCTTGTTGCCTTATTCCCCATGATCTCGAGCTGGGTGATTTCGTCGATGAATCGTCCGATGGGGCTGCGGAAAAGCCACATGGCGAGTAGGAATGCCGCTGGCCAAGCAGCGGTTCCCAGGAAGACGAGAACTGGGCTGTACCAATCCGCGGGCATGTTTTCCTCCCCATTTGGCCGCCGCCAGACTCAGGGAACGATATCCCTAGTATACGTGACAGCCACAGGGACAATCTATCCGAGAATCCGTGGTGTGGCTGGCTTCGCGGGGGAAAGATTCTGGAGAACGTTGAGGTTCCCATACGTGAAGAACCCGACCAAGACCGCGCTGCATGAAACTCGATGCTCTTGTTATATCGCTGGAGTAGCTCGCAGCAGCCGCTACGAAGCAGAATGGGCTGGAAAAAATGGGGACGAGTTCGCAAGACGTCGGCGTTAGACAGACATCGCCGTCGTCCTTTATGCCACGTGCTGTACCTGCGGGGTTAATCAGGCAGCGTGGCGATCTGGATGAGGTTCCCGCAGGTGTCGTCCAACACCGCGGTAGTCACCGGCCCCATGGTCATTGGTCCTGGGTGAAGCGCACCCCGAGGGAGCGGAGGCGCTCGTATTCGGCTTGGACATCCGCGACGGCGAACTGGGTGAACGGGATCCCGTCGGCGACCAAGGCCTCCTTGAATGGTTTGGCGGCGGGATGACCGCTGGGCTCCAGACGCAGCTCCGCGCCTTCGGTACCCACCGCTAGGTCGTTCTTCTTCACGAAGCCGAGCACCTCGGTTGAGAACCGCTCAGCCTTCGCTTGGTCGTCGACGAACACTCTGGTCAGGGGAATCTCATGTCCTGTCAGTTCTCTGGGTGGACGACAGTTTCACTTTGGCTGCTGCCCCCTCATAGATCGCCGAGGCCACGGCCAGGTCCTGCCAGGGCATGCCCGTGGTCTTGAAGATTTTCGGTTGGCCTTCGGGCAGCGTGTGCCCTTCGGCCAGCTGGCGCATGGTGACCAAGCTTGACCGGTCGGAGATGGCCCCACTGTCGAGGCCTTGGATGATCTCCCCGGCCTCCCGGGTCGAACTATCCAGTGACTCGACGGCAATGCCGGACCGGGCCAACAGGCCGTCGTCGAGCTCCCTGCGTTCGGGGGAGTGGGACCCCACCGCGACGACCACGGCGTGGTCAGCCACCAACGCGCCGTCGAACGGCGGTTCCTTGGCGCTGGTGCAGGAGACCACCACATCCGAGACCGGCAGCGCGTCGGCTGCGTCGCTGGCCTGGACGCTGAAACCCCGGCTGCACCCCTGCTCGACAAGCTCCTTGACGTTGCCCGGGTCCCGGCCGACGATGTGGATCTCGCCGATGTCCAGCACCGAGGTCAAGGCCAGCACATGCTCCCAGGCCTGGACCCCAGTGCCCACGATCGTCAACGTCAGCGGACCTGTCTTGGTGACCAGATGTAGTGCGCCGAAGGCCGAGACCGCGGGGGTGCGGATATTCGTCAGCGTGGCACCGTCAAGGACGGCCACCGGATTCTGTTGTCTTCCGGCAAAGAGGACGTAGACCCCCTGGATCATCGGCAGCTCTTCGACCACGTTCCCCGGCGTCAACGTCAGGATCTTGGTCCCCACGTAGTCCCCGAAGGTCGAGGGCATCTGCAGCATCTCCCCGGTATCCGTGGCCACCCGCGTCCGCGGAGCATCGTGTTCCGGGTCGAAACCGGCCAGCAGCGTCTCCTTCATGGCGTCAACAGCCTGCCGGGTGTTCACCAGTTCCCGGCACCGTTCGGGGCCGAAGAGATCCGGTGTTGCCGTGGGCAGGAAGTCCTGTGCGAGGTCGAGTCCGTCACTACCAGTCATGGGTGTTCTCCTTCTGCAACGCGTCCGAGGACTATGCTTTCTGGTCGATGTTGGCCACGGTGCTTCGCTCATGCTCGGCCACCTCGGGGATCCGGCCAGCGTCGAGATCCGCCCGGTGTCCAAGGATCTCGCGGCGCAGGACACCGGAGAGCAAGTAGATGCCCAGGATATTGGGCACCGTCAGCAGGAAGAAGGTGGCATCCGAGAAGGCGACGACGGTATCCAGCGACACCGACGATCCGACGACGATCATGACGATCCATGCACCGTCGTAGATGCGCTCCACACGTTTGCTGTTGCCGAAGACGTAACCGGCCGCCTTCTTGCCGTAGTAGGAGTAGCTCAGCAGTGTGGAGAACGCGAAGAGCAGGACGCACAGGGTGAGGATGTACGGGAAGAAGGCAGCAACGGTGCCGAACGCCACCGAGGTGAGTCCCACGCCGTCTGCGGAGGTTTCCGCGTACTGGCCGGTGACGATGATGGCCAGGGCCGTCATGGTGCAGATGATGACCGAGTCGATGAAGGGTTCCACGGAGGCGACGTAGCCTTCCTGAGCCGGACGCTTGGTCTTGACCGTGGAGTGGGCGATACCCGCCGAGCCAACACCTGCCGCGTTGGAAAACAACGCGCGCTGGATACCGACGATGGCCACGCCGACGGCACCGCCGGCCACACCGTTACCCGTGAAGGCGCCCTCGAAGATGAGCACGATGGCATGGGGCAGCTCGCTGATGTTCGCAATCAGGATCACGATCACCGACAGGCCGTAGACGACGGCCATGATGGGCGTGAGCTTACTCGTCCAGCGCGCAATGCTGCGGATTCCGCCGAAGATCACGGCGGCGGCGACGACGGCCAGAACAACACCGACGATCCAACCCCGGCCGTCCAGGAAACTGGATTCTCCACCGGTGGCGGCGGTCAGCTGGGCGGTGACCTGGTTGGCTTGGAAGATGTTGCCGGCACCCATGGCACCGAAGATCATGAGCAGCGCATACAACATGGCCAGCACCCGACCGGTCTTGGGTTTGCCGATGTGGGCGAGTCCGGTTTCGAGATAATACATGGGACCGCCGGAGACCGTGCCGTCCTTATTCATCCGGCGGAACATGACGCCCAAGGTGGCCTCTGCCATCTTCAGACTCATCCCGAGGAAACCGGCAATGATGATCCACAGGGTTGCGCCGGGACCGCCAATGGTGATCGCCACGGCCACACCGGCGATGTTGCCGAGCCCGACCGTCCCGGAGAGCTCGGTAGCCAGGGCTTGGAAACTAGTGGTCTCGCCCGGATCGCTGAAGCGGTTGAAGCGTCCACGCGCGATCTGGATCATATGGCGCATTCCGATAATCGGCTGGAATTTCAGGAGCACGGTCAGGAAGATGCCGCCGGCTAACAGCCAGATGATCAAAAAGGGAAGCTCGGTGCCGAAGAACGGGAAAGAGGCGAAGACGATGTTCTCCAGCCATTCGACGGCCGGCCCGATGGCGTTCTCGAGCGTTTCATCGATGCTGGCCGCCACCGGGACGGCATTCAGGGGGAGGTTCATTGCGTGGATCCTTTGACTAGGTCTGGTCTGTACCCCGGTGGCCGCACCTGATCGCGCCCCGAGCAGTTCTGCCCTCTAGAGCTTGATGTTCACCCTTTCTCGAGGCTGCGCACCGCCGAGCCGGGCGCCGCGCAGATCCATGGCCGCGCGGACCCGGTCTCTGGCCATGGCGAAGGCTGCTTCATGGGTGGTGGTGTCGCGCAGGCGGGCCTGCCCCAACACCGTGGAGGTATTACTACGGATTTTCTCGGAGACCGTGGCCATGATCGGGGCGGTATCCGGGCGGAAGGCAGAGTAGCGCCCTTCCATCGCGTAGGCGGCGGCGACGATGCCTCCGGCGTTGGCGATGAAGTCCGGGACCACTGCGGTTCCCTGGGCCCGGAGGCGTGCCCGCGCCCCGTCGCTGGACGGCAGGTTCGCCCCCTCGGTCACCAGCCGGGCCCGGACATCACCGGCGTTGTCTTTGGTGAGCACGTCCTGCAGGGCGGCGGGGACCAGGATGTCGCAGTCCAGGAAGAGCTCCGAGCCCGGGGCGATGCGCTGGGGAAGATACTCATCGACCAACTGGTCTCCCAGTTCGGCGCGTTGGGCCAGCAGCCGGTCGATGTCGAGTCCGTCCGGGGCGTGGATGGAACCGACGGCGGTGGAGAGTCCGACGACGGTGTACCCCAGTTCGTCGAAGCGCTTGGCTGCAGCGTGGCCCACTGCCCCGAAGCCTTGGATGACGACCCGTTTGCCCGGAAGTGCCACGTCGGTTGCTGCCTGGTCGGCGGCCTCTGCCACCCCGAAGCCGGTGACGCCGAGCCGGTCGTAGGCGACCCCGCCCAGTTCGGCAGGGGTGCCGACGGCGGCACCCCGATCGCCGAGCTCGTCGTTGATGATGGCGGCGTCGTTTTCCGTCAACCCCATGTCGAGCCCGAAGACGTATTCGCGGGGGACCTCGTTGCGCAGCGCCTTGACGAAGGAACGCAGTACAGCTTCCTTGTCCGCGGAGGTGGGATCGAATTTGATTCCGGCTTTGGCCCCACCGTAGAAGAGGTCGGCGGCAGCCCATTTCCACGTCATGGTCCGGGCCAGTCGGGCGACTTCCTGGACACTGACGTTCGGCTGCATGCGGGTGCCGCCCTTGCCCATGCCCCGGGCCGAGTTGTCGATGACCAGAACGCCTTGCATCCCGGTTTTGGTGTCGCTGACGAGCACGACTTTCTCGGGGCCCCAGTCATCGATCAGGTCAAACATGTCGTTGCTACTCCTTGGTCTGCGGTGTGCTGAAGTTCGCCGGTGTGGCCGTGGCCGGCACGGCCCGGACGTGGGCCGTGCCTGTAGGGTGTTCGGTGGTTCTAGAGGAACTCGACCCCCTGGGCCAGGGGCAGTTCACCGGAGTAGTTCACCGTGTTGGTCGCCCGGCGCATGTACCCGCGCCACGCGTCGGAACCGGATTCACGGCCACCACCGGTCTCCTTCTCGCCGCCGAAGGCACCACCGATTTCCGCGCCCGAGGTGCCGATATTGACGTTGGCGATACCGCAATCGGAGCCGGCGGAGCTGATGAAGCGCTCGGCCTCACCCTGGTCCTGAGTGAAGATCGCCGAGGACAGGCCCTGCGGGACCGCGTTGTGCATCTCGATGGCATCGTCCAGATCCGTGTAGGTCATCACGTAAAGGATCGGGGCGAAGGTTTCCTCTTTCACTGTGGCGGTCTGTGAGGGCATGCGGATGATGGCCGGTTCCACGTAGAACGCATCCGGGTACTCGTCGGCGAGCACGCGATCCCCACCGCAGACCAGTTCGCCGCCTTCGGCCAGGGCGTTCTTGATGGCCTGTTGCATGTTCTCGTAGGCACCCTGATTGACCAGGGGGCCGACGAGAGTGTCGGGTTCCATGGGGCTGCCGATCTGCAGGGTCGGGTAGGCCTTGGCGAGGCTATCGACGAGCTGGTCGGCGACCGACTCGTGCGCGATCAGACGGCGCATGCTGGTGCAGCGCTGGCCGGCGGTGCCCACGGCGGCGAAGGCCACACCGCGCAGGGCGAGATCGAGATCGGCCGATGGCGCCACGATGGCCGCGTTATTGCCGCCGAGTTCCAGGATGCTGCTGCCAAAGCGCTCGGCGATCCGGGGAGCAATCGTCCGTCCCATGCGGGTCGACCCCGTGGCCGAAATCAGGGGGAAGCGGGAGTCTGAGACCATTTTGGATCCCAGTTCACGGTCGGCGAGCAGCACGTGGTGCAGACCGGCAGGTGCCCCGGTTTCCTTCACGGCCCGTGCGAGCAGGGCATCTGTGGCCAGTGCCGAGAGCGTCGTCATCTCGGAGGGCTTCCAGACGATCGAGTTGCCGCACACCAGGGCGACGGCGGTGTTCCAGGCGTAGGGGGCGACGGGGAAGTTGAAGGCGGTGATGATGCCCACGACACCGAGCGGGTGCCAGGTCTCCATTAGCCGGTGGCCCTTGCGCTCGGAGGGCATCGTCTTGCCGAAGAGCTGACGGGAGAGCCCGACGGCGAGTTCGCAAATATCGATCATCTCCTGAACTTCGCCATTGGCCTCAGAGGTGATCTTGCCGGCCTCGGCGGTGACGAGGACACCGAGGTCTTCCTTGTGTTCGGTGAGCAGCTCGCCCCAGCGTTTGACGAGGGCGCCGCGGACCGGCGCCGGAGTATCGCGCCACTGTGTGAAGGCCTCCTGGGCCTGGCCGATCATGGATTCGAGATCGGCTTCCGTGCTCTTCTTCAGGTTCTTCAGCGTCTGGCCGGTCAGCGGGGAACGGGCGCCGATGCCCTCACCCTCGGTGACGGTGACGCCGCAGGCGGTCAAAGCGGATTCGACTGACTGGAGGAGGTTGTCCTGGCGGGTTTCGGTGGTCTGCATGGTGTGACTCCTGGTTCTTTCTGCGTGGGTTACGTGTGTTTCGTGTTCTCCGGGCTATTGCCGAAGGGTGACACCGAGTTGTTTTTCAAGTTCGGAAAGCGAGGCGTCCTGTTGGGCCCGGTACAGGTCCACCGGATCCTTGATGGGAAGACCGATGATTTCTGAAAGTCGGTCCATGTCGTAGAGGGTTCCCTCCTGGGCATCGTCACGTTGGCCGGCCTCGCGCAGGTTGGACTGGAAGATCCCAGCTGCCGAACGGGGAAGGAAGTCCTCGTAGACGATGGGATTGAGCTCCACGGTTCCCGCAGTGACCAGCTCGGCGAGGCTGGCGCCGTCCGGAACCTCGCCCTGCGACGCGCTGGATGAGTAGGTGTAGAAGGCCAGATCCTGTGCTGCCAATTCGGCATCCGTGCCCGGCAGCATTTCCTGCCACACCGTTTCGGATACCCGGGAGCGACTGTCCCCGGAGGTCATTCGGCGGTCGATTTCGGCGTTCATCTCCTCGTAGAGGTCGCGTCCCTTCCGGGTCAGGGCGACTCCTCGTTGCTCGACTTCGCCGAAGCGGACACGCAGCTTTCCCTGTCCTTCGCTCCCGTCGGCGAAACGGAAGGTTCGTTCCTCGTCCAGGGCGCGGAACGAGGTCTGGCGCAACAGCACATCCGGGCCGTTCCAGCGCGGCGGGCCCTGGATGGCGTCGATCATCTTGATTCCGCGGTCCTCCATGCGCTGATAGAGATCGTCGATGTCCAGCACGCGGGGGGTGAGGTGGTTGATATGGGTGCTTGACACTCCGCCGATATCCGCAGCGACCGCAGAAATGGCCTCGAGCTTGCGGTACCAGGCATCATCGACCGGTTCGCTGGAGAGTTGGAAGACGCTGGTGGCCAGGTGGAGCAGCCGTTCGGCCTCATCGCTGTCCAGACCCTGGCCGACGGTGGCACGGTCGGCCAGTTCCAGCAGGCCATCAGGGAACAGGCTGCGAGAGTCGATGAACTCCCGCAGCTCGCGTTGGAGTTCTTCGTTGAAGAAGCGGGGGTCTTCGGTAGCCAGCAGCGAGGTGAAAACCCGGAAGGGGTTCTTGGCCAGCTCGTCCTCATCGACGGGCCGGAACGCGGTGGCGATGACCGGGACCGAGGACGACGAGGCATCGCGGAGGTCATAGAAGCCGACCGGATGCATGCCGAAGGCTGCGAAGACGCGGGCGACTGACGCCAGCTCTTGAGGTGAGCCGACGCGGATGGCGCCGTGGCGTTCGGCGGTGACCCGCTCCAAGGTGCCCAGCCGTTCGGCGTCGGATCCGTGGCGATCCATGAAGTCTTGGTTCACGTGGCTGGAGACCTCAACCAGTGTGTTGTATGCCGGAACCTCTTCGCCATACATCTGTGACAGGCGCAGGGCGAATTCGGCTCGTAGTTGCCAAGTGTGCAGAAACGGCACGTGTTCTTCCTTTCCGAGGTGTGGTGGTCGGGGTGGGGGCTGGTCAGATGATGTGGACTTCGTTCAGCTGCGGGACGTTCTGGCAGCTGAAGCGTTCCGCGGAGAACCCGGAGGCGTCCATGAATGATTCGCGGCCCAGATGCAGATCGGCCATGATCTCCCCGACGCCAGGGGCCTGAAGGAAGCCGTGGCCGGAGAAACCGGTGGCGTAGGAGAACCCGCGCACGTCTTCGGAGGCCCCGATCAGGGCATTCCTGTCGGGGGTGTTCTCATAGAGGCCGGCCCAGCCGTGCTCCAGTTCGCGATCGCTCAGCGCCGGTGCGCAGATCTCGGCCGAAGCGTTGAAGTCCGGGACCCAGTCGAAACTGAAATCACGGTCGAAGCCCTTTTCCTGTCCGGGGTTCGAGATGCCGAGCAGCAACTGGTCATCGTAGTTATGGAAGTACATGGTGGTGCCCAGATCGAGCGTGAAGGGAATCACCGGGGGAGTGGGGCCGCCGTCGGGCCGGGTGATGCCGATCTGGCGCTTGACCGGCACCACCGGCAGGTCGACGCCGACCATGTTCCCGATGGAGGCGGACCATGCCCCGGCGCAGCAGATCACCGAGGTGGTTCGGATGGTCCCGCGCGAGGTCTGCACGGATTCGACGGAACCATTGGACGCCTCGATGCCGGTGACCTGCGTCCGGTCAGCGATGACGAGCCCGAGTTCCTTGGAGAGCGATGCGTAGCCGTCGACCACGCTGCGGGGGCAGGCGAGCCCGTCCTCGGGGGAGAACTGGGCGCCGAGCAAGGCCCCGGGGGCGATGTATGGATTGATGCGTTGGGCTTCGTGCGGGCTGACCATGCGGCTGTTGCCGCCGAGGCTGTTCTGTAGCTCCACGCTGGCTTCGCAGGCCGCAAGTTCTTCGGGGGTCCGGCACAGGAAAAGGTAACCGACCTCGCGGAAGGAGATGTCGATGCCGTGGGTGGACTCGAAGTCGCGGAACTTGGCCAGGCTGTGGCGACCCAAGCGGATGTTGTTCGGGTCGGAGAACGTACCTCGCACCCCGCCGAGGGGCTTGGCAGAAGAACCGGCCCCCAAGGCGCCGCGCTCGAGGAGAACGACATTTTGAACTCCGGCTTCAACGAGGTGGTAGGCGACGCTCATGCCGATGACGCCGCCGCCAATCACCACGACGTCGGCGGATTCCGGTAGATCTGTCGAATGCTCTGGGGTGAGGTCGGTGAGCAAACTGGCCATGTCCCCTCCTTCCTATGTGAACCGTGGGAGTGACCCACGTCATGTTTTCTTCTGGAATCACCATCCCCCGAGAGCGGTTATTACACAAGCTATTGTTTTTTGAGCAATTGCTTTAGTGAAACTATAGGTAGGGTCGAGGCATGAACTGGACGCTCCACCAACTCAAGTTATTCGCAGCCGTCGCCCGCACCGGCAGTATGACGGCGGCCGCGGACGATGCCGGATATACGATCGGGGCCGTTTCCCAGCAGATGAAGGCCCTGCAGCAGGAAGTCGGTTCCGCCCTGTTCATCAAGGACGGGCGGGGCGTGACGCTCTCCGATGCCGGGATCAAACTGGCTCTTCCCAGATGAGGGTGTAGCGCACGTCGCGCGGCGGGCCGGCGCGTCGGTGTCGGGGTGAGGGTCGAGGTCTCCCGAGGATGAGAGCTCCTACACACTCAGCCCGAAAGACCTCGACGTGCACGACGCTACCGTCGGCGGGCGCGCTGATGCGTTCGCCAGCCCCGACCTGACTGCCTTCTGCCGCCTCGACGAACTCGGCCTCGTTGTCACCGGGCAGCGACTCGAGCCGGATCGTGCCGTATTGGCCTGTCAGGTGGTCGAGCCCGACCAGTGGTGCCGGCGCTGCGGCTGCGAAGGGAGACCACGTGACACCGTGGTCCGACGGCTTGCCCACGAACCACTGGGCTGGCGGCCCACGACGCTGGAGGTCGTCGTGCGCCGTTACCGCTGCAGCGGCTGCGGGTATGTGTGGCGCCAGGACACCACCGCCGCGGCCGAGCCCCGGGCCAAGTTGTCTCGGCGCGCTCTGCGGTGGGCGCTGGAAGGGATCGTGGTCCAGCACCTGACCGTGGCTCGGGTCGCCGAGGGGCTCGGGGTGGCCTGGGACACCGCCAACGACGCCGTTATGGCCGAGGGCAAGCGGGTGCTGATCGACGAGGAGCACCGCTTCGAGGGGGTGAAGGTCGTCGGGGTCGATGAGCACGTGTGGAGGCACACCCGTCGCGGCGACAGGTACGTCACCGTGATCATCGACCTCACCCCAGTGCGAGATGGCACCGGCCCGGCACGGCTGCTGGACATGGTCGAAGGACGCTCCAAGCAGGCGTTCAAGACCTGGCTGGCCGACCGCCCGCAGGAGTGGCGCGACGGCGTGGAGGTGGTCGCGATGGACGGCTTCACCGGGTTCAAGACCGCCGCCGTCGAGGAACTGCCCGACGTGGTGACCGTGCTAGATCCCTTCCACGTCACGCGCCTCGCTGGCGAGGCGCTCGATGAGTGCCGACGGCGAGTTCAGCAGGCCATCTGTGGGCACCGCGGCCGCAAGGGCGACCCGCTCTATGCCGCCCGCCGGACCCTGTCCACCGGCGCCGACCTGCTCAACGACAAGCAGAAGGACCGACTGGACACCCTGTTCGCCGACGACGCCCACGTCGAGGTCGAGGTCACCTGGAGCGTCTACCAGCGCATGATCGCCGCCTACCACCACGAGAACCGGCGCCACGGCCGCGAGCTGATGGCCCGGCTCATCGACTCGATCAGCACCGGCGTCCCCAAGGCCCTGGTCGAGATCACCAAGCTCGGCAGGACGCTGAAGAAGCGCGCCGCCGACGTCCTGGCCTACTTCGACCGGCCCAGCACCTCCAACGGGCCCACCGAGGCGATCAACGGCAGGCTCGAGCACCTGCGCGGCTCGGCGCTGGGGTTCCGCAACCTGACCAACTACATCGCCAGATCCCTGCTCGAGACCGGCGGGTTCAGACCCCGACTACACCCTGGATTCGGATGAGCCGGTTTCGTTGGGTTGGTCTGCTTCGAACCGGTGGATGCTGCTTTTGGGGCGCTTCTTCGGTTCTGGGGTGATCAGGTCTGCTTTGTGCAGGATCCGGCGGATCGTGGAGGTCGACGGGGCGCGCGGGTGTTCGTGTTCGAGGTGCCAGGCGATGGTGACCGGGCCAGCGTCCAGTCCGGAGTCCGTGAGGACGCGACGCAGGGCCAGGATGCGGGCTCGCACGGGTTCGGCGGTGGCGGCACTGTTGCTGCGGGGGCGCCGACTTCGGGGCTCGATCGCGTCCCAACCGCCCTGTTCGTATCGTCGGATCAGTTCGTGGACCCATCGCCAGGACACCCGGTAGCGGCGGGCGACCTCGGCCTGCGTTTGCTGCCGCTGCGTGACGGCCAGAACAATCAGACGCGCTTTAGACATCCCTCATCGTCACGGACCACTATGAACGATGTCCCGACTCACCTATGAACGATGTCCTGAACCTACACACCTTCAGCTCCACCAATATGTTCAGGCAATGTGTTTCAGCAATAGCCTCCGGGCTCGTCGATGTGGCCGGTGGCGAGGATTTCGCCGGTGTGCCGGCCGTCGCGGGTCAGCTGACGGCGTGAGGCGATGACCCGTTCTCGGACCGGGCGCGGCCCTCGCCGCCACGCGATTCTATGGCCTGCCCAGCCTCTGACCGATGTCTCGACTCATCCGTCCCGGTGGACCTAGGGAGTCGAGCCCTAGGTGTTGCGGGTCATGACGTTGTAGTCACGGAGCGGGGATGAAGGAACGGGTCCCTGACCGGCACGATGGGTGGTGCTGAAGCCGTCCATCTGCCGGAAGAGACCCGTTCCATGACCCACCGTAATTCGCCGCTGACCCCTGCCGGAAGACTCCGCCTGGTCCAACGTGTCGAAGATGATGGCCGACCCATCGCCCACGTCGCTGCCGAAGCCGGCGTCGCCCGCTCGACTCTGACGAAATGGGTCCACCGCTATCGCGCCGACGGTGCCAAAGCCTTGGAAGACCGCACAAGCGCTCCGGCCAGGCGACCCTCGAGGCCACCGATCAAGGTCCTCGAACTCATCGACGCCTGGCGGCGAGAGCACAAATGGTCGGCCCGCCGCATCGCCCTCGAGCTAGCCAGCCGCGGCCACCACTACTGCGTCCGGACCATCGGACGCTGGCTGCAGCGCCTCGGGATCTCCCGCCGCCGTGACCTCGACCCGACCGGGGAGAACAACCGCGAGCCCGGGAAGATCATCGCCCGCTTCCCGGGCCACATGCTCCACCTGGATGTGAAGAAGGTCGGACAGATCCCCGACGGCGGCGGATGGCGACTCCATGGCCGCGGCCATGCAAAGGCGCGCAAAAAGCGCGTGGGCTACACCTACCTGCACTCTGCGATCGACGGCTACTCCCGCCTCGCCTACACCGAGGCCCTGGAGAACGAGACCGCGGCAACCACCATCGGTTTCTTCTCCCGGGCGAGAGCGTTCTTCGCTGCGCACGGCATCAATCGCCTCGTCCGGGTGGTCACCGACAACGGCACCAACTACCGCGCCAAGACCTTCGTCCGCACCGTGAACGCGCATGCTTCCCGGCATCAGCGGACCCGGCCCTACACGCCCAGGCACAACGGGAAAGTCGAGCGTTACCAGCGGATCCTCTCTGAGGAATGCCTCTACGCCCACGCCTTCTATTCCGAAGACGAACGGCGCGAAGCGATCAGCGTCTGGGTCCACCACTACAACTATCATCGGCCGCACACCGCCTGCGCTGATCAGCCCCCGGCCACCCGAGTCCACGAACGTGTCGACAACGTCATGACCTCATACACCTAGGTCCACCCGAGATGGATAAGACATCGCTCAGGCTCTCACGGCGTCGCGCTACCTTGGGGACTTAGGCCCAGTCCTTGTGCGGCGACGTGCCGCCGATACCGGCGTTGAACGTATTCGTCGGATCGAGCTCCTTGAAGTGCTCTTCCATGGACTCCGGCAGCTTGTAGATGCGACCGTAGTTGTGCTCGGCGGGCAGCTTCGCGCCGCGCTCCTCCAGCAGGTGCTGGATGCGGTCGTGCAGCGCCTCGGGATCCACGCCCTGCTTGGCGACATAGTCCTGGTGCATCACATGGCAGAAGAAGTGCCCGTAATACGCCTTGACCTCAAGCTGGTCGTCGATCTCCTCCGGCAGCACCTCGAGCCAGTTCCAATCGTCGCGACGCAGGGCCACATCGATGGGGATGAGCCCTGCGATGTGCCGGCGCTTCAACGCGGCGTAGCGAGTGGCGGCACTGGCCGCGCCGAACCGGTTGAGCGACGCGCTCTTTTCTTCATCAGACGTGCAGATGAAGAACTCACCAGTGTGCTCGGGCTCTGCGAAGAACTCCTTGAGCATCTTCTCGCTCGCGGCCTTCTGCGACTCGCTGACGGTGAGCAGCAGGTGATGCTCGAAACGGTTGCGGTACTCCATCATGCGCTTGGGCAGCTGGTTGGGCAGCACGCTGAACATGGCTTGCGATACCGTGTCGGCGAAGGTCGGACCAATGCCGGGAATCTTCGAGAACAAGCCGTTGGCCCACGTCTTGAACGAGAACATGCGCGTCTGCAGCGCTGGACTCATGAACTTCAGGAAGACGAAGGTGTCTTTGCCGTACTTCTCGGCCAAGTCGAAGGCACTGCGGCCCATGTACTCACCAGAGATAGGCAGCGGCATGTCGGCTTCGAGGAACAACCGACGGATCTCTTCGAGCTCGTGCGTGTTGTTCGTGCCGATGTAAAACACGGTCGGGTGCACTTCGCGAGGGAAGGTGCGGGTGCGCACCGCGAACACCATCAGCTTGCCGGCCGAGCCGGAAGCCTCGAACAGGTACTCGGGGTTCGCATTGTAGCGAGCAGGCGAAGGCACGATCTTGCGCAAGTGCTCGGCGTACTCGGTCTCGTTCGAGTCTTCGGGAGCTGGGGTGACATCCTCGGGAGACCACTCGCCGCGCTGTAGACGGTCGAGTGCGACCTCAGGGTCGTCTCCGAGCGAGATGCCCAGGTGATTGACCAGCTCGACCTTGCCGTCGTCGTTGACGCGGGCGAAGATCGCTTCGCGCGTGAATGCCGGACCCTTGCGAATCTGGCTGCCGCCCGAGTTGTTCGCGATGCCGCCGATGACCGAGGCGCCGATTGATGTCGACCCGATCACCGAGTGCGGCTCGCGCTGGTGCTTGGCGAGCGCGTCGGTCAGGTGTGTCAGCGGGGTGCCCGCGAGCGAGATCGCCTCGCGCGCGTCGTTGATGAGGTGCACCTCATCGATGCGGTGAGTCGAGATGATCACAATGGGGCGATCGTAGTCTTGGAAGCCGGGGCCGGATCCACCAGTCAGGCCCGTGTTCGATGCCTGCGGGATGACGATGAGGTTGTTGTCGACGGATACCTGCAGCGCCCGCCACATCTCGACCAGCGTGCCGGGGCGCACCACGGCGAAGACTGGTCCTCCGCCGAATCGATAGCCTTTGCTGAATGGCATCGTGGCACGCTCAGAGGTCAGTACATGTTCGTCGCCGACGATTCTCTTGAACGCATCGATCGCTTCGTGCGAAGTCGTGGTGGTCTGTCCTGGTTGCGTCATCTCTAAGCTTCCTATATTCAGTTGCATCACAAGCGCGTCATGATGCTGAGGGGATGTCGCCTTGATCCGAGCTAGTCCGCGGTCGTTCATTTTTTGATGGGCGGGGAAACGAGCCAGGGGGACGACGTCTGCGACCGTCTGCCCGGAAGCTCGCTACGGCGTCCAAGGAGTGTGCGTGTGCGTATGCATGTGCATACGCGCATCCTCATTGTAGAAGATGCGCATCAGATAGTTTCGGACCGCGGTACTTTCGGACTCCGGTAGGTTCGGAGGCTCTTCCCAGATGAGGGTGTAGCGCACGTCGCGCGGCGGGCCGGCGCGTCGGTGTCGGGGTGAGGGTCGAGGTCTCCCGAGGATGAGAGCTCCTACACACTCAGCCCGAAAGACCTCGACGTGCACGACGCTACCGTCGGCGGGCGCGCTGATGCGTTCGCCAGCCCCGACCTGACTGCCTTCTGCCGCCTCGACGAACTCGGCCTCGTTGTCACCGGGCAGCGACTCGAGCCGGATCGTGCCGTATTGGCCTGTCAGGTGGTCGAGCCCGACCAGTGGTGCCGGCGCTGCGGCTGCGAAGGGAGACCACGTGACACCGTGGTCCGACGGCTTGCCCACGAACCACTGGGCTGGCGGCCCACGACGCTGGAGGTCGTCGTGCGCCGTTACCGCTGCAGCGGCTGCGGGTATGTGTGGCGCCAGGACACCACCGCCGCGGCCGAGCCCCGGGCCAAGTTGTCTCGGCGCGCTCTGCGGTGGGCGCTGGAAGGGATCGTGGTCCAGCACCTGACCGTGGCTCGGGTCGCCGAGGGGCTCGGGGTGGCCTGGGACACCGCCAACGACGCCGTTATGGCCGAGGGCAAGCGGGTGCTGATCGACGAGGAGCACCGCTTCGAGGGGGTGAAGGTCGTCGGGGTCGATGAGCACGTGTGGAGGCACACCCGTCGCGGCGACAGGTACGTCACCGTGATCATCGACCTCACCCCAGTGCGAGATGGCACCGGCCCGGCACGGCTGCTGGACATGGTCGAAGGACGCTCCAAGCAGGCGTTCAAGACCTGGCTGGCCGACCGCCCGCAGGAGTGGCGCGACGGCGTGGAGGTGGTCGCGATGGACGGCTTCACCGGGTTCAAGACCGCCGCCGTCGAGGAACTGCCCGACGTGGTGACCGTGCTAGATCCCTTCCACGTCACGCGCCTCGCTGGCGAGGCGCTCGATGAGTGCCGACGGCGAGTTCAGCAGGCCATCTGTGGGCACCGCGGCCGCAAGGGCGACCCGCTCTATGCCGCCCGCCGGACCCTGTCCACCGGCGCCGACCTGCTCAACGACAAGCAGAAGGACCGACTGGACACCCTGTTCGCCGACGACGCCCACGTCGAGGTCGAGGTCACCTGGAGCGTCTACCAGCGCATGATCGCCGCCTACCACCACGAGAACCGGCGCCACGGCCGCGAGCTGATGGCCCGGCTCATCGACTCGATCAGCACCGGCGTCCCCAAGGCCCTGGTCGAGATCACCAAGCTCGGCAGGACGCTGAAGAAGCGCGCCGCCGACGTCCTGGCCTACTTCGACCGGCCCAGCACCTCCAACGGGCCCACCGAGGCGATCAACGGCAGGCTCGAGCACCTGCGCGGCTCGGCGCTGGGGTTCCGCAACCTGACCAACTACATCGCCAGATCCCTGCTCGAGACCGGCGGGTTCAGACCCCGACTACACCCTGGATTCGGATGAGCCATCAAACTGCTCAAACATGTGGGCCCGCTCCTGACGGCAGAGCAGGATGCGGTGCGCAGCGTGGATGATGATTCGAAAGGCAGCGAATCGGTGGTCACCTTGGGGATCTTCGCCACGGTCGGCGCCATCGCCTGCAAGCCGCTGATTGATGCGCTGCGCGTCACCGATCCGGATCTGGAGGTGATCTTTCATGAAATCGATGTCGAACGCGACGCTGAATACGTCAGATCGGGCGCGGTGGATGTTGCCTTGACCGTCGAGTACTCCCAGCTACCGGACATGGTTGGCAGAGATCTGGAGCGAGTGGTCCTGCATACCGAACCGATGCTTTTGGCCGGCAATGACCATGCCGGGCTCCACCCGGGAATGGACTTGACCCGAGAACGAACGTGGATCCTGCCTCCGGCTGAAACGGCATTTGGCAGTGCTGCCCGGCAGGCGTGCCTGAGTCAGGGCGCCCAGCTGGATGATGTGCACAGCATCACCGATACCGCCCTCGTACTCGCGCTGGTGGAGGCCGGGGTGGGGATGTCGATCACCACGCCGTTGATGCAGATTGTCCACCCACTGCGCCTGCAGACGCTGGCTCTGGCTTCGGGATCGAGTAGGTCGCTGGTGACCCTGGCCAAAGCCAGCCATATGCAGCGCCGCTCGGTCCGCCGGGTGGTTGAAACCCTGGAGACCATCCTGAACGGCAGCCTCATGGAAACCCGGCAGCCGGATGAGGCTCCACGCTAGAGGGAGCTGCCGCCGAGGCCTCAGTCGCCGACGCCCTCGGATCTCATCCTGTCCAGCGAATACTCGGCGGAGGCGAAGCTACCGCCTTGAGGGGTCCCGGGGTCGATGGCCTCGAGGACACCATGCTCTGCCGCATCATCGACGCGAACGAAACCCAGGGTCTTGCCGGCGTCAAGGTTCCACCAGAGTTCCGAATTCTTGGAGACCGCATAGAAGACGCCGTGGTGCTGCGGTGTGCGCATGGCCGCCGTGAAGGCGCGCACCGCATCCCCGGGACTGAGCATGGTGCGCATATGCCGCGGTGATGCGGGTTCGGAGAGGTAGGTTCCGATGCGCAAGGCGATGGTGCTCAGGCCGAATTTATCGGAGTAGAGCTGGCACAACGCTTCGCCGGCGGCCTTGGAGACCCCGTAAAAACCATCCGGCCTAGCAGGCATGTCGACCGTCAGCTCGGTATCCACGTCGTAGAAGCCGGTCAGTCGGTTGCTGCTGGCGAAGACGACCCGGCGCACACCGGCCCGGCGGGCGGCTTCGAGCACATGGTAGGTCCCGACGATGTTGACCTGTGCGAGGTCATGGAAGTCCGCTTCGTCCGAAATGCCGCCGAGGTGGATCACCCCATCCGCTGACGCAAAGGTCTGCTCGAGTGTCTTGAGATCCTCGACATCGCCCCGCACCACGGTGTCCGTGGGCCCCACCGGCTCGGTGTCGGCCACATCGACCGAGACCAGGTTGACTCCCAGCTCGGCCAAGGCCCGACGGAGGGGGCGGCCGATCCTTCCGGCGGCCCCGGTGACGATCCACCGTTGGCCCGTGAAATCCTCCATGCCGGCGGCATCTTCCGTTGGTGAAGTCTGTGTCATGCCCCGAGTGTACAAAAATGCTTGGCCCGGAGCTGCTGGCTAGTAGCCCCGGGTCAGTTCATCCCAGAGGCGGGCGGCGTCGATATCGAGGTCCTGCCGAGCAGCAGCCTGGGCCAGAAGTAGCCGTCCTGTGGTGGCCAGGTGTTCGCTCATCAGCTGCCCAGCGCACTGTGGATCGTTGGCGATGACTGCTGCCACGATGGGCGCATGCTCGTTCAGGATGTCCTCGTAGGTCCGCTGTCTGCCGGCGGTGGAGACCCCCAGCAGCCGGGTTGATACCCGCAAGCGGTTGACCACCTCCCGGGCGCGATGGCTTCCGGCCGCTTCGAGGAGCAGGTCATGCAAGTACTGGTCATCGGCGAAGAAGGACTCGTCATCGCCCGCCCGCGCAGCACGGGCCATGCTGGCCTCCAGTGCCTTCAGGGCGGTAGCGAGTTCATCGCTGCAGGCCATCGCGGCCCGACGCGCTGCGGGGACTTCCAAAGCCAGGCGAATCGAAAAGATCTCGGCCACGTCCTGCGGGGTGGTGGGGATGATGCGGAAGCCGCGATTGCGGGCGAACTCCACCAAACCGGCTTCTTCGAGCCGCAGGAGGCCGTCACGGACCGGGGATCGTGAGAAACCCAGACGTTCAGCCAGTTGGTAGACGCTGTAGAGCTCGCCGGGACGCAGATCCCCCGAGGCTGTGGCAGTGCGCACGAAGTCCATGACCTGCTCGGTCAACGACCTCCTGACGGGAGGGGCGTTCCCGGCTCCCGGGCTGTTGCTCGTGGTGCCGGGGGCCGAAGGCTGGATGCTCATAAGTAACATGTTACTCTAATTCAAGTCGTGATCGTGAGGAGCAGCAGTGGAACAACTAGCGCCAAACCCCTTCAAGGCGGTGCCCCCGGGAACGATCCATGAACTACTACGCACGGACATGACCACCCGGGCCGCCTACGTTTCGGACGCCTCGATCTATCGGCGCCTTCCCGCGGCAGTACTGGAAGTGCGCAGCGTTGAAGATCTCCGCGGTGCCGTCGCCCTGGCCGGCGAAAAGAACTGGTCGATCACCATGCGTGGTGGAGGAACCTCGGTGGCCGGCAACGGCATCGGGGAAGGGCTGGTACTCGACACCTCCCGCTACTTCAACCAGATTCTTTCCATTGACCCCCAGGCGCGAACGGCTAGGGTCCAGCCAGGGGTGATCTGCGACCAGCTCCGCGATGCAGCCGGGGAATTCGGGCTGACCTACGGCCCGGATCCCTCCACGCATAGCCGCTGCACCATTGGGGGAATGGTGGCCAATAATGCCTGCGGTTCACATTCACTGGAGTGGGGGACCGCGGCGGAGAACCTTGAATCGGTGACCTTGATGCTCGCCGACGGCCGGGAAGTCGTCTTTGGACCCGACGGTACCGACGATCCCGAAATCAACGCCAAGTTGCTGGCGCTGCGGGATGGGAACCTGAAGACCCTGCGGACCGACCTGGGGCAGTTCCCGCGCCAGGTCTCCGGCTACGGGCTCCACTACCTGCTGGCCGAGAACGGCTTCGACGCCGCCAAGGCCCTGGCCGGCAGCGAGGGGACCTGCGGGATCATCACCGAGATGACCGTGAAGCTGGTCAAGCGTCCACTGGCCAGCGCGCTGGCCGTGCTGGCCTTCGAGACCGTCTTCGATGCCGCCGAGGCCGCGGCCGTGGTCCGCGGTACCGGGATGACGACCGCCGAAGGCATGGGCTACGACCTGCTCGAAGCCTTGCGTTCACGCCCCGGCCAGGACTTGGCGGGCTCGGAGCTGCCCGGGGTCAATGATCCGGCCGGCGGGCAGGACGCCGGAGGCTGGCTGTTCTGTGAGGCCGTCGGCGATACGGTCGAGCAGGCCAGGGGAAATGCCGAAGACTTCGTTGCTTCGGTCACTACGGCCACGTCATCGATTGTGGTCACCGAGCATGCGGAGGCCCGGGCGCTCTGGCGCATCCGTGAGGCCGCCGCCGGCATCGTGACCCGCCTGCCCGACGGTGGGGAGGCTTGGCCCTCCTGGGAGGACTCGGCGGTGCCACCGAAGCATTTGGCCCATTACCTGCGTGATCTGTACGCCTTGATGGACCGGCACGGGCTGCGCGGAATCCCTTTCGGACACTTTGGTGAGGGCTGCGTCCACATCCGGCTCTCCTTCACGCTAGGAACCGATGAGGGGGTCGCCGACTTTCGTTCCTTCATGGAGGAAGCCGCCGACACGATTGCCCGTTATGGCGGTTCGGTGTCAGGGGAGCATGGTGACGGCCGGGCTCGCTCCGAACTGCTGCGCCGGATCTATAGCCGCGAAGCCCTGGAGGCCTTCCGCACCTTCAAGAACATCCTGGACCCGGGACGGATCTTCAACCCCGGGGTCTTGGTTGACCCCGAGGTCGTTGACGATCGGGTCCGCCCCGGTCCCGGCCAACGCAGTTTCGAGCTGCTTCCCGTCCAAGCCCTGAGCCGTGACGGCGGCTCACTGGTGAACGCGGTGAACCGCTGCGTCGGGGTCGGTGCCTGCCGATCCGACGAAGGGGCCATGTGCCCCTCCTTTCAAGCCACGGGAGACGAAGTCGACTCGACCCGCGGCCGCGCCCGGGTGCTCTCTGAAATGTTCCGGGGCGAATCCCTGCCCCAGGCCTACCGTTCCACCGAGGTGAAGGATGCCTTGGATCTCTGCCTGTCCTGCAAGGCCTGTGCCAGTGAATGCCCGGTCAACGTGGATATGGCGACCTATAAGTCGGAATTCCTGCATAAGTTCTACCAGCGGCGCATCCGGCCGATGGCCCACTACAGCATGGGCTGGCTGCCGCTGCTGACCCATGTGCTGCACCGGATCCCCGGGATGGCCTCGGTGACCAACCGCCTGCTGGGGATCGGCACAGTGGAGAAGCTGGTCAAGAAACTTGGGGGCATCGAACCCAGCCGAGCCATGATTTCCTTCGCGCCGTCTAGTCTCCAATCGTGGTTCGCCCGTCGTCAGCCATCCAATGGCCCCCGTGCCGGAGTGGGGACCCGCGATGCAGGCACTGTGGTGCTGTGGCCCGATTCGTTCACCAATCATTTGGACACGGGGCCGGGGCTGGCCGCCGTCGAGGTGCTCGAAGCCTTGGGCTACACCGTGGTCATGCCCCAGGGATTCGTCTGTTGCGGGCTGACCTGGCATTCAACCGGACAACTCGATATGGCACAGAAGGTGCTGACCCGAACCTTGGATGTGATGGAGCCCTATCTTCGCGCTGGATATCCGGTGGTGGGTTTGGAACCTTCCTGCACCGTCCTGCTGGCACACGATCTGCCGGAGATGCTGCCGGATGATCCCCGGGCGGCCCTGATGGCGAAGTCCGTCGTGTCCTTGGGCGGGCTCATCGAACACCGGGTCCCGGCCAACGGAGAGTCCGGCACTGAGTGGCCCTTCGAGGAATTGGACGCCACGGCGGTCAGCCAAGTGCATTGCCATGAACGCTCGCAGGGTGACCATGGTCCCGCGGCAACGGTGCTGCGGAGTGTGGGCGTGCGTGAAGAAGAGATCAAAACCGGCTGTTGCGGCCTAGCGGGCAACTGGGGCTTCGAGCCGGGGCATGCGGAATTGTCCAAGACCCTGGGCGAACGCGAACTCTTCCCAGCAATTCGAGCCCGGGAAGCAGGGGACCTGGTGTTGGCCGATGGGTTCTCCTGCCGCACGCAGATCACCGAAGGCACAGGAGTCGATGGCCTCCACCTCGCCGAAGTGCTGCAGAAGGCTCTGGTGAAGAAGACCTAAACGCCGTTAGAAAAAGGCGCTCCCATTTTCCAATACGGTTCCCACCAGCGGATCGCCCCACCAGCCCAGTCCATTCGCGTCGAAAGTCAAACGGTCGATGTAGGTCCCCAACGGCTCGGCGACGTCGACATCTGCAATGTTTTGACCCTGCTCGACGGGATCCTCACAGTCCGGATCCTCTGCACCGCGCATTAGCCCGACAGTGGGTCCCCAGGGGGAGGTGTAGACGATGAACATCGCGCCCTTGTCCACCCAAGCGTCGAACACCTCGACGCATTCCCACGCGGTCGGGCCGCCGGAACCCAACCGCTTCAGGCAGGAAGTCAGGACGATGGTGACCCAGTCGGGGTGGGGGATGGCATCGAAGGTTTCGATGAGGGACTGCAGCCGGGGAGTCATCATGTGCTGAGCCTACGCGGATGCGTGAAAACGAATGAAGCGGTTAGAGCCCCGCGGCCAAGGTCTCCGCCACGTGATCCAAGGCCCCGGGGACCAGGGAGTAGTAGGCCCAGACCCCGCGCTTCTCACGGTGGAGGAAGCCGGCGTCGACCAGGATCTTCAGATGGTGGGAGACCGTGGGTTGGCCCAACTGCAGCGGCTCGGACAGATCGCAGACACAGGTCTCGGCGTTGGTGTCGGCAGCCACGATGGACAGGATCCGTAGCCGGCTCGGATCGGCGAGCGCCTTGAACGAGGCGGACAGCGCTTCGGCTTCCTCGATCTCCAGTGGAATACGGGCGGGGGAGGATGCGCACCCCGGTGCCGGTTTCGTGGCAGTGGATGCCGGGCCGGCGCCCCTTGGGACCTGGCCGGTGGCTGACGTGGACATGAGCTGCCCTGCTTTCTGGCACTCCCGATCGGGAGATTGACATCTGTCGATATCGACCACCATACTCGACACATCGATGTTCGTCGATATATACCCTGGGAGTCCCACACTATGAACAGCACCGCCGTGCCCGCCGACACCGGACACGTCACGAAGAAGCTCTCCACCCTGGACCGGTACCTTGCCGTCTGGATCCTCGCGGCCATGGCCGTCGGGCTCGGACTGGGACGGGTGATCCCCGGATTGGGGGAAGCGCTGGATTCCCTGCAGGTCGCCGGGGTCTCCCTGCCCATCGCCATCGGACTGTTGGTGATGATGTATCCGGTCCTGGCCAAGGTCCGCTATAACGAAACCGGGAGGGTCATCGGCGACAGGAAGTTGATGGTCACCTCCCTGGTCGTGAACTGGCTGTTGGCCCCGGCCTTCATGTTCGCCCTGGCCTGGATCTTCCTGTCCGATCTGCCCGAATACCGCACCGGGCTGATCATTGTGGGATTGGCCCGCTGCATTGCCATGGTCCTGATCTGGAACGACCTGGCCTGCGGAGACGGTGAAGCCGCCGCCGTCCTGGTGGCCATCAACTCGGTGTTCCAGGTTGTCGCCTTCGGCGCGCTGGGCTGGTTCTACCTCCAGGTCCTACCCGGCTGGCTCGGCCTGCCGACCACCAGCGCGGGCTTCTCCGTCTGGACGATCACCCTCTCCGTCCTGGTGTTCCTGGGCATCCCGCTGGTGGCAGGATTCCTGACCCGGACCTTCGGTGAACGAGCCAAGGGCCGCGACTGGTATGAGGGCACCTTCCTGCCGAAGATCGGTCCCTTCGCCCTCTACGGCCTGTTGTTCACCATCGTCGTGCTCTTCGCCCTCCAGGGGGATACGATCATCGGCCAACCCCTGGACGTCGTCCGCATCGCGATACCGCTGTTCATCTACTTCACCGTCGTCTTCGGCGCCGGGATGCTCATCGGGCGTGGTCTGGGCATGGGGTATGAACGCACCACCACGCTGGCCTTCACCGCGTCGGGAAACAATTTCGAACTGGCCATCGCGGTCGCCATCGCCACCTTCGGGGTCACCAGCGGTCAAGCACTGGCAGGAGTCGTCGGGCCCCTGATCGAGGTGCCGGTTCTGGTGGGGCTGGTCTATGTGGCCTTGTGGTCCCGCAAATTCTTCACCACCGGTACCCCACGAAAGGTCAGCGCATGAGCCAGACTCACATCCCCTCCGTCCTGTTCGTCTGCGTCCACAACGCCGGACGCTCCCAGATGGCCGCCGGCTTCCTGCAGCAGCTGGCCGCAGGCCGCATCGAGGTCCGTTCGGCAGGCTCCCAACCCGCCGAGAGCGTCAACCCGGCAGCGGTGAGGGCGATGGCCGAAATCGGCATCGACATCTCCACCCAACAGCCCAAGGTCCTGACGACTGAGACAGTTCAGGAATCCGACGTCGTCATCACGATGGGCTGCGGCGACGCCTGCCCCATCTTCCCCGGCAAACGCTACGAGGATTGGCAGCTCGCCGATCCTGCAGGACAAGGAGTGGACGCCGTGCGGCCCATCCGCGATGACATCCACTCCCGGGTCCAGACGTTGATCGCCGAGCTGCTGCCGGGGGTCGAACCGTTGGAAAGAACGCAACAGCAAGCAGGAGGAACACAGCATGGATCGTGAAAACACCCTGCCGGTGATCATCATCGGTGCAGGACCCATCGGCCTGGCCGCCGCCGCCCAGCTGCGCGAACGAGACCAGGAGGTGCTGGTGCTCGAAGCCGGTGCCACCCCGGGAGCGGCCATCAGCAACTGGGGGCATATCAAACTGTTCTCCACCTGGCGCTACAATATTGACCCGGCAGCCCGCCGGCTCCTGGAAACCCCGGCCCCCGGCTACGCCGCCGACTGGCAGACACCTCGCGCAGCCCACCTGCCCACCGGTGCCGAACTCGTCTCCGAGTACCTGGTGCCACTGGCCGAACACCCCGAACTGGCGCCCCGCATCCGGTATAACCACCGCGTCACCCACGTCTCCCGCGTCCACGACGACGGAAAAGGTCTCGACCGCACCCGGACCGCAGGCCGCGAAGCCACCGCGTTCCTGATCCGGGTCGCCACACCCGGCGGGGAGACCGAGATCCTGGGCCGGGCCGTCCTGGACGCCTCAGGAACCTGGGGGACCCCGAACCCCGTGGGACGTTCGGGGCTCGAAGCCCTCGGCGAGGCCGAAGCCCGCAGGTGCGGGTTCATCACCTCCCCACTACCTGACCCACTCGGCGAGGACCAAGACCGGCTGGCGGGCAAAACCGTCATGGTCCTCGGTGCCGGACATTCGGCAGCAAACACCCTGATCAGCCTGGGCCGGCTGCGCCAACGCCACCCCGAAACCCGCATCCTGTGGGGACTGCGCGGCACCGCCGACCCGGTCAGGCTCTACGGCGGCGGAGCCGCAGACCAGCTCCCGGCCCGCGGACAACTCGGGGCCAGCCTGCGCCGACTGGTCGAATCCGGCGACGTCACCATCGAAGAGAACTTCTCGATCACCCGGCTGGTTTCCGGGGAACGGTTGAGCGTCCTGACAGCCGACGAACGGGAACTCATCGTCGACGCGCTGGTTCCGGCCACCGGCTTCCGGCCCGATCTGCGGCCGCTGGCCGAACTGCGCCTGGACCTGGATCCAGCGGTCGAGGCACCCCGGGCACTGGGTTCGCTGATTGATCCCGAGTTCCACAGCTGTGGCACCGTCCCGGCCCACGGGGAGTCCGTGCTGGCCCACCCCGAATCCGGGTTCTACCTGGTCGGGGCCAAGAGCTACGGCCGGGCACCGACGTTCCTGCTGGCCACCGGCTACGAACAGGTCCGCTCCGTGGCCGCCGCGCTATCCGGGGACCGGTGCGCCGCAGATGCGGTGGAACTGGAACTGGCATCCACCGGTGTGTGTTCCGGCTGAGCGGTAGCCCGCACCGTCACTGCGGGCGAAGCTAGGAGCTGAGGCCCCGGCCGGCGTCGTGAACCAGCAGGGCGATCTGCACCCGGTTCTCGGCGCCGAGCTTATCCAGCACCCGCCCCACATGGGTTTTCACCGTGGTGATGCTGATGTGGAGGTGCTCGGCGATCTCGGCATTGGAGAGCCCCCGGGCCACAGCCGTCGCGATGCCTCGTTCACGCTCGGTGAGCAGGGCCATCTTGCGGGTGGCTTCGGTATCGGCTTGTGCCTGGCCCCGGTGGGCGGTGGCCGCGGTGACCAGATGTCCGATGGCCGCGGGGGAGAGCATGGACCCGCCGCCGGCAACGTGATGCACCGCTTCGACCAGGCGGGCCGGCGGGGTGTCCTTGAGGAGGAAGCCACTGGCACCGAGCTCCAGAGCCTGCAACACCAGGTCGTCGGTGTCGAAGGTCGTCAACACCAGGATCTTCAGCTCGGGGTCCCGGGCGAGCAGTTCCCGGGTCGCCGCCAGCCCGTCCATGGTCGGCATGCGCACATCCATGAGGACGACGTCGGGCCGGGCATCGCGGATCACGTCCAATGCCGCAACACCATCGCCGGCTTCGCCGACGATCTCGATCAGCGGATCCCCGTTCAGGATCAGCCGTAGCCCGGCCCGCACCAGGTTCTCGTCATCGACCAGCACCACCTTGATGCTCGTATCTACCGGTTCCATGGGACCCAAGCCTCCACGACGAAGTGACCCTCGCCGTCGTCCGCGGCGCTCAGCGATCCACCGGCCAATCTGACGCGTTCCGAGAGTCCGGTCAGTCCCATGCCCGAGGCCGGGGCAGCGTTGGGGCCAGTGGCTTTGACGTCTGGCACTAGCGCACGGGTCCTGTCGGTGAGGCCATTGCGCAGCGACACCGTGAGCCGTCCACCCGGGTTACCGGCCAACCGCACGTAGACGGTCTGCGCTGGGGCGTGCTTGCGGGCATTGGTCAGCCCCTCCTGCAGGACCCGGAACACGGTCCGGCTGCTCGTTTCATCCAGTGCCTCCAGTTCGGTGGCTCCGGGCGGGTTCCCCTCCAGGACGGTGGGGGTTCCGGCCTCGCGGTTTTCGGCGAGCAGGGCCTCGAGGCGTCCGAGCGTGGGCGGGGGAGTCGTGGAGTTTGGTTCGTTTGAGACGGTCGCCGGATCACGCAGGACACCCAGGACCTCGCGGAGTTCGCTGACGGCCAGATGGGCGTTGGCGCGAATCACCCCGGCGGCCTCGCTGACTTGTTCGGCCGGTAGGTCCGTACGGTATTCCAGAGCGCCGGCATGCAGGGCCACCAGGGAGAGCCGGTGGGCCAGTACGTCGTGCATTTCCCGGGCAATGCGGGTGCGTTCGTTGGCCCGGGCCTGCTCCAACTGGGCGTCTTGGCTGCGCCGGTTGCTGGCCAACTCAGCCTCCAGAGCGGCCCGTAACTGTCGGCGCCCACCGATATACATCCCGGTCAGGACCAGGACGGCGGTGAAGATGACGACGAAAAGGACGACAAGCCACCAGGGCTCCAGGGGTTCCTCCCCGGGCAGCAGGGGCATGCTGGTTTCCACAAGAAACGAGGCGCCCATGAACAGCACCGAGACGATGATGATTTCCGCCCAGCGGCGCCGGGTGGCCAAGGAGACGAGAGCCAGCATCGCGGCGGCCGAGCCCAGGGTGGAGAACGAGGCGAAAACCACGAGCAGGATGGTGAGGGTGCGCGGTGCCCGATGCCTGAAGGGATACAGGAGGAAGCAGAGGAGCCCCAAGACCAGGTCCACAAAGATCAGCACACCGAAGGTTTCCCCGGCAGGCCCTGAGGGGTCCAGTTCGAAGACCGGGGCATAGACGACGGCGAAGGCGACGATCCCGAGCAGCACGGCGACCACCAGACGCCAGGTACCGCTCCAGGCCCGGCGGAGGCGGGACTGCGGTGGGACAGAAAGTTCGGCGGTGGTCATAGGCTCAACCCTATCCAGCCGGTACTGCGCAGACATCCTCCCCACGGTCGGTTTGGCACTCATCCTTTAGGCCCGATATTTTTCGTTCCGACGGTCGATGCGGTGACGGCGGGATATGGGAAAGGATGGGTTCATGACGAGCACCAACACACCTCAGCCATCGCCGACTACCGAGACCGGCGACGCCTCGCCCATGTCTTACCACCGGTTGGCCCGCGACGGGGCCGGATACCGGTGGTGGAAGCCGCTGCTGGTCGGGCTGATCGGGGTCGGCCTCTATGTGGGCTTCATGATCGCCGCCTTCTTGGCTGTCGTCATCGTCGGGCTGCTGAGCCCCGGATTCGAACGCATCATCGACGGAGTGTTGCTGGGCTCCGGAGTCCCGGACATGAACGACCCCTTCGTCTTGATCCCCCTGCTCGTCTCCTTGGCCTTGATGATTCCGGCCCTCTGGCTGGCCACGCTGATCGTGGGCACACGGCCCGTCGGTCTGCTCTCCTCGGTCACCGGGCGACTGCGCTGGACCTGGCTGCTCTGGTGTCTGGGCGCCGCGCTGGGGATCAACGTCATCGCCCAACTGGTGGCACAGTTCCTGCCCGGCACCGAAGAGGGCGGGGAATTCATGTACGACGGCGGCAGGACCCTGGCCGTCTTGGCTGCCGCCTTGCTGGTGGTCCCGTTTCAGGCAGCTGCCGAGGAGTACGTCTTCCGCGGCTATCTGATGCAGACCCTTGGTGGCTGGTTACGGCATCCGGCCTTCGCGATCCTGCTGCCGGTGCCGCTGTTCGTGCTCGGCCACGACTACGAGCTGCTGGGTCAGCTCGACATCGCCGTTTTCGCGATCGCCGCCGGCTGGTTGAGCTGGCGTACCGGGGGACTGGAGGCGGCGATCGCCCTGCATATCGTCACCAATGCCAGCATCTTCGCCTTCGTCGCCTTCGGGGTCGCCGACGCCAACGCCGATGATGTCGGCCTCCTGGATCTGCTCCTCTCGGTGGCCGTCACCGTCGTCACCGTCCTGGTCCTGGCCAGACTGGCGACAGCACGCAAGGTCCAGCGCACCCGCCCCTCAGTTCCCGAGGCTGACCTCCAGGGTCGAGCCCCCGTAACCGTTCTCTAGGTCGCGTCCTTGAACGGTGACCGTGGAGACGTCCTCGGGGAACCGGTCCGCGGCGCTGTCGGTGGTGGCTGTGCCGGAGGATCGACGCGGCACGTTTCATGTGATCAGCATGCCACGCGCTGCACCGCAGCGACATCAGTTCCGGGGCCGGGATTCCGGGCCGAACTGCTCGACGCCGTCCTGGAAGACCCGCTCGATCATGGAGTGCAGATCCGCGAGCTGGTCGGTGGATTCCAGTTTCCCGTTCAGGACGACGGCGTCGGCCAGATAGCCTTCGGCCAGCCGACCCACCGAGTGCTCAGGGGTGATCAGTTCCCCCGCCACCGAGGTGGTGGAAGCCAACACCTGTTGCAGTGACATCCCGGCGTCGGCCAGCAGGGCCAGCTCCTCGAGGTTCTCGCCATGGATACCGACCCCCGAATCGGTGCCCATGCCGATCTTTACTCCGGCCGCAATGGCCCGGGCGACCGAGCCCCGGTGGTCTTCGTGGACCCGGTAGGCCTTGTCGATCACGGTTTGCGGTAGGCCACTGTTTCCGGCCTCGGCCTTCCTGATGACCGCTGCCGGGGCGGCCAGCGTGGGCACCAGGTAGGCGCCCCGGTCCAGGAAGACCTGGATGGTCTCGTCGTCGAGATAGATGCCGTGTTCGATGGTCCGCACGCCGGCATCGAGGGCATTGCAGATTCCAGCGGTGCCCTGGGCATGGGACATGACGTACTTGCCCTGGGCTTCGGCTTCGTCGACGACGACCCGGATCTCTTCGGGGCTGAACTGTGAGTGGCGGGGATCGTCGGCGGGGGAGAGGACCCCGCCGGTGGAGCAGATCTTGATCTGGTCGGCCCCGGCGCGCAGCATCGTGCGCACCGTTTTGCGCACTTCTTCGACCCCGTCGGCCACCCCGCTGGGCCGTCCGGGGTGTGGACCGAGGGCGGGGGCCGAGACCCCCGAAGGCAGCCAGAAATCCCCGTGTCCGCCGGTCTGGGACATGATCGAAATCGCCAGACGCAGGCGGGGCCCCTGGATGAGCCCGGAAGCCTGGGCTACCTGGGCGCCCAGGTCGGCACCACCGGCATCGCGGGCCGACGTGATCCCCGCCCGCAACGTGGCCTCGAGGTTGTGCACCGACTCGTAGAACTGCAGTGAGAACGGCTCGGCAACGGCGTGCAACGAACCCGGGTTCGAGGAGGTGACATGGATGTGCAGGTCGATCATCCCGGGCAGCACCGTCTTGCCCGTGCAGTCGATGACGGTGGCCGAGGCATGTGGGGCCGCATCCCCGGCGCCGGGGCCGACAGCTGCCACGCGGCCGTCCACGAAGACGACGTCTGCCGGCTCCGGAAGGAAGGCCACCCCGTCGAAGACCTGGGCATTCGTGAAAACCGTGGATGTGCTGGGCATCGGGACCTCCGGAGACGAGCAGTTCGCATGAACCTCATGTCCACGCCTGCTATGGACTCTAGCCCCCGGCTCATGCACCGGACTTGGAGGAAGGTCGGCTAGCCGCCGAGCTTGCCCGCCATCCGCCGGCGCATTTCCAGGCTGGCGGTGTTCAGCCCCTGGACGGAGACCGCCTTGCCGTACTTCTCGTATTTCTCGGTGATGGAGTCCAGCGCGGCGATGGTCGAGGCATCCCAGAGGTGGGAATCATGCAGGTCGATCACCACGCGCTCGGGGTCCCCGGCGTAGTCGAACTGGGTGTACAGGTCGTTGGAGGAAGCGAAGAACAGTTCGCCGTGGACCCGGTAGGTGGCCAGCTGTTCGCCGTCGTGTTCCTCGAGATCACGATCGACGGTGACGAAGTGTGCGACCCGGCGGGCGAAGAGCACCATGGCGGTGAGCACGCCGACGCCGACGCCGATGGCGAGGTTGTTGGTGGCCACGGTGCCGATCACGGTGACGACCATGACGGTGGTTTCGCTCTTGGGCATCATCCGCAGTGTGGAGGGTTTGATGGAATGCCAGTCGAAGGTCGCCACGGAGACGAAGATCATCACGGCCACCAGGGCGGCCATGGGGATCAGGGCCACGATATCGCCCAGGGCGACCACCAGGACCAGCAGCAGGGCACCGGCCAGGAACGTGGAGATCCGGGTTCGGGCGCCGGAGGCCTTCACATTGATCATGGTCTGGCCGATCATGGCGCAACCGCCCATGCCGCCGAAGAGCCCGGTGACGATGTTCGCCACGCCCTGGCCCCAGGACTCGCGCGTCTTGCTCGAGCGGGTATCGGTGACGTCATCGACGAGCTTGGCGGTCATCAACGATTCGAGTAGACCCACGAAGGCCATCGCCAGGGAGAACGGGAAGATGATCTGTAGCGTTTCCCAACTCAGCGGGACGTTCGGGAAGACCAGGCCCGGCAGGGAATCGGGAAGATCTCCCTTGCCACCGACGGTGGGCACGTTCATGGACGTCAACACGGTGATCAGGGTGATCACGACGATGGCGACCAGCGGGGCGGGGACCGCGGTGGTCAGTTTCGGCAGGCCGAAGACGATGAGCAGGCCCAGGGCCACCAGCGGGTAGACCAGCCACGGAACGCCGAGCAGTTCGGGGACCTGGGCCGAGAAGATCAGGATGGCCAGCGCGTTGACGAAGCCGACCATCACCTGGCGGGGGATGAACCGCATCAGCTTCGCCACCCCGAGGACGGCCAACACGATTTGCAGGAGTCCTGCCAGCAGGACGGCGGCGATGAAGTAGTCGGTCCCGTGGCTGGCCACCAGCGGGGCGATCACCAGGGCGATGGCACCGGTGGCGCCGGAAATCATGGCCGGACGCCCACCCACGAAGGCGATGGTGACGGCCATGGTGAAAGCGGCGAACAATCCGACGCGTGGATCGACCCCGGCGATGATGGAGAAGGCGATGGCCTCGGGGATCAGCGCCAAGGCCACGACCAGCCCGGCCAGGATCTCGGTCTTGAGCAGGCGCGGGGACTTCAAGGTGCGCAGGACCGACTGGCGCTCTTCGGGCGTCAGCGTCGTGCTGGGGGTGTCGATGGCCACGCGGGCCTCCGTTCGGGTCATCGTCACGGTGCGGCGTGCAGGATGCTGCGGGGATGTCAGGGGTGCGCTGCGCTGCGCGGCCGGGAAAGCACCGGCGGTGCCTCGGGCTGGTTTCGGGGGACCAACCGTGAAAAGGGCCGGAGCGAACTCTACCCTAACGTGAGGGTTGGGTTCGCATCGTCGGGGAGGCTCATCGGCCGGTCAGGGATTCGAGCTCGATGATGAGCTCATCGGCCTGGACCAGATAGCGGGCCAGTTTTTCGCGTTCGTGACGGGCGCGTTCCAGAAAATGTCCGGCGCGTTCGGCCCGCTGGGCTCCGGGGGCGGCCTCCTCGATGACGGAGAGCAGTTCGGTGATCTCCTCGAGGCTGAACCCCAGCGGTTTCATGGCCTTGATGTGCATCAGGCGGTCAAAATCCGTCTCGGCGAAGACCCGGAAACCGCCCTCGGTGCGCGCGCTCGCCGGCAGGAGGCCGACGTCGTCGTAATGCCGGATGGTGCGCAGCGATAGGCCGGTCCGCTCGGCCAGTTCACCGATATGCATGGTGCGGCCCCGGGGGTGGTGCGGCATGGATCCTCCGTCGATCGTCGGCTCGTCACGTTACCAGCGTGAGGGGACCCCGGCCGGAGGGGCGCCGGCGTCGGCCTCGGACCGCCGGCCGGGGGTGAGTTGATCCAGGAGGTCCTCGGCCCATTGCGGATCGTAGTGCTCCAGCCGGGCGAATCCGGTCGGGGGCGGGCTGGTCCAATGATAGGTGGCCCCGGGGTTGTGGTGACGCGCGCCGTCGGCGGTCTCGACGACGGGGCTGCCCTGGATCGGCAGGGAGCGGGCCTGCTCGAAGTCATGGTGGATCGCGGCGATGCCGGCTCCTTGGGCCAGCTGTCGTTCCAGTTGCACGGGATCCAGATCGGGGCAGGTCCGCGCGGTATCCAGGATGACCGAATGGATGCTGATGCAGCGGTGGTCGATGTAGAACGCCTGCCGCAGTGCGGCGTCGAGCTGGTCGCTGGCACGTAGTCCGCCGACGTCGGGATGCTTGGCCGCCTGCACCGCCGCCATGGCCGGGAGGGTGGTCACCGGGTAGGACGATGCCGGGGCCGACCAGCAACTCCATCCCAACTCGGGCAGCAGGCTGGCGATGGCGACGATCTCCGGATCGACGATGTCCTGCGGCGTGGGGCCGGCGTTGAACAACTCCAACGGGAAGGCCCGATGGTCGATGTCGACCGCTGCGTTTCGCTGCTCGATCGCCGTGCGCAGGGTGGCCAGGGCCAGGGTCGCCCAGGGGCAACCGATATCCGACCAGACGGTCACGGTGGGGGTGGGGCGGGGTGCATTGAACATGATGCTCCTTGGGTGGATGGTCCGTTAGCGTACTAACAGTGTGCACGCCGAAGAGTAGTCCGTCAACGGACTACCTGTGGGACGATGGCAGCATGGCTTCCACCCCGACGAACCGAACGGCTCCCGCCCTGACCGACGACCGCCTGACCCTGGTGGGCCTGCTCCTCGAAGTCCAGCGCGGACTGGCCAAGGCGATGGACGAGGTCCACGCCGCCCATGGCCTGCTGGGCAAGGAATTCGACGCCTTGCTTCGGCTCGCGCGCAGTGACCAGCACCGCCTGTCGATGCGCGACCTGGCGGCGCAAACCTCGACGTCGACCAGCGGGACGACCGGTTTGGTCGACCGGCTTGAGGCCCGAGGGCTCGTGACGCGGTCCCAGAGCCAGGCCGACCGCCGCAGTTTCGACATCATCCTGACCGACGCCGGCCACCGGCTCGTGGCCGAGGATGCCACCGCGCTGATGCCCGTGATCGACCGGCTTGTCACCGACCCGGTGGGACCCGATGCCGAGGTGGTGCAGCACGCCCTGGAGCGCATCAGGGACCTCACCACGCCGCAGGCCACCGCCGGCCGTCGTTCCTGATGAAAGGGCTTCGCGCTACACCGTGGTGACGACGGCCCTCTGGTTGAATCGGTGGACGAGGTTAGTATATTGAGTGTTCTTGGGGTGCGGATGGGCCGCACCACCACCCAGACCCGGAGACCTGATGAAAAGCACCTGGCCCCTGATCACCACCGTGACATTGTCCGCAGCCCTCCTCGTCGGCTGTAGCGGCGGTGATTCCGATCCGGAAGATGCTGAAGCCTCCTCCCGGACGGCGCCCGCGACCGCCTCGGCGGGCGAAGCGGCCCCGGGGGACTCGCATCAGGTGCTGGCCAAGCAGGAATACGAGCTTCCCGGTACCAATGACCAGGTCACGGTCGGGATTAAATCCCTGGTCGTGGACGGGGACACCATGAAGCTCACTCTCGTGCTGACGCCCGAGTTCTCCTCCTTGGGGGAGACGGACCAGGTGTCGATCTCCAAGATCACCGATCCGTGGTACCTGAGCCCGCGGTTGATCGACCGGGAACACCATAAGGAGTATTCGATCGTTAGCGATACGTTCAATAAACGGTGGCAAGTGGACACCATGAGCAATACCACCAACGGTGAGCCCATCATCTGGTGGGGAATCTATGCTGCGCCCGAGGACGGGATTGATTCGGTGGACCTCCGGATCTTCGGAGATATGCCCGACTTCACCAATGTGCCCATCCAGCAATGACCCGCCAGTCCATGGCAGCGACGTGATGGAGCAATGGTGACCCGCAACATAATAGTTAGTACCTTGAACAGTCCATGGATGTGGCACGGCCCGTATCTGCACTCGAACCCCGGAGACCTGATGAAGAAGACCTGGCCCCTGATCACTACGGCTGCCGTCGCCGCGATGCTGTTGGCTGGCTGCAGCGCTGGAGACTCCCCGCAGTCCACCACCGGGACCAGCGGTTCCTCGTCCCCGTCGTCGTCCGGTACCTCCGGCGATGATGGCCAGGACGTGGCGGAAGACTCGGACATTGGTATCGCCGAGATGGATACGAGCAAGGTGTTGGCCGAGCAGGAATACCAGCTTCCCGGGACCAAGGACAAGGTCACCTTCGGGGTCCAATCCCTGGAAGTGCAGGGGGAGACGATGAAGCTCACCCTGGTGTTGACTCCGCATTTCACTTCCGTGAGCGAGTCGAAAACCCTGCCCATCTACGAACTGACTGGAGAGGGCGCGTTGGATCCGTTACTGATCGACCGGGAGAACCTCAAGGAGTACTCGGTCATTCGCCAGCTGAGTGACCTGTGGACCGTCGACCGCCTGCATACCAAGACCACCAATGGCGAGCCGGTGATCTGGTGGGGGATGTATGCCGCCCCCGAGGACGAGATCGACGAGGTGGATCTGAGGCTGTTCGGTGACATGCCCGAGTTCACGAAGGTGCCGATCGAACGATGAGGACGATGACCAGGCGCGCACTGCGCGGATCCGCCGTTGTTCTGGCCACGTTGATGGTGGCCCCGGTGATCGCCGTCGCGGACACCACCCAGTCCGAGGACTTGCCCGAGCCCACGAAGGGTCAACTGGCGAAGTCGGTGCATGTCTGGGATCCGACCAGAGGAGTGCACACCTGGAAACTCAAGGGGGCGGTCTCAGAGGTCGAACAGGTGGAGACCAAGGACGAAGAAACGACGATCACCCTCTCGACCGACATCCTCTTCACTCCCGACAGCTCCACGTTGCCGGGGACCGCTGCGCAGCGGATCGAGAAGCTCGTGAAGGACGTTCCGAAGGGGGCCAGGATCCGGATCGACGGGCATACGGATTCGGTGAAGGGGAAGGTGGACAATCAGAAGCTATCCACCGACCGGGCGAAGTCCGTGGCCACGGTGGTGTCCACGAAGCGCCCGGATCTCAAGACCAAGGTCGCAGGCCATGCGGATACCCAGCCGGTGGAGCGCGAGGACCCCAAGGATCCGTCGACCCGGGCGGCCAACCGTCGCGTGGAAATCACCTATCACGGTTAAAAAACGGCAAGTCAGCGAATAAGTGCACACTGGCGTGATGTAGGAAGCGTCACCTTCGTTAGGTATGGGTTACCTTCCTCGGGTAGCCTGAAGGCGTGTTGAAGATTCGTGGGTTGAGCAAGACCTTCTCCGGACGCGCCGGACAAGAGCCGGCGCAGGCACTGGACCAGGTCGATATCGACGTGGCCGAAGGCCAATTCGCCACCATCCTGGGCCCCTCGGGCTGCGGGAAAACCACCCTGCTGCGTTCCATCGCCGGCTTCGAGGACCCCAGCGCGGGAACCATCAGCATCGACGGCCGCGACGTGGCCGCCAACGGACGCTCCCTGGTCTCCGCCCACGAACGCGGAGTCGGTATCGTCCCGCAGGACGGGGCCTTGTTCCCGCACCTCTCGGTGGCCCAGAACATCGGATTCGGGCTCACCGGCCAGCCCCGCCGCGAACGCAACCGCCGGGTCGCCGAGGTCCTGGAACTGGTCGGCCTGGACAACCTCGGATCCCGCCGCCCCCATGAACTCTCCGGCGGCCAGCAGCAACGCGTCGCCCTGGCCCGCGCCATCGCCCCCAACCCGCGGGTGATCCTGCTCGACGAGCCCTTCTCCGCCCTGGACGCCTACCTGCGCCAGTCGCTGCGCGAGGAAGTACGCACCCTGTTGCGCGATATCGGTGCCACCGTGGTGCTGGTGACCCACGACCAGGGAGAAGCCATGACCCTGGCCGACCATCTCGTGGTGATGCGCGAGGGCAAAGTGGTCCAGGCCGGCAAACCGCGCGAAACCTACTTCCGTCCCTGCGATATCGAGCTGGCCCGCTTCCTGGGCGACGCCGTCGTCGTCGACGGGGACATTCCCTGCGGGGCGGCCACCGGCACCAGCGGCTCCACCGTCTCCTGTGCCTTCGGCGAGCTCGCCATCGGCTCCTGGCACGGCAGCCCGGGGCTCTGCGACGTGCTGATCCGTCCGGAGAACATCACCGTGCGCGGCGCCGGCGAGGGCGTTGGCCTGCCCGGGGTCGTCGGCACCGTCGTCGACCAGTCCTTCTACGGCCACGACGGCGTCCTGCAGGTGGCCATCCCGCAGCTTCCCGAACGGGTTCCCGTCCGGGTCATGGGGGACCAGGCCTTCGACGTCGGCCAATCCGTGACGCTGTCGGTGGACCGGGCGGTATGCACCTACTAGGCCCACCGGCACCCCACAGCCCCCTCCACTAAGGCGCACACGACGCCGCTGTCTTCCGTGCGCCAGCGCGGTCCGTACCCATCCATGCAACACAACCGAGTTAGGTCCAGACGTATTCGTATGTTCTCCACTCTTTCCCGGCGGGTCTTCGCCGCCACCGCAGTTGTTTCCCTGGCCGCCCTGACCGGATGTTCGGCAGGTGGCGCCGATTCCGAATCCAACGCGTCGAATTCCGGCGCCGCGGGCGAAGATACGACACTGACCGTCTACACCGACCAGCACGCCGAACTCATCGAGGGCCTGACGAAGGCCTACACCGATGAGACCGGCGTGAAGTTCAACATCCAGGCCGACGCCACGGTGGGCCAGATCGAAGCCGAGGGCGATGCCGCCCCGGCCGACGTCTTCCTCTCCGAGGATCCGGGCCCGGTGGCCCAGCTGGGCAAGAAGGACCTGCTCACCGACATCGACCAGGAGACCCTGGACCAGGTCCAGCCCGAGCTGAACTCGAAGAAGGACCAGTGGGTGGCCTACGCGGCCCGCACCCGGGTGCTCTACTACAACCCGGAGAAGATCGACGAAGCCGACCTCCCCGAGACCCTGATGGACATCAACGACCCCGAATACAAGGGCAAGTTCGCCTGGGCCCCCTCGGGAGCGTTCGTGGCCACCACGCAGTACCTGATCTCCACCATCGGTGAAGCCAAGACCAAGACGTTCCTGGAGGGGCTGAAGGAGAACGGCGTCAACGAGCAGAAGAACGGCAACGTCCGCGACACCGTCGAAGCCGGCAAGCACGCCATGGGCCTGTCCAACCACTACTACTGGTGGATCAAGGCCGATGAGGTCGGCGGTGTCGATGAAATGACCTCGAAGATCCACCACTTCCCCGAAGCCGACGCCGGCAACCTGATCCTCTCCTCGGGCGCCGCGATCATGAAGTCCTCCGACCAGCAGGAGGCCTCGGCCGACTTCGTCCAGTGGCTCACCGCCGCCGACGGCGGGCAGAAGCTCATTGCCGAAGGCGACATCGACGTCTCCGGGGCCCAGTACCCGGTCGCCAAGGACACCGAAAGCAAGATCGTCGGATCCCTCGATGACGTGAAGTCCCCCGACTACGACATGGACATCATGGCCGACCAGGCCGAGGCGGAGAACCTGCTGAAGTCCTTGGGTATGTCCAGCTGATCTTGCCCACCCGCACCGGAAAGCCGACGGCGACCGCATCCCTTGCGGTCGCCGTCGGTGTGCTGTCACTCCTGCCGGTCAGCTATCTGTTCATCGCCGGTTTCTCCCTGGCCGACATCCGCCAGCTCTTCGCTTTCCCCACCACGGTGCCCGATATCGCCCGGACCATCGGGCTGACGCTGTCGGTTTCGGTCCTGTCGATCCTGCTGGGGGTCGCGGCGGCCAGCCTGGTGGTGCGCACCGACATCCCCGGACGCAAACTGCTCACCGTGCTCTTCGCCATGCCCTTGGCCGTTCCGGGGTTCGTCAGCGCCTACGCGGCCTATTCGGCCAACCTGATGTTCGTGCCCCACACCGATCTGGTCACCAATTTCGCCGGGGCGACGGCGGTGCTTTCGCTGACGCTCTACCCCTATGTCTTCCTTCCGGCCGTGATCGCCCTGCGCAATACCGACCCCGCGCAGGAGGAAGTGGCCCGCAGCCTCGGGACCCGTTCGAGCTCCGTGTTCTGGCGGATCGTCGTCCCGCAGCTGCGCCCGGCCCTGGCCGGCGGGGTGCTGATCGTCGCGCTGCATGTGCTCTCCGAATACGGGGCCATGGTCCAGCTGCGCCAACGTACCCTGACCACGACGATCATGGCCGAAATGATCGACTACGGCGACTACTCCTCGGCCCGCTCCATCTCGGTGCTGCTGGCCGTCTTCTCCTTCGGGGTGCTGCTGGCGAACCGGGCCTTTTCCGGACGGACGGTCCCCGGCTCGGTCGGCAGCGGGTCGGTCCGCCCGCCCTCCCGCTGGCGGTTGCGCGGGTCCAAACCGGTGGTCATGCTCGCCGCCCTGGTCGTTCCCGGCCTGGCGTTGGGGCCCACCGTGTTGATGACGGTGCGCGGGCTGACCTCGCCGCATCGGGACGCCGTCGTGCATTGGCCCGAGGTGTTCGCCGCGATGGGCTCCACCCTGGGCTACGCGGGATGGGCGGCGCTCTTCGCCACGATCCTGGCGTTCCCGGTGAGCTGGTGGGTCAGTCGGAAACCCTCGGTGTCCTCGCATCTGACCGAACGCTCGATCTGGGTGGCCCACTCGGTGCCCAACGCGATCCTGGCTCTCGCCCTGGTCTTTTTGGCCACCCGGTTGCTGCCGGGGATGTATAAGACGGCCGCCCTGCTGGTGTTGGCCTATGTGATCCTCTACCTCCCGCTGGCGGTCAGCAACCAGCGGGTCGGCATGCAGGCGGCCCTGGTGAAGTACGACGACGTGGCCGCCTCGCTGGGGTCCGGCAGCGTCCGCAGGTTCTTCCGGGTCTCGCTGCCCCTGGCACTGCCCGGGGTGGTCACCGGCGCCCTGCTGGTGGGCCTGGACGCCAGCAAGGAGCTAACCACCACGTTGATGCTGCTGCCCTATAACTCCAAGACCCTGGCCACCGGCCTGTGGGCCACCACCAACGGGGAGTCCCTGGACTTCACCGCAGCCGCCCCCTACACGCTGATGCTGGTGATCCTGGGGTCCATCCCCGTCTTCCTGATCGTCCGGCGCACCCTGCGCTACGTGCGCTAGGGGCGCCGTCGCTCAGGACTCGACGAACTGTACTTCGCCGGTGGCCGCCCCGGTATGCAGGTCCCAGAAGGAGCCGGCAATGGCATCGGGGTCGAAGAACGTCCCGGCCTTCACCACGCCGCCGATCGTGACGGTGCCGACGGTGACGCCGGTCCCGGCCAGCTCATCGGCCAGGGTGAAGACCAGGTTGCGCAGTCCGGCCTTGCCGATGGCCGCCGAGACTCTCGAGGCCACCGGGTTTACCCCCAGCATCCCTCCGGTGAACAGCAGGGTGCCCGACCCACGCTCCCGCATGGCAGGGGCCACCAGTTGGGCGCATTCCAGCGCGCCGAGGACGTTGACCGCGAAATCGTGGCTGACATCGTCCGCCGCCACCTCCAACGGTGTGCCGACGGTGATGGCCCCGGCGTTGTAGTGCAGCACGTCGGGGGTTCCATACTCGGACTCCAGTGTGGCGAAGGCCCGGCGCAGGCTTTCGGGGTCCGTCACATCGGCGACCAGGGAGTGGGCTTCGATGCCGGCTGCGCGTAATTCGGACACGCGCTCGTCCAACGCCTCGGCACTCCGGGCCAGCAGGACGACGGCGAATCCCTCGGCCCCGAACCTGCGGGCGACCCCGGCACTGACGCCCGGTCCGGCGCCGACGATGGCGATGAGTTTCTTCTGCATGGGGCCTTCCTAGTCCAGCGTGGAGGTGTCGATGACGGCGCGGTAGCGAACCTTCGAGGACATGACCCGGTCGTAGGCCTCGTTGATCTGCTCGGCCGCGATCAGTTCGGTGGCCGCCTCGACGCCGTGTTCGGCGCAGAAGTCCAGCATCTCCTGGGTTTCGCGGATGCCGCCGATGAGCGATCCGGCGAAGGAGCGCCGGGCCCCGATCAGCGAGAACGCGTTGAGCGAGAGCGGGGCCGGCGGGGCCCCGAGGTTGGTCAGCGTCCCGTCCAGGGCCAGCAACGAGAGGTAGGCATCCAGATCGATCTCGGCGCTGACGGTGTTCAGGATGAAGTCGAAGGAGCCCGCCAGCCGGGTGAACGTCTCCGGGTCGGAGGTGGCGTAGTAGTGGTCGGCGCCGAAACGCTTGCCGTCCTCCTGCTTGGAGAGGGTCTGCGAGAGCACGGTGACCTCGGCTCCCAGGGCGTGGGCGATCTGCACCCCCACATGGCCCAGCCCGCCCATCCCGACGACGGCGACGCGGGAGCCGGGGCCCACGTTCCAGTGCCGCAACGGTGAGTAGGTGGTGATGCCGGCGCAGAGCAGCGGAGCGGCGGCGGCGAAGTCCAGGGCCTCGGGGATGGACAGCACGAAGTCGGCGTCGACGACGACGGCGGTGGAGTAGCCGCCCTGGGAGATGGTTCCGTCGCGGTCCACGGCGCCGTAGGTGCCCACGTTGCCGCTCGTGCAGAACTGTTCCTCGCCCTTGAGGCAGTTCTCGCACTCGCGGCAGGAGTTGACCAGGCAGCCCACGCCGACCTTATCTCCGACCTGGTGGCTGGTGACCCCGGAACCAATCTCGGTGACCAGCCCGACGATCTCGTGGCCCGGGGTCAGCGGATAGTGCTGCTCACCCCAGTCGCCCTGGACCGTGTGGATGTCGGAGTGGCAGATGCCCGCATATTTGATGTCGATGAGCACGTCGTTCACGCCGACGTCGCGACGGTGCAGGGTGGTGGGGACCAGGGGTTCGTTCTCGGCGGGGGCGGCATAGGCGTTGACGGTGAGCATGGTGTCCTTTGCGGTGCGCCGGACCGGGGGAGCGGCGGTGGGTATCGGGGACGAAACGAATCGATCGGGGATGAAGTACGATGACCAGCGTAGTACGATGGTTCTCGTATTAGCTAATCATTTCCCGTACCGGAAGATGGGTTGATGACTTCCCCCCGCACCCTGGAGCACCCCGAGACCGGTGAACTGAACCTGGATGCCGTCCTGGCGGCCCTGGCCGATCCGATCCGGCGGCGGATCGTGGTCCAGTTGGCCCACGGACATCAGGACCAGGCCTGCATCGGATTCAACCTGCCGGTCAGCCGGTCGACCTCCACCCACCATTTCCGGGTGTTGCGGCAGGCGGGGGTCATCGAACAGCGCTACCGGGGCACCGCCATCCTGAACTCGCTGCGCACCGCCTGCCTCGACGAACGCTTCCCCGGGCTGCTGTCCGCCATCGTCGCCGCCGAACCGCCCGTGGACGGCGCCTTGCCGCACCCCGTCTGACGTTCCGGCCCTCGAACCGCAGGATATCCGGCACCCCGACCCCCTTCCCCTTGAGGGTCTATTTTGGAATGATACTTTTGGGATACGGAAAAGAGAGGGGTTTCGGCGATGCTGATCCGCAATGTCAGGCCATGGGGCGGGGAAGCCGCCGACGTGGAAATCGAAGGCGCCCGCATCACGGCGATCAGGCCCCGCACGGCAGCAGGCGGGACCGCCGGTGACCCCGCGCCCGGGACGTCATCCGCCGGAGCCGACGAGCTCGACGGCCGGGGACGACTGCTCCTGCCGTCCTTCTCCGACGTCCACGTCCACCTGGATTCCACCCGGATCGGTCTGCCCTTCCGCGAACACACCGGTGGGCCCGGGGTCTGGGCGATGATGATGAACGATCGGGCGAACTGGCGCCACGCCGAGGTCCCCTTGCCCGAACGCGTCGCCGGAACCCTGGAACGCATGATCGCCTATGGCACCACCCGGGTGCGCAGCTTCGCGCAGATCGATGTGGACGCCGGACTGGAGAAGTTCGAGGCCGTGCTCGCCGCCCGCGAGAAGTTCGCCCACGCCGCCGAGGTCCAGATCATGGCCTTCCCGCAGGCCGGCCTGCTCATCGAGCCCGGGACCATCGACCTGCTGGAGGAGTCGCTGAAGCTCGGCGCCTCGGTCATGGGCGGGATCGACCCCTGTCAGCTGGACCGCGATCCGGTGAAGCATCTGGACGTGGTCTTCGATTTGGCACAGAAGTACGACGTCGATGTCGACATCCACTTGCACGAACCCGGCCAGCTGGCCGTCTTCAGCGCCGAGCTGGTCTTCGAACGCGTCCGGGCCCTGGGGATGCAGGGGCGGGTCACCCTCTCCCACGCCTACGAGCTCGGGGCCGTCTCCGACACGGTGACCGCGGCCATGATGGACCAGATGGCCGAACTGGACATCTCCTGGACCACGATCGCCCCCGCGCGGACCGCCCCGCAGTTCAACCTGGCCGCGATGAGCGCGGCAGGAATCCGGGTCGGGCTCGGCCAGGACGGCCAACGCGACTACTGGAGCCCCTACGGGAACTGCGATCTGCTGGATCGGACCTGGCAACTGGCCTTCACCCATCAGCTGCGCCGCGACGAGGACATCGCCCACTGCGCCGCCATCGCCTCCATCGGCGGGGCCTCGATCATGGACCGCACCGCCCCTCGACTGGGAGACGTCGCCGACCGCCCGGGACTCGCGGTGGGGGACCGTGCGGACCTGCTGCTCTGCCCGGGCGAGACGGTGACCAGCGCCATCATGGACCGCGAGGCCGACCGCACCGTACTGCACGACGGCCGCGTCGTCGCCGAAGGACTCCATGTCAGCTGATACCTCGCCCCCGTCGCCGCCGTCCACCGGTTCCGACGCCGCCCGGCTGCTGGGACTGTTCGCCGCGGCAGCGGTCGGGTTGAACCTGCGCCCGGCCATCACCTCCGTGGCCTCGGTCCTGGACCAGTTGCCGGCCCAGCTGGGGGTCTCCGATACCGGCATCGTGGTCCTGTCCTCGCTGCCGGTGGCGGCCTTCGGGCTCAGCGCACCCCTGGTGCCCCGGCTGGCCCGCAGATTCGGGGTCAACGGGGCGTTGCTGCTGTCCATGGGGGTGCTCGCCGCCGCCCTGCTGCTGCGGGTCCTCTTCCCGGTGCTCCTGCTGCCCGGGACCCTGGTCGCCGGTGCGGCGATCATGGGCGGCTCCGTGCTGATGCCGCAATACCTCAAGCAACTCCAGGCAAGCCCCCGGGCGATCGGGGTGGCCACCACCATGTTCGCCGTGGGGGCGGCCCTGGGCGCCGCCCTGACCCGGCAACTCTCCGATGCGGTCTCCGCGGCCGTCGCACTGGGGGTCTGGGCCCTGCTGGCGGCCCTGGCAGGCGCCGTGCTCTATCTGGCCCGCCGTGCCGCAGCGCACGGAACGGTGGAGGACTCCGAGGCGTGGACGGGTAGATCATCCACCGGTTACGGAGTCGTCCCCCGGGCCGCCGGACAACGCTGGACCACCTCCTTGATCGTGGTGGTCTTCGGGCTGCAGGCCGTACTGTATTTCTTCGTCGCCGGATGGCTGCCCACGGTGCTGGGCGAAGCAGGAACGGATGCGGGAACCGCGGCGAACCTGCTGGCCTGGTTCAGCGTCGTGGGCTTCATCTCCACCATGATCACCCCGATGCTCGTGGTCCGTCCGGTCATGCTGCGGGTCACCGCCCTCGTCATCGGCGTCGGTATCGCCGGCGGCGTGCTGTGGTTGACCGTCGTCGTTCCCGGGCAGGCGTTCGCGCTGGTCTCCCTGCTGGGACTGCTGCAAAGCGGGGCCTTCGGGGTGGCGATGTCGTTGCTGGTGGCCAAGGCGGCCAGCCCCGCCGCCGCGGGAACCCTCTCGGCCCTGGCCCAGGGGATCGGGTTCGTGCTGGCCGCGATCGGCTCCGCCGTCGTCGGCTCCCTGCGGCTGTCCACCGGCTCCTGGGACGCCGGATTGTGGATCATGGCGGCACTGGCCCTGGTGTTCGGGGCGGCGGTCATCGCCGTGGCCGGCCGCCCGGCGATCGGCCAGCGGGTCGCGGAGCCCCAGGCCCCGGTGGGCTCCGGAAACCGCTGAGCAGCGGTCCGCGGGCCTCGCCCCGGCCGGGTTCCCGGCGTACCGTAGGGGCAGGGGTTAGTGCCGATCGGAAAGTGATATGAAACCAGCCAGCAAGAAGTGGATGCCCGCCGTAGCCATTCCGGCAGCGATCGCCGCCGTGGCAGTCGGAGCCAATGTGTCTGCTTCGGCCGCCCCGGAGCTGGAGGCCAAAACGCCCGAACAGGTCATCGAACTGATGGCCGCGTCCGATCTCGAGGCGTATTCCGGCCAGTTCGGCACCTCCACCCGGTTGGGTCTACCGGCACTGCCCGACGCCGGGGCCCCCGCCTCCTTCGGCCCTCCGGCCCAGGCGCCCTCGGACGATGACGGGCCATCGAACGCGGCGAAATCCGCCCCGGCTTCGGAACCGTCAGGGGCCCCCGGGGCCGGTGACTCCAGCGACGCACCACTGGCGAAACTACTGAGCCTGGTCTCCGACAGCCATAAGGCCCGGGTCTTTGTCGATGGTGCCGATCAGGCCCGGCTGCAGGTCTTGGGAGACATGGAGGAGCAGGACGTCATCCTCAATGGCACCAGCCTGTGGACCTATGATTCGGCGGCGAAGAAGGCAGTGCACATGACCCTGCCGAAGAAGCCTTCGGCGGCCCATGAGGGCCCCGGCGCAGGGAAGTCAGGTGCCGCGGCATCGGGCGACGTGGCGCCCCGGACGCCGGCGGAGCTGGCCGAGACCTTCCTGTCAGCAGCCGAGGGATCGACGCAGGTTTCCGTGAAGGAAGGCTCGACCGTTGCCGGACGGGCCGTCTACAACCTGGTCCTGGACCCGAAATCCAAGCAGACCCTCGTGGACGAGGTGACCATCGGCGTCGACGCCGAAACGGGGGTTCCGCTGGCGGTCACCGTCGCTGCCGTCGATCAGGACGCCCCGGCCATCAACGTCGCCTTCACCTCCTTCACCCCGAAGGCCCCCGACGCGGCACGCTTCGACTTCACCCCGCCGGCCGGCGCCACGGTGACCGAGAAGAAGGTGCCGAAGCACACCGACAAATCAACAAACTGGCCCAAGCACACCTTCGGGGCACCGCATGAACGCCCGGCGCCCTCGGACGCCCCGAACGGTGACGGACACTGGCCCGCAGACGAAGCGAAGGACGGGGTCGACGGCGAGGGCTGGGATACGGTCACCACCATTCCCGCCGACAAGGTCCCGGCAGAGCTGAAGGACTCCACGATGCTCAACGCCCTGGCCACCGAGGTCGACGGCGGAAAACTGCTGCACACCTCGCTGGTCAACGTCCTGATCACCGACGACGGCCGCGCCGTCATCGGCGCCGTGCAGCCCTCCCGGCTGCAGGCGGTGGCCCGGGCCGACGCCCGGTGACCGGCGCAGCCGCCACGGCTGGCAGCGCCAACGCAGCCGCCAGCACGGCCCACACCGGCGAACTGGCCATCGAGACCAGCGGGCTGAGCAAATCCTTCGGCCGCCGCCACGCGGTCACCGATCTGGATCTGGCCGTCCCGCACGGATCGGTCTTCGGGTTCCTGGGTCCCAACGGGTCGGGGAAGACCACCACCATCCGGATGCTGCTGGGTCTCGCGAGCCCCAGTAGCGGGACCATCAACGTCCTCGGTCGGCCCATGCCGACCGCCGCCAAGGACGTGTTGCCGCGGGTCGGGGCGCTGGTGGAAGGCCCGGCCTTCTACCCGTTCCTTTCCGGCCGGGCGAACCTGCTGCGCCTGGACGCCGCCAATCCCCGGGCCGATGCCGAAGATCGCCGACGGCGCGTGGACCGTGCCTTGGAGACCGTCGGCCTCGCCCAGGCCGCCGGGCTGGCCGTGCACGCCTACTCGCTGGGAATGAAGCAGCGACTCGGGATCGCCAACGCCCTGGCCACCGATCACGAACTACTCGTCCTGGACGAACCCACCAACGGCTTGGACCCGCAGGGAACCCGGGAAGTCCGTCACCTGATCGCCTCGATGGCCGGAGCCGGGACCACGGTCTTCATCTCCAGCCACCTGCTCAGCGAGATCGAACAGATGTGCACGCACGCAGCGGTGATGAGCAACGGCCGCCGGGTGGCCCACGGGACCCTGGAGGAACTACGGGCCGACGGCACTGCCTCCGCGGTCCTGCACACCCCCGATGAACAGGCCGCCCGCGCCGTGCTGGCCCGCATGGGTCTCGGTCTCGTGGAAGCCGCGGCAGGCACCTCGACAAGTACTGAAAGAGGCGCCGCCGTCGTTCCCGAAGGGGGCGCAGCCGTGGAGGCGAGCCCGGCAACGGACACCGTTGTCGTGCGAGGTGCCATGCCCGAGGGGGCTGCCACCGCCGAGGAGATCGTGGCGGAACTGGTGGCCGCCGGGGTACGGGTGCGCGGTTTCGCCATTGAGCGGCCCAGCCTCGAGGAACGGTTCGTGGCGTTGACGGGGGAGGGGTTCGATCTTGCCCACTAGTGCGTTGTTGCTTTCAGAGCTGGGGATGGTGTTTCGACGCAGGCGCACGTGGGCGATGCTCGCGGCACTGGGGGCTGTTCCGGTCCTGATCGCCGTCGCCGTCCGGCTCACCTCCTCGGAGGTTCCCGCGGGCCATGGTCCGCAGTTCCTGGACCAGGTGGCCGGCAACGGACTATTCGTGGCGATCGTGGGGATGTTCATGTGCATTCCGCTGTTCCTGCCGTTGACCGTTGCCGTGGTCTCGGGAGACACCATTGCCGGAGAAGCAGGGCACGGAACGTTGCGCTATCTGCTGCTTGCTCCCGCCTCCCGGGCCCACCTGTTGTTGGTGAAGTACCTCGGGGCGTTGGCCTTCTGCCTGGCCGCGGCGTTGACGGTGGCAATCTGTGGTCTGCTGATCGGGGCGGCCCTCTTCCCGGTGGGGCCGGTGACCTTGCTATCGGGGGACACCATTGCCCTCGGCGCCGCCGTCCTGCGGATCGTGCTGATCGCCGGCTATGTTGCCTTATCGCTCTGCGGGCTGGCGGCGGTAGGCCTGTTCATCTCCACCCTGACGGATGTTCCCGTGGGGGCGATGGCAGCCACCGCCGTGCTCTCGGTGGCTGCCCAGATCCTGGGCCAGCTGCCCCAACTGGACTGGTTGCATCCCTGGTTGTTCACCCATGAATGGTTCGGATTCGCCGATCTGCTGCGTGAACCGATCCTGTGGGGATCCTTCGGCCGGAACGCCTTGCTGCAGGGCGGCTATGTCCTGGTTTTCGGCGCCCTGGCCTATGGGCGGCTGAGCACCAAGGACATCCTGTCCTGATTCAAGGAGATCAGAGGCCGGATGCCTCGGATCATGCGGGTTTCCCTCCCACGATCCCCTCACAGGTCACCCGGCAAGCCTCCTGTCCCCAGCACCCGACGACCCCCTCGAGCGAGGTCCCGCCTGCTGGCAGAGTGGAGGCATGGAACACAACACGAGCGTGGTGGTCGACGGATGGGACATCTCCCGGTCCGCCGGCCCCACCGTGGATGGTTCCACCCGGTTGAAAGCCGCCGAGGCCCTGGCCCGGTTTGCCGAGGCGGAGAAGTTCAAGGCCGCCGCCATGCTCCATGCCGAAGCCCAACAGGCGGTTCCGTCCCTGTTGGATGATTTGGCCCAGGAACCCGGGATGGGGACGTCGCTGCGTACCGGTCGGATGGCCGAACAGGCCGCCACGGAAAGCGCCGCGCTGGAAGTCGCGCTGGTCTGTGGAATCTCCCCCGGACAAGGGCAGCGCATTCTCGACCAGGCGGAAACCCTGGTCCTACAGACCCCGGAAGTCATCGACTCCCTGGCCTCGGGACGACTGGGGAGCGGCCATGTCCAGAAGATCCTCGAACAAGTGAAGTACATCGTCCCTGAAACGCTCCCGGCATTGCCCCGGGAAGCCGATCAGGCCACCCGGGAGGAATGGGAACGGGAGAAGGCCCGGCTGGACGAGCAGGCCCGGGCCGCACGGCGGGATTTCGGCGCAGACATGCTGGCCACGGCTCCCGGGAAGTCACCTGCACAATTGCGTACCCGGGGCCGGCAGTTGCTGGAGAAGTACTACGGGCTCTCCTATACCAAGCGCTCGCGCACTGCCATGCGGGACCGGCGGATCATGTTCGATGAAGACGCTGACGGGATGTCCTGGTTCTCCGCCTTCCTTCCCACGGCCGGTTGCCACGCCATCTTCTCGAGGATCGATGCCATGGCCAGGGTGCTGAAAGCGGATCCGGCCTCTGCCGCCGATCTGCTGCATCCCGAAGGGAACGGCACCCCCGCCCCTCATAGCGCGGCAGCTTCCGGTCCGGGGACGCCAATGACTGAAGCCACCGATGACCCGACCGAACTGCGGACCGTGGAGCAATTGCGGGCCGATGTGTTCATGGACCTGCTGCTCGAGGGTCCCGCGGGGAAGGGGCTGGCCTCGATCCAGCCCGAAGTCTTTGTCACGATCCCGGCCACGATGCTTCCCGGTCTGCCGGGTGGCCCCACCGCCGAAACCGAAAGCAAGCCCAGCCAAGTCGGTACGGCCGAACTACCGCCCGGGGCAGAAGTTCCCACAGTGCTCGGCGGCGGAGTCGTCGATCAGGAATCCGCCGCACGTTTCATGGCGGCAGCGAAGACCTGGTGGCGGGTCGTCACCGATCCGATGACCGGGGCCATCGTGAAATTCGGACAAAGAAAGTACCGGCCCAGTGCCGCCCAACGCGCGGCCCTGCGCTTCCGGGACGGAGGCTGTTGCACCCCGGGATGCCCTGGCCGGGTGGAGGACTGCGACGTGGACCATGACCGGGAGTGGCAGGAGGGTGGCGGCACTGATCTGGGCAATCTGTATCTCAGGTGCCGACGCTGCCATCGGCTCAAGTCCTGGGGACTGCTCGATTTCGAGGAGGGCGCAGACGGCAGTGTCGTGGCACGAAGCCTCTTCGGTACCCGGCAGGGAAGAACCCCTGCCGCGCCGTGGGCGGTTGGAGACCCTGGACGTGCCGCCACCGTGCCCGTCGAGCCGCAGGCCCAGGCACCGGAATCCCCATCGACCCCCTGGGGCAGGGCGGAAGATGTGCCTGACCCGTCCTGCGAGCACCCGGAGTTCGGCCGGTACGCCAAGACCAGCCAGGCACGCGGCGCTCGCCGTCGACGGCTGAACCGCCAGGCCGGCGGGCCACGTCCCCGGGCGGCCCCCGACGATCGCCCCGTGGATCCGTGGCAGAGTACCTCAACCCAGTCGCGGTCCGGCACGGAGGATATCCCGTTCTGAGGGCCGCCTTTCCGGGAGGTGGTTCCAGCAGCAGACACCGGGTTACTTTTGAGCACCAGTGGCAGGAACTTCGTCGACGATGGAATCGGCGACCTCGTCGGACACGGCTTTGAGGGGCATGAGTAGTCCATGCAGATACAGGTCGAACGGGACGCCGATCACTCGTCGAGTGAACTTGGCAGGATAGACTTCACCGCGGTCCACGCCAGGATCCGGGATCTGTTGCATGGCATTGCCACGGCCAGGGAGGAGGTCTTCGCGCAATGGGGCGATGCCTATCGGAGAACTGGTTCTGCTCAAGGCTTTCGCCCGCTGGCCGCGTCGTCGTCGCTGGTGTTCCGGCCCGGCATCACCCTGAATGGCGCGATGCTCCTGCTGCCGTTGTACTTCCAGGTTCTGCGGGGGACCACTGTGCTCCGAGTGCCCCAGCTGCTGGTTCCCCAGGGTCAGGGCATCCTTGCCAGCCGTATCCTGGCAGGATTCCAGCAGGCGTTCTGGTGGGCGATGGCCTGTGGCACCGCGATAATGCCGGTGTCGGTGTCCCCGCCCGGTCGGCTTCCTGCAGGCCCTGAAGAGGTGCTGAAGGCATGGCCTTCGACTGCTGGGGGAGCCGGGGGAGTGCGGAGACTGTGATTTTTGGTGGTCAGGGTGCCGGGGGGACCGAGGCGAGGCGCGGTTAGCCGGAGGTTGCCTCTCGTTGGGAGGCCCACCGGCGCAGGAGCAGCGCCAGCAGCACGGCCGCTGCGATTCCCACGACGGTGAAGACGACCCGCTCGATGGTCAGCTCGAATCCGCGGTCGACGTCACCGAGGGAAGCGAAGATCAACAGCATGGGCGTCAAGGACAGTGCTTGCATCAGGTAGGCGCCGCCCATGGTGTACCAAACCAGGGTGAACAGGCACAGTACGGCCACGACCACCGCGGCCCATAGTGGCAGGAACAGGACGACCAGCAGGGCAATGATCGCCCCGAGGAAGGTGCCGATCAGCCGGCCGTTGAGCGTCTCGCGCCGCTGGTTGGCCAGAGGACGCAGGGCCATGAGCACGGTCACGGCGATCCAGTAGCCGTGCGGAACCTGATAGGTCAGACTCCAGAACATGACTCCGGCACACAGGATGCCGACGGCCAACCCATGTTCCCAGGCGCTGCGCTGGTCCACAGGGAGGGTCGGTGCCTGGAACTTCAGGAGGCGGGTGATGAAGCAGCCGACCAGCCCACCACCAAGAATCCACAGGCCCGCGGACCACCAGCTCAAATCGATGGGGCCGGGGCCAAAGAGGATCACCATGATCGGAGCGAGGGACAGCAGCCCAGCGGAGCGCTGGTTGGCGATGGCAAAGAGGACTGCGGAGGCGAACATGAGCGCCGCTATGGCCCACGGAGTTGTCCCGGCCCAGGACGCCAAAGCGCCTAAAGCGGCACCCACGACGATCAGGGCCGCGACCTGGCGTGGCCGGCTCACGGGCGTGACCGCCATGCCCAAACCCACGGCCATGCCGAAACCCATGCTCGCCGACGTGCCCGCCAGCACGCTCACCAGCGCGGAAGGGATCAGGATGGCCACGAGGAGCTTGAGCGTGATGGCCAAGGTACCTGGCTGGGGACGGCTGAAAATATTCATGATGTCGTTACCTTTGGATCGGCCGGTGGAAGAAAGGACTGCCAGCCTTCCGAGGAAGGATTGGGTCAAGGAGCCGAGAATACCGGCGCTTCGAGAGTTCCAGTTCGTTCGGGAACGTCATTCTCCTCAGGGGGGATTCTTCTGCGGGAGCCCCGTCCATCTGCTACACCTGTTCTCGTGCCATCTCGTGCCATCTCGTGCCATCTCGTGGTGATTGGTGTCCGAGGGGAAGCTACGGGGTCTTGGGCAGAAGGACTTCCCCTTCCAAACCGTCGGGATCCCGGAAGAACATGCTGAACTGTGTGCCGAAGTCATTGACGGTTCCGTCGCCGGCCCCCGCCTGCACCAGCCGTTCACGGATGGTCTCGAAGGCCTCGGCCGAAGCGGCGGCCAGACCAAAATGATCCAGTCGCCCACGCCCCCACATCGGGGTCTGCCGGTCGGCCTCGGTATTGCCAGCGATGACGAAGACGTTCAATTCAGTCGCCGGTCCGATCCGGATATTGGTCATCGTCTCACCCGGCCCGTGATCCCGGGTTTCGACCACGATGGCGTCGAAGACTGTTTGGTAGAAGCGCCCCAGCCTCTCGACGTCCTTCGAAATGAGCGCTATGTGGTTGATGCCATCGAGCAACATGTCAGGTCCAGCCTTCCCTCGTCGGTCAGATCTCCACAGTGTCCCCGCCGTCGGGTTTGTTCAAGACGACGCCGACGCCGGGCTCTCGCCAGCCCGTCGGTCTTCCCGGCGAGGAAAGGCCACCCGCCATGATTACCGGGAACGACGGGAGATGGTTGCGCCCCGGGAGCAGACTGCCGAGTCAGCCGTGCCTGCACCACGAACGGCATGCCGAACGGCAGTTTTCATGAATCCAAGGGGGATCCAGTAGTCCACGGCTGGTGGCCATGGTCCTATCGTGGCAGGGTGGAGCAACCACGTCGATGGTCCGTCGGGACCGTCGGCCAAAACCACTTCGGGAGCCGAGCATGACCGCTATCCAGATCCAGAACTACGGACCCACCGACCAGGTTGTTGTCGCCGACACCCAGGGCCCGACCGAGGTATCCGAGGGGCACCTTCTTGTCCGGGTGGCCGCCGCGAGCATCAACCAGATCGATACCGGCATTGCGTTGGGGTACATGGCCGAGGACATGCCGTTGGAATTCCCGATCACCCTGGGTACCGACTATTCGGGGATCGTGGAAAAGATCGGGCCCGGGGTGGAGGGCTTCTCAGTAGGTGACCTCGTCATCGGACAGGCCGGGGTGGCCATGGGCGGTTCCGGTAGCTTCGCCGAATATGCCGTGGGTCCGGCAGTGTTCGCAGCCCATGCCCCTAAGTCCTTGCCGCTGGTCGAAGCCGCGGCCCTGCCACTAGTTGGAGCCAGTGCCCTCCAAGCCATCGAATCACTGCGCATCATTCCAGGAATGACGGTGCTGGTCCTCGGGGGAGGGGGCGCCATCGGTAGCCTGGGCGTCCAGCTGGCACAGGCCGTCGGTGCCAAAGTCATCGCCACGGCCGGTCCGGCCGATCATGAAGATGTTCTCGCGCTGGGGGCCTCGGAAGTCCACGACTATGCCGACCAATCATGGTGGGAGGACCTACCCGCCGTCGATGTCATCCTGGATGCGTCCCCGGGGCTGGATCCGGCACCGTACTACGGCCTTCTGCGTTCGGGCGGGACGATGCTCTCACTATCCAGCCAGCATGATGAAGCCACCGCTTCAGCCGCAGGGGTTAGCGCACAGACCCAGCTGAGCGTTCCGGTCACCGACGTACTCGACCAGTTCGTTGCCGCCGTGGACGCGGGCCACGTGATCCTGCACATCGGAATGACCCTCCCATTGGCGCGGGCCGCCGAGGCTTTTGCCGCGGACGAAACGACTCCAGGAAAAACGCTACTCATTGTCGCGGATCTCACTGAGCGTTAGACGGGTAAGGTCGCGGAAAATCACCGTAGACCCGCCGGGGCCGGTTCCTGTTGTTGGAGGGGGTCAGCTGGACTGTTGGCTGGCGCGCGGGGCAAATCCCGCAGGACGGACCATGCGGATTTCTGGCAGCTCGTTGAATGCGGCGGGCAGCCGCTTCCGGGCCCCGTCCGGACGAAAGCCGTGCTTGGCGTAGAAAGCCTGGGCACGCGGGTTCGCCTCCAAGACCCATAAGTACGCAGCAGCATCTGATATACAGGCCTCGAGCAAGTCGGAGCCGAGCCCGCTTCCATGGGTTCCTGCCAGCGTGTAAATGCGATATAGCTCCACCGTGCGGGGTCTTTGCTCGTCGCGTCCGGGGCCCGACTCGACGAACCCGACGACGGAACCGGCGCCATCGTGGGCAAGGAAGTGGGGATCTGTACCGTTGAGGAAGGAGCGGCGACGTTGAACGCGCTCGTTCCGCTCGGCGCCGACGGTGTGGAAAGCGATCCGGGGCATGAGGCTCCGGTAGCTCTCTTCGAGAGCAGCGGCGTGCATGTCCACCAAGGCTTCGGCATCTTCGGGGGTGGATTGGCGGATGCGGTAGATCATCGGTCCAATCTATCGCCGTCGCCCACCGGGGTGCCCGACCCCCCCCCCATCGAGAAAGGCGACGAGCTTCGAGAGGACGACGTCGGCGTCCTCTAGTTCGCATTCCCAGACATCCAGGACACTCCAGCCCAGTTCATGGAGTTCCGAGTGGTTACGTGCATCGCGTTCCCTGTTCGTCTGGAGCTTCCGGGCCCAGAACTCCGCATTGGTTGTTGGTGCGTGCCGTCCGGCTCGACAGCCGTGTTGGTGCCAGAAACAGCCATTGACGAAGACGACCTTCCGTTGCCCGGAAAAGACGAGATCCGGACGTCCCGGGAGCTTTCCTCCGGGTAACCGTACATCCGGGTGGTGACGTCGGGCCTGGGCCTGTGCCACGGCAGAAATCCGCCTGTGCAATCGGAATCTGAACCCGGCGTGGTGGACCAACCGGCGTACAACGAGTTCGGGACGCGTGTTGGTACCTCGGATGCGCGACATCTGAGCGGAGCGCTGCTCGGGGGTCAAACGATCCATGGGAGGGGTCCTGGGACGCGGGTTCTTGTGTGGTTCTGGCCTTATCCTACGTTCAGGCCGGTCTGATCCATGGAGAACAGTTTAACCAGATGACGGTACACGTTGCGGGCGGGAACGCGTTCGAGAAGTGCCCGGCCAGAATCAGCACGTACCTGATAGTGGCCGGCAGCCGAGGCGTTGACGAACGTCGACGGCTGGCCGCCCTGCTGCTCGATTTGCCACACCAACCACGGGCTCTCCCATAATTCCGGGGTGACACCGTCGGGCCTGGCGATATCGGTATCGTTGGCAAGAGCTCGTTGGTCGTAGACGATTCGACTGATGGAAACCGATTCCTGGCGGAACCAGGAGGGGCCGAGACCCAGCCAGGAAGTGACCACGGCCGCGGTCTCGTCTGCGGCAATGTAGTCCAACTGCGCGTGAGACGAGAAAGCTGCCAGCTCGGGATCGGCCTGAAGTTGCTGATGGGCCGAGGGGCCTGCGAGCAACAGGACGCGTTCGTTGGTCCCGAACCAGAGTTGCAGAACTGATGTACGACCCCGCAACTGTGTGGTGATGCGCCAGGACGAGGCATTCTGGCGTAGCGGGGTCGTGCACACCAAGCCCCCGCTGGAGAGCTTTCCCTCCTGGGTAGCCAGCTCCGCGGAGACGAGTTCGCCGATGGCTTCCTGCTGGCCTCGTCGTTCGAAGGCACCCAAGCCACCACTTAGGCTGATCAAGGAGTCACCATCATCAGCGATCCCTGCTTTGGAACGTGGTCCCAGCAGACCGACCAGCCGTTGGGCATCGAGCGACAGCCAAGGGCCTACGCTGCGGTAGGGCTGACGGATGGCCAACCCCGAGAGTTCTTCACGGGGCACACCAGAGCGGCTGGTTGCGGTCGCGTCCAGTCGTGGCTCGCGGTCCGGGATTCTGCTCATGCTGCCACCTTGACCGTGTCGTTGCAGTCGAGGAAAGCGGCGTCAAGACCTGCCAATTGAGCCTCGGTGGAAGTCAACGTGAGATGTGCGGCCAGTCCGTTGATGACGGTGCTGTATTGGATGCAGTGGAGCAGGCCCCCACCCAACCGGTGAACGTACTCAAACCGTCGGCCATCCGGAACCGGCACGTCCCAGGTATCGACATCGATGAGGTGATATTCAGCCAGCATCACCTGGTGGCCGGCCAGGGTTACGGTCGATAGCTTCGCTTGGCTGCCAGCGAATTCTTCGGAGTGGACGACGAAGTTGGGACGAAAAGCCCCCTCCGGTGGTGCGGGGGCAAGCACCACAGCGTCGGTTCCTACCAACGGCTCTGTGGCGGACCACCCGGAGGGTGGGAGTAGCCTCAACGGTCCGGCGTTCAAAGAGCCCATATCAGTGGTGCTCCTTCCGGGAAGATTGATGGTGTCAATGTGGGAATTCATACGGCGTGTTTTGACTCCCGCCATACTGACGGTCGAGGTCCAGCAGCCACTGCGGGCGCCACCGTTTGGGCAGCCACCACGAGAACAACGTTCCGGCCCCACCAACGATCACGATGACCGGCACGGTGAGCAAGAAGCTCCCCATGGGCGACATGTCTACGTGGTAATAGTTGAACCACACGATGTAGCTTCCGGCCACACCTACCCAGAATGAACATACTGCCCACAAAGCGCACGTGAGTAGTCCCCAGTATCGGCCGACGGGCACCATGAAGGGCTGATTCGTGAGGAACCAGGACCAACGGCCCTTATAGGCGCGGTAAGAAAAGAACGCCAGGGTGATGCCAGCGAAGAAACACACGCCGATCTGGAACAGCACCATCATGACCCATTCAGGCATCCAAGGTCTCCTTTCATTTCAGCGCTCAAACCATGGATCATCCAGAAGGCAGCCAAGGGCTTTGCCGAAATACTTACTTCAACGTTTCTGGATCCAGGCTCGAGGATACGCGCGTGGGGCACTAGGAGGGTCCTTGCGGGAACGAATGCCAGCAGTTCGAGAGGGGCCCATCAGGCTCCACTCGCTGTCAATGAAATGTCATCACAGATTTAGTGTATAAGTTTCCAACTTATCTTGCCCTCTTGTTGATGTCGTCCATAGCCTGACTGCATGGAATATAAACACAAGACACCCCCGATAGCGTCGATCCGTCATCTACCCACGGGATGTGCCCAGTGACCGCCCGCCGTTGGGCCGGCCCCTGCGCTTTTCTGGGGGCGGCACTCCTGCTCATCGCCCCGGCGTCTGCTGGTGCCGCGACGGCGGTGACCCCGCTTCCGACCTCAACGATGGCTCTCCCGCAGGTCCCATCACAGAAAACGGAGACCCAAAAGGTCGACCGTGTGGCCACGCCCAAAGCCGACTGGTTCGACTGCGCCGACATCGCCAAAGGTGCCGACTGCGCCAATATTCCGATGCCGTTGGACTACGACAAGCCGGACGGACCAACGACCGACGTCGCCGCATTGAGGCTGGAAGCCACCGGTAGCAAGGACGAAAAGCTGGGAACCTTGTTCCTCAATCCCGGAGGACCGGGCGGCTCCGGCGTACAGATGGCTGCTTCGGCGGATTTCTTCCTCAGTCCCGAACTTCGCCAGCGTTTCGATGTCGTGGGGTTCGACCCCCGTGGAACCAATTTCAGTGACAATGTGGCCTGCTGGGAAAACATGGGGGAGCAATCCGCGGACTTGAGCGGCTTCAACGTCGCCTTCCCGGTCACCAAGTCCGAAAAGAAGGCCTACATCAGCTCCTCCGAGGCGTTCGGCCAGGCCTGCGCGACCACGGGAACCCCGCTTTCTGAATCCATGTCCACTGCCGAGGTGGCCCGGGATATGGATCTGCTTCGGCGCATGGTCGGGGATGAACAGCTCAGCTTCCTGGGTTTCTCCTATGGCAGCTACCTGGGCAATGTCTACGCCAACATGTTCCCCGACCGGGTCCGTGCGGTGGTCATCGACGGTGTACTAGACCCGGAAGGCTGGGCCGGCACGAAGTGGAACAAGGCGCTCCCGCAGACCCAACGCATCAAATCCGGCCAGGGTGCCTCCAAGGCATTGAAGGAAATCCTCAAGCGCTGCAAAACCGCAGGGGAGGACTACTGCCAGCTGGCTGCGGACGGAGACCCTGCCAAGGTCTATCAGGCCATTGTGAAGTCCTTGAAGAAGGAGCCGTTGGTCGTCAGCGCCGAAGGCGAAACCTTCGAGCTCAGTTACGCGATGTTGACGTCATTGATGCTGAATTCCTTATATGCACCCGATGCCGGGGCAACCGTGGATGGATTACTTGCCCAGGTATCCGCGCTGATGGCCGAGCCGGGCGCGCAGGGCAGTGCACTGGCCAAGCGTCAGATTCAGGCACGCAAGGATCTGGCTGCGCGAATCACCGAGGAGGAGCAGGCGGCGGACGAGGCGGCAAAGGCGAAACAACGCATGGGGAAGTCCGCAGGCTGGGCCTTCCCCTACAGCAATGCCCCGGAGGCCTTCCAGTCGGTGTTGTGTACCGATGGGATCAACCCGTACCGAGCCGGGAGCTGGGCGAACTACGCCGACTATGCGCAGATCCTGGCTCCGGACTTCGGGCCGATGTGGACCTGGTCATCCGCCCCGTGCGCGAACTCGACGTGGACCGCTCAGGACGAGGACTCCTACCGGGGGACCTTCGATCATGACACGGCCAACCCGGTCCTCGTCGTGGGCAACTATTGGGACCCGGCTACCAACTACGACGGGGCGGTCAACGCTGCCTCGTCGCTGCCCAAGAGCCGCCTGCTCTCCAGTACCAACTGGGGACACACGGCCTACGGGACGTCGACGTGTGCGACGGGTGCCGTGGATTCCTACCTCCTGACGGGCGAATTGCCGGCCAAGGGCACCGTCTGCGAGGGCGATATCCAGCCGTTCACCGTCCCGCTCGATGAGCAGGACGCACAGAAGAAACGCCGGATGACACCGGACCGTGGACTGCCGCCAGTGGTCCCGCCGATTCCTGGAGCCGTGCCGCGTTCCTAGCTGGACATCACGAAGAACCCCTGGTTTCTTGTCCTCTCGTTGGAGGGATCCAGGGGTTCTTTCGTGGACCGAAGACTTCCGGGCGGAGTCGATTCCACCGGCTTTCCACCGAGATTTTTAGACAAGATGCAAAGTCAGCGCAGGGTTGAGATCAATTATTTACAACCATGACACAAACCCGATTTATGGCACGAGTTCAGTCATGGTGTATTCAATTCGTTTAAATGGTTCGCAAGAACCCGTTATGAAATTGTTGCTTCAGAGGGCGTGACACAGGTCACCCATCCTTGGCAGGGTGGTGGAGGTCAAGGGCTTTGTTCCGGACGTCAGAGTCGACGCCGGGGTCCACGGCCCACTAGCTCCAGAGGAACCACGTTTGCTGAAATTCATTGCCCGAAGATTCGCTTCGTACACAGTCATGTTGTTCCTGGCAACCAGCGGGGTCTACTTCCTGGCGTCCTGGTTCCTGGATCCACGCTCCAACTACATGGCCCTCCGGCCTCAACCCCCTGCAGCATCGATCAACGCCTCGTTGGACTATGCGGGCATCAACGACCAGACACCGATTTTCGAACGGTACTGGAATTGGCTCACCGACATCGTGCTCCACTGGAATTGGGGATACAGCCCGGTGGGGGAGCCCGTCAGCGGGGTCATCTGGGACCGGGCCTGGGTCAGCGTCCAACTGGTCACCATCTCCACGGCGTTGGCCATCATCGTCGGCATCGCCATCGGCGTCCGGGCGGCCATCCGCAAGTACAAGGCCTTCGACCACGTCACGAACTCGGTCAGTGCCGTTTTCCTGGTCATGCCGTCCTTCGTTCTGGCACTACTGGTCGTGCTGATGTATCTGATGCTGCAACAGCGATTTGATCTCCACTGGTTTGCCGTGACCGGTTTGGGGGACGGCACGTTCTTCAGTTACATGCAACACCTGTTCCTCCCCACCCTGGTGTTGACCCTGGTGGGCTACGTGGGCTTCCACCTCACCCAACGCACCTATCTGCTGGACACCATGAACGCTGATTATGTGCGGACCGCCCGGGCCAAAGGCGTCCCGCAGAACGTGGCCATTCGCCGTCATGCCCTGAGGACCTCCATGATCCCCACCGCGTACGGCATCGCGTTTTCGATCACCGGTACGGTGACCGGCGCACTGTTCGTCGAGCAGATCTTCGCCATCCATGGAGCCGGTCTGTACTTCATCGAAAGCCTCTCCAAGAACGACATCAACGGTTCCGTTGCCGTCGCCTTCCTCGGTGGCGTCGCCACCTGCGCGGGACTTCTCCTCGCCGACATATTCGTTGCCTTCCTGGATCCCCGGATCCGGATCTCCTAAGGGGCCCCATGACTACCAACGCGAGCATCGACCTCTCCAACCAGGACAGCGAAGTCCGGACCACGGTCAAGCGCACCTCGAAGCACCGGCTGATCCTGCGTCGCTTCTGCCGCAATAAGCAGGCAGTCATCGGCGTGGCCATCGTGCTGCTGATGATCATCTACGCGGTCTTCGCCAAATATCTGACGGAGTGGGACTACGACGAACCCGATTTCCTGAATCTCAAGCAACCGCCGAGCGCCGAACACTGGCTCGGCACCGACATCGTCGGTGGAGACCTGTTCGTCCTCTCGGCCCGGGGGCTGGGACGATCCCTGATGATCGGTTTCATCGCTTCGATCGGCATCACCGTCATCGCGGCATTCGTCGGGGCGGCCATCGCCTACGTCGAAGGATGGTTCGAAACGGTAGGGACCTGGATCCTCGACATGCTCCTGGTCGTGCCCACGTTCTTCCTGCTGGCCATCATGGTCTCCAAGTCCTCGGGAACCAGCGGCTGGATCTGGCTGACGTTCGCGTTGATGCTCTTCGGCTGGATCGGTTACGCCCGGGTGCTTCGCTCCATTGCCCAATCACTCCGCGACCGTGAATATGTCGCCGCCGCCCGCTACATGGGGGTGAAGCCGCTGACCGTTCTCTGGCGGCACATGATCCCCAACCTGGGTTCGATCCTGATCATCCACACCGTGCTCGGTGTCGTCTATGCGGTTGAAGCGGAGACAGGCCTGTCCTTCATCGGTTTCGGGATCACCCCTCCGGACACCTCCCTCGGCGTGCTGATCAAATCAGGATCGGCGACCCTGATGACCGCCCCGTGGATGTTCCTGACCCCTGCGCTGCTGCTGCTCGCGCTGTGTTACAGCATGACCAAGATCGGGGATGGCCTACGGGACGCCCTGGACCCCTCATCGGAATCCGGAGGCAAGGCATGACCATGACCCACCCCGCAGAACTGGGCGATACGCGGGAATCCGCCACGGAACCCGTGCTTTCCGTCAGGGACCTGACGGTCAGCTACGGCAGCGAAGCCGGGCCGGTGAGGGCGGTCCGAGGGGTCTCCTTCGACCTGCTGCCCGGCCGGACACTGGCCATCGCCGGCGAATCGGGGTCGGGAAAGTCGGCCGCCTCGCTGGCCATCATGGGGCTGCTCCCGGACTCGGCCGTCGTCGGCGGATCCGTCCGGCTCGATGAGCGTGAACTGCTCCGGCTCAACGACCGCGAGATGTCCTCGGTGCGTGGCCTTGAAATGAGCATGATCTTCCAGGATCCCTTGTCGGCGCTGACCCCGGTCTTCACCATCGGCCAGCAGATCGCCGAAGCCCTGGATACGCATCAGGACCTCAGCCGCGGGCAGGTCGTGAAGCGTTCCATGGAACTGTTGGACTTGGTGGGGATCTCCGATCCCGCAGCGCGGCTGAAGGCCTACCCGCATCAATTTTCCGGAGGCATGCGGCAGCGGGTGATGATTGCCATCGCCATCGCCAACGACCCCAAGGTCCTCATCGCCGATGAGCCGACCACGGCGTTGGATGTCACCATCCAAGCCCAGGTGCTTGATGTCCTGAAACTTGCCCAGCGTGAGACCGGAGCCGGCGTCGTCATGATCACGCACGACCTGGGTGTCGTGGCCAACGTGGCTGACGACGTCATGGTCATGTATGCCGGCAAACCAGTGGAACACGGAACCGTCGACAGCGTGTTCGATGCTCCACAAATGCCCTACACCATGGGCTTGCTCGCCGCCGTTCCCCGTCCGGACCGCAGCACCTCGGGCCCGCTGGTCCCGATCGAGGGGAACCCGCCCTCGCCGGTGATCCTTCCTCCCGGCTGCCCGTTCGCGGAGCGGTGCCCCATTGCCGTGGACCAATGCACGGAGGCCGAACCGGCGCTGGTTACCCATGGTGGTCCCAACGCGCACGATGCCGCCTGCATCCGCGCCGATGAAATCGTCGAACAGGGGCTCAAATACACCGACGTCTACCCGATTCCGGAACTTCCGCCACGCGAGGCCAATGTCGCTCGCGCAGAGCGCGCGACCGTGCTGGAAGTCAAGGATCTCAAACGTCATTTCGAGCTCTCCAGCGGGATGCTCCGCCGCAAGACCGGCACCGTCCGCGCCGTGGACGGGGTCACTCTGGATATCCGGCAAGGCGAAACCCTGGCGCTGGTGGGGGAGTCCGGCTGCGGGAAGACCAGTACGTTGCTGGAGATCATGCAGCTGAAGCAACCCATGAACGGACGCATCGTCCTGATGGGGCGGGACGTCTCCGAACTCGGCGCCCATCAGCGGCGCAAGCTGCGGTCGGATCTGCAGATCGTCTTCCAGGACCCCATGGCCGCCCTCGACCCCCGCATGCCCGTCTACGACGTCATCGCCGAACCGCTGAAGGCACAGGGCTGGACCAAAAAGGCCATCAATGAGCGGCTCGGTATCCTCATGGACCTGGTGGGGCTCAACCCGGATCATGTGGACCGCTTCCCGGAGCAGTTCTCCGGTGGACAACGACAACGCATCGGTATCGCCCGTGCCCTGGCCATCGAACCGTCCCTCGTGGTCCTGGACGAGCCGGTCTCCGCGTTGGACGTCTCCATCCAAGCCGGGGTCATCAACCTGCTCGAATCCTTGCAGGCCAGGCTCGGGGTCTCCTTCCTGTTCGTGGCCCACGACCTTTCGGTGGTCCGCCACGTCGCTGATCGCGTCGCGGTGATGTACCTCGGCCGGATCGTGGAGATCGGTGACGTCGAGAGCATCTACACCCGGCCGCGCCACCCCTATACGGCGGCTTTGCTGTCCGCGGCACCGATCCCCGACCCGCAGGTGGAACGCCAACGCCAACGCATCATGCTCAGCGGTGAGCTTCCCAGCCCCACCGAACGGATTTCCGGATGCCGCTTCCGGACCAGATGTCCCACCTACAAGATGCTTCCGGAAGCCGACCGCGCGGTATGCGAGGCCGAGGAACCGGATCTAGTGAAAGAGGGGGAAACGGACCAGCAACGCGCATGCCATTTTCCGATGGAAATCAAATGATGACCGGGACCACCCGGTCCCCAGCCGAATGGGAGTTTCGACTATGAAAATGAATAAGATCCTGGCGGTCGCCGCGACGGCTTCCGTCTTCGCGCTCTCCGCTTGTGGTGGCGCGAATAATGGCGACGGCAGCGATGGCGCTGATCAGTCGGCGGCGAAGCAGCCGGCCGCCGGTGTCGCCCCCAACACCGATCCGCTACCACAGCCCGAGGTCGGGCAGCTCTATAACAACCCGCAGGACCGCGACGACGTCAAGGATGGCGGGACACTGACCCTGCCGATCGGCGAGATCCCCCCGAACTTCAACGGGTTCAACATCGACGGCAACTCCGTCTATGTCAGCGACATCGATAATTGGACCTCCCCGACCCTGTGGAACTTCACCGAAAGCGGGGAAGCCAGCCCCGATGAGGACTACCTGCTCTCGGCCGAGCTGGTCAGTGAAGATCCCGAGACCGTCAAGTACGTGTTGAATCCGGATGCGAAGTGGAACAACGGGGACCAGATCACCTGGAAGGCCTTCGAAACCACGTGGAAGACCCAGAGCGGGAAAACTGATAAATACAACCCCGCAGCCACGGATGGCTACGAGAACATCGAGAGCGTGAAGAAGGGCGAGGACGAGAAGGAAGCCATCGTCACCTTCAAGAAGTCGTTCTACCCCTATGAAACGCTCTTCGGAGACCTGGAACATCCGAAGAACCTGGACGCAAAGTTCTATAAGACCGGCTGGGTCAACGATCCACATAACGAATTGCGGGCCGGCCCCTTCATGATCGATGAGCACTCCAAAACGGAGCTGACCCTGGTGCCCAACCCGAAATGGTGGGGTGAGAAGCCGAAGCTGGACAAGGTCGTCTATAAGCAGATGGAATCCTCGGCTTCCATCAACGCCTTCCAGAACGGCGAGATCGACGCCACCGGCATTGGCACCGCCGACCGCCTGGCGCAGATCAAGGACATGGATGATGTGCAGCTCCGTCGTGGCTTCGACAGCTCCGTCGCCGTCTACACGTTCGGGCAGGACAGCCCGCTGTTCGAGAACGATTACGCCCGTAAGGCCTTCTCGCTCTCGACCGACCGCAAACAGCTCCAGGAAATCGCCTATAAGGGAATGGACTGGGAAGAGCCGCTTCCGGGCTCGGAAGTGCTCTACCCCTGGATGCCGACCTACGTGGACAACCTGGACGGCTTCGAATACGACGTCGACGCCGCCAAGCAGCTCATGGAGGACAACGGCTGGGCCATGAACGACGACGGATACTACGCCAAGGACGGCAAGGTCGCGGAATTCAAATACGTGAACTTCGGCGATGACCCCATCTCCGATGCGCGGGCCCGTGCCCAGCAGTCGATGTCCAAGAAGGCCGGGCTGAAGATGGAGATCGACAACAAGAAGAGCGCCGACTTCTCCGAGACCCTCTCCAGTGGTGCCTTCGACGTGGTGATCATGCGCTGGAGCCAGGGTGACCCCTACGGCTACGCCTGGGCCTGCCAGCTCTACTGCTCGGATTCCGAAAGCAACTTCTCCGGCGTGGGCGATGACGAAGTCGACGAAATGATGAAGAAGGTCACCACGGTGGCCGATCAGGACGAAGCGCTGAAGCTCGCCAGCAAGGCGGAAACGAAGGCCTTGGAACACTTCGGGACCCTGCCGCTGAGCAATGGGCCTGATATGTCAGCCGTGAAGAAGGGACTGGCCAACTTCGGTCCTTCGGGATGGAAGGTTGAAGAACCGGAAAACGTCGGCTGGGAGAAGTAGGTCCAGCTAGCAGATTCCTGTGGCCGATCCCCTCCTCGGGGATCGGCCACACCTCATTAAACCGACGGTCGTCCAAGGGGACCCGCCTGCATGACCGCGGAAGGCTACCGGGGCGCGTTCGCCTCGAGCCGGTCGATGACCGGTTTCAGTGCGAACAGCACCAGGGAGGCGATCACGGCAGCCACCAGCGCGGTCAACGTAGAGGTCACCACGAGGGAGAACAAACCGGTCAAGACCGCCAGCCCGGCCAGCAGGGACAAGGCTTCCCGGGCCACCCGAAGATCCCGGGGAAGGAACGACCTCAGAACGAACTCCACGAATTCAACGGCCACCAGCCACGCCAGGAGGAAGCCGATCAAAATCACGGCGCCCCAGGCCAACACACCGGGTTTGAAATCGCCCAACCCGGGAATGGCCACGGCGGCACCGAGACCGACGGCCAGCGGGACCGCAACCAACAGCACGCTGCCGGCCAGCAACAGGGCCAAAACAGCGATGCCGCCGAGGCCCAACGGTTCAGGGTTCCGGTCCCGCGGTAAGCCTGTCATGGGGGATACGCTGCCACGTCGAAGGGCTCGTACCAAGACACCGGGCCGCAGGTCAGGCCAAGGATTGGAGTCCGAGGCACCGCTCCGGCCGTCGGGGTGTTCCCGAGGGCCGGACAACGGTGGAGACTGGAGGTCGAGGTAGCCACCACGAAACCGGGGAAATTGTGAACGAAATCCAGCAGATGTCAGCCACCGCCCTGGTGGGTGCCATCCGCCGTCGGGACGCTTCAGCCCGGGAAGCGGTGCAATCCCAGTTGGACCGCATTACCGCAGTGAATCCGGTGGTCAACGCCGTGGTCACCCTGGCACCAGAAGAAGCCTTGGATCGCGCAGATGCGGCCGACCGGCTGACGCTCTCCGGGGCCGACCTGCCGCCGTTGCATGGACTGCCGATGACCCATAAGGACACCCACGACGTGGCCGGGATGCGCAGCACTCAGGGTTCTCCGCTGTTTGCCGAGCACGTTCCCGACATCGACGCTCCCATCGTGGCACGGTTGCACACCGCCGGGGTGATCTCCACAGGCAAGAGCAACGTCCCCGAATTTGCCGCGGGCTCGCATACCTTCAACCCGGTCTTCGGGACGACAACGAACCCCTACGACCCCACACTCAGTGCCGGAGGATCTTCCGGTGGGGTGGCCGCAGCCCTCGCCGCCTGCATCCAACCCCTGGGTGATGGATCCGATATGGGAGGCTCGCTACGCATTCCTGCATCGTTCTGCCACGTCGTCGGATTCCGTCCCTCCCACGGGGTGATCCCGATGCCCGCCGTCGACAACGATTGGGCGTGGCTCTCGCGCACCGGACCGATGGCGAGAACCGTGGAGGACATTGCCCTGTTCATGGCGGCCACCGCTGGCCCCTCCGAACGCGTCCTGCCCTCGGCACCGCTGACTGGGGCTTCCTTTGCCGGGATCTTCGAGGGCCCCGGGGGAGCGGGACCAGCCGGCGGGCCCGGCGATCTGCGCGGGGTGCGGATCGGGTGGAGCCCCGACTTCGGGCTCGACGTCCCGGTACAGGCCGAGGTCCTGGACGTACTGCACAGCCAATTACGCCACTTCGAAGAGGCCGGTGCGATCATCGAGGAGGCGTCCCTCGACTTCACCGGGGCCGACCTGGTGTTCGAACGCACCCGGGCCACCGATTTCGCCGCAGGGTTGGGCCCGCTGGTGGAAAGCCACCGCGACCGGATCAAACCGGAGGTCTGCTGGAACGTCGACGCCGGGTGGTCGCTGACCGCCACCGAGCTCATCGCAGCCACGGCCGCGAGAACCCGCCTGGCCGCGGCCACCCGCGACTTCTTTTTCCGCTACGATCTCTTCCTCAGCCCTGCCGCCCAGGTCCTGCCCTTCGACGCGAGAGAGCGCTATCCCGGGGCAATCAATGGAACCGCAGCGACGTCGTACCTGGACTGGATGCGCTCGGCCTCCCTGCTCTCGGCCACCGGACTGCCCGTCCTGGCGCTCCCGGCAGGATTGAGCGGCTCCGGACTCCCGGTGGGCTTCCAACTGGCAACGAACCACTACCGCGATGTCGAGCTGCTGCGTTACGCCCGGGCCTTTGAAGCCCGGGCGGGCTGCGGCGGACAGCGACCGGACCTGGTTCCCGGAACCGGCCAGGCGCACCGGCCGGTGGTCACCGTGGGTCCCGGACAGGGATGACGGGCCGCCGTTCTTCCCCCCCCTGGTGGGGAATACGATGGAAGGGCGATCTCACGTTTCCCCACTGTCAGGCGTCTACAGGGTGATGAAGAATAAACAGGCCTTCGAAACCGTCGTTGAACGGCATGGCAGAACCGTGCTGCGCGTGTGCCGTGCCGTCCTGGGCCCCGGAGCCGATGCCGACGACGCCTGGTCCGAGACATTCCTGGCCGCCCTGCAGGCCTGGCCCGGAGTCGACGCCGAGACGAACATGCAGGCCTGGCTGGTCACCGTCGCCCACCGCAAGGCCCTCGACGTGACCCGTGCCCGCGCCCGTCAGGCACTTCCTGCCGCATACCTGCCCGAACAGACCTCCCCGTGGGGCACCCCGGGGACGGGCGAACCGGAACTCTGGGCCGCGGTGGGGCAACTCCCCACCCGTCAACGACTCGCGGTGGCCTACTACTATCTCGGCGGCCTGAGGCACACCGAAACTGCGGAGCTGATCGGCGGTACCGCCGAGGCCGTGCGTCGTGCCGCCGCCGACGGACTGAACACCCTGCGCCGGACCTACGGGGCCGACGCCTTCCGGGAAGGAACCCTGAGATGAACACCGAAATCCCCGCTGAAACGGCGCACCTGGCCTCCCTGCGGGCGGAGCTGGCCGAACGGGCCGAGAAAGCCGAGCTGCTCGACGTCGCCTACCGGAGGGTCGACAGCCCCGTGGGACCGCTGCTGCTGGCTGCCACCGCGCGGGGACTGGTGCGGGTCGCGTTCGAACGGGAGGACTTCGACGCCGTGGTCGACTCCCTGGCAACACGACTGGGCAGCCGCATCCTGAGTGGCACGGCCCGGCTCGATGACGCGGCCCGCGAGGTCGAGGAGTACTTCAGCGGGAACCGCCGGCACTTCGACCTGGAGTTGGACCGGTCGCTCTCAGCCGGCTTCCGGCTCGAGGTCCAGCGCTACCTCCCGCGGATCGACTACGGCCGGACGCTGAGCTACGCCCAGGTCGCCGACTCGGTGGGCAATCCGCAAGCGGTACGGGCCGTGGGCTCGGCCTGTGCCAGAAACCCGCTGCCGATCGTCGTCCCATGCCACCGGGTGGTGCGCACCGACGGCTCACTGGGCGGATACATCGGTGGGCTGGAGGCCAAGAAGGCCTTGCTGGGTCTGGAAGCTGCCGCATGAGCGGGGAGGCGCTGTTCGGCGACGACCTCTTGCATCGGCCGCGCCGCGAGCTGGCCCCCGGGGCCATCTGGGTGCCCGGCTGGCTACGGCTGGACCAGCAACGGTGGATCGTGGACCGTTTCCACGAGTGGGTCAACGGTCCGGTGCCGATCCGTTCGGCCCGGGTCGGCGGACACGAGATGAGCGTGAAAACCGTTTGCCTGGGCTGGCATTGGCGTCCCTATGAATACACGCGCGAGGCCGTGGACGTCAACGGCAACCGGGTGCTGGACGTTCCCGACTGGCTGGTGAGGTTGGGGCGCAAGGCCGTGGTCGAGGCCACCGGCGATCCCCGGGCCGGGGAGGCCTACACCCCGGATACCGCCCTGGTGAACCACTACGACGACGCCGCGCACATGGGCATGCACCAGGACCGGGACGAACGCTCCCGGGCGCCGGTGGTCTCGTTGTCCATCGGGGATACCTGCCGTTTCCGTTTCGGGAACACCGAGCACCGGAACAAACCGTATGAGGATATCGACCTGGTCTCCGGGGACCTCTTCGTCTTCGGCGGGCCCTCCCGGCTGGCCTACCACGGGGTGACCAGGATGCGCCCGGGGACCGCCCCGGCCGGCTGCGGGGTGGAGACCGGGCGCATCAACATCACGCTGCGCGAAACCGGGTTGGGCTAGCGTTTCGACCCGGGGCGGTACCGCGGTTCAGAAGGAGAATCGGGCCAGGGCCTCCAGGTAGGCCTCGTGGAAGGTGGGGAACTGGGGGACCTGATCGCGCAGGGTCTCGATCGGGATCGAGGTGCGAATGGCCAACGCCGCATGGTGGATCCACTCGGCCGCCTCCGGACCCACAGCCCAGGCGCCCAGCAGCACCTGCCGGTCGGTGTCGGCGAGCAGACCCAGCCGTGCGGCCGGCGCGGGTTCGTCGATCCACGGTTTGGCCAGGGCCGCGGTGACGTCCAGTTCCACCGATTCCACCGAGAGGCCCTCGTCGGTGGCCTGCTGGCGGGTCAGCCCGACGCAGGCGATATCGGGGATGCCGAAGACCACCCGCGGGATCCCGTCATAGTGGGCCGTGCGCCCGCGGCCGAGGATCGCGTCGGCGACGAGGCGGCCCTGGTATTTGGCCACATGGGTGAAGGGCAGCACCGCGTTGACGTCACCGATGGCCCAGACGCCTTCGGCGGCCCGGCAGGTGCCATCCACCGGGATCTCGCCCTTCTTTCCCAGCGTGATGCCTGCGGTGTCAGCCCCCAGCTCGTCGGTGTTCGGGCGCCGGCCCGTCGCGAATACGACGACGTCCGCGGCTACTTCGGGTACGTCTCCACCCTCGAGTTCGAGCACGCTGTCCCCACCCTCACGTCGGGCCCGGGTGGGGGAGGAGTCCAGCAGGACGCGGACCCCGGCTCCCTCGAGCTGTTCGAGGGTCAGTTCCCCGACGCGCGGTTCCTCGCGGGATAGGAGCGCCGAACCGCGGTGGACCAATGTGGTTTCCACCCCGAAGTGGGCCAGGAACGTGGCGGTCTCCACCCCGACGGCGCTACCCCCGACGACGACGGCACGGGCCGGCAACGTGGTCGCGGTGTAGATCTCACGGTTGGCCCAGGCCACGATGTCTTGTAGCCCCGGAATCTGGGGGAACACCGGCGTCGTCCCGGTGGCGATGATGACGTGGGTGGCTTCCAGCTCCCGTTCGCCGACCGAAATGCGCCCGGGGCCGGTGAAGCGTCCCGCTCCCCGGACAACGGTGGCGCCGCGTTTTTCGTAGCCTTTCAGCTGGGCCGAATCGTCGAGGTGGCGGATCATGGTGTCCCGGTAGTCGCTGGCCGCGGACCAGTCGAGTTCGGCGCCCGTGACCCCGGGGGTGGCGCGGGCTTCGGTGCGGACCTGCGCCGGCCGCAGTAGCGTCTTGGAGGGGATACACGCCCAATAGCCGCATTCCCCGCCGATCAGTTCGCGCTCGACGACGGCGACGTCGAGCCCGGCTTTGAGCAAACGGCCCGCGGCCACTTCGCCGCCGGGGCCCATGCCCAGAATGATGACATCGAAAGTGTTCTCCATGTCCCCACCGTCCCACCTTCGACGGGCCCGGAACAGGGGTGGGGAGGTGGCGGCGGCTAGGCCTGGCTCAACGGCCCGGCGGGATCCTCCATCACCGTGGCCGCCGGATAGTGCACCACCACGGAGAAGGAGGCGGCCGAACGGCCTGCATTGCTGTAGCTGTGCTCGATGTCCCCGCCGTGCGTGGCCGAATCCCCGGCAGCCAACACCACCGAGGTGTCGTTGACCCCGAGGGTCAGCTGGCCCGAATGCACGGCGACCAGTTCCCGGGTCCCCGGCGGGTGCGGGGTGCTGTGGTGGGTTTCGCCCACCGCCATGCGCCACTCCCAGAGTTCGGAGACATTGGCTCCGCCGAGGCTGCCGGCCAGATGGGCCGTCCCGCCGTCGTCCCCCTCCCAGAGCAGCGGCCCTTCCCCTGACCTGCGGACCTGGAAGGCATCGGGCTCGCCGGCATCCACCAGCGACGCGAAGGCCACCCCGAGGGCGTCGGAAATGCCGGAAAGCACGGCGGTGGAGGGGTTCGCCTGGCCTTGTTCGATCGCCACCAGCGTCCGCCGGCTGACCCCTGAACGGGTGGCCACCTCTTCGAGGGACCATTGGCGGGCCGTCCGGCGGGCGCGGATGCGCTGGCCGATCAGCGTGGCGATGTCCTGATTGCCGGTCACGGGGATTCCTTTCGTGGAGCGGAGACCATTCTACGCCAACGAGAGACCACCGGCCCATAGTGATGCACTGCATAGTGCAATATTGTGCACTATTCGTTATGCTGGTTCGATGACTTCCTACCGTGATCTTTTCCGTGCCCCTGGCGTCCTCCGCGTCGTGGTCTCGCAACTGGTCGCGCGTTTTCCCGCCGGGATGCTCGCGTTGGCCGCGCTGATCCACGTCGAGCACGTCCACGACTCCTACACCGCCGCCGGTCTGGTCCTGGCGGCACTGGCCATCGGGCAGGCGGTGGCCGGACCGCTGAGCAGCCGGATCTTCGGCCGCTTCGGCATGCACCGGGTCCTGCTGGTCACCCTGGTGCTCTCCGGGTCGACGATCCTGGTGCTGGCCCTGCCCGGACTCTCCGTCATGGCCTATGCGGTGATTGCCTTCATCAGCGGGATGAGCACCCCTCCCTTCCAGCAGGCGGCCCGCTCGATCTACCCCTCGCTGGTGGCCCCCGGCGCCCGCGGCGCCCTGTTCTCCTTCGACGCCTCCCTGCAGGAGGTCATCTGGATCCTCGGGCCGGTGCTGACCACGTTCGTCTCCCTGACCATCAACACCTCGTTGGGCGTGGTCATGGCGGCAGCCTTCGTCACCGGCGGGGGTATCTGGTTCATCACCACCAAACAGATCTCCCGCGCCGTCGCCGCACCGCCGACGGGCCGCCTCGGCTCCGTCCTGCGCTCGCCGGCCCTGCGCCTGGCGGCGGTCATCGGTTTCCTGATCTGCGGCTGCATCTCGATGGTCGAAGCCTCCGTCGTGGCGACCTTCGGTGAAGGCGGAGCCCAGTCGGGCATCATCCTGGGGGTCCTCTGCGTCGGTTCGCTCTCCGCCGGGCTCTACCTGGGGCGCAAACGGATCAACCGCTTCAGCACGGCACGGCGGATGGTCGTCGTCGTCATCGGTCTGGCACTGGCCACCGTCAGCACCGACTTCTGGTGGCTCATGGCCACGGTCTTCCTGGCCGGACTCGGGGTCGCCCCGGTCATTGCCGCCCTGACCCAGATGACCTCGGCCGGGGTTCCGGCAGCCGACGTGGCCGAAGCCTTCGGCTGGACCACGACGGCGCAGCTCATCGGGATCGCCCTGGGATCCGCGGTGGCCGGGGCCCTCATCGATGGCCCCGGCACCCAGGCCGCGCTGGTCGGTGCCACCGTGGTCGCCGCCATCACCCTGGTGGTGGCGCTGGTCGTCAAACGCGGCCAGCCGGGGGTCCCGGAAACGGTGGAGGAACTGATCGACGCCGGCTACACCAAGGCCGCCTGAGCGGTCGTCACTGCAGGGAGGAGGTCAGTCGGGCCAAGTTGTCCAGGACCTTCTCCCTGGCCGGCCGACCGACCCAGTCCTGAAGCGCGAGCTGCCGGCTGTTGGTGCGATAACCGTCCTCGATCGCCCGGACCCGTCGGACGAATGCTGCGCCTTGGATCATGACCGAGACCTCCATGTTCAGGCTGAAGGAGCGGATGTCCATATTGCTGGATCCGATGACGGCGACATCGTCATCGATGGTGAAATGTTTGGCGTGGAGCACCGTCGGCGACGCGTAGAGGTGGATCTTCACCCCGGCCCGCAGCAGCGCCTCGTAATAGGAGCGTTGGGCATGGTGGACCAGTACCTGGTCGCCGATCTCCGACACGAAGAGTTCGACGTCCAGGCCCCGGGCCGCGGCGGAGATGATCGCCAACAAGGTTGATTCCTCCGGCACGAAGTAGGGGCTGGTGATGCTGATCCGCCGTTCGGCCTTGTGGATCAGGGCGACATACAGCTTCAGGTTGTTGTCGTTCTCGAAGCTGGGCCCGCTGGGCAGGATCTGGGCGTCGAGGAGCCCGGGTGCCTCGGAGATGACCACCGGGGTGGTGTCCAGGGGGAGCAGCTCGCCGGATTCGCTGAACCAGTCGGTCACGAACACGGCTTCCAGCTCGCGGACCGCAGGCCCTTCCAGCCGCACCATCAGCTCATGCCAGTGCAGGTCCAGCTTGCTGCTTTTGCTCTGGTGGTATCCGGCCTCGATCATGTTTTGCGACCCGGTGAAACCGGTGTGCCCATCGACGACGACGAGTTTGCGGTGGTTGCGTAGATCCGGGCGCTGCCACTGACCGCGCCAGGGACGCAACGGCAACATCGCATGGTATTCGGCGCCCAGCTGTTCCAGCACCGTTCTGGTGTGTCGGCGGTGGGGATTCATGAAGCCGGAGACATGGTCGGACAGCACCCTGACCGTCACCCCGCGGTCCACCGCACGGGCCAGCGCGTCGAAGAACGGTGCGGTGGAGTCGTCGTGGACCAGGATGTAGAACTCGACGTGGACGTAGCGGGTGGCTTGGTCGATCTCAAGGATCATCGCGTCGAAACAGCCCTGGTAGTCATCGATGAGCTCGATCCGGTTGCCACCGACCATGGGCAGGGCCCCGAGGTTCTCGTTGAGGGTGACCACCGAACGCAACCAGGCCGGCCACTGGTCGCTGTTGCCCACCCGATGCAGGCCCTCGGTGCGTTCCAGGATCAACGCGTTGACGTGCTGTTGCTTATCGAGGCGATTGCGGGGGAGCCGGCTGAGCCCGATGAGGAAGAAGACCAGGGCGCCGAGATAGGGGATGAAGACGATGACCAGCAGCCAGGCGACCGCCGTGGAGGGGCGGCGGTTGGCCGAGATCAGCACGATGGCGATCGTGCCCACGACGGCATGCAGGGCAATGAGGAGCAGGGCAACCGTGTCGAGGCCGTCGGGGGTGATCATGGGTTCAGACTGTCATGGCGGAGACGAAGCCGGTAGTAGGTGGCCGGCCTCGACGAACGGGTGTTGCTGCGAGGTGGTTAGGGCTCCTGTTCCTGCGTTTCGTCGTCGTCCTCGATGGCCACACCATCGCGTTCGCCTTCAAGGTGTCGCCGCAGTTTCTCCTCGGTCTCCTGGCGCCGACGCGTCATGTTCCGGAAGTCATCTTCCTCGCCGCCGTGCGGACCCGCTTGACGTCGCTCCGCGCGCTGCAGCGGAGTCCTGCGTCGTTCGGTCATCACCGCGCCCTCCCCGTGGACCCGCCGGGGGCCTGTTCGCGCCGCGGGTCCGTTTCGGGCTCCGGGGGAACCACGATGGGTTCGATGAGCGGTTCGGGCCAGGGCTCCGAAGGCTCCGGTGAGGTGGGCGGATCCGTAGCCGGGACGGTGCTCGGGCTCGGTTCGGGCTGCGTGGGCGGCTGCGTCGTCGGATCGCCGGGGATCGATGCCCCGTGATCCGCCCGGGGATGTTCCTGATACATGGCATTCCTCCACCTGTCTTGGACGGATCGTCCGTGGCTCAGGGACGACGCCGGCGCGGGACGGGCTCTGCGCGTACCCGCACGTCTGCCCGCACGTCCTGTCTGAAGTGAAGCACCGGTCCGGTGGGTGGGTCAACGGTTCCAGGAGCCCGCAGGCCCGCGCGTCCTCCATGGCTTTCCCTCCCGGGGGCGCTGCCGGCAGCAGGTAGTGTCGGGGGTGCCTTCAGCGGCGCGGATCGCGTCGACTGCCAGCCGAAAGGGGAGAACGATGTCCACCTCTGCGACAGGACGACCCGGCTCGGGGACTGCTTCCGCCCGGACGAGGGACGACGCCGCATCCGCGGGGGTCATGCAACGCGCCGGGCGCTGGATGGCGGAGCTGGTGAAACGCCCCGACTTCGTCACCGACCTGCTGCAGATCCTCAAATCAGTGGTTGCCGGGACCGGTTCGTGGTGGTTGTCGGTCCATGTCCTGGAGTCCCCGTTGCCGTTCCTGGCGCCCTGGGTGGCCCTGCTGACCGTGCACGCCACCGTATATCGCTCGCTCTCCCACGGGGTTCAGACGACGGTGGCCTCCATCATCGGCGTCGGACTCTCGTTCGTGATCGGCAACTACCTCGGCGTCGAATTGTGGACCTTCGCCCTGGCCCTCCTCGTCGGACTGGTCGGGGCACAGGTGACGTGGATCCGCGACGAGGGAATGGTCATCGCCACCACTGCGGTTTTTGTCCTGGGGAGCGGGTTCTCCAGCCAGGAACCCCTCTTGCTCGACCGCATCATCGAAGTCGGCCTGGGTGTGGGCGTAGGCGTGGTGGTCAATCTGTTGATCATCCCTCCGCTGCGGGATCAGCAGGCGGCACGCTACGTGGACAGCATCAACCGGCGAATGGGGGAGGTGCTGGGCAACATGGCGGAGGAACTCTCCGACCAGTGGGACACCGACCGGGCCGACGCCTGGTATTCCGAGACCCAGTCGATGTCCGATGAGCTGAACTCGGCCTGGCAGTCCGTCCGCTTCGCCCGGGAAAGCAGGCGGGCCAACCCGCGGGGTGGACTGCGGGCACTGCGCCGCTCGCGTGCGGCCACCAGCGGCAAACCCGCCTCCAGCCAGGAGGTCAGCTACGAGCACATCCTCTCCAGGGTCGACGAGGGAATCTCGCATCTGCGCCATCTGGCCCGCACCCTGCGCGACGCGACCTACGCCTCCGGTGAATGGGACGAGCGGTTCAGGCAACAGTGGGTGGCCCTGGTGCGCGATTGCGGCCGATCGATCGCCGATCCCGACGCCGACGTCGAACCCCTCGCCGACCGCTTGACCGAGCTGGCCTCGACGATGTCGGAAGACCATGAACTTCCCCAACGCCGGTGGCCGCTCTACGGGGCGCTGATCACCAGCCTGCGCCATATCGTGGTCATCGTCGACGATGTGGCCTCCGCGCGGGAAGCGCGCGAGTCCGCCAGCAGGAACCCGGAGGATTAGGCAGGGAGATTCCGGTGAGCACGCCGGGGCAGCTACGCGGAGGATAAGCGGTTGACCAGTGGATTCCGTGATCCGCGCCAGTGACACCCGTGGGTTTATCTCGTAAACTACTTTTTATGGGGCTCGTACTTACATTGATCATTGTCGGAGTAATTCTTCTGGTGCTGGGCGTCGCGGTGGAGGCTGCGAAGTTCCTCTTGTGGATCGGTATAGCCATCCTCGTGATTGGTGCCGTGATGTGGGTATTGCGCGGCGTCAAGAACCGGGTCTGAGCGGCTTGCTACGACCGCGGAGTGGGCGGTGACCCAACCCGTGCGCCAAGCGGTCACGGGGGGGTCTGGCAGCCAAGCTGCCGGGCCGAGGCGGCATCCCGCGTCGTAGACTGGCAGGCGACGATTCATATCAGGGGGTTTCGTGGCACCGGAAACGGCTCCAAGCGCTGTCGAGCGCGGCAGGGCGCCACTGAGTCGGGAATTGATCCTCGACACCGGGGCTGAGTTCATCGAGGAACATGGTTTGCGGCGCCTCACCATGCGCCGGCTCGGGCAGGAACTGCGTGTCGAAGCCATGGCTCTCTACCGTTATGTGCCATCCCGCGAGGATCTGTTGGACGGCGTCGTCGAGCGGATTTTGATGGAACTCCAGGAGGATCCCGACGTCTTTGTCGATCCACGCCAGGGATGGCAGGATTATTTGGTCCGGCTGGCCCACGGGCTAAGGAAACTGGCCGTGGCCTACCCACAGGTCTTTCCCATCCTCGCCACCCGTCCGACGGGCGCCCCATGGATCAGGCCGCCGCTGCGCAGCCTCGCGTGGATCGAATCCTTCCTGGCTGCACTCACCAGCTCTGGATTTTCCGATCGGGATGCCGCCGACGCATATCAATCCTTCAGCAGTTTCCTCCTGGGAAACCTCCTGCTCCATGTCTCCCTTGAGGGGGAAGGCACACAGCCCGAATCGGCGGCCCAGGAGAGCCACGGCGTCGACCTCGGCGGATACCCGAATATCCACCGCATGCAGACGCTCTTGGCGGAGAGCTGGAACGAGCAGGAATTCGACATGGCCCTTCAGGACGTCCTGAACCGGATCGAGCTGCTCAACTCCTGAAGCCGCTGTCCGCACCCCCGCCACCTCGAGTGCTGGAGGCTTCGAAGGCGAAACCCGCTGGATCGTGGTTCACTGGCCTCGTGGGCAGGAGGCGGAAGGGGCCAAAATGGGAACCGACGGGGACGAACCAGGCAGCGCGCACGAACTACTGGAATTGCGCATTCATGGGGTGTTGAACACCCCGAACTACGAAATGCTCGAAACGACGCCGCAACGGGTGAAAACCATCCGTGGGGATCAGCTCGCAGGATTTTCCACCTATCGCTTCCCGGCCCCCGTAGACGCCCCGACCGACCGACGCGTGGAAGCCTACGCCTGGGGCCGGCTGTCCCGGTTCACCGGGATCCCGTCCCTGGGCCGGATCGGTGATGCGCTGGTCAAACTCCTCTGGTTCGCGCTGGCTCCCTACGGACTGGCGAACACGGCCTACTGGTCGCGCCGCCAGATCGGCACCGGCGAAACACCCCGGACCGAGGACGCCGCCGACGGAGGGCACCGGTGGATCGCCCGCACCATCAGCACCGGGCGTGGCGCCGGCACCATGCGGCTATACGGGCTGCTGCTCAGTCTGCTGTTCGTCACCACCGCGGCCACCGTCGCCCTGGACATGATCGGCCGGCAATGCTTTGCCACGGCGACCTCGGCCGTCGGGGCCGGGGTGGAGCTGAGCTGTCCGGGGGCGCGGCTGGTGTTGTCACCGTTGGCCGCATGGGGCCCCGGCACCCGGGACGCCCTGCTGCTGGGCATGCCGTTGCTGGCATTGGCCGCCGTCGTCGTGCTGCCGATGCTGGGACGTACCCGCTATTTGACCGGCCCCGCCCGCCCCGGGCGCGTGCCGCCGGGCCAGGCGGCGGCGGTGCAGCCCGGGGGCCCGTTATTGGCCCAACGCGACCTGTGGCTGGTGGGTTCTGGCATGGGCCGGTTGCGCCGCCTGCATGCGGGGGCGGCGCTGGCCTGGTTGGCGGCAATCCTGGCATTCGATCTTGCCGACGGGTGGCGGCAGGATGCCGGGGCGGCTGACTGGGCGGGAACCGTTTGGCCGGTGGCGGCCGGGTTGGCCGTGCTGCTGACCGTCGGCGGCTGCGGATGGATCATCAAACCCCAGGCCCAGGTCGCCGGTGACGTGCCGCGTCGCCATGTGGTCTATCTGGTGGTCTGCGCCGGCCTGCTGGCCGCGGTGATGGCCGCAGGGATCGCGGATCCGGGGACCGCCCGCGGAGCCCGCTCCGGAGCATCGGCGGCCGTCGTCGTCATGCTCGCACTGGCGCTGACGCTGGTGGTCCTGCTGGTCAACGCCGAATCGGCGGCGCGATCGGAAAAAAAGGGCCCGTCGGCAGTCGCCTCGGAGGACGAACGGAAGTACCTGGGCTGGAACGGCCGGGGCCCCTTCATCCTGGGTTCCCTGGCCGCCGGATTCGCCCTCCTGCTCTCCTTCGCCGTCGTCCTGGGTGCCGGATGGGTGTTGCGCGGCCCGAAACCACCGCTGGTCTATGTCCTGCAGGGCGCCGGCTTCCTGCTGTTCCTGCTGGCCGCCGTGATCTGGTTGGCCCTGCGGCAGGCCGCCATCCACCGGCGGGAGCGTGCCCGACGAGACGACGAAATCGCGGCGATCCGTGAAGACCTGCTCCGCCAAGCGGGGCATTGGACGACCGGACCGATGATCACCCACTCCGCCGAGGAGATCCACCACGCCCGCCGGCAGGCGGCATTGCTGCGCCGGATGGAGACGTTCATCGGGTGGATCGGCTGGGCCGTGTTCATCGGCATCTGCGGTGGTTTGCTGGCACTGTTCCTCTTCCTAGGGCAGGACCGGACGACGTCCGGGGGAGCGTGGAGCGTGGTGCGTGGGCTCGGGGACGCCGGCCTATGGGCCGGGATGATCGCGGTGGCGGCGCTGTATCTGTTGTCACGGGGCTCCGATTCCCGCCCGTTGGGCCTGCTGTGGGACCTGATGTGCTTCCTGCCCACCCAGGCCCACCCGTTCGGTCCCTCCTGTTACGCCGAGCGGGTCGTGCCCGAGCTGGCCGACCGCATCGTCGACTGGTTCGCCGAGGACCACCAGGACCCGGCCGGGGCAGCCGAGCCGGAGGAACGCGGACTGGTGGTCTCCGCGCATTCAATGGGTATCGTCCTGGCGGTCTGTGCGCTGTTCCAACTGCCCTCCCGTGGCCTGGTGGAGGAGGACCGGGACCGGATCGGGCTGCTGAGCTACGGCTGCCAATTACGGCGCTATTTCGCCCGCTTCTTCCCGGGGGTCTGCGGCGCGGATGAGCTGTCGCTGGTTCCGGCGGGCCGGCCGTCGCCGACCGCCCAGGACCCCTGGCCGCCCACGCTGGCCGGGGAGATCGCCGAGGAACCGGATCCCGGGCCCGCCGTCGTGCAGCCGGGTTCGTTGGGAAGCCTGTTGGGGCCACGGTGGCTGAACCTCTACCGTTCCACGGACCCGCTGGGTTTCCCGGTGCGCTATCGGGGAGGGGACGGGACCATGGATTGCGAGGCCGCCTCGTATCAGGAGCAGGCCTACCAGTTCCTGCCGGCCACCCACGGGGACTATCTGGAGTCCACCAGCTATGAGTGGGGCTTCTCGGAGGTACGGCGGCGGTTGCGCTGAGTGCGCCCGACGCCGGGGGGTTAAAAGGCCCGGCACCGGAGCAACTTTGGGGGGAAAACAGCTCCGGTGCCGGTGAAGATTAGTCTAGGACGCCGTCGGGGTGCCCGCCATGGGGAGAACTCCCCATGCCCGCCCCTAGGCAGGAACCCATAAACGTGGTATTAGCCCCTTTGTGTTGGCGATGGGAAAAGAAATCCAAAACTTTTCGTCTTCTTCCAATCCATCCTGCCCCGGGCTCCGAATGACTTCATGACAGCCCACCCCCGTCACCGGGGAACGGGAAGCACGCACGGCCGCTGGTCGTGACAGCAAGGAGACACGTCATGAAGACCATGAACCGCAAGTACACCGCACTCTTCGGCCTGATGGCAGTCGGCTCGCTCGCCATGAGCGCCTGCTCCGGTGGAGGCAGCGACGCCGGATCGGCCGAATCCTCGGCGCCGATGTCCGAGTCCTCCTCTTCGGCTCCGATGTCAGAATCCTCCTCCTCCGCCTCGGAGATGGACCCGGCAGCCAACCTGATCGGCCCCGGCTGCGCCGACTACGCCGAGCAGGTCCCGGACGGAGACGGATCCGTCGCCGGCATGGCCCAGGATCCGGTGGCCGTGGCAGCATCGAACAACCCGCTGCTCACCACGCTCACCGCGGCCGTCTCCGGGGAACTGAACCCGGATGTCGACCTGGTCGACACCCTCAATGGTGACGAGTTCACCGTCTTCGCCCCCGTCGATGACGCGTTCGACGCGATCCCGGAGAAGGACCTGAACGCGGTCGTCGAGGATTCGGACATGCTCAGCAAGGTCCTGACCTACCACGTGGTCCCCGGCCAGATGAGCCCCGATGAAATTGATGGCACCCACGAGACCGTCGAAGGCGATTCGGTCAAGGTCACCGGCAGCGGAGATGACATGAAGGTCAACGGAGCCTCCGTCATCTGCGGTGGCGTCCAGACCGCCAACGCCACCGTGTACCTCATCGACGAGGTCATGATGCCGGACGCCGCCAAGAAGTAAGGCAGGCAGCTGGAACACCACGGATCCCGGCGGCAACCGCCGCCGGGGCCGGTGGTGTACCCCGGGCCAGGGGCCAACGGGGAAGGGCATTGGTATTCAGGCAGGTTGGAGTCATGCGAGACTGTCAGACATGAGATTGCCATGGGCCCGGACGGCGGAGGAACCCGCACCCCCGGACCATGAGGAACTCCTCGGCAGGATCGCCCAGGGCGACGAAGCAGCATTCGGAGCATTATATGACGAGCTCTCGGCCAGGGTCTTCGGTCTCATCCGTCGCATACTGCGCGATGAGTCGCAAAGCGAAGAGGTCCTCCAGGAGGTCTTCATCGAGGTCTGGCAACACGCAGCCCGCTACGACGCCGACCGGGGCCGGGGAACCTCGTGGATCATGGTCATGGCCCACCGCCGTGCCGTGGACCGCGTCCGGGCCAGCCAAAGCAGCAAGGACCGGGACCTTCGCGAGGGGGTCAAGGGGTTCGAGGAAAGCTACGACGACGTCCAGGACACCGTCGAGGCCCGGATGGAAGGCGAGCGGGTGCAGCAGGCGTTGAAATGCCTCTCCGCCGCGCAACGCCAAGTCATCGAGTTGGCCTACTTCGGGGGCTATACCCATCAGGAAGTCGCCGGATTGATCGAAGCCCCCGTGGGAACCGTGAAAACACGGATCCGTGATGGAATGATCAAACTCAGAGACCAGTTGGGAGTAGCGTGATGGATCGGCAACTGCACCTACTCACTGGTGCCTATGCACTCAATGCCTTGGAACCGGGCGAACGCGAATCCTTCGAGGACGCCGCCCTGGACTCCGAGGAAACCCTGCGCGAGGTCCGCTCGCTCAGCGAAACCGCCGCCCTGCTCGCCGAGCAGACGACGCCGGTGACCCCGCCACCACGGGTCAAGGCAGACCTCATGGCCGCGATCCGACAGACCCCCCAACTTCCGGCCGTCCGTGACGATGCCACGACGTTCGGACGCGGCACCGCCTCCGAAGGCCCCGCTGCCGAAAGCCCCGCCACCGCGGAGCCCGAGGCACCGACCGACGCCTCCGCACCAGCCCCCGGGGTCCTGGATCTGGGCTCTGCCCGGGCCCGACGTCGGGCCCCCGGCAGCGGGACCCGCAACGGGACCAAATACCTGGCCGTCGCGGCTGCGGCCCTGTTGGTGACCTCCGGCGGACTGACCGGGGTGGTCATCAGCCAGAACCACCAACAGGACCAGCTCCAGAACCAGATGACCGCGCTGGATGACAGCAACGAGAAGATGCTGCGCATCTTCTCCTCCAACGACGTGAAGTCGGCCAGCCAGTCCCTGGACGACGGTGCCCAGGTCACGGTGACCTATTCCGCCTCGGCCGGATTGGCAGCGCTGACCGCCGATGGGCTGCCCACGCTCCCGCAGGACAAGGGCTACGAACTCTGGCTCATCGGTGACGACGGGGCGGCCCCCATGGGCATGCTCGACTTCGCCGGCGGTTCGAGCGATACCGCCCTGATGGAAGGCAAACTCTCCTCGGCGACCCATGTGGGGATCACCGTGGAACCTGCCGGGGGATCGCCGCAGCCCACCACCGACCCGATCGTCCTGCAGGAACTCTAGGTTCCCGGCACCTCGATCCAATCCAGATCGGGCCGGGCTCCGAATCTCCTGTGTCCATGGGTCTGAAATCCCGACCCTGGCCACCGAAGCAGGCCGCCGACGCCCGGAAGGGCGCCGTGGGCCGCAAGGCAGGATGGAAGGCGCACGATGGAAACGCATGAAACGCCCGGCCCGGAAACCACGGCCCCGGGCAGGGCCCGCACGGTGCTGCGGCGCTGGCCCCACGCCGTCGCCGGACTGGTGTCCGCCGGCTTGCTCTTCGGGGTGGCCGAACTCGTCGCCGCCTTCTTCTCCACCTCCTCCTCGCCCCTGGTGGCCCTGGGCGGGGCCTTCATCGACATCACCCCGCCGTGGCTCAAGGACTTTGCCATCGCCACCTTCGGCACCAACGACAAACTGGCGCTGTTCATCTCCATGGGCATCGTGGCCACTCTCGTCGCTGCCGTCACCGGCCTGCTGGCACGGCGCCGGTTCGCGGTGGCCCAGGGGATCATCCTGGTCCTGGCCGTCGGCATGGCCGCCGCCGTCCTGAGCCGTCCGGCCACCGGGATCCTGGATATCGTGCCGACCGTCGTGGGTGCCGTGGCAGGGATCGTGGTCCTGTACCAGCTCAGCCGGCTTGCATCCCGGGCCGAACCCGGGGGCCTCCCGGCCGCCGGGCAGGCAGAGGAGCACGACGCCGAGCCGACGCGGGCTGCCGGATCCTCCTCGCGACGTCGTTTCCTGACCTTTTCCGTCGTGGCGGCGGTCGGCGCGGGGGCCATGCTCGCCGGAGGCCGGGCCCTGTCGGGGGTCCGCAATGCGGCAGCGACCGCGCGGGAATCCCTGCGGCTGCCCCGTCCGGCCCACCAGGCCACTGCCCTGCCCGACGGCGTCGCCGCCGAGGTCAAGGGCATGCCCTCCTTCGTGACGCCGAATGATTCCTTCTACCGGATCGACACCGCGTTGGCGGTTCCCCGCATCGACCCCGCCACCTGGACGCTGCGGGTGCACGGGATGGTGGAGGAGGAATTCAGCATCGGGTTCGACGAACTGCTGGGCATGGAGCTCGACGAGACCTGGTTGACCCTGACCTGCGTTTCCAACCCCGTCGGCGGTGACCTGGTCGGCAACGCAAAATGGTTGGGCTACCCGTTGCGCAAGCTGTTGGAACGGGCCCGCCCACAGCAGGGGGCCGATATGGTGCTGTCCACCAGCATCGACGGATTCAGCGCGTCGACTCCGCTGGAAGTACTCACCGATGATCGTCAGGCGCTGCTGGCCGTGGGAATGAACGATGAGCCACTTCCGCTCGAACACGGCTATCCGGTGCGGATGGTCGTGCCGGGGCTGTACGGATACGTTTCGGCCACCAAATGGGTCGTTGATCTGGAGGTCACCCGGTTCGCCGATAAGGCCGCGTATTGGACCACCCGCGGCTGGTCCGAGCGCGGGCCCATCAAACTCGCCTCGCGGGTGGATGTGCCCCGGCCGTTCTCGACGGTCAGCGCCGGCACCGTCATGATCGGCGGGACCGCATGGGCGCAGACACGAGGCATCAAGGGCGTGGAAATCAAGATCGATGACGGGGACTGGCAGAAGGTCGAGATGGCCACCGAAGCCTCCGTCGATACCTGGCGCCAATGGTCCTACGAGTGGAAGGGCGCCAAGGAAGGCACCCACTCGGCCACCGTGCGGGCCATCGACGCCGACGGCACCGTCCAGACCGAGGAACGCGCCGATCCGGTCCCCAACGGAGCCAGCGGCTGGCAGCGGGTGCAGTTCACCGTCGGCTGACCGGCGGCGGCCTGGGCATTGACCGGCCCCGGTGGATCCGTAGTCTGGGGGATACGGACCACCTGAAGGAGGACGGGCAGCCATGGCAGAGGACACCTCACCCATCAAGGACGAGCAGATGTACCAGGCCCTGCGTGACGAGGGCAATTCGAAGCAGAAATCGGCGCGTATCGCCAACGCTGCCGCACGAGACAGCCGATCCGAGGTCGGTGAGCGGGGCGGTGAATCGGGCAGCTATGACGACTGGACCGTCGAGGAGCTCACCCAACGGGCCCGCGAGATCGGCCTCACCGGCTACTCGGATTTGACGAAGGACGAACTGATCAAGGCGCTGCGCGATTCCTGAGCCCACCGATAATCCGCCCCGGCGTCCTCGAGCGAAGCTGGTGGACCTGCCGCGCCCCCACGGCGAAACCATCAGGACCCTCGGCGAAATCCCGCAGGACGCGGTGGACTACGACTCCTGCGAACATCAGGGCCGTCCCGGTCCGGAAGCCACTCAGGACGACCACGTCTGACCGGTGCCTGCGACCCGTGGCCCGAACCTCCGACCTGCGGGTGTGGCGCAAATCACCACCAGGGCATAAGGTCGGGTGAACGACCCGGTCAGACCGGTTTTGTTCGGGTCCTTCGGACGTTGACGGGGAGGCTCGTACTGATGCCAGAACATGCGAAACACGGTCGCCGCCGGCGCCGTGTCCGGTGGGCCGGGGTCACCGCCGTTGCCTCGGCCTTGCTGCTGTCCGGCTGTGGGGCGCCGGACTCGACCCCGGTGCTCACCTGGTACATCAACCCGGACGACGGCGGCCAGGCGGCGATCGCCAAGACCTGCACCGCAGCCGCCGACGGCAAATACCGGATCGAAACCTCACTGCTCCCCTCCGACGCAGCGGCCCAGCGTGAACAACTGGCCCGTCGTCTGGCGGCGGGGGATACCTCGCTGGACATCATGAGCCTGGACCCGCCGTTCATCCCCGAACTCGCCGAGCCCGGCTTCCTGGCCCCGGTCCCGCAAGAAACAGCAGACAAGACCACGAAGAACACCCTCGATGGTGCCTTGGCCGGAGCGAAATGGAAGGACGAACTGGTCACCGTCCCGTTCTGGGCCAATACCCAGATCCTCTGGTACCGCAAATCCGTGGCGAAGGCCGCCGGGCTGGACATGACGAAGCCGGTGACCTGGGACGAGCTGATCGAGGCCACCCGGGACGAGAAGAAATATCTCGGGGTCCAGGGGGCGCTGGCCGAGTCGATGACCGTCTGGGTCAATGCGCTCGTCGAATCCAGCGGCGGACACATCGTGCAGAACCCCGAGGCGTCGGCCGACGACGTCAAGCTCGGACTGGAGACGAAGGCCGGGAAGAAGGCCGCCGAGATCGTCTCGACCATCGGCAAGGAAGGGCTGGGGTCGCCTGGCCTTCCGACCCAGGCGGAGAACGAGTCGATGCTGCTCTTCCAAGGCAAGAAGGGCTCCTTCATGGTCAACTGGCCGTTCGTCTGGCCGGCCACCAACGCCAGCGTCAAAGCCGGCAACCTGGACAAATCGCTCGTGGAGGACATCGGCTGGGCGCAATATCCGCGGACGATGGCCGATGAGGAATCCCGTCCGCCGCTGGGTGGCATCAACCTCGGGGTCGGGGCGGCCAGCCCCCACGTGGACCTCGCCTACGAGGCGATCGAATGCATCGTGGAACCGAAGAACCAGGTCGAATACTTCGTCACCAACGGCAACCCGCCCTCGGATTCAACCGCCTATGACGATCCGTCGATCAAGAAGGCGTTCCCCATGGCGCCGACCATCAGGGAATCGTTGAAGCATTCGGCCCCACGGCCGCAGACCCCGTACTACAACGAGGTCTCCACCGGCATCCAGCAGCATTGGGCGCCACCATCCGGGGTCGATCCGGCCACGACGCCGAAGAAGACCACCGACTTCATCATCGCCGTGCTGCGAGGGGAGAGGCTGCTATGAGGCGCAGATGCACCGACGGGCCCACCCGTAGGAGGGAGGAATCGCGATGAGTACCCCCGTGGACACGAAACCAAGCGGGCGGCGGCGGGCCGACGCCGGCGTCGGGCTCTCCGAACGGCGGAAGGCCGAACGCAGGCTGGGCTGGATGTTGGCGGGGCCCGCCTTCGTGGTCATGCTCATGGTCACGCTGTATCCGATCCTCCAGGCCGTCTGGGATTCGCTGTTCAATTTCCGGCTCACGGCCCCGGGGGACAAGAGCTTCATCGGGCTGCAGAACTACGGGGTCATCCTCACCGACCCGGTGTTCTTGAGGGACCTGGGCGTCACCTCGCTGATCACCGTCATCACCGTCGTGGTGGAGCTGATCCTGGGCTTCGCCCTGGCGCTGGTGATGCATAAGGCGCTGAAATCGGTTCGCGGCTTCGTTCGCACCGCCATCCTGGTTCCCTACGGCATCATCACCGTCGTGTCGGCCTTCGCCTGGTTCTACGCCTTCGACATCAACTCGGGCTTCATCAACCACTGGTTCGACTGGCTGCCGGGAATCAGCGAGGACACCAACTGGTTCGCCGGGACCTGGACGTCGTTGTTCGTGATCATGGCCTCGGAGATCTGGAAGACCACGCCGTTCATTTCGCTGCTGCTCCTGGCCGGTCTGGCACAGGTCCCCGATGAGCTCACCGAGGCGGCCGAAGTCGACGGGGCCACCTGGTGGCAGCGCATGCAGAGGGTCATCCTGCCGAACATGAAGGCGGCGATCATGGTTGCCGTGCTCTTCCGGGCGCTGGATGCCTTCAGAATCTTCGACAACGTGTACATCATGACCAACGGTGCCTACGGCACCGAAGTGCTCTCGCTGTTGGCCTATCGGACCTCGATCGGGCGACTGGAGATCGGACTGGGTTCGGCGATCTCGGTCCTGCTGTTCCTGTGTGTGCTGATCATCTGTTTCGTGGCGATCAAGTTGTTCAAGGTCGACCTCGCCGGAAACCAGGGAGGCAAGTGATGAAGAAGACCACCACGAAGACCCGGCTCATCTGGGCGGGTATCACGGTCGTCGTCGCCGTCTACGCCCTGTTCCCGGTGTTCTCGATCCTGGCGACCTCCTTCAAGGAACCCAGCGACCTGTCCAACGGCAAACTCCTGCCGACCAACTGGTCGGGGGTCAACTACGAACAGATCCTCGTCGGTGACGCCCAGGGGCTGTTCCTGACCTCGCTGCGGAACTCGATCGGGATCACGCTGATCTCCACGGCGATCGCCGTGGTGCTGGCGACCCTGTGTGCCTACGCGATTGCGCGGTTGGACTTCCCGGGCAAGAAGCTGGTGCTCACCACCGCCCTGGCCGTCTCGATCTTCCCGGTCATTTCCATCGTTACCCCGCTGTTCAACGTCTGGCGCACCATCGGGCTGTACGACACCTGGCTCGGTTTGATCATCCCCTACCTGTCGCTGACCCTGCCGATCTCCATCTGGACGCTGGCGGCGTTCTTCCGGCAGATCCCCTGGGAACTGGAACAAGCAGCCCAGGTGGACGGGGCCACCGCCTGGCAGGCCTTTCGCAAGGCGATCGTCCCGTTGGCGGCCCCCGGGGTCTTCACCACGGCGATCATCGCCTTCTTCATCGCCTGGAACGACTTCGTCTACGGCATCTCGCTGACCTCCACCGAGGCGGCGCGACCGGTTCCGGCAGCCTTGGCGTTCTTCACCGGCGCCTCCCAATTCGAATCACCGACCGGCGCGATTTCCGCCGCCGCGATCATCGTCACCATCCCGGTGGTGCTCCTGGTGCTGGGCTTCCAGCGGCAGATCGTCTCAGGCCTGACCCAGGGCGCAGTCAAGGGCTGAGGCCCTGATCCGAGAAAGCAGAGGACAACCCATGGCATCGATTACGTTGAAGAACCTCGTCAAGAAATACGACGACGGGTTCCCGGCCGTGAACGACATCTCCATCGATATCGCCGATGGGGAGTTCGTGATCCTGGTCGGCCCCTCCGGCTGCGGCAAGTCCACGCTGCTGCGCATGATCGTCGGGCTGGAGGACATCACCAGCGGGGATCTGTACATCGACGACAAACGGGTCAACGACATGGCCCCGCGCGACCGGCACCTGGCGATGGTCTTCCAGAACTACGCCCTCTACCCGCATCTGACCGTTTTCGAGAACATCGCCTTTCCGCTGCGGCTGGCCAAGGGAAAGTTCAGCGAGGACGACGTCCAGGAGCGGGTGCGGGCCGCGGCACTGACGCTGGAACTGACCGACCACCTCGACCGTAAACCCGGCAACCTCTCGGGTGGGCAACGCCAACGCGTGGCAATGGGCCGGGCGATCGTACGCCAGGCGGACGCCTTCCTCTTCGACGAGCCGTTGTCGAACCTGGATGCCAAGCTGCGCGGGCAGATGCGGGCGGAAATCTCGCAGATGCAGCGCCGGTTGGCGACCACCAGTGTCTACGTCACCCACGACCAGACCGAGGCCATGACCCTGGGCGACCGGGTCGCGGTGCTGAAGAAGGGCGAACTGCAACAAATCGCTTCCCCGCGTGAACTCTACGAACAACCGGTGAACATCTTCGTGGCCGGATTCATCGGCAGCCCGTCGATGAACTTTTTGCCCGCCACGGCCGAGGGCAACATCCTCAAGACCCCCATCGGCGACTTCGAGGTCCCGGCGGAGACGGCGGCCACGGCGGCCGGGAAGGAGATCGTGCTGCTGGGCATCCGGCCCGAGTACTTCGAGGATGCCTCCCTGGTGGAGGAATCCAAATTGGTCCACGGCAATGCCTTCAGTGCCGAACTGACCCACACGGAGTGGTTGGGCAACGAACAATACGGCTACATCGACTTCGACCCTTCCCCCGAGGTCAAGGACATGCTGGACTCCCTGGCCCGCGACCTGGATGCCGACGAACTGCGCCCGCAGGTGGTGGTCACCCTCGACGCCGCCAGCCGGATCCGCGGGGGGCGGGTCTGCGAACTCTGGCTCGACACCCGCCGGCTGCACATCTTTGATCCGGCCACGGGGGAGAACCTGACCCGGGACGCGGACGCCGGGGCCGCGTTGACCGAGGAGGCCAACCAGGAACGGGCGGAGGAAATCGAACGGGCCACCCGCGAAGCCGCCGAGGCCGGCTGAGCCGCCCCGGGGGTCGGGCCCCGGTGGAAGGCGCCGTTTCCGGGCCCGCCACCGGGGCCTCCCTTGTGGAGTACGGGTTTCCGGCCTACCGTGGAAGTACCCATTCGGCTCGTCCGGGGCCGAATCGGCTTTCGAAGGAGAGGGTCATGGGGTTCACACATACGGTTCCAACCGGAGGCCGCCCACCACGGGCCGCCACCGCCGATTTCCGCATCAGGGGCAGCGCGATGGCCACCGGCGGATTACTGGTCCTGATGATCTGCGCGCTACTGAACGCAGCGGTCCTGGGCAACGCCGATACCGGTGGTTCGCTCGGATTCGGCCTGCTGATCGGCATGTACATGCTGGCCTACGGCATCGTGAAACGACTGAGTCTGAGCTTCCCGCCGCGGCCGGGGACCAGCACCGGAGACTCCCGCGAACACCACCCGGCTGACTAGCGGCGGGGTGCCCTGAAGGGAATACTCCTGCCACGAACGTGGTTCCATCTGCGCAGGCAATGAACCAAGGTGAGTGGCAGGAGGCCGTCATGGGCGCATCGATCGTCGTTGTTTCCGGGGGACTGGGGGTGCCGTCGTCCTCACGTATGCTGGGGGACCAACTGGCCAGATCGACGGTCTCCGCTCTGGCCGCCGACGGAATCAGCGCGGAAGTCCAGGTCATCGAACTGCGTGAGCTGGGAGTGGACATCGCCAAGGCCATGGTCGCCGGATGGGTGTCCCCGCAGCTGGAGGAAGCGATCGAGGCCGTCGGGTCGGCCAACGCCGTGGTCGCCGTCAGCCCGGTGTTCACCGCCTCGGTCAGCGGGTTGTTCAAATCCTTCCTCGACGTTTTGGATCCCACCCTGTTGGACGACAAGCCCGTCCTGTTGGCCGCCACCGGTGGATCCTCACGGCATTCGATGGTGATCGACTACGTGATGCGCCCGATCTTCGGCTACCTGAGGGCCAACACCATGCCCACCGCGGTCTTCGCGGCCCCCGGGGACTGGTCGGACGGGAGTGGGTCGGGAGCCCTGGCCGAGCGGTCCGACCGGGCCGGTGCCGAGCTGGCCCGGGCCCTGGGTGGTCGGCATGGCCTGTCGGCGGCCCGGCAGGACCCGATGGAATCACTGCCCTTCGAACAACTGCTGGCCGAGATCCGACCGGAAGCCTAACCACCCCGGACGCACACGTGAGGGGCGGACCAATCGGTCCGCCCCTCACGTCCATTCAACCGCTAACGCCAGGCACGCCCACGTTCCATGGCCCCCTCAAGGGAAGATGCCGCGAGCCAATCCAGCGCCGCCGTCGTGCTTTGAATTATTCGCCGGTCAGGCCGTCCTTGACGTCCTTCGCGGCGTCCTTGACATGCTCGCCGGCCTGCTTGGCTCCGGCGCTGGCCTGATCGCCCACGCCCTCCGCCTGCATGCCTTCGTCGTCCGTGGCCTTGCCGAATGCTTCCTTGGCCTTGCCCGAGAGTTCTTCGGTCTTATTCGACATCTTGTCTCCCAAACCCATTGCGCATTCCTCTCATCGGTATTGCTCAGATGGCGGCTCCGTGGAGCCGTCGTGCCGGCCGACGACCTCAAGGCCGTGCACGATGTCTTCCACGTTAACGCCGTGCAACGGATACGTCTAGCTGTGGGGCCCGCAAAAACGCTCGGAAATCGAGGTTCCGACGATGGGTCCCCGCCATGGTGGGGATGCAGGATTTTCCGGCGGGTTCGAAGTCGGGGTATGACCTCCGTCACCGGCGTGATCGTATACGATGTCAGCAGGACGTGGGTGGACGGCACCCCGTGCGCGCGGCCGCCCCGCAGCCCGCCGACCGCCGCCCGACAGGATCAGGAAGGTACTTTCCGACATGCTTGACGACGAGACCATCACCTCCATCGCCGACGAACTGGTGGAGGCCGGCCGCAGCCGGACCCCGGTGAAGCGACTGACCTCCCGGTATCCGGAGATGACCATCGAGGATTCCTACCGGGTGCAGAACCTGTGGCGCCAACGCAACGAGGCCGCCGGCCGGCGCCTGGCGGGCCGCAAGATCGGGCTCACCTCCCGGGCCATGCAGGCCGCCACCGGGATCACCGAACCGGACTACGGGATCATCTTTGATGACATGGTGCTGGAGAACGCCTCAAGCATCGAATGGAAGCAATACACCCATCCGCGGGTGGAGGTGGAACTGGCCTTCGTCCTCAAGGACGACATCACCGGCCCCGGGGCGACGATCTTCGACGTGCTGCGCGCCACCGAATACGTCACCCCCGCCCTGGAGATCCTTGACTCCCGCGTGGAGATGGAGGGGCGGACCATCGTGGACACCATCAGTGACAACGCGGCCATGGGGGCCATGGTCCTGGGCGGACTCCCCGTGGCCCCCGACGCCGTGGACCTGCGCTGGGTCTCGGCGATCCTGTACAAGAACCACGTGGTGGAGGAGACTGGCGTCGCCGCCGGGGTCCTGAACCACCCGGCGTCCGGGGTGCATTGGCTGGCCAATAAGATCGCCCCGCATGGTGACGGTCTCAAGGCGGGTGAAATCATCCTCGCCGGATCCTTCACCCGACCGATGTGGGTCAATGAGGGCGACACCGTCTTCGCCGACTATGGAGAGCTGGGAACGATTACATGTCATTTCGCGTAGAACCCGATCCGTCCTTCAAGGACGTCCTGGCCACGGCCGACCGTCCGCTGGCCGGGATCTGGATCTGTTCGGCCTCCCCGCTGGTGGCCGAGATCTGTGCCGGGGCCGGGTTCGATTGGGTCTTCATCGACGCCGAGCATTCCCCCAATTCCCCCGAGACCGTCCTGGCCCAGCTCCAGGCCGTGCGCTCCTACCCCGTGATCCCGGTGGTCCGTCCTGCGGTGAACGACACGGTGTTGATCAAGCAGTACCTCGATGTCGGCGCCCAGACGCTCATCATCCCGATGGTCCATACCGTCGAGGACGCCCAGGCCGCCGTGGCCGCCGTCAGATATCCGCCCCACGGCGTCCGCGGGGTGGGATCCGCGCTGGCCCGTTCGGCGCGGTGGAACCGGGTCCCCGACTATCTGGAACGGGCCTCGGACACGATCACGCTGATCGTCCAGGTCGAATCTGCCGAAGCCGTGGACAACGCCGCCCGGATCGCGGAGGTCGACGGGGTCGACGGGATCTTCATCGGCCCCTCGGATCTGGCGGCCTCCATGGGACTGATCGGCCAGCAAGGCCACCGCCGGGTCGTCTCCGCCGTCGATGCCACGATCGCCGCGGTGAAGGCAGCCGGCAAGTTCGTCGGTGTCAATGCCTTCGGGGAGGCGGCGGCGTTGCGCTACATGGACACCGGAGCCGATTTCGTCGGCGTCGGCGCCGATGTCGCGGTCCTGGCCCGCGGGACCGAGGCGCTGGCCGGGAAGTTCGTTCCCGCCGCGAAGGGCGCCACCCCCGACAGCTACTGATACCGCCTCCGGCGCCCTTCGGCGTCGTACTCTGCGGCCCGGGTCGCGTCGCTCGCCCGGATCGGGGACGGCAAGTGGCACGATTGAGACGATGAAAAAAGACCAGCAGTCCGGGGCCGGCCCGGAGAAGGCGCGGGAACCGAAGACGGCACGGGGGCGTGGAGCCATGGCCTCCTGGCGGGAGTCCTTCAGCGAGGGCCTGCCGATGCCGCTGTGGCTCCAAGGAGCCCTGGAGTTCATCCAGTGTGCCTTCCTCTCGGCCCTGCTGGTGGTCGTGCCGTTGGTGGGTGTCTGGTTCGCCGGAGGATTCGCCGAACGGACGCTGGACTCCGTGTTCAGGATGTGCGGGCAGGTCTGGCTGCTGATCCACGGGGTGCCGTTGCAACTGACCCTGACCGGGGAGGACTCACCGGTCGTCACGACCGGGATGCTCACGCTCATCCCGTTGGGTTTGACGCTCATCCCGTTCTTCCTGGCCTGGCGGTCGGGCCGACGCATTGCCCGGGCTTCCTATACCGACCAGCTGTGGCAAGGCATCGCCGGGGCCCTGGGCGCCTACCTGCTGGTGGGACTGATCACCGGCTTCGCCGTCCCCACCGAGGAGGTCGGAGTCAATCTGGGCGCCGCCGCGCTGATCCCGTTGATCCCCGCTGGGCTCGGAGTCGTGATCGGGGCGCGGCGCGAGGCCGGGTCCTGGGGCCGGCTCATCGGCGTGGACTTCGTGGAGTGGATCGCCGCCACCAGCCAGCATTCGCGCTGGACCGGTTCCTACCTCTGGTCCGTCATCCGGGCCGGACTGCTCGGGTACGTCGCGGCCTTCGCGCTGGCCGCGCTGGCATTGACCGCCGCCCTAGGCCTGAACTGGCTCGACATCTCCAACATCTACCAACAGCTCCAGCCAGGGCCAGTCGGCGGGTCGGTGCTGACCGTCGCCCAGCTGGGCATGATGCCCAACCTGGCGTTGTGGGCCCTGGCCTGGATCAGCGGTGGCGGGATCACCCTGGGGGTCGGCAGCACGATGGGCCCCTTGGGCACCGCCGTCGGACCGTTGCCCGCGGTGCCGTTCCTGGGGGCCTTGCCAGCCGGGGACCTCGGAGCGGCCTGGGCCTTCATGCTGTTGCCGGTCCTGGCCGGGATCCTGGCCGGCTGGTGGTTCCTGCGTGAAGGGGAGAACCACTTCGAGGACTGGCTCTCGATGCGGCTGAACACCCGGTGGCTGTCGCTGGCCCTGTCCACCGTGCTGCTGGGGCTGTTCATCGGCATCGTGACCGGTGTGGTCTCCCTGGCCGGCAGCTGGCTGGCCGGCGGATCGCTGGGCATCGGGCGTTTGACCGACGTGGGCCCCAACCTCTGGATGACCGCCCTGCTGCTGGCCGGGGAGGTGGGCCTGGGGGTCGTCATCGGCTACCTGTTGGCCCCGCTGCTCGAACGCGATCCGGTGCTGGAGGACTAGACCGCCGGGTCCCGGCCGTTCACATCGTGCAGATGGTGGGCGATGTCATGCCAGGTGTACCGGGCCAGGGTCTCGACCGTGAAGGCCGCCCCGTTGCCGCGGAGCCCGGGACGGTCCAGATCGCGGTTGAGGACCGAATCGAAGGCATCGGCCAGCCCCCGTCCGGCGGCTGCGAGCTGGGTGGCGATGACCCGGGGGGGCTGGTCGGCGTAACCATCCTCCAGCGCGGTGGCATCCTGGTCCCAGTCGGGGAACGTCGGGGAGTCCTCCATATGCATCAGATCCAGCCGGTAGTGCATCACCTTGAACACGTCTCGCACATGCGCCGCGTACTCCAGCGGGCTCCAGACCGCCGGTTCCGGACGCACGGCGACATCCTCCCGCTGCAGGACCGCCGCCCAGCGGGGCAGACAGGTGCGCAACGCGATGGCGATGTCCTGGGGGCTCAGCGCCGAGACGTCGGTGCCGCATTCGGGACAGGCCCGCTCGATGGTCCAGGTCCAGTCCTTGGCGTCGGGGACCGGCTGGATGTCCTCATGCGGTGCCGGGTCGGAGGGGCTGGTCATGATCCGATCACTCCTTGGAGGGTGGAGAGCTTCTGGTCGTAGTCGTGTTTGCATTGGGCCTGGGACCGGTCGGTGACGGTGGTGGCCATGCACTGTTCGTAATCCAGGGTCGGCTGGTAGAAGAGCACCTGGGTGGAAGTGGAGACGGTGAAGAGCAGGCACGCCAGGGTGGCCAGCGGCAACGTGATCCGCAGGACGCCGGGCAGCTTGCGCCGGAAGACCTTCACCGAGGCGACGACCCCGGCCACGATCCCTGCCAGCCCGAAGACCACCGAGGCGATCTTCCAGGGCAGGACCACCGAGGAGAGCAGATAGGACAACAAGACGAAGAGGACGACGGCTCGGATCCATCCGCTCACGGCGGCAATACGCTGGGCGACGTCCTGTTCTGGTTCGGGCATGCCCTCAGCCTAGTCCGGACCGCCGGAGCACCTAAACTGGTGCCATGCGCATTGTGATCCTCGTATCCGGGACCGGTTCCAACCTCCAGGCAGTCATCGATGCCGTCGCGAGCGGGGAGCTGGACCTGGAGATCGCCGCGGTCGGCGCGGACCGCACCGGGACCGGAGGAGTGGCGCGGGCCGCGGCCGCAGGGATCGAGACCTTCGAGGTGCCGTTCAAGGAATACACCGACCGCGCGGCCTGGAACCACGAACTCACGCGCATCTGCCGGTCCCACGCCCCGGACTACGTGGTCTCCTCGGGGTTCATGCGCATCGTCGGCGAGGAATTCATCACCGCCTTCGACGGGACCTACCTCAACACCCACCCGGCCCTGCTGCCGGCCTTCCCCGGCGCCCACGGGGTCCGCGACGCCCTGGCCTACGGGGTGAAGGTCACCGGATGCACGGTGCATATCGCCGATGCCGGGGTCGATACCGGCCCCATCCTGGCCCAGCGCGCCGTGGAGGTCCACGAGGACGACACCGAGGACACCCTGCACGGGCGCATCAAGATCGCCGAACGGACCCTGCTCATCGAGACGCTGGCCTCCTTGGCCGACCGGCACACCGTCTAGGACCGTCCCGGGCCCAGGCCCGGGGGAGGAGCGGCCCCGCCACCTTCCCCGGTGGCGGGACCACGTGTCGGCCGGCTACTGGATCCCGGAGTCCGGGTCGGGTAGCCGGTGGATCAGTTCGGCGGTGACGGAGGCGACGCCGCCGATCGCTTCGAGTCCGGCCATCCGCTCCGCGGCGATGGTGCCGGTGATCATCGACAAGGCCGGCAGGACCCGCTCGACGATCATCCCCGCGGTGGCCAGTTGCCCGGCGACCTCGGCCGACCGGCCGGCGTAGGGCTCCGTCAGGGTGACCGTGACCCGTTGGCTCATGGGGAGGGAGCCTCCGGTGGTGCCGGGGCGGCCTCGTCGCCTTCGTCGCCGTCGCCCCCGGGGGCCGCCGGTTGCGGGGCCCTGACCAGTCCGGCGCCGACATCGGCGGAGGCGGCGTCCAGACGTTCGCAGCCCTGCACCAGTTCGGCCCAGAGCTCCCGGCCGCGCAGGCCGGTGGACGCGGCCAGGACGGCGGCGACCCCGGCGGCATGCGGGGTGGCCATGCTGGTGCCGCTGATCGTGTTGTAGCGCTGGGGCATGGGCCAGGAGGAATAGACCTCGACGCCGGGACCCGCCACATCGACCTGCCCGCCCTCGGTCGCCCCGGAGCGGGCGGAGAAATCGGCGATGGCCAGCTGCTGATCGACCGCCCCCACGGCCATGATGTAGGGGCTGTTCGCCGGGGTCCCGACGAATCCGGGGTTCCCCGCGGAGCGTTCGGCATTATTGCCGGCCGCCGCGATGATGAGCGTGCCACGGGCCAGGGCCCGCTTCCCGGCCGCCACATAGGGCGGGTGGACCTCGGCGACATCGGCGCCCAGCGACATCGAGATGACGGCGCAGCCCTGGGTGATGGCCCAGTCGATCCCGGCCAGGATCCCCGCGTCGCCGCCGGAACCGGAGGCGTCCAGGACCTTGCCGGCATAGATCTCCGAGGCATGGGCCACCCCGTATCCGGGGCCGGTCCCGGGGGCGCGCGGGCCGCAGGAGGTGCCGATGCAGTGGGTGCCGTGCCCGTGCCCGTCCTGGGCGTCCTCGCCGTCGACGAAGGATTCGGTCACGATGGTGCGGCCGGCGAAATCCGGATGGCCCGTATCGAAGCCGGTATCCAGCACGGCCACCTTGATGCCCTCGCCCGAGGCCTCGGAGGTCGCGGCTCCGGTGGCCTGCAGGCCCCAGGTGAATTCGGCGGTATCGGCAAAACCGTCGGCCGGTGCCGCCGGGGAGGAACCGGTGGCGTCGCGGGAGACGGCGTCGGGGGCGGCCTCGGAGCGGTGCCGGCCGGCCTGCCCCGGTTCCAGGACGTGGTGGATCAGTTCGGGGTAGTAGTGCAGGCCCCGCTGGGCTCCGGCCGAGCTGGTCCGCAGGGTCTCGAGTTGGGCGTCCTCCGCCGCGACGACGGCCATGCGCAGTTCCGCGAAGTAGGTTCCCTGCCCCTGCCGGGCCGCGGCGGACCGCTCCTCGGAGGTGGCCAGCGAGGCCAGGTCACGGGTGTCGGCCACCCGGGTCATGCCGCCGGCGGCCAGCAGGTCCAGCGGGTCCGGGTCATCGTCGTCGAACACCACGATGTAGCGGCCGGTGTGCTGCCCCGACGGACCGGAAAAACCTGGATCCAACATCCGTTGCCTCCATCGTTGCGACCGGGGAGTCGCCCCGTACCTCGGGGCCTGGCCCCCTTACGGTCAGTGTAGCTGCGCCCCGCGGGGGTGGGAATGGTCTGTGGGACCGGGCTTCAGCGCAGGTGGGTGCCGCGGGTTTCCGGGGCACGCAGCCCCATCCAGCCGACCGCGAGCAGGACCAGGGCGCCGGCGACGAGGAAGGAATTGGCCAGCCCGAACACCGGCCACAGCCAGGCGAAGAGCAGCGGCCCGAAGCCTGCCCCGAGGCGGCTGAAGGAGGAGGCCCAACCGAATCCCGAACCGCGGAGTTCGGTCGGATAGAGCTCGGAGACGTAGGTGTAGAGCACGGGGATCGCGATCTGGATGATGAACCCGAAGACCAGCAGCCAGGCCACGGCCACGGCGGGCTGGGACAGCGAGAGGGCGACGAGGACCAGGACGAGGGCGGCCAACGGGCCGGTGACGCCCAGGAGCCATTTACGGCCGACCCGTTCCACCAGCAGGGCGGCCAGCACCACGCCGGCCAATCCCACGGCCGCCATGCCCGCGGTGCTGAACAACGCCGCGGATTCACCCATCCCGGCGTCGAGGAGGATCGAAGGCATCCACGTCAGGGCCAGGTAGTAGACGAGCAGGACCGTCAGGAAGAGCGACCAGGCGATGGCCGTGATGCGCCAGTTGAAGGCCCAGACCCGTCGCAACTGGTCGACCCACGCCCCGGCGGAGAACCGCGGCACCGAGCTCGCCGAGGGCAGCGTATAGGGTTCCACGGCGGCCCCGGTGCGCCGGACCAGACCGTCGATGACCCTCGAAGCCTCACGCCGGCGGCCCGCCCGGACCAGGAACAGCGGGGACTCCGGGACCGAACGGCGGATCCAGAAGACCAGCAGGGCCGGCAGGACCATGACCAGCAGGATCAGCCTCCAGTTCCCGGTGCCGGCCTGGATCACCGCGGAGACGAAGAACGCGGCGGCGGCCCCGACGGGCCACCATCCGTCCATGGCGGTCAGGACCCTGCCGCGGTGCCGGGCGGGGGTGAATTCCCCGACCAGGGCATAGTCCACCGGGATGCACCCGCCCAGTCCCAGCCCGGCAAGGAAACGGCAGGCGGCAAAGAAGACGAAGTTCGGCGACAGGGCCCCGGCCACCGTGAAGAGGGAGAAGATCAGCAGGGTCCAGGTGAAGGCCTGGCGGCGGCCGATCCGGTCCGCGATGGTGCCCCAGAGGAAGGCGCCCAGGGCCATGCCGATCAGGTTCGCGGTCCCCAGCCAGGCCGCCGTCGTGCGCTCGAGCCCCCATTCCTGCATCACCAACGGGATGAGGGCGCCGTTGAGGGTGACATCCCAGGCGTCGAACATGAAGCCGAGCCCACCGATGATGAAGATCTTGCCTTGGACGCCCCAACGCCAGGGGAGTCGTTGGACGATGTCGTCGCCGGAGGCCAGGGTGCGGTACTCGTTCATGGGCAGGCAGGTCCTCTGGCGATGGTGCAGGTCGGGTGGGAGGCGGAGCTGTTCCGGTCCCGGCCGGACCGCCCGATCCCAGATTAGCCGGTGGGCCGCAACCGGGCCGGGCGACACGTCTGTCACCACGGTGGTGAAGGCCCTACAGTAGGTGTGAACTACATCACCATAGGCGCTCCGCGGGGGTGCCCGAAGGGACGGACCGCCATGGCAGAAGACCCGGCCGGGAAACACGGCGAACTCGAGACGCCCAAGAAGTGGAAGGTCATTGGTCCCGGGCTCATCGTCGCCGCCACCGGCGTGGGGGCCGCCGATATGGTGGCCACCCTGGTGGCCGGCTCCAAATTTGGTTACGGGCTGTTGTGGGCGCTGGTCGTCGGCGTCATCCTGAAGATCGTGCTGGTGGAAGGAGCCGGACGCTTCTCGCTGGCCTCGGGCCAGACGATCTTCGAGGGGTGGCGCTCATTGGGCCGGTGGCCCGTCTGGTATTTCGGGCCCTACATCATCATCTGGGGGTTCATCTACGGGGCCTCGGCCATGGCCTCGACGGCGCTGCCGTTGGCCGCCCTGTTCCCTGCGGTGCCGCAGATCGTGTTCGCCCTGGGCACCGGGCTGGCCGGATTCCTGCTGGTGTGGTTCAACCGGTATGCGGTGTTCGAGAAGATCACCGCCGCGTTGGTCGGGCTGATGTTCATCACGATCGTCGGGCTGGCCATCATCGCGGTCCCCGACGTGCCGGCCATGCTCGCCGGGCTGGTTCCGCGCCTGCCGGAGGGGTCGGTGCTCTATACGCTCGCGCTCGCCGGCGGGGTCGGTGGCACGATCACCTTGGCCGCCTATGGCTATTGGCTGCGGGAGAAGGGCTGGGTGAAGCCCGGATGGATGCGGGTGATGCGGCTGGACAACACCATGGCCTACGTCATCACCGGGATCTTCGTGATCTCCATGATGATCGTCGGTGCCGAGGTCGTCGCGGCCGCAGGAGTGACCCTCGATGCCAAGGACAAGGGCTTGCTGGACCTCAGCGAGGTGCTCAAGGACAAATACGGGGACTTCATCGGTTCCGCGTTCCTGGTGGGCTTCTTCGCCGCGGCCTTCTCCTCGGTCATGGGCGTCTGGAACGGCGTCTCGCTGATGTTCGCCGATTTCTGGGGCAACATCCGCGGCAAGGGATCCGACCACCCCGATTCCCGGGCCCACGGCAAGTACTTCCGCTTCTACCTGCTCTGGCTGACCTTTCCCCCGATGCTCCTGCTGCTGATCGGCAAACCGATCGCCCTGGTGCTGGCCTACGGTGTCCTGGGGGCGATGTTCATGCCGTTCCTGGCCATCACGCTGCTGCCGCTGCTGAACACCGACCGGGTGCCGCGCGAATGGCGCAACCGGTGGCATACCAACACGGCCCTGGTGATCTGTGCGGTGCTGTTCATCTGGCTCGGCGTCTACAAGCTGGTCACCACGATCATGGATTTCTTCTAGGAACCGGGCCCTCCGGCGGCTCCATGGCCATGACTGCCGAAAAAGCAAGGCCTTATCAGCCGCGCCCGACGGGGGTAGGCTCTGATCATGGGAGTGGATTGGACGGCTTTGGAAGAGGCAATCCGGCGATCGGCATTGCGACAGGCCCGGGACGTGATCGAGAATCACCCGGACCACGAGTTCTATGCGATCGCACTGTCGGGGGTCTCCACCGACCCGGCCGAGCCCATCGAACTACCGGTGCTGGCCTTGAACTCCGAACAGGCGTTGGACCGCGACGGGGACTCCGTGGAGGAGGACCTGGGGGTCGGCGACGAACCCGAGGAGACCGAAGAGGACGGCGACGGCCCCGACCCGCTGAACACCGGCCACGAGGACGACGGCGACGATGCGGAGGACACCGCCGAGGATTCGGCGGACGACGACGATTCCGACGGATTCGACGTCGACGGGGAACTGGCCCAGCTCGAAGCCGAAGGCGAAGCCGCGGAATCCGGGGCCAGCTACTACTCGTCCCGCTGGAACCCGCCGGAATGGCACTGGTGCTCGATGGAGCTCTTCGACGAATCCGCCGCCGTGCTGTGGCGCGAGGCGTTGACCCGGGTCGCCGAATCCTCCGGCTGGGAGGAAACGCTCCGGCGCTACTACGAATTGCTGCTCACCGTCGTCGAAGACCTGCGCGTGGAACTGGCCCACGGCCGCAATGCGGAGATCGTCGCCTATGTCGCCGATGACGACCACGCCGACGCCCTGCTGCGCAGGAGCCTGACCCCCGAGCAGCTCTCACGTCATTTCCCCGACCTCGTCTCCTGAAGCCCGGCTGCGGGCCGGTAGGGTTGTGAACGCCCCAACCGATGATTCCCGGGAGTTCCTTGTGAGCCAGACCGTCCTTGACCGTGTTCCTCTTCGCCGTGCACTGATTTCCGTCTACGACAAGACGGGGCTCGAAGACCTCGCCCGTGGCCTGCACGAGGCGGGGGTTTCCCTCGTCTCCACCGGCTCGACCGCGAAGAAGATCGCCGCCGCCGGGGTGCCGGTGACGGAGGTATCCGAGGTCACCGGCTTCCAGGAATGCCTCGACGGCCGGGTGAAGACCCTGCACCCGCGCGTGCATGCCGGGATCCTGGCGGACCGCCGCCTGCCCGAGCACATGGACCAGCTGACCGAGATGGGCATCGAACCCTTCGATCTGGTCGTGGCGAACCTCTACCCGTTCGTGGACACCGTCGCCTCCGGTGCCGGTCAGGACGAGGTCGTGGAACAGATCGACATCGGTGGCCCCTCGATGGTCCGCGCCGCCGCGAAGAACCACCCTTCCGTGGCCGTGGTCGTGGATCCAACCAGCTACGGCGACGTCGTGTCGGCAGCCCGGGGCGGGGGCTTCGACCTGAAGACCCGCCGCCGGCTGGCCTCACTGGCCTTTGCCCATACCGCCGCCTACGACAACGCCGTCGCCAGCTGGACGGCAGCCCAGTTCGGCGATGACGAAGCCCCCGCCAAGTTCCCTCCCTACGCCGGGCTCGCGCTCGAACGCTCGGAGGGCCTGCGCTACGGGGAGAACCCGCACCAGGCCGCCGCACTCTATGTCGATACGGCAGCCCCCGCCGGCATCGCCCAGGCCGACCAGCTGCATGGCAAGGCCATGAGCTACAACAACTTCACCGACGCCGACGCCGCCCTGCGTGCGGCCTTCGACTTCGCCGAGCCGGCCGTGGCAGTCGTCAAGCATGCCAACCCCTGCGGTGTCGCCGTGGCCTCGGGCCACGCCGCGGACCCGATCGCCGATGCGCACCGCAAGGCCCACGCCTGCGACCCGGTCTCCGCCTACGGCGGAGTCATCGCCGCCAACCGGACCGTCACGGCGGGCATGGCCCAAACCATCAGGTCCATCTTCACCGAGGTCGTCATCGCCCCCGGCTTCGAGCCCGAGGCGTTGGAGATCCTCACGGCGAAGAAGAACATCCGCCTGCTGCAGCTGCCGGCCGGTTACGAACGCGATGGCGTCGAGTACAAGCAGATTTCCGGTGGCATGCTCCTGCAGGCTTCGGACCGGATCGATGCCGCCGGCGACGACCCGGCGAACTGGACGCTGGCCGCCGGCAGTGCCGCCGATGAGGCCACGCTGGCGGATCTGAACTTCGCCTGGCGGGCCATTCGTGCCGCCAAGTCCAATGCCATCCTGCTCGCCAGCGGCGGGGCCACCGTCGGGGTCGGCATGGGCCAGGTCAACCGGGTGGACTCCTGCAAACTGGCTGTCGAACGCGCCAACACGCTGGGGGTGGCCGTCGAATCCGACGTCGATGCCGCCGGCGGCGCGTCGGGAGTGGCAGCAGGAGCCCCCTCACCCGAGCGGGCCCGCGGGGCGGTCGCCGCCTCCGACGCCTTCTTCCCCTTCGCCGATGGGCTGCAGATCCTGCTCGATGCCGGGGTCAAGGCAGTGGTGCACCCCGGTGGGTCGATTCGAGACGAGGAAGTCGTCGCCGCGGCCAACGCCGCGGGGATCACCATGTACTTCACCGGGGCGCGACACTTCTTCCACTAGGAAGCGCGGCGATACCGCCGCCGGAACCCCCAGCGGCCGGTCCCCTCGAGCCAGGGGCCCGGCCGCTGCCGTATCCGGGGCGGGAGCGGCCGGGAAGTCATCCTCGGTGGGGATGACCCGTCCGCCCCGGAGTCGTACGCTGAAATGAACGCAGACCCGAAGGGGGCCTCATGTTCAGCATCATTGCCGCAGGTACAGCAACAGCAGCAGCGAGCGAAAACGGTTCGGGGAACCTCGTCGTCGGACTGGTGGTGGGGGCCGTCATCGTCCTGGGCGCCGCCGGATGGTTCCTGCGGCGCTACCTGGTGGCCCGCCGCCCGGCAGCCAGCCGGGAAGAACACGAAAGGCTCCGTGAAATGAACGGGGTGCGCCCCGAACAGAAGGTCGTCAACGACCAGACGACCGTGCGGCCGGTCCGCCGCGGGGGCATCTAGCCCGGTCCGGAAGGACCGGCGCAACAACAGCTGGGGGGAACATGCTCATCACCATCACCGGTGGCCTGTTGGCTGCTGCCGAAACCAGCGGAGATGATTCAAGCAATCTGGCCCTGGGCCTGCTGATCGGGGCCGTGGGCCTGGTCGGCGGCGTCTGGTGGATCGTGTACCGTTTCCGGGCCGCCCGGCGGCCGGCCGCCAGCCGGGCCGAGCATGAGATGCTCCGGGAGATCACCGCGGAGCGGCCGGAGCAAAGAGCCGTCCAGCGGGTGCGCCCCCGGGTCCGCCTGCGCCGGAGCGGATTCTAGTTCCGGGCCGTCAACACCTGGTGTGCCAGGGCCGAATCCGCGGGTAGGAACGGGAGCAGGGCCGCGCCCTGAAGCGAGGTGGCCGCGGGCTCACGCACCTGCAGATGCGGCCAGAGCGCCGCCAGCCGGGAGATGAGTTGGCTGCGGACGCGTTCCCCGCGCAGCACCCCACCGAGGAAGCAGACGGCCGGGGCCTCGGCCCGGTCCTGCCCCACCCGGCGCAACCCGGTGGAGACGGCCAGGGCCAGTTCCCGGGCCGCGTCATCACAGATCCGGCGGGACACTTCGTCGGTCGCGGCGAGCCGGGCCACCGTGGCGGCATAGGAGGCGGTGCGGCTGACGCGGTCCGGATCGCGTTGGAGTTCGACGTAGGCCTGGGCCAGATCGGGGAAATCGGCGCGCACCACCTCGGTCAGGGTGGTGGCGGGGCCGCGACCGTCGAAGTCGCGCATCACCGCGTCCAGGGCCGCCCGGCCCATCCAGTAGCCGCTGCCGGCGTCGCCCATGATGTAGCCCCAGCCGTCGATGCGCACCACCTCCGTGGCGCCCACGGCCAGGGTGACCGCGCCGGTCCCGGAGGCGATCACGGCGCCGGGGGAGTCACCCAGTGCCCCCAGGTATGAACTGACCGAATCGTGGGTGATGTGTACCGAGTGAACGCCGTAGCCGGTGGTGGCAGCCAACAGTGCCGGTGCCAGCCCCTCGCCGTCGGTCAGTCCCGACAGTCCCGCGGAGACGGTCCTGAAATCGTGGCCGGCCGCCTCGCGGGCCCGGGCGACGACGTCGGCGATCTGGCCGGCCAGCGGCCGGTCGGTGAGGATGCCCCGGAATTCAAGGACCTCGACGTCGGGGGAGGCGGTGCCATCGTCCTGGAGCACCTGGGCGCGGATGCCCGTTTGCCCGCCATCGATCGCCAAGGCCATTTCGGGCATGGGAGCCGTCCTTTGTTCGGTGGTGCCTCGGAGGGGACCCGGGGCCCGGACCATCATACCGATCCGTTGTGAGGTCGGACACGGTGCGGTCGCGGGAACCGCGGAATGTGGCGCATCCCACAACTAGTGGCCTGGGGCAACGGGATATGGTGGCGGTGACGGACGCCATGGCGGGCCGTCGGCACCGACCAACACCACTTCTGGAGTCATCGCATATGAAGTTCCCCCACGTCCTGGGCGCCGGAATCGCCGTCGCCGCTGCTTCCCTGGCCCTGGCCGGCTGTTCCGCCGGTGAACCGGCCGCCGATTCGTCCTCCTCCGCCTCCTCGGCCAAGGCGGCGATCGCCGCCCCGGAGACCAACGACCAGATGAAGGCCGAAGGGGCCGACGGGCTGTCGGCGACCACGTACTACTACTACGAGGCCATGTCCTACGCACTGCAGACGGGCCAGACCGATGACATGCTCGCGGTCACCGAGGACTGCACCGAATGCGAGGACGCCGCCGGGGCCATTGCCCGGGTGTACGACGACGAAGGCAGCATCGAGGGTGGGCAGCCCAAGCCGCAGGACGTGGTTGCGGTGGGCGAGGTCGACCAGGACGGCCAGCTGAGCGCCGTCGTGCCCTACATGGAGGATGCGAAGAAGGTCCTGGACAAGGGCGGCGAGGTCGTGGAGGAAACCGAGTGGGATGCCGAGGGCACCACCTACACGGTGACCGCAAAATACGACGACGGTGCCTGGAAGATCACCGCGCTGAAGCACACCCCGGATGCGAGTGCCCCCGAGGACGAGTAGCCCCCGGGAATAGGGGCCCACGGGCCCTCTCGGGTAAGTTGGATACGTTGAGATCATCACGTTGATCTCCCCAAACCGTTGACCTTCAGGGAGATGCCTCACCCATGGCAAAGATTATCTACACCCACACCGACGAAGCGCCGATGCTGGCCACCTATTCCTTCCTGCCCATCGTCGAAGCCTTCGCCTCGACCGCCGGCGTCGAATTCGAGACCCGCGATATTTCGCTGGCCGGCCGCATCATCGCCCTCTTCGGTGACTTCCTGAGCGAGGACCAGCGCCAGAACGATGCGCTGGCCGAACTCGGCGCCCTGGCCCGGAAGCCCGAAGCGAACATCATCAAGCTGCCGAACATCAGTGCCTCCATGCCGCAGCTCAAGGCGGCCATCGCCGAACTGCAGTCGCAGGGCTACGCACTGCCGGACTACCCGAACAACCCGGCCTCCGACGAGGAAACGGACATCCGTTCACGCTACGACCGCATCAAGGGCTCCGCCGTGAACCCGGTGTTGCGCGAAGGCAACTCGGACCGCCGGGCCCCGCTGTCGGTGAAGAACTACGCCCGCAAGTACCCGCACTCCATGGGTGCCTGGTCCGCGGATTCGAAGACCAACGTCGCCACCATGGCCGACGGGGACTTCCGCGCCAACGAGAAGTCGGTCGTCATGGACTCCGATGACCGGATCGAGATCCGCTTCATCGCCCAGGACGGGACCGTCAAGGTCCTGAAGAAGGCCTTCGACGTGCTCAAGGGCGAGGTCATCGACGGAACCTTCATGTCCGCCGCGCAGCTCGACGCGTTCCTGGCCGACCAGGTCGCCCGTGCCAAGAAGGAAGGGGTGCTCTTCTCCGCCCACCTGAAGGCGACCATGATGAAGATCTCCGACCCCATCATCTTCGGCCACGTGGTCAAGGCGTTCTTCCCCGACCTCTTCGCCACCTATGGCGAGGACCTCGAAGCGGCCGGACTGAGCCCCAACCACGGCCTGGCCGCCATCCTCGGCGGACTCGAGGACCTCTCCGAAGAGGTGCGCGACGGGGTCAAGACCGCCATCGAGGACGGCCTGGCCAACGGGCCGGGCATCGCGATGGTCGATTCGACCAAGGGCATCACCAACCTGCACGTGCCCTCGGATGTCATCGTCGACGCCTCCATGCCGGCGATGATCCGCACCTCGGGCCACATGTGGGGCGCGGACGACGGCGAACACGACACCCTGGCCGTGCTGCCGGATAGCTCCTACGCCGGGGTCTACCAGGCCGTCGTCGAGGACTGCCGCGCCCACGGCGCCTACGACCCGACCACCATGGGCACCGTCCCCAACGTCGGGCTGATGGCCCAGGCAGCCGAGGAATACGGCAGCCACGACAAGACGTTCGAGATCGCCGGAGCAGGCACCGTGCAGATCGTGGATTCCGCCGACCGGGTCCTCATCGAGCACCAGGTCGAGCAGGGCGATATCTGGCGTGCCTGCCAGACCAAGGACACCCCGATCCGCGATTGGGTCAAGCTCGCCGTCACCCGGGCCCGCACCTCCGGGATGCCGGCGATCTTCTGGCTCGACGAGACCCGCGCCCACGACCGCAACCTGATCGCCAAGGTCACCGAGTACCTGGCCGATCACGACACCGAGGGCCTGTCGCTGCAGATCATGGCCCCCGTCGAGGCGACCACCTACACGCTGGAGCGCCTGCGTCGCGGCGAGGACACCATCTCGGTGTCCGGCAACGTGCTGCGCGACTACCTGACCGACCTCTTCCCGATCCTCGAGCTGGGCACCAGCGCCAAGATGCTATCGGTGGTCCCGCTGATCAACGGGGGCGGCCTCTTCGAGACCGGCGCCGGCGGTTCCGCGCCGAAGCACGTGGTGCAACTGCTGCAGGAAAACCACCTGCGCTGGGATTCGCTGGGTGAATTCCTGGCCCTGGCCGAATCCTTCGCCCACCTGTCCAGTTCCACGTCGAACGCCCGCGCCCAGGTGCTGGCCGACACCCTCGACGCCGCCACCGGCACGTTCCTGCTCGAGGACAAGTCGCCCAAGCGTAAGGTCGGGGAGCTCGACAACCGGGGCAGCCACTTCTACCTGGCCATGTACTGGGCCCAGGAGCTGGCCCGTCAGGAAGAGGATGTCGAGCTGGCCGCCGCCTTTGCCGAGGTGGCAAAGGACTTCGTGACCCACGAGGACGACATCAACGCCGAACTGCTCGGGGTCCAGGGTTCAGCCGTGGAGCTGGGCGGCTACTACCGTCCCTCCGACGAGTTGGCCCAGGCGGCCATGCGCCCCTCGGCCACGCTGAACCGCGTCCTGCAGTCCCTGGTCTCCAAGCTGGGCTAGGGCCTCGGCCACCGCTGCGGCGGCAGGACCACGACGGCGCGTGGCCCGATGACTTCCATCGGGCCACGCGCCGTGTGCGGTGCCGGGGGTCTTCGGCCCGGGGGAACCGCCCCGGGGGCGTTCCCGGCCGGTTGCTCAGCCGGTCGCCAGCGTGGGGGAGGCGGCCAGCAAGGCCCGGGTATAGGGGTGCTGCGGGGCGGCGAAGACCTCTTCGGTGGCCCCTGATTCCACGATGCGCCCCTGCCGCATCACCGCCAGCCGGTCGCTGACATGGCGTACGACGGCCAGATCGTGGGAAATGAACAGGTACCCCAACCCGAATCCGGCCTGCAGGTCATCGAGCAGGTCCAGGATCCTGGCCTGGACCGAGACATCCAGCGAGGACACGGGCTCATCGCAGATGAGCACCCGGGGTCCCGGGGCCAACGCCCGGGCGATCGCAACGCGTTGACGTTGGCCCCCGGAGAGGGTCCGTGGATGCCGTCCGGTCAGCCCCGGGGCCAGGCCGACCAGTTCCAACAGCGCCTCCGGGGAATCGGCGCCCCAGCCGCCGTCGGCCCCGGCCCCGCCACCGCGGACGGTCAGGGCATCGGCCAGGATGGCCCCGACGCGTCGGCGGGGATCGAAGGAACTCAACGCGTCCTGGTAGACGGCCCCGAGCAGTGGCCGGCGCGCCCGGCGGGAGGATTCCTTCCCCGGAACCCAGTCACCGCCGAACAGCTCGACCGTGCCTTCATCGGGTTCCTCCAAGCCCAGCAGGATCCGCGCCGTCGTGCTCTTGCCCGATCCGGAGGCGCCGACCAGGCCCAGCGTGCGCCCGGCTTCCACCCGCAGGCCCACATCATCCACGGCCCGGAAGTCCTCGCCGCCTTTGACCGCGAAGGTCCTCGACAGGTGCCTGGCCTCCAGCACCGTCCCCTGCGACGAACCAGGGCCCGACACCGGCCGCGGCTTCGACTCCGGCACGGGATCCAGCAAAGAGACCGGCTCCGGCGCCCCGGGATCCGCCGGTGCCACCGACAGGCGGGTGCCGCGGGGGCGACCGGCCGGAACGGCGCGCAGGAGCATCCTGGTGTATTCGTGCTCCGGGTGGGACAGGACCGTGGCGGTGGGACCCTGTTCGACGATCCTGCCCCCGCGCATGATGGCCACCCGGTCCGCCACCGAGGAGACCACCGCCAGATCGTGGCTGATCAGCAGCAGCGACGACCCCCCGGAGCGCAAGGAGGCCAGCACCCCGAGGACCTGGGCCTGGGATTCGGCATCCAGGGCCGTGGTGGGTTCGTCGGCGATGAGCAGCTCCGGATCCAAGGCCATCGCGGAGGCGATCAGCGCCCGTTGGCGCATGCCGCCGGAGAGTTCCCCGGCCCGCCGCCCGGCATCAACGGTCTGCAGTCCCATCGATTCCAGCAACCCGGCCACCCGGCGGCCCCGGGAGGCGGCGGAGAGGGAGGTGTGCAGGCGCAGCGAGTCGTCGATTTCCCGGCCGATGGTGCGCAGCGGGTCCAGCGAGACCAGCGCATCCTGGAGCACCAACCCGATCCGGGTTCCGCGCAGGCGCCGCCACTGCCGCGCGCCTGCCCCGTGCAGGGAGGCGCCGTCGAACTCCCACCGGCGGGCGTCCACCCGGGCGGCCCGGCCCGAGAGCCCCAACAGGGCCCGCGCGGTCACCGATTTACCCGACCCGGATTCTCCCACCAGGGCCAGGCATTCGCCCCGGCCTACGTCCAGGCCGACGTCGTGCACCACCGGGGTGCCGCCGAATCCGACCTGGAGCCCCTCGACCCGCAACAGCGATGGCCCGTTCATGCGCCGACCGCCCGTCGTTGGAGGGACCTGCCGAGTACAGTGCTGGCCGCCGCCGTGGCGACGATGGTCAGACCGGGGAAGAACGTCATCCACCAGGCGGAGCCCAGATAGGTGCGTCCCGCCGCGAGCATGGCGCCCCATTCGGGCGCCGGAGGGGCCTCGCCGAGCCCGAGGAAGCTCAACGCCGAGGCCCAGATGACTGCCTGGCCCACCCCCAGGGTCGCCAACACCAGGACGGGGCCCAAGGCATTGGGCAGCAGATGCCGGAACAGGATCTTCGCCGGATGGTGGCCCAGGACCCGGGCCGACTCGATCATCGCCGAGCCGCGCAGGGCCCTGGCCTGGGACCGGATGATCCGGGCGTAGCCCGGGGCGGTGGTCAGCCCCACGGCGACGATCGTGGTGGACACCCCGGGACCGGCCAACGCGATGAACACCAGGGCCAGGAGCAATCCGGGCAGCGCCAGCATCACTTCGACGAGGCGTCCGATCCCTGCGTCGAGCCAGCGTCCGCCCAGCCCGGAGGCCAGCCCCAGGACCAGGGCCAACCCCAGTCCCAGGGCGGTGGCCGCGGCCCCGATGAGCAACGAGGGCCGGGCCCCGTGGACCACGCGCGAATAGAGGTCCCGCCCCGATTCGTCGGTGCCGAACCAGTGGGAGAGGGAGGGGCTGGAGAAGGCGGCCCCGGGGTCGATGGCCAGCGGGTCGGTGGGCGCCAACCACCAGGGTACGACGGCGGCGAGGACCAGGAAGCAGGCGGTGGTTGCGGCGAGGGCCGGCAGGATGACCCCGGGGCCCGGCCAGCGGCGCGGGCCCGGCCGGCGGCGCGGGCCCGGACCGCGCGGGAACGGCCCCGGCAGGCTCGACATGGTGGAAGACACGGGGGTCACCGCCCCCGGATCCGCGGGTCGATGAGCCGTTCGGCCAGATCGGAGAGAGCCATGACCACGACGTAGGCCAGCGCCGAAACCAATGCGACCCCGGTGACCAGGGGGACGTCGCGCAGCGTGACGGCCTCGAGCAGGGTGCGCCCCAGGCCGGGCCGGGCGAAGATCGACTCCACGACGACCGCGCCGGAGACCAGGGACCCCAAAGCCCAGCCGGAGAGGGCCACCCCGGGCAGGGCCGCATGGCGCAGGGCATGGCGGAGCACGACGCCGGCCTCGGACTCCCCGCGGGCGCGGGCCGAGAGCGCGAAGGGTGAGTTCAGTGCGGTCACCATGGACTCACGCATCACCTGGCCCAGGAATCCCGCCAACGGCAGGGCCAGGGTGACGATCGGCATGACCAGCCCGGCGACCGTGCCGTTGCTGACCGGTGGCAGCCACCGCCAGGCGCTGGAGAAGAGGAGCACCAGCACCGAACCGAGCCAGAAGTGCGGGACCGAGGCCGCGGCGATCTCCAGGGCCGAACCGACGGCGGAGGCGCCCCGACCGCCCAACCCCGAATAGAGGGCGAGCCCCAGGGCCACCACCCAGGCCAGGATCCAGGCGCCGACGGCCAGGCCGAGCGTTCCCGGAAGTTGGGCGGCCAGCACCTCGGAGACCGGGATCTTCAACGAATACGAGGTCCCCAGGTTCCCGGTGGCCAGATGCCCCAACAGGGTCAGGTACTGCACGCCCACCGGCCGGTCGAGCCCGTAGTCGACCCGGGCGGATTCGAGGGCCTCGGCCGAAGCCTGCGACCCGGGCCCGCCCATGATCGCCTCCGCCGGGTCCCCGGGGATGAGACGGATGGCGACGAAGATCAGTGTGGCCACGGCCCAGAGCACGAAGACCGCCGAGGCGGCACGACGAGCCAGCCAGACGCCGACGGGACGCCACGCGGTGGGGGCGCCCCGGCTGCTGCGTCGGGTCTGGGTGGGGTCGGAGGTCGTCTGCCCGGCCATGCTCCGGCGTCGTTCCTACTTCGCCAACCAGGCGTCGTGGAACGTCGGGGAGGCCACCGCGGTCATCGCCCCGACGTCGTGCAGATCCGTGCTGTACAGGAAGTGGTTCTGCTGGTCGTACAACGGCAGGAGGTAATGGCCTTCCAGGACGATCTTCTGGGCTTCGGTGTACTTGGCCTCGCGCTCATCGGCGTCGTTGGTGGCGCTGGCCTCCTCCAACAGGGCGTCGAGCTTCTTGTCCTTGACCTGGGCGTGGTTGGCGAAGTAGCCCGAAGGGGCCGGGACCGTGTTGGAGGAATGGAACAGGATGGACAGCACGTCGGGGCCGACCTTCGTGTACGGGGCGCTGACCAGGTCGTAGTGGTTCTCGCCCAGGACGTCGTACCAGCTGGAGAGGTCCAGCAGGTCGAGCTTGACCTCGAAGCCGACCTCCTTGGCGGTGGCCTGGAACTGCTGGAAGAGCGACTGTTCGGCCGGGACCGACTGGTTGGTGCTCACCGGGAAGGTCAGGGACAGGCGTTTGCCGTCCTGGGTGCGGTACCCCTGGGAATCGCGGTCGGTCCAGCCGGCCTCGTCCAGCAGCCGATTGGCCTGTTCGGGGTCCCGCTCGAAGGCGGATTCATCGGAGTAGCCCATCGGTTCGACGCTGGACAGTGCCGAATAGGAGCGCTCTGCCGTATCGAAGAACAGCGAGGAGAGGCCGTCCTGGACGTCCACGGCGCGGATGAAGGCCTCACGGACCTTCGCATCGTCGAACGGGGCCTTGGAGGAATTCAGTTCGATCCGGTTCGAGGCCCCCGGACGCGGGGCATCGAGGTGGTCGATGTCCTCGGCGTCCTCGGCGGCCTTGATGGTGTCCGGCTGGGCGTTGTCGATCATGTCCACCGTGCCCGATTGCAGGGCGGCATAACGGGTGGCGGCCTCGGGGATGAACTTCCAGGTGATGGCCTCCAGATGGGCGGGCCCCGCATGGTCGGCGCCGTCGACGGGGACCGTGTAGTCCTCGTTGCGGGTCAGTTCCACCGAATCCTGTTTGGTCCACTTGGAGACGGTGAAGGGGCCGGTGCCCACCGGGGCGGCGCAGTTGTCGGCCTGGCTGCGTTTCAAGGCCTGCGCCGATTCGATCGCGACCCACGGCATCGAGAACGATTCCAGCAGGGCCGAATCCGGGGCCGAGAGGTTCAACGTCAACGTCGAATCGTCCACGACGTCCATGCTCTTGATCTTCGCCACCGCCAGATAGCCGGTGGAGGAGGCGGTGTCGGGGTCCTGCAGGTGTTCGATGTTCGCCTTGACCGTGGCCGCGTCCAACGCGGTCCCGTCGGTGAATTCGATGCCCTCGCGCAGGGTGAGCGTCCAGGTCAGCCCGTCCTCGGAGGCTTCCGCCCCGGAGGCCAGCCACGGGACGATCTTCCCCTCTTCGTCCTTGGTGTACAGGGTCTCGAGGTATTGGCCGGCCAACAGGGCCTGCGGGTAGTTCCCGCCCACATGCGGGTCCAGGCAGGTCGGTTCGGCGTCGCCCGAAGCGTAGACCAGGGTCCCACCCTCGACCGGGGTGTCATCGGAGGCCGAACCTCCGGGGCCACCCGAACCGGCGCAAGCGGTCAGGACGAGAAGGGAAGCGAGCAGGGACGCGGCGAGCGAGGCCGGCCGTGCGGGACGGGGGACTACGGGCATGGGTGTGACTTCCTCGACAGATGCTGGGGCACCGGCGCCCGGTGATGGCGGGCGCGCGGCGGACCACGCTGATGCGCGGGATGCCCCACCAGCCTAAAGCAGGGGAGCCCGGACCTGCGGTGGCGTGGGACACAGTGGGCGCCCCAAGTCACAATTATCGGCCCCGGGCCCGGGTTTGAAACCATGGTTTCCATGCCAAGCACTCCTGAAGGACCCGGCGGGCCAGAGGCGCCGTCGACGGTGACGACCGAACCCCGGGGCGGGACGAACCCCGGCGAGGAACGCAGCGCCCGGGTGGCCGTGACGCTGTTCCCGCTCCTGATTCTCGCGGGCGGGGCGGTGGCCTTGTTCTTCCCGGCCCCCTTCACCTCGCTGGCGCCGCTGATCAACCCGGGGCTGATGCTCATCATGTTCGGCATGGGCCTGACCCTGACCCTGCCCGACTTCTCCCTGGTGGTGTGCCAACCCTTGCCGGTGCTGCTGGGAGTCATCGCCCAATATGTGATCATGCCGCTGCTCGGGCTGGGGGTCGCCAGCCTGCTGGGGCTGCCGCCGGCCCTGGCGGCAGGGGTCATCCTGGTGGGTTGCGCCCCGGGAGGGACGTCGTCGAACGTGGTCACCTATCTCGCCAAGGGCGATGTCGCCCTGTCGGTGACGATGACCAGCGTGTCGACGTTGCTCGCCCCGATCTTCACCCCGCTGCTGACCCTCTGGCTGGCCGGACAGTACCTGCCCGTCGCGGCCGGGTCGATGGCCGTGTCGATCGTGCAGATCGTCTTGATCCCGGTGGTGCTGGGCCTGATCGTGCGCACCGTCGCCCCGGCGCTGGTGGCCGCCATCCTGCCGGCACTGCCCTGGGTCTCGGTCCTGGCCATCACCTTCGTGGTCATCGCCGTCGTCGCAGGCAGCGCCGAGGCCATCTTCAGCGCCGGGCTGCTCATCCTGGCAGCGGTCATCCTGCACAACGGGCTGGGCTACCTGGTCGGCTACGGGGCCGCCCGGATCTTCGGATTGCCGATCCCCTCCCGCAGGACCATGGCCATCGAGGTCGGAATGCAGAACTCGGGGCTGGCCGCCGGGCTGGCCAAGACCTATTTCGCGCCCGAGGCCGCCCTGCCCGGCGCCGTGTTCTCCGTCTGGCACAACGTCTCGGGAGCGATCCTGGCGGCGATCTGGCGGCGCAGCAGCGCGCGGCCGCAGTAGGACTGCACCGGCCCCCTGGGACTACGAAGGGAGGACGACGACGGGTTCCGTCGTCGTCCTCCCTTGCCGCCGGAGGCGGGGGTCGCTACTTCGTCAGCGGGCCCAGCACCGGATCGTTGACATAGGCTTCCTTGACGTTCTCCTGGGTGACGATCTGCGGCTTGAGCAGGTAGGCCGGAACGACCTTGGTCCCGTTGTCGTAGGAGTCGGGGTCGTTGACTTCGACGTCCTTGCCCTCCTGCAGGTCCTGGACCATGGTGACCGAATGCTCCACCAGGGCACGGGTGTCCTTGTTGATGGTGGAGTACTGCACGCCCTTCATGATGGACTTCACCGACTCGACCTCGGAGTCCTGCCCGGTGACGACCGGGACGTCCTTGCCTGCTGCCTTGACCGAGGTCAGGGCGGCGCGGGCCAGGGTGTCATTGGGGGAGAGGACCCCGTCGAGGGACTTGGAACCGGTGTAGGTGCCGGTGAGCAGGGTGTCCATGCGCTTCTGCGCGTTTTCCGCCTTCCACCCCTGGGTCACCGCCTGCTCGAACTTCTGCTGCCCCGAGGCCACCTTGACGGTCTTGTCCTTGATGGCCGGCTTCAGCACGTCCATGGCGCCGTCGAAGAAGACCTGGGCGTTGGCATCGTCGGGGGAGCCGGCGAGCAGCTCGATGTTGTACGGGGCCTTGCCCTTCTTCTCCTTCAACCCGTCCAGCAGGGCCTGGCCCTGGAGCTGGCCGACCTTGAAGTTGTCGTAGGCGACGTAGTAGTCGACGTCCTGGGTGTTCAGCAGCAGCCGGTCGTAGGCGATGATGGTGGCCCCGGCCTCCTTGGCGGCCTTGAGCTGGTTGCCCAACTGGGCTCCGTCGATGGCCCCGACGATGATGACCTTCGCGCCCTTGGAGATCATGGCGTTGATCTGGTTCTGCTGTTCGGCGACGCCGCTGTTGGCGAACTGCACGTCGGGTTTGAAACCCTTGTCCTTGAGGTCCTTATTGAATAGGTTCTCCGCCAGGACCCAGTTCTCACTGGTCTTCTGCGGCAGGGCGACACCGATGGTGGCGCCCTCGTCGAATCCTGAAGCACCGTCCGCGTCGGCGGCGGCCCCGGCATCCTGCCGGCCGCAACCGGTCAGTGCCAGCGCGGCGATCGCCGTGACCGCGGCGAACTTGGTTGCTTTGCCCATGATCTTCATTGGTTTCTCTTTCTGGTGGTGCGGGTGGAGCCGGATGGAAGGTGTCAGACAGAGGTCGGGATCTTATCCGGGGTGGAGGGGATCCCTTCGTCCGCGGGACGGTTGCGGGAGGACAGCCCCCGGGTCAACAGACCCGTGATGGAGGGTTTGCCCTGGGATTTGTTGTAGACATCGAAGGCGACGGCTGCCAGCAGCACCAGGCCCTTGATGATCTGGGTGGCATCGGCCCCGACGCCGAGCAGCTGCAGGCCGTTGTTCAGCACGGCCATCACCAGGCCGCCGATGATCGAACCGACCACGGTGCCGACGCCGCCGGTGACGGCGGCGCCGCCGATGAAGACCGCGGCGATCGCGTCGAGCTCCCACATGTTGCCATCGGAGGGCCCCGAGGCGGTGGAACGGGCCACGAAGATCATGCCGGCCAACCCGGCGAGGACTGCCATGTTCATCATGACCAGGAAGTTGACCTTCTTGGAGCGGACGCCGGAGAGCTCGGCGGCGTGGCGGTTGCCACCGACGGCGTAGATATGGCGGCCGAAGACCGTGCGCGAGGAAATGAAGCCGTAGATGATCACCAGGCCGATGAGGATGATTCCCGGAATCGGCAGCGAGGTCCCCGGTCGGCCGGTGGCAAAGAGATAGGTGGCGTAGAGGATGGCGGCGCTGATCAGGGTCAGTTTGGTGAGCTGGACCCACAGCGGCGGGACCAGGGCGCCCAGCCGCAGGGCCTTGGCACGGCCGCGCAGCGACATGATGACCACCAGGGCGACGGTGGCCAGGCCGAGCAGGAGGGTGAGGTTGTTGTAGCCGGTATTGGGTCCGACCTCCCTGAGGTAGCCGGCACCGATGTACTGGAAGTCCTCCGGGACCGGGATCGTGTTGGATTTGCCCACGAACTGGTTCAGTCCGCGGAAGAGCATCATGCCCGCCAGGGTCACGATGAACGCGGGGATCCCGACATAGGCGACCCAGAAGCCCTGCCAGGCTCCGATCACCACGCCCAGGGCCAGACCCAGGAGGATGCCGGCCCAGGCGGGCAGCCCCCAGTCGCGGATGGCCAGGGCCACGGTGACGCCGACGAAGGCGGCGATCGAGCCCACCGAGAGGTCGATGTGCCCGGCGATGATGACCAGCACCATGCCGATGGCCAGGATGAGGATGTAGGCATTGCCATTGAGTAGGTTCATCAGGTTGCCCGAGGTCAGGGTGACCCCGTCGGTCATGATCTGGAAGAAGACCACCAGGGCCACCAGGGCAAAGATCATGCCGAATTGACGGGTGTTTCCGCCAAAGAGCTGCTTGATCGCGTTCATTATCGGTTCCTAGGTTCGCGGGTGCGGGTGGGGGAGGTGCCGGCCGGAAGGCTCAGGCAGGTTGGCGCGCCGAGGTCATCAGGCGCATGAGGTGCTCGGGGGTGGCGTCCTCGCGGTCCATGACCCCGGTGATGGCTCCCTCGAAGATCGTGTAGATCCTGTCGGAGAGACCGAGTAGTTCGGGCAGTTCGGAGGAGATGACGATGACCCCCTTGCCTGCCCTGGCCAGTTGCTGGATGATCCCGTAGATCTCGAACTTGGCTCCCACGTCGATGCCGCGGGTGGGTTCGTCGAGGATGAGCAGGTCGGGTTCGGTGAACATCCATTTGGCCAGGACGACCTTTTGCTGGTTGCCGCCGGAGAGCTTGGCAACCCCTTCCTGCACCGAGGGGGTCTTGATGCGCAGCGCCTTGCGGTAGTACTCGGCCACCTCGAATTCCCGGTCCCGGTCCACCACCTGGTGCTTGCTGATCTTGCCCAGGTTCGCCGAGACGGTGGTCTCCTGGATGTCGTCGAGCAGGTTCAAGCCGAGGGTCTTGCGGTCCTCGGTCACGTAGCCGAGGCCTGCACGGATGGCCTGGGCGACGGTGCGCAATTCAAGGTGGCGGCCGTTCATCGTGATGGTCCCGGATTGGTACCGACCGTAGGAGCGGCCGAAGACCGAGCGGGCCAATTCGGTGCGTCCGGCTCCCATGAGCCCGGCGAAACCGACGATCTCCCCCCGCCTGACGAAGAAGGACGAGTCCTTGCAGACCATCCGGTCCTGGACCTGGGGGTGGCCGACGTTCCAGTGGGAGACCTCGAAGAACGTCTCGCCGAGCTCTGCCGCGTGCTCGGGGAAGCGCGACTCCAGGGTCCGGCCGACCATGCCCTTGATGATCCGGTCCTCGTTGACGCCGTCGGCCTGGACATCGAGGCTTTCGATGGTGCGTCCGTCGCGGATGATCGTGATGGAGTCGGCGACCTGTTCGATTTCGTTGAGCTTATGGGAAATGATGATCGAGGTGATGCCCCTGCCCTTGAGCCCGCGGATCAGATCCAGCAGATGCTGGGAGTCGGATTCGTTCAACGCGGCCGTCGGTTCATCAAGGATGAGCAGTTTCACCGATTTGTTCAGTGCCTTGGCGATCTCTACCAGTTGCTGCTTGCCGACCCCGATCTCCTTGATCGGGGTGTCGGGGTCGTCGTTCAAGCCGACCCGGGCCAACAGGTCCAGCGACAAGCGGCGGGCGGTGGACCAGTCGATCATCCCGAAGCGGGTGGGCTCGTTGCCCAGGAAGATGTTCTCCATGATGCTCAGCTCGGGGATCAGGGCGAGTTCCTGGTGGATGATCACGATGCCGGCCTCTTCGCTGGCATTGATGGTGCGGAAGGTCTGGACTTTTCCTTGGTAGTGGATGTCCCCGGTGTAGGTCCCGTGCGGGTAGACCCCGGAGAGCACCTTCATGAGGGTCGATTTCCCGGCACCGTTCTCGCCGCAGATCGCGTGGATTTCTCCGACGCGGACGTTGAGGTTGACCGTGTCCAGGGCCTTGACGCCCGGGAACTCCTTGGTGATGGAGCGCATTTCCAACAGGTTCGGGGCGTGCTGTCCGGCAGATGGTGTGTGCATGGTGCCCTAGGGCCTTCCAGTGGGTGGTCGAGGGGATTCTTCGGTGCTGGTCGGTCACGGACCGCCGCGGGGGTCAGGGGGCACGGATCCCGACATGCTGGAAGGCCAGTGCCGCGGCTCCCAGGGATTCGGCCCGTTCACCCAGTGAGGACATGACGACGTTCGTGCTTTCGCCGACGATGGGGACGGCATGGCGGTGCAGGCCGCGTCGGATCGGGTCCAGCAACAGTTCGCCCAGACCGGCCAGGGGGCCTCCGACGACGATGGCTTCGGGGTTGAGCAGGTTGGCGATGTTGCCCAGCTCCTGCCCGACGGCCATGCCGGCGTCGTCCAGCACGCGCAGGACCGCCGAGCCGCCGGCGCGTCCCTGCGTGACGATGTCCTCGGCCGTGTGGGGTGGATGCTCGCCCCCGGCCAGCAGGGTCGACATGATGGTGGTGGAGGCGACGGTTTCCAGGCAACCGCGGTTGCCGCAGCGGCAGATCGAGCCATGTTGTTGCACGGTCGCATGGCCGATTTCCCCGGTGATTCCAATGTTGCCGTAGTAGGGGGAACCGTTGATGATCAACCCGGCGCCGATGCCCGAACCGATCTTGATGAAGACCAGGTTATCCACCCCGTTATGCGGACCCCACGTCACCTCGGCCAGGGCTCCGAGGTTGGCGTCGTTGTCGACGATGACCGGGATGTCGAGGACTTCTTCGATGCGTTCCTGCAGGTTCAGCCCCACCCATTCGGGCAGGATGGCCCCCTGGGCGACCGTCCCGCTGCGGCGGTCGATGGGTCCGGGGATGCCCACGCCGGCACCGATGAGGGCACTGCGCTGGAGATCGTGTTCGGCCAGGAGGTCGTCCACGAGCCGTGCGGCGGCGGCGATGCCTTCTTCGCCCTGGTGCCCGAGCGGCAGGATCACGGTCTTCTCCGCGATGATCTGGTAGGTCAGCGAGGAGAAGACCACCCGCAGGTGGCGCCGGCCGAAGTCGATGCCGACACCGATGGCCCCGTCGTTGATGAGACGCACGTTCAGGGCCCGGCGTCCCGAACTGGTGGTGGGTTCGGTATCGACCAGGCCGGAGGCCTGCATGAATTTCACGATGTTGGAGACGGTGGCCGTGGACAGCCCCGTCTGGCGGGAGAGCTCGGCCTGGGTTGCGGGGCCGGCGAGCAGGCTATCGATGAGGCGTTGCTGGTTCAGGTGGCGCAATGCGGATTGCGATCCGGGACTCCTGGGGCCGCCATGTGATCCAGCTCTCGTTTCTTGCATGCTGAAAAGTCTGCAACAAGGATTTGTTGCCGTCAATAAGTAAACGCAAGAATTAAAAAACTAGTGGCTTGTGTATGGAGGGTTACGTCAATGGGGGAGGGGTGCAGTTCCTTAAGGCAGCGGCCACTCGTGGACCGGGCCCGAATGGTGCATGTGGTCCCAGTACAGCCGGGTCATTTCCTGCAGGGCATGGCGGCGGTCCAGCCCGCGGGCCTCGAGCCGGTCGAGGGCCTGGATCTGCCAGAGGGCCCCGTTCTGTTCGGTGCGGGCCCGTTCGCGCAGCACGTCGAGATACCGCGCGGCCACGGCATCCTCGACGCCCAGATCCGCCAACCCCTCGGCAGCCAGCGGGATCAGGTGGCGCACGATGAGCTCGGACACCGGGATCTCCCCGACCCCGGGCCAGTAGACCATGGCATGGAGCCCGTCGCGGGCGCAGGCCAGGAAGTTCTCCGTGGCCGTGCCGAAGGCCATCCGTGACCACAACGGACGTTGGGACCTGCGCAGCCGGCGGACCAGCCCGAAGAAGAACGCCGCATTGGCCACCGTGTCCAGCACGGAGGGACCGGCGGGCAGCAGCCGGTTTTCCAACCGCAGGTTCGGCCTCTGAACCCCCGGGTCGTAGATGGGCCGGTTCCAGCGGTAGACGGTCCCGTTATGCAGGCGCAGTTCGTGCAGATACGGGGCCCCCGCCTTCGTCTTCTGCGGACGCCGTCCAGCCAGTTCGGGGAGCAGCGCCGGGAAATAGCGCACATTCTCTTCGAAGAGGTCGAAGATCGAGGTGATCCACCGATCGCCGAACCAGACGCGGGGCCGTACCCCCTGGGCCCGCATTTCCGGGGCCCGGGTGTCGATCGACTGCTTGAATAATTCGATCCGGGTCTCGTGCCACAACACCCGTTCCAGGAACACCGGGGAGTTGGCGGCCAAGGCGATCTGGGGTCCGGCCATGATCTGGGCCGCGTTCCAAGCCGGGGCGAATTCGGCCGGGCTCAGTTGGACGTGGAGCTGGACGGAGGTGCAGGCGGCCTCCGGGGCGATCGTGGGGGCATAGAACCTCAGGCGTTCCTGGCCGGAGATATCGATCAACACGTCCTCGCCGCGGGCCTGCAGCACCGAGGTGTTCAGGGCGGCGTAGCGCTTGCCGGTGCTCATCCAGTCGGGGTCCTGCAACTGCTCGGGACGCAGGGTGGGCAGGATGCCGGTCATCAACAAATCGGCACCGACCTGGTCGGCCTGGGCGTCGGCATGGTTGAGCTGCGCCCGCAGCCCCTCCTCCAGATCGCGCAGCCCGCGACCCGAGACGTCCAGGGCCGGATGGTTCAGTTCGATGTTGAAGGCACCGATCTCGGTCTGGAAGGCCTCGTCGGCGATGGATTCCAGGACTTCGGTGTTGCGCATCGCCGGGGTGAAGTCCTCGTTGGCGAGGTTCAGTTCCAGCTCGACGCCGATGGTCCCCGAGGCGGCGAAATGCCCGTTCGAGAGGAAGTCCTCGAAGGTCTCGAGGTTCTCGTTCAGGCGTTCACGGTACCGGGTGCGTTGCGCCCGGGTGAAGGTCTTCTTCCTGACTTCTGCTCCCATGGCCTGAGCGTACTGGGGCATTGGTCATCTGTATACGGATGCGGGCCTGCACGCCGGCGGGGGCCGGAGGCCCTAGCGGCCGCGGTCGTTGAGGTAGCTGACCCCCAACTGGTTGCGGACCCCGTCGAACAGCCGCAGGGTATCCACCGAATCCTCCCAGCTCATCGTCGGGCTCTGGGTCAGTCCCTGTTGGATGCAGCGGGTGGCCTCGCGCAGTTCATAGACGTAGTTCCGGCCCACCGTGTCGAACCTCTCGGTCCTGGCCTGACCGTCGAGGGGGTGGACCTCGAAGGAGGGCGGGTTGTTCAGCGGGCCGGTGATGCGCAGGAAACCGGTGCTGCCGGAGATCACCGCCTCCCGGGGTCCTGCGCCGGTCAACGAACAGAGCAGTTGGGCCTGGGCGCCCGAGCCGTAGGTGAGGGTCAACGACTCCTGGGTGTCGATCCCGTCGTCGTTCAGGGTCCCCACCGCCTGGACCGACTGGGGGAAGCCCAGGGCCCCGAGCGCCCAGGTCAGCGGATAGACCGCCAGATCCAGCAGGGCCCCACCACCGGCTGCGGGGTCGAAGAGCCGCCAGGTCCTGTCGTAGTCCGCCGGGAAGCCGAGATCGGCCCGGACCCAGGCGACTTCCCCGATCGCCCCGGCCTCCAGGAGGTCCAGGGCACGGTGGACGGCCGGCAGGAACCGGGTCCAGACGGCTTCCATCAGAAACAGGCCGCGGGACCTGGCCAGTTCCACCAGCTCGGCGGCTTCGGCGGCATTGATGGTCAGCGCCTTCTCGCACACGACATGCTTGCCCGCCTGCAGGGCCGCGAGGGCGACGGCGAAGTGCTGGGCATGAGGGGTGGCGATGTAGACCGCGTCGACGGCCGGGTCGGCAAACAGCCGATCGTGGCCCGACACCCCGTCCAGCGGGCCGTAGGCGACGGCGAAACCGTGGTCGGCGGCGAAGGCGGCCGCCCGGCCTGCGTCGCGGGAACTGACGGCGTGCAGCGTCGCATCCTCGAGCAGGCCGAGATCACCGACCACCGTCGCGGCGATGCGCCCCGTGGAGACCACCCCCCACCGGAGGGGCCGTCCCGTGGCGGTCAGGGGTGATCCGGCGTCGGGCGCGGCGCAGGGCGGGGTGGGGAAACGGGGGTTCATGCCCCCAGCTTGGCATGACGCAGGGGGCCCGGCAATCGGGGGCGTTCCGGCTCAGCCTGCGTTGGCGTCGCGGTGCTTGCCCGCCAGGACGAGGTAGTGCTCGGTGTTGGTGCGCAGCGACTCGACCTCCTCGTCGCTGAGTTCGCGGCGGACCTTGGCCGGGACCCCGGCCACCAACGAACGCGGCGGGACGTCGGTGCCCTCCAGCACCAGGGCGCCGGCCGCCACGAGGGACTGCTCACCGATCCGGGCGCCGTTCATGACGGTGGCGCTCATGCCCACCAGGGAGCCGTCGCCGATGGTGCAGCCGTGGATGACCGCGGAGTGGCCGACGGAGACGCCGGTACCCACGGTGGTGGGGAAGCCGGTGTCGGCGTGGACGACCACGTTGTCCTGCAGATTGGTGTCGTCGCCGATGCGGATCGGGGCGGAATCCCCGCGCACGGACACCCCGTAGAAGGCACTGGCGCGCTCGCCGAGCTCCACATCGCCACTGAGCGTGGCCGTGGGGGCCGTGAAGGCCGAGGAGGCGATCTTCGGGGTATGGGAATCGATGGTGATGATGTGTGTCATGGGGCGAGTCTACAAACCCCGGGGCCCCGGAAGGCTAGTTGAAGACCACGGTCCGGCGCCCGTCGAGCAGGATCCGCCGTTGGGCGGCCCACTGCACGGCCTGGGCCAGCGTGCTTCCCTCGACGCTGCGGCCCATGGCCACGAACTGGCTGGGGGTCTGGGAATGGTTGACCCGGATGACCTGCTGTTCGATGATCGGGCCCTCGTCGAGATCCGCGGTCACGAAGTGCGCCGTCGCCCCGATCATCTTCACGCCCCGGGCGTGGGCCTGGTGGTAGGGCCTGGCCCCCTTGAAGGAAGGCAGGAACGAATGGTGGATGTTGATCGCCCGCCCGGACAACCCCCGGCACAGTTCGTCCGAGAGGATCTGCATGTACCGGGCCAACACCACCAATTCGATGTCATGGTGCTCCACCAGCTCCAACAGCCGGGCCTCGGCGTCGGCCTTGGTGGCGGGGGTGACCGGGAGATGCAGGAAATCCACCCCGTAGAACTCCGCCATCGGGGCCAGGTCCCGGTGGTTGGAGACGATGAGCGGGACCTCGATCGGCAGGGACCCGGCGCGCTGCTGGTACAGCAGGTCGTTCAAGGCGTGTCCGGCGGTGGAACACATGATCAGGGTGCGCAGCGGCCGGGCCTCGGCGTGGACGGCGAGCTCCATGGCGAAGCGGGCGGCCACGGCATCCAAGCGGGACTGGACCTGCTCCTGACCGGCCTCGGTGGAAACGGCGACGCGCATGAAGAAGGACCCCGATTCGGGGCTTTCGAACTGCTGGGATTCGGTGATGTTGCATCCGGCCTCCAACAGGGCGCCGGACACCGCATGCACGATGCCCGGCTGGTCGGCGCAGGAGAGGGTCACGATGAATTGCTGGCTGGTCACCCCCGGAGTTTATCGGGGCCCGCAGGCGTCAGCGAAAACGAGGGTCCACCCGGGTCATGGAACTCCCGGGGACAACAGGCTATGACTAGGGCATGGTGATTCTTCGTTTCCTGAGGCGGTACCCGCTTTTTGCGGCCACCGTGGGGTTCGGACTGCTGACCGTCGGGCTGAACATCGGCGGCCTGCACGGGCCGGCCCGGCTGGTCGCCTCCGGCTTCGCCCTGGTCGTGGCCGCGACGGTCTGTGTGGACATGGTCAAGGACCTGCTGCGTGGACACTGGGGGATCGACGTGTTGGCCCTGACGGCGATCGTGGCCACCGTGGTCGTGGGTGAATACCATGCGGCCTTGGTCATCTGCCTGATGCTGACCGGGGGAGAAGGGCTCGAGGACGCGGCCCAGTACCGTTCACGGCGGGAACTGACCGGACTGTTGGACCGGGTCCCGCGGACCGCCCAACTGGTTGCCTCCGACGGCACCGTCTCCGAGACCCCGCTCGAGGACGTGGCCGCCGGTGACATCGTGTTGTTACGCCCCTCCACCGTGGTTCCGGTGGACGGGACGCTGCTGGAAGGCAGCGCAGATTTCGACGAATCCGCGGTGACCGGTGAATCCTTGCCGGTGACCCGGGCGGCGGGGGAACCCGTGCCCTCCGGCGCCGTGAACGGCACGGTGGCGGTATCGCTGCGCGCCACCGCCACGGCGGCCGACTCGCAATACGCCCGGATCGTGGCCCTGGTCCAGCAGGCCGCCGAATCGCGGGCACCGCTGGTGCGCCTGGCCGACCGGTACGCAGTCCCCTTCACACTCTTCGCCTATCTGGTGGGCGGGCTCGCCTGGTGGCTTTCTGGGGATCCGGTGCGGTTCGCCGAGGTCCTGGTCGTCGCCACCCCGTGTCCGTTGCTGATCGCCGCCCCGGTGGCCTTGATGGGAGGGATGAGCCAGGCGGCCCGTGAGGGGGCGATCGTGAAGGACGGCGGAACCCTGGAACGGCTGGGCCGGGTGAAGACGGCGGCCTTCGACAAGACCGGGACCCTGACCACGGGGACCCCGCGGCTGAAGCGCATCGCGGTCACCCCGGGTCTGACCGGCGGGCTCGATGCGGATCGGGTTCTGGAACTGGCGGCCTCGCTGGAGGCCTACTCCACCCACGCCTTCGCCCCCGCCGTCACGGCGGCCGCCCGCACCCGCGGGATGGCCCTGCACCCGGTGGAGGATGCCACCGAGATGGCGACCGAAGGGATCAGCGGCACCGTTGAAGGCCACCGGGTGATGGTGGGCAAACCACGGTGGATCGCCGACCACAGCTCCGGATTCGCCCCCGGATCCCTCCAAGCCGGCGAAGCCGGTGTCTACCTGGGAATCGACGGCGTCCACGTCGGGATGCTGGTGATGAGCGACCCGCTGCGCCAGGAGGCGGCGGGCATGATGGCGCGCCTGGACCGGGCGGGGGTCAAGGACCGGGTGATGCTCACCGGTGACATCGCCGCGACGGCGCAGGACGTGGCCCGCCAGGTGGGGCTGACCGACGTCCGGGCCGAGCTGCACCCGGGGCAGAAGGTCGACCTGCTGGCGGCCTTGCCGCACCGCCCGGTGATGATGGTCGGGGACGGGATCAATGACGCCCCTGTGCTGGCGGCCGCCGACGTCGGGGTCGCGATGGGCGTCCATGGGGCCACTGCGGCCTCCGAAAGCGCCGACGTCGTGATCATGATCGACGACGTCTCGGTGGCGGCCACGGCGGTGGAGATCGGCCAACGCACCGTCAGGGTGGCCCGCCAATCCATCTGGATCGGGATCCTGCTCTCCGTGGGCCTCATGGTCTACGCCTCCACGGGGGGCCTTCCGGCACTGTTCGGCGCCCTGGCCCAGGAGGTCGTGGACGTGGTGGCCATCGCCAACGCCCTGCGGTCCCTGAGCGGTCCGGCCACGTCATCGCAGGTCCGCAGGACTGCGACGGCAGGCTCCATCCAGTAACATGAAAGGCGTCGTGACTGGCGCTGGTGGATGACCACAAGGGAGCGGCAACAGCAGGAACCAAACGGATCGCGCGCCTGGGCCCGGGGGTCTCCGCAGCGGCGCCTGCCGCCGGGGTGGCCCCTAATCGAAGACCATCCCCGCAGCAGGAGAAGATTTCGTGAGCACACCACACCCCGTCACCAACCAACCACTATCCGAAGTGGACCCGGAGATCGCCGCGGTGCTGACCGCAGAACTCGGCCGCCAACGCAACACCCTGGAAATGATCGCCTCGGAGAACTTCGCCCCGCGATCGGTCCTGCAGGCCCAGGGTTCGGTGCTGACCAATAAATACGCCGAAGGCTACCCGGGGAGGCGCTACTACGGCGGCTGCGAGCACGTCGACGTGGCCGAGAACCTGGCCCGGGACCGCGTCAAGTCGCTCTTCGGTGCCAAATACGCCAACGTGCAACCGCATTCGGGGGCCACGGCCAATGCCGCGGCCCTGGCGGCCATGATCAACCCCGGGGACAAGATCCTCGGCCTGTCCCTGGCCCACGGGGGCCACCTCACCCACGGGATGAAGCTGAACTTCTCGGGCAAGCTCTACGCGGTCGCCGCCTACGAGGTCGATCCCGAGACGTTCACCATCGACATGGACAAGCTGCGGGCCCAGGCCATCCAAGAGAAGCCGCAGGTCATCATCGCCGGCTGGTCCGCCTACCCGCGCCAGCTCGATTTCGCGGCCTTCCGTTCGATCGCCGACGAGGTCGGGGCACTGCTCTGGGTCGACATGGCCCACTTCGCGGGACTCGTCGCCGCCGGTCTGCACCCCAACCCCGTCGAATACGCCGACGTCGTGACCTCCACGGTGCATAAGACCCTCGCCGGACCGCGCTCGGGCCTGATCCTGACCAACGACCTGGAACTGTATAAGAAGATCAACTCCAACGTGTTCCCGGGCCAGCAGGGCGGGCCGCTGATGCACGCCATCGCCGGCAAGGCCGTGGCCTTCAAGATCGCCGCGGGGGAGGAGTTCCGCGAACGTCAGGAACGCACCGTCGAAGGAGCCCGCCTGCTCGCTGCGCGGCTCACCGCCCAGGACGTCACCGCAGCGGGGATCTCCGTGCTCACCGGCGGGACCGACGTCCATCTGGTCCTGGTGGATCTGCGTGATTCCGCGTTGGACGGCCAGCAGGCGGAGGATCTGCTGCACTCGATCGGCATCACCGTGAACCGCAACGCCGTCCCCTTCGACCCGCGTCCGCCGATGACCACCTCGGGTCTGCGCATCGGGACCCCGGCACTGGCCACCCGTGGTTTCGGGGCCGCCGAATTCACCGAGGTCTCCGATATCATTGCCACCGCCCTGCGGGACGGGGAAGCGGCCGATACCGCCACCCTGGGTGCCCGTGTGGAGCGCCTGGCAGCAGACTTCCCCCTCTACGCCGAACTGGAGCAGTGGTGATCATGACTGAACGCGCACGAATCCTCGATGGAAAAGCCACTGCGAAGACGATCAAGGCCGAACTGACCGAACGGGTCGCCGCCCTGAAGGAACGCGGCATCACTCCGGGACTGGGAACCGTCCTGGTCGGGGAGGACCCGGGCTCGAAATGGTACGTCGGGGGCAAGCACAAGGACTGTGCCGAAGTGGGGATCACCTCGATCCGCATCGACCTGCCCTCGGACACCAGCCAGGAGGACCTGCTGGCGGCCGTCCACGAGCTGAACGAGAACCCCGAATGCACCGGCTACATCGTCCAGCTCCCCCTGCCGGAGCACATCGACCAGGACGTGGTCCTGGAAGCCATGGACCCGTCCAAGGACGCCGATGGCCTGCACCCGATGAACCTGGGCCGGCTGGTGGCCAACGTGAACCGGCCGATGGTGTCGCCGCTGCCCTGCACCCCCAAGGGTTGTGTGGAGTTGCTGGCCCGCCACGGGATCGAACTCGACGGCAAGAACGTCCTGGTCGTCGGCCGCGGGGTGACCATCGGGCGACCGATCGGCCTGCTGTTGACCCGCCGGCAGGTCAATGCCACCGTCACCCTGGCCCACACCGGCACCCGGGATCTGGCCGAGCACCTCTCCCGGGCCGACGTCGTCATCGCCGCCGCCGGGAAGGCCCATATGATCAAGGCCCCCGACCTCAAACCGGGAGCCATCGTTCTTGATGTCGGCGTCAGCCGGGTCGACGACGGCAGCGGCAAGGCGGTCGTCACCGGAGACGTGGAACCTGCGGCCTACGACGTCGCCTCGTGGATCTCCCCGAACCCCGGCGGGGTGGGGCCGATGACCCGCGCCATGCTGCTGGACAACGTCGTGGACAGCGCCGAACGCCAGGCCGACTGAGACCACCAGGACAGGTGCCCGGGAACCCCAGGGGTCCCGGGCACCCGTGCGTGGTCGTCGAGGCCGCGGCGGGTCGGCGGCCCCGCAGGGTTTCCCCGGATGGGAATGCTGTCATCACGCGGGCGTGGATGGTAGACATGCGGTGTAAGGTCCCGAAGTTTCCCACCCAGCCAAGGGGTTTGATCACATGGATACCTCACAGATCATTTGGATTGTTGTCGCCGTCGTGGTGGTACTGGTCATCATCGGCATCATCGCCCGCGTGGCCGGCCGGAAGAAGGCCGAACGCAACCGTGAAGAAGCCGGCAGGATCCGTGCCGAAGAGCAGGAAGCCCAGCTCCAGGTCCGAGAACGCGAAAGCTCGGCGCAACGGGCGAAAGCCGACGCCGATGCCGCGGAACTGAAGTCGAAGGAACGGGAGATCGAAGCCCAGCGCCTGCAGGCGGAGGCCAAGGAGGCCGAGGTCGCCGCCGAACGCAAGCGCATGGACGCCGACCGGCAGGCCGCCGCGGCGAGCGAACAGATGGAGGCCTCCGAGGAACGGCTGCGCCAGGCCGAGAAACTGGACCCGGACGCCGGGAAGGAGACCGCCCCGGAGGCCGGGAAGACCGGCAGGGGCCGTCGTGCCGAGGGTCCCGCCGCCGGGGAACCGGTGGACGGCGAGCGTCGCCAGGAACCTGCAGCACCCGGTCGTCGTGAGGATGCTGGACCGGTGGCGGATGAACCACGGGTGACTCGTGAGGGCGATGCCGCGGGGCAGCGGGTTCGTCGGGAGCCAGCAGAACCGGTGGTCGGCGATCCTTTATCCGATGATCGTTCGGACGCCTCCGGCGAGGCCACCGCCCAACGCGCGGATCGCCCCGCAGGACCCGACCTCACCGGGGCCGACGGTCTCGAAACCGATGGCCTCGACACACCTGAGGTTGATCAGCAGGGACGTCCCGGGGACAACCCCAAGCATCTCGACGAAGGCTGACGGTCCGCCCATCGCCGTGCCCGGCCCCGCCGTTTAGGCGTGGCCGGGCGGCGTCATGCGGCCTGTTCGGCGGCCCACGCTCAGTCGTTGCACAGCCCACATGCGTATAGTGGTGATTCAGGGATCATGAGGTTTTCAGTTCCTGCGGCCGCGAGGCCAGGAACTACACTCCGAGGGAGTGCACATGAGCGCTCAAATGCCTTCCATCCTGACCCACGATTCATCGACGACCGCCCCCAAACGGCGCAACGCCGGGGCCCGGAACTTCAGCCTGCTCAAGAACCGGGTCCTCGATGCAGGGCTGATGGGCCGACGCCGTGGCTACTATCTCGGCGTCGTGATGCTGCTGACGCTTCTGCTCGCCGCCGCGGTCACCGGCTTCACCTTGCTGGGCGACAGCTGGTTCCAGCTGTTCGTGGCGGCGGCCCTGGGGATCATCCTCACCCAGTTCGCCTTCCTGGCCCATGAGGCCTCCCACGGGCAGGTGCTGAAGTCGGGTCCGGCCAATGACCGGGTCGGCCGGATCCTCGCCAATGCCGTCGTGGGCATGAGCTACCAGTGGTGGATGAACAAGCACACCCGTCACCACGCCAAGCCGAACACCATCGGCAAGGATCCCGATATCGAACAGGACACCGTCTCCTTCCTTCCCGAGGATGCCGCGGCGCGTACCGGCGTCCTGGCCTGGTTGACCCGCCGGCAGGGATACCTGTTCTTCCCGCTGCTGACGATGGAGGGGTTCAACCTGCACTTCCACTCGTTCCGGTATCTCTTCTCGCGCCGCCCGGTGAAGCAGCGCACCCGCGAGATCCTCATGGTCGCCCTGCGCCTGTCGTTCTACCTGGCGGTCTTGTACATTTTCTTGCCGTGGGGTATTGCCAGCGCTTTCCTGGGCGTCCAGATGGCCGTCTTCGGCGTCTACATGGGTGCCTCATTCGCCCCGAACCACAAGGGCATGCCGCTCATCCCCAAGACCTCCACCATTGACTTCTTCAGCCGCCAGGTCCTGACCTCGCGCAATATCGTGGGACGGACGTCCTTTGGGACCCGCGTTCTCACCGCTGTGTACGGTGGCCTGAATTACCAGGTTGAACACCACCTGTTCCCCAGCATGCCGCGCCCGCACCTGCGCCAGGTCAGCGTCATGGTCCGCGAGTACTGCCAGGAACTGAAGGTGCCCTACACGGTCGCCTCGGTCGGTGAATCCTACGGCCAGGTCGTGAAGTACCTGAACACGGTGGGACTGAACGCCCGCGACCCGTTCGATTGCCCGATGGTCCAGGAATACCGCCCCCACTAAACCAGGACGACCACGCTGATTGGCTGGTGCCAATCACTCGTTGCCAGTAGAGTGCGGATGTGATTCAGAACCCATCTCGCCCCGCGGTCATCGTTGCCGACCAGCTGACCAAACGCTACGGGGACTTCACCGCCGTGGACTCCATCTCCTTCGAGGTCCCGGCCGGGGAATCCTTCGGGCTGCTCGGGCCCAACGGCGCCGGCAAATCCACGACCATGCGGATGATCGGCGGGGTGTCCCAACGTAGCGGCGGGACCCTGAGCATCATGGGGCTGGACCCGGAACAACAGGGCCCCGAAGTCAGGGCGCACCTGGGAGTGGTGCCGCAGGAGGACAACCTCGACCAGGAATTGAAGGTCAGGGACAATCTGATCATCTATGGACGCTACTTCGGGCTGCCGATGAGCTATCTACGACCCAAGGCCGACGAACTGCTGGAATTCGCCCAACTCACCGAGAAGTCCACGGCCCGTGTCGACGACCTCTCGGGAGGCATGAAACGCCGGTTGACCATCGCCCGGTCACTCATCAACGATCCCCGCGTCCTGCTCCTGGACGAACCGACGACCGGGCTGGACCCGCAGGCCCGGCACATCCTCTGGGACCGGCTGTTCCGGCTCAAGGAACGCGGGGTCACACTGATCCTCACCACCCACTACATGGACGAGGCCGAACAACTCTGCGACCGGCTGATCGTGGTGGACCAGGGCCGGATCATGGCCGAGGGGTCCCCGGCGGCCCTCATCCGGGAATACTCCACCCGTGAGGTCCTCGAGCTGCGCTTCGGGGCCGACCGCAATGCCGGGGCCGCCGACGCCGTGGCGGGGATCGGGGAGAGGATCGAGGTCCTGCCGGATCGGTTGCTGATCTATGCGCACGACGGCGAAGCAGCCCTGGACGCCGTGACGGCCCGGGGCCTGACCCCGCTGACCTCGCTGGTGCGCCGTTCATCGCTGGAGGACGTGTTCCTCCGGTTGACCGGGCGGAGCCTCATTGAATAACCACGAAGCAGCACCTTCCACCACCGGGCCCAGCCGGCCGGCGTCGTTGACGCCGTTGGTCCCGCATCCGCCCGCCACCAGCGCCCGCAAGACCCGGAGGTTCGGCAGCTGGTACGTCGCCGAACAGTACCTCCGAGCGATGAAGGGCTATCTGGACATCGTCATTGCCTACTCCGTGGGCAACCCACTGATCTACCTGTTCGCCATGGGGGTCGGATTGGCCTCGCTGGTCGATGCGAACTCCGGGACTGCGAGCTTCGACGGCGCCAGCTACCTGCAGTTCGTGGCCCCGGCCCTCCTGGCCTCCGCGGCCATGATGACCGCGTCGGGGGAATTCACCTACGGGGTGATGTCCGGATTCAAATGGTGGAAGACCTATTACGGGCCGCTGGCCACCCCGCTGACCCCGCAACAGATCTGCCAGGGCCATGCGCTGGCCGTCGCGATCCGGATCCTGGGTCAGAGCATCGTCTATCTGGTCATCGTGCTCCTCTTCGGTGCGGCCACCAGCGGTTGGGCCGTCTTGTCGATCCTCACCGCCTCCCTGGCCGGATTGGCCTTTGGCCTGCCGCTGATGGCCTACTCGGCCTCGGTCAGGGACGACAAGGGCCAATTCGCACTCGTCGAACGATTCATCGTCATGCCGCTCTTCCTGTTTTCCGGCACGTTGTTCCCGTTGTCGACGCTGCCCTGGTTCCTGCAGTGGATCGGATGGATCTCCCCGGTCTGGCACGCCACCGAAATCGGGCGGGTGCTCTCCTACGGGTATGCCGAGCCCCTCTGGCTCTCCGTGGTGCACGTGCTCTACCTGCTGGCATTGACCGGCGGGGGACTGTTGCTCGCCCGTCGGGTCTATGCCCGCCGGCTGGAGGGATGAAATGAGTCTGATCCGTGACGCCGACCTCGTCCTGAAGCCCGACCGCCGCCCCTTCGCCGCCCTGTACTCACGCAATATCCGGGCCGTGATCGAACGTGGCCTCATGGCCACCCGGACCTCCAACGCGGCCATCATGATCTCCGGATTCGTCGAACCCGTGCTCTACCTGCTCTCGATGGGGATCGGGCTGGGTGCGCTGATCGGGACCGTCCAGGGTCCCGAAGGAACCCCGATCAGCTACGCCGCCTACATCGCGCCGGCCCTGCTGACGGTCTCGGCGATGAACGGGGCGCTGTACGACTCCACCATCAACGTCTTCTTCAAGATGAACTACGGCAAGCTCTACCAGAACATGCTCCACACCTCGTTGGGCCCGCTGGATGTGGCCTTGGGGGAGATCTTCCTGGCCCTGTTGCGCGGATTCCTCTACGCCACCGGGTTCACCATCGTCATGGCGGCCATGGGATTGATCACCACCTGGTGGGCCTTGCTGATGGTCCCGGCCGCGGTCCTGATCGCCTTCGGCTTCGCATCGATCGGCATGGGCATCACCTCCTATATCCGGACGTTCCAACAGTTGGACTGGGTCACGTTCATCATGCTGCCGATGTTCTTGTTCTCGGCGACGTTCTACCCGCTGGATGTCTACCCCCAGGCCATCCAGTGGCTGATCCAGGTGTTGCCGCTCTGGCACGGGGTCGAGCTGCTGCGCCAGCTCTCGGTGGGTGCCTTCGGGGTCATGACGGTGGTGCATGTGCTCTATTACGTGCTGATGATCGGCGGCGGAATGATGCTGACCACGAATCGTCTGCGGGCCCTGTTCCTGAAGTGAGATGGGTGTCGGAGGCCTCCGGCAGGTAGTCTGGTCCGGACCAGAACCCAAGGAGGCGCCGTGATCGGCAGTTGGCATGCGGTCGTCATCGACTGCGAAGACACGGAAATCATGGCAGATTTCTACGAAAAAGCCCTCGGCATGGTGCGGGTGCAGCATGACGACGACGGATGGATCACCATCGGGGACGCCCCCGACCGGCCCGCCATCGCCTTCCAGCGTGTGGAGAACTACCAGCCCCCCGAGTGGCCGGGCCAGACCCACCCGCAGCAGGCCCACCTGGACATCCGGGTCGACGACCTGGATGTCGCCGAGGAAGCCGTGCTCAAACTCGGTGCGACCTCGATGAACACCGGCGGACAGAACTACCGCGTCTACCTGGACCCCCAGCGCCACCCCTTCTGCCTCGTGTCCTGGTGACCCCGGGCCCGCAGCGGACCTCTCGGCGCCGTGCGGTCGTCCTGGGCGGTACCGGCCTGCTCGGACGGGCCACCGCCGCCCGACTGGCCTCCGCTGGATGGGCGGTGGACGTGACCGGTCGGGACCGGCACCACCTGCCAGCCGATCTGGGCCGGGCCGGGGTGCGTTTCGTCGCCGCGGACCGCTACGATCCCGTGGCCCTGGCCGCCGTCATCGGCGACGGGGCGGATCTCGTCGTGGACACGCTGAGCTACACCGCGGGGCATGCGCGCAGCCTGCTTCCCCTGCGGGATGACATCGGACGGGTGGTGATGCTCTCCAGCAAGGCCGTCTATGTCGACGCCGAAGGCCGGCATGTGAATTCGGCCCACCGGCCGGAATTCACCGGCCCTATCGCCGAGGACCACCCCACCCTGGCTCCCGGGAGCATGCCGTTCGCCTCCGCCGCAGGGTATGGGCCGAATAAGGTCGCTGCCGAACTGACGCTGCTGGAATCCGGGGCGAACGCCACGGTCATCCGGGCTTCGAAGGTCCACGGGGTCGGCGCCGCGCCCGCCCGGGAATGGGCCTTCGTCCGCCGGGTTCTGGACCGCCGCCGGGTGCTGGTGCTGGCCGGACGCGGTAGGGGGACGGACCATACGACGGCCGCGGTGAACACCGCGGCCCTGATCGAATGCGTCGCCGAGGCCCCCGAGGGGGCCCGGGTGCTCAACAGCGCCGACCCCGACGCCCCCAGCGGGCTGGACATCGCCCGCGTGGTCGCCGCGCAGCTGGGCCATGACTGGCACGAGGTCCTCCTGGACGACGACGCCCCGGAAGGCCTGGGGGCCCATCCCTGGGACTCCCGGCCCGCCATCGTGCTGGACACCACGGCGTCACGGGACCTGGGCTACGTTCCGGTGGGAACCTACGCACAAACGGTCACCGACGAACTGGATTGGTTGGCCGGGCTGCCGCGGGAAAGCTTCGCCGGAAGCCCGCACTTCGGCGATTTCGCCGCGGACTATGCTGCCGAGGACGCGTATCTGCGCCGGTTCCCTGGCTTGCTGCCGCACCGCTGAGCCTCGCCGGATCCTGCCGGGGTGTTCGCCCACGGGAAACTTGTCCCGGACAGCGCCCCGGGTTTGGGATACTAGGAACATGGAACCCATCGGCACGGCCCGCCCCGGCTCGGAAAAGAAGATCACCCTCAAGGCCAGCACCCTGTCGTTGGCCGTCATGGTCACTGTCTTCCTGGTGGCGGTCGTGTTCGCCGCCAACCAGAACGACGTGATCGGGTGGATCGTCGCCGTGATCTCACTGGGCTGGCTGCTGCTGGCCGCCTTCCTGGTCTTCGGTCTGCGCCGCGGCGCCCGCAAGGTCAGCAGCCAGCTGCAGAACGCCTCCGCCTCCATGGCGGCCCGCGCCCGCCAGCCCGAGCCTGCCGAAACCGTCGTGGTGGACGAAGGATCGCGCACCCGTGACCTGAAACTGGAACACTCCTTCAAGATCGTCCAGGTCCAGGCCGGGGTCATCAAGGAGCACCTTGATGCCGGCGGGGACGACGCCCGGGGCATGGTCGACCGCGCGGTGGAAACGATCGAGATCACCGCGCACAACGCCCGGGAGATGATGAAGCCCTCCGGTGGCAGTGATCCACTCTCCGGGGAAGTCATCGACTAGGAATTCTTCGGTAAGCTGGATCAGGTGAGTACAGCAGAGGAACAGAACCAGGCCAAGAACCCGGGCGCCGTACGCGTCGCCTCCGTCAATCTCAACGGCATCCGCGCCTCCTACCGGCGCGGCATGGCCGATTGGCTGAAGGACCGGGACATCGACATCCTGACCATGCAGGAAGTGCGTGCACCGGACGAGATCGTGCGCGAACTCCTCGGCGATGACTGGCACATCCTGCATGCCGAGGCGGAAGCCAAGGGCCGCGCCGGGGTGGCCATCGCCTCCCGCCAGGCGCCGACCGCCACCCGGGACCACATCGGCGAGGACTACTTCAAGACCTCCGGCCGCTGGGTCGAAGCCGACTTCGACCTCAACGGCGAGCAGGTCACCGTCGTCAGCGCCTACGTGCACTCCGGTGAGGTCAACAGCCCCAAACAGGACGATAAATATCGTTTCCTCGACGTCATGACCACCAAGCTGCCGGAGCTGAAGGCGGCCTCCAAGCACGTGCTGGTCACCGGTGACCTCAACGTCGGACACACCGAACGCGATATCAAGAACTGGAAGGGCAACGTCAAGAACTCCGGCTTCCTCCCCGAGGAACGCGCCTATTTCGACCGTTTCTTCGGTGAGGAGATCGGTTTCAAGGACGTGGCCCGTGAACTGGCAGGGGACGTCGACGGCCCCTACACCTGGTGGTCCTACCGCGGCAAGGCCTTCGACAACGACACCGGGTGGCGGATCGACTACCAGATGGCGACCCCGGACCTGGCCGCCCTGGCCTCCAACGCCGTCGTCGACCGCGCCCCGAGCTACGACACGCGCTTTTCCGACCACGCACCACTGGTCGTCGACTACCAGTTCTAGGAAGAACCCACCATGACTGACACTGAAGCAGCGGCCGAACGTCGGCCGCGCGTCCTCTCGGGGATGCAACCCTCCGCCGACTCCCTGCACCTGGGCAACTACCTCGGGGCGCTCGTCAACTGGGTCAAGGCGCTGGACGACTACGACGCCTTCTTCTTCGTCCCCGACATGCATGCGATCACCGTCGGGCACGACCCGGCCTCGCTGCGTGAACGCACCCGGACGACCGCCGCCCAGTACATTGCCGGGGGCATCGACCAGGACGCGGCCACGCTGTTCGTCCAGTCCCACGTCCCCGAGCACGCCCAACTGGCCTGGGTGCTCAACTGCATCACCGGGTTCGGCGAGGCCTCGCGGATGACCCAGTTCAAGGACAAGTCGGCCAAGGGCGGACAGGATGCCGTGAGCGTCGGCCTGTTCACCTACCCGGTGCTGATGGCCGCGGACATCCTGCTCTACCAGCCGCATGCGATTCCGGTGGGTGACGACCAGCGCCAGCATGTGGAACTCGCCCGGGACCTGGCCCAGCGTTTCAACCACCGTTTCGGGGAGACGTTCAGGATCCCGGAACCGCTCATCCAGAAGGAAGGCGCCCGGATCTACGATCTACAGGACCCGACCTCGAAGATGTCCAAATCCGCGTCGAGCCCGAACGGGTTGATCAATATCCTGGACGACCCGAAGGTCATCACCAAGCGGATCAAATCCGCGGTGACCGACAACGACACCGTCATCGCCTTCGATCGGGACGGGAAGCCAGGTGTCTCCAACTTGTTGGAGATCCTCTCCACCATCACCGGCACCCCGGTGGACGGGTTGGTGGAGGAATATGAGGGCAGGATGTACGGGCACCTGAAGGTCGATGTGGCCGACGCCGTGGTCTCCCGGGTCGAACCGATCCGCCGCAGGACCCTGGAACTGCTGGACGACTCAGCGGAATTGGACCGCCAATTGGCGGTCGGGGCGGCCCGGGCCCGTGAAGTCGCCTCCACCACCCTGGAGGCGGTCTACTCGAACATCGGGTTCCTGCCGGCGCGGACCGAGACGGCGTTCGACGCGGCGGGCCCCGACGCTGGCCAGAGCCCGCGATAACGATGAGCATCCCTGCGTCGGGCACCACGACCCCCGGGGCCACCGGTCCCGGGGGCGAGGGGGTCGGCGTGGGGATCGTCATCCCGCTGCCCGAACCGCACCGCTCGGAGCTGAGGGAACACCGGTTGTCCTTCGGGGATCCGGTGGCCCGCAGCGTCCCGCCACACATCACCCTGATCACCGGCGCCCGGGCCGCCGACTGGGCCGCAGCACGCGCCCATGTGCGCCGGGTCGCCGCGGGTACGGCGCCCTTCAGCCTCAGGCTCCACGGGACCGAGACCTTCCGGCCCGTCTCCCAGGTGGTGTTCCTGCGGGTCACCGAGGGATTCGACGCCTGTGTGTCGCTGCATCGGCAGCTGCAGGCCGGCCCGCTGGAAACGCGCGCCGAATTCCCCTTCCACCCGCATCTGACCCTGGCCCACGATCTGGCCGAGGAACCGATGCAGCGGGCCATGACCTCCTTGGCCGGCTACGACGCCACCTTCCCGGTGGATAGAATCGGGTTGTTCGAGTACGACGCCGAAGGCCTCTGGGCCCTGCAGGAGGAACTGACACTTGGCCAAGACGGCGCGCATCCCGACCCAGCGTAGGCGCGGCAGCCCTCCGGCCAGCACCGCCGCCTATAGCGATCCGGCCCGATCGACGGCGGATCTGGGCACGCTGATCTCCCCGTTGGACCGGGCGGGCCTGCACACCAAGGCCATGCATCAACGGGCCGCCCTGGGACGGGCCCGCCGGGAAAAAGCCGGCCTGCCGAAGATCGCGATCGCCGGCGTCGGAGCCCTGATGGGACGACTGAACGTCTGGAAGCCGTTACGTGTCTTCACCCTCTACGGGCAGCGCCATGGGTCGGTGATGGCGGCGGGCGCCGCCTATAAGATGTTCTTCTCCATTGCTGCACTGCTGGTCGTGGGCTTCTCCGTTCTGGGCATCCTGGCCAGTGGCAACCAACAACTGCAGGAATTCGTGGTTGACGGCGTCGCCAAGACCACCCCCGGGCTGATCGATACCGGGGACGGGGGACTGGCAACCCCGCAACAGCTCTTCCGCACGCGGGGGTTCGGGTGGGCTCTGGTGATCTCCACCGTCGTCTCCCTGCTGACCTCATTGCGGTGGATCGCCGGCCTGCGCGAGGGGATGCGCGGGGTCTTCGGGCTGCTCAAATCGCAGTCCAACATCGTCCTGGCCAAGATCAAGGACCTGGGGGTGCTGCTTCTGCTGGGCATCAGCCTGATCCTCACCACCGGCCTGGGGGTCATCGCCAGCACGGCCCTGCAGACGATCATCGACTTCCTGGAGCTGGAATCGACCTTCTCGGTGATGCTGACCCGGGTGGCGAGCCTGGTGGTGATGCTGGTGCTGGACTCGGTGGTCGCGGTGATCCTGTTTCGGCTGGCCTCGGGGATCACCATGCCCCGCGTGGCGCTGCTGCAATCTGCCTTCATCGCCGGGGCCGGTTCCACGCTCCTGCGCTACTTCTCCTCACTGCTGCTGGGCAGCGCGAGCAGCAATCCGATCCTCGCCCCCTTCGCCGTGATCCTGGGGCTGTTCGTCTGGTTCTACCTGCTGAGCCAGGTCTACCTCCTGGCGACCGCCTGGGGTGCGGTGACCACGGCGGACATCGTTGCCACCGCACTGCGCGGAAACCCGAAGGGCCTGCGCTCGCGTTCGAAGCAAATGCTCACGCCGGGACCAGTCGCCCATCTCCCGGCGGGGTGGAAGCAGGGCAGGAACCAGAAATGACGAAGGCGCCGTCCCCGTGGGGGCGGCGCCTTCGTCAGGCCTCGGGGGCCGTGGTGGCTAGACCGAGCGGGCCAGGATGGCCTGCTTGACCTCGGAGATCGCCTTGGTGACCTGGATGCCGCGGGGGCAGGCTTCGGTGCAGTTGAAGGTGGTGCGGCAACGCCACACGCCTTCCTTGTCGTTGAGGATCTCCAGACGCATGTCGCCGCCTTCGTCCCGGGAGTCGAAGATGAAGCGGTGGGCGTTCACGATCGCTGCCGGGCCGAAGTACTGGCCATCGGTCCAGAAGACGGGGCAGGACGAGGTGCACGCGGCGCAGAGGATGCACTTGGTGGTGTCGTCGTAGCGCTCGCGTTCCTCGGGGGACTGGTAGTGCTCAGCAGTCGGGGAGTGGCCCTTGGTGATCATGAAGGGCATGATCTCGCGGTAGGACTGGAAGAAGGGTTCCATGTCCACGATGAGGTCCTTCTCGACCGGCAGGCCCTTGATGGCCTCCACGGTGATGGGCTTCTCGGTGTCCAGGTCCTTCAACAGGGTCTTGCAGGCCAGGCGGTTACGGCCGTTGATGCGCATGGCATCGGAGCCGCAGACGCCGTGGGCGCAGGAACGGCGGAACGACAGCGAGCCGTCGATCTCCCATTTGACCTTGTGCAGGGCGTCCAGCACGCGGTCGGTGCCGAACATCGTCAACTGGAAATCCTCCCAGGTCACGTCTTCGGAGAATTCCGGTTGGTATCGGCGCACCCGCAGGGTGATGTCGAACTTCGGGATCTCCCCGCCGCCGCCGACACCGGGGGCCAGGTCGACCTTGGATGCTGGTTCGGGAATCTCGCTGCTCATTAGTACTTACGCTCCATCGGCTGGTAACGGGTGAAGATGACGGGCTTGGTGTCGAACCGGATGCCCTCGATGCCCTCCATCTGCGCGGTGTCGTCCTTGTAGACCATCGAGTGCTTCATGAAGTTCTCGTCGTCGCGGTCCGGGAAGTCCTCGCGGAAGTGGCCGCCACGGGATTCGTGACGGTGGAGTGCGGAAACGGACATGACCTCGGCCAAGTCCAGCAGGAAGCCCAGTTCCACGGCTTCGAGCAGATCCAGGTTGAAGCGCTTGCCCTTGTCCTGGATGCTGATGTTGGCGTAGCGCTCACGGAAGGACTTGATGTCGGCCATGGCCTTCATGATGGTGTCCTTGGAGCGGAACACCTGCATGTTGGTGTCCATGGTCTCCTGCAGGTCCTTGCGGATCGCCGCGATGCGTTCGGTGCCGCCGGCATTGCGGACGACGTCGAGCATGGCCTCGGTGGATGCCGTGGCGTTCTCCGGCAGATCGACCCAATCGGCCGTCTTGGAGTATTCGGCGGCCGCGATGCCGGCCCGCTTGCCGAACACGTTGATGTCCAGCAGCGAGTTGGTGCCCAGCCGGTTCGAGCCGTGCACCGACACGCAGGCGACCTCACCGGCGGCGTAGAGCCCGGGAATGGTGAATTCGTTGTCCTGGAAGACCTCGCCCTTGATGTTGGTCGGTACCCCGCCCATGACGTAGTGCGCGGTCGGGAAGACCGGCACCGGCTCCGTGTAGGGCTCCACCCCGAGGTAGGTGCGGGCGAACTCGGTGATATCCGGAAGCTTGGCGTCGATATGCGCCGGCTCCAGGTGCGTGAGGTCCAACAGCACGTAGTCCTTGTTCGGGCCGCAACCGCGGCCTTCGCGGACCTCGTTGGCCATCGAACGGGCGACGATATCGCGTGGCGCCAGATCCTTGATGGTCGGGGCGTAGCGTTCCATGAACCGTTCGCCCTCGGAGTTGCGCAGGATCGCGCCCTCACCGCGGGCCGCTTCGGACAGGAGGATCCCGAGCCCGGCGAGGCCGGTCGGGTGGAACTGCACGAATTCCATGTCCTCCAGCGGGATGCCCTTGCGGAAGGCGATGCCCATGCCGTCACCGGTCAGGGTGTGCGCGTTGGAGGTGGTCTTGAAGACCTTGCCGGCCCCGCCGGTGGCGAAGACGACCGACTTGGCCTGGAAGACGTGGATCTCGCCGGTGGCCAGATCGTAGGAGACGACGCCGGCCACCCGGGTCTGCAGGTAGGTGGTGCCATCCTCGCGGGTGGCCTCCTCCTGGACGGTGAGCATGTCCAGGACGTAGAACTCGTTGTAGAACTCGACGTTGTGCTTCACGCAGTTCTGGTAGAGCGTCTGCAGGATCATGTGCCCGGTGCGGTCCGCGGCGTAGCAGGACCGACGGACGGGGGCCTTGCCATGGTCGCGGGTGTGGCCGCCGAAGCGACGCTGGTCGATCTTGCCCTCGGGGGTGCGGTTGAACGGCAGACCCATCTTTTCCAGGTCCAGCACCGCCTCGATGGCCTCCTTGGCCATGACCTCGGCGGCATCCTGGTCAACCAGGTAGTCGCCACCCTTGACGGTGTCGAAGGTGTGCCACTCCCAGTTGTCTTCCTCGACGTTGGCCAGGGCGGCACACATGCCGCCCTGGGCGGCGCCCGTATGTGAACGGGTGGGGTAGAGCTTGGTCAGCACGGCCGTATGGGCCTGCTGGCCGGATTCGATGGCAGCGCGCATGCCCGCGCCACCGGCGCCGACAATGACGACGTCGTACTTATGTACCTGCATACCGGATGTTCCCTCTTCTTTGAATCTTGGTGTCGGCGAAGCGCGCCGGGACTACTGGCAGACCGCGAGCGTGGAGCCGGGGATGCACGGATCGAAGGTGAAGATCACGAGCGTCCCGAGGATGACGATGGCCGCCGAGCACAGCACCAGCACCAGCTGGAGCCAGAACCGCGGACGATCCTTTTCGACGTAGTCGTTGATGATGGTGCGAACGCCATTGGTGCCGTGCAGCATCGCCAGCCACAGCATGGTCAGATCCCAGAACTGCCAGAGCGGGTTGGCCCACTTGCCGGCGACGAAACCGAAGTCGATGGCATGCACGCCGTCACCGACCAGCAGGTTCACGAAGAGGTGGCCGAAGATCAGGATGACCAGCAGGACCCCAGAGATGCGCATGAAGAGCCAGGCGAGCATCTCGAAGTTGCCGTTCTTGGACTTGGAGCGCAGGTACTTCGGGTCGACCCGAGTCGAACGCGGTGCAACGAATTCCGTGGGAGCCATGGCTTAGTAACCTCCGAAGGCGAGCGACAGGTGACGGATGGCGAAGCCGATCATGACCACGACCCACACGATCAGCACTCCCCAGAGCAGCTGACGGTGGTACTTGGGGCCGGACTTCCAGAAGTCGACCAGGACCAGGCGCAGGCCATTGAAGGCGTGGAAGACGATCGCGGCGACGAGACCGAGCTCTCCGACGGCCATCAACGGGTTCTTATACGTGCCGATCACTGCGTCGTAGGCGCCGGGGTCGACCCGCACCAAGGCCGTATCGAGCACGTGCACCAAAAGAAACAAGAAAATGACGACACCGGTGACCCGATGCCCTACCCAGGACCACATGCCTTCGTGGCCGCGGTAGAGGGTGCCTGACGATGTCTTCGACACTGAATTTACCTCCATGCATGCAAGGGCGTTCGTGTGGCGTGCACACAAAAGATTGGCGCCGGTGCGTAAGCGTTCCTAGCCTGATCCTAGACCACGGGGTCCGTCAGGCTTCGTCTCCACCCTACCTGTGTGGCGAGCCTCACGGCGACCGTGGTGACGAGGGGGAATACGCGGATTCGCGCGGAAAATACGTGACATTTTCGTGCCCTAAATCCAGCCCGTCCTCCAGCGAAACGGTTCGGTGATCGCCTACTGTGGGATCCATGAATGATGACCTCCTCGCGCGCTTCCACGGCGTGATCCCCGCCGGCGGCGTGGGAACGCGGCTGTGGCCGCTCTCCCGAGCGGCCGCCCCCAAGTTCCTGCACGACCTCACCGGATCGGGGACGACGCTGATCCGCGCAACCTATGAGCGGCTCGTTCCCCTGGCCGAGAAGCGCATCATGGTGGTCACCGGGCAGGCCCACCGCGAAGCCGTCCAGTCGCAGTTGCCCGAACTGAGCGAAACGAACCTCGTACTCGAATCCGAGCCGAAGGACTCCGCGGCGGCGATCGGCCTGGCGGCAGCCATCCTGCACCGGAGGAATCCGGACATCATCATGGGGTCCTTTGCCGCGGACCAGGTCATCGGACCGGTGGAGGTCTTCCAGGAGGCCGTCCGCGAGGCCATCCTGACCGCAGCTACCGGCAAGATCGTGACGATCGGGATCAAACCGGCCTCACCGTCCACGGCGTTCGGCTACATCCGCGCCGGCGATGCCCTCACCGTGGAAGGGGCCCCCAGCGCCACCTCGGTGCTCGAATTCGTGGAGAAGCCCGACGAGGAAGTGGCCCAGCGCTACGTCGACAGCGGGGATTACCTGTGGAATGCGGGGATGTTCGTCGCCCCCGTGTCCTTGATGCTCGACCATCTCGAACGCAATGAACCGGAACTGCATGCGGGGTTGATGGAGATCGCCGACGCCTGGGACACCCCCGAACGCGATGCGGTGAAGAAGCGCATCTGGCCGACCCTGCCGAAGATCGCCATCGACTATGCGGTGGCCGAACCAGCAGCCGAACAAGGCGACGTCGCAATGATCCCCGGTGAATTCACCTGGGATGACGTCGGCGACTTCGCCGCCATCGGCCGGCTGAATCCGGCCAGCGAGGCCACCAACCTCACCGTGCTGGGGGACGGGGCCCGGGTCTACGCCGACGATGCCTCCGGAGTGGTGGTCTCGGACACCAAACGCATGATCGCCCTGATCGGCATCAAGGACGTGGTCGTCGTCGATACCGGGGATGCACTGCTGGTCACCACCAGCGACCATGCCCAGTCCGTGAAGAAGGCCGTCGAGGCACTCAAGGCCTCCGGCGACCTCGACGTGTTGTAGCCGGGTTCCCGCCGGCCGGTGACGCGCACGAAATGATGCGTTGCAAACTCGGTGGTTGCCGCGGCGACGCCGTAAAGTCGCTTCTGTGACTTACGATTCCTCGAGGCAGACGACCTATCCCGCGATCGGGCCTTGGGCGCAGCCGTTGCTGCCCCAACTGGTGGGCTTCCGACGTGACCTTCACGCCAACCCGGAACTCTCCTTCGAGGAGACCCGGACGACGGCACGCATCCTGGCGGAGCTCGAGGCGGCCGGACTGGAGCCACGGGCCCTGGAGGGGACCGGGCTCTACGTCGATATCGGTGAGGGGGACATCGCCCTGGGCCTGCGGGCGGATATCGATGCCCTGCCGATCCTGGAGGAAACCGGGCTGGACTACGCCTCGACCCGGGAGGGGGTCTGCCACGCCTGCGGGCACGACATCCACACCACGGTCATGCTCGGGGTGGCCCTGACCCTGGGGCGCATGCACGCCGCCGGTGAACTCGGCGGCAGGATCCGGGTGATCTTCCAGCCGGCGGAGGAGACCATGCCCGGCGGGGCCCTGTCGGTGATTGCCCAGGGAGTCCTCGAAGGGGTCCCGCGCATCCTGGCCCTGCACTGCGAACCCCGGGTCGACGCCGGGACGATCGGCACCCGCATCGGGGCGATCACCAGTGCCAGCGACACCATCAAAATCGAACTATCGGGCCGGGGCGGCCACACCTCCAGACCGCATCTGACCGAGGACCTGGTCTTCGCCCTGGCGGAGATCGCCGTTGGTGTCCCGGCGGTGCTCAACCGGCGGATCGACGTGCGCAGCGCCGTCTCGGTGGTCTGGGGCCAGATCCATGCCGGGTCGGCCCCGAACGCGATCCCCGCCGCGGGCTACCTGGCCGGGACCATGCGTTGCCTGGACGGGGACGCCTGGGAATCGGCGGGGGTGCTGTTGGATGAGGTCGTCCGTCAGATCGCCGTCCCCTATGGTGTCGACGTGAAACTCGAGCACACCCGCGGGGTCCCGCCGGTGGTCAATGCCGAAGCGGAAACGGATCTGATCGAACGGGCCGCGCGCGCCGAGATCGGGTCGAAGGCCATCGTGCTCATCCCGCAGTCCATGGGCGGGGAGGACTTCGCCTGGATGACCCACACCATTCCCGGGGCCATGATGCGGCTGGGAACGCGTACATCGGGAGGGGAGACCTACGATCTGCATCGCGGTGACTACATCCCGGACGAGAAGGCCATCGAAACCGGCATCCGGGTCATGGCTGCTGCCGCCCTGCGCGCCATCAATCCTGGACAAAGCGTCTGATCGAGCTACCAGCAGGTAACAAAAGGTCAACAATATAGTCGTGTCAACTATTTGTGCTGGCAGGTCGGTCCGAGTGGGGCATACTGTATCTTCCGTCACGTCCTCCCCTCATGTGGAGGCCGAAGGCGGTCGGCACCCGTTCGAGGGGCCCAGGTAGGTCACCTGGCCCGTGGAGGGGGTGGCCCTGAAGCATCACTCGTCACTGGAGGAACCTTGAAGAAGTCACCGCGCACCCTGAAGCGCTCCACCGGCAAGCTCGCCGCCGTCCTGGGCGTTTCCGCCCTCGTCCTGACCGCCTGCGGGGCCGCCCCGGATTCCGGTGGCGATGATTCGGCCGCCTCGAGCCACCCCGGCGCCGCCGACTACACCGGCTGCATCGTTTCCGACTCCGGCGGATTCGACGACCGCTCCTTCAACCAGTCCTCCTATGAGGGCCTGATGAAGGCGAAGAAGGACCTGGGCATCAAGACCAAGCAGGCCGAGTCCAAGGCCAAGACCGACTTCGAGCCCAACCTGAACTCCATGGTCAAGGGCGGGTGCAACCTGACCATCACCGTGGGCTTCCTGCTGGCCGATGCCACCAAGGACCTGGCGGAGAAGACCGAGGACGCGCACTTCGCGATCATCGATGACGACTCGATCGACCTGCCCAACGTCAAGCCGATCATCTACGACACGGCCCAGGCCGCCTTCCTGGCCGGCTACCTGGCCGCCGGGACGTCCGAGACCGGCAAGGTCGCCACCTACGGCGGCATCAACATCCCGACCGTCACCATCTTCATGGACGGCTTCGACGAAGGGGTGCAGTACTACAACGAGAAGAACGACGAGAAGGTCAAGGTCCTGGGCTGGAACGCCGATAAGCAGAACGGTACGTTCACCGGCGACTTCGAGAACCAGGGCAAGGGCAAGACGACCACCACCAACTTCATCAACGAAGGGGCGGACATCATCATGCCCGTCGCCGGTCCGGTGGGCCTGGGCACCATCGACGCCGTTAAGGACGCCAACTCCAACGGCAAGGACGCCAAGGTCGTCTGGGTCGATTCCGATGGCTACGAGTCACTTCCCTCCGGGCAGGAATTCGTGCTCACCTCCGTCATGAAGCTGATGGGTGAGGCCGTCGAGAACGTGATCACCGAGGACCTGGACGACGAGTTCGACAACACCCCGTATGTCGGGACGTTGGAGAACAAGGGTGTCGACCTGGCACCGTTCCACGACTTCGACTCCGATGTCTCCGATGACATGAAGTCGCAGCTGGACGACATCAAGGCCGACATCATCTCCGGCGACATCAAGGTCGAGTCGCCGTCCAGCCCGAAGAAATAGTCCGCGGGAGGTCCCGACCCATCGAAGCGATGGGTCAGGACCAACCAGCAGACACGGCGCGCGCCGTCCGGAAAGACGGGAGACCATCCCGGAAACGGGCGGCGCGTGCCTCATCCGACGTCCAACGATTCGCGGCTACGCTGGATTCGATGGCCCACGGTGCATCGGGGCAGATCCCCTGGAGCCCGGGCCGCTAAAGAAGGGAACACGGTAGAGCACGTGAAATTGGAACTTCGCGGAATCACCAAGAAATTTGGTTCGTTCACCGCCAACGACAACATCGACGTGGTGGTCGAAGACAGTCAGGTGCATTCACTGCTGGGCGAGAACGGGGCCGGCAAATCAACCCTGATGAACGTCCTGTTCGGCCTCTACGAGGCCACCTCGGGGCAGGTGCTCATCGACGACCGGCCGGTGTCCTTCAACGGCCCCGGCGACGCCATGGCCGCCGGCATCGGCATGGTCCACCAACACTTCATGCTGGTCCCGGTCTTCACCGTGGCGGAAAACGTCGCCCTCGGGGACGAGGCCACCAAGGCCGCCGGGATCCTCGATCTGGAGGCCACCCGCCGCAAGATCCGTGAGATCTCCGAGCAATTCGGTTTCCACGTCGATCCCGACGCCATCGTGGAGGACCTGCCCGTCGGGGTCCAACAACGCGTGGAGATCATCAAGGCACTGGTCCGCGATGCGCGGATCCTGATCCTGGACGAGCCCACCGCGGTGCTGACGCCCCAGGAAACCGACGAACTGCTGAGCATCATCGGGCAACTGCGCGACAACGGCACCTCGGTGGTCTTCATCTCGCATAAGCTACGCGAGGTCAAGGCCGTTTCCGACGTCATCACCGTCATCCGTCGGGGCCGGGTGGTCGGCAAGGCCGAACCCGAGGCCTCCGCGAGCGAACTGGCCTCGCTGATGGTCGGCCGTGAGGTGAACCTCGCCCTGGGCAAGGAGGACGCCACCCCGGGGGAGGAGACCTTCCGCGTGGAGCACCTCAACGTGGTGGCCCCCACCGGCCAGGTCCTGCTCGACGACATCAGCTTCGGCGTGCGCCAGGGGGAAATCCTGGCGGTCGCCGGGGTCCAGGGCAATGGGCAGACCGAACTGACCCAGGCCATCATGGGCCTGATGGACCAGGCCACGGGCCGGGTCATGCTCGAGGGCGAGAACCTGCTGGGCCGGAGCGTGAAGTCCATCATCAACTCGGGGGTCGGGTTCGTCCCGGAGGACCGCAGCACCGATGGACTGGTCTCCACGTTCACGGTCGCGGAGAACCTCGTGCTCAACCAATATGACCGGGCCCCGTATGCCCGCGGACTGAACATGCGCCCGGCGGTGATCAACCGCAACGCCGAGGACAAGGTCGAGGAATACGACATCCGGACCCAGAGCGGGCAGTCCAATGCCGGAACCCTCTCGGGCGGCAACCAGCAGAAGGTGGTCATGGCGCGGGAGCTGTCCCGGCCCCTGAAGCTCTTCATCGCCTCGCAGCCAACCCGCGGCGTCGACGTCGGCTCGGTCGAATTCCTGCACCGGCGCATCCTCGCCGAACGCGACGGAGGCACCCCCGTGCTGATCGTCTCCACCGAACTCGACGAGGTGGCCGAACTGGCCGACAGGATTGCCGTGTTGTACAAGGGCAGCCTGGTGGGCATCGTCCCCGGAGACACCCCGCGCGAGGTCCTGGGCCTGATGATGGCCGGCAGCTCCGCCGCCGAGGCCGGCGCCACCCCGCTTCCCGAGGCCACGGATCAGGGATCCGGTGCCGCGGCTGCGAACCCGAACCAAGAAGAGGAGTCCGGGAATGAATGATCCCGTGGACGGGCCCGGACCGGGCCCCGTCGCCCCAGACAGCGAAACCCCGGCGGGGGAGCCGGGATCGATCCCCGGAGGAGCCGACGCCGGGAACTCCCCGGCCCAGCTGGCCGAGGCGTCCGGACCGGACCCCCAGGCTTCGCTGATGACTCGGATCACCACCGGCAACGGCATGGTGTCCGTCCTGGCGATCCTGTTGTCGTTGATCGTCGGAGCCATCCTGATCGCCGCGACCGACGAGCGGGTCACCGAGGCCTCGAGCTACTTCTTCGCCCGGCCCATGGATCTGTTGGGGGCCGTGTGGACGTCGGTGTCGGAAGCCTATGTGGCGCTCTTCCGCAGCTCCATCTTCAACACCCAGGCCGACGGTTTCGCCAATGCGATCTATCCCCTCACCGAAACCCTGACCGACGCCACCCCGCTGATCCTCGCAGGACTCGGGGTCGCCCTGGCGTTCCGGGCCAGCCTGTTCAACATCGGTGGCCAGGGGCAGATCATCGTCGGCGCCCTGCTCGCCGGCTGGGTCGGATTCACCCTGGACCTGCCCGCCGGAATCCACCTGATCCTGGCGATGGTGGCCGGGATCATCGGCGGTGCCCTCTGGGGCGGCATCGCGGGGGTGCTCAAGGCCCGACGCGGAGCCCACGAAGTGATCGTGACGATCATGCTCAACTACATCGCGCTCTACTTCCTGCTCTATCTGCTGACCACCCCCGGCTTCCAACGCCCCGGCTCCAACAACCCGATCAGCCCGAACATCGACTCCTCGGCGGCCTACCCGCTGATCTTCGGCAGCGGCTTCCGGCTGCATTACGGTTTCGTCGTGGCCCTGGCCGCGGTGGCCTTCGTCTGGTGGCTGCTCAACCGTTCCACGACCGGCTTCGAACTTCGTGCGGTCGGGGCCAACCCGTTGGCGGCCCGCACCGCGGGGATCAATGTCTCCAAGGCCTACATCACCGCCATGGTGGTCGCCGGGGCCCTCGCCGGGCTCGCCGGCACCGCACAGATCTCGGGCACCGAACGCGCCCTGTCCAGTGACATCGCCGCCAGCTTCGGATTCGATGCCATCACAGTGGCGTTGTTGGGACGCTCCAAACCCATGGGCACCCTCTTCGCCGGGCTGCTGTTCGGCGCGTTGCGGGCCGGTGGCGTGGGCATGCAATCCAACACCGGCATCCCCATCGACATCGTGCTGGTCGTCCAGTCCTTCATCGTGCTGTTCATCGCCGCCCCGCCGCTGGTGCAAGCGATCTTCCGCATCAACACCGGCAAGAAGAAGAGCAAGACCACCACGGCGCGGACCGCCGGGACCGGAGGAGCAGCGTGAGCACCGCAACCACCACCCCCTCGGCCGGCGTGACGTCGGTCGGCACGGCCCACCGGAACTGGAGCACCCCCATGGTGCTGGCCGTCCTGGCTCTGGTGGCACTTCTCGGATTCGCCATCGGCAGCCCGAGCGCCACGGCCAGGTTCCGCATCTCGACCGACCACGACGCGATCAAGGTCCCCGACGTGATGCTCGGCACCACGCTCGTGGGATGGATCGGCGCCATCCTGCTGCTGGGACTGGCGGCGTATTCCTTCCGGCTGACCTCCCGGCGGGCCACCGCCCCGAAATGGCTGGTCCCGGCCTTCGCGGCCATCTGGGTCATTGCCTTCCTGGTCTGGGTCATCGGCAGCGCCAACAACCCCAACGTCTACTTCTCCGGTCTGATCGCCGGTTCGTTCACGTTGGCCATCCCGCTGATCTTCGGTTCGCTCTCCGGCGTGCTGTGTGAGCGGACCGGGGTCATCAACATCGCCATCGAGGGCCAGCTGCTGGCCGGGGCCTTTGGCGCCGCGGTCGTCGGATCGATCACGCAGAGCCTGCTGGCCGGTGTTCTGGCCGCCGTGGTGGCCAGCATGCTCGTCTCCGCGGTCCTGGCGGTGTTCAGCATCAAATACATGGTCAACCAGATCATCGTCGGCGTCGTACTCAACGTCCTGGTCGCCGGGCTGACCAGTTTCCTCTTCTCCACCGTGATGAAGGCCGATACGGCCCTGTTCAACTCCCCGCCGTCGTTCCACAACATCAGGATCCCCGGCCTGGCCGACATCCCGGTGTTCGGTCCGATCTTCTTCGACCAGACGATCCTGGGCTACGGCATGTACGTCGCCGTCTTCCTGGTCTGGTTCGGCCTGTTCAAGACCCGATGGGGCCTGCGCGTGCGGGCCGTGGGCGAACACCCCCAGGCCGCCGACACGGTGGGCATCCGGGTCAAGGCCATCAGGTTCTCCAACGTCCTGCTCGCCGGGGTCGTCGCCGGTCTCGGGGGTGCGTTCTTCACCCTGGTGACGTCCTCGTCCTTCAGCAAGGAAATGACCGCCGGGCAGGGGTTCATCGCCCTGGCGGCCATGATCTTCGGGCGCTGGAACCCGATCGGGGCGTTCTTCGCCTCCCTGTTGTTCGGCTTCTCGTTGAACCTCTCGTTCGTGCTGAGCATCCTGGGCACCCCGGTGCCCAACCAGTTCATGCAGATGCTGCCCTATATCGTGACGATCTTTGCCGTCGCCGGGCTGGCCGGGAAATCACGACCCCCGGCCTCCAACGGCGTCGCCTACGTGAAGGAGTAGGCCCGTGCCCCACCCTCCGACGACGCCGCTGGACCCCGCCGGCTGGGAACGCCTGCGGATCGCGGCCACCGCGGCGATGGAACACGCCTACGCCCCGTATTCGAAGTTCCCGGTCGGGGCGGCGGCAGTGACCGAGGACGGGCGGATCATCAGCGGCTGCAATGTCGAAAACGCCGCCTACGGGGTCGTCCTCTGCGCCGAATGCACCATGATCGGACAATTGCATATGGGCGGGGGCGGCCGGCTGCGCGCGTTCTACTGCGTGGACGGAACCGGCAACATCCTGATGCCCTGCGGGCGCTGCCGGCAATTGCTCTACGAACACCGTGGACCCGGGATGGAACTGATGACCGTCCGCGGGATCGCCACCATGGACCAGGTCCTGCCCGACGCCTTCGGCCCCGAAACCCTGTTGCACTAGCTCCGGCCATCCGGCCGGAGCACCGACGAAAGGTCCAGCATGAGCACCGAGCACTTCGACGCGGTCGAGATCATCGGCATCAAACGCGATCGCGGGACGCTGAGTCCCGAACAGATCGACTGGACCATCGACGCTTATACCCGCGGGGTCATCGCCGAGGAACAGATGGCGGCGTTGAACATGGCGATCCTGCTCAACGGGATGGACAGGGCGGAAATCTCCCGCTGGACGACGGCGATGATCAACTCGGGCGAACGCATGGACTTCTCCTCGCTGCGCACCCCCGCGGGGGCGGTCAAGCCGACCGCGGACAAGCACTCCACCGGCGGGGTGGGGGACAAGATCACCCTGCCGCTGGCCCCGTTGGTGGCGGCCTTCGGGGTCGCGGTACCCCAGCTGTCCGGCCGTGGCCTCGGGCATACCGGCGGAACCCTGGACAAGCTCGAATCCATCCCCGGATGGAACGCCTCGCTGTCCACTGCGGCCCTGATGGACCAGCTCTCCGATTGCGGTGCGGTGATCTGCGCGGCCGGGACGGGGCTGGCTCCGGCCGATAAGAAGCTCTACGCCCTGCGTGATGTGACCGGAACCGTCGAAGCCATCCCGCTGATCGCCTCCTCGATCATGTCCAAGAAGATCGCCGAGGGCACCGGGACCCTGGTCCTCGACGTCAAGGTCGGATCCGGGGCGTTCATGAAGAACGAACAGGACGCCCGCGAACTGGCCCGCACGATGGTGGGATTGGGCACCGACGCCGGGGTCAAGACGGTGGCGCTGCTGACCAACATGGCCACTCCGTTGGGGCTCACCGCCGGCAACGCGATCGAGGTCGCCGAATCCGTGGACGTCCTGGCCGGAGGCGGACCTGCCGATGTGGTGGAACTGACGGTGAAGCTGGCCCAGGAGATGCTCGCCGGCGCCGGGGTGCACGACGCCGACCCTGCGGCCGCGCTGGCCGACGGCCGTGCCATGGACGTCTGGCACAAGATGATCTCCGCCCAGGGAGGGGACCCGGCCGCCGCCCTGCCGGTCGCCCGCGAATCGGAGACCGTGTACGCCCAGGCCGACGGGGTGCTCACCGAACTCGATGCCCTCTCCGTCGGGGTGGCGGCCTGGCGGCTGGGTGCCGGGCGGGCCCGTCGGCAGGACGAGGTCCAGGCCGGGGCCGGGGTGCGCCTGCACGCCAAACCCGGAGACGTGGTCCGCCGCGGCCAACCGCTGATGACCTTGTTGACCGACACCCCCGAGAAATTCGGCAGGGCCCTGGAGGCACTGGAGTCGGCAGCGGTGATCAGCGCCGAAGGCAGCAGGAGCGGCCAACGCCTGATCCTGGAGCGGATCGCCGAATAGCCGCTCCGCCGGGTTGCGTGTCCGCCGACCTCGGGGAGGACCCGGGTCGGACCCGTAATCATCCCGGGGTGGGAGGCCACGGCCGGGTCCGATGGGCCAGACTGGATGCATCACCCGACGAAGACCGGGTGCGGCCGCCGTCGTCCACCGGAAGACGGAATAATTCCAGCCAAGGGACCCTGCCTCATGGAGATCGTCAACGAGGTCATCCTCCATGCCTCGACCGCCTGGTGGATCCTGCCGTTGCTCTTCCTGCTCTGCCTGATCGACGGGTTCATGCCGGTGGTGCCCAGCGAGTCGCTGCTGGTGGCGCTGGCGTCCGTCGCGGTGGCCTCGGGGTCCCCGTCGCTGTTGCTGCTGGGCGTCGTCGGAGCGGCCGGGGCGATGGCCGGGGACCAGATCGCCTACGGGTTCGGCCGGCGGATCGGCCTGGATCGGTTCCGCTGGATGCGTCGTCCACGGACGCGACGGACCTTCGCCTTCGCCCGACGGGAACTCGAACGACGGGGCGCCCTGCTGATCTTCACGGCCCGCTACATCCCCGTCGGCCGGGTGGCGGTGAACTTCACCGCCGGGGCCACCCGGTTCTCCCGCCGCCGTTTCACCCTGCTCGACGTGCTGGGATGCCTGACCTGGAGCGCCTACTCCACCACCATCGGTGCCGTCGGCGGCCACTGGATGAAGGACAACCCGCTGCTGGGGATCGGCCTGTCCATAGCCATCGCCATGGTGTTCGGCTTCATCGTGGACCGGGTCCTCAATGTCCTGCGGCGCCGGCTTGGCACGGACCCGCAGGCCCCGGACGCCCAGCCGGCGCCCCCGCTGCTGGAAGTCCCCGCCGAGCGGGGGCACTGAGCCGCGGCAACGCCGTCCCGGGCTCCCGGGATTCAGTGGTTCCGCTGCGTTGCCCCGCCCAGTACGCTGGGTACGTGAGTGAAGAGCTGATCCATACCGCCTATGACCCCGAATTCGACTTCCGCAGCCTGCCGAAGGTCTCGCTGCATGACCACCTCGACGGCGGACTCCGTCCGTCCACCATCATCGAACTCGCCGCCGCGGCAGGCCATGAACTGCCCTCCACCGACGCGGTCGCCCTGGGCGAATGGTTCCGCCAATCGGCGAACTCCGGTTCGTTGCCGCGCTACCTGGAAACCTTCGAACACACCGTGGCGGTCATGCAGACCCACGAGAACCTGGTCCGGGTGGCCCGTGAATTCGTTGAGGACCTCGCCGACGACGGCGTCGTCTACGGGGAAGTGCGCTGGGCCCCCGAACAGCATCTGGCCGGCGGGCTGAGCCTGGACGAAGCCGTCCAGGCCGTGCAGCAGGGCCTGGACGAAGGGGTTGAAACCGTCGCCGGTAGTGGCCGGCCCATCCAGGTCGGCCAGCTGATCACCGCGATGCGCCATGCCGATCGAGGCGTGGAGATCGCCGAATTGGCGTTGCGCCATCGCGGCAACGGGGCCGTCGGCTTCGACATCGCCGGTGCCGAGGACGGGTTCCCGCCCTCGCGGATGAAGGAGGCCTTCGATCTGTTGGCCACGAACTTCTTCCCCACCACCGTCCACGCCGGCGAAGCCGCGGGAGTGGATTCGATAGTCGATGCCCTGCTGACCGGGCGGGCCGAACGGCTGGGCCACGGCGTGCGCATCGCCGAGGACATCGAGATCCAGTTCGGTGGCACCGACGATGACGGATCCGAGGTCGAAGAGGACACCGGGCTGGTCACCCTGGGGCCGGTCGCCAACTGGGTGCGCGACCGGGGCATTCCGCTGGAGATCTGCCCGTCCTCGAACCTGCAGACCGGGGCCACCGCGGCCTTCGGCGAGGGCATCGAGTCCCATCCCATCGACCTGCTCTACCAGACGGGTTTCACCGTCACCATCAGCCCGGACAACCGCTTGATGTCGGAGACGAGCCTCTCGGGCGAGTTCGAGTTGCTGGTCGAAGCATTCGACTACGATCTGGACGACCTGCTCGAGCTCACGCTCAACGCGGCCGAGGCGGCCTTCCTGCCGCTGGAGGAACGCGAAGCCCTGGTCGAGTACATCAACGCCGAATATGCGGGGATGACCGGCGACGGCGATGACCAGGACGATGACCAGGCCTGAACCGATCATGAGCGGGGCCCGGCCCGGGGGGAGCCCGGGCACGCCGGGGGAGCCGCAACGCCTTATGGGCATCATTGCGGACCTCCGCCGGCACTGCCGCTGGACCGCCGGACTGAGCCATGCCTCGCTGGTGGAATACCTGGTCGAGGAGTCCTACGAACTGCTCGAGGCCATCGAAACCGGCCAGGATGACGACGAATTGCGCGGGGAACTGGCCGACGTGCTCCTGCAACTGGTCCTGCACGCCGAGATCGCCGCCGAACGGGGGGCCTTCGACTTCTCCGACATCGCCGCGCATCTGAGCGAAAAGATGATCCGCCGCAACACCCACGTCTTCCACCGCGACGGCAGCCTGCGCGGAACCTACCCCGAGGACGTCCAGGAGATCGTCGAATCCTGGGATGCCGCCAAACGCGCCGAGGACCCCTCCCGCACCGACCCGTTCTCCTCGCTGCCGCGTCATCTTCCGGCCCTCGCCCTGGCCGACAAGACGATCGGCCGGGCCCGTCGCTGGAGCGGCGGGCCCGGGGCGCCGGCCGCCCCGCCGGTGCCGGGCGCCGCGGTGGTGGAGACTGAAGCCGAACTCGGCGAGCTGCTCCTGGGGATCGTCGCCGACGCCCACGAACGTGGATTGGACGCCGAACGGTCCCTGCGCACCGCCGTCGCACGTTACATGACGGCCGCGCAACCAACTTCCTCCTCCACACCCGGCACAGGCTAGGCTGGGACGCGAGGCAACGTGCCCGCGTATCCAATGCTGTGTACGGCCCCCAACCCACCCACGAAGGAGTACCTTCCATGGCCTTGATCGATGCCATCCACGCTCGCGAAATCCTCGACTCGCGCGGCAACCCGACCGTAGAAGCCGAAGTCCTGCTCTCCGATGGCTCGCTGGGCCGCGCGGCAGTGCCCTCCGGCGCTTCCACCGGAGCCTTTGAAGCCGTTGAGCTGCGCGACGGTGACAAGTCCCGCTACCTGGGCAAGGGCGTCACCAAGGCCGTCGACGCGGTCATCGACACGATCCAGCCGGCCCTGATCGGCCAGGACGCCACCGACCAGCGGGCCATCGACCAGATCATGATCGATCTGGACGGGACCCCGAACAAGTCGACGCTGGGCGCCAACTCCATCCTCGGGGTGTCGCTGGCCGTGGCCTCCGCCGCCGCCGAGTCCTCCAACCTGCCGCTCTACCGCTACCTGGGTGGACCGAACGCCCACGTCCTGCCGGTGCCGCTGATGAACATCCTCAACGGTGGTTCGCACGCCGACTCGGATGTCGACATCCAGGAGTTCATGGTCGTGCCCGTCGGCGCCTCCACCTTCTCCGAGGCACTGCGCTGGGGCGTCGAGGTCTACCACGCGCTGAAATCGGTCCTGCAGGAACGCGGGTTGGCCACCGGCCTGGGGGACGAGGGCGGCTTCGCCCCGAACCTGGAAAGCAACCGGGCCGCCCTGGAACTGATCATCGACGCCATCAAGAAGGCCGGGTTGACCCCGGGCGAGGACATCGCCCTGGCACTGGACGTCGCCTCCTCGGAGTTCTTCGAGAACGGGACCTACCAGTTCGAAGGGGCCTCCCGCACGGCCGCCGAGATGAGCGACTACTACGCCCAGCTCGTCAAGGACTTCCCGCTGGTCTCCCTCGAGGACCCGCTGGACGAAGACGACTGGGAGGGCTGGAAGACCCTGACGGACGCCATCGGCTCGAAGGTCCAGATCGTGGGCGACGACCTCTTCGTCACCAACCCGGAGCGCCTGCAGAAGGGCATCGATTCCGCCACGGCGAACTCGCTGCTGGTCAAGGTGAACCAGATCGGTTCACTGACCGAGACCCTCGATGCCGTGTCGCTGGCCCAGCGCAACGGCTACACCACCGTCACCTCGCACCGCTCCGGCGAAACCGAGGACACCACGATCGCCGATATCGCGGTGGCCACCAACGCCGGCCAGATCAAGACCGGCGCCCCGGCCCGCTCCGAGCGCGTCGCGAAGTACAACCAGTTGCTGCGCATCGAAGAAGAGCTCGGCGATGCCGCGTTCTACGCAGGAAAGGCGACCTTCCCGCGTTTCACCGCCTAAGGTCGCACCGCAACGCGTAAAGTGCTGAGGGGAGTCGCCGGACACCGGCGGTTCCCCTCACGCCTTTCAGGCGCGTGCACCCGGCCCACCCCCGGACCCACCGAGCAGACCGGAAGGACACCCATGGCAAACCGACGTCCCAACATGCCACGGGCCAGGCCTGCCGAGCCGGGGCACGACCCCGCCGCCTCCGGCGACCACGAAGACGCCGTCGTTCCTGCACCGTCCGCCCCCCGCACCCCGGCGGCGGTCAACCGGCAGAAGGTCGTCCCGATGGGTGCCGCTCCCGGACCCGGGAACACGTCCGAGGATTCCCCGTCCCCGTCATCGGCGGCCGGCCGGTCCGCGGCGAAGAAACCCACCCCCGATAAGCCGGCGGCCCGCAAGCAGCCCGCAGGGCCCTCCACCGCGCGGAAGCAGCCAGGTACCCCGGCGGCCCCGGGCAGCGGCAAGTCCCCGGCGAAATCCTCGCCGGCCTCCCGCGGGAGGGCACCGGCCACACCGTCGGCAGCGAAGTCGACTCCGGCCGGCAAACGTCCCGGGCCACGCCCGAGCGGGCCCCGCGAGAAGCGGCTGCGCGAACGCGCGGAACTCTCCGGGGCGATCCGCTCCGGCAACGGCCACCGCGAACCCGAGGCCACGCAGGCCCCGGCCGAGGCCGGTGCCCCGGTCCCGGCCCGGGCCTTCTCCGGACGGTTGCTGACCCTGGCGGTCATCCTGGCCGTGGTGACCGTCCTGCTGCTACCCAGCGTCGGAACCTACATGGACCAGCGGGCCGAGGTCGCCGAAGTGCAGGCCTCGATCGCCGAGAAGCAGCAGGAGCAGGCCGAGCTGACCTCGCAGATCGCCCGCTGGGACGACCCGGCCTACGTCAAGGCCCAGGCCCGCAACCGCATCAACCTGGTCATGCCGGGCGAGAAGAAGTACATGGTGGTCGGGGCCACCGGCGACGATTCCGCCGCGGGCCCGCAGAGCGTGGGCGATGTCCGGACCGACCTGCCGTGGGTCGACTCCCTCTGGGACACCGTTGTACGCTCGGCCACCGACTGATCATTTCCTGAAGGAGAATCCGTGGAGCATCCCGCCACCGCACCGCGCCATGAGGCGCTGGACGCCGAACAGCGGGTCCCCACCCCCGGGGACCTGGACACGCTGAGTCGTCAGCTCGGCCGTCCGGCCCGCAATGTGGTGGAGATCGGGGCCCGGTGCCTCTGTGGCAATCCGCTGGTGGCCACCACCGCCCCGCGGCTGGCCTCGGGCATCCCCTTCCCCACGACCTTCTACCTCACCCATCCGGTCATCACCTCCGCGGTTTCCCGCCTGGAGGCCGCCGGGTTGATGGCAACGATGACCGAACGCCTGGGACAGGACGAGGCGCTGACGGCCGCCTACACCGCGGCCCACCAGGACTATCTCGCGGCCCGCGATGCCATTGGCCGGCGCACCGGAGTCGGCGCCGTCCCGGAAATCGACGGGGTGTCCGCCGGCGGCATGCCGACCCGGGTGAAATGCCTGCACGTGCTGGTGGGACATTCGCTCTCCGCGGGGGCCGGGGTCAACCCGCTGGGCGATGAGGCCATTGCCGGAATCGCCGAATGGTGGACCGCCGAGCGGTGCCACTGCCGGGGGGCCTGGGATACCGAGGCGCCCGTTCCCGCACAGGACCGCAGCCGCCACGTCAAGACCCAGGCCGAGGACCCTGCCGTGAAGAAGGCCCGGCGCAGCGCTGCCCGACAGGCGCGCGAACACGCTGAAACGACCGGGCAACAGCCCGCACCACACGATCCAGGAGGCCAGGCATGAGGGTTGCCGCCATCGATTGCGGAACGAATTCCATCCGGCTGCTGATCGCCGATGTCATCGAGGACGACGACGGACGGATCCGACTGCTCGACGTGGCCCGCCAGATGCGCATCGTGCGCCTGGGCCAGGGCGTCGATGCCACCGGGAACCTGGCCCCCGAGGCCCTGGAGCGCACCTTTGAGGCACTGGATGAATATGCGGCACTGATCGGCCGGCACGGTGCCCAGCGGGTGAGGTTCGTCGCCACCTCGGCTACCCGTGACGCGGGGAACCGGGATGAGTTCATGGACGGGGTCCGCACCCGGCTCGGCGTCACCCCCGAGGTCATCGAAGGCTCGGAGGAAGCCGCCTTGAGCTTCGCCGGCGCCGTGTCGGTCCGGCCGCCCGCCGACACGGAAGACGTCCTGGTCATCGATCTCGGGGGAGGGTCCACCGAATTCGTGGTGGGCAGCAGCGAAGGCGTGCGCGCGGCGATCAGCATGGACATGGGCTGCGTGCGTTATGCCGAACGCTTCCTCACCGACGACCCGCCGACGGCCGAGCAGATCGCCGCCGCGGAAGCCGAAGCCAACCGGCAGATCGACACGGTGCTGCAGACCGTGCCCCTGCAGGAAGTGGACCGGGTGGTCGGCGTGGCCGGAACCATCACCACGGTGACCGCTCATGTGCTGGATCTGCACAGCTACCAGCCCGAGAAGATCGACGGCGCCGAACTGCCCGTCGGGGTCATCGAGGCCGCGGCCAGCGAATTCCTGGGCTTCTCGCGGCGCCGCCGCGAACAACTGCCGTACATGCACCCGGGCCGGGTCGATGTCATTGCCGCCGGGGCGCTGATCTACCGGACCATCCTGCTCCGGGTCGCCGAGCTGACCGGAAACCGGGTGCGCACCGCGGTGGCCAGCGAACACGATATTCTGGACGGTATCGCCCTCGGGTTGGCGCGGCAGTAGGCCGTCCTCCCGCCGTCGTCCCCGACCCTTGAAGGAACCGCCCGTGACGTCACGTCCGACCCGTGCCACCGCCGGCCTCCTGGCGAGCCTGCTGGCCGCGGCAACGCTGCTGGTCGCCGCCCCCGCTGCCCAGGCGGATCAGATCCGTGACAGCGAATACTGGCTCAAGGACTACGGCATCAAGCAGGCCTGGAAGGTCTCCAAGGGCGAGGACGTCACCGTCGCGGTCATTGATACCGGCATCGCCGACTCGCACCCCGATCTGAGCGGGACCGTCATCGGCGGCAGCGACTTCTCCGCGGCAGGGAACAAGGACGGCACCGAACCCCTCGGCGCGCTGCCCGAGCACGGCACCCTGGTGGGCACCCTGCTGGCCGGACACGGAAACAACGAAAAGGCCATCGCGAAGGCCAAGGCAGAAGACGAGAAGCAGACCATTGCCTGGAAGCGTGCCGTGAAGGACGCGAAGAAGGACGACGAGGATCCGCCGAAGAAACCCGATCCGGTGAAGATCCCCAAACCCGGGCCCGGCCCCGACGGCGTCATCGGTGTGGCCCCGAAGGCGGAGCTGCTCTCGGGGTCGCTGTGGCTGGGGTCGGAGAACCCCGGGGGCGTCCCCATCAGCGAGCAGGTCCCGCGCGCGGTGAAATGGGCCGTGGACCAGGGGGCCGACGTGATCAACATGTCGTTGGGGTCCACGACGCCGAGCTGGCCGACCAGCTGGGACGAGGCCTTCAAATACGCCGAGGAGCACGACGTCGTCATCGTCGCCGCCGCCGGGAACCGTGCCGGGGGCATGGAACAGGTCGGGGCGCCGGCAACCATCCCCGGGGTGCTGACCGTGGCTGGTGTCGACAAGAAGGGCAAGGCCAGCTGGGACTCCTCGACGCAGGGAATCAGCATCGGCGTGGCGGCCCCCGCCGACCCGCTGGTGGGCGGGCTGCCCGATGGCGGGTACGCCGACTGGTCAGGGACCTCGGGTGCGGCACCGCTGGTATCCGGCGTCGCGGCCCTGATCCGTTCGAAGTACCCGGAGATGAAGGCCCGCGACGTCATCCAGCGCATCCTGGCCACCGCTGAGGACGCGGGGGAGCCCGGGGTGGACAACCTCTACGGCTACGGTCTGCTGGACGCCGAGGCCGCCCTGACCACCGATGTCCCCTCGGTGGACCAGAACCCGCTGGGCACCATCGCCGAATGGATCCACGTCCACCGCCGCGGCCAGGTCACCCGCCCCAATGCCTCCAAGCCCAGCGCCAAGCCCGAGGAGGAATCCTCCGTCCCGGCGGTGGCCGCCCCCGAGGCCGTCGCCCCGGAGGATCCCGCCGGCGCGCTGCCGGCGGTGCTGGTCATCGGATTCGGCGCGCTGGCATTGATCATCATCGTCGGTGGCGGTGTGCATGTGGTCACGGTGCGACGCCGGAACCGGGCCGCCCTGGCCGCCGCGGCCGGGACGGTGGCGGATGCGGAATGGACCGCCTCCGAGGCGGATCGGGATCCTTTCGATGATCTCCCGGAAAGTCGCTAGTGAAGACTTTCACATAGCGGTTGATGGCGTTAGTATGGGCTCATGGCAAACACTCCTGAACTTTCCGATCGCCCACGCATCCTCGTCGTTGGCGGTGGATACGTCGGCTTGTACGTCGCAATGAAGCTGCAGAACAAGGTCAAGGCCCATGGCGGCGTCGTCACGGTCGTTGATCCGCTGCCCTACATGACCTACCAGCCGTTCCTTCCCGAGGTCGCCGGTGGCAAGATCGAGCCCCGCCACGTGACCGTCTCCCACCGCACGCACCTGGACAACGCGGAACTGATCACCGGCCGCGTCAGCGCCGTTGACCACGCCAACCGCAAGGCCGTCGTCGTCCCGACCGACGGGGAGCCCTTCGAACTGGGCTACACCGACGTCGTCATGGCCGCCGGCTCCATCACCAAGACCTTCCCGATCCCCGGCCTGGCCGACGAGGGCATCGGACTGAAGTCCATCGAAGAGGCCGTCGCCCTGCGCAACAAGGTCCTCGAGCGTGTCGAGACCGCGTCGATGATGAGCGATCCGGCAGCCCGCCGTCGCGCCCTGACGTTCGTGGTGGTCGGTGGCGGCTTCGCCGGCATCGAGACCATCACCGAACTCGAGGACCTGGTGCGCGCCGCCGTCGCCAAGACCAGCCGCGTCGAGCAGGACGAGATCCGCTTCGTGATGGTCGAGGCCATGGGCCGCATCATGCCCGAGGTCACCGAGGAACAGGCCGTCTGGGTCGTGGAGCACATGCGCTCGCGCGGCATCGAGGTCCTGCTGAACACGTCGCTGGGCAAGGCCGAAAACGGCACGCTCGAGCTGACGAACATGCCGGAGAAGACCCCCGGCGAGACCTTCGAGACCGACACCCTGGTCTGGACCGCGGGCGTGCAGGCCAACCCGATGGTCCACTCCACCGATTTCCCGATCGAGCCGCGCGGCCGCGTCCGCGTTGGAACCGATCTGCGCATCACCGGCGACGACGGCCCCATCGAGGGCGCCTGGGCCGCCGGCGATGTCGCTGCCGTCCCGGATGTCACCGGCGGCCTGCCCGACGGCACCTGCGTGCCCAACGCCCAGCACGCCGTCCGCCAGGCCAAGCTGCTGGCCTCGAACATCTACGCCACCCGCTACGGCGTGGGCCAGGTGGGCGAGTACGAGCACAAGAACATGGGTGCCGTCGCCGGATTCGGCACCGGCAAGGGCGTCGCCAAGGTCCTCGGCCTGCAGCTCAAGGGCGTGCCGGCCTGGGTCGCCCACCGCGGCTACCACGGCATGGCCATGCCGACGTTCGAGCGCAAGTTCCGCGTGGCCGGCGACTGGTTCGCCAACCTGCTGTTCAAGCGCGACATCACCCAGATCGCCGATCTTCAGACCCCGCGCCGCGGGTTCGTCGAGGCAGCCACCCCGAAGCCCAAGGCCGCAGCCAAGTAGTCTTCGGCACCGCCGGAACCCGGCATCCCACGGCGCCGCGTCCCCCGAATCCCGGGAAGGACGCGGCGCCGTGTGGCGTCCGGGGGCCGACGCTCTTGTAGGATCTAGCTGCGGGCCCCCATAGCCCAATCGGTAGAGGCGGGAGACTTAAAATCTCTGTGTTGTCGGTTCGAGTCCGACTGGGGGTACTACTGCCGGAGCCGGCGGTTCACCGGCTCACCACGTCGTTTCCCTGAGCAGTTCGGCTCCGGCGAATTCGACCACCCGGGCGATTCCCCCGTGCTCGAAGGCCACGCGCTGGCGGGCGGCGCCGTTCCCGGAATCCAGGAGTTCCCGCAAACCCGCCGACACATAGGCGGCATCGCCGAATCCGATCAGATGGTCCTCGACCGTGTCGAACATCAGATGGGCCAGTGCCGAGGGCGAGGACCGTTCGCAACTGGGGAGCCCGACCAGATCCCCCTCCACGCCGTGGCGGGCGGCATGCCAGGTGGCGGCGTCGGACTCTTCGGGAGTGATGCCATCGGGAGTGGGGGACCGGTGCAGTGCCTCCACGGCCAGCGAGCGGACCAGCAGGGCGAAAAGCACTGATTCCCCGGCGGTCAGCTGCATGTCGATGGCGCGGACCTCCAGGCTCCCGCGCAAGGGGGAAAGCCGTGCTCCCCATCCGACGTGGTCCTGGGTGTCGATGCCCGGACTCTCCAGCAGCCGGTCGACGCGTTCGGTGTAGTCGCGGGCGCCGAAGAAGTGCGGAGGGATGCCGTGGACGGGCAAGGTCCGGTTGCGTAGCGTCCTCCAGCTGGCGTATCCGGTGTCGGCGGTGTTCCAAAGCGGCGAGTTGGCGCCCAGGGCCATGAGGACGGGCATCCAACGACGCAGGTGGTTCATGACCTGGACCCCTTCTTCGGGAGTCGGAACCGGAAGATGGATCCGCAGGGCACCCCCTTCCCGACCGGTCGAGGGGGCGCAGGGGTCCGCCGCGGGGGACAGCGCGGGAACCAGACCGAACCCCGTGGCGATCGCACCGCCGTCGGCCGCCAGCGCCCCCAGCGCCCGGCGATCCTCCAACAACGCCTCCAGCGCCTCGGCGCCGGTCCGGAAGATGAATGAATCCGGCTCCGCCTCGTCGGCCTCGCTGCGGGTTCCCGGATCACCGGTCTCGACGCGTCGGCCCGTGGCCGGGTCCACGCACAGGAGATCCTCCTCGATGCCGAACTTCATATCTCCTCCTGGCTGGTGTCCGCCCCGAAGAGGGACGAACCGGTGCGCCGTGCCGGCGCAGGGTTGGGCGAAGGCCCCCGCTGCAGCCGAGCGTAGCTGTGGACGCCGTGGCTGTCACCCCTCCTCGGGCCGGCGGGGCGCCGAGGCCGCCATCGGCCGACGAAGGGGGCCCAAGTCACGAAGCCCGGCCCGTGCGTGGCGGCGCTGATAGGCTAAGCCGGTGACTTATGAGATTGAGATCGGCCGGGGAAAACGAGGCGTCCGCGCCTACTCGCTGGATGACGTCGCCGTCGTCCCCACCCGCCGCACGCGTGACCCGCAGGACGTGTCAGTGAACTGGCAGATCGACGCCTACCAGTTCAGCAGCCCCATCATCGGTGCCCCGATGGACTCGGTCATGAGTCCGGCCACGGCGATCGCCCTGGGCAGGTTCGGTGGCCTCGGGGTCCTGAACCTCGAGGGGCTGTGGACCCGATACGAGGACCCGGAGCCGGTGCTGGCGGAGATCGCCTCGCTGGAGTCCAAAGTCGAGGACGACAGGACCCTGGGCGAACACGTCAACCCGGCGGTGACGGCCCGGCTGCAGGAGCTCTACCAGGCGCCGATCCAGGCCGAGCTGATCACCTCGCGGCTCGCGGAAATCCGCGACGCAGGGGTCACGGTGGCCGGCTCCCTGACCCCGCAACGCACGCAGGAGTACTACCGGACGGTGATCGACGCCGGGGTGGACATCTTCGTGATCCGCGGTACCACCGTCTCCGCCGAACACGTGTCGCAGAACCAGGAACCGCTGAACCTCAAGCAGTTCATCTACGAGCTCGACGTTCCCGTCATCGTCGGCGGCGCCGCCGGATACACCCCGGCCCTGCACCTGATGCGTACCGGCGCCGCCGGCGTCCTGGTCGGATTCGGCGGGGGTGCCACCGCCACGACCCGTCGCGCCCTGGGCATCCACGCCCCCATGGCCACCGCGATCTCCGATGTGGCCGCCGCCCGCCGCGACTACCTCGACGAATCCGGGGGACGTTACGTCCACGTCATCGCCGATGGCGGACTGGGCACCAGCGGAGACATCGTCAAGGCCATTGCCATGGGGGCCGACGCCGTCATGCTCGGCAGTGCCCTGGCCCGGGCCCAAGAGGCCCCGGGACGCGGCTGGCACTGGGGTGTCGAAGCCCACCACGACAACAGCCCCCGGGGCGACCGGGTCCGCGTGGGAACCGTGGGTCCGCTGGAGGAGGTCCTGCTCGGCCCCTCGCGCCACACCAACGGCACCTCGAACCTGATCGGCGCCTTGCGCCGGGCCATGGCCACCACCGGTTATTCGGATCTGAAGGAGTTCCAACGCGTTGACGTCGTCGTCTCCCCGTACGAAGCTGGGTAGCATGACACCACCGATGAAGCACCGCGAACCGGGATCCACGTCAACCAGGGGAGTGCTCGACCCGACCTTCCGCACCGCCTCGCTCGAGACGATGCGGGCGACCACGGAGGGGCCCGAGGCCGAACTGGACCTGCTGATCATCGGTGGGGGAGTCGTCGGTGCCGGATCCGCCCTCGACGCGGCCACCCGGGGGCTGAAGGTCGGCATCGTCGAAGCCCGTGACTGGGCGGCCGGGACGTCCTCGCGATCCTCCAAGCTCATTCACGGCGGGTTGCGCTATCTGGAGATGCTGGACTTCGCGCTGGTGCGCGAGGCCCTGCAGGAACGTGGACTGCTCATCGACCGGATCGCACCACACCTGGTCCGGCCGGTCCCGTTCCTGTATCCACTGACCAAGCGCTTCATCGAACGCCCCTACGTCGGGGCGGGAATCGCCCTCTATGACGGGATGTCGCTGGCCTCAGGACATAGCCGCGGGGTGCCCTTCCACCGGCACCTGAGCCGGAAGGCGACATTGCGCAGCGCACCGAGCCTCAAGGACGAGGCCTTCGTCGGTTCGATCCGCTATTACGATGCCCAGGTCGACGACGCACGGCTGGTCATGGATCTGGTCCGCACGGCAGCGAACTACGGCGCCGTGGCGGCCAACCGGGTCAAGGTCGTGGATTTCGTCCGCGAGGCCGGACGCGTGGTCGGGGCCCGGCTCGCGGATCAGGAAAGCGGTGAGGAGTTCACCGTCCGGGCCAAGCAGATCGTGAATGCCACCGGCGTCTGGACCGACGAAACCCAGGACCTGGTGACCGATCGGGGACAACTGCGGGTCAAGGCCTCCAAGGGCGTGCACCTGGTGGTGCCCCGCGACCGCTTCCAGTCGACGGTCGGGCTGATCCTGCGCACCGAGAAATCGGTGTTGTTCGTCATCCCCTGGGGACGGCATTGGATCATCGGGACCACTGATACCGCCTGGACGTTGGACAAGGCACATCCCGCGGCCTCCAGTGAGGACATCGACTACATCCTGGATCATGTGAACAAGGTGCTCAAGCGTCCATTGACCCGCGAGGACGTCGAAGGGGTCTATGCGGGGCTGCGCCCGCTGCTGGCCGGGGAATCCGATTCCACGGCCAAGCTCTCCCGTGAACACGTCGTGACCCACCCCGTCCCGGGGCTGGTGGTCGTCGCCGGCGGCAAATACACCACCTACCGGGTCATGGCCCGCGATGCCATCGACGAGGCGGTGCGTTCGATGGACCTGAACGCCCCGACCTCCTGCACCGAAACGATCCCTTTGCTGGGGGCGGAGGGCTTCCAGGCGGGCTGGAACAGCCGCCACCGCATGGCCAAATCCTCGGGGCTGCACGTCTCCCGGGTCGAACACCTGCTGGGCCGCTACGGTTCGCTGGCCCGCGATGTGCTGGCCCTGGCCACCGCCGACCCGGATCTGGCCCGCCCGCTGCCCGGCGCGGACGACTACCTGGCCGCCGAAGTCGTCTACGCGACCACCCATGAAGGGGCACGACACGTCGAGGACGTGTTGACCCGCCGAACCCGCGTCTCCATTGAATCGTGGGACCGGGGAGTGGCGGCGGCCCCGGTCGTCGCCGGGATCATGGCCCCGCTGCTGGGGTGGAGCCAGGCGCAGTGCGATCGCGAAGTCGCGTTCTACGAAGCCCGCGTGGCTGCCGAACGCGCCAGCCAGGAGCAGCCCGACGACGAGTCCGCCGATGAAACACGACTGAATGTTGAAGATATTGTCCCCGTCCGCGACTGAACAGAACGATGAACTCACGACCCCTGAACTGGTCGTCCTGGAAATGGAGGCGGCCGACCGGCAGGAGGCCGTCCGGCTGTTGGCCGGAAGACTGTTCGAAGCCGGTCGGATCGATGACCTGGAAGGCTTCGTCGGCGAGGTCAATTCGCGCGAACACCAACTAGCCACCGGGCTGCCCGGCGGGATCGGCATGCCCCATGCCCGGACCGCACACGCCGACCGGGTCTCCATTGCCGTGGGGATCACGGCGTTCGGACACTCCTTGGATTTCGGGTCGGTCGACGGCCCGGCCACGGTCGTGCTGCTCCTGGCGACCCCCGCCGGAAGCTATTCGGTGCATCTGCAGGTCCTGGCCACCCTGGCCCGCAGTCTGGTCAAGCCGTCCTTCCGTGAATCCCTGCGCCGAGCCTACGACGCCGAGGTCATTGCCGATCTGATCAATTCCACGGTCGACTTCACCGACGTCTAGTCGATCCGGTGCCGGCCGGCACCTGCCGGGCCGGGTCAGCCGGCCGGCGGGGTGAACCCCGGGTCGGTGATCAGCAGACCGGCGACCTTGCCCGAACGGTCCACGGCGACCCGGCCATCGAGCAGACCGTCGGCAAAGACCAGCGAACAGTGCACGAAGCGGGTGGAGCCGTTGCGCCGCACCGTGGCTGCGGTCAGCCGATCGAAGGGGCCGAGGGATCCGATGGCATCGGCCCACAGCGCCGTGACGGTGGACGGGGGGACCTGGGCCAGCATGCGTGGGGTGAATTCCGCGCCGATCCGTTCAAGGCCGCCTGAATCGATGGCCGCGAATAGCCTCCGGACCTGGTCGAGGAGCGCGTGGTCCTCGCGCCGCCGTTCGTCGTCGGCCGGGTTGCCCACGGCGAACCGCTGGTAGGCGGCCTGCCGGGAGATTCCCAACTGGTTGCCGATGTCCTGCCAGCTCAGACCGGCATCATGGGCCCGGGATGCCGCGGCGGTCAGGAGATCATCGGCCAGGTACTTCAACTCCTCGGCCTGCCGCAGGGCGGTCACGGCCCCGTCCGCTTCGAGGGGGTCCGCGAGCCGGCCGGCCAGTTCGACCGCACGGCGGGCCCGTGCCGTCGTCTCGGCCGGGGCGTTAGCGAAGGAGTCCATATAAGACCACTACCAGAACCACGCTCTCGATCACGAGCGACACGACGGTGCGGATCCGCCGGTCCGCCGGGCCCGACCGGACCAGGGTCGGCCAGCGGGCGCTGAGGGCAACGGCACCCACGCCGACGGCGACCGCGGTGGGACACCAGGTCCACGAGGGGACGATGTCGGCCCGGAGGGCCACCATTCCCAAGGCGGCAAGGGCCGTCATGGACATCAACTGGGAGATGCGGTTCAGCGCCGGTTCAGCCGTCCTCGTGCGCAACATCCGAAAGCACCAGGGGGCCGTGAAGGCCAGCAGGATGACAGGAACCGCGTAGGCGATGAAGGTGTTCAACGGCTGCCTCCGTCCAGGAGATCGAGTCCTGCTTCGTCGACGCCGCGGGCTGTAGCGGAGAGCACGACGACGGCACGCTCTCCGTCGGGCAGCAGGCCCAGATACGAGGCGAATCCGCCGGTCATCCCGTTATGCCAGACGACTTCTCCACTAGCGGGGGAGTCGACTGGTTCCGCGGTGGTCATCCAGGCCAATCCCACTTGCCCCCCGCTATCGTCCGCGGTCACCGGATTCAAGCTGTCGGTTCCCGGGGCGGTTCCATCCAGCACGGCCTGGGCCAGGAGGGACAGGTCTCCGGCGGTCGAGTGGATGGCCAGGGCCGGGGCGAAGCCCCCGGCGGGCCACGCGCCGGCCACGTGTCCCGTGGCCCGATGCCCTGTAGCACTGGCCGTGGCCAACCGTGGTGCCGTGCCCCGGTCCGCGGAGGCGGATGCGGCGTCCAGTGGTTCGACCCACGTGCGGTCCATTCCCAAGGGGCCGGTGATCCGTTCGGCGACCAGCGCCGGATAGCTGGTGCCCGTCACCCGGGCCAGGGCCTGCCCCAGCAGGGCCGCCCCGAAATTCGAGTAGGCGAATCCGGGATCGGCCTTCGGATGTGCGGTGCGCCCCAGCTCGATCACGTCATCGACCGACTGGGTATACGGGTTCGAGTTGGCGAATATCGAGGCGAGGGTCTTGGCGTAGAAGGGCACCGAGAGCGGCAAGCGCGGCAAACCCGAGGTGTGGGTGGCCAGTTGTTGAAGGGTGATGGCCCCCGACCCGTCTGCGGGGTAGCCGAGGATCTCGCCCAGCGTCGTGTCCGCGCTGACCTCCCCACGGTCGATGGCATCGGCGAGTAGCAGTCCGCCGAAGACCTTGCTGATGGAGCCGAGTTCGAAGGCCGTGTGCTCATCGGCGCCGCGTCCGGCGAAGTCGATCTTACCGTCCTCGATGACGGCGGCGGCGAAATTCCCGGCGGGAGCCTCGGGGCCGTGGCCGATCCGGGTTCCCAAATCCTGGTCCCCGGTCGGTGCCGCGGCGGGCAGGGCCCGTGGTGCGGCCACGAGGAGGACGGCGATGGTCACCGCGGCGATGACCCAGGGGATCCGGCGGTTCGTCGTCCGCGAGCGGTGATCGGTGGAAGGGGAGGAAAGCATGGCGTCAATATTTCCTTGACGCTGATTCAATGTCAATATCTTATTGACGTGATTTTTGGGTGATGGATACCGACGATGCATTCGCTCTTCTACAGAGAATCGAAGTACGGTTGGGTATGTGTTGAAGACTGCCCTGAAGCCCAAATGGATCCTCGCTCTGGTGGGGGCCCTTTTGTTGGCGAGCGGCTTCGTGCTGCTGAGCCAATGGCAGTTCTCCAGATCCCAGGATGCCCCGCCACCACCGGTATCCACCACCGAAACGGCGGTGCCGCTGACCGATCACTTCGAACCCGAAACAGTGATGTTCGAATCCGTGGCCGACCAGGTCGTCAGCGCCAAGGGGCACTTCCTGAAGGACAAGGAAGTCCTGGTCAGGGGGCGTGTCCAGGAGGGGGTCCAGGGATACTGGGTGGTTTCCGCCTTCGCCGTCGACGGCGCCCCGGGGCACAACACGATTCCGGTCGTCCGTGGCTGGCAGTCCGAATCCACGACCCCGCCGCGGCCGCCGGCCGGCGAGCTGGAAGTCACCGGGCGGCTGCTGCCCACCGAAGCTCCCGTCGATGAGAAACCCGATGACGATCCGTCCTTGCGCGCCCTTTCGGTCGCCCAACTCATCAACCTCTGGGACGTGCCCTCCTATAGCGGCTTCATCGTCGCCTCGGAGGTCACCGGGCCCGACGGGGCGGATGCCGGGGCCGCCTCCGTGGGACTGGACGAGGTCCACGTCGGACCCCAGCCCCAGGAACAGCCGCTGAACTGGCTGAACATCTTCTATGGCATCGAATGGGTCGTCTTCGCCGGCTTTGCCGTCTTCCTCTGGTGGCGTCTGGTGGCCGACGACTACCGCCGCCAACAAGAGGACATCGAAGACGCCCTGGCCGAAGCCCACACACCAACCATCCCCCCGAACCACGAGGACCAGCAGTGACCCAGCAACCCGCCCCAGCACCCCGCAAGCGCCGCTTCGCCGGAACCCCGGCACAAATCCGCACGGCAGCCACCTTCTACCGGGTGCTCGCCTACGCCACCGGCGTGATGCTGCTGCTGCTGTGCGTGGAGATGATCGCCAAATATGCCTTTTCCTTCGAGGCCTACCTCGGGTCGCTGAACCTGTCCACGACCGTGCTGATCGTGCATGGCTGGATGTACGTGGTCTACCTGCTGGCCGACTTCAACCTGTGGTCCAAGATGCGCTGGCCCTTCAGCAGGTTCATCACGATCGCCCTGGGCGGGGTGGTGCCGTTGCTCTCCTTCTACATGGAGAAGAAGGTCCATAAGGAGGTCGAGCGGGAGTTGCACGAACATCCCGAGGCCGCCAAACGGTACTGAGGCAAAACGCGGCGCCGACGGTGAAGGTGCGGCCGAAGCCCACTGGCGACTAAGCTGGAGCGCGTGAGCAACCCAGCACCCACCCCAGAGCACCAGCCGGTTCTGGTCGTCGACTACGGAGCCCAGTACGCGCAGCTGATCGCACGCCGCGTCCGTGAGGCCAACGTATATTCGGAGATCGTTCCGCACACCTATACGACCGAGCAGATCCTGGCCAGGAATCCCGCGGCCATCATCCTCTCCGGCGGACCCTCCAGCGTCTATGCCGACGGGGCCCCCAGCGTCGGCCCCGACCTGTTCGAGGCCGGTGTGCCGGTCCTGGGCATCTGCTATGGCTTCCAGGCGATGGCCAACGCCCTGGGCGGAACGGTCGCGCAGACCGGCCTGCGCGAATACGGGTCCACCGACGCCACCGCCACCGGGGTCTCCCGGTCGTTGCTGGCAGGGCTGCCTGAGGACCAGCAGGTCTGGATGAGCCACGGCGATTCCGTGCAGGAAGCGCCGGAAGGCTTCGATGTCCTGGCCTCCACCGAAGGAGCCCCCGTGGCGGCCTTCGCCCACGAGGACAAACGGCTCTTCGGCGTCCAATGGCACCCCGAGGTCAAGCATTCCTCCTACGGCCAGCGGGTCCTGGAGAACTTCCTGTTCAACGGTGCCGGACTGGAACCGAGCTGGAACACCGGGAACATCCTGGAGGAACAGGTCGCCCGCATCCGTGAGCAGGTCGGCACCGGCCGGGCCATCTGCGGACTATCCGGCGGCGTCGATTCGGCCGTCGCGGCGGCCCTGGTCCAGGAGGCCATCGGCGATCAGCTCACCTGTGTCTTCGTCAACCACGGCCTGCTGCGCGAAGGCGAAGCCGAACAGGTCGAACGCGATTTCGTGGCTGCCACCGGCGCCAAACTCCATGTCGCCGACGAACGCGAACGCTTCCTGAGCGCCTTGAAGGACGTCACCGACCCCGAAACCAAGCGCAAGATCATCGGCCGCGAATTCATCCGCGCGTTCGAAGCCTCCGAGGCGGCGATCATGTCCGAAGCCTCCGATACCGGCGAACCGGTGCGCTTCCTGGTCCAGGGCACCCTCTACCCCGACGTCGTCGAATCCGGGGGAGGCGAAGGCGCCGCGAACATCAAGAGCCACCACAACGTCGGTGGTCTGCCCGAGGATCTGCAGTTCGAACTGGTCGAGCCGTTGCGCGAACTGTTCAAGGACGAGGTCCGTGCCGTCGGAGCCCAATTGGGTCTGCCGGCCGAAATCGTGCAGCGTCAGCCGTTTCCCGGCCCGGGGCTTGGCATCCGCATCATCGGTTCGGTCGATGAGGAACGCCTGGAACTGCTGCGCAAGGCCGACGCCATCGCCCGCGCCGAGCTGACCAACGCCGGACTGGACCAGGAAGTCTGGCAGATGCCGGTCGTTCTGTTGGCCGACGTCCGGTCGGTGGGTGTCCAGGGTGACGGCCGCACCTACGGGCATCCGATCGTCCTGCGCCCGGTGTCCTCCGAGGACGCCATGACCGCCGACTGGTCACGGCTGCCCTACGATCTGCTGGCGCGGATCTCCAACCGCATCACCAACGAGGTCGATGGGGTCAACCGGGTGGTCCTGGATGTGACCAGCAAGCCCCCGGGAACCATCGAATGGGAGTAGGCCCGCGGTCCCCTCGGACCCTGGCCTGACACGGAGCGAGGGCCTGCGGCCCTCTCTTCGTCGTCCTGACCCGTCGTCGACGTGTTGCGATCAAGCGCCGAGGGGCCGGGGTCGCGTACCTTAAGTAGTGGCGTGCGCCGAGGATCGCGCACCGGCCGATCTCCATCACCCCGCGCCGGGCGGGTACTGAGGGGGGACCAAATGCAAGGAAGGTGGTGTTCCGGTGGTAGGGACGCAACAAGGCGAGGCAGCATTGACCGATTGGCTGGAGAAGCTCGGTCCGGGGGCGGGTACCGACACCCTGTTGCGCTTTGCCGGTTCGACGTCCAACTGCATCGACATCACCCACGCCCATCCCTCGGGGCTGGCCCAGTTCCTGGCCGGACGGAGGACCCGGCTGTCCATGTTGTTGCGCGACGTCGACGCCTATAACCAGGGTCGTCGCACCGCCCGGGCCCTGCGCGCGAAGATCCGCGAGTTGTCCGAGGACCGCGGCATCGACGTGGGCTACCTGGCCTCCGGCGTGGCGACCTGGCGGGCGGTACAGGACGGCCGTTCCGAACAGTTCAGCGCCCCGATCATGCTCGGGCGGATCTCGCTGACCCAGCGCGAAGGCCAGGAAGAGGACGAGGTCCAGCTGGCCGGCCGGGCGCAGGTGAATCCGGCGCTGGTCCGCTATTTCCAGGAGCAGCAAGGACTGGACATCGACGTGGAGGCCCTCGAGGGCGCCGCATACATGACCGCCCGTTTCGATCCCCGCCGCGCGCTGGACACGCTGCGCGAACAGGTGGCCTCCCTTCCCGGAACGGTCATCGAACACCGGCTCCTGGTTTCGACCTTCGCCGATCTGGCCGATCCCGCCGACCCCTCGCTCATCGATACCACCCATCCGGTCATCTCCCGCTTGCTGGCCGAGGACGCCGGCGAGGACGCCGGTGAGGACGTCGTCGTGGACGAGCCCGAGGTCACCGTCCTGAGCAGCGACGAACGCCACCCCGCGGATGAGGCCCTGGTCCTGGACGCGGATGCCAGCCAACAGGAGGTCCTGGACCTCGTCGACGCCGGGGAATCCGTCGTCGTCTCCAGCCCGCCCGGCACCGGACAGACCCAGACGGCCGTCAACGCCGCGGCCATCCTTGCCGGCCAGGGCAAACGCGTGCTCGTCGTGGCGGAACGCCGGGACACCTCCCGGAGCCTGACGGAAAAACTGGCCGAACTCGATCTGGCGTCGATGGCCCTGCGGTTGTCCCCGGAGGTCGGACCGGAGGAACTGCGTGATCAGTTGACCCAGGCCATCCTGCGCAACGAACGAGCCACCGAACCACAGCTGGGCCAGCTCCACCAACGCCTCACGGAGCACCGCCATGCCCTGCTGGACCACGTGAACTCGTTGCATGACGTGCGCAGCCGGTGGGGCTGCTCGCCCTACCAGGCCATGCAGGAACTGGCCCGCCTGACCTCCATGGAACCGGCGCCCGCCACCTCGGTGCGGCTCAAACGCTCCGTCCTGGACAGCATCAGCGACCGTGAGGAAACCGCGGTCCGCCTGCACCGGGCCGCCGAGGTCGGCAGCTTCACCGCCTCCACCGCCGCCAGCCCCTGGTACGGAGCCCGCCTGCGCAACCGGCGGGAGACCGACGACGCGCTGGAGATCGCCAGCTCGCTGGCCGAGGACCTGCCAGAACTGCACGCCCGGATGCTCAAGGTCGCCGAACATTCGGAGATCACCTTGGGGGAGACCTTCGTTGAATGGGGTGCCCAGCTGGACCTGCTGGTGGCCGTGCGCGGATCGCTGGATAAATTCGAGCCCGATATCTTCGACCGTTCGGTCGAGGACCTCATCAGTGCCACCGCCAGCTCCTCCTGGCGCCGTGAACGGGGCATCGAAATGAGTTCGATCACGCGTTCACGACTACGCCGGGTGGCCAAGGAATACGTGCGCCCCGGCGTGCACATCTCCGATCTGCACCACTCGATCATCGAGGTGCAGCAGCAGCGCGAACTGTGGAACAGCTATGCCACGAGCCAGCGCCACCCCAAGGTCCCCACCGGGCTGATCGAACTGAACAAGGCCTACCTCGATGCCGCCGGGCGGATCGCCCGGCTCGACGAATCCCTCGCCCCCGTGGACGCCGATGACGAGCTGCAGCATCTGCCCCTGGGTGACCTGGTGACCCGGCTGAAGGAGCTCGTCGACGACGAGAATGCCCTGCACGTGCTGCCCGAGAGGACCCTGGTCCTGGAACAGCTGCGCGAACAGGGACTCGGTGAACTGCTCGAGGACCTGGCCGAACGCGAAGTGGTCGCCGAGGAGGTGGCCGCCGAGCTGGACCTGGCCTGGTGGCAGTCCGCGCTGGAGGCGATGATCTCCGGTGACGAATACCTGGCGATGTCCGACGGCGCGAGCCTGCGCCGGCTCGAGGCCGAATACCGCCTCGCCGACAACGCCCACATCGCCTCGGGCGCCTCGCGGCTGCGCTGGCAGCTGGCCCAACGATGGAAGGCCGCCCTGGCTGACCACCGGGCCGCCTCCCGGGAACTCCGGGCCCTGCTCAAGAACGGCGAACCAACCCTGGAGGACGTCGCCGGCCTGGGCGTCGGCCTGGTCAACGCCCTGGTCCCCGTCTGGGTCGGCTCCCCGCTGCTGATCCCGGCCGTCGTCCCCGAGGACGTCGAATTCGATGCCGTGATCCTGCTCGACGCCGATGCCTTGTCGTTGCGTTCGGCGGTCGGCTCGATCAGCCGTTCCGGACAGGTCATCGCCTTCGGCGACGCCATGCTGGGCAAACCCCGCGGTTTCAATGTCTCGGTCGATCCGACCGCCTCGGCCCGGGCGCCCCACGAACCGGCCAGCACCTTCGAGGAACTCTCCACCGTGCTGCCGCTGCGGCGCCTGCGGACCGTCTATCGCGGAGTCGATGAGGGACTGACCGAAGCGTTGGGTCGCGCCTACTACTCGGGCTCGCTGCACCGGCTGCCGGCGGCCCGGGCCATGTCCGGCGGAACGCCTTCGTTGTCGGTGGATTATGTCCCGGACGGGACCGGGATGCCCGGTTCCGGCGGCGAATCCGTGGAGACGACCGTCGCCGAAGTCAACCGGATCGTGGATCTGGTCTTCAGCCACATCCGTCGCCGCCCGCACCGCTCCTTGGCCGTGATCGCCGCGAACCAACGTCATGCCGCCCGGATCGCCGAGGCGATTTCGCTCCAGCTGCCCAACCACCCCTGGGCCCAACCCTTCTTCAAGGAACGGGTGGAGGCCTTCCAGGTCTCCTCCGTCGAACGTGCCCACGGTCTGGTCCGCGATGCCGTGATCTTCTCGCTGGGCTACGGCCGGACCCCGCATGGCAAGAGCCTGCATGACTTCGGCGCGCTGTCCTCCGAACGCGGCGACGAACTTTTCGTGACCGGGGTGACCCGTTCGCGCGATCTGTTGCATCTGGTGAGTGCCGTGGCCCCGGAGGACATGGACATGGACCGGGTGACCGGCGGGGCACGCCAGTTCATCGAACTCGTCGGCCGCGTCCTCTCCGGCGAATCCGGGGTCTCCGGTGACGGGCATCCGCTGGAGGACCCGCTGGTGGCGGATCTGAAGGAACGGCTGGAAGCGGCAGGGGCCATCGTGAAGGAACGCTACCGTGGCGTGCTGGATCTGGCCGCCCAGGCAGCCGATACGAGCCAAGGCGCCGAACTGCCGTTGGCCGTCGTGTCCGACGGGACCGAGGAATACCGGAACATGACGGTGCGCGAACGCAGCCGGCTGCGCCCGCAACTGCTGGAGACCATGGGCTGGCGGTACATCCCGTTGTGGACGATCGACGTGTTCTCGGACCCGGCGAGCATCGCCTCGACCATGGCCCGCTCCCTGGGGCTGGACGATCCGGCAGCTACCGCACACGACCGGGAGGATGAGATGGAATCGCACGCACAGGACCACGACCGGACCGGCCAGGCGGAGAACCCCGCCGGCCGGCACGCCGCCGATCCGGGAGCCGGTGCTCCGGCGGACCGGACCGCGGGCCAGGGGAGCGAGCCGGTGCTTCCGACCCGTTCCGGCGACGACGACCCGCACGGTTGGGGCGATGGCGAAGGAAACCACGACCAGTGGTTGCGCGAACAGCGCCCGCCGCACTGGGGCTAGGAGGAACCGGGGCCGACGAGGACCAGGAAGATCCGTCCCCGGGCGGCGGCCCCCGCCAGAGCGGCCGAATCCTTTTGTGAGGCGGCAACGACCACCATGCCCGCCGATTCACCCGCATCCAACCAGGTGTCGGCGGCACCGGTGGGCACCCACAACACCGGGACCCCATGGGCGATCACTTCCGAATCAACGGCGCGCTCGTAGCCGTTGCCTTCGCTGAGGACGACGTCGACCAGCTGGCCGGGGGAGAGCAGCCCGATCGTCTCGGGATCACTGGGGCGAACCGGCACGGCGACCGTCCCGGAGGCCGTACCGGTCAACAGTCCGGGTCCGACCAGCATGGCCGAAGCCAGCGGTGACCCCGACGCCGCCGGAAAGGCCAGTTGTTCCCCGGTGACGGCTTCGACGTCGTCCAGGACACCAGGGGGCAGGGCCTCACGGGCCAGTTCGACGATCCGCACGGAGGTGGCGTCCAAGACGGCTCCCGAGGGCAGGTCCCGGGCCGCGACGACGACGGCGGAGGTCTCGGTGTGCTCCGGGGCCAGTGCCGATAGTGAAACGGCGACGGTCAACGCCGCCAAGGCGGCCACCAGCGGGCGGCGGTAGCGGGCCAGGACCTCACGCCAGGATCGTCGATATCCACTGGTCCGGCCGGACGCGGCACGACGCTCTCTGGTTCTCATGCCTCCAGTAGGCCCGGAGTCGGCCGTCCGGGGCGACCCGGAGACCGCCGGTTGTGGACGAAGCCGGCCCCCAGGGGAGACCGCGGCCCCTGTGAGGTGTCCGTCAGGAGTTCGTGGAGACCTTCTGCGCCGATGAGGCTCCGGAGGACCCGGAGGATCCGGAGGATCCCGTGGAGGAGGAGTCCGTAGAGGTGCCCGAGGAGGAATCGGAGGACGACTCCGACGTCGACGCGGAGTCCGACCCGCCGGCCTTGGTCCCGGAGGTGGAATCCTTCGTCGCCGGGGAGGAGCCGTTGGAACTGTTCCGTGAATCGTTCCGGTAGAAACCGGATCCCTTGAACACGACGCCGACGCTGTTGAACTTCTTGCGCAGCAAGCCATGGCACTGGGGGCATTCGGTCAGCGAATCCTCGCTGAAGGACTGCACGGTGTCGAAGGCGTGGCCGCAATCCTTGCAGGCATAGGCATAAGTGGGCATTGTCTTCCTTCATTGCACTGGTCTCGGCGGAGGGCCGGTGCGGTCCATCGAGGCCTTCTTGGCACTCACATCCGTCGAGTGCCAATTCTACCTCATGCGGTGCGCGGAGGACCGATCCAGGTGATTCCCGAGGCGGTGAGGACCCCGTCCACCGGCTGGTCCAGTTCCCCGACCTCGAAGGTCCCTGCCGGGACGAGCTCGTGCTCGTAGACCATGGCCAACAGCACCGGCCGGGTTCTGCGCTCGGCCAGCGAGGCGATGAAGCGGTCGTAGTATCCGCCGCCCTGGCCCAGCCGTCCACCGTCGGGATCCACGATCTGGGCGGGGACCAGGACGACATCGACGTCGTCCATGACCTCCACCCCGTGGCGTTCCCCGACGGGTTCGTCGATCGGGGCCACCGTGGCCCGGGCCATGGGAACCGAGGGGTACCAGTCGGCCCACGACAGTTGCCGCCCCGGCTCGCAGATGGGGACCAGAATCCGGTGCCCCAGCCCATGCAGCCGGTCCAGCAGTTCCGCGGTGGGTGGCTCGGAGCCGAAGGACAGGACCGAGGTCAAGGTGTATCTCCGGTCCCGGCCCAGCCAATCCAGCAGGACCGCGGCGATGCCCCTGGCTTCCTGCCGGCGTCGTTCGGGATCCATTTCACTGCGCAGGGTCCGGAAATGCGTACGGGCCGCCGCCTTGCTCATCGTCTCCACTCCTCGATGGTAGGACAGCGGAGGGCCGAAGCCGAGGGCAGGGACCGCCCGATGAAGCACCCCTGCGTCGAGGCCTCCGAACCGCGGTGCTGAGGATAAGCTGGGGGCATGGGATTCGGGACCGGTTCGTGGCCGGTGGTACTGGAAAGCGACGATCTTCTCCTGCGGCCGCTGCGCTACCGGGACAAGGCCGAATGGATGGCGTTGAAACGGCGCAACGCCGACTGGCTGCAGCCCTGGGAAGCCACGTCCCCACGTCCCGAGGGGCCGTTGCCGAGCTACCGGGACATGATCGCCTCGCTCAACCGCCAGGCCCGGGCCGGATTGACCCTTCCGTGGGCGATCGGCCTGCGCACCAGCGACCGACGCGAACCGACGATGGTCGGCCAGCTCACCGTCTCGGGCATCCTCTGGGGGTCGGCGCTGAGTGCCTCGCTCGGGTATTGGGTGGATGGCCGGTACGCCGGCCGGGGGATCACCCCGCATGCCGTGGCCCTGGCCACCGACTACTGCTTCTCGACGTTGGGACTGCACCGGATGGAAATCAACATCCGCCCTGAAAACGCCTCCAGTCTGCGCGTGGTGGACAAGCTCGGATTCCGGGATGAGGGTGTCCGCGAACGCTTCCTGCACATCGACGGCGCCTGGTGCGACCACCGGGCCTTCGCGCTGACCTCCGAAGAGGTCCCCGAAGGACTGCTCCAACGGTGGCTGGGCGACGCCGCCACCCGCTGAACCGCAGGTCATGCAGGGGTCCGGGACCGACTTCGGAGCGGACACACCGGGGTCAATGCCGCCCCCTGCGCGGTGGGCCACGTAACGTCGAGGTGTGGACATCCAAGTCGAAAGCTCAGTGGTCCTGGCGGCCATGATCGCCGTGCTGCTCGCCTTCATCGTCCCCTCACTCATCCGTCGCGGTCGGCGAACCGGCGAGCCCGCCTTCGTGCTCGCCTCGGCGCCCGACGAAGCACTTACGTCCGGCCCCGACCGGCTGGACGAAACACCGGCGCCGGACGGCCCGGACCCCGCCGAGGGCCCGCCGACCCAGGCCCCGACGACCAGCCCAGCCCACGACACCGAACGTCCCCGGAGGAACACCATGGCAACGCCCGCACGGACCCGGACCGCCGCACCGACCACGGCGGGTTTCCGGATCCGATACGGCCGGCTGTCGATCGCCCTGGCCGGCGTCCTGGCCGCGCTGGCGCTGGTGGTCGGTGGACTGCTGGCCCCCTTCGGGATCATCTCGGGGTTCGTCCCGCTCATCGGGGCGATCGTGCTCGTGGGATCCTTCATCGGACTGCGGGTGCTGGCCGTGCGGGATCGCAGGCGCAAGGTCCTGGCCCGCATGGACGCGATCTTCCACGAAGCCATGGACACCCGGCCGGCCGAACCGGTCGTCCGGCATCAGGCCACGGAGGTCTTCGACGCCCGGGAACAGGAGAACGCGCAGGCTTCGGCCCCCGCAGCCCAGGGCACCGTCCGTCACCACGCACCGCTCGCGGCCCCGACCGCCCCGGCGACCTGGGAACCGGTCGCCGTGCCGAAGCCCACCTACGTCGGAGCCGCCAAGGCCGAACGCCCCGCCCCCGAGCCGCTGCCGGCCGGCGAGGAGAAGAAGCCGCAGAAGGCCACCAGCATCCTGGCGCAGACCCGCCTCGCCGAGCAGGAGGCCCAGCTGGCCGAACGGGCCGAGCGCGCCGAACGGGGCGAAGAACTGCCCGCAGTGGCCGAGGCACCCCGTCGTCGTCCCGCGGCACCGGCCGGCGGGATGAACCTCGACGCCGTCCTGCAGCGCCGCCGGGCCTGAACCGGCGGGTAGCCGACACCGCGGTCCCCACCCATGCAGCCCGGATGGTCCGACGCCGAACAGGCAGAGGCCCTGGGCCGCCACGCACCGACACTGATTGCCCGGGTCTGGGCGGACCACTTCGACGCCCGGGTGGCCGGAACGGCCCGCCAGGTCCAGTTCCAGTTGCGGCCCGGCGCCGGGGCCAGCGCCGTCTACTCGCTGCGTCGCGGCACCACCGAGCATTTCGTGGGCCTGAGCACCGAACGGCTGGAGGCATCGCCGGGGCTGCGGCGTAGCGATGTCCCCGGTCCCGTGGGAGCGGACCGGGCGAGGATCCCGTTACGGATCTCCAGTTGGCTCCATCCGCAGGACCCCCGGCTGCCGGGCCTGGCCCATGCCGGGGTCGCAGCCACCGCCGAACGGCTCTGGGGTGGTGGTGACCGTCTGACGGATCTGCGGACCATGACCTACCGCCCCTTGCGCCGGGCCGTCTTCCGCGCTGACTTCTCGACCCCCGGGCCGGTGGTGGCCACCCGCAGGGTGTATTTGAAGGTCCTGCGGGCCGGGCAGGCCGAACCATTGGTGTTGCGCCACCGGCTACTGGCCGACGCCGGCCTGCCCGTGGCCGACGTGCTCGACCCGGTGGCCCATTCGGTCGTGGCCACCGCCGGGCTCCCCGGCACCGCGCTGGGCGCGGCCATGCGCCTGGAAGGAGCCGGCGGGGTGCACCCGGCCACGCTGGTGTCCCTGCTGGACCGGCTGCCCGCCGCGGTGCTGGATCTTCCCCGCCACCCGTCCTGGACGGACCGACTGTCCCGCTACGCCCACGCGGCCGGTAGCGCGCTGCCGGAGGAACGCCGGGGGATCGCCGCGCTGGCGGACCACCTGCGCCTGGTCATCGACGCGCACGACGCCGGACCGGTGGTTCCGGTGCACGGGGACTTTTACGAAGCCAATCTGCTCATGGACGGCCCCGCGGTCAGCGGGCTCCTGGATCTGGACTCGGTGGGACCGGGACACCGGGTCGATGACCTGGCCTGCCTGCTGGGACACCTGGCCATGATCCCCGCGCTCGGGGGCAGGAACTTCCGACAGGAACGAATCATCTGGTCGACGCTGCAGGCGTGGGGCACCGAATTCTCTCGGGAGGTGGAGGCCGGCTCCCTCTACGCCCGGGCTGCAGCCGTGGCGGTGTCCCTCATCGCCGGGGCCAGGAGGCCGGGCATGCGGACCTGGAACCGGGAAGCACTGGCCCGCCTCGACGTGGCCCGGCGGCTGGCCGAACTGGCGCAGTAGCTAGCCGGGTTCAGGGTCCTCCGGGGTGCCCTGCGGGTCCGGACCTTCCACCGGGTCCTCCGGGTCGGTGGCGTTGGCCCCGGTCGTGGGGGCGGGATCGTTGCCGTCCCGGGGTTCCTCGTCGTCCTCCGGCTCGTCGCGGTCATAGGTCTCCTGCGCCTCCACGAGGGCCCGGTTGGCCAGATCCGCGGCCTCCTTGGCCTGCACCGGCAATCCGAGGGTGGTCAGGACCTCGGAAAGGCCGCGTTGGGCCGCATAGAAGTGCGCGACGCTCTGGCGGTGTTCGGCCGCGATGAGCCGGTACAACTGGATGGCCTCGTCCCCGCGGTCCGTCTGGGAGAGCACATGGGCGGCAAAGAGCTCGGCGTTGCCGGCCCCGTCGGAGTCCTCGGCCACCCGGAAGAGGTCGGCGGCCTCCAAGGCCGCGGCCACGGCTTCGGTGGGGTAGTCCAACGCCCAGAGTGAGCGGGCCCGGGTGTCCCGGAAGTCCGCTTGATGCCAGTCGGCCCCGTCGTCGTCCGCGAGTTCGATCGCCTCGGCCAGGATGACCAGACCGGTGGGGTCCCCGCTTTCGGACAGGGCGTGGCCGTAGGCGTGCAGGGCCACCGGCAGGACGGTCGGATCGTCTTCGCAGGCGCGCGCCAGCTCGGTGGCGCGGGAGAAATGGGCCAGGCAGGCCCCGGGGTCCTCGGCGTCCGAGAGCAGGGTGCCGGCGCTGAGGTGGGCGCGGGCGGCATCGCCGGCCAGACCGGAGGCCTCGAACCCGGCGGCGGCCTTCTCCCAGACCTGCAGGGCATCCACCTCGCGATCCTGGTGCCGCAGGCAATGCCCGAGGGACATCAGCGTCCGGGCGGCGTCATCCTCCCGTCCGCGGGCTTCCAACAGCTGGGCCAGCGATTCGAGGACCTCCTCGGCGAGCAGGAACTCCTCGGCCTCCAGCAGTTGGTTGCCCAGGGCCAGACGGATGGCCCAGGTCTCCTCGAATTCTCCGCGTTCGGCCTGCTCGACGGCTATCCGCCAAGCGGTGATCGCAGCGTCCTGGTCCAGATCGGCCGAGGCGAAGTTGGCCACCAGGGCGGCGGCGGAGATCGCCCCGCGGCGCACCCCGGAGGCCGAATACAATTCCAGCGCCTCGACGGCGCAGCCCTCTGCCTCCACCGGATGCCCCAATTCGTGGTGGCAGGAGGCCTTGACCATCCAGATCGCCGCCCGCATCGCCTGGTTGGTCCGCAGGGCCAGCAACCGGTCGGCGGCCTCGATGGCCTCGGGCTGCCGGCCGTGTTTGGCGAAGCCGTGGGCCAGGTACAGCAGCGCCCCGGCCTCGCTTTCGGCACGACCGCCATCGCGGTAGTCGTCGGCACAGCGCTGCAACTCCTCCAAGGCGGATTCGTCGCCGCCCTCGAAGCGGACCACGGCCAGGGGGAGCCGGGCATCGGCCAGGACGTCGGCGTGGGCCCCGGAGGCCGCATGGGTGGCCAGGGCGGCCTGCAGGATGGCGGTTTCCTCGGGACGGGGCTCGCGGAAGAGCAGCCCGCCCAGATGTTCCTCGAGATCGGCCTGATGGGTCCGGCCGGCAGAGCGCAACAGGACGATCCGCCGGGCGGCGGCCTCCTCGGCGTCGGAGATGTTGCCATCGAGCTGCTGGACCGAGGCCAGGACCCCGAGCAGCGACAAGGCGGTCTCGAGGGCGGGGGAGTCCTCCCCGGTCGCGCAGACACCCTCCCCGGTCGCGGGGGCCCCTGCCAAGAGGGGGCGCAGCAGATCGAGTCCGGCGGCTGCGGCGCGCGCGGCCCCCGGATGGTCCTCCGAATAGGCGCGGTCGTAGGCCAGCTCAAGCCAACCGTGGGCGGTGGCGGGCGAGGCCAGCGGGTCCGGCTGCGGCATGCCGGAAATCTCCTGCAGCCGCTGTGTCAATGCCGACAAGTACCTGATTCTCCCAAGTTCTGCGTTTCGTTCGTTCCCGGGTGGCCGGTGGCCTTCCAGCTTAGTGCCTGCCCGGCCCGGCGAGGTGCCGAAGTAGTGGTTCGGCGCGGTACGGGATGTGTTCACTCAAGGCCAGGGAGGTCTCGGTGCGGATCACCCCGCGCATGCGCAGGATCGAGCGCAACAGGCTTTGCAGGTGGTGGGTGTCCCGGGCGACGACCCGGCACCAGACGTCGCCGCGCCCGGAGATCTCATGGACCTCCAGGACCTGCTCCTGGGTGCGCAGGGCGGCGATGACGGAATCGAGCTCGCGGTGGGAGACCTCGATGGTGATGAAGGCCAGCACGTCGAATCCCAGCGCCGCCAGATCCACTTCCCGTCCGCCATGGCGCAGCACCCCGGTCCGGTCCAGGCGTTTAAGCCGGGACTGCACGGTGTTCCGGGCGACCCCCAAGGTGGTGGAGAGGTCCCCGATCTGGGCCCGGGGGTCCTCGAGCAGGGCCAGCACCAGACGCAATTCGAGTTCATCAAAAGTAGCCATAGTGCGTCCCAGTAGATCACATTGACAATAAATTTTGATCAAAACCATCAATTTTGAACTTCTATATGTACTATTTCGGCTCATCCTCACCCAGAATGGCTACTCGAAGGTCAAAGCGGGACATCCACCGTTCAGGCCGCCACCGCCCGACCCACCCTGTGAGGCCTCGTGACCGTCATCAGCGAACTGCGCATGCGCGCCCAGCCCACCGCCTCCACCCGCGGTTGGAACGCCTCCGTGAAGGCGCGGCTGCTGCTGACCTTCGCGGCCATGACGCTGTTGCTCATCGGGGCGAACCTGGCCACGCCCTTGTATCCGCTGCTGCAGGAGCAGCTCGATCTGGGGCCTTTCGCGGTGACGCTGGCTTTCGCCTCCTACGTGCTGGCCCTCATCGCCGGACTGGTGCTCTACGGTCACTGGTCCGATCACATCGGCCGCCGGGCGGCCCTGGTGGTCGCGGTCCTCGTGGGCCTGGCCGGCTCGCTGGTCTTCGGCATGGCCTCCGGACTCGGCGGACTGATCTTCGGCCGCATCCTGCAGGGGGCCGCCGTCGCCCTGTGCACCGGAGCCAGCAGCGCCGCCCTGCGCGAACTGCTGCCCCGCAACCCCGAATGGGCCAGCCGGCTGACCCTGCTGGCCTCCGCGTCCGGGGTGGCCGCGGGCCCGGTGCTCGGCGGCGCGCTCGGCGTGTTTCCCCGGCCGGACCTCACGCCGTTCCTGCTGCTGGGGTTCGCCCTGCTGCTGGTGCTGGTGCCGTTGTGGGTGCTGCACGCCCGCCCCGCCCTGGACCCGGCCCCGGGGGCGGCAGCCGTCAAGGCCCTGCGTCCGCGCCGTCTGGGCCCCGTGGCCGATGCCCGGGTGCAGTTCCGCCGGGCGGCCGCCATCGGGTTCCTGAGTTTCGCACTCTTCGGCTTCGGCCTCTCACTGGCGCCCCGCTATTTCGCCGACCTGTTCGGGATCACCTCGATGCTGGGCATCGGCACGTTGGCGGCCCTGACCCTCATGGCCTCGGCCGCCGCCCAACTGCTGGGGCGCTCGCACCGGGGGTTGCTGCCGGTGGCGCTGATGGTCATGGCCACCGGGATCGTACTGATCGCCGTCGCCGGGTCCGTGCGCAGCCTGCCGCTGCTCATTGCCGCCAGCCTGCTGGCAGGGGCCGGACAAGGCACCGCCTTCCGCACGGCCTTCAACGACGTCGCGTTGGCGGTGGAACCTTCCCAGCACTCCCAGGTCATCAGCACCGTGTATGTGGTGACCTACCTGGGCAGCGCCGTCCCCGTGCTCTGCCTCGGCCTGGTCGCCGGGCTCATCGGCCTGCCCGCAGCGGTGGCCTGGTTCGCCGGGATCATCGCCGCCGGCTGCCTGGCGGTGGCCATCAGCGTGCTGGCCCACCGCCGACCCGCGGCCGCCTAAGGCCTCAAAGCGGGCCGGCCTGCCCCTGGACGTGGTCGAAGACCAACGTCGTCTCGGTATGGCCGACGGCTTCATCGGTGGCCAGGTTGTCCAAGACCCAATCGCGCAGGGCCTCCGTGGAGGGGACCGCGACGTGGAGCAGGTAGTCGGTGCCGCCGGAGACATGGAACATCGACAGGACCTCGGGCAACTGCGGAACCCCACCGGTGAACCGGTCGATCTGCACCCGGTCGTGGATCCGCAGCTTCACCGCGATCAACGCCTGGACGCTGCGCCCGACGGCCGGTAGGTGCAACCGGGCATGGTAGCCCTCGATGATCCCGCGCTCGACCAGCTGGCGGGTGCGCAGCAGGGCGGTCGACGGAGCGATCCCGGCCCGCTGGGCCAACGCGGCATTGCTGATGCGTGCGTCGGCGAGCAGTTCGGTGATCAACACACGGTCGACCTCGTCCAACGGGGCGTTTCCCAGGGGCTTCTTGGCGGCAGGCATGCCAATATTCCACCACATGCGGCCGGGTCCGCGGAGCGGGAGGGTCTGCGGCACAGTACGCTGGGGCCATGAGCGCTGCGCCCCGGAAGCCGGAGACAGGTTTCGATACGCGGCTGGCCGCCTATTGCGTGGTGGTCCGCCGATCCAAGATCCTGCTGGCCCTATGGGACATGCGACCCAGCTGGCCTGGCTTCACCCCCCGCTGGACCCTCCCCGGGGGAGGCGTCGAACTCGGAGAGGCCATCGAGGACGGTGCCGTCCGCGAGGTCTCGGAGGAAACCGGCTACGACGTGCGCCTGACCGCGCTGCTCGACGTCGATGCCGGACATGTTCCTGCCGAATCCAGATTGCACCCGACCAGTAAACCGCTGCAGAACGTCGCGGTGCTCTACTCCGCCGAGATCACCGGCGGGGAACTGGAATTCGAAGTCGACGGCACCACCTCCGAGGCCGGCTGGTTCGACCTCGCAGAGCTGTCCCGGCTGGAGCGGACCTCCCGGGTTGATTGGGCCGTGAAAGCACACCACCACCACGTCGACGGGGGCCGTCCATGATCCGATTCCAGCAGGTGAACAAGCAGTACGACGGCGGTGCTCCAGCCGTCTCCGACCTCAACCTGGAGATTCCCGAGGGCTCCATCACCGTTTTCGTCGGCCCCTCCGGCTGCGGGAAGACCACGTCGCTGCGGATGATCAACCGCATGGTGGATCCGACATCGGGCACCATCGAGGTCGATGGCCGCAACATCGCCGACGTCGCCCCCTATCAGCTGCGCCGTTCCATGGGCTACGTCATGCAGGCGGGCGGACTCATGCCGCACCGCACCATCGCCGAGAACATTGCCACCGTGCCCCGGCTCATCGGCACCGCCAAGGCGGACTACCGTCGCCGCGTGCAGGAACTGCTGGAGACCGTGGGGCTGGACGCTGAACTCGCTGGACGGTACCCCTCCCAGCTCTCGGGGGGCCAGCAGCAACGGGTCGGGGTGGCCCGCGCCCTGGCCGCCGATCCGCCCGTGCTGCTCATGGACGAACCCTTCAGCGCCGTGGACCCGGTGGTCCGCGGGGAATTGCAGAACGAACTGCTGCGGCTGCAGGACCAACTCTCCAAGACCATTGTCTTCGTCACCCATGACATCGACGAGGCGGTCCTGCTGGGAGACCACGTCGCGGTGATGGGCAACGCCGGAATACTGCAACAGTTCAGCCCGCCGGACGAACTGCTGCGGGCCCCCGCCAACGATTTCGTCGCCCACTTCATCGGCCGGGACCGTGGCTTCCGGGCTTTGTCCTTCCGACCCGCCACCGAACTGCGCTGGAAGTCCCTGGCCGGCCATACCGACGACGACGTGGCGCGGGCCGTCCGGATCCCACGCTCCTCCACCGTCCGCGCCGCCCTGGACGCCGCCCTGACCTCGCTCTCCGGGCTGGCGCTCGCCGTGGACGAGGACGGAACCGAAACCGGACTGCTGGATGCCGAGGAGATCGGCCGGCAGATCGGGGGGAGGGACCACGATGAAGTGGCTTGAAGGCCACTGGCAGGAGGTGTTGAGCCTGGCCGGTAGCCACCTGGTCCAATCGATCCTGCCGTTGCTGCTGGCGGCCCTCATCTCGATTCCCGTGGCCCGGCTGATCCGCATCAACGGAACCCGCCGGCGTCGTACCGTGAGGTGGGGTGTGGTCCAGCTCAGTGCCCTGCTCTACACGATCCCCTCGCTGGCGTTGTTCGTGGTGTTGCCCTCCATCCTGGGCACACAGATCCTGGACCCGTTGAACATCATCGTCGCGTTGACCATGTATGCCATCGCCCTGCTGGTGCGGAGTGCCGCCGATGCCCTGGAATCGGTGGATCCCGCGGTTCTGCGCGCCGCCGACGCCATGGGCTACCGGCCGGTGCGCCGGTTCTTCTCGGTGGACCTTCCGCTGTCGTTGCCGGTGCTCTTTCCCGCGTTGCGCGTGGTGTCGGTCAGCAACATCTCCCTGGTCAGCGTCGGGGCACTGATCGGTATCGACAACCTGGGGACCTTGTTCATGGACGGGTTGCGGCGTAGTTTCACTTTCGAAGTCGGGGTGGGCATCGTCGCCACGTTGCTCCTGGCCCTGCTGATGGACCTGATCCTCGTGTTGGCCCAACGCATGCTCACCCCCTGGGAACGCGCCAGGAGCGCACCGCGAGCGACCCGGTGGGTGGCCGCATGAGCGCCCCCACCACGGCGTTCGCCCTGCTGCCCGCCGCCGTGCCCACGGCCGGTCCGCTGGGCGGACTCGCCGAATGGTTCTCCCGCCCCGGGACGCTCTCCGGCCCCGGAGGCATCCCGACCCGCCTGGTCGAGCACCTGGCCTATACCGGCCTGACCCTGGCGATCGCCCTGGTCATCGCCGTCCCCATCGGGCTCTACGTCGGACACACCGGCAAGGGCCGGGTCGCGGTCATCGCCGGATCCGGCATGTTGCGGGCCCTGCCGACGCTGGGCATGGTCACCTTGTTCATCCTGCTCTCCGGAACGCTGGGCATCATGCCGCCGATCTGGGCCCTGGTGCTGTTGGCGGTGCCACCCCTGCTGGCCGGGATCGCCGCAGGCATCTCCGCCGTCAACCCCGGAATCGTCGATGGGGCCCGGGCCATGGGCCTGACGGAACCCCAGGTGCTTTTCACCGTCGAGGTCCCCAATGCGCTGCCCGTCCTCATGGGCGCCCTGCGTCTGGCGGTCCTGCAGGTCATCGCCACCGTCGCCATCGTCTCGATCATCAACCTCGGAGGGCTGGGCCGTTATCTCATCGACGGCATTGCCGTCCGTGACTACCCCCAGGTCTTCGGCGGGGCCGTCGTCATCGCTGCATTGGCTATTGTGGTTGATGCGGTGCTGGCGATGGTCCAACGGATTGCCGTCTCGCCCGGCTTGAGAACCAACACAGGAGGCACCCCATGAACCGCATCAACCCACCAGGAGCCCGCCCGGTCCGCCGGGCCCGGCTCGCGGCCGCACTCGGAATCGTCGCAGCCCTCGGCCTGTCGGCCTGCAGCGGCTCGGACCCGCTGGCCGGCGACAGTGCCCAGGCCTCGGGGTCGGCACTGGACCGACCGCTGGTCATCGGCAGCGCCGATTTCCCCGAATCCCAAATCATCGCCGAGCTCTATGCCGGGGCCCTGGAAGGCGCCGGGATCGACGCGACGACCAAACCTGGCATCGGGGCCCGCGAGGCCTATGTCGGGGCCGTGAAGGACGGGTCGGCCGACGTCGTCCCGGACTATTCGGGAAACCTGCTGCTCTTCTTCGACAAGGACGCCAAGGCCGTCTCCGACACGGAGATCACCGACGCGCTCCAGGACGCCGTGCCCGAGGGACTCGGCGTGCTCAAGGCCTCCGCGGCGGAGGACAAGGACTCGATGGTCGTCACCTCGGCGACCGCCGAGAAATATGACCTCAAGACGGTGTCCGATCTGGCGAAGGTCTGCGACAAGCTGGTCCTGGGGGCACCGCCGGAGTTCAAGACGCGCGCCTACGGGCTGCCGGGGCTGGAAAAGGCCTACGACTGCGTCCCGAAATCCTTCGAACCCATTGCCGACGGCGGCGGCCCGCTGACCGTGAAGGCGCTGATCTCCGATCAGGTCCAGATCGCCGACATCTTCACCACCAGCCCGGCCATCGAGGACAACGGTCTGGTCTCCCTGGAGGACCCTAAGGACAACTTCATCGCCCAGCAGGTCCTGCCGCTGATCAACGCCGGCGTGGTCAGCCAGGAAGCGGCGGGGGTGCTGGACCAGGTCTCCAGCGAACTGACCACCGACGACCTGGTGGAACTGAACCGCTCGGTCTCCGGTGACGCGAAGCTGGACCCGGCCGAGGCGGCCGGGGAATGGCTCAAGGACAAGGGGCTGGACGGGAAGTAGCACCTCACCGACCCCCAGTGGTTCCCGCAGCGCCGGGTCATCCTTCCGGGATGACCCGGCGCTGCTGTCATATGCTGGGACAATGCCCGAGTTCAAGCAGTCCAATAAGCTCCACAACGTCCTCTACGACATCCGCGGCCCGCTGCTCGAGCACGCCCAACGGATGGAATCCGAGGGCCACCGGATCCTGAAGCTGAACATCGGCAACCCGGCACCCTTCGGGTTCGACGCCCCCGACTCGATCCTGGTGGACATCATCCGCAACCTGCCCCAGGCGCAGGGTTATTCGGATTCGCGCGGCATCTTCTCCGCCCGGACGGCGGTCTCGCAGTATTACCAGACCCGGGGCATCCAGACGATCGGCGTCGATGACGTCTATCTGGGCAACGGGGTCTCCGAATTGATCACGCTGAGCCTGAATGCCCTGTTGAACAACGGCGACGAGATCCTCATCCCGGCCCCGGACTACCCGCTGTGGACGGCCTCGGTGTCGCTGGCCGGGGGCACCCCAGTGCACTACCTCAGCGTCGAAGAGGAGGGCTGGCTCCCGGATCTGGAGGACATCGAAGCGAAGATCACCCCGCGCACCAAGGGCCTGGTGATCATCAACCCGAACAACCCCACCGGTGCGGTCTACCCCAAGCATGTGCTGGAGGGGATGCTCGAGCTGGCCCGCAAACATTCACTGATCGTCTTCTCCGACGAGATCTACGAAAAGATCCTCTACGACGACGCGGTGCACCACAACACGGCGGCCCTGGCCGACGACGTCCTGATCATGACCTTCTCCGGGCTCTCCAAGGCCTACCGGGTCTGCGGTTTCCGGGCCGGGTGGATGGCCATCTCCGGGCCCCGGCATCTGGCCGCGGACTACATCGAAGGCATCAACCTGCTGACGAACATGCGCCTCTGCGCCAACGTCCCGGCACAACACGCCATCCAGACGGCCCTGGGCGGATACCAGTCGATCAACGACTTCCTGCTGCCCGGAGGCCGGCTCAAGGAACAGCGCGACACCGCCTACCGGTTGCTCAACGAGATCGACGGCGTCTCGGTCCAGCAGGCCCAGGGAGCGATGTACCTGTTCCCGAAACTGGACCGGGAGGTCTTCCGTTTCGACAACGACGAGCAGTTCGCCCTGGATCTGCTCAAACAGCAGAAGATCCTCATCTCCCACGGGCGGGCCTTCAACTGGATCACCTCCGACCATTTTCGGCTGGTCACCCTGCCGTCGGTGCCTGACCTGGAGGAGGCCATCGGACGGATCGCCGAGTTCCTGGACGACATCCGCCGCTGAGCCGGTTCCGCCCCACCGTCGTGCTCCCGCCGCTATCCGCGCAGGGCCCCGGATGGCATAGTGGACCGCACGGTGGAGGTGCCGCCGGACGAGCGAACCGCTAAGGGGCCTCATATGGGCAAGAAGCACAAGAAATCCCAGGGTTTCCCGGGGGCCTCCTTCGGGGTCACCCACCCGCTATCGGCCCTGTTGCGGGCCGGCCGGGGCTTCTCCCTGCAGGATGCCGACCCCGGGGCGAAACCCGGCTTCCCCGGGAGCAAGAAGGACGGGCGGAAGGCGTTGGCCGCCGCCGATGAACGCCTCGACGACCTGCAGGAACGCCTCTACGCGCAGGCGATCGGCGGCGACGCCACCGAACGGGTGTTGTTGGTCCTGCAGGCCATGGACACCGCCGGCAAGGGCGGGATCGTGCGCCACGTCATCGGATCCGTGGACCCGCAGGGGGTGGAGCTGCAATCGTTCAAGGCGCCGACGGCGGCCGAGAAACGCCACGACTTCCTGTGGCGGATCGAACGCCGTCTGCCGCATGCGGGCATGATCGGGGTCTTCGACAGATCGCATTACGAGGACGTGCTCATCGGACGGGTGAGGTCCTTGGCCACCGACGAGGAAATCGAACGGCGTTACGGGGCGATCCGCGAGTTCGAGGAACGCATCGCCGCTGAAGGCACTCGCATCATCAAGGTCATGCTCCATATTTCACCGCAGGAGCAGTACCAGCGTTTGGCGAAGCGACTGGACCGCAAGGACAAATACTGGAAGTTCGCCCCCGACGACATCGATGACCGGCTCCTCTGGGAGGAGTACATGCAGGCCTACCAGCGGGTCATCGAGGAAACCGATGCGGATCATGCCCCGTGGTACGTCGTGCCGGCCAACCGCAAATGGTATGCCCGGGTGGCCGTGCAGCATCTGCTGCTCGAGACCCTGGCGGGGATGGACCCGCAATGGCCTGCCGCCCGCTTCGATGTGGACGCCGAACGTCTCCGGCTCAAGGAGTCCAAGGACGTCGGCTGAGCCGATCAGCTGCCCGCCGTCTCCTCGGCGTCGCCACGACCGGCCCGGTTGCGGGCGGCGTCCAGGCGTTCCCGGGCGCCTTCGAGCCAGGCCTCACAGCGGGCGGCCAGCGCCTCGCCACGCTCCCAGAGGGCCAACGACTGCTCGAGGCTGGCCCCGCCTGCTTCGAGCTGGGCCACCACGGCCACCAGTTCCTCACGGGCCTGTTCGTAGCTCAGCGCTGCGATATCGCCGGTGGAGTCCGTCTCTGTCATTGTGGTGCCTTCCTGTCGTGCATCGTGTCCTGGTCGTCGTCCTGCCCCGACAGGACGACGGCGGTGAGTTTCCCCCGGGCCAGCCGGATGGCCAGCTCGGTGTCGGGGGGAGCATCGGCGGGGGAGCGGACCACGGCACCGTGGGCTGTCTGGACGACCGCATACCCCCGGTCCAGGGTCTGTTGCGGTGACAGTGCCCTGACCTGGGCCCGCAGATGCGCCACGGCATCACGCCCGCGCCGCACCAACGTATCGATGGAACGATGCGATCTTTCACGCAGACGCTCCAGGTCCTCGCTCCTGACCTGCACCATGCCCTCCGGATGGGAAAGGACCGGCCGGGTACGCAGGGATTCGAGCTGGTGGGACGCACGGTCCAGGAACAACACCACCGAGCGGTCCAGCCGCTGCCGGGCCTGCTCGATCCCCTGCAACTCCTCGGCCAGATCCGGGACGATCCGCTTGGCGGCGTCCGTGGGCGTGGAGGCCCGCAAATCGGCCACGTCGTCGAGGATCGGCCGATCGGCTTCGTGTCCGATCGCGCTGACCACAGGCGTCGTCGCCGCGGCGACCGCACGGACGAGTTCCTCGGCGCTGAAGGGCAATAGATCCTCCAGCGCACCGCCACCGCGGGCGATGACAATCAGATCGACCTCCGGGTCGGCATCGAGCTCCCGGAGCGCGGCGATGACTTCGGGAACGGCATTGACCCCCTGCACCGCGGTGTTGCGAACCGTGAAGTCCACGGCCGGCCAGCGCAGCGTGGAATTGCGGATGACGTCCTTTTCCGCGTCCGAGTCACGCCCTGTGATCAAACCGATCCGTTGCGGTAGCAGCGGAAGCCGGAGTTTCCGGGACGGGTCGAAGAGTCCCTCTCCGGCCAGGGCATGGCGCAGCCGTTCGAGCCGGGCGAGCAGATCGCCCAACCCGACGGGCCGCACGTCCGAGGCGATCATCGACAGGCGGCCGGTCTTCAGATAAAGGTTCGGGGCCACCCGGGCCACCACCCGGGAGCCGACCTCGGGTTTGGTCTCCAGCCGGCGCATCACCGAGGACCAGACGTTGACCGAGAGTGAATATTCGACGTCGACATCGCGCATGGTCAGATAGGCGTGGCCGTTGCGGACATTGGCTTCGAGGAGCTGGCCTTCGATCCAGGCCGCCGGCGCCCGTTCGACATGCTGCTTGAGCTTTTCGGAGAAGACCCGCAGCGGCCAGGGGGCGTCGGGGCTGGTGTCACCGGCCATCGGGGGCAAGATGGCTCCGCCATCGGGCTGCCGTCCCGCGGCGGCGGACGGGTTCGGGTTCTCCACGGCTCTTGCTCCCCGGTCTCGTTGCGGCTCCGGCAGTCGTCCGGGCCCATGTACATGCATACCAGTAGGCTGGGATAAATGGCGTACGCCCGGCCGGGCGTGCCGAGGCAAACCATCCGGGAAGGGGAGGCCGTGCGCTCCATCGGACCCGTGGTGCTCATGATCCTGTCGGCGCTTCTGGCTGGCGGGGCCGTCACCGGATCCTCCATCGATCGAATCGCACACACCGCCGGACCGGCCCGTGAGATCGCCGGGGGCCTCCCCACAGACCAGGACGTCAGGGACGCACTGCCGCAGGTGATGATCGATGGAATCCACGAGGCCCTTCCCGGCAGCATCGAAGTACCCGAGATGTTGGTCGAGCCGCTGAACAAGGCCAGTGCACGGGCCGTGGAGGTGGTGCTGGACAGTGAAGGTTTCGAGCCGGCCTGGCTTGAAAGCATCGATGAATCCCGACAGGCCTATGTGGATCGGCTCTCCGCGGTGCGGAACGGCGCGGCGGAAACGGCGCCGGCCACCCTTGAACTCGGCCCCGTGGTCGATCTCGGCGTCGAGGGCCTCAAGGAGGCGGCCCCCGGGGTGGGGCTGGGGCTGGTGATCGATTCGCTGGGCCAGGACATCACTGCCTCCGTTCCCCTGGATCTCCCGTCCGCCGATCCGACGGTGGCGCAACGGGTGGCCACGACGGTATGGCTGGCTGGTTCCTGGGGATGGGCCGCCGTTGGCTCGGCGATCCTGGCATTAGCCGGACTGGTGCTGGCCCGGCCCCGGTCCCGGGGAGGGGTCGTCGCCCTGGGAGGAGCGGTCGTCTGCCTCTGGTCGGCGGCCCTGTTGATCCTGGCGGAGCGTCTCGCCCCGGACGGCGCGGTCCAGGCCTCGGAGGGGCTGGGCGCGGTGGCCGGATCCCGGATCATGACCGGGCTGGCGGAGCAGGTGCAGGGCGTCGGAACGGCCTCACTGGTGGGTGGGGTAGTGGTCCTGATTGGCGGGGTTGTGATCCGGCTCCTCGTGGGTCGTGGCAGGAACGGATAGCATGGATGGCATGTCCATCAGTTCTGCCGCCCCGGTTTCCGTGCCCATGCCACAGGTGCCCCGTCGTCGTCGTTCGCCCGAGGAGGTAGCCGCCGTTGCCCCCGTTGAGGGACCCAAGAGGGTCCTTCTGGCCGCCCCGCGGGGTTATTGCGCCGGCGTTGATCGGGCGGTGATCGCCGTGGAAAAGGCCCTGGAACATTATGGGGCCCCGGTGTATGTCCGTAAACAGATCGTGCACAACGTCCACGTCGTGTCCACATTGGAGGAACGCGGAGCCATCTTCGTCGAGGAGACCGACGAGGTCCCCGAAGGCGCGCTCGTCGTGTTCTCGGCCCACGGGGTGAGCCCCGCCGTCGTCCAGTCCGCCGAAGACCGCAATCTGCGGACCATCGACGCGACCTGCCCCCTGGTCACCAAGGTCCACCGCGAAGCCGTCCGGTTCGCCAAGGCCAAGAACCACATCCTGCTCATCGGCCATGCCGACCACGAAGAGGTCGAAGGGACCTACGGGGAGGCCCCGGAGAGCATCACGATCGTGAACAACCCGGCGGAGGCCCGTACCGTCGAAGTCGAGGATCCGGAGCACCTGATCTGGCTCTCGCAGACGACCTTGTCGGTCGACGAGACGCTGGAAATGGTGGATATCCTGCGCGAGCGGTTCCCGAAACTCCAGGATCCGCCCAGTGACGATATCTGCTATGCCACCTCCAACCGCCAGACGGCGATCAAGAAGATCGCCCCCGAGGCGGAACTGGTGATCGTCGTTGGCTCGTCCAACTCCTCCAACTCCGTGCGTCTGGTCGAGGTCGCCCTTGAATACGGGGCCAAATACGCCCACCGGGTCGACTTCGCCCATGAGATCGACGAGGCATGGTTCGAAGGCATCTCCAGCGTGGGGATCTCTTCGGGCGCCTCGGTTCCCGAAGTCCTCGTCTACGAGGTGCTCGAACTACTCGCCGATTACGGGTTCGGTCCCGTCGAGGAGATCGTCACCGCGCAGGAGGACATCATCTTCTCGCTGCCCAAGGAACTGCGGGCCAAGCTCAAGGAAGCCGGCGACACCTCGACCGGACTTGGCGGGCACGGAACCGCGAACTAGGCGTACCTGCGCCGCACGAGAAGCACGTCATGACCGCATCGAACGGCACCAAGGCGCACGTCTTCGATGCGGCCGGTACGGAAGTGGCGGACCCGGAGCGGGGTGCCGCCCTCATCCAATGGACCAACCCGCTCGAAGGTACCGATGGCGGACTTCGACGGACCTGCCGGGGATCCTGGGAACGTCCCGGGGAAATAGGCGCTCGATGCGACCGGCCCCGGCCGCCGTGCGATTAGGCGGAAATCCACCGTACGCAACATTGTGGACGATTCCCCCCACGGGGCCCGGCGTGCGGCATCGGATCCTGCCGTCTAAGCACCTGCCCCGCTGCGTGGTTCCGCGGGCTGCTCCTGCGTGGGCCGCTCGGCCTGCAGGAGCTCACTGGCACTGAGGACCCGGGGAGTGGACTCCAGGGGCGGCACGGACAGCCCGGCTCCATCGGTGGAGGACAACCCATGGCCCGGGTCCAGGTTCTGGATCCGACGTACCGAGGGCAGGACCCTGGACTCAAGGGTTCCGACGAACGAGTTGTAGCGTTCAACGCTGGACTTCAGCGAGGATCCCAACTTCGTCACATGGGATCCCAACGTGCCCAAGCGGTTGTAAAGGTCCTTGGATTCGTCGAAGAGGGCCCTGGCGTTTTCCGTGAGCAATTCCTGGCGCCAGGCGAAGGACAAGCCCTTGAGGATGGAGAGCAACGTGGCCGGTGCGGCCAGGGCGACGTTCTTGGAGAACGCATGATCGAGGAGCTCCGGATCACTGGTGACTGCTGCGGCGAGGAAGGATTCCGCCGGTAGGAAGCAGACCACCAATTCAGGGCTGGCGGCCAGGGATTCCCAATAGGCCTTCGACCCCAGATCGTCGACATGCGCCCGCAGGGCCTTGGCATGGGCTTCGAGCAGCGTCCGCCGTTCGGCCTCCCGTGACGGTTCCGCCAGGAGATCAATCTCCTGGGCCAATAGGTAGGAATTGAGCGGGACCTTTGAATCGACAACGACGGATTTGCCGCCGGGCAGGGTGATGACCATGTCGGGGCGCTTGCCGTCGGACGTGGTGACCTGCTCGTTGAAATCCACCCGGGACAGCATCCCCGCTGCTTCCACCACCCGGCGTAGCTGGACCTCGCCCCAGGTGCCCCGCGCCGACGTGTTGCGCAAGGCCCCGGCCAGTGACGACGTCGTCCTCAAAATGGCGGCGTCTTGCTCGGCTGCCATGTTCAACTGCTGGCTGAGCTGGCCGTATTGCTCGACCCGGTCACGTTCGAGGACCGTCACCTGCTGCTGGACCTGCTGGAGCTTCTCCGCCACGGGAGCCAACACCTGCAGCACCTTCCGTTCGTCGCCGTCGCGTTGGCGTTCAGCGTCCTGCCGGGACTGGAGCGAATCAATGTGGCTGTGTGCGGTCGCCAACGCCGATTCGGCGGTGGCGAGTTCCTGCGTGGCCGTGCGGTTCTCGTGATTGAGGACGGAAAAACGGTCCCTGAGCCCGAGCATCCAGAGGCCGAAAGCCCCGAGAACCAGGCCCAATAACAACGTGAGAGTCGACACAACCCATGCAAAAGCGTCCATGGGTCCACTGTGCCAGTCCGCGCCGACACATTGCGGCAGGTAGAGTTGTCTCCCGTGGCACTTACTATCGGAATCGTCGGACTGCCCAATGTCGGCAAGTCAACCATGTTCAATGCACTGACCCGCGCGCAGGTTCTCGCGGCGAACTACCCGTTCGCCACGATCGAGCCCAACGTCGGCGTCGTCCCCCTGCCGGATGAGCGGCTGAAGGTCCTCGCCGGGATCTTCGGATCCGAGCGCATCCTGCCGGCAACGGTGTCGTTCGTGGACATCGCCGGAATCGTCAAGGGCGCCTCCGAGGGGGAGGGGCTGGGCAATAAGTTCCTGGCCAACATCCGCGAAGCAGACGCCATCTGCCAGGTCACCCGGGCGTTTGCTGATCCTGACGTGGTCCACGTCAACGGAGAAATCGACCCCGCCGGAGACATCGACACCGTCGCCACGGAGCTGATCCTGGCCGACATGCAGACGATTGAAAACCAGCTGCCGCGGCTGGAGAAGGAAGTCAAGGCCAAGAAGGCCGACGCCTCGTTGCTGGCAGCCATCAAGACGGCGCAGGAAGTGCTGGAAACGGGCACCACGCTCTACGCCGGCGCCGCAGCAGCCAAGCTCGATCTCGCCGAGATCGCTTCGCTGCAGCTCATGACCACCAAGCCATTCATCTACGTCTTCAACATGGACGAAGAAGCCCTCGCCGACGAGGCCCTGCGCACCCGACTGAGTGAACTCGTGGCTCCGGCCGAGGCGATCTTCCTGGATGCCCAGTTCGAATCCGACCTGGTCGAACTCGAAGAGGACGAAGCCGCGGAGATGCTGGCCGACGCCGGCTATGAGGAGTCCGGCCTGGATCAGTTGGCCCGCGTCGGGTTCAACACCTTGGGGCTGCAGACTTATTTGACGGCAGGCCCGAAGGAATCACGTGCCTGGACGATCCCGCAGGGGGCCACCGCGCCTCAGGCAGCCGGAGTCATCCACACCGACTTCCAGCGAGGATTCATCAAGGCCGAAATCATTGGTTTCGAAGACCTGGTCGCTGCCGGGTCAACCGCTGCCGCCAAGGCCGCCGGCAAGGCACGTATCGAAGGCAAGGAATACATCATGAAGGACGGCGACGTCGTGGAATTTAGGTTTAACGTCTAGTCTTTAGCGCTTTTGATGCCCCGGTTTCTTCTTAGAAACCGGGGCATTTTTGTGTCCTCGATACATATCGGGCCTCAGCTCGGCCGGGCGTCTTCTCCTTTGGGATCGAAGAGTTCCTCGATCCTGCATTCGAAAACCTCGGCCAGACGGAAAGCTAGCGGCAAGGATGGGTCAAACCGTCCGCGTTCGATGGAGATGACTGTTTGGCGGGAGACTCCGAGTTCATCGGCGAGGCGTTGTTGCGACCATCCGCGGTCCTGTCGGCGTTCGTGAAGCGAGTTCTTCACGGTCAGCCCCGCTTCTTCGCCATGAGGTACCGCACAATTGTACTGAAGAAGGCAACCCAGACGACGCCGATGAGCGCCCAGGTGACATCGAGTTCGAAGCCGGTGATGACGAGAGTAGCAAGCGCGAATCCTGTCAGCATGATCGTGTCGCAGAGCGCACCAGCCATAGCGGCTTCCAGCCACTTTGACTCGATCGATTCATCTGGCCTGTCGAGTGCCCCCCGCAGGCTTGAGTGATCCACGACTAGGGCCCAGATGAGGCCGATGAGCCCCCAGGACATGATGAGGGTGAACACGCCGGCAATGATCAAGGCCTGCTCGCCCTGGGAGACTCCAGTCAAAAGTGTGAGCGCACCAACTCCCGCGGCCAGGATCAGCCCGGCCGGGATCGCAACAGCCATCGCGGGGATGCGCCCTCCGGCGAACTTGATGCGGCCCCAGCGCGTTCGGGTGTCGGTTCGTGGTTCGGTGCTCATAGTCTCTCCGTTGTGAAGCTCGTTTGACATGTGAAGCTAGCTTGACATGTACAGCTCGCTTTACGCAAGTTGACGATTCCGAGCTTGTCCTGCCGCCGCATGCGCTGGGCCGTAGACCCCTCCCGTGAGGTTGGTATGTGCGGCGACGTGTGCGAGTGGCGGTTTAACGTCTAGTCGCGTTTCGCTTTAACGTCTTATGCAAGCGCCGGATCCCTGTCGGGGTTCGGCGCTTTGCTACGGTGAGCTAGGAGTGCAATCGTTGCCGAATGGCAGACGCGTGGTGTGCATCGCTGGCTTTGGTTGATCCAGCAGCGCCCGGTATTGGCTCACCTGACAATGTTAGGGGTTTCGGATCGCGTCGAGATTGCGTGATAAGGTGGTTCGATGTCTGACGTGAAAGTGCGATCGGTGCAAGCTGTATCAACGCTTTCTCTAGCGTTGGCGGGAGTGCTGTTGCTGCCAGGGTGCTCGACGGCAAGTTCGTTCGAGGCCGAGCTTGAGGATATCTCTTCGAAAAGTAGAACGTTTAATTTGCCTTCGAGTGTCGGTGGCGACATGGCTTGGGATGAGTTGCTCATCGTCTGTCCTTACGCCGAGCCGAAGGGCGATGTTCATCCAGTGCTTGCCGCTGCAGCTTCTGAAGTAGATGCCGACAGCTCTGACGACTTGCAGTGGCTAATATTCCGCAGCAACGAGGACGTCAGCACTCTCGAACTGTCCCGCATCGACTTTGATTTCTGCTCACGTTCCTTCTCTGCTGAAGAGACGTTCAAGCCGGAGGCCCAGTGGGAAATGATCGAAGATGACGGGGCTTCCGTGATCGTACCCGCGGAGTAACGCGTTTTAGCTGATTGGCTTCTCATTGAAATCAATGATTGAAAGCGCGTGGAGCAGCCTTCGTGGACGAACCATGAAAATGGCAATATCACGCGCCTTCGACCAGTCAGTGACGAGATCACTCCTGTCAAAGGTTGGCACCTGTGGGCACTGCTGCGAATGGCGGCACAATACAACCTCTGCGGGTAAGAAGTGAACCGGTGGTCGCGCCAAAGGTTCGCTAACCGCGGCGACGTGGTGGAGTTTCGGTTTGCGCTTTAACCTCTGGTTGCGGCCACTCCAAGCCTGACGTCCGTTGCCTCACGCTGAATCGATCAGCGTGACCGTGTGGTCGCATGGCGCAGGAAGTGCGATGTGATCATCGCCGAAGGGCATGTAGTTGACGGAGTGCAGACGTCCATCGGCGACCCAGAGCCCGAGAAGCCCGTGCGTTTCCGCGGCGTCCTCGCCGCTGCAGGATGTCGAGCAGCGCGTTCTGCGCGGGGCTGAGAGTCTCGCCGATGCGGCGGTGGTTCTGGGCGCTCAAAGCTCTCCGGTCTTCGAGGGCGACACTGTTCGCAATACTCATCTTCCGGCAATGCGATTTAGGGTGGACACCAGGTTGCGGAACGTCCCTCTGCCCTCTGGCGTCAGCCGCACCAGCGTTGTTCCGTAACGGTTCTTGCGCTCCTTGGAGATCTCCACCAGGCCTCGATCCTCCAGGTCCCGAAGCACCTTCGACAGATCGGGCATCGACAAGCCCGTCGTCTCCTGCAGTGCGGAGTAGTCCGCTTGCTCTACCTGGCTCAGATGCGAGAGAGTGACGAATCGCTTGGGCGCGACCAGGTGTGCATCGATTTCTGCATACGACATGTCAGCGGCGGATCAGAAGCACGACATAGAACACCAGCCATGCCGCAGGGGCCAAGCCCGCGAAGATGAACGCTTCAGGGAACGGAATCGTCTCGCCATGCACGAGGCCCCGCCAGACGGGGATCAGGAGCCAGACGGCGAATGCTGCGGAGATGATGGTCCCCTTTAGCCTGGGCTCGTTCGGCTGGCTCAGTCGCTTGGAGATCCAGACGTTTGACGTGACGATTGCGCCTAAGGTGAGTGGGATGGCCCACCAGGGAAATCCGCTCAGCGCGAGAAGCCCGGACGCGAATGACAGCGCGATCGTGGCAATCGCGCTCAGATGGTCACCGGCGCTGAAAACTCGCCGAGGTCTCGGCGGCATTGAGTCAAGCAGGCGCTGTGCTTCGATGGCAGTGACGTTCTGGTGCTCGCTCGGTTCGGCGTCCTTCATGGTGCCAAGATAGCAACTAGTTGCAGAAAAAGAAAGTAGTGCTTTGGGCTGTCGGCCCCAGAGGTTGGTTTGTGCGGCGACGTGGTGGAGTTCCGGTTCAACGTGTAAAAAGCGCCTCTGACCAGGGGTTTTACCTTCTCGGCTTCCTGTTGGGGTCGACGGACGAGTTTCGATCTACCATCAGTTGCTTAGCGTTCATGCCGCTGACCTGCGGTTTTAGTCGGACCCTGCGGAACCTCCGCGGGGGCCGACACTCGTTTCTGCGGTGCGGGAGCGTCGCGGGCAAGCACCCCGGATGGTCAGTTCTGGGGAGGATTCGAGTTGTTCGACGCGCGATCTCTCGCTAGTTGCGCTGACTCAAAAATAGGTCTGACTCAAAACTCGGAGCTCGACGGGGATCGATCGTTGCAGGTGCTCTGTGATGTCTCAGGACTTCGATGACAGTTCTGTATCAGGACATCGGTGACAGTTGATGTCTCAGGACATCGGTGACGGTTCGGGATTCTTCGGTGGCCGGCCTCGGCGTTTGCCGCTCCGTTGACCCGTGTGCTTGGACGCGTATCGGATGCCGAGCGGCGGCCAAGCATGCTCGGCCAGGATCTCGCCGTGGAGGTCGACGAACGTGACGCTGGCCTGTTCGACGAGGACGTGCACTTCCTGCTGGGCATGGGGCTGGGAGACCTGGAACGCGACGCCGTGAAGGGTGATCGTGCCGTTGCTGTTCACCACCCGTGTTCGTTCACCGGTCTGGATGACCCGCTCCCGGGAGAGATCCCGGGAACGCTTCTTGCTGTCCCCGGCGATTTCGATGGTCAGGCTGGGCTCCACGACAGGCCGGGGAGACGGTGCCGGCTCCGTCGCGTCCCAGGCCTGGCGGGGTGTGATCCGTCCGGGAAGCCCCTGGTGAGGGCGTTGCTCGTTATAGATGACGTCGAACTCGTTGACCTGAGCTTGGAGCTCCTCGATGCTTCCAGCGATGGGCTGTTTGTCCAGCCAGCGGAATAGAGTCTGGTGGAATCGTTCGTTCTTGCCCTGCGTGGTCGGCTTGTAGGGCCTCCCAGTGATCGCCTCGACTCCCAGCGCGGTCACGTGGATGACGAGTTGGCCCTTCATCCCACGGCGCGTGGGGTTCAGCGCGGCTCCGTTGTCGGTAAGCAGACGCTGCGGAGTCCCGTAACGCGCGGTGCCCTTGTTGAACACCGCGATCGCTGCTTCAGCGGTCTCGCTGCCCGCCACGTGGGAGGCGACCGCGAGGCGCGAGTGATCGTCCTGGAGCTGGAAGATCACGCAGGTCCGGCCATTGGTGAGGACGTACTGGGTCGCATCCAGCTGCCAGCACGCGTTCGGTGCCGGATAGACGAACCGCCGCCAGGACGCGCGAGGCCGCTTCCTCGGCTCCAGTCGAGCCACGCCTCGTTCGCGGAAGATCCGTGCCAGGGCCGCGATCGATGGCGCTTCAAGTCCCATCGTTTTCATCCGGTCGTGGACGCTGATCGGACCGTGATCCAGCCCTGACGCTTCGAGCGCGGCGCGGACCTGAACAGCCTGGTCCTTGACCTCTTCATCGAGCTGGCCCGGGGAGGTATGTGGTCGTTTGGTGCGGGGCTCGAGCACGGCCGCGGGCCCATCGACGCGGGCGCGAGCACGGAGGGGGTAGAACGTCTTGCGCGAGATGCCGTGCTCGACGCAGAACGTGCTCACCGACCCGCGCGGTGCGTCATCAGGCCACCGCGAGATGGCCAGGCGGACAGTGGGATCGACGGGCTCGTTTCTGCTCACCGCCCATTTTCACCGGCGAAGTGTCACCACCAAGAGCCCCGGAAGTGTCACCGATGTCCTGATACAGAACTGTCACCGATGTCCTGCGACATAACACTTGGCAGGCCCCTGCTTGGTGTCCTCGCGACGGACCTACGGAACCCCTTGAGCCCTCAAGCTGAGACCGTAGTCGGCATTCTGCCGAGGGCAACTGCGTCGCACAGGATCATGTGCTTCGTACTGAAGTGGCCGAGCGGGGCCGGCCACGAGAGAGGTTATTCGGCTTCGGAACGCGGTCAAGTTTCGGTTTAGCGTGTAGCTCGTTTGGCTTGTCTGACGGCCCCGTCTGCTTCGGCAGGCGGGGCCGTTTCTGCGAACGCAGGTCCTCGTATCCCGACGGAATCAGGGTTTAGTGGCCGTGGACAGCGCTCACTGCGGTGATGCGCCGCCGCTGCCGAGCACCGAGGGTGTGTGTCGCTGTTGTGGGTCATGACGTTGTAGTCACGTAGCAGGGATGAAGGAACGGGTCCCTGACCGGCACGATGGGTGGTGCTGAAGCCGTCCATCTGCTGGAAGAGACCCGTTCCATGACCCACCGTAATTCGCCGCTGACCCCTGCCGGAAGACTCCGCCTGGTCCTACGTGTCGAAGACGATGGCCGACCCATCTCCCACGTCGCCGCCGAAGCCGGCATCGCCCGCGCGACCCTGACGAAGTGGGTCCACCGCTACCGCCATGACGGCCCCGAGGCGCTGGAGGATCGCTCCAGCGCCCCGGTCAGGCGACCCTCGCGACCACCGATCGAGGTCCTCGAACTCATCGACGCCTGGAGGCGAGAGAAGAAGTGGTCGGCCCGCCGTATCGTGCTTGAGCTCGCAGGCCGCGGTCACCACTACTGCGTTCGCACGATCGGACGCTGGCTCGAACGACTGGGGATCTCCCGGCGTCGGGATCTCGACCCGACCGGGGAAAACAACCGCGAGACCGGGAAGATCATCGCCCGGTTCCCGGGTCACATGCTCCACCTGGACGTGAAGAAGGTCGGACAGATCCCCGACGGTGGCGGCTGGCGACTCCACGGCCGCGGTAACGCGAAGAAGGGCAAGCAGCGCGTGGGCTACACCTACCTGCACTCCGCGATCGACGGCTACTCCCGCCTGGCATACACCGAGGCCCTGGAGAACGAGACCGCCGCGACTACTATCGGATTCTTCTCCCGCGCCAGGGCGTTCTTCGCTGCTCACGGCATCACGAGACTGGTCCGGGTGGTCACCGACAATGGTGCCAACTACCGGGCGAAGACGTTCGTCCGCACCGTGAACGCGCATGCTTCACGCCATCAGCGGACCCGGCCCTACACGCCCCGGCACAACGGCAAAGTCGAGCGCTACCAGCGGATCCTTGCCGAGGAATGCCTCTACGCGCACGCCTTCTACTCCGAGTACGAGCGGCGCGAAGCGATCAGCGTCTGGGTCCACCATTACAACTATCATCGGCCGCACACCGCCTGCGCTGATCAGCCCCCGGCCAACCGCGTCCACGAACGTGTAGACAACGTCATGACCTCATACATCGGGCCTGAGCCCGGGCTTGGATGTGCGGTACTGGTGCATCTCTTCAGTTGGACGCATTCGGCGCTGACGGACAGGGAGGGGTGCTGTATATTAGCTACCGGGGGACTCACTGCTCAAGCTCTGTGACGGTGTTGAGCAAACGTGCTTCTTGGATTGCAAATTTCATGGAGGAAGCAACTTCGATGGTCGGTTTTCGTCTGCTCTCACTGGAATACAGAAGCGTCGACAGGCGGAGCTCTGCGCAAATCGAAGAGGGGGCTTTCGAGCGAGAGCTTGTTATCTCGCCCCCACCCGATACTTCCTCGACAGAAGAGTCCTGGACGTCGGTGGTCCTGGGCAGGAACGGGCTTGGGAAAAGTCGAGCATTGGGCGGCGTTGCGGCGATGTTCGCAAACGCTCGCTACGGCCAGCTTCCGCGTGAGAGACGCTCGTATACGCGATCCAGCAACCGGACTGTTTGGCGGATTCGATACGTGCTTCGTGAGGACGAATGCGAGCTCGTTGGCGTCGAGGGTGGCGAGATCGTTGGCAGATTGAACGGTGAGTCTGTTCCATCAGGGATTATTCCGTTGCCGTCGAGAGTGATCGCACTCAGTACCACTGTGATGGACAAGTTTCCATTGCCGCCTCGCCTGAGCCTGGAGGATGATTTAGAGGCGGATCGGTTCTACAGCTACATGGGGCTAAGGGACAGGACTGGAAGAGCGTCGCCGACCGGTGCTGTACACCGTGCGCTGGAATCCCTGATGGACGCGGCGGAATCGAGCAGAGAGCGGAGGTCCCGGGTTGCTGATGTCTTTCAATTTCTTGGATACGAGCCTTGGGTTGAGCATGCTTACGATTGGCGGCACCCGGGCCTAAGGAGTGGCGGTAAGAGTGTAAGAGAGCTGATTGACGATAGCGAGGCCCGGCGCGCAGGGACATATTCTGGTGAGAGGCTGAGGCGGATTTGGGACAAGGACCCCGAGGCGGCGAAGTCTTTGGACGCGATCATCGAGAAGCTTCGGTTCGATTCAGAAGATCGCTACCTACGATTTGTCCTGGATTTTGAACAAGATGCATCGACGGACCGTTCCCGCAGCCGCGACATCCAGCTCCTGAGGCAGGCCGGATTGATCAGGTTACGATCTGCGGAACTTCAGGTTGTGGAGGGAAAGACGCGAATAGATTTGCGCGAGATTAGTTCCGGTGAGCTTTCACTGGTGACAGCATTCTTGGGGATTGCTGCCGTGATTCGGGACGACGCTTTAGTGCTCATAGACGAGCCCGAAGTGAGTCTTCATCCTGAATGGCAAGCGCAGTATCTCGGGCTATTGTCGGAGGTCTTCGCGAAGTACTCAGGCTGTCATTTCGTTGTCGCCACACACTCGCCATTGGTTGTATCTGACGTGCCATCCGCCACAGCCAATGTGCTTTCTGCGGACCCCCAGCGGCCGGTTGCTAGCCCCGGCCATGAATTTTCGGGCGATTCAATTGACGAAGTGCTTGTTCGGGCTTTTGATGTGCCTGGAAAGAACAACTTGTTTCTGAAGCAGCTTCTGGTGGAGTCTCTACGTATTGCAGCGGATGGCGAGTCTGATACAGAACGCTTCGCAGAGCTCCTGAACGTCCTTGGGCCACTCGCCTCCAAACTAGAGGAGGGCAGTCCAATGCGGGATCTGATTTATGGGCTTGTTGAGCTGCGGGAAGGCGGCGAGGGGCAGTCATGATTTTTGAAGCGGTGTCGTTCTCAGCGGCACACTTGGCTGCCATCGGCCAGCTGTCAGCCAATGGGAGAAGCGTTTCCCCGAACGACTGGGAAGAAGCGGCACTTCGTGAAGTGAAGGCCCACATTAAGCGCCATTATATTGCGGCGCAAGCGACTCGATGCTGTTACTGCAATCGGCATCTTGGTTCGGACAATCATCGTGTATGGGATATCGAACATGTTGTTCCAAGATCTAGTCATTGCCGTTTCATGTTTGAGCCGCGAAATCTGGCAGCATCGTGTCCGGATTGCAACCTCCACAAATCAGATAAAAAGGTGCTCAATAACGAACGTCGCATGTCATATCCGGATGGTTCGTCCCACTTCAAGATTATTCATCCTCACTATGACAAGTTCGCAGACCACATCTTCAATTCGCAATACATTTATGTGGGGAAGACCGAGAAGGGGAAAGCGACGATTTATGCTTGCGACCTTCTTCGGTTTGCCCAGAAGTACATCGACTGGACCACCGAGATCGGCGATGACCGATTTGAGGGCGAGGTTGACACAGTAATGCGCGGAGGCCTTCACGGCGCGCTTGAAGTGCAACGACTTCAGGCGATTCTGGACGACTGATTCTCGCTATGATCGACCTTCACCGGCTGCTTTGATGTTGGCGCACGGCATCGGGGGATCCTGCGGGGGACGACATCTCAGCACTCTATGCCGGTGCGAGTCGACGATCCAGACGTTGCTCCGTGCCGGAATGCGGTCGAATTTAGGTTCAATGTCTAAAAAGCGCCTCTGACCAGGGGTTTTGCCTTTCGGCTTCCTGTGGGGCTCGACGGACGAGTTTCGATCTACCATCAGTTGCTTAGCTTTTGTCTCGCTGACCTGGGGTTTTAATCAACCTCTGCGGAACTCCCGCACAGGTCGATTCTGATTCCCTCGGTGCGGCAGCGTTCTTGGTAGGCAGTCTCGGCTGGCCAGTTCTGAAGAAGATTCGAGCCGTTCGACGCACGATCTCTTGGTAGGTGCGCTGACTGCAATAAGCAGCCTGACTCAAAAGTGGGTCGTCTCAACGACGCCGCAGTTCACTGGGGCAGGTCTGGTTCCGCCAGAGTGCGAGTGATCTCGTCCCACTGGGAGCTCGCGATCAGTTGGTTGTGCCGGCGCAAGGCGGTCTGCCATGACCCGAACTCAGCTGGGAGCTCGCGCCACGAGATGCCGGTGCGGGTCTTGTAGAGAGCCGCGTCGACGATCGTGCGTATGTCAGTGCGTGGCCGCCCGCGGCGAGCGCCCTCTTCTGTGTGGACGATGTGCTTGATCCAGCTCCATTGCTCATCTGTGAGTCGTTGATAGTCGGGCTGGAGGCCCTCGATGTCGCTGCCGCCGTCACCAGCCTTCGCCTGGTCATCGATTCGCACGGCTTTGACCACGCCGCGGATGACAGCGCATTAGGTGCATTGGACGGTTGGCTCAACGTAGCGAGGGGAATGCCCGACCAAGGTCTCGACGTGCTGGCAGGTCAGTTCCACTCGCCAAGTGGCGCTGCGGTCGATGTGCAATGAGGGTGGGTATAGGAGCTGTCGGAGCTCATCGCGCTGAGTCGGCGAAAGTGGCGGGAACGGGCAGCACAGATGGCAGTGCTCCACCCTGTTGTTCTCGAGACGCCAAACCCCCATGTTGCATGCCGTGTGCTCGGCTCGGAACTCGGCGTTGTCGGCATCGATCAGCGCAAGGCTCTCTTCATCAGTTCCCAGGGCTGGCTCACCGAGAAGGGCACGCCCACACGCGCGATATGGTTCGCCCGCTGCATAGGCTTCGTACGTCAGCTGCAGGTCGTCGTCTGCCCGCTCCATCCGCTTTGCCTCCGCTGCTTGAGCCCACGATTCCGAGAGCAGTGCCCTGCTGAGTGGTTTGTGCAGGACGCGGGGGAGAGCCGTCGAGCTCCCGTCGGGCACCTGCTGCGAATCGGGCATCGTCATGCTCTCCTTCGAGGTCTGATGCGGCCGCAGTGCGAGTCGTGCGCGACCCGTCTCGACCGCACTGGAAGCGATAACTTCCTGGAAGTCATGACTACCAGACCTGAGGCTGGTCGTGTGACAGATCCACTGAAAAAGGTGCTCGGAGCGCAGGTGCGCGATCTGCGCCTTGCGCGCCGTCTGTCGCAAGAAGGTCTCGCCGAGGAGCTCGGTGTCTCGACTCGGTACCTCGCCGGCATCGAGCGCGGGGAGCGCAACCTCACCCTGGATTCGGTCGACGCCCTCGCCGAGCAACTCGGCGTCGAGGCGCGTTCGCTAATCATTCGGCCTTGATGCCCGCTGCGTGAGCTGGAGGGTCGCGGCGTCACGTCGGAGACCGACGCACTGCTCGAGTGCCGGGTCACGTTCCCGATGAGTGGCCGCGTCGACTCGCTGAGCGTGACGGCGACAGCGGCAGTGGCGTTCTACGCGACGCGGTGATGATGAGGGAAGCTCGAGTGTCAGTGGCACCCGATATAGTGAGAGCAAATAACCCAACACCGTGATTGCGCAGTGGCGCGGAGGAGCACGACCTATGGCACCGAGCACCAAAGAGGCGCAGCGAGCTGAGTTGCACAAGACGATCTGGCGCATCGCGAACGACCTGCGTGGCAGCGTCGACGGGTGGGACTTCAAGTCCTACGTGCTGGGCATGCTGTTCTATCGGTTCATCTCCGAGAACCTCACGGCGTACCTCAATAAGCACGAGCATGATGCGGGCGACGTGTCGTTCGACTACCGGCTGACGGCGGATTCCGACGCGGAGTTCGCACGCGACGAGGTCGTCGCGGAGAAGGGGTTCTATATCCTGCCCTCCGACCTTTTCGTCAACGTTCGCAAGCGTGCGGCGCGGGACGAGAACCTCAACGAGACGCTCGAGCGGGTCTTCAAGAACATCGAGGCGTCGGCGCTGGGTACGGATAGTGAGGACGACATCAAGGGTCTATTCGACGACCTGGATGTCAACAGCAACAAGCTCGGCTCAACGGTCGCCAAGCGGAACCAGAAGCTGGTGAAGTTGCTCGACGCGATCGGTGATCTTCCGCTGGGGCGGTGGGAGGACAACTCGATCGATCTGTTCGGTGACGCCTATGAGTACTTGATGCAGATGTACGCCGCCAATGCGGGAAAGTCCGGTGGTGAGTATTACACGCCGCAAGAGGTCTCCGAGCTGCTGGCGCGCATCACGGTCGTCGGCAAGAAGCAGGTCAACAAGGTTTACGACCCTGCCGTCGGCTCGGGTTCGCTGCTGCTGAAGTTCGACAAGGTGCTCGGCAAGAACAACGTCCGCCAGGGGTTCTACGGTCAGGAGATCAACCTGACCACGTACAACCTGGCGCGGATCAACATGTTCCTGCACGACGTCAACTACGCCGACTTTAAACTCGCCCACGGCGACACACTCCTCGACCCCGCCCACTGGGACGACGAGCCGTTCGAGGCGATCGTCTCCAACCCGCCCTACTCGATCAAGTGGGAGGGCGATGCCAACCCGCTCCTTATCAACGACGAGCGGTTCGCGCCGGCCGGTGTCCTCGCGCCGAAGTCGAAGGCCGACTTGGCCTTCACCATGCATATGCTGAGCTGGCTCGCCGTCAACGGCACGGCGGCGATTGTCGAGTTCCCTGGCGTGCTGTACCGCGGGGGAGCGGAGAAGAAGATCCGCCAGTACCTCGTCGATAACAATTACATCGATGCCGTCATCCAGTTGCCGCCGGACCTGTTCTTCGGGACGACGATCGCGACTTGCATCCTCGTGCTGAAGAAGTCGAAGAAGACCAGCGACGTACTGTTCATCGACGCATCGGCCGAATTCAAGCGCGTAGGCAACAAGAACAAGCTGCTCGAGGAACACCAGACGAGGATCCTCGACGCATTCACAACGCGCGAGCCCGAAGATTACTTCACCACGATCGTCAGCAATGAAGACATTGCAGCTAACGACTACAACATTGCGGTGTCTTCGTACGTGGAGGCCGAGGACACTCGCGAAGAGATCGACATCGTGGAGTTGAACGCTGAGATCGCGCGCATCGTCGCGCGTCAGGCGGAGCTACGGACAGCGATTGACGAGATCGTGGCGGACCTGGAGGGTTCCAAGTGAGCCGCATCGATGAATTGATCCAGGAGCTGTGCCCGGGCGGGGTGCCGATGTTGACTCTAGGGGAATTGCTCGATTATGAACAACCGGGCAAGTACCTCGTCGCATCGACGGACTATCGAGACGACTATCCGACGCCTGTACTGACTGCCGGGCAGACCTTCGTGCTTGGATATACGAATGAGACTCATGGCATCTACCCCGCTTCGGACGTCTCCCCGGTGCTGATATTCGACGACTTTACGACAGCGTTTCGCTGGGTCGACTTCCCTTTCAAGGCGAAATCGTCTGCGATGAAGATGCTTACGCTCAGACCCGAAGCGCCTGCGTTGCTTCGCTTCGTCTATCTCGCTATGCAGTGCATAGGATTTGAGCCGCAGGATCATGCACGACATTGGATCGGAAAGTACTCTGCCTTTCGAGTCCCGGTGCCGCCTTTCGAGGTGCAGCGGGAAATCGTGCGAGTACTGGATAAGTTCACCCAGCTGGAAGCGGAGCTGGAAGCGGAGCTGGAAGCGCGGCGCGCCCAGTACGAGCACTATCGATCACAGTTGCTTGACGGAGCCGGAGCGAACGCTGCACTCGTCCGGCTCGGCGACCTCGGTCGTATCGTCACTGGTCGCACCCCTAAGTCGTCTGATGCATCAGCCTGGGGGACAGAAATTGACTTCGTCACGCCTAGCGATATCCGCAATGGCATGAAGAGCGTCACAACTCCCGACCGTCGGTTGTCCTCCGCGGGAATGGCGGCGATGGTAAAGGCGGTTATCCCGGCAAACTCCCTTCTTGTGACATGCATCGGCGCAGACATGGGCAAGACGGTTATAAACGCGAACGATTGTGTGACTAATCAGCAGATCAACTCGATCGTCCCGATCAAGGATGTTGTCGTGGAGTACTTCTTCCACTTGTTGACATCTATGCGTGAGCGACTGCGCGCTCAGGGCGAGCGCGCTGGCGGAACGATGCCGCTCATTAATAAGACCGACTTCTCAAAGATTGAAGTCCCGGTCCCTTCGCTCGAAGTGCAGAAGCGTGTGGCGGCTAAGCTTGACGACTTCGACGCCCTCATCAACGACATCAGCATCGGTCTCCCGGCCGAGCTCGCTGCTCGTCGCAAGCAGTATGAGCATTACCGTGACCGTCTCCTGACGTTCAAGGAGTTGGCGTCATGAGTGAGGCTGCAGCACTGAAGTTCGATCCGATCGCGGTCTCGTCGGAGAGCACGGTCGTCGCGGAATTCGTCCAGGATCCGTCGCAGGCTGATGCATACCAGTCGGAGTCTGCGCTCGAGAAGGAGATTATTCGGCTCCTCGAAGGGCAGGCATATGACCACCTGTCGATCAAATCCGAGACAGATCTGGTCGCCAACCTCCGCACACAAATCGAGAAGGTCAACAAAATGACCTTCTCGGATGCTGAGTGGGAGCAGTTCTTCACGACAAAGATCGCAGGTGCTAACGACGGCATCGTCGAAAAGACGGTACGTGTCCAGGAGGATCACGTCCAGATTCTCAGGCGCGACGACGGGACGACGAAGAACATTGCGCTGATCGACAAGACGAACATTCACAACAATCAGTTGCAGGTCATCAACCAGTACGAGATCGGGCGCGGCGGGGGTGACACCGGAGAGGGGGGTGCGAGGTACGCGAATCGGTATGACGTGACCGTGCTCGTCAACGGACTGCCGATGGTGCACATCGAGCTGAAACGGCGTGGCGTGGACATCCGGGAAGCGTTCAACCAGATCAATCGCTATCAGCGAGACAGCTTCTGGGCGGGCTCGGGCCTGTTCGAGTACGTGCAGCTGTTCGTGATCAGCAACGGCACGCTCACGAAGTACTACTCCAACAGCACTCGCAACAGGCACCTGGCCGAGCAAAAGAAGTCTGGCGGTGCCGGCAAGGGCAGGAAGACGAGTAACTCATTCGAGTTCACCAGCTGGTGGGCCGACGCGAACAACAGGCCGATCACCGAACTGACGGCGTTCGTGAAGACCTTCTTCGCGAAACACGCGCTGTTGAACATCCTGACGAAGTACTGCGTGTTCACCGCGGATCGCGACCTGCTCGTGATGCGGCCGTACCAGATCGTCGCGACCGAGCGGATCCTGCAGAAGATCCAGATCTCGACGAACTACAAGACGCTCGGCACTGTAGAAGCCGGAGGGTATGTGTGGCACACGACCGGATCGGGCAAGACACTTACCTCGTTTAAGGCAGCGCAGCTCGCGTCGAAGATGCGGAGTGTGGCCAAGGTGCTTTTCGTCGTGGACCGCAAGGACCTTGACTACCAGACGATGCGTGAGTACGACCGTTTCGAGAAGGGCGCGGCGAACTCAAACACGTCGACGGCGGTACTGAAGAAGCAGCTCGAGGACCCCGGTGCGCGGATCATCATCACGACGATCCAGAAGCTGTCGACGTTCATTAAGGCGAACAAAGGCCACGAAGTGCTCTCGGGCCATGCGGTGATCATCTTCGATGAGTGCCACCGGTCGCAGTTCGGCGACATGCACACCGACATTACGCGCGCGTTCAGACGGTACAACCTGTTCGGGTTCACCGGCACGCCGATCTTCGCCGCGAACGCCGGCAGCGGTGGCAACCCTCAGCTGCGCACGACCGAGCAGGCGTTCGGCGACAAGCTCCACACGTACACGATCGTCGACGCCATCACAGACAAGAACGTGCTGCCGTTCCGGATCGACTACATCAACACCATCAAGGTCGGGAACCCCGACGACTCACAAGTGTCAGCGATCGACCGTGAGCGAGCGCTCCTAGACGTGCGTCGGATCCGGGACGTCGTGGCCTACACCCTGGAGCATTTCGACCAGAAGACGAAGCGCTCATCGAGCTACGAACACGGCGTCGTGACGAACGTCGCCGACTCAGTGCGGGGCCGCCGTCAGGCGGAGGCTCTCAAAGAGCGGAAACGAGTTCGCGGATTCAACGCGCTGTTCGCCACCGCGTCGATCGATGCCGCACGTCGTTACTACAACCAGTTCCAGCTGAAGATGTCGGAACTGCCACCGGACAGGCGTCTGAAGATTGGCCTGATCTTCAGCTACGGCGCGAACGGGGCCGAAGCCGACGGCATTCTCGATGATGAAACGTTCGACACCGATGCGCTCGACGGTGACACGCGCTCGTTCCTGGAGGACGCGATCCAGGACTACAACGACATGTTCGGGACCAGCTACGACACAAGCGCGGAGCGGTTCCAGAACTATTACAAGGATCTTTCCCAGCGGATGAAGAACCGCGAGATCGACCTGGTCATCGTGGTGAACATGTTCCTCACCGGCTTCGACGCGACGACCCTGAACACGCTGTTCGTCGACAAGAACCTCCGAGCGCACGGACTGATCCAGGCGTACTCGCGCACGAACCGCATCCTCAACTCGGTGAAGACCTACGGCAACATCGTCGCCTTCCGCGACCTCGAGGAAGAGACGAACGCTGCGCTGGAGCTGTTCGGCAACAAGGACGCCCGCGGCGTCGTCCTGTTGAAACCGTACGGCGACTACTACGGCGAGTATGTCGACAAGGTCACCGAACTGCTCACGCACTTCCCAATTGGGCAGCAGATCGTGGGGGAGCAGGCGCAAAAGGACTTCATCCAGCTGTTCGGCACGATCCTGCGACTGCAGAACATCCTCACGTCCTTCGACGACTTCGACGGCAACGACCCACTGACCGAGCGACAGCGGCAGGACTACACCAGCATCTACCTGCGGCTCCGCGACGAGTACACGCGCGACCGCGACAGCGACAGAGAAGTCATCAACGACGACGTCGTGTTCGAAATCGAGCTCGTCAAACAGGTCGAGATCAACGTCGACTACATCCTCATGCTCGTCGAGAAGCTCCGCGCCGAGAAGGGCGACGGCGACGACAAGGAAGTCCGTGCCGAGATCACGCGCGCGGTCGACGCGAGCCCGACCCTGCGCAGCAAGCGCGACCTCGTCGAGGACTTCGTCGAGTCGGTGTCGCTGCAGGGCGCGGTCGATGAGCAGTGGCAGTCGTATATCTCCGTGAAGCGCGAGGCTGAGCTTCAGGAGCTCATCGAAGCGCACAAGCTCAAGCTGGAGGAGACGCAGTCGTTCGTGGATGAGGCGTTCCGGGACGGACAGCTGCGCACGGCGGGAACTGAGATCACCCGCATCTTGCCGCCAGTGTCACGGTTCAACCGCGAGTCCAACCACGGCGACAAGAAGAAGCGGGTCATCGAAGCGCTCTCCAGATTCTTCGAGCGGTTCCGCGGACTTGCCTCGGGGGATGAAGAGTCTAGGGACTGAGGGCAGCAATGAGTGGGATCATGGGCTCATGACCGAGGACAACCCCGAGCGCGCGCCGAAGGTCATCCGCTGTGAGCACTGGTCTGAGGGGCTTGGTCGCTTCGGCGGCTGGCACCACCACGAGGGCCCTCACGCGTGCGACTGGGGGAACCACGATGGCGAGTGTCCGTACTGGGTCAGCGTTGGCGGTAGGCCAAACCTCCCATCTCGGTAGAGGGAGTCGGGTAGCCATGCCAAGCCGTCCAGTGGCGCGCCGGCTGGCACCCTCGCGACTCTGCCAGAACCTCGAGTGATAGCTTGGTTCCAAGTCATATGGTGGCAAAGGGACAGCCTCAGCACCAAAGGTTCCGCAATCACCGGAATGCGGTCGACTTCCGATTCAACGTCTAGGTACCGGCCGGCCTGAAACTTACAGCGGTGGCCGCCAGGAACATATGTTCGTGACGGCCACCCACATATTTCCACCCGTGGTGCGTCGCAATAATGCCGTGCTCCTTGTGCGGCTTCACTTTCGGGTGGCTCAGCTTGCGGGGCCAGTGGGGGCGCCTTAGAAAAGGGGCCAAGGCACCGCGGACATCTCACCGCGTGGGGATGGAAACCGGCCCTCTGAGAGCAACCGTGTGCAACGTGCCGCGAGAGATGCCAGTTCCTCGACGCTGAGCAAGTCCACCAGTTCCTGGCCCAGACCGCCCTGTAGCCCTTCGCTGACCCGACCTATGCCGTCTCGTTCATCGGCGGTGAGGGCTTCTCCCAGCCACCCCCACAGCACCGTCCGCAGTTTGTGGTCGCTGTGGAGGGTGAGCCCATGGTCCACACCGTGCCGATGGCCGTCAGCCATGGCAAGAATGTGATCTCCTTTGCGGTCGGCGTTGTTGACGATGATGTCGAACACCGCCATGCGTCTGAGGGCAGGCGAGTCTTCGTGGACGAGCGCGATTATCCGTCCGCTCTCATCACGCCCCTCGAGAACCTGTTTCCAGCCGGTCTCCGGAACCTGGTCCGTTGCGACCAGGTCCACAGCGTTTTGGGTTCGGTCCCGCTCCTGCCAGAGCTGCACCATTCCTTCACCCATCGGCCCATCACGCAGCCAGGTGCGTGGCACGATGTCCCAGCCGAGGGCCTGCGAGACCAGATATGCGGCCACTTCCCGATGAGCCAAGAGGCCCTGCGGAAAATCCCAGAGCGGAGTTTCGCCAGCTATCGGCTTATAGACAACCACTACATTGCCGATGGTGCCGAGGAACGTAGCGTTGGACGCCGTCGTGATGCGACCGGTCAGAGTCAGCTCGGCTGTCGCGAGGTCCGGCGTCGCCATCAGACCTCGGGGGAGGGACAGTTGTGCCCGTCTGCGTCCATGGGATAACCACAGAACGGGCATATCGGACGACCGGCCCCGACGATCTCGCGGGTGCGCTTGGTGAATGCACGGGCGCTGCCGACCGGAATTCGCACCCGAAGCATTTCGGGCTCGTCAGTGCCTTCCTCGACGAGCCATTCGCCGTTGCCATCAGCATCAGCATCGGTGATGGGGTAAGCCTCCATGACGATTTGGGCCGTGGTCGGGTCCCAGCCCAGGCCCACAGCTCCGGTACGGAACTGCTCCTGGACGACCTCGAGCTGGTCATTATCGACTAGTTCAACGGGAGTGTTCGTGGGAACACTGAAGGGGTTGCCATCGATGGTGATGAGCTGGTCGAGGATTTCGTCGATCTTCTCCGCGAGCAGAGCAGACTGCTGCTTCTCGAGCGCAATGCTGATGATCTGCGTCCCCGCACGCACCTGCAGGTAGAACGTACGCGCCCCCGGAAGGCCAAGGGTGCCAACGACGACCCGATCGGGCCAGTCGAATTCGTGAACACGTGTAGCCATGTCAGTATTCTAGGCGCATATGGTTCATGGGGCCTTCTGTCCTGCACCGCCGCCCACCGGGGCATCACCAGAAAGAGTGTTGGTAGTGAGCCACGATAGATCACCCGCGTTGGTGTTGGTCGCGTAGACGTTCGGCCGACTCGTTCCGTAGTGCACGATCGATACAGAGGCGGGGCCGACGTTAATACGCTGAAACAGGTCAAGATGCATGCCAAGCGCATCGGCAAGGATTGACTTGATGACGTCACCGTGGCTGACCGCCACCCATACGGCTTCCTGGCCGTACGCGGCTTCGAAGGCCGCATCATGGCGGCGAATTGCTGCCACTGACCGGGCCTGCATTTCTGCCATTGACTCACCGTCGGGGAAGACGACGGCGGACGGTTGGGTCTGTACCAACGGCCACAACTCCTCGGACGCGAGATCACTGAGCGCGCGGCCCTGCCATTGGCCATAATCGCACTCTGTCAGGGCTTGATCGACCACCGTGCCCGGTGTGCCGGTCTGGCGCTCGAGGATGATTTCGGTGGTTTCCTGACAACGCTCAAGTGGGCTCGATACCACCCCGGCAATGGGGACGGGCGCGATCCGTTCTCCGGTCAGAGCGGCCTGGTCACGCCCGACCGAGTCCAAGCTGACGCCAGCGGCTCGGCCAGCTAGCAGACCAGTGGCATTAGCTGTGGTGCGGCCGTGCCGCACGAGAAGAACTGTCGCCATCCACCCAGCCTAGCCACCCATTAGCTGGGGGGCGTGAATCGGGCTGGGGCGTGCGTCGACAGTTCATGCGATGTACAAGATGACCAGAGGGTGGTCCGTGACGTGACGGGGTCGACTCCCGCTCTACCATCCGACACCTATCGGCTGACCACCTACGGCGGCGGCGGGGAACCCGGAGCGTGTCATCTTCTGTCGGTCGTTGGAACTTTCCGCCGTTCTGTTGGAAGGTTGGCTGAAGGGCCAATTTTAGGTCCAACCGACATTTATGAAGGAGCATCAAACCATGACTTTTTCCGTCTATCTTTCCGGTGAGATCCACACCGACTGGCGTGATGAGATCCAGCGTGGTGCAGAGGCCCTCGGGCTCGACGTGGAATTCACCTCGCCGGTGACCGACCACCCCGCAAGCGACGCCGCAGGCGACCACCTCGGCGAGACCTCTAGCCAATTCTGGCGTGATCACCAGTCCTCCAAGGTCAACTCCATTCGTACGCGCACGCTGATTGAACAGAGTGATTTGGTGGTGGTCCGCTTCGGAGATAAGTACAAACAATGGAACGCCGCCTTCGATGCCGGCTACTGCGCAGCCCTGGGCAAGCCATACATGACGTTGCACGACGAAGACATCGTCCATCCGCTCAAGGAGGTCGACGCCGAAGCACAGGCTTGGTGCAAGACCACTGATCAGGTGGTGCAGACACTGCAGTACGTACTCAAGGCATAAAACAGCGGTTGCTCCGTGCTGGAACGCGGTCGACTTTCGCCTCACCGCATTGCCGCGTTCCGGTTCCACCGTTGTCCCTGGGCCGGCATCGGCCCCTGATGCACGAACTTCGTGCTCGCCTTGAGTGCACGACGGAATGACGGGGTGATCGGAGTGCTTCGATGTCGTCGGCCAGGTCGGAGACGGGCCGACGCCCGTCAAGCTCGATGGTTGCGCCTCGCCGTAGCTGTGGTTCGACGTCCCTCGGATTCCGGCGCACTTCATCCTGCTGTGCCCTGGTGCGTCCGTACGGGTTGTTCGTCCTGTTGGCGACACGCTCGATGAGAGCCTGGACCGGAGCGTTCAGCAGCACCACGTGGTCGAACCGGTCGTAGAACCTTCCCTGGTTCTCGACGGTGCCCGAGATCAGCAAATCATCGTGCCGGGCCAGGAGGTCGCTCATTCTCGACTCGTCCCAGACGCTTCCCGGCAACTCCCAGTTGTCGTAGTCCGTATCAACGGTGAGGTGTCCCCGAATGGCAAGCTCTTCGAGCAACGTCGACATCCCGGCACCGGACATGCCGGTGATGAGGATGCGGGCCCTGACGCAAGCGTAATGGACTTCCTGAAAGACGGATGTGAATCCTGCGCGCGTCGAGGGTTGGACTGGAGACCTCCAGCTTCCAGGGCTTCTTCGGGCCGGAACCCGGCTGGTTTCAGCTTCAACGTTTATTTCCGGGGGAGCGCAGTCGGATGCACCCGGTGGCCCACGGTACGAGCCGTCAGGGCACGTCACTTCGGACGACAGGAATCGGTGTCGAGGAGGCGGACGTTTGAATAGCACTTTTGATGCTGCGGCCTCAGTGCTGGTACCGACTATGCCACCGTGGACTACCGCTCTAAAAGGGTACATATGGCGAGCTACGACGGCTGCCCTAGAGCCTTGTTGTAGCGTAGTCGATGTGGAGAATTCAACGGCGTTCGTTCGGGCACTGGAAGAGCTACAGACCACCGGGGTAGTGACGATGCCGGGTAGACCCGCCGGATGGTCGAAAGCGAGACGATGGTTGTTCCTGGTACTCATCGGGCTCGTGAGTCTGGTCGGCTTGGGTGCGGCCATCGCTTTGGGCTTGGTTCTGTCCGGCGAGAGTCTCCGGGTCACGGGGGCGACCATTTCCGGCATCATCTCGGTCTACGCCATGCTCTTTGGCGGGCTGGCCCTACTGATTACGACGTATCGGCGTCAGCTCGAGTTCGCTGATCTTGAACGTGAAGAGGTCAGGCTTGAAACTCGTGGAATGACGCTGCGCGGTATCGGTCCGATTCCCTGGCAGGACTTCGAGCCAGCCAGAAGCATGATGGTGCGCGCCGAGCATAGCGGTAGTTACACCCTTCGCGCCGTGATGCCGTTGACGCAGTTGGGGCTCGTCAATGTGAATCAACGGATGCCTCGGCAATTGCGCGGGCGCATCTCACCAGCCGTGGGGCCGTTCTGGAGCCGCCGCCACCGCTGGTTATATGTCCCCGGGGTGGAAGGGATGCCAGAGGGCGCCGTGATGGAACTGATCAACACGGCTCACTGGATGTTTGGCCAGACAGTTCACACTCACCCATGAGCTGGCAGCGGGTCAACGCAGGGCCGGATCCCGCCCGTTCTTCGGCATGCGACCAGGTCTATTCAATAGAGGCGGGCCGGTTGCACGACGCTGCGATGAGCAGAGCTGCGACGTAACAACCCCCGATGACATTCGTAGGGAGGACCCGTCACGAGGCGTCCATGGGCCACGCCCATGGGACGGGTGCCGGGGATACTGCCAAGCTTTGGGCGGGATACGATCGCGAAGCCATGGACCGCACACACCGGAGGAGGCGCGATGACCAACGATCTCGTGACGGGCATGCTCCCGGTGCTCGGAAGATCCTTGGAGCCAGGGTTCAATGTCTTCGACGTGATGCACCACGGACTCCACGAGAAACAGATCTCCAACGTCTTCACGTGGCTTCTGGAGGTCGAAGGTTCCCACCGACTCGGCGACGCCTTCATGAAAATCCTCATCGACGAAGTTAATCGTCAGAAGACCGGCGCTGAACCGCTTCCGGACGCCGGCTACTGGGTCCGGCAGGAAGTGAACACTGCTGTGGCGGATGAGCCGGCAGACATCGCCGATATGGTTCTCGAGAGCGATGCCGCGGTGCTCGTCGTTGAGAATTACTTCACCTCCGACGGGCATGGCCATAGTTACGAGGGATATCTTAAATACAGCCGACGCGACGGACGGAGGGGCGCCGTCGTGCTCCTCTGCCGAGACCGGGATGAAACGCTTCAGACCCAAGGCTGGAAGAACGCCCCGGTTCTCACCTACAGCCTGTTGATCGAGCGGCTTCGCGGAGTGATCGATCGCGATCCCGGCTACCGCCAACGGAACCCGGAGGCCTATTCGTTCATTGACCAGATGAGTCAGAAATTTTCGAACGGGAGGGGACTCGTGGAAGAGCAGGATGTGGTCGGCTTCGTCGTCGCAATGTGCGCGACGGGAGAAGCGAGGAGGTATCAGGGCAAGTGGCAGGACGTGGAGGCGGAAAAGTTCGCGAACGATCTGGCAGTTCAAGCGCGTGAGCGTTTCGGTGAGGGCCGTGAACTCCTGAAGAGACTGAAGTTGCAGGCGCGCCTCTTCGCTGCCAACGTCCTGAAAGACCAACTGAACGCAACGTTCGGCCCCGAATACGTGCAAGAGGTAAGTGCACGTTATGCCGGGATATACGAATGGACGGTCAATTTTGAGGTGCCCGGAGGAGGAACTGACTTCGGAGAATGTCAGCTGCAGCTCAAGTTCGGCCCCTCTGCCTGGTTCGCGAACGAGCAGGACCCGAACTGGAGGCAGACGGTGGCTGGGGCGTCGGTCGACTACTCACATCTTTTCATCACCCGGGCGGAGACCCGTGAGGTTCGGCAGAGCGAAGTCACCATCGGTGAAGTTCTCGACGGGCTTGATCAGTCCGATAGGCGACTGCACGATGAGATCGTGAGGCTGTTGGATGGTGATGGAACTATCGTTTCGTCGGAGTCATAGAGGCGGAACTGCCTGCCCCGCCTTCTGCGCCACGGCTAGTTGACCGGTGTTGTGCCGGCCTGCGAAGTCTCGGGCCGAAGCCAGCTCCAGGCGAGTGACCTCTCCCCACGGAACCCCGGCGTTGTGCACACGGCCCTGATGCACGGCTTCATCAGGCAGGGACCGTCTCCTTGTCCTGCGCCATGGCGACGCCGTCGACATCCGTATCAGTCTCGAGCATGCTTCACGCGCCGGGCTCTACGATGGTGACGAGAGAGGGCCTTGCCTACTAACTCTGGGGGTACTTGCCCCAGGTCATTCGAAGGAAGTGTGCGTGTCAGAGTTCAGGGCTCCGGCTCCTCGGCCCGGAACGGGCGCTCCCAGCCCTGTTCTTCCGTCCCGTAGGCCGGTTGTTGTCTGGAATCCTGATGCCGATACTCCCTGATGGCTCTGGGCACGCTTCTGGTGTTCTGGGGCTGCTATTGGGCCGGCACCACGTGCAACGACTGGTTCCTCATGGGCGGAATCGTTGTCGCGGGAACGCACATCCCGGCACTCATCGTTCTACAACGATGACGCGATGGGCTGGAAGGACTCGGCATCCATCACTGGTTCCTTGCACTGTCGCTCATCATCTCGCTCGTCCTGGGAGGGGCCCTGCGTTCCAGCTGTTCCATGTGGCTGCCGAACAGGGAGTGCCCGCCGTACCGCAGCTCATGGCGAACCTCGTGGTTTTGTAGGAACCGTTCTTCGCCTTCGGCTGGTTGTTCCTTCGCTGGGAACGTGCTTTCGGCTGGCTGCCAGCGATTCTGCTGACCGGAATCGGGTTAGCGCTGCAGCATGTCGGCTCGGTTCCTTTCGCACAAGCCATCGGCTTCGGCCTGTTCGCGGTGCTTTTCGGTATCGTTTTCGCATTTGTGCGGAACCTCTTGATCCTGTGGCCGTTGTTCTATCCCGTCGCCAGTGGAATCGGGACGCTGCAGGCCGGCTATCTGATGGGGTGGCCCGAGGCGTTCTCTGGCGCGGTATTACTGGCGGTGCAAATCGTTGTCCACGTCGTGGTTTTCCGGATCAGCCGCCGGGGAAGGCAGCCCGCCGGGACCTGAGGCTGCCAAGGGGTGGTTTCGGACAGCAGGGATTGCTCTACTGGGAACACGGTTGCTAGCCGCAGTGAAACCCCGACAGGAGTGAAGAAATGAGCAAGGTCCCGGTTCCTCCCACCACGTTGGCTATCTGCCTTACAGGGCAATACCTGCTGATGCGCCAGCGTGCGGTGACACCGACCTCGGCCACCGTGGCCGCTGTTCTTTCACTGGCCTCGGGATCCCTCGTCGTGGGCAGCTTATGGGAGTTCCGACGCCAGCGCACCAGCTTCGATCCGGTCGACGTGGAGGCCGCCACGTCGCTGGTGGTCCGGGGACCGAACCGGCTGACCAGGAATCCGATGTACCTCGGCATGGCCGGCCTGCTGGCTGCCCACGCGATCCTGCGTCGGTCCGCCGTCGCCGTGCTGCCGATGGCAGCGTTCGTCCTGGTCATGGGCCGCGTGCAGATCCCCCTCGAAGAAAAGGCATTGAAAGCGAGGTTCGGAGCAGACTACGGGCGCTACCGTGGCTCGGTGCCCCGCTGGTGAACCGTTGTCCGGTCTGCCGCCCCGGAGCCGGCCGCGCGTCGATTACCCGGAGCAGCGCGCCTCGCGGCCCTGGTGGCAAGAACGTCCCCGAAGGGGGCTTGAGTGCGGAAACCGGGCCCTGACCGACGTACGCTGACCCATGGATGTTGGATCGGCCACGGGAAAGAAGCGGCAGTCATGAAGATTGGGATATTGGGGACGGGCAGTGTCGCGCAGGCCCTCGCGGGCGGATGCATCGACGTCGGACACGAAGTAACCCTGGGCTCGCGACAGCCGGAGTCACGCACGGGGCTCCCTTTCCCTGTCGCTACCCTGGAAGCGACGGCCCGAGATGCCGAGGTGATCGTGAACGCGACGCCGGGGGCCGCGTCCGTGGAACTACTCGGTCAGCTGGATTCGGCCGCTTTCAGCGGAAAACTACTCATCGACGTTGCCAACGCCGCCACCTCCGGATTCAACCACCTGTACCCGGGCTCCAGCCTCGGCGAAAAGCTGCAGGAGATGCTTCCCCAGGCACAAGTCGTCAAGACGATGAACACCTGCGCCGGCAAAATCTTCGTGAACCCCTCCCTGCTGGAGCCGAGCAGCATCTTCCTCTCCGGAGATAATGTCGGGGCCAAAGATCGGACGACGTCACTCCTTGGGGGAACTGGGCTGGACCTCGGAATCCATCGTGGACCTGGGCGGGATCGAGACCGCCAAGGGGCCGGAGCACTACTTCATCATGTGGGCGTATCTCACGGACGCGCTGGGCACCACGGCCCTCAACATGCAGGTCGTTCGCTGACGAACGAAGTGGCCCGTGTGGTCGACCGGAGTCTGCACTTCGGGACCGGCCCGCTGCCGGCCTGCACACGCTCCAGGACGGTAGCGCCAGGCCGATGAGGAATATACGGCTCCCCACGACGTTGTACCCAGCGGAAGCCGTCGTCTGAAACCCGATCATGGGCGGAGCGACGGACGCTCTCGGCGCCGAATCGGCGCAATCGGAGGTTTTCGTGTCAACAGCAGATAAAGGTCGCGTCATTGTCCTGGGCGGTCATGGAAAGATCGCCCTTCTGGCGGCGCCCAAGCTCAAGGACGCGGGGTACGCCGTCGAATCCGTGATCCGTTCCGCGGATCAAAGGGGCGACATCGAAGCCGCCGGGGCCAGCCCGGTTGTTCTCGACCTGGAGAATGCTGACGCCGAGGCGTTGACGCAGGCGTTCTCCGGTGCGCAGGCCGTGGTCTTCTCCGCCGGAGCCGGCGGCGGTAGCCCCGAACGCACACGCTCGGTCGACTTCGAAGCGGCGGCCCGTACCATGGATGCCGCCGAAGCAGCCGGCGTCAAGCGATTCGTGATGGTCTCCTATGCCGGCGCAGGTGTTGATGCCGACCGGCTCGATCCGGAGGACTCGTTCCATCCCTACGCGCAGGCCAAGCATGATGCGGATGCCCATCTGCGGCAGACAGGTCTGGATTTCACGATCCTTGGCCCCGGACGGCTCACCTTGGAGCCGGCCAGCGGAAAGATTACGATCGCTGATTTCGAGGGCACGATCGCCGGCCAGGCGCCCGCGGGCGATGAAGCCGTGACCTCCCGCGAGAACGTAGCCGAGGTCCTGGCCCACGTGCTCTCGGACGGGGCTGCGATTGGCCGCACAGTCAACTTCTATGACGGTGACACCCCGATCGCCGAAGCGATCAACTAAGCAGATCGATGACCCTCCGGGGGGCCGGCCGCCGTTCCGGGTCGGCCCCCGGCAGTGGTCGCCTCTTCCGGACCTTCGCTCTGCGGGGAGGATCATGGGGAGAGGGCTGCAGATAACGAATGGACTGTGAAATCGGTTCCGGTCGATGTTTAATCCGAGTCGTTTCTTGAGGTGTCCTGTAGTCTGCTGCGACCAACGGCAGATCGAAACTGCCTTGTTTGCAAGTCCGGACCAATAAGGAGGCTTCCCATGGAAGACATCGATTGGATAGGTATGGCGCAAAAGGTCGGCATGGCCATCGTCATACTCATTGTGACGTGGATTATTGCCAAGGTCGTGAAATGGGCCATTGGCAAGGTTGTCGGCCGCGTATCGTTCTTGCAGAAGCAAGACGGCGATGGTGCATCGACCGGAGAATCGATTGGCAGTATCGGTTCGTTGATCGTCTGGCTGTTCGGCCTGGTGGCCATCCTCCAGGTGTTCGCCCTGGACGCAGTCCTGACACCGATTCAGGAACTCCTGTCCACGCTGATGGGCTTCCTGCCCAACGTCATCGGGGCCGCTGTGGTCTTCTTCATCGGCTTCGTGATAGCGAAAATCGCCAAGCAGCTCATTGCCTCCGCCATCGGAATGCTCAACTTCAACAGCATTGCCGGAAAGATGAAGCAGGTTGATCCGACCTCGGGTGCCGGGGCAACACCGACCCCAGCCCAGCCGTCAGGTGCCGCCGAGGCACAGGCGGGAGCCGGGATGGACTCCCGGAAGATCGGCTCCATGGTCGGCAATCTGGTGTTTGCCGTCATCTTGATCGTGGTGGGCATCGCAGCTCTCCAGATCCTCGACATCTCGGTCATCTCCGATCCGGCCGAGCAGATGCTCACCATGATCCTCAACGCGATCCCGATGATCATCGCGGCCCTGGTGCTGCTGGGCATCGGCGTCCTCATCGCAAAGTTCGTCGGTGGCATCCTGGAGGCCACGTTGCGTGGTCTTGGAACCGACCGGGCAGCAACGAACCTCGGGATTCTGAGCGCCGACAAGAGCGCCTCGACCATTCTGACCCGCGTGGCACAAGTGGCCATCGTGGTGTTCTTCGGGATCATGGCTGCTCAAGCGCTTGGTTTCCCCGAGATCTCGGATCTGCTGAACACGGTGTTCGCACTCGGGGGCCGGGTGCTGTTTGGCGTCGTTATCGTCGCCGTCGGCTTCCTGATCGCCAAACTGGTGTCCAGTGCCATGGGGGCCGGCACGGGAAGCACCGTCGCCAAGTACGTCATCATCGGGCTTTTCGCCGCGATTGGACTGAAGTACATGGGCATTGCCGACTCGATCATCACGCTGGGCTTCGGCGCCGTGGTCGTGGGCGGTGCTCTGGCTGCGGCGCTGGCCTTTGGGCTGGGTGGACGCGATGCCGCGGCACGCGTCCTGGCAGAGAAGGACCCGAAAAAGCACGTGACACCCGAGTAGGAGCTCCACGAACGTCTCGTTGGATGACGTTCTCATGACCGGTCGGGCCCGGTGCTGTGCAGAGGTGCGCAGCACCGGGCCCGACCGCGTGGGCCTAGTGGTCGACCGGGAGACACGGGGATCGGAATGAGGGAACAGATGGAACGCACGCCCGGACACTGCACGGCGGGGGACCCGGTGATCCCGCGACCGGCTACCGTACGTCGAGGCACTGGAACACCGATAATCATGATTCATGGCAATGGCGTCGATCACCGGTTGCTCCTACCGCTGGATCCTTGTCTGGCCGATGCCGGTGCCTGGGAGCGGATTTACCTGGATCTTCCCGGCTTCGGCGGAACCCCCGCGCTGGAGGAGCCCGGTGGATTACCCGAAATTGCCGACTGGCTGCAAGAAACCATTGGCGAACTGGTGGGGGACCGGAAATTCGCCGTGCTGGGGCACTCACTCGGAGGTGTTCTGGCCGCGCATCTGGCAATCACTTTCGGGGATCAGATGAGCGGAATGGCGTTGTTGGCGCCGGTGGTCCATCCCCGGCCACGAGATCGCACCGTGCCCGAGAAACGGGTCCTGCACCGAGACCAGAAGTTCCTCGGTTTGCTCGATCCGCAGGATGCCCGGGAATTCGAAGGCATGGCCATCCTCCACACAGCGGAGGCCTGGGCCGCATTCCGAGATGCCGCCCTGCCGGGGATCCGCGCCGCGAACGCACGCGCCGTCATGCAGTTGTCCCGCCGATATCACCTGGCCCCCGAGGCGGGCCCCGGGTCCCGGGCCGCAGGGACGGTCTCGCCCCGGACGCTGATCCTTGCCGGACGGCACGACCACGTCGTGGGGTTCGCGGATCAGGAAGACTTGTTGCTGCGGTATCCGCAGGCAACCTACGTCGTGCTGGAGGACGCCGGACACAACATCCACCTGGACCAGCCGGAGCGGGTCGCAAGCTTCCTGCGGGCCTGGGCCAGGGCACTCCACGAGAGCGCAGAGGAAACCCAGACGAGGTCACGATGACGGGCACCACCACGCCGTCCACAACGGCCGATGGAGAGGCTGGCCTGGGCCCAGACCCCGGCAGGCGGGAGGCTCCGCTGGAATACACGGGTCCTTCTCGGCGTTGGGGGCGGTATGCGAGCAATGACCTACAGCAAGTACGGAAGCAACGACGTCTTGGAGCTCACCGAGCTGCCGGTGCCCAAGGTCGGCCCGGGCGAGGTGCGTATCCGCGTCACCCATGCCTCGGTCAATCCGGTTGATTGGAAGATCATGTCCGGAGGCCTTGACGGGCTCATGGATGCACATTTCCCCGTCATCCCCGGGTGGGACGTGGCCGGAGTGGTCGACGCCGTTGGGCCAGACGTCCCGGAATTTGCCAGTGGCGACCGGGTCGCCGCCTATGCGCGTAAGCAGGTGGTTTCCGGCGGGACGTTCGCTGAATACGTGACGGTCTTCGCCGTGGACGTTGCGGCGGTTCCCGAGGGAGTGACACAAGAAACCGCGGCGGCCCTACCCCTGACCGGGCTGACCGCCCAGCGCAGTCTCGAAGCACTTGATGTTCTCCCTGGGGAGCGACTGTTGCTCCACGCCGCCTCCGGAGGAGTCGGCTTCCTGGCAGCGCAACTGGCCATCGCCACGGGAGCTGAAGTCGTCGGCACGGCCTCCGTGGCCAACCATGAGAAGCTAACCGCTCTGGGGGTCACCCCGGTGGCCCACGGGGACGGGCTGGGGGAGAGGCTGCGCGATATTGCCCCGGATGGTTTCGACAAGGTGGCCGACTACGCGGGAGGGGTCCTGGACACAACGCTGACGGTGCTCAAGGACGGAGGCCGTCATGTTTCCATCGCCGATCCCGGGGTGATCGAGCATGGGGGTCGCTGGCTGTGGGTCCGGCCCGACGGGTCCCGTCTGGGTGACCTGCTGGACCAGGTGGCAGCAGGGTCACTCGAGGTGGTCATCGATACGGTCTATGGACTCGAAGCGCTGGCGACCGCCTTCAGTGCCTCCCAGCAGGGGGCCGCGCGCGGAAAACTCGTCCTGCATATCGCCGACTGACCGGCCGCGGTCTATGCATGAAATTTGCTGCGGACCTTGAAACCTGGCTCATGCACTTCCAAGTGTGCGGTTCCATGGCCAGCACGGTTCGACGTGGAGAAGGCGCGGTAGGAAGTGGTGCGTCACCCACTATCGCTCGAGTATGAATGCGGCCCGACTGATGCTGACCAGGGAGATTCGGCAGACGTCCGTAGCGGGTTGGAACCAGGAGATTCCAAGTTGGCTTCCTCATTCACCCTGGCGTACCCGTAGGGAGCCTTGACCTGTCACGAACAGATCGGTTGAACACCAACGTTCTTCTTCGGCTGGCAGTTTCGGACCCCAACTGGTTCCGGCAGTCCGGGGTGCGCCCGACACCTCACCGTTGACAAGGGGTCCGTGCCGCGTAGCAAGCACGCGGCTGTTGGCGTGGGTACATTTCCACGCCTGGCGACGGCGATGAAGCACGTAGGGCTGGTCCGGGGGCGCCGCAGAATGAAGCGAGTGCCCAGAATATAGACGCGGGCCCTTGTTACCTCAAGAAGTTTGATGCACGATATAACTACCAATAACAAAGGATGTTAGAACGTAGTCAAATAATGAATCATCTTTAGAGAAAGTGGGTGCATTCTAGTTTTTTGTATAAGTCCTGACTGGCTTCACGTTTGCAGTCGTTGCACCATTGGGGATGACGGTCGGATCTGCGGCACTGGGGGACGTGGCGCCGGCCTGTTCGCCCAGCAGCTGTGTTTGGGCCAACCAAGGCGGGGGAGAGCGCAGTAGTCCAACTGCTAGATCACATCGATTCCCGTGGTGGATCACCGCAAGGGCTGCACGGGCCACGGCGGTCAGTGCCGTGCCCGGGGTCGGGTCCGGGGAGGCGAACTCGAACGGAGCGCGCTTCCGGCCCCCGGGAGGCTGTATCACTGCATGGCCGGCGGTGCAAAGATTAAATCCGCCCTCTTTGATGCCGGGTTCGGTGGCTCGGGAACGCGTATCGCCTCAAATGCATGGCGAGACACGCCGTCATTGATTGGGAATTTTTACAAAATCTTCGAAGATCCGCTTGATGGCGCGGACGAGTAGTTGACAATCCCCAATCTGAAGCAGATCCTTGAGTTCTCGCGTAAGGATCGATGCCGAGGGGAGCCGCCGGACGAATGTGACCACCATCTCGCAAAGTTGCGACTCCATAACAACGGAATCTGAAGCGAGATTTTTATATCCAAGGGGCCCCTCCGCAGTCTATGGTTTCTCTATGTGAGACAGGCCACTCCTCGTGGTCTGTCGCAGTCAAGTGGATCGCTCGGCTGGAGAACACACCAAACACAAGGAGGCGGAATGCGTTTCACACGTATTTCCAAGGCAGTCGCGATTGGCGCGACCGCCGCCCTGGCACTGAGCGCATGCGCGGCCAGCACGGGCACCAACGACTCATCGTCCGGGGCCGACGAAGGAGAGGGCAACGGCGGAGAGATCCGTGTCGTCGAAGTGAACGCCTTCAGCTCGTTCAACGACAACACGGCGAAGGGCAACGTGGATATCAACTCCAAGATTGCCTACACCACCCAGTCGGACTTCAACTACATCGACAATGACCTGAAGGTGCAGAAGAACGAGAAGTTCGGCAAGTACGAGGTCGAGTCCGAGGATCCGCTGACCGTGAAGTACACCATCAACGAGGGTGTCAAGTGGTCGGATGGCGAGCCGGTGAATGCCGACGACATGATGATGGCCTGGGCCATCTCGTCGGGGCACTTCAACGACGCGAAGACCGACGACGAGGGCGAAGTCACCGCCGGAACCAACTACTTCGACTATGCCGGTGACACCTCCGGGCTGGCACTGACCGACGTCCCGGAGATCGGCGATGACAACCGCTCGATCACGCTGAAGTACTCCAAGCCCTTCGCCGATTGGGAAACCAGCTTCGGGATGATGGGGCCGGCACATGTCGTCGCCGACAAGGCGGGCATGACTGTCGACGAACTCACCGAACTGTTCAAGACCGCAGACAAGGGAGATCCGGAAAATCCTTCGAAGAAGCCGAATAAGAAGCTGAAGAAGGCCGCCGACTTCTGGAATACGGGCTTCGACACCAAGTCGCTGCCCGACGATGAGTCGCTCTACCTCTCGTCCGGCCCCTTCATCGTGGACAAGATCGTCCCGGACCAGTCCATGACCCTGGTGCGCAACGAGGACTACGACTGGGGACCGGAGCCGAAGGTCGACTCGATCGTCGTGCGATACATCAGTGAATCGCCGGCCCAGGTCCAGGCGCTGAAGAACCAGGAAGTCGACATCATCGCCCCGCAGGCCTCCGCCGACACGTTGGAGTCGCTGGAAGCCCTGGGGGATCAGGTGGTTGTGGAGAAGGGGGACCAGCTCTCCTACGACCACATCGACCTGAACTACAACGGCGTCTTCAAGGACAAGGATGTCCGCAAGGCCTTCATGCACACGATCCCGCGCCAGCAGATCGTGGATACGATCATCAAGAAGCTGAACCCGGATGCAAAGCCGCTGGATTCGCAGCTCTTCGTCCCCGATAACGACGGCTACGAGGAGTCGGCGAAGAACAATGGTTCAGCCGATTACCAGAAGGCCGACATCGAGAAGGCCAAGGAACTGCTCGACGGCAAGAAGCCGAAGGTCCGCATCATGTACAGCAAGGACAACCCGAACCGTGCGGATGCCTACTCGCTGATCGCTGCATCGGCGAAGAAGGCAGGCTTCAAGGTCGTCGATGGCGGTCTGGGGGCCTCGGAATGGGGCAGCGCGCTGGGAGGCGGCACCTATGACGCCACCATCTTCGGCTGGATCTCCTCGGGCGTCGGCGTGACCGGTGTCCCGCAGATCTTCGGCACGGGCTCCTCGTCGAACTTCAATAAGTTCTCCGATAAGAAGGCCGATGAACTGATGGATGAGCTCATCGTCACCACGGATGAGAAGAAACAGACCGACCTGCAGATCCAGATCGACAAGTTGATCTGGGACTCCGGATACGGGCTGCCGCTCTTCCAGTCGGTCGGCGTTGACGCCTACGACTCGGGAGTCGAGGGCGTGGAGTACATGTCCAACCAGACCGGTGTCTGGTGGAACTTCTGGGATTGGAACCTGAAGAAGTAGCTACGTCGGGTAACCGGATATAAGTGCCACTGAGGCGCCGGGACCATGATTCACGGTCCCGGCGTCTCAGTGTGCCGCTACAGATGCAGGTGGAAGGGATTCCACCGATTGGTCGGACGCCAGGTCCGCCCCGTAGTTCCTTGACCGGGCCACGGGAAGTGATTGGGATTTCCCTCCTTCCCGAGTGCTGTGAGGTGAACTACACTTCTGCAAAAGTACTGCCGGGTGATCCCCGGTATCTTCTACCAAGAGGCTATATTTCATGGTGACCTACATCATCCGACGGCTCGTCACTGCCGTGCTCATCCTCCTGGGCGCCTCATTCGTCGTGTACCAGCTCACGGCCGCGGCGGGCGACCCCTTGGATGAACTGCGACAGAGCAACGCGCCGAATAAGGACCAGCTGATCGCGCAAAGGGTGGCCCTGCTGGACCTGGGCACCCCCGCCCCGTTGCGCTACTTCAAGTGGCTCGGGGGCGCCGCCCAATGTGTGGTCCCGCTGGTCGGCAAATGTGATCTGGGTCAGAAAATGAACGGTGAACCCGTGGTGGATGCCCTCGGGCGCGCGGCGGGCCAAACGATCCTGCTCATCACCGCCGCGACGATCCTGGCCATTGTCATCGGCATCGGTCTGGGCATCATCACCGCCCTGCGTCAGTACAGCACGCTGGATTACTCGGTGACCTTCATGGCCTTCTTGTTCTTCTCACTGCCGATCTTCTGGATCGCCGTACTGCTGAAGGAATTCGGGGCCATCGGCTTCAACGATTTCCTCAGGGACCCCGTCTTCAGTCCGACATCGATCCTCATCACCGCGATCTGTCTGGGCATCGTCGTCGTCCTGTTCATGGGTGGAAGCTACCTGAAACGGATCATCGGTTTCCTGATCGGCGCCGCCGCCACTGCAGGGCTGATGTATGCCCTGTCGGTGACCGGATGGTTCAGCACCCCAGGTCTGGGCCCGATTCTGATCGCCCTCTTCGGCGTGGGCATCGCCTATCTGGCCACCCAACTGACTGCAGGAGTGAAGAACCGCAAGGCGTTGTACTCCTCCCTTCTCATGGTCCCGGCCGGTCTGATCGCCTATTACGCACTGAACCCGGTCCTCTCCGGCATCTCCGGATGGGGAATCCTCGGGCTGTTCGTGGCGACCCTGGCGGTCGGTTGCATCGTCGGATGGTTCATGGGCGGATTCGACCGGGGCCAGTCCATGCGGGCAGCGGCCTTGAGTGCCTTCTTCGTGGGAGGCCTGGTGATGTTGGACCGCTTCATGGTGGAGTGGCCGAATTACTTCTCCAATGGTCGGGTCCGTGGACGCCCCATTGCCACGATCGGATCCTCGACTCCGAACCTCGAGGGCAACTGGTGGATCCAGAACATCGACCTCTTCACCCACCTCCTGCTGCCGACCGTGGCGCTGCTGCTCGTGTCGCTGGCCAGCTACTCGCGATACTCCCGAGCCTCGATGCTCGAGATCATGCAGATGGACTACATCCGTACCGCCCGCGCCAAGGGCCTTCCCGAGCGGACGGTGGTCATGCGCCACGCGTTCCGCAATGCCCTGATCCCCCTGGCCACGCTGGTGGCCTTCGACATCGGTGGGTTGATCGGTGGGGCGGTGATCACCGAACGGGTCTTTGCCTTCACCGGCATGGGCAACCTCTTCGTGGACTCGCTGTTGCCGGTACCCGACCCGAACCCGGTCATGGGCGTCTTCCTCGTGACCGGCATCCTGGCCCTGGTCTTCAACCTGATTGCCGACCTGGCCTATTCCGTACTCGATCCGCGCGTAAGGGTAAAAGCATGAGCAGGCCGAATCCAGAAACCCCGTCCGGGCAGCTGCCCGAGGACCTCGAGGCGGCTGCAGTCCCCGAAGAAGTCCAAGGCCTGTCCCAGAACGCCATCGTCCGCAAGCGGTTCATGGGAAACACGCCGGCCCTGATATCGATCGTCGTCTTCGCGCTGATCTTCGTGATGGCCTTCTCCTCCATCGGCTTCATCGGGATCCCCGGCTGGTGGCATTACAGCTACGAGCAATTCAGCACCCAGATCAACGGCGGACGACCGACCTTCGTTAATTTGTTCAATTGGGGTGACCACCCCTTCGGACAAGACCGGATCGGGCGGGACTACTTCGCCATGACCATGCGAGGAACCCAGCAGTCGATCGTGATCATGTTCGTCATCGGTTCGGTAGGTGGCTTCATCGGGGTGGTCGTGGGCGCACTGTCCGGGTACTTCCGTGGATGGATCGAAGCGGTGCTGATGCGCATCGTGGACATCATCATCATCGTTCCGCTGCTGATCCTGGCTGCCGTCCTCGGACGCATCTCCGGCTCCGCCGTCAGCGGCAACATGGCCACCGTCGCCTTGGGGCTCTTCATCGGGGTCATCATCTGGACGGGGCTCTCCCGTCTGGTCCGCGGTGAGTTCCTGACCCTGCGTGAGCGCGAGTTCGTCGATGCCGCCCATATTGCCGGTGCCTCCAACACACGCATCATGTTCAAGCACATCCTGCCCAACGCGGTGGGCGTCATCATCGTGAACGTCACCTTGCTGATGGCCGCGGCGATCCTGCTGGAGACGGCGTTGTCCTACCTGGGATTGGGCGTGAAGGCCCCTGATGTCTCGCTCGGTTCGCTGATTTCGGACAACCAGGAGGCCTTCAGCACCCGCCCGTGGCTGTTCTGGTTCCCCGGCTTGTTCATCGTGGTCATCTGCCTGTCGATCAACTTCATCGGCGACGGGCTGCGTGACGCCTTCGATCCACGCCAGCGCAAGTTCAAGGCCAAGAAGGCCAAGGACCGTGGAGTCCATGGGTCGGCAGTGAATGACTCCGCGTCGGCTGCCGCCATCGCCCAAAGGACCGAGGGAGGTGAGGACTCAGGACGTCACGGGTCCTCCGACCCCGATGATGATGGTCCGGCCCACCGGGCCTAGCCGGGGCCGTGCCGGGAGCACAGGTTCCGGCACGGTGTCAGGACAGCACGGCAGGCAAGGTCAGGCTCAGGACGATCAGGATCAGGAGGACAGTGAGATGGATCCAATGGATGCTTCGCCGGGTCTTCAGGGACTCCGTGGACTCGAGATCCAGATCCCCGTCTTCGGCCATGCGTGCCAACCGTCGTCTGACGATGTCGGCGACCACGCCGGAGTCGCTGGAGCGTTGATCGCCCGGACGGATGCTCACATAGCTGGTGCCGGATTGGTCGCGGGACTCCGATCTGGCCGAACGGCGCGAGTCGCGCAGTGCCGAGATGACGCTCGGAGCAGGAGCGGCCCACGCGGTGAAGCGCCCCTTGGGCGTCACCAGGGACAAGGCGTATTTGGTGTCCACCAGGATGATCGTCGACCACGGGACCCGAAGGGTCTGCAACGGATTGATCAAGGTGACACCGGCGTCGTTGACTTCCACCCGGGGCAGCCAGAAGACGACCCACGCGGCATACCCGACCACAAGAACGGGCAGGATGGCCGGTGCCGAATACCAGCTTCCCGTCCACAGGATCGCGACGGCGGCTGCGACGGCCAACACCATGAGGGCCATCGCCAGGAAACGGGGCCCACGGGGCCTGAAGGTGAAGTCCCGGTTAGTGCTATAAGCAGAAGTCATAACCCACATAGTTTCAGGATTATCGGCCGCCATGTAATCGGCGCCACACAACACCCCGGCCGCCGGCCTACGCGGGCCGCCGGCGGAAGGAAATGAGGACCAGATGAGCCAGCAGAATCCCTCCTCCCGGGAGGCAACGCAGGGCGGCGAGCAGCCGGTCCTGAAGGTCAGCCACCTCTCCGTGGACTTCGGTGTGGACAAGGAATGGGTCCCCGCTGCCATCGACCTGAACTACCACGTGAACGCCGGCGAGGTGCTGGCCATCGTGGGGGAGTCTGGATCGGGCAAGTCGGCCAGTTCGATGGCCCTGCTGGGGCTGCTCCCCACCAACGCCAGGATCCGTGGTGAAGTCACCCTCAACGGGCAGTCACTGCTCGGGCTGTCCAGCCCGAAGATGCGCCAGGTCCGGGGTAACGATGTCGCGGTCATCTTCCAGGAACCCATGACCGCCTTGAACCCGGTCTACACCATCGGGTTCCAGATCATGGAGACCCTGCGCCTGCACAACCCGATTTCCCCCGCGCAGGCCCAGAAGCGTGCGTTGGAAATGCTCGAACTCGTCGAGCTTCCCGACCCGATGAAGGCCTTCAAGTCCTACTCGCACCAGTTGTCCGGCGGTCAGCGTCAGCGCGCCATGATCGCCCAGTCGCTCTCCTGCGACCCGAAGCTGCTGATCGCCGACGAACCGACGACGGCCCTGGATGTCACGGTCCAGGCGGAGATCCTGGATCTGATGCGCAACCTGCGCAATAAGTTGAACTCGGCGATCGTGCTGATCACACATGACATGGGCGTGGTGGCCGACCTCTCCGACCGCATCGCCGTCATGCGGCAGGGGCGCATCGTTGAGCACGGGACCACCCATGAGATCTTCAACGACCCACGACACCCCTACACCCAGGCCCTGCTGGCGGCCGTGCCGAAGCTGGGCACCGGGGGCGATTCCATCGGGGAAGTCGACGTGGATGCCGCGGTGGCGGCGGCCTCCGGGACCGAACTGGATTCACCCGAGGATGAATCCTTGCAGATCCGTGAACGCAAGCTCCTGGATGAGGCGAAGGAAGCCCAGTACGGGGCCGCGAAGATCGAGGACCGCCCCGTGGTGCTTGAGCTGAAGGACGTTGCCATCGAATACCCGAAGCAGGGGCGCGTACCGGCCTTCCGCGCCGTTGAGGGCGCGAATCTGACGGTCCACCAGGGCCAGGTCGTGGGTCTGGTCGGTGAATCCGGTTCGGGAAAGACCACCATCGGCCGGGCCGCGGTGGGGTTGCTGCCGGTGGCCGAGGGGTCCTTGAAGGTCAACGGGGCCGAGCTCTTCGGGCTCAAGCCCACCTCCAAGGAACTCTTCCACATCCGCCGACAGATCGGCATGGTCTTCCAGGACCCCTCCAGTTCACTGAACCCGCGTCTGCCGATCGGTGAGTCCATCGGCGAACCGATGCTCCTGGCCAAGGTCGCCAAGGGGGCCGAGCTGCAGAAGAAGATCGAGACGCTGCTGGACCAGGTGGAACTACCGCGGAACTACCGCAACCGGTACCCGCACGAACTCTCCGGCGGCCAGAAGCAGCGGGTGGGCATTGCCCGGGCCCTGTGTCTGGAACCGCAGCTGATGGTCGCCGACGAGCCGACCTCGGCCCTGGATGTGTCGGTGCAGGCGAAGGTCCTGGAACTGTTCCGGGACCTGCAGGCCGAAATGGGGTTCGCCTCCCTCTTCGTCACGCACGACCTCGGCGTGATCGACGTCCTGGCCGATCACATCGTGGTGATGCGCAACGGGAAGATCGTCGAACAAGGATCCCGCGACGATGTCCTGCGCCGGCCCCAGGACCGCTACACGCAGCGCCTCATGGCAGCGGTTCCGGTGCCGGACCCCGACGCCCAGCGCGAACGCCGGGAGCTGCGGGCCCGTCTGCTGGCCGACTCCGAGGCCTCCTGACCCGACCGGTACGGCCCTGCGGTCCACGTCCGCCGGCAGCAGGCTGCGCCGGCGGACGGTCCCGGGCGGGACAACGCCATCATGATGCCTGCCGGCGCTGGTGGCCCCCGCGCGCGGAACGCCGTGCCACCGGACGCCAGGAGTGTGATTTACCTCTCACGTGCAACCCTGCCGGTCCAAGGATTTCGGGCCCGAAGCGGTCCTGTCCGCCGCCTCGGCGACACGCTCGGTCGCGGCAACTTTTCATGAAGGTCTAGACTGGTCTCTTGGGTCAGCCGTGGCCCCACGTCTTCGACCCAAAAAACATCAACTTGAAGCGAGCCTTTACGCATGTCAGATCTTTCCCCGGGAACCACTAGCGCTACTCGCGAGGATCTTCGCAACGTCGCCATCGTCGCCCACGTCGACCATGGAAAGACGACCATGGTCGATGCCATGTTGTCGCAGACCGGCGCTTTCTCCTCGCATGGCGACACCACGGATCGTGTGATGGACTCCGGCGAACTCGAGCGCGAGAAGGGCATCACCATCCTGGCCAAGAACACCACCGTGTTCTACTCCGGCCCGTCGGCCAAGGGCCATGACGTCACCATCAACGTCATCGACACCCCCGGCCACGCTGACTTCGGTGGCGAGGTCGAGCGCGGACTGTCCATGGTCGATGGCGTCGTCCTGCTCGTGGATGCCTCGGAAGGGCCGCTGCCCCAGACTCGGTTCGTGCTGCGCAAGGCCCTGACGGCCAAGCTTCCGGTCATCCTGGTCGTGAACAAGACCGACCGTCCCGACGCGCGGATCGACGGTGTGGTCTCCGACTCCATGGACCTGTTGTTGGGGCTGGCCTCCGACCTGGCCGAGGAAGTCCCGGATCTGGACCTGGACTCGGTGTTGAACGTGCCCGTCGTCTACGCCTCGGGCAAGGCCGGCCGTGCCTCGACGATCCAGCCAGAAGACGGATCGCTGCCGGACAGCGAAGACCTCGAGCCGCTGTTCTCCACCATCATGGAGCACGTCCCGGCCCCGACCTACACCCCCGGTGAAGTCCTCCAGGCCCACGTCACCAACCTGGACGCCTCGCCGTTCCTGGGTCGCCTGGCCCTGATGCGCGTGTTCAACGGCACCCTGCGCAAGGGCGACCATGTTGCCTGGGCACGCCAGGACGGCCAGCTGAAGACCGTGAAGATCACCGAACTGCTGGCCACCAAGGGCCTGGGCCGCGTGGCGGCCGAGGAAGCCGGACCGGGCGAGATCGTCGCAGTTGCCGGGATCGAAGACATCATGATCGGTGAGACGCTCACCGACGTGGAGAACCCCAAGCCGCTTCCGTTGATCACCATCGACGACCCCGCGATCTCCATGACCATCGGCATCAACACCTCGCCGCTGGCCGGAAAGGTCAAGGGGGCCAAGGTCACCGCCCGCCAGGTCAAGGACCGCCTCGACAAGGAACTGATCGGCAACGTCTCGCTGAAGGTCCTGCCGACCGAGCGTCCCGACTCCTGGGAGGTCCAGGGCCGTGGCGAACTCGCCCTGGCCATCCTGGTGGAGCAGATGCGCCGCGAAGGCTTCGAGCTGACCGTCGGCAAGCCGCAGGTCGTCACCCGCACCGTGGATGGCAAGATCCACGAGCCGATGGAACTGATGACCATCGACGTCCCCGAGGAGTACCTGGGCAACGTGACCCAGCTGCTGGCAGGCCGCAAGGGGCGCATGATCAACATGGCCAACCACGGAACCGGCTGGGTCCGGCTGGAATTCACCGTCCCCGCCCGTGGCCTGATCGGCTTCCGCACGCGGTTCATGACCGATACCCGCGGTGCCGGCATCGCCTCCTCCATGGCCGACGGCTACGAGGCCTGGACCGGTGACATCGAATACCGCAACAACGGCTCGATGATCGCCGACCGCTCCGGAACGGTCACCCCGTTCGCCATGATCAACCTGCAGGAGCGTGGCTCGTTCTTCGTCCAGCCGACTTCCGAGGTCTATGAAGGCATGGTCGTCGGGGAGAACTCGCGCGCCGATGACATGGAGGTGAACATCACGAAGGAGAAGAAGCTCACCAACATGCGTGCCGCGTCCTCGGACTCCTTCGAGAACCTCACCCCGCCGCGTCACCTCACGTTGGAGGAATCGCTCGAGTTCGCCCGCGAAGACGAGTGCGTCGAGGTCACCCCGGAAGCCATCCGCATCCGCAAGGTCATCCTCAACTCCAGCGAGCGCGGTAAGGCCTCCCGCTCACGTGCCCGCGCCTGATCAACGGACCCGCCGGCTCACCCCGGTGATCACCGGCACCCTCGTCGCCATCGTGACGGGGGTGCTGGCCGCTGTCTTCGGCACGCTCCTCCAGGGCCAGATCCACTACCTGGGGGATACGCCCCTGCCATGGGGTGCCGTATTGGCGCTCCTGTTGGCGGGCAGCTTCGCCACGGTGGCCGGACTGTATGTCGAGAAGGTCTGGGTCGCAGGGCTCTGTGGGCTGATCACCTATGGGCTGGTCGCCTGGACCGCCCTGGATACCCATAACCACCTGTTGATCGGGTGGTCCAGCCACGACACGTTGCCCGGTCCGGCCCTGGCCGCAGCCCTGTGGACCTACGGGATCGTCGTCTCCACCGTGGTCGCACTGCTCGTCACCGCCGGTGGCCTGCGCACCCGTCGCCGCTGACGGCTCCGCCGTATTGGGCCGGACGCCGACGCCGAAATCAGTTGGCCGTCTGGTCCAGATGGTGGGCAACGAAGAGCGACGTCGCCACGCCCTCGTCGTCGGAAGGGCGCAAGGCATAGTCGGAGATGACGTCCTTGATGCGTGAGAGCAGCTCGCGCTGATCCGCCTCGGTCAATTTCAGCCCCACCCGCATCACCTGGATCTCGTCGGGAGCCAGACCGTTGATCTCCTGGAGAAACGTCTCCAGCAGCACGGGGGCCGCGTCGGGCAGCTTCGTGCCCCAGGACATGCGGGTGCTGCGATACGGCACTTCCTTCGCCCCGCGTTTACCCCGGCGCGGCTCCTCGGACTCCAGGAATCCGGTCCCCATCAAGGTCCGCACATGATGCAACGACGTCGCCGGATTGATCTCCAGCAGATCGGCTATTTCCTTGTTCGTCCGGGATTTGTGCAGAGATAAACGCAGGATCCTCAGGCGGATCGGGGAGCTCAATGCCCTCGCCCGTGCTTGCAGCTCGTCATCTGATGCCATATGTTCAGCATACGATAAACAACTGCACTGATTGACATCATCAAATCACATAGCAAGGTTTTCATGACCTCTCCTGGGCCCCAGTCTCATTCGGCTCCGGACGGTAACCAGCAGGCCAGTGGGGTGGCCGAACCGTCCAACATCCATCCTTCGCCACCGCCTCGGACGCCCTTGCGTCGGGACGGGAACTTCCTGGTGTTCTGGCTCGGCCAGACACTGAGCCAGTTTGGCGCCCAACTCGGCACGGTGGCCATGCCGGTGCTTGCCGTCACGCTGCTGCAGGCCTCGGAGTGGGAAGTCGGCGTCCTGAACGCGGCGAACACCGCAGCCTTCCTGGTGGTCGGTCTCCCCGTGGGGGCGTGGGTCGACCGGTTCTTCAAGCGCCGGATCATGATCCGTGCCGACGTGGTCCGGGCCGCCGCCATGCTGGCCATCCCGCTGCTCTGGTACCCCGGGTTGCTGCATATCTGGCATCTGTGGATCATTGCCGCGATCATCGGGGTGGCCAACGTCTTCTTCGACGTCTCCTACCAGTCCTATATCCCGGCCTTGGTCCATCGTGAACAGATCTCCGAGGCCAACGCCAAATTGGAGATCAGCGGGCAGATCTCCCGGTTGGCCGGTCCGGCCGCCGGGGGTGCGCTGCTGGCGGTGTTGACCGCACCGCTGCTCTTCGTCGGCCAGGCCATCGGGTATCTGGTCTCGGCACTATGCCTGTGGCGGGTCCGCGACGATGAACGTCCCGCGGTACGCCGGCCCGATGCGCGGTTGGTTACCGAAATCAAGGAGGGGCTCGGCTATGTGGTCGGGCACCGGCTGATCGGTCCGATCGCCGCGACCACCGGCATCATGAACTTCTTCAGCACCATCATCTTCACGCTCCTGCCGATCCTGGTGCTGCGCACGTTGAGCCTGAACACGGTCGAGCTCGGCCTGATCTACTCGGCAGGTGCCGTCGGCGGGCTCCTGGCGGCCTCCCTGACGCCCTGGGTGGCCGCCAAGGTGGGGGAGGGGCCGTCGCTCGTGGTCGGCACGCTGCTGACCGCCGTGGGCATGTCGGGATTCCCGCTGTCCATCCTCGCCGGGGGTCTGCGCCCGTCGTTCGCGATCCTGGCCTGCTCGATGTTCGTCCTGACCGCCGGCGTGCTGGTCTACAACATCATCCAGGTCAGCATGCGCCAGAAGATCTGCCCTCCGCGGTTGCTCGGGCGCATGAACGCGTCCATCCGGTTCATCGTCTGGGGCATCATGCCGGTCGCCTCGCTGCTGGCCGGGCTCTTCGGTGAAATGCTCGGCATTTCCACGGCCCTGTGGATCGGGGTCGTTGGCAGCGCCCTGGCCACCGTGCCGCTGCTGCTCTCCCCGCTACCGCGGATGCGCCAGTTGCCTGATGAGGAGGAGCACGACGGCGGGCTCTAGCGCCGGGTGCCGCCGCGACGCGGTGGTGCGGGCGGAACCCGTTTGGCATGGGTGATTGCGCTGTGGTCCACGGTGACCGGTCCGGTCCGGGTCTGCACGGTCACCCGACCCTCCGCCAGTGAGACGAAGTGGCCGATCGAATCGCTGTGTTGCGGTCCGTCCGGCACTTCGGGGGCGTCCCGGGACCCGTGCGACGGGGGGATCCGGCCGCCGATCCGGTACCTGATGACGATGCGTTCGCCGGGGGGCAGCGAGTCGAAGAAATCGGCGGTCATGGTCCCATCGTAGTAGCGAATCCGGGCGGGCCCTTCGGTCCGGGGGGCCAAGGGGACTAAGCTGGAGGCCGGTGGCGTCCTCGGACGCCCCGCGGAGTCGAGGCGAACAGCAAAGGAAGGCCCTAGGTACCGTGACCTACATCATCGCTCAGCCGTGTGTAGACGTGAAGGACAAAGCCTGCGTTGAGGAATGTCCCGTCGATTGCATCTACGAGGGGGAACGTTCCCTCTACATCCACCCGGATGAGTGCGTGGACTGTGGCGCCTGTGAACCGGTATGTCCTGTCGAGGCGATTTATTACGAGGACGACACCCCGGATGAATGGGCCGAATACTACAAGGCCAATGTCGAATTCTTCGACGAGCTGGGGTCCCCGGGCGGGGCCGCCAAGGTCGGCAACACGCACACCGACCACCCGATCATCGCCGCGCTGCCCCCGCAACCCGGCATCTGAAGCCGTGCTGATCCTCCCCGATTACCCGTGGGACTCGCTGGCCCCCTACCAGGAGCGGGCGCGTCAGCACCCCGAAGGGGTCGTGAACCTCTCCATCGGCACGCCGGTGGATCCCACCCCCGGGCTGATCCAGCAGGCATTGGCGGCTGCCGCCGACGCCCCGGGCTATCCGACCACCCATGGAACGGCCGGACTACGCCAGGCGATCGCCGATTGGTACGCCAGGCGCCGGAACACCACCGGGCTGGACCCGGAGAACATCATGCCCACGGTCGGCTCCAAGGAACTGGTGGCGTGGCTGCCGTTGTTGTTGGGGCTGGGAGCAGGCGACGTCGTCGTCCGTCCGTCCGTGGCCTATCCGACCTATGACATCGGCGCCCGGTTGGCAGGTGCGGAGGCCGTCGCCTCCGACGACCTCGAAAGCCTGGACCCCGAGGTCCGTTCGCGGGTGAAGCTCGTATGGGTGAATTCACCGGGAAACCCCACGGGGATCGTGCGTGACGTCGAGTCCCTGGCCGCACTGGTGGCCCAGGCCCGCGCCCTCGGCGCCGTCGTGGCCTCCGACGAATGCTATGCGGAGCTGGGGTGGGGCGACTGGGACGGACCCGGCACCCCGGGGGTCCTCGACGACCGGGTCAGCGGCGGTGACCACCACGGGTTGCTGTCGGTGTATTCGTTGTCCAAGCAATCGAACCTCGCCGGCTACCGGGCGGCCTTCGTCGCCGGGGCCCCCGAGCTCATGCCCCATCTGATCAACTCCCGAAAGCACGCCGGAATGATCGTTCCGTACCCGGTCCAGGAGGCCATGCGGGTGGCTCTGGGGGACGAGGGGCATGTGGCTGCGCAGAAGGAACGCTACCGCCACCGCAGGCAACTCCTGGTTCCCGCCCTGGAGGCGTTCGGCCTGCGGATCGACCACTCCGAGGCCGGACTCTACCTGTGGGCCACTGCGGGGGAGAACACCTGGATCACGATCGGCCGGCTGGCGGATCTGGGGATCGTCGCCGGGCCGGGAACGTTCTACGGCGAAGCGGGCCACGGGTACGTGCGGATCGCACTAACGGCCAGCGATGAGCGGGTCCTCGCTGCCTCAAACCGACTCACCGCCGCGGTGGGCGCGGTCCAGGCCCCACCTGATTAGTTTCCGGTGCCTGCGGAGCGGTACCGTGAGACCTGATTACTGCTTGTTTGTACAACTTTGTACTCCGGTTAAGGAGAAACCATGACGGATAACAATTCCGCTCGCTTGGCGTTTGCCGGACATGACCTCGAACTCCCGGTGGTGGCTTCCTCCGAGGGTAACGACGGTTTCGATGTCGCCAAGCTCCTGAAGGACACCGGGAATGTCACCTATGACCCCGGTTTCATGAATACGGCGGCCACCAAGTCCGCCATCACCTACATCGACGGCGATGCAGGAATCCTGCGCTACCGCGGCTACCCGATCGAGCAGCTCGCCCAGCAGTCCAGCTTCCTTGAGACGTCGTACCTCTTGATCTACGGGAATCTGCCCTCGACCAGCGAGCTGGAGGAATTCGACCAGAAGATCCGCCGGCACACCATGCTGCACGAGGAGCTCAAGGGCTTCTTCGGTGGCTTCCCGCGGGACGCCCACCCGATGCCGGTGCTCTCCTCGGCCGTATCGGCGCTGTCGACCTGGTACCAGGATTCATTGGACCCCTTCGACGAGGACCAGGTCGAACTCTCCACCATCCGCCTGCTGGCCAAGGTCCCGGTCATCGCCGCCTACGCGCATAAGAAATCGGTCGGCCAGGCGCTGCTCTACCCGGACAACTCCATGAACCTCGTGGAGAACTTCATGCGGCTGAACTTCGGCATCGCCGCCGAGCCGTACGACCTGGACCCCGATCTGGTCAAGGCACTGGACCAGCTGCTGATCCTGCACGCCGACCACGAGCAGAACTGCTCGACTTCCACCGTCCGTCTGGTCGGCTCCTCCAACGCCAACATGTTCGCCTCCATCTCGGCGGGCATCAACGCTCTCTTCGGCCCGGCCCATGGCGGGGCGAACGAAGCGGTGCTGAAGATGCTGCGCGGCATACAGGCCGAGGGCATCAAGCCCGAGGACTACATGGAGAAGGTCAAGAACAAGGAGGACGGGGTCCGCCTTATGGGCTTCGGACACCGTGTCTACAAGAACTACGACCCGCGCGCGAAGATCATCAAGTCCACCGCCCACGACATCCTGAACAAGCTCGGAGGCAACGACGAGCTGCTGGACATCGCCATGCGCCTGGAGGAGCGGGCCCTGGAGGACGACTACTTCATCGAGCGCAAGCTCTACCCGAACGTCGACTTCTACACGGGACTGATCTACAAGGCGATGGGCTTCCCGGAGAAGATGTTCACCGTGCTGTTTGCGATCGGTCGGCTCCCCGGCTGGATCGCGCAGTGGCGAGAAATGATCCAGGAACCAGGCCTGAAGATCGGACGCCCCCGCCAGCTGTACGTGGGCGAAGGCGAACGCCAGTACCCGAGCTTCTAGACCGGCCCTGCTGAATCCTTGAAGGCGGCCGCTTCCCTATGGGGAAGCGGCCGCCTTTTCATCCGGACGCTTCCGGGAACCGGGACACGGGCCTATTCTGGAAGTGGGGTTCACGGAGTAAGGACGACCGGCATGTATGAGTACCGTGGGGACGGATGGCACGTCTCGGCGCAAAGCCATGGGCAGATGCTGCTGGCCTTGTACTTCCGCGACCTCGCGGGCATAGAACACCCCGGCCCGCCCGACATCGCCCCGCTGGCACCCCGGGTCAAAGCCACCGCGGCGGCGGAGGTCTGTGGCCCTCCGGCTGCGGAGCTGCGGCAGGAATGGCACGACTGGTGGCGCCGCGTCCTGGTCCAGGGCCCGGAGGACGACGGGTTGTTCTCCCCACCGGCATTTCCCGGCTTCGCCGATTCCCCGACCCTGCAGCGACTCCTGCAGGCCCATTACGGTGCCGCCCTGAGTTGGAGCCGTGCGCGGATGATCGAGTACACCGAGGTCAGTGCCGAGCACCATGGCAGCGGGCGCCGCGGCCTGTTGGAACAGATGATCACCGACCGGGCGATGGAACTGGAACGCCGCCCGAAGCCGACGGAACTGAAGCTGGTGGAGCTGCCGTTGAGCGAACCACGCGCCTGGTTCGTGGACCCCGATACCGTCATCCTCAGTCAGGATCTGGCGCGGGACGCCGATTTGTACCGCAGCTTCCTGGAGCCGGTGATCCGCTTCCTGCTCTGATCCGGAGCGGGGTGGCCTACGGTGCGGCGTCGGCGAAGGTGATGACGACCTGCGATTTTGCTGTGGTGCCCGGAACCCATTGGTGCTCGGCGCGGTTCCACAACAAGCCCGAATTGCTCACCGAAACGATCTGGTGTTCTGCGGCATTGGCGACCGCCCATTGGGCGACGGCCCAGCCGCGTTCATCGGCCGCCGAAACGGTAAGTCGGTGGGCTCCGGCGGAGACCGGCAGGTCCCCGAATGCCGCGGTGAGCTGCGCCGACGTGGCAGCGACGTCCCCTGCTGCGGTGGGGCGGCGCAGGACGCAGTTCAACGCCGCCGGAGAATGCCCGGTCAGCGCCGAGGCGTAGGCCCTGCCTTCGGGTTCGTGAGCGGCGTAGGCCTCCGGGAAGGCGCTGCGTTGGACCTTCTGCGCGGCTTCGGTCACGGGCAGGGAGCGGTAGTCGAAGGTCTCCAGTTCCTGGTAGAACCGGTTGGTCGCGTAGAGCGGGTCCATGATCTCTTTTTCGGTGCCCCAGCCCTGCGAAGGACGTTGCTGGAACAAGCCCCGGGAATCGGGGCCCGCCCGGTCCCCGTAGTCGATATTGCGCAGTTTTGATTCCTGGACCGAGGTGGCAATGCCGATGGTCGCGGCCCGGGCCGGCATGTTGCGCCGGACGGCCACGGCGGAGATCAGCGCCGCATTGCTTGCCTGCTCCGGAGCGAGCCGGTGCTGGTCCGGCCCGACGGCGGCGGTGCAATGCGGCCGGACCAGTGTTTCTTGGTGATCGAGGAACCGGGAGGCGGCATAGACGCCTCCGGAGACCACCCCGACACCCAACACGATGGCCATGAAGGCGCGGAGCCCCCGATGGCGACGGCGCTGGGGCCCGGGGCCCCGACGGGGCCCCGGTGACCGGGTGGACAACGAGAAGACGTTGTCCGAAAGGTCAGTTGGCATGGAGCGCGGAATTCAATTCCACGCTCTGGCCTTCACGGGCCAGGACTTCAACGGCACCGCTGGTGGAGTTGCGACGGAACAACAGGTTCGGGACGCCTGAGAGGTCGCGGGCCTTGACGTTCTTGCCATCCAGGAGCACCCGGGTGCCGGCGGTGACGTAGAGGCCGGCTTCGACGACACAGTCATCGCCGATGGAAATCCCGACACCTGAGTTGGCGCCGAGCAGCACGCGCTCACCGATCGTGATGCGCTCCTTGCCGCCACCGGAGAGGGTGCCCATGATGGAGGCCCCGCCGCCGACGTCGGACCCGTTGCCGACCACCACGGAGGCGGAAATGCGGCCCTCGACCATGGAGGATCCCAGGGTTCCGGCGTTGAAGTTCACGAAGCCCTCATGCATGACCGTGGTCCCCTCGGCCAGGTGGGCCCCGAGACGGACACGATCGGCGTCGGCGATCCGCACCCCGGCGGGAAGGACGTAGTCCACCATGCGCGGGAACTTGTCCACGCCCTGCACGATGACCGCCCCGCGGCGACGCAGCCGCAACCGGATGCTCTCGAAGTCCTCCACCGGGCACGGGCCGAAGTTCGTCCAGACGACGTTGGCCAGGAAACCGAAGATCCCGTCCAGGTTGATGCTGTTCGGTGCGACCAGCCGGTGGGAGAGCAGGTGCAGACGCAACCACACATCGGCGGTATCGGCCGGGGCGACGTCGAGGTTGATCTCCAGTTCCACGACCTCCTGCGTGGTTCCACGCTCGGCATCGTCGGTGGCCACGGCGGCCAGCTCCCCGGAGAGCCGGGGGGCCTTTTCCAGGGCGGTCAGGACGGGGGCGGGGAACCAGACATCAAGGACCGTGCCATCGGAGGCGATGGTGGCTAGGCCGGATCCGGAGGCAATGCGTACCGGGGCGGCGGAGTCGTTCAGGGCAGAACCGGGCTGGGCCGTAGTAGAAGTCATGCCACCCATCGTAGCCGGGAGGACAGGCTATAGGCTGGATCCGTGAGTGAACATAACGCCGTGCCTGCCCCCGCAACCTCCCGCACCCCTTTGCCTGATGCCTCCGACGTCGCCTTGCTGACGCAGGCGCTGATGGACATCGAGTCCGTCTCGGGGAACGAAAAGCAGATCGCCGACGCCGTGGAGGACTACCTGCGCGCCCTGGACCATCTCAGTGTCCACCGCGACGGGGACTCCATCGTCGCCCGCACCGATCTGGGCCGCCCCGAGCGGATCGTGTTGGCGGGCCACCTGGATACCGTCCCCTTGCCCACGACCCCCGGTTCCCGCGGAACGGTGCCTGCCCAGTGGGACGGGAACATCCTGTTTGGGCGTGGCGCCACCGACATGAAGGGCGGGGTGGCCGTGCAACTGGCCATCGCCGCGCAACTGGTCGAACCGAATAGGGACATCACCTTCATCTTCTACGACCATGAGGAGGTCGAAGCCTCAAAATCCGGGTTGGGCCGCCTACTGCGAAATTCGCCGGCGCTGCTCGACGCCGATTTCGCGATCCTGCTGGAACCAACGAACGGCACGGTGGAAGGCGGCTGCAACGGCACCACGCGTTTCCTGCTGCGCACCCGGGGCACCGCAGCCCATTCGGCACGCGCCTGGATGGGGCATAACGCCATCCACGATCTGTCGGATGTCTTGACGCGGCTGCAGGCCTATGAACCGGCCACGGTGGATGTGGACGGTTTGGCCTTCCGTGAATCGCTCAATGCCGTGAGGATCACCGGGGGGATTGCGGGAAATGTCATTCCCGATGCCGCCGAAGTCGAGATCAACTACCGTTTCGCCCCCGATAAGGGCATTGCCGAGGCCGAAGCCCTGGTCCGCGGGCTTCTCCAGGGCTACGACATCGAACGAACCGACGGCGCCCCGGGGGCCAGGCCCGGGCTGAACCATCCTGCCGCGGCGGCCTTCGTGGCCACCGTGGGTGCCGAACCGAAGCCGAAGTACGGCTGGACGGACGTCGCCCGGTTCTCCGAATTGGGGATTCCGGCAGTGAATTTCGGTCCGGGCGATGCGTTGCTGGCCCATTCCGACGACGAACATGTCACCGGTCAGGCGATCCGTGACTGCCATGCCGCCCTGCACCGGTGGCTGAGCGACTGATCCGACGATGGGGCGCATCCTACGCTCCCGTGGACGAGGAACGGCCCCGGACCCCCATGGAGGGGTCCGGGGCCGTTCGCCGTCCAGCACCACGAGCCGGGAGCGGCCCGCAGCCGGGCTAGCGGTTCTGGTTTCTTCCGCCGGCCCCACCACCGGGCTCGACGTCGTCGAGTCCGGCCGGGGCCCCCACGAGTGCCCGGGCACCCGGCTTGGTCTTCGTTTCGCCACGGCTGGAGAGCCGGCGCGAGACGATCGTGGCCAGCTTGGAGAGGGCGAAGTTGATGATGATGAACACCGCGGCCACGACGATCAGGGCCTGGAGCACGTTGCCGTTGGGCGAGGAATAGGTCCTCCCGTAGAACAGCAGTTCGTTGAAACTGATGATGTAGCCCAGCGCCGAGTCCTTCAGGATCACCACGAATTGGCTGATCAAAGCCGGGAGCATGGCCACCAGCGCCTGCGGGATCTCCACGGCGCGTAGGCACTGCCCGGTGGTCAGGCCGATTGCGGTGCCGGCTTCACGCTGGCCCTTGGGCAGGTTGCGGACCCCGGAGCGGATCAGCTCGGCGACCACGGAGCCGTTGTAGAACACCAGGGCGGCGACCACGGCCCACATGGCACTGTCGGAGCTGATCTGCAGGTTGCGCGAGAAGAAGATGTTGAAGAACACGATCATCAGCAGCACGGGCACGGAGCGGAAGAACTCGACGATGATCGAGCAGAACACGTTGATCAGCTTGTTCTTCGAGAGGCGCCCGATGCCGAAGATCAGGCCGAAGACCACCGAACCGACGATGGCGAGGGCTGCAGCCTTCAGCGTGTTGGCCAGGCCTGGAAGCAGATAGTCCACCCAGGTGTTGGCCTCGAGGAAATCATCCCATTTACCGGGGGCCATCTGGCCCTTGGCCGCGAGACCGGAAATGGTCCACCACAAGACCGCGACGATGACCACGGCACCCAGGATGTTGATGAGGATGATGTTCCGCCGCGCCTTGGGCCCGGGCGTGTCGAACAGTACGGAAGCACTCATTGGGACACCGCCAGTTTCTTGGAGAGCCAGGTCGTGAGCAGGCCGACCGGGATCACGATGATCACGAAACCGGCGGCGAAGGCCAGGAAGATGGGCAGGACGATATCACCACGGGCGTCGAGGGCGTTTCCCATCGTCGCCGAGGCTTCGACGGAGACGGAGCCCACGGCGGCGACGGTGGAGTTCTTGATCAGGGCGATCAGCACGTTGCCCAACGGGACGATGGCCCCACGGAAGGCCTGCGGCAAGATGATCATGCGGGCCGCGGGCATGAAAGCCAACCCGATGGCGCGGGCTGCTTCGGCCTGGCCCTGCGGAACGGTGTTCACTCCCGAGCGGATGGATTCGCAAACGAAGGCCGCGTGGTAGATGGCCAGCCCCATCACGGCGAGCCGGAAGAAGTTCTGCTGGAACCCCCCGCCCAGATCCAGGCCGAGCTGGCCGTTGAGGGCCAGGACGCCGAACAGGATGATGATCGTCAACGGGGTGTTGCGGATGATGTTGACGTAGGAGGTGCCGATGGCAGCGAAACTAGCCACCGGTGAGATGCGCATCATCGCCAGGATGGTACCGAGCACAGTGGCGCCGATGGCCGCGAAGAACGTGAGTTTGATGTTCACCCACAGCGCGCCGGCGACGTCGAACTCGGTGAAGATTGAAATAAATGTATCCACTGTCTGCCTCTATCTGGATTGCCGCGTGGGGCGGCACCGTGGGCGGGCTACCGGGTGGGGCAGCGGTGCCCCACCCGGTATGGGGGGATGGTCCGGCAGGAGCCGGTGGGACATCCCCGGGAACTGCTAGGAGCAGTGATCCGGCGTCGGTGGGTTCACCTTGGCATTGGGCTCGTAGCCGGTGCCTTCGGTGTTCGCATCCAGCGACTTCTTCCAGTCGCCGGAATCGATCATCTTGGCGATCGCCTTGTTGATGTCCTCGCACTGATCGGATCCCTTCGGGAGACCGATGCCGTAGATCTCCTCGCTGAAGGGCTTGCCCACGAGTTCGAACTTGCCCTGGTACGCCGGCTGGGCGGCCAGCCCGGCGAGGATGATGTCATCGGTGGTCACCGCGTCGATCGTTCCGCCTTCCATCTGGGTCACGCACTCCGCGTAGCCCGGAAGTTCCTGGAGGTTCACCTTCTTGGCGTACTTATCCTTCACCTTGCGGGCCGAGGTCGAACCGGTGACGGAGCACAGGTTCTTGCCATTGAGGTCCTCGGGGGAGGTGATGCCGCTGTCCTTCTTCACCAGCAGGTCCTGGCCGGCAATGAAGTACGGCCCGGCGAAGTCAACGACCTTCTCGCGATCGTCGGTGATGGAGTAGGTGGCGACGATCATGTCGACCTGGTTGTTCTGCAACATGGTTTCGCGGTTCGCCGACGGTGCCGAGACGAAGTCGATGTCGCCCTCGTCATAGCCCAACTCGTTGGCGACGTACTTGGCGACATCGACATCGAAGCCCTTGTAGTCGTCGCCGTCCTTGAACCCGAGGCCCGGCTGGTCGAACTTGATGCCGATCTTGACCTTGTCGCCGTCTCCGCCGCCTCCGCCGTCGTCGCCCGATCCGCCACCGCATGCGGTCAGGGTCAGGGCCGCAGCGGCGGCCATCGCGGCCATCGCGTAATGGGTCTTGCGCATGTGCTTCTCCTTGTGTTGTGACCGGGGTAGTGATGCCCGGTCGCGAGTGATCCGGTCCCCGTGGGGGGCCGGGCTAGTGGTTGGTGATGAGCTTTCCGAGGAAGTCCTTCGCCCGGTCGCTCTGCGGGTTGGTGAAGAACTCCGTGGGGGTCGCTTGCTCGACGATCTGTCCATCGGCCATGAAGACCACCCGATCGGCTGCCTTGCGGGCGAAGCCCATCTCGTGGGTCACCACGATCATCGTCATCCCCTCCTTGGCCAGGGCGACCATGGTGTCCAGGACCTCCTGGATCATCTCGGGGTCCAGCGCGGAGGTGGGCTCGTCGAAGAGCATGACCTTCGGACGCATCGCCAGGGCCCGGGCAATCGCCACCCGCTGCTGCTGCCCACCCGAGAGCTGGGCCGGTAGCTTGTCCCTCTGGTTGGCCACCCCGACGCGTTCGAGCAGTGCCATCGCCTGTTTGACGGCTTCGGCCTTCTTCACCCCCCTGACCTTGATCGGTCCCATGGTGACGTTCTCAAGGATCGACTTATGCGCGAAGAGGTTGAAGGACTGGAAGACCATGCCGACGTCGGCGCGGAGCTGGGCCAGGGTCCTTCCCTCTTCGGGAAGCTTCTTGCCATCGATGTAGATGGCCCCGTCGTCAATGGTCTCGAGCCGGTTGATGGTGCGGCAGAGCGTGGACTTGCCGGAACCGGAGGGACCCAGGACGACCACGACCTCGCCGCGCGCGACGTCGAGGTCGATGTCCTGCAGGACGTGGAGGGGGCCATAATGCTTATTGACCTGGTCGAGCTTGACGACCGGGGTGCTCGAGGAGGCCCCGGTGCCGCTGCGGGATGAATTGCTCATGCCATGACAGTAGCCGATGTAACGCAGCACACCATGGGTAGTTGGCACCTTGGTGACCGAATCTTTACAAAGTCCGGTCCACCTCGCCTGCCATCCCTTGTCGACGACGATAGGCTGAACCCATGCCAGACTCTTCAAACCCACGTCAGACGATCAATGCACTGCGGGAAATTGCCCGCCGAAAAGGCGCTGTGGTCCTGCGACGGGACCAGGCCAACGTCGACCAGTCCGACCGGATGCTGCTTGAATCCAGGTCGTCGGGCGAGGACTTCACCCATACCGACCCCTGGCGCGTATTGCGGATCCAAAGTGAGTTCGTCGAGGGGTTCGGCACCCTGGCCAAACTCGGCCCGGCCATCAGCGTCTTCGGCTCGGCGCGCACACCCCACGACTCGGAGCGCTACCAGCAGGGGGTGGATGCGGGACGACTCCTGGGTGAAGCCGGATTCGCCGTGATCACCGGGGGCGGCCCCGGGGCCATGGAGGCCGCGAATAAGGGGGCCTGCGAAGCCGGCGCCGTCTCCGTCGGGCTCGGGATCGAATTGCCGTTCGAGACCGGAATGAACGAATGGGTCGATCTGGGGGTGAACTTCAGGTACTTCTTCGTCCGCAAGACCATGTTCGTCAAATACTCGCAGGGCTTCGTGGTCCTCCCCGGCGGCTTCGGGACCCTCGATGAGCTCTTCGAGGCGCTCACCCTGGTCCAGACGCAGAAGGTCACCAGCTTCCCGATCGTGCTGGTCGGCAGCGCCTATTGGGGCCCGCTGGTCGATTGGCTGCGTGACACCGTCGCGGAGGAGGGCGCCATTGCCGCCTCGGACCTGGACCTCATCCATGTGACCGACGACGTGGAGGACGCGGTCCGCCAGGTCACCGGCGGCGCACGGCCGACGGCAGGCAAGGCCTAGCGATGCAATACCTCCTGGTGTTCGTCGGCGTCCTGCTCATCGGAGTGGTGGTCTTCTTCGCGGTGGGGACCCGGCGTCGGGTGCCGGGATCCTCTCCGACCCCGACCGACGGGATCCTGGGGCTGGCCGAACCGGTCCCGTCGCTGCCCCCGGTGCTGCTTCCGGCGCATCCTGGGCCGGAGGACATCGCCCGCATGCGGCTGGGGGTGGGGCTGCGCGGGTACCGCTGCGACCAGGTCGACGAGGTCATCGGGGTGCTCACCGAGGAAATCGGGCGACTCAATGACGAACTCGATGCGACACGGCAGGGACCTGTGATTAGCGCCACGGAGAAATCTCCTGAATAATATGAAATGCAGGTTGAACAAGACGCGGTGGTGTTTGCCATCCTCGTCAGCGACGATCCGCGGGCCCGGTGGGACCGTGACATGCAGGAAGGAAGTCAGCATTAATGGCTGCGATGAAACCGCGTACCGGGGATGGCCCCATGGAGGTTACCAAGGAGGGTCGTAGCCTCATCATGCGGGTTCCGATTGATGGCGGAGGACGCCTGGTGGTGGAACTGAACGCCGAGGAGGCTGCCGAGTTGAAGGCCTGCCTCGTGGGTGTCACGGAGTAGTTCCCCCCCCGATTCTTCACACAGAAAGGCAGGAACGGCATTCGCCGTGTTCCTGCCTTTTTGCCTACCCGGGCCCCGGGCGAGGCCGCGCGAAGCGCGGATCAGCCGGCCCGGACCGCCAGGAGCAGGCCGCTGCCGGTGGGGACGGTGCTGACCACCAGATTCTCATTATCGCGTAGCATGCGTCCGACGTTCCGGGCCGCGACGGTGCTGCGGTCCCGGACGGCCGGCTGGGGCACCCGGTCCCCGTCGAGTGCGTCGTTGATGATGAGCATTCCACCGGTACGCAACAGACGGACCCCGTGCTCGGCGTATTCCATCAGGTTCTGCTTATCGGCGTCGATGAACACCAGGTCGTAGGCGCCGTCGGTCAGACGGGGGAGCACGTCGCGGGCCCGTCCTCCGATGGTGCGGGTGCGGTTGGCCGGGATGCCGGCATCCAGATAGGCCTGACGTGCTGCATTGAGATGGTCGACGTCGATGTCGATCGTGGTGAACACCGCCTGCGGGGAGAGCCCGCGCAGCAGGCTCAGGCCGGAGATCCCGGCCCCGGCGCCGACCTCGACGACGGTGCGGGCCTTCGAGTTCGCGGCCAGGACCTGCAACAACGAGGCGATGCCCGGACCCACGGGATCCACGCCCAGTTCATAGGCGCGTTCCCGGGCTCGGGTGATCACGTCGTCCTCGACGGGCAGTGCTTCGGTATAGGACCAGCTACTGTGCTTGTCGGAGCTCATGGGGTGCGAAGTTCCTCGGTTCGTGGTTGTGCGGTGGGGGCCGGTGGGCCCCGCACCATCCTAGCGCCGCCGCGGTGGCGGCATATGCCCAGAGCTTGTTCAGCCTGCTCACAGGATGATCGGGAAGAATTGACACCGTGATTGTCAAAGGAAGCAAAGAAGACGGAGCCCTCTCCCCGCAGGCCGAGCAGGAGCTGGGCGTTCCGTCCTGGGACGAAATCGTCCAGAACCACTCCTCCAAGGTCTTCCGGCTGGCCTACCGTCTGACGGGCAACCGGTTCGATGCCGAGGACCTGACCCAGGAGACGTTCGTGCGGGTCTTCCGCTCGCTGCACAACTTCACCCCGGGGACGATTGACGGATGGCTCCACCGGATCACCACCAACCTCTTCCTCGATCAGGCCCGCCGCCGCAACCGCATCCGTTTCGACGCCCTCGCCGAGGATTCCGAAACGCGCCTGCCCGGAGCGGACCCGGGCCCGGAGCGGACCTTCGAATTCAACAACCTCGACGTCGACATCCACCTGGCCCTCGATGAGCTGGCCCCCGAATTCCGCGCCGCCGTCGTGCTGTGCGATCTGGAGGGGCTGTCCTACGAGGAAGTGGCCGAAACCCTTGGCATCAAACTGGGGACCGTCCGTTCACGCATCCACCGGGGCCGTTCGCAACTGCGGGTCAAGCTGGCCCACCGGGCCCCCAAACCCACCGCAACCCAGAACCGACCAAAGGTGGGGCCCGCGGTATCCGAGGCGCGCTGACGATGCATCGACACGGTAAACGCATCGACGGCTATCTCGACGGGGAACTCAACGACCGCCAGCGGGCGGCGCTGGAACACCACGTCGGGCGGTGTGCCGACTGCCGGCTGAGGCTCGAGGACCGCCGCAGGCTCAAACGCCGACTCCAGTCATTGGGCAGCACGGCCGGGGAGGCCACACCCGACGACGCGCTCATGGGACGTCTACGCCAGGGACCCTGGTCCATGGGGACCCCGACGGCGTTCGCCGAGGCCTCGCTGGATGCCGATGGGCACAGTTCCCGTCTGCGCTCCCTGGCCCCGGGGCTGGCGGCGACGGCCATGGCCGCGATGCTGACCGCCGTGGTCTGTGCCGCATGGGTGCTCGGCGGAACCGTCCAGGATGCCACCGATGGCCATGGGCCGTTGGCTGGCGCTTGGTCGGGCACGGGAACCGAATTGAGTCGTTCCGATCTCGGGACCCTGCGGGCCGCCGGCTGGAATTGCCCCACCATGTCCCCGGCCGGGTTGGAACTGGTCCGGGCCACCGGCAGCCGGACCGGGGGAATCGATCAGGTGACGCTGGAATTCACCGGTGACCAGGGCGAGGTGGTGCTGACCGAGTCACGGACCCGGGATGCCGGACTACTCAAATCATCCTTGTTCCAGCCGACCACCGCGCCGGAACAGCCCCGGACCCACGCCATCGGCGCGCAAGAATCCCAATTGCAGAGCATCGACGGCGAAGCCGTTTCCGTGGCCGCCGTTGACGGCGGGATGGAACTGGATATGCGCGATGCCACCTATTCGCTGCGCTCCTCGCTGGATGGTCCGGGCACCGACGCGGTGAAGCATCGGATCGTGGCCACCGAACATGCCCGGCTGGCCCCGCACGCGGAGGGGACCGACGGGATGTTGGCCCGGCTCGGGCGCGGGATGTCACGCTTGCTGGTCCTGGATACGGATTACTGATGTCCAGGCAGGAGCCGTCCCGGGGGCGAGGACAACGCCGGGCGGGGTCGTGGAGTTCGGGGCAGCGGCGCCGAGCGGGTAATCTCTAGACGTGTTCGGAATTAACGGTGGCGAGTTCCTGATTCTCGTGGTGTTGGCGGTCTTCGTGCTGGGCCCTGACAAACTCCCGGTCTATGCGCAGCAATTGGCGCGCCTGGTGAAGGAAGTGCGCAAGATGGCCACCGGCGCCAAGGAACAGCTCCGGGAGGAGGTCGGCGACGAGATCGCCGACATGGACTGGCGCAAGCTCGACCCCCGGCAATACGACCCCCGCAAGATCATCAAGGACGCACTCCTTGATGACGCCGACGACGTCGTGGCTGCCGCCCGGGAACCGTCGCCCGCCGCCGGTCGCCAGAAGGCCCTGGGCGCCTCCGGGCCGGAGCGGACCGGAGGCCAGGCCCTCCAGGCCAACGAGCCGGCTCCCTTCGACCTCGAGGCCACCTGAACCCAGCGGTGGGGCCACCGCCTCCTGCCGGGGCCGTGGAGGGCTTTCAGCCCTCGCGCGGGGTGACGTCCAGCTTCATCCCCGAGAGACCTCGGGGCCGGTGCGTCAGTTTCCGGGCGATGGCCGTGATTTCGCCGGCCGCGGCGGACTCCGGTTCGGCCACCACGATGGGGATCCCGGCATCGGCCGACTCGCGCAGGCGCTGATCCAGCGGCACCTCGCCCAGCAAGGGGACCTCCGTGTCCAAGGAGGTCGCCAGCCGTTGGGCCAGCAGTTCCCCTCCGCCGGAGCCGAAGGGGTGCACGCGGGTTCCGTCGGGTAGTTCGAACCACGACATGTTCTCCACCACCCCGATGACCTGCTGCCCGGTCTGGCTCGCCAGTGCCCCGGCGCGTTCGGCGATCGACGCCGCCGACGCCTGGGGGGTGGTGGTCACCAGGATCGAGGACCCGGGCAGCAGCTGCCCGACGGAAATCGCCACGTCCCCGGTGCCCGGCGGCAGATCGAGCAGCAGGACGTCCAGATCACCGAAGTGGACATCGGTGAGGAACTGTTCCAGGGCGCGGTGGAGCATGGGCCCGCGCCAGATGACCGGCTGGTTGCCCTCGATGAACATGCCGATGGAGATGACCTTGACCCCGTGGGCGACCGGGGGCAGGATCATTTCGTCCATCCGGGTCGGTGCCTGGGTGATTCCCATCAGCCCGGGGACCGAAAAACCGTGGACATCGGCGTCGATGATGCCCACCCGCAGTCCGTCGGCCGCCATGGCGCAGGCCAGGTTCACGGTCAGGCTCGATTTGCCGACCCCGCCCTTGCCGCTGGCCACGGCGATGACCCGGGTCAACGAGCCCGGCTCGCTGAACGGGATGACATGGCGTTTCAACCCGGTCTTCAATGCCCCGCGCTGTTCGGGGGACATCACCCCCAATTCGACTTGTGCCTCGGTGATCCCCGGCACCGAGCGGACCGCCGCGGCGGTGTCCTCCATGATCGTCTGGCGCAACGGGCAGCCGGAGATGGTCAGCAGGACGCGCACGTGGGCGGTGCCGTCCTCGTCGACCCGGATGGAATCGACCATGCCGAGTTCGGTGATCGGCCGGCGGAGTTCGGGGTCCTGGACCTCGGCAAGGGCCTCGTGGACGGCCGTGGCCAGGGGGCCTGTGATATCGGGTTCGGTCAAACTACTCGGTCTTCCCTTCGGTGTTGTTCCCGGTCCCGCCCGTGGTCGGGCGGCCGGGCCGTGCTGCCCGCACCCGCGGCAGCGTGGTGGTCGCCTCGGAGACCTTCTCCTTGCGTTTGGGTGCCTTCCCGCGCAGCCGGATGTCGTCCCCGTCGTTGGATTCGACGAGCTCCTCCAAGGCGGAACGCAGCTCGCTGCGCACATAGTCGCGGGTGGCTACATCCCGCAGCGCGATCCGCAGTGCGGCGAGCTCGCGGGTGAGGTATTCGGTGTCGTAGAGGTTGCGTTCGGCCCGGTTGCGGTCCTCCGTCAGCGAGACCTTGTCCCGGTCGTCCTGGCGGTTCTGGGCCAGGAGCAGCAGCGGAGCCGCATAGGAGGCCTGCAACGAGAGCATCAGTGTCAGGGCGGTGAATCCCAAGGCCGCCGAGTCGAAACGCAGCGAGTCCGGCCCCCAGGTGTTCCAGGCCAGCCAGACGATGCAGAAGATCGACATGTAGACCAGGAAGGCCGGGGTGCCCATGAAGCGGGCAAAGCCCTCGGTGGCCTTGCCGAACGCATCCGGGTTCGGTGAAACGCGGGGCCAGAGCCGGGACCTGGCCCCGAGCGGGGTGTCCAGTCCCGAACCGTTCTTATGTGGTTCAACCATGGTTGCCTGCTCCCGTCGACTGGATCTTCCCGTCATGGATGCGCCAGTCCTCGGGGAGGATGTGGTCCAGCACGTCATCGACGGTGACCGCCCCGACCAACCGGCCCTCCCGGTTCACCACCGGCATCGAGGTGAGGTTGTAGGCGGCCAGCATCCGGGAGACCTCACTGACGTCGGTGGTGTCGAGCACCGGCTCGAGATCGTTGTCCAGGATGTTGCCCACCGGTTCCGGCGGGGGATGGCGCAACAGCGCCTGGATGTGGACCATACCCAGATATCTCCCGGTCGGGGTCTCCAAGGGCGGACGGCAGACATAGACGCTCGAGGCCAGTGCCTGGCTGATCTCCTCCCGGCGGACATTGGCCAGGGCTTCGGCGACCGTCGCCTCGGGCGGCAGGACGATCGGCACCGGGGTCATCATCGAGCCGGCGGTGTTTTCCTCGTATTCGAGCAGGCGACGGACGTCGTCGGCGTCCTCGGGTTCCATCAACTGCAGCAACGCCTCCTGCTGGACCTCCTCCAGTTCGTGGAGCAGGTCGGCGGCATCGTCGGGGTCCATCTCCTCCAGGACGACGGCGGCTCGATCCATGTCGAGGAAGGACAGGATCTGGACCTGCTCCTCGTCGGGCAGTTCCTGCAGGACATCGGCCAGGCGGTCATCCTGGAGTTCGGTGGCCACTTCAAGGCGGCGTTTGGTGCTCATTTCATGCAGGGCCTCGGCGAAGTCGGCCGGTTTGAGTTCCTCGTGGGCCGCCACGAACTGGGTGGCCGCCTGGGGATCGTCCCGGTTGCCGTGGACGATCTCGTTCCAGGACACCAGCACGCGGTGTCCGCGTGAGAGCCGACGCAGGGGGCGGAACCCGCCGGCCGGATCCGCGCCGCGCCGGACGTAGTAGTCCGAGAGGGCCCAATCGCCATTGCGTAGCTTCTGTAGTCCGATGTCTTCCACGGTGGCCTCCCCGGAACCGTCGGTGAAGGCGACGACCCGGTCGAAGAGTTCGGCGACCACCAGGGTCTCGGCACCGCGCTGCTGGAAGCGGCGCAGATTGACCAGCCCCGAACAGATGATCTGGCTGGCCTCCATGGCCTGCACGCGCGTCATCGGGACGAACACCCGTTTCTTGCCCGGCACCTCGACGACCAGGCCGACGCCCAGCACCTGTTTGCGCGGACCACGATCGAGCACCACGACATCACGCAGCCGGCCCAGACGATCCCCCAGGGGGTCGAAGACATCGAGGCCGAGCAAGCGGGCAATGAATACCTTGTTCGATGAGCTGCTCACCCTCCCTAGGCTACCGGCTGGGACCCCGGCCCGTCAGGGATGCACCGGGAGGCGGCGCACCGGTTCACCGGGAGCGATAACACCCCACGTCCACGCGTTGAGGAGGCAGAATGGAAGCATGAGCCCAACAACCGGCACCAATCGGAACGCCTCCGCCCAACTGGGACCTCCCCGCGGGGAGATCCTGGGCCGCTACGACTCCTATCTGGATGCCCAGAAGGTGGTCGACTACCTGGCCGACCACGACTTCCCGGTCGCCGGGGTGAGCATCATCGGCAACGACCTGATGACGGTGGAACGGGTCACCGCGAAACTGAGCTACCCGAAAGTGGCGTTGGCGGGGGCCGCGCAGGGGGCTATGTTCGGCATCTTCGTGGGCCTGATCCTGAGCATCTTCGGTCCCGAAGGCGGACTCACCCAGATCCTTTCCTCGGTGGGGCTGGGCATGGCCATCTGGATGATCGTCGGGGTGGTCAGCTATTCGTTCCGCAAGGGGAAGCGCGACTTCTCCTCCTCCAGCCAGGTCATGGCCACCAGCTACGACGTCGTCGTCGCGTTCGAGCATGCCGCAGCGGCCCGTCAGATGGCCTCGAAACTGCCGATGAGCCGGGTCGAGGCCCAGCAGGTCACCCCCGCCTGGGCGCCCCCGCGCCAACAGGGCGGCCCGGCGGGCCCCGGCCCCGATGCCGGGACGCCGACGGGCGGCCCCGTGGCCCCGGCGCCGAGCCCGGCCCCGGGCGGAACCGGCCAGGACGAGGGGCACGGCACCTCCGAGGCCGGGACCGCCTCCGGTGCGGACACGGCACCGCGGTCCTCGACGTCGTACTCCGATCTGCCCGACGGACGTCCGCAGTACGGGGTGCGGGTCACCCCGGAACAGGAACCCGAGGCCCCGGCGGAAGGCGAGGACCAGACCGGCGGCACGGACCAGCAACCCCAGCCTTGACGCGCCCCGGGGCCCGGGGCAGCCGCCCACCAGTGGCGGAAAAGACCAAAGGCCGGTTCCTCCCCACGGGGAGGAACCGGCCTTCTTTGATCCGCGGCGGAGGCTACTGGGCGTCGGCCGAGTAGATTCCCGCCATCCAGGATTCGATGTCCTCGGCCGTGCGTGGCAGGGCCGCGCTGAGGTTTTCGCAGCCGTCGGCGGTGACCAGGACGTCGTCCTCGAGGCGGACGCCGATGCCGCGGTACTCCGCGGGGACGGCCAGATCCTCGGACTTGAAGTACAGGCCGGGCTCGATCGTGAAGACCATGCCGGGCTCCAACACGGCATCGAGGTACAGATCCCGCTTGGCCTGGGCGCAGTCATGGACATCCAGCCCGAGGTGGTGGCTGGTGCCGTGCGGCATCCAGCGGCGGTGGTGCTGTCCGTCGGGGGAGAGTGCCTCCTCCAGGGAAACCGGCAGCAGTCCCCAGGCGTCCAGGTTCTCGGCCAGGACCTTCAGCGCCGCTTCGTGCAGCTCGCGGAACCTGCGCCCGGGGCGGGCGACCTCGAAGGCGGCATCGGCGGCGTCCAGGACCGCCTGGTAGATCCGGCGCTGGACCTCGGAGTACTTGCCGTTCACGGGCAGGGTCCGGGTGATGTCCGCGGTGTAGAGCGAATCGGCCTCGACGCCGGCATCGAGCAGCAACAGGTCCCCGGTGTTCACCTGGCCGGAGTTGCGGATCCAGTGCAGGACGGTGGCGTTGTTGCCCGAGGCGGCAATGGTGTCGTAGCCGAGGTCGTTGCCTTCCTCGCGGGCCCGGGCGAAGAAGGCGCCTTCGACGACGCGTTCGCCCCGCTTATGCTCGATGGCGCGCGGGAGTTCGCCGACGACGTCGTGGAACCCGTTGACGGTCGCCTCCACGGCGGCACGCATCTGCTCGATCTCCCAGTCGTCCTTGACCAGGCGCAGTTCGGAGAGCGCTTCGGAGAGTTCGCCGTCGAGGCGGTCCGAGGCTTCGAGATCGACCCCGGTATTGATCCGGGAGGTATCCACCAGGGCGTCGCAGTTCGGATCCACATCACGCAGCAGCCGGATCCGCATCCCGCCGATCTCGGTGGCGCCGGCACCGGTGGTGATGGCCTCCTCCAGCTCGGCGTCGATATGCGCGGTGGGCAGTTCCAGCCGGGCCTTCAACACGTCGAGGGTCGGACGGGTGCCGATCCAGAATTCCCCGGACCGGGCATCGGAGTAGAACTCCTCGGTGTCGCGGCCGGCCATGGGACGGAAGTAGAGGGTCGCCCGATGGTTTCCGCCGTCGTCTCCAGCGCCTTCCTCGGTGGGTTCCAGAAGCAGGACGGCATCGGGTTCGTGGTCGACGCCGAGCCCGGTGAGGTGGGCGAATCCGGAGTGCGGGCGGAAACGGTAGTCGGTGTCGTTGGAGCGGACCTTCAACGGTCCGGCCGGGATGACCAGGCGTTCACCGGGGAACTTGGCCGAGAGGGCGCGGCGCCGGGCGGCCGCATAGGGGGCCACGGCGTCGGGGCCGGGGGAGGTGGCTTCGGTGGAGGGGGCCCACTGGGACCCCATGAAGTCCTTGAAGGCCTGCGAGGACGGGCGCTGTGAACGGTTGTTCACGCGTTCCTCGAGTGGTTGATCGCTGCCGGGGGTGTTGTTCGCTTGAGTCATCACCGTTCCATGTTCTCAAAGCCGGGCCGATACACCAAGGCGCCGGTAGGCTGGAGGAATGCTGATCGATCTGCATGCTCACTCGAATGTCTCCGACGGGACCGAAACCCCGTCGCAGCTGATGGCCGCGGCGGCCGCCGCCGGCCTGGACGTCGTCGCGCTGACCGACCACGACCAGACCTCCGGATGGGCCGAGGCCGCCACCGCTGCGCTAGAGACCGGCGTGGGGCTGGTTCCCGGGATGGAGATCTCCTGCAAGACCGCCCGCGGGGTCAGTGTGCACCTGCTGTCCTATTTGCACGACCCGGGCCATGGGGAATTGTTGGTGGAGATCGACAAGGCGCGTGATGCGCGGATCCACCGGGCCCGGAAGATGGTTGAACTGATCTCCGAGGACTACCCGATCACCTGGGAGGCGGTGGGGGAGCAGTCCGCCCCCGGGGCGACGTTGGGCCGGCCGCATATCGCCGATGCCCTGGTCGCGGCCGGGGTGGTGTCGAGCCGAAGCGAGGCCTTCGCCACCGTGTTGACCTCGCGATCGCGTTACTACGTGGGGCACTACGCCGTGGACCCCGTCAGGGCCGTCGAACTGGTGCGGGCCGCCGGGGGAGTACCCGTGTTCGCCCACCCCATGGCGGAGCTGCGTGGCCGGGTGGTCGAACCGGAGGTCTTCGACGAGATGATCCAGGCCGGTCTGCTCGGGCTGGAGATCGACCATCGGGATAATTCGGACCAGGGGCGCCGGTTCCTGCACTCGCTCGCGGCCCGGCATGATCTGATCGTGACCGGTTCCAGCGACTACCACGGGACCGGCAAGCCCAACCGGCTGGGTGAGAACTCCACCAGCGTGGACATGCTCCGACGAATCCTCGAAGCAGGCACCGGAACCGCCCCGGTGGGGATGCCGAAAACCTGACTCATCAGTCACCTGGATTTCCGGCTGGCGGGAATTACCTCCGCACTCTGATAGTGTCACCGACGTAGGGGGTTGCTCCAGGCAACCTTGTCGAGCACGAATCCGAGTGCTTGGACGACCCCCGGTTCCACGGGAGGCCCCACCATGGCCTCCGCCGTTTGAGTGGCCTTGACCCGAAAGCCGGGTAGCCGCACGCGCCGCGCCAACAGCGGCCCTGCAGGTCCGGTTAGGTCCGGGTGGAATGCGCGCCTTGAATGCGTCCGCACCGGACGAAGCCCGCCTCACGGCGGCGTGGCAATGGCGCCCGTTAAACCGGGCCGGCGCGCTGCGACCAGGGGAGGCATCCGGTGGCCGACCCCGTGAGAAGAGGAGCAGCATGACACCGAATGGTGCGGAGCTCCAGCAGCTGAGTGGATGGCTAGTCATCGGGCTGCTGGTGTTTTTTTACGGGGGGACATTCCTGATGACCCTCGGGATCAGCAAGAAGAAGGAAAACGCGGACGGCTACATGACCGCGGGCAACAACATCGGCTTCGGCATCTCCGCGGCGAGCATGACGGCCACCTGGATCTGGGCCTCGTCGATGTATGCCTCGGCCACCTCCGGCTACACCTACGGCATTTCGGGCCCCATCCACTACGGCCTCTGGGGCGCCTTGATGATCCTGTTCATCTACCCCTTCGGCAAGCGCATCCGCTCCGTGGCGCCCCGGGCCCACACCCTGGCCGAGGTCATGCACGCCCGGCACGGCCGAGGCAGCCAGCTGATGCTCGCCGGCTCCAACGTCGTCGGCAGCCTCATCAGCCTGACCAGTAACTTCATCGCCGGCGGTGCCTTGATCGGCCTGCTTTCGCCCTTCAGCTTCCAGCAGGGGATCCTCACCGTCGCCGCCGGCACCCTGCTGTATTCGCTGTGGTCGGGCTTCCGTGCCTCCGTGTTGACCGACTTCGCGCAGGTGCTGGCCATGCTCGGCGCCGTCGTGGTCATCATCCCGGTCGTGTTCTTCGCCGCAGGCGGGACGAACATGTTCGTCGAGGGGGCCGCGAACGTGACCCCCCAGCAGGGGAACTTCTTCTCCTCCGAGGCCTTCATGAACCAGGGCGCGCCCTACATCGCGGCGGTGCTGGCCTACGCCATCGGCAACCAGACCATCGCCCAGCGGCTCTTTGCCGTGCGCGAGGACCTGATCAAGAAGACCTTCGTCACCGCCACCGTCGGCTACGGGGCGACCATCATCGGCATCGGCATGCTCGGTGTCATGGCGCTGTACCTGGGCATCACCCCCACCGGCGGGGACCTGAACAACCTGATCCCCGAAATGGCAGCGACCTACCTCGGACCCGTGTTGTTGTGCCTGTTCCTGGTGATGATCATCGGGGCGCTGTCCTCGACGGCAGACTCCGACCTGAGCGCCCTGTCCTCGATCATGATGGCCGATATCTACGGGCAGAACGTGGCCCAGAAGGGCGAAGTTAACCCGAAGACCATGCTCCTGGTCGGCCGCGTCTCCATGGTCCTGGCCACCGGCGCCGGGCTGTACTTCGCCAGCGGGGCGTTGAACATCCTGGACCTGCTGGTCTTCGTCGGCGCCTTGTGGGGGTGCCTGGTCTTCCCGGTCATCTCCAGCTTCTACTGGAAGAAGGTCACGAACATGGCCTTCGTGACCTCGGTGATCGTCGCCCTGGCCATCTTCATCCCCGTGCGTTTCTCCTGGATCCCCGTCGACGGGCTCTGGGGCTACACGGTCGACGTCTTGTCGATCGTCGGGGTCGGCGTGGTGCTCGGGCTGATGCTCTTCGGCTTCTTCGGCGGCCGGGTGGCACGGATCGGTGGCATCATCGCGACCCTGGCCGTTGCGCCCTTCGCCTTCGGGCACCTGCACGACTACGCGGTCCTCAGCGGATCGCTCGTCGCCTACGCGGTCTCCACGGTGCTGTGCTATGTGATGTCCGCCCGGTCCTCGATGGAATTCGATTTCGACACCATCAAGGACACCGTCGGCGATTTCGACCCGTCGGATCGGCCGGCAGCGGCCCAGACCGACGTCGATGCCGCCGAAACGCATTCCTGATCCTGAAGGAGGAAACGACATGGAACCGATGATCCTGACCGTGTACATGCTCATCTGGCCGGTGATCGTGGCCGGAACACTGTTCGTCATCGCGCGGGCCTTCCTGCGCGAATGGCGCCAGGCACGTCGAGACGACCGCACGATGGTCTGACCCGTTCTGGGGGGACCCCACGCTCCGGTGCCCTGCGGGGTGCCGGAGCCGACGGCCGCCGGCACCACCAGTACTCCTGGGGTGCCACGGCCGTTTCGTGGTTAACGGCGTCGACCGGTCGAGGCCGGGGCGGCGCATTGGTCAGCTCCGGCGGAAATCCGTCTGCTCGGGCAGGCGCGTACGCATGGTGTCGATCGCCGCGGGATTGGCATCCACGCAGACGAACCGCCGATCCAACTGGGAGGCGGCGGCCCCGGTGGTCCCGGACCCGGCGAAGAAGTCCAGCACCCAGTCTCCCGGGCGGCTGCTCGCGGCGATGATCCGGCGCAGGATGCCCACTGGCTTCTGCGTGGGATAGCCGGTCTTCTCCTTGCCGGTGGGCGAGACGATGGTATGCCACCAGACATCGGTGGGCAGCTTGCCGCGGGCCGCCTTCTCGGCAGTGACCAGACCGGGAGCCATATAGGGTTCGCGGTCGACCTCGACGGAATCGAAGTGGTACCTCGAAGGGTTCTTGACGTAGACGAGGATGTTGTCGTGTTTGGCAGGCCAGCGGCTCTTGGACCGGGCGCCGTAGTCATAGGACCAGATGATCTCGTTGAGGAAGCACTCCCGGCCGAAGATGGCATCAAGCATCACCTTGGCGTAGTGGACCTCACGGAAATCCAGGTGCAGGTACAAGGTGCCGTCGTCGGCCAACAGCCGCCAGGCCTCGATCAGCCGCGGTTCCAGGAAGGCCCAGTAGTCATCGAAGGCGTCGTCGTAGCTATGCAGGGCCCCCCGGATGGTCGAATAGCTGGCGCCCTTGAACCCGACCCGGTCACCGGTGCCATCGGTGTTGCGGACCATCGTGGTGGCCTGGCGGGACTGCTTGCGCCCGGTGTTGAACGGCGGATCGAGGTAGACCACGGTGAACGCGCCATCGGGCAAGGTGGGCAGGAAGTCGGCGTTGTCGGCCTGGACGACCAGATCGGGTCCCTCCGGGGACCATGGGTGCTCGGACCCGACACGGGTGGGGACCCCGGCCGATCGGCCGGGGTCCCCACCGGAGGTAGGCGTGGTGGCGCCCACAGGTGCTACTCGGACTCGTTGCGGTTGACGACCTCGCCGTGGTGCCGGCGCGTCCGCGAGCGGCGGCGGCGTGCCGGACGGGCCGCCTCGTCGCTGGTGGGTCCGGTCTCGGCGGGCTGGCGGTTCGTCTCCCCGGTGGCTTCGCGGTTGGGACGGTCGGAGCGGCCGTGGCCGCGGCCCCGACGCCCGGCGCCGTCCCCACCGGATTCCGAGCCGCGGCTGCGACCGCGTCCGCGGCCCGCGTCGCGGCCCGAGCGGGAACCGGTTCCCCGGCCCTTCTCGCGCTCTGCCGGACGTTTGCCGGTTTCGCCCAGGTCCTCGAGCTTCTCCCCGGACAGTCCCTGGAGCTTGCGTTGGTTGCGCGGCAGCCGTCCCTTGGTCCCGGCCGGGATGCCCAGATCGGTGAACAGGTGCGGTGAGGAGGAATAGGTTTCCACCGGATCGGCCTGGTCCAGTCCCAGGGCCTTGTTGATCAGGCCCCAGCGGGGGACATCGGACCAATCGACGAACGTGATCGCGGTCCCCTTCTTCCCCGCACGGCCGGTGCGGCCGATCCGGTGGAGGTAGGTCTTCTCGTCCTCGGGGCACTGCAGGTTGATCACGTGGGTCACATCCTCCACGTCGATGCCCCGGGCGGCGACCTCGGTGGCGACCAGCACGTCGACCTTGTGGTTGCGGAAGGCGCGCAGTGCCTGCTCGCGGGCGCCCTGGCCGAGGTCCCCGTGGATCGCGCCGGCGGCGAAACCGCGGTCGATCAGTTCCTCGGAGAGCTTGGCGGCGGAGCGCTTGGTCTTGGTGAAGATGATGGTGCGTCCGCGGCCTTCGGACTGCAGGATGCGGGCGACGACTTCGTCCTTGTCCAACTGGTGGGCGCGGTAGACGACCTGGCGGATGTCCTTCTTGGTGATGCCGTCGTCCTCGGGGTCCGCGGCACGGATATGCGTCGGATGGGACATGTAGCGGCGGGCCATCGACACGACGGCGCCGGGCATCGTGGCCGAGAACAGCATGGTCTGGTGCACGGCGGGGATGGCGGCGAGCAGCGTCTCGACGTCGGGCAGGAAGCCCAGGTCGAGCATCTCGTCGGCTTCATCCAGGACCACGATGCGGATGTTCTTCAGGTTCAGGTACTTCTGCTTATGCAGGTCGATCAGACGCCCCGGGGTGCCGACCACCAGTTCGACGCCCGCGGTGAGCTGCTCGATCTGCGGCTCGTAGGCGCGACCACCGTAGATGGTGGCGATGCGGGCATTGCGCTTGGTCGCGGCCTTCTGGATGTCGGCGGAGACCTGGTTGGCCAGTTCACGGGTCGGAGCCACGATGAGGGCCTGAGGTGCGCCGGGGCTGGGCAGCTTGTCGTAATCGGGGTCGTCCCGGCCGATGACCCGCTGCAGGGCGGGAATGCCGAAACCGAAGGTCTTGCCGGTGCCGGTCTTGGCCTGCCCGATGATGTCGTGTCCGGCCAGCGCGACCGGAAGGGTCATCGACTGGATCGGGAACGGGTGGATGATGCCGGCGTCGGCGAGGGATTCGACGATGTCCTCGCGGACGCCGAAGTCTGCGAAGGTCTGTTCGGGCAGCTCATGCGGGGCATCCTCGCTTGCGAGGAGACCGTCGACCGGAAGTTCGATGGTTCCGGTGTCGTCGGTGAGTTGTTGCTCAGTATTCAATGAAATCTCATTCGTTTAGGCGCCGGGGCTCGGTGTGCTCGACGTCCTCTGAAAACGGAGAGCGGAGTCCACCGCAGCAGCGGCGCGTCCAGCGGAGCCGATCGCGGGCTAACCAGCGCGAATGAACGCGCAAAAGGTGCAGGTTCGCTGGGAATTCCTGCCAAGTAAATGCGTCTGGTACGACCGGGCATCCTTGTCTACCCCTCCAGTCTACCGTGCCGCGACATAATCACCGCTTCGACCCGGCGACCGCGCGTGGCGTGCGTTAGGCTGGAACCGAACCACGGGAGCCCGCAGACGGGCTGAGAGGGCGCTGCGCCGCAGATGCGGTACCGAGCGCCGACCGAGACACCTGATCCGGATCATGCCGGCGGAGGGAAGGTAAAACAGTATGCATTGTGCGGTCATCGGCGCCGGCATCGTCGGCTTGTCCATCGGCTGGGAACTGGCCCGCAGCGGATACCGTGTCACCCTGATCGATCCCGAACCCGCCACCGGGGCCACCCATGCCGCGGCGGGGATGCTCGCGGCCGTCACCGAATTCCACTACCAGGAACAGGGCCTGCTGGGACTCTCCGTTCCCGCCGCCGACGCCTGGCCCCGGTGGGCCCGGGAACTGGAAGCAGCCAGTGGCCGACCCACCGGCTTCGAGGCCTGCGGCACGCTGGTGGTTGCCGCCGACGGCGCCGATCGAGCCGATCTCTCGGCGCTGGCCGAGGCCCAACGCACCGTCGGGTTGGGGATCGGGGAGCTGGGCACCGCGGCGGCCCGCGAAGTCGAACCGCTGTTGGCCCCCCGGCTGGCCGGGGCCTTCCGGGCCCCCGGGGACGCACGGACCGACCCGCGCCGCACCGCAGCCGCCTTGCTGGCCGCCCTCGAACTCGAATCCGGTGTGAGCGTGAACCGCCGGCGGGCCACCGGCGTCGTCGCCGGAGCACACGGGCCCGTCGTCCAGACCCTGGGTCCCGACGGGGCCCGGGAAGACCTCGAAGCCGATGAGGTCATCCTGGCCACCGGGACCGGAAGGACCGGAGAGCGCGGGGGAGCGGGGGAGCGGATCAGTGGATTGCCGGCCTCGCTGCGGCTTCCGGTCCGCCCGGTCTTCGGCGATGTGCTCAGGATGCGCCCGACCGCCACGGCCCCGCGTCCGGCCGGCTCCACGGTGCGCGCCCTGGTCTCCGGGCAACGGGTCTACATCCTTCCGCGCCGCGACGGGGAAGTGGTCGTGGGGGCCACCGAACGCGAGGACGACCAGCCCGGCATCAGCGTCGAGGGCGTGCACCGGCTGCTACGTGACGCCCTGCGGGTGATGCCCGCCCTGGCCCACTATGAACTGGTGGACCTGACGGCCCGGGCCCGTCCATCAACCCCCGACCACCTGCCCCTGCTCGGACGCATCGGCCCCGGACTGCTGGCCGCCACCGGATTCCACCGCCACGGGGTGCTGCTCAGTGTGGCCGCGGCAGCCACCATCCGCGGGCTGATTGGCCCGGTGCCCGGGGCCACGCCGCCGAGACCACCCCCGGCCAGCCTCGACCCGACCCGACTGGCACCCTTCGACCCCTGGAGATTCTCATGAACGACACCACGCCCCCACTGATCCTGAACGGACAGGCCGAACCCCACGCCGCCCTGAGCGTGCTGGAGCTGATCCAACGCGAAACGGGCCTGGCGCTGGGCGCCGATGGCCGCACGAGCGAGGGAACGAGCCCCGGGCTGGCCGCCGCGGTCAACGACGAGGTCGTTCCCCGCTCGGCCTGGGCCCGGACCCGGTTGCAGCCGGGGGACCGGATCGAACTGCTCTCGGCGGTGCAAGGTGGGTGAAGGTGCGGGAACCGACGACCTCCTCCTGGACGGAACCCGCTTCGGCTCACGGCTGATCACCGGGACCGGCGGGGCCCCCGGGCAGGACGTGCTCGAAGCCGCCCTGCGTGCTTCCGGAACCGAACTGACCACGGTGTCGATGCGCCGCCACGCAGTGGTCCCGGGCACCGAATCGATCTTCGCGTTGCTGGGACGGCTGGGCATCCGACTGCTGCCGAACACCGCAGGATGCCATACCGCCCGTGAAGCGGTCCTCACCGCCAGGATGGGCCGCGAAGCGGTGGAGACCGACTGGGTCAAACTCGAGGTGATCGCCGACGACGAATCACTGCTGCCCGATATCCCCGAACTCCTCAAAGCCACCGAGGAACTGGTGGCCGACGGGTTCAAGGTCTTCGCCTACACCAACGACGACCCGGTGGCCGCCCAACGACTCGAGGACCTGGGCTGCACGGCGGTCATGCCGCTGGGGGCACCCATCGGCACCGGCCAGGGGATCCTGAACCCGCACAACATCGAATACATCGCCTCCCGGCTGACGGTCCCGGTGGTGCTCGACGCCGGGATCGGCACCGCCTCGGATGCCGCCCTGGCCATGGAACTGGGGTGCGACGCCGTGTTGTTGGCCACCGCCGTCACCCGGGCCCAGGATCCCGCCCTGATGGCCGAGGCCTTCAGGCATGCGGTGCGGGCCGGTCGACTGGCCCAGCGGGGCGGGCGGATCCCGCGTCGGCCCATGGCCCAGGCCTCCTCGAGCATGCAGGGACGGGCGGAGTTCCTGCTGGGCTGAACGGGTGGGGCCGCCGGCCGGTCGTTTAGTCGATCCTGAACAGTACGGTGCGCCGGTCGATATCGGCCTCGATCAGTTCGGCCTGGACGCGTTCGCCGGCTTCGGCCCGGCCCAGGAAGCGGGCGTTGACCGCCGGGTCCAGAAGCTGCAGGCGCCCGCCCGGGGCATCACCGTTCTCCCGGGCCCTGGCCGCCTGCTCGGCGGTGGTGCCATTGAGGGTGATCGCATCGAATTTCTCCCCGATCCGGTCCGAGAGCAGGGCGGCCTCGACGGTATCGATGGCTGCCCGTTCGGCGGTTCCCGCCACCTGGTTGGAGGACTGCATCAGCTCCGGCAGCAGGACAAGGGCCCGGCGGATTCCCGCAGGAACCTCGGCTCCGCGGACCAGATGCTCGCAGACGACGAGGCTGAACCGGTCCACCAGCCGGCGCAACGGGGCCGTGGTGTGCGCATAGGGGGCAGCGATGGCCGCCTGGATCCGTTCCTCGGGGGCTTCGCCGTCGAACGCGGTATACCCGGCCCCCCGGAAGAGCGAGGTGGCGGCATGCATGATGGCCAGCTGACGGGGCTCGGTGACATCGAGCGAGCGCAGGAACTCCCCGTAGGGGACCCCGTCGCGCCAGGGGGTCCCCAGGGAGGCGGCCTGGCGGCGGAAGGCCGTGGACCCGTGCTCATCGGGGGCGGGCATGGTCCGCAGGATCCCGATCCCGCCCTCGAGCATGATCCGGGCGGCCTCCATCCCGGTCAGCAAGGAGATCTGCGCATTCCAGTCCTCCACCGGCAGGGCCGCCCGGACGGTCAGGCAGGGGACCCCGTCCTCGTCCACCTCGACCTCCTGCTCGGGGATGCGCAGGCTCGCCCCACCGCGCTCGCGTTCGGCCTCGATGCGCTTGAGCCCGACTTCCTTCAACAGTGCCAGCGACTCCGAGGCATGCCCCTCGTCGATCGAGGCCTGGACCCCGGCGTAGTCGAGCTTCTGCCGACTGCACACCGTGGCCCGGAGGAGCCCGGTCCGGCGCACCAGTGCCGCCGCATCCAGGTGGAACGTCCAGACATAGGCGCCACGGCGTTGCCCGGGCAGCAACGAGCCGGCATCCTCGCTGATGATCTCCGGTTGTAGGGGCACCCGGTGGCCCGGCAGATACAGGGTCTGTCCACGGTGCCTGGTCTCGGCGTCGAGGGCGCCGCCCAGCTCGACCAGGGCCGGGACATCGGCGATGGCATAGCGGACCACATAGCCCTCCCCGTCACGGGCGAGGTGGACGGCCTGGTCGAGATCGGTGGAAGCGGCCGGATCGATGGTGACGAACTCGATGTCCGTCAGATCGTGGTCGGGCAGGGCCAGGGAATCGATGGCGGTCCTGGCCTCGGCCAACGCCTGCGGGGGATAGTCCCCGGGAAGCTCCAACGCGGACACCACCGAGTCCAATGCCTGGACGAGACGGGTCTGCGCGGCATTGGTCTTCAGCTCAAGGGGTTTGTGCACCACGGATTCAGCCTAACCACAACATGGAAGGAAACCAGCGCCCGGGCCGGGGAGGAACCGTGCCGGAGGTAGGCTGGCCTGCATGACCGAGCTGCCACCGCCGACCCTTGACGACGCGACCCGAGCCCGGGCCGAACTGGCCCTGTGCGGGCTGATGGCCTATCGGGAACTGACCGCGTTCGAACGCCTGTCCTCCGATGCCCGCTTCTCACCGACCATCATCGACCGGGTGGCGCTGGCCCGTCTGGCGGTCCACGAGTTCGGGCACTACGAACGGGTCGTGGAGGTCATCACCTCCCGGGGGGCCGAGCCGACGGATTCCATGGAACCGTTCGTGGCCTCCATCGATGCCCTGCACGATCGCACCCGCCCGGGGGACTGGTACGAATCCCTGATGAAGGCCCACGTCATCGACTCGGTCTCGGGGGATTTCTATGTCGCCATCTCCCGGGGCCTGGATCCCGACGTCCGTGGACTCGTCCAGGAGGTGCAGGCGCTGGACGCACAGAACCAATGGCTCCACGAACGCCTCCAGGAAGCCCTGGCGGAAGATCCCCGACTGGCCTCCCGCTTGGCGTTGTGGGGACGTCGACTGCTCGGCGAGGCCCTCACCCAGGCCCGCAGGATCGCCGATAGCGGCCTGTTCAACGACGCACTGATCACCGAGGCGGATGAGGCCGGGGAGGAACCCCTGGGCGTCTTGTTCGCCCAGCTCGTGGAGAACCATTCACGCAGGATGGCCGCCTTGGGGTTGACTGCCTGAGCCGCTCGCACGAGCATGGGCCCAGGGAGCGAAAGGAGAGATCATGACCGATCCATCCACCGGCCCGGGCGACGGCGTCCTGACCGGTACCCAAATCAATGAGGCCTTGGCCGGGCTGCCGGATTGGCGGCATCGACGAGGTGCCCTGGTGACCGCCTATGCCTTCGAATCCTCGGCCGCGGCCATCGGGTTCATCGCCGCCGTGGGGGCGATCGCCGAGGAACGCAACCACCACCCCGATCTGGACTGGCGCTACGACACCGTGTTCCTGGCGGTGTCCTCCCATGAGGCAGGCAGTCAGGTGACCGGCCAGGACACGGGCTTCGCCGAGGCCGTCTCCCAGGCCGCGACACGGGACGGCGGGAATGCCGAACCGCAGCGACACCCGGCCGTGCACGAAGGGAACGATGGCGAGAACCCCTGACGGACCGCAGGATTCCTGACCACGGCGACGCCGGGCCACGAAAAACGGCCGGCCCCGACGTCTACCGTCGGGGCCGGCCGTTGCTCGGCAGGCGGCCTCCTAGGCCTGGGCGGCGAAGCCCACGCGACGCGGTTCCTCGGCGCCGACCTCGACATAGCCGATGACACCGGCGGGAACGATGACCTGGCGGCCCTTGGAATCACTGAGCACCAGAACGGTGGAGCCGCTGATGGCATCACGGACGGTCTGGGTGACCTGCTCCGTGGTTTCAGCCGATTCGATGACAACCTCGCGGGCAACATTCTGGATTCCGATGCGCACGTCCATGGTGGCTCCTCTTAAGTCGGGGTGGGCGCCTGAAGCGTCGCCCATATACGTCAGGGTCAAATCTACGTCAGGATTCCTTCGGGAACCGAGCGATTCCGCGCCAAGCTAAACGCGAGACCAGGTCGCTGGCCTCGTCGAGGTCGACCTCGCCCTCCAGCTCGAGCCAGTAGCGGGCCGCGACCTGCGCCATGCCGGACATGGCCCGGCCCAACAGCACCGCTTGGGCCTGGCTGAGCCCGGTGTCCTCGGCGATGACCCCGGCGATGGCGTCGGCGAAACCGGCGTTGAACGTCTCCAGACGCGAACTGACGGCGGAATCATGCATCAGATCCGATTCGAAGACCAGACGGTGGGCCTGGCTGTCCCCGGCGATGAAGCCGAAGAACTCGCGGATGGTCGCCTGGACCCGCTGCTTGTTGTCGGTGGTGGAGGCAATGGCCTTGAGAAGGCGTTCGGACAAGGCCTGCAGGTGTTCGTCGAGCAGCGCGAGATAGAGTTCGCGTTTGCCCGGGAAGTGCTGGTAGAGCACCGGCTTGCTGACCATGGCGACATCGGCGATCTCGTCCATGGCAGCACCATGGTAGCCATGGGCCACGAAGACCTGGTGCGCGGCCTGAAGCAATTGCCGCCGTCGCTGGTCCCGCGGCATCCGAGGGGTCCGCTGGGAATTTTCTGGACTGCGCTCCACTGCCTGCCTTTCCTCCGCAACGTCGTCGTCGTTACGGATGGAGTCATTCTACCCATGGGTATTCCGTGGCTGGGACTAGGCTGGGAAAATGCAGGACGCGATACGAACAGCTCCCGGCCCCCTGGTCGAACCAGCAGCCGAACTGGGCCCGGACGAACTCAAACGGTATTCACGGCACATCATCATCCCCGAGGTCGGTCTGGAGGGACAGCGACGACTGAAGAACGCCCGAGTCCTGGTCATGGGCGCCGGCGGGCTGGGCTCTCCGGCCCTGCTCTATCTGGCGGCCGCCGGTGTCGGGACGATCGGGATCGTGGAGGACGACACGGTCGAGGTCTCGAACCTGCAACGCCAAGTCATCCACGGCGTGTCCAATCTGGGGCAGGGGAAGGGCGAGTCCGCCCGGGAGAGCATCGCCGAGATCAACCCGTTCACCGACGTCGTCCTGCACGAGGTGCATCTGGACAGCACCAACGCGTTGGAGGTCTTCGCCGATTACGACCTCATCCTGGACGGCACCGACAACTTCGCCACCCGCTATCTGGTCAACGACGCCGCAGCGATCCTGGGCAAACCCTATGTCTGGGGTTCGATCCTGCGTTTCGACGGCCAGGTGAGCGTCTTCTGGAACGGCCAGGGCCCCACCTATCGGGACCTGTACCCGGAGGCCCCGCCGGCCGGAAGCGTCCCCTCCTGTGCCGAAGGCGGAGTCTTCGGGGTGCTGTGCGCACAGATCGGGGCGGTCATGGCCGCCGAGGCCATCAAACTGATCACCGGGATCGGTGAGTCCCTGCTGGGCCGGGTGCTCATCCTCGACGCCCTGGCCATGAACTGGCGTGAAATCCGTTTGCGGCCCGACCCTGAGACCGTCCAGCCCACCGAACTGCTCCAGGACTATCCTGCCTTCTGCGGGATCGCCCCGGCCGAGGCGACGGAGCGTGAACTGCCGACGATCGATCCGCTGGGACTCCGCGATCTGCTGGGGGAGCGGGCCGCCGGGAGCAGGGACTTCGTGCTGCTCGATGTCAGGGAAGCAGGCGAGGCGGAGATCGTCGCCATCGACGGAGCCGAACTGGCCCCGCGCGGCCAGGTCCTCGGGGGAGACATCGACGTGCCCCGGAACAAGGACGTGGTGCTGCACTGCAAATCAGGCGGACGCTCCGGCGAAGTACTGGGCTATCTGCTGGACCACGGCTATGACAACGTACGGCACCTATCCGGGGGCATCGCCGCCTGGGTCGAGCAGGTGGAACCCGGGAAGTCGATGTACTAGGGCCCCGGCCGCGAGGCGGCCCGCGGAGGCCGCTAGGCTTCGCGGCGTCCGGGGCAGGGGGCGCCGTCGGTGCCCGTTGCCGGCAATCCCGCCGGGCCGGTGACCGGATCCGCGGGCCGGGGCTGCTGCCCGTCCCCGGGGCCCCGGGCCACGGGGACGTCCTCCAGCTCGATGCCGAAGAGCGTGCCCAGGGCGTCCTCGACATCGCCATGCCGACCCTCGGCGGCCAGGTCCCTGGCCCTCACGGTCGGGACATGGAGGAGCTGGCGCATCATGCGGCGCATGGCGAATTCGACTTCCTCGGCGGCAGCGGTGCACCCATGCTGGGCGCGGACCTTCTGCACTTCGGTCTCCAGGACCTTCTGGGTGTGCTTGCGCAGCGCGACGATCGCGGTATCGGCACTGCGCTGGCGCTGCTGACCAGCGAACTTATCTGCGGCATCGGTGACGATGGCCCGTGCCTGGGCCACGGCCTCCGACTGTTCGGCGGGAGCGGCCATGCGCACCGACTCCAGGGTGATCAATTCGACGCCGTCCAGCTCGAGGACATCGGGGTCCACATCGTGGGTCAGTGCCAGGTCGATCGCGACCAGGGGCCTGCCGTTCCGATCCAACGCCCGCAGCTCGGCCGCATCGATGCGCACCCCGCCGCCGCTGCAGCCGATCAAGACGTCGGCCTCACGCAACACGGTGGGCAGGGCAGCATCGTCGATGGCCGTTCCGCCGCGGGAGGCGGCGAAGACATCGGCCCGGCCGGAGGCCGAATAGACGGACACCTCGTGGGCGCCGCGTTCCTTCAGCCGGGCCATGGTGGCCCCGGCATAGGCGCCGGTGCCGAAGATGACGACGTTGAGGTCCGCCCAGCTGGTGGTGGCCGAAAGGTCCTCGGACAGGTCCAGGGCCACCGAGACGATGGACAGGCCGCGCCCGCCCAATGCGGTGCGGGTCCCGACGTCCTTGGCGGCCCGTGAAGCACTCTGGAACAACCGGACCAGGGATCCGGAGGCCGTGCCGGTGGCCTGGGCATCGATGAGGGCCCGTTTGACCTGTCCGGCGATCTCACGTTCGCCGATCACCGCCGAATCGAGTCCGGCGCCCACGGCGAAAAGGTGGGAGACGGCGTCGTCCTCCGTCTTGGTCTCCAAGGCCTGGGACACCTGCTCCTCGGCCAGCCCGGAGGCGGCGGAGATCTGCTCGATGACTGCCTGGCGTGCTGCGGGAACCTCGTCCTGGCCGGGGGCCTCGCAGTAGACCTCGTAGCGGTTGCACGTGGACAGGACGACGGCGCCGGAGACCGGGGTGGTGCCGTCGAGCACGGCAGAAGCGACCCCGTCGGAGGCGGCGCTCAGCCGGGCCACCGTTTCGAGGTCGATATCAGAATGGGAGGCGACAAGTGCTAGGAAAACCACAATGTCCAACATCGTACCTCCGGAGCGCCCTCCAGGACACGCAGGCTGCCCTAACCTCCGGGCCCGGTTCCCCCGGAACGGCGGGCGGAAACAGGTTTTTTACGAGTCGTAGAACGTGTCGTTGGCCACGAAGGTCCCGCGCGCGCATCAAGGATTAGCGGTTCGGTGGGTGGACTTGGCAGAATGAGAGCATGACCTTGAGCGCTAGCCACCCGTTGATGGATGGGCGTACGTCCTCATCCGATCACATCACCACCTACCGAGGCGGGGTCCCCACCCGGCGCCCCGTATGGTTCATGCGCCAGGCGGGACGCTCGCTTCCCGAGTACCGCAAGCTGCGCGAAGGCGGGAACATGCTCGACTCCTGCCTGGACCCCGCGATGGCTTCGGAAATCACCCTGCAGCCGGTGCGCCGCCACGGGGTGGACGCGGGGATCTTCTTCTCCGATATCGTCATCCCGCTCAAGCTCGCAGGAGTCGGCGTGGACATCGTCCCCGGGGTCGGCCCGGTCCTGGACGAACCGGTGCGCACCGCGGCCGACGTGGCCCGGTTGCCCCAACTGACCGATGCCTCGCTGGATCCCATCCGGGAGGCCGTGGCCCTGACCGTCGCCGAGCTGGGCAGCACCCCGCTGGTCGGCTTCGCCGGGGCCCCGTTCACCGTCGCCGCCTACATGGTCGAAGGCAAGCCCTCCCGCGACCACCTGGGCCCGCGCCGGATGATGCACAACGATCCGCAGACCTGGAACGCCCTGGCCGAATGGGCCGCGGAAGCCTCCGGCGCGTTCCTGCGCGCCCAGCTGGAGGCAGGTGCCAGTGCCGGGCAGCTCTTCGACTCCTGGGCCGGAAGCCTGTCGCTGGCCGACTACGAGAAGTTCGCGGCGCCGTCCTCCACGCTGGCCTTCTCCCGGGTCAAGGACCTGGGCGTGCCGCTGGTGCATTTCGGCACCGGGACCGGTGAACTCCTGACGGCCATGCGTGACTGTGGTGCCGACGTCGTCGGGGTGGATTACCGGCTGAGCCTGGCCGAAGCCAACCGCCGTCTCTCCGGGGGGAACGTGCTGCAGGGCAATATAGACCCGGCCCTGCTGACCGCCCCCTGGGAAGTGCTCGAAGCCCATGTCCGGGACGTCCTGGCCTCCGGCGAGGAGGCTCCCGGGCATGTCGTGAACCTCGGCCACGGGGTGCCCCCGGACACCGAGCCCGAGGTGCTGACCCGGATCGTGGAGCTCATCCACTCCATCCCGCCGACCGCCGGCTGACGCCGTGCACACCTGACGGTCAGGACACGGGGCGATAATGGTGGGGGACCCTGGGCGGGTCCCCACCGCGGAAAGGACGTAGGGATGACGCAGGCCGGGCAGCTAGCCGGTACTCCGGGCCACGCCTCGGCACCCCGCGCGATCGTGGTCGGGGGAGGGATCTCCGGGCTTGTGGCGGCCCGTGAACTGTCCTTGACCGGACACCAGGTCGACGTCTTCGAGGCCTCCCCCCGCTTCGGCGGGGCCGTGGCCAGCCACCAGGTGGCCGGGCTGGACCTGGATGCGGGGGCCGAATCCTTCGCGGTCCGCTCCACCGCGGTGGCCGATCTGGCCACAGAACTCGGACTGGGAGCATCGCTCCAGTCGCCGAACCCCGCGGGGTCCTGGCTCTACCACGCCGTCGACGGCGCCAAACGCGGCGGCCCCCGCGCCATGCCGATGCCGGCCACCGCCCTGCTCGGCATCCCGGCGGATCCCTGGGCCGAGGACGTCAAGACGGTGATCGGTGCCGCGGGGTGTGTCCGGGCCGCCACCGATCTGGCCATGCCGGTGACCCGCCGCCAGGCCAAGGAACCGATCAGCCTGGGCGAGCTGGTGGCGGCCCGGATGGGTCAAGCCGTCCTGGAGTCCCTGGTGACCCCCATCGTCGCGGGGGTGCACTCGGCCGATCCGACGACCCTCGACGTCGATACGGTCGCCCCCGGTCTACGCGCCGCCATGGCCGAGCACCATTCCCTGGCCCGGGGAGTGGCTGCGCTGCGCGCCTCCGCCCCGGCGGGATCCGCCGTCGGCGGCCTGGCCGGGGGCATGCACCGGCTGACGGGGGCCCTACTGGCCGAACTCGATGCCGCAGGAGCCCGATTGCATCCCGGAACCCCGGTCGTCTCCATCGCCCGGGCCGAACCCTCGCACGATCCCTCCGAGGACGGCTGGGACGTCACCGTCGAAGGGCGCGAGACCCCTGAGTCCGCCGACCGGCTGGTCATCGCCACCCCCGGACCCGCAGCAGTGGACCTGTTGGCCGGGCTGTTGCCCGATGCCGCGGCCCTGCGCCCGAAGACAGGCCATGGCATCGCCCTGGTGACGTTGGTCGTGGACCAGCCCGAGCTCGATGCCGCCCCGCGGGGTACCGGGCTGCTCGTGGCCCCCGGAACCCCCGGGATCCGGGCCAAGGCACTGACCCATGCCACTGCCAAATGGGAGTGGCTCGCCGATGAGGCGGGACCGGGAACGCATGTGCTCCGGCTGTCCTACGGCCGGCTGTCCGATGCCCCCGGCACGATCCCCGCCGACGACGCCGTCCTGCGTGATATCGCCATCGCCGATGCCTCCGCCCTGTTGGGGGTCCCCGTCTCGGCAGCGGACGTGGTGGGGTGGGACGTGGTGCGTCATGACGCGGCCCTGCCGTTCGCCACCACCGGCCACCGGGACCGCGTCGAGGCCTTCCGCACCGCCCTGGCCGGTCATCCCGGCCTCGAGGTCGTCGGCGCCTGGCTGGCCGGCACCGGGCTGGCCTCCGTCGTCGCCGACACCAGGGCCCGGACCTCCATCACCGCCAGTTGACCCCGGCCGAGAGGCCGCCTAGACCCCATCGAAATATCCAGCAGCAGAAAGTTGAGGCCACACCTTGAGCCAAGCACCTTCCACCACCGAAACCGGCACCCCAGACGCCCCGGAGGAAGAGCTCTTCTATACCCTGTGGACCGTGTTCAAGCGCGATTCCGACCTGGACCGCAGTGAAGGCGTCGAGGCCTTCGACGCCCTCGTCGCCGAACTCGCCGCCGCCGGCGTCGTGCTGCGCGGCACCTACGACGTGTCGGGGATGCGCAACGACGCCGACATCATGGTGTGGTTGCACGGGTCCACCCCCGATGACCTGCAGGCGGCCGTGCGCAAGATCCGCCGCACCTACCTCTTCGCCGAAACCACCCTGGTCTTCTCCGCCATGGGCGTGCACCGCGACGCGGAATTCACCAAGAACCACTCCCCGTCCTTCGCCCTGGGCAAGGAGCCGCAGAAGTGGCTCTGCTTCTACCCCTTCGTCCGCTCCTACGAGTGGTACCTGCTCGAGGGCGAGGAACGCGGCAAGATGCTGCGCGACCACGGCATGCTGGGCCGGGACTTCCCGCAGGTCCAGGCCAACACCGTCGCCTCCTTCGCCCTGGGCGACTGGGAGTGGCTGCTGGGTCTGGAAGCCCCCGAACTGATCGACCTGGTCGATTTGATGCGCCACCTGCGCTACACCGAGGCCCGCAACCATGTCCGCGAGGAGATCCCCTTCTACACCGGCAAGCGCATCAGCTCCGCCGAGGTGGCCGAGGTCCTGCGATGAGCCGGCCGAACGAGCAGTCCTTCGACCCGCGTGAAGGCTACGACGCCGCGGGGCGGATGGCCCCCAAACCCTATGACGCCATCCTGCTGGCCTCCTTCGGCGGGCCCGAAGGCCAGGAGGACGTGATTCCGTTCCTGCGCAACGTCACCCGGGGCCGCGGGATCCCCGACGAGCGGCTCGAAGAGGTCGCCACCCACTACCGGGCCAACGGCGGCATCAGCCCGATCAACGCGCAGAACCGGGCGTTGAAGTCGGCGATGGAGGCCGAACTGGCCTCCCGTGGGATCGAGGTCCCCGTCTACTGGGGCAACCGCAACTGGGACCCCTACATCCCCGAAACGCTGAAGCAGCTCCACCAAGACGGACACCGCCGGGTGCTGATGTTCTCCACCAGCGCCTATTCCAGCTACTCCAGCTGCCGCCAATACCGTGAGGACCTGGGCGTGGCCTTACGCGAAACCGGGCTCGAGGGCATCCTCGAGGTCGATAAGGTCCGCCAGTACTTCGACCACCCGGGATTCGTGGACCCCTTCGCCGAGGGGCTCTCCGCCGGACTGGCCGACGTGCGCTCCCAGCTGGCCGAGGCGGGCACCCCCGACGCCCCGGTACGGGTCGTCTTCGTCACCCACTCCATCCCGCTCTCCGACGCCGAAGCGGCCGGCCCCCGCGATCTGGCCCCCACCCTGGACACGGACGTGTATTCGGCCCAGCACCTGGCCGTGGGCCAGGCCATCCTGGCCCAGGTCCCCGAGGCCGCAGGGCTGGAGCATTCACTGGTGTTCCAGTCCCGTTCGGGCTCCCCGGCCACCCCGTGGTTGGAACCGGATATCAACGACGCCCTGGCCGACTACCGCCAGGAAGGCACCGGCGGCGTGGTCGTGGTCCCGATCGGCTTCGTCTCTGACCACATGGAGGTCCTCTGGGACCTGGACACCGAGGCCAAGGACACCTGCGCGGAACTGGGCCTGGCGTTCAACCGGGTGGCCACCCCGGGCACGCACCAGAAGTTCGTGCGCGGCATCGTGGACATGGTCTCCGAACGCCTGGCGGGACCGGACGGCACGGCCTTGCTGCAGGGCCGGGAGAGCGAGGTGGCCCTCGGCCCCTGGTTCGACGTCTGCCGTCCCGACTGCTGCTCCAAGGTCATGCGGGACGGCACGATCAAACCGACCATTGCCGCGGTGGACTCCGAGGTGGGGGTGCCCGCATCGTGAGCGAGGAACTGAACGGACCGGGCCCGGCGTCGGAGCCGGGCTTCCGCGTCGGCACCCGGGGGTCGGCACTGGCGATGACCCAGACGAGGACCGTCGCCGACGCCCTGAGCGCGGCCTCCGGACAGGGCCATGAACTGATCCGGGTCAAAACCGAGGGCGACGTCACCTCCGGCCCCTTGTCCCAGCTGGGAGGCACCGGGGTCTTCGCCGCGGCGCTACGCATGTCCTTGCTCGAGGGCGGCTGCGATGTGGCCATCCATTCGCTCAAGGACCTGCCCACGGCCCAACCCGGGGACCTGGTCATCGCGGCCACCCCGACACGGGTCGACGTCCGGGACGCGTTATGTGCCCGGGACGGACTCCGGCTCGACCAGCTCCCGCACGGAGCCAAGGTCGGTACCGGATCCCCGCGTCGTGGCGCCCAGCTGAAGGTCGCCCGGCCCGACCTGCAGATCGTGGGCATCCGCGGCAACGTCGGCACCCGGCTGGGCCGGGTGGCCGGTTCGGCCACTCCCGAGGACGACGGCGGTGTCGGGCGTGGGGTCCAAGGCGACCTGGACGCCGTGGTCCTGGCTGCCGCGGGACTCGAACGGCTGGGCCTGGGCGAACACATCACCGAGTACCTGGATCCGGGGATCATGCTCCCGGCCCCCGGTCAGGGCTCCTTGGCCGTGGAGGTCCGCGCCGGGGGTACCGGCAACGCCGAGGTCGACGCGGCCCTGAAGGTCCTGGACGATCCCGAAACCCGGATGACCATCACCGCCGAACGGGCGCTGCTGGGTCGGCTCGAGGCCGGTTGCTCGGCCCCGGTCGGCGCCCTGGCCCGCATCGTCGACGGCGAGCTGACACTGGATGGTGTCGCGTGTGCCCCCGATGGCAGTGAATGGATCCGTCGCAGCGCCACCACCGGGCGCCTCGACCTCGAGGGGGCGCGCACCCTGGGGATCCGGCTGGCCGAGGAACTGCTCGACGCCGGAGCCGCCCGGATGGCAGGCCTCTAGGTGCCCGAACTCCAGCGGCTGGCCGGACGGTCCGCGCTGCTGTTGCGCAGCGCGGACCGGGCCGCGGCCACCGTGGCCGAACTGGCCTCCCGCGGCGCGGCCACCGTGCTGTGCCCGCTGATCGACTTCGAACTGCCGCAGGACACCACCGGGGTCGACGACGGGCTCTTACGCCTGGCCGAGGGGGGATTCGACTGGCTCCTGCTCACCTCCCGCACCACGGTGCTGGCCTTGCAGCAACGCTGTGCCGCCCTGGGCCTGGGCGGAACCGGGATCCCCGTACCGGAACGGACCCGGATCGCCGTCGTCGGCGAGGCCACGGCCCGTGCCGCCGGTGCGGCGGGACTGACCGTGGACTTCGCGCCCGCCGGCGACCATTCGGCGCGTGGCATGCTGGCCGAATGGCCGGCGCCCGCCCGCCCGGGGCCCGCAAGCGATGTCTTCATGCCGCAAGCAGATATCGCCTCCACCACCCTGGCCGACGGCATGCGCGAATGGGGTGCCGACGCCCTGGTCGTCACCGCCTACCGCACCGTCGACGCCCCGGCCGAGGCGTCCCGTCGGCTGCACGCCGCAGACGCCGAACCGGTACCCGCCCCGCTGGTGGAACCGGCGGCCTTGACCCGGAGCGGGGGCGCCCCCGCCGCAGTGGACGCCGTCCTGTTCACCTCCCCGAGCATCGTCAGACGCTATCTGGGACTGGTCGGCACCCCACCGGATCGGGTGGTCGCCATCGCGATCGGGGACTCCACCGCCGAGGAGCTGCGTCGCAACGGCTGGGAGCCGGCGGCCATCGCCGCCACCCCCACCCCGGTTGGACTGGCCGACGCCTGGGAATCCGCCGTGCATGACCCGTCGCCCCCGGGGAGCCCCGCCGGCACGCCCGGCTCCGACTGACCCCCCCGAACCCCACCCGCAGACCACGAACGCCCCACACGCCATCCGGGGCAGAAAGCTGAAGGCCACAATGTCTTTCCCCGCCCACCGGCCCCGCCGGCTACGGACCACCCCCGCCATGCGCCGGCTCGTCGCAGAAGTCGACCTGGCCCCCCGCCACCTGATCCTTCCCACGTTCATCCGGGAGGACCTCACCGAACCACAGCCGATCAGCTCCATGCCCGGGGTCGTGCAGCACACCACCGATTCGCTCAAACGCGCCGCCGTCGAAGCCGTCGAACTGGGGCTGGGCGGGTTCATGATGTTCGGGGTCCCCGCCCGACGCGATGCCTCCGGAAGCGCGGGGATCGACCCCGACGGGGTCCTGAACCGCGCCATCGCCGACGTGCGGGCCGAGGTCGGCGACGACATCGTGATCATGTCCGATCTCTGCCTGGACGAATTCACCGACCACGGGCACTGCGGGGTCCTGGACTCCGAGGGTCGCGTGGACAACGACGCCACCCTGGCGATCTACGCGCAGATGGCCGTCGCCCAAGCCGAGGCCGGGGCCCATATGGTCGCCCCCTCGGGAATGATGGACGGCCAGGTCGCCGTCATCCGGCAGGCCCTGGACGGGGCCGGGTTGGCCGACACCTCGGTGCTGGCCTACGCGGCGAAATACGCCTCGGCGTTCTACGGGCCCTTCCGGGAGGCCGTGGATTCGCAGTTGAGCGGGGACCGGCGTACCTACCAGATGGATGCCTCCAACCGTCGGGAAGCCATCCACGAGGTCGAACTGGACCTTCAGGAGGGCGCGGATCTGGTCATGGTCAAACCGGCCATGAGCTACCTCGATGTCCTCGCCGACGTCGCCGCCATGTCGCCGGTCCCGGTCTCGGCCTACCAGATCTCCGGCGAGTACGCGATGATCGAAGCCGCCGCCGCCAACGGCTGGATCGACCGTCGCGCCGCCGTCACCGAATCCGTCCTGTCGATCCGCCGTGCCGGCGCCGACACCGTCTTGACCTATTGGGCCGCCGAACTCGCCGGCTGGCTGAAGGAAGGAAACCACGCATGAGCACCTCACAGGAACTCTTCGACACCGCCCGGGGTCTGATGCCCGGGGGAGTGAGCTCCCCGGTCCGGGCCTTCGGCTCGGTCGGCGGCGTGCCCCCGTTCATCGTGGCCGCCGACGGCGCCCACCTCACCGATGCCGACGGGAACGACTACGTGGACCTGGTCTGCTCCTGGGGCCCGGCCCTGCTGGGCCACAGGCATCCCGCCGTCCAGGAAGCCGTGCACGCCGCGGTGGATCGTGGCCTGTCCTTCGGGGCCTCGACCCCCGACGAGGCAGGACTGGCCCGGCTCGTCAGCGATCGGGTTCCCGCCGTCGAACGCCTGCGCATGGTCTCCACCGGCACCGAGGCGACGATGACGGCCGTCCGGCTGGCCCGCGGCTACACCGGCCGCGATCTGATCGTGAAGTTCGCCGGTTGCTACCACGGGCACCTGGATGGACTGCTGGCCGCAGCCGGCTCCGGTCTGGCCACCCTGGCGCTACCCGGTTCCGCCGGGGTCACCGCGGCGACCGCTGCCGAGACCCTGGTGCTGCCCTATAACGACGTCGCCGCCGTCGAGGCGGCCTTCGTCAAGCACGGGGAACGCATCGCCGCCGTGATCACCGAGGCGGCGCCGGCCAACATGGGGGTGGTGACCCCCTCCGAGGGCTTCAACGCCGCCCTGTCGCGGATCACCGCCGCCCACGGATCCCTGCTGATCCTGGACGAGGTCCTCACCGGGTTCCGTACCGGACCCGGCGGCTATTGGGGCCTGACCGGGGCCGGAGAAGGCTGGACCCCGGATCTGTTCACGTTCGGCAAGGTCATCGGCGGTGGACTGCCGACCGCCGCCCTGGGCGGCCGGGCCGAGGTCATGGACCACCTGTCCCCGCTGGGCCCGGTCTACCAGGCGGGAACCCTCTCCGGGAACCCGGTGGCGATGGCCGCCGGCATCGCGACGCTGACCCATGCCACCGCCGAGGTCTACGCCCACGTGGACGCCCGCAGCATCGAACTGCAGGCCGCGGTGCGGCAGGCGTTCGACGGCGCCGGGCTGGACCTTTCCATCCAAACCGCCGGGAACCTCTTCTCCGTGGCCTTCGGGACCTCCGAGCACGGGGTGCACGATTACGAGCAGGCGCAGGGCCAGCAGGCCTTCCGCTACGCCCCGTTCTTCCACTCCATGCTGGACTCCGGGGTCTACCTGCCCCCGAGCGTCTTCGAGGCCTGGTTCCTCTCGGCGGCGCATGACGACGCGGCCATGGAACGCATCATCGGTGCCTTGCCGGCCGCCGCCCGGGCCGCCGCGGCAGCGGTGCCGCAGGCATAGAGGCACGCCGGTCCACCCCGGTGGAGACCGCACACACAGGCGGCGTTCGACTCCCCCGAGGAGGGAGTCGAACGCCGCCTGTGTGTGCGCCGGGAGTGCTCAGCGGTGCAGCATGCGCTTGGCCAGGGCATTGCCCAACAGCTGGGCCAGTTGGACGATCACGACGATGACGCCCACGGCCAGCAGGGTGACCGCATAGTTGAACTGCTGGTAGCCGTAGGTGATGGCCAGGTCGCCCAGGCCACCGCCGCCGATGTATCCGGCCACGGCGGACATGTCCACGACCCCGATGAAGATGAACGTATAGCCCAGCACCAGCGGCGCGATCGATTCGCGCAGGACGACGTCGAAGAGCACCCTGCTACGGCTGGAACCCATGGCCCGGGCCGCCTCGACGACTCCGGGATCGACCCCGACGAGGTTCTGTTCCACGATGCGCCCCAGGACCACGGCGGTCATCAGGGTCATGGGGAAGATCGCCGCATTGGTGCCGATGGAGGTGCCGATGACCTGTAGGGTCCACGGACCGACCAGGGAGATGAAGATGATGAACGGGATCGGCCGGACCAGGTTGATCACGAAGTTCAGCACGTTGAACACCACGGTGTTGGCCAGGATGTTCCCCGGCCGGGTGGCGTAGAGCAGGATGCCGATCAGCAGCCCCAGGATCCCGCCGAGGACCATGGTGATGATGACCATGTAGAGGGTCTGTTCGATGGATGAGACCAATAGCGGTCCGAGGGTGCCCCATTCGATCATTGCTTCGCTCCTTCGGCCTCGGGGCCGGCCGGGGTCGACGCGGGCCATTGCTGGACGGTGGTGATCTTCGACAGGCCTTCGACGACGGCATCGACATCGGCCTCGGGTCCTTCCAGGACGTACGTCAGGGACCCGAAGGGGCGTTGGGCGATTTCGGTGACGGAACCGTAGACCACCGAATCATGGACCGCCGGATAGGAGGCCAGGAGCGAGGAGATCTCCCGTTGGTTGGTTCCGGCCCCGGCCCCGGGGGCCTCGGAGATCGTGATGCTGACCAGGCGTCCCGGATGCAGCACCTGCAGGCGGGCCACGGTTTCCGGGCTGGGCCGGTCGGCGATGGTGCTGCTGATGAACTTCTGCGTGGCCGGGTTCTCCGGGAAGGCGAAGACGTCGTAGACGGGGCCGTGTTCGAGCAGGGCGCCTTGTTCCATGACGGCCACGTGGTCGCAGATCGAGCGGACGACGTGCATTTCATGGGTGATGACCACGATGGTGGTGCCGAACTCCTCGTTGACCCGTTTGAGCAGGGCCAACACCTCGGTGGTTGTTTCGGGGTCCAGCGCACTGGTGGCCTCGTCGGCCAGCAGGAGCTCCGGGTTGGTGGCCAGGGCCCGGGCAATGCCCACGCGCTGCTTCTGACCGCCGGAGAGCTGGCTGGGGAACTGCCTGGCCTTCTCGGAGATCCCGACGAATTCCAATAATTCGGCGACCCGGGCCACGCGTTGCTCCTTCGGCCAGCCGGCGACGATGAGCGGGTACTCGACGTTCTTGGCCACCGAGCGCGAGGTGAAGAGGTTGAACTGCTGGAAGATCATGCCGATGCCGCCGCGCAACCCCCGCAGATCCTTCTCGTTCATGCCGGTGAGTTCTCGTCCGTTGACGTCCAGGCTGCCTCCGGTGGGCAGCTCCAGGGCGTTGATCAGACGGACCAGGGTGCTTTTTCCCGCCCCGGAGTAGCCGATGACCCCGGTGATGGAGCCCTGCTGGATATCGAAGGTGATGTCTCGGAGCGCGTGGACGGGGGTACCCTTGGCGGCGCCGCGGCCCGGGTAGGCCTTGGAGACCTGGCGGAAACTGACGATGGATGGCATCGCAGGTCCTTTCTCGCGGAGGATGATGGCGGGGCCCTCGAAGCCATGCCGGCTGCGGCCCCGGGGTGTCCGGTGCCGCAGCCGTGCTGACTCGGTTCGAAGGGGGGCCGGGGGACTACTGGGAATCGGCCTTCATGTTCTCCTCGATGGTCGCCAGGGCGGACTGCAGGTCCTCACCGCTGTTCTCCCTGAATACGCCACCGGTGCCCAGATCCTTCTTGATCGCCTCGACGACCTCGGGGTCGTGGTAGAGCTTGGCGACCTCGAGCAGCGTGGGGTTCGTCTTGTCGGCATCGCGGGCGACGAACGCATTGATGTACGGCTTCGTCGAGTCCGCCTCCGGATCGTCCTGGGCGATGATGTCGTCATCGCTGAGGTCCGCTGCCGCAGCGTAGTTGTTGTTCACGACGGCACCGGCCAACGAGTCCAGGTTCTGTGCGGTCATCTTGGCATCGACGGTGACCACCTTGACCTTGGAGGCTGCCGTGTCCACATCGGTCGGGGTCGACGTGGAATCGGCGCCGCCCTCGACCTCCACGAGTCCCGCGGCCTCCAACACGATCAGCGAACGGGCCAGGTTCACCGGGTCGTTCGGAATGGCGATCTCCGATCCCTTCGGGATCTCCTCGGTGGAGGAGTACTGCGTGGAGTACAACGGCAGCGGGTAGACGGCAGTGCCCCCGATGGGCTGCAGATCCTTGTCGTTCTTCGTGTTGTAGGTGGCCAGGTACTGCAGATGCTGGAACTCGTTGAGATCCAGTTGTTTCTGGTCCAAGGCCGGGTTGGGCTGGTTGTAGTCGGAGAAGTTCTTGAACTCGACGTCCACGCCAGTCTCTTCCTTCACGACCTTCTTGTAGACCTGCCAGTAGGGCTCGGCGCCGTCGGCCACACCGATGGTCACCGTCGTGATGTCATCCGGCAGACTGGACGATGCTTCGGAGGTTCCGCCGCAGGCGCTCAACCCGAGGGCGGTCACCGCCGCGAGGGCTGCAAATTTCGCAAGGGGCAACTGGAATTTAGGCATACAGGGGTTCTTTCCGGCTGGAAGTGAACGGTGTCCCGAAATGGACACCAACAATCGAATGAATCCATTTGATCAACCCCTGCGTGCTTCACGAAATCGAATTCACATATCGAAATATTGGGTCCTGGCGAAGAAACTTCACGAGAATGCGGTTTTGGTCCGAGCCCATGCGATATGAACCCGACGCGCTCTAAGAACGGCCCCATCCGTCCGGCGACGCCCACTTCCGGAAAATTAAGTGATATGTCCCACTATGGGATCGTGCGCCGGCCCCGCTGGTCCGGCCACCGACCCCCTGACTGGGGGTCAGCGGACCGGCCAGGTGCCGTCCACGACCGCCGTCGGATCCTTGCGGCGGAAGAATTCCTGCAGGCTCGCGGCCTGCTCGGCAGCCCATCCGATCAGCAACCGGTGCAGCTCGGCGGGATCCACGGACAGGACCCGTGCGTACTTCGCGACCTGGGCATCGGCCACCCCAACGGTCGCCGCCGCGTCGGCGGCCGAGGAGTGGGCGTTGTTCAACGGGATGCCATAGTGCTCGCACATCGCCGTGAGCGTGCGCTTGCCCCGACGGTACTTATCGACATGCTTGTCGATGATGAACGGATCGATCACCGGGGCCGGCTCCAGGGCGGGAACCCCCTGGCGTTCCGATTCCCGGGCCAGGACGGTGAAGTCATATCCGGCATTGAAGGCCAGCACCGGCATGGTCTGGAACAAGTCGCGCAGATGAGCGGAAATCTCGGCGATGGCAGTGGCGGGATCCTGCCCGGAGGCAACGGCCTGCTCCGTGCTCACCCCGTGCACTGCGGCGGCCTCCTCGGGGATCGGCACTCCGGGGTTCACGAGCCACTCCCGGTGGTTGATGATCTCCTGCCGGCCATTGACGATCACGACGGAGGCGGTCACGATGCGTGCCTCCTGCGGATCCTTGCCGGTGGTCTCGAGGTCGAATGCTGCGCGGGGGAGCTCATGCCAGTTATCCATGTCCCCACGGTATCGTCAGCTGCCGACGATATGGCGCCGGCCCGCCTAAACTGGAACCATGTCAGCCGAATATGCCCGGGCCGTCCATCGGCTGGCCTGTCACATCCCTGCGGGGGCCGTGCTGACCTACGGGGACATTGCCGAGCTGCTCGGCGCCGGTGGCCCCCGTCAGGTCGGCGCCGCGATGGCCCGGTCCGACGGCGCCCTGCCCTGGTGGCGGGTGCTGCGCGCCGACGGAACCCTGCCGGCCGATCTGCAGGCCAGGGCCATCCCGCACTGGATCGACGAATCGATCCCGCTTCGCCACGGACGGGTCCGCGTCCCGGTGGCCCGCTGGCAACCCGACGAGGAGGCCTTCGCGCTCCTCGACGAAGTCGCCGCGGTCCTGGCGTCGGCGACCGTCGTGGAGGAGGCCGCGCCAAAGCGACGGGGGCGCATGCTCTGATGGAGTCCATGGAAACCGTCGAGGACACCGCAGAAAGTTCCCGGCAACGCCTCCGTGAGCTGGTCCCCGGCCACGGCCCGGTGCTTGTCCTGGGAGCACCGGGGACCGGGAAGAGCACGGCGTTGCTCGACGTCGTCGTGCGCAGGCTCGCCGCCGGGCACCGGCCCGAACACCTCCTGGCCATCGCCCCGTCCCGGTCCGCGGCAGCCGATCTGCGCGATCGGCTCTCGGCAGCGACGGATACGACGTTTTCCGAACCTGCGGTACGCACCTGGGCGGCCTACGCCTTCGATCTCATCCGCAGGGCCCGGCTGCTGGGGTACCTGCCCGCCGTCGAGCGCCCCCCACGGCTGCTCTCCGGCCCCGAACAGGACACCCTGATCGCCCAGTTGCTGGCGGGGCATGCCGACGGCATCACCGCGGGCCCCGCCTGGCCGGAGTCGCTGGGCGAAGCCATCGGGACCCGCGGATTCCGCAAGGAGATCCGTGAACTCTTCGACCGGCTGGCCGAATACGGGGTGGAGGCCGGGGACCTGGAGGAACTGGGGGAACGCTGCCTGCGGCCCGAATGGACCGCCTCCGCCGCGCTCTACCAGGAATACCGTGACCTGCTCGACCTCGGCTCCAGCGAGGCCTTCGACCCGGCAGGGCTGATCACCGCCGCCGCCGACCTGCTCGAGGACCATGAGGAACTCCTCGAGGAGGAATGCCAGCGCCTGTCCTTGATCGTGGTGGACGACCTGCAGGAGGCCAACCCCGCCCAGCACCGGCTGCTGCGGTTGCTGGCCGCCGGGCGTGACCTGCTGGCCTTCGCCGCCCCGGATAATGCCGTCCTGGGGTTCCGGGGCGCGCGTCCCGACCTGCTGGGCCGGTTCGAAGGCGATTACGGAACCGATAGGAACCCCGCCGAGCGGATCGAACTGGGGACCTCATGGAGGATGAACCCGGCGATCGCCGAGGCCTGGACGCGGGTGGCCGGACGCATCCCGGTCACCACGGGCCACTCGGGGCGCCGACTCGTGGAGCGCCCGCAGGCGCCGACCGGAGACGACGAGCGGGAAGCGGTGGAAGTCCATCTGGTCGAATCACCCGTCCACGAGCTACGGCTGGTGACCCAGCGGCTCCTGGAAGAACACCTGATGCGCGGCCGGTCCCTGGACTCGATGGCCGTCATCGTCCGCAATGGTGGTCTGGTCGCCGAGGTTTCCCGTCATCTGGCGAGCCAGGGCATTGCCGTGGACGTCCCGCAGGCGGAGGTGCCGTTGCGGGAGGAACCGGCGGTGCGCCCGTTGCTGACCCTCCTGCGCGTGGCCTTGGACACGGCGGGGGGTCCCGACGGGAGCGAAGGAACCGGGGAGCCGGCCCCGGAACCGGCGGCATACCTTCCGGATGCCGGGGTCGTCGAGGCCCTGCTCTCCTCGCGCTACGGGGCCTCCACCGCCTTGGACATCCGTCGGCTCCGACAAGTCCTGCGCCGCCGCGAACGCGTGGCCGGAGGACGACGCTCCAGCACCGAACTACTGCGCGGGATCTTCACCGATCCGCAGGCCCTCGGCGGCCTGGGCCGGGAAGGTCGCGGCGCCGAACGACTGGGACGGATGCTCACCGCGCTGGTCGCCGAACTCGCGGTACCCACCGCCAACGCCGAGACCGCCCTCTGGGCCCTGTGGTCGGCCTCCGGAATGGAAAACACCTGGCGTCAGGCCGCCCTGGATGGCGGGGCCGCGGGGGCCCGGGCCGATCATGATCTCGACGCGTTGATGGCGCTGTTCCAGGCCGCGGAACGTTTCGTGGACCAGCTTCCCGGCTCGACGGTTGGCCAGTTCGCCGATCACGTGCTCAGCCAGGAACTGCCGATGGACACCCTGGCCTCCCGCGGGGGCAACGGCGCCTCCGTCGCGGTGACCACCCCCGCCGGTGCGGTCGGCCACGAATGGGATCTGGTACTGGTGCCCGGACTTCAGGAGGGGATCTGGCCCAATACGCGCCTTCGGGGGGAACTGCTGGGCAGCAGCGCCCTGGCCGATGTCATCGAACACGGACCGGCCATCCTGCGCCAGCGTGACCCTGCCACCCGATTGAAGGCCACCCGGGCCGACGAACTGCGCACCTTCGCCAGCGCGCTATCCCGCGCCCGGGACGGATTGGTGTGCCTCGGGGTCGCTTCCGAGGACCAGCAACCCTCCCAGTTCCTGGATCTGGTCCTGCCCTGGACCTCCCAGGAAACCCCGCGACCGATCACCGCGGTGCCGCGTGAACGCACGTTGGCCTCCCTGGTCGCCTTGTTGCGCCAGCGTCTGGAAGCCGGCAGCACCGCCACGGACCCGGGACCGGCAGCCATCGACGCGGCAGCCGTCCTGGCCCGATTGGCGGATCAGCCCGAACACGTCCGCGGAGCAGCCCCCGCCCAGTGGTGGGGGCTCAAGCCGACGAGCACCGACGCCCCGGTGAACCCCGAGGGCGAGCCGGTCCGGGTCTCACCCTCGCGGGTCCAGGCTGCCTTGGAATCCCCGCTCGACTGGTTCGTCCAGGCCGCGGGAGGGGAACCGGCGACGGATCTGGCCCGCAGTCTGGGGACCCTGGTGCATGCGATCGCCGAGGACCTGCCGGCCGCCACCGGGAACGAATACCTGGAGGAACTGGACCGCCGCTGGCCGGATCTGGATCTGCCCTCGAACTGGGAAACCGCGAAGGACCACGAGCGGGCCGAAACGATGCTGCGCAAACTCGCCCAATACGCGATCCTCATGCGGAGCCATGACCGCACGCTGCTGGCCAGGGAGCAGTCCTTCGACGTCGAAATCGCCGATGCAGAGATCACCGTCCGGCTGCGCGGGGTCATCGATCGGCTGGAGGTCGACGCGGACGGCCGCGCCTACGTGATCGACCTCAAAACCGGGAAATCCGCGCCGACGAAGGCCGACGTCGAACGCAACCCCCAACTGGGCAGCTACCAGGCCGCCGTGTTGGCCGGGGGGTTGGGCGCGGAGCTGCCCCAGCAGCCCGGCGGCGCCGCCCTGGTCCAGTTGGGTACCACGACCAAGAGCCCGGGGGAGCAAGCCCAGGACCCCGTCGGAGCCGAGGACTGGGCCACCCCACTGGTACTGAGCGCCGCCCGGTTGATGGCCGGCAACGAATTCCACACCCGGCACGACCCCTCCAAGGCGGGGCGCAGCGGCAGCGGCTGCCGGCTGCCGGCCGTGTGTCCCTTATGTGATGAAGGACGGCAGGTCACCGAATGAACCACGAGCACGACCTGGCACTCCCGCAGCAGGAATCCGCTGCCGGCCGCCGCTACACCCCGGAGGAGCTGGCCGAACTGCTGGGCCAGCACCAGCCGACCGCCGAACAGGCGGCCATCATCTCCTCCGAACTGGCTCCGATGCTTGTGATCGCCGGCGCCGGATCCGGAAAAACGGCGACCATGGCCGACCGGGTGGTCTGGCTCGTGGCCAATGGGCTGGTCAGGCCGGATGAGATCCTCGGGGTCACCTTCACCCGCAAGGCCGCAGGGGAACTGGCCCAACGCATCCGGGCGCAGTTGGCCCGTCTGGCCGAGAGCGGGATCGTCCCGCCGGGAGATGACGATGCCCCGCTGGAACCGGAGGTCTCGACCTACCATTCCTACGCCAACGCCCTGGTGCAGGATCATGGCCTGCGCATCGGGGTCGAATCGGACACCTCGCTGCTGGGCAGCGCCCAGGCCTGGCAATTGTCCCTGAAGGTCGTCCAGGAGTACGACGGCGACCACGAACACCTGCGCGTGGCGAAGTCCACCCTGGTCGATGCGGTCGTGCAGTTCGCCGGGGAATGTGCCGAACATCTGGTGGATCCCCTCCAAGCCCGCGACCATGTACTCGCCGAAGTCGACCATCTGTCCGCGCTTCCCTACCGCGTCGGCAAGGAAGCCAAGCCCTCCCAACCCGCCCTCAAGCTCCTGGACAAGCTCAGGACCCGGGCCACGGTGGCGGATCTTGCCGTGCGGTATGCCCGGGCGAAGGCCGAACGCAATGTCCTGGACTATGGGGACCTGGTGGCCCTGGCCGCCCGTATAGCCAGAACCGTACCCACGGCGGGGGAGGTTGAACGAGACCGGTTCAAGGTCGTGCTCCTGGACGAGTTCCAGGACACGTCCCACGCCCAGATGGTGCTGTTCTCACAACTGTTCACCGGAGGCCATGCGGTCACGGCCGTCGGGGACCCCAACCAGTCGATCTATGGTTTCCGGGGGGCCTCGGCCGGCCAACTCTTCCGCTTCCCCCAGGAGTTCCCGGCCACCGGTCCCGACGGCAGGCCCACCCCCTCGGCGGTGGCGTTCCTGACCACCGCCTGGCGCAACTCGGTGAACGTCCTCGAAGCCGCCAACGCCGTATCGGCCCCGCTGAACCGTGAAGACCCGAACCGGGCCTCGGGTTCCATCGCCGTCCCCGCGCTGGTCCACAGCCCCTTCGCCGGAACCGGCCGGGTCGAACTCGCCCGCTTTGCCACGAGTGCCGAGGAGGCAACTGCTCTCGCAGGCCGCCTCCTGAGCGAACGCGGGGCGTTCACCTCGGCGTTCGGGCGCCATCCGACCATGGCCGTCCTGTGCCGGACCCGGGCCGCCCTGGCGGGCATCGCCGAGGCCCTGACCCAGCGCGACATCCCCTACGAGATCGTCGGGTTGGGCGGGCTGCTGGCCATGCCGGAAATCGTCGATCTCGTCTCGACGCTGCGGGTCCTGGTGGACCCGCTGCGCTCCGATGCCCTGTTGCGGTTGCTCGCCGGTGCCCGCTGGAGGCTGGGCCCCGCCGACCTGATGGCCTTTGCCGATTGGTCCCGGTTCCTGGCCCGACGCCGTGAAGCAGCCATCCGCGAGGCCCGCGACATCGATACCACCACCGCGGACAGTGCCGCGGTGGACAGCCAAACCGAAGCCCGCAGCGAGCTGGCCGAGGAAGCCAGTCTCGTCGAAGCGCTCGATCGGCTCCCCCCACCGGAGTGGACGTCCTCGGCCGGACGGAGCCTGACCTCCACCGCCCTGGACCGGCTGCACACACTCCAAGCCGAGATCCGCTATCTGCGCAGCTTCGCCGACGACGATCTGCCGTCCCTGCTGCATGAGGTCGAACGCACCTTGTTGCTCGACATCGAGGTCGCCGCCAAACCCGGCGTCGGTATCCATACGGCACGACGCCACCTCGACGCGTTCGCCGAGGTCGCCGCCGGATATTCCGATACTGACCTGGGAGCCGATCTGAGCGGATTCCTGGTCTGGCTGGATGCTGCCGCAGCCAAGGAAGGCGGTCTGGAGATCGTCCAGCAGGAAGCCAGTAGCGAAGCCGTGCAACTATTGACCATCCACGCTTCCAAGGGATTGGAATGGGATGTCGTGGCGATCCCGGGAATGAACGAGGGCATCTTCCCCTCCTCGACCGACTCCCGATGGACCAAGGAAGACGGCTCCCTGCCCTGGCCGCTGCGCGGTGACCGGCACGACCTGCCCCAATGGGATACCGATCAGCCCAGCCTCTTCGAAGCCGTCGTCGCCGAAGCGATATTCCGTGATGACGTCCTGGCCCACGGGGAAAACGAGGAACGACGGCTGGCCTACGTCGCACTGACCCGGGCCAAGGACCTGCTGCTGTGTTCGAGTACGGTCTGGACCGGATCGCGGTCCAAACCGACCGGGCCCTCCGTGTTCCTGAACGAGCTGCTCCCGTTGGCCCAGGCCCCCACGCCGCGGGCCACCGTCCCCGTCTGGTGCGAGGACGACCAAGCACCCGGGCAGAACCCCTTCCGGGAGGATCCGCTCGAATCCAGCTGGCCCTACGACCCGCTCGAAGGCCCCGTCGTCTTCCGGGCCGGGGTGGCCCAGCCCAAGCCGCGGGGACGGCGCGGCCCACTCGAGGCCGCCGCGGCCCTGGTGCACGAGCAGCTCGAACTACGGGCCGTCCCCGGAGCCGACGACGAGACCCCGGTGACCACCGAAGACGGGGCAGCGTGGAACCACGAGGCCTCGTTGTTGTTGGCGGCCCGCCGGGAACGGGAGGCCTCGCGGGAAACCGCGGCGGTGCCCGAGCATGTGCGCGCCTCGCTTTTCGTCGATCTGGCCACCGATGCCGGACAGGTCCTGGGCCAGATGCGTCGACCGGTCCCGCGACGCCCCGGTGTTGCCGCCCGGAAGGGCACCGCGTTCCACGCCTGGATCGAGGACCACTACGGCTCCACCGGGATGCTTGACCTGGGGGAGTTCCCCGGGGCGGCCGATGCCTATGTGGAGGACATGTACGGGCTGGAGGAGATGAAAACCGAATTCCTGGCCTCGGAATGGGCGACCCGGCAGCCGGCCTACGTCGAGGTCCCGTTGGAGACCCGCGTCGGACCGGTCAGCGTACGCGGTCGGATCGACGCGGTGTTCAAGGAGCTCGACGCCGACGGCAGAACGGTATGGACACTCGTGGATTGGAAGACCGGGCGGGTACCCACCGGGCGGGATCTGGAGATCAAATCCCTGCAGTTGGCGGTCTACCGCCTGGGCTGGTCGCGCCTGCACGACGTCCCGTTGGAGGACGTCGAGGCAGCGTTCTACTACGTCGGCCAGGGGCGGACGATCCGGCCCGCCCGGTTGGCGGATGCGGAGGAGCTCGAAGAACTGATCACGACCTCGATGGCCGACCTCGACCCGAGCTGAGGATTACTTCGAATCCGTGGAAGGGCCGGACTTCTCCGAGGACTCGATGACGATCATCGGCATCGCATCGGTCTCCAGCCCGGAGGCAACGGTGTCGGACGGCGGAGTTTGCTGGGCATCGCTGCCGGCATCCGTTGGTGCGGGGGAGTCCTCGTCGTCGATATCGGCATCGCGCAGGAAGGCCGGCTCCTCCTCATCCTGGACGGGCGCAGCGTCATCCTCTGCGGCGCCGGAGGGATCCGCAACGGGATCACCGGAGTCCGTGTTGGAGACCTCGGCGGGATCGCTGGTGGAGGGGGCGTCGGAGTCTTCGTCCGTGGGCAGGCCCTCGGGGGAGGCGGGGGCGACCCGTGGTTTCGGCGGCACATTCGGAGGCGCAGGGACTCCCGGGGGCCCTTCGTCGGCGGGAGTTGACGGGAGATCGGTGGCCTCCTGGTCCTGAAGGGCAGCGTCGAGGTCCGGGGCATCAGTCCCGTTCGATTCGTCGTCGTCCTCGGGAATCGGCTGCCCGTTGATATCCATGCGGGGCGGGTCCACGATGCTGATCGGCTGGCCGCCGTACTCGGAGATGTCTTCGTCGAGATCGCGCAGCATCTGTTCGCCTTCGGCAATGCGTTCGGCATCGTTGGTCGCCAGTCCGCGGGAAAGCCATTGGGCCAACGCGAATTCGGCCGCCAGAGCGGCACGGCGCATGATGTGCGGGTCGGCCAGTTCGCCGCGTGCGGCGGTGTAGGCCTCGACGACGGTGTCGGTGAAGGACTGTTCGTGGGCGGCTGCGAGCCAGGCGAAGTCATCGGCCGGGTCCCCGATGCGCACATCGGTCCAGCCGATCACGGCGGCCACCTTGCCGTGTTCGATCAGCAGGTTGTCCTCGTGGACATCCCCGTGGACCACGCGCGGGTTGAAGCGCCACAACGCCACATCCTCCAAGGCGTGCTCCCAACGGCGGAGCAGCCGCGGGGGGATTCGCCCCGTCATGGCGGCCTGATCGAGCTCGTTGAGCTTGCGTTGACGGAATTCCTCGGCGGTATAGACCGGTAGGTCGGCCCGATCGACCAGTTCCTCGGGCAACGCGTGGATGGCGGCGATGATGCGGCCGATATCCGCTGCGGTGGAGCCACCGGCGGCCACCAGTTCGTCGAGGTCCATCACTTGGCCGGGCAGGTGGTTGTAGACGAAGGTGCGCAGGCTTCCCTGACGCACGGTCCCGGCCACGGAGGGCAGCCTGAAGGGCAACGAGGCGCGGATGCCGGGGGTGAAGGAACGCAGTGCGGTGAGCTCGGTCTCCAACCGCATGCTGGATTCCTGGTGACGGGGTGAACGCACCCTCCAGCGGTTCTTCTGCGCGTCGATGACCAGCGCCGAATCGAAGTCATCGGGATCATCCGCGATGCCGGCGACGCGGGCAGGAGTCAACCCCGGCACCGCTGCGGTCGCGATGGCGGCCAGTTCCATGGGAGAACGTTTCACGTACACAACCGTATGCCGCGAAGTGCCCCGCGGCCACGCCTCGTCGACGGCGAGTCGCCTGAATGACGGCCACTACACAGTTATTACACAACCAATGGGTGCGCTCGTGATCCAGCACACCCCGTGGTCCGCTTCCGGCAGGGCAGCGGCGTCCACAGCGGTGACCTGCGGATATGCGGGCCGGGGGCCAACCTCAGTACGGTAGGACCATGACTTCTTCCCACGATCCCGTTGCCGAGGCCGCTCCCGATCTCCCGCTCCTGGGGCGACTTCCATTGGCCCGGACCGAAGTGGACCGGGGGTGTGAACGCCGGCAGGAAGAAGGCTGGCTCGATTCCTTGCTGGAGGACGGAGGGACCAAGGCCCTCCTCCTGGTCAACGGCCGGACCCCGGTCCGCGACGGTGAATTGGCCCTCGTGGGAACCGAGGGCCTGCCGGAGGACTGCCGTTGGGTGTACCTGGGGCGTTCGGACGGGCGGGAGATCGTGCTGGCCGACCTCGACAAGGCCCCAGCGCAGGCTCCCGTCGATGCCGACTGGTTGGGGCTGCGCGATGTCGCCGCCGGACTGGGTGCCCGCGATGCCGGGCTGTTCGTCGAGGCGGTGGCCATCGCCAACTGGCATGCCAGCCACACCCATTGCCCGCGCTGCGGAACACCGACCGACGTCGTGCACAGCGGCTGGGTCAGGATCTGCCCGCAGGATGGTTCACAACATTTTCCCCGGACCGATCCGGCGGTCATCGTCGCCATCACCGACGCCGAGGACCGGCTCCTGCTGGGGGCGAACGCCCAATGGGGCGGCCGGCGGTATTCGACCCTGGCTGGATTCGTGGAACCGGGGGAGTCCCTGGAGGAAGCCGTGGAACGCGAGATCGGGGAGGAGGCCGACGTCCGGGTCCACTCGATCCGGTACGCCGGTTCACAACCCTGGCCGTTCCCGTGCTCACTCATGCTCGGATTCACGGCGAGGGCCGAGACCGCGACGGTCGCCCCCGACGGCGAAGAGATCATCGACCTGCGCTGGTTCACCCGGGAGGAACTGGCCAGGGAGGTCACCGACGGCACCATCGGCGTCCCTTCGGGCGTCTCGATCTCCAGTGCCCTCATCGAACATTGGTACGGTGGGCCGCTGCCCGAACCGCGCCGGATGGAGAACTAAACGCATGACCACATTGGAAGAGCGCATCCTTGGCGGCCTTGACGAGGAGCAGCGCAGCGTGGCGACCACGCTCAACGGGCCGCTCTGCGTCCTGGCCGGGGCCGGAACCGGCAAGACCCGTGCCATCACCCACCGCATCGCCTACGGCGTGCACACCTCGGTGTACAAGCCCAACCAGGTCCTGGCCGTGACCTTCACCTCCAGGGCCGCCAGCGAGATGCGCACCCGGCTGCGTGACCTCGAAGCCGGCGGCGTCCAGGCCCGGACCTTCCACGCCGCGGCCTTGCGCCAACTGCAATACTTCTGGCCGCAGGCCATCGGCGGGCAGCTGCCGTCGATCGTGGGGCATAAGGCCCAGCTCGTGGCTGAAGCAGCCCGCCGGCTACGCATCTCCACCGACCGGGCCTCCATCCGCGACATGGCCGCCGAAATCGAATGGGCCAAGGTCTCGATGCACACCCCCGAGGGGTACGTCGCGGCGGCCTCGGGACGGGCCGAGGCCGCCGGCTTGGACCCGCGTACCGTGGCCCGGCTCTTCCAGTCCTATGAGGACGTGAAATCCGATCGCCATGTGATCGACTTCGAGGACGTGCTGCTGTTGACCGTGGGGATCCTGGACGAGGACCCCCGGGTGGCTGCCTCGGTGCGGGAGCAGTACCGGCATTTCGTCGTCGACGAGTACCAGGACGTCTCACCGCTGCAACAGCGGTTGCTCAAGCTCTGGCTCGGTGGGCGGGACGAACTGTGCGTGGTCGGCGATGCCAGCCAGACCATCTACTCCTTCACCGGGGCCACCCCCTCCCATCTGCTCGACTTCACCCTCGAGTATCCGCAGGCCCCGGTGGTCCGCCTGGTCCGCGACTACCGCTCCACCCCCCAGGTCGTGAACCTGGCCAACAGTCTGCTGGCCTCCCGCCGCCTCGAACATGGGGTCGCCGGCCGCGACGTGCAGTGGGCGACGCCGCTGGAACTGCTCGCCCAACGAGAGCCGGGCCCCGAACCGGCGTTCACCGAATGCAGCGACGACGAGGCGGAGGCCGCCCATGTGGCCCGCACCATCGGCACATTGATCCAGGACGGCGTGGAACCGGCGCAGATCGCCGTGCTGTTCCGGACGAATGGACAGTCCGAGGCCTACGAACAAGCCCTCTCGGGGGCGGGGATCGGCTACCAGCTGCGGGGCGGGGAGCGTTTCTTCCAACGTAGGGAGGTCCGTGACGCGGTACTGGCCCTGCGTGCCGCCTCGCGTCAGCCGGCGGACGACGCCGTACCCCAGCTCTGCCGTGATGTGCTGGCTTCGCTGGGTTATTCCCCGCAGGCTCCCACCAGTGGCGGGGCAGTGCGTGAACGCTGGGAATCGCTCTCCGCGCTGGTCGCGCTCGCCGACGAGCTCTCCGCAGCCCGGGCCGACCGCGAAACACCATTCACCTTGTTGGAGTTCGTGGCCGAACTTGATGAACGGGCGACCACCCAACACGCGCCGACTGTCCAGGGGGTCACCCTGGCGTCGTTGCACTCGGCCAAGGGGCTGGAGTGGGATGCCGTGTTCCTGGTCGGGCTCAGCGAGGGGCTGATGCCGATCTCCTTCGCCGAGGACCAGGGCGACTATGACGAGGAGCGCCGGTTGCTCTATGTGGGCATCACCCGGGCCAGGAAGCAGTTGTCGCTGACCTGGTCCACGGCGCGGACCCCGGGAGGGCGGGCCAGTCGACGGCCCTCGCGTTTTTTGGACGGGCTGCGTCCGGCCTCCTCCTCCCGGGCCGCGGCCCGGCCCGCGGGCGGCGGTTCTAAACGACGCAAGGCGGCCACCCCGCCGACCTGCCGGGTCTGTGGAACCTTGTTGGGCAGCCCTGCCGAGCGCAAACTCGGTCGGTGCCTCGACTGCCCCTCGAGCTACGACGAGGCGGTGTACGAGGCCCTGCGCGAATGGAGGTTGAAGACCTCCAAGGAGGCCGAGGTGCCCGCCTTCGTCGTGTTCACCGACGCAACGCTGATGGCCATTGCCGAAGCCATGCCCTCCGATCCCTCGGCACTGTCCAAGGTATCCGGGGTCGGGTCGGCCAAGCTGGAACGCTACGGCCAGGACGTCCTGGACATCCTGGGCACGGGGTCCGCCCCGGCCTGAGACCACCGGTCAGGCGGCGGGAACCATGCAGGTGCAGTCGGAACGCGGCTGGACCGGGACCCGCTGCACGCCACCGGTCGCCAGATCGATGGTCAGCATGGCGTCGGCGGTGGAGGGGACATTGACCCCGTCCAGCAACATCAGGATCTGTACGGCAGCCAGCCCGGCGGCGGTGCAGGAGAGCGCCAACTCGGCGGTCGAACTCCCCGGTCGGGGCGTCCCTGCGGCCCGGGGGCCCGCCATCGGGGCCCCGACAGGTGGTTGGGCGCAATCCAGACAGGTCGTCAGCCCGGGGATGACCAGCGGTCCGACGCGTGCCCAGGCCGGACCGAACACCACCGGCAGGTGGGGCATGCGGGTCCCCGCCAGATGGGCGGCCCATGATTCGGGCAGGGCGTCGCAAGCGGTCACCACCGTGATCCGGGCTCCCACCCCGGAGGAATCGGGGCCCGGAGCCCATCCGGAGAGCCGGGTACGGGGCCATTGCTGGCCCAGCCGGTGGGCCAGGGCGACGGTGCGCGATTTACCCAGATCGGCCATCCGCAACGGACCGATGCCGATGTCACCGGCGAGGACCGGATGCTCGTCGTTCAGGTAGAGCCCACCGATCCCGCTGGCTGCCAGCAACGAGGCGATGGTCTGACCGCAGCGGCCCAGGCCGTGGATCCGGGCGGCGGAGCGGGACCGTTGCCGGACCAGTTCCCCGGCCGGTGCCGTATAGGCCACCGAATATGCATTGACGTCAGGGACCAGACTGGCCCCCAGGGCGCCGGGCAGCCGGTAGGAATCCTCCAGGACCGGAGCCAGCAAGTCGAGGAGTTCGCGGCGCCGGCGCGGGCCCGGATCGGGGCTGAGCGAGCCGTGCGGCGGTGGCTCGACGGTACTTCCGTCCTCGGTGGCCAGCCAGTGGATGTACTGCTGGTCGACGGGGGTCAGCCCGGTCATCCACAGTCCGTCGCCTGGGGCTCCAATCCGAAGTGAGGTCTCGGTTACGCTGACGATCTGAAGTCCGGGGATGATGCGCATGTTCGCCTCCAGCGATTCTGCCGGAAGGGTTCCGGTGGGGATATCCTGACAGGTCCGGTGCGCTGGAATCCGGGTTTCCACAGCTTCTGGTGGGCGAGTGGCCACCGCGGCATACGACGACGAGAAACGAGGAACCACCATGGTCCAGCGACCGACCGAACGCGAACTGGTCACCGCCGACGGGGTGAATGTGCGCGTGCTGCGTTCGGCCCGGCGGCGCCGCACGGTCTCCGGTGTCTGGAAGGACGGGGCCGCGGTGATTTCCATCCCGGCCACCCTGAGCCTGCGGCAGGAAAACGACTGGGTCGACCGGATGGTCCCTGACATCCTGGCCCGGCGGGCGAAGGCCCTGGGGAAGTTCGGCGAAAACGCGGATACGGAACTGATGCAGCGGGCCCAGCGCCTGAACCGGAAGTACCTGCAGTCACGGGCCGAACCGTTGTCGGTGAAATGGGTGACCAACCAGAACACCAGATGGGGGTCGACCTCCACCGGCTCGGGGGCGATACGGCTGAACCATCGGTTGCAGCAGATGCCGTCCTGGGTGCAGGACTACATCCTCGTCCATGAACTCGCCCATCTCATCGCCGAGGACGGTCACGGCCCCCAGTTCAAGGCCCTCGAAGCCCGCTTCGAACGGCTTGACGAGGCCAAGGCCTACCTCTGGGGCGTCAGTTTCGGCATGGCGCAGGAGCAGGAAACGGAGGGGACCCATCGGGGGCCTCCCCGGGCCGGTAGCGGCCCCGGAGATCGTGAAGGAGCCGACGGGGCCGGAGGGTGGGATGAGGAGCCGTCCGATGATTGGACCGACTGAAACGGCCGGTGGCGTCCGCAGGGACGACACCGGCCGTTTCAGTCCTCACACCCGGCTGGGTGTGAGGCGGGGGGATAGCACGGGCTGAAGGTCAGCGGGGCGTCTCGGGGCCCTGCCCGGGGTCCGACCCATCCTCGGGGGAGTCGGGGTCCCCGTCGTCGGAGGAATGATCTTCATCGGAGGCCCCGGGCGTCTGCTCGGGTTCGTCGTAGCCGCCGTCGAGCAACCGGTTCAGGGCCTCATCCATCTCGCCAGCCGAGGCTTCAGCCAGGGCCCGCCGCGAGGAGAATCCCTCGGGATCGTCGAGATCCTCGGCGGCCGGCATCAGATCCGGATGCTGCCAGACGGCGTCCCGACCTTCCATTCCACGCTCATCCTTGAGGATCGACCACAGCGTGGCGGCATCGCGCAGCCGACGTGGACGCAATTCGAGGCCAACCAGGGAGGCGAAGGCCTGCTCGGCGGGCCCGCCGGTGGCCCGGCGCCGCCGGACCGTCTCACGCAGGGCGGGTGCGGAGGGCAGATTGGCTGCCGCCTCGGCCACGACCTCATCGACCCAGCCTTCGATCAAGGCCAATGCCGTTTCGAGCTTGGCCAGTGCCGCCTCCTGGGCCCCGGTGCGCTGGGGCATGAAGAGCCCCTCCGTCACGGCCCCTTGGATGGATTCGGGATTGGACGGGTCGATGTCGCGGATGGCTTCCTCGACCCTGGACATGTCGATGTGGATTCCGCGGGCGTAATCCTCGATGGCTCCTAGCACATGGGCCTGCAACCAGGGGACCCGCTGGAAGAGTCGGGCGTGGGCTGATTCGCGCAACGCGGCAAAGAGCATGACCTCTTGTTCGGGGATGTCCAGACCCTCGCCGAAGGCCGCCACGTTGGTGGGCACCAGGGCCGGCGCATCCGTGGTGAGCGGAATCCCGATATCAGTGGATCCGAGCACGTCCTTGGCCAGGCCGCCGACGGCCGTACCCAGCTGCATGCCGAACATGGCGCCGCCGAGGTTCTGGAACATGCCCTGGGCGGAGCCGAGCATGGACTTCATTTCCTCGGGGACCTGATCGCGCATGGCGGTACTGATCGCCTGCGAAACGCTGATCGCCACGGGTTCGGTGAGTTTCTTCCACCGTGGCAGGGTCTTCTCGACCCACTGGGCCCGCGAATAGGAGGAGAAACCCGAGGCCGAGGCCTCGAAGGTGGTGGCCTGATCGAGCCACAGATCGGCCAGTCGACCCGCTTCGGTGATGGCTGCGGCCCGCGCCGTGGTCACGCTGGGGTCGTCCCCGGAGGCTGCCTGGCGGGCGGTGTCCTGGGCCAGCTTCCAATTCACGGGGCTTCCGTCGCCGGAGGACATGGCACCCATCATGGCCTGCATCTGGGCCATCATCGCCTGCATGGCGGCCGGATCCGAGGGCATGCCCATGGCACCGAACTGCTTCTGCAGATCGGCGGGGTCCATGCCCGGAGGAAGCTGGCCACCGAAAAGGTTGGAGAGCATCTCCGAAAAGGGGTCGTTGCTGCCGGAATCATCCGGGTCGTCAGAGCCGTCTGGGCGGTTGTTCGGGGGGTTCTCAGCCATGCACCCACGGTACCCCCGGACCGTGGACGGCCACGAGGGATGAAACGGCAGGTTCGCTGTCGGCACAGCGAAAACAAGGACTTACCTTGTAGCCTTGGGGGGATCTAATGCGCACCGGCCTGCGGGTCGGCGAAAAGCCGGAAGGAAAGACAACCACGGTGACCCAGCCGCAGGACCCCCAGGAGCGCGCCACCCACGAGCCGGCGCCGGAAAACGAACCGCCCCCCGTCCGCCCGCGCCGGAGCCAGCGGCGGCTGATCACGGCGACCTGCCTGGCCGTCGTGCTCGCGTTCGTGGCGCTGGCCCTGCCCACTCCCTATGTCGTGGAGGCCCCGGGTCCGGCCGTCAACACGTTGGGCAAGGAACACGGCAAACAACTCATCGAGGTCTCCGGACACAAGACCTACCCCACTAGTGGTTCCCTGGACCTGACGACCGTCTACGTCCTGGGCGGGGCGCAGGGGAAGACCTCCTTCTTCAGGGTGCTCCAGGCCTGGGCGGATCCGAGCGAGGACGTCTATCCGGAGGAAGCGCTGTACCCGCGCACCGCCACCAGCGAGCAGATCAGTGACAACAACGCCGCCGAGATGGACGATTCCCAGCAGAGCTCGGTAGCCGCGGCCCTGGGGGACCTGGGGATCGACTACGAACAGGAACTCACGGTGGCCGGGCTGGCCAACACCACGAATAAGGGCCTGCTGCAGACCGACGACGTCCTGCGGCGGATCGACGGCCGCCCCATCACCGATCTGGACATGCTCCGGTCCGCGCTGCAGGATTCCTCCGAGGGGAAACCCCGGTTGGAGATCGAACGGGCCGGCCAGGAAAAAAAGCTCACCGCGAAGACCACGGTCTCCGACGACGGGAAACACCAACTCGGCGTCTACCTGGGCACCCGGTACACCTTCCCCTTTGATGTGAAGTTCACCCTGTCCGATATCGGCGGGCCCAGCGCCGGGATGATGTTCGCCCTGGGAATCATCGATACGCTCACCCCCGAGGATCTCACCGGAGGCAACAACATCGCCGGAACGGGGACCATCGACGCAGACGGGAAGGTGGGCCGCATCGGAGGCATCGCCCAGAAGCTGGTAGGTGCCAGGGGCGGAGGCGCGGATTACTTCCTGGCCCCCGCCGGCAACTGTGGCGATATCGACGGACGCGTGCCGGACGGGCTGACCGTCGTCAAGGTCTCCACCCTCGAACAGGCGCGCCAGTCGGTGGAATCCATCGCCTCTGGAGCCGACCCGGAGACCCTGTCGACCTGTGGTTCGTGAATGTTTCTGCTGTGAAACCCACGCAACACCCCCCGGGGGGTTAGCGAGTTGACCTGACTCAAGGCAGAATGGGCGAGTGTGCTCCTGCCTACTGTGGGTGCGCGGTAGCTCGTACCAACGATGAGGTTCAATAAGTGAGTTTTGGTCCTGACAACCCGTTCGGCCGACGACCCCAGGGTTCCGGCGATGACGAAGGCGGCGGCCAGCAACGCCCCGCGCCCACCAATAAGAAGCCATCGCCGCTGGTGCCCACCATCGTGGCCATCGGCATCCTGGTGGCCGCGTTCATCTTCTTCGCGAATATCTACGCCGACGTCCTCTGGTACAACCAGGTCGGCTACGGGCAGGTGTTCTGGACCGAACTGCTCACCAAGGTGGCCATTTTCGTGGTGGCCTTCCTGATCATGGCCGCAGCCATCCGGGCCAGTCTGCAGATCGCTTTCAAAACCCGTCCGGTGTACGCCCCTGACATGCAGATGCAGGACAACATCTCCCGCTACCAGGCCCAGCTGGAGCCGATCCGCCGCCTGCTGATGTGGGGGATCCCGCTGGTGATCGGCGCCTTCGCCGCCACCGCCCTGGCCTCCCAGTGGCAGACCGTGTTGTTGTACATCAACCGGGTTCCCTACGGGGAAGTGGACCCCCAGTTCAACCTGGACCTCTCCTTCTACATGAACTCGCTGCCCTTCTACGGGCTGCTCGTCGGCTTCCTGATCAGCGTCGTGTTGATCGCCGGCATTGCCGGGCTGCTGACCCACTACCTCTATGGGGGCATCCGCATCCAGGAACGCGGTGGAGTCACCATCTCCCGCTCGGCCCGGCTGCATGTCTCCATCGCCGCCGCCTTGTTCCTGCTGCTCCAGGGCGCCAATTTCTGGCTTGACCGCTACTCCACGCTGGAGGACCAGGGCGGACGCGTCGCCGGCGCGCTGTACACCGATGTGCATGCCGTCATCCCCACCAAGACGATCCTGGTCGTCGCCGCGGTCCTGGTGGCCGTGTTGTTCGTGGTCGGCGCCATCATGGGCCGGTGGAAGCTGCCGCTGATCGGCACGGCCATGCTCGTGGTGACCGCCCTGGTCGCCGGCGGGGTCTACCCGATGCTGGTGCAGCAATTCCAGGTCGTCCCCTCCGAGAAGACGCTCGAACAGCCCTACATCAAGAAGAACATCGAGATGACCCGTCAGGCCTACGGCCTCTCCGACGTGGAGTCGAGCAACTACGATGCCACCATCGACACGGCCAAGAACGCCCTGTCCAAGGACAAGGCCACCACGACGAACATCCGCCTGCTGGACCCCGATCTGGTCTCCGATGCCTTTGCCCAGCTCCAGCAGTTCCGTACGTACTACAAATTCGCCCCGACCCTGAACGTCGACCGCTATGAGGTGGACGGCAAGACGGAGGATACGGTCATCGCCGTCCGCGAGGTCAACGTCGATCCGACCGACAGCTGGGTCAACCAGCACGTGACCTACACCCACGGCTACGGTGCCGTGGCCGCCTACGGCGCCAAGGTCGCGGCCGGTGGGCGCCCCGACTTCATGCTCTCCGGGATCCCGACCACCGGCGTGCTGGCCGACGATTCCACCTACGAGCCCCGGATCTACTTCGGTGAATTCTCTCCGGAATACTCGGTGGTCGGTGGCCCCGACGACTGGACCGCCCGCGAACTGGACCACCCCTCGGACCAGTCCGGAGAGGGCGACGCCAAGACCACGTTCGAAGGAGACGGCGGGCCCATCGTGGGCAATTTGTTCAACCGACTGGTCTACTCGCTGAAGTTCAGCTCCACGGACCTGCTGCTTTCGGACGCCATCAACAACGAATCGCAGATCCTCTACGACCGGTCCCCGAAGGACCGGGTGCAGAAGGTCGCCCCGTATCTGACGACCGACTCGAATACCTACCCGGCCATCGTCGACGGCCGCGTGAAGTGGATCGTGGACGCCTATACGACCAACAGTTCCTTCCCGTACTCCACCGAGCAGCAGCTCGACACCGCCGTGCGCGATTCGCTGACCGGTGAGAACCGGACCGCGACGCTCTCGGGCAAGGTGAACTACATCCGCAACTCCGTCAAGGCCACCGTCGATGCCTATGACGGTTCGGTCGACCTGTATGCCTGGGAGCCCGACGAGCCGCTGCTGAAGGCCTGGCAGAAGGTCTTCCCCACCACGGTGAAGCCGATTTCGGAGATCTCCGGGGACCTGATGAGCCACGTGAGGTACCCGGAGGACCTGTTCAAGGTCCAGCGGACCCTGCTCGGCGACTACCACGTGACCGATCCCGACGACTTCTACGAGTCCAACGACGCCTGGTCGGTCCCCAACGACCCGACCACACCGGACAACCCGGTACCGCAGCCGCCGTACTACCTCTCGCTGCGCATGCCGGACCAGAAGAAGGAGACGTTCTCCCTCACCAGCACGTTCATCCCCAAGACCAGCGCCGGAAGCCAGCAGCGCAACGTGCTCTATGGCTTCCTCTCGGCCGAGGCCGACGCCGGGGACAAGAAGGGGAAGAAGTCCGATGGCTACGGCACGCTGCGGTTGCTCGAACTGCCGCGTTCCACCGTGGTCCCCGGGCCGGGCCAGGCACAGCAGAACTTCGACTCCAACACCACGGTGTCGACCCAGTTGAACCTGCTGCGTTCCGGTGCCTCGAAGGTCATCAACGGCAACCTGCTCTCGCTGCCGGTCGGCGGTGGCGTGCTGTACGTGCAGCCGGTATACGTCCAGTCCACCGGCGAGACGTCCTACCCGACGTTGCGCAAGGTGCTGACCTCCTTCGGCGACAAGGTCGGCTTCGCCGATACCTTGTCCGAATCCCTGGACCAGCTTTTCGAAGGTTCCTCGGGTGCCGAGACGAGTGAGGGCGACGGGAGCAAGAAGCACGACGACGACGAGGGCGGAGCAGGTGCTGAAGAGGCTCCGGCGAACGAGCAGCAGCAGCTCAAGGAAGCGCTGGCGGACGCCAACTCGGCCATCAAGGCTGGCCAGAAGGCCCTGTCCGATGGTGACTTCGCCACGTACGGCAACGAGCAGAAGAAGCTCGGCGACGCACTGGACAAGGCACTGGAGCTCGAAGGGAAGATCTCCGGTGAGCCGGTCGAAACCGATAAGGAGAAGTCCTCGGACAACCCGATCCCGGGTCAGGACGGGTCGGCTCCGGCCAAGGATTCGAAGGGCTAGCTGTACTCGGCCATCAGGTTGGTGACAGGCGGCTGGTCGGGGGTTTGCCTCCGAGTGCGGTGTGGCGTCGGACAGTGTTGTAGACCTCGAGCCATGGGGCAAGGGCAGCGCTACGGTCGGCGTTGGTGGTGAACACCTGGCGGTAGGCCCATTCGGTGGCCAGGGTTCGGTTGAACCGCTCGACCTTGCCGTTCTGCCATGGGCAGTGCGGTTTGATGAACTTGTGCTTCGCGCCCAGATCGCTGATGGCGGTAGCGAAGTCTTCTGAGCGGCGGTACGACCAGTGGTTGTCGGTGATCACCCGCTCGATCTGGGCGATGCCATGGACATCAAAGAACACCGCTGCACGTCGCAAGAACCCCGCACAGGTGGTGCCCTTTTCGTCACCGAGGATCTCGGAGTACGCCAACCGGGAGTGGTCGTCGACCATCGAGTGCACGTAGTCATAGCCGATCCGGGCCTTCTTCTTCGCCGCGGTTGACCCCATCTGGCGGCCATGGGCTTTCCACCCACCGCCGTCAGGGATCTTGCCGATCTTCTTCACATCGACATGGACCAGCTCACCGGGCCGGTCGCGTTCGTAGCGCACCGCTGTGGTCTTCGAGGCCCGGATCACCTCACCGGTCAACGGGTCACACTCGCGTAGATAGGGGACCGCGTGGCGGCGCAGCACCCGCGAGACTGTGCGAGCTGGGATGTTGAGGTCAGCGCCGATCCAGTCCTGGCCGTGTCGTTGCTCGTGGCGCAGCGCCACGATTCTTTCCTCAACCTCGACCGAGGTCTGGCGTGGACTGTGGTGCGGGCGCGAGGACCGATCGAGAAGGCCCGCAGAACCCTCACTACGGAACCGATTGATCCATCGGTGCGCGCACTGACGAGACACACCCTGGGCTCGCGCAGCATGCGCGACTGCCCACCCCTGGACACAGACCCGCTCTACGAGCAATTGCCGGCCACGCAAGTTCAGCCGGGCATTACGGTGGGACATGAAGACCTCCGGACGGTTGGCGACTTAGACATCACCCACCGCACCCGGAGGTCTTCGCTACGTCAAGAGCCCGGGACCGTCACCAACCTCCCGGCCGAGTACAGCTAGCCGCACAGGGCGGGCCTCGGTGGGCCGGTAGTCCGGCCATCGATGACCCGTCCCCGTCGAAGGCGGTGGTGCCACGTAGTGATCTGCGTGACACCACCGCCTTTCGATTTGAGGTTGGGGCCCGAAGATGGGATGCTTTAAGCACGCCGCGGGGTGGAGCAGTTCGGTAGCTCGCCGGGCTCATAACCCGGAGGTCGCAAGTTCAAATCTTGCCCCCGCAACGGAGAAAAGGTCCCGGTCGATGGAAACATCGGCCGGGACCTTTTGTGTGCCCGGAAACTCGAAAAAAGCTTTGACCTCCTACTAAATGGTTGCAAGACCTAGTATCATCGAGTCCAGCAAACCGCGCCGAGAGGAACAATTGGTGAATCAGCAAACCCGCACACCATCTGCTGTGACCGGAAGCCGTTGGGGACGCTTCGGCATCTATGCAGGAGGTGCCGTCGTCATCCTGGCGCTGGTCGTCCTGGGTGCCAGGTGGTTGACCGGCACCGCACCGGTCTCGGAATTCATGACCACCTACCCCGGGCAGGTTCCGCTGCCCGCCGTGGCCCCGGTAGGGCTGCCGGCATGGTTGGGGTGGCAGCACTTCCTCAACGCCTTCTTCATCGTCCTGCTGGTGCTCACCGGGTGGAGGGTGCGGACCACGCAACGGCCCGCAGCCCACTGGGTGCGCAACAACAAGGGGCTGATCAAGACCAAGAAGGCGCCCAAGCGCATCAGCCTTGACCTCTGGATGCACCTGAGCCTCGACGTGTTGTGGGTCCTGAACGGGACCATCTTCATCGTCCTGCTCTTCTCCACCGGCCAATGGCGGCGCATCGTCCCGACCAGTTGGGACATCATCCCCAATGCCGTTTCGGCCGGCCTGCAATACGTGTCGCTGAACTGGCCGCTGGATGACGGCTGGGTGAACTACAACAGCCTGCAACTGCTGACCTACTTCCTGACCGTCTTCGTGGCGGCCCCGTTGGCCATCATCACCGGTCTGCGGATGTCCTCGATATGGCCGACGAAGGCGAAGAGGCTCAACCGCCTCTACCCGATCGAAGCGGCCCGCGCGTTGCACTTCCCAGTCATGCTCTACTTCGTGCTCTTCGTGGTCGTGCACGTGACCCTGGTGCTCAGCACCGGGGCCTTGCGCAACCTGAACCACATGTTCGCCGCGCGGGACGACGGAGGCTGGCTCGGATTCATCTTCTTCGCCATCTCATTGGTCGTCATCGTCGGTGCGGCATTGCTGGCACGACCCATCTTCGTCGGCCCGATTGCCTCACTGATGGGCAAAGTGAGCCGCTGACCACCCGTCCGGTCGAAAGTGCCGGACGTCCCCATCTGGCCCCCGGGCCGAAAGGACACACATGTTCGAGCTCAACGACGAGCAACAGGCCATGGTCGACATGGTGCGCGATTTCGCGACGGAGCAGATCGCCCCGTTCGCCGACACCTGGGACCAGGAACACCATTTCCCGGTCGACGTGCTGCGTCAGGCCGGAGACCTGGGCATGGGGGCCATCTATGCCGACGAAGAGTACGGCGGCTCGGGACTGACCCGCAGTGATGCGGTGCTGATCTTCGAGGAACTGGCCCGGGCCTGCCCGACGATCTCCGCCTACATCTCCATCCACAACATGGTGGCGTGGATGATCGACCGGTTCGGCACCGCCGAGCAGCGGGCCGCGTGGATCCCCGGGATGGCGACCATGGAGGAGCTGGGCAGCTACTGCCTCACCGAGCCCGGAGCGGGCTCCGACGCCGCGGCCCTGACCACCCGGGCCGTGCGTGAGGGGGACGAGTACGTCCTGAACGGAGTCAAGCAGTTCATTTCCGGTGCCGGGGCCTCGACCTACTACCTGGTGATGGCCCGCACTGCGGATACCGGTAGCCGGGGGATCTCGGCGATCGTGGTCCCCGCAGGGACCGAAGGGCTGGGGTTCGGCGGCCTGGAGAAGAAGATGGGCTGGAATGCCCAACCCACCCGCCAGGTCATCTTCAACAACGTCCGGGTCCCGGTGGCCAATCGCCTCGGCGAGGAGGGCGACGGATTCGGCATTGCGATGAAGGGCCTGAACGGGGGCCGGCTGAACATCGGCGCCTGCTCCTTGGGCGGGGGACAGGCCGCGTTGGAGAAGTCCGTCGCCTACCTCAAGGAACGGCAGGCCTTCGGCGGACCGCTGATCAAACAGCAGGCGCTGCTATTCGAACTGGCCGACATGGAAACGAAGATCTTCACGGCCAGGACCCTGTTGTGGCGGGCCGCGGCGGCCCTGGATGAAGGTGCCGACGACGCGCTGAAACTCTGTGCCATGGCCAAGCGCGTGGCCACCGATGCCGGTTTCGAAACCGCTAACGCCGCCATCCAGCTCCATGGCGGATACGGATACCTGAGTGAATATGGTTTGGAGAAAATCGCCCGTGACTTGCGGGTTCACCAGATCCTCGAGGGGAGTAACGAGATCATGCGCCTGATCATCGGCCGGATGATCGCCCAGGAATAGGGGATCGGACACCTCGATTTTGGGCGGTATCCACTTTCGTGTAGAGTCATATCTCGCAGCGCGGGGTGGAGCAGTTCGGTAGCTCGCCGGGCTCATAACCCGGAGGTCGCAAGTTCAAATCTTGCCCCCGCAACGAGATGAAGAACCCCGATTCGGCATGACGCCGGATCGGGGTTCTTTTCGTGTCCCCGGTCGTCCGTGACCGACCGGTCACGGACCACCGGGTGGAGCGGGAGGTGCCGGGCTTCGTGGTCCCTAGCCCAGCTCGGGCGTCGGGCTGCCTCCGGCCTTCAGGGCCGCCAGGCGGGCCTCCACCTCGGTCTGCTCGCCGAGGTCCTCGAGGGACTCGAACTGGGCGTCGAGGCTGGAGGCCGAAAGCTCTGCGGCGCCCTGGACGCGGGCTTCCTCGCGCCTGACCTTCTCCTCGAAACGCGAGACCTCGCTGTTGGGGTCCATGATGTCGATGCTCTTCAGGGCATCCTGGACCTGGGACTGCGCCTGCGTGGACTTGGCCCGTGCGACGAGCGAATCCCGTTTGGCCACCAATTCCTGACGTTTGGTGTTCATGGCGTTCAAGCCGCTTTTGAGCTTCTCGACGATCTCCTCCTGCGAGGCGATAGTCGGCTCGACGGATTTGGCTTCGTCCTCGGACTGCATCTGACGCTGGATGGCGACCTTGGCCAGATTGTCGAACTTCTTGGCGTTCTCGTCCTTGCCGGCGGCCCGGAACTCATCGGCCTTCCGCGATGCGGCGAGGGCCTTGTTGCCCCAGTCGCGGGCATTCTCCTGGTCTTCCTGATGGTCCTGTTGGAGCATGCGCAGGTTGCCGATGGTCTGCGCGACCGCCGTTTCCGCCTCGGCGATGTTGTTGGTGTAGTCGCGCACCATCTGGTCCAACATCTTCTGCGGGTCCTCGGCCGAATCGATCATGGAGTTGATGTTGGCCTTGGCCAGTTGGGCGATGCGCCCAAAGATTGACTGCTTGATCACGATGTCACCTTCCACTGGGGTTTAACTGGTCTGGTCCTGCAACCGGCGGCCGAACCGCCGGAATCCTCTGGGAGCCCGGGCGGCGGCTCAGAAATTGCCGCCCCCGCCTCCACCGCCGAAGCCGCCTCCGCCGAAGCCGCCTCCACCTCCGCCGCCGCCGAAGCCACCGAATCCGCCGCCTCCGAACATGCCGTCGCCGCCTCTGCCGCGCCCGCCGCCCCCGCGGAGGATCGAATCGATGAGGATGCCGCCGAGGATGGCTCCGCCCATGCCGTTCCCGCGGCCGTAGCCGCCCCGGCCGCCGCCGAAACCGCCGCCGAAGCCATCGACGTCGGACTCGGCCTGCCGAGCCGCCTGATCCGCGAGCGAGGCGGCCTGCTGGGCGCTTTGCAGCGCCTTGACGGGGTCTTGTTCGGTGAGTTGGAGTGCTTCGTTGAAATACCGTTGGGCTTCGGCCAGCCGGGTCCTGGCCGTGGCGCCGACGCCACCGCGACGGGCCCGGATGAAGTCGTCGGTGCCGTCGATCTTTCCCCGGGCGGTCTGCAGGGCGGACTGCAATGAAGCCGCAGCCCGTCGGGTTTGTTCCCGGCGGTCCCGGATCGCACCCAGCGGGCCGTCGAGGCCTTCCCGGGCGCGGGCCAGTCGGGACAGCAGGTCGCCGGGATCCACGCGTCCCTGGTGACGGGCTTCCTCGATCCGGCCGATGGTTTCCTGCAGGACGGCAGCAGGCGCCGCCAGCTCCTGGTGCTGGCCCGCATCGACCAGCGATTGGGCCTGCGTGAGGTCCTGGTGCGCCTCGGCCAGTTGGGATTCCACGTCCTCGCTCGCCTGGCCCAGGCTGGTCCCGGTCTTGCCGATGGCTGCGATGAGCACCCGGGTCTGGTCCACGGCTTCCTCCCCGGCGCGGATCGCGACGGCTGCCTCGGCCTCGGAGGAGTCTGAGGAGGACTCGGCAGCGGTCTTCAGGGAGTCCTCGATGAAATCAATGAGTTCGTCGGCCTGTTCGACGTTGTCCCTGACCTGGAGCAGCGCCGAATCCGCATACCGCTGGGCCAACCCCGTCAACGAGGACTTCGCCGTCTGCAGATCCGTGCGCAGCACCTCCAGGTGGCTCCTCAGGGACGCGGTGGCCTGGGGTAGCTTGCGTTCGAGCTCACGCAGGGAGGCAAAGTCCTCACGGTGCTCCTCGAGCGAGTCGTTGACCGCTTCGCACCGGTGGATGATGGTGCCCAGCCACTGACGCTGATCGGCTTCGGAATCGGGGATGGAATCGTCGAGCTGCTGCTGGAGTTTGAAGGATTCGCCCAGATGTTCCTTGGCTTTGGCCAGATCCGCCGCGAATGGCTTGATGGCTTCCTCGCCGAACTCGGCCAGGGCGAAATTCAATTCCTGCTCGCTGGAACGGATGGCGTCGTCCGCGGCGATCAGGAGTGGGCCGGCCTGGTGCCGGAGCTCCTCGATGCTCAACGACGCCAGCGGGTCCTGTGGTGCCGTGTCTGCCGAGCGGGGGCGACGGGATTCCCGGAGGGATTTCTTCCGGCGTCCCAGGACCCAGAGGGTTCCGCCGCCGACCACGATGACCCCGCCGATGATCCACGGCGCGGCCGAGCCGCCGGAGGACGCGGAGGCGCCGTTCCCGGACGCACCCTGGAGTTCGCCGGAGGCGGCGGCTTCGATGCCGGTGACGGCATTCTCGGCCGCGGAGGCCCAGTCGTCGGCCGTGAGCGTGTTCGAGCGCAGGTCCGGGGTGATGTACTCGGTCACGATGTCCGCATCATGGGCGGCGATTTCTCCGTTGTCGCTGGACTTCAAGCGAAGCTGCCGCGCGTCGGTGGCAATGGCCAGCACGCTGTCCGTGGTGCCCAGGCCCTTCTTCCGGGCCACGTCCTGGACCCAGGCATCCATGTCCGAAGGGTCGGAGAACTCGTCGACGTAGATGACGTAGAGGTTCAGCCCCTCGCTGTCCTGCAACTGGGTGACCGCCTGGTCGACCCGGGATGCTTCCGAACCCAGGACCCCGGCGTCGTCCACCACGTATTGGCCCGGGGGGATCGTCACCGGCGGTTCGGCGGACGCTGGTCCCGCCAAGAGCAGCATGGACAGCAACGCGAATCCGGCGGCCGCCGGAACGCGTCTGGAAATGGATCGCATGGATCACCCTTCGACGTCGGTGACGGCTGGCCAGCACCGCTGGGGGCACACGCCGGAAGGCTGCTCCCGGCGCACGATGGCCTTCGACCGTCGTCTTTGAGTCTATTGGTATGATTTGGGGCCGTCCACAGCGACGCGGCGGCGATGGCCGGCTCACGGGAACCCGTCCGTGTTCTCACAGGTTTCGCTCAGGTAAAGCTTCTCCAGGACACAGCGCACGTTGTCATAGTTGGAGTCAAGGAACTCCCAGAAAGGACACCACGTCATGAGCGAGGAACGGAACACCTTCTCCCAAGGATCGACAGGCGAACCGGAGGATGGATCCGGGACGTCCACTGGCGGCCCCGTGGTCCCGCCTCGCCCGCAGACCCCGCCCCAGGCCCCGGCGGAACCGACCACGGAACAGTACCGCTCCGTCACCGGTGAACCCCGGACCGGGACCTTCCCGGCCGGCGGCAGCCCCGGGGCGACGCCCCCTCCGACCGGTGGCGGCCACTTCCCTCCGGGAGCGGCCTTCTCCCCGGCCCCGCGCCGCCAACCCAAGCGTTTCGGGACCGCCACGCTGATTTCCGGCATGGTCATCGCCGCCCTCATCGGCGGGGGCAGTGCGGTGGGCGCCAACTATCTGATGGACGGCTCCGAGCAGCCCACGGCCAGTTCCTCGCAGAAGAGCGATGCCGTGGTCATCAACAACCCGGAGAACGTCACGGCAGTCAGCGCCGCGGCCGCCAAGGCCTCGCCCAGCGTCGTGACCATCGAAGTCGATGGTCAGAAGCAGGGAGGCTCCGGTTCGGGCATCATCCTCGATACCGACGGCCACATCCTGACCAATACGCATGTGGTCACCCTCGGGGGGACCGTCTCGGATCCGAAGATCACCGTGCGCACCAGTGACGGACAGGTCCACCAGGCCACCGTCGTCGGTACCGATCCCATGTCGGATCTCGCGGTGATCAAGATCGAGGCCGATGGCCTGCAGCCGGCCAAGCTCGGGGACTCCTCGAAGCTGAACGTCGGTGATTCGGCGATCGCCATCGGTGCCCCTCTGGGCTTGAGCGGTACCGTCACCGACGGGATCATCTCCACACTGAACCGCACGATCAGCGTCGCCTCCTCGGCGGTGCCCGATAGTTCGGCACAGAAGGACTCCTCCGATGAAGGCAACCAGTTCAACTTTGAATTCCCCGGGGAGAAGCAACAGCAGCAAAGCGCGGGCAGCGGGTCGATCTACGTCAATGTCATCCAGACCGATGCCGCCATCAACCACGGCAATTCAGGCGGGGCCCTGGTGAACACCAAAGGTGAAATCGTCGGCGTGAACGTCGCGATCGCCTCAGCCGGCGGTTCCGGGAGCACCGGGGGCGATGACAGCGGTTCGATCGGTGTCGGATTCGCCATCCCGATGGACTACGCCCACCGGATCGCCAACGACATCATCGAGGACGGCAGCGCCACCCATGGTCTGCTCGGGGTCACGGTCAAGGCCAAGCAGGCCGACTCGGGAACCCAGTTCAGTGTCGGGGCCGAAGTCCAGGAGGTCACCTCGGGCTCGCCCGCCGACAAGGCAGGGATGAAATCCGGGGACGTCATCACCAAGGTCGGAGAACGCCAGATTTCCGATAGCCAGTCGTTGACGGCAGCCATCCGTGAATACGCCAAGGGCAGCGAGGCGAAGATCACCTTCGCCCGTGGCGACGGCGAGAAGACGGTCGAGGCCACCGTGGGCGCCCTGCCCGCCGACTAGCCGGAAACCACGCCGAACCAACTGCCGCTTGGGGCCCCGACAAGGGCCGCAGGCGGCAGTTGTCGATGGGGGCCGGTTACGCTGGTCTCCGGACCGCGGTGTCACCTGCTGGCGGCACGGTCCCTGTGACGTTAGTCTTTGTTAATACCCATTAACTGGAATTCGCGGGTTGTTCCCGTGAAATCGACGGTACCGGTCGCCTACGGCCGGACGAGTCAAGTGAAAGGCAATCATGAGCGTGACAAGCGGGGCACCCCTGAAGGTGCTCGTCCTGGTCAAGCACGTCCCGGACGCGCAGTTCGACCGCCACCTGACCGGTTCCGACCATGTCATCGACCGGTCCGAGAGCATCCTGTCCGAATTGGATGAATATGCGGTCGAAGCGGCATTGCAGTTGGTGGAGGCGCGCGGAGGAGCCAAGGCCGGCCATACCGTCACCGCGCTGACGATGGGGCCGGAGCGTGCCTCGGCCGCGGTGAAGAAGTCCCTGCAGATGGGTGCCACGGACGGGGTGCACATCAACGATCCGGCCCTGGCCGGCTCTGATGCCGCAGCCACCTCGCTGGTCCTGGCCTCGGCCGTGAACCATCTGGGCGGATTCGATGTCATCATCACCGGCATGGCCTCCACCGACGGCGAGACCTCCCTGGTCCCGGCGCAGCTGGCCGAACGCCTTTCGCTGCCGCAGCTGACGATGGTCTCCTCGCTGGAACTGGGGGAGGACGGCGTGCTCACGGCCCGGCGCGATTCGGACACGACCTCCAAGACCCTGCAGGCCGCGACCCCGGCCCTGGTGTCGGTCACCGACCAGGGGGAGGAAGCGCGCTACCCGAACTTCAAGGGCATCATGGGCGCCAAGAAGAAGAAGACCGTCGCACTGTCCCTGTCGGATCTCGGGCTGGAGGCCTCGCAGGTCGGCGCCGCCGGATCGTGGACCAGGATCGAGGACGCGAGCCCGCGTCCGCCGCGGGAAGCCGGAACGGTTGTCACCGACTCCGGCAACGCCGGTGTGGAACTGGTCGACTTCCTGGCAGACAAGAAACTTCTTTAGGAGCTGAGGCGAACAGATGGCTAATATTCTGGTTTTCATCGACACCCCCACGGCACAGCCGGGCAAGGCCCAGCGCGAACTGCTCACCCTGGGCCACCGGCTCGGCGAGCCCGTGGTCGCCCTCGGCTCACCGGCTGCAGACGAAACCGTCGCCGCCTACGCAAACCTGGGGGCCACGGCCCTCTACGCCCCGGCGGGGGCGCTGGCCGGCACCCTGATCGCCGGGGAAGCAGCTTTCGTGGCCGAGGCGGCCCGCGCCTGCTCGGCCGGAGCCGTGCTCCTGCCCAACTCGGCGGATGGCAAGGAAATCGCCGCCCGGGTGGGCATCAAGCTCTCCGCCGGTGTCATCACCGATGCGGTGGATGTCACCGCCGACCTGACGGTGACCAAATCGGTGCTGGCCGGCGGGTACACCGTCAACGCCCGGGCCGTCCAGGGCACCCCGGTCATCACGGTCAAACCCAATAGCGTCGAGCCGACCGACGCAGCAGCGACGAGCCCGGAGGTCACGACCCTGGAGGTCGCCGATGCCGGCCCCGCCGCACGGGTCACCGAAACCGTCGAGAAGGCGGTCTCGGCCCGGCCGGAACTCCAGGATGCCCGCATCGTGGTTTCCGGTGGACGAGGCCTGGACGGGGACTTCACCCCGGTCGAACAGTTGGCCGATGCCCTCGGCGCCGCAGTCGGTGCCTCCCGCGCGGCCACGGATGCCGGATGGATCGAGCACTCCTACCAGGTCGGTCAGACCGGTAAGACGATCTCCCCGCAGCTCTACATCTGTGCCGGGATCTCCGGTGCCATCCAGCACAAGGCAGGGATGCAGACCTCGCAGGTCATCGTGGCGATCAACAGCGACGAGGACGCCCCGATCTTCGAGATCGCGGACTTCGGCATCGTGGGCGATGCCCGTAGCGTCCTGCCGCAGGCCGCCGCCGAGATCCAGCGTCGGAAGGGCTGAAGGAACCGTGTTCGACCCGCGACGTGAGACCGTCCGCCGGGTCTTATGCTTCGGCGCGCATCCGGATGACCTCGATTTCGGGGCGTCCGGATCCGTCGCGGCCTGGACCACCTCCGGCGTCGAGGTCCACTATTGCATCATGACCGACGGCGACGCCGGAGGCTTCGATCCTGCCCACCGCGCGGAAATCGTCTCCATGCGCCATGCCGAGCAACGCGCAGCGGCGCGCAGCGTCGGCGTCTATGACGTGCACTTTCTGGGCGAATCCGATGGGTTCCTCGAACCCTCGTTCGCAGTACAGCGCAAGATCGTGGAGATCACGCGGAAGGTACGCCCCGATATCGTGCTGGCCCAACATCCCGAACGGGATTTCACGCGCCTGCAGCGTTCCCACCCCGACCACCTGGCCTGCGGGGAAGCGGTGACCCGTGCCGTGTACCCGGCGGTGGAGAACCCCTATGCCTTCCCGGAACTGCAGGACGCCGGGCTTCAGGCTTTCAAACTGCGATGGCTGTGGCTCTACGGGGGACCCGAAGCCCGGGAAAACCATGTAGTGGACATCACCGACACCTTCGAAACGAAGCTCCAGGCCTTGCGGGCCCATTTGAGCCAGCATCCCGACGTGTCGAAGATGGAGCGGTTCGTACGGGCCAACGGGGAGTCGTTGGCCGAACGCCACGGGCTCGAGCAAGGACGGATCGCCGAGGGGTTCCACGTCGTGGAGGTCAACGCGGCCGATACCATCGCCGGATTCTGAGCCCCGCGGCCACCTGAAGAGGCCGCGGGCCCGCCGGATCAGTGCGGCAGGTCGATCTCGAGGACCTTGGTATCGCTGGGCTCGTTGGAACCATCGACCGGTTCCGTGGTGACCAGGACGGATTCGATGTCATCGAGGGATTTGAAACCCACCGTGTCCTTGGTGTCCTTGGGGTCCAGGACCTCCACGGAACTGACCGTTCCGCCGCCGACGGACTCGACCCACACCTGGTAGGTCTGCTGGTCGGGGGCTCCGGGCAGGTCGCTCAGTTCCAACGAACCGGCATCAAGGGACTCCGAAAGGCGCAGCACGGCCTGACCTCCACCGGTGACCCCGGCCGACGTCTCGGTGACATCCGGGGCATCGGCGACCTCGCCGGCGACGTTGCGTGGCATCAGGGCAAGCACCAGGGCGGTGATGCCGATGACGACCACCAGCGCGGCGCCGACCACGAGCATCCATTTCTTCACCGGGGCCGACCGGCGTCGTACCGTTTCCTGCGAGGCATCGTCGACCAGGCCCAGACCCAGATCATCCGTGGCGTCTTCGGGCGTCCCGTAACGGAAATCCTCGGGCTCTTCGTGGTGCATGATCCTCATCCCTGGATGGTCTGGCGTTTTCTCCCCTCCCAGCTTAGGGCAGGTGGGGTCGGGGACCGATAGGGCGAGGCCGGCAGGGCGCGTCAGGCCCCGGCGAAGCCTTGTTGGCGCCACGCCTCGTAGACGACGATCGATGCCGAGTTGGCCAGGTTCAGCGAACGCCTCGAAGCCAGCATGGGCAGGCGGACCCGGGCCTCGAGGCGGGGATCGGTCTTGATCTCCGGGGAGAGCCCCACCGATTCGCGGCCGAACATCAACACGTCGGAGGGCCGGTACCCGATATCGGTGTACGTCGTTTCCCCTTCGGCCGTGAAGGCGAAGATCCGGCCGGGAGCCAACGCCTGCCAGGCGGAGTCGAGATCGGGGTGGATATGGACGTCGGCGAGATCGTGGTAGTCCAGGCCCGCCCGACGGAGCTTGGCATCGGAGAGATCGAAGCCCAAGGGCTCGACCAGATGCAGTTCGGCGCCGGTGACGGCGGCCAATCGGATGGCATTGCCGGTATTGCCGGGGATCTCGGGGGTCACGAAGAGTATGCGGAACACCGTTAGATCCTATGCCTGGTCGGGGGTCCCTGCGTGCAGGTCAGTACATTCCGCCGATCAACCGGGACAGGAGCGGGACATCGACGACATTCGGGCTGGGGCCGGTGCCCAGGAACATCTTCAATTCACGCACCAGGTTCGCGGCGTTGACCACATGGGTCAGCGAGGCGGAGGCCGGGTCGGCGCCGCGGGCATAGTCGATGACCGGTTCGTGGAGGTTGTCATCGGGGGAATGGACCACCGTCCAGCCGGTGACGTTCAACTCCGGGAAGGCCTCCTGCATCCCGCGGACCAGGGAGGCCATCCGCGGGGGATCGATGGCCTTGCCCCCCTGGTGCAACGTCGTTCCGTCCCAGCGGTAGACCCCGCGGGGCAACACCATGGAATTGACCAGCGCCAACCGGTATCCGCACAGCACGACATGGTCGATGAATCCACGGCCCGCCGGTGAATGCAGGCCGTTGACCAGCCGGGCCGCAGGAACGTGGGGCAGGATCCGGCCCGAGAGCAACCTGACGGTCCCGGCCTCGCGGGCCAACCGTGATTGCGGGGTGAACAGACCGCGCTTCCGGGGAGCCCCATGGATCTGCCGGGAGGCGACGGTCTCGGTGAGCACCGGGGTCGGGGTGCTGGAGAACGCCGGGACATAGCGCACGGAGTCGGTGGCGGTCGGTCGACGCCCACCGGCCGGCTCGGTCCTGGGGGTGCTCCGTGCGGCCGCCCGGGCGTCGGAGGCCGGGGCCTGGTAGGCGGAGGAGGTGCCGTAGCTGCGGTCATAGGCGGCCCGCGAGACCGGGTCCCGCAAGGTCTGGTAGGCCAGCGAGACGACCCGGAACGCCGCCGCGTCTCCGCCCTGGTCGGGGTGGGTGGTGCGGGCCGCCCGACGGTAGGCGGTCTTCACTTCGGCCAATGAGGCATCACGGGTGATGCCCAGGACCTCGTAATGGGTTCTTGCCGGGGACACGCCTGACCTTTCCGTGGGCGCCGAAGGGCTGCCTGATGGGTGTATCTGTTGTGCCGAACGAACGGCACCGGGAGCTGGTTCCGGATGAACCAGCGTGTTACTCGGAGTCGTGGGCCGGGGCCCTGCGGTATTCGGTGAACAACGCGCCGGCTTCCTCGAGCAGCAGGGCCAGCCTGACCGGCTGGTTCCCGGAGGTGGGCCCGGTGGCGATGCGCTGGCCTTCCCCGCCGGCCAGCACCGGGGAGACGGTCAGGCAGAGGCTATCCACCGCGTCGGCCCGCTGGAACGAGGCGAACAGGGTCGGCCCGCCCTCGGCATGGACCATCCGGTGCCCGCGCCCGCCCAACCCGGCCAGGACCTGCCGCGGGTCGACGTCGTCCGCTCCTGCGGTGATGACCTCCGCCACCCGGGAGATCGCCTCCCGGCGGGCCGGATCCGCGGGACCGGTCGTGAAGACGAGCACGGGGACCGGGGCGGAGGTGAAGAAATCGGATTCCGGATCCAGGGCCAGGGATCCGGAGACGACGGCGATGGCCGGATGGGAGGGCAGGCCGCGGTCGCGACGCCAGGCCTGGGCCTCGGCGTCGAGGAGCTTACCGGCGTAGCCCTCGGCACGAATCGTTCCGGCACCGACCAGGATCACGTCGGCATGGCGGCGCTGCAGGGCGAAGAGGCGCTGGTCGGCGTCGGTTCCCAGCCCGCCGGAGGTGCCGCCGGTGGTGGCCGCCCCGTCGGCGGAAGCCACGAAGTTGAAGCGCACCAGGGCGCGGTCCTGCGGAGCATAGAGCTCCAGGAGCTGCTCATCGGTCAGATCGGGGGAGCCGTCATCGCGGCGCGGTGGAATCAGTTGCTGGACCATGGGACCAATCTATCGTCCCGGCAGCCGGGCCGGCTCGTTGACGTCGGACATGTTGTGCCGCAAATAGGCGGGTTCACGCCATCCGGCCGTGGACTCGAAGAGCCGTGCGGCCGAGACGGCTTCGGGGATGTTGTGCATGCGCAGGATCCGGGCCCCGTTCATCAGGCAGATCACCGCGGCGGACAACGACCCGCTGAGCCGTTCGGATTTGGGTTGGTCCAACGTCTCGCCGATGAAGTCCTTATTGGACACCGCGGCCAGCACCGGAAGACCCAGTGCGGCGATCTCATCCAGCCTCCGGGTCACCTCCAGGGTGTGCCGGGTGTTCTTATTCAGGTCGTGTCCGGGATCGATGATGAGCTTGCCCTCGTCGATCCCCAGGCTCCGGGCCAGTTCGACCTTGCGTTGCAGGAAGCCGGCGACGTCCTGGACCACATCCGCATAATCGGGGCGCGGGTAGACGGTGCGGGGTTTGGCCAGCGAATGCGTGATCACCAGATGCACCCCGGCATCGGCCACCACCCGGGCCAGATCCGGGTTGGAGATCCCGGTGGTGTCGTTGATGACGTCGGCGCCGGCGGCAATGGCCGCCTCGGCGACCTGCGGCTGGAAGGTGTCGGCGGAGATGATGGCATCGGTCTGCTCGCGGATGGAGCGGATCACCGGGACCACCCGGTCGGCTTCCTCCTGCCACCGGAGTTCAGGACCCGGTGCGAACGGCACCCCGCCGATGTCCAGCCACGCGGCGCCGGCCTGGACGGCAGCCAGCGAGGCATCGAGCGCGGCGTCCAGGGCAAAGGTCGCCCCGCCGTCGTAGAAGCTGTCGGGGGTGCGGTTGATGATCGCCATCACCGCGACCTGCTGCGAAAAATCGATGCGGCGATGCGCGAAGTCGTGGATCGGATGAACGAGTGGGGGGAGATACATGCTCACGGGGGGTCTGGCTCCTCGGGACGGGTCCCTTCAGTTCTACCAGCCCGGCGGCTTGTAGGGTGGAGGCATGGCCATGACGTTCGCCGGGGCAGGGCCCGGACAGTGGATCGCCCAAACACTCGAAAGGGTCCTGGCGACCCGACCGCCGGCCACCACGGCGGCCGCGCAGATCCCCGCGGGGTTCGACGCCTATGCCCGCATCTTCCATCCGGCCTCCGACGAGGACGGAAACCCCGTGCGCTGGGCGGATATCGCCCTCGAACGCGGGACCGTGCTGCATGCCGGGGCCCAGTTCTCCGCCGTCTCGGGCATCGACGACACCGGGATGGCATGGACCGAGGACGCCTGGGATGGTGAAGCGCCCGCCGGTGACGGCCTGCCGGCCACCGATCTGGCCGCCGTGGCGGAGATCATCTCCCGGCATGCGGGGCCCGAGGTGTATCTGGGGTTGTGGGACGGGTATGCCTTCATCCGGGGAGGCGACGCCGTCGAGGTCCTGGCAGCCGACGAAGCAGCCGCCGACCCCGCCACGGCCCAACGCGAGGCCCTGCTGCGGGAAGAACTCAAACGACCCGCCTTCTCCGCCCGGGTACTCGAGGGCCCGAAGCTCGAGATCGGCCCCGAAGGCTACCGTTCCTACTACCTCTTCTCCGGCAGCCTGGAGGATCTGGCCTCGCCGCTCTGGAAGGCGGGGACCGGTTTTTCCGAACGCCAAGCACCGGACCTGGCCTGGGGCGCCGACCGTTCCTGGATGTTCTCCACCGAACTGTTCGAGGACTCGACCATCATCGGGGGAGGGGCCGAGCTGATCGATGAGCTCTGCCGGGACCGGCGTCTCGAAGCCCGCGCCATCACCCTGGACACCGATCTGGGGGCCGATGGTGACCGGATCAACCCCGTTCCGGAGCTCGACGGGTACTGACATCGGCGGCTCCGGCGGTAGAATCGTGACGTGTCCGCCACCCAGCCCGTGTATTTCGATCACGCGGCGACCACGCCCATGTCGGCGTCCGCGCTCGCCGTGCTGACCCAGGAATTGAGCCGTACAGGGAACCCGTCGTCCCTGCACGGTGCAGGTCGTCGTGCCCATACCGTCGTGGAGGAAGCCCGCGAGAAGTTGGCCGCGGCCGCCGGGGCGCACTCCTCCGAGGTCATCTTCACCTCCGGCGGGACCGAATCGGACAACCTGGCGATCAAGGGCCTCTACTGGGCGCGCAATGGCGCCGACCCGGCCCGCCGCCGGATCCTGTGCAGCACCGTGGAACACCATGCCGTGCTGGATGCCGTCGAATGGCTGGCCGCCCATGAAGGGGCCGAAATCAGCTGGATCGACGTGGACTCCACCGGACGCATCCTCCTGGACCAGCTCGCCGCCGAAATCGCCAGGGATCCCGTATCGATCGCGTTGGTGACCCTGATGTGGGCCAATAACGAGGTCGGTACCGTCCAACCGGTCGCCGAGGCGGCCACGCTGGCGGCGGCCCACTCCATCCCCCTGCATTCCGACGCGGTCCAGGCGTTCACCGCCCTCGAGGTCGACTTCCGTGCGTCGGGCCTGGCCACGATGGCCATCAGCGCCCATAAGATCGGCGGGCCCGTCGGCATCGGGGCCCTGCTGGTGCGCCGGGACATCGTCCTGACCGCCGTCCAGCACGGTGGTGGCCACGAACGGGCCCTCCGCTCGGGAACCCTGAACACCGCAGCCGCTGCCTCCTTCGCCGCGGCCGCCGGTGAGGCAGTGGCCGGCCTGGCCGCCGAATCCGAGCGTCTGGCCGGGCTGCGCGATCGGCTGATCGCCGGCGTCCGCCATGCGGTTCCCGATGCCGAACTCTGCGGGCCGGCCGCCGATGGAGCCTCGGGGGAACGGCTGCCGGGCAACGCCCACTTCACCTTTCCAGGCTGCGAGGGGGACTCCTTGCTCTTCGTGCTGGACATGCTCGGGGTGCAATCCTCCACCGGGTCCGCCTGCACGGCAGGGGTGCCACGACCCAGCCACGTGTTGTTGGCCATGGGACGCACCGAGGAGGCGGCCCGCGGGGCCCAGCGGTTCACGATCGGGCACACCACCACCGAAGCCGACGTCCAGGCCCTGGTGGAGGCCTTGCCCGAAGCCCACCAACGGGCGAAACAGGCAGGTATGGCCGCCAGGAAAAGCAGCATCCAAACAGCAGGAACAGGATTAAGAGTATGAAGGTATTGGCAGCAATGAGCGGCGGGGTCGACTCCGCGGTGGCGGCAGCGCGCGCCGTGGATGCCGGGCACGACGTCGTCGGGGTGCATTTGGCGCTTTCGCGGATGCCGGGGACCCTGCGCACCGGGAGCCGGGGCTGCTGCACGGTGGAGGATTCCAACGACGCCTGGCGGGCCTGCGACAAACTGGGCATCCCGTACTACGTCTGGGACTTTTCCGAGCGTTTCAAGGAAGACGTCGTCGATGACTTCATCGCCGAATACGCCGCAGGACGCACCCCGAACCCCTGCATGCGCTGCAATGAGCGCATCAAGTTCGCGGCCCTGCTTGAAAAGGCGCTCGCCCTCGGCTTCGACGCCGTATGCACCGGCCACTACGCCAAGGTCATCACCGATGCCGAGGGGAACCCGGAACTGCACCGTGCCGCCGATTGGGCGAAGGACCAGTCCTATGTGCTCGGGGTGCTGACCCACGAGCAGCTGGGCCATTCGCTGTTCCCCTTGGCCGAAACCCCGTCCAAGGCCGAGGTGCGGGCCGAAGCCGAAAGCCGTGGTTTGTCGGTCGCGAAGAAGCCGGACAGCCACGACATCTGCTTCATTCCCGATGGGGACACCCGAGGCTGGCTCGAGGAGCGCATCGAACTGAGCGAAGGGGAGATCCTGGACCACGAAGGCAACTCCGTGGGTAGCCACCCCGGCGCCAACGCCTTCACCGTCGGGCAGCGCAAGGGGCTGAAGATCGGCCGTCCCGCCTCCGACGGCAAACCACGCTTCGTGTTGGAGATCCGGCCCAAGGACAACCAGGTCGTGGTCGGACCCAAGGAACTGCTCTCGGTCGATCGGTTGCGGGGCATCAAGGTCAGCTGGGCCGGCTTGCCGCTGAAGGAAGCGATGGCCGGCGAACGGTTCGACTGCATGGTCCAGGTCCGCGCCCACGCCGATCCGGTGGAGGCGGTGGGCTGGCTGGAAGAGGTCGCCGCGGAAGACGGTGGGACCAACCGCGAACTCGTGGTCGACGTCGACGATCCGCTCCAGGGGGTCTCCCCGGGACAGACGATGGTGATCTACCAGGGCACCCGGGTGCTGGGGCAGGCCACCATCGACACCGCCCGGAGCCTGTCCTGGGATCCGGCCAGCGTTTCCTCCTAGGAGACCGGCAGGTGGAGGCCGGATCCTAGTGGGCGGCCTCGTCGACGACACCGGTCAGCGGTCCGGCGACCTGCTCGTACTCACAGCGCACCCGTCCGGCCGGAACCGCCGGTAGCTCGCGGGGGGAATGGGTATCGCAGAAGACGAAATCGAAGTCCGGCCACCACTTCTTCGGCCGGGCGGCCTCGGAGCGGCCGCAGACCGTGCAGGTCAGATGGACCCAGACCGGTCGTTTGCCCTGCCGGTTCTGCATCGACTGGACCAGCCATGGTGGGGGATCGGCCTGCAGCTCGGCGAGTTCGGATTCCTCCAGCCGGCTGGGGATCCCGTGTCGGGTGGCCATCTCGAGGGGGATGTCCAGGGCAATCGCGGCGTCTCGTCTACTCATCATGGCCCCTCCACTGTAGGCCATCCGCCCCGGCCGTCCCGTCGCGGGACTACGCTGGAATGGACCTTTCCTCCCCGACCCCCGAGGTGCTCGCGCATGCGATCCGTCCGCCTGAAACCGATCGTCCTCTATATCGTGATCGCCTACGTGCTGGCCTGGCTGGTGGCACTGCCGCTGTGGCTCGGCGGCCAGGGCCTGGGCGATCCGTTGTTCACGGTCTATGCGCTGGTCATGATGCTCACCCCGACGGCGGCGGCCCTGCTGGTCACCCGCTTCGCCGAACCGAAGGCGCAGCGTCCCGGAGGGCCGGGGATCGCCCGCAGCCTGGGCCTCTGGCCGCTGAAGCCCGTGGGCCCCTTCCTCGCCTTCCTGGCCGCCGGCTGGCTGCTACCGATGCTCCTGGTGGTCGGTGGGCTGCTCCTGGGAGCCCTCCTGGGACTCTATCCGGCCGATGTCACCCACCTGCCGGTACTCCGTGGCCTCATGGCCCAGCAGGCCCCTCAGGCCGCCCGGGAGATCATGTCCATGCCCACCGCAGTACTGCTGGGCACGCAACTAGTGAGCATCCTGGTCGGGTCGATCATCAACATGGTTCCGGCGCTGGCCGAGGAGATCGGCTGGCGGGGGTGGCTGGTGCCCCGGCTGGAACCCTGGGGAAAAACTGCCACCGTCCTCATCTCGGGGATCATCTGGGGACTATGGCACGCCCCGCTGATCCTGTTGGGGTACAACTACCCGGGGGTCCCCGGAGGATTGAGCCTGCTGGCGATGACCGGGATGACGATCAGCTTCGGCGCCGTATTCGCCTGGTTGCGGATGGCCTCCGGGAGCGTCTGGCCGGCCGCCCTGGCCCACGGGTCCTTCAACGCCGCGGCGGGGTTGTATGTGGTGTTCGCGGCCACCTCGGATCTGGACCTGCTCGTCGTGGCGCCGCTGGGTTGGACCGGGTGGATCCTTCCACTGGTCCTGGCGGTCCTGCTGCTGTGGAAACTGCCGGTCAAGCGGGCACGCACCACGTAACACCGTCGGGCCCCGGGCCACTCCCAACTAGGATGGGACCCATGAGCAACGAGCCGCACGCCCAGCCCGCCCCGGGCGAGGACTACGACCCCACCGCCTCCTCCCTGTCCGGGAGCGTGGACCCCGAAATCATGCAGGAACTGTTGTCGGTGCGCGGCAGCATCGACAATATCGACGCCACCCTGATCTATCTGCTGGCCGAGCGGTTCAAGGCCACGCAGAAGGTCGGCCATCTCAAGGCCGAACACCAGCTGCCCCCGGCGGATCCGAACCGCGAAGTCGCCCAGATCGCCCGACTGCGCCGGCTGGCCGGCGAGGCACATCTGGACCCGGCCTTCGCCGAGAAGTTCCTGAACTTCGTGATCGACGAGGTCATCCGCCATCATCAGGCCATTTCGGCCTCCCGCGCCCCCGAGGGAGGCGAGGACCGCTGAGCAGCGTCCGCGTCACCGGTCAGGGGCCGTTGCCCGGCACCGACCCGCTCGAATCGACCCGCATCATCTGCGGTGAGCTGGGCGAGCCCCATCTGCCGCATCTGGTCCAGCTGCCCGATCGGGGCGTCGGCTCCGATGCCGTGGGCCGTACGGCCGCCCTGCTCACCGAACTCTATGTCGAGGTCCGACCCCACGGTTGGCGTCTGACCGACCGCCCCGGGCTGGATCACCGCCGCGCCGTTTCCGCCTTGGGCACCGACCTGGGGGTGATGGCCGACGTCGTCGGGGCCGCCGGAACCGACCCCGGGGCCCTGAAGCTCCAGCTGAGGGGGCCGCTGTCCCTGGCGGCAGGGATCTCGTTGCACCAGGGGGAGAAGATCCTCTCCGATGCCGGGGCCCGCCGGGATCTGGCCGATTCCCTGGCCGAGGGGGCCGCGAGGCATCTGCAGGACGTCCGTCGGGTCACCGGGGCGTCCGCGCTGACCGTGGTCGTGGAGGAACCCGGCGCCGCCGCGGTCCTGGGCGGTGCGGTCCCCACCGCCAGCGGATACCGCAGCCTGCGGGCCGTGGACCGGCAGGAAGCAGGCAGGCACTGGAAGGTCCTGGTCGAGGCACTCCACCAGGCCGGGGCGGAAACCGTGATCCTGGCCCCGGGGACCGGATTCCCCGGGGGAGGCCCCTCCTGGCCCGAACTGATCACCGAGGCCCTGGCCGTGGGGTTCGACACCATCTGCCTTCACGGGCGGGCCGATATCGCCGCCTGGGAACGCTGCGCCGAACTCCTGGACCAGGGCGGACGGCTCTGGCTCGAAACCCTGGACCCGGGTCAGGAACTCCCCGGTGTCTCCGCCGCCGTGGAGACGGTCCACCGGCACTTCCGCAGGATGGGACTACCCGATGCCCTGCTCGGGGCCCTGACCCTCATGCCGGCCCCCGGACTGGAAGCAACGACCCCAGAGACCACCCGCCGCGTGCTGCGCCGGCTCACCCGGACGGCGGACGCCCTGGACCAGGTCCGGCTGGGCGGCTGAGACACCCCCCGTGGAGGAAGGCCTGGAGACCCGATGCTGAAGGACCTGCCCCTGCCCGCCACACTCACGGTGCGCGGCGGCCCGTTGACCCTGCGCCGGGCGCAGGAGGGGGATCTGCCGGGGCTGATGCGGTTGCTGGCCGATGATTCGATCAGCGCCTCCCGCGGTGATGGCCCCGGAAGCGATCCGGAACCCTATCGGCTCGCGCTGCAGGACCTGGTGGACGATCAGGGGAACGACCTGCTGCTCGTCGAGGACCCCGACGGCACCGCCATCGCGATGCTGCAGCTGACCCGGACCCCGGGGTTGAGCCGCCGGGGCAGCACCCGGCTGCTCGTGGAAGCGGTGCGCGTCGGAACCGGGCACCGGTCCGCCGGTCTCGGATCTGCGATGCTGCGCTGGGTCACCGGGATCGCCGCCCCGGCCCTGGGAGCCTCCCTGGTCCAGTTGACCTCGGATGCCTCCCGGGTCGAGGCCCACCGGTTCTACACGCGGCTGGGGTTCGTGGGCTCGCATATCGGGTTCAAGTACCAGTTGCCCTAGACCGCCCGGCGGGCTCCGAAGCGCAGGGCCAGCAGATCCAGCAGTTGGAGGGCACAGAGCTGCTGGTGGCTGCGCAGGGCGGGGCTGGTGGACAGTGGTTCCCGGCTGCCGGCTTCCGCATAGTAGATGAACAGGGCGGAGAACCAGGTGTCCAGATCCGCGTCAGCGGCCCCGGCCGTCAATTCCCAGGAGGAGACCTCCTCGAGGGAGAGGCCGCCGTCGAGCAGGGAAGGCCAGAGCACCGCCCAATCGGCCCAGCCGGGACCGGTGGCCAGGTAGTTCCAATCGCAGATCCAGGCGGTACCGGCCGGGAATCCACCGGACGCGGCCCGGGAGATGACCACGTTGTCGGCCCGCAAGTCGTTGTTCAGCGGCACGGGCCCGGACAGGGCGGTGTCGATGCGGGAGGCCGCCCGCAGGATGTCCCCGGCCAATTCGTCCCCCGCCGAACCGATGAACCACGGGGGCAGATGGTCGGGGCGCCGGCCGGACTCCAGGACCATCCGTCCGCCGTCGAGGTCCGCGAGGTGGGTGTCCCATTGGAGTTCGAGGCGTCCGGTGGCGGGCAGGCTTGCGGAGGCGTCGCCCAGGACCTGGTTGGTGAGCAGGCAACTGTTGTGGATGGCCCGGGCATCGGCCAGGGTCCATGGGGTGCCGGGCATCCACCCGTCCAGTGCCGTGGTGGCGAAGACCAGCCACCCGGCGAGGATGTCGTGCTCCAGCAGTGACGGGACCGGGGCGCCGGAGGGCAGGACCCCCAGCACTTCGACCTCCCGGGCATACGCGGGGGCGATGTGTGGATCATCCGCCGGGATGGCCTTGACGAAGAGCGGACGGGGCCCGCGAAGGACAGCGGCGAACCCGTGGGTGAAGCCACCCCCGGCGGGGTCCACGGCGTCGAGGCGTCCGCCGACCCAACGCGTCAACAGCTCCCTGACCTCCTCGGGGAGGTCCTGCCACCGGGCGCGCCGGGCCGTGGAAGTGTAGTCAAGGTCCGGGCGCCGGTCCGCCAGGGGGCCGGAGGCCTTGTCATTGGTCATCCAGTCCACCATTCTGGGATCGGGTCCACGGGCCCGCCGACAGAGCACGCACCACTGGAGAGGCACCACCATGGCCGACGTCGTCCTATTCCACCACGCACTGGGCCTGACCCCCGGGATCGAGGGGTTCGCCGAGCTCCTGAGGGCCGGAGGACATACGGTGCACACTCCCGACCTGTTCGATGCGCACTGCTTCGAGACCCTGGACGAGGGGGTGGCCCACGCCTCGAAGATCGGTTTCGGGGAGCTGGTGGGCCGCGGCACCCGGGCCGTGGAGGATCTGGGCCCGGAACTGGTCTACGCAGGATTCTCCCTGGGCGTGATGCCGGCCCAGAAGCTGGCGCAGACCCGTCCCGGGGCCGCCGGCGCCCTGTTCTTCTCCTCCTGCGTCCCGGTCACCGAATTCTCGCCCTCCTGGCCGGCCGGGGTCCCCGTGCAGATCCACGCCGCGGAAGAGGATCCCTATTTCATGGACGAAGGAGATGCCGACGCCGCCCGCGCCCTGGTCGCCGAGGCGCCGGCCGCCGAGTTGTTCCTCTACCCGGGGTCGGGCCACCTGTTCGCGGACTCCTCCACCGCCGAATACGACGCCGGGGCGACGGACACGATGCTGGCCAGGGTCCTGGCCTTCCTCGGCTCCCACTGACCCGGGGGACGGGGACGGGGACTCCAGGGTGTCCTAGAGCCGCCCGGTGGCCTTCAACCGGATGTAGGTGTCGGCCAGTAGCGGAGGCAGCTCCAACGGGGCGGCGTCGACGATCTCGGCGCCGACGGCCCGCAGTTGGGTCTTCAACGCCTCCCGCTGCTGCAACGTCCTGGCCGCGGCAGCCGCCCGGTACACGGCCGCGGCATCGGAGACATCGGCGGCCCGTTCGTCCAGCTCCGGGTCCCGCACCGCGGCGATGACCACCACATGCTGGGAGGTGAGCGCCGGCAGGATGGGCAGCAGCCCCTCTTCCACGGCGCCGGAGTCCAGGGCGGTGAGCAGCACCAGCAGGGAACGGTGCGTGGAGATGGCCCGCACCTGTGCCGGGAGGCCGGAGAAGTCCGCCTCGATGAGTTCGGGCTCCAACGGGGCCATCGCTTCGACCAGCTGGGTGAGCATGACGGCCTTGGACGCCGATTCGACCCGGGCCCGTGGCCTGCGGTCGTAAGCCAGGAAATCGACCCGGTCCCCGCCGCGTTCGGCCAGCACCGCCAACAGCAGGGAGGCTTCGATCCCGGTATCGAGCCGGGGTTCGTCGGCCACCCGGGCCGCCGAGGTGCGGGAGGTATCCAGGACGATGACCACCCGACGGTCGCGTTCGGGCCGCCAGGTCCGCACGACGACGTTCTGTCGGCGGGCGGTGGCCCGCCAGTCGATGGAGCGCACGTCGTCACCGCGGACGTAGTCTCGAAGTGAATCGAATTCGGTGCCCGCGCCCCTGACCTGGATCGCGGCCCGGCCGTCCAATTCGCGCAGACGCTGGAGCTTGGAGGGCAGATGGCGTTTGGCGTGGAAGGGGGGAAGCACCCGCAGGGTGCCTGCGCTGGCATGGGTGAGTTGACGGGCCGCCAGACCCATTGGACCCGAGGACCTCACGGTGGTGTGGTGCACCGATAGGTCCCCGCGCCGGACCGGTTGCAGGTTGATCGCGAAGACCCGGCGCTCGCCGGCGGGCAGGTCAATGGGAAAACGGGTGTTCCGGGCTCCCGTCGAGGGCTGCCAGCCGTCCCGGACGGAACCCCGCAACCTGCGGGTTCCTGGATTATGCAGATACAGCTGGGCCGTGGCCGGTTCCCCCAGGCGCACACTGCGCGGGATGGCCCGTTCGATGACCACCACCCGGGGGGAGGCGGCCAGGGCGACATCGAGTCCCGCCAGGGCGGACAGCACGCCCAGGGCGATGAGGATCGTGGGCACGCCGGGCCAGAGGACGACCGGCACGAGCCCGAGCAGGGCCAGCCAGACGAAACGGCGGTACAGGGCCATGCCGGGCCCTAGCGGGGGACCGGCACGGTGGCCAGGATGGACTGCAGGACGTCGTCGGCCCCGACCCCATCCATCTGTGCCTCGGGCCGCAGGGATACCCGGTGGCGCAGGCACGGCAGGGTGAGGACCTTGACGTCGTCGGGGGCCACGAAGTCGCGGCCGGAGAGCCACGCCCAGGCCCGGGAGGTGTTCAGCAAGGCGGTCGCCCCGCGGGGGGAGACGCCCAGCTGGAAGCTGGGGGCATTGCGGGTCGCCCGCGCGATGTCGACGATGTAGCCGATGACCTCCGGTGACACCGTCACCGCGGCCACCGCCCGGCGGGCTGCCGCCAGGTCATCGGCGCTGGCCACCGCCCGGACCCCCGCCGCTGCCAGGTCGCGGGGATCGAACCCTGCGCCGTGGCGGCGGATGATCTCGATCTCGTCCTCGCGTTCGGGAAGCTCCATGGTCAGTTTGAGCAGGAACCGGTCCAGCTGGGCTTCGGGCAGCGGGTAGGTGCCTTCGTATTCCACGGGGTTCTGCGTCGCGGCCACGATGAAGGGTTCGGGCAGCAGCCGGCTGATCCCGTCCACGCTGACCTGACGTTCCTCCATGGCCTCCAGGAGCGAGGCCTGCGTCTTGGGCGGGGTCCGGTTGATTTCGTCCGCCAGCATGATGTTGGTGAACACCGGGCCCTCACGGAAACTGAAATCGGCGGTGTTCGCGTCGTAGACCAACGAACCGGTCACGTCGCCGGGCATCAGGTCGGGGGTGAACTGGACCCGCTTGGTATCCAGGTCCAACGCCGCCGACAGGGTGCGCACCATCAGCGTCTTCGCGACCCCGGGCACGCCCTCGAGCAGCACGTGTCCCTGGGCCAGCAGGGCGATGAGGAGCCCGGTGACCGTGGCATCCTGCCCGACGACGGCCTTGGACACCTCATGGCGCACGTCCAATAGCGCCTGGCGGACCGTATCGGCCTCTTTGACTTGTTCGCTCACGGGATCCCGATCTCCTTTTCGACGGTATGCAATTCCTGGGCCCATTCGACCAGTCCGGCCTCGCCGGTGATCTTTTCGGGGAAATAGAGGCGGCGCAGGCGGGAACCGGGCAGGCCCGACTCCTTGGCCGCAGTGGCTACGATGTCATCGGCCCGGCTGCCGTGCCCGAGCCGGAGGCGGACGGCGAGGCGGTCCAATGACGCCGACCGCAGGGCGGCGACGGCCGCGTCGATGGCCTGGGCGTCCCGGTACAGGCGGGCCCGGCCCTCGGCGGTCTCCGAGGCGGGGACGACGACGGGAAGCGGTTCGCTCACCAACGGGCCGTCCCGGCGGGCCCGCCAGAGGATCGCGATGACCCCCAGGAGCAGCAGCCAGCCGGAGGCCGGGGAAACCCAATCCGGGAGCAGTTCGAAGGGGTTCGCCGCGGGGCCGGTGAACTCGTGGTCCGCCACGGTGGGCTGGTACCAGACGAGCGTTGGTTCGGCCCCCAGGGTGCGCAAGGCCAACGGGGCATGGTCGAAGTCCAGGACATGGCCGTTGTCGAGGTAGGCCGGGTTGCCCAGCACCGTCGTCGTCCCCTCCACGACGTAGCCGTAGGCCTCGTGGTCCCGGGCCCCGTAGTTGAAGCATCCCCTCGCGGCGCGGTACTTCTTCCCGCCGGCGGCGGCCTCACGCGTTTCGGCGACGGCGGGAACCGGGCAGTCGGCAGCCACCGGGGAGTCGGCCTCCTCGGGGACGACGCCGGCCGGGCGGGTGGAGGGGGCGAAGACCCGGAGCTCATCGAAGCCCGGCTCCACCAGTACGGTCCGGCCGGCGGCCTCGTCCAGTTCGGTGAGTTGGTCCTGGTTCAGGTAGCCGCCCTGGTCGTGGAGCAGCAGCGTGGTCCCGCCGTCGGCCCGCAGGGCAGCCAGGGCGGCGTCGAGTCCGTCGGGTTGTTCCACGGAGATGTCGTGGTCCGCCAGGACCCGTGCCACCGCCTTCCCGCCCTCGGGGCCGGGGTTCTGCGGGCTCAGGACCCGGGTGTCGTGGGGGCCGTTGGCCAGGGCGTAGTAGACGGCGGCGAGCACGGCCACCACGGCGATGATGATCCACAGCCGCCAGGCCCGCCAGCGGCCGGCCCAGACCGAACGGGCCGAGGCCGGACGCGGGGCCGCCAGCAGGCGATCGCCATCCTTGATCCGACTCATCTGGGCACCACCACTGCCGGGTCCGCCCGGGCGGCTGAGGGGGTGGCCGTGGAGAGGCGGTCCTCCAGCGTGGTCAGGTTGCGGGCGTCCTCGGCGCTGGGCTCGTGATGACCGTAATGCACCGCGTTGAAGAGCCTGGCCGCCTCCCGCAGTGCCGGGGATTCGCCGGCGAAGGCCTGCCCGAGCGCGGTGGAGACTTCGGTGGCGGTCCGTCCAGGCCGGGGCTCCAGCAGGGTGCGTTCCTCGGCCCGGGCCAGCAAGGCCCTGAACCGCTCCAGGACGGCGGTGGCATAGTCGGCCGCCAGGAAGGCGCGGTCGGCCCGTCGACGGTAGTCCTCGGCGCCGAGGGTGGCATCCAGGTCCACCTCGGCCCCGGCCTCCTGCGCCGTGCGGGCCCGGCGCTGCAACCGGGGGCGCGCGAAGAGGACGACCAGGGTGATGAGGATGGCCAGGGCCAGCAGGACCACGAGCCAGCCCAGGTTCGGGGCCAGCGCATTCAAGGAATCCACCCACTGGACGAAATCGGCCCAGACCTGTTTCAGGAAGACCACGATGGGGTTGGGCATCGCCTGGGCATACTCCTGCCGGGCCAGTTCCCGCGTCAGCTCACCGGTGGCTTCGTCCCGGTCGGGAAGATAGTGCGGGGCCTGCAGGAGGAGGGGCAGCGCGGAGGGCATCGGGTCAGCGGCCCGCCGGGTAGCCGGGGGAGTTGCCCGCCGGGGGGACGGTCGGCAGGCCCGGGATCGGGGCATCGATGCCGCTGTCGAATTCACGCAGCAGGGTCATGTCGAAACCGTCGCGACGGAACCGCAGATCGGTGTAGAGCAGCGTGGTGACCGAGCATTCGTAGGCGAAGCCCAGTCCCGCGGCGATACCGCCGAGGATCGTGCTGACGAAGCCGATCTTGACCAGGAGGCCGGCCAGGGCCGCCGGATCCTCGGGGGCCAGCATCCCGCCCAGCAACCCGGAGATCATGCTCAGCGGGGAAGTGATCAGGCTGGTGATGATCGCGACGATGATGCCGGTCAGCAGCAGGATCCCGAAGCACCGCCACCAGGAGGACTTCACCAGGGCGAAGGATCGGGCCATGGCCGCCAGCGGTGGCAGGTTCTCCGCCACGACGGCGTGGACGGTGAACGTCAGTTTAATCGAGATCCAGAGCGTGGTGGGGATGGCCAGCACCACGACGATGGCCGCCGTGGTGAAGGTGGCGGCCGTATCGGCGTTGAAGGCCACGAGGGTCACGATGCCTGCGCAGATGGCCAGCGCCGCGATCCCGGCGATCAGGTACAGCAACGCGACCAGCAGGAGCCTGCCGATCGAGGGGCGCAGGATCCGCAGGGCCTGCCCGAAGCGGGTCTTGCGGTTCAGCGTCGCCCGCAGCACGGGGATGGTGATGGCCCCCTGGACGATGATCATCAGGAACACCGAGGCCAGCCCGGCCGCCAGGCTGCCCGCGACCATGGTGATCAAGGATCCGGCCAGGGCGCTGAAATCCGGTTCGGCACCGTCGGCGAAGCCGGGGTCGGCGATGACGGAGAGCAACGGGATGGCCAGCAGGGCGCTGATGGTTCCGATGAAGAGCTGGACGATCACCGACAGGCCCAGCGTGGAACCGGCATTGCGGCGGACCGCCTGGAAGGCGCCGTCGAGCATGTCCCCGAGACCGAGTGGACGCAACGGGACGACCCCGGGCTTCGGCGGCGGGGCATATCCGTAGGGGCCCGCCGGGGGGAAGCCCTGGCCGGGCGGCGGCATCCCTCCGCCGGGGCCCGGTGGTCCTCCCCAGGAGCCGGGGGCCGGGTGGCCCCAGCCCTGGCCCGGTGCGGCCCCCCACCCCTGCTGCGGTGGGTTCTGCCAGCCGGGCGCCGCCGGTGGTTCGAAGCCCCCGGGAGCCGGCGGGATTCCGGCGCCCTCCGGCACTCCGGCATCCTGACCGGGCTCGGAACCGGGCAGGTCGTCGGGGTTGGGTGGGTATTCAGTCATGCCGTTGGTGCCCCTCGCATCGCGTCAGTGTCCGAACCAGCCTAACGGGGCCCGGTGCGCCGCTGCAGGGGGCGCACCGCTGACCCCTATAGTGGAGGGCAGGTTCAAAGAGACACCAGTGAGACGTTCAGACGGAAGAGGGGTGCCATGAAGGCCCGAGTTTTGGTGGTCGACGATGACGAGGCGCTGGCCGAGATGATCGGCATCGTGCTGCGTAACGACGACTTCGACCCGGTCTTCTGCTACGACGGGGCCCAGGCCCTGGACACCTTCCGCGAGGTCAAACCGGATCTGGTCCTGCTGGATCTGATGCTGCCGGGCATGGACGGCATCGAGGTCTGCCGGCTGATCCGGGCCGAAGCGGATGTCCCGATCGTCATGCTCACGGCCAAATCCGATACCGCCGATGTGGTCCGTGGACTGGAGTCGGGGGCCGACGACTACGTCCCGAAGCCGTTCAAGCCGGCCGAACTCATCGCCCGGGTCAGGGCCCGGATGCGTCCGGGGGAGAAGCATGCCCCGGAGACGCTGAAGATCGCGGACCTGGTGATCGACGTGGCCGGGCACTCGGTGACCCGGGGTGGGGAACCGATCTCGTTGACCCCGCTGGAATTCGATCTGCTGGTGGCATTGGCCAGGAAACCGTGGCAGGTCTTCACCCGTGAACTGCTGCTCGAACAGGTTTGGGGCTACCGGCATGCCGCCGATACCCGGTTGGTGAACGTCCATGTGCAGCGGCTGCGGTCCAAGGTCGAAACCGACCCGGAGAACCCCGAAGTCGTCCTGACCGTGCGCGGAGTCGGATACAAGGCCGGACAGGGCTGAGCATGGAGACCTCCGCCGCGGACCACCCGGCGGCGGAACCCGACGACGGGGAGCCGCCAGTCTCCCGGGCCTTCCTGCTGCGCCCGCGGGCGGACCGGGAGGGCTCCCGGTGGAAACGCATGGTCACCGCGTGGCGGCGCTCGCTGCAATTGCGGGCCGTGGCCACCACCGTGCTGCTCTCCGCGTTGGCGATGCTCGGGGCCGGGATCTTCCTGTCGAACCAGATCGCCGACGGCCTGTTCCAGGAACGCTTCAACCAGGTCCAGGAGGAATCGGTCCGTGGCCTGAACCAGGTCAAATCCAACTTCGAGTCCGCGGCCACCACCGACCGCTCCAGCACCGTGGCCTTCGTCAATGACACGTTGAAGCTGGTCGAGGGTGATGGTGCCAGCGTCCAACGCGACTTCATCCTGACCCCGCTGCCCAGCTCCGAGAACATCTATGTCCCCAACACCGCCAGTGGTGGACTGACCAATGCCGTCATCCCCGACACCCTGTCCACCACCGTGAAGGACAGCCCCGGGGTCTATTGGGAATCGATCAGCTTCCCGCATGCCAGCTACGACACCCCCGGTCTGGCCTTCGGCACCACGGTCCAGTTGCCGCCCGGGCGCGACTATGCCCTGTATCTGGTCTACGACCTGGATTCGGTACAGCAGACCCTGGACTTCATCCACCGGGTGCTGGCCATCGGTGGGGTGCTGTTGCTCCTGGTCACCGGCGGCATCGCCTGGTACACCACGCGTCTGGTGGTCCGCCCGGTCTCCACCGCCGCCTCGGCCTCGGAGAAGTTGGCCGCCGGACAGTTGCAGGAACGCCTGGAGGTCCACGGCGAGGACGAGATCGCCCGGCTGGGGATCTCGTTCAACCGGATGGCCACCAACCTCCAGGACCAGATCACCCAGCTGGCCACCCTGTCGCAGATGCAGCAGCGCTTCGTCTCGGACGTCTCTCACGAACTGCGCACCCCGCTCACGACGGTCCGCATGGCCGCCGAGGTCCTCCACGACGCCCGCGAGGACTTCGACCCGATCAACCGGCGCTCCGCCGAACTGCTCTACAACCAGGTCGAACGCTTCCAGACCCTGCTCAACGACCTGTTGGAGATCTCCCGTTTCGACGCAGGGGCCGCGCTGCTGGATGCCGAGGTCCTCGATCTGGTTCCGGTGGTTCGGCGGGTCGTGGAGACCGCGAGCCTGCATGCGGAGAACCTCGGATCCGAATTGCGCGTCCACCTCCCCGAGGAGGGGTGCGCCGTGGAGATGGACCCGCGCCGCATCGAACGGATCATCCGCAACCTGGTGATGAACGCCGTCGAACACGGGGACGGGAATCCGATCGACATCACCGTCGGCCAGGATGAATACGCGGTCGCGGTCAGCGTGCGCGACCATGGGATCGGAATGGACCCCGAAGAGGCCTCGCGCGTCTTCGACAGGTTCTGGCGCGGGGATCCCGCCCGGGCCCGGACCACCGGAGGCAGTGGGTTGGGACTATCCATCGCCACCGAAGACACCCGCCTGCATGGTGGGTGGCTGCAGGCCTGGGGTGAGAAGGGCGAAGGAGCCTGCTTCCGGCTGACGTTGCCACGGCATCTGGGCGAATTGCTCGGTTCCTCGCCGTTGCCCCTGATGCCGCATACCCAGCTGGCGCTGGGCCAGTCGCTGGGCATGGGGGAGCCCGCCCCGTACACGGCCTCGCTGCCCACCCTGCCCACCCTGCCCACCGGGAACCTCGCCTTGCCCGGCTCGATCCTGCGGGCGGTTCCACCGGCCGAGCGGGCCACCGCGGTGTCCCCCTCCCCGGACCCCGACGACCAGCAGCCCGCCGCCCCGGACCGGATGGACCCCCACGGTGATGACCGGGCTGCCGCGGGAGGGCCGGAGGAACAGGACCCGGGAAGCATTGCCGACGACGAGCCCGGCACCGGGAAACAGGGAGGACAGGATGCTTAAGCACAGGGCATGGCACGGCGGCGGGGCCCGGGTCACCAGGGTACTCGGGGCCCTCGTCGCGGTCCTGTTGGTCATCACCGGTTGTGCCTCGATCCCGACGTCGGGGCCCGTGGGCACCAGTGCCCCCGAAGCCGCCGGCCAATCCGATTTCTCCTATGCCTTCGATCCTCCCGGGCCCACCAAGGATGCTTCCCCGCAGCAGATCATCGAGGGGTTCCTGCGCGCGGGCATCGACCCGCAGGACGATTACAGCGTGGCCCGCGAATACCTGGCCCGGGATGTCTCCCGGGAATGGCGGGCCGCGGACCGGACCACCGTCTATACCTCCGAACCCAACATCGTGGAGAATGTCGAAAAAGGCAGCTACACGGTGGAGGTCTCGGAGACCTCCAGCATCGACGAATACGGGCTCCTGACACGCAAGAAGGAACGGACCACGAAGTCGGTGGACTTCGAACTGGTCCAGGTCGACGGCCAATGGCGGCTCTCGAAGGTCCCGGATGGCACGATGATGGACGAGGGAAGCTTCGCGATCGTGTTCAAGTCCTACCCGTTGTACTTCTACGATTCCACCGACACCTACGCCGTGGCCGACTACCGGTGGTTCGCCACGCGGCAGGGCCTGTCCGCGACCGTCACGGCCGCACTGTTGGCCGGCCCCGCCCCTTATCTGCGCAATGCCGTCAGCAGTGCCTTCCCCGAAGGCAGCGAACTGGCGCGGGCCTCCGTGCCGGTGGAGTCCAAGCGGGCCACGGTGGACCTGAACGAGGCGACGTTCACCGATGCCAACGAGCTGCAACGACAACTGATGCAACAGCAGCTCGAATTGACGCTGAGCCAGATCCAGAACGTCAGCACGGTCACGATGACGGTCGCCCAACGGGCCGTGAGCCTGGGCAGCGTGGCCGAGGGGTTCACCGATGCCATCGTCGAGGCCTCGGTGCCGAACACCCAGATCGCGATCGCCAACAATTCCCTGGTGTTCTACCAGGGCAACGGCGTCGTCCCCGTGGGAGGGGTCCAGGACATCTCCTCGCATAAGCCCCGCGACCCGGCCATGTCTCCCGCGGACAATCGTTTTGCCTTCCTGAACGGCAAGCGCACCCAACTGTTCACCGTGGACGAATCCGGGGTGGTCCATGAGGCGACCACCGGGCAGAAGTTGTTGCGTCCGAGCATCGACGTCCACGGCTGGACGTGGACGGTCGGCAACGACGGACGCACCCGGGTCAGGGCGACCCCCTCGGACACGAAGAAGGACGGCCCCTCACGCCAGGTCAATGCCGGATGGATGTCCAAGGCGGATGTCACCTCCCTGCGGGTTTCCCCCGATGGGGCCCGGGCCCTGGTGATCGCCAAGGTCAAGGGCACGACCGGAGTCTACATCACCGGCATCATCCGTGACAGCGAAGGCGTCCCGCGCGGGTTCACCGATCCGTTGAAGCTGGACTCCTCGGTTCCGGTGGAGCGGGGGGTGTGGAACTCCTCGGATTCCGTGGTGGTGATGAAACCCAGCGACACCAAGGCCGTCCAGGCCGAAGAACTCTCCCTGGATGGAAGCACCAAGGAACTGGAACCGTTGTTGGGGATGACCAATATCTCCGCCGGCCCGGGAGACCAGCGTACGGTCTACGCCGAAACCCCCGACGGGGTCTACTCGCAGGTCTTCTCCACCTGGAAGAAGCGTGAGGGCAAGGCCACCCAGCTCGCCTACCCGGGGTAGCGGCCCGCTGTCCACAGCCGCTGGTCCGGACCTTCCAGACATGGCCCGCCCCGGGGACCATGAAGGCATGGAGTACCCGGCATTACCCGATCGGTGGGGTCGTCGCCTGGACTCGGTGGCCTTCTCCTCCTCGGTCCGGGGGCCGCTGTCGGCCCTGGCCGAACTCGGTTCGGTGGCGGCGCCCAGCGACTGTGTGTTCTGCCGCCGGCCCGATGTGGTGATGTGCCGGTCCTGCCGGGGCTCCTTCCGGGCCGCGACCGTCCGTCCCTTCCAGGCCCAGGACGGGGCCGAGTCCCTCCCGTTGGATCCGAAGGGGGAACCGTTGGCCGTGGTGGCCGGGGGAGTCTATGCCCGGGAGGTCTCGGCCGCCGTCCTGGCGTTCAAGAACCGCCAACGGGTCTCCTTGGCCGGGGTGTTGGGCCCGGCCCTGGCAGGGGCCCTGCGGGTCGCCGGGGAGGGCTTTGACGACGGGGTGGTGCTGGTGCCGATCCCCTCGACCCGCATCGCCCGGGCCCGCCGCGGCTATGCCCCGGTGGACGTGCTGTTGACCTGGATCCAGCGCCGGGCCCTGTTGCCGCCGTCGACCAGCCTCGCCCGCATGCTGCGGGTCCGCCCCGGACCGCCATGGGCGGGGGCCGCGCAGAAGACCAAGGGCCGGCGTGCCCGCTCGGGTAGTGCCGCACAACTGGTCCTGCGTCGCACGCGGGGGATCCCCGACCGTCCGGTGCTGCTGGTGGATGATGTGCTGACCACCGGGGCCACCCTGGCCCGGGCGCATCACCAACTCCAGGCCGCCGGGGTCCGGGTCGAGGGTGCCGTGGTGCTGGCCGCGACCGCTGCACCGCGGCACGGGGACGGGTCAGCGGTGGGCGCCCCGGATCCCGACGGGAGCGACACGCCCACCGGATCCCGGCCGGGACGCTGAGGAATTCGATGCCAGACCACATGTCGAGTGACGTGGATCACGAAATGAACGGTGGGAAGGCTTGATTAACCTGCGCGCTGGATTACGGTTGAGTATGGGCACCTCACCAAGAGGAGAAGAACCCATCTTCAGCGGTTGAAAGGAGAGACTTTCAGCCGCTGTCGTGTCACCCGAGGTCAGTAGGAGGACACCATGGAGATGCACATCACCGGGCGCAATGTGACGGTATCCGATCGATTCCGCGAATACGCGGATGAGAAGACGGGCAAGATCGAGCAGTTGGCCAGCAAGGTCCAGCGCCTCGACGTGAAGGTCACCAAGGAACCCAACGCCCGGCAGGCCGAAGCCCAGCTGACAGTGGAGATCAGCGTGGTGGGCAGCGGCCCGGCCATCCGTGCCGAGGCCAAGGCGGCCGATAAGTTCGCGGCCTTCGATACGGCCTTCGCCAAATTGCTCGAGCGGCTGCGGCGGGCCCGCGATCGGCGAAAGGTCCACCACGGCCGGCAGACACCCAAGGCGGTGTTCCAGGCGACGTCGACCCTAGAACCGGTCAGCAGTACCATGCCCCTGCATGAACAAACCCGTCAGGAACAGGACCAGGAACGCGAAGCAGCCGAAGCCGCCGAGGAAAGCCCGGTCGAGATCCGCCGTAAGGTCTTCCCCTCCGAGACCATGAGCGTGGACGATGCGGTGGACCGCATGGAACTGGTCGGGCACCCGTTCTACCTGTTCGTCGATGCCGACACCGGGGCCAGCTCGGTGGTGTACCGCCGGCGGCAATGGAACTACGGGGTGATCACCCTCGACGACAACCACTCCGACGAGGAGACGGTGGAGACCCGGAAGTACCGTGGCTCGCAGGGCGCCGCCGTGTGATGACGGCTCCGGGGCCCGAAAGGGCTCCATGACCCGATCGATGACCTTGGCCCAGGCCCGGCGCATTGCGCTGGCGGCCCAGGGACTTCATCAGGAACGGCCCACCCGCCGGGCGACCGCCCGGCAGGTGGGCCGGACCTTTGAGCGCCTGCAATTGTTGCAAATTGATTCGGTCAACGTCCTGACCCGGGCCCACTATCTGCCGCTCTTCGCCCGGTTGGGGCCCTACGATCGGGCGGCATTGGACCGGTTGTCCTCCCGGTCGCCACGGCGGATGGTGGAGTACTGGGCCCACGAAGCAAGCTTCATCCGGCCCGAACACCACGCCGACCTGTTGCTGTGGCAACGACGGACCTGGATGGGCAGCTTCACCCCCGATCGTCCCGAACTCGGTGAACTGGCCGACCGGATCCTTGACCTGCTGGGCTCCTCACGGCCGCTGACGGCCCGTGAGGTGGCGACTCGTTTGGGACACCATGAAGTGATCGACCGTTCCGGCTGGGGATGGAACCGCTCCTCGGTGAAGGAGGCGTTGGAAGCCATGTTCGCCCTCGGGCAGGTCGGCTCCGTGAACCGCAGCACCCAGTTCGAACGGCGTTATGCCCCCATCTCCACGGTCCTTCCCCCACAGGCCCGCAGTGCGGGGCCGCCGCGGGCGATCGAGGGGGTCGGAGGTGGCATGGTCGTCGCGGCCACCGACGCCGAGCGCTCCACCTCCGCCCGCAGGCTGATCGAGGCCGCGGCCAGGGCTCACGGCATCGGCACCGTGCGTTGCCTGGCCGATTACTTCAGGCTCCCGGTCCGCGCCGCGGCCGAAGCCGTGGAACGACTCGTCGAGGACGGGGTGCTCGAACTGGTCGATGTCCAGGGGTGGCCCGGCCGCCAATACCTCCACCACCAGGCTCTCAAACCGCGCCGGGCACGGGCCCGGGCGCTGCTCAGCCCCTTTGACTCGCTGGTCTTCGAACGACGGCGCCTGGAGGAGCTCTTCGGTTTCCACTACCGGCTCGAGATCTACACCCCGGCCGCCCGACGACGCTACGGCTACTACGTCCTGCCCTTCCTGTTGGGCCAGGACCTCGTGGCCCGGGTGGATCTCAAGGCCGATCGGGCGCGGGGAGTGCTCCTGGTCAGATCCAGCCACGCCGAACCGGAGGCACCCGCTGAAACCGCCCGGGAACTGGCGTCCGAGCTTTCCCTGATGGCTGAATGGCTCGGTCTGGAATCGGTGCAGGTCGAACTGGAGGGTAACCTTTCCCTAGAACTGGCCAATACGGTGGGGACACGAAGCGCGGGAACCTGAAAGGGCCGCCGATCGTGTCTCCCGTAGACTGGTCAAGCCAGAATTCCTGTGCCTGAGATTTGGAGCTACCACGTGGCATCACTGCTAGAACGCGTCCTGCGGACCGGCGACAAGAAGACCCTGAAGCAACTGCGCGGATACGCGCAGGCCATCAACCTGCTTGAGGACGAATTCCGGGCCATGTCGGATGCGGATCTGCGGGCCGAAACCGAGGACTTCAAGAAGCGCTTCCAAGAGGGCGCTTCGCTGGACTCCTTGCTGCCCGAGGCCTTTGCCGCGGTCCGCGAGGCATCCGACCGCACGTTGGGCATGCGTCACTTCGACGTCCAGCTCATGGGCGGGGCGGCCCTGCATCTGGGTGACATCGCCGAAATGAAGACCGGTGAAGGCAAGACGCTGGTGGCGACCGGGCCTGCCTATCTCAACGCCATCTCCGGCAAGGGCGTGCACATCATCACGACCAACGACTACCTCGCCGAGTACCAGTCGGACCTGATGGGGCGCGTCTTCCGCTTCCTGGGCCTGACCACCGGCTGCATCCTGGCCAACCAGGATCCTTCGGTGCGCCGTCAGCAGTATGAAGCGGACGTCACCTACGGGACGAACAACGAATTCGGCTTCGACTACCTGCGCGACAACATGGCTTGGAGCAAGGATGAACTCGTCCAGCGCGGCCACAACTTCGCCATCGTTGACGAGGTCGACTCCATCCTCATCGACGAGGCCAGGACCCCGTTGATCATCTCGGGCCAGGCCCAGGGGGATGTGAACCGCTGGTTCAGCGAGTTCGCCCGGCTGGTGACCCGCCTGGACGTCGACACCGACTACGAGGTCGACGAGAAGAAGCGCACCGTGGGCGTGCTGGAGGCGGGGATCGAAAAGGTAGAGGACCACCTGGGCATCCACAACCTCTACGAAGAGGCCAACACCCCGCTGATCGGCTTCCTGAACAACGCCATCAAGGCCAAGGAATTGTTCAAGAAGGACAAGGACTACGTCGTGATCAAGGGCGAAGTCATGATCGTCGACGAACATACCGGCCGTACGCTGGCGGGACGCCGCTACAACGAAGGCATGCACCAGGCGATCGAGGCGAAGGAAAACGTCGAGATCAAGGCGGAGAACCAGACGATGGCCACGGTCACATTGCAGAACTACTTCCGTCTGTACGCCAAGCTTTCCGGCATGACCGGTACCGCACAGACCGAGGCGGCCGAGTTCATGGGGACCTACAGCATCGGTGTCGTGGAGATCCCCACGAATAAACCGATGGTGCGCAAGGACCAGTCGGATCTGATCTACAAGAACGAAATCGCCAAATTCGATGCCGTCGCCCAGGACATCGTGGAACGCCACGCCGCCGGACAGCCGGTGCTGATCGGTACCACCAGCGTCGAAAAGAGCGAATACCTCTCCCGCAAACTCGCCCAGGAGGGCGTGCGCCATGAGGTGCTCAATGCCAAGCAACACGCCCGTGAGGCCGCCGTCATCGCCCAGGCCGGCAAGAAGGGTGCGGTCACCGTGGCCACCAACATGGCCGGCCGCGGTACCGACATCATGCTCGGCGGCAACGCCGAGTTCCTCGCCGTCGCCGACATGGAGCGCCGTGGCCTCGACCCCGAGCGCGACTCGGAGGAATACGAGCGGATCTGGGACGACGTGTTCGCCGCCGCCCGCGAAAGCGTGAAGGCCGAGGCCGAGGAGGTCCGCGGGTTGGGCGGTCTCTACGTCCTGGGCACCGAACGCCACGAATCCCGCCGTATCGACAACCAGTTGCGCGGCCGTTCCGGACGTCAGGGCGATCCGGGGGAGTCCCGTTTCTACCTGTCCATGACCGACGAACTGATGCGGCGCTTCAACGCCAACGCTGCCCAGCGGATCATGAACAACCCCTCGATGCCCGAGGACATGGCCCTGGAGTCCAAGATCGTGTCGCGGGCCATCGAAACCGCCCAGGGCCAGGTCGAGTCGACCAACGCCGAACAGCGCAAGAACGTCCTGAAGTACGACGACGTCATGAACCGCCAACGCGAAGCCATCTACGGCGACCGCCGGCGCATCCTTGAAGGTGGCGACCTGCAGGAGCAGGTCCAGCACTTCCTGGAGGACGCCATCAAGGCCATGGTGTCCGAGGCGACGAGCTCGGGGCACGGCGACGACTGGGACTTCAAGCAGTTGTGGACGAACCTGGGGCAGTTGTACCCGATCGCCTTGACCATCGAGGAGGTCCTGGAAGAAGGTGGCGGCCCCGGCCGCATCACCCCGGAGTTCCTGTACGAGGAAATCCTTTCCGACGCCCGCGTCCAGTACGAGGAACGCGAACGGGCCATCGGTGCCGAGAACCTGCGTGAACTCGAACGCCGGGTGGTCCTGAGCGTGATCGGACGCAAATGGCAGGAACATCTCTACGAGATGGACTACCTCAAGGAGGGCATCGGCTTGCGGGCCATGGCCCAGCGCGACCCGCTGGTCGAATACCAGCGCGAGGGCTACGTGATGTTCCAGACCATGATGGAGGCCATCCGCGAGGAAAGCGTCGGCTTCTTGTTCAACCTCGAGGTCGAGGTCGCCGCACCGACCCCGGTGTCCTTGCCCGGGGTCACCGACGGACGCTCCAACACCACGACGCCGGTGCTCAACACCCCCGGCCTGGATGCGCCGGCCCCTCCCTCGACCTTGCAGTACACCTCACCCAGTGAGGACGGGGAAGCGGAATCCCGGGTCGAGCGGTCGGCCTCGGCGGCGGCCAAGACCAAGGGCAAGGCCAACCGGGCCGAGCGGCGCTCGAAGAAGGCCAAGCGCAGCTAACCCAACTGCAGATCGACTACGGTCCAGTGTCCGTGTCGCCGCTCCACCCGGAGAGCGGCGGCACGGACACGGTCGTTTTCGGCCACCACCAGACTCGCCTCGTAGGCGCCGGTGGCCACCGGGCAGAGCCGGGTCCGTCTGATCGAGGTGTTGCGCCGGGAGCGGGTTCCGTCATCGGGTCGGGTCGCGTTGATCAGGGCGACCCGGCAACGGAGCTTCTCGTACTGGCCGGCCTCGAGCCAGCGGGCCAGCTGGTGGACCGGTCTGACCCCCGTCATCGATTCGAAGGCCGCCAGGGCAACCATGCGCACGATCGTCTGCACATGGGCGACTTCCTCCCGCCGGGACGCCTCCGCGGCGTCGTGCCGTGCCGGTGGAACCCTGGGGTCCGCAGCGGACCCGTTCGAAGTGCTGGCGGGGTAGCGGGGTGTGGTTGCCGGGAGCAGATCGGCGAATTTGCGCACCGGCAGGGGGCGGATCATTGCCTCCGGTGTTCCGGCGGAAAACCCCGGTCCGATCCCGGGGCCGTTCACGGGGCCCGGCGGCGGGGGTTCCGGTTGTGCTGACTGGCTCATGGCTCCTACTTTCCGTTGTGGTCCAACTCGGCCGGAGGCCGGGTCAAGACGGTTCCGATGGACAACAGGTTGGGGTCCGGGCCGATGGCATCCCGGTTGGCGTGGTACCAGCGGGGCCAGGCATGGGCGATTTGTGCGTCACTGGCTCCGGGCCCGGCCATCCGTGCGGCGATCCGCCAGAGGGAATCCCCGGCGCCGACCACCACGGTCCTTCCCGGTGCGGGGGCATCGGCCGGACTGCCCATCAGCCGCTCCATCGGTGCTGCCGGCCGTTCGGCATTCCACCGGGGGGTGGGTAGCTGCCGTTCGGTCCAGGACGCCGTGGGCACCGTGGACCGTGGGTCCTGGAGTGCCAGCTCCGGTACCGCGATGCGGAAGGTGGCAGACGAGGCAGCGACGGGGGGAACCGGTGCGAGGGCGTGGGCGGCCGGGACGATCAGGAGTTGGGTGCCGAGCAGGGCTGCCGCCGCCCGGCGCATGAAGACCGGCGAAAGCCGTGCGGTGCGATCGGCGCCCGCCGTCCGTCCTCTCCGGCGTAGGAATTCACTGAGGCAGGCGGCCAGGAAGCTGAAAATCCACCACCCGATGACCGCCAGCCCCAGCACGACGCAGCAGAGGGCGGCGCTGCGGTCCCAGCTGGCGGGGGAGCGCGTCGCCGCATCGCCCCACTCGGGTCCGCCGGACAGTCGGATCACCGCACAGAGCGACAGCAGGATCGTGCAGAGTCCGATCAGGACCCCGCTCACCCCCGAGGCTGTCTGCCGGGGGTCACCGGTCGGTCCTGGAACCATTTCCATCACTCTTTTCATTTGATGCAGTTTGATGTTATTTGGTGTTGATTGAGATCGAGCATGGCACTCGGGATCCCCGCTGTCCAGAGCCGAATGGAAATCGGTGGGAATAGGGTGGGCCCATGCGCTGGGAATCACTATTCGCCGATCTGGAGTCCCAGCTCAATGCCGTCCGGGCGCGGGAGCGCACCGTGGAGATCCAGGAGATGGTCCGGATCGAGCGGTCCCAGCTGCGCCTCTGGGACTATCTCGCCGGCCAGACGGGCGCGGAGATCACGCTGGACCTGCTCTCCGGTCAGCGGCTGCGCGGGGTGCTGGTGCATGTGGGGGCGAATTGGTTGTCGCTGCTCGAGGGCCATGCCGAATACCTGGTGTTGGCTCCCGGCATCAGGTCGATCGAAGTGGCCGGAGAGCGTGCCGCGGTCGTGGACCAGACCGCGGTACGACGCCGGCTCAGCCAGGGTGCTGCCCTGCGTTCACTGGTGCGCAACCGGGCGCGGGTCACGGTGTGGGCCGTGGACGGGGCCGCCTTGGGGACCGGGACCCTGGATCATGCCGGTGCCGACCATTTGCGCCTGGCCCGGCATCCGGCCGACGGGTACCGTCGCAGCGCCGAGGTCAGATCGGTTGCCCTGCTGCCATTCGCCTCGATCTCCGTCCTGCGTCATGAGGGCTGATGGCCGCCGACGATCCACAGATCGGGCCCACCCCTTGGGTAGTGGGGGTTTAGTCATTAGTGTTGACGCGTAGGGAGGAATCATTCACCGTAACTTCTCCCACCAACGCGGTCTGTGTCATCACAGTCGGCGGGAAGCAGAGGCAGCGTGGCAACCGATGTACAGCACAGCCAACCGGCGCGCAGACTGCGCAAACCCGGGTGGAGGGATCCCCGGCTGATCGTTGGCATCCTGTTGGTTATCGGCGCCGTGGCCGGAGTCCTCACCCTGCTGTCCTGGCAGAACAAGACGGTGCCGGTATACGTGGCCAGCCAGGACATCAGCATGGGGGAGAAGATCGAAGCCTCCGGATTGGACGTTGTCGATGTGCGGCTGGATTCCGTCCAGGACCAATACCTCACCGCCCGGCAGGCCCCGTCCGAGGATCTTCGGGCCAATACGCTGATCCGCAGCGGTGAACTGGTCCCCCTTGCCTCGCTGGGCGGCCGCGACCCGCAGAACCGCAAACCCCTCTCCGTCGAGTTGTCCCGGGACCTGCCGGTGGCGGTGGCGGTGGGCACCCGTGTTGATGTGTGGGCCGCCGAACGGGCCAAGGACTCCACGACCTATCAGGAACCGAAGAAACTGTTGGAAACCGTGGAGGTCAGTGCCATCCGCGAACTCGATTCCGGTTTCGGCGGGGTCTCGGGGCAGGTGGTTGAGCTCCTCGTGACCGATGAGGACCTGCCCGGGATGATTTCCGCCTTGGCCAATGAAGCGCAACTGACCGTGGTGTTCGCCGGCGGAGGGTCTGCCGGATGAGTATCGCCGTCGTGGTCTGGGGCCGGGCCGGGGACCTGGCGGACCGTCTTGAACGATTGCGCGGCATGGTCACCATCGTGAGGCACTGCGAGGAACTGGGCGAGGTCGTGGCCTTGGCCGAATCCGGCTTGGCCGATGCCGCGTTGTTGCTGGGACCGCCCATGGACATCGATGCGGAATTCGCCGACGAGCTGTCCTTCCACGGCGTCCCGGCGGTGGCCATCACGGATGAACCCTCCCAGGCCGGGCGGCTCGCCGGGCTCGGTCTGGGCGTGGAACCGGAAACCGCGCAGGAGCAGTCGGTCTCGGATCTGCTCGAACTCCTGGTTTCCGGCGCCCACCGTCCAGCGCCACGCGGTGCACGCCGGGCGCAGTCCCCCGCAAGGACGGAGCACATCCCGGAGCCGGCCCCGGGACGGATCCTGGCGGTCTGGGGCCCGGCGGGATCGACTGGGAAGACCCTGGTTGCGGTGAACCTGGCTGCCGAAGCGGCCATGGACGGCCAACGGGTCGTGCTGCTCGACGCCGATACCTACGGCGCCAGCGTCGCCGTCCATCTGGGGCTGCTCGACGAGGCTGCGGGGCTGGCACAACTATGCCGGCTCTCGGACCAGGGCATGCTCGACGAGGCGGGGTTCGAACGCTCCTGTGCCGTGGTCGCGGTCGGAGGGACAACGCTCCGGGTGGCCACGGGCTTGTCCCGGCCCCAACGATGGCCCGAACTGCGGGCCGGGGCCTTGGCCCGGGTGCTGGACTTCGTGCGTCGTCGGGCCGACCTGGTGGTCGTCGATGTCGCCTCCTTCCTCGAACGCGACGAGGACCTGACGTATGACACGTCCGCCCCGCAACGCAATGGTGCGGCCCTGGCCGTGTTGGAGTCGGCGGCCGAGGTCATCGCCGTCGGCTCGGCCGACAGCGTCGGGGTTCCCCGGATGATCAAGGGCCTCGAGGATCTGCGCGAGATCCTGCCCGGAACGACTCCCCGGGTGGTCTTCAACCGGGTGCGTCGTTCGGCGGTCGGACCCGCCCCGGAACGGGCCCTGGTGGAAAGCTGGGAGCGCTTTGGTCCCGGTGGCGGGATCGACGGGCTGCTGCCCTGGGAACCGGACACCGCGGACCGGGCCTTGCTGCAGGGCAGCGTGCTGGCAGAGCTGGCTCCCGAGAGTGTTCTGCGGGCCGGGATCGCGGCCCTGGTTTCGGTGGAAGTCAGGCGTCGTGCAGGGTTCTTCAATCGCTGATACAGCCCATTGGGAGCTAACCGGTCCGCGGGTTAGTCTTGAGGTGTTCGAGACCGCAAAGGCGCGGTCCTCATCCTTTTACGGAGGCGTTAATTGATGTCGTCGGAGTCGGGCAGTCCTACAGGATTCATTGCCGAGACCAACACCCCCCAGTTCGCCGAGGCCTATTACGGGCACCTTTCACCGGAGGATGCGGCAACGTATCCACCGGAGGAGCTGCGGAACCGCGTCGGGGTGCATCTGGGCCTCGGGCACCAGCGGGACCGGGGACGGGCGAAGGTCGCGGTGGATCTGGAGGAGGACCGTGCGGTCGTCTATGCGGTCACCGACGACATGCCCTTCCTGGTCGACTCTGTCACCGCGGAGATCGTCCAGCAGGAACAAGGCATCACCTTGGTCGTCCACCCGACGTTCCTGGTCCATCGGGACGAGGAGGGAATTGCGACCACGATCGAACCGGTCAACACCGCCGAGGCCACATCATCGGGCGATACTGCTGCCTTGCCGGACCTTTCCGCCTTCATGGACCAGACCGGTAAATCGACCGTCGAATCATGGATCGCCATCGAAATCGCCGGGACGCCGGAACCGGAGCGGGTCACCGCATTGGTCGAGGGCCTGGAACAAGTCCTGTCCGATGTCCGCGACGCCGTGGAGGACTGGGCGCCGATGCGTGCCAAGGCCCACGAAATCGCTGATTCGCTGGCAGATGTCAACGACGAGATCCCCGATCTGGATAGCGCTGCCGAGCTGTTGCGTTGGTTGGACGAAGGCAACTTCACCTTCCTGGGATACCGCGAATACGATCTGGCCGTGGAGGACGGAAAGGATGTCCTGCACGTGCGTTCCGAGAGCGGATTGGGCCTGATGCGCCGGTCGGGCACCACCATGCTCCGTCAGGAACTGACGAAACTGGGGAGGGACAAGGCCCGGGAAAAGCGTCCACTGGTCATCACCAAGGCCAATTCACGCTCCACGGTCCACCGCGCGGTCTACCTGGACTACATCGGGGTCAAGAGCTTCGACGCCCAGGGCAACGTCACCGGCGAACGACGCTTCATCGGCCTCTTTGCCACCAGTGCCTATACCCGCCCGGTCCGGACCGTCCCGGTGGCCCGCGATAACGTCGAGCGCGTGCTCAAGGCCTCGGGATTCGCCCCTGATTCCCATTCGGGCAAGGACTTGTTGACGATCCTGGAGAGCTACCCCCGGGACGAACTCTTCCAGATCCAAACGGAGGACCTGCTGCGTATCGTCACCGGGATCCTCAGGCTGCAGGAACGTCGTCGCACCAGTTTGTTCCTCAGGCCCGACATCTACGGACGGTTCATGTCCGCCTTGGTCTTCCTGCCCCGCGATCGGTACACCACGGCGGTCCGGTTGCGCATCGAGGAGGAACTGAAGAAGGCCTACGCCTCGGATTCCACCGAGTACGAAGTACAGATGAACGAATCCGCCCTGGTGCGGCTGTTCTATCGGGTCCGACTGCCCCTGGGTGAGCAGACGCCTGAGGTTTCCCGCGAGGAGCTGGAACAGCGGCTCGTCCGGGCCGTCAGGTCCTGGGGCGAGGGAGTGGACGAGGAGGTGCGCAGTCGCTTCGAGCGAGGCGAAGCCGCCGAGATGTCCCGGCTTTGGGCCGATGCCTTCCCGCAGGCCTACCGCGTGGACTTCGAAGTGGAGGACGCACTCGATGACATCGAACGCTTCTCCACCTATGACGAGCCCGGGCACGAAGGCCCCGTGCTCCACGTCTACGTCCCCTCCAACGTGGCCGACCAGCATGGCGTGGATGCCCGGTTGAACCTGTACCTGACCGAACCGCTGTCCTTGAGCCGGATCCTTCCGGTGCTGTCCCACCAGGGATTGGAAGTCGTCGACGAGAAGCCGTTCGCCATCGAACGACGCGACGGCAAGAAGTTCTACCTCTACGACCTGGGACTGAAGTATCCGGAGGGCATCGACCCGCTCGAAACCAGTGACCTGCTCACCGAGGCCTACGGTGCGGTCTTCGTGGGACGGGCCGAATCCGACGCCTTCGACCGGCTCATCCTCGCTCAGGGCCTGTCTTGGCGGGAGACGGCGGTCCTGCGGGCGTACGCCAAGTACCTGGGCCAACTCGGTGCCTCGAACTCCTATGGGTTCATTGCCGATACCATGCTGGCCAACCCGGAGGTGACCGAGGCCCTCGTGGACCTGTTCGAGGGCACCTTCGACCCGGATCTCGATGACGCCGAACGCACGCGTCGCACCGCAGCGGCACGGGCCGCGCTGGAGACCGGGCTGGAACACGTGGCGACCCTTGACGCCGACAGGCTGCTGCGCCGCTTCGTCAACGTCATCGACGCCACCACGCGGACCAACTACTACCAGGACACCATCCACCTGTCCTTCAAGCTCGAACCAGGGCGGATCGACGGGGCCCCGTTCCCGCGGCCGCAATACGAAATCTGGGTCTATTCGCCCCGCGTCGAAGGCGTGCACCTGCGCTACGGCAAGGTTTCCCGCGGTGGCCTGCGCTGGTCGGATCGCCGGGAGGACTTCCGGACGGAGGTCCTGGGGCTGGTCAAGGCACAAATGGTCAAGAACGCCGTGATCGTCCCGACCGGCGCCAAGGGCGGTTTCTTCGCGAAGAACCTGCCTGACCCTTCGGTGGATCGCAATGCCTGGATCGAGGAAGGCAAGGCCGCCTATCGGATCTTCATCTCGGCCCTGCTCGATATCACCGACAACCTGGTCAGGGACGGTGACACCGAGAGGGTGGTCGTCCCGGACCGCGTGGTGCGCCTGGATGACGACGACACCTACCTGGTCGTCGCCGCCGACAAGGGCACGGCCAGCTTCTCCGATACCGCCAACGAGATCTCACTGGCCCGGGGCCACTGGCTCGGCGACGCCTTCGCCTCGGGCGGATCGGTGGGCTACGACCACAAGGCCATGGGCATCACGGCCCGTGGCGCCTGGGAGTCGGTCAAACGGCACTTCTTCGAACTGGGAATCGACACCCAGACGGAGGAATTCACCGTGGCCGGCATCGGCGACATGAGCGGGGACGTCTTCGGCAACGGGCTGCAGCGTTCCGAGCACGCCAAACTGGTTGCCGCCTTCGACCACCGGCACATCTTCCTGGATCCGAATCCGGATCCGAAGCCGTCCTTCGCCGAGCGCCAGCGGCTATACGAGCTACCGCGTTCGAGCTGGGGCGACTACGACACCTCGCTGATCAGCGAAGGCGGGGGTGTTTATCCACGCCAGTCCAAGTCCATCCCGATCTCCGACCAGGTCAGGGACGTGTTGGGGCTGCCGGAAGGGACGACGTCGATGTCGCCCCCGGACCTGCTGCGCGCCATCCTGTCGGCGCCAGTGGATCTGGTCTACAACGGTGGCATCGGCACGTATGTGAAGGCTTCCACGGAATCCCACACCGATGTCGGGGATCGTGCCAACGACGCGATCCGGGTCGACGGCAAGGATCTGCGGGCCCGGGTGGTCGGCGAAGGCGGAAACCTGGGCATGACCCAGCGCGGACGCATTGAAGCAGCGCTGAAGGGGGTCATCCTCAACACCGACGCGATCGACAACTCCGCCGGGGTGGACTGCTCCGACCACGAGGTCAACATCAAGATCCTGATCGATCGGATGGTCACTGCCGGAAAGCTGCCCGAGGACGAGCGGGCGGACTTCCTGCATTCGATGACCGACGAGGTCGCGCGGCTGGTGCTGCGGACCAACGTCGACCAGAACATCCTGCTGGTCAACGACAAGCAGCATCTCTCCGAATGGAGCCCGAGCTTCGAACGGCTCATGGACTGGTTGGAGGAGCATGCCGATCTGGACCGCGAGCTCGAGTTCCTGCCCAGTACGGAGGAACTGGAGGAACGCCTGGCCGGGGGCAAGTCACTGACCGCTCCCGAGCTGGCCGTGTTGGTGGCCTATTCGAAGATCCAGCTGGCCACGGCGTTGGCGCAGACCACGCTGGCGGATGATCCGTACTTCGACCGGACGATGCGCGAGTACTTCCCGGTGCAGCTTTCGGAGAAGTTTCCCGAGGATGTCCTGGCCCACCCGCTGCGCCGGGAGATCGTCAGCACCGTGGTGGCCAACGACATGGTCAACATGGGTGGCATCACCTATGCGTTCCGGGTGCTGGAGGAGACCAGCGCTTCCGAGGAAGCCGTGGCCCGTTCATTCGTGGCCCTGCGGGAGATCTACGCCCTGGATGACTTCGTGGACGCCGTGACCGGTTTGCCGGCCAGCGTCCCCGTCGAGCACTGGTGCCGCATCCAACTGGATATGCGCCGGCTGCTGGACCGGGCCACGCGTTGGTTCATCTCCCATGTCGGTTCCGGGACGAGCATCCAGCAGGACATCGAGGCCTTCGAGCCGACGGTCACCGCCCTGCAGGCCGAACTGGGGGACCTGCTGCGCGGCGTTGACGCCGAGCGGGTGGCCCGGTGGAAGGACAACGGGATCCAGTGGGGCCTGCCCGAGGATCTTGCCTCGCGCTGGGCCTTGCAGTTCGAGGGCTTTGCCTTGCTGGATATAGCCCAGGCCGCCCATGACCGGGGACTGCCGGCCCGCGAGGTCGCAGCCGTCTACTACGTGGTCTTCGCGCGTTTCGGCATCGACAATTTGCTCGAACGCATCACCCGGCTCCCGCGGGGGGACCGGTGGCAGGCGCTGGCCCGTGCCGCCCTGCGGGACGATCTGTATTCCACGGCGGTGGACATCACCGGAGCGGCGTTGCAGGCCGCACCGGAGGTGGTCGATCCCGAGGGACGGGTCGTGGAGTGGGAAGAACAGAACGCCGACAACCTGGCCCGGGCGAAGAACATGTTCGATGAGGTCAACAGCCTCGAACGCGATGACATGGCTTCACTATCGGTGGCACTGCGCCTGCTGCGTTCGATCGTGCGGCGGTAGCTCTTGGCGACCTTCACCGATCCGGTCCGGGACGACGCCGATTTCAGGCCCGGGGACGAGGAATGGCTCCACCTGCTGGTGGGGGATTGGCAGATGGTCGCGGACCTGGCGTTTGCCGATCTGGTCCTCTGGCATCCCTCGGCCGGAGGGACGTATGTGGCTCTGGCCCATGTACGTCCCTCCACCAGCCATACCGTCTTCCATAGCGACTTCGTGGGGGAGCGGATCCGCAAGGACCTGCGCCCCCTGGTCGAGCAGGCCTGGACCAGCGGGGAATCCCAACGCGCAGGGGAGGAGCATTGGACGCAGGAGTCGGCGATGCGCATCGAGGCGTTCCCGATGGTGCGCAACGGCAGGACGCTGGCGATCGTCACCAGCCACCAGGATCTGTCCAACTCCCGGGTGGCCTCGCGGCTGGAACAGACCTATAAGCAATGCGCCACCGATCTGCTACGCATGGGCATGCAGGGCCTGTGGCCGGACTTCGCGACACCCACCGGCTCCCGACGCGGGGCTCCCCGCGTCGGTGACGGGCTGATCCGGTTGGACGCCGAGGGAATCGTGCAATATGCCAGCCCCAACGGGGTCTCGGCCTATCGCCGTCTCGGGGGGGTCGACTCCCTGGAGAGCCGCTCACTGGCGGAGGTCACCACCGGTCTCCTGAGGGACCGCCGCCTCGTGGACGAGGCCCTCGCATTGGTCGTCACCGGCAAGATGCCCTGGCGCACCGAGGTCGAGTCCAACGGGGTCAGCTTGTCCCTGCGGGCCATCCCGCTACGTGATGGCAAGAAGCGATACGGGGCCCTGGTGCTCTGTCGCGATGTGACGGAGTTGCGCCGCCGCGAGATGGAGCTGGTCTCCAAGGATGCCACCATCCGGGAGATCCACCACCGGGTGAAGAACAACCTGCAGACCGTCGCCGCGCTGTTGCGCATGCAGTCCCGCCGCATGGTCAGCGAAGACGGAAAGCAGGGTCTGGAGCAGGCCATGCGCCGGGTGGCCACGATTGCCCTGGTGCACGAGACGCTGTCCCAGGGCCTGAGCCAGAGTGTCGACTTCGACGAATTGATCGACCGCCAGTTCAGGTTGGCCGCCGAAGTGGCCTCACCTGGTCAAGTGGTTCACACCGAACGGTCGGGATCCTTCGGCGGGCTGCCCAGCGAACTGGCGACCCCGCTGTCGCTGGTCATCAACGAGTTGGTTTCCAACGCCGTCGAACACGGCCTGGGCGAGCAGGACGGAACGGTCAGCCTCCACGCGGTGCGACGCACCATCGCCGATGGCACCGAACGGCTGCGCGTGGTCGTCTCCGACGACGGTCGTGGTCTGGGCTCGGAGCCCCGCAAGGACGGACTCGGACTGCAGATCGTTCGCACCCTGGTGACCAGCGAACTGGCGGGGACCATCGAATGGGAGCCGGGAACCCATAGCGGCACGGATGTCATCCTGGACCTGCCGCTGCGCAGCTGAGGGGCGCACCCGTGAACAGGAAAAACGCCGGCCGGTCCCCGAAGGGACCGGCCGGCGTCATGGGGACCCGGGATTGATCAGTTGAACTTCTTCTGGTGGGCCTTGACCGACTTCACGTAGGTCTTGGTATCGCTGTACATGCCATTGCGCTTCACCGAGCCCTGCCCCTGGTAGTAGGAGGCGATGCCGTCTTCGACGTTGCTGCTGGTGCGCTGCAATGAACGGATGATGGCAACCCCCGCCGTGGCGTTGTCGTAGGGGTTCAGCAAGTCCAGCTTCCGGCCGACCAGCTGTGACGCCCAGTCACCCGAGGTCGGGATGACCTGCATGGCACCGATGGCGTTGGCGGGGGAGACCGCTGCCATGTTGAAGCCTGACTCCTGGTACGCGTGGGCCAGGGCCAGGGACGGGTCGACGCCCATCTTGCGTGCCGTGCTGCTGATGATCGACTGCATTTCCGACCGTGAGGGGAGGTTGCGCGAGAGCAGCGTGTACTTATTGTCGTTCGCGGACTTCACCGTGCCGGCCGGGTACTTATAGTGCAGGAAGGTATCCGGCACCAGCTGCTTACGGGTCGACGAGGTCGAGGAGGTCGAGGAGGCCGGGGACCCGCCGGAGAGCTTGAGCTTCTGTCCGGGGTAGATGACCGAGGAGTTGTTCAGGTTGTTGGCCGACAGGAGCTTGGACAAGCCCATCCCCGCCTGGCCGGCGATACCGGAAAGGGTGTCCCCGGACTTGACCGTGTAGGTGCTGCTGGTCTTCTTCTTCGTCGAGCTCGACGAGCTGGAGGAACCCGAGCTGGATTTCGAGGAGGAAGAGGCGGAGCCGGAGAGCTTGAGCTTCTTGCCCGGGTAGATGACCGTGGACATGCTCATGTTGTTGGCCGCCAACAGCTTGGACAGACCCATGCCCGCCTTCTCGGCGATCGCCGAGAGGGTGTCCCCGGATTTGACCGTGTAGGTCGACGCCGATCCGCTGGAGCTCTTCTTGGAGGAGCTCGAGCTGGACTTGGACGAGTTCGAGGAGCCCCCCGAGAGCTTGATCTTCTGGCCCGGGTAGATCATGGAGCTGGACTTCAGTCCGCTGGTCTTCAGCAGGGCCGAAAGGGAGAGGCCCTTGCTGTGGGCGATGCCCGAGAGGGTGTCTCCGGATTTGATCGTGTAGGTCGATGCCGATCCGCTGTAGCTCTTCTTGGAGGAGCTCGAGCTGGACTTGGAGGAGGACCCACCGGAGAGCTTGAGCTTCTTGCCCGGGTAGATGATCGTGGACATGCTCATGTTGTTGGCCGCCAACAGCTTGGACAGGCCCATGTCCGCCTTTTCGGCGATCGCCGAGAGGGTGTCCCCGGATTTGATCGTGTAGGTCGACGCCGATCCGCTGGAGCTCTTCTTGGAGGAGCTCGAGCTGGACTTGGAGGAGGACGATCCACCGGAGAGCTTGAGCTTCTGGCCGGGGAAGATCAGATCGCTGGCCTTGAGCTTATTGGCCTTGAGGAGTTTCGACAGCGGCATATCGTGTCGATGGGCGATGCCCGAGAGGGTATCGCCTGACTTGACGGTCACCTTCTTGGCGGGCGCTGCGGCCACGGTGAGGCGGGTCGGCAGCTGTGAAGCCACCAGATGGGCGGCGATGCGCTGCTGGGCGGCCGCGATGTTCGCGGGAGTCGCGGTCTTCGGGGTGAGAAGTGCTGTGGACGTGGGAGCCTCGACGGCGGCTGCGGGGGCGGCTGCTGCCACACCTGACAGGACGACGGCGGGAATCGTCGCGGCTGCGACGGCTCCGGAAATGGAACGGTTGCGGGCTCCCTGAACGAAGACGTTCGAGGAACGCGCGCCGCTGGTGCGGTGCTCGGGCATGTAGACATCCTCTGATCGCGACGGCCTTGGCCGAAGAGATCACCATCGAGTTGAAGCCAGGCAGGGCTTCGCGATACTCGTGTGACCTATGTTGCAACTGTGACTCATGTGAATTTACACCATGTGATGCGTTCCTAAAAGTCTTAAGTGGCTCGTCACCTGAGCATTGCGACGGGGAGAGCACGGATTGTGGCATTCTTGTGTGGTGAGTTCTCTTAATAATCTCGTGACCGAATGGTTGTCTTTGCCTGACCTAGCCGAGGCGTTGGACGTCTCGATCAAGGACGTGCACCGTCTGTTGGACGAACGCTCGATCGTTGAATTGCGGGTGGGCGCACGCAAGGTGCGCTCCGTTCCGGCGGAATTCGTTCTGGAGGGGCGGATCATCGATAGCCTCAAGGGCACCATCACGGTGCTGGGCGACGCCGGATTCACGGACGAGGAGCTGATCAGCTGGCTCTTCACCCCCGATGAATCGCTGCCCGGTACGCCGATCCAGGCCCTGCGTGAGGGGCGGAAGACGGAGATCAGGCGCCGGGCCCAGGCCCTCGGCTGGTAGCAGCGGCGCCCGGGCGGGCGGCGGTGGTGCTCAGGCCGTGCGCTCGGTGACGGCCTTTCCCAGCGCGCGCAACTGTTCGCGGATCTGATCGGTGACGGATAAGACGTCGAGCGCATCGAAGGCCTGCGCCGAGAGTGCGGCGATGCTCCCCTCGGTCGCTGCCAGCGCCCCGCAATCGGTGAGGACCGTCATCATGCGATTGATTTCCGCCGCTGTGAGGTCATCGGCCCCCAGACGGTTCTGGATGAAGTCGCGGTCTTCCTCAGAGGCCAGCAGCAGCCCGTGGGCGATCATTTCGGTGCGTTTGCCCTCGCGGAGATCATCGCCGGCAGGTTTCCCGGTGATCTCGGCGTTTCCGAACACGCCCAACACGTCGTCGCGGAGTTGGAAGGCCTCGCCGATCGGCAAGGCGAAGGCGGAGTAGCCGGCCAGCAGGTGGTCGTCGGCCCCGGCCAGGGCGCCCCCGAGGAGCAGGGGGTTCTCGGTGGAGTACTTGGCTGATTTATATCTCAGGATCGTCCGGGCCCGTTCAAGGACGTCGCTATCGGATGACGAAGGCCCCGCCGACTCCTCCAGGACGTCGAGATACTGCCCGGCCATGACCTGGGTGCGCATGCCGTCAAAAATCCTCCGCGCCGGCGAACCGGCGTCCGTGGCGGTCGCGAAGAGCTGTTCACTGAACGACAGGCAGAGATCGCCGGCCAGGAGGGCTGCTGCTTCCCCGAAACGTGCTCCGTCCCGGGCCCAGCCGAGCCGGGAATGGGTGGATTCAAAGGATTTGTGCACGCTGGGTCGGCCGCGTCGGGTCGCGGACCGGTCGATGACATCATCGTGGATCAAGGCCGCCGCCTGGAACAGTTCCAGGGCCGCGGCCGCCCTGATGATCGCCTCGTCGGCGGGATCCCCACCGGCCCCGGCATAACCCCACCAGGCGAATCGCGGCCGAAGCCTCTTGCCGCCCTGGATGAGGGTTTCGACCGAATCGACGAGATCGACGGCGGTGGGCGAGATTCCGGTCACGATATCCCGCTGTTCCGACAGGAACGTCGCCAGCATGGAGTCGAGGCGCTTGATGAATTCGGTGTCCTCGGCGCGGGGGGGCCGGGGGAAGGGCCCGGGGGCTTCAGTGGGATTCATGACGTCCGTTGTGTGGGGTGGGCTGGGAACGGTCCCATTCTATCTGTCGGAGCAGTTACGTAGAATTGGTGACATGGTCGAAGCCCCCACGCCGCGCACGGTCTTCCATGTGGACATGGATGCCTTCTATGTCTCCGTCGAGCTCCTGACGCGGCCGGAATTGAAGGGGCGCCAGGTCATCGTGGGAAACCCCGGGGGGCGTTCGGTGGTGCTTTCCGCATCCTATGAGTGCCGTCGCCTGGGCGTCCGGTCCGCGATGCCGATGGGCACGGCGATGCGGATGGCACCGAAGGCCACGGTCATCGAGCCGAACATGGCTTCCTATCGCCTCATTTCTGAACGCATCATGTCGGTCTTCGCCGAGATCACCCCCCTGGTGGAACAAGTGAGCGTGGACGAGGCCTTCCTCGACGTCACGGGCAGCTTGCGTCGACTGGGTGAACCACTGGAGATCGGGCGCATGATCCGGGCCAGGTTCCGCGCTGAACTGGGCCTTCCGGCCAGCGTGGGGATCGCCAGGAACAAATACGTGGCGAAGGTGGCCTCGACCCGTTCCAAGCCCGACGGATTGCTCCGCATCGCTCCCGAGGACACGGTCGCCTACCTGCACACCCTTCCCGTCGAAGCCCTGTGGGGCGTGGGGGCCAAGACAAAGGAGGTGTTGGCCCGGGCCGGGATCTCGATGGTGAGCGAACTGGCCCAGACCCCGCTGGCCACGCTGGAACGGCTGCTTGGTTCCAATGGCCTCCACCTCCATGCCCTCGCCTGGGGCAGGGACGACCGTGCGGTGGAACCGGTCAGGGTGGAGAAGAGCATCGGTGCCGAGGAAACCTTCGCCGTCGACGTCCATGAAGAGGCGCCGCTGAAGCGGGAACTGCTGCGCCTGGCGTACCGCGTGGCCCAAAGACTCCGCGAGGCGGAGCGCCAGGGCCAGACAGTGGCCCTGAAACTCAGGTACTCGGACTTCACCACCATGTCTCGGAGCCGTCGACTGGTGCAGCCCACGAATTCCGCGCAGGTACTGCTGGCGGCTGCGGAAGGACTGCTGGCCGGGATCGGAGAACGACCGCAAGGGGTTCGTCTCATCGGCATCCGGGTGGAACAACTTTCCGATGCCGACGGCGGCATCCAATTGAGCTTCGAACGGAGCGACGGAAACTGGCGTCAGGCCGAGGAAACCATGGATCGCATCCGGCAGAGGTTCCCCGCCGGATCGCTGCAGCCGGCGACCCTGATGCGCCCACCGGAGAACCCACCCGAGGAGGAAACATAACTCGACTTCCCGGTGGTGGAAATGCAGACTATCCTTGACGGACCACAGGTAGCGAAAAAGTAATTGGACGTACTTGCGGCAGCGGGAACAATGCAGTTGCGGGAACCGTTGACTTATATATAGGGGTTCTCCGGACGGAGACCGACGGACACGAGGGATTGGGGAAGGGATCATGCCACTTTCCGAACACGAGCAGCACTTGCTCGAGCAGCTGGAAAAGCAACTGCACGAGGATCACAAGTTTGCCTCCTCGATGAAGTCAAACGCCGCACCCGGCGGCTATTCCACGCGGAACATCGCCATCGGCGCCATCATCGGAGTCGTGGGCATCATCGCTCTGTTGCTGGGTGTCTCCAGCCAATGGATCCCGGTCGGTGTCCTGGGCTTCGCGCTGATGTGCATCGGGGTCTATGTCGCTTTTTCGAAGAATGCCTTCGGCAAGGTCGGCAAGGGCAAAACCAGGTCAGGACCGCAGAAGAGCTCATTCATGGCGGATCTTGAATCCAAATGGGAAGCCCGTCATCGGGACGAGCACTAACGATCACTAACTAGTCGTCGGGCCTGGCCACCAGGCCCGAAGAAGGACCCTAGCCACCGCAGGGCGCAGGCCATCACGGCCGGCGCTCTTTTTTTGTGCCCTCAGGGCGCCACGACCTCGTGGTGAACGCCACACCCCCGCGGGCCCATCCCCTCCGGTGGCCCTCCGCGCCGTCCTCCACTTCCCGCCACCGGGTTCCTCCACTTTGCCCCACCAGGATCCCGGCGAGGGCGCACAGCCCGTGATTGCGCATCTTTTCGGGCTTTTTCCCGTCCGGCGCGCTCTTGTATACCAAATTCCCTCCACTCCTCACCACGGGCCTGCTTCCCTCTGATTGCAAGGAAAAGAATTTGCCCTATTGGTGGTAAAACTACCGTCTGTCGTTGACAGTGGGGCTTTGTGGAGTAAAGTGGGGGACTGTAGAGGTGATGGGGGATGACGGGGTGAACGTAGCTCCTTGATGACGGGAAGGCGGTGCGTATGTTCCTCGGGACGTACACGCCGCGTCTTGACGAAAAGGGGCGCATCATCCTTCCTGCCAAATACCGCGATGAACTGGCGAACGGGCTGGTTCTGACCCGGGGGCAGGAACGCTGCGTCTACGTCTTCAGCCAGCGGGAATTCGAGAACGTGCATGAGCAGATGCGTCAGGCACCGTTGTCCTCGCGGCAGGCGCGGGATTACATCCGCGTTTTCCTCTCCGGCGCCTCTGACGAGATGCCGGATAAGCAGGGCAGGGTCACCATCCCGGGGGCACTGCGCGCCTACGCCGGACTGGACCGTGAGGTCACCGTCATCGGTGCGGGGTCCCGGGCCGAGATCTGGGATACCCAGGCTTGGAACGAATACCTCGAAGAACAGGAGAGCACGTTCTCCGAGACAGATGAAGAAGTACTGCCGGGCATTTTCTAGCAACCGCTGGAAGCGCTCGGTGGGGTTGGACCAGATCTCCAGCCGCCCGTCAGCATCATCCTGGCTCCACTTCCCCGGAGCCAGGCCGATGAGGATCGGAGCGGAGGGGGATCTGGCCCAATCCCTACACCACGATTGCAAGCTGTGACACGCTGAAAGGGGACAGGGCATGACCGACGACATCACACCCCGTCCCACATCCGAGCGGCACGTACCGGTGCTGCTCGAACGTTGTGTAGGGCTGTTGGCGCCGTCGATCCAGGCAGGGATCGACCAGCGCGAACGGGCCGTCGTCGTTGATTGCACGCTCGGCATGGGCGGGCACTCCGAGGCGCTGTTGCGTCGTTTCGACCAGCTTCACCTGATCGGGCTGGATCGCGACGAGCAGGCACTGGCCTTGGCGGGGGAGCGGTTGGCGCCGTTCTCCCACCGGACCGATCTGGTCCACGCGGTCTACGACGAAATCGATGATGTGGTCGAGGACCTGGGCTTCGACGGCGTCGATGGCGTGTTGTTCGACCTGGGGGTTTCCTCGCTGCAGCTCGATGAGCGCGAACGCGGCTTCGCCTATTCCTTCGATGCCCCACTGGACATGCGCATGGACACCTCGACCGGACCGACGGCCGCCGATGTGGTCAACGACTATTCCGAATCGGATCTCGTCCGCCTGATCCGCACCTGGGGTGAGGAGAAGTTCGCCGGTCGGATCGCGTCGGCCATCGTCCGGGACCGGGGGATGCGCCCCTTCGAAACCACCGGCCAGTTGGTGGAGAGCATCCGCAGCGTCGTGCCGGCCGGGGCCGCCCGCACCGGGGGACACCCCGCCAAAAGGACCTTCCAGGCCCTGCGTATCGAGGTCAACGAAGAACTCGATGTGCTGGACCGGGCGCTACCGGCCTCGATGGACGTGCTGAACATCGGGGGCCGGGTGGTGGTGATGAGCTACCACTCGCTCGAGGACAAGCTGGCCAAGAAGCACTTCGCCGCGGCCTCCAAGTCCTCGGCCCCCCTCGGGTTCCCGGTCGAGCTGGAGGAGCACAAGGCCCGCTTCCGGAGTCTGACCAAGGGAACCGAGAAGCCGAATGACATCGAAATCGACGAAAACCCCCGCGCGGCATCAGCCAAGCTCCGCGCGGTGGAACGAATCCTGAAGAGGAGCTGAACATGAGCACCGCAACCCAGACGCGTGCAGTTCACGCACGGCAGAGCACCGCAGGCAGCACCGTCGGTGCCAACGCCCGCGCACTGGCTCCGACGCCCCTTCCTCGTTCCGAACCCAAGCCGCGCACACCGCTGTCCCTGGTCCCGGCCACGAAACGCAGCCGACGCGCCGGATTCGCCGTGTTCTGCTTCGCTTTGTTGCTGGCGGCGCTGGTCGGGGTCCTGGTCATCAACGTCAATGTGGCCAACTCCCAGTACGACATCGTGAGCCTCCGCGGCCAGGAACAGGCCCTCAGCCAGCAGAACGAAGCGCTGACACAGGAGCTCCAAAACCTTCAAGCTCCCCAGAATGTGGCAGTCAAGGCGGCAGAATTGGGTATGGTCACCCCGGGAACGGTGGCTTCGATCAATCTGGACACCCAGAAGATCGCCGGAAAGTCCACGGCCGCGGAAAAGGGAAAGCTTCCTTCCGCCCATGTACCGACACCGGCGGTCCCTGAAGACCAGGCCAAGAAACAGACGGTGGCGGACACGAAGTCCGAAGCCGCGGAGCAGCAAAGCAACATCGCCCCCGAGGGCAAGGCAGTCACCGACGGCGCCTCGGAGGCCGAGAGCAAGACACAAAAGAAGACCGACGAAGCTTCGAGCGAGGACCTGAACGGCGGAACCATCCCGGCTCCGGCGCAGCAGGGTTCCGGACAGTAGGGCAGCGAGTCCTGTTCGGTACGGACCTCGAGAAGAACCGATCAGCAACCCAAGGAATGAACTATGGCCAGGCCGCCCGCCAGGAAATCAAAGCACACCGAGCCGCGCCGTCTGCGGACGGGCCTGGCCCTTGCCATGGTCATGCTGGTCCTGCTCGGCGGACGGCTCTTCCTGGTGCAGGGGCTCGATCCGTCGGCTGCTGCGGAGGCGGCCACCGGCCAGCGGATCCGCGAAACGGACCAGCAGCCGGTGCGTGGCAAGATCCTGGACTCATCCGGGAAGATCCTGGCTGCCAGCTTTGAACGCTACGACCTGGTGGTCGACCAGCGCCAGGTTAAGGACTCGTTCAAGCGCAAGGACGGTGACGGCGGCCGGGACGTCGTGCAGACCGAAGACGCCGTCAAGGAACTCGCGGCCACCCTGGACATCGATCAGGACACGCTGAAGACCTCCATCATCGGCGATGAGGGGGCCAAGAAGAAGGGCTACTCCGTCGTGGCCAAAGGGGTGACCCCCGAAACCCGCAACAAGGTCCTGAAGATCGGGCTGCCATGGATCACCAGCCAGGAACGCTTCGAACGTGAATACCCCAACGGCACCGTCGCCGGCTCGGTATTGGGTTTTCTGCGGTCCAGCGAGGACGGGACCTCCCAGACCGGGGCCGAGGGCTTGGAATTGAGCCAGAACAAAGCATTGGCCGGTGAAGCGGGGACCAAGACCTTCGAGATCGCCGCCGATGGGGTCAGGATTCCGATGGCGACGCTCAAGGAAAAGCCGGCGGTCGATGGCCAGGACCTCAAACTCACGATCAACAGCGATATCCAGTGGGCCGCCCAGGAAGCGGTGATGGCCAAGCAGAAGCAGTTCAACGCCGAATGGGTCAACGCGGTGGTCGTCGAGGTGGACACCGGCAAGATCCGGGCCCTGGCGGATTCGACGACGGTGGATCCGGCGGACCCGGGAGCCACGGACGCCAAGTTCCGTCGTTCAACCACGGTGTCGCAGGCCTACGAACCCGGCTCGACCGGCAAGGCCGCCACTTTCGCGGCCGCCTTGGAGGAAGGCGTGGTGAAGCCCAAGGACCACTTCACCGTCCCGAACGAATACACCATCGGCAAGGAAACCATCCACGACTCGATGAAGCACGAGACCCTGGACATGACCACGGCGGGGATCTTCGCGCGCTCCTACAACACCGGCACCACGATGGTCGGCAGCAAGCTCAGCAACGAACAACGCTACGAATGGATGAAGAAGTTCGGCATCGGCCAGGGCTTCGACATCGGGGTTCCGGTCAACAAGGGCATCTTCGTTCCCCCGGAGCGCTGGGACCGCCGCCAGCAGTACACGACCATGTTCGGCCAGGGCTACAGCCTGACCTCCCTGCACACGGCCCGCATCTTCCAGGCGATCGCCAACCAGGGGGTCCAGATCGAGCCCTCGCTCATCGAGTCCTACACGGATCCGGACGGGACCGAACACGAGCGCAAGGAGGTCAAGAGCAAGCGGGTCATCTCCAAGAAGACCTCCAAGGAAATGCGGCGGATGATGGAGACCGTGGTGACCGACGGCACGGGGTATGACATGGACATCGATGGATACCGCGTCGGGGGCAAGACCGGAACCGGTCAGGCCGCCGGTCCGACGGGCAAACTCGACGGCTACACCAGCTCCTTCGCCGGGATGGCGCCGATCGACGACCCGAAGTACCTGGTCGTCGTGACGATGCAGCGGCCCAAGGGCAATTGGGAGAGCTTCAGTGTGGGCGACACGTTCACCTCGATCATGTCCCAGACCCTCAACAGCTACAACGTCCCACCCACCACCGATAAGCCCGATCCCTATAAGGTCTTCGTCGGAAAGAAGCAGAAATACGCATGGTGAACACAGTGCCCCCCACCCCCCAGGACGCCGAACGTGCGTTCCGTCCCGACCAGGCTCCTCGTCTGACCCTGAACGAGCTGGCCGGTCGCCTGGCCGAGCACGGCATCACGCCTCGGCTCCGGGGTGACGGCGGCACGGTGGTCCAGGGGGTATGCCTCGATTCACGAGCCGTGCTGGCCGGGGACCTCTACGCAGCGGTTCCCGGGGCACGAAGCCATGGTGCCGACTACTGCACCGCAGCCGCCAATTCCGGAGCCGGGGCGATCCTCGCCGACGAAAGCGGTGAAGAACGGGCGGCGGCCACCGGCCTACCGGTGCTGGTGGTGGACTCCGTGCGGGCCTCCGTGGGACCCGTGGCCGCCATCCTGTACGGATCGGGGGAGCCCGGGCTCGGCCTGATCGGTGTCACCGGAACCAACGGCAAGACCACGACGACGTACTTCATCACCTCGCTGTTGCGGGCGCTGGGCCAGCGGACCGGGCTGATCGGGACCATTGAGATCCTCGCCGACGGAACACGGATCCCCAGCGTGCTGACCACACCGGAAGCCCCGCAACTGCATGCGTTGTTGGCCCGGATGCGGGCGGCCGGGGTGGACACGGTCGCGATGGAGGTCTCCTCCCATTCCATCGACTATGAACGAGTCGGAGGCATGGCCTTCGGGGTCGCGGGCTTCACCAACCTCACCCAGGACCACCTGGACCTGCATGGCAGCATGGAGGCCTATTTCGAGGCCAAGTCCCGGCTCTTCGCCGCCGAGCGGAGTGCCCGTGCGGTCATCACGGTGGACGATGCCTGGGGTCGTCGCATGGCGCGCTCCAGCACCGCCGAGGTGTCCACCCTGCGGACCGTTCCCCGTGATGGGGCAGGAGCCGACGAGCAGCTGCCCGGTCGGGCGTGGAGCGTCCAGGGCATCGCCCAGCACGGTCTCGGTCATGAATTCGAAATTCACGGTCCCGACGGGGAACGGTTGCGCGCCCACACGGGCCTGCCCGGGCTCTTCAATGTCTCCAACGCCGCCCTGGCCCTGCTGATGGTCCATGTCGCAGGCATCGCCCTGGAAGACCTCCAACGGGTCCTGGACGCCTCCGACCCCCTGACCGTCGCGGTGCCGGGCCGGATGCAGGTCATCTGTGATTCCCCGGCAGCCGTCGTCGATTTCGCCCATAATTCAGACGCGCTCGAACGGGCCATCGAAGGCGTGCGGGGACAACATCCGGACTCACGGGTCATCGTCGTCTTCGGGGCCACGGGGGACCGGGACGCCACCAAACGCCCCACCATGGGGGCCGTCGCAGCCCGACACGCCGATGTCGTGATCATCACGGATGATGATCCCCACAACGAGGAAGCCGGAGGGATCCGCCGGGATGTCCTGACCGGGGCGTTGGAGGCCATCGAAGCCGAGGGACTGGGGAGCCAGGCCGCCGAGATCTTCCCGCGGGCGGACGCGATCGTGGCCGCAGTGGCGATGGCGCGGGCCGGGGACACCATCCTGGTGGCAGGGCGCGGGCATGAGGTCTGGCAGGAAGTCAACGGCGTGAACGTGGCCCTGGACGACCGGGTGGAACTGCGTCAGGCATTGCTCGCCGCAGGGCATAGCCCGCGCCCCGCCGAGGACGGTTCCACCGACTCGGCGGCCAACGGGTAAAGTCAAAGAGCCATGATTGAACTGAACACAGCCGACATTGCGTCCATTACCGGTGGGCGCATCACGGCCACCGCCGATCCCGGAACCACCGTCAGCGGTGTCGCCACCGACTCACGGGAGTGCGCCACCGGGACCCTTTTCGTCGCCAAACCCGGCGAGGTATCGGACGGCCACCACTTCATCGACCGGGCCTTCGCCGCAGGCGCCATCCTGGCCCTGGCCGAGCACGAGACACTGGATACGGCAGGGGCCGTGCACCCGGCGGTCATCGTCGACGATGCGGTCATCGCCATGGGCGCGCTGGCGGCCCATCTCGTGGAGCGGCTGCGGGCCGGCGGGACCCGGGTCATCGGCATCACCGGTTCCGCCGGGAAGACCACCACCAAGGACCTGCTCGCATCGATCCTGCAGACCTCGGGGCCCACGGTGGCTCCCATCGGTTCCTACAACGGCGAAGTCGGCGTCCCTCTGACCGTCTTCAATGCCACGGCCGAGACCCGGTACCTGGTCATCGAAATGGGTGCCACCGGCATCGGCCACATCACCTACCTGACCGACATGGTCCACCCGGACACCGGCGTCGTGCTGTGTGTGGGCACCGCCCACGCCGGCGAATTCGGCGGAGTGGAGAACATCGCCCGGGCCAAGGGCGAATTGGTCGAGGCACTGCCTGGCAACGGCACCGCCATCCTGAACCTCGACGACCCGCGGGTCGCCGCCATGGCGACACGCACCGACGCCGAGATCCTCGGATTCGCCATGGACGACGGCGGGAACCGGGCCCCGGTCATGGCCACCGACATCGTGGTCGCCGAGGGCGGCTACCCCGAATTCACGCTCGACCTGCCCGACGGTGGAAGCCACCGGATCCGTAGCGGACTCATCGGACGGCACCACGTCTCAAACCTGCTGGCCGCCGCGGCCGCCGCGTACAGCGTGGGCATCGACGGCTCCACGATCGCCGCGACCCTGCAGGACCGGGGGCCGGCGAGCCGGTGGCGCATGGAACGCACCGACCGTGCCGACGGCGTGAGCATCGTCAACGACGCCTACAACGCGAATCCCGAATCGATGCGTGCCGCACTGCGGACGCTGGCCGAACTCGGTCTGCCCTCGGAGGCGGGAGTCGCCCGCCGCACCTGGGCAGTCCTGGGCGAGATGCTCGAACTCGGCCCCGAATCAATCCACGAACACGACCTGGTCGGCCGCCTCGCGGTCCGGCTCAACATCAAGAAGCTGGTGGTGGTCGGCCAAGGAGCCAAGGCCGCCTTCAACTCGGCAGTGCTCGAAGGCAGTTGGGGAGACGAGGCGTACTACGTCGAGACCCCGGACGACGCCGAGGCATTGTTGGCTGACCAGCTGGAACCCGGAGACATCGTCTTGTTCAAGTCCTCCAACTCCGCAGGTCTACGCCACCTGGGCGACAGGGTGGCTTCCACTACCTGCTCGAACGGTGCCACCAGCGCGCTCGAAACGGAGGATCCCCGGTGATCTCCCTCATCATGGGCGCAGCCATCGCCCTGGTCCTGTCCTTTGCCGGAACCCCGGTCTTCATCAAGGTCCTGACCAAGCGCAGCTATGGCCAGTTCGTCCGGGACGACGGTCCGACCTCGCACCACACCAAGCGCGGGACGCCGACCATGGGCGGTGCCGTCATCGTCGCGGCCGTCTTCGTCGCCTATTTCGGTACGCACGGGATCCTGGGCCTGCTCGCCGACCATGCCCCCGGCCCCTCGGCCAGTGGGTTGGTGTTGCTGTTCCTGATGGCCGGCATGGGCTTCGTCGGGTTCCTCGACGACTACATCAAGATCTCCAAGCAGCGCAGCCTCGGGCTCCGGGCCTGGCAGAAACTGCTGTTGCAGGCGATCGTGGGGATCGCCTTCGCGATCCTCGCACTGAAGTTCCCCAACGGCAAGGGTCTGACCCCGGCCTCCACCCATTTGTCCTTCACGCGCGACACCGCCCTGGATCTGGCGTTCTTCGGCCCGCTGATCGGGGCCATCCTCTTCATCATCTGGGCGAATGTGATCGTCACCGCGGCCACCAACGGCGTGAACCTCACCGACGGCCTGGACGGGCTGGCGACCGGGGCGTCGATCATGGTCTTCAGTGCGTACACCCTGATGGGCATCTGGCAGTTCAACCAGGCCTGTGGATCCTCCCGCTCGATCGGGTCGGTGTGTTACGAAGTCCGCGACCCGATGGATCTGGCCCTGCTCGCGGCGATCCTCTCCGGGGCCCTGATCGGGTTCCTGTGGTGGAACACCTCCCCGGCACAGATCTTCATGGGGGACACCGGCTCACTGGCCATCGGTGGTGCCGTGGCGGCCTTCGCGCTGCTCTCACGCACCGAGGTCCTGCTGATCATCCTCGCCGGACTGTTCGTGATCATCTCCTTGTCGGTGATCATCCAGGTCGGCTTCTTCAAACTCTCCGGCGGCAGACGAATCTTCCTGATGGCTCCGCTGCAGCATCACTTCGAACTCAAGGGGTGGGCCGAAGTCACCGTCGTCGTGCGCTTCTGGATCATCTGCGGACTGTGCGTCGCCGTTGCCTTGGGTCTCTTCTACGGCGAATGGGTTTTGGGACTGTGAACGTGCGTTTGGACGATCTGACCAGCTGGGACGCCGACTGGAGCGGCCTGCGGGTCGTGGTGGCCGGGCTGGGCGTCACCGGCTTCTCCGCCGCCGATACCCTGATCGAGCTCGGGGCCGCCGTCGTCGTCGTCGATACCGGCGCCGGGGAGGAAAGCGCCCAGCGGGCCGACACCTTGAAGATCGTCGGTGCCCGGGACGTCCTGCTGGGCCCGGAACACACCCAGGGACTGCCCACCATCGACGGCCGGGTCGCCGATCTGGTCATCGCCTCACCGGGCTGGCCACCGCATCACCCGCTGCTGAGGGCTGCCGCCGAAGCCTCGGTGCCGATCTGGGGCGACGTCGAACTCGCCTGGCGGGTGAACCACCGTGAAGGGCGCAAGACCGCCGAATGGCTGGTCATCACCGGGACGAACGGGAAAACCACCACCGTGGGGATGACCGAGGCCATGCTGCAGGCGGGCGGGCTGCGGGCCGTCGCCGCCGGCAACGTCGGCACGCCCATCCTCGATGCGGTCCGCGACCCCGAGGGGTATGACGTGATCGCCGTCGAGCTCTCCAGTTTCCAACTGCACTACACCCACACCCTCTCGCCGCTGGCCTCGGTGGTGTTGAACATCGCCCAGGACCATGTGGACTGGCATGGCTCCTTCGAGCAGTACCAGGCGGATAAAGCCAGGATCTACGAACGCACCCGGGTGGCCGCGGTGTACAACGTGGAGGCACCGATCACCGAGAAAATGGTCGAAGACGCCGATGTCGTCGAGGGATGCCGGGCCATCGGCTTCACCACCTCGGTCCCCGCGCGCAGCATGCTGGGGGTCGTCGACGATCTGTTGGTGGACCGCGCCTACATCGCCGAGCGCGGTGATTCGGCCGCCGAACTGGCCTCGTTGGAGGACTTCGGGGGAGTGGCACCGCGGCATATGGTCGCCAATGCGCTGGCTGCCGCGGCGCTGGTCCGCGCCTACGGGGTCGAACCGGAAGCCGTCCGCCGGGGACTGCACGCCTATGAAGGCGGGGACCACCGCATCCAGGCCGTCGCCCGTCGGGACGACATCCTGTGGATCAACGATTCCAAGGCCACCAACCCGCATGCCGCCGCCGCATCGCTGGGCTCCTTCGGCTCGGTCGTCTGGATCGCCGGAGGGCTGTCCAAGGGAGTGGACTACTCCGAACTGGTGACGCGCTTCGCCGACAAACTCCGAGCCGTGGTGCTCATCGGAACCGACACCTCCGCGCTGCAGGAGGCATTGCGGCGACACGCGCCCACGGTGCAGGTGATCGAGGCGCCGGTAGGCGAAACTGGTACACAGACAGCAGATGGTTCGGATCGGCAGGAACGCGAAACGTCGGTCATGGAAGCGGCTGTTCAAGCCGCGGCGCGGATCGCCGAGGCCGGGGACACGGTGCTCATGGCGCCGGCGGCGGCATCCATGGACCAGTTCACGTCCTACGCCCACCGCGGCAACGCCTTCATCGAAGCGGTCGGCCGGCTCATGGAGGACGAAGAAAACTAAGGAGTATGCGTGGAACCCCCCACATCACGCCCCACCGGTGGATCGGGCCGCAAGCCCCGGATCCGCAGGACGGGCCTCCACGGGGGCAACGCAGGCTCAGCGGGACATCCGCCGGCGTCCGGTCCATCCGGCACCGCCGATACCGGGGCGCAGGAGTCGGCCCCGGCCACCAACGCCCACCCCGGCAGCCCGAAGAAGGCCTCCTCCCCGCGGAAGAAGGGCCTCCAGGCCCCCGACCGGTCGCGGGCCCTCATCACCCGGACCCCCGGACGCGAGAACACGGCGGCCACGCGGGGCAGGACCCGGGAGAAATCCACCCAAACGCCGGTCGCCCGCTTCTGGAACTGGGTTGAAGGCGACCCGCATAAGGACGGACGGACCGGGTACTACCTGATCCTGGGCAGCACGTTGGCCCTGACCGTGATCGGCCTGATGATGGTCCTGTCCTCCTCCTCCGTGGAAGCGATCAGCAGCAACCCCGATGCCTCCTCCTACGACCAGGTCATCAAACAGGGCGTCTGGGCCGTCGTGGGGGTCGCGATGATGCTCATCATCTCGCGGTTCTCGCTGCCGACGTTCAAGAAGCTGGCGTGGCCGGCCCTGTTCATCAGCGCCTTCCTGCTCCTGCTGGTCCTGACACCGCTGGGGCTGGAGATCTACGGGAACAAGAACTGGATCAAGATCGGTTCGCTCACCTTCCAACCCTCCGAAGCGGCGAAGCTGGCCCTGGCGGTCTGGGCGGCCTCCGTACTGAGCAAGAAGTCCAAGCTCATCGACCAGACGTCCCACGCCTTGATCCCGGTCCTCTTCCCCGGGGGCGTCCTGCTCCTGGGACTGGTGATGGTCGGCCGGGACCTGGGCACCGCACTGGTCATCGGTCTGGTCCTGGTGGCCACGTTGTTCCTGGGCGGGGTCCGGCTGAAGCTGTTCGCCGCGGCCGGGGTGCTCGGGGCCATCGCGGCCGTGGTCATGGTGATGGTCTCCGGCAACCGCATGACCCGCATCTATGCCTGGCTGGGGCTGAACTGCGATACCCAGCCCGGCGCCTGCTACCAATCCACCCAGGGCATCTATGCGCTGGCCTCAGGCGGCTGGTGGGGTGTGGGCCTGGGCCAATCACGGCAGAAGTGGAACTACATCCCCGAGGCCTCCAACGACTTCATCTTCACCATCCTCGGTGAGGAGCTCGGACTGTTGGGCACCCTGGTCGTCGTCGTGCTCTTCGCGATCCTCGCCATTGCGATGTACCGGGTCGCGGCCCGCCACCAGGACGGGTTCGTGCGCATCGCCACCGGCGGCATCATGGCCTGGCTGATCGGCCAGGCATTCCTGAACATCGGCATGGTCACCGGGTTGCTCCCGGTGATCGGCGTCCCGCTGCCCTTCATCTCCTCGGGTGGTTCGGCCCTGCTGCTCTCGCTCATGGCCGTCGGCGTCGTGTTGTGCTTCGCCCGTTCCCGCCCCGACGCCAGCTCTGAACTGCCCACCGAAGCCACGACCCCGGGCGGGACCCCACGCAAAGCCAGGAAGGCCAACCCATGAACCATGTCCCCTCGGTGGTGATGGCCGGCGGAGGAACCGCCGGCCATGTCTCACCCCTGCTCGCCATTGCCGATGCCCTGCGGGAGGCCGAACCCCGGCCCGCGATCCGCCTGGTCGGAACCCCCTCGGGGATGGAAACCCGGCTGGTGCCGGCGGCCGGCTACGAGTTGGAGACCATCGCCCGGGTGCCGATGCCACGCCGTCCCTCGCTGGACCTGCTGAAGCTGCCGTTCCGTTTCGTGGCGGCAGTGCGGGGGGCCCAGAACATCCTGCGCCGGGCCGAGGCCGACGTGGTCGTCGGGGTCGGCGGCTACGTCTGCACTCCGGTTTATCTGGCGGCCCGTCGGCTGCACATCCCGGTGGTCGTGCATGAGGCCAACGCCAAGGCAGGCCTGGCCAACCGGGTCGGCGCGCGCTTCGCCGCCGCCGTGGGCACCGCGTTCGAGGGCACCGGCCTGCCCGGAGCCGAACTGGTCGGCATGCCCATGAGCCGCCGGATCGCCGGATTGGACCGCGCCGCGGCCCGGGTCGAAGCCCGCAGCGCCCTGGGCCTGGACCCACAGCTGCCGACCCTGGTGGTCACCGGCGGATCCTCCGGCGCCCTGTCGGTGAACCAGGCCCTCATCGGTGGTCTCCGCCGCCTGGCCGGGGACGCCGGCGCCGAACACCCGGGATTCCAGGTCCTGCACGTCACCGGCAGCGGCAAGGCCATGGTGGACGAGGACGGGGAGCCGCTGTCGCTGCCCGGCTACCACCAGGTCGAATACGTGGACGGGATGGAACAGGCCTACGCCGCCGCGGACCTGATCATTGCCCGGGCCGGAGCCGGCACGGTCTGCGAGCTGGCCGCCGTCGGACTGCCCTCGATCCTGGTCCCGCTGCCGATCGGCAACGGCGAACAGGCACAAAATGCCAGCGACCTGAAGGCCACGGGGGGCGCCATCGTGAAACCCGATGACGAGTTCACCGCCGACTACGTCGCCCGGGTCGTCCCCGGGTTGCTGGCCGACCCCGGACGCCTGGACACCATGTCCGCGGCGGCCCGGGCGCTGGGGCGCCGCGACGCCGCCGAACAGATGGCCCGCCGGGTGCTCGACGCGGCCGCCGGGCAGCGGGGCGTCCGCGCCCCGAAGAGAGGACACTAGAGGCATGCAACAACGTCATACGCTGGCCGAGCTCGGCCGGGTCCATCTCATGGGGATCGGCGGGGTCGGGGTCTCCGCCGTCGCCCGGCTGATGCTGGCCCAGGGGGTCGCCGTCACCGGCAGCGACGCCAAGGACCTTCCGGTCCTGGACGAACTCCGCGCCCTGGGGGCGGTGATCCACGTCGGATACTCCGCCGCGGAGCTGCCGGAGGCCGATACCGTCGTCGCCTCCTCGGTCATCAAGGCGGGGAATCCCGAATATGATGCCGCCATCGACCGCGGGATGCGCATCCTGCACCGCTCCGAGGGGCTGGCGGCCACGATGGATTCCCACCATGTCGTCGCCGTCTGCGGCACCCACGGCAAGACGACGGCCACCTCGCTCATCGCCGTGATGCTGCGCCAGGCAGGAGCCTCACCGTCCTTCGCCATCGGCGCCAACATCGCGGGGTTGGGGGTCAACGCCGAACATGGCTCGGGGCGGATCTTCGTGGCCGAAGCCGACGAATCCGACGCTTCGTTCCTGAACTACCGTCCCGATACCATCGTGGTGACCAATATCGAGGCCGACCACCTGGACCACTACGGCACCGAAGCCGCGGTGCATGAGAGCTTCCACCAGTTCGCCTCTTTGTTGCCCGACGGCGGATTGCTGATCGCCTGCGCCGACGACCCCGGGGCCCTGGCCCTGGCACGGCGCCTCCGCGCGGAACGTCCTCTGGTGCGGGTGCAGACCTACGGTTTCTCCGACTCCGCGGACCGTCGGCTGAGCAACTCCCGGCCCGAGGAGGGACGCTTCGCCTGCGATCTGGACTGGGGCAGTGGCGGATCCGGGCGGCTCTCGCTCTCCGCCCCCGGGGACCACAACCTGCTCAATGCGGCGGCGGCCTTCGCCGTCGGACTGGACTGCGGGCTGGATCCGGGGACGGCTCTCGACGGCCTGGCGGCCTTCACCGGGGCGGCCCGGCGTTTCGAGCTCCGGGGCCGGGCCCACGGGGTCACCGTCTACGACGACTACGCCCACCACCCGACGGAGGTCCTGGCGGCGCTGCGGGCCGGCCGTGCCGTGGCGGGGGAGCATGGCAAGGTCCATGTCGTCTTCCAACCGCATCTGTTCAGCCGGACCCGCGAATTCTGGGCGGAGTTCGCCGATGCCCTCTCCCTGGCTGATACGGCCCTGGTGCTGGAGATCTACGCAGCCCGTGAACAACCGTTGCCCGGGGTCCATTCATCCCTCGTGGCCGATGCGTTGAACACCGCCGGCGGGTTGGTCGATCGCGGGGACGTGGCGGCCCGGATCTCCGAGGTGGCCCGCAGCGGCGATATCGTGATGACCATCGGCGCCGGGGATGTCACCGAACTCGGACCGGTGATCGTTTCGAGGTTGGAATCGGGCGCATGAGCGGGGGATCCTCCGGCGGCCCCAACGTCGTCACCCTGCCCGAATCGCCCGGCCGGCGTCTGCGTCGACGCATCCTGTGGATCGGCGGGGCCGTCGTCGCGGTGATCGTGGTCCTGATGCTGGTGCTGCTCTATTCGCCCCTGCTGGCCGTGCAGACGATCACGGTGGAGGGCAATAAGCTGGTCCCGACGAAGACGATCACCACGGCGCTGGAACCATTGGAAGGAACTCCATTGCCACGGATCGGTCCGGGGCGGGTCAAGGACCTGCTCGCGGATCAGGAAGCCATCCATGACGTCGTTGTCCAGGCCCATGCCCCCGGGACCCTCGAGGTGCGGATCGTCGAGTTCGCCCCGGTGGCCATCGTGGAGAACGATTCGAAGTCCTACGACCTGGTCGGAGAGGACGGCAGGACGTTGTCCAGCGTCAAGAAACGCAAGGGCGTCAAGCTTCCGCTGATCGACGGGAAGGCCTCGGAGCAGGATCCGGAGGTCTTTTCCTCCTTGACCGGCGTTTTGGCGGCCTTGCCTTCCTCGACGTTGAAAAAGCTTGACCATGCCAGCGCGCAGACCGTCGATTCGGTTGAACTCTCCCTCACGACCGGGCAGAAGGTCCTGTGGGGGAGCGACGAACGCAGCGGTGACAAGGCACGGGTCCTCACGGCCTTCCTGAAGGACAAGAAGCAGGCGGGCGTCAAGACCTTCGACGTCAGCACCCCCGACCACCCGGTCACCCGGTAGGGGTCGGGGCATGCGGCAGGAACCACCCCACGGTAATGGTGCGACACGCCTAGGCGGTCGTTGCATGCCGGGGATGCAAAACATAGCGTCTTAGTAGCAGGTACTTGACATAACTATAACCCTCAACTTGAGGGTTAACGTTGGTCCGGTTGAAGCTTCCTAAGACTCAGCAGCACATCGAACAAGGGAAACAGGACGTGGCAGCTCCACAGAACTACCTCGCCGTCATCAAGGTCGTCGGAATCGGCGGTGGCGGCGTCAACGCCGTGAACCGCATGATCGAGGTCGGCCTTCGCGGCGTCGAATTCATTGCGATCAACACCGACGCGCAGGCGCTCCTCATGAGTGACGCCGACGTGAAGCTCGACGTGGGGCGCGAACTGACCCGTGGCCTCGGCGCGGGCGCCAACCCGGAGGTCGGCCGCCAGGCAGCGGAAGACCATGCCGAGGAAATCGAAGAGGTCATGCGCGGCGCCGACATGGTCTTCGTGACCGCCGGCGAAGGCGGTGGTACCGGCACCGGCGGGGCCCCCGTCGTCGCCCGCATCGCCCGTTCGTTGGGGGCGCTGACCATCGGCGTCGTCACCCGTCCGTTCACCTTCGAGGGCCGTCGCCGTGCAACGTCCGCCGAGGCCGGCATCGACGCCCTTCGCGACGAGGTCGATACCTTGATCGTGATCCCGAACGACCGGCTGCTCTCCATCAGCGATCGGAACGTCTCGGTACTCGATGCCTTCCGTTCCGCCGACCAGGTGCTGCTGTCCGGCGTCCAGGGCATCACCGACCTGATCACGACCCCCGGGTTGATCAACCTCGACTTCGCCGACGTGAAGTCGGTCATGCAGGGGGCGGGTTCCGCCCTCATGGGCATCGGCTCGGCCCGGGGCGAGGACCGTGCGGTCCAGGCCGCCGAGCTGGCCATCGCCTCACCGCTGCTCGAGGCGTCCATCGACGGGGCCCACGGCGTGCTGCTCTCCATCCAGGGCGGTTCGGATCTGGGCCTGTTCGAGATCAACGAAGCGGCCCGCCTGGTCCAGGAGGTCGCCCACCCGGAAGCCAACATCATCTTCGGTGCCGTCATCGACGACGCCCTGGGTGACGAGGCCCGCGTGACCGTCATTGCGGCGGGGTTCGACCAGGTTGATGTCACCAGCGCACCGGCGCAGCCGCGACAGCAGCAGAGCGGACCGGCAGTGCCGCAGCAGGCGCCGCCCACGACGGTCCCGGGCACCATCCCGCTGGCCCCGTCCGAGGGAGCCGCCTCGGCGCAATCGACGCCCGGCTCCTCCGGCCAGTCCGCGGCCTCCGCCCCCGAAGCGGCCCCCGCTGCCTCCCAGGGGTACGACGAGCTGCCCCACGTCGTGGAGCAGGACCTCTCGTCCTCCTCGCATGACGATCTGGATGTCCCCGACTTCCTGAAGTAATCCCCGACAGTGGCCCTGATGGGGTCGACGGCGCGTGGCCCGGTACCATTCCGGGTGGCGCGCCGTTGTCTGATTTGGAGTGGTGGTCTTGCTTCGCTTTGAGTTCCCCGGCCCTTCGCCGGCGCAGGTGGCCTTCACCTCGACCGCCGAGGGCAACCTGGCCTTGCACGTGGGCGACCACGCCCCGGAGGTCCTTCAACGACGTCGGAGGCTGGAGGACCGGCTGGGCCTGGAACCCGGGAGCCTGCGGTTCATGAACCAGACGCATTCGGTCACGGTCCATACCGTGGAACCCCGTCCGGCGGCCCCGAACCAGCAGGTCGACCCGGCCCGGGACGCCGGGGTGGGGGAGAGGTCCGCCGAGGCCGACGCCCTGCTGTCCCCGGACGGCTCGATCCCCCTGGCGGTCATGGTCGCCGATTGCGTACCGGTCGTCTTCGTGGCCGCCCGGGACGATGGCGGACTGGTCACCGCGGTGGCCCACGCCGGGCGCAACGGCCTGCTCGGGGGCATCCTGACCAACACGGTCGAGGCTATCCGCGAGGCCGGGGGCGCCCGGATCCATGCGTGGATCGGTCCTGCGGTATGCGGGGCCTGCTACGAGGTTCCTGCCGACATGGCGTCGGACGCCGCGGCCGTGATGCCCGGAATCGAAGCCAGGACCTCCTGGGGTACTCCTTCACTGGACCTGCCGGGTGCGGCGGCCACCCTGTTGGCAGGTCTGGACGTGGACGTCACCTCCACCGGGGTGTGTACGGTCGAGGACCAGGATTACTACTCCTACCGGCGTGATGCACGCACCGGCCGTCTGGCCGGAATCGTCTGGCCGGCCCAGCTGTCGGAGAGGAACACATGAACACCACCCCCGCCCCGGCCCCGGATGAGGCCCGGCGTCGCGAGGGCCTGGAGCAACGACTCACGGCCGTCCGCGAACGCATCACCACCGCGACCCGTGCCGCCGGACGGGACCAGGAGCCCGAACTGGTGGTCGTGACCAAGTTCTTTCCCGCCTCCGACGTCCGGCTGCTCCACGAGCTCGGGGTGCGCGAGGTCGGTGAGAACCGCGACCAAGAAGCCTCCGCCAAGGCAGTTCAGGTCCAGACGCTGGACCTGAACTGGCATTTCATCGGCCAACTCCAAAGCAACAAGGCCAAATCGGTGGTCCGTTACGCAGCGGCCCTGCATTCGTTGGACCGGGCCTCCCTGGCCCGGGCGTTGGGCAAGGCCATGCACCGCGAAACCGAGCGCCGGGCCGAGGAGGGGCTGGCTCCCCGAGCGGACCTGGCCACTGTGATCCAAGTCGACCTGCGTGCCGCGGACCAGCGCACGGGGGACGACGGCGGGATCGGACGCGGCGGCGCGGAACCCGAAGAGGTCCAGCAGCTGGCCGAGCTCGTCGCCGAAACCGAAGGTCTGGCCCTGGCCGGGGTGATGGCCGTGGCCCCGTTGGGTCAGGACCCGACTCCGGCCTTCGAACGGCTGGCCGGAATCTCCGCCTCCTTGCGGGCCGACCACCCCACCGCGGACTGGATCTCGGCGGGGATGAGCCACGACCTGGAACAGGCCGTGGCCGCCGGGGCGACACACCTCCGTGTCGGCTCCGATGTGCTCGGCCAGCGCCCGCCGGTGCTGTAGCGTCGTTTGCAGCGGAGACTCAAGCGGGAGAAGACCCCTCGCCGCGTACGATCATAAGGAGAAGACCATGGCTGGCGCCTTGCGCAAGACGATGATCTACCTGGGACTCGCCGACGGTGACGAGCACTACGAGGACGAGCAGTCCGAGATGCCCGAACAGCAGCAGCTGCAGCAGCGTCCGGAACCGTCCCGTGTCGAGCCCGAGCGGGCCCCCATGGCAGTCGCCGCTGAACCGGAAACGGAATACCGGGCTCCGGTCACCCCCATCAAGCGCGCGCCTTCATCCAGGGACGAGGATTCTTCATTGCGGCAAATCACGACGGTTCACCCCCGTTCATATAACGACGCCAAGGTCATCGGCGAGAGCTTCCGGGACGGCATCCCGGTCATCATGAACGTCACGGACATGGGTGAAGGCGACGCCAAGCGTCTGGTCGACTTCTCCGCCGGCCTGGTCTTCGGGCTGCATGGCAGCATCGAACGCGTCACCAACAAGGTGTTTCTTCTCTCACCGGCCAGCGTCGAGATCCTGGGTGAGGACAAGAAATCCTCCGAGGACACGGCAACCTTCTTCAACCAGAGCTAGCGGCCGCTTCGTACCGTGGGAATTCTTTTCGGACTGGTCTATGCCGCCTTGACGGTCGTCCAGGTCATGCTCATGCTGAGGATCGTCTACGACATCGTCCAGATGTTCGCCCGGGGCTGGCGTCCCCGCGGCATGGCGCTGATCCTGGCCAGTTTCGTCTACCGCATCACCGATCCGCCCATGCGGTGGCTCCGGTCCAAGATCAAGCCCTTGGATGTGGGCGGGATGCGCCTGGATCTGGCTTTCCTGATCCTTTATTTCGCCATCATCATTGCCAAGGTCGTCGTTCTGCAGATCGGGCGATAGGCTCTTGTCTCCCGACCGAGGTCAAAGGTTAGTCTTCGGTGCGGGAAACGTTATAGTCTTGAAACAGGAAGTATGCCGCGGCAGCCGCTGCAGCTTGCTTACATAACCGGTGTAATCGCCCTCGGGCCGCAATCAGGCGGCCGGGGAGAGAACTAAGTATCGAGGTGACCAGATGGCGCTCACGCCAGAAGATGTAGTCAACAAGCGTTTCCAGCCAACGAAGTTCCGGGAGGGCTACGATCAGGACGAAGTTGACGACTTCCTGGACGAGATCGTCGTGGAACTGCGTCGACTGACCCAGGAGAACGAGCAGCTGCGCCAGCGCGTCAGCGAGCTCGGTGGCTCCACGGACGTCGAAACCGGCAGCGTTCCGGCCCCCGTCGCCGCGGCCCCCGCCAGCGAGACCGCCGCCGCTCCGGCCGCGGAATCCGCTCCGGTGACCGGCAACGTCGACGAAGCAGCCGAAGAAGCCTCCCCCGAGGTCGAGGACGCCCCTGCCACCGAGCAGACGCCGACCACGCCGGAAGCTCCTGCTGCCGCCGCGGCCCCCACCGCCGATACCGCTGCCGCAGGATCCGGTTCCGCCGAGTCCGCCGCCGGTGTGCTGGCCATGGCCCAGCGCCTGCACGACGAATACGTCGGCGCCGGGGTCGAGCAGCGCGATAAGATCATCGCCGAAGCCCAGCTGCAGGCCACGAAACTGGTATCCGACGCCGAGGACAAGAGCACCAAGACGCTCAACTCGCTGGAGGACCAGAAATCCGTGCTGGAGCGCAAGCTCGACCAGCTGCGTGGCTTCGAGCGCGACTACCGGGCCCGCCTGAAGTCCTACATCGAAGGTCAGCTGCAGGATCTCGAGTCGCAGGGCCCCATCGCGACCCCGGATTCCCAGGACAACGCCTAGCCAATCGTTGCGGGGAGGACGCTTCGGCGTCCCACCCACGACCATGTCTGTCGGCGGCCGGATCACCCGGCCGCCGACATCACGTTAAGGACCCCGATGGATCAGGACCCCGCAGCACGCACCGAGCATGAGGCCCCGGCGCCCCCGCCGAAGGGTGCCAGCGGCCGGTTGATCGCGCTCTCGCTGGGCATCGCCGTCCTCGGGGCCGGCCTGGACCAGCTGACGAAGGCCCTGGTGCAGGCCAGGATGGAACTGGGCGAAACGATCGACGTGATCGGATCGGCCCTGCAATGGCATTACATCCTGAACTCCGGGGCCGCCTTCTCCATCGGTACCTCGGTGACCTGGATCTTCACCATCATCATGGCCGTCGTCGTGGTCTACGTCCTGACGCTGCTGCGCAAGGTGAGCTCGGGATGGTGGGCCGTGGCCCTGGGAGGCTTGCTGGCCGGTGCCAGCGGCAACCTCATCGACCGGCTGTTCCGTGAGCCCTCGTTCGGCATGGGCCACGTCGTGGACTTCATCGCCGTCCCGCACTTTGCGATCTTCAACGTGGCCGACTCCTTCGTGGTGTGTTCCATGATCGGCATCTGCCTGCTGCTCTTCCGGGGCATCGGACTGGACGGCCTGCCGGTGCCCGAGAAGACCACCCGGAAGAGCGGGAAAGCCGACGAATCGTGAGCCCGACCATCTTCGCCGTCGGGCCCGAGGAAGCAGGCCAGCGCGTCGACGCCCTGCTGGCCGCCCGACTGGAGACCACCCGCAGCGTGGCTGCGCGCTGGTGCGCCGGGGGCCATGTGCTGCTCAACGGCAGCCAGGTCGCCAAATCCCGCAAGGTGGCCGACGGCGACGTCGTCAGCGTCGATCCGCCCCCGGAAACAGACCCGTTGGAAGTGAGGGCCGAATACGTGGAAGCCATGAAGATCCTGGCCGAGGACGACGACTACGTGGTCATCGACAAACCCGTCGGGGTGGCCGCCCATCCTTCCCCCGGGTGGGTGGGGCCCACGGTCGTCGGCGCGTTACTCGCCGCCGGCTACCGCATCTCCACCTCCGGGGCCCCCGAACGCCAGGGCATCGTGCACCGGCTGGACGTGGGGACTTCCGGGGCGATGGTCGTGGCCAAGACCGAGCGGGCCTACACGGCACTCAAACGTGCCTTCAAGGAACGCACCCCCTCCAAGACGTACCACGCCCTCGTCCAGGGGCTGCCCGACCCGTTGTCCGGGACCATCGATGCACCCATCGGCCGGCATCCGGGACATGACTGGAGGTTCGCGGTCCTCGAAGGCGGACGCGATTCGGTCACCCACTACGAGGTCCTGGAGGCCTTCGGTCGGGCCAGCCTGGTGAAGGTGCAGCTGGAGACCGGACGCACGCACCAGATCCGGGTGCACTTCTCGGCCCTGCGCCATCCCTGCGCGGGAGACCAGACCTACGGGGCCGACCCGCGGTTGGCGGCCGACCTCGGACTGACCCGGCAGTGGCTGCACGCCTACCAGCTGGGGTTCCCGCATCCGGTCACGGGGGAGTGGGTCGAGGTCGAGAGCAGCTACCCGCAGGACCTCTCCCACGCCCTGGAGATCCTCCGCGACGGGGACCTGGGCTACTGAGCCCCCGCCGCGTCGACCTCCACGGACCCGGGGCCGCCCGGCCCCCGACCGGGACACGCCTGCCGCCGCGCGGGGAAGTTCGGAAGGGTCGCCTCCGGGCCTAGAATGGATCGGTGGCCAGCTCAAACCGGGACGGATTCGTCCACCTTCATACGCATACCGAATACTCGATGCTCGACGGCGCCGCGCGCCTGACCGACCTCTTCGAGGAGACCAAGCGCCTGGGCATGCCGGCCCTGGCCACGACCGACCACGGCTATCTGTTCGGGGCCTTCGACTTCTGGAACAAGGCGACCAGTGCGGGGGTCAAACCCATCATCGGGGTCGAGGCCTACGTCACCCCCGGAACCTCCCGCAAGGACAAGACCCGGGTGCGCTGGGGCGAGGCCCATCAGAAGCGGGACGACGTCTCCGGCGGTGGCGCCTACACCCATATGACGTTGCTCAGCCGCAACAACGAAGGCATGCGCAACCTCTTCAGGGCCTCGTCGATCGGATCGTTGGACTCGGTGTTCGGCAAGTGGCCGCGGCTGGACCGCGAACTGCTCGAGCAGTACAGCTCAGGGCTCATCGCCACCACCGGCTGCCCCTCGAGCGAGATCCAGACCCGCCTGCGGTTGGGCCAGTACGAGGAGGCCAAGCAGGCCGCCGGTGAATACCAGGACCTCTTCGGCAAGGAGAACTACTACTGCGAGCTGATGGACCACGGGCTGGACATCGAGCGCCGGGTCACCAAGGATCTGCTGCGGCTGGCCAAGGAACTGAAGCTGCCGCTGGTGGCGACCAACGACCTGCATTACACGCACGAACGCGATGCCAAGGCCCATGAGGCCCTGTTGGCCCTGCAGTCGGGCTCCACGCTGCTGGAACCGACCTATGACCAGGGGGGATCACGCTTCGCGTTCTCGGGAACCAGTTTCTACCTGAAGTCGCCGCAGGAGATGCGCGCGCTCTTCGCCGAGTTCCCCGAGGCCTGCGACAACACCCTGGAGATCGCCGAACGGTGTGAGGTCTCCTTCAACACCGACGCGAACTACATGCCCAAGTTCCCCTGCCCGCCGGGGGAGGACGAAACCAGCTGGCTGGTCAAGGAAGTCGAATCCGGCATGCGGTACCGCTACCCCCAAGGCGTCCCCGAGGCCTCGCGCCGGCAGGCCGACTACGAGCTGGACATCATCACCAAGATGGGCTTCCCCGGCTACTTCCTCGTCGTGGCGGATTTCATCAACTGGTCCAAGGACAACGGCATCCGGGTCGGCCCCGGACGTGGTTCCGGCGCCGGCTCCATGGTGGCGTACGCCATGCGCATCACCGACCTGGACCCGCTGCAGCACGGGTTGATCTTCGAACGCTTCCTCAACCCGGAGCGTGTGTCCATGCCCGACTTCGACGTCGACTTCGATGATCGTCGCCGCGGCGAGGTCATCAACTACGTGACCGAGAAGTACGGCGACGAGCGCGTGTCGATGATCGTGACCTACGGCTCGATCAAGACCAAGCAGGCCCTGAAGGACTCGGCCCGGGTCATGGGCCACCCCTTCAGCATGGGCGAGACGCTGACCAAGGCCCTGCCGCCGGCCGTCATGGCCAAGGACATCCCGCTGGCCGACATCGAGGACAAATCCGCCCAGCGCTACTCCGAAGCAGCGGATTTCCGCCAGATGCTGGCCGCCGATCCGGAGGCCGCCAAGGTCTTCGAAACGGCGAAGGGCATCGAAGGGCTGAAGCGCCAGTGGGGCGTCCACGCGGCGGGGGTGATCATGTCCTCGGACCCGATCATCGACGTCGTGCCGATCATGCGCCGTTTCCAGGACGGGCAGGTCATCACGCAGTTCGACTACCCCACCTGTGAAACTCTCGGGCTGATCAAGATGGACTTTTTGGGGTTGCGGAACCTGACGATCATTTCCGACGCGATCGAGAACATCAAGATCAACCGCGGGATTGACCTGGACCTCGAACAACTCGAGGTGGACGACCGGGCCGCCTACGAACTGCTGGCCCGCGGGGACACCCTGGGGGTCTTCCAGCTCGACGGCGGACCCATGAGGTCGCTGCTGCGTCTGATGCGCCCCGACAACTTCGAAGACATTTCCGCCGTCATCGCGCTCTATCGTCCGGGCCCGATGGGCGCGAACTCGCACAACAACTATGCGCTGCGCAAGAACGGCCTGCAGGAGATCACCCCGATCCACCCCGAACTCGAGGAACCGTTGCAGGAGATCCTCGACAAGACCTACGGCCTGATCGTGTACCAGGAGCAGGTCATGGCCATCGCGCAGAAGGTCGCCGGGTTCTCGCTGGGCCAGGCGGACATCCTGCGCCGGGCCATGGGCAAGAAGAAGAAGGCCGAACTGGATAAGCAGTACGCCGGCTTCCACCAGGGCATGCTGGACAGCGGGTTCTCCGAGGCCGCCATCAAGGCCCTGTGGGAGATCCTGCTGCCCTTCTCCGACTACGCGTTCAACAAGGCCCATTCGGCGGCCTACGGCCTGGTCTCCTACTGGACCGCCTACCTCAAGGCCCATTATCCGGCCGAATACATGGCGGCCCTGTTGACCAGCGTCGGCGACGACAAGGACAAATCGGCGCTCTACCTCAACGAATGCCGCCATATGGGCATCACCGTGTTGCCCCCCGACGTGAATGAATCACAGCTGAACTTCACCCCGGTGGATACCGACATCCGTTTCGGCATGGGAGCCATCCGCAACGTCGGCTCCAACGTGGTCAACGCGCTGGTGGAGGCACGCCAGGAGAAGGGCGCCTTCGAGACGTTCACCGACTTCCTGCAGAAGGTTCCCGCGGTGGTGTGCAATAAGCGCACCATCGAATCGCTGGTGAAGGCGGGCGCCTATGATTCGATGGGCCACCCACGGCGGGCCCTGGCCATGATCCATGAGGAGGCCGTCGACTCGGTCATCGTGCTCAAACGCAACGAGGCCGCCAACCAGTTCGACCTCTTCAGCGCCCTGGACGATCCGTCCGCCGGCTCCGGGCTGGCCATCGACGTCCCGGATCTGCCCGAATGGGAGAAGAAGGACAAGCTTTCCTTCGAACGCGACATGCTCGGGCTCTACGTGTCGGACCACCCCCTGCAGGGCCTGGGCAACCTGTTGGAACAGCATGCCGACCTCTCCATCACCCAGGTGCTCTCCGAGGACGGGCCGCGCGACGGGCAGATCGTCACGATTTCCGGGATGATCACCTCGCTGCAACGGCGCATTGCCAAGAACAGCGGGAACCCGTACGCCCGGTCGGAAATCGAGGACCTCGGCGGCTCCATGGAGGTCATGTTCTTCGGTCAGGCCTACGGGCCGATCGCCAGCGTGCTGGCCGAGGACCTGATCGTCGTGGTCCGCGGTCGACTGCAACGGCGCGACGACGGGGCGGTGTCCTTGAACGCCCAAGAACTGACCATCCCCGAGATCAGCGAGGACGGGCTGGCCGGGCCGGTGGTCATTTCGATGCCCAGCCACAAGGCCAACGAGGCGGTGGTCACACAGCTCGGTGAGGTCCTGCGCACCCACCAGGGCAACACCGAGGTGCGGGTGAAGCTAGCCGGCACCCGCAGCGTGGAACTGATGCGCCTGGGCATCGACTTCCGGGTCAACCCCAACCCCGCACTGTTCGGGGACCTCAAGGTGTTGTTGGGCCCCACCTGCCTGGACATCTAGCGTCGCCGGTCCGCCGTAGCACTCGGCGGGCCGGGGCCCGAGGCCGTAAACTGGTGCGGTGACGAATTCAACCCAGACCCCCGGATCCCTCCCCGTCCTGCGGACCATCGACCTGCGGGGGACCGCGCTGGACCATGCGGGCCTGAAGGCCGCCCTGCCCCGGCCGGAGAACGACTTCGACTCGGCCTCCGACGCCGTCGCGCAGATCATCGCCGAGGTCCGGACCGGAGGCTACGCGACGTTGGCGGAACTGGCCCGACGCTTCGACCACGTGGAGCAAAGCAGCACCGTGGTCCCCGCCGAGGCCCGTCGCCGTGCCTTGGACGAACTCGATCCTGCCGTCAGGGACGCGCTGGAGGAGTCCATCCGCCGGGCCCGCCTGTTTGCCGCCGCCCAGCGCCCGGCCCCCGCCACGGTGGACTTCGGCCAGGGAGCCACCGTGACCCAGCGCTGGGAACCGGTACGCCGGGTGGGGCTGTACGTCCCCGGCGGGCTGGCCGTCTACCCGAGTTCGGTGGTCATGAATGTCGTCCCGGCACAGGCCGCCGGGGTGGGGTCCATCGCCCTGGCCTCGCCTCCGCAACAGGAATTCGGCGGGCTGCCCCACCCCACGATCCTCGCGGCCGCGGAACTGCTGGGCATCACCGAGATCCATGCCATCGGAGGCGCGCAGGCCATTGCCGCCTTCGCCTACGGGGTCGACGCCGATACCGCGTCCACGCCGACGGAGGGCATCGAGCCCGTCGATGTCATCACCGGGCCGGGAAACGTCTTCGTGGCCACCGCAAAACGTCTGGTCAAGGGGGTCGTGGGAATCGACGCGGAGGCCGGTCCCACCGAAATCGCGATCCTGGCCGACGCCGGCGCCACCGCCCGGTACGTGGCCGCCGACCTGATCAGCCAGGCCGAACATGATCCCAACGCGGCGGCGGTGCTGGTCACCGATTCCACCGAGCTCGTCGTGGCCGTCCGGCAGGAGCTGGACGGGCAGATCGCCGCAACGAAGCACGTCGAACGGGTGCGGACCGCACTGGCGGGTCGCCAATCGGCCGTCATCCTGGTCGACGACCTCGCCGCGGGGCTGCGCGTCTGCAACACCTATGCCGCCGAACACCTGGAGATCCTCACCGCCGATGCCGCCGCGGTGGCCGCACGGGTGACAGCGGCCGGAGCCGTCTTCGTCGGGGAACACAGCCCGGTGAGCCTGGGGGACTACAGCGCCGGCTCCAACCATGTCCTGCCCACCAGCGGAACCGCTGCCTTTGCCTCGGGGCTGAACGTGCTGACGTTCCTGAAGGCCATCCAGGTCATCGACTACCCCTCTGCGGCGCTGCGTGAGGTCGGTAATCATGTCGTGGCGTTGGCCCGGGCCGAGGACCTCCCGGCGCACGGCGACGCGGTCAGCCAGCGCATCGGGGGTGACTAGGGACGACGGCAGCACCGGCCCCGGGTCCCGGGGCGGGGCCTACACAGGGCGTCCTGGTGGCCTTCGACACGTCGAGGGGCTCCGAACATGACATGATGGTGCTGCCGTGACCATGTCCTTGATCACGTAGCCGGGTCCGAAGTCCGGCCCATGACCCCAGGAAAGGTGGAGTGGATGCGTTGCCCATTTTGCAGGAACTCCGACTCCCGGGTCGTTGACAGCCGGCTGACCGAAGACGGTTCGTCCATCCGCCGGCGTCGTCTCTGCAGCTCTTGCGAACGACGGTTCACGACCTTGGAAACGACGAGCCTGAATGTCGTCAAGCGATCCGGCGTCGCCGAACCCTTCGATCGCGCCAAAGTCATCTCCGGGGTGGGCAAGGCGTGCCAGGGCCGGCCGGTCACCGATGACGACCTGGCGCTGCTTGCCCAGGAAGTCGAAGAAAGCGTCAGGGCCTCGGGCGCCGCGGAGATCAACGCCAACGAGGTCGGATTGGCGATCCTGGGCCCGCTACAGAAGCTGGACCAGGTCGCCTACCTGCGGTTCGCCAGCGTCTACCAGGGCTTCGAGTCGCTCGAGGATTTCGAAAGCGCGATCGCCAAGCTGCGCAGTGAAGGCCAGCCGCGCCCCGACGCCGCCCATCAGCGTCCCCTGACCGCCGAATAAGGAACCGCAGGGTCCCGGACCCGACGGCTTCCCGCCGCCGCATCCGGCCCTGCCGGCCGGCAGGCTAGTCGTGGAGGCCGTGGTGGATGGCCGACTGCAGTGCACCACCGACAATGCCGGCATTGTTCTTCAGATGTGCCGGTTCGATCGGGGTGCGGAGCTTGAGCTGGGGCAGGAAGTCCTCCGAACGCTTGGAGATCCCGCCGCCCACCACGAAGAGCCGCGGGGAAAAGAGGAACTCCACGTGGGAGAAGTAGCGCTGAAGCCGCACCGCGTAGTCCTCCCAGGACAAGCCATCGCGTTCGCGGGCCGAGGCGGAGGCCTGGGTTTCGGCGTCGTACCCGTCGATTTCCAGGTGCCCGAGTTCCAGGTTCGGGACCAGGACGCCGTTGTGGACCAGCCCCGATCCGATGCCGGTGCCGAGCGTGATGAGCATGACGGAGCCCTTGACCCCGGCCCCGGCCCCGTACCTGGCTTCGGCCAGTCCCGCGGCGTCGGCGTCGTTCATGACCTGGACGGGGCGTTGGAGCACGTCGGTGAAGAGCGTGTCGACATCCGTGTCGATCCAGGATTTGTCGACGTTGGCTGCCGAGAGCGCCACGCCTTCGTGGATGATCGCCGGGAAGGTGATGCCCACCGGGGCGTCTGTGGCCGGGGCCTTGTCCCGGGTGCCGAGTTCCTCGAGGATCTGCCGGACGACCTCGGCCACGGCCTGCGGGGTGGAGGGGGTCGGGGTATCGATGCGGTACCGCGAGCCGAGCAGCTTGCCCTTCTTCAGGTCGACGATGCCGCCTTTGATCCCTGTGCCGCCGATATCCACGCCGATGGCAGTGGAAACCGTGTTCTTCTTGCTTTTCTCGTCCTTCGACATGGTGCTCCTCAGCGGGGGATGGGAGGGCCGGGTCAGGCCACGGTCAGGATTTCGGCGCCCTGGTCGGTGACCAGGAGGGTGTGCTCGAACTGGGCGGTGCGTTTGCGGTCGCGCGTCACGGCCGTCCAGCCGTCGTCCCACATGTCCCAGTCGACCTTCCCGAGCGTGAGCATCGGTTCGATGGTGAAGACCATCCCGGATTCGATGAGTCGTGAGTAGGCAGGCGCTGCGTCGTAGTGCGGGATGATCAGACCGGTGTGGAAGGCCTCGCCGACGCCGTGGCCGGTGAAATCGCGGACGACGCCGTAGCCGAAGCGCTTCGCGTAGGCGGAAATCGTCCGGCCGATGACATTGATCTCGCGTCCTGGCATGACGGCCTTGATCGCCCGACGCAGGGACTCCTCGGTCCGTTCGACCAGCAGACGGGAATCCTCGTCGACGTCCCCGGCCAGGAAGGTGGCGTTCGTGTCGCCATGGACGCCGTTGATGTAGGCGGTGATGTCGATGTTCACGATGTCCCCGTCCTGCACCACGGTGGTGTCGGGGATGCCGTGGCAGATGACTTCGTTGATCGAGGAGCACAGGGACTTGCTGAAGCCGCGGTAGCCCAACGTGGAGGGGTAGGCCCCGTGGCTGATCAGGTAGTCGTGGCCGACCCGGTCCAGCTCGTCGGTGGTGACGCCGGGGACGACGGCCTGCCCGACCAGTTGCAGGGCCTCCGCCGCGATCTTCGAGGCGTGGCGGATCCGTTCAACGGTCTCGGGGGACTTCACCTCGGAACCCTCGAATTTCGCCGGGGCCGGCTTGCCGACATATTCGGGACGGGTGATCGAGGCCGGAACATGACGCTGCGGCGTCGGGGTTCCGGGGACGAGGTTTCCAAGGGGGGCTGTGGACGTACGTGGCATGTTCTTGATCCTATCGCCATCTTCGCCGCCCGGAGTATGGTGGGCTCCCCAGCTGAGCCCGACCCTGCGTCGGGGAACCGAAAGAAAGAGGTACGGCATGAGCGATGGCAGTGGAACCCCGGGCGGCAACTTCTGGTTCAACGTCAACACCAAGCAGGTCGAATCAGGCCCGCAGTCGGACTGGTCGCAACTCCTGGGCCCGTACGACACCCGCGAGGAGGCCCAGGGCGCGCTGTCCCAGGTGGCCCGGAACAACGAGGCCTGGGACGACGACGAGGACTAGCTAGAAGCCGTGTTCCTCGGCGGGGAAGGTCCCCTCGACGACGTCCCGGTGGTAGGCGGCGGCCGCATCGCCCATGACCTGGCGCAGATCGGCATATTTCTTCACGAAGCGCGGCAGCTTGCCCGGGTTCAGGCCCAGCATGTCCTGCCAGACCAGGACCTGGCCGGTGGTCCCGGCCCCGGCCCCGATGCCGATCGTGGGCACCGACACGGCCGCGTCGACGGTCGCTGCGACGTCGGCGGGGACCATCTCCATCAGGACGCAGAACGCCCCGGCTTCCTGGAGTGCGGTGGCATCGTCGATGAGCTGCTGGGCGGCATCACCGCGCCCCTGGACCTTATAGCCGCCGAGGGCGTGTTCGGCCTGCGGGGTGAACCCGATATGGGCCATGACCGGGATGCCGGCGTCGACCACCGCACGGACGTGTTCGGCCCGGCGGGCGGTGCCCTCCATCTTCACTGCATGGATGCCCGTTTCCTTCATCAGCCGGACCGACGATTCGACGGCGAGCTGCGGGGAGGCCTCGAAGCTGCCGAAGGGTAGATCGCAGACGACCAGGCTGCGCCGGGCCCCGGCGGTCACGGAGCGGGCGAAGACGGTCATCTCGTCCAAGGTGATGGGCAGGGTGGTCGAATAGCCCATGACGTTGTTCGCCGCGGAGTCACCCACGAGCAGCACCTCGATGCCCGACTCGTCGAAGATCGATGCGGCGTACTGGTCGTAGGCGGTCAGCATGGCGAAGCGGCGGCCTTCGGCCTTGGCGCGGGCCAGGTGGCCGATGCGGACCCTGCCGCCGGCCGGGGGCGGGGTAGTGGACTGACCGGAGTCGTAGGGGGAGGGTTGTTCGTGCGACATGTCCATCACGATACGTCACCGGTGGGCCGGGACACTGGGACGTACACGGATTCCGAGTAGTGTTGAGCGCGGTGGAACGGCCCGGAACCACCGCAGCATTCGCCGGATCAGACGAGGAGCGACGCATATGGACCGCCAGCAGGAATTGGTGCTCAGGACCATTGAGGAGCGCGACGTGCGCTTCGTACGCATGTGGTTCACCGACGTGGTCGGATCGCTGAAGTCGGTGGCGTTGGCCCCGGCCGAGGTGGAGGGCGCGTTCGAGGAGGGACTGGGGTTCGACGGTTCTTCCATCGAGGGCCTGTCGCGGATCTACGAATCAGACATGCTCGCCCAGCCGGATCCCTCGACGTTCCAGATCCTGCCCTGGCGCGGGGAGATCGAACCGACCTCACGCATGTTTTGCGACATCCTGACCCCGGAAGGTGAACCATCCCCGGCGGATCCCCGGCATGTGCTCAAACGCCAGTTGGCGGCCGCGGCGGACCAGGGGTTCACCTGCTACACCCACCCCGAGGTGGAGTTCTACCTGCTGAAGTCCGATGACCTGGGCGACAACGGTGAACCGATCCCCGTGGACTACGGCGGCTACTTCGATCACGTGACCGGTGGCGTCGGGCAGGATTTCCGTCGTCGTGCGGTGACCATGCTCGAGGCGGTGGGCATCTCCGTGGAGTTCAGCCACCACGAGACCGGTCCCGGCCAGAACGAGATCGATCTGCGCTATGCCGATGCGTTGCAGACCGCCGATAACATCATGACGTTCCGGACCGTCATCAAGGAGGTGGCGCTGCAGCAGGGGATCTACGCGACGTTCATGCCCAAACCCTTCTCCCGCCACCCCGGTTCCGGGATGCACACCCACTTTTCGCTGTTCGAAGGTGATTCGAACGCGTTCTTCGAAGCAGGGCAGGAATACCAGCTCTCGCAGACGGCCCGGCAGTTCATCGCCGGGATCCTTCACCATGCCCCCGAGTTCACCGCCATCACCAACCAGTTCGTGAACTCCTATAAGCGCCTCTGGGGCGGCGGAGAGGCACCGAGCCACCTGTCCTGGGGCCATAACAACCGCTCGGCCCTGGTCCGGGTGCCGTTGTACAAGCCGAATAAGGGCCAGTCGGCGCGGGTGGAATACCGGGGCATCGACTCCGCCGCCAACCCGTATCTGGCCTATGCCGTCATCCTCGGCGCCGGGCTGAAGGGCATCGAAGAGGGCTACGAACTCGCTCCTGCGACCGACGACGACGTCTGGGGCCTCAGCGCCGCCGAACGCCGGGCGATGGGCCATGCCCCGCTGCCGGGATCGTTGCACGATGCCATCCGCAGCATGGAGGACTCCGAACTGGTCGCGGGCATCCTGGGTGAGCAGGTCTTCGACTCGTTCCTGCGCAATAAGCAGGATGAATGGAACGAGTACCGCCAATACGTCAGCCCCTTCGAGACCTCCCGCTACCTCGGCATCCTCTAGGCGGATTCCGTGAGCCTGACGCGACAGCTGATTTCCGCCGGGTTCGAAGACGTCGAGCGGGCCAAGCGGTTCCTCGGGGACGAGATCCTCGCGGGAGCCGATGAAGCCGCGCTCTTGGCCGGTCTGCGGGCGGCCGCGGATCCGGACCAGGCCCTGTTGCTGGTCCTGCGTCTGGCCGAGCGGGCCCCGGGGATCCTGGACCGGCTCCACGACGTCGACGCCGCGATCCCGGTATTGCGCCTGTTGGGGGCGTCGGAGGCCCTCGGGGATTTCCTGGTCAGGCATCCGGAACAACTCCGAATCTTCGCCCAAGAGGAGGGGCCCGGCGACGAGGCCCCCGACCCCGGGGCCTTCGCCGGGGCATCCGACGATGACACCCGCCCGGAGGCCCCCGGGCTGGATCCCTCCAGCGGGCCGGACGTCTCCGACGGGGACGAGGAATCCGGCACCCCCACGGAGAACTCCGATACCGCCGTCGTTGCCGGGGCGCCCGAGGGGTGGCGTCAGGTGCCGTACCGCACGTTGCGCCAGCGCATGCTGCGCGCGGTGGGAGCCGATCCCGACGACGAGCTGCCGGTGGCCACCCACGAGGGCAAGGACGGCTATGCCCTCCTGCGCGTGGCCTATCGGGCGGGACTGGCCCAACTGGCGTTGCGTGATGTCGGGGCCGAAGACCCTTCGGCCGTCATGCCGGCCGTGGCCGCCGAACTCGCCGACCTGGCAGGGGCCGCCGTCGACGGGGCCCTGGCCATCGCCCGGCTCGAAGCCGCCGAACGGTTCGCCGCCGACGCGGTGGCCGCCGTGCATCTGGCCGTCATCGGGATGGGCAAATGCGGGGCCTGGGAGCTGAACTACATTTCCGATGTGGACGTCATCTACGTCCACGAGGCGGAGGACCTGGACGACGACCGTGCGGCCGAGATCGCCGCGACCCTGGCCATCGGGATCTCCCGGGCCATCAACTCCCCGGGCCCCGAGCCGTCGCTCTGGGAGGTCGATGCGAATCTACGGCCCGAAGGCAAGGACGGTGCCCTGTCCAGGACGTTGTCCTCGCATGTGGCCTACTACGACCGGTGGGCCAAGAGCTGGGAGTTCCAGGCCCTGTTGAAGGCGCGGTGCATCGCCGGAGACATCGAACTGGGGCGTCGCTACGAGGAAGCCGTCGCACCGATGATCTGGAACTGCTCGGAACGCGACGGATTCGTGGAATCGGTCCAGGGGATGCGCAAACGCGTGTTGGAGAACATCTCCCCCGATGAACGTTCCCGTCAGCTCAAGTTGGGCCCGGGGGGATTGCGCGATGTCGAATTCACCGTCCAGCTCCTGCAACTGGTGCACGGCCGGGTCGACGAGACCCTCCGGGTGAGGGATACGACGTCGGCCATCACCGCCTTGAGCGTGGGCGGGTACATCGGGCGCGCCGATGCGGCCGACTTCGACCAGGCCTACCGCTATCTGAGGGTGCTGGAGCACCGGCTCCAGTTGGTCAACATGCGTCGGACCCACCTCATGCCGGTCAAGGAGGAGGCACTGCGTGTCCTGTTCCGGGCCTCCGGGGGGAAAGCGGTCAGCGGTCGCAAACCCGCCGACGAACTGACCCGCCAATGGCAGAACACGAAGCGCTCGGTCCGGCGTCTGCACGAGTCGATCTTCTACCGGCCGCTGTTGGCCTCGGCGTCGAACCTGTCCACCGACGAGGTCAGGCTTTCGCCCACGGCCGCCCAGGCCCGGTTGGCTGCATTGGGGTATCTCGACCCGAAGGGGGCCATGCGCCATATCGAGGCGCTCACCACCGGGGTGCGTCGTCGTGCCGCCTTGCAGCGCCAGCTGCTGCCGGTCCTGCTCGAATGGTTGGCCGAGGGGGTGGACCCCGACGCGGGCCTGCTGGGCTTCCGTCGCTTGAGTGAGGCGTTGGGGGAGTCGCACTGGTACCTGGGCATGCTGCGCGATTCGAAGGCGGCCGCCGAACGGCTCTGCCATGTCTTGTCGGGTTCGCGTTTCATCACCGACCTGCTGGAGGTGTCCCCCGAATCGGCATCCTGGCTGGGGGACGACCGGGAATTGCGGCCACTGAGCTTCGACCAGTTGTGGCAGGAGAACAAATCCAAGCTCAAACGGCATGGCAACCCGGAATCGGCCATGCGCCTGGTGCGTCTGAACCGTCGGCGTGAGCTGTTGCGGATCGCCTTGGCCGATTCGGCGAACCTGCTGAGCATCGACGAGATCGGTTGGGCCCTGTCCGATGTGGACCGGGCAGCGGTCCTGGCCGCTTTGCGGGTGGCCGAAAGCCACGAGTTCGAGACCACCCGGCGGATGACCGACCTGCTGGTGGTGGCCATGGGCCGTCAGGGCGGCCGGGAGATCGGTTACGGGTCCGACGCCGATGTCATCTATGTCCACCGGCCGTTGGAGGGGGCAGATCCGCAGGAGGCGCAGCAGCAGGCACTGCGGGTCTTCGCCCATGTGGGAAAACTGCTCACCCAACCGCTGAAACCTGCGGTGCTCGCCGAACCCAAGCTGGTGGTCGACGCGGGTCTGCGCCCGGAGGGGAAGAACGGTCCACTGGCCCGGTCGCTGGAGTCCTTCCGCGGCTACTACGACCGCTGGGCCCTGGTATGGGAGCGTCAGGCGCTCCTGCGGGCCCGGCCGATGGCTGGTTCCGACAGCCTGGCCGCGGAATTCATGACCCTGGTCGACGGCGTCCGGTACGGCCGGGGCGCCACCCCGGACGAGGTGCGTGAGATTCGCAGGGTCAAGGCCCGGGTGGAAGCCGAACGGCTGCCGCGTGGCGCGGATTCGACCCGACACGTGAAGTTGGGACGTGGCGGCCTGAGCGACGTCGAGTGGCTCGTTCAACTCCTCCAGCTCGAACATGCCAAGGATCATCCCGAACTACGGACCACCTCCACCCGTGAGGCACTGGCCGCGTTGGCCGAGCTGGAGTTGTTGCCCCCGGGCGACGTCGAACTGCTGGATCGGGCGTGGTTGCTGGCCACCCAGATTCGGGGGGCCTCGGTGGCCTGTACCGGTCGTGCCTCGGATGTCCTCCCCCGGTCATGGCGGGACATGGAAGCCGTCGCTCGGTGGTGCGGTTATCCCGCGGGGAATGCCTCGGAACTGGAAAACGACTACCGGCGGGTCACGCGCAGGGCCCGCAGCGTCTTCGAACGCCACTTCTACGGTTTCGAGGAAAACGGCCACGACTGACGTGGCCCCCCCGTCACGCGGGGTGACAATGGAAGGTAGGGGACCATGGTGGAGGCACCAATGCCGCCGGGTCCGGCTCCGGAACAACGAAAGTGGGAATCATGCATGTGAGCAAGGCCGATCTCGACGAACTCGTCGCGCTGCACCTGGAGAAGGCAAAGACCGCCCCGCATGGTCGCAGCGCCACGGCGGTGTTGAAAGACGGGAAGCTACGCCAGACATTGCTGGCGCTGGATGCCGGTTCCGAAATGGCTGACCACAGCAAGCCCGAATCGGCCACCCTGCTGGTCCTGCAGGGGACGGTCACGGTTCGTTGGGCCGAGGGCGAGCAGATCATCAACCACGGTGGGCTGTATGTGATCCCCGACGTCGTCCACAACGTCCTGGCTTCGGAGCCGTCAGCTTTCCTGCTGACCACGATCGCCGGCTAGCACGAGTCCGGCTCCTCGCCCCGGGCCGACGCGTGCCTCGGGTTATGGAGGGTCGGCTGTGGGGTAGGCCGCCGCTTCGGCTTCGGTTCAGTGGGCGCGGCGCGGTGTTTTCCCCGCGCCGACGGCCCACCGTTGGGCTCTCTTTCCCCTCACCGGCCCGCTTCCGGGTCGTGTTCTGCACACCCCGGTGGCTGCCGTCCAACCTGTCGGTGGCAACTGGCACAGTGGGGTCATGGACGCGATCAACGAAGCAGTGTCGGTCAACGGGTGGCAACTCACCCGTCAGAGCGCCACGGCCGTTGACGGGTCCACCCGGTTCAAGGCCGCGGAAGCATTGGCCCGTTTCGCTGAAGCCGAGAAGTTCCGTGCCGCGGCCATGCTCCACGACGAGGCCCAAGAAGCGATAGATCCCCGTCTGGAAGCACTACAAAACCGGCCCGGGATGCGGATCTCGCTCCGGACCGGACGCATCGTGTCTTCCGCGGCCACCGATAGTGCCGCGATGGAAATCGCCCTGATCGCCGGGTTGTCCCCGGGCCAGGGACATCGGGTGTTGGATCAGGCCGAGACCCTGGTGATGGATACCCCCGAAGTCCTGGAGTCGTTGGCGTTGGGGCGTATCGGGGCCAGCCATGTCCAACGGATCCTGGAACATACCCACCACATCACCGCCGAACCACCGGCCTTGCCGGCCCGGGATGCGGACGAGGCCCGCAAGGAGGAGTTCGAACGCGACGTCGCCGCCGCAGCGGCCCGGGCCCGGGCCGATCGGCGGGACTTCGGGGCCGATATGTTGGCCATCGCTGCGGGGAAGTCGCCTACGCAATTGCGGGCCCGGGGCCGGCAGGTCCTGGAGAAGTATTACGGGTTTTCCTTCACCAAACGCTCCCGGACCGAGTTGCGGGACCGCCGGATCGAGCTGGAACAGGCCCGTGACGGGATGACGTGGTTCTCGGGGTATCTACCCACGGCTAGTTGCCAGGCGATCTTCGCGAAGGTCGATGCCATGGCCCGGCTGCTGAAGACCGCCCCCGAAACGGCGGCCGCGGTCAGCCAGGCAGCAGCCCACGCCGCCGGGAACACCGGCCCCGGTCATGACATTGAGGAAGTGGCCCCGGGCCGTGTTGGGGAGCTACTTGGCCAGGGTGCTGCTGATCCGGCGCCGGGGGCCGGGGCCGGTGATGATGCCGGACAGTTTCGTACCTTGGATCAGTTGCGGGCCGATGTCTTCACCGACATGATGCTCAACGGTCCCCGGGGCCAGGGGTTGGAGACGGTGGACGCGCAGGTCTTCGTGACGATTCCGGCGACCATGCTTCCCGGAACCGAGGGCGGGCCCACCGGGATCGATCAGACCCCGGTGAACGGAACCACCCCGAACCCCGACACGTTCCCCACCCCCGGGACAGGGGGCGAAGCAGACGTTGGACAAGGTGTTCCTACCGGGACCCCCAGCGCGGGTCCTGGCCCGGGTGGATCGGAAGGCTCGGCTGTGGTGGATGGGCCGGCTGGGGTGGATGCCCCGGGTGCCCTGGCGGTGGCCGAGCTCAAGCCCGGGGCCCCGGTGCCCACGATGCTTGGTGGGGGCCCGATAGATCAGTACTCAGCGGCCCGGTTGATGGTCGCGGCGAAGACCTGGTGGCGGGTGATCACCGATCCCTTGACCGGGGCGGTGGTGAAGTTCGGCCAGAACAGGTATCGGCCTACCGCGGCCCAGCGGGCGATCCTGCAATTCAGGGACGGGTCCTGCACCACCCCGGGATGCACCGGGCCCGGTAGGACCTGCGAGATCGACCACACGAGGGAGTGGCAACACGGTGGAGGGACGGATATCGCGAACCTGCGCTTGGGGTGCAAGCGGTGTCACCGGTTGAAGTCGCTGGGGTTGCTCGAGGTCGAACAACGCGCCGGGGGCACGATCCTGGTCACGAGTCTGTTCGGAACCAGGCGGGTTGGCTACCCGGCAGCTCCCTGGGCCTTGGCGGATCCCTGGCAGAGCTCCCGAACCACCGGTGGGGTGGCGGCGCCGCCTGCGGATCCTGAAGCGGTGATCCCCACGGTCTCACCGCCAGCGGTCATCGCGCCGAAGGCCTTCACGATCGAGTCGAGCAAGATCGAGTACGAGTACGAGAAGTATCAGGACCTGCAGATCTGTTTATGGGGTCGGGTCCAAGACGTGCCGGATCCTTCCTCCCCGTGTCCCGAACGGGGCCGTTACGCGATGACCACCCACGCCCACGCGGCCAGGAAGCGGCGTTTGAAGCGTAATGCCGGTGCTTACGGGCCACCGGCGATCCATCGGCCCGATGACCGGGACAACCCGCTACGCCCCAAACCCCAAACACCGGAAAAGCCCCCGGAAGAACCACCCTTCTGAGTCGATATCCGGGAGCTATCCAGCTTCTAGGCCTCGAGCTTGTGCCAGCCCTCTGCTGCGGTATAGATGGCAACGATTCGACCTTCACCAGGTCCGCTGTTCCCGGATCCGTCTTCCATGAGCCGGGCGAATTCGACTTTATCTTTGGTTAGTGCGTCGGTCGTTGTCTCGAGTGCTTCATCAAGGTCGTTTCCGAAGACATCCGTGCGTGAGTCGACACTGCCGCGAGACAGTCTTTCCAAGTGATAGGCCATAGAGCGATTCTATGCACGGCCCCAGCTCCTGACCAGCGCTTTTACTGATGCGCTGGGTGGATGTAGCCGGGGGAGTCCCGGGAAAACGCCCATCATGGTGCAGGGGGAGCAGGGTACTTGGAGCGTGGCTGAACGATGGCAAGCGGCCACCACAGGCGGGGATCCAGACAATAGAGAGTCCGCACGTGCGGCCGTCACCGAAGTGTCGCTCGCTCGTGCGGACTCTCTACGGACTAGATGAGGTTTAGCTTTGCGGTCTGACTAGCAGCCGTAGTAGAGCTCGAACTCATAGGGGTTCGGGCGCAGTGACAGCGGCTTGATCTCGGTTTCGCGTTTGAGGTCGATCCAGGTCCGGATCAGATCCTCGGTGAACACATCACCGGCGAGCAGGAAGTCGAAATCGTCCTCCAAAGCCGACAGGGCTTCCTCAAGCGACCCTGGTGCCACCTGGATGTCCTTGGCTTCCTCGGCTGGAAGTTCGTAGAGGTCCTTGTCGATCGGATCGGCCGGTTCAATGCGGTTGCGGATGCCATCGAGGCCTGCCATGAGCTGAGCGGCGAAAGCAAGGTACGGGTTGCCCGAGGCATCTGGCGCGCGGAACTCGATGCGCTTGGCCTTCGGGTTCGACCCCGTGATCGGGATGCGGATACCGGCGGAGCGGTTGCCCTGCGAATACACCATGTTCACCGGGGCTTCGAAGCCCTTGACCAGCCGCTTATAGGAGTTCACGGTCGGGTTGGTGAAGGCAAGGACGGAGGAGGCGTGCTTGAGTAGTCCGCCGATGTACCAGCGGGCGGTGTCCGACAGGCCGGCGTAGCCCTTCTCGTCGTAGAACAACGGGACACCATCGGTCCACAACGACTGGTGGCAGTGCATGCCTGAACCGTTGTCACCGAAGACCGGCTTCGGCATGAACGTCGCGGACTTGCCCCAGGCATCGGCCAGGTTCTTGACGATGTACTTGAACTTCAGGATGTCATCGGCAGAGTGCGTCAGCGTATTGAACTTGTAGTTGATCTCGGCCTGGCCTGCGGCGCCGACCTCATGGTGCGACCGTTCGACTTCAAGGCCCGCCGCTTCGAGTTCCAGGCAGATGGCGTCACGCAAGTCGGCCTGCTTATCGGTGGGAGCCACCGGGAAGTAGCCTCCCTTGAACGGCGTTTTATAGGCCTGGTTGCCGCCCTCTTCCTTCTTGCCGGTGTTCCACGGAGCTTCGACTGAATCAATCTTGTAGAAGGAACCTTGCGGCTTCGACTCCCACTGCATGTTGTCGAAGATGAAGAATTCCGCTTCCGGAGCGAAGAAGGCAGTATCGGCAATACCCGTGGACTCCAGGTATGCCTCAGCACGCTCGGCTACGCCACGCGGGTCGCGGTGGTACGGTTCGCCGGTACGGGGGCTGACGATCGAGAAGTTGAAAGCCAGGGTCTTTTCCAGACGGAAGGGATCGACGAAGCCGGAGGTGACGTCCGGAATCAACTGCATGTCAGAGTCCGCGATTCCCTGGAAGCCCTTGATCGACGAAGCGTCGAAAAGCTGTCCGTCGACAAAGAAGTCTGCGTCAACCGTTTTGGCCGGGACGTTGAAGTGCTGCTGCACCCCCGGGAGGTCCGTGAACCGGATGTCGACGAATTTAACGTCCTCGTCGGCAATGTACTTGAGGACTTCGTCAGGGTTTTTGAACATCTGCTACTGCTCCTATGAGGTTTGCTCAGGCCAGGGAAGCACGCGGCCTTTGCACGTGTCGGCCCCTCGCTGTATCCCTACTCTAACGAATATTGGTTCCCCGATCGTGACACATTCGCTTCTCGGGCGTTATAGAGTGCCCAGCGGACCGATCCCAGCGATTTCGGGAGTAGTTTTTCGCTCCCGCCCGGCCTCGCGTTCCGGGCTTATCAGCGTGGACGGGACGATGTCGCCGCACTCTGGAAAGCCCGCGATAGACTGGTGGGGTGGAACGTAAAGATGTCAGCTCATGGCTCGAAGGCCCGCCTCAGCTCAATTCCGAAGCCTGGCCGGGCCAGCGCCTTGGACGGCCCGAAAGCGGGCCGGGATCTGTGGCTCGCATTGGCCGGCGCGTCGGTGCCTTGTGCATCGACTGGGCCTTGGCCATGATCCCGTCGTTCATTTTCTTCCACGGCAGTTCCTACGCCAATTTGGCGCTGTTCGCCGCCATGCAGATCGTCTTCGTCGGAGTGACCGGCCACTCCATCGGCCACCGCACCCTCGGTATGCAGGTGCAGGGCATGGACGGCTCGCCCGTGCGACCGCTCCAGGGCCTCATCCGCGGTGTCCTGGTCTGTCTGGTCGTCCCCCCACTGGTCACCGACCCGGATCAGCGCGGCCTCCACGACCGGGCCATCAAGACAATCCTCGTACGGACCTGACGTCCTAGACGAAAGTCGGGATATTGCGCTAGGTACCCGGAAGCACCCGGTTTCACTCAGCCCTTGCCATCGCCCGGGACTGTCAGGGTGAGCGCTACCGGGGTTTCTGGACGGACACATCCCGGACCTGGGCACTCGGCATGGGCTCCACATTGATCCATCCGTCATCGTCCCGTCCCACCAGATGGTGCCTCGCTGCTCCGGGACCCAGCCAGGCGTTGCCGTTGGGTGGCTGATGGATCGTTGATCCCATCCAGCTAGTCTTCGCGGCGGATCACGTTCCTGGGCTCGCCGTCGGGTCCGTATTCCTGGTTTTCCGGCCATTCTTCAGGGGGAACGCCCAGCCGCCCGTGGAGACTGCCACCGGGTTTCAGCGCCTGGGACAACAAATCGTCGCCGCGACGAATTTCCTTGATGTCATCTTTGATCCATTGGGGCAGTAGAAAGCGTGGAAGCCAGAACAAGCTCAAGATGCCGAGCAAGAGGCTCGGGAACCACACAAAAACCACAACCACGGCACCCAACGGGTTGCCGGCATCCATATCCCGATGTGTAGGCCGCCACGTCCCGGCCACCCCGGAAAAAACGACTTCAATTGCAGCCATGCCAGATACTTTCCCCGATAGGCAAAGTAGCCCGAGACCACCAGCAGTGCCCCCAAGGAAGCCATGATCAGATACAGGGGCGGTCTTTCCCTGATGTCCTTTCCACCGAACCCTGGACGGGGTAGATGGGGCGTCCCCGGCCTCGTGCACAGCCTTGTTACTAGCCGAACACCGGGTGCCGGCCGTCGGGGATCGCTCCTTTGGCGTCGCCGCCATCGGCAACGAGATGGGTGGGTACCGCTGGCGTGCGGTCCCACCTCAAATGAAGAGTGCCGGTTCCCTCGTGGAGGAAACCGGCACTTTTGCGTAGTCGTTCTTTAGCGCCCGCGCATTGAACGGCGATCAGGGCGGGCCTTATTGGGGTCGATGCCCTTGGGAATGGGAAGTTTCGCGCTGCCCAACGTGGACAGACGCATGTCCACGGCATGGACTTCCTGCTTATTGAGCGTCTTGGGGAACTTCTTCATCTTCTTGGACACATCGCCCAAACCGGTCTGTCCATCGTTCGAACCCGCGTTGATGACGTGGATCGGCACGTTCGGCAGGACACGGTTCATTCGCTTGCGCTCGGCATCCACCAGCGGGCGAACCCGGTGGGTCGGCCCTTCGGTGACCAGCACGACCCCACAGCGACCGATGCCGCGGAAGACGAGGTCCTGGGTCTTGGGACTGACCGCCACGGGTTGTTCCGTGAGGATCCAGCCACGCTTCAAGACGGACATGGATGCGCCGGCGGCACCCGGACGGCCTTCAAGCTGCTTGAAGGCGGCCTTCTCGGCACGACGGGAGAGGATGAGTAATGCTGCCAGCAAGCCCAGCGGAATGGAGACGAGCAGTGTGGTGATCCAGTTGTTGATCACCAGTCCGATGACCAGGCCAACGGCGATGATGCCGAAGAATGCCAGGACCATCCACCACACGGCGTTGGGGTCATTACGCCGGGTCATCTGGAAGACCTGGCCGAGCTGCTTCAGCCGACCTGGTTCCTTGGCGGCCTTCTCGGCCTTGGGCTTGCGGGAGAACAACGAACGCTTGGGCTTGGCGCCGTCGTCTGCGGGGGAGTTAGAAGTTCTGGCCATAGTGGTCCAATTCTACGTGATCGGCGAGCTACTGTTGGGCAGCGAGGAGAGTGGCTGCCTCTTGCTTGGTCGTTCCGGAGCTCTCGATATGGGCCATGTCCTCGGGAATGGGCAGACCCTTCTTGCGCATGGCGCCCGCCCAGAGGCGTCCGGCGCGGTAGGACGAGCGCACCAGCGGTCCGGCCATGACGCCCAGATAGCCGATTTCCTCCGCGAGCTTCTGTAGTTCGACGAATTCCTGGGGCTTTACCCAACGGTCCACGGGGGCGTGCCGTTCGGACGGGCGGAGGTACTGGTTGATGGTCAGCAGATCGCAGCCGGCTTCGTGCAGGTCCTTCATGGCATCGACGACTTCTTCGGGGTTTTCGCCCATGCCGAGAATGAAGTTCGACTTGGTGATCATCCCGTTGTCGTGCCCCCGGCGGATGACGTCCAGCGAGCGCTCGTAGCGGAAAGCAGGACGGATCGATTTGAACAGCCGCGGGACGGTTTCGACGTTATGGGCATATACCTCCGGGGCCGACGCGCAGATCTCGTCCAGGTATTCCTTCTTGCCGGAGAAGTCGGGGATCAACAGTTCGACGCCGGTGCCCGGGTTGAACTGGTGGATCCGGCGGACGGTTTCGGCGTAGAGCCAGGTTCCCTCGTCCTCGAGGTCGTCGCGGGCCACCCCGGTCACGGTCGCGTAGCGCAGACCCATCTGCTTCACGGACTGGGCGACCTTGAAGGGTTCGGAACGGTCCAGGGCGGCCGGCTTTCCGGTGTCGATCTGGCAGAAGTCGCAGCGACGGGTGCACTCGGAGCCGCCGATGAGGAAGGTCGCTTCGCGGTCCTCCCAGCATTCGAAGATGTTCGGGCAGCCGGCCTCTTCGCAGACCGTGTTCAGGCCCTTGTCCTTGACGAGCTTCTTCATCTCGACATATTCAGGGCCGATTTCAACCTTGGCTTTGATCCACTCGGGCTTACGTTCCACGGGGGTTGCCGAGTTGCGCTGTTCAATGCGCAGCATGCGGCGTCCTTCGGGGGCGAGGCTCACAGTAGGGCTCCTTCATCGGCGATGGGGGTGTTCGTTTTGATGGCTGGTTCGAGTAGGCGGGTCAGTTCGTCCTGGACCCGGTCGAGCACGTCCAGGGTGCGGACTGTTCGGCCGCATTCTTCGGTGATGCTTGTCGTGGAGGCATCGGTGATGCCACAGGGGATGATCCGCGAGAATGCGTCGTCGTCGTTATCGCAGTTCAGCGCGAAACCATGCATGGTCACTCCATGGTCCACACGGATGCCGATGGCGGCGATCTTCCGGTCCTGGGCGCCGTCGGTGCCCAGGACCCAGACTCCGGCCCGGCCATCGACCCGCTGTGCGGTGATGCCGAAGTCGGCGACGACGTTGATCAGCATCTCCTCGAGCCGGTGGACGTAGTCGCGGATGCCGGAGTGGTTGGCCAGTTCGACGATGGGGTAGCCCACGAGCTGCCCGGGGCCATGCCAGGTGATCTTGCCCCCGCGGTCCACGGAGATGACGGGGGTTCCATCAACCGGCAGATCCTGGGGTTCGGTGCGTTTGCCGGCCGTATAGACGGCGGCATGCTCGAGTAGGAGGACTTCTGGCCCATGCATCCGGGCAGCCACTTCATCGTGGATCCGGCGTTGCAGGTCCCAGGCCTCCTGGTAATCAACGTAGTCCGGGGCGAAGCCCAGCCGCTGGAAGGAGATGGTCATGCGCCATACGCTACTCGCCGTCGGTGGCAGGTTCGAATTGGGGTCGAATCCGTTGCTGTGGATAACTTCTGCAGGTCAGCGCGACATTCGATAGAAATGGAGGATGGGTGCACCGAACGAGTGGAGACGTCGACCAGAGTTGAAGGATTGGGCACTTGAACACGAACTCGGGCGAGGAAGTAGCGGAACCGTATATGTCGTCAGGCAACGTCATACGGGGGTCCGTGCCGCTCTGAAGGTTGCCGCTGCCCAGGACGGTGGGGAAGAAGGCAGCTGCTCGAAGGAAGTCCAGGCCCTGGCCTCGATGAGTCATGAACACATCGTGGAGTTGATCGGTGCGGTCCCGACCGATCACGGCGAGGGCATCCTGATGGAGTACCTTCCGGGCGGCTCGGTGGCGGACCTGATCGCTGCCCGCGGACCATTGACGCTGGGCGAGACGGTGACGGTCCTTGCCCCCGTGGCCGGAGCCGTGGCGTTCCTGCATGGGAATGGGGCCGTTCATGGCGACATCGCCCCGGGCAATGTCCTGTTCACCGCGGCGGGGAAACCGAAACTTGGTGATCTGGGGTTGGCCGTGCTGGTGGGTGGACGGCAGGACGAATCCGGAACCCCCGGCTTCCGGGCTCCCAGTTCCGAACCCGAGGAATCCGGAGGCAGACGGCTGCGACCGGCCCGGGACGTATATTCCTTGGCGGCATTGGCCTGGTACATGGTGACGGGGCGGGTCGCCGGGCCCACCCATCAGCGACCACCATTGTCCAGCCTGCTGGGAGGGGTGCCGACGGAGCTGGTGGAACTACTTGAATCGGGGCTGGCCGAAGACGAGGAAGAGCGGCCCGGAGCCGAGGAATTCGGGCGACGGATCTTCCGGATCGCGACACCAGAGCCGGTGAACCTTCGAGAAGCCGTGAGGCCCGAGGCCCTGGGACAGATGGTCACCCATGTCGTTGCGGATCCGGCCACGCGCAGGGTGGGCCGCGGCCCGAGGGAGTGGTTCCGTGGGCTGGCCACCCTCGGGCGCGGCCGGAAGCGACACCCCGGCAGCGGGGCAGCGGGGCCGCGGGGAATCGGACGTCCCGCCCGTCGTGGACGGGGCGACCGCCACCCCCAGCCCGATCGAGCCCGGGGCCGGGCTCGGCGGGGCCGGCGGTGGGCCGTGATCCCGGCGATTGGGGTGCTGCTCTGTCTGGTCGTCGCGGGTCTCATGGTTGCCACCCGGGGCGGCTGGGGCCCCCAGCCCGCCCCGGTGGCCCACCCGGCGACGGAGGCCGGCCCGGATGTCTCGAGGCCGGCCCATGAACAGGACGGAACGGATGCGGAGGCGAGCGAAGGGGGCGACGCCACGCAGCCGCCGTGGGTTCTACCGGAGAAGGTGCTCGAGGCGTCGGTCTTCTCCACCCCGGTTCCCGAGGATCCACTCCAGGCGGCCCGGGCCCTGACGGAGAGGAGGGACCTTGCCTTGGCGGGAGCCGATGCTGATGCCTTGCGGCAAGTCCACGCAGGGGGAGGGGACTCGCTGGGCCCGGATCTGGCGGTGACCAGTCAACTGCGGTCCCGCGGGCTGCATTATCGCGGATTGAAGACGCGCTTATCCGATGTCAGGATCAACCCGGGGACCGATGAGGAACAGGTGGCCGTGGCGGCCACCAGCACCATGAGCTCCTACCAGGTGGTAGGGGCCGACGGGGCAACGATCCAGAGCACCCCCGGGCCCGAAGTGCAGGACATCATCTTGACGCTGGAGCGGGTCCACGGTGGGTGGCTGATCGTCTCCGTCGAGGACGCTTCGAGGGGTACGGGGAACCACGGATGATTCCCCTGCGGTGACGCCACCGGTATCGATCGGTAGGATCGCATCATGAGTTTGAGTTGCTACCTTCGATACCCGCACGTCTCCGCCGAACTCGTGGCTTTTGTCGCCGAGGATGATGTCTGGCTCGTCCCTCTGGCCGGCGGCCGTGCCTGGCGCCTTTCAGCGCAGGGTCTGCCGGCACGAAACCCCCGGTTCTCCGCCGATGGGCAGACGCTCACCTGGACCATCCGCAACGGGGCCAGTCAGGAGATCGTGGCGGCCTCCGTCGATGGTGGTGACTACCGCCAACTCACCTACTGGGGCCACCCGTCGACGAAGAACCGTGGGTACACCCCCGACGGCCAGGTCGTGGCCGTCACTTCCAAGGACCAGGCGGATTCACGACTGACCTGGGCTCGAACCGTTCCACTGGATGGGTCGGTGGGCGAGGGGCTGGATTACGGGCCGGTTGATTCACTGGCCTGGGGGCCGTCGGTCGGTGATGAACGCCCGTTGGTGGTGGGCAGCGCCCTGAGCCGGGAACCCGCCTGGTGGAAGCGCTATCGCGGTGGGACGGCAGGCAAGCTCTGGATCGATCGGGATGGTGGCGGGGAATTTGACCGCCTGATTCCGGACGTTGATGGAAACCTGTGCGACCCGGTCTGGATCGACCAGCGGATTGCCTTCCTGTCGGACCATGAGGGCTACGGCAACATCTACTCGGTCAGCCCCGACGGTGGTGACCTGAGGCGCCACACGGACCATGAGAGCTACTACGCCAGGCATCTGTCCTCCGACGGGGAACGTCTGGTCTTCGAATCCGCCGGCGAGCTCTGGGTGCTTGACGGGTTGGACGCAGCCCCCCGGAAACTGGAGATCACCCTCGGATCGGCCGGGCACGGCAGGCAGCCGACGGCCCTGGACGTCGCGGCACATCTGGTGCGGGCCACGCCCGATCACCGCGGCAATGCCAGTGTCATCGAAAGCCACGGAACGCTGCATCTGCTGACCCACCGTCGGGGCCCGGCCCGCACGATCGAATCGACCCCCGGGGTCAGGGCGCGGCTAGGCAGCCTGGTCGGGGCCGACCGGGTGCTCTACGTGGCCGACGAGGAGGGTGAGGAAGCGATCCACCTCCAGGAGCTGGACGCCTTCGAACGGCGCTACCCTGCCGACGCGGGCAGCGGGGGAGCCCCTGAGGACGGGGGTGCCGGTGTCGGCTCGGGAGCGGGGCAGGCCCCGACGAACGGGGAGACCGGAGAGGCGGATGACGACGGCGGGGACCTTCCCCAACCGGTCAGCGCAGCGGGAAGTGCCGGACTGCCGGCCCCGGTGGCGGCCGCAGGGAAGGAACACGATGTCGTGACTGCCCCGGCCACCGAGGATGACTCATCCGTCGAATCGCCTGCGAAGGAGGACCCGGCCACCGGGCCGGGCCCGAAACGCTTCGAGCTGCCGGCCGGACACCGCGTCCGCAGCCTCGTGGCCGGGCCGGATGCCCGCTGGATCGCCGTGTCCACCGAAGCCGGGCAGACCTACCTGCTGGAGCCGGAAACCTCGACGTGGCACCAGATCAGTGCCGGCGGTCAGGGAGCGGCCGAAGGGCTCGCGTTCTCCCCTGACGGGCGGTGGTTGGCCTTCACCGAGCCGGTGGCCACGTTCGGGGCCCGCAGCCGCATGCTGCTGGTCTCCACCGAGGATCCGTCCGCGGAACCGATCGAGGCGACGGACGGTCGATTCCGCGACCATGCGCCGTCGTTCACCCCGGACGGAAAATACCTGGCCTTCCTCTCCGACCGCAGCTTCGACCCGCTGTATGACACGCACGGATTCGACCTGTCCTTCCCGGCATCGACGAAACCGTTCCTGTTGGCGCTGGACGACCGGACGCCGTCGCTGTATGGACCACGGGTCTACGGAACCGAAGCCACCTGGGACGAGGCCGGGAAGGACACCGGATCCAGCGACCAGGACCCGGCTTCAGCCGTACCGGAGACCACCGTGGTTCGTGCGGGACTTCCCTCACGCCTCTTCGCGGTCCCCGTCGCCCAGGGCCGCTACACGTCCCTGGTGGCCGTCGAAGGGGGCCTGTTGTGGTTGACCGATGTCTCCACCGGCGTCACCGGCGATGGCCGGGCCCCCGACGCCGAGGCCGAATCCCAGAGGCTGGAACGTTTCGATCATGAGACCCAACGACTCACCACGCTTCTGGAAGCCGCGGAGGCGTTCCTCGTCAGTGGAGACCGCAAGCGTCTGGTTGCCGTCCACAACGGCACCGTGCGGGCCGTGGCGACGGATAAACCAGCCGAGTCGGACTCCGCGGACACCCAGGACATCGATTTGGGCCGGATCCGGGTGGCCCTGGATCCCTCGAAGGTCTGGGCCCATGCCTTCGACGAAGCCTGGCGGCTGCAGCGGGACTTCTTCTGGGTCGAGGACATGGCCGGACGGGACTGGGATGCGGTGGCCGAAACCTATCGTCCGCTGGTTGACCGCCTGGGCAGCCACGACGATCTCGTGGACCTGCTCTGGGAGCTGCACGGGGAACTGGGCACGTCCCATGCCTATGTGACCCCCGAACCCATCCAAGGTGCCGAGAGCCAAGGCCTCCTCGGCGCGGATCTGGCACGGGTCGATGGCCGCTGGCGCGTGGAAACCGTGCTGGCGGGGGAGTCCTCCGATCCGCAGGCCCATGCCCCCCTGGCCGCCCCCGGGGTGGGGGTGCGCGCGGGGGACGAGTTGTTGGCGATCAACGGGGTCGACATCCCCGAGTCCGGACCGGCGATCCTGTTGCAGGGAACCGGCGGTAAGCCCATCGAACTCACCGTCCGCGACGGGGCGTCCTCACGGGCCCCCGGCGAGGTCCGGCGGGTCGGGGTCGTCCCGGTCCGCAACGAAGAGCGCCTGCGGTACCACCAGTGGGTCTCACGGAATCGTCGGGAAGTCCGTGAGGCGTCCCAGGGACTGTTCGGGTATCTCCATATCCCCGACATGATGCCGCTGGGGTGGGCGCAACTGTTCCGGGACCTCGACCAGGAAGCCTCGCGGGACGCGTTGCTCATCGACGTACGTCGGAACCGCGGCGGGCATACCTCCCAACTGGTGGCCGAAGTCATCGCACGGAAGGTGACCGCCTGGTCGGTGGCCCGCGAACAGGAACCGTGGACCTACCCGGATAGTGCCCCCCGCGGGCCGGTGGTCATCCTCACCGACGAATGGGCCGGCTCCGACGGGGACATCATCACGCAGGTCAGCAAACTGCGGGCCATCGGCCCCGTGGTCGGCGTGCGCACCTGGGGCGGGGTCATCGGCATCGACGGGGAATTCGACCTGGCCGACGGAACGGTCGTCACGCAGCCGCGCTACGCCACCTGGTTCACCGGTGGCGTGGGCTGGGGCGTGGAGAACCGGGGTGTTGATCCGGATATCGAGGTGCCGTTCCCTCCGCATGCCTATCTGGCCGGAACCGATCCGCAACTCGAGCACGGGATCATGGTGCTCAAGGAAATGCTCCATGAGATCCCGACGCACCGGGCGCCCGAACGTGAGGGGTACCCTTCCAGGGAACCGGGCCCCCTGCCGGCCCGGCCGCAGGATGCCGCGGGGGACTGACCACCCCGGGATGCACCAACGACGAAGGGCGCCGGAACCATGGTTGGTTCCGGCGCCCTTCGTCGTTGGTCGGGCTGGAAGCTAGGAGACCAGCGTGGCGTCGAGCTTGATGCTCGGCACCGAGGCCAGGGCCTTGGAGACGGGGCAGCCTTCCTTGGCGCCCTGTGCTGCTTCCTTGAAGGTGGCCTCGTCGATGCCGGGGACCGTGGCCTTCAGGGTCAGGCGGATCTCGCTGATCAGCGGACCGTTGGTCGTGTCGAAATCAACTTCGGCACTGGTCTCGATCGAATCAGCGGTGAAGCCCGCGTCCTTCAACGCGCCGCCGAGTGCCATCGAGTAGCAGGAGGCGTGCGCTGCCGCGATCAGTTCCTCGGGGCTGGTCTTGCCCTCGGACTGGTCGGAGCGGGCCTTCCACGTGATGTCGTAGGTGCCGATACCGGACGTCTCGAAAGACGTCTGACCGCTTCCGGAGAAAAGATCGCCGTTCCAAACGGTGCGGGCGGTACGGGTTGTAGCCATGGTGACTCCTCCACATCTGAGCTGGGCGACCGGTTCCGGGCGCCATCTCCATCCTATGTCTCCCGGCGATCGGGGCAAGAACATGACTCCGGACAGCAAAGGACCCCCGGTGTATACCGGGGGTCCTGGAGGTACTGCCTAGACCCAGAGCACCGCGATGGCGATGTTGATCAAGGCCAGGCCGCCGACGCCGTGGGCGATGCCGGTGGGCACCACTTCGTGGTTCTTGACCTTCTTGCGACCGATCCATGCCGCGACGAGAACGCCCAGGGCGATGATGAGCTTGACGCCCAGCTTGATCCGGTTCGGTTCGCCGTCCCCCATTTCCAGCAGGCCGAACATCAGGATGCCGGTCACCACCTGGGTGATGGCCCCGATCCACTGCCAGAGGCCGACCGTGGGGGTCTTGAAGGAGGCGAGCCAACCGCCGAAGATCGCGGCCGCGCCCAGAATGTGCACGAAGATGAGCAATGTGAGGATGAAGTTCATGGGGACAGTCTAGGTGTACTGCCCATAGACGTTAGTTAAGCGGCTGATTGGTGGCTGGTTCCCGATTGCAGTGTGGGGCCTGTGGTGATTGTACGCATGGATCCAATCCGGCAGTGCTTCGCGGCGGGTGGCCTCGCTGCCATAGAACCTGGCGTAGGCCCAACCGTCGTTCAGGGTCCGATGGAACCGCTCGATTTTCCCATTGGTCTGGGGCCGGTAAGGGCGGGTCCGCTTGGGCGTGATGGCCAGCTCGGCGCAGGCGTCACGCCAGGCATGCGAGCGGTAGGCGGACCCATTATCAGATAGCACGCGCTCCACGACGACGTCACGGGCAGCGAACCACGCCACGGCCCGTTCCAGTACCGCGATGGCCGTTACCGACTTCTCATCATCATGAATCTCGGCATAGGCGATACGCGAGTGATCATCGATGACCGTGTGCACGAAGGCGGTTCCCATTTTCGGGGTGTGGTTCGCATTGCGGGGCTTGTCCGGGGTTGCTGCACGGTTCTTGTCTCCGGCCTGCCGGCCCACGAACCGGTGCCCGCCGCCGTCGGGAATATTGCCGAATTTGGTGACGTCCACGTGGATCATCGATCCCGGATAGGGGTGCTCATAGCGGCGGATTTTCTCACCGGTGACCCGGTCGATATAGCGCAGCCTGTTGATCCGGCAACGTACCAGCACTGCGTGCACCGTCGAGGCAGCCAGGCCCAGCCGGTAGGCGATCTGGACGGGCCCCAAGCGCTTGCGCCAGCGCAGTGCCACGATTTGTTTGACCGCTGCCTGCGGGGTGCGTGCAGGACTTGTCCGGGGTCTGCTGGGCTTGTCGGCCATCCCGGCCGCGCCGTGGGCTCGGTAGCGGTCGGCCCAGCGTTTGGCGGTGGGCCAGGAGACCATGAACATTTTCGCTGCGGTGGAGACGCTCCACTGCTGGTCAACGATGAGCTTGGCGATTCTCAGACGTGCTTTGGGGGTCAGGGCTGCATTAGCGTGGGACATGAAGGCCTCCTGTTTGTGAAGTGGTTTCTTAGACAGCTCCACTCCACATCGGGGGGCCTTCGTCATCCCATCAATTCAGACCGTGTCGTCGCACGAGTTCAACCAACGTTGCTGGGCAGTACATCTAGGGGTGGTTTCGACAGCGTGTCGAAACCGCGGACTCCTGCATCAACGACGACGGCTGGCGTCCCTCCCGAGGAGGGGCACCAGCCGTCGTCGTTCACCGCCGGACCCCTGTGCTGGTCCGGGAGGCGTTGCTACAGACCGAGGTCGGCCTCGAAGGCGCCTTCTTCCAGCCGGGCGCGCAGCGTCTGCAGGAAGCGTCCGGCATCCGCGCCGTCGACTAGACGGTGGTCGTAGGTCAGCGACAGGTACATCATGTGGCGGATGGCGATGGTGTCATCGCCATCGGTGCCCGTGACGACCATGGGACGCTTGACGATGGCTCCGGTGCCGAGGATGGCCACCTGCGGCTGGTTGATGATCGGAGTATCGAACAACGCGCCGACCGACCCGATGTTGGTGATCGAGAACGTGCCACCGGAGAGCTCATCCGGGCCGATCTTGTTGTCGCGGGTGCGCTTGGCGACATCGTCGATGCGGCTGGCAACGCCGGCCAGGTTCAGATCACCGGCGTTGTTGATGACGGGAACGAGGAGACCCTTTTCGGTATCCACTGCGATCGCCAGGTGCTCGGCGTCGTGGTAGGTGATCTCCTGTTTGCCCTCGTCGTATTCGGCGTTGAGCTTCGGGTGCTGCTTGAGCGCCTCGGCAACGGCCTTGGCGATGAAGGGCAGGTACGTCAGCTTGGTGCCGTTGACGGCCTGGAACTGTGCCTTGGCCGAGGTGCGCAACTTGGCCACGCGGGTCATGTCGACCTCGTGGACCTGGGTGAGCTGGGTGGACGTCTCCAGCGACTCGCGCATCCGCTGGGCGATGACCTGGCGGATGCGGGGTGCCTTCTCCGTCTTCCCTCGCAGCGAGGAGGGGACGACGGCGGCAGGAGCCTTCGGTGCGGAGCCCGAGCCGGCTGTCGGTGCTGCCGGAGCAGCGGACTTCTTGGCCTCGACGGCGTCCAGGACATCCTGCTTGCGGATGCGGCCGCCGACACCGGTGCCGGTGACGGTCGACAGATCGATCTCGTTCTGCGAAGCCAGACGACGGACCAGCGGGGTCACGTAGCCGTCGTTGCCTCCGGCGGGGGCCGGCGTCGAAACGGGCTTCGGGGCCTCGGCCTTCGGAGCTTCCTGCTTCGGTGCCTCCTGCTTGGGCGCTTCGGCCTTCGGGGCTTCCTGCTTCGGTGCTTCTTCCTTGGGCGCTTCGGCCTTCGGGGCTTCCTGCTTCGGTGCTTCTTCCTTGGGCGCTTCGGCCTTCGGGGCCTCCTGGGCCGGAGCCGACCCGGAACCAATGACGGCCAGCACGGATCCGACCTCGGCGGTGTCGTCTTCGTTCACCTTGATCTCCAGCAGGGTGCCGGCGACGGGTGAAGGAATCTCGGTGTCGACCTTGTCGGTGGAGACCTCGAGCAGCGGCTCGTCGACCTCGACCTCGTCGCCGACCTGCTTGAGCCAGCGGGTGACGGTGCCTTCGGTGACGCTTTCGCCGAGGGCGGGAAGCGTGACATCGGCCCGTTCGCCGGAATCATCGGAAGCAGCGGGGGCCTCGCTGGAGGAGGACTCCTCGGCTGCGGGAGCGGACTCCTGGGCGGGGGCCTCTTCTGCCGGGGCTTCCTCGCCGGCCGGTGCCTCTTCGGAGGATCCGGATCCGGATCCGTCGCCGATGCGCACCAGCGGGGCGCCGACATCGGCCGTCTCGTCCTCGGGGACGAGGATTTCTTCGATCACACCGGAGATCGGCGAGGGGACCTCGGTATCGACCTTGTCGGTGGAGACCTCCAGTAGTGGCTCGTCGACCTCGACGCTATCGCCGACCTGCTTGAGCCAGCGCGTCACAGTGCCTTCGGTGACACTCTCACCGAGTGCGGGCAAGTTCACGGTTTCAGACATGGTGTCCCCGTTCTCCTAAAGCTATATCTCTTGACTTGGACGGCCGGCAACGAGGGCGAAGCGGCCGGTGTTCGGCTTGCGTCGAGCTTAGTGCACGGTGGGCCGACCCGCGTAAGATCGGCCCACCGTGCACGTCATACCCGTGCTTAACCGTGAAGTGGCTTCCCGGCCATGGCCAGGGCGGTCTCGCCCATGGCCTCGTTCTGGGTCGGGTGTGCGTGGACCAGCTGGGCCACGTCCTCGGGGTAGGCCTCCCAGTTCACGATCAGCTGCGCTTCGCCGACCTGCTCGCCGATCCGGCTGCCGATGCCGTGCACACCGACGATCGGGCCGTCCTTGACGCGCACCATCTTGATGATGCCCGCGGTCCCCAGGATGGAGGACTTGCCGTTGCCGGCGAGGTTGTATTCCTGGATCTCGACCTGGTCGTCGCCGTACTTTTCCTTGGCCTTCGGCTCGGTGTAGCCCACGGACGCAATTTCCGGTTCGCAGTAGGTCACCTTCGGGATGTTGATGTCCTCGACGATGACCGGGTTCTTGCCGGCGATCTCCTCGGCCACGAAGATCCCGTGCTGGTAGCCGCGGTGGGCCAGCTGCAGACCGGGAACGATGTCGCCGATGGCGTAGATGTTGCCGACACCGGTGTGCTGGCGTTCGTCGGTGATGACGAAGCCGCGATCCATGGTCAGGCCCTGCTCCTCGAAGCCGAGGCCCTCGGTGACCGGGCCACGGCCCACGGCCACCAGGACGATGTCCGCCTCGAGGTCGGTGCCGTCGGCCAGTGCGACCTTGACCCCGTCGTCGTTCTGCTCGACCTTCTCGAAGAAGACGCCGGTCTTGGACTTGATGCCGCGCTTCTTGAAGGCACGCTCCAGGCCCTTGACGATCGAGGGATCCTCGTTCGGGACCAGCGACGGCAGGCCCTCCACGATGGTGACGTCGACGCCGAAGGACTTCCAGACGGAAGCGAACTCCACGCCGATGACGCCGCCGCCGAGGACGATGGCGCTCTGGGGCAGGGTTTCCATGGCGAGCGCTTCGGTGCTGGTGAGCACTCGGCCGCCGATCTCCAGCCCCATGGTCTTGGTGGTGGAGCCGGTGGCCAGGATGATGTTCTTGCCCTTGTAGGCGACCCCGTCCACATCGATGGTGTCCTGGGACACCAGGCGGCCGTTGCCCTCGATGACGTTGACCTTCTTCATCTTCAGCAGGCCGGCCAGTCCCTTGTACTTGCCGGCGACGATGCCGTCCTTGTACTGGCGGACCGCGCCCATGTCGATGGAATCCAACGTGGTGTTGATGCCGTACTTGGCGCCTTCGCGGGCGTTGTCGGCCAGTTCGGCCGAGTGCAGGTACGCCTTGGTCGGGATGCACCCGGTGTGCAGGCACGTGCCACCGAGCTTTGCCTTTTCCACCAGGCCGACGGTGAAGCCGAGCTGGATGGCGCGCAATGCGGCCGAGTAGCCGGCGCTGCCGCCACCAAGGATGAGTACATCGAATTCTTGCGTTGTTGCCGATTCGGCCACGTTGACGCTCCCTCGCGAGTGAGATCATGCCCCACGGTGTGGGGGCTCGTTCCATGTGTTCTGCCTGTCCGACCTCGGGGCCGGAGAGGCACTGCCTACTATTCTTTCAGGGTTCACCTTAGCGCGGACCATGGCCGATCATCCACAAACCGTGACCGGCCGATCGTGGGTGGGTGACCGGTCTCATGGACCGCCGCTTCGGAAACTACCGTGCTGCCAGTGCCTCCGCGTAGGTGACCAGGGTGCGCAGACCGGATCCGGTCCCGTTCTTGGGGACGTAACCATAGGGGGCGACGTCGTTATATGAGGGGCCGGCGATGTCGATATGTGCCCAGGGGATCTTCCGGCCATCGACCTCACCGACGAACTCCTGCAGGAACGCGGCGGCGGTCATCATCCCGCCGTTGCGTTCACCGGCATTGGCCAGATCGGCGACGGTCGAATCCAGGGAGGCCCGGAGCTCTTCGGGCATGGGCATGCCCCAGGCGGATTCCCCGGAGGTCCCTGCGGCACTGACCAGTGCATCGCGGACACCGCTGTCACCCATGATGCCGCTGGTGCGGCGACCCAACGAGATCAACTGTGCGCCGGTGAGCGTGGCGATGTCGATGATGACGTCGGGCTTTTCGGCGCTGGCAGCCACCAGTCCGTCGGCCATCACCAGGCGACCTTCGGCGTCCGTGTTCAGGTTCTCCACGGTCTTGCCGCCGAACATGGTGAAGACGTCGCCGGGACGGGCGGCGTGGCCGCCGGGCATGTTCTCCGCCAGGCAGAGCCAGGCGGTCGCGCGCAACGGCAGTTGGAGCTCGGCGATGGCGAGCATGGTTCCCAGCACGGTGGCTGCCCCGGCCATATCCGACTTCATGAAGTGCATGTTCGCTGCCGGCTTCAACGAGATGCCGCCGGTGTCGAAGGTGATTCCCTTGCCGACGAAGGCGAGGTGGCGGCGGGCCTTGGCCGGGGAGTACTCCAGCTTGACCAGGCGCGGCTGGCGCGAAGAGCCCTTGCCGACGCCCATGATCCCGCCGTACCCGTCCTTTTCCAGCCGCTTCTCGTCGTAGACGGTGACCTTGATCGGCAGCGACTTCACGGCGCTGCGTGCCTCCGTCGCGAAGGATTCGGGGAAGAGGTCGCTGGGGGAGGTGTTGACCAGATCGCGCACGCCGCGCACGGAGCGACCGACGATGGCGGCCCGGCGCAATGCGGGCGGCAGGGTCTTATCGGCCGACGCAGCGGTGGCGATGATGCCCTCCGTCAATGGCGTCTTCTCCGGAGCCTTGGAAAGGTGGTTGGAGAAGGCGTAGGCACCCAGGGCGACACCTTCGGCGACGGCCGTGGCCGATTCGACGGTGGGGGTCGGTAGGGCGAAGACCACCTTGGCGTGGCCCTTGAGCTGGCGGGCGGCCGCACCGGCGGCGCGACGCAGCGCCTCCGGTTCGGGGGTCTCGCCTTCGACGGTCCCGACGCCGGTCAGGACCAGGACTTCGGCCTTCAGCGAACCGGTGGCCGGGAGCCGAAGGACTTCATCGGCCGCTCCGGTGGCGCCCAGGGCGGGCAGTGAGTCCTGGAGGGCGGAGGCCTCTGCCTTCGGCAGGGGTGCGTCGAGCAGCCGGGGGCCGTCCTTGCCCTGGGCGATGGCGATGACGACGGCGTTGGCCGCCACCCGCCGCACGTCGGGGGAAACGGCGGTCAGCTTCAATTCGCTGGCGTTGATCACGGGTCGGGATCCTTAATGCAGCCGCCCACCAGGGCTGCGGTTGGTATGTGAAGTAGATGTTGCGTTCCCCTTGATCGTATCGCTGCCCGATGGTGCCGGGGTCCACCGGCGTCGTGATGGGCCGACCTGGTGGGTCCAGCCGATAGAATGGTGCCCGGGCCGGGAAGGAATCCGAGGCCCCGTGTGTTGAACCGGAAGGTGCATGCTCGAGTCCCTGGAAGGAGACACCATGCTTGATCCCTTGTCCCTCGTCAGGTACGACGACGAGGTCGTCGATGACGTGCGTCTCCAAGGACTGGGCATGCTGGTCTCCCTCGCGGGCCATGCCGACGCAGGGCAGGTCAGTCAACAAATCCGTCGGGAACTGCTGGGCAAGCTCGATTCCGAGCTCATCGCCTCCTTCGATGCCGACCAATTGGTCAACTACCGCGAACGACGCCCGCAGATCTCCCTGGCCGCCGACCATTTCACCGACTATGCGGCGCCCGTGATCGAACTGCACCGGCTCACGGATGGGCTGGGCACCGACTTCCTCTTCCTGACCGGATCGGAACCGGATTTCCAATGGGAGCGGTTCGCCGCCGCCGTCGTGTTGCTGGCCCGTGGCCTGAATGTCTCGTTGGCTGCCGGGATCGGCGCGGCGCCCCTGCCCGTACCGCACACCCGGCGCATCGGAGTCACGGTGCACGGGAACCGCCCCGATTTCGGGGAAGGCATCTCGACGTGGAACCCCTCCGCCCAGATTCCCGCGGCGGCAGCCCATCTGGTGGAAATGCGCCTGGACGCGGATGGCCGCGACGTCGTGGGGTACGACCTGCACATTCCGCATTACCTGGCCGATTCGGAATACCCCCAGGCAGCAGTGGCTGCGCTGGAATTCCTGGGGGCTGCCCTGGGGCTGGGATTGCCCTCGGACGATCTGCGCGAAGCGGCGCGGAAGGTCGAAGGACAGATCGCTGAGCAGGTCGCCGACGCCCCGGACGTCCAGCGGATGGTCGCCAATTTCGAGAAGCGTTTTGACGCCCATGAGCCCGAGGCCGAACGGCGTTCGCTGCTCCTGACGGCCGACGAGGCCGTTCCCGATGGCGAAGACCTGGGGACGGCGGCGGAAGCCTTCCTCTCCTCGGAAGCAGCCAAGGGCGACCCCGACGAAAGCGGTCAGTGACCGCCCTCAGGGTCAGGGCCGCCTCCGGGCCCGCCTGGTGGGTCTGGGGGATCGGTGTCTTCGCCTACATGGTTGCCGTCACCCAACGGACCAGCTTCGGTGTCGCCGGGCTGGAAGCAACGACCCGGTTCGATGCCAGTGCCTCGATCCTGGGGATGTTCAGTGTCGTCCAGCTCGTGGTCTATGCCGGTTTGCAGATCCCGGTGGGCATGCTGATCGACAAGTTCGGTTCACGGCGGCTCATCATCTTCGGTGCCGTCCTGATGGGCGTGGGACAGATGTTGCTGGCCCTGGCCACCTCCGTTCCCGCAGGATTGGTCGGGCGCTTCTTCGTGGGCGCCGGCGATGCGATGACCTTCGTATCGGTCATCCGCCTCATCTCGGCCTGGTTTCCGGGCTATCGCGTCCCGATGCTCACCCAGTTCACCGGCATGGTCGGCCAGTTGGGGCAACTGCTCAGCCTGGTGCCCTTCGTGGCCCTGCTGCATTGGGCCGGATGGACGACCTCGTTCCTCTCACTGGCCGCGCTGTGCGTCCTGGCTTTCGTCCTCTCCCTGGCCGTCGTGCGGGACCAGCCGGCCGGAAGCGCGCCGCTGCCCCCCGGACCCGCTCCGAAATCCTTGGCCGTCCTGGGGGAGGCCTGGCGCCAGCCGGGGACACGGTTGGGGTTCTGGACGCACTTCGGCCTGCAATTCACCTCCAACGTCTTCCTGCTCGCCTGGGGGTACCCCTTTCTGGTCTCCGGTCAGGGCCTGGAGCCGGCCGCGGCGTCGGGACTGATGACGATCTTCGTCCTGGTCTCGCTGGTTTTCGGGCCGTTGTTCGGGGCCATCGTGGCGCGGCATCCCCTGCGGCGGTCGACGTTGGCGTTGGGGATCATCATCCTGATCTCGGCTGCGTGGGCCACCGTCCTGCTCTGGCCCGGACCGGCACCGCTGAGCCTGCTGGTCGTGTTGTTGACCCTGCTGGCGATCGGTGGACCGGGATCGATGATCGGCTTTGATTTCGCCCGGACCTTCAACACCCCCCAGAGCATCGGAACCGCCACGGGCATCGTCAATGTCGGCGGATTCACCGCGGCGCTGATCAGCGTGTATTTCATCGGGCTCATCCTCGACCTGCAGTTCGCGGCCGCGGGCGGCCGGGGGGATCTCTACAACCTCGATGCCTTCCGTTGGGCGATGGCGTTCCAATTCATCCCCCTGGCGGCGGGCGCCATCGGCATCCTCGTCACCCGCCGCAAGGCCCGGGACGATTTGGCCCATCACGGGGTGGTGGTCGTCCCCCTCCGGCAGGCCTTCTCGGAACGGCGGTGGCGCCGCGGCCGGCGGCCCCGCATCTGAACGGCAGCTGCCACGGACCCCTCACCGGGAGCTGCCCGGCGCCGTCGGGGCCGGTTGCTCCACAAGTCAACGGCCCGGCCTCGGACGCCACGCACGGCAGGGGACACGGTGGGGTCATGAACAGCTCACCGGGACAACTCTCCGTCAGTGACGCCGAAGGCGTCATCTCGCTCGTACCCCATCTGCTCGGATTCCATCCGCGCGAAAGCCTGGTGGTGCTGATCATGCGGGATAAAGCCTTGGAAGCCACGCTGCGGGTGGACCTCCCGGCCCCGGGCCCCGGCATGATGGCGGCGCGGGCATTCACCCGGCAGCTGGCCGACTATCTGCGGGCGGCCCCCGAGGCGGATGGCGCCTGCCTGGTGGTGTATTCGGAACTGGCCCATGCGGACGGAAAGAAGCTCCCGTACCGGGATTTCACCGATGTGGTGGCCACGCAGCTTCAGCGCTGCGGATACCGGATCCCTGATGCCTGGCTGGTCGGCTGCGGACGCTGGTGGTCCTACTTCTGCGCGGAACCGGACTGCTGTCCTACGTCGGGGCGGCCGATCGAATCCGTCCTGCTTTCGGAGGCACATCTGGACATGGTCCTGCGGGGGAGCAGCCCCGTGTCCCAACCGTGGGACGGGACGGGGACACCATCGTGGCCCGGGCTGGAGGCGGTGCGTGAGGTGGTTGAAGAACACCGCAGTGCCGGCGGCGGGTGGCGGGAATCCCTGCGCGGCCTTGAACGATGGTGTGCGGCCCTGGACCAGGAGCCCCGGGGGCTGGTGGCCGAATTGAAGTCGAATCCCTCGGACACCGGGGCACTGTTGGCATCCCTGGGGACCGATCTGGTGCGGGACGCACTGCCGTTCGCCGCCGGAAGTTCGGGATCCGCGGCGCGGAACGCCCTGGTGGGCAGGCTGCGCAACGCCCGGGCCAACGTCGAGTTGCGTGAACTGGGTGAATTCATGTTGGGCAACTCGGACCAGGCGCCCCACTGGGAGGGCCTGGAGCACCTATGGGAGGTGGGCCGGGGAATACTACCGGCGGCAAGGGGGCGGGACCGGTGGGCCCTGCTGTGCATCCTGGGCTGGGTTGAATGGGCCAAGGGGCACAGCAGCGGGGCCCATGCCCTCATTGCCACCTGCCGCTCGGAGGAGCCCGATTACCGTTTGGCCGCCTTGCTGGACGCCTTCCTTTCCCGGGGGCGGTTACCCCGGTGGGCCACCAACCGGGAAACCGCCTGGGCGGGCTGTCTCGAGGCCGGCCAATGACGAGCGTGGGCTCGAAACGTGAGACACTATTAACCGCAGACCCGGTTGGGTCCGTGTCCTTGGGGACGGTAGCCACTGTCCCGCCCGTCGTCCACTTTCGGAGACGGGAACAAAAGGCCGAATGCAGGCGTTGCACCCACTGGACCCTTCATTCGGATCCGCCCATGTGGCGGAACCCGGACTTGACAGGGTCATAGTGGTGTTACCCGTCAGGTGGCGCCGCGGTCGATCCGTGAGAAAGGTTATTCGTGCCAGCTTCCAAATCAAGCTCTCAGGCCACCACCAGCCGGGGCAAGAAGCCCGCAGCCGCAGCGGGTGCAGTGGATACAGCCGATGAGACGGATGAGTTGACGCCTCAGCAGAAGGCCGCTCAGACGCGCGCCAAGAACAAGGCCAAGAAGGCGGCCCAGGCAGCAGCCGAGCCCACCGAACCGGTGGCGGCGGAGCCGGAGGCCGAGGAGGAGGGCGAGGCAACAGCCAAGCCCGACAGTGAAAAATCGGGGGCCCCCGCCGATCCGGCAGCCCGCGAAGACGAGGCGCGCGGTTTCATCATCACCAGCGATGACGACGATGCCCCGCAACAGCAGGTGTTGGTCGCAGGTGCGACCGCCGACCCGGTGAAGGACTACCTGAAGCAGATCGGCAAGGTCGCCCTGCTCAATGCCGAACAGGAAGTGGACCTCGCCCTGCGGATCGAGGCGGGTCTCTACGCCACCGAGAAGCTCAAGGCCGGCGACGACCTGCCCAAGCGCCTGCGCTGGGACCTGGAACAGGTGGTCCATGACGGCAAGATCGCCAAGAACCACTTGCTCGAAGCCAACCTGCGCCTGGTCGTCTCGCTGGCCAAGCGCTACACCGGTCGTGGCATGCTCTTCCTGGACCTGATCCAGGAAGGCAACCTGGGGCTGATCCGTGCGGTCGAGAAATTCGACTACACCAAGGGCTTCAAGTTCTCGACCTATGCCACCTGGTGGATCCGTCAGGCGATCACCCGTGCCATGGCAGACCAGGCGCGGACCATCCGCATCCCGGTCCACATGGTTGAGGTCATCAACAAGTTGGCCCGCGTCCAGCGTCAGATGCTGCAGGACCTCGGGCGCGAACCGACTCCTGATGAGTTGGCCAAGGAACTCGATATGACCCCCGAGAAGGTCGTCGAGGTCCAGAAGTACGGTCGTGAACCGATTTCCCTGCATACCCCGTTGGGCGAGGACGGCGACTCCGAGTTCGGGGACCTCATCGAGGACTCCGAAGCCGTGGTCCCGGCCGATGCCGTGAGCTTCACGCTCCTGCAGGAACAGCTGCACTCCGTGCTGGACACGTTGTCCGAGCGCGAAGCCGGCGTGGTGGCGATGCGTTTCGGGCTGACCGATGGCCAGCCGAAGACGCTGGATGAAATCGGCAAGGTCTATGGCGTCACGCGGGAGCGGATCCGTCAGATCGAGTCCAAGACGATGTCCAAGCTGCGCCACCCGTCCCGGTCGCAGGTCCTGCGGGACTACCTGGACTAGACCGGAGCGTCGGCGAGCCGACCCGGAGCCACAGGCCGTCACCCCTGCCACGGGGTGCCGGCCTGTGGTGTTTCCAGGGGCGTTCCCTCGCAGGCGGTGGGGTGCTGCCCCATGACAAGGGGCGCCCGCCGAAACGAATCAGCGCAGACAAAAAGCGGGAACCGTGTGTTCACGGTTCCCGCTTCAGCAGTCTTCAGGCCCCCAGGGGGCCTGTCGATCGAGGATCAGTCCTCGTCGTCGTAGACCGGCTTTTCATGAAGTTTGTCGGTTTCGTCCTGCCACTCGGCGGTCATGGGCCGCAGCTTGGCCTCGACGTCGCGTGCGTGGTGGCCGCAGAAGAGCAGCTCTCCGCCAGAGGTCTGAAGAACCGCCCGCACATAGGCCTGTGCTCCGCAGCGGTCGCAGCGGTCGAGTGCGGACAGTCCGCGTGTTGCCACTGATGTTGGCGTCATGGTGACCTCCTTAGATCTCGTGTACCCAATACAACCAGTTACGGCGGTGATTCATCCCGTCATGACTCGACTTTCGCTCACCGCGTAGCGTTCGGGGGGTATTGGAGGCATGGGCGTGTCGTGGAACACGCCCTGATCGACCGTCGAAAAGCAGCAACGGCGCGGGAACCGTGAAATGCCGGAGGCGGGGACTACCGTGGAATTGGTCCCCATTCCATCGTCAACATCGTCAACAAGGAGCACGTTCCCCGTGGCACCGAGTTCTCAGTACAACGCACGCCACCTCTCCGTGCTCGAAGGCCTCGAAGCGGTCCGCAAACGTCCGGGCATGTATGTCGGCTCCACCGATTCGCGGGGCCTCATGCATTGCCTCTGGGAGATCATCGACAACTCCGTGGACGAGGCGTTGGGCGGATTCGGCCAGAGCATCACCATCGTGCTCCACGCGGACGGTTCAGTTGAGATCCATGACGATGGCCGGGGCATTCCCGTGGACGTCGAACCCAAGACCGGGCTGACCGGCGTCGAAGTCGTCTTCACCAAACTCCACGCCGGCGGAAAGTTCGGTGGCGGCTCCTACACCGCCTCCGGCGGCCTCCACGGCGTGGGTGCCAGCGTGGTCAACGCCCTGTCCGGACGTCTGGATGTCCAGGTGGACCGTGGCGGGAAGACCTATCAGATGCAATTCCGCCGCGGGGAGCCGGGACGTTTCAAGGACACCGGGAAACCCAGGCCTGAAGCACCTTTCGAACCGTTCGTGGAAAACTCCGAACTCGACGTCGTGGGCAAGGCCAAGCGCGGGGTCACCGGAACCCGCATCCGCTACTGGGCGGACGAACAGATCTTCATCTCCGACGCCAAGTTCTCCTACGAGGAACTCGAGGCGCGCGCCCGTCAGACGGCGTTCCTGGTGCCGGGCCTGCGGCTGACCCTGCGCGATGAACGCAAGCTCGCGGGAACCGCCGGTGAGGACGGGCCGATCCAGGAGGTGTTCCATCACGACGGCGGCATCTCGGAATTCGTCGACTACCTGGCCAACGATCCGGCCGTCACCGACATCTGGCGCATCCAAGGCAGCGGGAGCTTCAAGGAAACGGTGCCCGTGCTCGACGACGCCGGACACAGCAAAGTCATGGAGGTCGAACGCTCCTGCGAGGTCGATGTCGCCCTGCGTTGGGGGATCGGCTACGACACCACGGTGCGTTCCTTCGTGAACATCATCGCCACGCCCAAGGGCGGCACCCACCAGACCGGGTTCGAGCAGGCCCTGCTGAAGACCTTCCGCAAGGTGATCGAGTCCAACGCCCGCAAGCTGAAGGCCGGTAACGACAAGATCGAGAAGGACGATGTGACCGCGGGGATGACGGCCGTCTTGACCGTGCGTCTGGCCGAACCCCAGTTCGAGGGGCAAACGAAGGAGATCCTGGGGACCTCGGCGGTGCGCCAGATCGTTTCCCGGGTCGTGGAAAAGCAACTCGGGGCACGGCTAACCTCCTCGGCGCGGGCCGATAAGCAGCAGTCCGGGGCCGTGTTGGAGAAGGTCGTCAACGAGATGAAGTCCCGGATCTCGGCCCGGGTCCACAAGGAGACCCAGCGGCGCAAGAGCGCGTTGGAGACCTCGTCGTTGCCGACGAAACTGGCTGATTGCCGCAGTGATGACGTGGGGCGTTCCGAACTGTTCATCGTCGAGGGCGATTCGGCGCTCGGCACCGCCAAACTGGCCCGCTCCTCGGACTTCCAGGCCCTGCTCCCCATCCGGGGCAAGATCCTCAACGTCCAGAAGGCCTCGGTGGGGGACATGCTCTCCAACGCCGAATGTGCGGCCCTGATCCAGGTCGTGGGGGCCGGATCCGGGAGGAGTTTCGATATCTCCGCCGCCCGGTACGGCAAGGTCGTCCTGATGACCGATGCCGATGTCGACGGCGCCCACATCCGTACCTTGCTGCTGACCTTGTTCTTCCGGTACATGCGCCCGATGGTCGAGCATGGCAGGGTCTATGCCGCGGTGCCGCCGCTGCACCGCGTGGAGGTCATCCACTCCGGGACCAAGCCCAATGAGATGCTCTACACGTATTCGGAGAACGAGCTCCACACGGTTCTGGCCCAGCTCGAGGCTAAGGGCAAGAAGTACAAGGAGCCCATCCAGCGTTATAAGGGTCTGGGCGAGATGGATGCCGAGCAGTTGGCCGAAACGACGATGGATCCCCGCCACCGCATGCTGCGCCGGGTGAACATCGCCGACGCGGAGCGGGCCGAGCAGGTCTTCGATCTGCTGATGGGTAGTGATGTGGCGCCGCGCAAGGAGTTCATCATTGCCGGCGCGGAACGCCTCGACATGGAGAACATCGACGCCTGATCGGCGCCAATCAGTTCAGCAGACCCGGGGCCACCAGGGCCAGGGTCGGGACGAGCACCAGCAGTACGGCGGTGGCCATGACCGTTGCCCGCCCGGAGGCGGGGAGTTCCCCGACCGGGCTGAGCAGCCGGCGCAGCCGCAACGAGGAGAGTTGGCTCGGGGGCACCGCCGCGGCGCGTCCGGGCCCGGCGGCCGATTCCCGGGCCCCCGTTCCGTGGGGCCGGTCGGTTTCCACGGCATCGCCGAGCCGCGCCTCGACGGCCCCCACCGGGGAAGGGTCCATGCCCGAGGACACGGCAACCAGGGAGCGCAGCAGATCATCGCGGGACACCTGTTCCAAGGCGGCGTCGTCGGCCAGCATTTCGATCAGTTCCTGGACGGCCAGACGTGCCAGCCGGGAGGTCGGCAGCCAGGGCAGCGCCTGGTTCCAGGATTCGAAGGCCAGGACCAGCAGATCATGACGCTGATCCAGGTGGGCCCGTTCGTGGGCGACCACCCCGCGCAGGCCCTCTTCGTCGAGCGAGTCGAGCAGTCCCCGGGAAAGGACCGTGAGGGAGCCGTTGAATCCGGGCAGGCAGTAGGCCACCGGTGCCTGGTGCTCGACGACGACGGTGCCGGGGATCGAGGCGGATGGACCGCTGAGCAGGGCCAGCAGGCGGCGGTGGCGGGCCCGCTGGCGGGTGACCTTATAGGCGGTCAACAGCAAGGTGAAGACGAGGTGGGCGCCGAGCAGCAAGGCGGTGCTCAGGGCAAAGACGTGGACGACCGTCAGCAGGGCGGCGCCCGGTTCCCCGGCCAGGATGCCGCGGAATCCCGAGAGGGCCGACAGGAGGTTGTCGCCCAGGGGGGAGAGTCCCCAGACGAGGAAGGCCCCGATCATCGACAGACCGCCGGCCAGGGCGATGGCCTGCCAGAGCAGCAGGGCGGTGAAGGGGGACCGGGAGGTCCAATGGGCGCGTGAGAGCACTATCGGGGCCGGCCACGCCAGGATGATGGCGAGGCCGAGCAGGAGATAGGAGGCTGTCAGCATCGTAGCCGGGGAGCGGCGGTGGCGCCGCTAGGCGTTGGCTCCGTCATCGAGGATGCGTCGCAGGGAAGCCAGTTCGACGGGGGAGATGCCACCGATGAAACGGGCCAGCACGGCTTCACGGTCCATGACGTTGCCCATGGCCTCGTTCATGAGTTCCACCGTGTGTTCCTCGCGGCTGGTGACCGCGCGGTAGCGGTGCGGCCGGGTATCGCGTTCACGGGTGACGAGCTGTTTCTTCTCCAGCCGGGCCAGCACGGTCAACACCGTGGTCACCGCCAGTTCCTTGCCGTCGTTGCTGTGGGCCTGCGCCAGCTTGTCACGAAGGTCGTTGGCCGTCTGCGCTTCGGCACCGTCCCACAGCAGATCCATCACCGAGCGTTCGAGGTCGCCGAGAGTTGCCAATGATCTTCCTTATCTAGCCCAACCAGGTCTACGCAGGGTTCACGTCGGTGGAGTCTGTTCATCCTCCGGTCCGCTGCGCTGATACCAATCTACCCTGATTTCCGTCCAGGTTCTACATGGCGTAGAAAATCGGGTATTCTACAAAGCGTAGAAAACGTCTCGGGGGCTCTCCCGGGACGTCCGCAGGGTTTGGAAGGTTGTTCATGGACCCCCTTGAAATTGCCCGCTGGCAATTCGGCATCACCACGGTCTACCACTTCCTGATGGTGCCGTTGACCATCGGACTGGGCATCCTCGTGGCGGTCCTGCAAACCATGTGGGTGCGCACCGGCCGGGACGTGTACCTGCGGATGACGAAGTTCTGGGGCAAGCTGTTCCTGATCAACTTCATCATGGGGGTGGCCACCGGTCTGGTCCAGGAGTTCCAGTTCGGCATGGCCTGGAGCGAGTACTCCCGATTCGTCGGTGATGTCTTCGGGGCGCCGCTGGCCATGGAGTCCCTGCTGGCCTTCTTTGTTGAATCCACCTTCCTGGGACTGTGGATCTTCGGCTGGCAACGACTACCGAAACTGCTGCACCTCGGCTGTATCTGGATGGCCACCCTGGCCTCGGTCCTCTCCGCCTATTTCATCCTGGTGGCCAACTCCTGGATGCAGCACCCGGTCGGTGTCGAAATGGTCGATGGACGCCCGGTCATGACCGACGCGTGGGCCGTTTTCACCAACAGCACCGCCCTGGTCACCTTCCCGCACACCATCTTCGGGGCCTTCGCCGTGGCGGGTGGGTTCCTGATCGGCATCGCCTGGTTCCACCTCTACCGGCGCCGCAAGGCGGGCATCGACACCGTGGATGCCCAGGGATACGTCATCGTCGGCCAGGACACCTCCCATGGTGCAGGCCGGGACAAGCTGGACCACGCGGTGTGGCTCAAATCGCTGCGCATCGGCGCGGTCGTGGCGATGGTTGCCTTTGCCGGGGTGGCCTTCTCCGGGCACGCCCAGGCCCAGCTGATGTTCAAGCAGCAACCCATGAAGATGGCCGCTGCCGAAGCCGCCTGCCACGACGGCACCGGCTTTTCCGTGCTGACCATCGGCAACCTCGGGGGCGGAGGGGCCACCACCTGCGACGACGTCGTGGCGGTCTTCGAACTGCCGGGACTGCTCTCCTTCCTCGCGAACGACGACTTCACCACCGAGATCCCCGGGGTGAACACCCTGCTGCCGCAGTACCAGGAGAAATACGGGACCCACCTGCCCGACGACCCGATGTACGGGGACCGGGCCGGGCAGGAGATCAACTACCTGCCCCTGATGGAGGTCACCTACTGGGGCTTCCGGCTCATGATCACCTTCGGTGGCATCGCGGCGGTGGCGGCCCTGGTCGCCCTGTGGGTGGTGCGCAAAGGCACCGTGCCGGAGAACAAATGGATTTCCCGGCTGGCGGTCTTCGGCATCCTGGCCCCTTTCGGAGCCAACTCGGCGGGCTGGATCTTCACCGAGATGGGGCGCCAGCCCTTCGTCGTGGCACCGAACCCGACCATGGACGGCTCGGTGGACCAGGTCTTCATGTATACCGCCGCGGCCGTCTCCCCGGGGGTCTCTGCCGCCGAAATGCTCTTCTCGCTCATCGCCCTCACGGCCGTCTACGGGGTGCTGGCGATCGTCGAGGTCAAGATGATCGTGCGCTACGTGCGCGGCGGGGTACCGGCGGCCATGCCCGAATTGACGGCCCCACCACCAGGGGAGGACGACGACGACACCCCGCCCGGCGACGGCGACGTCCTCGCCTTCGCGTACTGATCCGTCCTGCGGAAACGATCTAAGGATTGATGATGGAATTCCTCCCGACACTCTGGTTCGTGATCATTGCCGTGTTCTGGGCCGGCTACCTCTTCCTCGAGGGCTTCGACCTCGGGGTGGGCATGCTGATGAAACTGCTGGCCCGCAACGAACGGCAGCGGCGGGTCCTGCTGAACACGGTCGGTCCCGTCTGGGACGGCAACGAGGTCTGGCTGATCACCGCCGGAGCCGCGACGTTTGCTGCCTTCCCGATGTGGTACGCCTCGCTGTTCTCCGCCCTGTACGTGCCCCTGGTCCTGGTCCTGGTGGCGTTGATCTTCCGTGCGGTGGCCTTCGAATACCGTGGCAAGGCCCATCGCCAGTCCACCAGGAACCTCTGGGACTGGGCCATCAGCCTCGGCTCCTTCACCGCGGCCTTCGGGGTGGGGGCGATGCTCGCCCTGACGACCACGGGGCTTCCCTTGGACGCCAACGGCGATCGCGTGGGCGGGGCCTTTGCCTGGTTCACCGGGTACGCCGTCCTGGGGGGCCTGGCCGTCGTCGCCTTCTCGCTGATCCATGCGCTGGCCTTCGTCGGACTCAAGACCGACGGTGAACTACGGGGGAGGGCCCGCCGGATCATCGGCCGATGGCTGCCGGTGGCCCTGGCGCCGATGGCCCTTTGGGCGATCCTGGTGGTCGTGCCGACCGGCCAGGTGGTCCCGCTGGGTCTGCTGGTCCTCGCCGTCGTGGGGGGCGTCGCCGGATGGCTGGCCAACCGGCGTGGCGCCGAAGGGTGGTCCTTCGCCTTCTCGGGGGCCTTCCTGGTGGCCGGGGTCTCCGCGATCTTCGTGGCGGTCTTCCCCGTGGTCCTGCCCTCGACGATCGACCCCGCGTTCAGCCTGACCGTCGCCAACGCCTCCTCGAGCGAATACACGCTGGGACTGATGAGCATCATCGCGGCCTTCGGTATCCCGCTGGTGCTGCTCTACCAGGGCTGGTCGTACTGGGTGTTCCGCCAACGGGTCTCCGAGAAACACATTCCCGACGCCCATACCGTGACCCCGGTGGTCTAGGACCGAGATGACCCGTATGACGACGCCTGCCGGCGGTCCCCACCAGGGGCTGCGCGAGGTCCCGCGCGGGCAGCTGGTGCTGCTGGCCGCCCTGGCCGCCGTGAAGGCCGTGGGCCTGATCCTGCTGGGGCAGGCACTGGCCACCGGAATCACCGCGGTGGCCGACGGCACCGTCGGCTCCCACCCGGGGACCGTCCTGGACCTGGCCGGTTCCCTGGCTCCCCTCTGCCTGCTCGGGGCACTCGGGGTGCTGCTGCGCGCCGCAGCCACCTGGGGCATGACCCATGCCGCGCAGCGGACCGCCCGGGGCACGAAGGAACGCCTGCGCCACCGTCTGGTCGCCGCCGAACTGACCGGAAGGACCCGTCCGGGAGGCGCCGATGCGCCGAACGGGCCCGGTGCCGTGGCCGCCTTGGCCACGCGCGGGCTCGACGGCCTGGACGAGTACTACACGACGTTCCTGCCCGCTTTGGTGGGCGCTGCCGTCGTGCCGGTCTTCATCGGGGCCCGCATCCTGGCCGCAGACTGGGTCAGTGCCCTCATCCTGGTGCTCACCGTGCCCCTGGTGCCGGTGTTCATGGCCTTGATCGGGCTGCATACCCAGGACCGGGTGGCCCATGCCGCCGCGGGGCTGGATGCCTTGTCCAACCAGCTCGCCGAACTGGCCCAGGGCCTGCCGGCACTGATCGGGTTGCGTCGTTCGGCCGAACGACGGCAGGGACTCACCGCGGTATCGCGTCGCTACCGGGAAAGCACGATGTCCACGTTGCGTACCGCCTTCCTGTCCGGGTTTGCGCTGGAACTGATCGCGATGATCTCCGTGGCCGTCGTGGCCGTGTTCATCGGGGTGCGGCTCGTCTACGGGCAGCTGGGACTCGACGTGGGACTGCTGGCCTTGATCCTCGCCCCTGAGGTCTTCCTGCCGTTGCGCGCCGTCGGCGCCGCCTTCCACGCCTCCGAAGACGGTCTGGAGGCCCTCCGCCGGGCCGAGGACCTGCTGGGGGAGGACCTCGAGGGGCCCCGGCCCGCCGCCGAGGACCCGGAGGGGGCCGACGAGGAGCCGGGCCCCGTCGGGCTGCGCGTGCACGACCTGGTCGTCCGATATGCCGGCGCGCAGGCCCCGGCCCTCTCACGGGAGGAACTCACGGTGGCTCCCGGCGAACGAACCGTCCTGGACGGTCCCTCGGGGAGCGGGAAGACCACCTTGCTGCATGCCCTGGCGGGAGTGCTTCCCGCCGATGCCGAGGTGGCTGGGGTGATCGAGGTCCCGGGGGCGGCCCGCACCGCCTGGATCGGCCAGCACCCCCGGTTCACCGAGCCCACGGCCACCGCCGAACTACGGCTCTACGCGCCGGACGCCGCCCCCACGGAACTGACCCGGGTGCTTCAGGACGTGCGGGCGGGACATCTGGCCACCCTGCCGCTGGAGCGGCTCAGTCCCGGGGAACTCCGCCGCATCGCGGTGGCCCGGGCGCTGCTGCGCATCCGGTGCGCCGGAGCCTGCGTGTTGTTGGCCGACGAGCCGACGGCCCACCTGGATGAGGTGAGCGCCGCAGCCGTCAGGAGCGCGCTGGCAGGTCTCGTTGATGAGGTGACGCTCGTCGTCGCCACCCACGACCGTGAACTGGCCGCGATGCTGCGGCCGACACCAGCCGCCGGGCAGCTCCAGGCCCCTCGGGAAATCCGAGGGGACCTGCCGGCAACACAGGCTTCCGTCGCGCTGCCGCCCGGCCCGGCGACACCCGAGACCGCTGAAGGGGCCACCCCGGCCCCCGCCTCCGCATGGCCCGCCCGCCGGGGGCTGCTGCGCTCGATCAGGTGGTGGCGTTCGGGAATGGCCGGCGGAATACTGCTGGCCACGGCCTCGGTGCTTTCCGGAGCCGCCCTGACCGCGGTCTCGGGGTGGCTGATCGTCAATGCCAGCACCCAGCCGCCCATGATGGTGCTCATGGTCGCCATCGTCGGGGTGCGCTTTTTCGGATTGGGCCGGGCCGTCCTGCGCTACGCCCAACAGCTGGCCGTGCACCGGGCGGTCCTTGACTGGGCGACGACGCTGCGCGCCCGCCTCTGGGACGCGCTGTCCGACCGCCCGGCCGGCTGGGGGAAGCTGACCCGTTCGGGGGACGCGCTGAGGTACCTGGTGGCCGACGTCGACGAATTGCGTGATGCAGCCCCCCGGGTCCTGGTCCCCTTGCCGGCAGCGATCCTGGCCTGGCTCGGTTCCCTGATCACCGCGGCCCTGGTCTTCCCCTCGACCACGGTGATCTTTCTGGGCGCCGGGGTGCTGGGCTTCCTGCTCGGACCCTGGTTGGCGGTCCGCATCGAACGCGGCTCGGCCGTCGAGGCCGCCCGGCACCGCAGTTGGGCGACCGGCCGGATCTCCACGCTCTTCACCGCCGCAGCGGACCTGCGGGCCAACGGGGTCGCCACCCGGGCGGCCACCGGCTTCACCCGCCGCGACCGCCAGGCCTCCACCACACTGCTCAGGGCCGCCATGGGGACGGGACTCGGCGAGGCCATCGCCGTGCTCACCTCCGGGCTGGCGGCGCTCGGATGCCTACTGGTCGCCGGTGCCGGCGGGGCAGCGGGAGCAGACGCCGCGGCCCTTCTGGCGGTGGTGGCCTTGCTCGCGCTGAGCCTGAACGAACCCTTCGCCAATGCCTCCGAGGCCGCCTCGAAATTGCCGCTCTTCGGCGACCGGCTCGATGCCGTCGGCCGGATCCTGCTCCCGGAGGACGACGACGCCCCGGCACCGCTTCCGGCCTCGGCGTCCGAAGGCGCCGTGAACGACGCCGGATGCGACGGCGGCAAGGCACGGGTGGAATCACTTCAACTGGACCGGGTCTCGGTGACCTGGACGGGCACCACAGCGGTGGTGGAACAGATTTCGGCACGGGTCGAACGGGGCGGCTGGTTGGCGATCACCGGCCCCTCGGGATCGGGTAAATCCAGTCTGCTGGCCGTCCTGTTGGGACTGGTCCGGCCCTCGCATGGAGCCTTCCGGCTGGAGGATGGATCCGGCAGGGTCCTGGACCCCTGGAGGGAGCCGGAGCACGCCGCACCCCTGCTGGGACGGATCACGTGGTGCCCGCAGGAAGCCCACCTCTTCGATTCAAGCCTGCGGAACAACCTCTCGCTGGGCCGTGCCGCCCACGATCCAGCGACCGATGCCGAACTCCACGCGGCGCTCCACCGGGTCGGGCTCGGAACCTGGTTCGCCCAGCAGGGCCAGGGGCTGGCGACCCGGATCGGCAGCGGGGGACACCGGCTCTCCGGGGGACAACGTCAACGACTCGCGGTGGCCAGGGCCCTGGTGGCCCGGGCGGACGCCGTCCTGCTCGATGAACCGACGGCGCATCTGGGCCAGGGCGAGGCCCTGGAACTAATCGCCGATCTACGTGAAGCCCTCTCGGGAATGGCCGTGGTCATGGTCACCCACGATACGGCGATGGCCGCCGGCGCCGATACGGTCCTGGATCTGGGCGGCGGGGCAATGGTGTCGCCGTTGCGGTCCTGAGCGGTGAATCCCCGGCACCGGCACCGGCGGGGGTCGCGGCCGGCAGGGCAGTACGACTAGGGGTCCACCGGCGTCGTGCCGCCGCCTTCGACCTCCACGACCGCCGAATCGGCGAAGGGGACGCTATCCTCTTCCGGGGCCGCCAGCGGGGCGCGCTGGGGCTGCTCCGCATCGAAGCCCGGCAGGAAGTCTCCGACCGGCTCTTCGGGGCCCGCCTTGCCGCGGCGACCCGCCGCCGGTCGGGAGGTGGAGGTGCTGCGGCGTCTCGGTGTCGGGGCGGCCTCCGGCGCGGGGCCGGTGCCGCCGGCAGTGTTCTCGCCGGAGCGCTCGATCGGCGGTGCGGGTTCGCCCACGGCCTCGGGGGCGATCGGGGCCCCACCGAGGGCGTCGACCTTGCTCGACAGGGGAACCCCCGAACCATCACGGCGGCCGTGTTCCAGGGGCAGCGCCCGGGAGACCCCGGCCGCCGACGCGGCCCGGGCCGGGCCATGACCGGCCCACGCCAGGGCCAACACGCTTTCGCCCTTGAGGAAGCGGTGGGCCCGCACCCCGCCGGTGCCACGACCCTTGGCCGGGTATTCGGAGAGCGGGGTGACCTTCACGGTTCCGGCCTCGGTTCCGGGCAGGGTGGCCCCCGCCGCGGCAATGGTGACCACGACCGCCGAATCGTCCGCGGGATCCGCCGCACCGAAGAAGATGGCCTGGTCACCGTCAACGAGCTTGATTCCCGCCATTCCGCCGGCCGTGCGTCCCTGGGCGCGCACGGCGGATGCCGGATAGCGCAACAACCGGGCCTGGGCCGAAACGAAGACCAGATCGTCGTCTTCCCCCGGAACGCAGACGCCGATGACCCGGTCCCCGGGTTTGAGCGAGACCGCTTCGAACTCGTCACGGTTCAGCGGGTAGTCGGGGGTGACCCGTTTGACCACGCCGCGGGCCGTCCCCAAGGCCAGGACCTCGTTCAGCGGCACCAGTCCGATCACGGTCTCGCCCTTGGCCAGTGAAATGAATTCGGCGACCGGGACCCCGTCGTTCAGCTGCGGGAACGAGGTGGTGGCCGGAAGGACCGGGATGTCGAGGACCTGCAGGCGCAACATGCGCCCGGCGGAGGTGACGGCCCCGATCTCCCCCCGGGCGGTCGCCGGCAGCAGCGAGGCCAGCACATCGTGCTTGACCCGGGAGCCATCGGTGGGCAGCGGATCACGGGTCGTGGTGCGGGCCAGCCGGCCCGAGGCGGAGAGGATCGCCCAGCAGGGGTCGTCGGCGATCTCGAGGGTCAAGGGTGCCTTGGCGCTGGTGGACGCGGGCGCGGGCATCGTGGTGCCCTTCAACGGGGCCGCCGTGGCCGACTTCAACAGGCGGGTGCGGCGCGGGGTGGCATAGCGCTCGGAGACCTCGGCCAGTTCGCTGGAGACCAGGCCGCGCAGCAGTTCGTCCGAGGCGAGGATCGCGCTGAGCCGTTCGATCTCGCGCTGGAGTTCGTCGCGTTCCTTCTCGAGCTCGATCTGCGAGTACTTGGTCAGCTGGCGCAGGCGCAGCTCCAGGATGTGGTTGGCCTGGATCTCCGAGAGGTCGTAGATGGTCATCAACCGTTGGCGGGCCACCGCGGTTTCGTCCGAGTTGCGGATGATCTGGATGACCTCGTCGATGTCGACGATGGCAATAAGCAGCCCCTCGACCAGATGCAGCCGGTCCTTCTTCCTGCCTAGGCGGAAGGCGGTCCGACGGGTGACCACCGAAAGGCGGTGTCCGACGTAGACCTGGAGCAGTTCGCGCAACCCCAGGGTGCGGGGCTGGCCGTCGACCAGAGCGACGTTGTTGATGCCGAAGGAATCCTCCATCGGCGTGTACTTGTACAGCTGCTGGAGGACGGCATTGGGGTTGAAGCCGTTCTTCAGTTCGATGACCAGACGCATGCCGTTCTTGCGGTCGGTGAGGTCGATGACATCGGAGACCCCGACCAGTTTCTTGGCGGTGACGGCATCCTTGATCTTCTGGATGACCTTCTCCGGACCGACCATGTAGGGCAGCTCGGTGACGATCAGGCCACTGCGTCGGGCGCTGATCTGCTCGAGCTCGACCTTGGCCCGGGTCTTGAAGGAGCCGCGCCCGTTCGTGTAGGCGTCGTGGATGCCTTCGAGCCCGATGATCTCCCCGCCGCTGGGCAGGTCCGGCCCGGGGACGAACTTCATCAGTTCGGCCAGGGTCGCTTCGGGGTTCTCCACCAGGTGGCGGGCGGCGGCAATGACCTCTCCGAGGTTGTGCGGGGCCATGTTGGTGGCCATGCCCACGGCGATGCCGGTGGTTCCGTTGACCAGCAGGTTCGGGAAGGCCGCCGGAAGCACCTCCGGCTGAAGGAGCTGGTTGTCGTAGTTGGGGATGAAGTCCACGACGTCCTCGTCGAGGTGGTCGGTCATCGCCACTGCCGGGGAATCCAGCCGGGCCTCCGTGTACCGCGGGGCCGCCGGACCGTCGTCGAGCGAACCGAAGTTGCCGTGGCCGTCGATCAACGGCAACCGCAACGCGAAGTGCTGGGCCATGCGCACCATTGCGTCGTAGATGGCGGTGTCACCGTGCGGGTGCAGCTTGCCCATGACCTCCCCGACCACACGCGCACTCTTGACATGGCCCTTCTCGGGGCGCAGACCCATCTGGGTCATCATGAACAGGATGCGGCGTTGGACCGGTTTGAGGCCGTCACGGGCATCGGGCAGGGCCCGGGAGTAGATCACCGAATAGGCGTACTCCAGGAACGACCCCTCCATCTCCGAGGTCACGTCGATGTCGACGATGTTCTCGATGAAGTCCTGCGGTGGTTCCGGTGTCTGCCTGCGGGCCATGTCTGTGATTCCTCGAATCGGTGCTGATGTGGGGCCTGCGCGACTGGACGGTGCCACACGAATGGGCAGTCTCGTCGCTGGAAGCCGGATCACGACGGATCCGCGCACGAAGGCCGTAGGCTAAGCCTATGGTGCACGAGGTGGAAAATGCTGAATATCCGGCTCATTGGGAAGCCGATGTCGTCCTACGCGACGGGACCACGGCCCATTTGCGGCCCATCGGCCCCTCGGATGCCGCTGCTTTGCAACGGTTCCACGCCGGACAATCCGAGACATCGATCTACTTGCGGTTCTTCACGTTCAAGTCAAAGCTCACCGACCGCGAGCTGACCCGCTTCACCGAGGTCGATCACGTGAACCGGGTCGCGATGATCGTCCTGCGTGGCTCCGAGATCATCGGGGTCGGACGCTACGACCGACTCGATGACCCCCGCGAGGCCGAGGTGGCCTTCAACATCGCCGACAACACCCAGGGCAAGGGGGCCGGGTCGATCCTGCTCGAACACCTGGCTGCTGCGGCCCGTGAAAACGGGATCGAACGATTCAGTGCCGAAGTGCTGCCCGAGAACCGCAAGATGCTCACGGTCTTCGCCGAAGCAGGCTACGAGGTCAAACGCCGGTTCGACGACGGGGTGGTGATGCTGGAGTTCCCCATCGACCCGACCGAGAAGTCCCGGGCCGTCATGGAATCACGCGAACACCGGGCCGAGGCCCAGTCCCTGGCCGGGCTGCTTGCCCCGCGTTCGGTGGCCGTGATCGGCGCCAGCAGGCAGTGGGGGACCGTGGGATACACGCTGCTGGAGAACATCATCGAAGGTGGTTTCACGGGGCCGGTCCACGCGGTGAACCCCGATGCCCTGGAAATTGCCGGCATGATCTCCCATGGTTCCCTCTCTGAGATCCCCGGCACCGTGGATCTGGCGGTGATCGCCGTGCCGGTGGCCGAACTGGAAACCGTCGTGGCCGAATGCGGGGCCCACGGCGTGCGCGGTCTGCTCGTGGTGACCGAGACCTTCCCGGGAGACCAGGCCGAAGCGATGCAACGCCAGCGCGAGCTGGTGCGGTTGGCCCGCAGCAACGGGATGCGGCTAATCGGTCCGGCCTCGCTGGGACTGGTCAATACGGCCCCTTCGGTCAGTTTCAATGCCTCCATGGCCCCGGGGATGCCCCGACGCGGGGGCCTGGGGCTGTTCAGCCATTCCGCGGCGATCGGTGTGCTCGTCTACTCGGCGGCCAGCCGCCGCGGCATCGGGGTCTCCAGCATCGTTTCGGCGGGAAACCGTGCCGACGTCTCCGGCAACGACGCCATGCAGTTCTGGGAGGACGATCCCGAAACCACCGCCGTCGCCTTGTTCCTAGAAAGCTTCGGCAACCCCCGCAAGTTCTCACGCATCGCCCGTCGACTGGCGAGGAAGAAGCCGGTCATCGTGGCCAAATCCGATGTCATGGGCCTGCGGTTGCCCCCGGGCCATGCCGTGCGCACCACCCAGGCCCCGTTGGGCGCCGTGGATGCGATGCTCCGCCAGTCCGGGGCCATCCGCGTGGCCTCCAACGAACTGTTGATGGACCTGGCCCAGCTCTTCGCCACCCAGCCGCTGCCCGCCGGCAACGGGCTGGCGATCGTCGCCAACTCGCGGGCGCTCTCCCGCGTGGTGGAGGACAACGCCGAACAGCACGATCTGGAGGTCGTCGCCCGTGAATGCGAACTGGTCCTGACCGACGGGGCCTCCCGCGCCCTGCCTAGGCTCCGGACGATGCTGCAGACCCTGCTGGCCAGGGACGAGGTGCACTCGCTGATCCTGGCGGTCCTGCCCGCCCCGGGCATCGACCACCACGAGCTGGCCCGGATCCTGTTCGACGCTGGCCGGGAGGCCGGCAAACCGGTACTGGCCTCCTTCACCGGCATCATGGATCCGCAGGAGCCCGCCGTCGGCCTGATCCAGACCGGCCCCGTCCCAGCCGGGGGCACCGCCGAGGTGGAGGCCACCCCGGACCAGGACGGGGCCGGGCCCGTGGAGGTCCGGCAGGATGCCGTCCCCGCCTATGCTTCTCCGGGGACCGCCATCGGGGCCCTGGCGGAAATGGTCGGCTACGTCGATTGGCGGGGTCGGGACTTCGGCGAATACGTCGAATCCACGGGAATCGACAGGGACCGGGCCGATGAGCTGCTGGCCGGATACATGCACCGCGTGGACGGCACGGAACTGCTGGCGCTCTCGACGGAGGACGCCGTCGAACTGTTGGGATGCTACGGCGTCGGGGTGCTGGAATCGGTCCGGTTCAGCGACGAACAGGAGGCCGTCCAGGCCGCCCACCGCATCGGCTGGCCGGTGGCCTTGAAGGCCACCGACCAGTACCTGCGCCACCGGCTGGATCTGGGCGGGGTGCGGCTGAACATCACCGACGAGACGGCATTGCGCCAGAACATCCGGCATATGCAGCAGACCTTGCGCCAATACGGTGCCGACGACCTCGAGGTCCAGACGATGGCCGCCTCCGGCCAGGGCTGCGTGGTGCGGGCCTTGGAGGACCCGCTGCTGGGGCCGCTGATCTCCTACGGGCTGGCCGGGGATGCCGTGAATCTGCTCGACGACTGGGCCCACGCGATCCCGCCACTGACGGACACGGACCTCTCGGACTTCGTGCGCACCCCCCGCGCCTCACATAAGCTCTTCGGCTACCAGGGCTTCCCCCGGGTGGACGTGCCGGGGCTGGAGGACTTCCTCAACCGGGTGGCGACCCTGAAGGACGACCACCCGGAAGTGGCGCTCATGGAGTTCAACCCGGTGCTCGTCTCCGAAGGATCGGTCACCGTGCTCGCCGCCGATGTGCGGATCGGCAACCCCGCACAGCGCACGGACAGCGCCCGGAGGGCCATGCGCTAGGTCCGGGGGAGACGGACCGGTGCCGTCGTCGTCCCCGCCACGGCCCGCCGACGGCACCGACACCGGTAGAGTGGGGTGATGTTCTCCCGTACTTCGGCCCCCGGCCGTGATCTGCACAGTGCCTTGGAACGAGCAGGGTTCTACCCGAAGCTCGTCGCGGACGTCGTTGAAGACGCCCTGGATGGGATGGAGCCGCTGGCCCATCTGGTCCAGCTCGAAACCCATATCGAACACACCGAGGTCCATCGCCATGTCACCGTGCTGGTGCTGACCTCCGAGGTCATGGTCATCGTGCACGTGGACGACCAGCAACTGGACGTGGCCGGCGACCAGGTCATGGCCCAGGTCTCCACGGAGACCGTGCCGATCGGCAGGATCTCCTCGGTGGTGCTCAGCTTCGTCTACCACCAGCCGCAGAACTACCGCACTAGCGACAAGAGCCGCGAACTGACCCTGGCCATCTCCTGGTCCGGCGGACAACGCGTCGATCTGGCCCCGGCAGGATGTGCCGACCCCCAATGTGAAGCCGACCACGGGTACACCGGGACGCTGCAGAAGGAGGACGTGGTGCTGCGGGTCAGCGCCGAAGCCGATGGCCTCCAGGCCGTCGAGGACGCCCGGTCCTTCGCCCGTGCCCTGCGCCAGGCCACCACGACCACGGCCTTGGATCATCGTCCGGTCGCTGCGGCCGAATCGCGGGCTCCCCGTCCTGCGGGACGGTTCGTCCGCGGCCACCACCAGGGCTGAACCGCGTGAGCACAGCCCGCCCCACCCGACTCGAACCCGCCGACCCGCTGCCCGCGCCGCCGCGCTACGGCACCGCCGATCTCTCGGTGGTGATGTCCAGCGCCGCCGCCGTCCTGGGAGTCCCCGGGTTCAGCAACGTCCTGTCCCTGCCCAAGGCCCGCAAGGTCTGCGTGGTGATGGCCGACGGTCTGGGTAAATCACTGCTGAAGGCGCGCTCGGGGCATGCCCCGTTCCTGCGCTCGAAGATGGCCAATTCACGGACGCTCGATGCCTCGTTCCCCACCACCACGGCGGCGTCGCTGTCGAGCCTGGGCACCGGTGTGCCCCCGGGCCGGCATGGCATCGTCGGGTACGACGTCGTTGATCCGGCGGTACCGCGGGTGGTGAACATGCTCGGGAACTGGCCGGAGGATCTGGATCCGGCGGTGTGGCAGCCGTATCCGACGGTGATGGACCAGGCCTCGGAGCATGTCCATGTGGCCACGGCGAGCCTGCCCCGCTTCAGCGATTCGGCCTTGACCCGCGCCTCGCTCAAGGGGGGCGAGTTCCTCCCGGCGGGCACCCCCCAGGCCCGGGTGCGGGCCGCCACCGAAGCCCTGGCCGCCCACGATCGGTCATTGGTGTACTGCTACTGGAACGAACTTGATAAGGCTGGGCATAAATTCGGCAGCGATTCGCCCCAATGGCTCAGCGAGCTGGAGGAACTCGACGCGAACATGCGCACCCTGGCCCAACGGGTCCCGGCGGGCACGTTGTTGCTGCTGGTCGCCGACCACGGCATGGTCGACGTGCGGCCCGAAGCGCGCATCGACTATTCACGGGATCCGGAACTGCTGGAGGGGATCGCCCTGACGGCGGGGGAACCGCGGGCAGTGCAACTGCACTTCAGCCATGACGCCACCGAAGCGACCCGCGCCGCGCTGATCCGGAACTGGAAGGAGGCCTTCGGGGCGAAGGCCTGGGTCATCACCCGGGACGAGGCCATCGACCACGGCTACTTCGGGGAAGTGGACGAGCGGGTCAGATCACGGATCGGTGATGTGCTGGTCCTGGCCAGCGGGGAACTGGCACTCTTCGACGGCCGGCGGGTTTCACCCCGGGCCATGGAAATGATCGGCCAGCACGGGTCAATGACGCGGGCCGAGCGGGAGATCCCGCTCCTGACCCTGGCCACCCCGAAGTAGCCCGGGGCGCCGGGGCGCTAGTCGCGCTTCTTGCCCTTGCCGAAGACGATCTCGTCCCAGCTGGGCACCGAGGAGCGCTTGGCCTTCTTGCGCCCCTGGCCGCCGTCGTCCTCGGAGTCCTCGTGACGGGTCACGGTATCCTCGGCGTGGCGGAAATCCGCGGCCGAGAGACCGGGCACGACGGTGTATTCACTGGTGTTCGTGCTGACCCCGTCATGCAGATGCGGCAGCTCGTCATCATCGTCGTCATGCGGTGGAACGATTCCCAGGCGACGGGCTTCGCCCTCATCGGCGAAATCCTCGTCCCGCGGATGGGCGGCGGGGATGGACCCCTGGGACAGCATCATCGCCAGGGCGTCGTCGCCTTCCTCGTCCACACCGAGTCGTTGTCCCCGGCGGGCGCGCAGCACGTCGAGTAGTTCCTCGGCCTCCGGATCGCCCGGGGAGGTCGCCGCCGCGTCGGGGCCCTGCGGGTCATGGCCGGCGTCGGACTCGAAATCAAAAGGCCGGTCGGCCACGGCAGTGAGGCGACGATTGGTGAACGCGTTCTCCACCGGTTCCAGTTCGCTGAGGACCTGGGCCCAGCGGTTGGCGTTCTGCAGGGACTTACGGGCCGGATGGAAGACCCACATGGCCGGGGGCTCTTCGCCGATGCTGGCATCGGTTTCCGAGCCCGAGGCATCGAATTCAGCCGAGATGTTCCAGGAGCCGTCGCTGCGGCGCCAGGCATCCCACACCAGGGAGGCGGCGCTGACGCCCAAGGCATTGAGCCGGACGTCGACCATCTCCCCGAGCGAGGCCGGCTCATCGCCGAAGGCCGAACGGTAGGTGTCATGGGCCTGGGGGGCGGAGACCTCCACCCCACGGGCCTGTTGGGCGACGTAGTCGCGTTCGGCGCGGACGGGACCTTCGTACCGCAGCACGCGGTCCAACGGGAAGCCCGATTCCTCGGCAACCTCCTCGGCGGTGGCGCCGTTGCGGATCCGGGTCTGGATCTCCCGGGGGGAGAACGCCGCCGGTTCCTGTTCCGCGCCCGACGCGGCGGGTCGGCCAATGGGCCGGGCAGTGGCGGCGCGGAGCGCCTCGTCGATGCGCAGCACGAAGCTGGACCCATCGTCACTGCTCAACAGCAGGTGCTCGCCATCCTCTTGGACACCTACGAGCCGAAGTTGCTGCATACTTTCCCTCCACGGACGCTCACGTACGGATACGACTCTGCCACCGGGTGGGTGGAAAAGTCATTATTTGCCCTGGTGTGGCGCGGTTAGTTTACTCTCAGGCGGCCCCGGGAACCGCGGGGGAACCCCTGATCTGCGGGCCGGGGCCACGGCGGGGCGCCGGCCTCATCCCCCGGGCCCCGGTCACGGGGCGCGGGTCATTGGCTTTTTACCCCCCGATGGTGAACAATCTGTGCGTTGCGGGCACAAAATGCGCCCCGGTGGCGTTGTACCTTGAGGGTCGGGAACGCCGGGCCGCCCCCGATCGACTCGAACCCGCACCACGGCCCGATGCTGCTGCAGCAACGGTGCCGGGGACCTGGACGGCCCCCATCGAGCAATGACCGGAGCGTGATGGAGAGACTATGGCGACAGACTACGACGCGCCGCGGAAGACCGACGACGAACCCAACCAGGAATCGCTGGAGGAACTGAAGGGTCGCGGCAAGGGCCACCAGTCACCGGTGGTCGACGAGGACGAGACCGAGCTGGCCGAAGGCTATGAGCTGCCCGGGGCCGATCTCTCCGGCGAGGAACTCCTGGTCCGGGTCCTCCCCGCCCAGACCGACGAATTCACCTGCGCTTCCTGCTTCCTGGTCCGACACCGGTCCCAGGTGGCGAAGGAAAAGGGCGGGCTGTTCTACTGCAAGGACTGCGAGGGCTGAGGCCTTCGACGGCCCCGCACCCCGGGGTCCCGCCGGGGCGAGAGGCCGGGAGGGGGAGCCGGGTCTAGGCGCGTGCGGTCTGCTGCAGCGCCCTGACCAGCTCCTCCGGGCGACGGGTCGAAGCCAGCCAATAGGGGGTGGCATCGAGCGGATCAACGATCTCCAGCTTCACGACCGGGTCGATCCAGCCGCGCAGGCACAAATAGGCGGTCCCGTCCAGGGCCGGGCCCCGTGCATGGGTGGCTTCCTCGCCGCGATGGGCGGAGACCTCGCCGATGTAGCGGCACTCGATGCTGGCCCGGCCGACCTTGAACCACTCCCGGGTCAGGCTGATGGTCGGGGTCAGGGCCAGCAGCGTGGCACCGACGGCGATGAACACGACGATTCCCACGATGATGGAAACGTTCAGGTTGATGGGAAGGACCATCGCCGTGCCGGCGAAACCGGTGCCCACCACGAGGATCCACATCCACCAGGCCGGCCACAGTTTTTCGCGGAAGATCTCGGGGGACGCTGCAGGAGGGGTCGAATCAGGCATGACACCAGCTTAGTTCGCCCAGAGCCTGTCGTGGACACATTGGGGCTGGACGGCAATCGGGCTAGAGTGAACACGGTCATGACCCTCAACGCCCTGGAGAATCCGGCTACGATGCCCGAGCAGCCCACCACCACCCTTGACGTCCAGCTGAAGATGCTCGACCCCGGCCTGGAGCCGCCGTCGTATGCCCATCCCGGGGATGCCGGCGCCGATCTGCGCACCCGCGAGGATGTCGTCCTGGCTCCGGGGGAACGGAAGCTGGTCCCCACCGGAGTGGCCATCGCCTTGCCCCCGGGGTTCGTCGCCCTGGTCCACCCGCGGTCAGGGCTGGCCACGAAAAAGGGGTTGAGCATCGTCAACGCCCCGGGAACCGTCGACGCCGGCTACCGCGGTGAGTTGTGCGTGACCCTGCTGAACACCGACACCCGGACGCCGATCGAACTCAACCGTGGCGACCGGATCGCCCAGCTGCTCATCCAGCGCGTGGAGCATGCGGCGTTCATCCCCGTCGCGGAACTACCCGAATCGGTGCGCGGCGCCGGGGGCTTCGGCTCGACCGGAGGATTCGCCGACGCCGCAGCTCGCTGAGCCACCACCCCTACTTCACCACCTGCGGCCCGTCGGGCCGGGAGGAGCAACGATGATTTTCAAACGCCGCAATAATTCAACGAACGACGACGCCGCCACCGGGGACGAGCAGGTCCAGGACACGGATTCCGTCGCCGCCGGGAACGAACAAGGACCCTTCGATCTGGAGGATGCCCCGGAACACGGACACTACATCGACCTCGGGGCCCTGAAGATAGAACCGGTCGAAGGCATGCAGCTGCGCCTGGAAGTCGAAGAAGGCTCCCAACGGGTCATTGCCGCCGCCCTTGAACTGGACGGTTCACGCCTGCAGCTCCAGGTCTTCGCCGCCCCGAAGTCCAGCGGCCTCTGGGAGGGGATCTCCTCCCAGATCGAGGAGAGCATCGGGGAGCAGAACGGCAAGATCGATCGCGTCGAAGGACGGTTCGGCACCGAACTGGTGGCCCGCGTACCCGCGGACGGCCCCGATGGCGAGCAGGGATACATGGTCGCCAGGTTCATCGGCATCGACGGGGGACGCTGGTTCCTGCGTGCCGTGGTCGGCGGTCCGGCCACCCTGGACCGCGCCCAGGCCGAACGCCTCGAGGACCGTCTGGCCCGGGTGGTCGTCGAACGCGGCGACCAGCCGATGCCGCCCCAGGAACTGCTCCCGTTGACGATGCCGGCCGGTGCCGTGACCCGGTCGGCGACCGACACCGACGAGGAGACCGAGGAAAAGACGGACACCAGCAGCGAACGTTCACTGCAGGGTCGGCCCGAACGCGGACCGGAGATCACCGAAATTGGCTGAGCGTGGCGTCGCAGCCCGACGCCGCGGCCTGGCCTCCCGACCCGGTGGATACACCGGGGCCGATGAACCCGAACGCTGCTCCGCCCTGGCCCGGCTCCCCGAACGGGGGCGGGTGCTTGCCCGCGGCTTCGTGGAGAACATCAGGATCCTGCCCAGCGCCCAGGCCCCGGTCTTCACCGCCGGAATCGTCGACGCACCGGCCCCACCCGGGGGACGACGCTCCCCGGTGGCACGGATCGTGCTGGTCTGGAACGGCCAGCGCCGGGTCCCGGGCATCGAAGCGGGCACCCGCCTGCTGTTCGAGGGGATGATCGCCCGCGTCGACGGGGTGCCCACCATCTACAACCCCCGGTACGAGATCCTGCCCGAGGACGACCACGACGTGGAGGACCAGGTATGAGCCAGCACCCCGAGGGGGAGCCGACCGCAGATGACGGCCACGACCAGGCTGAGGATCTCGGACGTCGATTGGCTGAAGGCTCGGGCATCCACCGGACCGCCGCGGGACAGGTCGATGTCCTGAAGACCGTGGGCGGCATCCGCGGCCTGATCGAGGCACTGTTGCCGGGAATCGTCTTCCTGGTGGTCTTCATGGTGTTGCGGGAACTGAACCCGGCACTGATTTCCTCGCTGGCCATCGCGGCCGTCTTCACCATCGCCCGGCTGGTGCGCAAAACAGGGTTGACCCAGGCGTTGACCGGGCTGTTCGGTGTGCTGATCTGCGCCGTGTTCGCCCGCACCACCGGCAACGCCCGGGACTTCTACGTGCCCGGCTTCTACACTAACGGCGCCTACCTGGTGGCCTTCGTGATGTCCACCCTGGTCCGCTGGCCGCTCATGGGCCTGGTCTTCGGTTTCATCCGCGGTGAAGGCATCGAATGGCGGGCCCAGCGGGCCCGCCGCCTCTCCTACGCGGTGGCCACCTGGATCATCGCCGGGGTCATGGCGGCCCGGCTGCTGGTGCAGCTGCCGCTGTATGCGGCGGAGAACATCGAGGCGCTGGGAGCGGCGCGCATCGTGATGGGCATCCCGCTCTATGCTATGGGGCTCTGGCTGGCCTGGCTGGTCTCCCGGCCGTCGACGGCGCTGGACGCCGAGCCCGGACCGCAGCAGGCCCCGCAGGACTGACTCGGCAGGGCTGATCCTCCGGGGCTGGTCCCACCGGGCCGGCCCCCGGGGCGGCCCGGGGCCACCCCGCCGCGGCTCAGTCGCGGAAGGCGTCCGAGGCGTCCTGGGATTCGTCGTCGTTCCGTGATCTGGTATCCAGGCGCAGGACGGCCCGCAGATCGTCCTCGGCGGCGATTGCGGTGATGAAGAACAGCTCATCGCCCCCTTCGATCACGTCATCGGGGCTCGGGGTGATCGCCAGGTCATCACGCAGGATCGCCACGACCGCGGTGTCCTGCGGCCACGGGACCTCACCCAGGGTGCTGCCGATCAATGCCGCATCGGTGGGGACCGTGAACTCGACCATGGAGGTCACCCCGGTCTGCAGCGTCAGCAACCGCACCACGTCCCCGACCTCGACCGCTTCCTCCACGAGGGCGGTCATCATGCGCGGGGTGCTCACGGCCACGTCGACGCCCCAGGCGTCGTCGAAGAGCCAATCGTTCTTCGGGTTGTTGACCCGGCCCACGGTCCGCCCGACCCCGAATTCGCTTTTGGCCAGCAGGGAGACGACCAGGTTGACCTTATCGTCGCCGGTGGCCGAAACCACCACGTCGACATCGGACAGATGGGCGTCCTTGAGCGTGGTGAGCTCGCAGGCATCCCCGAACAGCCAGGTGGCACCCTGGACGCCGCTGCGCCCGACGACTTCAGGCTTCTCATCGATCAACAGGACGTCGTGACCGTGGGAGAGGAGTTCCTTGGCGATGGAGGAGCCGACGCTGCCGGCCCCCGCGATGACGATCTTCACTGGTTCTCCTCGTCGTCGGGCAACTGGGTGGTGGGGGCCTTGGAAAGTATCCTGTCGATCTCTCCCAGGGAGGCGACGGCCATCATGGCGTGCAGGATGTCGCCTTGCTGCAGCCGGGCATCGGGGCGGGGGATCTGGCCCTCGCCGAACCGGGTCAGATAGGCCACCCGGATCCCCGAGACCTCCTCGATTTCGGCCAGGCTGCGTCCGTACCACTGGTCATGGACCGACACCTCGCCGAGGATCAGCCGGCCCGAGGCTTCACGGAAATCGCCGTTGATGCCTTGTTCGGGCAGGACCCGACGCAGGACCTGGTCGGCGCTCCAGCGCACCGCCGCCACGGTGGGGATCCCCAGCCGCTGGTAGATCTCGGCCCGCCCCGGGTCGTAGATCCGGGCGACCACATGGGGGACGTGGTAGTTTTCGCGGGCCACCCGGGTGGCCAGGATGTTCGAGTTGTCGCCGCTGGAGACCGCCGCGAAGGCGTAGGCGTTGGAGATGTCCGCCCGTTCCAGGGTTTCCCGGTCGAAGCCGACCCCGCTGACCTTCTGGCCGGTGAATCCGCGCCGTAGACGCCGGAACGCCCGGTCGTCCTGGTCGATGATCGCCACGGTGTGTCCGGCGTCGTCCAAGGTGTGGGCCAACGTGACGCCGACGCGCCCGCACCCCATGATGACGAAATGGGCCATGCCTTGCTCCCCGCGATTGTCCTGCTGACGGCGGGGCCTTTCCGACCCCGATGATGGCTCCCAGTCTCCCACGCGGGAAGCGTGCAGGAGCCGGTGGCGGTGCGGCGTGTATGACAGATATGCCGTTCACGGGCTAGCTTTGACTGGTGCTGACGTTCCTCGACGCGCTGAAACGGATCCTGGTTGGCAGACCATTCCGCACCGAACGGCTGAAGCAGGCGCCCCTGCGCCGCCGGCTGGCGCTTCCCCTGCTGTCCTCCAACGCGCTGTCTTCCGTGGCCTACGCCCCCGATGAAGTCCTCATGACCCTGGCCATCGCCGGACTGTCGGCGATCTACTTCTCGCCGCTGATCGGCATCGCCATCATGGCGGTGATGATGGTGATCATCGCGTCCTACCGGCAATCGGTGAAGGCCTACCCCTCGGGACGCGGGGACTATGAGATCGCCAGCGTCAACCTCGGGCCCCGGGCCGGCACCACGGTGGCCTCGGCCCTGCTGGTCGACTTCGTCTTGACCGTGGCGGTGTCCATGTCCGCCGCCGCACACTACGTCGTCGCGGCCTTCCCGGGGCTGGACGGGCACCAATCGCTGCTCGCCGGTGCCGGCGTCGTGATCCTGGCGCTGCTGAACCTGCGCGGGCTGGGCCGGTCTCGGCTGGGCAACGCGTTGCCGACCTATCTGTTCATCGGCGCGATGCTGGTGATGATCCTCACCGGCACGATCAGTGCCGCCATGGGCCGGTTGGGCTCGGCCCCCAGCGCAGGGTTCGAGATCCTGCCGCAGCAGGGCTACGACCCGGCACTGACCGGGCTGCTGGGCGCCGTGCTGGTGCTGCGCGCCTTCTCCACCGGCTCGGCGGCACTGACGGGGATCGAAGCGCCCATCAGCAACGTCCAGAACCTGGCCCGGCCGCGCGCCCGGAACGCCGCATCGATCCTGCTGCTGCTGGGCCTCATCGCCACGGTACTGACCCTGGGCACCATGTTCCTGGCCCGCGCCGCCCGGGTGCATATGGTCGAGGACCCGCAACGGAACCTTGCGGTCGACGGCGGATCGATCCCGGGGGACTACATCCAGAACCCGGTGCTCAGCCAGCTGGCCCACGCCGTCTTCGGCGGCGGTAGCGTCGGTTTCTACATCATCCTGGCCGTCACCGTCGCCGTGCTGGGCATGGCCGGGCATTCCGCATTCAGCTCCTTCCCCAACCTGGCCTCGCATCTGGCCACCGACGGCTATCTTCCCCGGCAGCTGCGGACCCGGGGGGACCGGCTGGGGTTCAGCAACGGCATCATCGCCCTGGGCGTCGGGGCCCTGGTGCTGGTGTTGGTGTTCGGCGCCCATGTGGCGACCCTGATCCAGCTCTACGTCGTGGGGGTCTTCGTCTCCTTCACGCTCAGCCAGCTGGGCATGGTCAGGCACTGGAGCCGGCAACTGGCCAGCACCGCCAACCAGCGGGTACGCCACCGGATCATGCGCTCGCGCCTGCTGAACCTCGTCGGGTTCGTCCTCACCGCCGCCGTGCTGGTGATCGTGCTGGTCACCAAATTCATCTTCGGTGCCTGGTTGGCCGTGGTGGCGATCCTGGCGATGTATCTGATCATGTCCTCGATCCACGCCCACTATGCGGCGGTCGACCGTGAACTGGCGGTCGACGGGCGAGGCACCGCCAAGGCCCTTCCGGCCCGCGTGCATGCCCTGATCCTCGTGTCGACGCTGCGCAAACCGGTGCTGCGGGCGGTGGCCTTCGCCCGGGCCGGCCGCCCCTCGAAGCTCGATGCCATCATCGTGGACATCGACCAGGATGCCACGGAACGCACCGTGGCCGAATGGGAGCGGTTGCAGATCCCGGTGCCGATCACCGTGCTCGCCTCGCCCTACCGCGAGACGGCGGCGCCGATCATCGACTACATCAAGACCATCAAATCCAATTCACCCCGTGACCTGGTGGTCGTCTACATCCCCGAATACGTGGTCGGACGCTGGTGGGAGCAGCTGGTGCACAACCAGACGGCGTTGCGCATCAAGACCCGGCTGCATTTCGTCCCGGGCGTCGTGGTCGCCAGCGTCCCCTGGCAACTCTCGGAGGAAACCCACGGGCGGGCACTCTTCGAACACGAGCGCGGGATCACCGGGACCGAAGGCCAACCACGAGAGCACGACGGCGGGAGCAGCAGGTGAGCCAGCAGGAAGAACCGGCGACGGGCGATCTGATCGAGGTCGAGATCGGCGCCCCCGCCCATGGGGGCCACTTCGTCGCCAGGTACCAGGGCCGGGTGGTCTTCGTCCGCCATGCGTTGCCCGGTGAACGGGTCCGGGCCCGGTTGACCGACGCCGGGCAGGAGGCCCGCTTCTGGCGGGCCGACGCGGTGGAGATGCTGGAGGCCTCCGCGCACCGGGTACCGCATTTCTGGCCCGAAGCCGATGCCATCGCCCGCCACGCCGCGGGGGAGTTGCCGGTCGGCGGGGCCGAGTTCGGGCATGCGGAGCTTGGATACCAGCGGGAACTGAAATCCGCGGTCGTCCGCGAACAACTTGAACGATTGGCCGGTCTGGATGCCGACGACGTCGGCTTCACCGGGGTCGAGGCCGCGCCGGGCGAGCGCGGGGACGGACTGGGCTGGAGGACCCGGGCGGCCTTCAGCGTCGACGCGTCGGGACGACTGGCCATGAACGCCCACCATTCCGACCGGCTCGTCCCCATCCGCGACCTGCCGCTGGCCGTGGCGGCGATCAACGACCTGTCGTTGGCCGAGTTGCCGTTGCGCGGGCTGGACCGGATCGAGGTCGCGGCCGGTTCGGCCGGCGGGGCACCGCTGGTGCTCCTCGTCGAACGGGCCGATGCCACCCCGGGAGCCGCGACACGCCTGGCCAAGGCCCTGCCCGAGGGCAGCAACGCGGCGCTGATCACCCAACACGGCGGTGCGGCGGCCGACGGGGCGGGAACCCTGCACCGACTGCGCGGCAGGACCTGGGTGGCCGAACAGGCCGCCGGGGAAACCTACCGGGTCACCGGGGAGGGGTTCTGGCAGATCCACCGCAGTGCCCCCGACGCCCTGAACGACGCCGTCCAACGCATCCTGGACCCGCAACCGGGCCAGGCCTGTGCCGACCTCTATGCCGGCGCCGGACTGTTCACCGTGCCCTTGGCCCGCGCCGTCGGGGCGCAGGGGATCGTCCTGTCGATCGAAGGGGCCCCGGGCACCAGCAAGGATGCCCGCCGCAATGTCCAGGGCCTGGACCAGGTCCTGATCCGCCAGGGCCGGGTGGAAAAGGTCCTGCGTGCCGAGGTGGCCCGGTTGCCCCGGGGGCTGGATGCGGTGGTGCTGGATCCACCCCGCACCGGCCTCGGGCGGGCCGGGGTGGCCGCCGTCAGCGCCGCCCGACCGGGACGGATCGCCTACGTTTCCTGCGATCCGGCGTCGTTCTCTCGGGATCTACGCGACTTTGCCGCGAAGGGCTACGCCACCGAATCGGTACGGGCCTTGGATCTCTACCCGCATACCCACCATGTGGAGTGCGTGGCGGCGCTGGTCCCTTCGGCCAACGGATAGACTGGGGGCAGCTCTGCCGCAATCCCATCGTGCTTCCCGGCCGGTTAGGTTCGCCTTACTGGCGGGATGCCCGTGCGTGCAACAAAGATGAAAGTCTGGCGAGAGGAGTCCCAGTGAGTAATGTGGACAGCTTTGGTGCCAAGGGCGTATTGGACGTCCAAGGCAACGAATATGAAATTTTCCGGCTGAACGCGGTCGAGGGCAGCGACAGCCTTCCGTACAGCCTTAAGATCCTTCTGGAGAACCTGCTTCGGACCGAGGACGGCAAGAACATCACTGCCGACCACGTTCGTGCGCTGGCCCAGTGGGATCAGAACGCCCAGCCAAGCACGGAGATCCAGTTCACTCCGGCCCGCGTGCTGATGCAGGACTTCACCGGTGTGCCGTGTGTGGTCGACCTGGCCACCATGCGTGAAGCCGTCGAGGACCTGGGTGGTGACCCGACCCGGGTGAACCCGCTGGCTCCCGCGGAAATGGTGATCGACCACTCCGTCCAGATCGACGTGTTCGGTAATAAGGACGCCATCGAACGCAATATGGAGATCGAGTACCAGCGCAATGGCGAGCGGTACCAGTTCCTGCGTTGGGGCCAGACGGCGTTCGATGACTTCAAGGTCGTCCCCCCGGGCACCGGCATCGTGCACCAGGTCAATATCGAGTACCTGGCCCGCACGGTCATGACCCGCGAGGTCGACGGCAAGCTGCGCGCCTACCCGGACTCCTGCGTCGGCACCGACTCGCACACCACCATGGTCAATGGCCTGGGTGTGCTGGGCTGGGGCGTCGGCGGCATCGAGGCCGAGGCGGCCATGCTCGGCCAGCCCGTCTCCATGCTGATCCCGCGGGTGGTGGGCTTCAAGCTCGCCGGCTCCATCCCCGCAGGTGCCACCGCGACCGACGTCGTCCTCACGATCACCGAGAAGCTGCGCCAGCACGGCGTGGTCGGCAAATTCGTCGAGTTCTACGGCGAAGGCGTCGCCCAGGTGCCGCTGGCCAACCGCGCCACGATCGGCAACATGTCCCCGGAGTTCGGCTCCACCGCAGCCATGTTCCCCATCGACGACGTGACCCTGGACTACCTGCGCCTGACCGGCCGTTCCGAGGAGAACGTCGCCCTCGTGGAGGCCTACACCAAGGAACAGGGCCTCTGGCACGATCCGTCCAAGGAACTGCGTTTCTCCGAGTACCTCGAGCTGGACCTGTCCACAGTGGTTCCCTCCATCGCCGGCCCGAAGCGTCCCCAGGACCGCATCGAGCTGACCAGCGCGAAGGAACAGTTGCGCAAGGACATCCACAACTACGCCGCCGGTGACGCCGACGATCGCAACGTGGGCCGTCCCTCGAAGTCCGTGGACGTGAAGACCGCCGATGGCCGCGAATTCTCGCTGGACCACGGCATCGTCTCCATCGCCTCGATCACCTCGTGCACCAACACGTCCAACCCCTCGGTGATGCTCGCAGCAGCCCTGCTGGCCCGCAACGCCGTGGACAAGGGCCTGGCCTCGAAGCCGTGGGTCAAGACCTCCGTCGCCCCCGGCTCCAAGGTCGTCACCGACTACTACGAGAAGTCCGGCCTGAGCCCGTACCTGGAGAAGCTCGGCTTCTACATCGTCGGCTACGGCTGCACGACCTGCATCGGCAACTCCGGTCCATTGGAAGCGGAGATCGCCGAAGCCATTCAGGCCAACGACCTCTCCGTCACGTCGGTCCTCTCCGGTAACCGCAACTTCGAAGGCCGGATCAACCCGGACGTGAAGATGAACTACCTGGCCTCCCCGCCGCTGGTCATCGCCTACGCCCTGGCCGGCACCATGGACTTCGACTTCGAATCCGAGCCGCTGGGCCAGGACGACGCCGGGAAGGACATCTTCCTGGAGGACATCTGGCCGAACCCGGTCGAGGTCCAGCAGGTCATGGACGCCTCCATCGACAAGGAGATGTTCGCCAAGGGCTACGAAGGTGTCTTTGACGGCGACGACCGTTGGAAGGCACTGGACACCCCGGCCGGCAACACCTTCGAATGGGCCGAGGATTCCACCTACGTGCGCAAGCCCCCATACTTCGATGGCATGAAGGCACAGCCGGAGCCGGTCTCCGATATCGACGGTGCCCGCGTGCTGCTGAAGCTGGGCGATTCGGTGACCACCGACCACATCTCCCCGGCCGGCTCGTTCAAGTCCGATTCCCCGGCGGGCCAGTACCTGCTGTCCCACGGCGTGGATCGTAAGGACTTCAACTCCTACGGCTCCCGTCGTGGTAACCACGAGGTCATGATCCGCGGCACGTTCGCGAACATCCGCATCCGCAACCAGCTCCTGGACAACATCGAGGGTGGCTTCACCCGCGACTTCACCCAGGACGGCGGACCGCAGAACACGGTCTTCGACGCGGCGACGAACTACGCAGCCGAAGGGACCCCGCTGGTCGTGCTGGCCGGCAAGGAATACGGTTCCGGCTCCTCACGTGACTGGGCCGCCAAGGGCACCGCACTGTTGGGCGTCAAGGCCGTCCTGGCCGAGAGCTACGAGCGGATCCACCGCTCGAACCTCATCGGCATGGGCGTGCTGCCGCTGCAGTTCCCCGAGGGCGAGTCCACCTCGACCCTGGGGCTGGACGGCACCGAGTCCTTCTCGATCGCCGGGGTGACCGAGCTCAACGAGGGGACCACCCCCTCCACGCTGAAGGTCACCGCCACCGCCGACGACGGCTCCACCCAGTCCTTCGATGCCGTGCTGCGCATCGATACCCCCGGTGAAGCCGACTACTACCGCAACGGCGGCATCCTGCAGTACGTGCTGCGTCAAATTAGCGGTAGTTGAGCAGATCGGCTCGACTAGGAGACTTTCTGGCCGTTGAAGATATAGTCTTTGGCTCCTATTTTTAGAGTCTCGCACATGCGCCCGTCAGGCTTCTGCCTGGCGGGCGCATCTGTATCTAATTGCGGGAACCGTCTGTTCACGATCTTCCCCAATCCGTATCCGCGGTTCGAGCTGTTTGGCTGGCCGTGTCGAATGGCCGCCGTCACACGCGGGGGATATGAATCCGGTGACTTTGGTGGAGCGTTCGACGGAGGTTCAGGAAGCTCGCGAGATCCGGCAGATTTGTGCCCCGCCTGGTATAGATTCTGCTGCTTTGCGATACGCGACAGGAGAATGAAGCCATGGAACGACAGATTGATTTCTTCCGAGAACGTCACATGTTGTGCGGAGCCTGCGATCACGGCTGGGTGGTCGATCTGAACTGGGTTGATCGCCCCATTTCCGATTTTAGGCAGAGGTTGACCTTGATGAGCATGTGATGAGCACAGCCTTTCGCATGGTCATTCGTGTTAGCAGACGGCATCACCACGCAAGTGGGCACTGCGCGCTGCTACGTGCTCCGCCGGGTCTACGTCCTAAAACGCCCGAGTGATACGTTCTCGGTAGTGACGGACGCTTCACCCTAGGCCCACACGAAGTATTTCGCGTGAATGAAGTGCCTGCACACGGCCGTGCTGCGAGTTACTCCGTTAGGATCACGATGGGAACGTGCGAGCGTTGAGTACAGACGTTGACGCGGCAGCTGAGCTCAACATGCTCACGTATATCACCCGGTCCCTTATCGAAACCGACGGCTTCAGACTGCACCCGCACGGTCAAATGATAAGAGCCAGTTATCGTGGGACCATGAACGCGTCGACCGATTCGAACCATCAGTCTGGTAAGTCACGTTTCGCGGCAATGTACGAGGCAACTGCCGCGAGCATGAAAGCACAGTTTGAACAGGCGCGCGCCAGCCTGGACCATTCAGGAGCCCGCGGGGGAGCCGCCGAGGAGATTGTGCGCGAGTTCCTCAACAAGGCACTGCCAGCGGCGCTTGGAGTTACCGTTGGGCAGGTGGTGGACGCCGATGGTAACTTCTCTGGTCAAAGTGATGTGATCATCTACGATGCCCGGACTACTCCGATGCTCTTTACCAGCGCCCAGGGCGGAACGCAAACGGTGCCGATCGAGGGCTTCGTGGCAGTGATTGAGGTGAAATCGGTTCTTCAGAAGAAGGACCTGGACCAGCTCCTCACCCACGCACGCAAGCTGAAGTCGATGAAGCGACGCGCTTACCTTCAGCAAGCACTTACGACGCACCGCACGATGTACGACAAGAGCTGGGCACAACCTCCCGTCTTGTACAGCGTGTTCGCATTCACTTCTCGGGGCCTATATGTCGGTGAGCTCAACGATTTGCAGGCCGAAATTCCTCTGCATCTTCGGGTCGATAACCTCTGTGCCCTAGATCGCGGTTTAGCGGTAAATGTGTGCCTGACCGGACATGTGAATGGTCCCGACTCGCTGTTCTCGTTTCAGGGGACAGCGTCCAAGATCAGCAAACTCGGAGAAGTCCTTACCGACAACCCATTGTTGCCGTGGTTCGCGATGAATTCCAGCCTTTACGTCCAAGGTGATCGCTCTCCAATTGATCTGGCAGTATACGTTCAGGACCAGTTGCGGTTACATGCGACGATGCCACCGGACACCGACATGGAGATCCGCAATGAGCTGAATCTTCAATTAGCCGAGGCGACCGGTGTTCCGCTCGACGTCATACGCAGGCTTGCCGGGGTCGAGGACGGGACGAAGCCAGCGAACCCACCAGGAGTTCAATTATCCTCGGCGGAGTTGCTCGCTCTCGTAGACCCGTACATCAACAGATTTTTCGTGCCGGGCCCTGACGCTGGGGACCTATTCAGGAGCCTTGCGGAAGTTCCCGCGGAAGAACGCGAGCGCGTTTTGGCCCAATTCCGCACTGAGAGTAGCAACAGAGAGAGGGCGGGTGAAACAGAAGCGGACCTGGACGGATCATGATGCCGGCCGATCATTCAGTTGACCAGTCGAGCACGCGGGCCTAAAGCGCGTTCATTCCCTGCCGTCGATGTACTGCTTTGAGTCCGGAACGGGCAGAGGCAGCCAGAGCTTCGTGTGCTCCGCCATGAGGATCCCCATACAGAAAATCAGCCCACCCCTTGCAGCCACGAGCTGAAATTGGTGACTTCGACGAAGGTGTCAGCAGTCGACGGAACCAGGTCTTCGCCGTAACCGATCGATGCCTGTAGTAGCTCGCCTCCGACCAGCCGATCGTCTTTGCTGTATCGATGAGGCTGAGTTCCTCTGCTTCGATGAGATCCTCGACGGTCCGCAGGTACCGTGCGATGTTCTGCGGATCCATTGGCGGCCGTCCGAACTTCACGGCTCGCGCCAACGCTGGGCCGACGCGGAACTGGACCAGCCATTGGCTGGTGTTGTGCTCGTGAATGCTAGCGTCGAGCACTGCGCGGTGCTGGAGATCGTCGTCCTACTTGTCCTGGTCGACGTATGCGTAGCGCGTTATCGACTTAGCCAGGTTCCGGCGAGGGGAGCTTCGGGTCTCCAGTTGTTAGAAATTTGGGATCGGTAGTAGCTCGTCCCCGAATTCCGGCCATTCCCAGCTTTGAAGTAACTCGGGCTGCACGTCGCTTTCCAAAAGGATTGTGACCTGCGCGTATGTGAAGGAATTCGCGACCTCTTCGCCACTGAGCAGGCCAACCACCTGTCCGTCCATAGTGTGAGTAAACCCGAGAAGGTCGTGCGTCCTTAGTAGGGCCCTTCGAACGATTTCCAGCACGTCCAGGTCCTTGTCCGCAGGTAGGAGTTCGTCTGCAATTTCCCTAAGGCGATAGGTTCGTCGAACGCCGTACTGTTCGCCAATTGCGGAGTGTTCCTTATCTAACATCATTTTGCCGACCTCGGAATCCCAGAGTCTGTCGATCAGTTCAGCGCTCGAGATATCCCAATCAACAGCTGAGCCAATACTCAGCTTGTGTCTCCGGCCGCGGTAGAGGCCGATCTGGCAATTGCTGCCGGCGAAAACCGACTTTTGATGAATGTTTATGTTGCGGGCTCGAGTCAGTGCGCGACCATACTCGTTGACAGCGATCTCATGAGGAATGCTCGCGAGATGCTCTTTCCATTTTGGCCATCGACCGTTGGCTTCAAGCTCCTTGGTCAAAACTTCCGAAATCGACACATATGCAGAGAGAAATGCGCCCAGCGAGTAGCGAAACTTCTGAGGGTTATGGTAGCCAGCCTCCATCTGACTCGCGAAGTATACGGTCTCTTTGAAGCGGTCCTCAGCCCCGGGGGTCAGGCAACCATTGACCGAATCCGCATAGATGCATTCGTGTGACCGGAAGCCTCTGGGAAAATATGCATCGTATGATCCGAATAGGTTTTTCATGACTTTCAGACTAAACCTCCTAACGAATCTGTCCCACGACATTTAGGTCCACAGGAAGGGTGTACAGAAGAAATAGGACTAGTTAATGACGCAATAGCTGACCTTTCATTCTACTGGCCAGCACCGGGCAAACCGAGGTTTCGCTGCTCTGCGCAGCCCGTTTCAGTGCGCCCGTGCAATGTCCGGCCTCGTCGCTAGTGTGGGAGAGTCGAAACAATCGAAGGGAATTTTGGGATGTCCGATGTGCGTGTGGCTGTGTCAAGACTTGGCGAGGACGACTCGCTCGAAGCGCAGAATGCTCGCGCTGTGAAGTGGCTTCTTGAGCAGCCGGGCGGATCAGTGGTCGTCGTGACACCGCGACGAGTAGTGGAGAGCGCGAGTATCAGGCGACTGATCTCGTCTCCGCAAGTGCGTCACCATGCCTGGCGAGGATTCTCTGGCGGCAACTTCGACGGCCAGCGCGTGCTCTATGCCTGGCCCGATCGTAAGCGCCTCAACGAGGTGTGGCATGTGGAGGCCGACGCGATCGCGGTCATCGAATGGGGCATCGACGAGACCGCCGAGTGGCTAGATGACATGAACCCGGTTCAGCTGTACCGTGGCCGGACGATCGTGCCTTCTACGGATCCCAAGCCGGCTCTTGAAGCGCTGCCAAACGGTGTGGACGGCATTCTTGAGCACGTCGCGTCTATGGCAGCCGGATACTCTTCGGGCCTGAAGTGGAACGAAGAGGACAAGCTCAAGGCTGACATGATGCATCGGCCCGATCGTTGGGCTCCGGTCACTGTCGAGCAGGTTCTCGCGAAATGCCGTGCTCTCGGAATGCGCGGTGAAGACGCCGACACGATCGCCGGGCTCTTGCAGCGACGTAAGGAAGGGCGACGCTTCAACGTGCGGTCGTCGTACCGGGATTTCCAGTTCAACTGACTTGCCGCTCGCGTTCGTTTCCGGAGGGCTGGAGGGCGCAGGACGATTTCCGGGACGCTGCGATGTGTCGGCGATGGGCAAGGAGGCCTACTGAACATGCACCTGACCCGGATGGACTTGCTGCACACACGTGCGCTGGACACGAGAGTTCCTCTAGGTACTTGCGATGCGAACACGAATTGGAGGACGGCAGCATATTCGGCTGGCACGATCACGGCGGGCCACACACGTGTGACTGGGGAATTTACGGATTTGAATGCCCCGGGAAGGCGAGCGCTGAGCGGGTCCCTCGCGTATGAGAAAGAACCGCAACGGCAGCACGTTCGGGTTCGCGTCTGCAGTCCATTTTTGGCGTCACAACGTGCTGCGATAGCGGTAGTGCTCTGGAGCCATTTAGAGTGCATGATCCCAGTAACGGAGGGCTTCGTACGGAAGCACGAGTACGTCTCAGGCCCGACTTCGTGTGGCAAAGCTGTGACGGGCGCGAACGGAGTGGATCACAGTACGTTCTGCGTCAGATCTGCGCTAGCTAACCGCAGATCCACCGCAGACGGGGCGGGCCATCCGGGAGACCGGGTGGCCCGCCCTTTTTGCGTGCCTGGAGTCGAGGCTTTGCTAGCGTGGGGCCCATGAGCACAGGTGAGGACCAGCTGCTGGGGGTGGGATAGGGAGCCGGGAGCGTCGTGCTCCTCGGGCCGATCAGTTGCGGAAAAACCACGATCGGGAAGCTGCTGGCCGGACGGCTTGGTCTGCGCTTCGTGGATTTGGATGATTTACGAGCCGACCATTATCCGGCGCTGGGGTATGACGAGGCAGAAGCCGACCGGCGACAGGCAGCTGGTGGACTGCCGGCCAAGCTCGCCTATTGGAAGCCCTTCGAAGCAGCCAGTGTGGAAAGGACCCTGAGGGAACATGGCGCCGGCTGCGTCATCGCCTTCGGAGCAGGGCAGGCCATCCACGAAGACCCACAGCTGGCTGAACGCGTACGCAGCGCCTTGGAAGCGGCCTCCGCCGTCGTGCTGTTGAAGGTCGCGGCGCAGCCCGGTGCCGAGGCTGAGGAGCTGGCCCGGCGGATCCGCGCCGATTTTGCCGACGAGCCGGAACTGGCCGAGCAGATTGTCGACCTCAACGAGACCTTCATCCATGCCCCCGATCATGCAGCGCTGGCGACCCATGTCGTGGTGACACACGGACAGGGGCCCGACGAGGCCTCCGCGGCCATAGCCCAGGCTCTCGACGGCTAGGATCCGTAACCGATGCCCACCCCGAGGGCTATTACGCTTTAACGATGGAAGCACTCAGCACATCGTGGCCGCTCTTCGGCCTGCACCTGTCCACTCCGCGCTTGGAGCTGCGGGCGATCACCGATCAGGACCTGCCGGCCTTCCAAGCTGCCGGACTCAGCGGCATCCACGAACCCGGGCGCAGCCCCTTCTCCCATCCCTGGACCGACGTCCCCGATGCCGAGCTGCCAACGAACATGGCCCGGCATATTTGGCGGGTCCGGGCCCAGACCCGGACGGAGGACTGGACGCTGCCCCTCGGCGTCTGGCATGAAGGTGACCTGGTGGGGATGCAGGATCTGATGGCCCGGGACTTCGCTGACCTGCGCACCGTCTCCACCGGATCCTGGTTGACCCGCACGGCTCAAGGCCGGGGCATCGGTACCGGGATGCGCACCGCCGTCGTGCTCTATGCCTTCGGCTATCTGGGGGTCGAGGTGGCCGAATCCGAGGCCGCGAGCTGGAACCACTCCTCGTGGGGGATCTCGCATGCCGTGGGATATCAGGACAACGGGGTGACGCGGCGGATGTGGTGCGGATAGCCGCAGGAAGTCCAGCTGGTCAGGTTCACCCCTGGACAGCTGAGACGTCCCGATTGGCAGCTGGAGGTCGCAGGGCACGACGCCGTCGCCTCGGTCCTGCATCTCCCGGAAGCCGCGCCAGCGCCGGCGGGTCGAGAACCCGTCGCCGTGCGCAGTACGATGGAATGATGTTTCCGGCTTCGAAAGGACGACCCGGCATGGGAATGCTCGAGACCATCCGAGAGCCGCGTGATTTGCGCTCACTGGGGATGACGCAGCTTCAGCAGTTGGCCCAGGAGATCCGTGCCTTCCTGATCGCGAACGTCTCCCGTACCGGGGGACATCTGGGCCCGAATCTGGGGGTCGTGGAGCTCACGTTGGGGATCCACCGGGTCTTCGATTCCCCGCGTGATTCGATCGTCTTCGATACCGGGCACCAGTCCTATGTGCACAAACTGCTCACCGGGCGCCAGGATTTCTCCACGCTGCGCCAGCAGGACGGGTTGGCCGGTTATCCCGAACGCTCCGAGTCGGTCCACGACATCGTCGAGTCCTCGCATGCCTCAAGTTCCCTGTCCTGGGCCGAAGGCATCTCCCGGGCCCGGAAACTCTCCGGCGAAGGGGACCGCTACGTCGTCGCCGTCGTCGGCGACGGCGCCCTGACCGGCGGCATGGCTTGGGAGGCCGTGAACAACATCGCCGCCGATAAGGACCGCCGGGTCGTGATCGTGGTCAACGACAATGGACGTTCCTATGCCCCCACCGTCGGCGGTCTGGCCGACCAGTTGGGTGCTCTGCGCCAACGCACCCTCGATAAGGTCAGGACCCACCCCGTCTACGAGGACACCCTGAACTGGTGGAAGGACCGCCTCCAACAAGGTGGGGCCGTCAGCCGTTTTGCCTATAAGTCGCTGCATGCCACCAAGAAGGGCATGAAGGACTGGTGGGCCCCGCAGGGGCTGTTCGAGGATCTGGGCATGAAGTACATCGGCCCGATCGACGGACATAACCTGGAGGCCGTGGAAGAGGCCCTGCAGCAGGCCCGGCAGTACGAGGGCCCGGTCATCGTGCATACGCTCACCCAGAAGGGCCGTGGTTTCGCACCGGCACTGGCCGACCCGAACGACCAGATGCATTCGGTGGGCGTCATCGACCCCGAAACCGGCGAACCTGTCTCCCGACCCGGAGCCCAGTCCTGGACCTCGGTCTTCGGCGAAGAGATCGCCGATATCGCCGACGAGCGTCCTGACATCGTCGCGGTGACGGGGGCCATGCTCATCCCGGTCGGGTTGTCCACGATGGCCGCCCGCCACCCCGAACGGGTCATCGACGTCGGTATCGCCGAACAGCATGCCTTGACCAGCGCCGCTGGCATGGCCTTCGGTGGCCTGCACCCGGTGGTGGCGCTCTATGCGACGTTCCTGAACCGTGCGTTCGACCAGCTGCTCATGGACGTGGCCCTGCACCGCGCGGGGGTGACGGTGGTGTTGGACCGGGCAGGGGTCACCGGCCCCGATGGGCCGAGCCACCATGGCATGTGGGATATGTCGCTACTGCAGTCGGTGCCCGGGCTTTCCCTGGCCGCCCCGCGCGACGCCACCCGGCTGCGTGAGGAACTACGTGAAGCCGTAGCCATCAACGATGCCCCCACCGTCCTGCGTTTCTCCAAGGGCACTGTCGGGCAGGAACTCGAGGCCATCGAACGACTTGAGGACGGGGTCGATGTCCTGGCCCGGCATGGCGAAGGGGACCGCGATGTGCTGATCGTGGCCGTCGGGTCCATGGCCGGATTGAGCTTGGACGTCGCCGAACGGCTCGAGGCCCAAGGAGTGTCCTCCACGGTGGTGGACCCCCGCTGGGTCCTGCCCATCGCCAGGTCCCTCATCGGCCTGGCCGCCCGCCACCGGATCGTGGTCTGCATCGAGGACGGGGTCAAGGCCGGCGCCGTCGGCTCACGGATCCGCCAGGAAATGCGGGCCGCAGGGGTCGATACTGCACTGAACGAGGTCGGCCTGCCCACCGAGTTCCTCAAGCACGGCTCACGCAACCAGATCCTGGAACGCGTCGGCCTGACCGCCAACCAGATCACCCAGGACACGCTGGCCCAGGTCCTGGGCACGAAGGTCCCCTTCGCCCGCCCGCTTCCCGGCCAGGATGCCCCGACCGGTCAGATCCCGCAACTGTGAACCGGCTGCAGACGCTGGCCCAGGCCCCCGGGGACATCGCGGTGGGCGATCAGGTCATCGCCCGGGCCTGGAAGTACGACGGTTGGCCGCATTGGGTGGTCCCGGGGCGGTATCTCGGGGCGGACGAATACGGGCACTGGGTGATCCAGCCGGCCGGATCGCTGGTGGCCCGGCCCGGCGCCGCCTTCGCCGCGGAATCCGATGCGATCTGCCTATTTCCCCATGATGCGGATTGGGTGGCCACCTTCTACGACGACTCCCATCCCGGCCACTTCCGTCTCTATATCGATGTCTCCAGGAATCTGGGGTGGCGGGCGCTGAAGCCTTCCGGCTGGGAATTCAACTCGATCGACATGGACCTGGACGTGGTCCGCTCCACGAGCCGCGGCATCTATCTCGACGACGAAGACGAATTCGAGGACCATGCCCTATCCATGGGCTACCCCCAGGAACTGGCGCAGCGGATGCGTGATGCGGCCCGGGAGCTTCTGGAGGCCGTGGAAACCCGGCAGGAACCGTTCGGGGCGAGCGCCGACGTCTGGTTCGACCGCGGACGACGCCTGCTGGCCCAGGCAGTAGGCTAGATGCGGCGACGCGCCACCACCGAAGCAGGGGCGCCGAACCACCGTACGAGCACCGGCAAGAACCGAGGAGAATCGCATGCCGATCCAGCGCACCTACCGCCGCGACGACGACGGGGTCCTGCAATTCCGTGAGGCCTGGTTCGAGCAGACCGAGGGCGGGGAGACCGGCCAGTTCGTGGTCAACCACGGCACCGTCGGGAACCTGTCCACCACCAAGGAAGCCGTCGATGTCGATGGCGAACGCGGGGCGGGGCTCATGGGGGCCTTCGCCGACCAATGCGCCTGGGACGGATTCGCCGAACTGACCGGGGCCGACCAGTCGTGGGTGATCGTCCAATACGCGTTGAAGACCACCGAAGGGACCCAGCGCGACGAATATCTGCGTGATAAGGCGATGGAAGCGCTGCGTGGACATCTGGCGTGGCGTGGCCTGGGGACGGTGGAGTCCAGCGACTTCGCCCCCCGGAAACTCAATATCCGCGTACTTTCCCCCGAGCCCGGCAAGGCGGTCACCGCCATCACCACGTGCATCCGGCAGGCCAAGCTCGACTTCACCAAGCTCTCCATCGGGGTGGCGCCCTACGACACCCCGGAGGCAGCCAAACAGAAGTACCCGATGCCGGCCAAGACCCCGTTCTCCGTGGCCTGATCCGTTCCCGTCCCGCCCCTCCTTCCGAAAGGACGCATCCCGTGAGCTCCTCCAGCAATTCGACCCGCGCCGCCACCGCCCAGCCACACCCCGAGATGGAATACCGTCGGCTGGGCCGCTCGGGGCTGAGTGTCTCCGTCGTGGGCCTGGGGTGCAACAACCTCGGCCGCAGCGGCACCGCCACCGAATCGCAGGAGGGCACCAACGCGATCGTGCACGCGGCCCTGGACTCCGGCATCACCCTGTTCGACACCGCCGACACCTATGGGCGCGAACCAGGACTGGCGGAGACCCGCCTGGGCAAGGCCCTGGGCACGCGGCGGGACGAGGTCGTGGTGGCCACGAAATTCGGCATGGACGCCGGGGGAGCCAACGGCCGGGACTTCGGGGCCCGAGGGTCCCGCAAGTACATCATGCAGTCCGTGGAGGCGTCCCTGGGCCGGCTGGGGACCGATTACATCGACCTCTACCAGTTCCACACCCCCGACGACCTGACCCCCATCGATGAGACGCTGGCCGCCCTCGATGACCTCGTGGCCTCCGGCAAGGTCCGCTACATCGGGCATTCGAACCGGGCCGGCTGGCAGATCGCCGATGCCGAATTCACCGCCCGCAGTGGAGGCTACACCCGGTTCATCTCAAGCCAGAACCACTACAACCTGCTCGACCGCCGGGCCGAACTCGAAGTTCTCCCGGCCTCGAATGCCTACGGGTTGGGCGTGCTGCCCTACTTCCCGCTGGCCAATGGCTTGCTGACCGGCAAATACACGTCACGGCAGGCGCCCGGCGGCAGCCGGCTGAGCCACTCGCGGCAGAACCTGCTGGACAAGGTCGACTTCGACCAGTTGTCCGAACTGTCCGATTTCGCCTCGGCACGGGAACTGACACCGGTGCAGGTGGCCTTCTCCTGGTTGGCGGCCCAGGACCCGGTGTCCAGCGTCATCGCCGGAGCCACCCGGGTGGAGCAGATCCACCAGAATGCCGCCGCCGCCCAGTGGAAGCCCGACGCCGAGGACCTGGCGGAACTGGACCGGATCTTTCCTCGTGAACCGAAAGTCGCCCTCTTCTAGGAAGGGACCTCATGGCCGAACCCGTGGAGGACCTGAACACGCTGCCGGACTTCGAACGCTGGGAAACGTTCTGGGTGGGTGGCCAACGTGTTGGTGCCCTGCACCGCATCTGGCAATATTCGGTGCTGTTGACCCGCATCGCCATCGAGGACGAATCGGGGGACTACCTGGCCGAGTCACGCATCCGCTTCGTGCCTGGACCCGACTGGGATCTGAGTTGGTTCCATTCCAGCGGCATGGACCAACCGGTCCTGCTGCATAATCCGGCCAACTGGACCCACACCGGCAGCCTGCCCGTCGTCAGCGCCGAATCGTTGATCACCCCTGATGGGCGCGAACTCCCCACGGGGGTGAGCCGGCAGGCCCCGGCGGGAACGGTGCCGGGCTACGGAGAATTCCTCGTGGTGCGCAACCTGGTGGGTCGCGGACGGGCCGAAGCGGCCTGGAGCAGCATCCACGACGACGACGGACAGGTCCAGCAGACCCGCCTGGTGGCGGTCGAGGATCCCCACCCCCCTGCCTACGTGGCCCCGTCCCTCGACGGGGGACCGGTGCTGCGCTTCGACCGTTTCGACGACGACCAGCGCGGGGCCAGCCATTGGGTCGTCGACGGGGAGATCCTGGCCAGCGAATGGGCCGGGGCGTATTCCGTGCGCGTCGGAGACGACGCCGGCTCCGCGGCCTGGGAAACCATTGCCGGGCTGCAGGATTCAACGGCCCGCTTCCTGCTCCACGGAGCCCGCCACTGATCCCGGGACGCGGGACCGCCTAGAGGTAGATCAGGACGTCCTTGCCCTTGATCTCCGCGGCAAAACGCGCCAGGGGCTTCGATGCCGGCCCGACCACGGCCGAGCCGTCTTCATGGGAGAACTCGGAACCGTGGCACGGACATTTGAAATCCTTCTTGGTCACACCCACCGTGCAGCCCTGATGGGTGCAGACCGCCGTATACGCCAGGACGGTGTCCTCGTCCTGGCGCCAGAGCAGGTAGGTGTCACCGTCAACGGCCACCGAGGCGCTCTGGCCCACCGCCAATTCGTCGGTGGTGGTTGCCTTCGTGGCCTCGCCGCTGGGTTCGGGGATCTCATCGACCGAGGATCCGCTACCGCAGGCCGCCAACGCCGCCCCGGCCCCCAGGACCAATGATCCGCCCAGAACGGCCCGTCGTCCCGTGGTGTGTGCTGTGAAGTGTTCCATGCTGCCATTGTGGCATCCCGGGGGGAACCAGCGTGGAACACCACGGGGGGCTCAGGGGTAGAGCAGGATCTGCCCATCGGCGATTTCCGCCGCGAAGCGGGTCAGGGCCTCACGGGCGGGGCCACCGGTGGCCGTGCCGTCGGCGGGGTCGAAATGCGATTCGTGGCAGGGGCAGATGAAGTCCTCCTCGCCCGGGCCCACCCGGCAGCCCGCATGCGTGCAGACGGCCGTATAGGCCAGGACCGTTTCCTCGTCCTTGCGGTAGAGCAGGTACGTCTCGCCGGTGGCCTCGGCGTCGACGTTGACCATGGACCCCACGGGGAGATCGGCCACGGGGGCGACGGTCAAGGGGTTCCCGGCCGGTTCCGGCACGGGCTGGGAAGTGTTCTGCGGCGCCGCGGAGGAACCATCGCCGCAGGCGGCGAGCGTCGTGCCCGCGCCGAGGGCGAGCGTGGAACCCAGAACCAGACGGCGGCACGGTTGTGCTGAGGTGTTCATGCCCTGATCCTTTCATGACCACGCATGACGGCGATGCCCCGTCAGCGGGGCATCGCCGTCATGTCGGACAACTCACAGGATCCGGTGGGTCACTCCGCGTGGAAGCGGGCCCCCCGGATGCGTTCGGAGGCACCGACGCGGTCCAGGTACGGCGTGATGCCGCCCAGGTGCATCGGCCATCCGGCGCCGAGGATCATGCACAGGTCGATGTCCTCGGGACCGGCGACGACCCCCTCGTCGAGCATCAGGCCGATCTCCTCGGCCAGGGCCTCCTGGGTGCGGACCAGCAACTCCTCGGACGTGCTCGGCGTCGAACCGAAGCTGAGCAGCTCGAGGGTGGAGTCCGGGATGGACCGGGTGCCGTCGTCGTGCTGGACCCAGAGGGACTTCACGCCGTGGTCGATCAGTGCCTGCTGGTTCGCCGAGACTCGGAAACGGTCGCCGAAGGCCTCATGGAGGGATTCCGTGACGTGCTGGGCGACCGGGACCCCGACCATGGCCAGGAGCGTGAACGGGCTCATCGGCAGACCCATCGGGCGCAACGCGTTGTCGGCGATCTCGGCGGGGGTGCCGTCGTCGAAGGCGTTGGACACCTCGCCCATCAGGCGCAGCAGGACACGGTTGACCACGAAGGCCGCCGCATCCTTGACCAGGACCGCCGTCTTGCGCAGGTCCTTGGCCACGGCGAAGGCGGTGGCCAGGACGGCGTCGTCCGTCTTGGGGGCCCGCACGATCTCGATGAGCGGCATGGCGGCCACCGGGTTGAAGAAGTGGAAACCGACCACCCGCTCGGGGTGCAACAGATCGGCGGCCATCTCGGTGACCGACAAGGAGGAGGTGTTGGTGGCCAGGATGCATTCGGGGGAGACCACGGCCTCCACCTCGGCGAAGACCTGCTTCTTGACCTGGAGTTCCTCGAAGACGGCCTCGATGACCAGATCGGCGTCGGCGAAGGACTCCTTGGAGACCGAACCGGTGACCAGCGCCTTCGTGCGGTTGGCCGCGTCCGCGGATATCCGCTTCTTGGCCAGCAACTTATCGACCTCGCCATGGATGTAGGACAGGCCCTTGTCCACCCGGCCCTGATCGATATCGGTGATGACCACCGGGACCTTCAACAACCTGGCGAAGAGCAGGGCGAACTGTCCGGCCATCAGCCCGGCCCCGACGACACCGATCTTGGTGACCGGGCGGGCGAGCTTGCGGTCCGGGGCCCCGGCCGGGCGCTTGGCCCGCTTCTGCACCAGATCCAGGAAGGAGTAGACGGTGTCGTGGAATTGCGGGGTCTGCATCAGTTCGACCAGGGCGGCGCATTCGAGCCGCGCCGATTCCCCCTGGCTGATCGTCTTGCCGGCCTCGAACACATCCAGGACCTTGCCCGGGGCCGGAGCGGCGCCGGCGGTCTTCGCCTCGACGAAGGCCCGGCCCTTGGCGACGGCGGCATCCCACCGTTCGGCCACAGCCGGATCGGCGGCCGGATCCACGGCGTTCGGCCGGGCCACCTCGGCCCCCGACAGGACGGTATCCGCCCAAGCCAGGGACTGCTCGAGGAAGTCGGCGGGTTCGAACAGGGCATCGGCGATGCCCAGCTTGTAGGCGGCCGGGCCGGCCAACGAGCGGTTGTTGTTCAACGGGTTCTCGATCATCACCGTCGTGGCGGCTTCGGGGCCGATCAGGCGCGGCAGGCGGTAGACGCCGCCCCATCCGGGGACCAGGCCGATGAACGCCTCCGGGAGACCGAGGCCGTTGGCCCCGGAGGAGACGGTGCGGTAGTTCGCGGCCAGCGCGACCTCCAGCCCTCCGCCGAGGGCAACGCCGTTGATGAACGCGAAGGTGGGGACCCCGAGATCGGCCAGCAGATCGTAGGCGGCATGACCGAGATCGGCCATCAGTGCCCCGCTGGCGGATTTCTTCAGCGTCTTCACCGTCGTCAGGTCCGCCCCGGCGACGAGGAAGTGGGGTTTTCCGGTGACGGCCAGGGCCTGGATCTGCCCGGCAGCCGCCCTCTCGTGCTGGCGGTTGAGTTCCCGCCCGAATTCGATGAGGGTTCCCGGGCCCAGGGTGGTCGGCTTGCTGTGGTCCAGCCCGTTGTCCAGGGTCAGCAACGCCAGCGTCGCCCCGGAGGCCAGCGTGACGTCGGAAACCAGGGTGTGGGTGATGATTTCGTCGGGGACCTGCTCGGCGAGTGCCTCGAAGCGGTCAAAATCCTTGGTGGCCATGTCTCAGGCGTCCTTCCCGTAGTCGGCGTGGTGGGGGTTTTCCCAGATGACGGTGCCGCCCATGCCCAGGCCGACGCACATGGTGGTCAGGCCGTAGCGCACGGAGGGGTCGGCTTCGAACTGCCGGGCGAGCTGGTTCATCAGCCGCACGCCCGAGGAGGCCAACGGGTGCCCGACGGCGATGGCCCCACCATAGCGGTTCACCCGCGGGTCGTCGTCGGCGATCTCGTAGTGGTCCAGGAACGACAGGACCTGCACGGCGAAGGCCTCGTTGATCTCGAAGAGCCCGATGTCCTCGATGGTCAGGCCGGCCTGGGCCAGGGCCTTCTGAGTGGCGGGGACCGGGCCGATGCCCATGACCTGTGGTTCGACGCCGGCGAAGGCGTAGCCGACCAGGCGCATCTTCGGGGCCAGCCCGAGCTCCTCGGCCGTCTCGGAGGAGGTCAGTAGGGCCGCGGTGGCGCCGTCGTTCAGTCCGGCGGCATTGCCGGCGGTGACATGGCCGTGGGCGCGGAAGGGGGTGCGCAGGGACTCCAGGTCCTCGAGCGTGGTCCCGGGCCGGGGCGGTTCGTCGGTGGTGTTGAGGGCCCATCCCTCACCCGGGCGGCGCGCCGCGACGGGAACCAGGTCGGGCTGGATGTCGCCGGCCTCATAGGCGGCGGCCAGCTTCTTCTGGCTGGCCAGGGCGTAACGGTCGGCCCGTTCCTTGGTGATGGCCGGGAAACGGTCGTGCAGGTTCTCGGCGGTGTTGCCCATGTTCAGGGCCGCCGGGTCCACGAGGCGTTCGGAGACAAAGCGCGGGTTCGGATCGGCATCGGCGCCCATGGGGTGGTTGCCCATGTGCTCGACACCGCCGGCCACGACGACGTCGTAGGCGCCGAAGGCGATGGAGGAGGCGGTGGTGGTCACCGCGGTCATCGCTCCGGCACACATCCGGTCGATGGCGAAGCCTGGAACGGACTGGGGCAGTCCGGCCAGCAAGGCCGCCGTACGGCCGATGGTCAGGCCCTGGTCACCGGTCTGGGTGGTCGCGGCGATGGCGACCTCGTCGATGCGCTCCGCCGGGACCTCGGGGTTGCGGCGCAGCAGATCGCGGATGCACTTGACCACCAGGTCATCGGCGCGGGTGCCGTGGTAGATGCCCTTGTCTCCGGCCTTGCCGAAGGGGGTGCGGACGCCGTCGACGAACACGACGTCGCGGACCTGCCGGTTGCGCGGCAGCGCGCGTGCGGATGTTGGGCTCACTGGGGGTGACTCCTTGCGTGGAATGAATGTGATCCAGTCCATATGTTACCGGTGAGTAACTAGAGGCGCAAGGCGTGCGGGACCCGCCGTGTCACCGGTGGGCCGCAAGACCCCCGCAGCAGGTGGGCGGGGCCGGTCATTCGGCCTTGGAAGCGTGCTTCTTCGGCAGGGGATCGGGATCCAGGAAGGCGACGGTGATGATCGGAGCGGTTTCGTGGATCTGCCAGTCACGGGCTCCCAGTTCGGCCAGGGCGGCGGCGATGGCTTCCGGGGTGACCTCCTCCGGTGGTCGCCAGGCCAGCCGACGCAGGGTGTCGGGGGTCAGCAGGTTCTCTGTGGGCATCTCCAACTGCTCGGCCCGCCGGGCGACCCGGGGTTTGGCGGTGCCCAGGCGGCGGGCCGCGGCCTCGTCCTTATCCGGCCAGGTGCGGGCCGGCGGTGGGGCCGAGGTGGGGATGTGCATGGGTGGCAGCTCGTCGGCATGCCGGGCCGACTGCAGGCAGCGCAACCAGCGCGGGGCTTCCTTGCTGGCCGCCCGACCATGGAAACCGGGGGTCTTGAGCATCTGCGGGACGGTGGTGGGCATGGCCTTGGCCGCCGCGATCAGTGCGGCATCGGGAATGAGGCGGCCGGGGGCGACGTCGCGGTTCTCCGCCAACGACTCCCGTTCGAGCCACAGGGCCCGGACGGCAGCGAGCTGGCGACGGTCGCGCAATTGGTGCAGGCCCGAGGTCCGGCGCCACGGATCAACGCGCGGGGCCGGGGCCGGGGCGGTGCGGATGGCCTCGAATTCCTCGGCCGCGAACCCCAGCTTGCCGGATTCCTCCAGCAGCTCGGCCAGGGCGATCCGCAGCTCGTCGAGGACCTCGACATCCAGGGCGGCGTATCTGAGCCAGGAATCGGGAAGCGGGCGGGTGGACCAGTCGGCGGCGGAGTGTTCCTTGGCCAGCCGCAGGCCCAGCAGGGACTCCACGACCGGGCCGAGGCCGACGCGCGGCAGGCCGGCGAGGCGCCCGGCCAACTCGGTATCGAAGAGCGCGTCCGGGTGCATCCCGAGTTCCCCCAGGCAGGGAAGGTCCTGGGTGGCCGCATGCAGGATCCATTCCACCCCCTGCAGGGCCTCGTTCACGGGGAGCAGGTCGTTGAAGGGAACCGGGTCGATCAGCCAGGTCCCCGCGCCGCGGCGGCGGAGCTGGACCAGGAAGGCGCGTTGGCCGTAGCGGAACCCCGAGGCCCGCTCGGCGTCCACGGCCACCGGCCCGCTACCGGCCGCCAGGGCGCGGGCGGCACGGAGCAGACCGGCGTCGGTGTTGACCACGGGGGGAACTCCATCGCGGGGTTCCGTCAGCGGGGTGGGTTCGGGCGCCGGGGGCGTCGGATCCTCGAGATCGGTGGGGGCGGGGGTGCTGTCGGTGTGCGAAGTGGTCATGATGGAACCAATTCTAGTGGATTCAACTCCGGCGGCGGCGTGGAAGGGCCGTCACGCCCTCCGGCAGGGGTGGCAAACCGGCGAAGGTGCACACCATATCGCTCCAGGCCTCCAGATGGGACCGGAGCTCGGCACCCTGCGGGGTCCAGGAGGCCCGCAACTCGATGTCGATGGTTTCGGGCCGCTCCTGCAGACTGCCGAAGCTCTGCGAGAGCATCCGCGTGGCGGTGCCCCCGGCCTCGGCATAATCGGCGTCGTTCTCGTGCAGGGCATCGAGCAACCAGGTCCAGGCCACGGAACCGAGCATCTGATCGTTGCCCATCTCGGCGTCGAGCTGGGCCCGGATGTAGGTGACGATGCGGAAGGTGCCGTTCCAGAGGTCGGAGCCATCGGGATCGTGCAGCAGGATGAATCGTCCCGTCGCCAATTCATTGTCCTCATCGGCACTGCGGGACTCGGTCAGTGCGGTCGCCGCGGGGCCGTGGGGGGACCCGTGGACCCGCGGTGGGGAGTCCAGGACCTGGGCGGAAAGAGCCACCGCGAACGGAGCCAGCCGTGCGGGGGCCGGGATTTCGGCCAAGTGCATTTCGGCACGGCAATCGGCCTGACGGAGTCCGGAGAGCGCCGTCATGAAGTCTGGGGGAACCTGTGCCAGGTCGCCAAGAGCGGTCACGGAACCGAGTCTAGGGTCATCGGTCCGGGGGGCCCGGAAGGCTCGCCGTTGTCCTGCGGGGCGGAGCCCGCCGCTGGGGGAGGACCCCGTGGCACAGCGGTGCACCGTGCCGGTTCGGGCCCGGTGGACTACGGTCGTTCGGGGCGTGCTGTTCGCCGCCACGCGCCATGGACGATCAAGGAACCGGGAGGTGGACCATGTTGGCTGTAGCCGCTGCCGTACCGATCGTGCTCGCGGGCGTGTTGTTCTTCCTGGGCATCAGATCCACCCGGATATCCGTCTGGTCCTTGGCGGTGGGCCTGGTGGTGGCCCTGCTCTTCTTCCCGACGCCTTGGTCGGTGGTCGCCGGGTCGTTGGGCGCCTTCGCCCCGACCATCATCGAGATCCTGCTGATCCTCTATGCCGGGGTCCTGCTGAGCCGGATCATGTCCACCACGGGTGCGATGGCCTCGATTTCCGGCTGGCTACGCTCGAGTGCCCCGTCACGGCGGACCGGGACGCTGCTCGTGGTCTTCGGGATCGTCCCCTTCGCCGAATCGGTGACCGGTTTCGGCATCGGGGTCACCGTGGGCGTGCCGATCCTGCGGTTGATCGGACACTCGGTGCCACGATCGACGATCTTCTCGCTGCTCGGGCTGCTCGCCGTTCCCTGGGGTGCGCTCGGCCCCGGGACCCTGCTGGCCTCCGAACTATCGGGGACCTCGCTGCTGGAGGTCGGGATCCGTTCGGCGATCATTTCCCTGCCGGTCATGCTCGGGGCGGCCTTGCTGGTGACGTTCCTGCTGCGCCATGAAGGGTCCGTGGGCCGGCTGTTCGGCGGCGCCGTGGCCAGTGCCCTGTTGCTCTGGGCGGGGATCCTCGGGGCCAACATCCTGCTGGGAACCCCCTTGGCGGGGGTGATGGGCTCCCTCTTTCCGATCGCCGGGCATCTGCTGGTGTATCGATGGCGCGGATCGCTCGTCGCTGCCGGATGGGTGGTGGCCCGGGCCGCCCTGCCCTATGCCGTCATGGCTGCCGGGTTGCTCACCACCCGGGCCGTGGTGTCGTCCCTGGGGGAGACGCAGCTGGGCCTGCGCGCGATCAGCAGCCCGGCGACCTGGCTCGTCTGCGCCTGTCTGGTTGCCCATTTCGGTCCGGGGCAGCGAAACGGTAGCGGGGGGCCGGAAACGCGGCTGCGGCGCCGGGCGGCCTCGGCCTTCGGGACGTGGCTCCCGGTGGGCGTGGTGACCTTCTGCTTCACCGTCCTGGGCTCGGTACTGGCGTCCACCGGAATGGGCGCGGAGCTGGGAACGGCCTTGGCCGCCATGGGCGGCAGTTATCTGGTGATCGCCCCGGCAGTGAACGCCCTGGCCGGTTTCATCACCGGGTCGAACACCGCCGCCAACGCCATGCTGACCGCCACCCAGACCCAGGTGGCCACCGAACTGGGCAGTTCGGTCCTGCAGATGGTGGCAGCGACCAACGTGGCCGCCTCAATGGCAACGATGGCTGCGCCTTCACGGCTGCTGTTGGCCTATGAATTGGCCGTGGCGACCCCGGTGGGGGCCCCGACCGGCGGGGGAGCCGGGGGCAGGCCCGAGGACCCGCTGGATGCCGAATCAGCGGTCAACCGGTGGGTCCTGCCGCGGATCTTCGGTTTGTTGATCGTCGTTTCGGCGGTTCTGGGGCTGGTCACCTGGGTTCTCTTCTGACCCGGTTCCATCGCTGGCCCGCGGCTGGACCCGCCACGGTTCAGGCGGCTGCGGCGGGTAGACCCAGGCGACCAGCACCACCGAGATGATCATGAGCAGCAACCAGGAGCCGAGTTTGCTGATCGAGACGAATTGCCAGCCGTCGAGTTGGTCGGGGTAGGCCCAGGCATTGGACCAGGTGGCGATGTTTTCGGCGAACCAGATGAACAGGGCCACCAGCACGAAGGCGAGCACCAGCGGCATCCGCAACCGCACCCGGAAGATCCGGAAATGCATCCAGCTGCGACCGAAGACCACGGCCACCGCCCCCATCAGCACCCAGCGTAGATCGACGATGTAGTGGTGGGTGAAGAAGTTCAGGTAGATGGCGGCGGCCAGCACGGCGGTGGCCCAGCGGCGGGGATAGCGATCGAAGCGCAGATCGAAGAGCCGGAAGACCCGGACCATGTAGGAGCCGACCGCCGCGTACATGAAGCCGCTGTACAGCGGGACGTGGCCCAGATGGAGCAGTCCCTCGCCCGAATAGATCCACGACCCGACACCGGTCTTGAACAATTCCATGCCGGTGCCCACCACATGGAACAACACGATGACCCGCAGCTCGCGCAGCGTCTCCAGACGGAAGACGACCATGAGCACCTGGATGAGGACCGCGGCGAGGGTGACCGCATCATTGCGGGCCAGGGCCACGTCCTGGGGGTACCAGAGCCGGGTGGCCAACAAGACCACCAGCATGGCCGCCCCGAAGACGCAGGCCCACGCCTGTTTGGACGTGAAGACCGCGAATTCGATCAGGACCCTGGCCGTCCTGCTGTCGGGGAAGCGGCCGATGAGGCGATGGGCCAGGGACTCGAGGCGCTGCTCGAGCGTGGTGGAGCGGGCGTTGGCGCTAGCCAGCAGCGACCTCCGTGCGGATGGCCGCGGCGAAGCGGTCGACGTCCTCCTCGGTGGTGTCGAAGCCGCACATCCACCGGACCTCGCCGGTGGCTTCGTCCCAGTCATAGAAGCGGAAGTCCTCGCGCACCCGGTCGGCCGCTGCGGGGGGCAGCTTCGCGAACACGGCGTTGGACTCCGTGGGCTGGGTGATTTCCAATCCGTCGATGTCCTCCACCGCGGCCCGGAGCCGCTGGGCCATCGCATTGGCGTGGGACGCCGAGCGCTGCCAGAGGTCACCGCCGTACAGGGCGATGAGCTGGGCGGAGATGAAGCGCATCTTCGATCCGAGCTGCATGTTCATCTTCCGCAGGTATTTCAGTCCGGTGGCGGCCTCCGGATCCAGTACGACGATCGCTTCGCCGTACATCATCCCGTTCTTGGTGCCCCCCATGCTCAACACATCGATCCCCGCATCGCGGGTGAACGCCCGCAGGGGCACGTCCAATGCCGCCGCGGCGTTGGAGAGGCGGGCCCCATCCATATGGACCTTCATGCCTAATTCGTGGGCATGGGAGGTGATCGCCTTCAGTTCCTTGATCGTGTACAGCGTGCCCAGTTCAGTGGACTGCGTCAGGGAGACCGCCAACGGCTGGGCGCGGTGTTCGTCGCCCCAGCCCCAGGCCTCCCGGTCGATCAGCTCGGGGGTCAGTTTGCCGTCCGGGGTCGGCACGGTCAGCAGCTTCATCCCGCCGGCGCGTTCGGGGGCACCATTCTCGTCGACATGGATATGCGCCGTATCGGCGCAGACCACGGCACCCCACCGGGGCAGCAACGATTGCAGTGCGGTCACATTGGCCCCGGTTCCGTTGAACATCGGGAAGGCTTCGGTGGCCGGCCCGAAATGGGACAGGATGACGTGCCCGAGCCGCTCGGTGTATTCATCTTCGCCGTAGGCGATCTGGTGGCCGCCGTTGGCGGCGATCAAGGCCTCGATGATCTCTGGATGGACCCCCGAGTAGTTATCCGATGCGAAGCCGCGGACCATGGTGTCGTGCAGGGATGTGCTCACGTTTATCCTCAGAAGTTGCTGGTGGGAAGTCGTCCCAGTCTATGCCTGCGGCACCAGGGACAAACGGGTGCCGTTCAAGGTCCCGGCATCGGCGTCGAACAGTCCGGCGACCGCACTGCCGAAATCGGCGACGTCGGTGAACCCGGTGAATTCCTTCTCGGGTTCGGCCTCGCGGGCCGCGGCGTCGACGAAGGCCTTGATGACCAGAACGACGGCGGCGGAACGCTGGGGGACGGGATCCTGCTTATGGCCGGACTGGGCGGCCCGCAGGCCCCCGGCGGTGGCCATGGTCCACGCTTCGGCCGCGGCCTTGACGCTGATGTAGTTCGCTCCCGACGCGCTGGGGCGCTGGACCGCAGTGGAAGAGACCACGGCGAGCCGTCCGACGGGGGAGTCGGCGATGTCCTGGTAGAAGGCCCGGGAGGTGTTGCGCAGGGTGGTGAGGACGTGGCGGTGCAGGAAGTCGTAGTCTTCATCCGATTGTCCGCCCAGCCCCTTGCCTCCCCGCCAACCGCCGACCAGGTGGATGAGCCCGTCGATGGCTCCGACCTCGGCGTGGATCCGTTCTGCCAGCGCCGTGGTGGCGGCGTAGTCGCCCAGATCGGTGGCGTAGCGCTCCGAGACGAACCCCAGGCGTTCTTCCAACCGGGCCGCGTTGGTCCCGACGGCCAGGACCCGGGCCCCGGAATCATGCAGTGCCCGGGCGGCGGCCACCCCCGAGGAGGACGTGGCGCCGGCAATGAGGACGGTGGGTATATGCGGTGTGCTCATCTGGCTAGTCTAGGCCGAGGCCGGGACGTCGCCGGCGGTGATGCCGACCGTGGATTCAATGACCGGCTTCATCTTCTTGCCCAGCGCCTCGTAGAACATCGACAGCGGGAACTCATCGTCGAGGACCTGGTTGGTCATTTCCTTCAGGGGCTCCGTCAGCGGCAGGGCTTCCTTGCCCTTCGCCCAGACCGAGGCCGGGTGCGGGGTGAGCGTGGAGGACACCAGGTCGTAGGCAGCCAGCCAGTGGGAGATCTTCGGCCGGTCGATGGAGCGCCAGTACAGATCGTCAATGGCATCGCCCAGGGAGCTGACGACCTGGGCGATGGCGTCCCAGTCGATGGTCAGCTTGGTATCGGTCCAGTGCAGCACGTGGTGCTGGTGCATCCAGGCAAAGAGCAGCTGTCCGCCGAGCCCGTCGTAGTTGCGCACGCGGTTGCCCGTGATGGCAAAGCGGAAGATCCGGTCGAAGATCACCGTGTACTGCACCAGGCGGGCATGCCGGGCGGTCTCGGGGTCCGAGGCGGGGGAGGCGGCGATCTTGACGCATTCGCGGAAGGCGGTGAGATCGCAGCGCAGTTCCTCCAGGGAGTACAGGAAGAAGGGCATGCGCTGTTTGATCATGAAGGGATCGAAGGGCAGGTCCCCGCGCATGTGGGTGCGGTCGTGGATCATGTCCCACATGATGAAGGTTTCCTCGGTCAGCTTCTGGTCGGCCAGGAGTTCGGCGGCCTCGGCCGGCAGATCGAGATTGGTGATCTCGGCCGCGGCGGCGACGACCCGACGGTAGCGGGCGGCTTCGCGGTCCTGGAAGATCGCGCCCCAGGTGAACGCCGGGGTCTCGCGCATGGCCACCGACTCGGGGAAGAGTACCGCGGCGTTGGTGTCGTAGCCGGGGGTGAAGTCCAGGAAGCGCAGCGGGACGAAGAGCTTATTGGAGTAGTCCCCGGCTTCCAGTTCGGCGATGAAGTCGGGCCAGATGACCTCGACCAGCACGGCTTCGACGAAACGGTTCGATGACCCGTTCTGCGTGTACATGGGGAACAGGACGAGGTGGCGCAGCCCGTCGACGCGGTCCAGCTGCGGCTGGAAGGCCTGGAGCGAGTCCAGGAAGTCCGGGACACCGAAACCGCCCTCGGCCCAGGCCTTGAAGTCGGCGACCACCTGATCCAGGTATTCGTCGTCGTGCTCGAAAAGGGGGCGAAGTTCCGCCACGGCATCGGTGATGGTGGTGGTCAATTCCGCAGCGCGGGCCCGATCGTCTGCTTCGGGGACCGAACCGTCCTTGACCTGCAGCTCGTGGAAGGCGGTGGCCGCCGCCTTCAGCTCAAGCCACGAGGGATGGTTGGCGAGGTCCTCGCCGTGTCCGCTGGTGGTGTCATGGGTCATGGTTGCCTGGGACATCGGTCCTGCACCTCGAATCATCTCCGGGGCCGCGCTGGGTGCGCCGGCCTGCTGCCGTGGTGGTTCCAGCCTAGGAGAGATCAAGCACTGCTGGCGTGTGGAGCGAGTGAGGCCAAGAGATACTCATGCTTGTGCGGAGGAATACCTTCCGCAGACCCAGCGCGGGGGCAGGCTGCCGTGGCAGTCGCCGCTAGGCCTGGGCGGGACGCAGGGTCAGCGACACCGAGTTGATGCAGAAGCGCTGGTCGGTGGGGATGTCCAGCCCCTCGCCCTCGAAAACGTGCCCCATATGGGAATCGCAGGAAGCGCAGCGGACCTCGATGCGTTCCATGCCCAGGGACTTGTCATGCAGATAGCGCACGGTCCCTTCGGCCAGGGGAGCGAAGAAGGAGGGCCACCCGCAATCGGAGCCGAACTTCTCCTTGCTGGTGAACAGCTCGGCCCCGCAGGCCCGGCAGGCGTAGACACCTTCGGTGGTGCTATCCCAGTACTCGCCGGTGAAGGGGCGCTCCGTCCCTGCTTGTCGAAGCACCTGGTATTCCTCGGTGCTGAGTTCTTCCTTCCACTGTTCATCGGTCTTGGTGACGGGGAAGGACTGGGCGTTCGAATCAGAAAATGTACTCACATCCGGTCCAACGCCCGGGGAGGCCCGGCCATTCCCGCGGTGGCCGGTCCGGACCCCCGGGTGAGCTGATGAGCCGGCGGGGACTTGGCGCACCCGGGTTGACTTGCCATGATGGGTACATGCGCGAGTACACACGGACCGCCGACCCTGCGACCCCCCAGGCCCCCATGATGCGGTGGGCCGTCCTCGGTGCCGGTGCCGGTGTCGCCGCCGGCTCCCTGCTGGCCGCCAGTGCCTCCGCGTTGGCCGGATACTTCGCCCGGCAAGTGGTGCTTCCGGTACGCAAGACCGAGGATCTGGCGATCCTCGCCGTCGTGCGCGGGGACGAGGGAATGGAAGTGATCCTGCCCGCCACCGCCGAAACCACCGATCCCGGTACCTATTCGCTGTACTTCGACGTCGGCCGCGGCCACGCCAGGATCGGGGAGATCCTCTCCTTCACCCCGGCCGAAGGCACCATCGCCCGCCGCGTGGAGCACGTGTACTCGGGAAACCTGGAGACCGCGGTGCGTGGCTGGTGGTCCGGCGCGGTCTACGAGACCCCCGAGGACGCCGGGTTCGCCTTCGAGAGCGTGGACATCCCCACGTCGGTGGGCAACGCCCCGGCCTGGGTGGTTCCCGGAACCGATCGCGCCGACACCTGGGCGATCATGGTGCACGGCCGCGGGGCGGCACGCACCGAGGGCCTGCGGGCCTTGTCCACCACTGCGGAACTGGGCATCAGTTCACTGCTGCTGTCCTACCGCAACGACGGGGTGGCCCCGTCGGCCGCCGATCAGCGCTACGGACTGGGCAGCACCGAATGGGAGGACGTCGACGCCGGGATCGACTTCGCCCTTCAGCACGGGGCACGCAACGTGATCCTCATGGGCTGGTCCATGGGCGGGGCCATCAGTTTGCAGGTGGCCGATAAATCTCGGCATAAGCGCCATATCCAGGCACTGGTCCTGGATGGCCCCGTGGTGAACTGGATCGACGTCCTGCGCCACCAGGCCAAGGTCAACCGCATCCCCGAAGCCGTCGGGCGGCTCGGGCAATGGTTGCTCTCCAACCGGGCGGGCCGCGCGATCACCGGACTGGCGGCCCCGGTGGACCTGAAGGAGCTGAACTGGATCGCCAAGGCCGACCAGCTGCGCGTTCCCACCCTGATCCTGCATAGCGAAGACGACGACTTCGTGCCGGTGGGCCCCTCGGCCCAGCTGGCCGAACTCAATCCCGAGATGGTCACCTTCGAACGCTTCACGCTCGCGGCACATACCCGCGAGTGGAACGTCGATCCCGAACGCTGGGAGCAGACGGTCATCCGGTGGCTCTCGCGGATCATCGTGGCCCCCAAACCCGGGGCGGGGAATCCCGGCAGCCGGGGCCGCGGCCCGAAGGGCTAGGGGCCGGCCAGCGGAACCGGACGCGCGCCGGTCAACCGGATCAGATCCTGCGGAGCCAATTCAATCTCCAGCCCGCGACGCCCGCCCGAGACGTGGATCGTGGGCCAGTCCAGTGCGGAATCATCAAGGACCGTCGTGGAAGGGTGTCGTTGACCCAGCGGGGAGATCCCGCCCAACACATAGCCGGTACGGCGTTGCGCGTCGGCCGCCTGCGCCAGATGGACCTTCTTCACGTGCAGGGCCATGGCCGCCGCCTTGAGATCCAGCGACCCGGTCACCGGGACGACCGCCACCGCGAGCGCCTCGGACCCCGGGCGGCCGGTATCGATCAGTAGGGTCTTGAAGACCCGGGCGGGATCCACCCCCAGGGCCTCCGCGGCTTCGGCACCGTAGGACGGAGCCTGCGGATCATGCGCGTAGGCATGGGTCCCGTATTCGGCCCCGTCCGCGTCCAGGAGCAGGGTGGCCGGGGTGCCACCGGCGTCGTGGGCGTGCTTCTTCCTGGACATCACGGGGCCTGTTACGCGGCCAGGCCTTCGGCGACCTTGCGTTTGATGCGGCCCAGCAGCGAGGACATCCCGCGCATGCGCAGCGGGGTGATGGCCCGGGTCAGCCCGAGCCGGTCGGGCATGTCGTTGGGTACGGCGAGGATCTCGGCGGCCGGCAAGCCATCGAGGCCTTCCGCCAGGACGCCCGCGAAACCCCGGGAGGTCGGGGCCTCCGGCGGCGCCGAGAAGAACAGACTGACTTCCCGGGCGTCGGTATCGGCGATCTCCAGGGTCAGGAACAGCGGGGTCTGGCATTCCACGACCCGTTCCAGCAACTCCGGGTGTTCGGCGAACCGCTCCGGCAGGGCGGGTAGTTCGTCGGAGAACTCCAGGAGCAATTCGAGGCGCTCGCGCTCGGTGATTGCGTTGAAGTCATCGATGATCTCCGCCAGGGCGGAGGGAATGGCAGTCTCACTCATGGGTGCATGCTCCTTGGTGGGCGGGGGGCCTAGCTGCGGGATGACGAGGCCGGGGCCTCGCCACGCTCGGTACCGACGGCGATCGGAACCCGGACCGCGTTGCCCCATTCGGTCCAGGAACCATCGTAGTTGCGAACGGAATCGAAGCCGAGCAGGTGCTTGAGCACGAACCAGGTATGGCTGGACCGTTCGCCGATCCGGCAGTAGGCAATGACGTCGTCCCCGGGCTTCAGCCCCGCCTCGTCCAAGTAGAGGGCCTCCAGCTCGGGACGGCTGCGGAAGGTGCCGTCCTCGTTGGCCGCCTTGCTCCAGGGAACCGAGGCAGCGGTGGGGATGTGCCCGCCGCGCAACGTGCCTTCCTGCGGGTAGTCCGGCATGTGGGTGCGTTCGCCGGTGTATTCCTCGGGGGAGCGTACGTCGATCAACGGCTTGCCGAAGTGGGCGCTGACATCCTCGCGGAAGGCTCGGATCGCGTCGTCGTTGCGGGGGACCACTGGGTAGTCGACGGTTTCGGGCCGGGGCTTTTCCCTAGTCGTCTCGCGTCCTTCGGCCAACCATTTATCGCGGCCGCCGTCCAGCAGCCGGACGTCTTCGTGGCCGAACAGGGTGAAGACCCAGAGTGCGTAGGCGGCCCACCAGTTGCTCTTGTCCCCGTAGATCACCACGGTGGTCTCCCGGGTGATGCCCTTGGACCCCATGAGCCGGGCGAAGGCTTCACCCTCGACGTAATCGCGGGTGACCTCGTCGTTCAGGTCGGTGTGCCAGTCGATGTTCACGGCGCCGGGGATGTGCCCGGTGGAGTAGAGCAGGATGTCTTCGTTGGATTCCACGACGACCAGGCCGTCATCCTTCAGATGCTCGGCCAGCCAATCGGTGGAGACCAAGCGCCCGGGATGGGCATAGGCGGAGAACTTGGCAGTGGTATCGGCGGCAAGGCCCATGAGGATTCCTCGTTTCACACGGTGGCTGGGGATCTGTCTCCAGCCTACGTCTTCGGGTGCCGGCCTGCTGGGTCGGGCGTCACGTGCCGGTGGCTTTGCGCGCGAGGCGTAAAGTTGGTCATGGTGCGCCCCGCGTGCCGGCCCGTCCCCTCACAAAGGAACCGACCCCGCCCGTGGCACACATCGAACACCTGACCGAACGCATCCCCCAGGTCTCGCCCGACGAACTCCTGGCCGGATTCCATCCGTCCTACCGGTTCGGCGTGGTCTCCTTCGACACCTTCCGTCCGGATCCGGCGCAGCCTTCACAGACCGAGGCGGTGGAGGCCCTGCGGGCCTTCGCCGAGGGCGTCGGTGGCTCGAAGAAGTCCCTGCTGGGACGGATCTTCGGGGGGAAGGGACCGCAGACCAAGGCCGGCATCTATCTCGATGGCGGGTTCGGCGTGGGCAAGACCCACTTGTTGGCCTCCCTCTGGCACGCGGTTCCCGGCCCCAAGGCCTTCGGTACGTTCGTTGAATACACCAACCTGGTCGGCGCCCTGTCGTTCCGCAAGACGGTGGAGGTCCTCAGCGGCTACAACCTGGTGTGCATCGATGAATTCGAACTCGACGATCCCGGTGACACGGTGCTGATGTCGCGGCTGATGCGTGAACTATCCGATGCCGGAGTCAAACTCGCGGCGACCTCGAACACCCTGCCGGGCTCCTTGGGCGAGGGGCGCTTCGCCGCCGTGGACTTCCAGCGCGAGATCCAGGTGCTGGCGGACCAGTTCGATGTCCTGCGCATCGACGGCGACGACTTCCGCCACCGTGGCCTGCCCGAGGCGCCCCGGCCCGTGGATGATGCCGCCCTGGAGTCCACCGCCACCGAACTCTATGCCGATAAGGTCCTGGCCATCGATGACTTCGAAGCGCTGGTGAAGCATCTGTCGAGCGTCCACCCCAGCCGTTACCGGCAGTTGGTGGACGATATCGACATCCTGGTCCTCCACGAGGTCCGGACCATCACCGAACAATCGCTGGCCCTGCGCTTCGTCGTGCTGGCCGACCGGCTCTACGACAAGGACGTTCCCGTCCTGGCCAGTGGGAAACCGTTCAACGAGTTGTTCACCGAGGAGATGATGGCCGGGGGGTACCAGAAGAAGTACTCCCGTGCCGTGTCGCGGCTGACGGCCCTGGCCCGAGAAGGCCAGAAGGCCGAAGTGGCGATCTAGCCTCGGTTCACGAGGTGGTCGTGACGCCCGTGGTGGCGAGCACGATGAGCAACCGGTGCCGGGCAGCCACGGGATCGCCTTCCCAAGTACCCATGACCTCGACGTGCTCGAAGCCCGCAGCGCCCAACGCTTCGATCAGCTCGGTTTCGGTGCGGAAGTACAGGGCGCTGGTGAAGATCCTGTCGGTTCCGTTGGCGAAGAGGTTATGGCTGTCGAAGACGACGACGCCGGGGCGCACCGATGTGACTTCCAACCATTCGGTGAAGGTCCCGAATGCTGCCGGGCGGACATGGGTTGTTTGGTCCGGAGTCCAGTTCTTCCATTCGCGGTGGGCCGGGTTGCGCGTTTCGAAGGCCAAGGCCCCGCCCGGAGTGAGGCTGCGTCGAAGATGGTCGAGCGTCTCCACGAGCTCGTCCGTGCCGATGTGCATGAAGGCGTTCCCGGTGCAAAGCACCAGATCGGCAGGAGCCGAGGGGTCCAGGACACGGGCATCACCGTCGATCCACCTCACCGCACCCGCCCCGGGCCGGCGGCGGGCGTATCCGAGCATCGTGGGGGCTCGGGTCCACACCGATGACCTCGCGCCCGGGGGCCGTGAGGGTTCGGGTCAGCAGCCCGGTGCCGCACCCCAGATCGATGATCTTTCCGGCACCGAGGGTGTCGGCGAGCGACCGGTAGTACTCGTGGTCCCGCCCTGCCGGGTGAGCGGTTTCGTAGAGGGCCACGAGATCCTCGTCGCCCTAGGGGTCCACCATGATCTCAGCCTAATGGCGTCCCGGACGTTCTATCGCCCATCTGACCAACAGCCCCCCGGCCAGCCCCCAGAATGCGGCGCCGACCCCCAGGAACGCGACGCCGGAGGCGGTGATCATGAACGTGGTCAACGCCCCGAACCGGGAGCGTGGGTCCTCGAGGGCGGAAGAGGCCGCGGCACCCAGGGTGCCGAAGAGCGCCAGACCCGCGGCTGCGGTCAGCAGGCCCTCGGGGGCGGTGACGGCGATCGCCCCCACCACGGTGGCCCCCAGACCGAGGAGGAAGTAGAAGCCGCCGGCGGAGACCGCGGCGATCCAGCGGCGCGAACGGTCGGGTCCGGCTTCCTCGCCGGCGGCGAGGGCCGCGGAAATCGCGGCCAGGTTGATGGCATGCCCGCCGAAGAAGGCGGCGCCGAGTCCGGCAGCGCCGGTGGCCAGCATGGAAGCGGTCCAGGGGGTCTTGTAACCGAACCCGGACAGGACGGCCATCCCGGGGATGTTCTGCGAGGCCATGGTCACGATGTACAGGGGCACCGCGACGCCGGTGGCTCCGGCCCAGGTGAATTTCGGCAGGGTGAATTCCAGCCGGGGCCATAGATCGCCGGGCAGCGCCGTTCCGGTCTGGGCCGCGTTGAACAGGACGATCAGCAACGTGGCGGCCATGGCAGCCGGGACGGCCCACCGAGGCGCCCAGCGCATGCACACGAGCCAGACCAGGATGATCGCCCCGGCCATGAGCGGGACATTGGCCAGTGCGTGGAACGGGGCCAGACAGAGTTCGAACAGGACCCCGGCGAGCATCGCCTGGGCCAGGGGTGCCGGAAGCCTTCCGAGCAGCCGCCCGATGACCGGGACGGCACCGGTGAGGAAGATCAGCAGGGCACACATCACGAAACCGCCGACGGCCTCGTCCCAGCCGAGCCCGAGCCCGCCGGCGGCCGCCAGCAAGGCGGCACCGGGAGTCGACCAGGCGAAGGTCACCGGACGCCGCGTGGTGACCGCGATGGCAACGGTGCACAAGGAGAACGAGATGGTCAGCGCCAGTAGCCCGGAAGCGGCCTGCCCGGGGCTGGCGCCCACGGCGCTGAGCCCGGCCAGGACGACGGTGAAGGAGGAGGTGAATCCCACCAGGGCGGTGACCAGACCGGCAGTCAGTGGGCGGACGAGATCGCCCGGGGCGGTGGGAACTGGAGTATGGGACATGACCTCGACTGACGGTGGTTCTGTTTACGGAACGACTCTCAGCGTAGTCTGGGTCCATGTCAGCCGCAATCGATCCCCGCATGCTCCACGTCGGCAACCGGATCCGCACGCACCGGCAAGGTGCCGGGCTGTCGCTGACCGGCCTGGCCACGGCCGCGGGCATCGGCAAGGGGACGCTCTCCGAACTCGAGCACGGGCAGCGCAACCCGACCTTGGAGACCCTCTATGCCGTCGCCGGGGTGCTGGGAGTCCCGTTGGCCGGCTTCGTCTCCACCGATGACGGACACCAGCCGGTGGCCTCGCAGGCCACCGGGGGAGCCGGGCCGCTGCCGGGCGATGGAGCGATCTCGGTGGGAGGCGGCCCGGTATCGGCCCGGTTGCTGGAGGCCCGCCGGGTCGCCGACGGGTCGTTGATCGAAGTGTATTGGCTCACGATCGGTCCGGGCCGGAGGGTTTCCCCGGCCCATGGACGGGGCGTGGCCGAACGCCTGGTCCTCGTGGAGGGGGAGGCCGAGGTGGGGCCGGAGGGCCGGACCAAACGGATCAAGGCCGGGCAGGCCCTGTCATGGGAGTCCTCTGGTCGACATGTCTACTCATCGGACGTGGGTGCCGAAGGGGTGCTGACCATCATCAATCCGCCGATCCCCGGGGCCGCCGGGCGTTAACGGGCAGGTGCCGGCCCCGCCTCCCGGCGGGACCGGCACCTGTTTGCCGTGCTCGTGGGCCGGCAGGCGTCCTGTGGGGGACGCGTGGAATTCTAGGTCGGAGGATTCGAGTCGTTGCCGGCTGCCTTGTCGAGAAGGTGGTGGGCGGATTCCTGGAGGTGTTCCACCTGCTCGGAATACCTGCCACCGGTTTTCTCGTCGACGAAACCGCCGACACCGCCTACGGCCCCACGGAGCTTCTCGGCTCCGTCTTCGGCCACTGTCGCGGCCTTGTCCTTGAGTCCCTCGGCCTTGCCCTTGAGCTCGTCAAAAAAAGCCAAGTGCCACCTCCTCTCCTCCGGGAAGCCTTCGAGGCTTCCGTGTGATCACCATCATACCGGCGGACCGCCGGCCAATTCGAGGGGAAGGCAACAAAAAAAAACCGCCTGGTCGACCCTGGGGTCATCCGGCGGTTCGTGGAGCGGACAGCGAGACTCGAACTCGCGACCTCCACCTTGGCAAGGTGGCGCTCTAGCCAACTGAGCTATGTCCGCATAAAAACGCTCCGCCGTGGCGGAGCAGTTTCAGTGGGCGATACTGGGTTCGAACCAGTGACCTCTTCCGTGTCAGGGAAGCGCGCTACCGCTGCGCTAATCGCCCTCTTCAGGGTGCAACATTACCGTATGCGAGGTGGGGACGGGATTCGAACCCGCGTATACGGCTTTGCAGGCCGCTGCCTAGCCACTCGGCCACCCCACCGTGACCCGGACCGGTTTCCCGGTCCCGGCTCGATCGACGAATCGACCGTTACAGTGACTTGCGAGCGGACAACGAGATTCGAACTCGCGACCTCCACCTTGGCAAGGTGGCGCTCTAGCCAACTGAGCTATGTCCGCATGTCGGAGAACTGCTCCGTTTCGGTCGCTTTTAGCTTTCCGAACCGGTGCGTTCCAACGAGTAAAAACTCTATACGACGATTCCCCGAAGTTCCAAATCGGGGATGTCATGGGAGCGTCGGAGGGCGGAATCAGGGGGACGAACGGCGCCTGGATCGCCGGTGCGGCACCCGATGCGTCGGACCGGCATGCCAGAATCGTGGGCATGACTTCACCTGCCCTGGCCCACCAGACCACGTACGGCCGCATGTACTCCCGCAAGATCAACGGCCTGCCCGAGGTCCCCTCCATCACCACGGTGATCGGCCAGGCGTCCATGTCCCTGGACGGCTGGATCGGGCACGTGGCCGCCACGGCGGTCACCCAGGACGACCGGCTCGGCGCAGCGGTCGGCAACAAGGCCAAGCTGCGCACCGTGGCGCGGGACGCCTCCAACGCCGCGGAAACCTACCGCAACGAGGCCGCGGCCCGCGGGGACCGCGTCCACAACTACTGCGAACAGGTGGCGCTGCGGGCCTTGGGACGTCCGCATTCCGCCGCCGAGGCACGGGAGGTCCTCCTGGAAAAGGACGAAGGCGGATTCGCCTCGCGCTTCGATGACTGGTGGGACGAATACCGGGTGGAACCGATCGCTGCCGAGGTCACCGTCTGGAACCACACGGTGGGCTATGCGGGAACCCTGGACCTGGTCGCCCGGATCGGTGGACGGCTATGCCTGATCGACTACAAGACCAAGGGCACCGATCGGGACGGGCGGGTCAAGGCATTGGATCCGAAGGTCGTCATGCAGTTGGCCGCCGGCTACAAGGCCGAGGAGGTCGTGGTCGACGCCGAGGCCGGAACCTGGGAGCCCTGGCCCTACGGCGAGGATCCGATGCTGCTCGGGGTGGCCGTGGGGCAGACCGAAGTGCGCACCCTGATGGCCCCGCCCGAGGTTCTGCCGGCCTATTGGAGCAGGTTCTTCGCCTTGCGCCGGGTCTGGGAATCGGGGGTGAAGGTCTCCGAGGCCGGGACCGCGCTGCGGGCCGTGGGACCGCCCCCGGCCCAGTAGACTGGTTCCTGCGTACCGGTGCTGCCGCCAGCAGGGCCACCGGACGACTTTCCACAGCACATTGCCGGGTATACGGCGTCAGGAGCATACAGTCATGACGATTCTGGAAATCCGCATCGTGGGGGACCCCGTGTTGCGGACCCCCGCGGAGGACGTGTCCAGGTTCGGGCCCGAACTGGCCCGCCTGGTCCAGGACATGACCGAAACGATGGACGCCGTCTCCGGCGTCGGACTGGCCGCGCCCCAGGTCGGCGTCGGTCTGCGCGTCTTCACCTACCGGGTCGGGGACCAATACGGCCACGTGGTCAACCCGGTCCTGGAAGTCGGGGGAGCCGACGAGGACGAAGCCCTCGAAGGCTGCCTGTCGGTCCCCGGTCTGGGATACCGCCTGCCCCGGCCCGGCTGGGCCCGCGTGAGTGGGGCCGATATGACCGGGGCACCGCTGGTCATCGAGGCGGAGGGCGTCCTCGCCCGCTGCCTGCAACACGAAACCGATCACCTCGACGGCCGCCTCTACATCGACCGCCTGCGTGGAGCCGATAAGAAGGAGGCCCTGAGGCGCATCCGGGACTCCGGCTACGACGACGTCGCCTCGGAAATCCGCGGCAGCCGGGCCACTGCGGTGGGATCGAGCTTCGGCGGCGGGACCTTCGGGGCAGCTCGATGAGGGTCTTGTTCGCCGGAACGCCGCAGGTTGCCGTGCCGTGCCTGGACCAGCTCATCTCCGACGGCCTGGAAGTAGTGGCCGTGCTGACCCGCGAAGACGCCCCGCTCGGACGCAAACGCGTCCTCACGCCCTCGCCCGTCGCCGCTCGTGCGGCCGAACTGGGGCTGCCGGTCATCAAGGCCAACAGGATCGACGAGGACGTCATCTCGGCCATTGCCCGGACCGAAGCCGAGATCGCCGCCATCGTCGCCTACGGGGGACTGGTGCCACCGCGGGCATTGGAGGTGCCCCGGCATGGCTGGGTCAACCTGCACTTTTCGCTGCTGCCGGCCTGGCGCGGCGCCGCCCCGGTCCAGCACGCGATCATCCATGGCGACGATGTCACCGGGGCGGTGACCTTCCGCCTCGAGGAAGGCCTGGATACCGGCCCGGTGTACGGGATGCTGACCGAGGACATCGCCCCGGAGGATACCGCGGGGGCCATGCTGGACAGGCTCTCCCACAGCGGATCCGTCCTGCTCTCGCAGACCCTGCATGGGATCGACGCCGGCCGCTTGTCGCCGGTACCCCAAAGCGGGCCGGTGACGCTGGCCCCCAAGCTGGGCCTCGAGGACGCGCATGTCCACTGGGCGGAACCGGCGCTGGCGATCCGGCGGCGCATCAACGGCACGACCCCCGAACCCGGTCCCTGGACGTTGTTGGACGGCAAGCGGTTCAAACTCGGTGCCGTCGGCCTCGAGCCCTCGGTGACGGATCTGGAGCCGGCCGTGCTCCGTGTCCTGCCCGGCCGGACGCCCCGAGTCCTGGTCGGAACCGGTTCACATGCCCTGGAACTGCACCAGGTCCAACCGGCGGGCAAGAAGATGATGAAGGCCTCCGACTGGGCCCGCGGCCTGGATATCGACGACGAAGGCGCAACAGGGAAGCAGGTCTCCTTTTCATGAGCAAGGACCCACGCGGTGAACGCCGCAACGACGCCGGACGCCAACGCAACCGGGGCGGTTCGGGCCACCGGAACTTCAGTGCTTCGGCACCCTCCCAACGCCGGCGCATCGCCGACCCCGCCCGACTGGTCGCCTACGAGGTCCTGCGGGCCGTCGCCGAGCAGGACGCCTACGCCAACCTGGTCCTGCCCGGCCGCCTGCGCGAACACGGGCTCAGCGGACGGGACGCCGGATTCGCCACCGAACTGGCCTACGGCGCCCTCCGGGGTCGCGGATTCTACGACGCCGTCCTCTCCCGTTGCGTGGACCGTCCGCTGGAAAAACTGGATCCGGCGATCCTTGACGCGCTCCGGCTGGGCGCCCACCAGCTGCTGGCCATGCGCGTTCCCCACCACGCGGCACTGGATGAAACCGTCGGCCTGGCCCGGGCGGTCATCGGCGCCGGTCCTTCCGGGCTGGTGAACGCCGTCCTGCGCAAGGTCGCACGGAACGACGCCGACGCCTGGAAGACGCTGCTGTTGGACGGTGTCCAAGACGAGATCTCGAGGCTGGCCCTGGAATACAGCCACCCGGAATGGGTGGTCAGGGCCCTGCGCCAGGGCCTGGTCGCCCACGGCCGGGATGCGGCCGAAATCACCGACCTGCTTGCCGCGGACAACCTGGCCCCGGTGGTCAACCTGGTGGCCCTGCCGGGAGTCGGATCCCTCGATGAAGCCTTCGACCACGGCGCGACCCCGGGACGACTGGCCCCCGATTCGGCCTACTACAGCGGGGGAGACCTCTCCAAGCTCTCCTCCATCCACCGCGGAACCACCCGGGTCCAGGATGCCGGCTCGCAATTGCTGGCCCGCGCCCTGGCCTCCGTGGAGATCGAGGGACGCGACACCGACTGGCTGGACCTCTGCGCCGGCCCGGGCGGCAAGGCCGCCCTGCTGGCCGGTCTGGCCGCGCAGCAAGGCGCCGAACTGACCGCCAACGAACCGGCCGAACACCGTGCCGATCTGGTCCGCAAGGCCCTGCGGCCGGTGGATCGACAGGCCTGGAACGTCGTGGTCGGTGATGGGCGACGCTATCTGGGGATCCCGGCCGATCAGCGCTTCGACCGGATCATCGTCGATGCCCCGTGCAGCGGGTTGGGCGCATTGCGGCGCCGGCCCGAAGCCCGATGGCGCAAGACCCCGGCGGACGTGGCCGAACTGACCACCTTGCAGGATGAATTGATCGATGCGGCGCTGAAGGCCCTGCGGCCCGGCGGCGTCCTGGCCTACGCCACCTGCTCACCCCACCCGGCCGAATCGTTGGCCGTGCTGGAGGACGCCCTGCGCCGGACCCCGACAGCCCGGCTCCTCGATACCGCCGCCGCCGTCAATGCCGTCTCGCTCGAAGGCGGCATCTCCGGTACTGACCATGCGTCGGGAGGGAACACCGTCCAGCTGTGGCCGCATCTGCACTCCACCGACGCCATGTTCCTGGCCCTGATCACCCTCGACGCCGATGTCGAGCCGACCGAACAGCCCGAGTAGACGAAAGGTAGACCCATGTCCCCCTGCCGGATCCACCCCAGCATCCTCTCCGCCGACTTCGCCAACCTCGAGGCCGAGCTGCACCGCATCGGGACCGCCGATGCCGTGCACGTCGATGTCATGGACAACCACTTCGTCCCGAACCTGACCCTGGGCCTGCCCGTGGTCAAACGCATCGCCGACGTCAGCACGCTCCCGGTGGACGTGCACCTGATGATCGAAGACGCCGACCGGTGGGCCCCGGACTACGCCGACCTCGGGGTCGACTCCGTGACCTTCCATGCCGAAGCCTCGGCGGCCCCGGTCCGGCTGGCCCGCGAACTTCGGGCGCGTGGATCCAAGGCGGCCATGGCCCTGCGCCCTGCCACTGCCGTTGAACCGTATCTGGACATGCTCGAGGAACTGGACATGTTGCTGCTGATGACCGTCGAACCCGGTTTCGGCGGCCAGTCCTTCCTGGACCTCATCCTGCCCAAGATCCGTAGGACCCGGGCCGCCATCGAGGGCTCCGGATTGCCGCTGGTGCTGCAGGTCGATGGGGGAATCACCCGCGAAACCATCCTGCGTGCCGCGGAGGCGGGAGCAGATGTCTTCGTGGCCGGTTCCAGCGTCTACGGCACCGAGGATCCCGCCGCGGCCGTCGACGCATTACGACATGTCGTCGAACACACCGAGTCGGGGCTATAGTTTAGGGACATAAGTAAACAACACGTGCTCCGGGGTCGGTGTAAGTCCGAACCGGCGGTTATAGTCCGCGACCCGAGGTGCCTCACGGCGCCGAGGTTGAACTGGTGGAATTCCAGTACCGACAGTTAAAGTCTGGATGGGAGAAGCACGTACAGGGCTGGTCTGGTGACCGGTGGCGTCCTCGACGCCCCGTCCGCCGATGCCTCAACTGTCGTTCCCCCGGAGCCGCCGCGGCTCATGAGGAGGAATGATGGAATCCCTGCGGTGGCTCATTGATATCTTCAACGCCAATATTCCGGTCGGCAACAGCTCGCTTCTGGTGCGGGAAGTCGTCGGCAACATCTTCGGTCTGGCCAGCGCCGTCGGCGGCATGCGCCGCAAGGTCTGGGCCTGGCCGGTCGGCATCGTCGGCAACCTGCTGCTGTTGACCGTCTTCGTCGGCAGCATCTTCGACACCGGCCACGCGGCCAACCTCCTGGGCCAGGCGGGTCGGCAGATCATGTTCATCGCCGTCTCGGTCTACGGCTACCGCCGCTGGAAACAAGCCAGCGGTGATGGAACGGGCACCGCGGTCACCCCCCGGTGGGCCACCGGCCGCGAGCGCTGGGCGCTCGGCGGGATCATGATCGTGGGAACGGTCGCGCTGACCCCGCTCTTCCGCATCCTCGGCTCCTACGAACCCGTCTGGGCCGATGCCTGGACCTTCGTCGGTTCGCTCCTGGCGACCTGGGGGATGGCCAAGGGATGGGTCGAGTTCTGGCTGCTCTGGGTCGTCGTCGACGTCGTCGGGGTGCCGCTGCTCTTCAGCGCCGGCTACTATGCCAGCGCCTTCATGTACCTCTTCTACGGCGGCTTCACCCTCGCGGGGTTCTTCGTCTGGTGGAGGGCCCGGAACCGGGAACAGGCCCTGGTCCAGACCGCCATGCCCGATCCGATCACGCGGACCTCAGCATGAGCGGGCAGACGGTGGGCCCCCCGACCAGCCGGGCCGAACAGGAGGGGATGGAACTGGCCCTGGAACTGGCCTGCCGCGGCATCCGCGGGGCCAACCCACTGGTCGGTGCGGTCATCCTGGATGAAACCGGGCGCCCCGTCGCCAGCGGCTGGCACCGCGGGGCGGGCACCGCCCACGCCGAAGCCGCGGCCCTGGACGAGCTGGGTCCGGTCACCTCCGAACAAGCCTCCCGGTTGACGATGCTGGCCACGCTGGAACCGTGCTCCCACCGGGGCCGGACCGGATCCTGCGCCGAGGCCATTGCCGCCACCGGAATCGGCCGGGTCGTCCATGCGGCCACGGATGGCACCGCACGGGCCGGTGGCGGGGCGGAAATCCTTTCGGACGCCGGGGTCGACGTCGTGTCGGGGCTATTGGGAGCCGAGGCCCGCTTGCTGAACCACCGGTGGATTGGCGCCCGGGCCGCCGACCGGCCCTTCACGAGCCTGCATCTGGCGCAGAGCCTGGATGGCCGGATCGCCGCCGCCGACGGAACCAGCCAGTGGATCACCGGTGCCGGTTCCCGCGATCACTCCCATCTGATCCGGGCCCGTAGCGAAGCCATCATCGCCGGAACGGGAACGATCTTCGCCGACGATCCCCGACTCACCGCCCGGACCCCCGCAGGGACCGCAGCACCACGCCAACCGCTACGTGTCGTCATGGGCCACCGCGAACTGCCCGGCGGGGCAGCGGTGGCCGCCGATGACCACCACGTCCAGCTCCGCACCCACGATCCGGCGGCGGTGCTGGCGGCCCTATCCGCACGGGGCATCGACCACGCCATGATCGAGGGCGGTGCCTCGATCGCCACGGCGTTCCTGGCCGCCGATCTCGTGGATGAGATCTGGCTGTACCAGGCCCCGATCTTCCTGGGAGCAGGACGCCATGCCGTGGGTGATCTGGGGATCGGCACGCTGGCGGAGGCCGGACACTTCCGATTCGACGACGCCGGTGGGCCGGCCCACCAACTGCTGGGCTCCGACGTCGTCCTGCATCTTGAACCACAACCAGGGCCCGCAGACCGGGCCTCCGAGCACGAAGGGACCCGCTAATGTTCACGGGCATCATCACCGGATTAGGGAATGTCGAAGAGATTTCCGCGGTTCCGGGACAGGACGCAGCGATCCTGCGCATCAACGCCCCGGGGCATGCCTCGGATCTGGGCCTCGGCGGATCCCTGGCCGTCAACGGCGTGTGCCTGACGGCCACGGCCATCACCGGCGATGCCGTGGACCTGGATGTCATGGGCGAATCCCTTCGACTGACCACCACCGGCACGCTGGCGGTGGGGGAGCAGGTCAACCTCGAACGCTGCGTGCCCGCTGGCGGGCGCCTGGACGGTCACGTCGTCCAAGGCCATGTCGACGGCACCGGAACCGTCCTGGAACGCGAGGACGAAGGCAATTGGGTGCGCCTGCGATTCGGGTTGGACCGCGAACTGGCCCGCTATGTGGCCCGCAAGGGCTCGATCGCCGTGGACGGGGTCTCGTTGACGGTCACCACCGTCTCCGAGGCCGCGGAGGCCGAACAATATTTCGAGGTCGGGGTCATCCCGACCACGCTGAGGGAAACCGTCCTGGGGCAGCGCCAGCCCGGGGACACCGTGAATCTGGAGGTCGACGTGATGGCCAAATATGCCGAGCGGCTTGCCGCATTCTCCGAAGGAGCCCGGCGATGAGCCCCCGGGAGCAGGGCGAGTCCCTGCTGGACCCGGTGGACGCCGCCGTGGCGGCGATGGCTGCCGGACGCCCTGTCGTCGTGGTCGATGACGAGGACCGCGAAAACGAAGGCGACATCATCTTCGCCGCCGAATTCGCCACCCCCGAACTGCTGGGCTGGACCATCAGGTATTCCTCCGGCGTGCTCTGTGTCCCGCTGCCAGGGGACCGGGCCGACCAGTTGGGGTTGCCCCCGATGGTCGAGGACAACCAGGACGCCAAGGGCACCGCCTACACGGTCTCCTGCGATGCGGCGGCGGGAATCACCACCGGCATCAGCGGGGCGGACCGGGCCCTGACCGCGCGCCTGCTCGCGGATCCGGCCAGCGACGGGACGGTGATCAACCGTCCGGGACACATGTTCCCCCTTCGGGCCGTCGACGGCGGTGTGCTGGTGAGGCGTGGACATACCGAAGCCAGCGTGGACCTGTGCCGTCTGGCGGGCGTGCAGCCGGTGGGAGTGATCGCTGAACTGATCCACGACGACGGGTCCATGATGCGTCTACCGGCCTTGCGGGTCTTCGCCGATGAATTCTCGATCCCGCTGATCAGCATCGAGGACCTCGCGGCCCGGCTCGAAAGCCAGCAGGATGCCGCCCCTGAACCGTCCACCCCCTCCGCGGTGCTCGGGGGACCGGTGGTCGCCGTGCCCACGGAGCACGGGACCTTCGCCGCCCAGGCCTGGACCGAACGCCAGACCGGGTTGGAACACCTGACCCTGACGGCGCCCACCCCGCAGCATGCCAGCACCGAGATCCCGCTGGTGCGGTTGCACTCGGAATGCCTGACCGGAGACGTCTTCGGGTCCTATCGGTGTGATTGCGGGGAGCAGCTCAACGCCGCCCTGGCAGCCATTGCGGTGGACGGGGGAACCATCATCTACCTGCGCGGCCACGAGGGCCGGGGGATCGGGTTGGCCAATAAGATCCGCGCCTATTCGCTGCAGGACGGTGGCGCCGACACGGTCCAGGCCAATGAACAGCTGGGACTTCCCATCGACGCCCGTCGGTACGACGCGGCTGCGGCGATCCTGCACAGCCTGGACCTGGACCGGATCAGACTGATCACGAACAATCCGTTGAAGGCCCAATGGCTGCGGGAATCGGGGGTCGACGTCGTGGAATTGATCCCCAGCACCATCGTCGCCCGCCCGGAGAACACCCGGTACCTGCAGACCAAACGCGAACGCATGTCCCACCGCATCCTGGCCGAGGCCTTCGCCTCGACGGATCCCTCGCAACCCAGCACACCCACCACGAAGGAGCACCACTGATGAGCGGACACGGAGCACCGGATACCGGAGCCGATGAACTGAAGGCAGCAGGAAAAGCCGGACTGCGTGCGGTGGTCGTTGCCGCCAGCTGGCACCAGCAGGTCATGGACGGACTCGTCGACGGCGCGTTGCGGGCCGCGAACGAGGCAGGCCTTCCAGAGCCCCGCCTCGTCCGGGTCCCGGGCACCTTCGAGCTGCCCGTCGCCGCAGCCCGGCTCGCACCGGACTACGACGTCGTCGTGGCCCTGGGCGTGGTCATCCGCGGGGGGACACCGCATTTCGAATTCGTCTGCCAGGGGGCGACGGCGGGATTGACCGAGGTCTCGATCAGGACCGGCGTCCCGGTGGGCTTCGGCGTACTGACTTGCGATACGGAGCAGCAGGCCCTGGACCGTGCCGGGCTGGCCGGTTCGGTGGAGGACAAGGGACATGAAGCCATGTCGGCGGCGCTGTTGACTGCCCTGGCACTGTCCGCGGAATAGTGTTCCCGGCGCCGCCCCGCACCGTCGGTTTCGTCACATTGAAACGTCGGAGTCGGGGCGGCGCTTCGCCAACGGCTAGGCTTGAAGGGTGAAAACCTTTGACACCCTCTTTGCCGAACTGGCCGAAAAGGCACAAACCCGACCCTCGGGTTCCCGCACCATCACGGAGCTGGATTCGGGTGTCCACGGCATCGGCAAGAAGATCGTGGAAGAAGCAGCCGAAGTCTGGATGGCCGCCGAATACGAGACCGACGAGGAAGCAGCCGAGGAGATCTCGCAGCTGCTGTACCACCTGCAGGTCATGATGCTGGCCAAGGGACTGTCGCTGGAAGACGTCTACAAGCATCTCTAGCCGCCCGACCCCGCACTCGGCGGGGTCGGCGGCCCAGGGAGCCCAGACCACCGAAAACCAGCACAGAAAAGAGCACCGCCATGTTGCGAGTAGCCGTACCGAATAAAGGCGCCCTCTCGGAGGCCGCCACCGCCATGCTCAACGAATCCGGGTACCGCCAGCGCCGCGACAACCGCGAACTGGTCATGGTCGATCCGGACAATGACATCGAATTCTTCTATCTCCGTCCCCGGGACATCGCCGTCTACGTCGGACGCGGCATCCTCGACGTGGGCATCACCGGCCGTGATCTGTTCGTCGATGCCGGGGTCAACGGAGATGCCGAGGAACTCCTTCCGCTGGGACTCGGCGCCTCGACCTTCCGCTTCGCAGGACCCGTCGGGGACTTCTCATCCGTCGAACAGCTCGAAGGCAAGCGCGTGGCGACCAGCTACGACGTGTTGCTGAAGAGCTACCTCGAGGAACGGGGGATCGACGCGGCCGTGGTCCGTCTGGACGGCGCCGTGGAATCCTCGGTACGACTCGGTGTCGCCGACGCCATCGCCGACGTCGTGGAAACGGGCAGCACCCTGCGCGCGGCCGGCATGGAGACCTTCGGCGAAGCCATCCTGGAGTCCGAGGCCGTGCTCATCGGACGGACCGGCGAACACCCCCACGGGTTGGAGATCCTCACCCGCCGACTGCAGGGCGTCCTGGTGGCCCGCCGCTACGCGATGCTCGACTACGACATCCGCAAGGACCTCGTCTCCCGGGCGTGCGCCTTGACTCCGGGCCTGGAATCACCCACGGTCTCCCCGCTGCACGACGGCGACTGGGTGGCGGTGCGTTCGATGGTGAAACAGGCCCAGGCCAACAACATCATGGACGAACTCTATGAGCTGGGCGCCCGCGCCATCCTCGTGACCAACATCCACGCCATCCGTATTTAGGGGATCCACCCGTGACTGTAGCCATCCGTGTCATCCCCTGCCTCGATGTCGATGCAGGACGTGTCGTCAAGGGCGTGAACTTCGAGGGCCTGCGCGATGCCGGGGATCCCGTGGAACTGGCCCAGCGTTACAACGCAGCAGGAGCCGATGAACTGACGTTCCTGGATGTGACCGCCACCTCCGGGGACCGGGAAACCACGTTCGACGTCGTACGCACCACCGCCGAAGAGGTCTTCATCCCGTTGACCGTCGGCGGCGGGGTCCGCTCGGTCGAGGATGTCGACCGCCTGCTGCGCGCCGGGGCCGACAAGGCGTCGATCAACACGGCGGCCGTGAAGCGTCCGGAGGTGATCCGGGAGATCACCGAGCGATTCGGCTCCCAGGTCCTGGTCCTCTCGGTCGACGCCAAGCGCAGCAGCGACCCCTCGCTGCCCTCTGGTTTCGAAGTCACCACCCATGGGGGGCGGACCGGTACCGGGATCGACGCCGTGGACTGGGCCCGTGAGGCGGCCGACGGCGGGGTGGGTGAGATCCTGTTGAACTCGATCGACGCCGACGGGACCAAGAACGGATTCGACCTCGAAATGATCTCCGCCGTCCGCGCGGCGGTCAACGTGCCGCTCATCGCCTCCGGCGGTGCCGGGGCACCCGCGGATTTCCCGCCGGCAGTGGCCGCCGGAGCCGATGCGGTGCTGGCGGCGTCGATCTTCCATTTCGGCCCGGTCGATATGATCGCCCAGGTCAAACAAGCCATCAAGGAGGCAGGTTATCCTGTTCGCTGAACCAGAAGAGCTAGACCGGCTGATGGATGCCGCCTGGCCGGCTCTTGAAAAGAGCGCCGTCGGAGGGTGGACCCTGCGTTTTTCCGCCGGCATCAGCCAGCGCGCCAATTCCGTGCTCCCGGTTGCCGCACCCAATGACCTCGATGCCGCTCTCGAGGAGGTCGAGACGCGCAGTGCCGCGCGCTGGCTGAACTCGACCTTCCAGATCTCCCCGTCGGCCCAGCCCGCCGATCTGGATGCCTATCTGGCGGCCCGCGGCTATACCGTGGGCACGCCGACCCTGGTCCAGGTCATGGACGGCTCGGAACTGGACCGTTTCGCCGAGATCGTCCCCGACGTACGCCTGGAATTCACCGACGAACCCCCGCAGGACTGGCTGGAGCTGTTCTGGTACCAGGACGGCCCCGCCGCCGAGGACGACCGGGCGGTATCCCGCCGCATCCTCACAGGGGTGCCGGCGACCTACATCTCGTTGCGGGTGGACGGACGCATCGAATCGATCGCCCGGTTGGCCATCGTGGAGAACCACGGCGGCATCTACTGTGTCACCACGCGCCCCGAAGCCAGGCGCCGGGGGTATTCGCGGCTGGTGATGGAAGCCGTCCTGCATGAGGCCTACCGCCGTGAACTGGACGGTGTCTGGCTGCAGGTCCGGGAGTCCAATGTGGGGGCCATCGTGCTCTACAACGCCTTGGGCTTCAGCACCGCATCCACCTATCATTACCGCACCCGCGCCCTCTAGGCTTCTTCAGCACCACGGCGCCCCCTGCCGGCGGCGGTCATGTCGTCGGTGGCGGGAGCGAGGGGGCATCCTTCGCCCACGATCCTTGGCCAGTGGCCGGGACACCCGGCCCATGACTGGTGTTCCGGGGCAACAACTCGTTGTACCTTTCGGACCATCCGGACGCCCGATGGCCGTTCAGGTCCGTATCGAGGTGGTCCAGATGCGTGTGCCAGCCCGCCGCATACCCAGGCAGGTCTTCCGGGCGTAGTGAAGCGTGGGTCAAGACCACCCGGGTGTCGGTGCCGGTATCGGAGCGGTGGACGTCCACCTGCGTGGTCCCCTCACCGGGGGATTCCCAAGTGGCCGTGAGCTGGTCGGGTTCGCGGCAGGTGGTGATCCGGCCGGACGTGGTCTCGCCGTCTCCGAAGTCAAGACCGTATCGGCCGTGCTCCCGCATATCACCGGTCACGGCGCCCAGCCACCGGGCCAGCCGTTGGGGGTCGGTGAAGGCCTGCCAGAGGTCTTCCCGGCCCAAGGCATAGTGGCGGACGAATCGTACGCTGCGGTTCTCCGCATCGATGTCACCTTCGGAATCCGTGGTCATGAGATGTCCTCCTCGATGAGCTCGTCCACTGCGTTTGCGGGTCTTCCCCGGAATAGTTCCGTGTCCAGGGCGTCCAGGCGTTGGTGCCAGAAGCTGCGCACGTCCTGAAGCCAGGTGGCGACGACATCCAAGGTGGCCCGATCCAAGTGATATCGGCGCTGGGCGCCGTGGTTGGTGCACACCGCCACCCCGGATTCACGCAATAGGCGGAGGTGGCGCGATGTCGCCGGTTGGCTGATCCCGAACTCGACGTGCAACGCCTGGGCGATTTCTCCCGCGGGCCGTTCACCACCGCCGAGCAGCTCGACGATGCGACGACGGACCGGGTCGGCCAACACCTGAAAGACATCCACTCATCGAACATTGTGCATTTGGTTATATAACACAAGGGGTAATTCCTGGAATCGAAACGGGTCCTCCTGGCCACCAGCATCCAGGCTGTGCCATGGGACGGCTGCGTGTTAGTTTCAGGGAATGTCCCAGCCGAACGGAAATATTTACGAGGCGGAGATCGCCGGGCTCCTCGACGACCTCAGCTCGCCGGACCCCCTCATCAGGGACGGGGAGTCGCTGGGCAGGCTCTACGAAATACTGGATTCGCCGGCTGTTTCTCCGGCACAACGCAGGCGGGTCGGCTCGACCGCGGTGCAACGACTGGCCGACCCTCGCGTGGAAGTGCGGAGCTTCGCCGCCTTGGTGCTGATCCCACTCATCCTCCACGACGCTGCTGAACCCGGGTGGTTCGACGATTTCGCGACCTGGTACGCCACCGAAGAAGAAACCACCGGATACGACGACGTCCGCGGGTGGCTCCATGCCGTGGCCCACGGGGCGGACGTGCTCGGTGCCTTCGGATGGATGGCCCGGGAATCACCGCGGCCCGCCCTTGACCTGGCGGCCCTGAGGATGCTGCACCAGGGCCCGGGGATCTGGCGCGACCAGGAGGACGACCGGCGGGGGTATGCCTTGGCCATCACCCTGGCGAATCCGCGTCTCACCCCGGACGATGCCCTCTCCTGGCTGGATCCCCTCGAAGAAGCATTCCTGCGGGCCGACTCCGGGCCCGTGCCCGCCTTCGTCTCCAACTCGATCCGGACGCTCCGCGTGGTCCAGCTGCTGACGGACGAAGAAATGTCGTACCAGGGCCGGGGGGTTCGTGTCCGGCATTCCACCGCGGTAGGGCAGCGGATCCGCGATGTCCTCCATCTGGCCTCCCCATGGATGTGGAACCCGGCCGGGGCATCGGGGCAGCAGTGACCGCAGGATGGCCGCGGATCCCCCTTTCCCCGCGGCGGCCCCGGCGGTAACCTGCAGGAATGGCAACCGGACCGGAGATGCTCGACTGGCTTCTGGACTCGGATCCTGCCTTGCGTTGGCAGGTCCAGAGGGATGTTGCCGGCGCGCATCCGGCGGTGTGGAAGGAAACGCGATCACGGATCGCCACCGCGGGTTACGGTGCCCGCCTGCTCTCGAAGCAGGACCCGGATGGCCAATGGGCCGGGGGAGCCTACTTTCCTGCAGGGTTCTTGGGCAGTGCCGAGGCCAGGGAACCGGGACAGCCCTGGACGGCGACCACCTGGGCGCTGAAGGACCTGCGCGACTGGGGGCTGGAGGCCGGCGTGTTGGCAGGAACCGCCGAAAAACTCGACAGGAACAGCACCTGGGAATATGACGACCTGCCCTATTGGGGCGGCGAGGTCGATGTCTGCATCAATTCGTTCACACTGGCAAACGGCGCGTGGCTCGGGGCTGATGTCTCATGACTCATCGAGTGGTTTCCTGCCTACCGGCTGGCCGATGGTGGCTGGAATTGTGAAGCAGAAGAAGGGAACTCGATTCGATCGTCCGTGCACTCGACGCTCAACGCCGTGCGCGGCCTGCTCGCCCACGAGCAGCTGACGGGCGACACCTCGCTGCGGGCCGCCCGCCACGGGGGCGAGGAGTACCTGCTGGAACGACGACTTCTCTACCGGGCCACGACCGGGGAACCCATCGGGGATTTCGTCTCCGAGTTCCTCCATCCGAGCCGCCACCGGTACAGCGCCCTTGCCGCACTGGAACATTTCCGGGAGGTGGCACTGCTGGAAGGCACCGCGCCGGATCCCCGGCTGGCCGACGCAATCGAGGTGGTCCGTGCCGCCCGGACGGCAGACGCGACGTGGCGCCAGGCGGCGCGGCTGCTCGGCGCCACGTGGTTCGACGTCGATGTGCCGCCCGGTGAACCGTCGAAATGGTTGACCTGGTCCGGCCTGCGGGTACTCGATTGGTGGGAACCAGACGCCGGGGAGCGGGACTGATTAGGGGCGTTCACCTCGGGGCCCAGCCGGGGTATGCTCCGAGAAAAGCCATCCGAGGAGGGGCAATGCCACTGAATGTGTGGGTCCGAAGAGTCCAGGAGGAGCCCGGCCACAACGACGGCACCAGGGTCCTGGTGGACCGGATCTGGCCGCGGGGGGTGAAGAAGGCGGATGCCGCGCTCGACGATTGGAACAAGGACGTGGCCCCGTCGACGGAACTACGCAAATGGTATGGGCACGATCCGGAGAAGTTCGAGGAGTTCGCCAGGAAATACCGTTCCGAACTCGATTCCGACGAAGGCCGGGCCGCACTCGAAAAGCTGAAGGACAGCGTGCGCGGCAAACGGCTCACGCTGTTGTCCGCCACCAAGGACATCGACCATAGCCAGGCGGCCGTCCTGGCCAGGATCCTGGAAGAATCCTAGAAGCTACTGTTCGGAGCTGGAGAAGAGGGCCAGCGCGTCGGGGGACCCTTCGAAGGTCACCAACGCGTGTTCGCGTCGTCCGATGGCATGCATCAGCAGCTCTCCGGGGTCCCCGGTGATGGCCACGGAGGTGGACGCCTTGCGGACGACGTGGCGTTGTCCCTCCGGCCGGCGCAGGATGATGCCCACGTCGGTGCCCCGGTAGAAGACCGCCGCCTGACGGATCAGGGACTCCCACAGGACATCCGCGTAATCGGTGTCCAGCACACGCGGGGCCCACCGATCCATGGCCCGGCGGACGTCCTCGGCATGGACGAAGAATTCGATGAGGTTCGCGGCATGGCCCACGGACGGAAGGGCCAACGGAGACAGCGCGGAGGGGCCTCGGCGGAACCGGTCCACCAACTCCGCATAATGTCCGGGATCCTCGGCCCGACGGGCCGCCTGCTGCAATCGGCGTTCCATGGGGGCACGAAACGCCCCGATGGCGATGCCCGCAGCCCAAAGGCTGTGTTCGCGCAGAACCAGATGTGCCGCCAGGTGTCGTGTCTTCCAACCGGCGCACAACGTCGCCTCGTCCGGGCCGGCTGCCAGCAGGACTTCGGCGAGGACTTCACGGGACGGGTGTACGTATCGCATTACCCCGAAGCTAGCACGTTCCGGGGCCTACGGCCCGGTACCCGAGTCACCGACTGCGTGGCGCGAGTCCACGGCCAGTAGACTGGAGGCGATGCCGCAGAACCCAGCCCCCCGGAGTCCGGATCCCGCACTCGATCCCGAGATCGCTGCGGGCCTCAAACGAGACGCCGACGGCCTGGTGGCCGCCATCATCCAACAACACGACACCGCCGAGGTGCTGATGCTCGGATGGATGGACGACGAGGCCCTGCGCCGGACCCTGACGAGCGGGCGGGTCACCTTCTGGTCCCGATCACGCCAGAGCTACTGGCGCAAGGGCGACACCTCGGGGCACCAGCAACTGGTGCGCTCGGTAGCCCGCGATTGCGACGGGGATGCGCTGCTGATCCAGGTCCATCAGATCGGGGCCGCCTGCCATACCGGAACGCGGACTTGTTTCGACGGCCGGGCCCTTCCCGCCGTCGAAGGACCGTCCGCGGCCAACGTATGAAGCTTCCAACGACGCAAGGAAATCCAGTACAGCATGCATGAATTCGGGGTTGTTTCCCCCACTCTCGAGGAATTCCGTGAACTGGCGCGGGGTCGCAGCGTCATCCCGGTGAACCTGCGCGTCCTGGCCGATACCGTCACGCCCATCGCCGTCTACGAACGACTCGCGGGCGGCCGGCCGGGCACCTTCCTGCTGGAAAGCGCCGCAGCGGGGGGTGTCTGGAGCCGCTATTCCTTCATCGGATGCGGTTCCTCGGCGACGTTGACCACCCGTGGGGGCCAGGCCCACTGGATCGGGACCCCTCCGGCCGGGGTCCCGACCGAGGGGACCCCGGTGGAGGTCCTGCGGGATACGGTGGCCCGGTTGCGCACCGAACCCCTCGACGGACTGCCCCCGTTCACCTCGGGAATGGTCGGTTTCATCGGGTGGGACAGCGTGCGCCATTGGGAGAAGCTGCCCGACCCCCCACCCGATGACCTGGGCCTGCCGGAGCTGGCGATGAACCTCGTGGCGGATATGGCAGTTCTGGACAACCGCGACTCCACGCTCACCCTCATCGCCAATGCGATCAACCAGGACGGGGCCGACACGGGGGTCGATGAAGCCTACGCCGACGCCGTGTCCCGGCTGCACGTCATGCTCGGGAACTTGACCGACACCGCGCCGGGATCGGCGACCGTCTTCTCCGGGAACCGGATCCCCACCGCCGAGCTCATGGCGGCAGTCACCGAAAGCTGGGATGAAGACGGCTACCGCCAGGCCATCCTGCGCGGGAAGGAAGCAATCGTCGATGGGGAGGTCTTCCAGGTGGTGGTCTCCCGACGGTTCGAACTCGACTGCGCCGCTGACCCGCTGGATGTATACCGGATCCTGCGCACCACCAACCCGAGCCCGTACATGTACCTCTACAACCTCGAGGATGCCGACGGCGATACCTACGCGGTGGTCGGATCCTCGCCGGAGGCGCTGGTCACCGTCAACGAACGTCACGTCGTCACCCACCCCATCGCCGGCTCACGGCCCCGCGGGGAGACCTACGAAGACGACGCCCTCCATGAGAAGGACCTGCTCTCCGATGAGAAGGAGCGTGCCGAGCACCTCATGTTGGTGGATCTGAGCCGCAATGACCTCTCGAAGGTCTGCGAGCCCGGGAGCGTCGAGGTCACCCAGTTCATGGAGGTCGAGCGTTTCAGCCACATCATGCACCTGGTTTCCAACGTCGTCGGACGCCTGGAACCACAGGCCACCGCCTATGACGTGTTGGCGGCCACCTTCCCCGCAGGCACGCTGTCCGGGGCTCCGAAACCCCGGGCCCTTCGACTGCTCGACGAGTTCGAACCCCACCGCCGAGGCGTCTATGGCGGCGTCGTGGGCTACCTGGATTTCGCCGGGGACATGGACCTGGCCATCGCGATCCGCTCGGCCCTGTTGAAGGACGGAAGGGCCTACGTCCAGGCCGGTGGCGGGATCGTCGCCGATTCCGACCCGGATGGCGAGTCGTTGGAAAGCATCAACAAGGCGGCGGCACCGCTTCGGGCCGTCTGGGCCGCCCGGACCCTGCAGCCGGCTGTCCCCGAGGAGGACGCATGAGCCAGACCAACACCCCAACCAGCGACCAGGACCCTGAACGAAAGGTGATCGGACGCTGGATGTCCAAACGCATGGTCGTCTCCGCCGGCGTCATCGGGGCCATTGCCGCCCTGGCGATGAGCACCCGGACCTGGGTCCGGGTCATTCCATCCAGCGGCGCCATCAACGTACAGCCCTTCGATGTCTCCGGTGATGATGCCGCAACGGCAGTGGCGGCTCTGGCCGTGGTCGTGCTGGCAGGTTCGGTCGCCGCGGCGATCGCCGGACGGATGGCCCGATGGATCATCGCCGTATTGATCCTCCTCTCGGGGTTGGGGATCGCCGCTTCGGCGATCAGCGCCCTCTCCGACCCGGTCGCCGCCTCCGTTTCGACGGTGGGCGCGGCCGCAGGGACGCTGAGGGTCAACGGTGACTACCAATTGACGTTCTGGCCGTGGCTGACGGTGGTCATCGGAGTCTGGATCATGGCCACCGCCGTGTGGTTGGCCGTGGCCGGGCACCGGTGGAAGACGAGCCGGAAATACACTCCCGCACCGGCCACGCAGGCCGTTGCCACCCCGGTTGCGGACACGGTCGCCGGGGACGCGGCCCCGGCCACGGCGCAGCGCCCCGGGAGCGGGGCTCCGACCTCGTCCGAGGAACAGCCCGAGGACGAGGAGTCGATGGACGAAATCGACGGTTGGGACAGCCTGACCCGGGGCGAGGACCCCACGGGTTAGCCACACCCGGGTACGCGTGGGGCAACATGGCCTCATCGCAGCCAAAAGAATGGCAGAATGGAACACAGTTTGGCCCCGAATGAGACCGGGGATACTTGAGGCACTGAGGAGTAGATCAGATCATGGCAAGCAACACGACCGTCCAGACAGAACACGGCCCGGACCCGGTTCTCACCGAGCCCGTGGGACACGGAAACAGCATCGCCGCCTGGACGGGCGTCGGAATCATCTTCATCGGCTTCCTGATCGGCAGCATCTCCTTCGCACTCTACGCCGAGGTCGGTGTCTACATCGGCGTCGCCATCATCATCTTGGGCCTGATCGCCGGCTTGGTCATGCGCATCATCGGGTTCGGCGTCGGCGGACACCGGTCCAACAACGACGGACACTAGTCGTGAGTGTTCTCGAGGACATCATTTCCGGAGTTCGCGAGGACCTGCACGATCGAAGGTTGCGGGTCGGCGACGCCGCCATCAGGGCCCGTGCCCAGGCGGCACCGCCAGCCCGCGACGCCCTCGCCGCCCTGGGGGGCCACCTCGATCCCTCCCGACGCGACCAGGTGCTCCATGTGATCTCCGAGGTCAAACGGCGCAGCCCCTCCAAGGGGGCGCTGGCCGATATCCCCGAACCGGCCGTTCTGGCCCGTCAGTACCGCGATGGGGGAGCATCGGTGATTTCGGTGCTCACCGAACAACGCCGTTTCGGCGGGTCCCTGGCCGATTTCGATGCCGTCCGGGCCGCCGTGGACACCCCCCTTCTGCGCAAGGACTTCACCGTCGATGCCTACCAGATCCACGAGGCCCGCGCCCACGGCGCCGATCTGGTCCTGCTGATCGTTGCCGCCCTGGACGACGAGGAACTGGGCAGCTTCCTCGACCTGACCCACGACCTGGGCATGAACGCCCTGGTGGAGACGCATACCGCCGAGGAAGTCGAGCGGGCCGTGCGCGTCGGCGCCCGCATCATCGGTGTCAACGTCCGCAACCTCAAGACCCTCGACGTGGACCGGGAAACGTTCGCCCGGCTCTCCGGGGACATCCCGGACTCGGTGGTCATCGTCGCCGAATCGGGGATCCGTGGCCGCGAGGACGTCGCGCTCTACGGCTCCCACGGGGCGGATGCGGTGCTGGTCGGCGAGGCACTGGTCAAGGACAACGACCCACTCACCGCCCTGCGCTCGTTCATCGAGGTCGGCAGCGCGGCCAAGCCCCCGCGTGGACGCTGACCCACCCCGGACAGCCCTCACCACGCCTGAACGAAGGAAGGCCACGCATGAGCCAGACCCCAGAAGATCCCGCGGCTTCCGCGGAGCACCCCGCCGATGCCTTCCTGGCCGAGGGCAGGAGCCTGCGCCACGCCCCGGGCCCGTACTTCGGTGATTTCGGCGGCCGTTGGATGCCCGAGTCGCTGATCGCGGCCCTGGACGAACTGAACGATACGTTCGAGAAGGCGAAGGCCGACCCGGAGTTCATCGACGAAGTCACCGAGTTGAACCGCAACTACTCCGGACGTCCCTCGTTGCTGACCGAGGCCAAGCGCTTCTCCGAACACGCCGGGGGTGTGCGGGTCTTCCTCAAACGTGAGGACCTGAACCACACCGGTAGCCATAAGATCAACAACGTCATCGGCCAGGCGCTCCTGGCCAAGCGGATGGGCAAGACCCGCATCATCGCCGAAACCGGGGCCGGTCAGCACGGGGTCGCCAGTGCCACCGCCGCCGCCCTCATGGGCATGGAATGCGTGGTGTACATGGGGGCCGAGGACACCCGTCGGCAATCCCTGAACGTGGCACGGATGCGTCTGCTGGGCGCCGAGGTGGTACCGGTGACCGCCGGTTCCCAGACGCTGAAGGACGCGATCAACGAGGCCCTGAGGGATTGGGTCGCCAACGTCGACAACACCCACTACCTGTTGGGAACAGCTGCCGGGGCCCACCCGTTCCCGGCCATGGTCCGCTACTTCCACGAGGTCATCGGCGAGGAGGCCCGCGAACAGATCATCGCCCAGACCGGCCGGCTGCCCGATGCCGTCTGCGCCTGCATCGGGGGCGGCTCCAATGCCATCGGGATCTTCCACGGATTCCTCGACGACCCCTCCGTGGCGATCTATGGCTTTGAAGCGGGAGGCGATGGCGTCGACACCGACCGCCATGCGGCCACCATCACCTTGGGGCGTCCGGGCGTGTTGCACGGAGCCCGCAGCTACCTCATGCAGGACGAGGACGGCCAGACCATCGAATCGCACTCGATCTCGGCGGGACTGGACTACCCCGGCGTCGGCCCGGAACACTCCTACCTGCATGACATCGGCCGGGTCACCTACGAACCGATCACCGATACCGAGGCCATGGATGCCTTCAGCCTGCTCTCGCGGACCGAAGGCATCATCCCCGCGATCGAATCGGCACATGCCCTGGCCGGGGCCTTGCGCGTCGGCCGGAAGCTTGCCGAAACGGCGGCGGATCCGCAGGAGAAGACGATCATCGTGAACCTTTCGGGACGCGGTGACAAGGACGTGGGAACCGCTGCCGAATGGTTCCAGCTCATCGACCCGGACGAAGGGGCAGCCGAATGACCCGCATGACCTCCGAAGCAGCCATCGAGCGGGCCCGCAGCCAGGGCAGGCCGGCGCTGATCGCCTATCTGCCCGCCGGGTTCCCCGACATCCAGACCACTATCGATGCCGCGGTGGCCGTTGCACACAACGGTGCCGACATCATCGAGATCGGCATCCCGTACTCGGATCCGGTCATGGACGGGGCCGTCATCCAGGCCGCCACCGTGCAATCGCTGGCCCAGGGTTTCCGTGTGGCGCAGGTGTTCGACATCATCCGCGGCATCACCGAGCGCTGCGATGCCGCAGTGATGGTGATGACGTACTGGAACCCGGTATTGCGTCTGGGCGTCGACGAGTTCTCGCGTCGCTTGGCAGAGGCCGGAGGCGCCGGGCTGATCACCCCGGACTTGGTCCCCGATGAAGCCTCCGAATGGTTCGAGGCCTCCGATAAATACGACCTCGACCGGGTGTTCCTCGTGGCCCCGAGCTCCACCCCCGAGCGGATGCGCGCCACGGTCGAAGCCAGCCGCGGCTTCGTCTACTGCGTATCGATTATGGGGGTCACCGGGGCCCGCACCTCGGTGTCCTCCGCCGCGCAGGCCGTCGTGGAGGCCGCCCGGGAGGCCGGGGCACCCCGGGCCTGCGTCGGGCTCGGGGTTTCCAAGGCCGAGCATGTGCGTGAAATCGGCGCCTACGCCGACGGTGTGATCGTGGGGACGGCCCTGGTCGCGGCCCTGCGCGACGGAGGAGTCGACGCCGTGGCCGCATTGGCCGCCGAACTGAGCGGACGCAACCCGGTGGCGGCCTCCTGAACCAAGGGAGGACGGGACCATGCCGTCGTCGTCCCGGTCCGGGGCTTGGCTGCTACGTCACATGTGGGCTGCCGTAGATACTTCGGGCCGGGATCTGCTGTAGAGTTCCACAGTGAGGACGGTCGTGTGACCGGCGTCATGGCTTTCGAAGAGGAATCCATGGGGAATGCGAATAGGCCACCGGCCTGAATGATGCGTTGTCCCGCCGTCTTCACGCTTTCGGATCCGGGAAACACCGGGCCGGAACCCGCCGGCCTGGATGAACGGGCCGGGATCGATTTTGATGACCGGGGCAGTGTCGCCCGAGACGGTTACTACATGACCAACACGCCAGGCGTGTTTGCGACCGGGGATTCCGGACGTGGGCAGGCGCTGGTCGTGTGGGCCATTTCAGCGGGTTGCTTCTGCACCGCCGCGATGGACGAGTACCTGATGGGTGTGAGCCGGCTGCCCGCCCCCGTGGCGCCGCGCGTTCGCCCCATCGACATGATGTGAGGGTCGCGGATTCGTCCGCGTCCCCGTTTTCGGACGAGATAAGGCGGATAGGCTTTCGGTATGAGACGCGCAAAGATTGTGGCCACTTTTGGGCCGGCCATTGGAACCTTCGAGAAGACGCTCCAGGCGCTCCAGGCCGGTGTGGACGTGGCCCGGCTGAACATGAGCCACGGCGAGTATTCAACCCACGCCGAGAACCTGGCCAACGTCCGTCAGGCGTCGGAGAAGCTCGGGCGCCCGGTCGGCGTGTTCGCCGATCTCCAGGGCCCGAAGATCCGGCTCGGACGGTTTTCCGACGGCCCGCACCTGTTGGAGGTCGGTGACCGGTTCACCGTCACCATCGACGACATCGAGGGCACCAAGGACATCTGCTCCACGACGTTCAAGGGCCTGCCCCAGGACGTTGAGGTGGGAGATCGCCTGCTCATCAACGACGGCAAGGTCGGCCTGCGTGCGGTCGAAGTCGATGACCGCAAGGTCGTCACAGAGGTCATCGTCGGTGGAGAGGTGTCCAACAACAAGGGCATCAACCTCCCCGGCGTCGCGGTCAACGTCCCGGCACTGAGCGAGAAGGACGAAGACGACCTGCGCTGGGCCCTGCGCGCCGGGGTGGACATGATCGCCCTGTCCTTTGTCCGCAACGCCTCGGACATCGAACGGGTCCACGAGATCATGGACGAGGAAGGCCGCCGACTTCCGGTGATCGCCAAGATCGAAAAGCCGCAGGCCGTTGATCACCTCGAGGAGATCATCGACGCCTTCGACTCGATCATGGTGGCCCGTGGCGACCTCGGGGTGGAACTGCCGCTGGAACAGGTTCCTCTGGTCCAGAAACGTGCCGTGGAACTGGCGCGGCGCTGGGCCAAGCCGGTCATCGTCGCGACCCAGGTGCTCGAATCGATGATCGAGTCACCCACGCCGACCCGCGCCGAGGCGTCGGACTGCGCCAACGCCGTTCTCGACGGTGCCGACGCGGTCATGCTCTCGGGGGAGACCTCGGTGGGCCAGTACCCGATCGAGACCATCGAGACGATGGCACGGATCATCTCCGCGACCGAGGACCACGGATTGGAGCGCATCCCCGCGCTCGGCACGCTGCCGCGCACCCGCGGCGGAGCCATCACCCGCGCCGCCGTGGAGATCGCCGACCAGCTGGACGCCAAGTTCATCGTCGCCTTCACCCAGTCCGGTGATTCGGCACGTCGCCTGTCGCGGCTGCGCCCCTCGGAGCCGGTGCTCGGCTTCACTCCGTTGAAGCACACCTACAACATCCTGACGTTGGTCTGGGGCGTGCAGCCCCGCCTCGTCGACTACGCCGACCACACCGATAAGATGACGGCCCAGGTCGACCAATCGCTGCAGGCCGAGGGGCTGGCCGAGGTCAACGACATGGTCGTGATCGCCGCCGGTTCACCTCCCGGGCAGGCCGGTTCCACGAATTCGCTGCGGATCCACCGGGTCGGGGACATCGCCGACGCCGGCCAGCTGCTGGAAGGCAGCAAGAACCAGGCACCTTTCCGGGAGAAGGTCGGCCCCTGGCGGACCAAGGCCCAGGCGGCCGAAGGCCAGCCGGCCAACCCGCCGAGGCCCGACGGCGACTAGGCCCAAAGGGCCACAGACAACTGAAGTCCGACGGTGGTCGGCCCACCTCGGTGGGCCGACCACCGTCGGACTTCGTTGGTGCCAGGCAACTTGCACCTTTTCAGGAAGAAGCTGCCGGTCGGCTACTTCACCTGGGCGATGATGGTCTCGGCGACCTCGCGCATGCTCAGTCGCCGGTCCATCGACGTCTTCTGGATCCACCGGAAGGCCTCGGGTTCGGTCAACCCCATTTTGGTAGTCAAGACGGATTTGGCGCGCTCGACCAGCTTGCGGGTGGCGAACTGCTCCTGCAGGTCATCGACCTCGCGTTCGAGGGCGATGACCTCCTCGTGGCGGGACAGGGCGATTTCAATGGCCGGGATCAAGTCGTTCGGGCTGAACGGCTTCACGACGTAGGCCATGGCACCGGCTTCGCGGGCCCGCTCGACGAGTTCCTTCTGGCTGAAGGCGGTGAGCAGGACGACGGGGGCGATCCGCTCCTTGACGATGATCTCCGCGGCAGAGATCCCGTCCATCACGGGCATCTTCACGTCCATCAGGACAAGATCGGGGCGGTGCTCACGGACCAGGTCCACCGCCTTCTCACCGTTATCTGCTTCGGCGACGACCTCGAACCCCTCACCCGTGAGGATCTCGACGATATCCAGCCGGATGAGGGTCTCGTCCTCGGCGACAACTACCCGGCGGGCCGGCGAGGGAGTTGCCTCGGCTGTGTCTTCTGTCATGGTGATTCTCCTGGCTGCCCCGGGAAATCGGGGCGGTGGGTTCTCGGATTCAGTAACAAGCCTATCGGCATGTAGAGTTGTTTAGCGCACCGCGTGACTGTGATGTTCTGCCCGTTTGATTCGGGCGGTTTGACAAGTCCGCGGGGCGAGTTGGGCCCGAGTGGCGGAATGGCAGACGCGTCGCACTCAAAATGCGATATCGAGAGATGTGTGGGTTCGAGTCCCACCTCGGGCACCGATCGGCCCCGACCCCCGGATGACCGGGGATCGGGGTCTTTTTCGTGGGCGGAGCCCCTGGCCTTTCCGGGTCTCCGGGGCGCTGGAAGTGGCGATCTTCAGACACCGCTGCGTGACCTTGTCTGCCGGTCGGTGCAGCAGCACAGGGCCGGCGACGCACGCGGCATGCACGAACCCAGCGAGGTGCTGGAAGGCCGGCAGGTTCTGGGCGGATGCCTCGCGGTCATGGGAGTGGGCAGCGGTCCCGCGTCTCACTGACCGCATACGGCCGGCGCGGTATCGGTGATGGACAAGTGCCCCGGGGGGAGCTGCTGCATGAGTTGGACCAAGACTTTGCCGCCCTTCTGCTCGTGTGGGCGCGCCACCATGATCACCCGATCGCCATGGCTGGTGGTGGTGTTTGAACATCGCGGAACCGTCGAGACGTCTTTCTCCGCCCCCGGCGTTTGGGCTGGGTGCTGACGCCCTGCAGTTCTGAACCGGACGGCGGGTACCTCGGCGAGCCAGGGGAGCGTCAGTCGTCCAGGATCATGGTCTTGTTCCTGGAGTCCTGTGGCGGGGCATGCTGGCCGACGCTGGTCGGAGGGGGCCTGGAGGCTCCCGGGGGGCGGCAGCGGCGGAAACCGGCTCCGTAGTCGGGAGCGCCCCGGGGGATGCGACGGCGACGAGGGGGAGGTCCTGCTCTTGGCCCCACGCCGTCCAATAGGCTGTGGGGCGGGTGGCAAAGGAACGAGTCAGTTCTTCGCGGGTGCCACCGACGAGGCGGGTGAGTCGTTCGGCGAAGTGTGGTTCGATCGCCGCGACGGCAACGAATCCGTCGGCTGTTGCGTACACTCCATACGCAGGTATCGCACCGCCGAGGACGGCACCGGGAGAGGTGAGTCCGTGCCGGGTGCCGGCGGCTGCGGCGTGCGCCGCCTCTTCGAGGACCACCTTCTCGTGGACGCCCTGAAGGCCCTGGTCGCGCTGACGCAACGCCGAAAGGGTGGCGACCACTGCGCGTTCGGAACCCAGGATGTCGGCGACCGGTACCAGCGGCAGGGCCGGGGGAAGCAGTGTTCCATGCTCGGCCTGGTAGGTGAGGTCGTGACCTGGCTGCTCGGCCCGGGCGCCGTCGTGCCCGACGATTTCCACCAGGGCGATGCCGCGGGTCTTCAGTATCTCGCCGAGATCAAGCCGGGCGAGGGCCGAGGGGCGCATCGACGTCAGCAGGACGTCGGCATCGGTGAGAAGTTCTTCGAACTCCGACCTGCTGGCCGGGTCCTTCAAGTCCAGGGGGACGACGTCCTGCCCCGTGACGAGTTCCTCATACCAGTGGGGGGCGACGCTCCGGAGCGGGTCGCCCTGCGGTGGTTCGACCTTGATGACGGTTGCTCCGAGCTCGGTCAGCCGGGATGCGGCCAACGGCCCCGGGAGGTTGATGGCAACCGAGACCACGACAATGCCTGACAGCGGGTGGGACATGAACTCTCCTAATGACTGTGACCTGAATTACTCTTTGTACAGTTGTGCAGCATGCAGTTCGATCGTTCAATGGTTTGTGGTCTAGCATAGCCCTGTGGATAGAACGAAGGCATCAAACCCGGCAGGCCTGTCGACGGCATGGTCCTCCAACGACCTGACCTCCAAGGCCCGGATCCGCAATGCGGCGCTCACCCTGTTTGCGCAGCAGGGGGAGGACGGCACTTCCATGCGGGCGATCGCCACGGCAGCCGGGGTGACCGTTGGGCTGGTCACCCATCACTATGGGACCAAGGACGGGTTGCGGGAGGCCGTGGACACCCTCGTCGTCGAGCTCTTCGCCGATACCCTCGCAGCCTTGCCGAACGAGGGGGGCCCTCGCCGGGTCCTCGGCTTGCGGGACGAGGCCGTGGCCGGGATGCTGCACGCCAATCCGACGATCGTCGACTATCTGCGGCGGTCCCTCCTGCACGGACCGGGACGCCCCGGCGACATCCTGAGCCGGCTGGCCGCGTTGACGGCCGAGCAGACCCGCGTCCTGCGGGACGCCGGAGTGGTGTCGACTGATCGCAGTGTCACCGAGCAGACGGTCACCACGATCGTCCGCCAGCTCGGGCGGCAGCTGCTGCAACCACTGGCCAATCGCATCGTCGACGAGTTCGGCGAACCCGGCGAAAACGCCCCGGAACTCTATGTGGGCGTCAAATCCTGATCGGCAGGCACCGTCCCCCCGGTGGGACCCCGGACTCCGTGCCCGGCACCGTATGATCGCCCTGTAAACGTTCAAAGGAGAATGATGTCAGCACGGATTACGCCCGCCACCGCTTCCGATGTCCTGGACCTCGATGGTCTGTTGAGCGCCCCCGAGCTCGAACTGCGCTCCACGGTCCGCGCCTTCGTGGACTCACGGATCCGACCGAACATCGCCACCTGGTACGAGGAGGCCCGTTTCCCCGTGGAACTGGCCCGTGAACTCGGCAGCCTGGGCTTGCTGGGCATGCACTTGGAGGGGTATGGCTGTCCGGGCCGCAGTGCCGTCGAATACGGGATCGCGGCGATGGAACTGGAGGCCGGTGATTCGGGTCTGCGGACCTTCGTCTCGGTCCAGGGGTCCTTGGCCATGTCGGCGATCCACCGGTTCGGTACCGAGGAGCAGAAGAACAAGTATCTGCCGTCGATGGCCGCCGGAGAGGTCATCGGCTGTTTCGGACTCACCGAGCCCACCGCCGGATCGGACCCGTCGGCGATGGCCACCACCGCGGTGCACGACGGCGATGGATGGGTCCTCAACGGCGCCAAACGGTGGATCGGGTTGGCTACCATCGCCCAGATCGCCGTGATCTGGGCCATGACCGACGAGGGGGTCCGCGGTTTCCTGGTGCCCACCGACGTCGCAGGCTTCACGGCCACCGTGATCGAACCGAAGCTGTCGATGCGCGCCTCCATCCAATGCGATCTGACCTTCGAGGACGTGCGGTTGCCGGATTCGGCGTTGCTCCCCGGTGCGAAGGGGCTGCGCGGCCCGTTCTCCTGCCTGAACGAGGCCCGCTACGGGATCATCTGGGGCGCGATGGGAGCTGCCAGGGATTCCTACGAATCCGCCCTGGAGTATTCCAAGGAGCGGATGCAGTTCGATCAGCCGCTGGCCGGGTACCAGATCACCCAGGTCAAGCTGGTGGATATGCTTCTGGAGATCCAGAAGGGCACGCTGCTGGCCATCCATACCGGACGGCTCAAGGATGCAGGAACCCTGGAGCCGGTGCAGATCTCGGTCGGAAAGCTGAACAACTGCCGGGAGGCGATCTGGATCTGTCGGGAGGCGCGGACGGTCCTGGGCGGTAACGGGATCACCTTGGACCATGCGCCGATGCGCCATGCGAACAACCTCGAATCGGTGCGCACCTACGAGGGGACCGACGAGGTCCACACCTTGATCCTGGGCAACCACATCACCGGCATCCCGGCCTTCAGATGAGGACCGGCGGTGGGGCCCCGCGACTGGTTCGGGGCCCGACCAGCTATTCGAAGGGCGAGGGGTCTCCCATGCCGACCCGGACGATCTCGGGCACCCCGCTGGAGAAATCCACCACGGTCGTCGGTTCTGTGCCGCATTCACCGGAGTCGATGACGGCGTCGACCTGGTGGTCCAGGCGTTCCTTGATCTCCCAGCCCTGGGTGAGGGGTTTCTCCTCGTCGGGCAACAGCAACGTGGTGGACAGCAGGGGCTCGCCCAGCTCCGCCAGCAGGGCCTGAACCACCCGGTGGTCCGGTATGCGGACCCCGACGGTTTTCTTCTTCGGGTGCAGCAGGCGCTTGGGGACCTCGGAGGTGGCCTTGAGGATGAAGGTGTAGCTCCCCGGCGTGGCCGCCTTCAGACTTCGGAAGACCGCGTTGCCCATCTCCACGAAACGTCCCATCTGGGCGAAGTTGCTACACATCAGGGTGAAGTGGTGTTTGTCATCAAGCTGTCGGATGGTGCGGATCCGATCCAAGGCCTTCCGGTTGCCCAATTGGGCGCCGAACGCGTAGCAGGAATCGGTGGGGTAGGCGATCAGCGCACCGTCCTGCAGCAGGTCAACGACCTGTCCGAGGGCACGGGGTTGCGGATCCTGAGGGTGGACGTCGAAGAATCTAGCCATGACAGGAGACTACGACCCGCAGGCGGAACTTGCACGCGACGCCCCGCCGTACGGACCGCGGAGTTGACTGGCGCCCCGCCGGCCCTAAGATGAATGTGCGCCGCGGGTGACGAATGTGTGACCATGGTATGACTTCCGGGTCGAACTACTCCCTGCGGTACGACCGCGCTCTTTTGCCATCTCAAGATTGGTTCCTAGATGGATCTCACACTCATCGTTGTCCTGGTGATTGCCCTGGCTCTGTTCTTTGATTTCACGAACGGGTTCCACGACACGGCCAACGCCATGGCAACCCCGATCGCCACCGGCGCCATCAAGCCCAAGACGGCAGTAGCCCTCGCCGCGGTCCTGAACCTGGTGGGTGCCTTCCTCTCCACCGAGGTCGCCACCACGATTTCAGGCGGACTGATCAACGAAGGGGACAACGGGTTCTCCATCGGACCCGAAATCATCTTTGCCGGCCTCATGGGCGCCGTCGTCTGGAACATGCTGACCTGGTTGCTCGGTCTGCCCTCCAGCTCATCCCACGCCCTCTTCGGCGGACTCATCGGTGCCGCGATCGCCGGTGCCGGTTTCTCCGTCGTCAACTACGGAACCGTGATCTCCAAGGTGCTGCTTCCGGCCTTGCTGGCTCCGTTGATCGCCGGCCTGGCTGCCTACCTATGTACCAAATTGGCCTATTGGGTGACCAAGCGCCCTTCGGGCCTCTCCTCGCCCAAGCGCGGAGGTTTCCGTGTCGGTCAGGTCTTCTCCTCCTCGTTGGTGGCCCTGGCCCACGGCACCAACGATGCACAGAAGACGATGGGCGTCATCACCCTGGCCCTGGTCGCCTCGGGGCTGCAGGAATCGGGAAGCCACGTCCACTTCTGGGTCATCGCCGCCTGCGCCTTGGCCATCGCTCTGGGCACCTACGTGGGCGGCTGGCGCATTATCGCCACCATGGGCACCGGCCTCACCGAGGTCAAGCCGGCCCAGGGCTTCTCCGCCGAGGCCTCGACCGCCGCGGCCATCCTGGCCTCCTCGCACCTGGGCTTCGCCCTGTCGACCACCCAGGTGGCCTCCGGTTCCGTGATCGGTTCGGGTCTGGGACGCAAGGGGGCCTCCGTCCAGTGGCGTACCGCCGGGAAGATCGCCACCGGGTGGCTCTTCACGCTGCCGGCAGCTGCCGTCGTCGGCGCCTTGGCCGCTACCCTGACCTACTTTGGGAACGTCGGTTTGGTTCTGGTGGCCGTCATCGGTTTCGGCGTCGTCCTGTTGATCTGGTGGCTCTCCCGCAAGGACATCATCGGCCCGCATAACGGGGTTTCCGATGTCGATGAAGCAGGTGGTGCCATCAGCATCCCCACGAAGAAGCAGCGTCGCAAGATGCGTAAACGCCAACGTGAAGCCGAGCGGGCCGAGGCCGAGCGCATGGCCCGCGAACTCAAGAAGGCTCAGAAGAACAAGAAGAAGGAAGCCAACGGCAAGACGAAGGTCCCCACGGCGTCGGGATCGAAGTCCCGGGCACAGGAAGCTTCGGCGCCGAAGCGCGAAGCACGCGGAACAAAGGAAAAGCGATGAACATCGAATGGCTCTCCTTCCTGACCGTCACGCTCGTGACCCTGATCGGCTCCCTCTCGCTCGTGGCGCTCTACTCCTTTGCCGTCCGGCTCAAGGCGATCGCCGAAGACGAAGTCCGGGGTGCCGGTCTGGCGAAGTCCGGGGCCGTCGTCTGCTTCGTGCTGTGCGGCTGCCTGGTGCTGCTGGGCATCTACCTGATCGTGCCGCAGCTCGGGGGCTCGGGCGGTCACTGACGCACGCCCGGCGGGGCGACGGAACCGGTATGGCACCATGGGGCCATGACCCGCTTCCGCTATTTCGTAGCCGCCAGCGTCGACGGATACATCGCCGACGAGCACGACTCGCTGGAATGGCTGACCACCTACGACGACTACCATGTGGGGTTCCGCGATCCGGCAGCTGCCTTCCTCGAAGAGATCGGCGCCGTGGTCATGGGGGCCGACACCTACCGTTGGCTGAGCACCCATATGGACGACACCGGAGCCCCGTGGCCGTATGAGAACACCCCGTGCTGGGTCTTCACCCACCGGGAACTGGCGGCCGTGCCCGGCGCCGATCTGACCTTCATCCGCGGTGACGTCGGGGAATGGGCCGGCGATATCGCCGCGGACGCCGGAGACCAGGACGTCTGGGTACTCGGGGGCGGCGGGCTGGCCGGACAACTGGTGGACTCCGGTCATCTCGACGAGCTGATCCTGTTCACCATTCCCCTCCTGCTGGGCGGCGGACGGCCTTTGGCGAGCCTGCGCGCCCCGATGGGACTGAGTCCCACCGGCAGTCGTGAATTCGGCAGGGGAGTGCGTGAAACCCGGTACGACGTCGGCAAGCCTCCCTCCGTGCCCCACACCGGCTCCTAACCACCGATTGGCGCGACGGCGCCAGCGGTCCTAGGCTCGATCACTACCTCCGTATGCAGCGAAAGGACACGACCCATGAAACTCAGCCACCTGCCATTGCGCCTGACCACCGGCGCCTTCATTCTCAACTCAGGGGTGGGCAAGTTGCAGTTGGAGCCCGAAGCGGCGGCCGGACTGCAGAAGATGGGTGCCTCCGCCTTTCCCCAGCTGGCCGACCTCGACCCGGAGCAATTCGGCAAGGTGCTCAGCACGACGGAGATCGTCCTGGGGTCCTCCCTGCTGCTGCCGTTCGTACCGAGCCGCCTGGCCGGCCTCGGACTGACTGCCTTCTCGGCCTCCATGGCGACGATGTACTTCAAGACCCCGGGGATGACCCGCGATGACGGGCTGCGCCCCACCCAGGAGGGCACGGTCATCGCCAAGGACTTCTGGATGCTCGGCATCGGGCTGGCCCTCATCCTCGATTCGGCGCGGAAGAAGAAGCGCAAGACCACCTAGGACCCACCAGCCTCAGTTGGCCGCATCCCCCGGAGGACCCGTGGGGATGCGGCCGTTTTCTGCCACCAGTCGCAGCCAGCGGCGGGTGCGGCGTCGACTCCCGAAACGCACTGTCTTCATCGGGCCGTCGGCGGCGAGGAACGCCTTGACGTGCGCGCGCTTGGGCGCGAAGGAACGCCCGTGCCACAGCAGGATCGAGTCGTTCGAGAACAACTGCTTCCAGGTCTCCGTGTTGCCGTTGCAGACCGGTTCTTCGGTAACCACCCGACGGATGCTGCGGGGATGAGGACCCGGCTCGGGGCGTCGGATGTGGTGGCGGCCGGTGCGTCCCGGCCATCGGTCACGAGGGGCCCAGGATCATGTTCGTGATCCGGGCGGTGCAGACCCGTCGGCCTTCCTCATCGGAAATGATGATTTCGTGGGTCGTGGTGCTGCGCCCCAGATGGATGGGGGTGCACACCCCGGTGACCAACCCCGAGATCCCGGCGCGGTGGTGGGTGGCATTGATGTCCACCCCCACCGGGCGGCCCGTGGGGCCAGCATGGACGGCGGCGGCGAAGGAACCCAGCGTTTCGGCGAGCGCGACGCTCGCCCCGCCGTGCAGGATCCCGGCCACCTGCTGGTTCCCCTCCACCGGCATCGTGGCCACCACCCGTTCGGCGGTGATGCCCTCGAACATGATGCCCAGCTTCTCCACCAGGGGCCCGACCCCGTGCCCGCTGAGCATCGGCCACATCCGTTCCGGCACCTGATGCCGTGCGAGCTGCTCCTCGAAGGGGTTCGATCCGGCGTCATGCCCTGCGTTGGCGGCCGGGCCGCGTGTGTCTTTGTCCGTCATGGGAACTAGGCTGGCACCTGTGAGTCAATCAACCAAAACCGCTGCCAATGACCTTTCCCGTCTGCTCGTCATCGACGGCCACTCGATGGCCTTTCGTGCCTTCTACGCGCTGCCCGCGGAAAACTTCGCCACCGACACCGGACAGCACACCAACGCGGTCTACGGTTTTGTCTCGATGCTCATCAAAATGATCGAACAGCGCAAACCCACCCACGTGGCGGTGGCCTTCGATCTTGACACCCCCACCTTCCGTTCCGAGGAGTACAGCGAGTACAAGGCAGGCCGGAGCAAGACCCCGGAGGAGTTCCACGGCCAGATCGATCTGATCCAGAAGGTCATGGAGGCGATGAACATCCCCTCGATCACCATGGACGGCTTCGAGGCCGACGACATCATCGCCACCCTCGCCCGGGTCGGCGAAGATGAAGGCTGGGACGTGCTGGTGGTCTCGGGGGACCGGGACGCCTTCCAGCTCATTACCGAAAAGACCACTGTCCTGTACCCGAAGAAGGGCATCTCCGACATCCCGCCGATGGACGCCGCGGCCGTGGAAGCGAAGTACTTCGTCCAGCCGGGGCAATACCCGGACCTGGCGGCACTGGTCGGGGAATCCGCGGACAACCTGCCCGGGGTACCCGGGGTCGGACCCAAGACCGCCGCGAAGTGGATCAACCTATACGGCGGACTCGAAGCCATCTTGGACCAGGTCGATTCCATCAAGGGCAAGGTCGGCGAATCCCTCCGGGCGCATCTGGACGACGTCCGCCGCAACCGGCGGTTGAACCGGTTGCTCACCGACCTGGATCTGCCGGTCGAGCTCGGGGCCCTGGAACTGGAACACCCGAACCAGGACGCCATCGAGGAACTCTTCGACGCACTGCAGTTCAACACGCTGCGCAAGCGCCTGTTCGACCTCTTCGGAGCCGACGAGTCCGAACCGGAGCCGGAGATGCAGGTCCCGGCCCCGACCGAGCTGGACGACGCCGAGGCATTGACCGGGTGGTTCCGCGCCCACGGGGGACACCTGATCGCCCTGCAGCTGGATACGGTGCGCTCCGCCGGCGGCGGGGACGATGCGGTGGGTATCGCGCTGGCCGCCGACGCGGCGACCGCCTACATCGGGTTGGAGGAACTCGACGAGGCAGCCGACGGGGCCCTGGGCACCATCCTGGCCAGCGGTCACTACCCACTGGCCCTGCATGACTTCAAGACCGGCTACAAACTGCTGGCCGATCGCGGGATCGAACTGCGCGGGGTCGTGGACGATACGATGATCTCCGCCTATCTCATCCAGCCGGATCGGCGCAGCCACGAACTGGCAGATATCGCCCAGCACCATCTGCGACTGACCCTCAAGGCCGAGGAACAGGCGCAGGAAGGACAGCTGGCACTGGAACTCGAGGGGTCGGGCCAGGCCGCTGCGGCCGTGCGGGCCGCCTACATAGTGCGGGAACTGAGCCTGTACCTGGCCGGGCAGGTCCTCGAACGTGGAGCGACCGGATTGCTGGCGGAGATGGAATTGCCGTTGTCGGTGGTGCTGGCCGAGATGGAACGCACCGGAATCGCCATCGACGCCCGACAGCTCGATGACCTGCTGGCCGATTTCACCACCACCATCGATGCGGCAACGGCCGAGGCCTATGCGGCGATCGGTCATGAAGTGAACCTCTCGTCGCCCAAACAGCTGCAGGTCGTGCTGTTCGAGGAACTCGAACTGCCCAAGACCAAGAAGATCAAAACCGGATACACCACCGACGCCGATTCACTGGCCGACCTGCTGGCCAAGACCCGGCACCCGTTCCTGGCCTCGCTGATGGCCTACCGCGATGCCACCAAACTGCGGCAGACGGTCGAGGGGCTGAAGAAGTCCCTCGCCGAGGACGGACGGATCCACACGACGTACGCCCAAACCGTTGCGGCCACCGGGCGGCTGTCTTCGCTGAACCCGAACCTGCAGAACATCCCGGTACGCAGCGAGGCCGGACGGCGCATCCGTGAGGTCTTCGTGGTCGGCGACGGGTACGAGACCCTGCTGACCGCCGACTATTCACAGATCGAAATGCGCATCATGGCCCACCTCTCCGGAGACGAGGCACTGATCCAGGCGTTCAAGGACGGGGAGGACCTGCACCGGTTCGTCGGTTCACATGTCTTCGGTGTCGAACCGGCGGAGGTCAGCGGGGAAATGCGCGCCAAGGTCAAGGCCATGTCCTATGGTCTGGCCTACGGGCTCAGCTCCTTCGGCCTGTCCAAACAGCTCAACGTCCCCGTGGACGAGGCCCGTGGGCTGATGAAGGACTACTTCACCCGCTTCGGATCCGTCCGCGACTACCTGCGCTCGGTCGTCGACCAGGCCCGCCGGGACGGCTACACCTCCACCATCGAGGGACGCCGCCGCTACCTGCCGGATCTGGCCAGCGACAACCGCCAGCTGCGGGACATGGCCGAACGCGCTGCGTTGAACGCGCCCATCCAGGGGTCGGCGGCGGATATCATCAAACGCGCCATGCTCGGGGTCGACGGCGGGCTGCGCGAACAGAAGCTGGGTTCACGCATGCTCCTGCAGGTCCATGACGAACTCGTCCTGGAAATCGCCCCCGGCGAACTCGAGGCAGTCACCGCCCTGGTCCAGGACCACATGGGCTCCGCGGCCGAGCTCTCGGTCCCACTCGATGTCCAGATCGGCACCGGGCACAGCTGGCAGGAGGCAGCACACTGATGAATGATTCGACCCCCCATACCAACGGCTTGCGCCATGAGATCTTCGACGCGGGGATCCTCCCCGCCGCCGGCGAAGTCGAGCCGGCCCCTGACACGCGTACCGCCAACTGGTTCCGCGCGGTCCGTACCGGCTTCCACGCCCAGCCCTACACCACCGCCGAGGCGGCACGCATCGCCGCCACCTACCGGGTCGATGGGCGTCGGCTGTTGGGGGTGTACGACGACGATGCCCCGGCGCCGTCGCTGGACCCGGCCATCCCGGTGGCCACCTTCGCCGAATTCACCAAGACGCTGAACACCGGCGCGGGGCGGATGATCGACAGCCACCTCATCACCGTGGTCACCGTCCGGCCCAGCCATCGCCGCAGGGGCATCCTGCGGACGATGATGACCGATTCGCTGGACCGCGCCCGTGCTGCGGGTCTGCCCATGGCGGCACTGACCGCGACGGAGGGCACCATTTACGGCCGGTTCGGTTTCGGGCCGGCCACTACCCTGGACACGGTCAAGGTCGACGTGAAGGGCGGGTTGAACGTGGTGGCTCCGCCCGAAGGCACGGTCCTCACCGTGGATCCTTCCTCCCTGCTCGAGCTGGCCCCCTCCCTGTTCGAGGAGTTCCACGCCACACACCGCGGGTCGATCGGACGCCAGGAGGCCTACACCCTGCGCGCCACCGCCCGGCTGGCCCCCGAGGAGGCCAAGGATGATCCTGCCCTGCGGGCCGCGGTGTATCTGGATGCCGAGGGGGTCGCCCGGGGTTTCCTGACGTATGCCTTCGCCGGTTGGGAGACCACGCCGCTGACCATGGAGGTCCGCGATCTGGTGGCGACGACCGCGGCCGCCCGGCGTGAACTCTGGCGCTACCTTGGGGCCCATGACCTCATCGAGCGGGTCGTCTATGACTCTGCAGCCCCGGATGACCCGTTGCCGTGGTCCCTGGACGATCCGCGCAAGGTCGCCGTCACGGAGACCGAGGACCTGTTGTGGCTGCGCATCCTGGATGTCCCCGCGGCACTGGCCGCCCGGGAATATGCGGCGGACGGGGCCCTGCGGCTGCGGATCACCGACCCGCAGGGATATACGACGGGAAGCTACCAGCTGGTCGTGGAGGGGGGAATCGGATCCGTTCGGGTCGAAACCGACCCCGATGAGCCGTCGGATCTGGAACTGGATATCGGCTTGCTGGGCTCGCTGTACCTGGGCGGAACCGGCGTCCGGACATTGGCAGCTGCCGGGCGGGTGCTGGCCAGGAACGAGGACGCGGTGGATCGCGCAGCCCGGTTGCTGGACCTGGGGCGGGCCCCCTACGCGATCAACGGTTTCTAGACCCGGTTTCCGGGCCTGGATCCGGCCGCGAAGCCACGGTGCGATCGGCGCCATGGCGACGCGCCCGACGTTTTGACCGCTCGTGGGCCGGGGACTAAACTAATAAGGCGACTGCCGGGGTGTTTCATGCCCTGTCTCGCAACAATTTCAGTTCCATCTTCGGAATATGCCGGGACTTCCGGCCTTCCGACTGACGTTTCTATCCACATCGGAGCCCCTACTACATGACCATCACCTCCAACGAGAAGACCGGTACCCCGCAGGTCGCGATCAACGACATCGGTACCGCTGAAGACTTCCTCGCAGCTGTCGACGCCACCATCAAGTACTTCAACGATGGCGACCTCGTCGAAGGCACCGTCGTCAAGGTCGACCGCGACGAAGTCCTGCTCGACATCGGTTACAAGACCGAGGGTGTCATTCCGTCCCGCGAGCTTTCCATCAAGCACGATGTTGATCCGGGCGACGTCGTCGCCGTCGGCGACAACGTCGAGGCCCTCGTCCTCACCAAGGAGGACAAGGAAGGCCGCCTGATCCTCTCCAAGAAGCGCGCACAGTACGAGCGTGCTTGGGGCGACATCGAAAAGATCAAGGAAGAGGACGGCGTCGTCACCGGCACCGTCATCGAGGTGGTCAAGGGTGGGCTCATCCTGGACATCGGCCTGCGCGGCTTCCTGCCGGCATCGCTGGTCGAAATGCGCCGTGTGCGCGATCTGGCTCCGTACATCGGCCAGGAGATCGAAGCCAAGATCATCGAGTTGGACAAGAACCGCAACAACGTGGTCCTGTCCCGCCGTGCCTGGCTCGAACAGACCCAGTCCGAGGTCCGCTCCACGTTCCTCAACAAGCTCGAAAAGGGCCAGGTCCGTCCGGGCGTCGTGTCCTCCATCGTCAACTTCGGTGCCTTCGTGGACCTGGGTGGCGTCGACGGCCTGGTGCACGTCTCCGAGCTGTCCTGGAAGCACATCGACCACCCGAACGAGGTTGTCGAGGTGGGCCAGGAAGTCACCGTCGAGGTCCTCGAGGTCGATCTGGACCGCGAGCGCGTCTCCCTGTCGCTGAAGGCGACCCAGGAAGATCCGTGGCAGACCTTCGCCCGCACCCACGCCTTGGGCCAGGTCGTCCCCGGCAAGGTCACCAAGCTGGTTCCCTTCGGTGCATTCGTTCGCGTCGAAGACGGCATCGAGGGCCTCGTGCACATCTCGGAGCTGGCCGTGCGCCACGTCGAGCTGGCCGAGCAGGTCGTCTCCGTGGGTGACGAGCTCTTCGTCAAGGTCATCGACATCGACCTGGAACGCCGCCGTATCTCGCTGTCGCTGAAGCAGGCCAACGAAGGGGTCGACCCCGAAGGCACCGAGTTCGACCCGGCGCTGTACGGCATGGCCGCCGAGTACGACGAAGAGGGCAACTACAAGTACCCGGAGGGCTTCGACTCGGAGACCAACGAGTGGCTCGAAGGCTACGAGACGCAGCGCGCCGTCTGGGAGCAGCAGTACGCCGACGCCCAGGCCCGTTGGGAAGCCCACAAGGAGCAGGTGGCCGCACACCTGGTCCAGGACACCACGGCACCCGAGGCCGGCGGCGGTGGAGCGGGCGAGTCCGCTTCCACCAGCTACTCCTCGGAGGCCCCGGCGGAGGACGCCGGCACGCTGGCTTCCGACGAGGCCCTCGCCGCACTGCGCGAGAAGCTCACCGGAGCCTAGGCTTCAGCCACCGGGCTGAACCAGCCAGGGCGGGGCCCGCACACCATGGTGTGCGGGCCCCGCCTTTTTTAATAGGCGGCAGCCTAGCTCCGGTTGGAGACGGTGACCGTGAACTTCGGGTTGCGGGCCACCTGACGGGTGGGGCCCACCAGCCTGGCCAGGTGCTGACGATAGCCCAACGGGGTGTTCCAGACGCACCATAATTCCCCGCCGGGGGCCAGGACGCGGCCGGCAGCGGCGATCAGCTTCAGGGCGATGCCCGCATGGATGGCGTTGCCGACATGGAAGGGCGGATTCAGTACGACCAGCTCCCGCGAGCCATCGGCCAGACCCGACAGGGCATCATCTCTGACCGCCAGGATCTGATGGGCCACATCGTTGGCTTCGGCGGTGGCGTGGGTGGAGGCGACTGCGGCGGCCGACTGGTCGCAGGCGAGCACTCTTTGTCCCGGGCGGGTGAGGGCCAGGTAGGCGGCAATGGTGCCGTTGCCGCAGCCCAGATCGACCGCTTCCTCCGCGTCCCGGGCTTCGGCCAGATGCGGCAGCAGGAAACGCGTGCCCGGATCAAGTTTTGCGCCCCCGAAGGTGGCGCCGAAGGCCCGCAGTTCAAGCGGCTGGGCAAGCCCGACGTCGTGGGCGGAAGCCAGCGGGAAACGTGGCACGGGTCGATCACCGTCCTGGCGGGGCGCCCTGGCGGTCAGCACGCGTGATTTCCGGGCCCCCAGGCCGGCGCTGACGTGGCTGAAATGGCGTTCGAGGACGTCGTTCATCGCCCGGGACATGTGTTTGGTCCGCCCCCCGGCCAAGAGAGCCACGTCGGGGTCCGCGTGCGCTGCCGCCCAGGCCGCGATCTCCTCCAGCGCCGCCAAGGACCGGGGCAGTTGCAGGATGACCAGCCGGGCCCCGGCGAAGAGTCCGGCGCCCAACGGCATCAGAGTGAGGCTGGATTCCCCCTGGCCGGGGGAGCCGACCCCGGTCCTCTCGGCATTGGCTTCGATGGCTTGTTCACCCGATAGCGCGTCCTGGTGGACCCGCACCCCGCGGGCCCCGGCGGCCACGGAGCCCAGGGCCAGGGCCCCATAGTGGTCGTTGACCACCGTCGTCGTCCCCTCCGAGGTGCCGAGCCCGTACCCGGCCGCGGTATCGAGCAGGAGGAGATCGGCGCCGTCGTACGCCTGCAGTTCGGGGGACTCCACATCGGGCCAGCGCCGGAGACCTTCGGGAATCGGGGTGTTCATCGGTGTCCCGTCACGGCAATATCCGTCCATTCGGTACCCTGCGCTACGGCTGTTCCGGCTCCCGCCGTCAGGGTGGCCAGCCGTTCCGCGAAGTCCGTCGCCGCAGTGGGTCCGTCGGGGACAGCCACCCGCAACGTGGCCGACGAGGGTCCGTAGTCGGTACCTAGAATCGTGGTGCCGTCCTGACGCAATTCGTTGTCCCACCGTCCGGACTCGGCATGGGGCGCGTCGATGGCAAATACTGCCAGGCGTTTTCTCACGAGAAGATCGGCGCTGTCCATGGCTCCGGAGACGGACTGGGAGTAGGCGCGCACCAGACCCCCCGCGCCCAGGAGCACACCGCCGAAATACCGGACGACGACGGCGGTGATGTCACTGACATCGCATTGTCCGGAAGGCATTTCGCGTTTGGCCAGGGCCTCGAGCATCGGCAGACCAGCGGTCCCCGAGGGCTCGCCGTCGTCACTACTGCGTTGTACCATCCGGTCGGGGCCCAGCAGGAACGCCGAGCAGTGGTGGCGCGCATCGAAATGCCTGCGGCGCAGTTCGGCGATGAAATCCCGGGCTTCGGCTTCGGTGGTGGTGCGTCGCAGGTAGGTGATGAACCGGGACCGTTTCACCTCGAGCTCATGCTGGTGATCGCCGGCCACCGTGGTGTATTGAACCACCGCACTCCCCGTTTCGCCCATCGGTCCAGTCTAATGCGAGTTCACGGGACCAGGGCTGCGGAGCACGGCCCGTCGGACTACCGGATGGTCACATCGCCCGTAGACTCTCCACCACCGGGTGGTCCGTCCGGCCCGCGCATCATGGGGCGTGGGCCTGGAGGGATGGCGACTGTGTCGTCCTGACTCCGGACAGCTCGGAGGAAACGGGGAAGTCGTGGACGTAGTGGTCATTGGCGCGGGCCTGGCGGGCCTGCACGCCGCCGGACTGGCAGCCGCCCAAGGACATGAGGTCACGGTGCTGGAGGCCACCAGTCGGGTCGGTGGACGGGTCGATACCGAGGTCATTGATGGTTTCCTGTGCGACCGCGGATTCCAACTCCTGAACCCGCGCTACCCCGAGGCGCGTCGCGCGTTGGATCTGCAGGCTCTTGGTCTGCAGGCCTGGGGACGCGGAGTCGCAGTGCGCGGCGACGAGGGGCTCCGCGTCCTCGCTGATCCGCTCCGCCATCCCTCCCGGCTCCGAGGGCTGGTCAGCGGTTTGCTGGCGCCCAGGGATCTGCCGGCTGCCCTGCGGTGGGTACGAAAGGCCGGCGATGACTCGCTATCGCTCCACGAATCCCTGGACGGAGCGGCATTCTCGACACCGTTGCGAGGGATCATGGGCCTGTTCTTCGCAGGAGTCCTCGGGGATCCTGATCTTGAGGTTTCCGCCCGCTTCGCCCGTCGGCTCGCCGGATACTTCGCGGTGGGAACCCCCGCCTTGCCGGGGCAGGGAATGGCGGCGATCGCGCATCAGCTGGCCACGCCACTGGCGGGGCGTATCCGGTATGGGCACGTGGCGGAGAGCCTGACCCGCCAGACAGGTCGCTGGACCGTCAGCTGTGGTGCGGGAGAACGCTTCACCGCCGACCGGGTCGTGGTCGCTGCCGGTCCGACGGCGAGCGCTCGTCTGCTGGGCGAGACGGCCCCGCCGATGCACTCCCTGACGACGTGGTGGTTTTCGACCGAACACCAGCCCAGCCGACTGCCGTTCCTGCATCTTGATCCGCGCGCCGGTGTCCGGCTCGCCCACACGTCGGTCGTCTCCAATGTCTGTCCTTCCTACGCTCCGGCGGGTCGGCACCTGGTTCAGGCGACCGCTGTGGGAGCACATGGTCTGGACGACGAATCGGCGCTGAATCAGGCCGCAGCCATCCTCGGTGTCCAGACCCCCGACTGGCAGCTGCTCGTTCGCCATGACATCAGGGACGCCCTGCCCGTCATTTCCCCGGGGCATGCCCCACCGACCAGTGCGTTGGACGGCGTCGTGCTAGCCGGTGATCAGAGCGAGGCTTCCATCCAGGGTGCGCTGGCCAGCGGGGCGGCGGCTGCCGCAACACTCGGCAGTGGAGGGCCAGGCAGCCCTGCTGCGTCGAAGACCCCCGGTACCTTTGAAGTGCGGCTGCGGCGTCCCGGTGATGCTGCCACCCTGTGGGCAAGACTCACGGATCTGGACACCCACAGTGCTGCCATCCCGTTCACTAACGTGACCCCGCGGGGTGCCCGGATGAGTGAGGGCCTGGCATTCGTCGGGCTGACCCGGCTGGGCCCTTTCGCCCTGTCGGACCGGATGCTGGTGCGCCGCGCCGAGGCACCCACGGGGAATCGTCGCGGCAGGTTGGCCGTGTCGAAATTCGGACCCGTGGCCGGTGAGGTCGAGGCCACTGTCGAACAGCAGGGCTCCGACGTGGAGGTCGTGTGGCGCCAAAGCCTGCGACCTTCCTGGCTTCCCCGCCCGCTCAGACCGGCTGCCGCGCTGGTCGCGAAGACCGCCTATGCGGTGGGCCTGCGCAAACTGCTCGCGTGACCTGTTTCCGGACCCGCCTGTGGACGCGGTGCCATAAGCTGGAGCCATGCTTGATGTTGGACTGACGGGCGGGATCGCCTCGGGAAAATCCGCGGTGGCCACGCGCCTGGCCGAACGCGGTGCGGTGCTGATCGATGCCGATGCCATTGCCCGCCGGGTGCTCGAACCCGGCACCGAGGGGCTGGCCGCGGTCGTGGAGGCTTTCGGCCCGGACCTGGTCGACGCCGATGGTGAACTGGACCGTGCCCGGCTGGGCGGCATCGTGTTCGCCGATCCGCAGGCCCGCGAGACACTGAACGGGATCGTCCATCCACGGGTCCGCGCCGAAGCAGCCCGGATCCGTGGTGAAGCCGCCGACCGGGAAACGGCGGACCGGCCCGTGGTCGTGGTCCAGGACATCCCACTGCTGGTCGAGACCGGGCAGGCCGCCTCCTTCGACGTCGTCGTCACCGTCCAAGCACCCCGTGCCGAACGGGTCCGCCGGATGGTCCAGGACCGGGGGATGGGCGAGGACGACGCCGTGGCCCGGATGGCTGCCCAGGCCACCGATGAACAGCGGGCCGCCGTCAGTGATGTGGTGTTGGAGAATTCCGGGACCCTGCAGGAGCTGCAGTCGGCGGTGGATGACCTCTGGACCGGGACTTTGCAGCGGCTGGCCGGACGCCCGGGCCCACGCGACGGGGATCCGGGATGAGGCGCAAGGGTCCGGCCGCGACCTACCGGTTCGGGTACGGGATGAAATGGGTGACGTGGCTGTTCATGGCCACCGGGGTGCTCTGGGTGGCGGCGATCGTGCTGTGGCTCGTGGCCGGTGGCCGCGTTGAATTCACGACCGGGTCGGCGCCGTGGAGCTGGCAGGTGCTGGTGCCGGCCTGGATGACGTTGGCGGGGATCGTGCTGGCCCTGGGGGGATGCGTGGTCTTCGCGCAGCAGATGTTCGTTGCCATCCTCGGCAGGTTCGAACACGACGGCTTATTGGACCCTCCTGGACGGTCGGGCAAACGCCAGCGCCCACCGGCCTGAAGCCCGGTGCGACTGCGGGTCCATCCCGGTCCGTGCCCTGCGGGTTTAAGCCCTGAGCCGTAGCCGTGCACAGCCCTCGACGCAGAGCGTAGCCTTGGACCCATGAGTCTTGCCCAGGAGATCAACCGCGTCGTCGCCCCGTTCGAGGTCATCAGCGATTTCGAACCGGCAGGAGACCAGCCGCAGGCCATCGCCGAGCTTGCCGAACGGATCAACGGCGGGGAGAAGGACGTCGTCCTGCTGGGGGCCACGGGTACCGGCAAGAGCGCCACGACTGCCTGGCTGGTGGAGCAGGTCCAGCGTCCGACCCTGATCCTGGTCCAGAACAAGACCCTGGCGGCCCAGCTGGTCAACGAGTTCCGGGAACTGCTGCCGAACAACGCCGTCGAATACTTCGTCTCCTACTACGACTACTACCAGCCCGAGGCCTACGTCCCGCAGACCGATACGTTCATCGAAAAGGACTCCTCCATCAACGAGGAGGTCGAACGGCTGCGCCACTCGGCCACCAACACGCTGCTGACCCGCCGGGACGTGGTCGTGGTCGCCACCGTCTCCTGCATCTACGGTCTGGGGACGCCGGAGGAATACGTCGCCGGCATGGTCACCCTGCGCAAGGGCATGGAAATGAACCGGGACGAACTGCTGCGCAAATTCGTGTCGATGCAGTACGCCCGCAATGACATGGATTTCCACCGCGGGACCTTCAGGGTGCGCGGGGACACCGTGGAGATCATCCCGATGTACGAGGAGCAGGCGCTGCGCATCGAGTTCTTCGGTGACGAGATCGAGCAGATCCACACCTTGCACCCCCTCACCGGTGACGTGATCCGCGAGGAGGAGGAGATGTACATCTTCCCCGCCAGCCACTATGTCGCCGGGCCGGAACGGATGAACCGGGCCATCAAGGACATCGAGGACGAGCTGCAGGTGCGGCTGGAGGAACTCGAGGGGCAGAACAAGCTGGTGGAGGCCCAACGCCTGCGCATGCGCACCACCTACGATCTGGAAATGATGCAGCAGATGGGGTTCTGCAACGGCATCGAGAACTATTCGCGGCATATCGACGGTCGTGGCCCCGGCACCGCCCCGCACTGCCTGCTGGACTACTTCCCCGACGACTTCCTTCTGGTCGTCGACGAATCACACGTGACGATCCCGCAGATCGGCGCCATGTACGAGGGCGACATGTCGCGGAAGCGCACCCTGGTGGAGCACGGTTTCCGGCTGCCCTCGGCCATGGACAACCGTCCGCTGAAATGGGATGAATTCCTGGAGCGGATCGGACAGACCCTCTATCTCTCGGCGACCCCGGGCAAATACGAACTCGGCAAATCCGACGGATTCGTCCAGCAGATCATCCGACCCACCGGACTGCTGGACCCGGAGATCATCGTCAAACCCACCAAGGGCCAGATCGATGACCTCCTCGAGGAGATCCGGACCCGGACCGCGAACAACGAGCGAATCCTGGTGACCACGCTGACCAAGCGGATGGCCGAGGACCTCACCGGCTACCTCAGCGAACACGGCGTCAAGGTGGAGTACCTGCACTCCGACGTCGATACCCTGCGCCGGGTCGAATTGCTGCGTGAACTGCGGATGGGGGTCTTCGACGTGCTGGTCGGCATCAACCTGTTGCGTGAGGGGCTGGACCTGCCGGAGGTCTCCCTCGTGGCGATCCTCGACGCGGATAAGGAAGGTTTCCTGCGTTCGGGGACCTCGCTGATCCAGACCATCGGCCGTGCCGCACGCAACGTCTCCGGCCAGGTGCACATGTATGCCGACCGGATCACCGACTCCATGTCCCACGCGATCTCCGAAACCAACCGGCGCCGCGAGATCCAGGACGCCTACAACCAGGAGCGCGGTGTCGACCCGATGCCGTTGCGCAAGAAGATCGCGGACATCACCGACCAATTGGCCCGCGAGGATGCCGATACCCAGGAGCTGCTGAATAATCAGCGGTTGGCCAAGGGGGCCCGCCGCTCCAAATCCACCACCGACAAGGCCGAATCCCAGGTCCGACAGGACGGGTTGGCGGCGGCGCCGGCCGAGGACCTGGTGGGGCTGATCACCGATCTGACCGAGCAGATGCACGGGGCCGCCGCGGAACTGAAGTTCGAATTGGCGGCGCGACTCCGCGACGAGGTCGGGGACCTGAAGAAGGAACTGCGTCAGATGCAGCAGGCCGGCCACGCCTGATCCGCGACAGGCCCCAAGCGCAGTGGGGTAGGCTTGTGCCCGGCGTAGGGGAGTATCCCGAACACTGTGGACGTCAACACGCCCGGCAATGCCGCCGGGCCGGGCACAGTGGCCGATCCCGATCCCGGGCGGCGGAGAGACTTGCGGCAATGCCCCCTGTCCCCTGCCGGCGCTTCCTGCGCCCCGAGAGGTTACCGTGTCGGACCATCTGACCACCCAATTCGAAGTCATTTCCCTGGCCGCCCTGGGCCTGATCCTGCTGTTCGACCTGCTCTATGTGGTCAAGCGTCCCCATGAGCCTTCGATGAAGGAAGCCGGCCTGTGGGTCGGTTTCTACGTCACCCTCGCGCTCGTCTTCGCCGGGGTGCTCTTCTGGCAGGCGGGCCCCGACTACGGCCAGGAGTTCGTCGCCGGCTGGATCACCGAATACAGCCTGAGCGTGGACAACCTCTTCGTCTTCATCATCATCATGGCCCGCTTCGCCGTCCCGCGGAACTACCAGCAGGAAGTGCTGATGTTCGGCATCATCATCGCGCTGATCCTGCGCGGCGGGTTCATCCTGGTCGGGGCGACATTGATCGAGCACCTGACCTGGATCTTCTACATCTTCGGCGCCTTCCTGCTCTGGACCGCCTGGAAGCAGGCCACCGACAGCGACGACGACGAAGGTGAAGGCGAAAGCAGCCTGGTCGCCAAGGTGACCGCCAAGCTCCCCGTCGCCAAGAAGTATGACGGAAACAAACTGCGCACCACCGTGGGTGGAAAACGCATGTTCACCCCGATGGTGCTGGTCTTCGTCACGATCGGCATGACCGACCTGCTCTTCGCCGTCGACTCGATCCCCGCCATCTTCGGCCTGACCCAGAGCCCCTTCATCGTCTTCACGGCCAATATCTTCGCCCTGATGGGATTGCGCCAGCTCTACTTCCTGCTCGGCGGGTTGATGGAACGACTGATCTTCCTCAAACACGCCCTGTCGATCATTCTGGCGTTCATCGGGGTCAAGCTCATCTTCCATGCCATGCACGAGAACGAGCTGCCGTTCATCAACGGGGGCCAGGGCATCGACTGGATCCCGGACATCAGCACCGGTCTGTCTCTGATCGTCATCGTCGCCACCCTCGTGATCGCCACCGTCGCCAGCCTGCTCAGTCCGGCAGGCAAGCGCGCGGCTGCCGAGGCGCAGGCCAGGAGCAATGCCGACAAACACGACGAGGACGACATCTAGCCCCCGTCCCGGGGCCGCCGCGGCACCCCGGCGTTGGTAGGCTACAGCGGTGAGCGAGAACCAGGGCGCCGTTCCGGTGCAGTCAATCCCCGGAAACCACCAACGCCGGGTGGTCCTCTCGCTGTCCCTCGGCCAGCTCTTCAGCGGCCTCGGAAACGGTTCGGGGTTGGCCCTGGGATCGCTCATGGCAGTGGATCTGACCGGGAGCAATGCCTACGCCGGCGCCACCACGATGGCGATCTCCGTCGCCGGCGCCCTGACCGCCCTTCCGCTGGCCGGATTGGCCATCCGGCGCGGACGACGGGTGGCGCTCTCCGCCGGCATGCTCGTCGCCGCGCTGGGTGCCCTGGGAATGCTCCTGACCCCGATCCTTGAGAGTTTCCCGCTGCTCCTGGTTTCGGCCGCGCTGTTGGGGGTCGGAAATGCCGCCAACCTGCAGGCCCGCTTCGCCGCGACCGACCTCGCCGAACCGGCCACGCGGGGTCGGGACCTCGGGCTGGTGGTCTGGGCCATCACCATCGGCGCCGTCACCGGACCGAACCTGATCGGCCCCGGCGCCGCCATGGGCCGGTCCCTGGGCCTGCCCGATGAAAGCGGACCCTTCATCTTCTCCATGGCAGGAATGCTGATCGCCGTCCTGATCCTCAATATCGGGCTGCGGCCCGATCCGCTGGGCAGCTCCCGGGAACCGGGCACCCCGGCACCGGTACGGCTCTCGCTGGGCGGCGGCCTGTCGGTGCTGCGGCATAATCCGGCGGCCCGGCTCGGGGTCATCACCATCGTGATCTCCCATCTGGTGATGGTCGCCGTGATGTCCATGACCCCGGTGCACTTCAAGGACCTGGACGCCATCGCCGCGGGGGCGAGCGGGGGAGCCATGGCAGGGCACCATGCGAGCCTGGATGTCCTGGTGCTCATCGGGTTCACGATTTCACTGCATATCGCCGGAATGTATGCCCTCTCGCCGTTCATCGGGATCCTGGCCGATCGATGGGGGCGCCGGCAGACGATGCTGGCCGCACAGGCGGTGTTGGCCTCCTCGCTGGTCTGCTGCGCGGTGGGGGCGGCAAGTCAGCTGGCCGTCACCGTGGGGCTGGTCTTTTTGGGGGTGGGCTGGTCGTTGGCGACGGTGGCCGGCTCCGCGTTCGTCTCCGAAAGCGTTGAGCTCGGCCACCGGGTCCCCGTCCAGGGACTGTCCGACGCCCTCATGGGGGCCGCCGGGGCCATCGGCGCCGCCGGCTCGGGCCTGGTGCTCGCCTTCTGGGGCTTCAGCGGGCTGAACGTGGCCTGCCTGGTGCTGGTGGTGCTGGTCGGGCTCGGGGGAGTCGCCGAACTGCGTCGGCACCGTAGGACGATCCTCGAGGTCGGGTACGACGACGCCGTCGCCGGCTGAGCCGCCGGGAACCCTCAGTCAGGCCGACTGATGGCCGGCTCCGCCGATTCCGCGTCGGAAGGGGACGTCATGCCCAGCAGCCGGGCGAAGATGCCCGCCCCGTCGTCGGCGATTCCGTCATGGTGGAAGTCGGCGGTCTCCCAGACGCGTAGGCCACGGACCTTTTCTGCCGTGGCGCGGCTGATGTCCCGGTCCACGTACACGTCATCGGAGTACACGGCGGCCGCCACAGGCACCGTGGTGGCGGCGAGCTGTTCGGCGTCGTACAGGGCCGGCCACTGCTCATGATCCGCGAGGATCCGGGCCACGTCCTCCAACGGTCGGAGGAGGGGATCCTCCCGGAAGTACCAGCTGTAGACCATCTCCCCGGTAAGCAGGGGCTCGGCGGAGGCCGGATCGAACTCGGGGAACTCGGCGGCGACGCGTTCGGCGGCCCAGCGGGTGGCCCGCCCGTGCGCGTAGATCGATTCGTGCAGTAGGGCGTAGAGCGGATTCGGGCCCCGGCTGGCCTGCTGGAACAGCACCCCCGTGAAGGCATCCGACAGCCGGGGGCCGTCGGGGGTGGGGATGAACGCCGATTCGAAGACGAAGTGGAGCTGGTCCATCCGGGTGTTTCCGCCCAGGAACTGGCCCAGGATCTGGACGAGGCCACCCGTGACGCCCCGTCCGTCGGGGAGTTGCTCATGTTCCTGCTCGACGTGGCGCATGATCCGGTTCAGGACCAGGCGGTCCTCGGGATACCGGGCGAAGTACTCGGTGTTGCGCGCGGCCATGCGCGCATACGTGGCCCGGTAGACCTCTTCGGGGTCGCCGTCGACCGGCCCCAGGCCCCCGGTGACCAGACAACGGTCCAGCGATCCGGGGGCCAGCGACAGGTAGGTCAGGGTACAGAATCCCCCGAAGCTCTGCCCGAAGGTGCTCCACGAATCGATGCCCAGTTCGGCACGGATGGCCTCGGCATCACGCACGATCGAATCGGCACGGAAGTGCGTCAGATAGGAGGCCTGCGCCGCGGCATCACCCCGCAGTGGCAATGATTGCCGGTTGGCGGGGGTGCTCAGCCCGGTCCCGCGCTGGTCCAGCAACAGGATCCTGAAGGTCTTCGCTGCCTCGGCCATCCATCCCGTCAGCGAGGAGACCCGGGGGCTGGCAGCTCCCGGCCCGCCTTGCAGATAGAGCAGCCACGGCAGCTGGCCGGGGTCCTCGTGCTCCAGGGAGGAGACCTCCCGGGCGAAGACGGTGATGGTCTCACCATCGGGCCGGCCATGGTCGAGCGGGACGGTGAAGTAGTGTTCGGTGGCGCGGAGGCCGCGGAACTCGTGGGTGGCGGACACACGGTGCATCAGGGCGGTCATGTGATCAACACTACCGGCCCCGGCGCCGGCCCCCGACGTCCAATCGACACCGGGGGCCCCTAGGCTGGGACCCGCCGTGGCCGCCGGTCGGAGGCCGAAGCACCAACCCGTCTTCCATCGGATGAAAGAGAGCCAAGCCCATGATGGGAGGCCACCATGCTGCCAGTGGTGCAGCGGTCTGGATCGCCGTCACCACCCAGCCGGTACTGGGCTTGGGTCCGGTGGCGGAGTGGCTCTCCTTCCTCCCTGCCCGCATCCCGTTGGGTTTCGGCCTGCTGGAGGTCTCTGACGCCGGGGTGCTCGCCGGGGCGCTGGTCTGCGCCGGGGCGGCCCTGCTGCCCGACGCCGACCACCGACACGCCAGCATCGCCCAGTCGCTGCCGCCGGTGTCGAACCTGATGTGCGCCGGGATCGGCCGGGTGGCCGGGGGACATCGCAACGGCACCCATTCCCTGCTCGGGATCGCCCTCTTCACCCTGATCGCCCATGCATTGGGCCTCTGGGAGGTCCATTCCCCCCGGTGGGGAACGGTCTTTCCCGGGGCGGGACTGTCGGCGGTACTGCTGATCGCCTTTGCCCTGAAGGCGTTGAAGTTCATCCCGGATGCCATGCGCAAACTGCCGTGGGTGGTGTCCATTCCCGCCGGGGCCTTCGTGGCCCTCTTCGCCCCCGAGGAGCAGTACTGGTTCGTGTTGGCCGTGCTGCTCGGAACGGCGACCCATGTCCTGGGGGACCTGCTGACCGTCGGTGGCTGCAACCTGCTGTGGCCGCTTCGACTACGCGCGCCAAGTAAGCTGCGCAGACTCCCGTTGCTGCGCCAGATCTGGCGTCCCAGCGGCAGGCTGGCCGTCCCGGTCCTGGGTGTGGCCGGGTCCTGGCGCGAATGGTTGCTCTGCGTACCGGTCTCGCTCTACGCATTCCTGGGGATCATGGCGCCCGTCCTGGGCATCGCCGCGGCCAGATCCCAGCCGTTGTATGCCGCGTTCCTTCCCTGAGACACCACCCCGGGGCGACGGCGCCGGGGCCCGGGCCCTAGTCGAGCCGGCCCACACCAGTGACGGTCACCACGGCGGTCCCCGCCTCGTCGGAGTCCGCCAGATTGATCACGGCGTCAATGCCCCAGTCGTTGTTCCCGGCAGGATCCTTGAAGATCTGCCTGACCTTCCATTCGGTGGGGGACGGGGTGATGATCAACAGTTGGGGGCCGCGGGCGGCCGGCCCGTCATCGATGTCGTCGTGTTCGTCGAAGTAGTCGTCCATGGCGTCCGCCCAGGCATCGGCGTCGAAGCCGTGGTGCCCGTCGAGCTGGCCCAGGGTTTGTTCCTGCTCATCGGCGAAGAGCTGGACACGACGGAACATCTCGTTGCGGACCATCACCCGGAAGGCCCGCTCGTTCGAGGTCAGGCGTTCGGGCTTCGGCGGGGTGATCTGCGCCGAGGGGTCCTGGGGCATCTCCCCGCTGGAGAGCTTCTCCCATTCGTCCAGCAGCGAGGAGTCGGTCTGGCGGACCAGTTCGCCCAGCCACTCGATGAGGTCCTCGAGATCCTCACGCAAGGCATCGCGGGGCACCGTCTGGCGCAACGCCTTGAAGGCATCGGTCAGGTAGCGCAGCAGGATACCCTCCGAGCGCGCCAACGAATAGAAGGCGATGTACTCCCCGAACGACATGGCCCGTTCATACATGTCGCGGACCACGGATTTGGGGGCGAGCTCGAAATCACCGAGCCAGGGGGCCCCGCTGCGGTAGGTCTCGAAGGCCTCGCCCAACAGTTCGGCCAACGGTTGCGCATAGGTGACTTCGTCGAGCGCGTTCATCCGCGCCTCGTATTCCATCCCCTCGGCCTTCATCGCGGCCACGGCTTCGCCGCGGGCCTTCTTTTCCTGGGCGTTCAGTACCTGGCGTGGCTTCTCCAGGGTTGCTTCGATGACCGAGACCACGTCGAGGGCGTAGCTGGGTGAATCCCGGTCCAGGATCTCCAGGCTGGCCATCGCGAACGGGGAAAGCGGCTGGTTCAGCGCGAAGTTCTCCTGCAATTCAACGGTCAGGCGCAGCATGTTCCCGTGTTCGTCGGGCTCTTCCAGACGTTCGACCACCCCGGTGGCCAGGAGCTCGCGCAGGATTCCCAGGGCCCGACGCAGCAGGGCACTCTGTCGAGCCGGCGGCTCATGGTTTTCGGTCAGCAGCTTGCGGGCCGCGACAAAGGAGTTCCCGGGGCGCTCCAGCAGATTGAGCAACATCGAGTGGGTGACCTTGAACGACGAGGTCAGGGGCTCGGGGGTGGAGGCCACCATCTTGTCGAAGGTCTTCTCGGACCAGGAGACGAAACCCTGCGGCGGCTTCTTCTTGACCACCTGGCGTAGCTTCTTCGAGTCATCGCCGAACTTCGCGACGGCCTTGGTCATCGACTTCTTGTTTTCGATGGCGAATTCCGGGGCCTGGACGACGACGGTTCCCGCCGTGTCGTAGCCGGCTCGTCCGGCCCGGCCGGCGATCTGGTGGAACTCGCGGGCATTCAGCGGCCGGGTGCGGATGCCGTCGTATTTGGAGAGTGCGGTCAGCATCACCGTGCGGATGGGGACATTGATGCCCACCCCGAGGGTGTCGGTGCCGCAGATGACCTTGAGCAGGCCGGCCTGGGCCAGCTGTTCGACCAGTCGGCGGTATTTGGGCAGCATGCCGGCGTGGTGGACCCCGATCCCGTGACGGACCAGGCGGTTCAGTGTCTTGCCGAAGCCCGTGGCGAAACGGAACCCGGCGATCAGTTCGGAGATCCGGTCCTTCTCCTCCCGGGTGCACACGTTGATGCTCATCAGGGACTGGGCGCGTTCGATGGCTTCGAGCTGGCTGAAGTGCACCACATAGACGGGAGCCTGCTGGGTGGACAACAGTTCCTCCATGGCTTCCTGGACCGGCTCCTCGGAATAGTAGTAATGCAGGGGGATGGGGCGCTCGGCGTTGGCCACCGTCGTGGTGTGCCGACCCGTGCGCTGGGTGAGTTCGTCCTCGAAGCGGGTGACGTCGCCCAGGGTCGCGGACATGAGCAGGAACTGCGCCTGGGGCAACTCCAGCAGCGGGACCTGCCAGGCCCAACCGCGTTGCGGGTCGGAGTAGAAGTGGAACTCGTCCATCACCACAGGGCCCAGATCGGCGTCGCCCCCTTCGCGCAAGGCGATGTTGGCGAGGATCTCCGCGGTGCAACAGATGATCGGAGCGTCCTGGTTCACCGAGGAATCCCCGGTGACCATCCCGACGTTCTCGGCTCCGAAGATCTCACAGAGGGCGAAGAACTTCTCCGAGACCAGCGCCTTGATCGGCGCCGTGTAATAGCTGCGGTCCCCGCGGGCCAACGCATGGAAGTGGGCGGCGACGGCCACCAGGGATTTCCCGGAGCCGGTCGGGGTCGCCAGGATGACGTTGTTGCCCTCGACCAGTTCCATCACCGCCTCGTCCTGCGCCGGATACAGGGAAATCCCGCGATCCTCCGCCCAGGTCAGGAAAGCGGCATAGGTCGATTCGGCGGTGGCCCCACGCGGCGGGGAATCAGGCAGCAGGTCAGTAAGATTCATGGTCCCTCCAGCCTATCGTCCAGCGACCCCGGCGTCGGTGTGCACGCGTCGAACCCGTCGAGGCCGGAATAGGGTGGGGCCATGAAATGGAACCCCGCCAAGTACGTCCAATTCGCCACCCACCGCGACCGCCCCTTCTTCGAGCTGATCGCCCGGATCGAAGAAGACGCCCCGAGGCGGGTCGTCGACCTGGGTTGCGGTCCGGGTCCGCTGACCGCCGCACTGGCCGATCGGTGGCCCGACGCCCGGATCACCGGGCTGGATGCCTCACCCGAAATGATCGGGAAGGCCACCGCGGATCATCAGCGGCCCCGTGTGGACTTCGCCGAAGCCGACGCCGCAACCTGGACTCCCGAAGCGGAAACCGACGTCCTCATCAGCAATGCGATGATGCAGTGGATTCCCGGGCACGGGGAGCTCATGGCGGGATGGCTCGATGCCCTCAAGCCGGGCGCGTGGTTCGCGGCCCAGGTACCGGGCAACTTCGAGGCCCCCTCGCATGCGTTGATGCGAGGACTTGCCGCGGAAGCGCAGTGGGCGGACCGCTTGCAGGGATTGGTGCTGCGCAAGGACGCGGTCGCCGAACCGGAGACGTACCTGCGCCTGATGTTCGACCATGGTTTCGAAGCAGACGTGTGGGAGACCACGTACGAGCAGATCCTGCACGGTCCCGACCCGGTGCTCGACTGGGTCCGCGGTACGGCACTACGCCCGATCCTCTCGGTGCTGGAGGATGCCGACGCCGCGGAGTTCGAGGCGGAGTACGCCGCGCTGGTCCGTGAGGCCTACCCTCCCTTCACCGGCCCGGATGGCGGGGAACTGACGGTCTTCCCCTTCCGGCGCATCTTCATGGTCGGGCGCAAGGAGGACCGGCGGTAGGCATGGAGGCCCGCATGAGGCCGATAGGGCCGCGGTCTTGGCACCGGCCTAGCCGCCGGATTCGTTGCACTGCTGCGGATCCCCGTAGGGGCTACGTGCACCGTTGATCAGCCAGTTGAGTCCGTCCCAATGCATTTTGTACTCGATCGCCCAGTCTGAACAGTCCTGCTGGCCGTCCTTGCTGTCTTCAGTGTCCTGCACCGTTTGTAGCTGGACGAGGGCCACCAGGTCGTCGCCGTGTCCGCTGACATCAACGACGTTGAATCCGAGCCAGTACGACGAGGCCAGACCTGCCTGCCATGTGCCCAGTCCGCCCATGCCCTCCTGCATTTCAGGAGTGAAAAAATCGAATGCCGCCTCGTAGGCGCCATCGTTGATGCCCTGACCGTGGATCTGCAGGCTCTGGGCAATGTTCATGGCCTGATCGTGCTCTGAGTCGATGGAGACCTCGACCTCGACGCTCCGGGCCAGGGCATCTTCGCACTCGGCAGGCCGCACCGGGACGTTCCGTTGCTGCCATGCCTCGACTGCTTGTGCCGTACGGGGTCCGGAGACGGCATAGGCCATGCCAGCGACGGATCTCTCACTGCGGCGGTCCGGACGCATGCTCATGACCCCTGCAACCGAGCCGTCCCGGGTGATGAGAGGGCCACCGCTGTTCCCGGGGTTGACCGGTGTGTCTGTCAGGACGAAGTTGCCGGAGTCCACTTCGGATTCGGGCGCGCCTCGTTTCAGCCCGCTGACCGTTCCCTTGGAGAAGGAAAGGTCGTCGCCAAAGGGGAAACCCAGCGCCGCCACCTCGGTCCCGACGGGTGGATCCTCCTGCCGCAAGGTAAATACATGGCCCGGGGCGGTGTTGTTCAGGCGCAACAAGGCGAGATCAGCGTTGTTGTTCACTCCCATGACTTGAGCCCCGGAGAGATCGCCGTCGATCTGGGTCGTGACTGAAGTTGCCCCCTGTACGACATGGGCTGCCGTCACGAGCAAGTCATCCGCGACCAGGAAACCCGAGCCGGTCCCTCCACCGTCACAGGTGACGACCTGGATTTTTGCCAGGCCGCTGGTGACGTCCTGTGCCGTCTCGGGCCACGTCGCGACCGACTCACTCGAGGCGGCTGGTGTAGTGGGTGGGGAGCTTGGTGGTGGGGATGGAGTTTTCGGTTCCGGTGCGGAGGAGGTCGCTGGTGACGAGGGGGCCGCAGGTCTTGGCACATCGGCTTGGGGTGAAGCAGTCAGGGCCGCTCCGCCGCCTGATAAGGCACTGCAGCCGGTGATGGCAGTTCCGATGATGGTTCCCAACGCGATCAACTGATACGTTTTTCCGGTCCGGGGCTTCACGTCGGCTCACTCTCCTTGTCGTCGGAGCCGCCCGGGCAATCTTGGTGGACAGCGCGAAAGTTGACTTAGCTTAGAGCGTTCTGCCGGCTAGGACCAGTGTTCAAGGGATCCCGTTCTACGGGGGCTGGTGAAGGGCGCGGCCTTTAGTCAGCGGACCACGTGGTGACCGATGGTGGGAGGAGTGGCTGCGGAATCTGGGGGGCCCGACGCCGGGGGTATCTGTTGCCGCACGGAAGTGTCTGCGTATGGACGGCGCCTGCCCTGGGGTGCTGCCCTCGGGAACTTGAAGTATCACCGAGGCTTCGAAACCCCCGGAATGGGGAGCCGTGGGACGTCCCGTCCAGCTACAGTTCCATGGTCGGGAACCGTGGCCCGACCGGGAGGCCTCCGCGCAGTCAAACCTTCCCGTGCCGTGTCCGGGGTGGTAGAGCTGGGGTCAGCAGCGACGGAACACCGCACAGGAGGAACCGGCCATGGAAAACCCACTACCCCGCGCCTACCAGAGCTATCTGGAGGGGGCCGAACCAGCCTTCCTCGATACCGTCCGACCCGTCATGCAGGAATCCGTGGCCGAAGGCGAATACGGGGTCCTCGTGAGATTCCTCGGATCTGGCGTCCAGGCCCTGGTGTCGGAGACGGTCCCGTTCGGAGAGGTCCGGGAACTGCATAACGAGTAGGGGGCGCCAGCCAGCCGTCTACCAGCCGCGCTGTTTCCATTCAGCCAGTTGCGGGCGTTCCGCGCCCAGGGTGGTGCCCTTCCCGTGACCGGGATGGACGAATGCGTCATCCGGGTACTGCCCGAAGAGACGCTCAGAGACGTCCTCATGCAGGGAGGCAAACCGGGAGGGGTCGCCATCGGTGTTCCCCAAGCCTCCGGGGAAGAGGCTGTCACCGCTGAAGATATGCGTCGGGCCCGAGGGGTCCTCATACACGTAGGCGATGGAGCCGGGGGTGTGTCCACGCAGGTGCACGGCCCGCAGATCGAAGCCGTCGAAGTTCCCGATATCGTCCTGGCCCAGGACCACAGCGGGTTCGACTCCCGTGGCCGCCCGGATCCCTTCCACGTCGTCGGCCCCGCAGGCCGTCCGCACGCCGGTCTCATCGGCCAGCTCGCGCAGCGCCCGGACGTGGTCCCAATGCTGGTGGGTGGTGGCGATCAGCTCAAGGTGCGGGGTCACCGCCGCGTCCTCGGCGGCCTCACTGATCAGACCGCGCAGTGCCGGTGCGTCGGCGGCGGCATCGATCAGCACCTGCGCGCCGGTCTGCTTATGGGTGATGAGGTAGGCGTTGTTGTCCATCGACGAAACGGACACGCGGCGGATGGTGACCTCCGCCAGGTCATGCAACAGCGAATTCTCTGGGCTCATGCCGCCAGCCTAGGCGCTCGCCGGAGCGGGGGAAAAGCGCCGGCGGGTACTGTGGGGGGCACCCGAAGCCACGGCCAGCGATGACCGGCCCGGATCCCCGAGGAGACCCAGTGAACGACGACGTCTTGGATTTTGTCGCCATCAGCAAGGACGTGCCTGAGAACCCGTATGACCAGATCCGCCAACAGATCCTGGAGGCCATCGGTTCGGGGAAGCTGGTTCCGGGAACCCGGCTGACTTCGGTCCGGGCGCTCGCCGGACGACTGGGGGTCGCCGTGAACACGGTGGCCCGGTCCTACCGGGAACTCGAACAGGCAGGAGCAGTCCAGACCCGAGGGCGTCACGGGACCGTCGTCCTGGCCACGGGCTCCGAGGGCGACCGCAGACTCGCGTCCGCGGCCCAGGAACTGGCCTCGCAGGCCAGGACCTGGGGCGTGGGGGAGGACCGCGCCGTTGAATTTCTGCGGGCCGCCTTCCGCGTGCAGTGAACACCGGCGGTCCAAACCCGCTGAAACCCGCAAAAACATGAGTCTTCGAACGTGTGTTCGAGGCCGAATTCGACTACTCTGGACCCGTGGCTATTTCCTCCAGCGAATTGCAATCCGTTCCCAGCGTTTCCATGGAATCCATCGAGCGTGCCCACGACCGGTCGCGACTTCTCGTGAAGGGCGCCCGGGAGCACAACCTGCGCAATGTGGATCTGGATCTCCCGCGGGACGCGATGATCGTCTTCACGGGCTTGTCCGGATCGGGCAAGTCCTCCCTGGCTTTCGACACGATCTTCGCCGAGGGCCAGCGCCGCTATGTCGAATCGCTCTCCGCCTATGCCCGCCAGTTCCTCGGCCAGGTCGACAAGCCGGACGTGGACTTCATCGAAGGACTGTCCCCGGCGGTCTCGATCGATCAGAAGTCGACGTCGAAGAACCCGCGTTCCACGGTCGGGACGATCACCGAGATCTACGACTACATGCGCCTGTTGTGGGCCCGTGTCGGCCACCCGCACTGCCCGGTGTGCCATGAACCGGTCACCCGGCAGACCCCGCAGGCGATCGTGGACCAGCTGCTCGAGCTCGAGGAGGGGATGCGTTTCCAGATCCTCGCTCCGGTGGTCCGCTCACGCAAGGGCGAGTTCGTCGACCTTTTCAAGGAGCTGGCTGCCAAGGGCTATGCCCGTGCCCGGGTCGACGGGGACACCATCCAACTCAGCGACCCCCCGAAGCTGGGCAAGCAGTACAAACACACCATCGAGGTCGTCATCGACCGGTTGGTCGCCAAGGACGGCATCCGGCAACGGCTGACGGATTCGATCGAGACGGCCCTGGGCCTGGCCGACGGCCGCGTGCTCGCTGACTTCGTCGACCTGCCCGCCCAGGACGACGCGCGGGTCCGGGCCTTCTCGGAACATCTGGCCTGCCCCAACGAACACCCGTTGGCGATCGACGAGGTCGAGCCGCGCTCGTTCTCCTTCAACAACCCCTTCGGTGCCTGCCCCGCGTGCACCGGCATCGGGACCCGGTTGGAGGTCGACGAGGAACTCGTCGTGCCCGATCCGGGCAAGACATTGGCCGAAGGGGCCATCGCGCCCTGGTCGCTGGGCGTGGCCACCACCCAATACTGGAACCGGCTGCTGCAGGGCCTGGGCGACGACCTGAAATTCGATCTGGATACCCCCTGGCGCAAGTTCACCGACGTCCAGCGCGATGCGATCCTCAACGGCAAGGACCATAAGGTCGTGGTCCAGTACCGCAACCGTTTCGGACGGGAGCGCAAATACAGCACCGGGTTCGAAGGTGTCATCCAGTACATCCACCGCAAACACCTGGAAACCGAATCCGATCACGCCCGGGACCGGTACGAGGAATACATGCGGCAGATTCCCTGCCCCGTGTGCAACGGCGCCCGGCTGAACCCCGCCTCCCTGTCGGTGCTGATCAACGGCAAGTCCATTGCCGAAGTCTCCGCCATGCCGATGCGCGAATGCGCCGACTTCCTCAATGCCCTGGTCCTGTCGGGACGCGAAAAGCAGATCGCCCACCAGGTGCTCATCGAGATCCAGGCCCGGCTGCGCTTCCTGCTCGACGTCGGACTCGAGTACCTGAACCTCGAACGAGCCGCCGGAACGCTCTCCGGTGGGGAGGCCCAGCGCATCCGCCTGGCCACCCAGATCGGTTCGGGGCTGGTCGGCGTGCTCTACGTCCTGGACGAACCCTCCATCGGCCTGCATCAGCGCGATAACCGACGCCTGATCGAGACCCTGAACCGCCTGCGCGACCTCGGGAACACGCTCATCATCGTCGAGCATGACGAGGACACCATCCATCAGGCCGACTGGATCGTCGATGTCGGCCCGGGGGCCGGCGAACACGGGGGCACCGTCGTGCACTCGGGGTCGTTGGAAGGGCTGATGGCCAATACCGATTCGATGACGGGCGACTACCTCGCGGGCCGCCGCAGGATCGAATTGCCGGCCAAGCGCCGCAAGGTCGATCGCAAACGCCAGGTCACCGTCGTCGGCGCCCGGGAGAACAACCTGCAGGACGTCACGGTGAAGTTCCCGCTCGGGGTGCTGACCGGCATCACCGGGGTCAGCGGCTCCGGGAAGTCCACGCTGGTCAACGACATCCTCTATAAGGTGATGGCCAATAAGCTCAACGGCGCCAAGCAGGTGGCCGGACGGCATACCCGCGTCGAAGGCCTCGACCAGCTCGACAAGGTGGTCCACGTGGACCAGAGTCCGATCGGCCGGACCCCGCGTTCCAACCCGGCGACCTACACCGGGGTCTTCGACCATGTCCGCAAGCTCTTCGCCGAGACCAACGAGGCCAAGGTCCGTGGCTACCTGCCCGGGCGCTTCTCCTTCAACGTCAAGGGCGGGCGCTGCGAATCCTGTTCCGGCGACGGCACGCTGAAGATCGAAATGAACTTCCTGCCCGATGTGTACGTCCCCTGCGAGGTCTGCCACGGGGCCCGGTACAACCGCGAAACACTCGAGGTCCAGTACAAGGGCAAATCCATCTCCGATGTGCTGAACATGCCGATCGAGGAGGCGGCGGAGTTCTTCGCGGCCTTCACCCCGATCGCCCGCCATCTGAAGACGTTGGTGGACGTGGGGCTGGGATACGTCCGGCTCGGCCAGCCCGCCACGACCCTGTCCGGCGGCGAGGCCCAGCGGGTGAAGCTCGCGTCGGAACTGCAGAAGCGTTCGAACGGGCGCAGCATCTACGTGCTCGATGAACCGACCACGGGTCTGCACTTCGAGGACATCCGCAAACTGCTGCTGGTCCTGCAGGGGCTGGTCGACAAGGGCAACACGGTCATCACGATCGAACACAACCTCGACGTCATCAAGAGCACCGACTGGGTCATCGACCTCGGACCCGAAGGCGGCCACGGCGGGGGACAGGTCGTCGCCCAGGGCACCCCCGAACAAGTCGCCAAGGTCGAGGCCAGCCACACCGGCAGGTTCCTGGCCGAGGTCCTCGGCTAGGGTCCCGGCCGGCGTCCCGGCGCGGCGTAGGCGCCGCGTGAGTATGCCGTGGCGGGCATGCCTGCCGTGGAGCCCGGGTGGTCCGTGCGACAATATCCCGGTGATGATTCCTGCCCGCACCGTGCTTTTTGACCTCGACGGCACCCTCGTGGACCCCGCCGGAGGCATCACCGGAGGCATCCTGCATGCTTTGGAACGCAATGGGCTGGACCACCCGGGCGACGACGCCCTGAACCTGTTGATCGGGCCCCCGCTGGCCATCGGATTGCTGGGCCTCCCGGGCATGACAGAGGAACTCCTGCCTCGGGTCATCGCCGACTACCGGACCGAATATGACCGCCACGGCCTGGACGCCAGCCGGGTCTATTCCGGCATCCCCGCACTGCTGGGCCAGCTGCGTGAGGCAGGATGCCGTCTGGCGGTCGCGACCTCCAAGCCCGAACCGCTGGCCCGCCGGCTGCTGGCCGCCAAGGACCTGGATGCCTTCTTCGATTCCATCCACGGATCGGCCCCGGAAGAGGCCTCCACAGCCCCGGCAACCGCCGGGAAAGCCCATATCGTGGCCGCCGCACTCCACGCCACCGGCGGCGGGACCGGAGACACCGTCATGGTCGGGGACCGGCTCTACGACATCGAAGGAGCCCGGGCGAACTCACTGACCGCCCTCGGCGTGTCCTGGGGCTTCGCCGCCGACGGCGAGTTGGAAGCGGCAGGCGCGGCCGCCGTCGTGCACTCCGCCGAGGAACTGGGGCGCCTGCTGGGCCCGGCCACTGCCGGTACACAAGCGCACCGGGGGGCTTCCGCCTAGATGGGGATGTTCGAAGGAGTCCGCGCCGGTTTCCGCGGAACCATCCGTACGCTCTGCCGCCCGGAGATCATCGGGCTGGAGAACGTACCGACCGATGGTCCGTTCATCGTCGCCTCCAACCACCTGTCCTTCCTGGACAGCATCATCATCCAGGCGATCTGTCCGCGTCCTGTCGCCTTCTTCGCGAAGGCCGAGTACTTCACCACCCCGGGGGTCAAGGGACGGGCGATGAAGGCCTTTTTCGAGTCCGTGGGGTCCATCCCCGTCGAACGCGGGGAACAGGCCGCCAGCGTTGCCGCGCTGGACTCGTTGGTGGACCTGCTCGAATCGGGCCAAGGCGTCGGGATCTACCCGGAGGGGACCCGGTCGCGGGACGGGCGGCTCTACCGGGGGAGGACGGGGGTGGGCTGGCTGGCCCTGTCCACCGGGGCGCCGGTGGTTCCCGTGGGGTTGATCGGCACCGAACGCCTGCAACCGGCCGGGAGCAACAGGATCGTCCCGCATCGGTTCACGCTCTCGGTGGGGGAGCCCCTGCAGTTCGAGCATGTCGGGCGTAAGCACCCGCTGCCGCAACGACGCCAGGCCACCGATCAGATCGTCGATGCCATCGCCGGGCTCAGCGGGCAGGAACGGTCAGGCAACTACAACCAGTCGCCCTCGGCAGAGTAGCGTTGGGGGTATGGCCGATCCCAGCAGTTACCGTCCGCGGACCGGCGAGATACCCACGTCTCCCGGCGTCTACCGCTTCCGCGACCCCGCGACACGGGTCATCTATGTAGGCAAGGCCAAGAACCTCCGGTCGCGACTGAATTCCTATTTCGCCAATCCGACGACGCTGGCCCCCAAGACCCACGCCATGGTCCATACCGCGGCCAGTGTCGAGTGGACCGTGGTGGGCAGCGAACTCGAGGCGTTGCAGCTCGAGTACACGTGGATCAAGGAGTACGCCCCGCGGTTCAACATCATGTTCCGCGACGACAAGTCCTACCCGTACCTGGCGGTGACGATGGGGGACAAGTTCCCTCGCGCCCAAGTCATGCGGGGAGACCGCCGCAAGGACGTGAAGTACTTCGGTCCGTTCTATCCGGCCAAGGCGATCCGCGAAACCCTCGACACGTTGTTGCGGGTCTTCCCGGTACGCACCTGTAGCCCCGGGGTCTTCCGCCGGGCCCAATTGACCGGACGTCCCTGCCTGCTGGCGGACATCGGCAAATGTTCGGCGCCGTGCGTGGGCCGGATCAGCCCCGAAGACCACCGGAAACTGGCCGAGGAACTCTGCCAGTTCATGGGAGGCGAAGGCACCCGGTTCATCCGGGATCTGGAAGGCCGGATGAAGGCCGCGGTCGCCGAACTGGATTACGAACAAGCAGCCCGGCTGCGTGACGACATCGCAGCCCTGCGCCGGGTGTTCGAACGCAACGCCGTCGTGCTCTCCGAGGACACCGAGGCGGATATCTTCGCCGTCGCCGAAGACGACCTCGAGGCCTCGGTGCAGGTCTTCCACGTCCGCAACGGCCGGATCCGCGGGCAGCGGGGCTGGGTCGTGGAGAAGGTGGAGGACACCGACGGACCGAAGTTCATCGAACACCTGCTGCAGCAGGTCTACGGGGAGAACACCGGTGGGGACCGGATCCCCCGGGAGGTCCTGGTGCCGGTTGAACCGGAGAACCGGCAGGAACTGGCGATATGGCTGCGCGGGCTGCGCGGCAGCGCGGTGAACCTGCGGGTGCCCCAACGCGGGGAGAAGGCCACCTTGATGGGCACCGTGAAGGAGAACGCCGAGCAGTCCCTGCGCCTGCATAAATCACGCCGCGCCGCCGATATCACCACGCGCAGTGCCGCTCTGCAGGAACTCCAGGAGGCACTCGCGCTGCCGATACCGCTGATGCGCATCGAATGCTATGACATCTCCCATGTCTCGGGTACCAATGTCGTGGCCTCCATGGTGGTGGTCGAGGACGGCATGCCCAAGAAGTCCGAATACCGCAAGTTCTCCATCAGCGGTGAAGCGGCCCGGGATGACACGGCCTCCATGTACGACGTCATCACCCGCAGATTCCGCCACTACCTCGAGGACCAGGCGGCCATGGCGCCGGTGATTTCCGGAGAGATCAGCATTGAGGAACAGGGTGAGAAGGCCCCGCCGAAGAAATTTGCCTACCCGCCCTCCCTGGTCGTGGTCGACGGCGGTCCGCCGCAGGTCGCCGCGGCAGTCCGGGCGTTGGAGGACCTGGGGATCGACGACGTCTACGTCGCCGGGCTGGCCAAGCGACTGGAGGAACTCTGGCTGCCCGAGGATCCGTTCCCCGTGGTTCTGCCGCGGGCGTCCCACGGGTTGTACCTGCTCCAGCGCATCCGTGACGAGGCGCACCGGTTCGCCATCACCTTCCACCGGCAGAAACGTAGTTCGTCGATGGTTTCCTCGCTGCTTGACCAGGTTCCCGGGCTGGGGCCGGCCAAACGCCAGGCGGTCATCAAGCACTTCGGTTCGCTCAAGCGCATGCGGGCGGCGACCGCCGAGGACTTCACCCGGGTCAAGGGGGTCGGAACCGTCCTGGCCGGACACCTGGTCGAGGCGCTGGCCCTGCCGCAGGAGCCCGACGACACCGCAGAGGACGACGACGGTGCCACCCCGGCGGTCAACACCACCACCGGGGAGCTGCTCGACTGAGAACGGCCGTGTCGGAACACGACTAGACTGAAACCATGAGTATCGAGCTGAGCCCCGTCAAGCCCGAAGCATCAGAAATGCTGGTCGTGACCGGCATGTCCGGTGCCGGCCGCACCACCGCCGCCCACGCCCTGGAGGACCTGGGCTGGTACGTGGTGGAGAACCTGCCCCCGCAGCTGCTGGGCACCCTGACCGATCTGGTCGCCCGCACCCCCGGGTCCATCCCCAAGCTGGCCGTGGTCATGGACGTCCGGAGCCGGGCGCTGTTCGCCGAACTGCGCGAGAACCTGGGCCAGCTCAGGGCCGCCGGGATCGAATACCGGGTGTTGTTCCTCGACGCCAGCGACGAACTGCTCATCCGCCGTTTCGAACAGGGCCGGCGTCCCCACCCGCTGCAGGGGGAGGGGCGGATCTCCGACGGCATCACCGCCGAACGCGAGGTCCTGAAGGAAATCAAGGACCACGCAGAGATCGTCATCGACACCACCCCCTTGAACGTCCATGCCCTAGGCCGGTCGATCATCGAACTGTTCTCCGATTCGGGACCGGTGGTCCTGCGGCTGAACGTGATGAGTTTCGGTTTCAAATACGGCTTGCCCACCGATGCGAACTTCCTGGCCGATGTCCGGTTCATCCCGAACCCGCACTGGGTACCCGCGCTCCGCCCGCATACCGGCCAGGAGAAGGTCGTCAGCGACTACGTCCTGGAAGCCGACGGGACGGCCGACTTCATCTTCCACTATCTTGAAGCGCTCGAACCGGTCCTGGAGGGGTATCGCCGCGAGAACAAGCACTACGCGACCATCGCCATCGGGTGCACCGGTGGCAAGCACCGGTCGGTGGCCGTGAGCGAGGAGATGGCGCGCCGACTCAGGCAGATCCCCAACGTCACGGTCATGGTCAACCACCGCGATCTGGGCCGGGAGTAAGTCCATGACGTTCCTGACCGGACAGATGCCGATGCTTCCCCCACGTCCGGCGGGCAGCGGCGATGAGATGACCACCACCCGGGTCGCAGCACTCGGCGGCGGACATGGCCTTTCGGCCTCCCTCTCGGCGCTCCGGCGGCTCACGAATGACATCACGGCCATCGTCACGGTCGCCGACGACGGCGGATCCTCCGGACGATTGCGCCGCGAATTGGGCGTCCTGCCGCCCGGTGACCTACGCATGGCCTTGGCCGCCCTTTGTGACGAATCGGACTGGGGACGGACCTGGCGCGACGTCATGCAGCATCGTTTCGTCGGCTCCGAAGGGGTAGAAACCTCGCTGGAGAACCACGCGGTGGGCAACCTGCTGATCATCACCCTATGGGAGCTGCTGGGAAATGCCGTGGCCGGGCTGCGCTGGGCCGGTGCCCTGCTCGGGGCCCGCGGCGCCGTGCTGCCGATGAGTACCGTGCCGCTATACATCTCCGGGGAGGTCCTGGCCACCGCCGGGGACGGAAGCCTAGTCCGACGACGGATCCATGGGCAGGCGGCTCTGGCCGAAGCCGGAAACGACACCCTGGTCAGCAATGTGACGTTGGCCCCCACCGATGCCCCGGCCTGCCCCGAGGCGTTGGACGCCATCGAACTGGCCGACTGGGTCATCCTGGGCCCCGGCTCCTGGTACACCTCGGTTTTGCCGCATCTGCTCCTGCCGGAAATGCGTGAGGCACTGCAGAACACCCCGGCCCGTCGCCTGCTGACGATGAACCTGGTCACCGATACCCAGGAGACCTCGGGAATGACCGCCGCAGCACATCTTGACGTGATTGCCCGCTACGCCCCGGACCTGAGAATCGACGCCGTTCTGGCCGATCCATCGTCCGTCGATGACGAGCAGGCCTTCCGTGCGGCAGCCGGCCGGCTCGGCGCCGAGTGCTTTTTCGGTAAGGTGGCTACTGGGCATGACCGTGCCGTCCACGAGCCCCTGCGGCTTGCGGCGGAGTATCAGGATGTCTTTGAGGCGTTTGCCCGGAATACAACGCGACGTGAGGAAGAGTAGCCATGGCACTGACCGCTTCGGTCAAGGACGAGCTGTCCCGGCTGGACGTCAAGAAGTCCTCCGTGCGTAAAGCCGAAGTGTCGGCGACCCTGCGCTTCGCCGGGGGACTGCACATCATTTCAGGTCGCATCGTCATCGAGGCGGAAGTCGATCTTGCCGCCACCGCCCGGCGGCTGCGTCAGGCCATCTCCGAGGTCTACGGACACACCGCCGAGATCATCGTCGTCTCCGCGGGGGGCCTGCGCCGGGGCAGCCGCTATGTCGTCCGGGTGGTCAGGGACGGCGAATCGTTGGCCCGCCAGACGGGTCTGCTCGATGGCCGGGGCCGCCCGGTTCGGGGACTGCCCTCGGTCATCGTCAACGGTTCCACCGCCGACGCCGAAGCCGTCTGGCGCGGAGCCTTCCTCGCCCATGGCTCGCTGACCGAACCCGGCCGCTCGTCGGCACTGGAGGTCACGTGCCCGGGCCCCGAAGCGGCCCTGGCCCTGGTCGGGGCCGCCCGGCGGCTCGATATCGTCGCCAAGGCCCGCGAAGTGCGGGGGGTTGACCGCGTCGTCATCCGCGACGGTGACAGCATCGCCGCATTGCTGACCCGCATGGGCGCCCACGACACGTTGTTGGTGTGGGAGGAACGGCGCATGCGCAAGGAGGTCAGGGCGACGGCCAACCGGCTGGCGAACTTCGATGACGCCAACCTGCGCCGCTCGGCCCAGGCCGCCGTGGCGGCGGGTGCCCGGGTCGAACGGGCCCTGGAGATCCTGGGAGACGACGTCCCGGACCATCTACAATATGCCGGGGCCCTCCGCGTGGCGCATAAACAGGCCAGCCTGGATGAACTGGGCCACCTGGCCGACCCCCCGATGACGAAGGACGCCATCGCCGGAAGGATCCGTCGCCTGTTGGCGATGGCGGACCGCCGGGCCGCTGAACTGGGAATACCCGGGACCGAGGCCAGCGTTACCGCAGATATGCTCGACGGCTGATCAAGCCGCTGGATTTCCGTCGCCGCGAGGCACGGGAAGCACTACCCACCAGCATGCCCGTAGAGCGGGCGTGTGAGAGACAAATGGAGGAGATCATGGCGAAGTACGAACTTCCTGACCTGCCGTACGACTACGCGGCGCTGGAGCCGAACATTTCCGCGCGCATCATGGAGCTGCACCACAGCAAGCACCACGCGTCGTATGTCGCCGGCGCCAACACCGCGCTGGACAAGCTGGCAGAGGCCCGCGAAAAGGGCGAGTACGGCAACATCCCGAAGCTGTCCAAGGATCTGGCGTTCCACCTCGGTGGGCATACCAACCACTCGATCTTTTGGCAGAACCTTTCCCCCGAAGGCGGGGACAAGCCCGAGGGTGAGCTCGCTGCGGCCATCGATGACGCCTTCGGCTCGTTCGATGCCTTCCGCAACCACTTCACCAACGCCGCACTGAGCCTGCAGGGCTCGGGCTGGGCGCTGCTGGCCTTCGAGGGCCTGGGTGAAAACCTGGTCATCGAGCAGCTCTACGACCAGCAGGGCAACGTGCCGGTGGGCACCACCCCGCTGCTGATGTTGGACATGTGGGAGCACGCCTTCTACCTGGACTACGTCAACGTCAAGGCGGATTACGTCAAGGCGTTCTGGAACATCGTGAACTGGGCCGACGTGTCGGCCCGCTTCGAGGCGGCACGCTCCGGCGCGAAGTCGCTGATCGTTCCGGGCAAGTAGCCCGCGCCCCCGGGTCCTCGGACCCGGGGAAAAGAGCAGGTAATTTTGCTCACACATCAAACGCCTTATGGCGTAAGATGTTATCAACGGCTTCAGTGGGCCCCGCATCCGGTTTTCCCCGGATCGGGAGCCCGCTGAACCGGTCGGCCCACAGGCCAAGGACACAACGGGGTGTCACAAAATTTCCATTGCCATCCCCGCGTCCATATCTCCCTACCCGGAGCACGGTGGTGGCTACCTTCCGGCAAGGAGAATATTCACGTGACTACCCGTGTTGGCATCAATGGCTTCGGACGCATTGGACGTAACTACCTGCGCGCCGCGCTCATGAACCAGGCAGACGTCGAGATCGTCGCCATCAACGACCTGGCTGACATCGACAGCCTGGCCATGCTCCTCAAATACGATTCGGTCCTCGGCCGGCTCTCCGAGGAAGTGTCCGTCGATGGGCAGGATCTGGTCGTTGGCGAACGCCGCATCCGCATCCTCGCCGAGAAGGATCCGGCCGATCTGGGCTGGGGCGCACTCGGTGCCGACGTCGTCATCGAATCCACCGGCCGTTTCACCAAGGCCGAAGGCGCCCGCAAGCACCTGGAAGCCGGCGCCAAGAAGGTCATCATCTCCGCCCCCGCCAAGGGCGAGGACATCACCATCGTGATGGGTGTCAACGACAACCTGTACGACCCGGAGAACCACGACATCATCTCCAACGCCTCCTGCACCACCAACTGCCTCGGCCCCATGGTCAAGGTCCTCAACGACCAGTTCGGCATCGTCGACGGGTTGATGACCACCATCCACGCCTACACCGCCGACCAGAACCTGCAGGACGGCCCGCATAAGGATCCGCGTCGTGCCCGGGCCGCCGCGCTGAACATGATTCCCACCTCCACCGGTGCCGCCAAGGCGATCGGCCGGGTCCTGCCCGAGCTCAAGGGCAAGCTCGACGGCTATGCAATGCGCGTTCCGGTCCCGACCGGCTCCTCCACAGACCTGACCGTGACCCTGGCCCGCGAAACGACCGTCGAGGAAGTCAACGCGGCATTCCGCGCGGCCGCCGAGGAGGGCCAGCTGGCCCCGTACCTGAAGTACAACGAGGACCCGATCGTCTCCAGCGACATCGTCACCGATCCGCACTCGACGATCTTCGACGCGCCGCTGACCAAGGTCATCGGCAGTACCGTGAAGGTCATCGGCTGGTACGACAACGAATTCGGCTATTCCAGCCGCCTGGTCGACCTGACCGAATACGTCGGCTCGAAGCTGGCGTAGTCGCGGCGATCCGATAGCCTGAAGTCATGACTTCCAACACTCTCGACGATCTGCTCGCCGATGGTGTCCGTGGGCGGCACGTTCTGGTCCGTAGCGACCTGAACGTGCCGCTCGATGGCTCCACCGTCACCGACGACGGACGTGTCCGCGCGTCCCTTCCCGTCCTCGCGAAACTCTCCGAGGCCGGTGCCCGGGTCCTGGTGATGGCCCATCTGGGCCGCCCGAAGGGGGCCCCGGAGCCGAAGTACTCCATTCGTCCCGCCGCCGACCGGCTGGACGAGCTCGCCGATTTCCCGGTCGAGGTGGCCCAGGACGTCGTGGGCAGCAGCGCCCGCGAACTGGCCTCGAAACTCCAGGACGGCTCCGTGCTGGTCCTGGAAAACGTCCGCTTCGATCCGCGCGAGACCAGCAAGGACGACGACGAACGGGCCTCGTTCGCCCGTGAGCTGGCCGACCTGACCGGCAGCAACGGTGCCTACGTGGATGATGCCTTCGGTGCCGTGCACCGCAAGCACGCATCAGTGGTCGACATCGCCGCACTGCTGCCCTCCTACCAGGGCGATCTGGTCAGGACCGAGATGGAGGTGTTGCGTCAGCTCACCGAGGGCCCCCAGCGGCCCTACGTCGTCGTCCTGGGCGGGTCCAAGGTCTCCGATAAGCTCGCGGTGATCGACACGCTCCTCGGCCGCGCCGACCACCTGCTGATCGGCGGTGGCATGGCCTTCACCTTCCTGGCCGCCCAGGGACACCCGGTCGGGAAATCATTGCTGGAGGAAGACCAGCTCGAAACCGTCCGCGGATACCTGGCCCGGTCCAAGGAAACCGGCTGCGACATCATCCTGCCCACCGACGTCGTGGTGGCCTCCAAGTTCGGGGCCGACGCCGAACACGAGGTGCGCCCCGTCGACGGGATCGAAAACGGTCGGTTCGGCGATACCGGACTGGGCCTCGACATCGGACCGGCCTCGGGAGAGGCCTTCGTCAGTTACATCCGCTCCGCCAACACCGTGTTCTGGAACGGCCCCATGGGGGTCTTCGAGATCGAGGCCTTCTCCGGGGGAACCCGGGCCGTGGCCCAGGCCCTGGCGGACTCCGAGGCGTTTTCCGTCGTCGGGGGCGGGGACTCCGCCGCAGCCGTCCGCACCCTGGGTTTCAGCGAGGACGATTTCGGCCATATCTCCACCGGAGGCGGGGCCAGCCTCGAATACCTGGAGGGCAAGGAATTGCCCGGACTCACCGCGCTCGAAGGGAACTAGCCACCTATGACCACCTCCACGAACGGTCAATTCGACCGGAAGCCGCTGATTGCCGGCAACTGGAAGATGAACATGGACCATGTCCAGGGCATCACGCTGCTGCAGAAGCTGGCGTGGACCCTCGAGGATGCCAAACACGACTTCAACCGGGTCGAGGTCGCCGTCTTCCCGCCGTTCACCGATCTGCGCGGCGTCCAGACGCTGGTCGCCGGCGATGACCTGCCGGTCGTCTACGGGGGCCAGGACCTCTCACCGGAGGATTCCGGCGCCTTCACCGGGGACATCTCCGGGGCCTTCCTCTCCAAGCTCGGCTCACGGTATGTCCTGGTCGGGCATAGCGAACGCCGGGCCATCCACGGCGAAACCGATGAGTTGCTTTCCCGCAAGGTCGCAGCAGCCTACAGGCATTCAATGGTGCCGGTGCTCTGCGTGGGCGAGGGCCTGGAGGTCCGGCAGGCCGGGCGCCATGTCGAGCACACGCTCGAGCAGTTGCGTGGCTCGCTGGCGGGATTGGATGCGGCCCAGGCCGCCGATCTCGTGGTGGCCTACGAGCCCGTCTGGGCCATCGGCACCGGGGAAGTCGCCGGACCCGAGGACGCCCAGGAGATGGCCGCGGCGCTCCGCGCCGAGCTCGTGAGTCTCTACGGAGCCGACACGGCAGCAGGAATCCGGCTGCTTTATGGCGGTTCGGTCAAGGCCGCCAACGCCGCCGCCATCATGCGTGGCAGCGATGTCGACGGGCTGCTCGTCGGGGGTGCCAGCCTGGACGCCGCGGAATTTGCTAACATTATTAGGTTCGAGCATCATCTGGTGACGGACTAACCGGCTGCGGCCGTTCTCGACCGAAAGGTAGTAGTGGACACACTCAAGATTGTCCTGCAGGTGGTGCTGGGACTCGTGAGCCTGTTGCTGGTCATGCTGATCCTGCTCCACAAGGGACGTGGAGGCGGCATGTCGGACATGTTCGGCGGCGGCATGACCACCAGTCTCGGGTCCTCAGGTGTTGCCGAAAAGAACCTCAACCGGATCACCGTCGTGCTCGGGGTGTCCTGGGGCGCGATCATCGTGGCGCTGGGCATCATCATGCGCTTGAGCTCGGAGATCTAGGACCCCGCAATCCCCGCGGGGGCATCCCGGGCCCAGGCCCGGCGCGCCCACCGCCGTAGAACCATGAAGAGGCGGCTTCCCCCACGGGGGAAGCCGCCTCTTTGGCGTTTCGTGGTGCCCGCAGGCTCAGCGTTCGGAAGCGGTCACGGAGCGCAGGTTGGTCTGGGCCAGACCCTCCCGCAGGACCTCGCCGAGGACCTCGTCGGGGTCCAGCCGGCGCAGTTCCTCCGCAAGACAGACCGAGGTGTTGCGCCGCGGCAACGACACCCGTTGGACGGGCTGTCCCGGCTGGTACAACTCGGCCACGTCGTCATGGGGGCGGGTCAGCACCACGTCGCCGTCCTCGCGGGAGAACCTCACGCTGCGCACCCCGGTCCCGTTGGAGGAGGAGGCGATCGTGACCGGGATGTCCAGCCGGAGCGTCAACCAGGCAGCCAGCAGCAGCACGCTGGGGCTCGAGGACGAACCCTTCACGGTGGCGGCCGTCAGGCAGGAGGCATCGAGCTGGTCTAGGACGGCGGCCAATTGGGCCCGCCAGAGGGTCAACCGCGTCCACGCCAGGTCGGTGTCCCCGGCCACATGGCTCTTCGCCAGGGCGAAGAGCGCCTTTTGCGGCTCATCGGCGGTCCGGCTATCGGTGATCCGGCGGTGCGCGATCCTGCCGATGGCCGTTTCGGAGGCACATTCGGGCATCCCATGGGGCCACCAGGCGACGATGGGGGCATCGGGGAGCAGGAGCGCGTTGACCAGTGATTCGTTGGCCGTGGCCAGGTCCCCGTCGGCATGGAGGACGATGACTTCCGAGGCCCCGGCATCACCGCCGACCCTGATCTGTGCCCCGAGGCTCGTCGGGGCGTCGGTGGCCCCTTCGACCACGACGATGATGCGGCACGGGTGCTCCCGGCTGGCCAGGTTCGCCGCGGCGATGGCCTCCTCCTCGAACCCGGACTGCGTGACCACCACAAGCGTCAGCACGCGGCTCAGGGCGACGACACCGCCGGTCTCGCGGAGGTTCATGACCTTCTTGGCCACCTTCGAGGTGGTGGTGTTCGGCAGGTCTACGATCATGGTCGCCGCCACGTCCTTCCATCTCGGGCCAGCAGTTCATCAGCCGAACTCGGGCCCCAGCTTCCGGGGGCATACGGTTCGGGCTGTTCGTCCAGGGACGCCCAATAGTCCTCGAACGGGTCGAGGATCTTCCAGGACAGCTCCACCTCCTGATGCCGGGGGAACAGGGGGGGTTCGCCGAGCAGGACGTCCAGGATGAGCCGCTCATAGGCTTCGGGGCTGGACTCGGTGAAGGAGTGGCCGTACCCGAAGTCCATGGTCACGTCCCTGACCTCCATTTGCGTGCCCGGGACCTTGGAACCGAAACGGATGGTGGCGCCTTCGTCGGGCTGAACGCGGATGACCACCGCATTCTGGCCGAACTCCTCGGAGGCGTTGTCGCGGAAGAGCAGGTTGGGCGCCCGTTTGAAGACGACGGCGATCTCGGTCACCCGACGCCCCAACCGCTTGCCGGCGCGCAGATAGAAGGGCACCCCGGACCATCTGCGCGTGTTGATGTCCACGCGGATGGCGGCATAGGTCTCGGTTTGCGATTCCGGGTTGAACCCTTCCTCGTCGAGGAAACCGGTGACCTCCTCGCCTCCCTGCCAGCCCCCGGTGTATTGACCGCGGGCCGAGTGCCGGGAGAGGTCCTCGGGGAGTTTGACCGCGGCGAGGACCTTTTCCTTTTCGGCGCGCAGGTGATCGGCGTTGAAGGAAATCGGTTCCTCCATCGCGGTCAGGGCCAGCAGCTGGAGCAAGTGGTTCTGGATGACGTCGCGGGCGGCCCCGACGCCGTCGTAGTATCCCGCCCGGCCACCGATGCCGATGTCCTCGGCCATGGTGATCTGCACATGGTCCACGTAGTTGGCGTTCCACAGCGGCTCGAACAGCTGGTTGGCGAAACGCAGGGCCAGCAGGTTCTGGACGGTTTCCTTGCCCAGGTAGTGGTCGATGCGGAAGACCGCGTCGGGGGGAAAAACGGATTCCACGATGGTGTTCAGTTCGCGGGCCGATTCCAGATCGTGGCCGAAGGGCTTCTCGATGACCACCCGGCGCCAGGGGGCCGGCTCCTGCGGCTCCGCGGAGGCGTCGGCGTGGATCTGCTCGTCCTGGGCCAGCCCGTGGCGGGAAAGCTGCTCACAGACCTGCTCGAAGGAGTTCGGGGGGATGGAGAGGTAGAAGACGTGGTTTCCGCGGGTGCCGCGGGAGATCTTGAGCTCATCCAGGGTCTCGCCGAGACGTTCGTAGGCTTCTTCATCGCCGAACCCGCCGGTGACGAAGCGGAAGCCGCCGGCTAGTTGGGCCCAGACGGTTTCGTTGAAGGGGGTCCGGGCGCTGGCCAGGACCCATTCCCTGGCCTGGGCGACGAAGTCCTCGGGCGACCAATCGCGGCGACCGAAGCCGACGACGGCGAAGCTGGGCGGGAGGAGCCCGCGGTTGGCGAGGTCGTAGACCGCGGGGATGAGTTTCTTGCGGGCCAGGTCGCCGGTGACGCCGAAGAACACCAGGGCAGATGGCCCGGCAATCCGGTTCAGGCGGCGGTCCCGACGATCGCGCAGGGGGTTGTGCGCGGTGGTATCTGCCATGGGGTGCTTTCTGTGGTGAAACAACGGGGGGAGCGGGCGGCCACCGGGGCCGCCCGCCCCCGATGTTACTGGTGAATTCCGGGCAGTGCGCTGATCGCGGCACGCAGCTGGCGGATTCCTTCGTCCCGGGAGCCCAAATGCAGGCGCAGGACCGGGCGGCCGTTGTCGGCGAGCACCTGGGCGTCACCGGTGGCCTGGGCGGAGATCAATTCACCGAACGTGAATGGACGGTCGGGGATGCTGATGTCCGTATCGGAGTCGGCGGTGATCTGCAGGTAGACCCCGATGCGGGGTCCACCCTTGTGGAATTGCCCGGTGGAGTGCAGGAAGCGTGGGCCCCACCCGAACGTCGTCGGACGGTTCGAGGCCACGGACAGATCCTCGCGCAGGGTCGCCAGATCGGCGTGCCCGATGCGATCCAGATACGCCTGGATGCTCAGGTAGCCGTCGGCCGGCAGGGCACCGAGCAGGTTGGCCACGGCGTCCGTGACGCCTGCCGCCCCCTCGAGCAGGCCTTCGGTGGCCCGGAGCTCGATGTCGCCGTCGACCAATTGGGCGGTCTCCGGCTCGGGGGTGGCATCGAGGAGCCCGCGGGCAGCGATCTTCGCCGCCTCGACATCCGGCTGGTCGAAGGGGTCGATGCCCAGCAGCTTGCCGGCCACGACGGTGGCGTACTCCCACAACAGCATCTGGCTGCCCAACGATCCCGAGACATACACATGGTGTCCCTGGGTGGCGATGACCGGGTCCTCGTCGTCGGAGACCAGGTGGACCAGGAGCACGTCGTCGGCCTGGTGGACCGTCTCCTCGGCCCCGGGTTCCACCACGACCGGTAGCAGGCCGGTGCCGTGCTTGCCGGTGGATTCGGCAATGAGCTGTTCGGCCCAATCGGCGAATCCGACGATGCCGGATCCCTCGTCGACGAAGACGATCTTATTGCGCAACGGCGTGGTCCCGGCCAGGGCCGCGCCCAAGGCGAGTCCGAGGTTGTCCTCGTCGTCGTCGGCCAGGAATTCCGCGGCTTCCTCCGCCTCGTCCAGCAAGGTGGCGATATCCACACCGGCCAGACCGGAAGGCACCAGCCCGAAGGCGGTGAGGGCGGAATACCGTCCTCCGACGTCCGGGTTGGCGTTGAAGACCGCCCGGTAGCCGGCCTTGCGCGAGGCCTTATCCATGGGGGACCCCGGGTCGGTGACCACGATGATGCGCGATGCCGCATCGATTCCCGCATCCTCGAACGCCTGGGAGAACACCCGTCGCTGGGAATCGGTTTCCACGGTCGACCCGGATTTCGAGGAGACGACCAGAGCCGTGGTGGCCAACCGGTCGGTCAGGGCATTGCCGACCATTTCGGGGTCGGTGCTGTCCAGGACGACGAGTTCGACGTCGGCGGTGGCGGTGATGACCTCGGGTGCCAGCGAGGAACCGCCCATTCCGGCCAAGACGATCCGGTCGATGCCGTCCGCCTGCAGTTCCCGGCGCAGATCCAGGATGGGCTCGACCAGGGGACGCGAGGTCTCGGCCAAGTCGACCCAGCCGAGGCGCTTGGAGGCCTCGGCCTGGGCCTCGGGACCCCAGAGGGTGTCGTCCTTGGCCGCGATGCGCGAGGCCGTCTTCTCGGCGACCAGGGCAGGGACATGCGCCTGGATGGCAGCTTGTGCGGCTCCGGTGGCCGTGAACCCCAGGGCACTCATGCCGACGCCTTTCCTGCTGCTTCCAGTGCCTGGCGGACATCGGCCAGCAGATCGGTCCAGGCGGCCTCGAACTTCTCCACCCCTTCGTTCTCCAGCAGCAGGACGACCTCGTTGTAGTCGATGCCCAGTGCGGCCAGCGAATCCAGGACCCGGTTCGATTCGTCGTAGGTGCCGGTGATCGTGTCGGCGGTGACCTCGGCGTGGTCGGCCGTGGCATCCAGCGTCTTCTCTGGCATCGTGTTCACGACCTGTGGGGCAGTGAGCCCGGTGACGTACAGGGTGTCGGGCAGCGCGGGATCCTTCACCCCCGTGGACGCCCAGAGCGGACGCTGCGGACGGGCGCCGGACGCGGCTAGGACGCCCCAGCGTTCGGAGGAGTAGTCCTCCTCGAAGACCTGGTAGGCCAGACGGGCGTTGGCCAGACCGGCCTTGCCCTTGAGCGCGGTGGCTTCTTCGGTACCGATGGCGTCGAGACGCTTGTCGATCTCGGTGTCCACGCGGGATACGAAGAAGGAGGCAACGGAGTGCAGTTTGGACAGGTCGTGGCCGTTTTCCTTGGCCTGCTCCATGCCCGAGAGGAACGCGTTGATCACGGCGCGGTAACGCTCCAGCGAGAAGATGAGCGTGACGTTGACGCTGATGCCTGCCGCCAGCGTCGCGGTGATGGCTTCGAGCCCTTCGACGGTGGCCGGGATCTTGATGAAGACGTTCTCGCGGTCGACCTTGGCGGAGAGCTTCTTGGCCTCGGCGATGGTGGCGGCTGCGTCATGCGCCGAACGGGGATCGACCTCAATCGAGACCCGCCCGTCGATGCCTTGGCTGGCGGTGGCCACGGGGGCGAAGAGGTCGCAGGCCCGGGTGACGTCCTGGGTGGTGATCTGGAAGACCGCTTCTTCGACGTCGGCGCCGGCGGCAGCGAGTTCACCCACCTGCTCGGTGTAGTCGGCGTCGCCCTTGGACAGGGCCGCGGCGAAGATCGAGGGGTTGGTGGTCACACCGACCACGTTCCGCTCGCCGATGAGCTTCTGCAGCGAACCCGAGGTCAGGCGGGAGCGGGAGAGGTCATCGAGCCAGATGGAGACGCCGGCATCGGAGAGGGCCTGGGTGTTGGGGTTGCTCATGAGATGGATCCTTCCAGGAGGGAAATGAGGTCTGCGCCGTTCCTGCGGGTTCGGGCCACGGGAACGGAAACCGGTCGGCCACTATTCCAGTGGCCGACCGGCGTCGTGCTATTTCGCTGCGTTGATCGAGTCGCGCGCCGCCTGGGCCACGGCCTCGGCCGTGATGCCGAATTCGGTGTAGAGGCGCTTGTAGTCTGCCGAGGCACCGAAGTGCTCCAGCGAGACCATGCGGCCGGCGTCGCCGACCAGTTCGCGCCAGCCCTGGGCCACGCCGGCCTCGACGCTCACCCGGGCCTTCACCGACGGCGGGAGGACGGAGTCGCGGTAGGACTGCTCCGCACGGTTGAACCACTCGACGCAGGGCAGCGAGACCACCCGGGCGGCAATGCCTTCAGCGGCCAATGCCTCGCGGGCATCGACGGCGAGCTGGACTTCCGAACCGGTGCCCATGAGCACCACGTCCGGGTCCACGACCTGGCCGTCACGCATGGCATCGACGAACACGTAGCCACCGTCGGCGACTCCGGAAGCCGGCCCGAATCCTGGCTGGTTCCTGTCGTAGACCGGCAGTCCCTGACGCGAGAGCACGAGCCCCGCGGGGTTGGAGGTGTTCTCCAGGACCGTCTTCCAGGCCCAGGACACCTCGTTGGCGTCCGCCGGGCGGACGACGTCGAGGTTCGGGATGGCACGTAGCGAGGCCAGCTGCTCGACCGGCTGGTGGGTCGGACCGTCTTCGCCCAGACCGATGGAATCGTGGGTCCAGACATAGATGGACGGCACACCCATCAACGCCGAGAGCCGGATGGCCGGCCGCTGGTAGTCGGAGAAGATCAGGAACGTACCGGAGAACGCCCGGGTCGGCGACGCCAGGGTGATCCCGTTGACGATGGCTGCTGCGGCGTGCTCGCGGATGCCGAAGTGCAGGACCCGGCCGAACGGGTCGCCCTTCCAAGAGTCCGTCTGCTTGGTTTCGGGGATGAACGACGGCGCCGATTTGATGGTCGTGTTGTTCGAGCCGGCCAGGTCGGCCGAACCGCCCCAGAGTTCCGGCAGGACATCGGCGATGGCATTGATGACCTGTCCCGAGGCGGCACGGGTGGCCAGATCCTTGCCCGCTTCGAACTCGGGGAGGTTGGCATCCCATCCCTCCGGGAGCCTTCCGGCCTGGATGCGCTCGAGCAGGGCGGCGTTCTCCGGGTTGGCTGCCTTCCAGGCGTCGAAACCCTTCTGCCATTCGGCGTGGGCGGCGGCCCCGCGATCGGCGACTTCGCGGGCATGGGCCAGGACCTGGTCATCGAGGGCGAAGTGCGCGGCAGGGTCGAAGCCCAGTTCCTTCTTCAGTGCCTCGAGTTCCTCGGTTCCCAGCTTCGAGCCGTGGATGCCACCGGTGTTCTGCTTAGTCGGCGCGGGCCATCCGATGATGGTGCGCAGCGAAATGATCGACGGGCGGCTGGTCTCGGCCTTGGCCTCGTTGATGGCCAGGTGCAGGGCCTCGACGTCTTCGACGTAGTTGCCGGTGCGGGTCCAATCCACGCGCTGGGTGTGCCACCCGTAGGCGGAGTACCGGCCGAGGACGTCCTCGGTGAAGGACACGTCGGTGTCGTCTTCGATCGAAATGTGGTTTTCGTCATAGATGACGACCAGGTTGCCCAGTTCCTGGTGGCCGGCCAAGGAGGAGGCTTCGGAGGTCACGCCTTCCTGTAGGTCGCCGTCGGAGGCGATCACGAAGACGGAGTGGTCGAACGGGCTGGTCCCTGCTGCCGCCTGCGGATCGAGCATGCCGCGCATGCGACGCTGGGCGTAGGCGAATCCGATGGCGGAGGCCAGGCCCTGTCCCAGCGGGCCGGTGGTGATCTCCACGCCCTTGGTATGGCCGACCTCCGGGTGTCCGGGGGTGAGTGAATCCCAGGTGCGCAGCGCTTCGATGTCCTTCATCTCCAGGCCGTAGCCGGAGAGGAAGAGCTGGAGGTAGAGCGTCAGGGAGGTGTGCCCGGGGGAGAGGACGAACCGGTCGCGGCCGATCCAATGCGGGTCGCTCGGATCGTGGCGCAGATGCTGCTGGAACAGGAGATAGGCCGCGGGGGCCAGGCTCATCGCCGTACCGGGGTGGCCGCTTCCGACCTTCTCCACCGCATCGGCTGCCAGGACGCGGATGCTGTCCACGGCCTTCTGATCCGATTCCGTCCACGACAATTCCCGAACATCTGACTGTGGCGCCACGTGGCGGCCCCTCTCTCTGGTCCTGTATTGGCGGTCGGTGCCGAGGAGTGGAGTCGGGGGAAGCACAGATGCTGCACGCCCACGTACGAATACTGAGCTCCAGCGCTCCGGCACATCGCTTCAACCATATCTCTTTGGGGGTGCCCGTGGCCTGTTTATTCCGATAATTTCCGGGGCGTTCGCGGCTGGGGGAAAGATGCCTGAGTTCTACAGCCGGTAAAAGGGTATGATTGGGGTTGTCTGTGTATTTCCCGCGAAGAACTGAGTGGCATGTCCGTGAAGACCGTACCGACCGACGTAGAGCTCGCACCTCGTGCGTCACGTCAAACCGATGAATCCCTGGGTGGTTTCATCGGACGCAAGGCCCGGGCCTATGTGGCCCTGACCAAGCCGCGAGTCATCGAGTTGCTTCTGGTCACCACGCTGCCGACCATGATCTTCGCGCAGCGCGGCTTCCCCGACCTGATCACGATCGTGGCGACCCTGCTGGGTGGCGCCCTGGCCGCCGGAAGCGCCGGCGCCTTCAACTGCTATTTCGACCGGGACATGGACCGGCTCATGCACCGGACCTCGAAGCGTCCGCTGGTCACCGGCGAAGCCACGCCCCGTGAAGCACTGATCTTCTCGTACGTGATCGGCTTGGCCTCGATCGGGATCCTCTGGGCCGGTGCAAACCTCTTCACCGCTGTCCTCGGACTCACCGCGATCCTGCTGTATGTGGTCTTCTACACACTGATCCTCAAGCGCCGCACCTCGCAGAACATCGTCTGGGGCGGAATCGCCGGCTGCATGCCCGTGCTCATCGGGTGGGCAGCGGTCACCGGGACCCTGGCTTGGCCGGCCATCATCCTGTTCCTGATCATCTTCCTCTGGACCCCACCGCACTACTGGCCGTTGTCGATGAAGTATGCCGACGACTACAACAACGCCCACGTCCCGATGCTCGGGGCCATTGCCGGGGCCCGGACCGTGTCCGTGCAGGTCGTCCTGTACGCCTGGGCCACCGTCGCCTGCTCCTTGCTGCTGGTTCCGATGGGTGACGCCGGTATCGTCTACACAGTGCTGGCCGCGGTTTCCGGTGGCTGGTTCATCTTCGAATCCCATGTGCTCTACCGCGAGGCACAGCGAGAACACCTGCCACGCGACATGAACCGCAAGGCGATGAAGGTCTTCCACATCTCCATCAGCTACCTCACGGTCCTGTTCGTCGGGCTGGCGATCGACCCGTTCGTCGGGACTCCGATCTTCGGCTAAATCTTTTGCTCAATGGCCGGCCCCTGCACTGCGGGGGCCGGCCGCTTGGCTTCTGCCTGCCGACGACTATGAGCAGCTAATTGTTCGAAATCGAGCGCATGTAATGTCAGGGGCTTCCGTGGTTTGCGTTGCGCAGCCGCCCGCGTTCAATGGCTCGATAGACAGTGGAGCGACCGACGCTAAACAGCTCAGGTAGCTCCGCCTTGCTGTGTTCCCCAGCGGCGTGCAGTTCGAGGAGGTGCTCTTCCTGCTTCGCTGAGAGTTTGGGCTGCTTGCCCCGCAGCCTGCCCTTGGCCTTGGCAACCTTCATTCCTTCGCGGGTGCGCATCCGAATAAGGTCAGCTTCGAACTCGGAGATCATCGCCAACACGTTGAACAGGAGTTTGCCCATTGGGTCGGTAGGGTCATGGACGGGACCGCCGATGCTGAGTTTGATTTCGCGTCTGGCGAGGTCATCGGCAATTTCGTGGGCGTCCCGGACGGAGCGGGGGTGTACTGCCCAGCAACGTTGGTTGAACTCGTGCGACGACACGGTCTGAATTGATGGGATGACGAAGGCCCCCCGATGTGGAGTGGAGCTGTCTAAGAAACCACTTCACAAACAGGAGGCCTTCATGTCCCACGCTAATGCAGCCCTGACCCCCAAAGCACGTCTGAGAATCGCCAAGCTCATCGTTGACCAGCAGTGGAGCGTCTCCACCGCAGCGAAGATGTTCATGGTCTCCTGGCCCACCGCCAAACGCTGGGCCGACCGCTACCGAGCCCACGGCGCGGCCGGGATGGCCGACAAGCCCAGCAGACCCCGGACAAGTCCTGCACGCACCCCGCAGGCAGCGGTCAAACAAATCGTGGCACTGCGCTGGCGCAAGCGCTTGGGGCCCGTCCAGATCGCCTACCGGCTGGGCCTGGCTGCCTCGACGGTGCACGCAGTGCTGGTACGTTGCCGAATCAACAGGCTGCGCTATATCGACCGGGTCACCGGTGAGAAAATCCGCCGCTATGAGCACCCCTATCCGGGATCGATGATCCACGTGGACGTCACCAAATTCGGCAATATTCCCGACGGCGGCGGGCACCGGTTCGTGGGCCGGCAGGCCGGAGACAAGAACCGTGCAGCAACCCCGGACAAGCCCCGCAATGCGAACCACACCCCGAAAATGGGAACCGCCTTCGTGCACACGGTCATCGATGATCACTCGCGTATCGCCTATGCCGAGATTCATGATGATGAGAAGTCGGTAACGGCCATCGCGGTACTGGAACGGGCCGTGGCGTGGTTCGCTGCCCGTGACGTCGTCGTGGAGCGCGTGCTATCTGATAATGGGTCCGCCTACCGCTCGCATGCCTGGCGTGACGCCTGCGCCGAGCTGGCCATCACGCCCAAGCGGACCCGCCCTTACCGGCCCCAGACCAATGGGAAAATCGAGCGGTTCCATCGGACCCTGAACGACGGTTGGGCCTACGCCAGGTTCTATGGCAGCGAGGCCACCCGCCGCGAAGCACTGCCGGATTGGAACCATGCGTACAATCACCACAGGCCCCACACTGCAATCGGGAACCAGCCACCAATCAGCCGCTTAACTAACGTCTATGGGCAGTACAGCTAGGCGATCCAGCTTGGTAACGACGAAGGTATCCCCCGCTCGGCATGCGGCCAAGGCGTCGCGTAGGCCGGCACGATTCTTGTTGGTGCCGGTAAACCCATGATCAACATAGATGCGTTCCGAGGTGACGCCCAGGGCTGCTAGGGCATCACGCTGCGCGGTGAGGTCTTGCTCTTCCGTGGACACGCGTGCATAGCCGATGATGATCTCAGACATGCAGATCAGTGTGTCGCATAGGGACCCGTCACCGGACGACTCGCCGGACGGGTCTTACGGGACGGTGATGGCTTGGCGTGTGAAGTTTGGCGATGAATGGCGGCGTTCTGTGATCGCTCGGTGGCGCACTCCCGGCCACAGCGGGGCCCCGCGCTGACACGTGCGAATACTGGTCCAGCGTGTGAGCCTCGGGCGCGGGGAGGGTGCGTGGTGGTTTAGTGTCCGGCGCCGAGCTTGCCGGACATGCGGTTGCGCATGTTTTGGCTGGCCTCGTTGAGGCCGATGACCTCGACGTTCTTGCCGTAGTGGCGGTACTTGTCCTCCACGGAATCTAGTGCGGCGATGGTCGAGGCATCCCACAGGTGTGAGGTCGTCAGGTCGATGACGATGCGCTGAGGGTCCTCGGCGTACTCGAACTGGGTGTAGAGGTCGTTGGAGGAGGCCCAGAACAGTTCCCCGTCCACGGTGTACCGAGCTACGGCCTGCTCGCCCTCGCCCTTGACGGTGCGCGTGACGGTGGCGAAGTGCGCGACCCTGCGGGCGAAGAGCACCATCGCGGTGAGCACCCCGAGCCCGACGCCGACGGCTAGGTTGTGGGTGGCGACGGTCGCGATGACGGTGACTACCATGACGATGGTCTCGGACTTGGGCATCATTTTCAGCGTTGAGGGACGGACGGAGTGCCAGTCGAAGGTGGCGATCGACACGAAGATCATCACCGCGACCAGGGCGGCCATCGGGATCAGCGCCACTACCTCCCCGAGGGACACGGCCAACACCAGGACTAAGACGCCGGCCAGGAAGGTGGAAATCCGGGTGCGGGCCCCGGAGGCCTTGACGTTGATCATGGTCTGCCCGACCATCGCGCAGCCGCCCATTCCGCCGAAGAAGCCGCTGATGATGTTCGCCGCGCCCTGGCCCCAGGACTCGCGGACCTTGTTCGAGCGGGTGTCGGTGATGTCATCGACCAGCTTGGCCGTCATCAGGGATTCCAGCAGCCCGACGAGGGCCATGCCCAGTGCGTAGGGGGCGACGATCTGGAAGGTCTCCAGGGTGAAGGGCACGTCAGGCAGGAACAGGGTGGGCAGGGCGTCGGGCAGCTGACCCTTGTCCCCGACGGTGGGCACGTTGAGTGCGAAGACCAGGGCCAGAGCGGTGACAACGATGATCGAGATCAGCGGGGCTGGGACGACCGTGGTGATCCGTGGCAGCAGGTAGATGATCGCCAGGCCGGCGGCGGTGAGCGGGTAGACCAGCCACGGGACGCCGATCAGGTCTGGTAGCTGGGAGGTGAAGATCAAGATGCCCAAGGCGTTGACGAAGCCGACCATCACCGACCGGGGGATGAAGCGCATCAGCTTGCCCACCCCGAGCACCCCGAGGATCACCTGGAAGACACCGGCAAGGATGACCGCGACGAGGAAGTAGTCCAGCCCGTGCGAGGCCATCAGCGGGGCGATCACCAGAGCGGTGGCCGCGGTGGCCGCAGAAATCATCGCCGGCCGCCCACCCAGGAAGGCGATGGACATGGCCATCGTGGCGGCAGCGAACAGACCCACCTGCGGGTCCACCCCGGCGATCAGCGAGAACGCGATGGCCTCAGGGATCAACGCCAGCGCGACGATCAGGCCGGCCAGCACCTCGGTCTTCAGCCAGCGCGGGCGCTTCAGGGTCGCCAGGACGGATTGGCGTTCTTCGGGGGTGGCATTCGCCGGCGGGGCGGTGTGGATTGTGGTGGACACGCAGGTCTCCCATCAGGTCGTGAACAAGAAGGACCCCGGCCTTACGAGGCAGCCCGGCCGCCCAAGGGGCGGGGCATCAGGTAGTCACCGGGAAAAGTTTCGACACTAACTCTACCCTAACGTGAGGGTAGAGTCTGGCTGCTGGCCCACCTCGCTCCGCCAGCGGGGGGGCAGGTTTAGTCGTGGACGCGGTCCTGCAGGGCGTCGATGAGCTCGTCGGCTTGGCGCAGTTTGCGGGCCATCTTCTCCCGGGCCACCCGGACCCTTTCCAAGTACGCGGCAGTGGCCTCGACCGGTTCCTTGGCCTCCAGAATGGCGAGGATCTCGGCGGTCTCCTCCAGGCTGAATCCCAGCGGAGTGATCCGCCGGACGTAGTTGAGCCGCTCGACGTCGGCCTGGGTGTAGAGCCGAAATCCGCCCTCACTGCGGGCCGAGGGCGGCGCCAGCCCTACATTGTCGTAGTGGCGGATAGTGCGCATCGACAGCCCGGTGCGTTCGGCGACCTCACCGATCTGCATCGTGTCCATGTCTTGCTCCTGCGCTTGCCCCACTGCTTCACCCTTCCACTAGCCCTTGCTCGCCATGACGCCTGAACGCAGGCGCCCGCGTTCTGCCGCCCGGCAAGCAGGCACCAACTCTACCGCTACGTCACAGTCGCGCTCAGAGTCGGCCCCAGATTACGTCGACGCGGATAGTTCAAGGCGAAAGCGCTTCGCGCCAAGCAATCGCCGCCCTTCCACAAGGTGGCAAGCTGGTGGCGCCTCAAGAATCTACAGCTTTACGCGACGCCGCGTTTGGTGACTACGGCGCCGGCACGAGCTGGGTCGACGGGAGGCCCATGGTGTCTCGTAAAGTCGTCGCACCGCGTTCTGTCTCAGACCTTCCGGTGAATGTGCTTTATGAGGCATGATGTCGTCATGAGACTTCTGGGGTACACGCGGGTGTCGACGGCGGGGCAGGACCCGGCGCTGCAGCTTGACGCTCTTCTTGCGGCAGGGGTGCAGAAGCGGGATGTGTTCTCGGACGTAACGTCCGGGGCGAAGAGCGCGGCGGAGCGTCCGGGCATGAAGAAGCTCCTGGCCTATGCGGAGCCTGAGGACACGGTGGTGGTCTGGCGGATCGATCGACTGGGCCGGTCGCTCATCGATGTGCTCAACACCGTGAACCTGCTCCGGGATCGCGGCGTGAAGATCCGGTCGGTCTCCGACGGGATCGATCCTGAGACGTCGTCGGGTCGGCTCATGCTCGGTATGCTGGCAACGCTAGCGGAGTACGAACGCGAGCTGATCACCGAGCGTGTCAACGCGGGGATCGCAGCAGCCCGCGCTCAGGGCACGAAGTTCGGCCGGCCGCCCGTGAATCCCGAGGTCGTGGATCGCAAACTGGCGATCGCTGCCGAAGAGAGAGCGAAGGGTTGCACCGCTGAGGGGGCGGCGCGCCTGGTGGGGTGGTCTCGGGCGACGCTGTACCGCCACCAGCGGGACGCTGCCGCTCGCGAGAGCATCGCGCAGGCGTGACATGGACGGGTCGCAGAAGTGGAAGATTCTGCGGCTCCACGTCGAAGACGGCATCCCGCTGGCGAGTCTCGCGCGGGAGGCCGGGGTGGGAGAGCGAACGCTCTCGCGTTGGCACAGCCTCTACCGGGCTGGTGGCATCTCGGCTCTTGAGCGGGCACAGCGCGCCGATGCTGGCGTGCGGCGCACCGCGCCTGAGCTGGTGGCTTTCGTGGAGCACCTGGCTCTGACCAAGCCCCGCCCCAGCATCGCGACACTGCACCGCCTGACCGCAGCCGAGGCCGCACGAAGAAGCGTGAGTACGCCGAGCTACGCGACGGTGCGGTCGATCGTGCAGGCACTGGATCCCGGGATGGTGACGCTCGCTCTCGAGGGGCCAGCATCCTACCGGGACCGCCATGAGCTCGTCTTCCGCCACCGCGCTGAGCGTCCCAATGCCCTGTGGCAGGTCGACCACACCGAGCTCGACATCCTCATCAAGGACCCCAGCGGGAGACCATCCAGGCCGTGGCTGACCACGGTCATGGATGACTACTCGCGGGCGATCTGCGGGTACATGGTCTTCGAGGGCGCGCCCTCGGCGATGAACACCGCGCTGGCGTTGCGCCAAGCGATCTGGCCCAAGAGTGACCCCGCCTGGCCGATCTGCGGCATCCCAGACGTCCTCTACGTCGACCACGGCAGCGACTTCACCAGCCATCACCTCGAGTACACCGCGATCGCGTTGAAGATCCGAATCATCCACTCCACGGTCGCCCGCCCCCAGGGAAGAGGAAAGATCGAGCGGTTCTTCCACACCGTCAACACCGAACTGCTCGCGACCCTGCCCGGGCGCCTCACCCCTGGAAACCCACATCCAGTGCCGGTGCTGGTCCTTCCTGGTCTCGACCGGGCCGTCGGGGAGTTCGTCGGCCAGTACAACCAGCGCACGCACACCGCGATCCGCACGAGCCCAAAGGCGGCCTGGATCGCTGAGGGATGGCTGCCGCGACTACCCGAGAGTCTCGAGGAGCTCGACGGGCTGCTTCTGCGGGTCTCCAAGCATCGCACCGTCCAGCGCGACGGGATCCACTTCCAAGGCCAGCGCTACCTCTCGCCCACGCTCGCCTCGTTCGTCGGACGCACGGTCACCATCCGCTACGACCCCCGGGACCTGTCCGAGATCCGTGTCCACGACCACGACACCTTCGTGTGCACAGCGATCGACGAAGCCCACCCCAACCAGCGCTACAGCCTCCACGACATCGAAACCGCCCGACGAGCCCGCCGCCGGCAGCTACGCAAGGACATCAACGACCGCATCCCCACGACTCCACGACCCCCTTACGATGCGCCCACGCCGCCCGCTCCCGCGCGACGGCCCAGGAAGCGCCTGAAGACCTACGAAGAGGACGAGTAGATGAACCGCGACTTCATCGTCACCAAGGAACACCGCCGCTTCACCGAGTTCGCCGGCACCATCCGCAAGGACGTCACCATCGGCATCTGCCACGGCGAGGCCGGCGTCGGCAAGACGCAGTCCGCCCGCCGGTACGCCCACTGGGACACCCTCGAACCCTTCATCCAGGCCTGGGGGCCACGCAGCGAGGCCGACCTAAAGCACTACGCCGCCGCCCACCGCTCCCGCACCGTGTTCTACACCCCCGAGGTCCTCGCCAAGCACCGCGATCTCATGCGCGATATCGAGTTCTACCGCGGGAAGGTCGGAGTCCTGATCTACGAGCACCTCTGCGCGATCGGGAAGATCACGACCACCGACGTTCCCCGCACCATCGACTTCACCGAACTGATCATCATCGACGAGGCCGAACGACTCACGCCGACCTCACTCGAACTCCTCCGAGACCTCCACGACCGCCACCACGTCGCCCTCATGTTCATCGGGATGCCCGGCATCGACCAACGCTTCCGCCACTACCCCCAGCTCTACAGTCGCCTCGGGTTCTCCCACCGCTACCGCGCCCTCGCACGCGAAGAACTACTTTTCGTCCTGACCCGCCACTGGAAACGCCTCGGCCGCACCCTCGACCCCGACGACTTCACCGACGCCCAAGCCATCGCCGCGATCGAACGCATCACCAGAGGCAACTTCCGCCTCCTCGAACGCCTCTTCCCCCAAATCGGACGCGTCCTGAAGATCAACCAACTCGACACCATCACCGACGACGTCATCGAAGCAGCCGCCAGCACCCTCATCACCAGCTAACGCCACCAGAAGCACGCCATTCACCGATCAACTCCACAGGCTTGGCGCTCTCGGTAGCTATTGTTTCGAGCTGTCGTTTCCGGTGAAGGACCGGCTTACGAGACGGTGGACACCGCTGTCTCCCGGAACCGATTTAGGGGCTTGAGCGTATGAGTGTGGAGCATCTCAGGTGTTCACATCGCGGGTTGTTTGGCTGACAACGCTAGAGAGCGCTGAGCTTCCTAGCGTATTTCTGGTATCTGACCCTAGCGCCAACCCCTGTACCGATCTTGGGCCGGCGGTCAAGGAATGGAACACTAGTAGCCATACAACACCGTAGCCAAATGCATTCGGTGTGCATTTCCGGTGAGCCCACCAGGAACCCCTCACCGCCCCACGAAAATGCAGCGAAAGCTCCGGATAAGAGGCCAGAAGCTAAACCTAAGTGGCAGCAACTCCGCGACGATACATCTCCACCGTCTCCTTATCGTGATCGTCTATCCCTTCATTTCGTTCGATCGCTGAATACCAGGTGCGAGCCAACTCGAAAACTTCGATGAAGGCGTTAGCCTTTCCAACGGCTTCTTCAGTGCCACTGATAGCGAGTAGTGGCCAAATCCACCCCATGCCTAAATTCGAAATCAGATCATAGGCTACGCCGCCCACCGCATAAGTCTCCAAGAGCTGAAAACCTGTCAGAGAGGTCGTTCCGTCGAATAGTCGGAAGTATTCATTCTCGCCGGGCGCATCGTGCGAAAAAGCCGCGCGCCAGAGCACGGCGTAGGCACTTCTGGGAAGGCTCTGCACAGGGAACGCGCCGTCTGCTGCGAGGGACCTCATCCTATGGAGCAATTCAGCTCGGTACTTCGAGTCATCAACGAGACGCTGCGCCGAATCGTCCGGCCACAGCCGCACAATCTCGTTCCAGGAGTATTCCGCCGTGCGACCCCAACCTCGAACGCGCTCGCCCACATCGCCGTCTACGTTCCCAGCTCGCACTTCTCTGACGAAGTCTGGTCCCGACAGCTCGTCCATCTCAACGAGAAGGCTTACCCAACTCGAGCCGACCTTATCCAAGTTACTTTTATGAAATCGAATAAATTCGTCAAATGAGTACGGTGCCGAAACAGCCTCGTCAGACGCAATACGGCTTGCCGGTAACTCCGTCGGATTAAGTGCTTCACCGGGAGCGCCGACCACTTCCAACAGGTGCGACATTCCAAGGTACATAGTCATCGCCTGATCAACCTGAGCAAAACGGTGGAGGTGGTCCAAGTTAAGCTCCCGACTGTCGAGCGAAATTCCGCGCGAAGCCACATGTTCAGCCTTCTCACCCGTCCTTCGATCTGAGTGGATTATGCCGTTGCGAAAGTTCTTGATGGCGAGATAGTCCTCGAGTATTTCCGTGTCCACTGCTCCGCCGATCCGTCCTTCCAAATACGATCGCAGCGATTCCACCTTCTTTTTGTTATTTTGACCATTGGGTTTGAGATAATCCTTCAGTTTCGAATCGCCCGTGCGCTCATGTTCCTGGTTGATTGCGTTCTCGACATTCCCGACCAACATCACAGCATGCAGGCGAGCGAGGGTGGCATCCAAGATCTTCGGATAGTGATATTCGAGAGGGTGTCGCAGTAGAGATCGGCGAACCGTCTGCAAGAAGATCATGTCGTCGGAGTAGCTGTCAGTGAACTCAGGAATTGTCGCGGTCATACGCCCAGACTCTCAGAAGTTGCCACTCGCGTGGCCATTCCCTGTTGCAGTTGGTCGAGAGATTAGAGCGCAATTGTCCAATCCGCCGAGTTCACGTTCATCTGGTAGATAGCCCGATGATTGGCTGCATTGGGCGGTTTCGTCCGGAGTTTAGAGGAGCAAAACCACAAGCTGTAGGGCGGATAATGGCATTCTATGCAGCCTTCGTTGTGCCGCAGAGTGTCTATTCGGCTGTCAAGCCGCGAATACCGTCCCGTTGAGCCCTCGGCTATTGAGGCGCAGGAGGCGAGGATTCGCAGAGTCGAATTCACTCCTTGTTGTTGCGGCGTTCCTTGGACGCCCGAAGGAAGCGTTCTTGGTAGGCAGAATAGGCATCTGCATGGCGAGCGTGTTCCTCAGGTGTGGTCGAAGGAGGGAGCTCAACCGGGGGCATGTAGCGGTCAATAGCATCGATTTTGAGCGGATACCCGAACTCGTCTTTCATTGCCATTCAACAACGATAGGCCTTATTCAACACGAGAACAGTTGCCTCCCATGGGGTTCCCGCTGAGGGACTCGCTGTCAGCCTTTTCCTCCACGGTTCTTTGCTGGCACGTGATCAGGGAAATCTTCTGCTCCGATACCGCCAGCGCCATAGAAGGCTTCTACGAAAAGGCGAGCTTCCTCGACGAGCTCTTCGGAGGACATTCGCGAAACGTCGTTGGAATCGGTGCCCGTTATGCCGACAGTAAAGCCGTAAGTTCCCTCAGCTGGACCATTCAGCCAAGCAAAGTCATAGCTGAGGCTCCCGCTTGGTTGGTACCTTTCGCTGATGCGGAACAGCTCGTGGTCAATCGCGACTTCAAAGTTGTCCATGTGGCGACTTTAGTCTGATTCCGGAAGGACCATCAGGTCTCGGCTGCCGTCAGTAGGTAGCGTCCGGCGGTGGATCAGCCGAGAGATCCCGGCCGGCCACGCTCGCAAGCTGGCGTCCCGACGAGGGTTCCGCTTGCGGCGTCACTCCACTCGACCTACGGTTATGGAATGCTTGTTGTTGGGTCCATTGTCATTCGTGTGAGCGACCTGCAAGAGCAGATTCAATTTTGGTCTGATGCTCTCAATTACACTGTGCGAGAGCCGATTGATGATGACTTCGCACTGTTATTCCCCACCGATGGAATAGGTCCGAATGTCTCCCTCGACGCGCACCGCTCTGAGCGGATATTGCCACCTCGCATTCATCTGGACTTGTACGCGGAGGACCAGGCGGCCGAAGTTCACCGACTTACTGTTCTCGGTGCCACCAAGGTGGATTGGGGTCGATGCCCCGACGATGCAGATTACGTCATCATGCAAGACCCCGAGGGAAACCGGTTCTGCGTCATTGAGGCGGCCGAGTGGTCGGGCTGGAGAAGTTGGCGGACAACAACCAATAGCTGAGAGCTGCCGGTCACGTCACTCCGGGATGCCCATTTGGGGTTCCCTCTCGCGACTAATTCGCTTCCCTACTCAGCATCCCGCGTCATATGCGCGGCGCCCCACCACATCAGGCGCCACTCGCCGTCTTCATTCGGCGCAGCCGCACGCCCATCGCTCCCCTCACGCACCCACCTCATCTCTGGAGAGCCGGGCGTGCCGTTGACGACGACGTGAAGGCGAACGGTGCAGATCGCGGCGGCGCTGTGCACCAGCGACTTGAGGGAGTAGTCATCCAGCGAGTGCCCTTGATAGTCCAACCGCACGTCTCCAGGGCCGACTGTCTGGCCCAGAGTCGTGATCACCTGGGCCATGTGTCCGTAGTTCTTCCGCTTCCAGGCGTCGAGGTATCTAGTAGACGCCACATAGACCGGGTGAGCGGCGAGTGATGCGTGATCATCTGAGGTCAGGGCAATGGGCACGAACTCCGCCAGTGCAGCTTTCGTCTCGGTGTTGGCAGCAAGTTGAGTTGCGAGGTCTTTCCACGTCGGGTCGGGCGGCTTCGCTGTCTCTTGCTCTTGGGCCTCCAAGGAGCGCGCCCAGTCCGCCACGGCGAAGAGTCGATTCCAGGCTTTGGTCGCGACGACGCTGCTGTTGTAGTTGGTCAGCATCCCGTGCACGATGCCGTTGCGGTACAACTCATAGACTGGCTCGTCGTTGCGTCCCTTGCTGGACTTGGCGAAGGTCGCATGCGCTGCACTGAGTCCCAAGTGGTGGCCCACAACGCTGTCCCAGGCGTCCATCTCCTGCGGCTCGCGGGCATGCAGACCTTTGCGGCAGGCCGGATTGAGGTCGTTCACGAAGCCATCCATGACGCTGAGCAAGACGTGGACTACGGCGTAGTAGCGCTGAGCTTGGTAATCCTCCAGCGCCGACCTCAGCAGATGCATGCGTGCGCGTAAATCAGGGTGCACATTGAGTCGTCGCACCAGATGAGACAGGCGATCCTTGTCCTGGTACCAAGCGATGAAGGCTTGCTCCGCACGCTCCGGATCGTCCTGGTGATTGGCCACAAGGCCGGCCAGGTCATCGACCGGCAGGTCGTCATGGAAGACCCAATGTCGAGGACCGAGGAGTACGTAGAAGGCGTCAACAGTGCTCGTGATGCGGTCCAGTTGGGCTGAGACGTCTGTCAGCAGGTGACGCTGTTCCTTAGAGATGAGGAACTTGAACCGCCGCAGTCCTGCCAGTTGCAACTCCATCTCTTTGAACTTCGGCAAGTCGCGCGCCGACCCATACGCCATGCTGGCCTCCTCTTCCTCGTCCATTCTCGCTGCTGAGGTATCGGCGGGGGCTCTACGTGTCAGGGTGAGTTGAGCCCAGAACGGGATCCCTGACCGGTCACCGTTCCGGTTACGGAGCAGTCGCTTCGATCTTTAGCAACGGGACGAGATCCGTCAGGCTACGCAGAGTCATCGGCTGACCGGCATCCTCCCGGTCAAGGTGTATGGCTTGAAGGCCTGCGGCTCGTGCCCCTTCGATATCCACACGGAAGTTGTCACCGACGTAAAGTACCTGGCTTGGGGAAATCCCCATCTTCTCGCACGGCAAGATGAATGCTGAACTTGTGGGTTTAGCATGGCCCATTTGTTCAGAACTGAAGAATAGATCGAGGAGGGGTTCGATGCCGATCCTTTTGATCTTCTTCGCTTGTTGCTCGTGGTTGCCGTTGGTGATGACGCCGACCGTGGTACCGGAACTTCTTAGCAGCTCCAGGGTCGGCACGGCGTCTGGAAACGCAGTCCATGCTTCCTCATAACTTCGCAGGTAAATGGCGAACACTTCGTCAAGCTCAGTGGCGCCAACCGGACCCGGATGCCCTATCAGGGGAAGGAACTGGCGGAGTCGTTCGCGGCGCTGTGCATGAAAACTGAGCTCACCTGATAGGAAAAGATCGTAGTTGGCCTGTTCAATCTCAAACCACGAATTCGAAAGATCAGGTGTCAGCTCGACGCCAAAACTCCGAACGAATGTATCCAAGCCACCACGTGCTGATGTCAGATGGTCGAACAGAGTGTTGTCCAGATCGAATAGAACGGCTCGAAATTCCATGCACTCAGACTAGCCGTCGTCGCAATTCACTCATCTGTGTTGCCTTCTTTCAACATTCCTAGCCAGCCGTCCCGCAAGCCGTTGCCCAAACAGACACGGAATCGTTGTGCAGAAGACTCCGGGCTTCCTTGTAGTCGTCTTCGAAAAACGACACCGGGGCAATATCCGCACTCTCATGGAGCACCGGGAGGAGCGGCCGGCTGCAAGCCCGGGAACTCGGGGCGTGATCCTGCACCTGACCAGGGCTGGAAACCAGAAGGTCCCGTTGCTTCACCGCGGGAAAGGAGCAGGGCAGTCGGCGGGGCGTTGCTATAGCGGAACGACGCCGGTGGAACGGTCCCATACATTGGTGGCGGCCGCCGTCAGGAATGCGGTGCCTACCATGTGCAGCAGGACGACCGCGATGGGCAGTCCGAGGAAGAACTGGGTGTATCCGATGGCGCCCTGGGCCAGTACGGCAACGACCAGGAAGAGGTAGCCGCGCTTCAGGGCCCGCGCCGCATGGGTGCGGTAGACCAGATACAGGCCCAGCAGGGTTGCGATGACCAGGAGGTACACGGGGACCACATGGATGCGGGTCACGAGGTACAAGTTGAAGCCGTGCCGGGGTGAGGAGGGATCCCCCGCGTGGGGGCCCGAGCCGGTGACCACGGTTCCCAGGATCAGGGCCAGGGCCGAGGTGATGGCGATGGTCCAGCCCAGTGAGCGCATCGTTCCGGTGAGGGGGCCGGGGGCCACCAGTTCTTCACCGCGCGATTCCCTCCCGGTGCGGTTGACCAGCAGTGTTGCCACGGCCACCAAGGCGATCGACGCCAGGAAGTGGAAGCTGACGACCCAGGGGTTCAAATCCGTCAATACGGTGATCCCGCCGATGACGGCTTGGATCGGGATGAAGCACAGCAGGGCGATGGAGAGCCAGAACACGGTGCGGTGGGTGCGTCGTATGCGCCAGATGGAGACGATCATGGCAATCGCCACGGCGGCCAGGACGAACGTCAGCAGTCGGTTGCCGAATTCGATCAACCCATGGATTCCCATTTCGGGGGTCGGGGTCATCGTCCCCGGCATGCAGTTGGGCCACTGCGAACAGCCGAGTCCGGAAGCGGTCAGTCGGACGGCGCCGCCGGAGACGATCAGGATTGATTGGGTGATCAGGGAGGCGATCGCCAACCGGTGGATGCCTCGGCCGATGGATAGCGGGAGATGGTTGTATCCACGGGAGTAGGTGGTCTGAACCGCGCGGGTGCCGCGCCCCAACGCCGGCGGTAGCCGGTCGGTCCAGTGGTTGGCGACGGGGGTTGTCATGTTGTCTTTCTCCATTCGGGACGCGGGGCGACTGGCTGTGCGCGCGTCAATTCCATTTGAACCAGCGGGTGGCGGCGAATCCTGCGGCAATCGTCCAGGCGAGCAGGATCAGGATGGCCCCCATGTTCATGGTCCCACTGATGAGGGTCTCACGCAGTGCATCGCCGAGCGCCGACGAGGGCAACACGGCAACAATGTCGGACAGCATCCCGGGAAGGCGGCTGCCCGGAATGAGGATCCCGCCTCCTGCTGCCAGGAGGATCCACGCCAGGTTCGTGATCGCCAAGGTTGCTTCAGGCCGAACGGTACCGGCAATCAGCAGGCCCAGTGAGGTGAAGGCAGCGGCACCGAGTATCAACAGCAGGACGCCCAGGGGAATGCCTGCCGGTTCCGGGCGCCACCCCAGGAACAGCGCCACCCCACCAATCAGGACGACCTGGACCACCAGTACGGCCAACACGGCCAGGGCCTTGCCGAAGATCAACCCGGCTCGTCCCAAGGGGGTCGTGGCCAGGAAGCGCAGGACACCGTATCTCCGGTCGAACCCGGTGGAGATGCCCTGGCCGGTGAAGGCGGTGGACATGACGCACAACGCCAGCACGCCGGGGGCGGCGGCATCGATGCGGTGTTCGGCAACGCCATCGAGGATGCTGGTGAACGTCAACCCGAACAGTGCCAGCAGGGGCAGGGCGACCGCCAGGACCAGCTGTTCGCCATTGCCGAGCATGGCGCGGGTTTCGTAGCCACCGTGGCGGACGACGCGCGTGGTCAGACTGGCGGCATTGGACCGGCGGGCACCGGTGGTCGGGGCTTCGGGCAGGGGCGAGGGCGTCGGGTCAGCCACGGGTGCCTCCTTGGGCGATATCCAGGAAGACGTCTTCAAGGTTCTTCGGTTCCATGCTGATCGAGGTCGGCAGGACTCCCTGTTCAGACCACCAGGAGGTGATTTCCGTCAACCCGGCGGGGGAGTGGAGCCCCTCGACGCGGTAGCGGCCCGCCGCCTCCTCGATGAGTGATCCGGCGTCGTGTAGCCGGGGGATCGGCAGGCCGGGGTCGGCCGTGAAATGGAGGGTACGGCTCTCCGTCGCCGAAGTGGCCTCGGCTGTCAGATCCGCGACGGTGCCTTGGGCGACGTTGCGGCCGTTGTCGATGATGTAGACGTAGTCGGACAGGCGCTGGGCGTCTTCCATCAGATGCGTCGTCAGGACGATGCACAAGCCCCGTTCGCGCAGCTCTTCGATCAGTTCGAAGACTGTTTGGCGTGATTGCGGGTCCAGGCCTGCACTGGGTTCGTCCATGAACACGACTTCGGGATTTCCGACGAGGGAGGCTGCCAAGGCGACGCGCTGGCGTTGCCCGCCTGAGAGGCGCCGGATGGTGGTGTGCGCGAAGGAGTCGATGCCAAGGCGTTTGGCCAGGGCATCGACGTCGACCGGGCGGTCATACATCCGGGCGACGTGGCGCAGGAGGGTCATGGGCTTGACCGAAGGGGGTAGGCCGCCGTCCTGGAGCATGACGCCCACCCGGGAGCGCAGTGCGCTTCCTCCGGAGGCCGGATCGGTACCCAGCAGGCGGACGGTGCCGCCGTCGGGAAGGAGCAGTCCCTGGGCGCAGGCGAGCGTGGTGGATTTGCCGGCGCCATTGGATCCGAGCAACGTCGTCACCGCGCCACGATGTGCTGTCAGTGAGATACCGTTGAGGACCCGGACCATACGGCCATCGAGTGCGGCAACCGGGCCGAAGTCCTTACGGAGGGACTCGACGACGAGACTGGGTTCTGTAGTTGTCACCCGAGCATTCTACGTTACGTAGAGAAGGGCGCGGGCAGAGGGTCCGGAGCGCCGGTATTTGCGCTCTGCGGGAACTAAGTCACACCTTACTGGCGCACTCGACCGCATTAGGTCATGATTGTGTTGTGTATTCATCTCAGCTGCCCTCTCAGGAAGCGACCGCTACGTCGGCCGCTAACCCGGTGGCGCCCGAACCCGAGGAACGGACTCGCGACCGCGTGTTGCAGGCCGTCCTGCACCAGGGGCCGGTCAGCGCTGCGGAACTCGGGGAAAGCCTCGGCTTCACCCCGGCTGCGGTCCGCCGCCACTTGGATGCCTTGAGTCGTGATGGCTTGGTCGAGGTCAAACTCGTCGCCAACCAGCCGGCCGGGGCAGGGCGTCCCGCCCGACGTTATGTGCTCAGCCGCCATGGCCAGTCGACGCGTGGCAACGACTACCTCGACATCGCGACCTCGGCCTTGACCGATCTGGCCGACGTGGCCGGCGAGGAAGCGGTCACCGCCTTCGCGCAACGCCGCTTCGCGGAAATGGAGCGGCGATACCGTCCCATCGTCGAAGCGGCCGGCGACTCCCTGGAGGACCGGGCCGAAGCGCTTTCCGGGGCACTCAGCGGCGACGGGTTCGTTGCGTCGACGCGCGCCGTGGGATTCAACCAACCGGCGGCGATGCTGCAGAGCATCCAGCTGTGCCAGGGACATTGCCCCATTCAGGATCTGGCCCGGGAGTTCCCGGTGTTCTGTGATGAAGAAACCAAAGTTTTTGCCCGCCTTTTGGGTGTCGACGTCCGCCGACTGTCGACGTTAGCCTCGGGTGGACACGTTTGTACGACCCACATTCCGCTGGGTCGCAACCAGACTCCTCAGCAAGCTGAGAAGAGAACACGAGTCAAACTGACAAAGCAGGAAAGGCCGAGATGACGGATCAGATGGCACAGGAGACCGCCGACCCCGGTGTGCTCTCCGAGATTCTGGAAAAGAATCCGGAGCTCGAGGGGATCGGGAGCTACGAGTATGGCTGGTCGGATAAGAACGACGCCGGCGCAAACGCGCGCCGTGGCCTGAACGAGGAAGTCGTTCGCGACATCTCGCAAAAGAAGAGCGAGCCCGAATGGATGCTGAACATGCGTCTGAAGGGCTTGAAGTACTTCGGTCGCAAGCCGATGCCTACCTGGGGTGCAGACCTCTCGGGCATCGACTTCGATAACATCAAGTACTTCGTGCGCTCCACCGAGAAGCAGGCCACGAGCTGGGAGGACCTCCCGGAAGACATCCGCAACACGTACGACAAGCTCGGCATCCCGGAAGCGGAGAAGAACCGCCTCGTCTCGGGTGTCGCCGCACAGTACGAGTCCGAGGTCGTCTACCACCAGCTCCGTGAGGATCTGGAAAAGCAGGGTGTCATCTTCCTGGACACCGATACGGCGCTGAAGGAACACGAGGATGTCTTCAAGGAGCACTTCGGCTCAGTCATCCCCGTGGGCGACAACAAGTTCGGTTCGCTGAACACCGCGGTCTGGTCGGGCGGTTCCTTCGTGTACGTGCCCAAGGGTGTACACGTTGATATCCCGCTGCAGGCCTACTTCCGCATCAACACGGAAAACATGGGTCAGTTCGAACGCACGCTGATCATTGCGGACGAGGATTCCTACGTCCACTACATCGAAGGCTGCACGGCACCGATCTACGATTCGGATTCGCTGCACTCGGCGGTCGTGGAGATCATCGTGAAGAAGGGCGCCCGCGTCCGTTACACGACGATCCAGAACTGGTCGAACAACGTGTACAACCTGGTCACCAAGCGCGCGATCTGCGAAGAGGGCGCCACCATGGAGTGGATCGATGGCAACATCGGCTCCAAGGTCACCATGAAGTACCCGGCCGTCTACCTGGTCGGCGAGCATGCCAAGGGCGAGACCCTTTCCATCGCCTTCGCCGGCGAAGGACAGCACCAGGACACTGGTTCGAAGATGGTGCACATCGCACCGAACACGTCCTCGACGATCGTGGCGAAGTCGGTGGCGCGCAACGGCGGCCGTTCGGCCTACCGAGGGTTGGTCCAGGTGCGCGAAGGCGCCAAGGGATCGCGTAACTCGGTGGAGTGCGACGCGCTGTTGGTCGACCAGATCTCCCGTTCGGACACGTACCCGTACATTGACGTCCGCGAAGACGACGTCACCATGGGCCACGAGGCAACCGTCTCGCGTGTTTCCGAGGAGCAGCTGTTCTACCTCATGTCCCGCGGCATGGCCGAGGATGAGGCAATGGCGATGATCGTACGCGGTTTCGTCGAGCCGATCTCCCGGGAGCTTCCAATGGAATACGCGCTCGAACTGAACCGCCTCATTGAACTGCAGATGGAAGGAGGCGTCGGTTAATCATGACTGATACCGCAACAGAAACCACTGGCAAGGAATCACGCTACGGCGTGCCCGCCATCGCTGGATTCACCGAAGAGGGCGAGAATCTCTCCCCACTGAATGAGGACAGCTCGCCGCTGGGCGGTGATGCCAGCAAGGCGCACAGCCACGGCGGTGGAGCGGGAGTGCCCGACTCTTCCCGAGCCGGCCGTCTAACCAGCTACAAGCTGGAGGACTTCAAGGCGCTGACGGGTCGCGAGGAAGACTGGCGCTTCACACCGCTCAAGCGCCTGGGTGGACTCCATAAGAAGGCTCCCACCGGTGCCGCTCCGACGCTGGCCACCGAGCTCAGCGATGGCGCGACCTTGGAAACCGTGGGCATGGACGACGCTCGCGTCGGTTCCGCCGGCATTCCCGAGGACCGCGTCTCCGCCAACGGGTGGAACGCAGCCGCAGAGGCCTCCGTGCTGACCATCGGCGCCAACGCCGAGGACGTGAAAGCCACCCTCACCTATACCGGTGCGGGTATGGAAGCGTCGGCCCAGCACCTGGTCGTCGTCGCGGAGCCAAACTCCCGCGGTCTCGTCGTCATCGACCACGTAGGCAGCGCCGTCCTGATTGAGAACATCGAGTTCGATGTCCAAGAAGGCGCAGAGTTGACCGTTGTCAGCGTGCAGGCTTGGGAAGACGATGCCATCCACGCAGGTTCGCAGCAGGCCAAGGTGGGCGAGAATGCGAAGATCAAGCACATCGTTGTCACCTTCGGCGGTGATCTTGTGCGCCTGACGCCGTCGGCGCGATTCGCTGGCACCGGTGCCAAGGTGGAGATGTTTGGACTGTACTTCGCCGATCCGGGCCAGCATCTGGAACACCGTTTGTTCGTCGATCACTCCACGCCCCACTGCACTTCCAACGTCCTCTACAAGGGGGCGCTGCAGGGCAAGGACGCACACACTGTGTGGGTGGGCGACGTGCTCATCCGCGCGGCGGCAGAAGGCACGGACTCCTATGAGGCCAACCGCAACCTGGTCCTCACCGATGGTTCCCGGGCTGATTCGGTCCCGAACCTGGAGATCGAGACCGGCAACATCGCCGGTGCCGGACACGCCAGCACCACCGGTCGTTTCGACGACGAGCACCTGTTCTACCTCCAGTCCCGCGGAATCGACGAAAAGACGGCTCGCCGTCTCGTCGTGCGCGGCTTCCTCAACGAGGTCATTCAGCAGATCGGCGTCGAGGAGTTGCAGGAACGCTTGAACGAAACGGTTGAGGCGGAACTCGCCGCGACCGATAACTAGGCCTTTGGCCTTTTTCCCCCCCCCAGTGAACCTCGCCGGCCAGTCCGGCATGTCAGAGAACGGACACCAATGTCTACCCTGGAAATCAAGGACCTGCACGTATCGATCGATACGGAGCAGGGCAGCAAGGAAATCCTCAAGGGCGTGAGCCTCACCATCAAGACCGGTGAAACGCACGCCATTATGGGCCCGAACGGTTCGGGCAAGTCAACCCTGGCCTCCACGATCGCGGGCCACCCGCGCTACAACGTCACCTCGGGCACCATCACGCTCGACGGCGACGACGTGTTGGCCATGAGCGTCGACAAGCGTGCTCGCGCCGGCCTCTTCCTGGCCATGCAGTACCCGGTCGAGGTACCCGGCGTGAGCATGACGAACTTCCTCCGGACGGCCAAGACCGCCATCGAGGGCGAAGCCCCGAGCCTGCGTCACTGGACCAAGGACGTCAAGGCGGCCATGGCCAACTTGAAGATCGATCCGGAGTTCGCCAGCCGTAACGTCAACGAAGGCTTCTCCGGTGGTGAGAAGAAGCGAGTCGAGATCCTGCAGCTCGAGCTCTTCAAGCCCAAGTTCGCCGTCCTCGACGAGACCGACTCCGGCCTCGACGTCGATGCGCTGAAGGTCGTTGCCGATGGCGTGAACCGCGCCGCGGAGGGCAGCGAGATGGGCACCATGCTCATCACCCACTACACGCGGATCCTGCGCTACATCAAGCCGGACTTCGTCCACGTGTTCGTTGATGGCCGTATCGCCGAACAGGGCGGTCCGGACCTTGCCGACCGTCTCGAGGAAGAGGGCTACGACCGCTTCCTCCCCGTCGGGGCGTAGTCATGAGCACCACCGACGAAGCAAGTGGCTCGACCCACACTCCGCTGGAGGACGTCGAGGAAGCATTGAAGGACGTTATCGACCCTGAACTCGGGGTGAATATCGTTGACTTGGGCTTGCTCTACGGCCTGCAGTATGCCGATGACGGTGCGCTGCTCATTGACATGACGCTGACTTCGGCGGCCTGCCCGCTCACCGACATCATCGAGGAGCAGGTTGGCCAGGCGATGAGCAGTGTCGTTGACGAGCACCGACTGACATGGGTCTGGATGCCACCGTGGGGACCTGAGAAGATCACCGACGATGGACGCGACCAGATGCGTGCGCTCGGCTTCAACATCTAGTTAGAGCACCGGATCCTGTTGATGGCTTCCCAGGAAGCCTTCAACAGAACACCACGATGAGGCTCCCACCGCTTTTAGCGGTGGGAGCCTCATTGTTTAAAGGGATATATTCGCTGACTCCCTGGCAGGCAGCCGTGCTTCCAACGCTCGACTCAGAAGGGTGGTTCTTCCGGGGGCTTTTTTGGTGTTTGGGGTTTGGGGCGTAGCGGGTTGTCCCGGTCATCGGGCCGATGGATCGCCGGTGGCCCGTAAGCACCGGCATTACGCTTCAAACGCCGCTTCCTGGCCGCGTGGGCGTGGGTGGTCATCGCGTAACGGCCCCGTTCGGGACACGGGGAGGAAGGATCCGGCACGTCTTGGACCCGACCCCATAAACAGATCTGCAGGTCCTGATACTTCTCGTACTCGTACTCGATCTTGCTCGACTCGATCGTGAAGGCCTTCGGCGCGATGACCGCTGGCGGTGAGACCGTGGGAATCACCGCTTCAGGATCCGCAGGCGGCGCGACGACCCCACCGGTGGTTCGGGAGCTCTGCCAGGGATCCGCCAAGGCCCAGGGAGCTGCCGGGTAGCCAACCCGCCTGGTTCCGAACAGACTCGTGACCAGGATCGTGCCCCCGGCGCGTTGTTCGACCTCGAGCAACCCCAGCGACTTCAACCGGTGACACCGCTTGCACCCCAAGCGCAGGTTCGCGATATCCGTCCCTCCACCGTGTTGCCACTCCCTCGTGTGGTCGATCTCGCAGGTCCTACCGGGCCCGGTGCATCCCGGGGTGGTGCAGGACCCGTCCCTGAATTGCAGGATCGCCCGCTGGGCCGCGGTAGGCCGATACCTGTTCTGGCCGAACTTCACCACCGCCCCGGTCAAGGGATCGGTGATCACCCGCCACCAGGTCTTCGCCGCGACCATCAACCGGGCCGCTGAGTACTGATCTATCGGGCCCCCACCAAGCATCGTGGGCACCGGGGCCCCGGGCTTGAGCTCGGCCACCGCCAGGGCACCCGGGGCATCCACCCCAGCCGGCCCATCCACCACAGCCGAGCCTTCCGATCCACCCGGGCCAGGACCCGCGCTGGGGGTGGGCTTTGTGTCGGGGTTCGGGGTGGTTCCGTTCATCGGGGTCTGATCGATCCCGGTGGGCCCGCCCTCGGTTCCGGGAAGCATGGTCGCCGGAATCGTCACGAAGACCTGCGCGTCCACCGTCTCCAACCCCTGGCCCCGGGGACCGTTGAGCATCATGTCGGTGAAGACATCGGCCCGCAACTGATCCAAGGTACGAAACTGTCCGGCATCATCACCGGCCCCGGCCCCCGGCGCCGGATCAGCAGCACCCTGGCCAAGTAGCTCCCCAACACGGCCCGGGGCCACTTCCTCAATGTCATGACCGGGGCCGGTGTTCCCGGCGGCGTGGGCTGCTGCCTGGCTGACCGCGGCCGCCGTTTCGGGGTCGGTCTTCAGCAGCCGGGCCATGGCATCGACCTTCGCGAAGATCGCCTGGCAACTAGCCGTGGGTAGATACCCCGAGAACCACGTCATCCCGTCACGGGCCTGTTCCAGCTCGATCCGGCGGTCCCGCAACTCGGTCCGGGAGCGTTTGGTGAAGGAAAACCCGTAATACTTCTCCAGGACCTGCCGGCCCCGGGCCCGCAATTGCGTAGGCGACTTCCCCGCAGCGATGGCCAACATATCGGCCCCGAAGTCCCGCCGATCGGCCCGGGCCCGGGCCGCTGCGGCGGCGACGTCGCGTTCGAACTCCTCCTTGCGGGCCTCGTCCGCATCCCGGGCCGGCAAGGCCGGTGGTTCGGCGGTGATGTGGTGGGTATGTTCCAGGATCCGTTGGACATGGCTGGCCCCGATACGCCCCAACGCCAACGACTCCAGGACTTCGGGGGTATCCATCACCAGGGTCTCGGCCTGATCCAACACCCGATGTCCCTGGCCCGGGGACAACCCGGCGATCAGGGCGATTTCCATCGCGGCACTATCGGTGGCCGCGGAAGACACGATGCGTCCGGTCCGGAGCGAGATCCGCATCCCGGGCCGGTTTTGTAGTGCTTCCAGACGGGGATCTATCGCTTCTTGGGCCTCGTCGTGGAGCATGGCCGCGGCACGGAACTTCTCGGCTTCAGCGAAACGGGCCAATGCTTCCGCGGCCTTGAACCGGGTGGACCCGTCAACGGCCGTGGCGCTCTGACGGGTGAGTTGCCACCCGTTGACCGACACTGCTTCGTTGATCGCGTCCATGACCCCACTGTGCCAGTTGCCACCGACAGGTTGGACGGCAGCCACCGGGGTGTGCAGAACACGACCCGGAAGCGGGCCGGTGAGGGGAAAGAGAGCCGGACAAAGAGCCGAACGGTGTACTCACCTAGTGACTCGGCCAAGGTGTCGATGCCGCTCGGTGGGCACCGCGATCCTCTTTACTTTGCGGCGGTGTTTTTGCGGAATGCCTCGCCCATTTGTCGTACGGCGCGTTTGAGGATGGGCGTCGGCATGGCCAGGTTGAAGCGAAGATAACCCGCACCGTTGTCCCCGAACCCGGCACCGTCTGAACAAGCGACTTCAGCATTTTCGAGAAAGAACTCAGCCGGGTGGTTGCCGAGGTCGAGACTCCGACAGTCGAGCCACGCGAGGTAGGTACCTTCAGGGGCGTGATACCGGACCTCGGGAAGGTGCTCGGCAAGCAGGACAGCCAACTGTTGTCGGTTGTGATCCAGATAAGTGATCACCTCGTCCAGCCAGGGTTTACCCTCGCTGTAGGCGGCAGTCGTCGCCAGGACACCCAGATATCCGACGCCGTGTTCGGCCATGAAGCTCGCCGATGACCAGGTGTGCTGATCAGTACTGTTGCTGAAGATGATCTGTGCGCATTTGAGACCCGACATGTTCCAGGCTTTGGTGGCGGAAGCCACTGTCACCGTGTGTTTGGCGGCTGCTGGTGAGACCGAGGCGTAGGGGACGTGGCGGCTACTCGAGAAGACCAGCGGTGCATGGATTTCATCGGAACAGACTCGTGCACCGTGTTTTTCCACGATCTCGGATAACTCGAGCATCTCGGCCCGTGAGTAGACCTTCCCGATCGGGTTGTGGGGGTTGCAGAAGATCAGGAGGCCCCCGCCCGCGGCGAACGCGGCATCGATTCCCTCCAAGTCGAGCTTCCACTCGTCGGCACCGAAAGTCATGGGGACCTGGATGATGCGGCGATTCAGGCTCGCTGGGATCTTCAGGAACGGCATGTGGGCCGGAGTCGGAAGGACAATCGCCGACCCGGGTGCCGAGTAGTGGGTGATGGCGAGGACGATGCCGGCCAGCACATCCGGGATGGGACGAATATCAGTGGCGGGAACAGTCCAGCCGTAGACGCTCTCGAGCCAGGCCGAGCAGGCACGTGTCATGTCGTCCACGGCGGTCACCGGGGCGTATCCGAGGGCGGCGGATCCCACCGGCTCCTGAAGCGCTGCCTGGACCTCCGGGGCCGTACCGAAATCCATCTCTGCGATGAAGGCGCCGATCGCGTCCGGGTACGTAGTCCACTTCCTGCTTCCAGCGCCTCGTAGTTTGGTCTCCGTCAGACCATCGAAGTAGTCCGCGTGATTCATCTGGGTCCCTCGCTGGTTCGTGGATATCGGCGTAGCTGTGGTTCCCAAGATACACATAAAAGTACGTACATTTAGTGCTGGGAGGACATAGTCAGCACCTTCTTTTTTCGCGCCCTGGTCCGAAAGGGAGCTACAAGCGGTGGTGGACGCCTTTTGTGGGGGTCACGTCGGCAGCTTCGTCGCGGAGGCCTTGTTCAAGGATCCCGCGGGCAGCCAGTGCGTCCCCGGTCTGATGGGCGAAGGCGACGGCCGAAACCACGACCGGGCCCGCCAGCGCAATAGGATTCCGGCCCAGGCCCCGGGCTCGCGCCGCGTCGGACACATCGGCGATGCACCCCAGTACGGCGGGGATGCTGCGCAGCATGAGGCCTACCGCCAGGGCCACCAGCTCCGGGTTGACCCCCACCTTGCGCAGCGGGGAACACGCCCAGGCCATACCATCGATCAGATCGGATTGGTCGGTGGTCAGCAACAGGAGGCGAGCCAGTTGCAGCGCCGCGAACATGCCTCCGACGACCATGAACGCGGTCCACGGGCCGTTCATCCACCATTGGTAGGCCGCGAGCAGGGCGAAGATCCACCACAGCAGCCGCAGTGGGGACGCCCAGGCGGCGAGGACCCGTGCTCCGGCGACCGCATACAGCAGCAGGCCCACCACCAGCAGGGCGGCCGCCGTGGTGGGGGAGCGGAGGAAGACGACGGCGGTTCCTGCCGCGACCAGCACCAGGTACTTCAACCACAGCGGGGCCCGGTGGACCATCGAGGTTCCGGGGATTCGCAGGCCCAGCAAGAGGGCCTGGCCGCGCATCAGGAACCTTCCCTCGACGCGGAAAGCGCCAGCTGTCGGTAGTGCTCGATGGCCTCGCAGGGTGTTCCATCGTGCACGATGTGGCCGCCCTCGACGACCAGGACCCGATCGGCACGGGCGGCGAAGTCCAGGTCATGGGTGGCGTAGATGATCTGCTGATCGAGGGCGAACAGGGTGTCCTGCAGCAGGATGTTGTTGCGTAGATCCAGCAGGGTCGTCGGCTCGTCGGCGACCAGGATGTCCTGTCCCGCAGCCAGCACGCTGGTCAAGGCGACGAGCTGGCGTTCGCCGCCCGAGAGGTCATGGACGCTACGGTCGGCCAGGTGGGCCAGGTCCATGGAATCCAGATGATCCATGGCGACCTGACGACGTCGTACCTTGTTCTTGAGGGTGGGCTTCAGGGACAGTTCCACGTCCTCGCGAACCAGCGGCATGACCAGCTGGGAGAGCGGGTCGCTGAACAGGAAGGCAACGCGTCGGCGCACCGCCGCGACGTCCCGGGCCACATCCTTCCCGTCGACCACGACACGGCCCGTCGACGGGCGGGCCAGCCCGTTGATGAGCCGGAGGAGAGTCGATTTGCCGGATCCGTTGGCGCCGATCACCGCCACTCGGGACTCGCGTAGGTCCAAGCTCACCGGGGCGAGGATGACGGTGTCGTCATCGCTGCCATCGGGGTTCGGGACGCTGAGGCCTGCGGCGTGGAAACTGATCACTTCAATAGCCTAGGCATCGAATTCGCGCCGGGCCATGCGGGGGAACGCCTTGAAGACCATGACGGCCACCAGGGCCGCGATGATGTTCTTGATGATGTCTCCCGGCCAGTACGCCAGGTCGACGACGACTGCCTGCGCCCAGGGGATCTGCCCGTTGATGCTCATTCCGAGGATGCCCAACGGGTGGGTCATCAGGATGGACCCCGCCATCGCGGCGGCGAAGAGCCAGGGCATGCCGGCCGTCCGCTTGCGGCGCAGGATGAACGTGGCCAGGGAGCCGGCCACCAGCGCCGCCAGGGGGAAGGCAAGCAGGTAGCCGGCCGTCGGGCCGGCCAGGACGCCGAGTCCGCCGGTGAATTTCGCGAATACGGGAACACCGGCCAGGCCGACCACCACATAAAGCAGGACACTGACCGAACCGCGGAGGCCGCCGAGGCAGAGGGCCACCAGCGACACCGCCAGGGTCTGCAAGGTGATCGGAACGCCCAAGGGGCCGACCGGGATGGCCGGGACGAGGGTCAGGGCGGCCATCAAGGCGGCGAAGACCGAGATCAAACCCAGGTCACGGGCGCCCCATCTGCTGCGGCGGGCGGACAGCCGAGGGGCGTCGAGATACGAATTCGTCATGCTGCACATAATACTTGATCACTGTTCAAGCCGGTATTTTGGGGTGAGATGGCACTCGTGGGGTGGATCGGCCTTAGGCGGTCATCGCTCGCACGCGTACACTGGAAAGGTTGCGTGACAGCGCATCACATTCCATTTGAGAGGTTCCCATTGATTTCCGTTGCCGACCTTGAGCTCCGTGCCGGCGCTCGACTCCTGATGGAGGGTGTCAACTTCCGCATCGATCAGGGAGACAAGATCGGCTTGGTCGGACGCAACGGCGCCGGCAAGACGACGATGACCCGCGTCCTGGCGGGCGAAGCGGAGCCCACCGGAGGAACGGTGACGCGGAACGGATCCATCGGATACCTTCCGCAGGATCCCCGGACGCCGAACATGGGACAACTGGCCCGCGACCGGATCCTTTCGGCCCGCGGCATGGATGAGATCGTGACCAAGCTGCGCAAGTGCACGGACGAGATGGGCAGCGAGGACGAATCCATCCGCACCAAGGCGATGAACCGGTACGACCGGTTGGACGCAGAGTTCATTTCGCGCGGTGGCTACGCCGCCGAAGCGGAAGCCTCGGCGATCTGCAACAACCTCGCCTTGCCCGAACGGCTCCTCGACCAGACGCTGGACACGCTCTCCGGCGGTCAGCGCCGACGCGTCGAACTGGCACGGATCCTCTACGCCGACGCCCAGACGCTCCTGCTCGACGAACCCACCAACCACCTTGACGCCGACTCGGTGGCCTGGCTGCGCGAGTTCCTGCGCAACCACCAGGGCGGGCTGATGGTCATCTCCCACGACACCGACCTGCTTGAATCGACCGTCAACAAGGTCATCCATCTCGATGCCAACCGCGCGACGATGGACCTCTACAACCTCGGGTGGAAGCGGTACCTCGAGCAGCGGGAAACGGATGAGCGTTCCCGCAAGCGCGAGCGTGCCAGCACCGAGAAGAAGGCCGGCGCCCTGCTGGCCCAGGCCAATAAGATGAAGGCCAGGGCCTCCGGCGCCTCCGCGGCGCAAAGCATGCTCAAGCGCGTGGATCGCCTCATGGGCGGCCTGGAGGAAGCCCGGGCCCAGGAAAAGGTGGCCGCGTTGCGGTTCCCGGAACCGGATCCCTGCGGCAAGACCCCCATGATGGCCAAGAACCTGAGCAAGTCCTACGGCTCCCTGGAGATCTTCATGGACGTGGATCTTGCCATCGACCGCGGCTCCAAGGTGGTCATCCTGGGCTTGAACGGTGCCGGCAAGACGACCCTGCTGCGCATGCTGGCCGGGGTTGCCGAGCCCGATACCGGCGAAGTCATTCCCGGCCACGGACTCAAGGTGGGGTACTACGCCCAGGAGCACGACACCCTCGACGTGGAACGCACGGTGCTGGAAAACATGCGCTCCTCCGCGCCGGATAAGCTCGGCGACGCTGAAGTACGCGGTATCCTCGGCTCCTTCATGTTCAGCGGAGACGACGTCAACAAGCCGGCAGGGGTCCTCTCCGGCGGCGAGAAGACGCGTCTGGCACTGGCCACGATCGTTGCTTCCAGCGCCAACGTGCTGCTCCTCGACGAACCGACCAACAACCTGGACCCGGCCAGCCGCGCCGAGATCCTCAATGCGTTGAGCAACTACAGCGGCGCCGTCGTCATGGTCAGCCACGATGAGGGTGCCGTGGCCGCCCTGAACCCGGAACGGGTGGTCCTCTTGCCCGATGGCGACGAGGACCTGTGGAACGAAGGCTATCTGGACCTGGTCACCCTGGCCTGAGTCACCTTGGCCTCAAGGCCTGCAAGCCCCGCCGGTGAATCCGGCGGGGCTGCTTCCTTTTAAGACCGGCGCGCCCGGCTCACTAGCGTCGGGCCTGGTCCTCGAAGCGGTCGAGGTAGGCGTCCTCGAGCTCTTCGTCGGTGGGCACGTTGCCCTTCCTGCGGGTGGGGCGTTGACGGGGTGCGCGGTAGGCGGAATGGATGACTTCGGTGCCCGCCGCGGCGGCCTCTGCCGCCTCCTGTGCATCCTCGCGATTGAGCCGGGCCTGCTGCCGGGCCGCGTATCCCAAGCCGATGAAGGACAGGACCCCGAAGGCGAACCACTGCAGCGAATAGGACAGGTGGTTGCCCTCATCGATCGAGGGCCGTTCCAAGGCGGTGGGGGTCGTCGCCGGGGCCGGTTGCTCCCGGGCGATCACCCCGTAGGCGCCCGTCGCGATGGGATAGCCCAGATCCTCTTCCAGGGCGGGAAGCTCGACCGAGGCCACCTGCCCTTCGGGGGCCGAGCGGCGGACCGCCGGCTCACCGACCTTCATGCGGGCCGTGATCTGAACCTGGCCCTCCGGCGGGGCAGGGACGCTGTCGGGCCTGCCGGCGGAGTCGTCCCCGATGGGCAGCCAGCCGCGATCGATGACGACCCGGGTTCCTTCATCGGTTTCGAAGGGAACCAGGACCTCATAGCCGGGTTGTCCGTTGGTGGTGCGGTTGCGCACGATGCGCGTATCCCCGGGGAGGTAGCTGCCCTTCATCGTGACCGGGGTCCAGGCCCGGTCCGCCGGAAGCGTGTCGAAGTAGGGGAGCGCCTGCCGGAAATCCAGGGGAGCGGCGTCGTAATTGGCCTTGACCAGGTCGTTGGCGGCCCGGGCTTCATCGAGCCGGTTCATCTGCCATTTGCCCAGCCCCACGCAGGCCGCCGCAAAGACGCAGACCAGCAGCAGCCAGCCAAGCCAGCGGGTGCTGGCCAGGAATCGGTACACGGATTCACCCCTCCTGGGCGTCGGCGGGGAGCGGCTGTGATTCCTTGAAGAGACCGCGTTCCGTGAGGTAGGTGGTCAGCCATCCGCGGTGGTCGTCACAGGCCAACCAGATCTTCCGGCGCTCCGGGGTATGGATCCTGGGGTTGTTCCAGAGCAGTTGCCACTGGGCGGACTGCCGGCATCCCTTGCGCGAGCACTTCGGCACCGCGGGGCCCTCAACGCCTGAGAGTTGGTCGAAAATGCTCATCCGTGCTCCCTTTCGCTTCCTGGCCGGTGGCGGTGGCCGTGATGGTGATGGACCCGTTCTTCCTGCTGTGGTTCCTCCGCCTCGTCGGGGACGTACCAGTGCCCCGAGAGCAGGTCGGGTTCGGCGTCGTCCTGCGGGCTGGTCGAGCCGGAAGCCGGGTCGAAGGGTCCGGTGGTGGTCCCTTCGCTGCCTTCCGTCGGGTCATCAGTGTTCGACTCGTCCTTCGCCGTGGGGTCCTGCGGGGCCTCGTCCTTCGTGCCGTCGGCTGCGGCGCCGGCGAGCATGGCGGGCTCCGTCGGACCGCCGTCGTAGTAGTTGGTCTCCGTACGTTTGGCCAGATCGGCACCGCTGGCGTTGGCCACGACCACCGCGAAGTAGGGCAGGATCACCGCCAGGATGAGCATGACCACCTGGATCCACCCATGGACGAAAAAGGCAGCGATGAAGCAGGCCATGCGCACGGACATCGAAATCGTGTATTTGACGGTGCGCGAATGCATGTCCGCCGAACGTGACTCATCGGCGTCGGTGATCCGCTGCGGGTGGCCGGCGGGGACAGGCTGGTTCAAAGGATACGAATGCTGGCTCATGTCTCTTCCATGGTGTTCCCCTCCATTGTGTCACCGTCGCGACGATCCGCCGAACCCTCCACGGCTAGAATGGTGCGGAACCGTTGACGTACCGACTTGGAGGACCCATGACCGAAACCGCCCAGCCCGCCCCGCGCAGCGTATTGATCACCGGTGGCAACCGGGGTATCGGCCTGGCCATTGCCCGGGCATTCGAAGCGAACGGCGATCAGGTGGCCATCACCTATCGCAGCGGCGTGGTCCCCGAAGGTCTGCTGGGGGTGAAGGCGGATGTGACCGACTATGCGTCCATCGACGCGGCGTTCACCGAGGTCGAACAGGCCCACGGTCCCGTCGAGGTCCTGGTGGCCAACGCCGGGATGACCAAGGACATGCTGTTGTTGCGCATGAACGAGGACGACTTCAGCTCGGTGGTCGACACCAACCTCACCGGCGCCTTCCGGGTCATCAAACGGGCCTCGAAGGGAATGATCAAGCTGCGCAAGGGCCGTGTCGTGCTGATCTCCTCCGTGGTGGGCCTGCTGGGCTCTCCCGGTCAGATCAACTACGCGGCGTCGAAGGCGGGGCTGGTGGGCATGGCCCGGTCGTTGACCCGTGAGCTGGGGTCCCGGGGCATCACCGCCAACGTGGTGGCCCCGGGGTTCGTCAACACCGACATGACCGCCGCACTGCCCGAAGACACGCAGAAGGAGTACCTCTCGGGCATCCCCGCGGGACGGTTCGCCGAGCCCACCGAGGTGGCAGGAGTCGTCCGCTGGCTGGCCAGTGACGAGGCCGCCTACATTTCCGGCGCCGTCATTCCGGTCGACGGCGGTCTGGGCATGGGGCACTAGGCCCACCTGCCGTTCGTCTTTGGAGCATTCCCACAACGGCACGACGCCGGATGGGCTGGCAAGATGGAGGAAAGTGCCCGCGACAGCGGGCTCCCTTGCCGCATCCGCGCCATGGCCGCGTGAACCCCAACTAGGAGAATCCATGTCAGAACTCAACGGAAAAACAGCCATTGTCACCGGGTCCTCCCGGGGCATCGGCGCAGAAGTGGCGAAGAACCTCGCAGCGGGGGGTGCCTCCGTCGTGGTGAACTACCGGCAGAAGGCTCCCCGTGCCCATAAGATCGTCCAGGGCATCACCGATGCCGGGGGCCGGGCCGTGGCCGTCGGTGCGGACCTGACCGCCGAGGGGGGCGCCCAGTCACTGGTGGATGCGGCGCAAGAGAACTTCGGGTCCCTCGATGTGCTGGTGCTCAACGCCTCCGGCGGCATGGAAGCCGATCTCGGCGAGGACTATGCCCTGCGACTGAACCGCGACGCCCAGGTCGACATGCTGCGCACCGCGGCCGCCGTCATGCCCGCCGGTTCGCGTGTGGTGTTCGTCACCAGCCACCAGGCCCACTTCATCGACCAGACGGCGACGCTGGATGCCTACGAGCCCGTGGCCCGTTCCAAGCGCGCCGGGGAGCTGGCCCTGCGTGAGGAGATCCCGGCGCTGGAGGCCAAGGGCATCTCGTTGGTGGTGGTCTCCGGGGACATGATCGAAGGGACCGTCACCGCCACGCTGCTGGACCGGGCCCAGCCAGGGGCCATCGAGGAGCGCCGGCAGGCTGCCGGCAAACTGCTCACCGTCCAGGAGTTCGGGGTCGAGGTCGCCGCGATGGCCACGGCCGACGTCCCCACCGGACATACCGAATACGCTGGGGGAGCAGGACACTTCCTGGACTAGAACACACCGGCAGTACACGGAGCATCAAAGGCGGCGGCTCCACCCTCCCACGGGTGGAGCCGCCGCCTTTGGCGTCGGTGCGGGGGTTAGGGCTTCTTCCCGCAGACGACCTTGTTCCAGGGCTGATACGTCCAGTGCAGGCTGTCCTTGAGCGTCTCCGAGCCCGCCGTCCGGGTGCGGTGCACATCGACCGAGAACCCCTTCTGGCCACCGGACTCCGCGACACACTTCTCGGCGTCGTTGTAGGTGGTCTTGGGGTTGGTCTTGTTGTAGTGCCCCGAGGTCTTGGAGGTGACCTTGTACTTCTTGGTCCCCCAGAGACGGGTCTTCACATGGCTGTCGGTCACCCAGGCCTGGATCATCACGGCGTGGCCGGTGTTGTTCTTCCAGGCCATGTCGATCTGGCCTTCCCACAGGGTGGATTCACGCCCGGCGGGGTAGCGGTCGAACCAGCGGCTATGCGGCCGGTGGGTGACATCGTCCATGCCCCCGAGCCATCCCACGTTGAACAACTGGGTGGAGATCTGCGACAGACCACCGCCGATGGCTTCGGTGGTGAAGCCGTCTTCCACCACGCCGGACTTGAAGTAGCCGTTCGCCTCCGTGATGGGGGCCAGCGCCTTGGTCAGCGAGAAGGTGTCGCCGGGCATGACCAGCATGCCGTTGAGCTTCGAGGCCCCGGCGCGCAGGTTCTTGGTCCGGACCGTGTCAAAGGTGGGGTACGGCGTGGAGAACTCGACGATCACCTCCTTCACACCCAGCTTCTTCGCCTTCGCGGTCGTCAGTTCCGGCTTGGTGACGGCGACGTCGATCTTCGCGGTCCGTGAATCGGTGGTCGCGGCGGTGAGGATCTTCTCGGTGAGGTTCTTCGTCTCGACGCCATGGCCCTTGACCGCGGGGATGATCTTCGGCTTCCCGCCCTTCAGGACGATGCGGGCGTCCTTGGCCGTCGACGCCATCTTGGGATTGGCCTTGAGCAGACGGTCGGCGAGCTGCTGGTTGTCCAACGACATCTTCACCGCGCCGTCAGAGACCTTGAAGGACGCCGCCTGGGCCAGCTCGGCCGGCTTCAAGGTGGCCTTCAGGTCATCGGCGGCCACGGTCACGTTCCCGGCGACCAGGGGCTTGGCCTGCTCATCGCGGACCTTCTCGAACGCCGAGGCGGGGGTCTTGGGCTCCACCGTGGTGGTGGCCACCTCGATGGGTTCGCTCGCGCCGAACCAGGAATTGCCGATGGCGTCGCCGGCCTGGTCCGCGTCGACCTTCTCGCCTTCGGACGGGGCGTCGTACTGGACCTTGGAGTCCTTGAAGGCAATCTTGCCTTCGGTGGCCTTGGTGTCCAGCTTGGGACGCAGATCCTCGATGGCGGCGTCCAAGGCGTCGTCGTCCTGGGTCAGGACCGGCTTGATGGCCGAACCGCCGGTCAGGCGTTGAAAGAGGACCATGGGGTTCAGGGTGTACCCGGTCCGGCCCTGCAGGGTGGCCTCGATGTCCAGGCCCAGGCCGGATTCGTCGGGGGTCAGCGGCGCGGACTGTTCCCCGGCGGCGATCGTGACCGGTTCGGAAGCCAGCGGGTCCAGGTCCCGGTGCAGTCGGGCGGCGGCGTCGGAACTGCTCAGACCGCCGATCTCGACCCCGTGGACCGTGGTCCCGTTGGGGATCTGGTCGCCGAGCAGCGACGCCCCGCCTGCGTAGGCGCCCGCCAACAGGATGATGGCGCCACCGCCGATCAGCCAGCCCTTTTTCTTCTTGCTCGTGTCTCTTTTGTCCCGCATCATTGCCCGCGAATGCTCCATGTTCATCGACGCCGTGCGCCCGTCGGAACGCGCACCACAAAAGATCCTAGCGCCGCGGGCTCGCGCAGATGCGCCGCTGATGTCCGCGGGGCCCGGTAGTTATGCAATCGTCATGATCAAATACCTGCCAGATGACGAATGATGTCCAGCCGTGGCAGATCGATCACCGCGTCGGCGGCGGTACGCAACGCGGGTTTGGCGCAATAAGCGATCCCGAGTCCGGCAGCCCGGACCATCAACAGGTCGTTGGCTCCGTCGCCGGCGGCGATGGTGTGTTCCACGGGGAGGCCCGCCTCGACGGCCCACTGCCGCAGGGACGACTCCTTGGCGGCGGCATCGACGATCTCCCCGTTCACGGTTCCGGTCAGCCGGCCTTCGCTGACGCCCAGATCGTTGGCCCGGGCGAAGTCCAGCCCCAACCCGTCGGCCAGCGGCCGGAGGATCTGGAGGAACCCGCCCGAGACAACGCCCACCAGATGCCCGCCCTCGTGGCAGGCCGCGATCAGTTCCCTGGCCCCGGCCGAGAGAACGACGGCGTCGCACACCCGATCGATGACCCCGGCCTCCAGCCCGGCCAGGGTGGCCACCCGGGCGTGGAGACTTTCGGAGAAGTCCAGTTCGCCGCGCATCGCCGCCTCGGTGACGGCGGCGACTTCGGCCTCACGCCCGGCATGGGCGGCCAGCAACTCGATGACCTCCTGCCGGATCAACGTGGAATCGACGTCCATGACCAGCAGCTTGCGGGGCGCCTCGATCAGGCTGGCCGGGACCAGGGCATGCTGCGCGGAGTCGGCGGCGAGCCGGTCCAGCAAGGCGGCGGAGCGGTCTGCGTCGGGGCCTTCCGGCGTCGTGCGGGTCAACGCCCTGCGTGTTCCGGCGTACCCCAGCCCCGAGAACGCCGTGGAGGAGGCCGTGGAGAACCCGTGGTCCCCCAGGAGCGCCTCGATCCGTGCCGGTTCGAACCGGGTCGCCTCCGGGCCGTCGGCGGCCGTCGGAGTCGCGGCACCGTCGTCGGGGGAGGACGCGGTGCCGTGATGGGAGACGAGGTAACTGCTGATCTTCATGGAACGATTCTCCCGTGCGGTGCCTGCTAGGCGCTACTTCGCGACGTCGCGGGGCGGCACACCCGGTAGCATTTGGCCGATCACCTAGGTATTGCCTTAGTGTTTTGACCATGAATGATGTGCTCTCCTTTACCGGTATCGACGTGGTCCGGGGTCAAAAGAACCTCTTGACGAGCATCGACTGGCAGGTGAAGGAGGACGAACGATGGGTTGTTCTGGGTCCCAACGGGGCCGGGAAGACCACCCTGTTGCAGATCGCCGCGGCCCGCATGCACCCCACCCGGGGCACCGCCGAGATCCTCGACGAGACCCTGGGACGGGTCGACGTCTTTGAACTGCGTCCGCGGATCGGGTTGTCCTCCGGGGCCCTGGCCACCCACATCCCCGCCCACGAGAAGGTGTTGAACGTCGTGGTCACCGCCTCCTGGGGCACCACCGGCCGCTGGCGTGAACAATATGAGGCCATGGACGAACGCCGGGCCTTCTCACTGCTGCACGACTGGGGGATGTCCACCCTGATCAACCGGAAATTCGGGTCACTGAGCGACGGCGAACGCAAGCGGGTGCAGATCGCCCGGGCCCTGATGACCGACCCCGAACTGCTCCTCCTGGACGAACCCGGGGCAGGACTGGACCTGGCGGGGCGCGAGGACCTCGTCGCCCGCCTCTCCGAGCTCGCCGCCGCCGACGAGGCACCGGCCATGGTCCTGGTGACCCACCACCTCGAGGAGATCCCCCCGGGCTTCACCCATGCCATGCTGCTGAACGAGGGCAACATCGTCTCCGCCGGCCCCATCGCCACGACACTGACCGAAGCCAACCTCTCGGAGACCTTCGAGATGGATCTGCGCCTGCGCGTCGACGACGGCCGCTACTCGGCCGTCGCCCGACTCGGCGCCTAGGGCCAGCGCAGCGCATGGATTTATGGAGGGAACTGCTCGTCCTCTTTGCCGGGCTCTGGGCGGGCACGATCAACACGATCGTCGGCTCCGGCTCGCTGGTGACGTTCCCGGTCCTTGTGGCCCTGGGCTTCGCGCCGGTCAACTCCATCATCTCCAACGCCATGGGCCTGGTCGCCGGCGGGTTCTCCGGCGCCTGGGGATACCGGCAGGAAGCCCGCACCGTCCCCAAGACGATGCTCAAACTGGTTCCGGCCTCGCTGCTGGGCGGCATCCTGGGCGCCTTCCTGCTGCTCCACCTTCCCGAAACGGTCTTCGGGTATGTGGCCCCGGTCCTCATCGCGATCGCAATCCTGCTGGTCATCTTCCAGCCGCGGTTGGCCCGGTGGGTGCGTGAGAGGCAAAGCGGCGGGGCCCTGCGGCCTTCCCATGCGGACGAACAGAAACTATCGCCGCTGGTCTACGTCCTGGTCTTCCTCATCGGGGTCTACGGAGGCTACTTCACCGCGGCCCAGGGCATCCTGCTCATGGCCGTGCTGGGCATCTTCTTCCATGGTTCGCTGCAGCAGTCCAATGCGATCAAGGTCATCCTCTCGCTGGTGGTCAACCTGGTCGCCGCCGTGTCCTACCTGCTCTTCGCCTTCGACCGCATCAACTGGCTGATCGTCCTGCTCATCGCCGGCGGTTCCCTGGTCGGTGGGTTCATCGGCGCCCGGGTCGGCCGGAAGCTCTCACCGCTGCTGCTGCGTTCGTTCATCGTGGTGCTCGGGCTCGTGGCCCTGGCGGTCATGATCGGCAAGCTGGTCTCCTGATGCCGATCATCACCCTGGAATCTGCCTCCGACCCGCGCGTCTCCGATTACGTCCGGCTCTCCGATGCGGCCCTGCGGCAACGAACCGATCCGGGGCGCGGGCTCTACATCGCCGAAAGCTCCAAGGTCCTGCGTCGGGCCCTGGCCGCCGGACACGTCCCGCGCTCCTTCTTCCTGGCCGATAAATGGCTCGAGGGGCTCTCCGATGTCCTCGAAGCCCACCCCGAGGTTCCGGCCTTCGTAGGGGCGCCGGGCGTGTTGGAGGAGATCACCGGCTTCCACCTGCACCGGGGTGCGCTGGCTGCCATGAACCGGCCGCAACCGGTTCCGGTGGCCGACGTCGTCGCCGGGGCCCGCCGGGTGCTGTTGTTGGAGGACATCGTGGACCACACCAACCTCGGCGCGATCTTCCGTTCGGCGGCCGCCCTGGGAATGGACGCCGTCCTGGTCTCCGCCCGCTGTGCCGATCCGCTGTACCGGCGTTCCATCCGGGTGAGCATGGGTGGGGTCTTCCAGATCCCGTGGGCGCGGCTGGAGGACTGGAATGAGGGGCTGGACCGGCTGCGCGGGGACGGATTCCGGTTGGCGGCCATGGAGGTCACCGACTCGGCCCGGCCCATCGATGAAGTAGCCGCCGAGAACATCGATCGGTTGGCCCTGGTGCTGGGCACCGAAGGGGCCGGTGTCTCGGACGACACCCTGGCCCGGGTGGACGAGGCCGTGATGATCCCCATGCGCCCGGGCGTCGATTCGTTGAATGTCGCTGCGGCCTCCACCGTGGCCATGTGGGAATTGCGGGCGAGGTAGGCGCGGCGAATGTCGTGGGCGCAGGCCGGGTCTCCTGGATGGTTCGCCGGAGTGGCTCCGGCCCTCTCAAAACGCGCCCTAGAAAGCTGGCATGACTCCAGCAGGGGAGTGCGAGCCCAATGAGAGGCGTGATGGTCGTGGTTCATCAGAGCCAGACGTGGACGTTGGCGCTCGGCACTGAAAGCCAGGGCTTGAATCCGACTGCAGGCCATGGACTCGTTGATCCTGGGCTGACGCCTCGGACGTACTCGAACAACCGGCGCTGAATATTACCCGATGAGCAGTTGGTGAGCGCCCAACGCCGAGTAGTGCCGGCTTTGAGCGGGATCCCGGTAGTGCAAACCATCAGCAGCAGGGCGACGAACCGATCGTTCTTCTACCTGGCGAGAGGGTGTTGTTGTGGCAGCTCGTCCCTGTCCAGGCACTCAGGTCTTCACCAACGACTGGGGCGAGTGGCGGACCGCCGAATCATCCAAGGTCGAGGTCGCCCGTGAGCCACTCATATGCACGATGCTTTTCGGCAGTGAGGGTGAAGTTCAGGACGTCGTCTAAATACGGGTCGAATGCGTCAAGTGTCAGTGAGTCGCCAAGGGGGATAAATTCGGCGTCGTCGTCTTCGGCGCCGAAATCAGCGGTCGCTATTGCCGTACCGGCAACAACGAGCGAGGTGAACAGTCTTGCTTGTCCGACAAGGTGGACCAGTCGAACTTGGACTTCGTTTGTTCGGTTGTTGACGGCAACGTGTTCGAGCGCGGCTGCGGACTCGGGAATTTCCGAGTAGTCGTAGTGACCGTTGCGTTCGCAGTAGCGCGCCAGTTCGATTTGATTGATTGCCGGGCGCGCGTCGCCCAGCAGCTCGGTCAGGAACTCGTCTCTGGGGTGGAGCCCGGTATAGGCATCCTGGAATTTGTCGTAGAGATGGCCCAAGGCAGCGAGCGTGATGAGTTGGGATGCATAGTCAGGACTGGATTCGTCCACGATCGGCTCGAGGTCCCCCTCTCGGGAAATCGCCGCCCAAGCCCACGGGATCCAATGGTGCTTATCGTGGTACTCAAGACCAGAGGTGATGATTTCCAGTGTTTCCTCGGGAATCTGGACGTGCATCTGTGAAACGGTATCCATGGTTGTCCTTTCGTGTGTTGCTCGCTTGACTGTGAAAGCAGGCTGTCATGCAGCCCTGACATTTTGCCCGCGCAGGTAAGCGCTACGTGCGGATGTCAGTGAAGCTGTCCCACGAAACCATCGGGCTGCGGATCCCAGCGTCGATGCCCCCCATCCGGGGACCAGCCAGGGAGGTAGCCGGTGGGGTGCAGGAGGGGCGTGGCTTTTCGTGTTGGCACCGGACTACGCACCCAGTAGGCGCGGCGATTTTTCCGGGCATCTGTCGATGGGATACAGTGAATGGTCGGTTCCGTGACGAACGGAACGGCTGTACCCGTATGGCTGCTGGCAAAATCCAGTGGCTCGAACAAAGGTTTTCCACATGAAGTCCAATACCCACCCGAAGTACGAGGCGGTCGTGTTCAACGACCTCGCCTCCGGCGAAAAGATCCTGACCCGCTCCACCCGGTCCTCGAGCAAGACGATCGAGTGGGAAGACGGCAAGACCTACCCGGTCATCGACGTCGAGATCTCGGCAGCATCACACCCGTTCTACACGGGTAAGCAGCGCATCATGGACTCGGCCGGCCGCGTCGAGCGCTTCAACGCCCGCTTCAAGAACTTCGGCAAGAAGTAAGCGGACCCTTCATGTGGCAAAAGGACCCTTCGGGGTCCTTTTGTCGTTAACGGCCCGGGGCCGACGCCGCCCCGCCGGGCCGTTCCGGGACCCGTGGGCCCGGCGGGTTCACTAGGATGGAACCATGCCAGTCGAGAATCTTCCCCAGCCGGACAGCACGCCCTACACCCACCACGGAGAATTCAAGGTCCACGGAGGAAAACTCGTGGTCGCCGATCTCGAGGTCGCCGGTGAAGGGGCGGAGGCGCGGATCGTGCGCGCCAACATCAACGGGGACTTCTTCCTCGAACCGGATGAGGCGCTGGATGACATCAACTCGGCCCTGGTCGGAATGGAGGCCTCGGCACCGCATGCGGTGATCAGCGGAGCCGTCGGCAGGGCGGTCGGCCACGACGCGGTCATGTTCGGTTTCGATCCCGCGGCCGTGGCCACCGCGGTGCGCCGGGCCCTGGGCCTGGCGACGACGTGGGCCGACCACGACTGGGAAGTCATCGGACCCCGTTCGTTGCCCATCGCCGCCAACGTCGCCCTGGACGAGATCATGACCCGTGAGGTCATGGAAGGGACCCGGAAACCCACCCTGCGGATCTGGGACTGGAACGAGCCCGCCGTAGTCATCGGCAGTTTCCAGTCGGTCCGCAACGAAATCAACCCCGACGGGGCCCGGAAGCATGGGGTGACCGTGGTGCGGCGCATCAGCGGGGGTGGGGCCATGTTCATGGAGGCCGGGAACTGCGTGACCTATTCCCTCTATCTTCCCGCGTCGCTGGTGGATGGCATGAGCTTTGCCGACTCCTACCCGTTCCTGGACGCCTGGGTGATGGAGTCGTTGAAACGCCTAGGCGTGGAGGCGTTCTATAAACCATTGAACGACATCGCGACCGACCAGGGAAAGATAGGCGGAGCCGCGCAGAAGCGTTTCGCCGGGGGAGCGATCCTGCATCACGTCACGATGAGCTACGACATCGACGCCGAGAAGATGACCGAGGTGCTGCGCATCGGGCAGGAGAAGATTTCCGATAAGGGGATCGCCAGCGCCAAGAAACGGGTGGATCCACTCAAGCGGCAGGCGGGCATCCCGCGGGCCGAGATCATCGAGACGATGATCTCGACCTTTGCCGAGCGCTATGGGGCGACCCGGACCGAAATCGATGAGGCCACGTTGACCCGGGCCGAGCGTCTCGCCGACGAGAAGTTCCGGACCGATGGATGGCTGAACCGGGTTCCCTAGCCGGACCGGGCCCCTGGACGGGCCGGCGCCGGATTGGGCCCGGCGCCCGCCTCATCCGATTGCCGGTGAGCTCAGTCCCGTGACGCCAGGACGGCGGCCTGCCCGTGCAGGGTGCGCACCAGCTGGTCGCGCTGTTCGATGATGATCCGACGCAGGGCCCGTGGAGCCTCTGCGTGGTCGGCGAGCCAGGCATCGGCGCTGCGCACGACGCGATGCTGCTCCGGTGCCTCGGTGCCCAGATCCTGATCCAACGGGAACAGGCCCTGCACGATCCGGGTGGCCAGGCCGATGCTCATCTTCTCCCAGATATCGGCCAGGGCCGGCCAGTAGCGTTCGTAGTAGCCGTCGATCTGCTCATGTGAACCGATCAGGAAACCGTTGACCGTGGCACTGAGGACATCGTTGGAGAGGACCGCGCCGTCGGCGTCGGTTCCGGACAGGGCGGCGTCGAAGGCCGCCTGCTTCACCTGCGCCTCCGGGCGTGCTGCCCAGGCGAGCGCCTGCCCCACGGTGGCGACCGCCGACGGGTTGGCCTGGCGCTCGGCCTCCAGGGTGGAGGTGGAGATGTGTCCCCGGGCCGCACCGGCCTGCAGCAGGGCCCAGCGCAACTGCTCGTCGACGGTAAGTCCTTCGACCCGGAGGCTGCCGTCCAGCAGCCCGGCCACGACATGGTCGAGTTCGCCGGCGCGGGCCAACTCGGCCAGGGCCCTGGCGAAGGCCAGCTGGGCGTCGGATCCGGGATCAGCAGCGAGCAGGAAATCATGCAGCGACTGGGCCAGCTGCCGGTGTTCGGCATCCCTGACATGGGGAGGGCAGTACCGTTGGACGGCGGTCTCGGCCTGCCCCAGGATCATCGACAGGACTCCGACATCGGTGATCGTGGAGACATGTCGGCGGACCGCGCTCAGGAAGACCGGTGCCGGAAGCAGGCCATCGCGGACCATGGACCAGAGGGCTGCCCAGGCGGTGGCCCGCGACAGAGGCTCTGTCAACGTGCCGAGGTGTTCGAGCAGGACCTGCAGGGAGGACTCGTCGAATCTGACCTTGGCATAGGTCAGGTCCCCGTCATTGGGCAGGACGACGGCGGGGCGGGGCCGGCCGACGAGTTCGGGGATCTCGGTCCGGGCCCCGGTGGCATCGAGCCTGAATCCTCCGGTGCGCTCCAGCTTGCCATCGCGCAATTCGAAGGTGCCCAACCCCAGGGTGTGTGGACGGATGGCGGCGGATCCCGTCGTGGGATCCGCGCCCTCCTGGACGATGACCGCCGAGGTGACTGCGCCGTCGTGCTCCTCGAACTCGACCTCCAGGGAACCGACCCCCGCGGTGCGGAGCCAGGATTCGGACCAGGCCCCCATATCGCGGCCGGAGGCCTCGGCCAGGACGGCCAGGAAGTCCGCCAGGGTGGTGTTGCCGTATTCGTGGCGACGGAAATAGGTACGGGCCGCGGAGACGAAGGCCTCGCGCCCGACGTAGGCATCGAGCTGCTTGAGCACGGAGGCGCCCTTGGCGTAGGTGATGCCATCGAAATTCTGCCGGGCCGCTTCCAGATCGGGGATGTCGGCGACGATCGGGTGGGTGGTCGGCAGCTGGTCCTGGACGTAGGCCCAGGCCTTGCGGCGGTTCGCGAAGGTGACCCAGGCGGTATCGAAGTCGGTGGCTTCGGCCACGGCCAGGGTGCCGATGAAGTCGGCGAAGGATTCCTTCAGCCACAGGTCATCCCACCAGCGCATCGTGACCAGATCGCCGAACCACATATGGGCCATCTCGTGCATGATCGTATTCGCCCGGCCCTCGTACTGGGATTCGGTGGCGCGGGAGGTGAAGACGTAGTTCTCAGTGAAGGTGACCAGACCGGGGTTCTCCATGGCGCCGAGGTTGTATTCGGGGACGAAGGCCTGGTCGTATTTGCCCCAGGGGTAGGGGTAGTCGAAGAGGTCATGGAAGAAGTCCAGCCCCTGCCGGGTGGTGGTGAACAGGGCATCGGCATCGAAGCTTGCCGCCAGCGAGGCCCGGCAGCTCAGGCCCAGCGGGACGGTCAGCGTGCTGCCGTCCTCGAGGCGGCGGGACCAGCTGTCGGTGACGTAGTGGTATGGCCCGGCCAGGATCGTGGTGATGTAGGTCGAGATCGGCAGCGTCGGGGCGAAGACCGAGGTGGCCATGCCGTTGTCGTGCTCGGTGCGTTCGGCCACCGACTGGTTGGAGGCGACATGCCAGTGGGCGGGCGCCGTGACGGTGAAGCTGAAGGGTGCCTTGAGGTCGGGCTGTTCGAAGTTCGCGAACACCCGGCGGGCGTCGGCCGGCTCGTACTGGGTGTAGAGGTAGGTCTGGCCGTCCACCGGGTCCACGAAGCGGTGCATGCCTTCCCCGGAGGTCGAGTAGAGGGCCGTGCCATCGACCTCGACGAGGTTGTGGCCCGCCGTGGGAGTGAAGTGGATCCGTGACCCACGGACCGCGGTCGCGGGATCCAGGGGCTTGCCGTTATGGACCACCGAGGCGACGCCACCATGGATGAAGTCCAGGAAGGTCTCCTCGCCGGCGACCTGGGCGGTGAGCGCGATCCGCGTCCGGGATCGGTAGCCGGAGACCGTGGGATCCGGGGCGCCGGTCAGATCGAGATCGACTTCATAGGAGTCGACACTGAGGATCCGGGCGCGCTCGGCGGCCTCATCGCGGGACAGGTTCTGGTTTCTGGGCTGCTGATTCTCCACGGGGCCATTCAACCATGAAACAGGTGTTGAAGATCACCGTCCGGCGTGGATCCGTGGATTACCAGGGGGAGGGACGGTAGTCCTTGATGAAGCAGCCCCGCAGATCCGTGCCCTCCTCGCCGGCAACGATCGGATGGTAGACCCGGGCCGCGCCGTCGATCAGATCCAGGGGTGCATGCCAGCCTCCGGCGGCGTGTCGGATCTTGGACTCGTGCGGGCGTTCGTCGGTGATCCACCCGGTGTCCACGGCCGTCATCAGGATGCCATCGGTGTCGAAGAGCTCCTCGGCGGACGTGCGGGTCAACATGTTGATCGAAGCCTTGGCCATGTTGGTATGGGGGTGACCGGGGCCCTTGTAGACCCGGGAGAACTGCCCCTCCATCGCCGAGACATTCACGATGTACTTGCGGTTGAACGAGGAGGCGGCCATCGCCGGACGCAGCAGGCTCGCCAGCAGGAACGGTGCCGTGACGTTGCAGAGCTGGACCTCCAGCAGTTCCAGCGCCTCCACTTGGCCCAGCGTGTGGGTCCAGCTGTTCACGCTGACCAGATCGGGGACCAGCCCGCCGGCATCGATCGCGGTTCCTGCTTCCACCCGGTCCAGGGAGGCCGATCCGGCGGTCATCGCCAGCTCGGCCAGCCGTGCCGGATCCCAGGCGGCGGAGGATTCCAGGGCGTCGGTGTCCAGGTCGAAGGCCGCGGCCAGGGCCCGGGGGTGGGCTTGTGGTGCCTGGCCGGCGCCCCAGAGTTCCGGGCCACCTCGGGCCTGGCTGAGCTCGGGGGGCAACGGCCGGGCCTCGGCATCGATGAGGTGGCGGTAGGCCTGGCCGGAACGGCGGACCGTCTGGGCCGCATTGTTGATCAGGATGTCCAGCGGCCCGGCGGCGATGAGTTGCTCGGTCAACGACACCACCTGGGAGGGGTCGCGCAGGTCGATCCCGACGATGCGCAACCGGTGCAGCCAATCGCCGCTGTCATCCAGGGCGGCGAACCGGCGGGCCGCATCGGCGGGGAAACGGGTGGTGATGGTCGTATGGGCCCCGTCGCGCAGCAGCCGCAACGCGATATGCATGCCGATCTTGGCCCGCCCGCCGGTGAGCAGGGCCCGGCGTCCGGTCAGGTCGATGCGGGCCTCGCGCCAATGCCTGCCGGCGGTGGCGCAGTCGGGGCACAGCAGGTGGTGGAAGGCATCGACCTTCGTGAAGGGCTGTTTGCAGACGTAGCATTTGCGCGGCTGCTGGTATTCCCCGGCGCTGGAGCCCGCGGAGGTCGAGGACAGGTCCAGCCCCTCGGTCTCGTCGTCGAGCCGGTTCGCGGCGCCGGTGGCCGTGCGTTCCATGACCTGGCGGTCGGCCTCGACCACCGCCTGGCGGGCCTCGGTCCGGCGGGCGCGTTTGACCTCCTTGAACATCTTCGCAGTGGCCCGGCGCACGGCGATGAATTGTTCGTCGTCGTCGGGGAGTTCGTGGATGCGTTCGAGGACGCCCAGGCAGGCGGCCAGATCGGCGGCGGCGATGGGGGAGGAATGCTCAGTCATGACGGCAGAACTATACCGCCCCGGCGCGACATCCACCCAGTCGGGTCAGCCGTCGATCTGCTGTCCCTTCGCCAACACGGTCAGCCCCGAGTCGGTGACCAGGAATCCGCGGGCCCGATCCACCGCGTGGTCGATGCCGATGCTGGCGCCGGCGGGGACCACCACGTTCTTGTCGATGATCGCGTGGTTGATCGTGGCACCGGCTCCGATGACGACGTCGTCCAGCAGGACCGAATCGGTGACGCAGGCCCCGTGCTCGACGCGGGCGTCGGTGGAGATCACCGAGCGGGTGACGACGCCTCCGGTGATCACCACACCCGCAGCCAGCAGCGAATCGTGTGCTTCGCCGGGGACGCCGTTCTTATCGCGGACGAGCTTCGAGGGCGGGGAGCTGTGGTGCCGGGTGTGGATCGGCCATTCCTTGTTGTACAGGTTGAACTTGGGGATGGGGGAGACCAGATCCATATGGGCGTCATAGTAGGAATCCAGCGTGCCGACGTCGCGCCAATAACGCACCAGCCCGTCGTCCTCGCCCGGGACGGGGTTGGAGGAGAAGTCATAGACCCCGCAGTCACCGCGTTCGACGAAGCCCGGGATGATGTCCGCGCCCATGTCGTGTTTGGTGTCGTCGCTGAGGTTGTCGGCGTCCAGGGCCTCGAGCAGGGCATCGGTGCTGAAGACGTAGTTGCCCATCGAGGCCAGGAAGGAATCCGGGTCATCGGGCAGCCCGGGGGTCGATGCGGGTTTCTCACGGAAGGCGGCGATACGCCCTGGGTCGTCGTCGTCGACCTCGATGACCCCGAATTGATGGGACTGGTCGATGGGCTGGCGGACCGCGGCGACGGAGGCCGAGACCCCGGCGGCGATATGGGCGTCGATCATCGCCGAGAAGTCCATCCGATACACGTGATCGGCGCCGACCACCAACACGTATTCTGGTTTGGCGTCGTGGATCAGGTTCAGGGACTGGTAGATCGCGTTGGCCGAGCCGAGGAACCAGTCCTTGCCCAGCCGCTGCTGGGCAGGAACCGAGGCGACATAGTTGCCCAGTTGGGTCGACATGCGCCAGGTTTCGGACACGTGGCGGTCCAGGCTGTGGGATTTATATTGGGTGAGCACCACGACCCGCAGATATCCCGAATTCACGACATTGGACAAGGCGAAGTCGATCAGCCGGTAGCTGCCGGCGAACGGTACGGCCGGTTTGGCACGATCCGCCGTCAGGGGCATCAGCCGCTTGCCTTCCCCACCGGCCAGAACCACGACGAGGACTTTTCTCCGGGGCATGCCGTCTCCCTGCTCCTTGTTGCCTCCCGGCGACGTGGACGCCGGGCTTCACCTGCACGCCTCAGACTATGGCAGAAGTCACTTAAACGGCTACGTTGGTGCTGTGAGAGTAGACATTGTGACCAAGGAATTCCCGCCGGCCATCTATGGCGGGGCCGGTGTCCACGTCGCCGAGCTGTCGCGGGTGCTGGCACCGCTGGCGGATCTGCACGTGCACGCCTTCGGAGCGGAGCGCCCCGCGGACTACCACGGCGCCACCGTGGCCAGCTATGCCGAGCCCGGGGACCTGGGGGAGGCGAACCCCGCACTGGCGACCCTGGGGACCGATCTGCGCATCGTTCCCGCGCTGGCCGGGACGGATATCATCCACTCGCATACCTGGTACGCGAATTTCGCCGGCCACCTCGGCTCGCTGATGCATTCGGTCCCACATGTGCTCAGCGCCCACTCGCTGGAGCCCCTGCGCCCCTGGAAGGCCGAACAACTCGGCGGGGGATACGCCGTCAGCTCCTGGGCCGAATCCACCGCCTACCACGGGGCCGACGCCGTCATCGCGGTATCCGCGGGCATGCGCCGGGACATCCTGCGCGCCTACCCCGACGTCGATCCGGAACGGGTCCACGTGGTCCACAACGGGGTCGATGTCGAGGCGTGGCATCCGGCACCGGATCTACAGGCACTGCCCGGACTGGGGATCGACCCGGACCGACTCACGGTGGCCTTCGTGGGACGGATCACCCGACAGAAGGGGGTGCCCTATCTGCTGCGGGCCGCGGCACTGCTGCCGCCCGACGTCCAACTGGTGCTCTGTGCCGGAGCCGCCGACACCCCCGAACTGGCCGCGGAAGTCGCCGGGCTGATCGCCACGTTGCGGGCCACCCGGGAGGCCGTGGTCGTCATCGAACGCATGCTGCCACGCAACGAACTCATCCAGGTCCTGAGCCAGGCGACCGTCTTCGCCTGCCCGTCGATCTATGAACCGCTGGGGATCGTGAACCTCGAAGCCATGGCCTGCGGCACCGCAGTGGTGGCCAGCGCGGTCGGGGGGATCCCCGAGGTGGTCGCCGATGGCGAGACCGGACTGCTGGTGGCCCTGGAACAGCTCGACGACGCCTCGGGCACGCCGGCGGATGTCGAGGGTTTCGTCGCCGATTTCGCCGCAGCGCTGACCCGGGTGCTGGAGGACCCCGAACGGGCCCGGGTGATGGGCGCCGCCGGCCGGAAACGCGCCGCCAGCAACTTCAGTTGGGATGCCATCGCCCAGCGGACGTTGGAGGTCTACCAGGACGCGATCGACTCCTACCGACCCTGAGGGCCCGGGCGCCGTCACGGCCCCGACAGACGACGACGGCGGTGCCTCCGGAATCCGGAGGCACCGCCGTCGTGCCGTGGCCGGGTCGGTCTAGGCGCCGACCTTCTTGCCCTGGGTGGCCGCCGACTTCGCGGCCTTGCGCTTGGCCTTCTCGGCCGCCTTGCGACGGGCGACGAGGATCTTCTCGTCGATGGGGGCATCGGGTTTGGCCCGTTCCCGGCGCAGGTACTCGGCCGCTTCGTCCTGACGCTCCGCCTCGATGCCCGAGGAGATGTCGGCCCGCAGGTGCTCGGGGCCGTAGCCGAAGGCGTCGACCAGGTCCTGGGCGTGCGGACGCAGACGGGCCAGCAACCGGTTGATGTACGGGCCCAGGGTCCTGGCCCGCTGGTTCGAGAGGCGTCCGTGCATCACATACCAGGACAGGTCCTTCTCGATCAGCTGCAGGCCGTAGAGGTCCCGGACCCAGGTCATGACCTGGCGGGTGCCCTCGTCCTGGATCTTGCCCAGGGCCGTGGTGAACGACTCCCAGAGCAGCAGATCGGCGTGGGCGCGGGCCGCCTCGATGATCTCGTTCTGGTGCTCGTTGAAGACCTTGGCGCCTTCGGCCTGGGGCAGCTTGGCGGCCCCGCGCATCGCGTCGGCGACCTCACCGACCGCGGTGCCGACACGGTCGGTCAGCAGACCGCGCTGGGTCTCGGCATCCTTGAGGAAGTTTGCCGAGCGCTTCTCCGAACCGGTATCGGAGAAGGTCTGGGCCAGCTGGCGCAGACCCGAACGGTTGATCGCCACGTTGCCGGCCTGCCGGACCACATAGCGGGCCAGGACGCCGGCATCGAGGTGGCGGAACTCCTGGGCGTAATCGGTCAGCAGGCGCTTGGCGACCAGCTGCAGCAGCACCGTGTTGTCGCCTTCGAACGTCGCATACACGTCGAGGTCCGCGTAGAGGGAGGTGAAGCGGTTCTTCGTCATGTAGCCGGAACCACCGGTGGCCTCGCGGCACTCCTGGACGATGTCCAGGGCGTTCCACGTGGATGTGGGCTTCAACGCGGCAGCCAGGGTCTCCAGGTCCTGCCGGTCCTCATCGGAATCGGCGGTTCCGGAGAACACGCCGTCGAACTTCTCCAACAGCTCCTCGTGGGCGAAGGACATCGCATAGGTGGTCGCGATCCGCGGGATGAGGCGACGCTGGTGGCGCTGGTAGTCCATCAGGGTCTCCTCCTGCACCGTGGAGGTCGCGTTGAACTGGCGACGCTGGTGGGCGTAGGTGGTGGCGATCTGCAGGGCCACCTTGGAGGCGGCCACCGCGGCACCGTCGAGGGAGACCCGCCCCTGGACCAGGGTTCCGAGCATCGTGAAGAACCGGCGCCCCGGGCTGGAGATGGGGGAGGTGTAGGTCCCGTCGACGGCGACATCGCCGTAGCGGTTGAGCAGGTTGGTGCGCGGGATGCGGACCTGGGTGAAGTGCAGGCGGCCGTTGTCGATGCCGTTGAGCCCGCCCTTCAGGCCGTCGTCCTCGCCGCCGACGCCGGGCAGGAACCCGTTGTCATCGCGGATGGGTACGTAGAAGGCGTGGACCCCATGCTTGACCCCGTTGGTGATCAGCTGGGCGAAGACCACGGCGGCGCGACCGTGCTTCGCGGCGTTGCCCAGGAACTCCTTCCACGCGGCCCGGAAGGGGGTGTGGATGACGAATTCCTCGGTGGCCGGGTCATAGGTCGCCGTGGTGTCGATGCTGGCGACGTCCGACCCGTGGCCGATCTCCGTCATGGCGAAGGCCCCGGGGATCTCCAGGTTCATGATCCCGGGAAGCCACTTCTGGTGGTGTTCGGTGCTGCCCAGGTGCTGGACCGCGGAACCGAAGAGGCCCCACTGCACGCCGGCCTTGATCTGCAGGGACGGATCGGCGACCACGAGTTCCTCGAAGGCGGCGATGTTCCCACCGTGGTTGTTCGCACCGCCCATCGTCTCGGGGAAGGCGCGCTGGATGGCGCCTTCGTCCACGAGGATGGACAGCTGGTTGAAGACGCGTTCGCGGTGCTCGTCCATGGACTGGCCCTCGATGCGCTGGAGGTCGTCGCGGCCGGCGAGCCGGCGTGAGGTGCGGCGGTCCTCGGCCCACTGGCCCAAGAGCTGTTCGGCGAGTGCGGCGACGTCGATGCGGGGGTCTGTCCGGCCGGAGCCGGCGGTGTTCTGCTGGGTCACGTCGTGTGCCTTTCCAATTCGGTAGGTTCGTTGCTGGGATGTCGGGGCTGTTCGGTCCCACCGGGGGGATGCCCGGTGATACCGGAGACCAGCCAGGTCGTGATGGTTTGGGTCAATTCGAGTTCATCGGGTTTGCCGGGGCTCGCGGCGGTCCGCAGCCAGGCTTCGCCCGCGGCCCGGACCATGCCGATCGAGGCGGTCGGCCAGAGTTCCAGCGCCGGGCTGGTCGCCCCTGCCGCGCCATGCCGGCCGTTCAGGTAGGCATGCATGCGTTCCTTCATCATCGAGGTGATCTCCGCGAAGAAGTCGTCCAAGGGGGCGTCGCCCGTCGTGGCGGGGGTCGGCCGGAACGGATCACGGGCGGTGTCGGTGACGAAGAAGTAGACGTTCGGTGACGTCTGGGCCATCTGCAGGTAGGCCTTGACCATGGCCCGCAGACCGGCTTCCTCGGTGGTGGCCCGGCGGGCGGCGTCGACGACCTTGGCCCGCATCTGGCCGATCGCCATCTCACCCATGGCCTGGCGCAATCCGTCCTTATCGCGGAAATACCGGTAGAACACGGATTTGGAGGTTCCGGCGGCTGCGGCGAAGTCGTCCATCGAGGCCGAAGGGCCCATGCGGTGGATGACCGAACGGGCGGCTTTGACCAGTTCGGTGCGCCGGGACTGACGGTGGGCGTCCCACCGGGCGGAGCGCCCGTCTCCGGTGGCGCCCGCCCCGCCGGTTGCGGAGGGCTCTGAAGTGTTCACGATACCCAGCGTATCAGGTACGCTAGGTATCGGTAATCAACTTCACATCGTCAGGAGTCATTCCATGGCCGACCCGGCTTCCCCCGCCCAGTCCACGACGACCGGCACCACCGGTCCGCGTCCCGCCGTCGTGATCGGCGGCAACCGCATCCCCTTTGCCCGGTCCAACGGCAAATACTCCACCGCCTCGAACCAGGAGATGCTCACCGCCGCCCTGGACGGCCTGGTGGCTCGTTTCGGGCTGCAGGGCCAGCGCATCGGGGCGGTCGCCGCCGGAGCCGTCCTGAAGCACTCCAAGGACTTCAACCTGGTCCGCGAATCAGTCCTGGGAACGGCACTGTCGCCGACCACGCCCGCCTATGACGTGCAGATGGCCTGTGCCACCGGCATGGAAGCGATCGGGTCGCTGGCCAATAAGATCCGCCTCGGGCAGATCGAATCCGGGATCGGCGGCGGGGTGGACACCACCTCCGATGCGCCCATCGCCGTCAGCGAGGGCCTGCGCGCCGTCCTGCTGGAACTGACTCGGGCCCGCACCCTGCAGCAGCGGCTCTCGGCACTGTCGAAGTTCCGTCCCAAGGATCTTTCGCCCGCCGCACCGGGCACCGGGGAACCGCGCACCGGGCTGTCGATGGGCGACCACCAGGCCGTCACCACGGCCGCCTGGGGCATCACCCGCCAGGCCCAGGACGAACTCGCGCTGGCCAGCCACAAGAACATGGCCGCGGCCTATGACCGGCACTTCTTCGATGACCTCATCACCCCCTTCCGCGGGGTCAGCCGGGATACGAACCTGCGTCCGGACAGCACGTTGGAGAAGCTGGGCACCCTGAAGCCGGCCTTCGGCAAGAACCTGGGGGATCAGGCCACGATGACCGCCGGGAACTCCACCCCGTTGACCGACGGGGCCGCGACCGTGCTGATCGGTTCGGAGGACTACGCCCGCGCACACGATCTGCCGATGCTGGCCAACTTCGTGGACTTCGAAGCCGGGGCCGCCGATTTCGTCAACGGCGGGGACGGCCTGCTGATGGCCCCCGCCTACGCCGTGCCGCGCCTGCTGGCCCGCAACGGACTGACCTTGCAGGACTTCGACTTCTACGAGATCCACGAGGCCTTCGCCGGGACCGTGCTCAGCACGCTGGCCGCCTGGGAGGACGAGGATTTCTGCCGCAACAACCTGGGGCTCGAAGCCCCGCTGGGGTCGATCGACCGCAGCCGATTGAATGTCAACGGCTCCTCGCTGGCCGCCGGCCACCCGTTCGCCGCCACCGGCGGACGCATCGTGGCCACGCTGGCCAAGATGCTGCATGAGAAGGGTTCGGGCCGTGGCCTGATCTCCGTCTGCGCAGCCGGCGGCCAAGGCGTCGTGGCGATTTTGGAGGCACGCTAACCATGGCCGACAACTACCTGAAGCTCGTCAACACCGGGTTCACCAAGGATCTGGCCAAGACGCTGGGTCTCCCGCGTCCCACGATCCTGCGCCGCTATGAGCCCGGCAAGCCGCTGGTCCCGGGACCCGTCGTCGTCCTCGGCGCCGGCTCCGCCGCCCATGACCTCACGGAGACCCTGTTGGGTTGGGGACTCGACGTCCGCCGCCATGCCGGAGGCCCCGAGAAGCTCGGCGCGCTGATCCTGGCCCTGGACGCCGTGGAGGCCCCCGGCGATCTGTCGGCCGTTGCCCTGGAGGCGGGTGCCGCGTTGCGCAGCCTGCTACCCGGTGGGCGCGTAGTCTCCATTTCACGCCCGGCGACCGTCAACGACGCCCCCGCCCGGTCGGCTGCCCGGATGGGCGTCACCGGTCTGCTGCGCTCCCTGGGCCGTGAAATGCGCGGTGGTGCCACCGCCAACGGGATCCTGCTCGCCGAAGGCATCGGCGCCGCAGCCCCCTCGGCGGCAGCCGCCCTGCACTTCCTGCTCTCCGGACGCAGTGCCTACGTCGATGGACAGTTCATCAACGTCGAGTCCGAACGCGGTGTCCTGCCGGCGGACTGGGACCAGCCGCTGGCCGGCAAGGTCGCCGTGGTGACCGGCGCAGCCCGGGGCATCGGTGCGGCCATCGCCCGGACCCTGCACCGCGACGGTGCCACGATCGTGGCCGTCGACGTCCCGCAGGCCGGGGAATCACTGGCCGCGGTCGCCAACGGGATCGGCGGTACCGCACTACAGCTCGACATCACCCGGGACGACGCCGCAGCGGTGATCATGGAGCACGCCTTGGGCCGCCATGGACAGCTGGACATCGTCATCCACAACGCCGGGATCACCCGGGACAAGCTGCTGGCCAACATGGACGCAGCACGCTGGGATTCGGTCATCGCAGTGAACATCCAGTCGCAACTGCGCATGAACGAGGCGTTCCTGGCCGCAGACCTGCAGGGGCTGCGCATCGTGTCTCTGGCCTCCACCAGCGGCATTGCCGGGAACCGCGGTCAGACCAACTACGCCACCTCCAAGGCCGGGGTCATGGGCATGGTCGCCTCCACTGCGTCGGCGATGGTCGAACGCGACGGTGGCATCAACGCCGTCGCCCCCGGCTTCATCGAAACCGAGATGACCGCCAAGATCCCCGTGGCCACCCGGGCCGTGGGGCGGATGCTGCTGCCCTCGCTGATGCAGGGCGGCCAGCCGCTGGACGTGGCCGAAGCCATCGGTTTCCTGGCCTCCGACGCCGCCGGGGGCATCAACGGACAGACCCTGCGGGTCTGCGGACAGTCGCTGGTGGGCGCATGAGCCGCCGCCTCGTCGACCTGGATGCCGTCCCGGCGCTGCCGAAGCTCTACGCCGAAGCGGTGGCCCATCAGGTCCGCAACCAGCTGAGCCGCTCGAGCAGCGAGCTGGTGCTGCCCGAGGTCGAACACCGGGTCCATGGCGTGGTCCCCGACCAGACGCGGTTGGAGGCCTACCAGCGACTGGTGGGCGATACAGTGCGTCCGAACCTGCCGAGCGTCTTCATCCACGGGACCGTCTTCCCGGTGGCCATGTCCGTGTTGGCCTCACGCGACTTCCCGTTGCCCCTGCTGGGGATGGTCCACCTGTCCAACCAGGTCGAGCATCTGCGCCCGGTGGGTGTCGATGAGGTCCTGAAGGTGCGGGCGTGGACAGAGAAGCTGCGCGACCACCAGGCCGGCACCCAGCTGGACGTGGTGTGCGAGGTCAGTGTCGGGGAAGAAACCGTGTGGGTGGGCACTTCGACGTACCTGGCCAAGGGCGTCTGGGCCGGGGAGCGTCCCGAACGCCGGGGCCAACGACCCGAATTCGTCCCGCTCCGGCAGACGGGCGCCTGGCGTTTGGGGGCGGGGACCGGGCGTAAATACGCCGCGGTGCTGGGGGACTACAACCCCATCCACCTCGGGGCCCTGCCGGCCAAGGCCCTGGGCATGAAACGCCAGATCGCCCACGGCATGTTCCTGGCCGGCAAGGCACTGGCCCAGACGGCACCGCTCGAGGGCGGATACCACTGGGACATCGTCTTCGAATCCCCCGTCCTGCTGCCGTCCACGGTGAGCTTCGGGGTGATCAGGAACGAGAAGCTCCTCGGCTTCGAGGGCTGGAACGCGAAGAAGGGCCGCCGGCATTTCCACGGAGCGGTGCGCGCGCTCTAGGTCACTGCCGACCCGGCGAGGCGGCCGGTGGTTTGTGGTCGGAGCAAAACCGGCGACACACCACCGGCCAGGCTAGGCGCGCCGGATGGATCGACGGATCTGGAGGCCCGCCAGCCCGAAGAGGAGGGCCAGGATCCCGGAGACCAACCCCGCCCACCAGCAGGACGTCGTCCAGCGGGCGGCGATGGCGACGACCACTTCCGTGATGCCCAGCATCATGGCCCAGGCACCGACGAACAGGGCCACGGCCAACGCCGTCAAGCCGGGGGCGACCAGGCCGGCCAGGACTGTGATGACGGCACCGGCCAGGATCCATCCCGAGTGTGCCGCCGCGGCCTCGGATCGCGGCGCGCGCTGAACCACTGGGAGCCGGCCGCCACGCCATCGACGATCGCGTGGATCCCGAAGACGATCGACACCAGACCAGGCCACCACAGGGCATTCCCGACGGGCCTAGATGTACTGCCCAGCAACGTTGGTTGAACTCGTGCGACGACACGGTCTGAATTGATGGGATGACGAAGGCCCCCGATGTGGAGTGGAGCTGTCTAAGAAACCGCTTCACAAACAGGAGGCCTTCATGTCCCACGCTAATGCAGCCCTGACCCCCAAAGCACGTCTGAGAATCGCCAAGCTCATCGTTGACCAGCAGTGGAGCGTCTCCACCGCAGCGAAAATGTTCATGGTCTCCTGGCCCACCGCCAAACGCTGGGCCGACCGCTACCGAGCCCACGGCGCGGCCGGGATGGCCGACAAGCCCAGCAGACCCCGGACAAGTCCTGCACGCACCCCGCAGGCAGCGGTCAAACAAATCGTGGCACTGCGCTGGCGCAAGCGCTTGGGGCCCGTCCAGATCGCCTACCGGCTGGGCCTGGCTGCCTCGACGGTGCACGCAGTGCTGGTACGTTGCCGGATCAACAGGCTGCGCTATATCGACCGGGTCACCGGTGAGAAAATCCGCCGCTATGAGCACCCCTATCCGGGATCGATGATCCACGTGGACGTCACCAAATTCGGCAATATTCCCGACGGCGGCGGGCACCGGTTCGTGGGCCGGCAGGCCGGAGACAAGAACCGTGCAGCAACCCCGGACAAGCCCCGCAATGCGAACCACACCCCGAAAATGGGAACCGCCTTCGTGCACACGGTCATCGATGATCACTCGCGTATCGCCTATGCCGAGATTCATGATGATGAGAAGTCGGTAACGGCCATCGCGGTACTGGAACGGGCCGTGGCGTGGTTCGCTGCCCGTGACGTCGTCGTGGAGCGCGTGCTATCTGATAATGGGTCCGCCTACCGCTCGCATGCCTGGCGTGACGCCTGCGCCGAGCTGGCCATCACGCCCAAGCGGACCCGCCCTTACCGGCCCCAGACCAATGGGAAAATCGAGCGGTTCCATCGGACCCTGAACGACGGTTGGGCCTACGCCAGGTTCTATGGCAGCGAGGCCACCCGCCGCGAAGCACTGCCGGATTGGATCCATGCGTACAATCACCACAGGCCCCACACTGCAATCGGGAACCAGCCACCAATCAGCCGCTTAACTAACGTCTATGGGCAGTACACCTAGACGGGGCAACTGTCAGACTATTGGCCACTTGAACCTCTTCGACCGAAACCCCGGTGCCCCCGAACGGGGGAGCCGGGCCGTGGGAGACTTCGGGCCGGGAGTCGGGGCGTCCTTCGTGGAACCGGCAGGGCACCAGCACACCCTCGGGGTCAGGGGGCTACCTCGGCCGAATCGATGGTGGCCCTGGCATAACTCGCCCGGGTCGCCGTGGCCGTATGCATCCAACTGAATCCATGCGATCTCGCGACGGCCGTATGGCCCATTCGTGCGACGTCGTCCCGGTGCGTCGCCGCGTGGGCGATGGCCTCGGCCCAGCTTTCCGCCGAGAGATCGGGGACGAGGACCCCGGTGGAGCCATCGGCGACACTATGGCGCAGGCCGCCGACGTCATGGGCCAGCACGGGGGTCCCGCAGGCCTGTGCCTCCATGGCGACCAGGCCGAAGGATTCGCTGTAGGAAGGCACGGCCACCACATCGGCAGCCCGGAACCAGGCAGCCAGCTCGTCGGCCGGCGACGGCGGAAGCAGGTGGGCGATCTCCTGGAGCTGTTCTTCATCGATCAGCCGCGCCAGGTCCAGGTCCTTCGAGCCGCTGCGGGAGCCGATGATTGCCAGCTCCACCTCGATGTCCGGCCGGGTGCGCGCCAGCAGCCCCAGGGCGCGCAACAGCACCTGGGGTCCCTTGAGCTTCTGGATGCGCCCGGCAAAGACCAGCCGCAGGGGATCCACTGCCGGACCAGGGGTGTGTCCCGCGTCGGCGACCCACATCCGGGGCCCTTCGGGGTGGAAGGTCTGCAGATTCACTCCGGGGACCACCAGGTCGATGCGGGAGGGCTCGGCGCCGTAGTCGGTGACCAGCTCATCGGCCTCGGCTTGGCTGTTGGCCGTCAGTCGGGTGGCCCGGCGAGCCAACTGCGTCTCGGCCTCGACCCGGCGATCCGATTCCTCAGCATCCTGTTGGAGCCGGCGTTTGACCTTCGCCAGGGTGTGCATGGTGTGGACCAGGGGCAGTTCCCACCGGCTGGCCAGTTCCAGACCGACGATCCCCGACATCCAGTAGTGGCTGTGGATGATGTCGAACGGTCCATGGTCGCCGCCGGCGATCCTTGCGGTGATCTCCGGAAGGTGGTCGGGCAGATCCTCCTTGGCCAGCGGGCCGTCGGGGCCGGCCGGGACATGGTGGACCCTCACCCGCTCGTTCAAGGACACCGACTCGGTGCCCCGGGGGCCACGGGTGAAGATGTCCACCAGCAGTCCGGAGGAGGCCATGGCCAGGGCGACCTCACGGACGTAGACGTTCATTCCCCCGGCATCCCCCGAGCCCGGCTGGTCCAACGGAGAAGTATGCAGGCAGAGCATCGCCACATGCAGCGGTGGCGAATTCTCGGGATCCGGCAGGTGGGTGGCCGGATGAGGGGCGTGCGTCATGGAGGTCCTGGAAGGGCTGGGTGGAGGATGGCCAAGCGTTCCCCTGAAGACTAGTCCGAACGGCCGCCCGGGTACTACTTGCTGGTGTCCCCGGTGTCCTTCGTGCTCTTGGTTTTCGCGATGAAGGCCTTCACCAGGGCCGGGACATCAGCCGTCGGCGTCTGGCCGTCAACTTCGTCAGGGAACCATTCGCCGCAGTGGCGGGCCACCTCCTCAACGGTCAGGGGCGCCGCGAATTCCTCCGTATCGGGCGAGTCGCCGGCCCAGGGGTGGGCCTTGACAGCCCGGGTCAGGAGAGTCATCTCGATCGTCCCCAGGACACGGGATGCCGGGGGCTCCGGGGCCTTTGCCGTGTCCTCTTCCCCGCTGAGGTATTCGTCCTCGTAGGCGAGGCAGAGCCCGTCCAAGGTCGCTGGCTCATCCCTGCCCGGATCCGGCGAAGCGCTCGGCTCACCGGCGGTCGGGGACGGTGTCGGGGTCGGAGTGGAGGTCGGCGGCACCGAGGGCGTCGGGGTGACCGTGGGGGTCGGCGCCGCGGAGGGGGTGGGTTTGGCCGGCGGTGTCTTCGTCGGCGTCTTGGCCGGTGCCTTGGTTGGTGGTTTGCCCGGTGTCGGCGAGGGGGATTTCACCGGAGTCGTGGTCGGGGTGCTGGACGGTGCAGGAGCCGAGGGGGTGGGCTTCGTCGAGGACGAGCGCGGTTTCCGTTCCACGTCCGTGGAATGTGCGGGGGCCTGTTGCTTCGCGGATTCCTTGGTTTGCCCGGGCCGTGGGCGTGTACCCGGTGTGGGGTCCTTCGGGGCAGGGCCGGCAGCGGTGGGGCTCTTCGACGCCGAGGGCTGCGGGGCCGCCGCGGCCCGGTGCGATGCGGCCGGAGCGCTGGAGGAGGCCGCCGTCGTCGTACGCGAGGGGGTGGGCGAGGGGGACGGGGAAGTCCGGCTCTTGGCGATCTGGCGTAGCTCCTGTTCGGAGACCGGCCGCTTCTGGCCCGGGACCCGGGGCAGATACTTCGCCGGGTCGACCCATTTGCCGTGCAGGTAGACCTCGAAATGCACATGGCACCCGGTGGAGTTGCCCGTGGTGCCTGACAGTGCCAAGAGGTCGCCCCGGTGCACGCGGTCACCCTGATGGGCCACGAGCAGCGAATTATGGCTGTACGCGGTTTCGACGCCGCTTCCATGATCCACGCGGACGCGTTGGCCTGAATGTCCGGCCCAGGCCGATTGGACGACGCGCCCATCGGCAGCCGCCCGGACCGGGGTCCCGCACGCGACCCCGTAGTCCTGACCGATATGGATGTAGGAGCCGGGGCCCGTCGGATTCAACCGCCAGCCGAAACCGCTGGTGATCCGGGTGGTTTCCACCGGTGGGGCGAGGGCCAGTCCGCCGGGCAACAAACCCGCCGGACCGGTGGTGACGTGCTCGGCGCCGCGTCGGGAGGGCAGGCCCTCTCCATCGGCCGGGCTGCCGTCGGGGCTGACGATGGAGGTGATTTCCGGTTGGTAGCCCGGGGACCAGTCCCCGCCGCCGAGGCCGGAGCCGGCAGAAGGGTCACGGAGCGGGGAGGTGCCGGCGACCATGGCGAAGACGGGTTGGACCGTACGGCTCGGGCTGGATTCCGTGGAGGCGGTGCTGGTCGCAGCGGCCGCGGGGTCGGGTGCGGGAAGGCTGCCGGCGGCCGGGGCCGTGCCGATGAGCAGTGCGCCCGCCGTGGCCAGACCCAACCATTTGAGCAGTGGGCCTTTGCTGGACGGGCGTGACGGAGCGTGGCGAGGCACTTGCTGGTGCTCTGGCACCCGTGCACCCATGTTTCCCCCGAGTGGTCGGCCCCTATGCCCGCATTGCGACACTCATTGTCGTCCGCGGAGTGGTGGAGATCACGCTACCCGTGCCCGGGAGTTTGGACCAGAGGTGCCGACCGGAAATCGGAGGGAGGGGTGAGCGCCGCGGGGTGGGGCAGCGCCCGGGCATGAAAAAAGCCCCGGAGAACCGGGGCTCATTTCGTGCGCGGAGGGGGACTTGAACCCCCACCCACTATACGTGGACTAGCACCTCAAGCTAGCGCGTCTGCCTATTCCGCCACCCGCGCAGGTGGTGCGATTCGGCCGGTCGGGAGTACTCGTGGGACTTCCTGCCCGGCGAAAGCAGCGAGTAAGACTCTAACATGTCGGTGAGGCAGTTCCCAATTCCACCCTCTTTCCACGGATGACTAGGCTGGAACCACCCGAACAACCCGGAAGGCCAGGCCATGACCGAGCTAGGAAACCACGGTGCCGCAGGCATCACGGCAGCCGACGAAGTCGAAGAAATCTGCCGTACCTTGATCCGTTTCGACACCAGCAATTTCGGCGGCAACGACGCCCGCCCCGAACGTCCGGCAGCAGAGTACGTCGCCGAGCTGATGACCGGGGGAGGGCTCGCCCCGAAGATCTATGAATCCTCCCCGGGCCGTGCCAGCGTCGTGGCCCGGATGGAAGGCACGGATCCCTCGCTGCCGGCCCTGGTAGTCCACGGCCATCTGGACGTGGTCCCGGCCCAGGCCGAGGACTGGAGCGTCGACCCGTTCGCCGCCGAGGTCAAGGACGGGCTGATCTGGGGGCGGGGCGCGGTGGACATGAAGGACATGGACGCCATGATCCTGGCCGTGCAGCGGCAAATGCACCGTGAAGGGGTGAAACCCCAACGCGACCTCATCTTCGCCTACTTCGCCGATGAGGAGGCCGGCGGGACCTACGGGGCCGGGTGGATGGTCGAGAACCATCCCGAGGTCTTCGCCGGTGCGGGGGAGGCCATCAGCGAAGTCGGGGGGTTCTCCTCGACCGTCGGCGGGCGACGGGCCTACTTCCTGCAAACCGCGGAAAAGGGACTGCACTGGCTCACCATGCACGCCGGGGGCCGCGCCGGACACGGATCGCAGATCAACGACGAGAACGCGGTGACCCGGCTGGCTGGGGCCATCAGCCGCATCGGCGCCCATGAATGGCCCATCGAATACACGAAGACCACCCGGGCACTGATGGAAGGTGTCTCCGAGCTCACGGGCATCGAGTTCGACGAACGGAATCCGGAACCGTTGCTCGATGCGTTGGGCAATGTGTCCCGGTTCGTCGGGGCCACCTTGCAGAACACCTCGAATCCCACGGCCCTGAAATCCGGCTATAAGCACAACGTCATCCCCGGCGCCGCCGAGGCCTTCCTGGATTGCCGGACCCTGCCCGGACGCGACGAACTGCTGCACGAGACCCTGCGCGAACTGGCAGGAGCCGGAGTCGATTTCTCCACCGAGCACTCGGATACCTCACTGGAGGTCCCCTTCTCCGGATCGCTGGTGGACAACATGGTCGCGTCGATCTCCGCCGAGGATCCCGGGGCCGTCGTGCTGCCCTACATGCTCTCCGGCGGCACCGACAACAAATCGTTGTCCCGGCTGGGAATCACGGGATACGGCTTCGCCCCGCTGCAGTTACCCGACGAGCTGGACTTCACCAGCATGTTCCATGGTGTGGACGAACGGGTCCCGGTGGACGCACTGAAATTCGGCACCCGGGTCCTGTCCCGGCTGCTGCGCACCTACTAGGGTGCCTCGGGGCCCGAAGGGCGGCTGGGCAGGGTCCGGAAGGATGAAGCCCGGCCCCGCTTCGGCGTTGTTCAGGCGGGGAAGCTGTCCAGGGTGCTGGTCACCCGCATGACGCGGCGGCGCATCCAGTATCGGCGCATCCCGCCCATGTAGATGCGGGTGGTGCGCAATTCCCATTTTCCGTATTCGGCGTGCTCGGCCAGTTCACGCCGGGCATCGGCGATCGACTGGCCGGGACGGACCGTGAGGACCAGATATTCGAAGCCCGCCGCGTGGTCGGTGGACTTCCGTGCTGCTGTGGGGGAGTTTTTCATCATCTTGCCTCCATTCTGCTCGCTCTACGGGTAACGTCTAGACCATGAGCACTGATCCGCGTGTTGCACTGCAGGCACTGGTTGCCTCGTTCGAAGAACATCTCTCTGCCGTGTCCTCACGCCGGGGCGATGACGACCCCGCGGTGGAGAGCGCCGCCTACAGGATGATGGACGCCTTCGAGGAGTACGAGGACTCCCTCTACGACACCTACGGTGAAGTCACCCCGCTGGACGTCTACGACGACTCCGACGATGACGACCTCGACGACGATGACGACGATGGTCCCGACCTGGACGACTCCGACGACGAGGACGACGCCTCCGAGACGGACGACCGCCGCTGAACCGTCCCCTTCCATGCGGCACACCCCACATAAGTGGGCCCGGGCCCTGCCGGGTGAAGTAGTGTTTCACGCGTGAATTGGTTTGAAGCGGCCTTTTTGGGCCTGATCCAGGGACTGACCGAGTTCCTCCCCATCTCCTCCAGCGCCCACCTGCGCATCGTGGGGGAGTTCCTGCCCAATGCAGCGGATCCGGGGGCCGCGTTCACCGCGATCACCCAACTCGGCACGGAAACCGCCGTCGTCATGTTCTTCTGGCGTGACATCGTGCGGATCATCCGGGCCTGGTTCCGGGCCATCACCGGCAAGATCCCGCATAGCGACCCCGACGCACGGATGGGCTGGCTCATCATCGTCGGTTCACTGCCGATCGGCGTGCTGGGGCTGCTCTTCCAGGACGATATCGAGACGACCTTCAGATCCTTGTGGCTCGTGGCCACGATGCTCGTGGTCTTCGGCGTCTTCCTGGCCATCGCCGACCATTACGGCAAACAGAAGCGCGAGCTGAAGGAATTGACCGTCAAGCACGGCATCCTCTTCGGCCTGGCCCAGGCGCTGGCCCTGATCCCGGGGGTCTCCCGCTCGGGAGGCACCATCACCGGTGGTCTGCTCATGGGCTACTCCCGCGAGGCGGCCGCCCGCTACTCCTTCCTGCTGGCCATCCCGGCGGTCTTCGCCTCCGGGCTGTTCCAGGCATTCAAGAGCTTCGGTGAGCCGAGCGTCTATTCCGGGGCGGAAACCATCCTCGCCACCGTCATTGCCTTCGCCGTCGGTTTCGTGATCATCGGGTGGTTCCTGAGATACGTTTCCACCCACAGCTACAGTGTCTTCGTGTGGTACCGGATCGCTTTGGGTCTGGTGCTGTTCCTCCTCCTGGGTTTCAACGTCATCAGCGCCTGATTCCCCCTTCCATACCCCGCTTTCGAAAGGCCGATCCTTCGTGCACGCATGGCCCGCGCCCAGCATTCCCACCCTCCCTGGAACCCCTCCGCCGTTGCGGATCTTCGACTCCTCACGGGGAGAGGTCCTCACCCCGGCCACGGAGCAGCAGGCGGGCATGTACGTCTGCGGGATCACCCCGTACGACGCCACCCACATGGGCCATGCCGCCACCTATGTCGCCTTCGACCTGCTCTACCGTTTCTGGCGCGACGCCGGACTGGACGTGACCTACGTGCAGAACGTCACCGACGTCGATGACCCGCTGCTCGAACGGGCCACCGAAACCGGCGTCGATTGGAAGGACCTGGCCGAAGGACAGACCGATTTGTTCCGCGGGGACATGGAATCGCTGAACGTGATCCCGCCCGAGCACTACATCGGCGCCGTCGAGTCCGTGTCCTGGATCGTCCCGGTGGTGGAGAACCTCCTCGAGGCGGGATTGGCCTACCGGGTGCCCGGCCCCGGGGACGAGCCCGACGGCGACGTCTACTTCGACTCCGACGCGGCCGCCTCCGAGGTCTGGCGCCTGGGGTCGGTGAGCGGTTACGACCAGGAGACCATGGCCACGTTCTTCGCCGAACGCGGCGGGGACCCCGAGCGGGCGGGAAAGAAGAACACGCTGGACCCGCTGCTATGGAGGCTGCGCCGACCCGGCGAACCCTTCTGGGACGGAGCGGGCCTGGGTGAAGGCCGCCCGGGGTGGCATATCGAATGCTCGGTGATCGCCCGGCGTTTCCTGCCCGCCCCCTTCACCGTCCAGGGGGGAGGAAGCGACCTGATCTTCCCGCACCACGAATTCTCCGCGGGCCACGCCACGGCGGGCGACGGGAAGCCGCTGGCCGAGCATTACGTCCACACCGGGATGGTGGGCCTGGACGGCGAAAAGATGAGCAAGTCACTGGGCAACCTCGTGTTGGTGTCGAAGCTGCGGGCCGCGGGGGAGGACCCCATGGCCGTTCGCGCCGTCCTGGTGGGCCAGCACTACCGCACCGATTGGGAATGGACCGATGAACTGCTGAGCCAGGCCAAGGACCGCTTGGCCGCCTGGCGCTCCCGGGCTGCCGGGACGACGCCGGAACGGGCCGAAGCACTCGTGGCACAACTGCGCACGCATCTGGCCGACGACCTGGATTCCCCCTCGGCACTGGCGGCCCTCGACGAATGGGCCGCCGAAGCACCCGGCAATGATCCCACCGCCCAGGGAGCCACCACGGTCCTGGCCGCACTGGATGCCCTGCTGGGGCTGAAACTGGCGTAGCGGCGCCCCCGCGCCCCGGGGCTCACCTCCGGGGACGGAGGGACGAAGTCAGCGGGGCGCTCCGGTGCAAGGAAATGATCGGGCCCAGCGCCGTGGAGACCGTCATGAAACGTGCCGCCAGGTCCCGCAGACTACAGAACGCCCGCCCGGTGGCGAACATCAGTTTCGCGAGCCGGCGGGAATTCTCGTGGGCGGCCAGTACCCGCGGGCGTTGGGCCTGCTCATAGTCCAGCAAGGCCCGGGCCACGCCGGTGGCCGGGACCCCGGCCAGATGGGTATCGAGCACCGCCGCCGATTCGATGGCCATCGCGGCGCCGACCCCTGCGGTCGGCAGGAAGCCGGCGGCCGCATCCCCCAAGAGGATGACCCGCCCCAGCGCCCAGCGGGGGCTGCGCGCATCAGCGAGCTTCCAGAGAAAAGGCGAATCGGCCGATTCGATGGCGGCCAGGGCGTCCGCCGTCGGACGGTCCAGCTCGGCGATCCGGGTCCGGAGATGGTCGACGAAGGCGGCCGGACCGGCGTCGGTCCGACCGCGGGGCCCGCCGACGAAGACACCCACCCGGTGACGGACCGGATAACGTCCGATGAAGAACCCGCGGCCCCAGGTTTCGGCATAGAGGTCGTTGCTGGTGGTGTCCGTCCCGGCGTCGGACCAGGCGACCCAACCACCCCACCCCGTATCGAACCTCTCGACGTCGGCGGGATCCACCACCAGCGCCCGGGTGGTCGAGTTCATCCCGTCCGCGGCAATGACGAGATCGAAGCGGGCCACCACCGGGCCGTCGGGGGTCTGGATCCTCGCGGTGGCCCCGGCGGCATCCTGGACCAACGCAGCCACCGACGCCCCCAGGGTGGCCGGCAGTCCGGGGCCGGCCATCGCCTCGATCAGCTCCCCGCGCCCGATGCCGCCGTACCTGCCGTAGCGGGCGAACACCCCGTCGAAGGAGTAGGTGCGGATCACCCGGCCCCGGCTGGAGCGCAATTGGTAGCGATGCATCGCCACGCTCTGCCGGAGGTAACGGTCCCTGGCCCCCAGCCGGCGCAACGGTGCTTCGACCAGCGGCATCAGCCCCAGCATGTAGCCCTCGTCCGCACCGCGGGGGGATCGTTCCAGTACTACGGGATGCAGCCCGCGACGCCGCAGCAGTCCTGCCACGCAGACGCCGGCGACCCCGGCCCCCACCACGAGTACGCGCAACCGGTCCCGGGCCGCGGCCTCGAGCTGCCCGGTGAGCGGGGTGTCCTCCACCATGGTTCCGTGCCTTTCCCCGGCCTGTTCCGGACGCTGCGGTGGGGCTAGCCTTCGGTTCCGCCGTCGCGTCGTTTCAGATAGCGCTCGAATTCGCGGGCGATCGACTCTCCGCTGGCCTCGGGCAGCTTGGTGGCGTCCTGGGTCTCCTCCAGCTGCTGGACATAGGCGGCGACCTCGGGATCCTCCTCGGAGAGTTCGTTGACCCCGCGTTGCCAGGCCTCGGCCTCCTCGGTGAGCAGCGTCAGATCGAAGGGCGTGTGCAGGACCGCCTCCAGCTGGGTCAACAACGCCAGGGTCGCCTTCGGGGAGGGTGAATGGCCCACATAGTGGGGGACCGCGGCCCAGATCGACAGGGTCGGCAGGCCCGCCGAGTCGGCGGTCTCCGCCAGGACGCCCAGGATCCCGGTGGGTCCCTCATAGGTGGTGCGGTCCGCGCCGAGAAGCGCCCGCAGATGCCCGTCCTCACTGGTGATGCTGGCCGGCAGCGGGCGGGTGTGCGGGACATCGGCCAACAAGGCCCCCACCAGGACCACGGCCTTCACGTTCTGCAGTTCGGCCTGGGTGAGCAGTTCCGCAGTGAAGGCCTGCCAGCGGTAGGTCGGCTCCGCCCCGCGCACCAGCAACAGGTCCACGCCGGTATCGGGGATCTCGGCCCGGAACATCCGGGTGCTGGGCCAGCGGATCGTGCGCTTGCCTGCGGCATTGCGCCGGACCGACGGACGCGAATACTGGTAATCGTAATAATCGTCTTCCGAGAGTTCGGCGACCTTCTTGGCCTCGAAGTGCCGGGCGAGGAATCGCAGGGAATCACTGGCGGCCTCGCCGGCGTCGTTCCAGCCACCGAAGGCGACCACCATGATGGTGGGCCGTCGGCCGCTTCCCGGAGGCGCCTCGGCCGCAATCAGCTCGGTGAGCGAGCCCTGCGAATCATTATTCTCAGCCACGCTCTCACCCTAACGCGAACGGTGGCCGTGGCAACGTGCCCGCCCACGTAGAATCGAGGCATGAGTGCCTTCCCCACCCACGCCCCACGGACCACGAACGTTTTTGATGCCCATGACGGGTTGCAAGCCGTACTCTGGGACATGGACGGGACCATCGTGGACACCGAGCCGTATTGGATCGCCGCCGAGAAGGAACTGGTCCACCGCCATGGCGGGACCTGGAGCGATGAAGAAGCCCAGGAACTGATCGGCCAGGCGCTGCCCACCAGCGCAGCGGTCCTGCGTGAGGTTGGCGTCGACCTCGAGATCCGCGAGATCATCGACGAGATGACCGCCAGTGTGGTCCGTGGTTTGCGCGAGCACATGGTCTTCCGTCCCGGCGCCCGCGAGCTGCTGGCCGATCTGCGCGCCCACGGGGTGCCGTGTGCCCTGGTCACCATGTCCGAGGGCCCGATGGCCCAGCTGGTCGCCGATTCCCTCCCGTCCGGGACCTTCGAATTCCTGATCACCGGGGACCAGGTCCCCGCCGGCAAACCGGATCCGGCGCCGTACCACCTGGCGATGGACCGGATGTCGGGGCAGGTCCCCTCGCTGCAGCGCCACCGGGTGGTGGCCATCGAGGACTCCGATCCCGGGGTCCGCTCGGCGGCGGCCAGTGGAACCCCCACCATCGCCGTTCCGCATTATTCGACCCTGCCCGCGACAGGCAACTGGACGGTCTGGCCGACACTCGCCGGTGTCACCGCCGGCGACCTGGACTCCTTCGTCGCCCCCGAAGGCGCCGCCGGATGAGCGGTTCCGCGCAGCAGTCGGGCCACCACGACACCCCGGTCCCCGGCCAGGAGAAGTCCCGCCGCCCCGGCATCCCGTTGGGACGCATGGGCGGCATCCCCGTTTATCTGGCCTGGTCCTGGTTCCTGATCGCCGGCTTCATCCTGTTGGTCTTCACCCCCGATGTGATGCGGATCCTGCCGGGAATCGGTCTGGGCGCCTACGCGGTGTCCTTCGGCTATGCGGTCCTGCTGGCCCTGTCGATCCTGATCCACGAGCTGGCCCATGCCCTCTGTGCCACTGCCTTCGGCTGGCCCAACGCCCATATCGTGCTCACCCTGTGGGGTGGACACACCCAGTTCGGTTCCTTCCATGCCACCCCCGGGAAGTCCCTGCTCGTGGCATTGGCCGGGCCGGCAGCGAACTTCCTGCTGGCGGGGTTGGGGTATCTGGCCATCGTGAACCTGGATCCGATCGGGGTCACCGGGCTGCTGCTGACCATCCTGGTGTGGGCGAACCTCCTGGTCGCGATCTTCAACATCCTGCCCGGGTTGCCGCTCGACGGCGGCCGACTGGTCGAATCCGCCGTCTGGGCGGGAACCGGTTCGCAGGAAAAGGGGACCGTGGCCGCCGGCTGGGCGGGACGGATCATCGTCATCGCCCTGGGCCTGTACTTCGTGGTGCTCCCGCTGTTCAACCGGGAACCGATCAACCTGCAAGTGACCATCATCGCGGTGCTGCTCTGCGGGTTCCTCTGGGTGGGGGCCAGCGGGGCCATCAACGATGCCCGCATGCGGTTGCGGCTGCCACGGATCGGGGCCGGGGAACTCATGGAGCCGGCCACCGCCCTGCCCGGCACCGCCGTCGTCACGGACATCGACCACCGGCTGGCCCGCTCCCCGGGGCATGTCCTGCTGTGTTCGGCCACCGGCCGGCCCGAAGCCGTCGTGGACCGCACCTCGCTGGCTGCCGTGCCCGGGACCTTGCGCTCCACCACTGCGGCGGGGACCGTGGCCCGGGCCCTGGCCCCCGGGGCCGTCGTGGCCGCCAGCCGGTCCGGGCGGGACCTGGTGACCTACCTGGCCAGCCTGGACGGCAGCGAATATGCCGTCGTCGACGGCAACGGCAGGATCGTGGGCCTGCTGCTCCAGCGGACCGTCGTCTCCGCCATCACCGGCAAGAAGTCCGGTTCATGAACCATCCAGCCAACGGAACGAGCCCCAGCATGAACGAAACCCCCCACCAGCCCGCCACCGCGCATGGCGCCGCCCACCGCCGCGGGCCCTTCGCCCCGGGGGACCGGGTCCAGCTCACCGATGAGAAACGGCGGATGAACACCCTGACGTTGACTCCCGGGGGCCAGTTCCACACCCACCGCGGGGTGTTGGACCACGATGCGTTGATCGGCCAGCCCGAAGGCATCGTGCTGGAGAATTCGGAGGGACGGCGCTACCAGGCGCTGCGCCCGCTGCTGAAGGACTTCGTGCTCTCCATGCCGCGGGGGGCCGCCGTCGTCTACCCCAAGGACGCCGCGCAGATCGTCACGATGGGCGACATCTACCCGGGCGCCCGCGTCCTGGAAGCCGGCGTCGGTTCCGGGGCCCTGTCGATCTCCCTGCTGCGGGCGGTGGGAGATGGCGGATACCTGCACAGCATGGAACGTCGTGCCGAATTCGCCGAGATCGCCCGCGGCAACGTGGAAACGATCTTCGGCGGTGAACATCCGGCCTGGAGGATCAGCCTCGGCGACTTCCAGGACCAGGCCACCGCCACCGAGGAACCCGGTTCCATCGACCGCGTCGTATTGGACATGCTGGCTCCCTGGGAATGCGTGGATTCCGTGGCCACCGTGCTGGCCCCGGGCGGGGTCTGGGTGAACTACGTCGCCACCGTCACCCAGCTTTCACGCACCGCCGAGGCCATCCGGGCCGATGGCCGGTTCACCGAACCCGAATCCTGGGAATCGATGGTCCGCGGCTGGCATCTGGACGGTTTGGCCGTGCGCCCCGACCACCGCATGGTCGCCCATACCGGGTTCCTGCTCACCGCCCGCCGGCTCGCCGACGGGGCCGCGGGGATCCCGGGGCAGAAACGCATGAAGAACACCGAATTCGCCGCCGAGGACGTCCAGGCCTGGACCAAGGAGCACGACGACGGGGCCTGGGATGCCACGGGACTGGGCGAACGCGGGGTCTCGGACAAGAAACTGCGTCGGGCCGCCAAGGACGCGAAATCGATGAAGCAGCGCGGGGCCTTCCGTGATGCCGACGGCAACGGCCTGGATCCCGCCGACTTCCCGGAGCCGACCCCCGGGGAGTGAACCCCGGCCTGGACGGCGACACCTGCGGTTAACATCGATGCCCTGACGGGCCGCGGGTGGCTACGATGAAGGGGACGGACCCCATCGGGGCAAGGCGCGACGAAGGGTGCTCATATGCCGGACAACACATCGACCCCAGCCTCCGGGGCGGCCGAGGGGGACGGGCGGCTGCAACGCCAACTCGAGATCGCCGAACGCCAGCTCAACGTCCTGCGCGATAAGTCACGGACCTTGGATCGCCAACTGGGGACGACGACGGCCAACAACGCCCGGCTGACCGCCATGCTCGAACGCACCCGGGAACAGATCGTCACGCTCAAATCGGCGTTGGATCGGGACGGGGACACCCCGTTCAGTTTCGGCACCATCGTGGGGATCAACGCCCGCAGCCATCCCGCAGCCGGAACCGCCATCTCCTCCACCGGGGTCCCGGGGGCGGACATCGTCCAGGGCGGCCGGAAGCTCCGGGTGGCGATCAGCCCGCTGCTGGACCTGGAGAGCCTGCAGCTGGGGCAGGAAGTGCTGCTGAACGAATCCTTGACCATCGTCGCCGGACTCGGCTTCGAAGCCTCCGGGGAACTGGTCTCCGTCAAGGAGGTCATGGAGGACGGGCGGGTCCTGGCCGTGGGCCGGGCCGACGACCAGAAGGTCATCCGGCTGGCCGGGCCGCTGCTGCGCGAAAAGGTCAGGGTGGGCGATTCACTGGCCATCGACCCGCGGACCGGGCTGGCCACCGAACGGGTGCAGCTCTCGGAGATGCAGTCGTTGGTCCTGGAAGAGGTCCCGAACATCTCCTACGCCGATATCGGCGGGCTGGGCCCGCAGATCGAACAGATCCGCGACGCCGTCGAACTGCCGTTCCTGCACCAGGACCTCTACCGCGAACACGGGCTGAAGGCCCCCAAGGGCATCCTGCTCTACGGCCCCCCGGGCTGCGGCAAGACGCTCATCGCCAAGGCGGTGGCCCATTCACTGGCCGAACGGACCGCCGAACTGCGCGGCGGGGAAAGCGCCCGCAGCTACTTCCTGAACATCAAGGGCCCCGAACTGCTCGATAAATATGTCGGCGAAACCGAACGCCATATCCGGCTGATCTTCTCCCGTGCCCGGGAAAAGGCCGCCGGGGGCAACCCGGTGGTCGTGTTCTTCGACGAAATGGATTCGCTGTTCCGCACCCGCGGCACCGGGGTCTCCTCCGATGTCGAAACGACGATCGTTCCCCAGCTGCTCAGCGAGATCGATGGCGTGGAGAAGCTCGACAACGTCATCATCATCGGCGCCTCCAACCGCGAGGACATGATCGACCCGGCCATCCTGCGCCCCGGACGGTTGGACGTGAAGATCAAGGTGCTGCGCCCCGACGCCGAGGGCTCCGCCGAGATCTTCGCCAAATACCTCACCACCGACCTGCCCCTGCACGCCGACGACCTGGCCGAACACGGGGGCAACGCCGAGGCCACCGTGCAGGGGATGATCCGCCAGACCGTGGAGGCCATGTACTCCACGGGCACGGAGAACGAGTTCCTGGAGGTCACCTACGCCAACGGCGAGACCGAGACGCTCTACTTCAAGGACTTCAACTCCGGGGCGGTGATCCGCAACGTGGTCGATCGGGCCAAGAAATCGGCCATCAAGGAACTGCTGACCTCCGGGGAGCGTGGATTGCGGATCGACCACCTGCTGCGCGGTGTCGCCGACGAATTCCACGAACACGAGGACATGCCCAACACCACCAACCCCGACGACTGGGCGCGGATCTCGGGCAAGAAGGGCGAACGGATCACCTACATCCGCACCATCGTCGCCGATAAGAGCGGCTCCGGCGTCGGACGCAGCCTCGAGACGGAACCGGGGCAGGGATACTCCAATACGGGGCAGTACCTGTGAGTGTCCGGCGGGTCATCGGTCTGGAAACCGAATTCGGGGTGCTGGCCCCCAGCCAGCCCGGAGCGAACTCCACGATCCTGTCCGCGCAGGTCATCAACGCCTATGCCGCCACCGTGCGCCAGGGCTACGGGCAGCTGGCGGGGACGCGCTGGGACTATGCCGATGAGGCGCCGTTGGCCGACGCCCGGGGTTGGAACATGCCCCGGGCCGTGGCCGACGCCTCCCAGCTGACCGACACCCCGCGCGAACTCACGGCCGAGGAGATCGCCTTGGCCGGCGGGGACGTCAGGGCGGGGGAGACCCTGTATGCCGAGCAGGACACGGACGGTCATGTGCTGATGAACATGGTGCTGGGCAACGGGGCCCGGCTCTACGTGGATCATGCCCACCCCGAATACTCCTCACCCGAGACCACCGGACCCCATGACGCGGTCCTCCACGACCAGGCGGGGGACCGGGTCGCCCTGGCCGCCCAACGACGGATCGCCGAGTCCCCGGGCTTCGCCGAGGTCCTGCTGTACAAGAACAACACGGATAACAAGGGCGTGAGCTACGGGGCCCACGAGAACTACCTGATGCCGCGGTCCACCCCCTTCGACGACATCGCCGCAGGACTGATCCCGTTTTTCGCCACCCGGCAGGTCCTGTGCGGTTCCGGACGCGTGGGCCGGGGGATGACCGGGGCGGAACCCGGCTACCAGATCAGTCAACGCGCCGACTTCTTCGAAGCCGAGGTCGGACTGGAAACCACCATCAGGCGTCCCATCGTGAACACCCGCGACGAGCCTCATGCCACCTGGGAGAAGTACCGGCGGCTGCACGTGATCGCCGGGGACGCGAACCTGGGCCAGGTCTCCACGCTGCTGCGGGTCGGGACCACCTCCCTGGTCCTCTCGCTCATCGAAGCCGGTACCGCGCCGCGGATCCAACTCCGTGAACCGGTGGCCGCCCTGCAGCAGATCAGCCACGACCCCACCTTGCAGACAGTCGTCGAACTCTCCGACGGCCGACGGGTCACCGCCCTGGAGATCCAACGGATCTACCTCGACGCGGCACGCGCCCACTGCCGGACCACCGGGGCCGAGGATGCCGCGACCACCGATGTGCTGACCCGCTGGCAGGACACCCTCGACACCCTGGGCCGGGACGTCTTCGCCGCGAAACGCACCGTGGACTGGGTTGCCAAACTGGATCTGATGAACCGCTACCGTGACCGGGATGGCCTGTCCTGGCAGGACCACCGGCTGGCGATGATGGACCTTCAATGGGCGGATCTGCGCCCCGAACGCGGTCTCTACCACCGGTTGGCCGGACGCGGGATGGTCGAGACGCTCTTCAGCGAGGAACAGATCGCCCGGGCCGTCGTCGAACCCCCGGAGGACACCCGCGCCTACTTCCGCGGCCGCTGCCTGAGCCAGTACCCGCAGGATGTGTTGGGGGCCAGCTGGGATGCGGTGATCTTCAGCATCCCCGGCCGCCCCGGCAGCCACCGGGTGGCGACCCCCGAACCGCTGCGCGGAACCAAGGAGCGGGTCGGGCGGCTCTTCGACGCGGGACTCGACGTGGGCCGGTTCGTCGACGAGCTGGCCCGCGGGCGGACCTGAACCGGGCAGGACCGCGGTCCCGCCGATCCACCAGCAGCCGGAACCACCAAGTGAGACGATAGACAGACCGGCGATTCGTCGCCCCGAGGAGAGGAGCAGACCATGGCACAGGAACAGCAGCGGCCGCAGCCGTCCACGCAGGAGCAGGAAGTCGAGGAGACCCCGGCCCCGGCCGCGGCGGCACCGGCCACGCAGGAGCAGACCCAAGGTGTGGACGACCTGCTGGAGGACATCGACGGCGTACTGGAACAAAATGCTGAGGAGTTCGTGCGTGGTTTCGTGCAAAAGGGCGGACAGTAGCCATGCAGATTCCCGAGGGGCCTTCCTTCGTCGAGCATCTGCGGCGCGAACGCCCTGACCTGCTGCCGGCGGCCGATACGGCCGGGGCCACTGAAGGGCTCCGGCATGCCACCACGATCGTCGCGCTGACCTATGACCAGGGGGTGGTCATGGCCGGTGACCGGAGGGCGACCATCGGCAACGTCATTGCCAGCAGGCATATGCAGAAGGTCTTCGCCACCGACCACTTCTCAACGGTCGGGATCGCCGGTTCGGCCGGCATAGGACTGGATCTGGTGAGGCTCTTCCAGGTCGAACTCGAGCATTACGAAAAGATCGAAGGGGCCCTGCTCAGCCTCGACGGCAAGGCCAACCGGTTGGCCGCCATGATCCGTTCGAACCTGGGCCGGGCCATGCAGGGCATGTCGGTGGTCCCGTTGTTCGCCGGCTACGACCCCCGCCAGCAACTGGGCAGGATCTTCTCCTACGACATCACCGGCGGACGTTTCGAGGAGATCGAACACCACAGCATCGGTTCGGGCTCGGTCTACGCCCGCGGGGCCCTGAAGAAGCTCTGGCGCCCCTCACTGGGCGCCACGGGCGCCATCCGGGTGGCCATGGAGGCCCTGTACGATGCGGCCGACGATGATTCGGCCACCGGGGGCCCGGATCTGGTCCGCCAACTCATGCCGATCCTCTACCGGGTCGACGCCGACGGCTCGGCACGGATCCCCGACGACGAGCTGGTCCGTCTCGCCCGGGAAATCGTCGCCGAACGCTCGGCCACAGCCAGGGAGGCCTGATGAGCGCGCAGTTCTACGTTTCACCCGAACAACTCATGAAGGACCGGGCGGATTTCGCCCGCAAGGGCATCGCCCGGGGCCGTTCGGTCATCGTGGCCAGCTGCCGGGACGGCATCGCCCTGATCGCCGAGAACCCCTCCAGGACGTTGCGCAAGATCGGGGAGATCTACGACAGGATCGGTTTTGCCGCCGTCGGCAAATACAACGAATTCGAATCCCTGCGCCAGGCAGGGGTCAGGTACGCGGACACCCGGGGCTACTCCTACGACCGGGAGGATGTCACCGGCCGCGGTTTGGCCAGCGTGTACGCCCAAAGCCTCGGCGCGGTCTTCACCGCCGAATCCAAACCCTTCGAAGTCGAACTGGCGATCGCCGAAGTAGGGGAGGAGCCCGCCTCGGATGAGTTGTACCGGGTGAATTTCGACGGTTCGATCTCCGACGAACCCGGACTGGTCGTCATGGGCGGTGACGCCCGGTCGTTGGCCGAGGCCATGGACGCCGCCTGGGCCGGCCGCGAACTGGCCACCGCCGGATTCGACGAGGTCATCCGGACCGCGGCCGCCGCCTTGCCCGAGGTCTCCGGGCCCGACGCCGTGGACCTGTTGGAGGTCGCCGTCCTCGAGCGCAGCCCGGTCGACCGGCCGCTGACCGGCAGGACCTTCACACGACGGGGCAAGGACGAGATCCTGCGCGCCCTGGCTGGAAAGGACGGTGCCTGAGATGGACCGCCGCATCTTTGGAATCGAAACCGAATACGGGATCGCCTACTCCGATCCCGGAGGACGACCGCTGACCCCCGAGGAAGTCGCCCGCTACCTCTTCAAGCCGGTGGTGGCCTGGGGGCGCAGTTCCAACGTCTTCCTGACCAACGGTTCCCGGCTCTATCTCGACGTCGGATCCCACCCCGAATACGCCACCGCCGAATGCGACGACGTCGCCCAACTGATCGCCCACGACCGGGCCGGGGAGTCGGTCCTCAACGATCTGGTGGCCAGCGCCGAGGAACTCATGAAGGCCGACGGGCTCCGGGGATCCATCTACCTGTTCAAGAACAACACCGACTCGGCCGGGAACTCCTACGGCTGCCACGAGAACTACCTGATCCCGCGCAAACTGGAATTCGCCCGGCTGGCCGAGATCCTCATCCCGTTCCTGGTCACCCGCCAGCTCTTCGCCGGGGCCGGGAAGGTGCTGCCGGTGGACGGCGAACACCGTTTTGCCTTCTCCCAACGTGCGGACCACGTCTGGGAAGGCGTCTCCTCGGCGACCACCCGGTCCCGCCCGATCATCAACACCAGGGACGAACCGCATGCCGATGCCGAATATTATCGGCGCCTGCACGTGATCGTGGGGGATTCGAACATGTCCGAAACGACCCAGCTCGTGAAGATCGGCGCCACCGATCTGGTCCTGCGCATGATCGAGGCCGGCACGATCATGGAGGACCTGCGATTGGAGAACCCGATCCGCAGCATCCGCGATATCTCCCACGACCCCACCGGGCGGCACCGGGTGCGGTTGGCCAGCGGCCGCGAGCTGAGTGCCCTGGAACTCCAGGAGATCTTCCATGCCAAGGTGACCACGTTCATCGAACGCCACGGGGCCCATAACGAGCACGTGCCCCGGGTGATGGACCTGTGGCGCCGTGCCCTGGATGCGGTGGCCAGCGGGGACGCCTCGGGGATCGACACCGAAATCGACTGGGCCATCAAACAGCGGCTGATCCGGCAATACCAGGAAAAGCACTCCCTGGAACTCTCCTCCCCGCGGATCGCCCAACTGGATCTGACGTATCACGACATCGATCCGCACCGCGGGCTGTTTTCGCTGCTGCGCCGGAATGGGCGGGCGCAGGCGGTGGTCTCCGAAGCCGAGATCGCCGCCGCGACGACGACCCCACCCCAGACCACCCGAGCCAAACTACGCGGGGACTTCGTCCGGGCCGCCCAGGAAGCCGGCCGCGACTTCACCGTCGATTGGGTCCATCTCAAGCTCAACGACCATGCGGGCCAGACGGTCCTGTGCAAGGACCCCTTCGCCCAGGTCGACCCGCGGGTGGAGGAACTGACGGCCCTGATCCGGCCCCAAGACTGATTTTCCGGCGCGGCCTCAGGACATTCACAGGCGGGAACCTTAAGCTGGACGGGGCCCGGGCGGCGCTGTGGTGCCCCCGGGTCGATTGTTGACCATTGATGTACGACGACGAAAGTGGATTTTGTGCGCAAGCTGCTGGCACTGGTTCTCGGGGTCGCGCTGCTAGCGCTGACCGCCTGTGGAGCCGGAACCCCGAGGACCGTGGGCGCGGCCGAGCCGCTCTCCTCCATCAAACTCACGCCCGGGGAGGATGAGGACTCGGCGCCGAAGGTCGAGTTCGATACCCCCTTGGAAGCCACCGAGCCCGGGGCGAAGGTCCTCGAGGAGGGTGACGGGGCCAAGGTGGAGGAAGGCCAGGACGTCTCCTATAAGTTGGCCGGATACAACATGAAGGACGGCAGCGAGGTCGGCAACACGTTCAAGGAACCGGCCATGACCCTCAGCGTCAATGACGATTTGAAGGAACAGGACGAGCAGATCCACGAGATCCTCGTCGGGACCAAGATCGGTTCCTGGGTTGCCTACGTCCATCCCAAGAACGCCGACGAATCCGATGACGACGGCGCCTCCGCCAACCCGAAGGATCCGTCCCAGATCGATCAGCTGCTGATCCTGAAGGTCGTGGACGCCAAGGACAAGATCAAGGTCGACTTCACGAAGGAGGACGGCGACGCGAAGAAGGACGCCGAACCCACCGCCGACATCGCCGAAGACGGCAGCGGCACCGTGAAGATCCCCGCCGGCAACGAACCGCCCGCCGACCTGAAGGTCACCACCTTGAAGGAAGGCGACGGCGACAAGGTCAAGAAGTCCGACACCATCACGGTGGACTATGCCGGGGCCCGCTGGGAAGACGGCGAACAGTTCGATTCCAGCTACGAGAAGGGCTCCCCGGCGACCTTCGGCCTGGATCAGGTCATCAAGGGGTGGACCGAAGGCCTCGAAGGGGTCAAGGAAGGCTCCACCGTCCTGCTGACGATCCCCAGCAAGCTCGCCTACGACGGCCAGGACGGCATGCCGCAAGGTACCCTCGTCTTCGTCGTCGACGTGAAGTCGATCGACAAGCCCGCGAAGTAGAAATCCCGGAACGGAAACAGGAGAAGGACGAATATGTCTTTTGGCAAACGCGAGTACGACCGCACCAAACCCGAAGTCGACTTCCCCACGGAAGGCGCACCCACCGAATTGCGTTCGGAGGACCTCATCGTCGGTGACGGCGCCGAGGCGACCGCCGGCGCCACGGTTTCGGCCCACTACGTCGGGGTCGCCTGGTCCACGGGCGAGGAATTCGACGCCTCCTGGAACCGCGGCGAACCGCTGCAGTTCCGGGCCGGTACCGGACAGGTCATCCAGGGCTGGGACGAAGGCATCCTGGGCATGAAGGTCGGCGGACGCCGGCGCCTGGAAATCCCCTCGCATCTGGCCTATGGCGAACGCGGGGCAGGGGCCGCCATCGCCGGCGGCGAATCGTTGATCTTCGTGGTCGACCTGGTGGACGTGCGCTAGCAGTCCTCCCGCCACGACGGCGCCGTCCCCCCACCGGGGGGGCGGCGCCGTCGTGCTTTCTAGTAACGTGGGTCCGGTGTCTGCCAAACGTAATGCGGGTGCGCCTTCGCGCACGGAAAAGCTCGTCAGCCTCACCTATGCCCTGATGTCCCGACGCCGGGGCTACACCCGGGCCGAGCTGCGGGGCATCGTGGATGACTACCAGGATTTGTCCGACGAGGCCTTCGAGCGCAAATTCGAACGTGATAAGAGCGATCTGCGCTCCCTCGGGGTCCCGCTGGAATCCCTGGTCGGGGACACCTACTACGGCAACGACCGCCAAGAGACCCACTACCGCGTCCGCCCCGAGGAATACCGGCTTCCCGCGGTGTCCTTCACCCCTGAGGAAGCCATGGCCCTGGGACTGGCGGCCCGGGTCTGGAAGGATCCGACGATCGCCTCCGCCGCGGACCGGGCCTTCAACCGGCTCTCCCCGGGCGCCGCCGGAAGCCCCGACTCCGCGGGCGCCTCCTTCGAGACCTTCGAACCGAGGCTCCATGCCGCGGACGCCGCCTTCCGCGATGTGCTCGGCGCCGTATGGGATCGAACCCCGATCCGTTTCAGCTACCGTGCGGCCTCCGGGCAGAGCGCCGTGCGCACCATCGAACCCTGGGGCATCGGCAACCGCTTCGGCCACTGGTACCTCGTGGGCCGCGACCGCGACCGGGACGGCCAACGCATCTTCCGGCTCTCGCGGATCTGTTCCGAGATCGCCCGTCGCCCGGGCACCGTCGAGAGACCCGAAGGATTCCGCATCGCAGAGGTCCTGGACGGGCTGGACCCCGACACGGCCCGCCAACGGGCGAGGGTGCGCCTGGCCCCGGGGCGGGGACTGGCCCTGCGGAGCCGGGCGGTCGACCCCGTCGACGGCACGGACCCGGGGCAGTCACCTGCCGGGCAGGACCCCGAGGACACCGCCGATACCGTGTGCCTGGACTACCAGGACGACGAGGCGCTCAGCGCCGAAATCGCCGAACTCGGTCCGGCAGCGGCGGTCCTGGGCCCCGAGGGCCTGCGCGACGCCGTCGGACGCCGCTTGCAGGGGGCCTGCGAAGCACAAAACGCCCCGGTGCCGGCCTACTCCTTCGGACAGGCACGCCCCGGGGGCCGGCCGTCCTCCTCCGACGTCGTGGCCCGGGCCCTGGACATCATCGCCTACGTGGTGCGCGAAGGCGCCCCGCTGCTCGAGGACACCGCCGCGCGGTTCGGATTGTCCCGGCGTCGGCTGATCGAGGACCTGACCATGATCCAGCTCTGCGGGGTCCCCAATGGCCTGCCCGATGAACTGATCGACGTCGACCTGGAGGGGGACCGGGTCTCCATCGTCAACGCGGAGGGCCTCGCGGCCCCGATCCGGCTGAACCTCCTGGAGGCCTTCTCGCTGCTGGTCGGATTGCAGACCCTCCTGGACCTGCCCGGGACCACGGACCGCAGCGCCGCGCGGTCGGCGCTGGAGAAGCTGCGCGGGGCCGCGGGGGAATTCGCGGACATCGACCGGATCGCCTCCGCGCGGTTGGCAGCCACCGAGTCCTCCGCCGTCCGCGAGACGGTGAGCGCCGCCGTGGCCTCCGACGAGGTGCTCCAGCTGCGCTACCACCAACCCAGCCGTGACGAGATCAGCGACCGGGAGATCGAGCCGATCCGCCTCCTGGAGGACGGTGGCCGGACCTATGTCCAGGCGTGGTGCCGCAGCTCCCGGGCCAGACGGAACTTCCGGCTGGATCGGATCCTCTCCGCACGGGCCACCGGTGAGAGGTTCGTCCGCGAGGCCGAACGACACACCGTGGCGGAGGGCACGCTCTACACTCCGGCCCCGGAGGACATCGCCGTCGAACTCGGATTCGCCCCCCGGCTGCACCGGCTCGTCGAGGAATTCGCCCCGTACCAGAGCGCGAAGGCCAAGGACGGGACCCTGATCGCCGAGGTCGGTGTCCCGGCGCCGGAATTGCTGCCCGGGCTGGTGGCCCGGCACGGCGGAGGCCTGCGGGTCATCGCCCCCGACACCGCCGCCGACACCACGCGCCGCTGGTTGGACGCGGCCCTGGCCGCCCACGAAAACCGTCGCCCCCACCCCCTGACCAAGGAGAACGCATGATGCCCTGGTGCTTCTGGATCCTGCTCTGGGCCGTGCTGGCCCTGGCCACCCTCGTGTTCCTGGGCCTGTGCGCCCTGCACCTGTACCGCAAGTTCATGGTCATGTTCGATGAAGTGACCACGGCCGGGGACGCCCTGTCCCTGCCGCCGGGGGAAGCATTGGAAGAGGACCTCGGGGGCCGGCCGCGGCCGCCGGCGGGTACCGCGGTGTTGTTCAGGTCCCGCGACGCGGCCCGGCGGGAATATGACGCCGGGAAACAGGCCCGCCGCACCGCCCGCCGCGAGCGCAGGATCGCCGGAAAACATCGGCGGGGACAGGCCCAACGCGTAGGCGACCTGTACCGGCGTGACGTAGACTGAGAGCCAGACGAAAGGAAGTTCCACCCATGGCTGGTCTACAGGGATGGCATATTGTCATCATCGTTGTGTTGGCGCTGATTCTCTTCGGTGCCCCCAAACTCCCGGGGCTGGCACGTTCCCTCGGGCAGTCCATGCGCATCTTCAAGTCCGAGGTCCGCCAGATGAAGGACGACGATCCACAGGCTCCGCAGGACCCCCAGGATCCGACGGCCACCGACGAGCCCTACGAGGGCAAGGTCGTGGACCCGGAACACCGCGGCCCCAAGCGCTAGTTCCCGGTGGCGGAAAAGACAGGGCGTAAATCCAACCCCGAAGGGAGGATGGCGCTCAAGGCACACCTGATCGAGCTGCGGAACCGGCTCTTCATTTCCCTCGGTGCCCTTTTCGTCGCGGCGGTCGGGGGATTCTTCCTCTACCAACCGGTGCTCGGTCTGCTCTTCCAACCGTTGAAGGACGCCGGCGGGACGGCGAACTTCAATACGGCGGTCTCGCCTTTCGACATCATGATCAAGGTGTCGCTGTTCCTGGCCCTGATCATGGCCTCCCCGGTCTGGCTCTACCAGCTCTGGGCGTTCATCGTCCCGGGGCTGAAGAAGAAGGAAAAGCGCACCGCGCTGTCCTTCATCAGCGTCGCGGTACCACTGTTCCTCGGCGGCATCTACCTGGGCTACTGGGTGCTTCCCCACGCCCTGCTGTTCTTCCTGGGGCTGACCCCCGATATCGCGGTGAACCTCATCACCGTCCAGGACTATCTCACCTTCGTGCTGCGCCTGCTGATCGCCTTCGGCATCTCGATGATCATCCCCGTGCTGTTGGTGGGGTTGAACATGGTCGGGATCCTGCCCGGCAAACTGATCGTGAAGAACTGGCGGATCACCGTCTTCCTGATCTGCCTGGTGGCGGCGATGGCCGCCCCGGGCGGCGACGCACTGACCATGTTCGTCCTGGCCGGACCACTGCTGGTGCTCTTCGCCGCCGCCACCGTTTTCTGCCTGCTCAACGACCGGCGTCGGGCCAAACGCCGCCTCGAACAGCAAGAGGAGAACGAGAGGTTGATCGCCAACGGCGAATCCATCGACTGAGCCGTGGTGACGCCCGGGTAGGCTGGTTTTGTCCCCTGAGACGAGACACCAATGAAGGGGTGGTCAGGCATGGGCTCTCCAGCAGAGCAGTACGCCGCGTGGCGTGAACGCGCGGCCGAGGAAAAAACCCATTTCGGCGCGTTCCGCCGGAGCCTGGAATTCGAACTCGACGACTTCCAGATCCAGTCCTGCACCGCCGTCGAAGAAGGCCGGGGCGTCCTGGTGGCCGCGCCGACCGGCGCCGGGAAGACCGTGGTGGGCGAATTCGCGATCCACTGTGCACTGCAGCGGGGCATGAAGGCGTTCTACACCACGCCGATCAAGGCGCTGAGCAACCAGAAATACAACGAGCTGGCCGCCTATTACGGCCACGATCGGGTGGGGCTGCTCACCGGGGACACCTCGATCAACAGCGAAGCCGACGTGGTCGTGATGACCACCGAGGTCCTGCGGAACATGCTCTACGCGGATTCCGATACCTTGACCGGTCTGGCCTACGTCGTCATGGACGAGGTCCACTACCTTGCCGATAAGTTCCGTGGCGCGGTCTGGGAGGAAGTCATCATCCACCTGCCGCAGAGCGTCCAGGTCATTTCCCTCAGCGCCACCGTCTCCAATGCCGAGGAATTCGGCGGCTGGTTGGATACGGTCCGCGGGGATACCGCCATCGTCGTCACCGAACACCGTCCCGTCCCGCTCTGGCAGCATGTCATGGTCGGTGGCCGGCTTCTGGACCTCTTCGCCGGAAACCTCGCCTTCGACCAGGCGGCGGCCCTGGAGGACCAGGGCGCCGAACACAGCATCGCCGTGAACCCGGAACTCACCCGGCTGGCCCAACGCGATGAACGGCATCAATTCCGTGGCGGTGCCGGTCGGGCCCAGCGCCGGGGACGAGGCCATGCCGGGCCCCGCAACACCTCCGGACCACCCCAGAAACATCGGGTCTCCCGCCCCGAAATGGTGCTTTCGCTGGACCAGTCGGGACTGCTGCCGGCCATCTTCTTCATCTTCTCCCGCAAGGGCTGCGATGCCGCCGTCGCCCAATGCGTGCGCACCGGTTTCTTCCTCACCACCGAGGCCGAATCACGGATCATCGAAGAAGAGATCGACGCCGTGGCCCGGGAGATCCCGGCAGGGGACCTGGAAGTCATCGGTTTCTGGTCCTGGCGTGAAGGCCTCCTGCGGGGATTCGCGGCCCACCATGCCGGATTGCTGCCGATTTTCAAGGAAGTCGTCGAGAAGCTCTTTGCCCGGGGCGTGGTCAAGGCGGTCTTCGCCACCGAGACCCTGGCCCTGGGGGTGAACATGCCGGCACGGTCGGTCGTGTTGGAGAAGCTCGAGAAATTCAACGGGGAATCGCATGTCTCGATCACCGCCGGCGAATACACCCAGCTCACGGGGCGTGCGGGCCGGCGGGGGATCGACATCGAGGGCCACGCGGTGGTCCTCTGGCAGCCGGGCACCGATCCGGCGGCGGTGGCAGGTCTCGCCTCCAAACGCACGTACCCGCTGAACTCCAGCTTCCGCCCCACCTACAACATGTCGTTGAACCTTTCGGCGCAGTTCGGGATGGGGCGGGCACGCACCATCCTGGAATCCTCCTTCGCCCAGTTCCAGGCCGACCGTTCCGTCGTCGGGCTGGCCCGGCAGGTCCGCAGCCGCCAGGAATCAATGGCCGGCTACGAGGAATCGATGGCCTGCCACCTGGGCGACTTCAAGGAATACGCCCGGATCCGCCAGGAACTCGGGCAGGCCGAAAAGGATGCGTCGCGCACCGCCCACCGGATGCGTCGGTCGGCGGCCGAGGAATCCCTGGAACAGGTCGTCCCGGGCGACGTCATCGACGTGGCCGGTCCGCGCCGGCTGGGACGCTGCGTGATCATCGCCGTCTCCGATTCGCTGCGTGATCCCCGTCCGACGGTGCTGACCGAGGACCGCCAGGTCCGCCGGGTCGGGGTCCAGGACCTGGACGGCCCGATCGAGGTCATTTCACGGATCCGCATCCCGAAGTCCTTCACCGGCCGCACGCCGAAGGAACGCAAGGACCTGGCCGCCTCGCTGCGCAATGCGCTGCAGGAACAGCGGCCACCTCGTCGGGGGGCCAGCGGCTTCGACTTCCCGGGCACCGACCGGCAGGAAGCCCGCATCACCGAGTTGCGTCGGCAAATGCGTCGGCATCCCTGCCACGGCTGTTCCGAACGGGAGGACCATGCCCGTTGGGCCGAACGCTGGTGGAAGCTCAAGGCGGAAACCGACAGGCTCTCGGGCCAGATCTCCGGGCGGACCAACACCATTGCCAAGACCTTCGACCGCGTGTGCACGATCCTGGAACACTACGGCTACCTGGCCCTTCCCGAGGGAGGTTCCCCGGACGGGGAACTGGTGACGACGGCCTCGGGGAACCGGTTGCGACGCATCTACGGCGAACGCGACCTGTTGACGTCCCTGGTGCTCGAATCGGGTTGCATGGATCAGCTGGGGGCCGCCGAGCTGGCGGGGTTCGTCACCACGCTGGTCTACCAGGCCAAACGCGAGTCCACCGCCGGGCATCCCAAGATGCCCAGCCGGCAGGTCGAGGAAGCCTGGACGGTTGCGGTACGCAACTGGTCCGAACTGACCGACCTGGAGGAAGCCAACCGGCTCCCGGAGACGGGCGAGCCGGATTCCGGCCTCGTCTGGCCCATGTACCTGTGGGCGCGAGGGAAGGACCTGAAGGACTGCCTGCGCGGCACCGACCTGGCGGCCGGGGACTTCGTGCGCTGGGCCAAACAGGTCATCGACACCCTGGACCAGTTGGCCAAGGTCCCGGACCTGTCCCCGGTGCTGGCCGGGAGGTGCCGGGCAGCGGTGGACGCCGTGCGTCGCGGTGTGGTGGCCTACTCCAGCGTCGCCGACTAGGCACGCTTCCGGCAGGCCAACCACCACCGGGCATCAAGAACCACTTTGGGGGCGAGCCGTCGGGCCGCCCTCCTGCAGGGAAGGAAGTACACATGCCCGCACTGGTCATGTACCGCAACGGAGCCATCTACAGCGCCGCGGATCCATTCGCCACGGCAATGCTCATCGATGGAGGCTCCGTGGCCTGGGTCGGCCAGGAGGCGGCCGCGGACGCGCTGATCGACGAGAGGATGGAGATCGTCGACCTGGACGGGGCACTGGTGGCTCCGGCCTTCGTCGACTCCCACGCCCACCTGACCGAGACCGGCGTCGCTCTGGCCTCGCTGGACCTGTCGGGCTGTACCTCGGTGGACGGATTCCTCGCCGCGGTCTCCGAACGGGCCGCCACCCGGCCCGGCCCTGTCATCGGGGCCGGGTGGGATGAGAGCACCTGGCCCGAGGCCCGGACCCCCACGGTGGAGGAGCTGGACACGGCGGCTCCGGGCCGGGAGGTGTATCTGACCCGTGTCGACGTTCATTCGGGCCTGGTCAGCAGTGCATTGGCTGCTGCTGCCGGAATCCACGGTCTCGACGGTTGGGACGGCGGCCCCGTGGCCGTGCGTGAAGCCCATACCCGGGTGAGGGAGCACATTCTCTCCTTTGACGCCGGATCCCGCGCCGACCACCAGCGCCGGGCCCTGCAGCATCTGGCCTCCCACGGCTACGCGGCCGTCGCCGAAATGGCGGCCCCGCATATCGGGACCCGCGCGGATGTCTCGGCATTGAACGACCTGCTCGACGCCGAGGGCGAGGACCTGCCGGCGGTGCGGATCTATTGGGCCGAAACCGTCGACACGGCACAGCAGGCCCGCAGCCTGTTCGATGACTTCGATAGTCCACGGATGGCCGGGCTCGGCGGGGACCTGAACATCGACGGCTCGCTGGGCTCCCGGACCGCCTCCCTGCGCGAACCCTATGCCGACGCCCCCTCCACCAGCGGCTGTCTCTATCTGGACGCGGAAACGATCGCCACCCATGTCCAGGCCTGCACCGAAGCCGGTATCCAGGCCGCGTTCCACGTCATTGGCGATGCCGGCATGGATGAGGCGGTGGCCGGGTTCCGGCTGGCCGCCGACCGGCTGGGGATCGCGGCCATCCAGCGGGGTCGCCACCGGATCGAACATGCCGAGATGCTGGACGAGACCGCGATCGACACCTGGCTAGAACTCGGGGTCACGGTCTCCATGCAACCGCTTTTCGATGCCCTCTGGGGCGGCCCCCATGGCCAATACGAACAACGCCTGGGGGGTGAACGTTCGGCGCGGATGAATGAAGTCGGCCGTCTGCTGACCAGAGGGGTGCCGGTCTGCCTGGGCTCCGACAGCCCGGTCACGGAGATGAGCCCCTGGGCCACCGTCAAGGCGTGTCTTGAACACCACACCGAATCGTCCCGGATCTCGGCACGGGCCGCCTTCGTCGCCCATACGCGGGCCGGCTACCGGGGCTTCGGGGATCCGGACCCGTTGGCCGGTCAGCTCGTCCCGGGCTCGGAGGCGACCTTCGCAATCTGGGCGGCTTCCGAACTGGCGGTCCAGACCCCCGACGCCCGGGTGTCCTCCTGGAGCACCGACGCCCGGGCCGGGACCCCGATGCTTCCCGTGCTCGAGGACTCCCTGCCGACCTGCCTGGGCACGGTACGTCGGGGACGGAGCATCTTCCGTCGTGCGTGAGCGCCGCCCCGGCGATTTCCGATGCGCGGAAAGGGTGTCGCGACGCGCCGGGCCTGACTAGGTGGTACGCCTGAAAATGCTAGTCAGGCTTCAGTTGACAGGGCGATCTGAGCCGATAGGGTGGATTCTCAACGGCGATGGTAGGGAGTCCTACAACGTCGAGTCGGCATCACGGCAAATAAACAAAGGTCTGGCCCCGGGAGCAGTAGAAAACAAATTGCTTGTGCTTGAATGCACTCTTTTTGGTCCGAAGTTCCCGGGGTCTTTCCGTGCCCTCAGGTCGGTGAACGGTATACTTGGTCATTGGCTTTTCCCCACCCGGTCCTCCGGCGGGGGAGTGGACCGTTGGTCCGCAGTCGTGTCCGAAGGTCCCGAGGGATCGCATCGAGGCCCCTGGGGGGCCGCCGAGACAGTTCAGAAGGGTAAAACCGCGTGCGGGTAATCACCATCATTCCGACCTATAACGAGATCGAGTCCCTCCCCATCACGATCAAGCGTCTGCGCGAATCCGTCCCGGAGTCGGATGTCCTGGTGGTCGATGACAACAGCCCCGATGGCACCGGTGAGTTCGCCCGGAACCTGGGAACCACGGACCCGCAGGTCCATGTGCTGCACCGCAAGGGCAAGGAAGGCCTCGGGGCCGCCTATCTGGCAGGATTCACCTGGGGCCTGGAACAGGGCTATGACGTGCTCGTCGAACTCGATGCGGACGGATCTCACCAGCCCGAACAGCTTCCTCGCCTCCTCGAGGCGCTGAACACCCAGGGGGCCGACCTGGTCATCGGGTCCCGGTGGGTCCGTGGGGGCAGCGTCGTGAACTGGCCGCCCTACCGCAAGCTCATTTCCCTGGCCGGCAGCACCTACTCCCGACTGATGTTGGGGCTGGGCATCCGGGATATCACCGCGGGCTTTCGTGCCTTCCGCCGGGAGACCCTCGAAGCGCTGGACTTCAACGACATAGAATCCGTGGGCTATGGTTTCCAGGTGGACATGACCTTCCGGGTGGCACTGATGGGCAAGAAGATCGTCGAAGTCCCGATCACCTTCGTGGAACGCGAACTCGGGGTATCGAAGATGAGTGGGAACATCGTGGTCGAGGCCATGCTCAATGTCACCCGCTGGGGGCTGGGTGCCCGCTGGAGGAAGCTGACCGGAAAGCTGTGAGATCGTCCCACCGTGCCGTGGAATGAGAAGAGGCCGGTTCCCGCACCCCACAGGTGCGGAAACCGGCCTCTTTATTCTTTGTGCGTCCGGTCGAGCTCGACGAGCGGTTAGGCTTCGATCTTCTCGCCGCGGCCGGCGCGGAGCTTATTCAACCGATCCTTGAGGGTCTGTTCGAGCTCGTCGATGGAACGGCGCTCCAGCAGCATGTCCCAGTGGGTACGGACCGGCTTGTCCTTGGAGGTGTCCGGCAGTTCGCCGTCGACCAAGAGTGCTTCCTTGCCGGTCTTGGAGACCCAGGAGAGGGGAATCTCGGCCTCGGTGGAGAACATCACGAAAACCTGCTCCCCATCGGCGCAACGGTACTCCACGCGCTGACGCGGTGCCGGCTCCACCCCGGCTTCGGTCTCCATGCTCTGTGCGCCCAAACGCATTCCACGCAGACTGCGATCGCTCATGTTTTCTCCCTACTACGTTCTGCTGCTCTTCGGCATCATCCACTGTTTACAACGCCTGGGGTGGGGTAATCATTCCCCTGAGCCCTTGGCGGAAGCCACAAAGACACCAGTATACGCGTTGCCAGCCCACGTTGTCGTTTAACGAGGTGGGGCACGAAGGGTGTTCCCTCCGTGCCCCACCATCTGGTGTTATCAGCCGTGGAAACCTAGGGCTGCTTCGGGGCGCCCGGTGCCGTGGCGGCGCCGGCCGAATCGTCACCGTCCGTGAAGTTGCCCAAGGCCCCACCGATGCCCTTGAGGGCTTCGCCGACCTCGCTGGGGATGATCCACAGTTTGTTCGAGGAGCCCTCGGCCAGCTTCGGAAGGGTCTGCAGGTACTGGTAGGCCAGCAACTTCTGGTCCGGGTTTCCGGCGTGGATGGCGTCGAAGACCTTCTCGATCGCCTGGGCTTCACCATCGGCGCGCAGGATGGCGGCCTTGGCGTCACCTTCGGCAGCGAGGATGGCAGCCTGACGCTGGCCCTCGGCGGTGAGGATCTGGGACTGCTTGGTGCCTTCGGCGGTCAGAATGGCGGCACGGCGGTCACGCTCGGCGCGCATCTGCTTCTCCATCGAGTCCTGGATGGACAGCGGCGGGTCGATGGCCTTGAGCTCCACCCGGGAAACGCGGATGCCCCACTTGCCGGTCGCCTCGTCCAGGACGCCGCGCAACTGGCCGTTGATCTGGTCACGGCTGGTCAGCGCCTCTTCGAGGTTCAGGCCGCCGACGACGTTACGCAGCGTGGTGGTGGTCAGCTGTTCGACCGCCTGGATGTAGTTGGCGATCTCGTAGGTGGCCGCCCGCGGTTCGGTGATCTGGAAGTACACGACGGTGTCGATGGAGACCACGAGGTTGTCCTCGGTGATCACCGGCTGCGGCGGGAAGCTGACGACGTTTTCACGCAGATCCAACAGCGGCAGCAGGCGGTCCACGAATGGGATCAGCAGCGTCAGGCCCGGTCCGAGCGTGCGCTGGTATTTACCCAGCCGCTCCACGATGCCTGCCCGCGCCTGCGGGACGATGCGTACCGATCGCAGGAGCACGATGATCACGAAGACCGCGAGTACTGCCAGGACTATGCCTAGGCCTGTCATTGATGGTTCCTCTTTTCCTTATGGCCCTTCGCAGGGCATTGGACTGACCAGATCCGGATGTTTCCTTCTCCGGCCGTGTCGAAGTACTAGTTCTCGTGTGGTTCCGCGGCGCGCATCGTGATGTACGCCGTGGCTCCATCGATGCTCACGACGGTTCCGTACATCCCGGGAGCCAACGCGGCGTCGTCCTGGCTTCTGACGCTCCAGGTCTCTCCGCCGATCTTGGCGCGGCCACCGAGTTTCGTGGTGGGTTCGAGCACGAGGGCGTCCTGGCCGACCAGGCGATCGACATTGGTCAGCCGGTCGGCGGGGCCCTTATGCAATTGCCGGAGGGCGATCGGTCTGATGAAGAGGATCATGGCCAGGGAAACGAGGCAGAAGGCCAGGGCCTGAAGCCAGAATTCTCCGCCGGCGAGGGCCACGACGACCCCACCGAGTGCGCCGGCACTGAGCATGATGAAGTACAGGTCCAGCGACATCATTTCGATGATCGCCAGGATCAGGAACAGTGCGAGCCAGAAGACCCAACTGTTCTCGAGGACCCATTCGAACATTTCGTCACCCGCATGCGTTGGGAGGGCGCTTGCCACCCTCGGTCCTACCATCTTGCATGATGAGTGCCGGTGGGATCGTCACCCTTGGGAGGTATGTTCGAGTCCTTCCGCTGGTCCGCGCGCTATCGACGGCGAAACACCTGCAGGCGGAAGGCGGCGGTGACCCGGGCCGGCATCGGGTGGGTCTGCAACCGGGAGCGGGTCGACGCGTCATCGTGGTGGTGGCCCGCCGGGCCCATCGTGGCCAACCGGACGGCGTCGTCCGTGGAAAGCTCCAGCGAGGAACGGATTTCCCGGGTGTGGACGGCCTCGAATTCCGGGCCCACCGCCGCGGCCACGGACTCGTCCTTCCCTGCCGCGATGCCGAGCAGCCCCAGGGGCACCGTGGCTTCTGCCAGATGTCCGGGCAGGGGAGTGGCCACCAGGGCCAGCCCGCCCGGGGCGATGACGCGGGCAAATTCCTTGCCGTTGCGAGGGGCAAAGACGTTCAACAGGAGATCGACGCCGGCGTCGGCAACCGGAAGCGGACGCCAGAGATCCCAGACCAGCGCCCGGGTCCGGGGAAGCCTGGCGGCACGCCGCATGGCGTACCGGGAGATGTCCAGCGCAAGGGCGGGCGGCCTCTGGCCGCGGGATCCGGCCAGGGCCGAGGCCACCGCGTCGAGGTAGTACCCCGTTCCGGCGCCGGCATCGAGAAGTCGCGGGACCCGGTCCGGAAATCCCGTCAGGGCCTCCTGGGCGAGGGCGTCGGCCAAAGGTTCGTAGTGTCCGGCAGCCAGGAAGGAGGCCCTGGCCTGGACCATGGCGGCCGTATCTTCCCGAAAGGAGGTGCCCCGGCCGGTCAGGAGATTGAAGTAGCCCTGCTTGGCGGCATCGTAGCGATGCCCTGTGGGGCAGGTGAGCGTGCGCTCCCCGGAGGAAGCCGCTGCCAGGGTCCCGGCGCAGAGCGGGCAGCGCAGGGGGACCAGATCATCGCTCATGGCTATTTCCTTCAATAAGTCTTTCAGATACGCTCACGGGGTGAAACCAGATCAGTTAGAGCTCCTGACCACTGTATCCGCCCCCGCTTTGGACCCGGCCGGTCGCCGGGTGGTGTTCGCGGCGACCAGGCCCAGCTTCGACGCCGATTCCGGGGTGGGGCAGCTCTGGCTGATCGAGCTTGATGAATACGGCAGCGCCGCGGGCCCCGCGCGGAGGATCACCCGCGGGACCTCGGATGCCCAGCCCAGGTTCTCGCCCGACGGGCGGTTGATCGCCTTCCTGCGCCCCAATGGCGAGGGCGTCCCGCAGTTGGCCATCGTCGACGCCCGCGGCGGTGAACCCCGGGTGATCACCAACCGCCATCTGGGGGTGTCGGAGTTCGTCTTCTCCCCTGATGGCCGCCGGGTGGCCTTCGGCAGCCGTACCCCCGAGGAAGGACGCTACGGCACCGTGGAGGGGGTGGGCGCCGGGGCCGAGGCCCCACGCCGGATCACCGGATATAAGTACCGGTTCAACGGGCTCGGATTCGGCAACGACCGCCGGAACGGGATCCACCTCATTGAGGTCCCGGCCCCCGACGCCGAACCCTTCATCAAGCCCGTGGGCCGGGCAGCTAAGACCGTCCAGAAAGCCGCCGCGGCCCGCGAAAACGTAGAGGGGGACAGCCACACCTGCCAGGCACCGGCCGAGGGCTTCCCGGTGACGCGCCTGCTCACCCCCGCCGATGCCGATTGCAACAGTCCGGAGTTCGGGCCCGATGGCAAGCACCTGTATTTCACCGCGGCATTGCATCACGGAGCCGATGCGGATCTGCGCTCGATGATCCACCGGGTCCCGGTGGAGGACGTGGACACCTCGGCAGCGGGAGAACCCGACGTCGAATTGGTGGCCGGCTCACCGTCGGGCGATACTGTTTACGACGCAGCGACCTTCAGCCGCGACGGGGAGAAGCTGTTTCTGCTGGGTAGCAAGGTGGGGGAGTCGGGCACCGACTTCGTGGCTCATAGTGCCGCCGTCCATGTCCTGCCCACCGAAAAGATCGGGGCGGCGGAACCCACCCTCCTGACCGATCCGCAGATACTCGACTACAGCGAAAGCGGAGGCCTCTTCCCCGTGGGCTCCGGTGAGGTCGCCGCCTTGGCCCGGGTGCGGGGCAGTAGCGAACTCCATGTCATCGACGCTTCCGGTGCGACCCGGATCCTGGTTTCGGGCCCGCTGGAGGTGACCGGGGTTTCGGAGGCCGCGGACATCGTCGTCGTGTCCTATACCGACCCGGCCACCCCCGGGGAGATCGCCCTGGTGCAGGACGGCGGAGTGGTTGCCTTGACGGATTTCGCCGCTCCGTTGCGCGAGCAGACCCGCATCAGCGCACCACATGAACTGACCGTGCCTTCGGCCGACGGCTATCCGGTCCATGGCTGGCTCTATCTGCCCGAAGGCGAGGGCCCCCACCCGGTGCTGCTGAACATCCATGGTGGCCCCTACGCCCAATATGGTTGGGGTTATTTCGACGAGGCTCAGGTCTATGCACGGGCCGGATACGCGGTACTGCAGTGCAACCCACGGGGCAGCGCCAGCTACGGCCGTGCCCACGGCCTGGCCATCAAGGAGGCCATGGGCACCGTCGATCTGCAGGACGTATTGGCCTTCCTGGATGGTGCGGTCGCCGCCGAGCCGTCGCTGGATGGGAACCGGGTCGGGGTGTTGGGCGGTTCCTACGGCGGATACCTCACGGCCTGGACCATCGCCCACGACCACCGTTTCGCCGCAGCGATCGTGGAGCGTGGATTCCTGGATCCGATCTCCTTCGTCGGTTCGAGCGACATCGGCTGGTTCTTCGGTGACGAGTACACCGGGCGGGATGTGGCCGCAACGCTGGAACAAAGTCCGATGGCGAAGGTCGGGCAGGTGCGGACCCCCACCCTGGTGATGCATTCGGAAGAGGATTACCGGTGCCCCTTGGAACAGGCCCAGCGCTACTACGTGGAGTTGCTGCGGCAGGGGGTCGAGACCGAATTCCTGCTCTTCCCCGGGGAGAACCACGAACTCTCCCGCGCCGGGACGCCGTGGCACCGTCGCCAACGCTTCGAGGCGATCCTGGACTGGTGGGATCGGTACCTTCCGGTGAACCCGGCCCGCGACTGATCGTTGGTGGGCCCGGGGAGCTAGAAGCCCAGCCCCGCCCGGGCGGCAGCAATATCGGCGCCGGCCCAGCGGCTGGCGTATTCCTCGGCGCCCACCAGGCTGCGGGTCATCGCCCGATCGATGTAGACCGTTCCGTCCAGATGGTCGGTCTCATGGGCGAGGATCCGTGCCTGCCATCCATGGAATTTGCGCTGGATGGTTTCCCCGGTGGGAGTCGTATAGGTGGCTGCCAGATCGGCTGGACGCTCGACGACCGCCTGGAAGCCGCTGAAGGACAGGCACCCCTCGTAGAAGGAAGCCGTCCGCGTGCCCACGGCCTGATAGTGGGGATTAATGATCGCGAAGTACTCAAGCGATTCCCGTTCACGCACCCTGGCGATCTCGGCATCGGTGGCGAAGGTGTCCTCCAACACGGCCAGTCGCAGGGGAAGTCCGATCTGCGGGGCGGCCAAACCAACCCCGGGGGCGGCATGCATGGTGGCCCGCATGATCTCCAGCAAGGCCTCCAACACTTCCGGTTCCAGCTGACCGGTGTACTCCTGTGCTTCCATCCGCAGCACGGGATGGCCGAGTTGGACGATGGACGGCAGTGTTTCGGGCAGCAAGGTGCCGTGGTTTCCCCGGGTGGCGCGTTCGAGCATGGTCCCCACCAGATCCGCCAGCCGGCCGGGGGAGTAGGCGGCAGTTACAGATCGGTCCAGGGTCATCGAAGCGGGCTTTCCTGTTGGGAGGGGGCGGGATCGTGGAGGGAATCTTCATCGGAGGTCCCGGGAACCAGCGGTCGCAACGCCATGAGCCGGCTGCCCAGCCGGGCGGCATCGACGGGATGACCTTCCACCGCATCGGGGTCGGGCGGATCCACGCAAATCAGATCGGTGCGCACATCGCGGTCGTACAGGACGTCGATGAGGTTGGCCAGGCGCTTCCAGGCGCTGGTCGTGGCCCGGTCCGGTGCGGGGATGCCATCGATGATGACATGGTGGAAATTCCGGGCCAGGTGCAGGTAATCGGAGGCTGCCGAGGGGCGGTCGCACAGGTCGCGGAAATCGAACCAGGCCTGCCCATGGGCGGCACGTTGGGCCGTGAAGCTGTGCGTCGTGGGCTTGAGGTCGGTGATTTCGTTGTGGTGGGGGACCGCGAGTCCTGCCTGGGCCAGTTGTTCCGCCGTGCCGGGGACGATGATGTGCCCTGCCGCATAGCCGGAGAGGCGGTCTGCTTCGGTGATCCGGGCCCGGTAGTCGGTTCCGCCGTCGAGCATGACCACTTTCATACGTGACTTGATCAGTTCGATGGTCGGTTCGAAGAGGTGGTGGAAGTAGTCATTGGGCAGCAGATCGTCCGGGGCATAGTTCGAGGTCGCGATCAGCAGGATTCCCCGGGCAAAAACTGCCTTGAGTGCGCGGGCAAAGAACATCGCATCGCCGGGGTCGTGCACGTGGAGTTCGTCGAAGCACAGCACCCGTACGTCCCCTAGCAACTCGTCCAGTGCCACCTCGACGGCGGTATCACCGGCGGACTCAGCCAGTTCGGAACTATGCGCCGAGGCATGGAGATCGCGGAAGAAATCGTGGAAGTGCAGCCGGCGGGTGGCCTCGCTCTGTAGTGCCTCATGCACCAGCCCCATGAGCCATGACTTGCCGCGCCCGGGAGGGCCGTAGATGTAGAAGTTCTCCACCGACGCCGTTTTGGAGCGTCGTGAAAGCGCCCGGGCAGCGGCCGTGGAGAGGTCTCTGACCAGGGACTGCTGCTGGGGATCGAGTTCCACACCTGCTGCGTCAACGGATGCCTGGACCCGGGCGATGATCTTCCGCACTGAATTACGCGGGCCGAACGGCAGGGGAGAGGGCCTCATCGGGCCGACTCCCGTGCTTGCGAAGTCTTCATGGGTGCATTCTACAAAGGTTGCTGCACCATTGGGTCATACGTCCTGGGCCACGCCGCCTGCGACCCCTTCCGCATTGACACGAGCCTGCTGATCCTTGTCCTGCTGGGCATCGCGGATGCCCCTTCTGACCGCTGAACGGATAGTGGTGTGAAGGAGATAGAAAAACACCCCGAGGCCGAGCGCGCAAAGGACGATGGAGTTGAGTATCGAGGCATCCATATACTGGAGTGTACTTCGTGATGACGTCCTATTGGAAACGGTTGGAAGATTGTCAAAACATACGCTCATCAGGGCCGCGACGCTGACTGACTCACCATCGATAGCCGATAAAAGCCACGACGGTGGCGCGAGCAGCAGTGCCGTGCCTGGCTATGTGGGTGCCATGAAGGACCCGGATCGTCTGGTGTTGGTGGCAGAAGCCGGCGGACAGGTGGTCGGCTGGGCAAAAACCCATGTCTGGGACCATGCCGACGGCCCTGCGTTGGCCGGACATTATCTAGGTGGCGTCACCGTCGACCCCAGGTGGAGGCGGCAGGGGATTGCAGCTCGCCTCACGCAAGAGCGGCTGGCCTGGATCTGGACCCGTAACCACGAGGCATGGTGCGTGGTGAACGCTGAAAATATTGCCTCGATCGAGCTACACCGTGCGTTGGGATTCGTTCAGGTTGCCGCGGCGGCACGGTTTCACACGACCATATTTGCTGGGGGACGAGGGCTGCTCCTTCGAGCCGAACGCCCCATTGAGAGCCCCAATCACTAGAGTTATGCAGGGGAGAGGTGGTGAGGTCAAGCAGGGCCGGTCGTGGGTGTCTCGGAGCTGTGGGCCCACGGAAGGGCTTGGATTCTCCTCCGGCGTCAACCAGGAAGAACGCATCAGCCGAACGGGATGGGCATGGCGGGGTGCGGGTGGAGTCAATGGCCGTGTCGATATCTCGGGGCTCCAGATCGACCGGCGGAGTCGGAACGCGAACGATGGCGTGTGAACGCAATCTGTGACGGTGCCGGAGAACACTCCGTGAGTGAGGCCGATGCACTTGATCTCTTATCAGACCGCGGGCCGGACGCTTTATGGCGGGCGGGATGGCGCTGGCATCAAGAGGCGTCGTCCAGCAGCACATAACCCAGTGGGCACGAATGCATTTCGCCGAAGTACCTGATCAGGACAGTCCGACCTTCACGATTTGATAAAGCGCCGATAATCTACATTATGTCAAGTAATGCTTTGCTCGGGGTTCTTCCTGTCCTTTGCCTACCCGAGTGAAACAGGCAGTCCTGCTGTCCTGTCTCACTACAGTTAGGGCAACTGTCCGCCTGTCTTGCCCAAGGTGGGCCTGCAATAGGTTTCGTCGGCCTAGAGTCGAAGCGTGGGACGTGCACTCACGGCGTCCGATGTTCGCACCGAACGAGAACCGATTCCGGGCACCCTGACGTTCAGGGAACAACACTCCCCTGCGCCCATCAATGGCCACCTCTCTGCATGCTGGTCGACGCCCTGAGAAGACGTCGTTCCCGTTGAACTTGGATGTCGCACCAAGAACCGTGGAAATCTCTTCGTAGCCATTCCGCGTCAGGTACCTTGCAGCACTTCCCTAGCATTCGCGCGTGCCCGAGCATTTGGCCCGACTACCGCGACGGCACGGGTCTCGTGATTTCTGTAGGACTCCGGCGCCATCATGAAATCAGACGACTCGCGGCACAAACCTGCGACGACAGATGTGCACACACAGCTTCGTCATCCGAGGGTCCAACCCTGCCCATCGGGGCATCGAGATCTGTGCTGAGTTCATTCCTTGTCCGACAGTCGGCTGCATAAGTCACAGCAGGGTCCTGTTGCCTGCTTGCGGGACACCAACTATTCACGGGTGAAAAGTGGCAGAAGGCCCCTGAACTTTTACCTGCGCGCGGCCACGAGGAGAGGCAGTGTGATAGCTGTTGCGATCATCCCGATGGCTACAGTCCATCCGAATGCTGAGCGAAAGTCTTCGGCAAACAGCCCGACGACCAGACCGAGCGCCAGACTCGCCAGGAACGAGATCCCTATTAGAGTGAAGGCGCTCGCCACGGGACGGTCTGCGGGGAAGATTCGGGCGAATGAACTAAACACAAGTCGATGGTAATTGCCGTATGACCTACTCGTGCTCCCCCGTCGTTGCCCAAAAGGGCTACCCGTGGACTTCAACGTCGCCCGCACAACGATTTCTTCCCCTTTTGTGTGGCGTTCTACGGGCATCCTGTCATTATTTGGCAGGGATGTGGTCTAGTCGGTCAATTCACGAGGCCACGTCACCCGTAAGCGTTCGAACACTATCCTGTCTTGCTCGGATCCAAACATCGTCGCGGGCGACGCAGTCACGTTCCCTATACCTGCGGTGCCCGCTATTCCAGCTCTCAAGGGATCCAACCCCTGGCAAGTCATCGCCGTGTTCCCTGATCTCGGAAACGAGCTCCGATGTTGCCGGTTTTGCCCCGTGCAGGACCTTGCCTAGGGGTTCGTCGGCGAGGCGAGAGGAATCACCGAAGTGCTCAACGGTGGATTCCGGGCAGGTACTTACGGCCGCCGGATGAGCGAGAGCGGATTCGGCCCAGCGGGTTTACACAGCGGTGACGTTAGGGGCATTGGCGCCGAGCGAGTGTTCCTCCATGCGCTCATTCTCCCGGCACGAGACGCATCTCTCTGGCATTACTCTGTGTTGGTGACTTGTTCGGACCTTCTGATTTCTCGGCTGCAGTCCTTGCCCTAGCCCTGACGTCAACGGGTATGCATATCCGTGAAAGCGCTCGAGGAGACGACGTGGCGAGATCCCCGTAGGCCGCCCTGACCGAGGATGAACGTGGGCCGTCCGTGACCTGATCGCATGTTGGATTTGATGGTTTGGTTCGACTGCCGAGAGATACCTGGAGCAAGCCCGTTTGAAGTCAGTTGAGTCACGCGAATAGTTTCCTGGCTATTCGTGGTCCACCCCAAGTGAGACGGGAAGACTCCACCGCCAGCACCGACTCTGGATGAAGACCGCGTTCCCTACGGGTGTCGGGCGCCGGCGCGGGGAGATCCATTCGACCTTCCAACTGCCGGTCTCCAGGCTGATTCGTGGTTTTGCCGCAACTCGGATATTCCACACCGAAACCATCAGAGTGATTGACGGTTGGAGAAACCCGCTTCGGCGGGCTGCAATGGTATGAAGGTATTCCCACGAACGGTCGTCGCGCCGCGGCCCGGTTGCGCTTCCCCGCGCCTGGAAGTGTTGGCTGTTCGGTCAATTGAGCAGGTGGAGGCTGAAATGAGCAATGCTGAAGAGCGAGGGTTGGTGGTTCGCCCCAGCCGATTTGGCCACGGGGAAACCCTCAGGTTGTTGACCGCTGCGATTGCCCATCACGGGGCCACGTTGTTTGCGGTCATTGATCACGCTGCCAACGCAGCCGAAGTTGATTTGGAGCTCCCCCCGACCGCCGTGGTGATCTTCGGCAATCCCGCGGTCGGCACACCGCTGATGCGCGGAGAGCCGGACCTGGCCCTGGACCTGCCCAGCCGAGTACTCGTCCGGGAGGACGCGACCGGCATGGTGGAGGTTGTCTACCTCGATCCAGCCCGTCTCGCTGAACGGCATGGGTTGGAGAGCAATCAGGTCAAGGGGCTCGTCGGGCTGACTGCGATCGTCGATGAAGCCCTGGGGTCCCGCTAACGCCGTTGCTTAAACCGTCTGGAGGGGCGGAGGGGCCGTGATGACGGAGCGTCCGTGCAGGGTCCTGGTCCGCGGACCCCCGGATTCTGGGGCGTGGTAACCTCCAGATTCGTCTACTATGACGGGCGTTTCTCCGGTCAGCTCATACGAATGGTGGCCCAAAACGCCCCTCGAAGGAGCAGGAAATGCCTACTGGACAAACTTTCGTCGTTGTCGGTGCCGGGCAAGCCGGCGGGACTGCTATTCAGAAGTTGCGTGCAGAAGGCTTTGACGGGCGGATCGTGCTCGTCGGCGCCGAATCCCACCTTCCCTATGAGCGGCCACCGCTGTCGAAGTCCTATCTGAAAAATGAAGGATGGCTCTCGCATAAGTCATTGCTGGGCCAACAGTGGTACGACAAACAAGAGGTCGAGGTCCGTCTCGGGACTCGAGCTGTAGCGCTGCGGAGCGACGATCACCAAGTGGTTCTCGACGACGATACGACGCTGGACTACGACAAGATCCTGATCGCAACCGGATCAAGTGCCCGACGATTGAAAGCGCCCGGTGCCGAACTTGCCGGTGTGCACTACCTGAGAACCCTTGAAGACTCCGAAGCGTTGGGTGCCGCCTTGGACAACGCGCCGAACGTCGTGATCGTCGGTGCGAGCTGGATCGGACTGGAAACTGCCGATGCCGCTCTGCAGAAGGGATGCCGGGTCACCGTGATCGGTCCGGGCGAAGCCCCGCTCGAGGCATCCATGGGAACGCTCCTGGGCGGGTATTTTGCTGACGTGCATCGAAGCCATGGCGTCGAATTCGAACTGGGGCGTCGTGTGGTCGGGCTGGAAGGCGCTGAAAGCGTCGAATCCGTCGTCGTCGACGACGGCACAAAATTTCCTGCCGACGTGGTGATCGTGGGGGTCGGGGCCGTTCCTGAGTCTGGATTTCTCGAGGAGCGGTTGCTTGCCGAAGACGGCGGCATCCGTGTCGACTCACGGATGCAGGCCGAGGCGCCCGATGTCTTCGCCGCTGGCGACATCGCTAGCGTGGCCAACCCCCTCTATGGCCGGCAAATGCGGGTCGAGCACTGGAATAATGCACTAATGGAGGGAAAAATTGCCGCACATTCAATGCTCGGACAGTCCTCCGATTTCGACCCGGCACCCTTCTTCTTCACCGACCAGTACGACCTTGCCTTGGAGTACGCCGGACGAGTGGATGCCAGGAGGGCCGATGATCCGGTGATCCGCGGGGATCTTGCTGCCGATCGGTTCCACGCTTTCTGGCTTGTTGACGACGTGGTTGTCGCTGGTCTGCATGTCAACGCGTGGGATGAGGGCATCGAACCGGTCCAGGAGTTGATTCGTTCCCAAGCCCGGGTGGATCCAGCTGAACTAGCCAATCCAGCAGTGCCTCTGACGCAATTGGTGCAGGCGTCCCGACCCTAGGTATTTTCCGCCCATGACCCGGGGCCGGCGCGCCGCCCGGTTCCGGGGGAACAAGTCAGTGGGGTTCAGCGGCTCAGGCCGGTTCCACGCGGAGCCCGGTCGAAGACGGGGGGATGATTCTTCGGCGGGGGCACTGCTGGCGACGGCGCCATCAGGTTGTCGCAGAGCGTCAGGGGCGGTGTTGCACGATGTTGACGACGGTGCCGTCGGGCGCACGGACCAGGAATCTGCGGACTCCCCAGGACTCGGTGTTCAAGGGATGCACGATGTCGTACCCCAGTTCCAGGGCCTCCGAGTAGGCCGCGTCGACGTCGTCCGTGTGGATCGACATCTTTGAATCGACCGGGGAGGTCTCGTCCCGGGTGACGAGTTGAACATTGGCTCCACTCAGCGGTGAGGTAAACCGGGCCACCCAACCCAGATTGAATTCCTCATCGGCCAGACCCAGGAATCCGGTGTAGAACGCCTTCGCGGCCTCTATGTCCTCCACCGGCACATTGGGGGTGATCTTGAGCGAATGCATGGGAACCTCCACGTGGATCGTTACCGTCGATCCTCCACCGAAGGCCGGCCCCTGTCGAGGGGCGTCGGCCTACCTCTTCTTCCTCAGCCGGTTCTCCGCTGGGTGTACGCTTTCACGGTCCTCGGCCCCACGGCCGGGACCACACCGACCCTCGGGGGGAAATAATGGAAGATGCCATCGCGACCGGAATCATCATGGCGGTGATCGGCATGCTCATCGCCGTGCTGGGTGGGCTCGGGCGCGCCCGCCGGCTACCGGCCAGCGCGATGATCGGGATCCGGTTGCCGGCCACGAGGGCCTCCGACGACGCCTGGGAAGAAACCCATGTTGTCGCCGGCCCATGGCTGATGCTGGCCGGGCTGGTCCCCTTCCTTACCGGAATCCTCATCCTGATCCCGGGCGCAAGCATGCCGGAGTGGACCGTCCTGGGCGCTTATGCGGCGATGGTCGTCTTCGTCATCGTTGGTGCGGTGCTCGGTGTTCGGGCTGCCAATGCGGTGAACAGCCCTAGCTAGTGGCGAGCACGGCGATGCCCGTGCAGGCGCAGGCCCACAGAACACTGGCAAAGGTGCCCAGGATGAACCGTTCGGCGGCGCCGTCCTTGCCGAGTTCGGCATAGCGTCCAAGCCCCTTGACCGCGAGCACGATCGCCAGACCCTCCGGCCATCCGCACCAGAGCGTCACGGAGATCGCCGTCCGCTCGAGCACGCCGATCCACGCGCCTCCCTGCAGCACGACTTCGCCGTGGAAATCTGCCGGACCGGTGGCGGAGGCCTCAGGCGGAGGTGGCAAATACGAGCGGTCCCCCGAAGCCCGGGTTCCTTCAGCGCGCAGATCGGCAGCGACGGAGCGTTCCGACAGGCGCAGGATGCTCATGGTCACCGGTCCCCCGCCGACGGCTGCCGCGACGACGGCGAACGAGGCGGCCGCTCCCCACGCGATGCCACCCGTGCCTGCCGCGGCCAGGAGGGCCGCCGCGGCCAACAGGGCCAGCTGGACCGACGCCGTGAGGTAGAGCCAGCGGTTCGTGCTTCCGCGAAGACGACGGAAATACTGCGGGAGCCCACACGCTCCGGCCAGGATCAACAAGACCAAAACAGGCATCCGCTACTCCCCTTCCCCGAATTGTGTGTTGTACCGGGCCAGGGCCACCCCGGCCTGCTCGGCCAGTTGGCGGCACGGGAGCCATAGTCCGGTGGCGAGACGGCTGGAAACCGCTTGCTGGGTGATCCCCAGGCGAAGGGCGGCTTCATGCTGCGAGAGGCCCTGGTCGATGAGCAGGCCCGCAGCCCAGGAGGCTTCGGTGCGTCGGCCATTGACCTCGGCGACCAGCTGGAGTTCGGCTTCGAGGCGTTCCGCCTCTCCCCCGCGCCCCGAGACCGCAACGGAGGCCGGGGCGTGCTTGGCGCGTTCGACGGCGTCGCGGGCTGCTTCAAAGGCCTCGCCGGAGCCGGCGCGCGTCTGTTGGGGTAGCGGGGATTTCACGCTCCCCACCCCCAGGCCCACGCTCCACCGAGCGCTCCGGGCCACCTCCAGGAGTAGGCGCACGGCTGCTACGCCGTCATCCATGACGCCCTGCAGCTCGTCCCCCGCGGTACGCTCGAAGGCTCGGAGCACCGGGAAGTCGGCATTCAACCGGGCCACCAGAACTTCGACCCGGTCGGGGTTGTGTCGTGAATCCCGTTGGTCGATGGTCAAGACGATCATGCCAACAAGGATAAAGCTTTGTAGTTACATATACAAGACTGATGGCTTGTCTGAAGAAGTCGGCGGCTTTTGATCTCGATAGACTGTCAGCCATGCGCAATGTTCGACAATGGATTCCACTACTCGTCATCGATCTGCTGCTGGTGATCATCTTCGCCGTGCTGGGCCGTCGCTCGCATGCCGAGGGGTTGGACCTCGCCGGAATCCTCGGGACGGCCGGCCCGTTCCTGATTTCCTTGCTGGTCTTTTCAGGCATCACCGCTCTCTGGCGGGAGCCTCATCGGATCTGGCCGCATGGGGTGATCACCTGGGTGGGAACCGTCGCATTGGGGCTGATACTCCGGATACTCTTCGGGGCAACCGCCGCGGTGCCGTTCATCATCGTGGCAACCGTCGTGCTCGGGGCGTTCCTCCTCGGCCGCAGACTGGTTTCGGGTCTTTTGGTCCGTCGCAAGGTGCACTCCGCTGGTGCTGTGAACTAGGGTCGAAGCACGAAACAAGTACCGGACGCCGCCGGTACCGGAAGGTGGAGGGACACGAGATGATCACCGCGTTTGTCATGATCCAGACCGCAGCGGACCGCATCCCGGAATGCGCGCAGGAAATCTCCGAACTGGAGGGGATCAGTGAAGTCTATTCCGTGGCCGGTGACTCGGATTTGATTGCCATTGCCCGGGTCCGCAACCACGAGGATCTGGCTGAGGTCATCGCCAACAGGCTCTCCAAGGTCGACGGCGTCGTCGAAACCACCACGCATATTGCCTTCAGGTCATATTCCCAACACGACCTCGACGCGGCGTTCTCGCTCGGGCTCGAATAGACCACGGGGGTCGATCCCCCAAGCGGGACCCGGTGCGGCGTCGGTCGCACCGGGTTCTTCCGCGACTACCCCCCGACGGCCGTGGAGGCGATCCAGCGGCTGAGAACCTGATGAGCGGCACCGGAGTCGATGGCCTCCTCCGCGCGCCTGGCAGCGGCCTCCAGACGCTCTGTCAGACTGCCTGTGGCCAAAAGGTCGAAGGCGACCAGGCCGGCCGCCGCATTCAGGACCACCGCGTCGCGGACCGGCCCCCTGGCACCGTCGAGGACTTCGTGGACGACGGCGGCGTTGTGTCGGGCATCCCCGCCGCGCAGATCGTGCAGCGTGGCCCGTTCCAGGCCGAGATCCCTGGCATCCAGGACCGAGGCAGCCACCGAGCCGTCACGGACCTCCCAGACGTGGTTCGCCGTGGTCGTGGTCATCTCATCCAGACCGTCATCGCCCCTGAAGACCAGGGCCCGGGAGCCCCGGGAAGCCAGGACGCCCGCCATCAGCGGGGCCATGCGTTCATCGGCGCAGCCGATCGCAGACGCGGTAGGACGTGAAGGATTCGTCAACGGGCCCATGAAGTTGAACGCCGTCGCGACCCCCAACCCCGAGCGGGCCGCTGCGGCAAAGCGCATCGAGGGATGGAACATCTGGGCGAAGCAGAAGGTGATGCCGGCTTCATCGAGGATCGTGCCCAACCGTTCGGCCGGGGCGTTCAACCGAACCCCGAGGGCCTCGAGGACATCGGCGGAACCGGAGGAAGAGGAAGCGGCTCGGTTTCCGTGCTTGACCAACCGCGCCCCGGCCCCCGCGCACACCAACGCGGCCATCGTGGAGATGTTCACGGTGTTGTGACGATCGCCACCGGTGCCGACGATATCGAGCTTCTCGCCCGGAATTTCCAGCGGCCGGGCATTGGCGATCATGCCTTCGACGAGTCCTGCCAGCTCCTCCACCGATTCACCCTTGGCTCGAAGAGCAACCAGAAAACCAGCGATATGGATGTCGGAGGCATTTCCGCCCATGATCTCACCCATCGCCCACGTCGCATCCGCGGTCGAAAGATCGTCTCCGCGGATGAGGGAGGTGAGCATAGTTGGCCAATTCGGGAACTCTGATGGCGTAGAAATCGTTGACACGCACCTAGGTTATCTACGTTTTGTAGAAAGTGCGGAATTGTTTCTCCCTTGATATTCCGCGGAACTTAGGCCTGACCCGGCCAAAAAGAAGCGACTCGGCCTCGAATGCATTGGTGTCAGGAGCACTTTTGTAGCCATAATGGCTCTGTGACAACTGCGACTCATAACCTCAATGCCCAGGCGCACCCTGCGCCTAACCGTCCCAACATGGTGTCGGTCGGAACCGTCGTCTGGCTTTCCAGCGAGCTGATGTTCTTCGCCGCGCTATTCGCCATGTACTTCACACTCCGTGCTGCCTCGCCGGAGTTGTGGGCGAACGAGACCTCCAAGCTGAACGTCCCGTTCGCACTTATCAACACGCTCATCCTGGTTTCCAGTTCCTTCTCTTGCCAGCTCGGTGTCTTCCGCGCCGAGGATCTCCAGCCGCGTCGCCTCGGCGGCCTGCTGAACTTCCGCAAGTGGGGAATGGTCGAGTGGTTCATCCTCACCTTCATCCTCGGGGCGATCTTCGTCTCGGTGCAGGCGTTTGAATACACCGAGCTGGTCCACCATGGCGTGTCACTGAGCTCCAACGCCTATGGCTCCGCCTTCTACATCACGACAGGCTTCCACGGCCTGCACGTGGCCGGCGGACTGATCGCCTTCGTCCTGATCATCGGGCGAGCGTACGTGGCCAAGAAGTTTGGTCACTTCGAGGCAACTTCCGCCATCGTCGTGTCGTACTACTGGCACTTCGTCGACGTTGTGTGGATTGCTCTGTTCGCGATCATCTACTTCCTGAAGTAGCACCGGCCTCCCAGGCACCCAAGCATCACCAACCAAATCAAGTGAGGAACCAGCAAGTGAAGGCTCTTTCGCAAAGGCGCCGCCATCCGCTCGCCGCCGTAGCGCTGCTTTTGATGGGCCTGCTCATCACCGGCGGCCTGTACGCCGCGGCGGGCAGCGTCAATGAGGCCAAGGCCGCTACGACCTATAGCGCCAGTGACGTCGATGAAGGCAATAAGCTCTTCGTCGCCAACTGCGCCACCTGCCACGGCATGAATGCCGAAGGCACGACCGATGGCCCCTCGCTTGTAGGTGTCGGCGCCGCAGCCGTCGACTTCCAGGTTGGCACCGGACGCATGCCAATGCAGATGCAGGGGCCCCAGGCCCAGGCCAAGCCGAAGCAGTTCGGCGACGAGGAAACACAGAAGCTCGCAGCGTACGTCGCATCCCTCGGCGCCGGTCCCGCAGTGCCGGACGACGAGGCAGTCGACACGACCGAGGGCAACTCGGCCGCTGGTGGCACGGTCTTCCGCGTCAACTGTGCCATGTGCCACAACGCCGGTGCCGCCGGCGGCGCACTGACCCGTGGCAAGTTCGCTCCCGGGATCTCCGATGTCAGCAGCAAGCACATCTACGAGGCCATGGCGACCGGCCCGCAGAACATGCCTGTCTTCAACGACTCGAACATCACCCCCGAGGAAAAGCGTGACGTCATCACGTTCCTCCAGGAAATCGATGCACAGGGCTCCGCCGGCGGTGCCAGCCTCGGCTCCCTCGGCCCGGTCTCCGAAGGCCTCCTCATCTGGACCGGCGGCCTGGCCATCGTCATCGCCTTCACGATCTGGCTGACCTCCCGGCCGTCCTGATCCGGCGCTGCGGGCCACGGCCCGCACACCACACTTCGTACCAAGGAATTTTGAGAAAAGGATGAGAGAGAACATGGGCGACCATAGTCACGGCAGTCCGAACGATCCGGGCACCGTTGCTAAGGCCGGTCAGGGCTCCGTGGAAAGTTTCCAGGACCCGGGCCTGCCCCCGCATCGGCCGCGTCTCGCCGACGTTGACCCGCGCGCCGCTAAACGGGCTGAACGCCAGGTAACCCTGCTGTTCGTGGTGTCCATCCTGGGCACCGCACTGTTTTTCGTCGCCTACTTCGTCGTGGGACGCACGAGTACATTCAGCGGCATCCGGCTGCAGAACACCCTGCTGGGTCTGGGCACCGCATTCGCGATGATGGGCATCGGCGTGGGGATCGTGCACTGGGCCAAGACCCTGATGCCGGACCACGAAATCACCGAAATGCGCCATGAGATCCGCCCCGAGGCTGAACGCCAGGAAGCGGAAGCCATGATCGGCGACATCCTCGACGAGACGGGCATCAAGCGCCGTCCGCTGATCCGCAACTCGCTGATCGCCGCCGTGGCATTGGCTCCGATTCCGGCCATCTTCATGTTCCGCGACCTGGACCGCACCGGCGCCACCGCCAATGAGATCGTCGACCGGTTGCGTTACACGATGTGGGACAAGGACACCAAGCTCGTCCGGGACCCCTCGGGCACCCCGATCAAGGCCTCGGATGTCCAGATCGGTTCGGCATTCCACGTGATCCCCGAAGGTCTAGACGACACCGAGGATCCGCTGAACGAGAAGGCCAAGGCAGTTGTCCTGCTCATGCGTCTTGATCCGCGGGAGATGGAAATCTCCCCGGAGCGCGAGACCTGGCACCACGACGGCATCGTGGCCTACTCCAAGATCTGCACCCACGTGGGTTGCCCCGTTGCCCTGTATGAGCAGCAGACGCACCACCTGCTGTGCCCGTGCCACCAGTCCACCTTCGACCTCACGCAGGAATGCAAGGTCATTTTCGGTCCGGCCGGTCACGCACTTCCGCAACTTCCGATTACTGTCGATTCGGAGGGCTACCTGGTCGCCCAGAGCGACTTCCATGAGCCCGTCGGTCCGAGCTACTGGGAGCGTGGCTAATCATGTCCTCAACTACTGAGTACCGTCCCAAGACCTCGACCGGCAAGATTGCGAACTTCGTTGACACCCGTGTCGGCGGTTCGGCCATGGTCAAGGAATTCGGTCGCAAGATCTTCCCCGACCACTGGTCGTTCATGTTCGGCGAGGTGGCGTTGTACACCTTCGTCATCCTGCTGATCTCCGGAACGTTCCTGACGTTCTTCTTCGATCCCTCGATGGCCCACACCGTCTACGAAGGCAGCTACAACCCGCTCAAGGGCGTCCACATGTCGGTGGCCATGGCCTCGACGATGGATATCTCCTTCGACGTTCGTGGCGGGCTCTTCATGCGCCAGGTCCACCACTGGTCCGCGCTGCTGTTCGTGGCAGCCGTATCGGTGCACATGCTCCGGGTGTTCTTCACCGGGGCCTTCCGCAAGCCGCGCGAGCTGAACTGGGTCGTCGGAGGCACCTTGCTGATCCTCGCGATGGCAGCCGGTTTCACCGGCTACTCGCTGCCGGACGACCTGCTCTCGGGCAACGGCCTGCGCATCATCGACGGTGTCATCAAGGCACTGCCGGTCGTTGGTACCTTCATCTCGGCCTTCCTGTTCGGCGGGGAATTCCCCGGAACAGCGATCATCGGGCGCCTGTACATGATGCACATCATGTTGGTTCCCGCGTTGATCCTGTTGATGATCGGCATCCACCTGTTCATGGTCGTCGTGCACAAGCACACGCAGTACCGCGGCCCCGGCCGGACCAACGACAACGTCGTCGGCTTCCCGGTTGGCCCGGTCTACGCCGCGAAGGCCGGTGGGTTCTTCTTCATCGTCTTCGGCATCGTTGCGCTGATCTCGGGCTTCTTCCAGATCAACCCGATCTGGAACTACGGACCCTACGACCCCTCCCCCGTCTCGGCCGGTACCCAGCCCGACTGGTACATCGGTTGGGTTGATGGCGCCCTGCGTTTGATGCCTGGTTATCTGGGCAACTTCAGCTTGGAATGGATCATCCCGTTCCCGTGGGGCGGAAACAACCTCATCCTGAACGTGCTGATCCCGATGATTCCTGCAGCAATCCTCATCGGCGCCATGTTCGCGTGGCCGTGGATCGAACGATGGGTCACCAAGGACGACCGCGAACACCACCTGCTGGACCGTCCGCGCAACGCCCCGTTCCGCACCGGTGTCGGCGTGGCCGGCGTCATCTGGTACTGCGTGATGTGGTGCGCGGCCTCCTCGGACCTCATCGCCACGCACTTCCACGTGTCACTGAACGACGTGACGTACTGGTTGCGGGTGCTGTTCTTCCTGGGACCGATCCTCGGGTTCATCGTGGCCCGCCGCATCGCCCTGGCGTTGCAGCGCAAGGACCGCGAGATCGTGCTGCACGGCCGTGAGGCCGGCGTCATCCAGATGTCGCCCGAGGGCGGCTTCTCGGAGCAGCACGCCGAGCTGGACGTCTACAAGCGCTATAAACTGGTTGCCTTCGAATCCCACGAGGTCATGCCGGCGGAAGCCGACAGCACGGGTCATGTCAGCCGCGGTGAGAAGGCGCGTGGTGCAGTCTCGAAGTTCTTCTTCGAAGATCGTGTCGCACCGGTGACCCCGTCCGAGCTGGAGGCCGCCCATGGCCACCACGCCCCGGCCATCGAGGAGTCGTCGGAAGACGCATCGATCGATCGCTAGACACTAGCGGCTTCGGCACCACGAGGGACCCCGACCATTGAGGTCGGGGTCCCTTGTGTTGCATCCACCTCCCGTGCCGAACGCCTCGTCCCCGTGGATCCCTGGCACTGAATCGAAGAACGGGGTTCCGCTCTGTACCGGGTGCATAGCCGGTCGGGGGCGAGGTCAGCCCCGATGGCGGCGGGGATGTTGGGGTGCCGCGCGATCGCTTCCGGACGCCCCGGGGAGGGATGAAGGCGGCACTACCCCTGCTAGCAGTCCACGGATCAAGCCGGCCGGGCGGGAGCCCGTGCGGTCGTGACGACGGCCCGGTGCATCGGATGCCGCCGGTTCCGAAGGGGCGCCGTCACCGTACCGTGTCCCCCACGGTCCCAGGGGGCTCCTGTGGGCCCGGGGCCGGTCAGTGCGTCAGAGGGAGCGGGGCTGGCGTGTCCCGGGCCTCTGGAGCGGCACGAAGAGCTTATAGCGGTCCGCGCGGTAGAGCGAGACGGAATAGTCCACGAGCTCGCGTTTGACGTAGGCATGGCGTTGGATCTTCAACAGCGGGGTGCCCGCATCGACCCCCAGATGCTTTGCGTCGTGATGGGTCGCCGCCGTCGCCTCGACCTGGTCCTCGCCCCACTGCATGACCAGCCCGTACCTCTCGTTCAATGAGGCGTAAAGCTGTCTGGGTGCCGGATCATCAAGGAACCCCGGAACCCGGTGGGAGGGCAGGTAGTTCTCGTCCAAGTTCATGGGCAGGCCGTCGGCCAACAGCAGGCGACGCAGACGGACCACGGGGGTACCGTCATCCAATTCCATTTCGCGGGCCAGTTGACCGGTGGCGGGGACCTCGTCGAAACGGAGGACCCTCCCCGTGGGGACCATCCCGCGGCGGACCATCTCCTCGCTGTAGGAGGTCAGCTTAACTTGGAGATCGACCTTCGGGAAGGCGGCGAACGTCCCGACACCGACGATGCGTTCGAGCACGCCGTCGTCGACCAGTGCGTCGATGGCATTCCTGATGGTCATCCTGGCGACCCCGAACTGTTCGGTCAGCTCGCGCTCGGAAGGAATGGCCCGGCCCGGGTCGCAGACCGCCGTGGCATGGTGGCGCAGGATTTGTTTCACCTGCTCATGCTTCTTCAGCGGCGATGAGGCATCCAGGGTTCCGGCAACCGGAACGGGCGGTCTATGCGACATGCGGTACCCACCATTCATCAATGTGCTTCTTGGTGACCATCCTACCGTTGCCGCCGCAGGACCCTGCGGGGCCGTGGGCGCACAAAAAGGGCGGTTCCCTCCTGGAGGAAGGAACCGCCCCTGATGACGTTGGACCGTTGCCTAGTGGGCGTGGTCTCCGCGGCTGAATTCGTAGACCCAGCCGACCAGCGCGATCACACACAGGCCTGCGCCGATGTAGGTGACCCAGAACCCAACGGCGATGCCGAGGAATCCGGTGGCGGCGGCGGTGCCCAGGACGAGCGGCCACCAGCTCCACGGAGCAAAGGTTCCGATGACACCGGCGTTCTCGTGGATTTCGCCGTCGACGCGATCCTCGGGCCGGTCTCCGACGCGCTTGGCGGTCGAGTACAGGTAGAAGCCGACCATCAGGCCGAGTCCTGCGCACAGTCCCAGGGCCAGGATGCCGACCCATTCATTCCAATCGGTCATGATGCCGTAGAAGACCATCACCGGGACGAAGAACAGGAACAGGACGAGGAAGAGTCCGGTTTCAACTTTCATGGCTACACGTCCTTCTGGTCTGCGGGGCCGAACACCGAGGCTGCCATGGCCGTGGGCGTCACCCGGGCCGAAAGCTCCGGATGGTGCAGGTCCAGGGCAGGACGTTCGGAGCGGATCCGCGGGATCGAGTGGAAGTTGTGCCGCGGCGGCGGGCAGGAGGTCGCCCATTCCAGCGAAGCACCGAAGCCCCATGGATCATCGACCTCGACGCGCTTGGCCGACCGGGCGGTGATCCAGACGTTCCAGAAGAACGGGATCATCGACAGGCCCAGGATGAAGGCGAACACCGTGGAGAACTGGTTCATGGTCGTGAAGCCGTCCTCGGGCAGATAGTCCGCATACCGGCGCGGCATGCCGATCACACCGAGCCAGTGCTGGATCAGGAACGTGCCGTGGAACCCGAAGAACAACATCCAGAAGTGGATCTTGCCCAGCCGTTCGTTGAGCATCCGGCCGGTCCATTTGGGCCACCAGAAGTAGAAGCCGGCGAACATGGCGAACACGACGGTCCCGAAGACCACGTAGTGGAAGTGGGCGACCACGAAGTAGGTATCCGAAACGTGGATGTCCAGCGTGGGTGCCGAGAGGATGATGCCGGTCAGTCCGCCGAAGAGGAAGGTCACCAGGAACCCGATGCTCCAGAGCATGGGTGTCTCGAAGGTGATGGATCCTCGCCACATCGTGCCGATCCAGTTGAAGAACTTCACCCCGGTGGGCACCGCGATCAGCATGGTCATGAACCCGAAGAACGGCAGGGCGACCGAGCCGGTGGCGTACATATGGTGCGCCCAGACGGACACGGACAGTGCGGCGATCGAGATCGTTGCGAAGATCAGCCCCTTGTAGCCGAAGATCGGCTTGCGGGAAAAGACCGGGAAGATCTCCGAGACGATGCCGAAGAACGGCAGCGCAATGATGTAGACCTCGGGGTGGCCGAAGAACCAGAACAAGTGTTGCCACAACACCGGTCCCCCGGCGTCGGGGTCGTATATATGGGCGCCGAAGCGTCGGTCGGCACCGAGGCCGAACAGGGCGGCGGCCAGCGGCGGGAAGGCCATGAGGATCAGCAGTGAAGTGATCAACGTGTTCCAGCTGAAGATCGACATGCGCCACATGGTCATGCCCGGTGCACGCAGGCAGATGATGGTGGTGATGAAGTTGACCGCACCCAGGATGGTGCCGAAGCCGGACAGGGCCAGACCGAAGACCCAGAGGTCACCGCCGACCCCCGGACTGAACGTCGTATTCGACAGCGGCGCATAGGCAAACCAACCGAAGGAAGCGGCACCCTGCGGGGTGATGTAGCCGGCCATGGCAATGGTGGAACCGAAGAGGTAGAACCAGAAGGCCAGTGCGTTCAGACGCGGGAACGCCACATCGGGGGCCCCGAGCTGCAGGGGCATGATGACGTTGGCGAAACCGGTGAACAACGGGGTGGCGAACATGAGCAGCATGATGGTGCCGTGCATGGTGAACAGCTGGTTGTACTGCTCCTTCGTCTGCAGGATCTGCATGCCCGGCTCGAAGAGCTCGGCACGGATCAACAGCGCCATGATGCCGCCGATGCAGAAGAAGATGAAGGAGGCGATCAGGTACATGTAACCGATCGTCTTGTGGTCGGTGGAGGTGATCCAGTTGACGACGATGCGTCCCTTGGAGACCGGCACGACCCGGGGGGCGAGGGGCTTGGCCTCGTCCGTGGCGTATTCATAAGTAGTCATCGCGGCCTACTCCCCTTCCTCTCCCGGAATGGTGATGGAATTGACCTCGTCCGGCTTGCGGCTGTAGTCCTTGCCGATGTGTCCGTCTTCCATCTCGGAAAGCTTGGACTTGAACTCGGCTTCGGAAACGACCTCGACGTTGAAGAGCATCTCGGAGTGGTACTCGCCGCACAGCTCGGCACATTTGCCGGCGTACGTGCCCTCCTCCTGCGGAGTGAGGTAGATCGTATTGGTCTTGCCCGGAATCATGTCGAGCTTCTGCAGGAAGGCAGGAACCCAGAAGGAGTGGATGACGTCACGGCTGTTCAGCTCGAGCGTCACCGAGGTGTCGACCGGCAGGTACAACGTGGCGATTTCATCGTTCTTGCCCTTGGAACCATCCAAGTGGGCCTGAACGCTGGCATCGTACTTTTCTTCGCCCTGGTAGGAATAGTTGTAATCCCAGGCCCACTGCTTCGCCTGGACATCAACGACCAGTTCGGAATCGACGGGTTCTTCGATGGCGGTCTGGGTGCTATCCGAGAACGTGAAGAACGTCAGGACCATCATCAACGGCACTGCCGTGTAGAGGATCTCCATGGGGAGGTTGTAGCTGAGCTGGCGTGGGAAACCGACTTCGCCCTTACGGCGGCGGTAGGCCACGATGCACCAGATCATCAGCCCCCAGGTCATGATGCCGACCAGAAGGACGGTGACCCATGTGTGGACCCAGAGATCCTGGATGCTTGCAGTGTGGTTGGTGATATCCCGGGATTCGTTCGGGAGCCAGCCACGCTGGACTTGTTCTGAACAACCCGTCAGCAGCAGCGCCCCCGCGCCGGCGATGGCCAGTACCTTGGCCTTGCCCCTGCGACTGCTGCTGGTTCGGTCTTGCGAACTCACAGACGGCCCTTCCTCTTTGTTGGTGCGATACGTGGTCTCGGAGCTGCCAGATTCGGTTCCGGCCGCAGCAAGGCATCCGGCACCGGCACTTCGAGACCAATAGTTTTACTACTCATCGTAGAGCTTACCCTCTCGAACGACGGAATGCCGACCGAAACCCCGTGTCAACCGATGGTTACGTTGACGTGGGATTCAGGTCGGCAGCGTCCTAGTGGAACGAGTCGCCGCAGGCGCAGGAGCCGCCGGCGTTGGGGTTGTCGATGGTGAAGCCCTGCTTGGAGATGGTGTCCTCGAAGTCGATGGAGGCACCGGCGAGGTAGGGCACGCTCATCTTGTCGATGATGACGTCGACCCCCTCGAAGGTGCGCACGGCATCACCATCGAGCTGGCGCTCGTCGAAGTAGAGCTGGTAGATCAGGCCGGAGCAGCCACCCGGCTGGACGGCCACGCGCAGGCGGAGATCGGTTCGCCCTTCCTGCTCCAACAGGCTGCGGACCTTTTCCGCGGCCACATCGGAGAGAAGCACCTCGTGGGTCTTGAGCTCCTCGGTGGAACCGGCGGTCGAATCATTGGTCGTGGCGGTCATCTGGTCCTCCAATATTGCTTGTTCCGGAGGGCGGCACCGTAGCGTGCCGTCCCCTCATGTCCCATGGTACGACAGGCACCCTTATTTCAGTCCTTCTGAATCAAGCCGCGCCAGAAGCAGTGCTTCGGCGATGACGGCCTTGCGGAAATCCTCGAGATGCAGCGACTCGTTGGCGCTATGGGCCCGCGAGTCGGGGTCCTCGACCCCGGTGACCAGGATCTGGGCCTGCGGGTAGACATCGAGCAGATCGGCGATGAACGGAATCGAGCCGCCGATGCCGGTTTCCACGGGGGTGACGCCCCAGGCCTTCTCCAAGGACCACAGGCTGGCCCGGGCGGCTGCCGCCTGGGTGTCGGTGGAGAAGGCATTGCCCTGTTCGACGGCGGTGAAGTCGACCTGGGCGCCGAAGAGGTCCTGTGACTCCACGTGGCGTTGCAGCGCCTCGGCTGCTTCCTGCGGATCCTGGCCGGGGGCCAACCTGACGCTGATCTTCAGCCGGGTCGACGGCTGCAGGGTGTTGGAAGACAGATCCACGGAAGGCATGTCCATGCCGATGACCGACAGTGCCGGTTTGTTCCAGAGCCGGTCGGCCAGCGCGCCGGTACCGGCCAGGCGGTATCCCTCGACCACCGAGGAATCGGCCCGGAAGTCGGCCTCGGCGTAGTCCACCGGATCGGTGTCGCGGGCCAGCAGACCCTCGACGGCGACGTTGCCTTCATCATCATGGAAGGAGGCGATCAGTCGCGCGGCCACGGTGGGGGCATCGAGGACCGGGCCACCGAACATGCCCGAATGCACTGCGTGGTCCAGGACGCGGACTTCGATCTCGGCGCCGACCATCCCCCGCAAGCTGGTGGTCAAGGCCGGGACACCGACCTTCCAGTTGCTGGAATCGGCCACGACGATCACATCGGAGGCCAACAGTTCGCGGTGCTTCTCCAGGAACGGGCGGAAGGAGGGCGAACCGGCTTCCTCCTCCCCCTCGAAGAAATAGGTCACTCCGACGCCGAAGTCCTCCACGACGTCGAGCACCGCGCGCAGCGAGGCGATGTGGACCATGATGCCCGCCTTGTCATCGGCGGCACCACGACCGTACAGCCGGCCCTCGGATTCGGTGGCTTCGAAGGGGGCGGTGTTCCACAGGTCCGGATCCCCCGGGGGCTGGACATCGTGGTGGGCGTACAGCAGGATCGTCGGCTTGCCGGGCTGGGCCGGGCGCCGGCCCACGACGGCCGGGGAGCCCGGCTTGCCCTCGGGGGTGTCCACCGAAAGGATCTGCACGTCCTCCATGCCGGTGGAACGGACCAATGCGGCGACGGCTTCGGCGCTGCGATCGAGTTCGGCGGCATCGAAGGCCTCCCAGGCGATCCCGGGGATGGCGACAAGGGATTTCAGCTCGGTCAGGGTCTGGGCGATGGCACGGTTCACGCGCTCGGTGATCGCTGCCAGATCGACGCCGTGATCGACGGCGGCGGAAACGGGTTCGGAAGTAGTCATGGCTTCAGCCTACAACCGCCCGGCGTTTCGGCTGCGGGAGAGGCCCGGCTAGACTTGGCACGTGTTTGGAAGCAAAAAAGCCGATGCCGCACAGCCGCCGGCCACCCCAGAAGAGTCAGACAGCCCGGCCCTAGGCAAGGGCACGCCGACGCCGAGGCGCAACAGCCAGCAGGCGCAGAACAAGCGTCCCCTGGTGCCCAGCGACCGGAAGGCGGCCAAGGCCCAGGCGCGCCAGCAGCGTTCGGCCGCCCAGGAGCGGATGCGTCTGGCCAACGAGACCGGCGACGAACGCTACCTCTCGACCCGGGACAAGGGTCCGCAGAAGCGTTTCGCCCGCAACTTCGTGGACTCCCGCTGGATGGTCGGTGAGTTCCTGATGATCATCATCCTGGTCTTCCTCATCATCTCCTTCTCGATGAGCAGCAACATCCAGGTCACCGCCTACGTCACCTTCGGTTTGTGGATCGTCCTGGGCGTCACGGTCCTGGACTCGTTCATCATGACGCGCCAGCTCAAACGGCGCTTGACCGATAAGTTCGGCACCCGGGACCGTGGAGTGCTGTGGTACGCGGCGATGCGCGGCCTGCAGTTCCGCAAGCTGCGCCTGCCGAAGCCGCAGGTCGCCCGCGGCGGACCGGTCGACTGACCGCACTGCTTCCCGGAGCATGCAACGAGGGCCCCCACCATCGGTGGGGGCCCTCGTTGCCTGTGTGCAGGATCAGCGACCGGAGAAGGCCTTGCGCAATCCGCGGTTGATCCGGGCGACCCAGAACGGGCCTTCATACAGGAAGGCGGTGTACCCCTGGACCAGATCCGCCCCGGCCGCCAGGCGTTCCAGGACATCGTCCGCCGTCTCCACTCCCCCGACCGAGATCACCGTGGACTCCTGTGGCAAGGTCGAGCGCAGGCGGCGCAGCACGTCCAATGACCTGGACTTCAGCGGGGCACCACTCAGACCGCCGGCTCCGTATTCGCGGATCCGATCGGGAACCGTGACCAATCCGGTGCGCTCGATGGTGGTGTTGGTGGCCACGACTCCTTCCAACCCGAGCTCGGTGACCAGCGCGGCCACGTCATCGACATCAGAGTCCGCCAGATCGGGGGCGATCTTCACCAGGAGGGGGACATGCCTTCCCGTGGTCCGGTCCGCTTCGGCCCCGACGGCGGCCAGCAGTGGACGCAACGAGTCGATGCCCTGGAGCAGGCGCAGCCCAGGAGTGTTCGGGGAACTGACGTTGACCACCAGGTAGTCCGCCGCGCCAGCCAGTTCCCGGGTTCCTGCCAGATAGTCCTCGATGGCATCGTCCAGCTCGACGAGTTTGGTCTTGCCGATGTTCAGGCCCACGACCGGCCGGTCGGGGCCGAACCGTCGGGTCAGGACGGGCAACGCGGCTCGGATCCGGGGGGCGACCGCTGCGGCACCGTCGTTGTTGAATCCCATCCGGTTGATCACCGCACGATCCTCGACGAGCCGGAACAGTCGTGGTTTCGGGTTCCCTGGTTGGGCCTGGCCGGTGATCGTCCCGATTTCGAGATGCCCGAAGCCCAGATCCGCCAAGGCCGCAACCCCGTGGCCCTCCTTGTCGAAACCGGCAGCCAGACCGAAGGGTGAGGGAAAATCAAGGCCCATGACCCGGCGCTTCAGGCTTGGGTGCGGGCGGGTGATCCGGCGCAGCACCGCCGAAGCCCCGGTGGTTTCGGCCAGGCGGATGAGCCGGAAGCCGATCTGGTGGGCCTTTTCGGGATCCATGCCGGAGAAGACCACACGGAAGAACGTCGGGTAGAAGCGCATGCCACCAGTCTTCCCTGCCCATGCTGCCGCTGCCAACTCCACCATGGATATGCTCGACACATGCATAGCGAGGAACCGCAGTACGCGGTCGACACCCGTCCCGGGCAGTGGGTCGAGGATGAACTGGGGCCGGGATTCAGCTACACCACGATTGCCCGCGGACGGGATGAGGAAGGTCCCCTCAGTGCCACGTTGGTGCGCTACCTGCCCGTCGAGGCGTCCTCGCCGGAGCCACCCCGGGAACAGAAGCATTGGCGCGATGCCATGCTCAACCTCCGCCAGGGACTGGACCGGGTCCTGGCCGGCGGGCCGCAGGCCGGCGCCGCCACCGAGGAGCCCACCGACGTCGTGCTGGGGATGCATGGCTGGACCGACTATTTCTACAACGCGGAACTGGCCAGGTATTGGGCCGGACGGGGATACCGTTTCTACGCGTTGGATCTGCGCCGGTACGGTCGCAGCCTCAGATCCTGGCAGACCCCGGGATTCGTCACCTCGCTCACCGAGTACGACGTCGATATCGAAGCCGCGCTGGCCACGATCAGGGAGGATGTGGGTCCGGTGGGCCGGACCCTCTGCGTGGCCCACTCCACCGGGGGTCTCACGGCGAGCCTCTACGCCCATCGCCACCCCGGGGTGTTCACGGCGCTGATCCTGAATTCACCCTGGCTGGAGATGCAGGGCAGCTGGTTGGTCCGCAACGCGGCCGCCGGACTACTCGATCCGTTGGCGAGGGTGCGGCCCAAGGCCAGGATCAAGCTCCCCGAGGTCGACCACTACTGGCAGTCCCTGTCCAACCGGGCGCATGGGGAATGGGACATCCATCCACTCTGGCGCCCACGCCATGCCTTCCCGGTCACCGCCGGATGGATCACTGCGGTCCTGGCCGGACACGCGGAGGTCAACCGGGGACTGGATATCAAGGCACCGGTGTTGGTGATGACCTCAGACCGGACGCATCTGGGGACCTCCTTCGAACCCGAGATGCTGGTTTCGGACACCGTCATCGAGGTGGAGACGGTCAGGCAGCGGGCCCTGAAGCTGGGCCACGAGGTGGCGATCGTGCGGATTGAAGCGGGGATGCATGACCTGTTCACCTCTGCTGCGCGGACCCGTGCGAAGGCCTACGAGGCGGTGACCCGGTTCTGCGACGGGTACGTCCCCGCGCCCTGAGCGGTTCCGGCATTCATTCGGTGGGGGTGTCCATGGCGGCGCCGAAGCGCCGATCGCGGCGGGCGTAGATCCCGACGGCCTCCCAGAGCGTGCGCCGGTCCACATCGGGCCAGAGCACATCCATGAAGACCATTTCGGCGTAGGCGGATTGCCAGAGCATGAAGTTGGAGGTCCGTTGCTCCCCCGAGGACCGCAGGAACAGGTCGACATCGGGAAGATCCGGTTCGTCCAGATAGCGTCCGATGGTCTTCTCGGAGATCCCGCGGGGTTTCAGCCGCCCGGCGGCGACATCCTCGGCGATCGCCGACACCGCGTCGGCGATCTCGGCCCGGCCACCATAGTTCACGCACATGGTCAGATGGCAGACGTCGTTGTCCTTGGTCTGTTCCTCGGCCTCGAGCAGTTCGTTGACCACCGAACGCCAGAGCCTGGGGCGCCGGCCGGCCCAGCGCACCCGGACCCCCCAGGCGTCGAGCTGGTCCCGCTGCCGGTGGAGCACATCCCGGTTGAAGCCCATCAGGAACCTGACTTCCTCGGGGCTGCGCTTCCAGTTTTCGGTGGAAAAGGCGTAGACCGACACGTATTTCACGCCCAGTTCGATCGCCCCGGCCATCACATCGAGCAGCGCGGCCTCCCCCGCCTTATGTCCTTCCGTGCGTGGCAGTCCGCGTTGGTTGGCCCAGCGTCCGTTGCCGTCCATCACGATGGCCACATGCCGGGGCACCAGCTCGGCGGGGATGCGTGGGGCCGTGGCACCACTGGGGTGCGGCCACGGGGCGAGGACGTCGGGACGGTTCGCCCGCTGGCGGGAGGATCGCTTCATCAATCAGGCTCTTTCCACGTGTTTGAGGGACTTGACGACCCGTTCCAGATGCCATTGCAGATACCCCGCCACCATACCGGCAGCCTCCCGTCGGGCCGAGGCATCGGCGTGAAGCGTCGCAGGCCAATCCCCGGTGAGCAGGGCGGCCAGCAGGGAAACGGTCGCCGGGGCCGGGGAGCTGGACCCGGCAGGACGGCATTCGGCGCAGACGACCCCGCCCAGGGGGATGTTCAGGGCGGTATGCGGGCCGGGGGCCCCGCAGTGCACGCAGTCGGTGAAGCTCGGGGCCCACCCGGCGGTGGCCAGCGCCCGGAGCAGATAGGAATCCAGCAGCAGGCCGGGATCCTGGGCGCCGCGGGCCATCGCCGCGATGGCACCGTGGAGCAACCTGAACTGGGTGGCCGCGGATTCGGTATCGGCTTCGGTGAGGCGCTCGGCGGTTTCGGCCATGGCGCTGGCACTGGTGTATCTCGAATAGTCCAGCGACAGGGACTGGCCGTAGGGATGGCGCAATTGGGCCTGGGTGATGATGTCCAGGCTCCGACCACGGACGACCTGGGCCTCTACGAACATGAAAGGCTCCAGGGTGGCCCCCATTTTGGAGCTGGTGCGGCGCACCCCCTTGGCCACGGCACGGACCTGGCCGTGATCGGAGGTCAGCAACACGATGATCCGGTCGGCCTCGCCCAACTTATAGGTGCGCAGGACCAGACCCCGGGTCCGGTAGGACTTCGCGGCGAAACTGGAACGGGGCACGGCTCCAGTATCCCAGAGAAGCCGTGCCCCATGTGCCGCCGGTGGCTGTAGTTGCCGCCTCAGGCCTGCTGTGCGTTGTCCCAGATTGCCCGGTTGACCGCCGAGATGACGGCCTTCAAGGAGGCGGTGGTGGTGTTCGCATCGATCCCCACGCCCCACAGCACACGTTCGCCGACCGCGCATTCGACGTAGGCGGCGGCCTGGGCCGAACCGCCTTCACTCAACGCGTGTTCGGTGTAGTCCAGGACGCGCAGATCCACGCCGTCGGCGGAGAGGATGTTCACCAGCGCGTTGATCGGGCCGTTTCCGGTTCCCGAACGTTCCTGCTCGACGCCGTTGGAGACCAGGGCCATGTCCAGGGTGAACGACCCGTCCTCGTCGGTGCGGGTGCGCGTGTTCCCCAACCGGTAGTGGCCCCAGCTCTCCCCCTCGAAGGTTTCGCAGGGCAGGTACTCGTTCTGGAACTGCTGCCAGATGCTTGCCGGGCTGATCTCCCCGCCGTCGCCTTCGGCCAGGCGTTGGATGACCCCGGAGAATTCGATCTGTGCCCGACGTGGCAGGTCCAGTGAATGGTCGTGCTTGAGCACGTAGGCGACCCCGCCCTTGCCGGACTGCGAGTTCACCCGGATGACCGCCTCGTAGGACCTGCCGATGTCCTGCGGATCGACCGGCAGGTAGGGAACGGCCCACGGGATGTCGTTGATGTCCTTGCCCGCTGCGGCGGCCTTGGCCTCCATATGTTCGAAGCCCTTCTTGATGGCGTCCTGGTGGGAGCCGGAGAAGGCGGTGAAGACCAGATCGCCACCATAGGGTGAACGTTCCGCGACGGGCAGCTGGTTGCAGTATTCGACGGTGCGGCGGATCGACTCCATGTCGGAGAAGTCGATCATCGGGTCGATGCCCTGTCCGTAGAGGTTCATCCCCAGGGTGATCAGGTCGACGTTGCCGGTGCGCTCCCCATTGCCGAACAGGCATCCTTCGATGCGGTCGGCGCCGGCCATGTAGCCCAGTTCCGCGGCCGCTACCCCGGTGCCCCGGTCGTTGTGGGGGTGCAGGGAGAGGATGATGGAGTCGCGGTTGCGCAGGTTGCGGTGCATCCATTCGATCGAATCCGCGTAGACGTTGGGGGTGGCCATCTCCACCGTGGCGGGCAGGTTGAGGATCATCTGGTTCTCCGGGGAGGCCTCGAGGACCTCGGCCACGGAGTCGGAGATGCGGCGGGCGAACTCCAGTTCGGTCCCGGTGTAGGACTCGGGCGAGTACTCGTAGGTGATCCTGGTGCCGGTCAGCTGTTCCTCGAACTTCTTGCACAGCCGGGCCCCGGTCAGTGCGATGTCCACGATGCCGTCCTGGTCCTGCTTGAATACCACCTCACGCTGGAGCACCGAGGTGGAGTTGTACAGGTGCACGATCGCCTGCTTGGCCCCTTCGAGGGATTCGTAGGTCCGCTCGATCAGGTGTTCGCGGGCCTGGGTGAGGACCTGGATGGACACGTCCTCGGGGATGCGGTCCCGTTCGATGAGCTGGCGGACGAAATCGAAGTCCGTCTGCGAGGCCGAGGGGAAACCGACTTCGATCTCCTTATAGCCCATCTTCACGAGCAGATCGAACATCTGGTGCTTGCGTTCGGGGCTCATCGGATCGATGAGGGCCTGGTTGCCGTCCCGCAGATCGACGGCGCACCACCGCGGTGCCTTGTCGATGATCTTGTCCGGCCAGGTGCGGTCGGGCAGTTCGACGGTGATCTGATCCTGGAAGGGGATGTACTTCTGGATCGGCATTCCTGAGGGCTTTTGCATGTTCTGCATGGATCTAGGGGGCCTTTTCAGTGGTGGTTGAAAATGCAGGCCGGCAGCACGAAACTCCGCAACGGGGGGTCGGCCCTAGTGACTGGTGTCCAGAAGATCCCCGTCGCGGCTACCTAGTAGAAGGAGTTCCGCATGCATGAAATTCACCCTAGCATCAGGTCCGGGCCGGTTCGAAGGTCCGCACCGAATGTTTCGTCGGTGGGGCCGGCCCTAGAATCCGAGGCGGCCGAGCTGTTTCGGATCCCGCTGCCATTCCTTGGCGACCTTCACATGCAGGTCGAGGTAGACCCGGGTTCCCATCAGCGCCTCGATCCCCTGCCGGGCCCGGGTCCCGACCTCCCGCAGCCGTGAACCGGCCCGGCCGATGATGATCGCCTTCTGCGAGGAGCGTTCGACGAACAGGTTGACGTGGATGTCCAGCATCGGGCTGTCCTCCGGCCGGTCCTCGCGCGGGATGACCTCCTCGACGACGACGGCCAGGGAATGCGGCAACTCGTCGCGGACCCCCTCCAGGGCGGCTTCGCGGATGAGCTCGGCGATCAACACGGACTCCGGCTCGTCCGTCAGTTCCCCGTCCGGATACAGCGGCGGGGACAACGGCATGGTCTTCGCCAGGACATCCGAGACGGCTTCGACCTGGAAGTCCCCGGTGGCCGAAACGGGCACGACGGCGGCCCAGCCCGACTCCCCCAGGGTCTCGACCCCCAATTCGGTGACGGCCACCAGCTGGCGGGCCAGGGCCGACCGGTCGACCAGATCCGCCTTGGTCACGATCGCCACGATGGGCTTGCGCTTCAACTGGCCGAGTTGGGTGGCGATGAACCGGTCACCGGGGCCGATCTTCTCGTTGGCCGGGATGCAGAATCCGATGGCGTCGACCTCGGAGAGGGTCTCGGCGACCAGATCGTTGAGGCGTTGACCCAGCAGGGTGCGCGGCCGGTGCAGCCCGGGGGTGTCCACGAGGACCAGTTGGGCGTCATCGCGGTGGACGATCCCGCGGATGGTGTGCCGTGTCGTTTGGGGCTTGGCCGAGGTGATGGCGATCTTCTGACCGACCAGGGCGTTGGTCAAGGTCGACTTGCCGGCGTTGGGCCGCCCCACGAAGGAGGTGAAACCGGCCCGGAAATCCTCGGGCCATTCGGTGGGTAGCGCGCTGACGGCGCGCCGCGGGCCCACCCCGGGTTCCTGGACCACGGACTCGGAGACATGCGGTGGCCGGGACTGCGGGGCCCTGGCTGCCTGGTGGGGGTTCTTGCCTGCTCCGCGACGTGCTGGCCCGGGGTTGCGGCGTTGCTGTGCTGCCATCGGTTTCATTCCTTGTTCTCGCGGGGGACGTCGTCGGCGGCCAAACGGCCCAACGATCCCTCATCATTGTCTGCGGCTTCGGGGTATTCGTCGACCCAGGCCAGGACGAAACCGATCCGGTTGCGCCGTCCGGCGAGGCGTTCGGCGTGGATGCGGATGCCGTCGACGGTGACCTCGGAACCGACGATCGGCACCCGGCCCAACGTCTTGGCCAGCAGGCCGCCGACGGTGTCGACCTCGTCGTCGGTGATCCGGCGTTGGAACAGTTCGGCGAAGTCATCGATGCTCATCCGGGCGCTGACCCGGAAGACGCCGTCCTCCAGCTCCTCGGACTCGTTCGTGGAATCGTCGTATTCGTCGTCGATCTCCCCGACGATCTCCTCGATCAGGTCCTCCAGGGTGACCAGGCCCGCGGTACCACCGTACTCGTCGATGACGATGGCCACGTGGGTGGATTCGCGTTGGAGTTCCTGGAGCAGTTCGGCCACGGACTTCGATTCGGGCACGTAGCGTACGTCGCGGCAGGCCTGTTCGACCAGGTGGTGGTCATCGGGCCGGGCATGCAGGCGGGCCGCGACGTCCTTGAGGTAGATGATGCCCACGATCTGGTCGGGGTTGTCGCGGATGACCGGGATGCGTGAGCAGCCCGAACGCAGGAACAGGCTCATCGCCTCTCCGAGGCTGGAGCCGTGGTCGACCGTCACCATATCGGTACGCGGCACCATCACGGCCCTGACCCGGGTATCGCCCAGCTCGAAGACCGAGTGGATCAAATCGGCTTCGACGTCCTCGATGATGTCGGCCTCGTGGGCGCGGTCGACCATGTCACGGAACTGTTCTTCGGTGAAGAACGCCTCCTCGGTCGCCGGGGCGCCCTTGGCCACGCTGCTGCCCAGGCTGACCAGCCAGCCGGGGATCGGTCCCAGGACCAGGCGCAGCACACGGACCATCGGCGCGCTGAGCACCACGACGCTGCGGCTGCGGACCCGCCCGTAACGGCGTGGGGAGACCCCGACCAGGACGAACCCGACCGCTGCCATGGTGACGGTGGCCAGCAGGCCTGCCCACCAGATGTTGTCCAACAGGTCGTGGTAGAGCAGGGCGATCGCCACCGCACCGGCGGTTTCGAACCAGATCCTCCAGAACCGCACGGCATGGGTATGGGCTGCCGGATCGGAAAGGATCAGGCGCAACTGCCGGCGGGGGCGCTCCGCCAGCATGTCTTCCGCCTCCTGCCGGGGCAAGGCCAGGAAGGCCGCTTCGGAGGCCGTGAGGATCGCCGCGCAACAGACGAAGACCAACGCCAGGGCCAGCAGCAGGGCAGGAATCATTCGGTGGTCTCGCGGGGAGCCTTCCGACCGAGGAACTCCTCCAGCAGGGTGCGTTGCAGGGAGAACATCTCTTCCTTCTCCTGGGGTTCCTCATGATCGAAACCCAGCAGGTGGAGGGTGCCGTGGGTGGCCAGCAACAGGATCTCGTCCTCCGTGGAGTGGCCCCCGCTTTCGGCTTGCCGGGCGGCGACCTGGGGGCAGATGACCAGATCCCCGAGCATCCCCGCGGGGGTCAGCGAGCCGGGGCTGCCCGGACGCAGTTCATCCATGGGGAAGGACATCACGTCGGTGGGTCCATCCAGATCCATCCAATCCACGTGCAGGCGCTCGATGCCCTCCTCGTCGAGCAGGATGACGGAGACCTCCGCCTCGGGGTGGACGCGGAGGGAATGCAGGATATGCCGGATGAGGCGCTCGAGTGCCTCGAGGTCGGCCTCGACCCCCGATTCGTTGTTGACTTCGATGCTCATGTTCTAGGACTCCGGCTCGGTGGCTTGTACGGTCGGGGGCTGTTCTTCGCTGCCGGCTTCCGCCGCCCGACGGTGGGCGATCCGTTCGCGGGCCGCGGCGTTGTCCTGTGCGGCGGCGCGACGGCGTTCGGACCCGGTGTCCTCCTGCGGGTCGTCCGCCCATTTCTCATAGGCGCTGACGATGTCCCCGACCAGCCGGTGGCGCACCACATCGGTGGCGTCGAGATGGCAGAAGGTGATGTCCTCGACCGAGCCCAGGATCTGCGAGACGACCTTCAGCCCCGATCTGGACCCGCCGGGCAGGTCGATCTGGGTGATGTCGCCGGTGACGACGATCCTGGAGCCGAAGCCCAGCCGGGTCAGGAACATCTTCATCTGTTCCGGCGTCGTGTTCTGGGCCTCGTCCAGGATGATGAACGCGTCGTTGAGCGTCCGTCCGCGCATATAGGCCAGGGGGGCCACCTCGATGGTCCCGGCGGCCATCAGGCGCGGAATGGATTCCGGATCGATCATGTCGTGCAGCGCGTCGTAGAGCGGGCGGAGATACGGATCGATCTTCTCGTTCAGGGATCCGGGCAGGAAGCCGAGCTTCTCCCCCGCCTCGACGGCCGGACGGGTGAGGATGATCCGGTTGACCTCCTTGGCCTGGAGGGCCTGGACGGCCTTGGCCATGGCCAGATAGGTCTTGCCGGTGCCGGCAGGTCCGATCCCGAAGATCACCGTATTGGCGTCTATGGCATCGACGTAGGCCTTCTGGTTGACCGTTTTGGGGCGGATGCGTTTGCCGCGCCCGGAAATGATGTTCAATCCGAAGGTCTCCGACCCGGAACGGTGCACCGCGCCGTCGGTTTCGACCATCCGGACGAGCTGTTCGACCAGTTGGGCGGAAACGCGGGTGCCCCGCGCGGCCAGCGAGCGGGCTTCCTTCACCACGTGTTCGGCCCGTCCCGCCGGAGCGGACTCACCGGTGATGCGCAGTTCGTTGCCGCGGACATGCAGGTCCACGGAGGGATAGACCCCCTCGAGGATGCGCAGGACCTCGTCGTTCGCGCCGAGCGCACCGATCATCTGCTCGCTGCTGGAAAACGTGATCACCGTGGCCCGGTTCGCTTCCGGTGCGGTGGTGTTGTCCTCGTCGGTCATCCTAGTGGGTTGGCCCTCCCGATCGCGTGCTGGTTGACAGCCGTTCCGACCGCTGCAATGCGGTCGTTCGGCACCCTTCCATCCTACGGGACAAGCCCGCAGGAGGCGCTCGTTATTCATGCAACTGTATATATCGGTCTTGCAACGGTCCTGCTTGGGGCGCCGAAGTGGGGCCCCGACCCCGGCCTCGTGTGCCAATATTAATGGTCGGTCGCGGCACGCGTGTGTCTCCGCCCCGTCATTGAACCTCCACCGAGCCGAAGGATTCCCCCCACGTGATCGCCGCCCACACCAACCGCCGGACCCGCGGTCGCATGGTGATGCTGATTGCGGTGCTGTCCCTGGGGGCGGTTTCGGCGTGCGTGGGATCCCCGGAGGGCTTCCCGAGCAGCATGCCGGCGGCCACCGACGTCTCCTCCTCCGTGGCGGGACGCAGCAGTTCGGCGGCGTTGGAATCACTGAGCGGTCCGCATCTGTCCCCGATCTACTGGCTGGGTGAACGCGATTCGACCGTCTACCTCTATCGGGAGTACGTCGCCGCCGAGGATCAGGGTGATCCGGTCACCACGGCGATCAAATACCTCACCGAACAGCAGCCCGACGATCCGGATTACTTCAACCTCTGGAGCAAACCCTCGCGGATCGGCACCTCGATCGACGCCGACAACGTCATCACCGTCGACCTCTCGGCCGACGCCTTCCACCGCAAGCTCGACGACGGTCTGGCCCAGCGGGCCATCCAGCAACTGGTCTACACCACGACGGCCGCGGCCGCCGCGTCGGGGCTGATCGGACAGGAACCGGCCGCCAGCGTCAACATCCTGGTGGACGGGCATTCGGGCTTCAATGCCTTCGGGCATGTGGAACTGACCGGGCCGATCCAGCGCAATAGCCGATTCCGGGCCCCCATCTGGATCATCGACCCCCAGCAAGGGGCCGAGGTCCCGGCCGGAGCGCTGAAGATCCAGGGCACCTCGGCCACCTTCGCCGGGGGGACCCACTGGGAACTGACGCGCAGCGAAGAAGACAAACAGGTGCGCGTCGACTCCGGGACCGTGAAGCTCGGTGAGGGTGATCTGGCCGATAACGCCTTCGCCCTGACCTCCGGCGTCGAACCCGGGGAATACACGCTCTCCGTCTGGGGCACCAAGGACGGTTCCAGCGACCGGCAGGCCGAGGACTCCAAGACCATCACCGTGAAGTAGGGCGGCCTCCCCGGCCTAGAGGTCCAGCAGCCCGGCCACCTGGCGGGCGACGACCAGCGCGGCCGGCCCGGCCGTCGAAGCGCGCAGGACATGGCGTCCCAGGACCGCGGTCTTCGCTCCGGCTTCCACGAGCCGGGAGACCTCGGAATCGGCGATGCCCCCCTCGGGGCCGACCAGCAACAGGATGCGCGGACGGGCGGCCGTAGGATCCGGGGTTCCGGACTCGTCCATGAAATCCCGGACGACGGCGGACAGCGGTTCGGTGGCCCCCTCATGCAGGATGACCGCCAGTTCGGGGCCCTTCCCGGCCCCGGTAAGACCCAACCTCGCGGCCAGCTGCGCCGTCGACACGACCGGGGCGACCTCGGGGCGACGACTCCGCCGGGATTGTTTGACCGCCGAGCGGACCGTCGCCTCCCATTTGGCCCTGCCCTTTTCGGCCTTTGCCGCCGGCCAACGGACCACCGAGCGGTCGGACTGCCACGGCTGGATGGCGTCCACGCCCAGCTCCACGGCCGCCTCGACGGCCTGCAGATCCCGGTCCCCCTTGGCGAGGGCCTGGACCAGGACCAGCTGGACCGGTGGCTGCTCCTCGTGCTCGATCCGGTCGATGACGGCGCTCAGGGACGCCTTCCCCGCCTGCCGGACGGTGCAGACGGCGCGGGTACCCGTCCCGTCGAGCAGATCGATCTGCTCTCCGGGACGGACCCTTTTGACCGTCACCGCGTGGTGGCCTTCGGGCCCGTCGAGGTCGACGGCGTCGCCGGGGGCCGCCGTGGCGGGCAGCCCCTCATCGAGCAGGAACGCCTGGTTGCTCATCAGGCGCGGTGGCCCAACTTATCGCGTAGCCGTGAAAAGACCCCGCCCCGTTCGGCCAACCGGCCCTCGGCGAATTCCTCGTCACGCAGGGTGGCCAGACGTTCGAGCAGCTCACGCTGTTCGTCGTCGATCTTCGTGGGGGTCTCCACCTGCAGGTGGACGACCAGATCGCCGCGGCTGCCCCCGCGCAGCCGGGGGACGCCCAGCTGGGAGAGCTTGACCGTATCGGCCGACTGGGTGCCCGGCTCGATCAGGATGTCCTGCTCGCCGTCGAAGGTCTCCAACTTCATGTCGGTGCCCAGGGCCGCCGCCGTCATCGGGATGCGCAACGTGGCATGGAGATCGTTGCCTTCGCGTTCGAAGACCGCATGGCGTTTGACGTTGATCTCCACGTACAGGTCGCCCGACGGTCCGCCGCCGGGCCCCGCTTCGCCCTGGCTGTCCAGGTGGATGCGGGTGCCGGTGGCCACGCCCGCGGGGATCTTCAGCTGCTTGGACACCCGCTCACGCACTCGGCCCTGGCCCATGCATTCGTTACAGGGGCTGGGCAGCGTGGTGCCGAAGCCACGGCAGGCGCTGCAGGTTTCGATGGTCATCATGTTGCCCAGGAAGGAGCGGACCGGACGCTGCACCTGGCCCTGCCCCTGGCAGATGGTGCAGGTCTCCGGCGAGGTCCCCGGCTGGCAGCAGGTGCCTTGGCAGACGCCACAGGTGACCGCGGTTTCGATGTCGAGGGTGTAGACGGTCCCCTGGACCGCGTCCTTGAGATCGATGCTGGCGGTCACCAGCGCATCCCGTCCACGCTGGGTCCGCGAGGCGGGACCCTGGGCCGCTCCCCCGCCGAAGAACTGTTCGAAGATGTCCCCGAAGCCGCCGAAGCCGCCACCGCCACCTCCGCCGCCGGCGGTGCCGTTCTCATTGCCCGTCGCATCATAGATCTCACGCTTCTGCGGGTCCGACAGGACCTCGTAGGCGTGGGTGACGGATTTGAACCTATCCGAGACATCCTCGCCCGGGTTCACGTCCGGGTGGAGCTTGCGGGCGAGCTTCCGGTAGGACTTCTTGATTTCCTCGGCGGAGGCGTCGCGCGCGACGCCGAGGGTTTCGTAGTGGCTGCTCACAGTGTGTGCTGTGTCCTTTCCGACAATCTGTACATGCTTATTCCCCGGGCCCTGGTCCGTCAGCCGGCCAGGATGCGGGAAAGATAACGGGCGACCGCTCGTACGGCCGCCATGCTGGTGGGGTAGTCCATGCGGGTGGGACCCAGGACCCCGACCTTGGCCGCGGCACCGGGGCCGTAGCCGGTGGCCACGACCGAGGTCTCGGCCAGGCCGCCGTAGGGGTTCTCCCGTCCGATCTGCACGGCGATGCCCCGGGCGTCCTGTTCCAACTCGGAGAACAACCGCAACAGGACCACTTGTTCCTCGAGGGCTTCGAGCACCGGGGTGATCGTCAACGGGAAGTCCCCGGTGGAACGCGCCAGGTTGGCGGTCCCTGCCATGATGATCCTCTCGATCACCGAGTTGTCCCCCAACGAAGCCAGGGCCTGGGCCAGGATCCGTCCGGAATCGCGCAGGGATGGAACCATTTTCTCACAGGCGGCCAGGGCCAGATCACCGATGCTCTGCATCCGCTGGCCCGAGGTGGCTGCCAGGAACGTGGCCTTGAGGTCGGCCAATGATTCATCGCTGGTCTCCGGAGGGACCAGGACCACCCGTTGGTCGACCTTGCCGGTGTTGGTGATCAGGATCGTGAGGACCTGACCGGACCCCAGACCCACCAACTCTATGTGGCGGACCGTGGCATCGCTAAACTGCGGCACCTGGAGCACGGCGACCTGGTTGGTCAGCTGGGACAGGAGCCGGACCGTGCGTTCCAGGACTTCGTCCAGGTCGTTGGTCCCCTCCAGCATGCGGTGGATGGCCCGGCTTTCCGCGGTGGAGAGGGGGCGGACGGCGTCGATCTGGTCCACGAAGTAGCGGTAGCCCTGTTCGGTCGGGATCCGCCCCGAGGAGGTGTGCGGGGCGATGATCAGTCCCTCTTCCTCCAGGGCCGACATGTCGTTGCGGATGGTGGCCGCCGACACGCCCAACCGGTGCCGTTCAACCAGGGCCTTGGAGCCGACCGGTTCCCGGGAATGGACATAGTCCTCGACGATCGCCCGCAGGACCTCGAGGCGCCGTGGTACTGACATTCGATCCTCCTGTGGGTCTCGCGGTGGATGGACGGATTGCGGCCTCGTGGCTTAGCACTCGACACGCCTAAGTGCTAAGTCTAATACGAATGACCGCTTGTTAGCATGGTGGCCGCGCGCATCGGCGCCGGCGGCCCGCTCCTCGCGACCGCCCGACCCAGTGAAAGGCCGTGTCAGCATTGGATATCCACCAGTGGGGAGCCCAGAATCTATCGGCACCGAAAGCCCGCCAGCTGCGCCGGGTGCCCGCCGCCCTGGGCCTGTTGCTCGAAGACGTGCAATCCGGCTGGGTCGGTGAAGTCGTGCGGATCGAACGTTCCGGGGGCCTGCGTCTGGTCGTCCTGGAGGATCGTCGGGGCAAGACCCGGTCCTTCCCCACGGGCTTCGGTTTCCTGATCGAAGGCGAGCCGGTCGAGGTCATCGAACCACAGGCCGTGGCGGCCGCCCCCGGGGCCGGAGGCGGCCGGAGCGCCTCCGGTTCGGTGAAGGTCTCCAACCTCAAGGCCCGTACCGCATTGGCCAGCCGGATCTGGGTCGAGGGCAAGCACGACGCCGAACTGGTCGAAAAGGTCTGGGGCCACGACCTGCGGGTGGAAGGGATCGTCGTCGAACCCCTGCATGGTGTCGATGACCTGGCGGGGGCGATCGCCGAGTTCTCCCCGGGGCCCGAGCGCAAGCTGGGGATCCTGGTGGACCACCTGGTCTCCGGGACCAAGGAGGAGAAGATCGCCGCCGAGGCCATGCGGGTTCCGGGGGCCCGGTCCAATGTCCTGATCGTCGGGCACCCCTATGTCGATGTCTGGCAGGCAATCCGCCCGCAGGTGCTGGGCATCACCGCATGGCCGGTCATCCCGCGGGGAACCGATTGGAAGACAGGTATCCTCAAGGGTCTGGGGTGGGCCCATGCCAGCCAAGCCGATGTGGCCCTGGGATGGCGGCGGCTATTGGGCCAGGTGAACAGTTTCACCGACCTGGAACCGAGCCTGCTCGGGCGGGTCGAAGAGGTCATTGACTTCCTGACCACCGGCCGAAACTGACCTCTCGGCGCGCCGTACGTCCCGCGAAGGGGTACCGGAGGCCCCCGGGGGCGATAAACTAGGCAAAATCGTGTTGGACGGGAGGAACGACTTGGTGATGAACGGATCAGGCAAGAAGCCCGGCGAAGGCTCGGCCGACGCCGGACGCTTCGAGGGTTCGTCATCGGCTCCCCTGCCGCTGACACCTTCGGAAGATCGCCAGTGGGCGACGATTGCGCACTTCGGGGGCATCCTGGGATGCATCCCGTCGGGGATCATCTACCTCGTCTATCGGGACCGCGGGGCCTTCACCGCCCAGGAATCCAAGGAGGCGCTGAACTTCACGCTTCCGTTGACGGTGCTGGCCCTGATCTCCAACCTGCTCATGTTCATCCCGGTGGTCGGTGGGGTCTTCGCCATCATCGCCGTCGCGCTGTGGACCTATATCACCGTCAGCGGCGTGGTCGCCGGGATCGAGGTCAACCGCGGTCGTCCCTACCGCTACCCCTTCAACCTCAGACTCATCGATTAGCACTCGCCCCGGTACGGAGTTCGGGCGGGCCCGGGAACCTGGTTCCCGGGCCCGCTTCCGTTCGGGGCAGGGCCCCTAGAAGTCCAGGAGCCGACGCACGATGGCGTCGGCCAGCAGACGGCCATTCAAGGTGGGGATGATCCGGCCGCCCACGGCGGCCGAGCCCTCGATGAGTCCGTCGGAAATCAGCCCGGCCACGGCGTGGCGTCCCGAGGCAGGCAGCTCCGCGACCGGAAGACCGTCGACGATCCGGGTCAGCAGCATCGTCCGCTCGAGCAGACGCGCCTGCTCATCGGGGCTTTCGCGTCCGGCCGCCGGGGAAGTCCCGGCGTCGATGCGCTGCTGGTAGGCCGCAGGATGCTTGACGTTCCACCAGCGCAGACCTCCGACATGAGAATGCGCTCCGGGTCCGGCGCCCCACCAGTCGGCACCCTTCCAGTAGGCCATGTTGTGGCGGCACCGGGTTGCTTCGCTCCGGCTCCAGTTGCTGACCTCATACCAGGAGAACCCGGCGGCGGTGAGCAGTTCCTCGGCCAGCAGATACTTATCGGCGTGGTCGTCGTCATCGATGTCGGCGACTTCGCCGCGACGAATCTGGGCGGCCAGCCGCGTTCCGTCCTCGATGATCAGGGCGTAGGCGGAAATATGATCGGGGTCGTAGGACAGGGCCGTCTCCAGCGAGGCCCGCCAATCCTCCAGTGACTCCCCCGGAACCCCATAGATCAGATCCACGCTGACGGCCAGTCCGGCTTCGCGGGCCCACGCGACCGCCTGGCCGACCCCTTCGGGGCGGTGGGTGCGGTCCAGGGTCTTCAACACGTGGGGAACGGCCGATTGCATGCCGAAGGACACCCGGGTGAAGCCGGCCTCGGCCAGGGTGCTGAGCGATTCGAACGTCACCGAGTCCGGGTTGGCTTCGGTGGTGATCTCCGCACCGTCCTCCAACCCCCATGTCCCACGGATCGTCTCCAGGACCGAGGCCAGATCCTCGGCCGGCAACAGGGTCGGGGTTCCCCCGCCGAAGAAGACGGTGGAGACCTTCCGGTCGGGCAACCCGCTGGCTCGCAGGACCCCTCCGCCGAACTCCAGCTCGGCGGAGGCCGCGGCCGCGTAGGTGTCCTGGCTTGATCCGGAGCCTAGTTCATGGGCCGTATAGGTGTTGAAGTCGCAGTATCCGCAGCGCACGGCACAGAACGGGATATGCACATAGACACAGAAGTCGCGTTCGGTGGCGCCGTCGATGGTGCTGGCGGGCAGCAGGCCATCGGCCGGCGCCGGATCCCCGAGGGGCAAGGCAGAAGGCATGAAGGCTACTTCTTGGCCTTGTCCGCGGAGCCCTCGGAGGACAAGGCGGCGATGAAGGCTTCCTGCGGCACCTCGACGCGGCCGACCATCTTCATGCGCTTCTTGCCTTCCTTCTGCTTTTCCAGCAGCTTGCGCTTACGCGAGATATCGCCGCCGTAGCATTTGGCCAGGACGTCCTTGCGGATGGCCCGGACGGATTCACGGGCGATGATCCGCGAGCCGATGGCCGCCTGGATGGGGACCTCGAACTGCTGGCGCGGAATGAGCTCGCGCAGCTTGCGGGTCATCATCACCCCGTAGGGGTAGGCCTTGTCCTTATGGGTGATCGCGCTGAATGCGTCCACCGCCTCGCCTTGGAGCAGGATGTCGACCTTGACCAGATCGGCGACCTGTTCGCCTTCGGCCTTCCAGTCGAAGGAGGCATAACCCCGCGTCTTGGATTTGAGGAAATCGAAGAAATCGAACACGATCTCGGCCAGCGGCAACAAGTACCGCAATTCCACCCGGTCCTCGGAGAGATAGTCCATGCCCAGCATCTGACCGCGGCGGGATTGGCACAATTCCATGACCGAGCCGACGAATTCGTTCGGGGTCAGGATCGTGCCGGCCACCATCGGTTCGCGCACTTCCTGGATCTTGCCGGCAGGGAATTCGCTGGGGTTGGTCACGGTGACCACCGACTTGTCCTCGGTCACCACGTCGTAGATGACGTTGGGGGCCGTGGAAATGAGGTCCAGGTTGAACTCGCTCTCCAGGCGTTCCCGCGTGATCTCCAGGTGCAGCAGGCCCAGGAAGCCCACCCGGAACCCGAAGCCCAGGGCCACCGAGGTCTCCGGTTCGAAGGTCAGGGCCGCATCGTTGAGCAACAGCTTGTCCAGGGCATCGCGCAGCACCGGGTAATCCGATCCGTCGATCGGGTACAGCCCGGAGAAGACCATGGGCTTGGGGTCCTCGTACCCGCCGAGGGACTCCGGCGCGGGGTTGGCGAAGGAGGTGATGGTATCGCCGACCTTGGACAGGCGGACGTCCTTCACCCCGGTGATCAGATAGCCGACCTCGCCGACGCCCAGACCCTTGCAGGGGGTCGGTTCGGGGGATGACACCCCGATCTCGAGCACCTCGTGGGCGGTGCGCGTGGACATCATCTGGACCTTCTCGCGCGGGCTCAGCTTCCCGTCGACGACGCGGACGTAGGTGACGACGCCACGGTAGGTGTCGTAGACGGAGTCGAAGATCATCGCCCGGGCCGGGGCATCGGCATCGCCGACCGGGGGCGGGAGTTCGCGGACGATCTTGTCCAGCAGTGCATCGACGCCTTCACCGGTCTTGCCCGATACCTTCAACACGTCTTCGGGATCGCCGCCGATGAGGCCGGCGATTTCGGCGGCATACTTCTCGGGTTGGGCGGCCGGCAGGTCGATCTTATTGAGCACCGGGATGATCGTCAGATCGTTTTCCATGGCCAGGTAGAGGTTGGCCAGGGTCTGGGCCTCTATCCCCTGGGCGGCATCGACCAGCAGGATCGCCCCCTCGCTGGCTGCCAGGGAGCGGGAGACCTCATAGGTGAAGTCGACGTGGCCCGGAGTGTCGATCATGTTCAGTGCGTAGGAGACGCCATCGACTTCCCACGGCATGCGCACGGCCTGGGATTTGATGGTGATGCCGCGCTCGCGCTCGATATCCATCCGGTCCAGGTACTGTGCCTTCATCTCACGCTGGGAGACGATCCCCGTGGATTGCAGCATCCGGTCGGCCAGGGTGGATTTCCCGTGGTCGATATGGGCGATGATGCAGAAGTTCCTGAGGATCGCCGGATCGGTTGCGGCAGGCACCGGTGCGGTGCGGGCCATGGGTGACACGTAGGTGACCTCACTCTGGGGTTCTTGTTGGGATGGATCGAGGGCGCAGTTGCACCACAGGACCTCATTGTTCCACGATTCGGGCCCGAGTCTGACCCCGTAGTGGGTGTGGCGCAGCGCTGTTACCGTGGGCGCATGCAGATCAGCGCCGGTAACATCAGGAAATTGGTTCGGCTCGGTTCCAAGGCCTTCCGGGCTTTTCGCCGCAGCCAGGGATCGAGGCCGGGCCCCTCACGGAGCCCCGGAACTTCCCCGGCCGGTTCATCGGGGCCAGAGGGCGGACGCCCCTATCCCGGCGACTACGAGGGCCGATTCACCCCCCGGTATGCCCCACGGCCGGACGGCCTTCCGGATCCGGGGGAAATCGTCTGGACCTGGGTCCCCTATGAAGAGGACCCCTCCCGGGGCAAGGATCGTCCGGTGCTGCTGGTGGGCCGTGACGGGGAGTTCCTCCTGGGGCTGATGCTCACCTCCCAGGACCATAACAACCGCCGGCACCGTGATCGGGACTACATCGACATCGGGACCGGGGCCTGGGACCGGGCCGGCAGGCCCAGCGAGGTCAAGGTCGATCGGGTCATCCGTGTGGACCCGCAGGGCATTCGTCGCGAAGGGGCCGTGCTGGACCGAGGCGCCTTCGACCGGGTCGGCCGGGCCCTGGGCGGAGCCTGAGGGCGCAGCGTTCCAGCCTGGAGCGTCCCGACGGGCCGACCCGCCGGAAGCTGCGTCGAATCGCGGGCATCGGCCTTAGCTGCTAGGATTGCTTGCTGTGTGTCCGCGCAGGTCGACGGGCACTTCTCCCGGGTCGCCATAGGTATCCCCACGCCGCTCAGTCGATGGCTCGGGAGGGATCCCTCACCGACCATTTTCCGCGAAAGCAAGAGAGTTTAAACTAGTGGCAAACATCAAATCCCAGAAGAAGCGCATCCTCACCAACGAGAAGGCCCGCGCCAACAACGCGGCAGTCCGTTCGGATGTGAAGACCGCCATCCGCGCAGTCAAGCAGGCTGTGACCAAGGCTGATAAGGATGCCGCCACGGCAGCGCTGCGCGTTGCAGGCCGCAAGCTCGACAAGGCCGTCTCCAAGGGTGTCCTGCACAAGAACAATGCAGCCAACCACAAGTCGGCCATCTCCAAGAAGGTCAACGCGCTCTAAAGCCCGTTCAAGGTTTCATCGCAAGAAGCCGCTTCCGGTTCTCCGGAGGCGGCTTCTTCGTTTAATGCCCCCGGGGCCCTGGCTTCAGCGCCGGGCAGCCAGGGCGATCCCGGTGACGGCCCGCTCCACCGCATAGCGCGGATCGCGGGAAGCACCCTTGACCTGGGCATCCGCCTCGGCCACCAGGCGCAGGCAACGCACCAGGTCATCGGAGGAGAAAAAGCGGGCCTGCTCCTGGGCCTGTTGGATCTGCCACGGTGCCATGCCGAACTCCTGGGCCATGGATCCTGCGGAACGGCGTTGCCCGGAGACCTTGGCCACCTGACGCAGTTTCATGGCCAGTGCCGCGACGATGGGGACCGGGTCGGTACCGGTGGCCAGGGCATGGCGCAGGGCCCCCAAGGCCGCGGGGCCACGACCCGACAGGGCGGCATCGGCCACCTTGAAGCCGGTGGCTTCCACCCGCCCGCCGAAGTACCGGTCCACGGTCTCCTGATCGACCTCACCCGTGGTGTCCTGGATCAATTGCGAGCAGGCCGCCGCCAATTCGCCCAGATCGGCGCCGACGGCTGCCACGAGGGCACGGGTGGCCTCGGGAAGGATCCTGCGGCGGGCCTCCTTGAATTCGTGGGAGACGAACTCGACCTTCTCGGAGTCCCTCTTCAACGGCTGGCAGTCGATGACCCGGGCCCCGGCGGCCTTGAGTGCATCAAGGACCTTCTTGCCGCGGTTGCCCCCGGAGTGGTGCAGGATCATGACCACGTCCTGGGCCGGGGAGGCCGCGTAGGCGAGCGCGTCGTCGAGGAAGTCCTCGTTCATGGTCGCCAGCGAGGTGGCCTCGATGATCTTGGCCTCACCGAACAGGGAGGGGCTGGCTGCCAGCAGCAGCTCGCCGCGCTGGTAGGTCGACGCATCGAAGGCCGTCACCTCGGCGTCCCCGTCGCGGTGGCGAACCTGCCGGCGGATCGATTCGATGACCCTTCCGGCAAGGTAGGCCTCGGGTCCCTGGAGAAGGACCAGCGGGGCGGGGGCGGCCTGGCGCCAGCCGGTGCGGTCCTGTGCACGCGTTCCCGAGGCCCGGGACGGGCCCGAGGTCTTATTGGCCACCCTGATCCACCTTCCATTGGAGTCTGACATTGCATCCTATCGTCCCGAGGGCCGGACAGGTCGTCCGGTGATCACCAGCTCCCCCGTGGGCGTGACGCGCAAACGGATGGTCCCGTTGAGGTCGGTGCGGAACGTGTGCATGCCGGCTTCATGCAACGCCTTGAGGATCTTCGGGGTGGGATGGCCGTAGCTGTTCCCGCCCCCCACACCGATCAGGGCCACCCGGGCCCCGGATTGGTCGATGACGGCCGTCCCGCCGTTCTTCGCCCCGTGATGGCTGACCTTCAACACGTCCACCTGCAGCTCGGGGTGGGCCCGGAGCACCGCGTCCATGGCCTGCTCCTCCAGGTCCCCGGTGGCCAGCAGAGTGAAGGGCGGATGACCAGGGGCTGCCATCCGGAAGACCACGACCAGGGAGGCATCGTTTTCCTCTTCCCCCCGCGGATCCCCGATGGGCCCGATGACCTCCCAACTGACCGGGCCGGCGGATCCGGTCTGCCCGACCTCGGGAACCGTGGCCTCCAGCCCCTGTGGAAGTCCCGGTAGTTCGGTGCTGTCCGTTCCCGTGGAGTAGAAGGCCTGTTCCACCATCCTGCCCCGAACCGCCCCTTCCACTCCGCCGGCGTGATCGGCGTGCAGATGGGTGATGAACAAGGCATCAATGGTGTGGACCCCGAGTTCGTCCAGACAATCATCGACGACGTCGGGGTCCAGCCCCGTGTCGATCACGACGGCATGATCGGGGGCGGAGCGCAGGACAAAGGAATCCCCCTGCCCGACGTCGCAGCCCGCGACCTGCCACGGCCCGGGCGGGTCCGGCCACCAGGCTGTTGCCGGAAGCGTGAGTCCTGCCAATAGGCCCAGGCACCCCAACGCGGCGGCCCCGGCGACGGTCCTGCGTCCTGTTCCGGGGGCGGGCCCGGTCCTCGAGGCCCAGCGGCCGCCGGCGAACGGGCGCAGCCAGGCCCAGCGTCCGGGGTGGGGCCCGGCCTCTGCCGCCGGCGTGGCGGCAAGCCACACCGCGACCAGGGCCATTAAGGCCAACAGAACCGCGGCCCCGCGGCCACCGGGTCCTTCCGGCCACGGAAGCAATGCGCCGGGCAGGCCATGGACCAGCCGGCCCAACATCCCGATCCAGTCCGCCGGGATCCCGGCCAGCCAGATCAGTGGCTGCGCCCAGGGTCCCGGCACGGCACAGAGCAGCAGTGCCGACATGCCGGCCACGGTGACCAGCGGGACCAAGGGGGCCGCCAGGACGTTCGCCGGAACCGCATAGAGGCTGAAGGCAGGATTCATGCCCAACAACACCGGGAGGCAGAAGAGCTGGGCACTGGTGCTGATGGCCACCCCGTCGGCCAGCCATCCCGGCATGATGCGTCGGGCCAGCGCCCCCAGCCGGGCACCCATGAGTACTATCCCGGCGGTGGCAAGGACTGAGAGCTGGAAGGCGGGTTCCCGGGCGAACCAGGGATCCCAGGCCAGCACCCCGCAGACACAGACGCAGAGGGCGGTCAGTGCCTGGCGTCCCCTGCCCAGGTAGACGGCCACCGCACCCACGGCCCCCATCACCGCGGCGCGGATGACGCTGGGTTCGGGATGGACCAGGATGACGAACCCGACCAGGGTCACCAGCGAGGCACCCAGGGCTAACCATCGATTCACCCCGCAGAAGCGGCACAACCACAACACACTGCCCAGGATCATCGCCACGTTGGCCCCGCTCACCGCAGTCAAATGAGCCAGCCCAGCGGTTTTCATGGCGCTGTCCAGTTCGGGGCCCTGGGCCGAACGGTCCCCCATCACCATGCCGGGCAGGAGCGCCGGACCGGTGCCGGGAAGCACCGCCGACTCCAGTACGAAGCGTCGTCGCCATTGCTCGGAGACCGGTTCCGGCGAGGGCGTGTCCCGGGTCTGCATGGAAGCGACGGCCCTGAGCCAGTAGCCCTGGCGTTCCCCGGGCTCCGCCGGGCTGAGACGTGCCAGCCCGGAGACGATCCGACCCGGTAGTGGTTCCGCCCCGGGGCCCGCCCGGCCCGCGTCCAAGACCAGGACCGCCTCGGCGGCCCCGGCATGCCAGTTTCCATGGGCCGAGTATTTGAGGATCCGGACATCGACCATGAGCCTCGCCGTCGGTTCCGGACGTTCCTCGGCGGCGTGTTGTCCGACGATCGGTTCCCCCGTATGGGCCGCTCCTCCCGTTTCGATCCGGCGGGGATCCCCGGTGACCACCGCTTCCACCCGCAGGGTGGACGACGTCGCGGCCAGGGCGGCGAAGGTCGGGTCCATCTGGGCCAGGGAGTGGGTCGAGATCGCGGCCGAGACCAGGAAGACCCCCACTGCGGCGGCAGCCACCGGCGTCCACCAATGACGGGACCAGGCCAGCAGTCCCCGGTTGCGCATCAACACCCCGAAGAGAAAGACCAGGAGGAGCCCCAGGGCCACGGTCAGTATCCGCGCCAGGGCAGGGTCATGTCGGACCAGTTCCCAGGCGGCCGCCCACGCCCCGGCCGCTGCCGCGAGGCTGCGCAGGTCCAGGTAACCGTCGTCGACGGGGCCCGAAGCGGTACCGGCGTCGGGACGGGCCCAGCGGGACAGCAGGCGCTGGAGAAAGCCGGCGCCATCGCGGCTCAACATGGCAGCGCCGCCGGGGCCATCAGTTGAACCGGACCAGCGGTTCGAGCCGTTCCATCATGGCCGGACCGATTCCGGACACGGCATCCAATTCCGTCATCGAGGCAAAGGGGCCGTTCGCCGCCCGGAAGTCGATGATCCTCGCGGAGAGGGCCGGGCCGATGCCCGGCAATTCCTGCAGACCGGCGGCATCGGCACTGTTGATGTTGATCGGGCCCGCCTCCCGCGCGCCGGCACCGGCTGCGCCGCCGGGCCCTGCCCCGGGTCCGGCGCCGTTCGGGGGTCTTTCCGTGCCGCCCGCCCCGGGAAGTTCCTTGGTGGTGGGCAGATACAGTTGTTGGCCGTCCACCAGGGGGGCCGCCAGGTTGATCGCCGCGGGGGCCGCACCGCTGGCCAGTCCCCCGGCGGAACGAACGGCATCCTCGGCCCGGGCCCCGGGGGCGAAATGGTAGACCCCGGGCTTCTTCACCGCTCCGGCCACGTGGACCAGGACCGACGCGGTCCCGGCGGCCGCCGCCCCGGAGGCCTGCCCCGGGTCCGACCCGGTGGGGCTGGATCCCTCGGCTGAGGGAGGGTGGCCCGAGGTGGTGCCCGGGCCGGGGGTGCTGGGCGGGGTCGACGCCGGGCCGGTGGCGGCGCTGGGATCCAGGGCCACGGAGTCCAGTTGTTGTCCCGCGCCTTCGGGCGGATGGAAGAGCAGACTGGCAGCGATCCAGATGACGGCGGTGAACAGCAGGCACATGATGGCCCCGCGCCCCAGCCGAAAACGGAAACGTGTCCGGGGAACAGGGCCCGCTGCCGTAGCGGTGCGCTGTTCCCAACGGTGTCGGACCATGTTCCCAGCCTAGGAACCGCGTTCCTCGGCGGCGCCCCGGGTTGGCCGGATGTGGAGAACCCCGGTGGCCCGACGGCTGTGGAGGACCGGGTCAGGCCGGGACGGTGGATCCTGGGGCGTCGTCTTCGGGGGGATCCTGTTCGGACGGCGCCGCGGCATCGACCGGTTCGTCAGGGTTGTCCGGCGGGGCAAGGGCGGCAATGACCACGGCCAGGACCCCGGCGCCGGCATGGGCTGCCAGCACGGTGGGGAGCGGCTCGCACAGGACATCGCCGACACTGGAGCTTTCCAGCTCGGCACACAGTTCGTGGGCCTGATCGGGGTTGCCGAAATAGTGCACGGCGATCCGGGCCCCGGCCGGTGCGGCAGCGGCCTCCTCGCGGGAGATCTCCACCAGACGGGACATGGCCCGCGGCATGGTGCGCACCTTCTCGTGCACTCCGATGCGCCCGTTCTCGATGGCCAGCAGGGGCTTGACCGCCAACAGGGTGCCGAACATGCTTGCCGCGGCGCCGATCCGCCCGCCCTTGCGTAGCTGTTCCAAGCTGGGGACCACGAAGTACAGCCCATGGTCCTGCGCCCGCCGGACCCCGGCTTCCAGTTCCTGCGCGCCGGCCCCGGCCTCGGCGGCCAACACGGCGTCCATGACGGCCAGTCCCTGGGCCAGCCCCACGGTCCTGGTGTCCATCACGGTGACCTCGACCTCGACCTGCTCCGCCGCCCAACAGGCCGCGTCCACGGTTCCGGAGAGACCTTGGGACAGATGGAGCGAGTAGATCCGCTCGAAGCCGGCGGCGGCCAGGGATTCATAGGTGCGTTGGAAGGCGCCGGGGGCGGGACGGGAGGTCTGCACGGAGGCCCCGGTGGCCAAGGCCATTGCCAGTGCCGTCTCGACGTCGTCCAGTCCTTCCGTGTAGATCTGTCCGTCGATCATCACGGGAAGGGGCAGGACGCGCAGATGTTCGGCGTGCTCCTGGGCCCAGGCGGCGGGGATGGCCGAGGCGGTATCGGTCACCACCGCGGTACGCGGACCGCTCCTCCCCCGCGCCCGGTGGCGCCGATCGCGGGGAAGCAACCGTTCGAGGAAGCCGGGGGAACGACCCGGGGGCTGGGGCGTGGGGTCGCCCCGGCGCGGGGCTGAAGGCATGTCCCTACCCTAGGAGACCGGAACGAGGTTCACGAGCTTCGGGGCCCGCACGATCACGGTCCGCAGTTCGCGCCCGTCCAGGGCCCGTTGGATCGGCTCCGAAGCCAGGGCCAGGGCCCGCAGGTCCTCTTCGCTGATATCCGCCGGGACACTGAGGCGATCGCGCACTTTGCCCTTGATCTGCACGATGGCCACGACCGTGTCCTGGACCAACAGGGCCGGATCGACCGTCGGCCAGCCGGCGTTGGCGACCGAGGGGCCATGGCCCAGCTGCTCCCACATGTCCTCGGCGGTATACGGGGAGAACAAGCTCAGGATCACTGCGACGGCTTCGGCGGCCTCGCGCACTGCCGGATCGGAGGAACCGACCCCGGAATCGATGACCTTGCGGGTGGCGTTCACCATTTCCATCAGCTTGGCCACCACCACGTTGAACTTGCCCGAATCCAGCAGTTCGGCGGCTTCGGCGACGGCGCGGTGGGTGACGGTACGCAACCCCTGGTCGCCGGTGGCCGGATCGGCCCCCGGTTCGCTGTCGACATCCTGGGCCAGGCGCCAGGCACGGGCCAGGAACTTCCCGGCGGCGGCCGGGGAGACATCCGCCCAGTCGACGTCGTCCTCCGGGGGCGAGGCGAAGATCATGGTCAGACGCACGGCGTCGACCCCGTACTTGTCGAGCTGTTCGCCCAGGTCCACCCCGTTGCCCAAGGATTTGCTCATGGCCTTGCCGCCGTTGAGGACCTGGCCCTGGTTCAGCAGGGCGGCGAAGGGCTCGGTGGCCTCGATGAGTCCCAGATCGTGGATGACCTTGGTGAAGAACCGCGCGTAGAGCAGGTGCAGGATCGCGTGCTCCACCCCGCCGACGTACTGCCCCACCGGCATCCACGCGTTGGCGGTGTCCGGGTCGAAGGGTCCGTCGGTGTAGTCCGGGGACAGGAAGCGCAGGAAATACCACGAGGAGTCCACGAAGGTGTCCATGGTGTCGGTGTCGCGCATTGCGGCACCACCGCAGGAGGGGCAGGTGGTGTTGACCCAGTCGGTGGCAGCAGCCAGCGGGGAGGTGCCTTGCGGGGCCAGTTGTTCCCCGCGCAGGTCATCCGGCAGACGGACCGGCAGTTGGTCGTCCGGGACCGGGACCTCGCCGCAGTCCGGGCAATGGATGATCGGGATGGGGGTCCCCCAGAAACGCTGGCGTGAGAGCAGCCAGTCGCGCAGCCGGTAGTTCACCGTATGCCGGCCGGTTCCCGCGGCTTCGACGATCTCCACGGCGCGGGCGATCGCTGCGTCCTTCTCCAGCCCGTCGAGCTCCCCGGAGTTGACCAGGGTGCCCTCGCCGGTGGTGGCGACCCCGCTGGAGGCCGGGTCCTCTTCTCCGGTGTCCAGGACGACCCGGATGGGCAGGTCGAAGGTCCGGGCGAAGTCCAGGTCGCGCTGGTCGTGGGCGGGCACCGACATGATGGCCCCGGTTCCGTAGTCGGCCAGGACATAGTCGGCGGCCCAGACCGGCAGGCGTTCGCCATTGAGCGGGTTGATGGCATGGCGTCCGAGGAAGACACCGGTCTTGGTGCGTTCGGTGGACTGGCGTTCGATTTCGCTCAGGGCCTTGACCTGGTCCTGGTAGGTGGCCAGCTCCGCGCGGCGCTCCGGGGCGACCAGATCGGCGGCCAGGTCGGCGTCGGCGGCCACGACGAAGAACGTCGCCCCGTGGAGGGTGTCGGGGCGGGTGGTGAAGACCGTCACCTGGTGGTCGGCCGGATCCTCGGCGGTGGGTTCGATGACGAAATCGACATGGGCGCCCTCGGAGCGCCCGATCCAGTTGCGCTGCATGGCCAGGACGCGTTCGGGCCAGTGGCCCTTGAGCCCTTCCATGTCCTCGAGCAGGCGATCGGCATAGTCGGTGATCTTGAAGTACCACTGGTTCAGCGACTTCTTCGTCACGGCGGTTCCGCAGCGTTCGCAGGTGCCGTTGACGACCTGCTCGTTGGCCAACACCGTCTGGTCCTTGGGGCACCAGTTCACCGGGTGGTCCTTGCGGTAGGCCAGTCCCTTGTCGTAGAAGCGGGTGAACAGCCACTGGGTCCAGCGGTAGTACTCCGGATCGGAGGTGTGGATCCGTCGGGACCAGTCGGCGCTGATGGCATAGCGCTTGAAGGACGCCGCCTGGGTTTCGATGTTCTTATACGTCCACTCCGCGGGGTGGGCGTTGCGCTTGATGGCCGCGTTCTCCGCGGGCAGGCCGAAGGAGTCCCAGCCGATCGGGTGCAGGACGTCATAGCCCTGCTGGCGCCAGTAGCGGGCCACCACGTCGCCCATGGCGAAGGCCTCGGCATGGCCCATATGCAGGTCGCCCGAGGGGTAGGGGAACATGTCCAGGACATACCGGCGTTCGGCGCTGCCGTCGTCCTTCGGGGTGAAGACCCCCAGTTCCTCCCACACGGGTTGCCACCGTGCCTCCAGCTCGCTGAAGCTGTAGGTGGTGCCGGTCTCCGGGGTTCCGGGTGCCTCTGTGCTCACGGTGGGTCGCCTTCTGGTAGTGCAGATTCGGTTGGTCATCCAGTCCCGGCCCGCGCCGGGGTCCCCGCGGGGTTCCCACGAGGACCGAACATGAAAATACCCCTTGGCATCCAAGGGGCAGCCGGACGGTTCGGGCCCGGCTAGGAAGGACGTAGGACTGCTGACATGGTCCCAGTCTACAGCACGGCGGGGCCGTGACACCTGGGGTGTCACGGCCCCGCGCTGCAGGTCGTGGAGGGGTTGGCGGGCCTAGAGGACGTCCTCGTCGACCCAGTCGAAGGTCTTGGTGACGGCCTTCTTCCACAAACGCATCTGACGGTCGCGTTCGGTGGGGTCCATTTCGGGTTCCCACCGCTTGTCCTCGGCCCACTTGGCGCGCAGCTCATCACGGTCGGTCCAGAACCCGACGGCCAGTCCGGCGGCGTAGGCGGCGCCCAGGGCCGTGGTCTCGGTGACCTCGGGGCGGACGACCGGGACGCCGAGCATATCGGCCTGGAACTGCATGAGGGTCTCGTTGGCGACCATGCCGCCGTCGACCCGCAGTTCGGTCAGCGGGACTTCGGCGTCGGCGTTGACCGCGTCCAGGACCTCCCGGGTCTGGAACGCCGTGGCTTCCATGGCGGCCCGGGCGATATGGGAGCGGTTGGCGAAACGCGTGAGCCCGACCATGGCGCCGCGGGCGTCGGGACGCCAGTAGGGGGCGAAGAGGCCCGAGAACGCCGGAACGATGTACACCCCGCCGTTGTCCTCGGCCTGCGCGGCCAGGTCCTCGACCTCTGCGGCGGAGGAGATCATGCCGATGTTGTCACGCAGCCATTGCACCAGGGAGCCGGCCACGGCGATCGAGCCCTCCAGTGCATAGACCGGCTTCTCCCCCTCGAGCTGGTAGGCCACGGTGGTGAGCAGCCCGTTGGAGGACTTCACGATCTCCTCGCCCGTGTTGAAGATCAGGAAGCAACCGGTGCCGTAGGTGTTCTTCGCCTCGCCGGCCTTGAAGGCGGTCTGGCCGAAGGTGGCGGCCTGCTGGTCACCGAGGATGCCCGCCACGGGGACCTCGCGCAACAGCTGGTTGGTGTGCACCGTGCCGTAGACCTCCGAGGAGGACTTGATGGTCGGCATCATCGAGACCGGGACCCCGAAATCGGCCAGGATTCCCTCGTCCCAGGCCAGCGTCTTCAGGTCCATGAACAAGGTGCGGGAGGCGTTGGTGACATCGGTGATGTGGACGCCGCCGTCGGTACCGCCGGTCAGGTTCCAGGTCACCCAGGTATCGGTGTTGCCGAACAGCAGGTCCCCTGCTTCGGCGCGTTCGCGGACCCCGTCGACGTTGTCCAGGATCCACTTGATCTTGGTGCCCGAGAAGTAGGGGGCCAACGGCAGACCCACCCGGTCCTTGTAGCGGTCCCCGCCGCCGTCGGCGGAGAGCTCGTCGACGGTGTCCTGGGTCCGGGTGTCCTGCCAGACGATGGCATTATAAACGGGCTTGCCGGTGTTCTTGTCCCAGACCACCGTGGTCTCGCGCTGGTTGGTGATGCCCACCGCGGCGATGTCGTGCCGGGTGAGGTTCGCCTTGGACAGGGCGCTGCCGACGACTTCACGGACGTTGGTCCAGATCTCCTCGGCGTCGTGCTCGACCCATCCCGCCTTGGGGAAGATCTGCTCGTGTTCCTTCTGTCCAACGGAGACGATGGCTCCGTCGTGGTCGAAGATGATGGCACGCGAACTCGTGGTGCCCTGGTCGATGGCGATGATGTTCTTGGTCATGGGTTGCTTCCCTTCGAAGTACCGGTGATGGGGCAGATGATGCCGTGACGCGCACCACACGATCGTGTGCTGGCAGTCTAGGACATGGGTCCTGGCCGCGGGGTCGAGGTGCGCACGGAGGCGTTAGAAGAGCAGGCCTCCGGAGACGCCGCCCAAGGCTCCGCCGACCAGGGGGCCGACGACGGGGATCCAGGAGTAGCTCCAGTCGCTGGGTCCCTTGCCCTTGATCGGAAGGAAGGCGTGGGCGATCCGGGGTCCGAGGTCACGGGCCGGGTTGATCGCGTAGCCGGTCGGTCCACCGAGGGAGGCACCGATGCCCACCACGAGGAAGGCCACGGCCAGCGGGCCGAGTCCGTTGGGGGTCAGTCCGAAACCGGCGATGACGAAGACCAGGACGAAGGTCGCGATGATCTCCGTGAGCAGGTTCCAGCCCTTATGCCGGTAGACGGGGCCGGTGGCGAAGACGCCCAGCTTGGCCGCCGGGTCCTCTTCGGCGTCGAAGTGCTGCTTATAGGAAAGGTAGGCCAGGACGGCACCGATGATGGCGCCGATCATCTGGGCGGCGAAGTAGAGCAGCGTGTTCACCAGCGTGATGGCCACGCCCGGGGCATACTCGTGGACGTTGGGGTTGACCAGCAGGCCGACGGTGACGGCGGGGTTGATGTGTGCGCCGGAGACCGCGGCGACCCAGACACCGGCGAAGACGCCGAGCCCCCAGCCGAAGTTGACCATGAGGAAATTGCCGTTATTGCCCTTGGCGCCCCTCAGGACGGCATTGGCGACGACGCCACAGCCGAGAAGCATCAGCACCATGGTGCCGAGTGCTTCCGCACTGAAGACTTGTAGAGACATCGTTGACTCCTACGTTGTGTGGAATGGGGCGGGGCATCAGTTGATGTCCCGCGGTGATCCGGCTCCCGGCGATCGCCGATGCGGAAAAATGGGGGCCCGACCGTGCCCGGTGGCACGGTCGGGCGAGGGTCCCTAGGCGGCTGCCGGGGAGAAGGTGACGCCGTGCTCTTCGGAGAGTACGCGATGGGTCTCTGCGCGTTCGCTGGCCACGCGTGTGGCGTCCCACCCCAGCACGGGGGCCAGGACCTCGGCGCATTCGTCGATGAGCGCGGTGGTGACCAGGCCGCGGAAGGCCAGCGAGGTCCTGCGGATGAACACGTCGACCAGCCGTCCGACCTGCTCGTGGCGGGCCATGTGGGCCAGTTCGTCGACGCTGAGTTCGTCGCAGCTCAGCAGCAGGGCGTCCTGCTCGCCGCTGGCCTCCAGGACCTCGTCGGCACGGGTACCGTAGCGTTCGAGCAGGACGGCCAGTCGGTCGCGGCTTGCCCGTGAAGTCCTGGCGGAGATCCACTGTTCGCGTTCGACGTCGTTGCGCGGGTAGTCCACGCCGCCGCCGATGGCCAGGGCGCTGGTATCCGGCCCGGAGGGGCGTCCCAGTGCCGTGAGCACTTCGCCTCCCAGGTGTTCGGCCAGGGCCCGGAAGGTGGTCCATTTGCCGCCGACCAGGCTGAGCATCGTGGACCCTTGGCCGCCCGATCGCTTTTCGATGCGGTAGTCACGCGAGACGAAGCCGGGCTGGGTGTCGTCGTGGCGGGGCAGCGGGCGGATGCCTGAGAAGCGGTAGACGATCTCCTGCCGCGAGACGGCGACCTCGGGGAAAACATGGTTGATCAGATCGAAGAAGTAGTCCACTTCCTCTTCGGTGCAGCGTGCCGGCTCGCCCGGGTCCGCGTCGATGTCGGTGGTGCCCACCAGGACCCGGTCCCCCATCGGGTAGATCAACACGATGCGTCCGTCGCTGTGCTCGAAGAAGATCTCCCGGCCGCCGCAGGCGGCGAGCAGTTCGGGGCTGTCCAGGACGATATGCGAGCCCTTGGTCCCTCCCATGAACCGGCTGTCCTGACCCAGGGCGTGGTTGGTCTCATCGACCCAGGCGCCGGTGGCGTTGACGATCACCGGGGCCGTGAACTCGAATTCCTCGCCGGTGAGTTCGTCGCGCAACGTCGCCACGCCGTCGTGCTCGTTGACCAGGGAGACGTAGTTGGAGGCCCGTGAGTCCGGGTTGGCGCGCAGGCCGTCCTGGAGCACATCGAGGGTGAGGCGTTCGGGGTTGTGCACGGAGGCGTCGAAGTAGGTGGCCGCGTACTTCACGTCCTGGCGCAGTGCCGGCAGATCGTGCAGGGCCCGGCGACGGCCGTGGAACCGGTGGCGTTCGGTCAGCCGTCCGGAGCCGGCGAAGGCGTCATACATCATCAGGCCGGCCTTGATCAGCAGGGCCCCGCGTTCCTGCGGCTTGCCGTTGCGGTGGGTCAGGAAGCGGGCCGGGGCGCTGAGGATCCCCGAGAAGGTGGAGAAGATCGGGATGGTGGTGCGCAGCGGCTTGACGTAGTGCGGGGCGATGGCCAGCAGCGTGTTGCGTTCCTGCACCGATTCGTGGACGAGGCGGAACTCGCCGTTTTCCAGGTACCGGATTCCGCCGTGGATCATATGCGAGGAGGCGCCGGAGGCCCCCTGGCAGTAGTCCCCGCGCTCCACCAGCGCGACGTCGATGCCCTGCAGGGCCAGGTAGCGGAAGGTGGCGACGCCATTGATTCCTCCTCCGACGATGAGGACCTGGGCACGGGGCCTCTCCGACAACCGGGAAACGGCAGGACGGGCTGCTTGCGTGGATGACACTTAGATCTGTCCTTTGCTGCGAAATGGAACTGTTGGCCCCTGAACGGGCAACCGCCCAGTAGTCTGTCCAGTGGAGGACGTTGCCGTCAATCGGAATGCACAAACGTGCAGGAAGCGGAGGAATCATGCCGTACGACCCGCTGGAGGAGGATCCGGAGAACGGATCCGGTGACCCGAACGTTCATGGCGTACGACACACCTCCGGTGACCGGCGCGAACGCGATGCGCTGCGGGCGGCCCAGCTGTACTACGTCCAGGAACTGACCATGGAGGCCATTGCCCGGGACCTGGGGGTCTCCCGGTCCACCGTGTCCCGCTTGCTGTCACTGGCCAAGCGCAATGGCCTGGTCAAGATCGAGTTGAATCCCCCGCGGGGCCGGGCCACGTCGTTGGTCAGGGCCATGGAAACCAGATACGGGGTCAGGGCCCATGTGGTGCCCACCGACGGTTCTCTCAGTGAGGCCGAGGTCCTCGAACGCGTGGCCGCCCACGGGGCCCATGTGGTCCAACCGCTGATCTCTTCGGGAATGACCGTCGGGCTGGCCTGGGGGTCCACGCTGACCGCGTTGAGCCGGCACCTGGTGCATAAACCCACCCATGACACGGTCTTCGTCCAACTCAACGGCGCCGCCAACCCGCAGACCACGGGCATCTCCTATGCCAGCGAGATCCTCTTCAGGTTCGGGGCGGCCTTCACCGCCCGGGTGGAACAGTTCCCGGTCCCCGCCTTCTTCGACCGGGCCGAGACCCGGGCCGCCATGTGGCAGGAACGATCTGTCCGCCGCGTGCTGGACACCCAGTCAGAGTGCCGTTTGGCGGTCTTCGGGCTGGGCTCCATCGACGCCGCGGTCCCCAGCCAGATCTACCGCGGAGGCTATGTCAGCGCCCGGGAAGCCGCCGCCTTGCGTGAACAAGGGGTGGTCGGGGACGTGGCCACCGTCTTCTACCGTCGCGATGGCAGTGACGACTCGATCTCGATGAACGACCGCTCCACCGGTCCCCCGCTCGACGCCCTGCGCCGGGTTCCGCAACGGCTGGCGATCGTCGCCGGCCGGGGCAAGCTCGAAGCCGTCCGCGGCGCACTGGAGGGCCGGCTGATGACCGATCTGGTGATCGACGAGGGGACCGCCTGGCGGTTGCTTAAATGAGCACCGGCGGCCGATAGGCTCATCCCATGGACATCCCTTCCGACTACCGCGCCCCCTGGGTCACCCGCCACCGACACCTGGGCTCGGACCTGGCGGTCAGGACCTACCCCTCCCGGGGCCCCTCGCAGGGGATCATCCTGGCGATCCATGGGTTCCGTGGGGACCACCACGGACTGGACCTGCTGGTGCGCAACCTTCCCGGCTACACCGTCATCGTTCCCGACCTGCCCGGGTTCGGTGATTCCACGGCCTACCCCGACGCCCGCCACGACGCGGCCACCCAGGCGGGGGTCATCGAAACCGTGCGCGCCGAGCTGGGGATCCCGGCCTCGGCCGTCCTGCTGGGGCACTCCTTCGGAACGATCGTCGCCTCCCGCTACCTGGCCGAACATCCCGGCAGGTTCGCCTCGCTGGTGCTGATCAACCCCATCTGCGAACCGGCGCTGGAGGGCAGCCAGGCCGTCTTCTCCCGGGTCGCGGCCGGCTACTACGCCGCCGGTCGGATGTTGCCCGAACGCCTGGGCCTGGCGGTGCTGCGCAACCGGCTGATCGTCGATGTCATGTCGGCCGCGATGGGCACCTCCGGGGATCCGCGGACCCAGGCCTATGTGGTGGACCAGCACCGGCGCTATTTCAGCCGCTTCGCCACCCGGGCCAGCCTGCAGGAGGCCTTCGCCTCCTCGATCACCGATACGGTCCGTGACGTCGCCGCCGAGGTGGAGGAGCCGACCCTGCTGATCGTCGGCGCCCTCGACGACCTCGGCTCCATCGAGGGGCAGTATTCCTTGGCGGCCAGGTTCCCGCAGGCCAGGGTCGAGGTCATCGCCGGGGTGGGGCACCTGATCCACTACGAACGCCCGCGGACCGCGGCCAGGATGATCACCGGTTTCCTGACCGGCAAGAACTAGAGCAGGCCCTGCGGGTCGACGCGTACCGCGACCACCGGATCGCGGTTGGCCGAGGACCTGGCCTTGACCCGGCGCAGTTCAGCGCAGACCGGTCCGCCCTGGCCGTAGGAGAAGAACAGCAGCCACCGGTGGACCCCGTCCTCTTCGATCACCGGTCCGGTGAGCCTGACCGATTCGGGAAGTTCGAGTGCTTCGGCAAAGGCGTCGGCCGCCAGGGCGGGACCCGAGAGGGAGGCCGTGCGCACCGCGGGGGGCAGCTCCAGTTCACGCCGCAGGTTCAGCTCGCGTTCGGCATAGCCGGCGGCATCCCAGCGCACCAGGGCGCGGACCGGATCGGACTCCCCCGCCGCGATGACCACCACGCCACCATCCCGTGATGACCTGCCCAGGGAGGCGGCCGCGAGCCAGCGGTGGAGCACTTCCTCCCCGGTGCGCAGTTCATCGCGGGCGAGCATGCGGTCCCCGTCCAACAGCAGCACCGCGGCGTAGCCGCCCTCGGCCACCGGCTCGGCCCCCGGGGTGGCGACCACCAGCGACGGGGATCCCGGGACACGACGGCGGGGCAGGCCGCCGGTGGCGCTGACGACCGGGACCTTGGGGAAGGCCCGGCCCAGTTCCTCCGCCGTGCGGTCGGCCCCGATGGCCGCGGCCCGCAGACGCCGCCCCCCACAGGTGGGGCAGGACCAGTTCGGGGCCTGTTCCCCGCACCACCGGCAGCCGGGGACGGCGGAGGAATGATCCAGACCCAGAGGGCCGGAACAGGCGGGGCACCGCACCGGTTCGCGGCAGCGTTCACAGCGCACGGCCGGCAGGAAGCCGGTCCGGGCCACCTGTACCAGCACCGGACCGTGCTCCAGCGCCTTCGACGCCGTCGACCAGGCCAGCTTCGGCAGCCGGGCGGCATGCAGGACCGGGTCACGTTCCTGCTCGAAGGAATCGGAGCTGGCCACCACCCGGGGCGCCTGGGCCCGCAACAGGGCCCGCGGGGCCGTCAGTTCGGCGGCCCACCCGGTCAACACGAGGCGCTGGGCCTCGGCGCTGCGCGAGGTCCCGGCCATCAGCAGGGCGCAGCCGGCCAGTTGGCACCGCAGCAGCAGGGTTTCGCGGGCGTGCTGGTAGGGGGCCCGTGGTTCGGCGTGGCTGGAATCCTGGTCCTCCCACAGCACCACCAGTCCCAGGTCGTGGACCGGGGCGTAGGCCGCCGACCGGGTCCCCACCGCCACCGATGCCTGGCCGCGGGAGATCCGCAGGAATTCCCGGTAGCGCGGGGTGGCCCCGTCCTCGGCGCTGAGCCGGGCGACGACCGCCGGGCCCAGCAGGGCGGTCAAGGTCTCGGCGGCCCGATCCAGGTCGCGGGCATCGGGGACGACGACCAGGGCCCCCCGCCCCGAATCCAGGCAGGCTCCCACCGCTTCGCCGAGCAGGGCAGGCCAGCCCCCCGGCTGGTTGGGCATCACGCTGAGCACGGCCCGGGGGGCGCCGCCGCCGGCCAGCGACTCCAGGAACCCTGCTCCACCGTCGTACTCCGGCACCGACGACGGCGTCACGCGCGGGCCCTCGTCGGTGGGGGCCGCCGGGAGTGCGGCCCGTGGGGCATCGGAGGCGTCGGCGGCACTGGTCTCGGTTTCGACGCGGGCCATCCGCGGGGGGATGGCGGAGCGGACGACATCGGGAAGGGTTCCGGCGTAGCGGTCCGCGACGGCCCGGCATAGCCGCAGGACCTCGGGGCGCAGGACGACCTCGTCGGAGACGATCTTCCCCAGTGGCTGCAAGCTCACCCCGGGGTCGGTTTCGGCCAGTCGTTCCACGAGATATCCGGTCAGTTCCTGCCCGCCGAAACGGGCCCGGATGCGTACCCCGGGGATGGCCCGGGCCTCCAGTTCCGCGGGCACCAGGTAGTCGTAGAGCCGGTCCAGATGCGGGACCTGGGTGTCGAGCAGGACCCGGGCCACGGGCAGCGAGGCCGCCGGGGTGACCCCGGTGGGCAGGGGCCGGCGCACGTCGAAGCCCTGCAGCAGCGTGGGCTGCTCGGGCTCTGCGGCTGACCGGTCCACGAGGCCCTCCTAGAGGTTGAAGTAGTGGCGCAGCGCCCCGACGCGGTTGGTCTGCTCCCAGGTGAACCCCGGTTCCTCGCGGCCGAAGTGGCCGTGGGCGGCGGTGCGCTGATAGACGGGACGCTTCAGATCCAGATCCTCGATGATCCCCAGCGGGCGCAGATCGAAGACCTCCTCGATGGCGCTGGCGATCTTCAGCGGATCCACGGTTTCGGTACCGAAGGTCTCCACGTACAGCCCCACGGGCCGGGCCACGCCGATGGCGTAGGCGACCTGGATTTCCGCGCGGCGGGCCAGCCCGGCGGCCACCACGTTCTTGGCGATCCACCGCATCGCGTAGGCGGCCGAACGGTCGACCTTGGAGGGGTCCTTGCCGGAGAAGGCCCCGCCGCCGTGCCGGGCGAAGCCGCCGTAGGTATCGACGATGATCTTGCGTCCGGTCAGCCCGGCATCGCCGACCGGGCCACCGATGATGAACGGGCCGGAGGGGTTGAGGATGATCCGGGTGTTGGAGATGTCCAGATCGGTTCCGGCCAGCACCGGGCGCACCACCAGTTCGTGCAGATCGGTGCGCAGCGCCTCGAGTTCGAGTTCGCGGGCATGCTGGGAGGAGACGACGATGGTCTCCACCGAGACCGGGACGTCCCCGTCGTAGCCAATGGTGACCTGGGTCTTGCCGTCGGGACGCAGAAGCGGCTGGGCCCCGGTCTTGCGGACCTCGGTGAGTTTTTCGGATAGCCGTTGGGCCAGCCAGATGGGGGTGGGCATCAACACGGGGGTCTCGTCGGAGGCATAGCCGAACATGATGCCCTGGTCCCCGGCGCCCTGGGCGTCCCGGGGATCCTGGCCGGTGCCTTCGCGTTGTTCCCAGGAGTTGAACACGCCGTCGGCGATCTCCTGGGATTGCTGGCCGATGGAGACCGAGACGCCGCAGCGGGCCCCGTCGAATCCGTTGGCCGAGGAGTCGTAGCCGATGTCCAGGATGGTCTTGCGCACCAGATGCGGGATCTCGACGTATCCGGCCGTGGTGACTTCACCGGCGACGTGCACCAGACCGGTGGTGACCAGCGTTTCCACGGCGACGCGGGAATTCGGGTCCTGGGCGAGCATCTCATCGAGGATGGCATCGCTGATCTGGTCGCAGATCTTGTCTGGGTGGCCTTCAGTGACGGATTCGGAACTGAACAGGCGCAGGGAGGGGTTCTGGGAAGTCACCCGATCACTCTACCGGTTCAGGAGGGTCCCCACCGTCGCGATGAGTCCGCGGGCCACCTCGTCCTTGCTCCCGTCGATCCGGGTGGGTTCGGCGCCGTCGGAGGCCAGGATGGTGACCGTGTTGTCTTCGGTGCCGAAGCCCAACGTGGCGGAGACCTCATTGACGACCAGCAGGTCACAGCCCTTGCGCACGAGTTTGGCGTGGCCGTATTCCAGCACGGAGTTTTCGGTGTCGCCGGTTTCGGCGGCGAAGCCGACGATCAGGGCCGGGCCCTCCTCGGGATGGTCCCGGCGGTGTTCGACCAGTGAGGCCAGGATGTCGGGGTTGCGCACCAGCGTCAGGCCGGGGGCCCCGTCCTCGCCGGTCTTCTTGATCTTGGTGCCGGCGTAGTCGGCGGGACGGAAATCGGCGACGGCGGCGGCCATGATGACCGCATCGGCCCCCTGGCAGGCCTCGCTGACGGCGTCCCGTAGTTCCAGCGCGGTGGAGGCGGTGGTCAGCTCGACGCCGGCGGGGACCTCGGTCTCCAGATGGGCGGCGACCAGTCGCACGGTGGCGCCGGCGGCCAGGGCGGCCCGGGCGATGGCCGTACCTTGCCTGCCGGAGGAGCGGTTGCCCAGGAAGCGGACGGGGTCCAATGGTTCCCGGGTGCCCCCGGCGGTGACGACGACGGTGCGGCCCGCCAGGGGTCCCTCCCCCGTCGTCGGCTCCTCCATGGGGGTCCGTGGGCCCGTGGCCCCGGAGGGGATCAGGAAACGTTGGGCGACGTCGAAGATCTGCGACGCCTCGGGCAGGCGTCCGGCACCGGTGTCCTTGCCGGTCAAACGGCCCACGGCGGGGTCGATGACGGTGATCCCGCGCGAACGCAGGGTGGCGACATTGGTGGTGGTGGCGGGGTTCTCCCACATCCCGGTGTGCATGGCCGGGGCCACCACGATCGGGGCGGTGGAGGCCAGCACCGTATTGGTCAGCAGGTCGTTGGCCATCCCGGCGGCCAGGCGGGCCAGCAGATCGGCCGTCGCCGGGGCGATGACGATCAGATCGGCGTCCTGGCCGAGGAGGACATGGTTCACGTCCTCCACGGCCTCGAACACACTGGTGCGCACCGGGCGCCCCGAGAGGGCCTCCCACGTGGCCTTGCCGACGAACCGGAGCGAGGCTTCGGTGGGGACGACGTCGACCCGGTGGCCCGATTCCGTGAACAGGCGCAGCAGCCCCGCCACCTTATAGGCGGCGATCCCGCCGCCTACTCCGAGGACGATGCGCTGCTGGGCCTTCACGGGGTGGCGCTACTGCGCGTCGTCGGCGTCGAGCGGCTTGACCTGCAGCAGGCCCTCGTTGATTTCGCGCAGGGCGATGGAGAGCGGCTTTTCGTTCAACTGGGTGTCGACCAGCGGGCCGACGTACTCGAAGAGGCCCTCATGCAGCTGCGAGTAGTAGGCGTTGATCTGGCGGGCCCGCTTGGCCGAGTTGATCACCAAGGCGTACTTGGAATCCGTGGTGGTCAGCAGCTCGTCGATCGGCGGATTGATGATGCCTTCGGTGTTCGTAGACACGAAGCCTCCAAATTCTGTGTGGTGTTCGTCGGTGCCGGTCGGCCCCGACTACCGCTGGTGCGGAGTCAGGCCCATCTGGGAAACCAGCTCGTCGGCTGCACGCCGAATATCGTCGTTCACGATGGTGACGTCGAATTCGGATTCGGCAGCGAGTTCCAGTTTAGCGGTATCGAGCCGTCTTTGCTGTTCCTCCTCCGATTCGGTGCCGCGTCCGATGAGCCGGCGGACCAGTTCCTCCCAGCTGGGCGGGGCCAGGAACACGAATTTCGCCTCCGGCAACGACTCCTTCACCTGGCGGGCACCCTGCAGGTCTATCTCCAACAGGACCCGGCGTCCGGCGGCCACGGCTTCGGCGACCTTGGTGCGGATCGTCCCGTAGCGGTTGCGTCCGTGGACCACCGCCCATTCGAGCATGTCCCCGGCCCCGACCAGTTCGTCGAAGGCGTCCGGGCCCACGAAGAAATAGTGGATTCCATCCTGCTCCCCCGGCCGGGGGTCGCGTGTCGTCGCCGAAACGGAGAGCCACACCTCCGGGTAGTGGTCACGGATGTAGGTGGAAACGGTCCCCTTGCCCACTGCTGTGGGGCCGGCGAGGACGGTGACTGGCGGGTGGCTGGAAGCCGGCATGGTGTCCTTTGTTACTTTTTTGCGTGCGGCGGCGTGTCGTCGAAGTGGGACCGCAGCGCCGCCTGCTGTTTACGTCCCAGGCCGCGCAACCGGCGATTCGCCGAGATGCCGATGCGTTCCATCAGCGCCGCGGCCCTGACCGAACCAATCCCGGGAACCGACTCCAACAGATCCGCAACGCGGAGGCGTCCGACCGCCTCATCGCTGCGGGCCAGCTCGAGCAGCTCCGCAATGGGCAACTCGCCGCGGCCGAAGCTGTTCTTCACCTCGGCTCGGCGGGTCCGCGAGACCAGGGCCTTGGCCCTCGCCTTCGCACGGTCTTCCTCCGATAATGACTTCAAAACCATAGCGTAATCCCCTGCCGACTAGGAATCGGTCGTCACCGGGAACCGAACGTGCCTAGTGACGATGTGATCCGAACCTAGCGAACCCTGGGACCAGGCGCAATGGTCGCAGGCCTGCCGACTCAACCGCGCAAGGAGTCCTGGACGTCGATGGCGGCCCTGCGCAGCGTCGCGATATCGGGTCCATGGCGCAGGATGTCGCGGCTGGAGGTGGGCACCAGTTGGTCCCAGACCGCGCCGAACACCGCCCGCAAATCCTCCGGCGTGGCTCCTTGTGCCCCCAGCCCCGGGGCCAGGATCGGGGCCTGGCTGGCCGCCAGATCGATCCCCAGTTCCTCCAGGGCCGGGCCGACGGTCGCCCCGATCACCAACCCGGTGGAGCCCAGCTGCGCTCCCTGGTTCTCCCGGGCCGTGGCCTCGACGATCCCCCGCGCCACCGAGGCGGCCCCGCCGACATGCTGGACGCTGGCCCCCTCGGGGTTGGAGGTCAGCGCCAGGACGAAGACCCCGCGGCCGCTGGCGGCGGCGGCCTCCAGGGCCGGACGCAGCGACCCGAACCCCAGATAGGGGCTCAGCGTCACCGCATCAGCGGCCAGGGGGGACCCATCGCGCAGCCAGGCGTCCGCATAGGCGGCCATGGTGGAGCCGATATCCCCGCGTTTGGCATCGGCCAGGGACAGCAGCCCGGCCTGCGAACATGCAGCCAGGGTCCGTTCCAGGGCGGCCATTCCGGCCGACCCGTGGCGTTCGAACAGGGCGACCTGGGGTTTGACCATGGCGACTTCTCCGGCCAGGGCCTCCACCACCGAGAGGGCAAATCGTTCCACCCCGGCCGCATCGTCGGTCAACGCCCAGTCGGCCAGCAACCCCGGATGCGGGTCGATCCCCACGCAGAGCGGACCGTGCACGGCCATGGCCCGGGCCAGCCGGGAGCCGAAAGGCTCCCGGCCGGCGTCGTGCGGTGCACTCACGGCTCAGGCCCCCTGGCGGGAGTCGTTGAGCCGTTCGGCGTGCTCCTGCAGGGAGGTGACCGACCATTCGAACTGGCGCATCGCCTGGATCGCCTGGATGGCCGCCCCGAAGGAGGCCACCGTGGTGATCACCGGGGTGCCGACCGAGGTAGCGGCCGCCCGGATCTCGTACCCGTCTCCGCGGGCATCGCCTCCCGAGGGGGTGTTCAGGATCATGTCGATCTTGCCGTCGGTGATCAGATCCGCGATCGTGGCTTCCCCGTCCTCGGTGCCTTCGCGGACCTTGCGGACCACGGTGGCGGTGATGCCGTTGCGGCGCAGGACCTCGGCGGTCCCGCCGGTGGAGACGATCTCGAAGCCCAGATCGGCCAGGTGCTTCACCGGCAGCACGATGGAGCGCTTATCCCGGTTGGCCACCGAGACGAAGACCCGTCCGTGGGTGGGCAACGGCGAATTCGCGGCCGCCTGGCTCTTGGCGAAGGCGGTGTCGAAGTACTTGTCGATGCCCATGACCTCGCCGGTGGAGCGCATTTCCGGGCCCAGCAGCGAGTCGACGACCCGGCCTTCGGGGGTGCGGAAGCGGGCGAAGGGCAGTACGGCCTCCTTCACCGAGACCGGGGCGTCGTCGGGAAGATGCGATCCGTCGCCGCTGGCCGGCAGCAGGTGGTGGACCTCGCGCAGGTGCTTGATCGAGACCCCCGTCCCGATCAGGGCGGCCCCCTTGGCCAACTGCACCCCGGTGGCCTTGGAGACGAACGGCACCGTGCGGGAGGCCCGCGGGTTGGCTTCGATGACGTAGAGGACGTCGGAGGCCAGGGCGAACTGGATGTTGATCAGCCCCTGGACCCCCACCCCGCGGGCGATGGCCAGCGTGGCTTCGGCCACCCGGGCCTGGACCTCGGTGCCCAGGGTGATTGGGGGCAGCACGCAGGCGGAGTCACCGGAGTGGATGCCGGCCTCCTCCACGTGTTCCATGATGCCGCCCACGTAGATGTCGGTGCCGTCGTAGAGGGCGTCGACATCGATTTCGATGGCATCCTCCAGGAAACGGTCCACCAGCACCGGGTGGTCGATGGTGATCTCGGTGGCGTGTTCGATGTAGCGGGCGAGGTTCGGCTCGTCGTAGACGATTTCCATGCCGCGGCCGCCCAGCACGTAGGAGGGCCTGACCAGGACCGGGTAGCCGATCTCGTCGGCGATGCGCTTGGCGTCCTCGAAGGAGACTGCGGTGCCGTTCTTCGGGGCGATGAGCCCTCCGGCGTCCAGGACCTGCTGGAAGGCACCCCGGTGTTCGGCCAGGTCGATCGCCTCCGGCGAGGTGCCCAGGATCGGGACCCCGGCGTCGGCCAGTTCCTGGGCCAGCTTCAGCGGGGTCTGCCCGCCGAGCTGGACGAAGACGCCCAGCACCCCGCCGGTCGCCTCCTCGGCGTGGATGACCTCCAGCACGTCCTCCAGGGTCAGCGGCTCGAAGTACAGCCGCGTGGAGACGTCGTAGTCGGTGGAGACCGTTTCGGGGTTGCAGTTGATCATGACCGTCTCGTGTCCGGCCTCCCGCAACGCCATGGTGGCGTGGACGCAGGAGTAGTCGAACTCGATTCCCTGGCCGATCCGGTTCGGTCCCGAGCCCAGGATGATGATCGAGGGCTTCTCATGCACCTCGACCTCGGACTCCTCGTCGTAGGAGGAGTAGTGGTACGGGGTGTAGGCGGCGAATTCGGCAGCACAGGTATCGACCGTCTTATAGACGGGGCGCACGCCCAGGGCATGACGCACCCCGCGTACCACTGCCTCGGGGGTGTGGGTCAGCGCGCCGATCTGCTCATCGGAGAAACCGTGGCGTTTGGCCAGACGCAGCACGTCCTCGGTGAGGGAGCCCGCCTCCCGGATCCGTTCGGCGATCTCGTTGATGAGCACCAGCTGGTCCAGGTACCAGGGGTCGATCCCGGTGGCCTCGTAGGTCTCCTCGATGCTCGCCCCGCCCAGCAGTGCCTGCTGGACCATGGCCAGCCGGCCGGTGGTGCCGACCCGGCTGCGTTCGAGCAGACCGGGCACGTCCATCGCGTTCGGTGTGGTGAACTGCAGCTGGGCGTCGCGCTGTTCCAGCGAACGCAGCGCCTTCTGCAGGGCCTCGGTGAAGTTGCGGCCGATGGCCATGGCCTCCCCGACGGACTTCATGGTGGTGGTCAGGGTCGGATCCGCCGCCGGGAACTTCTCGAAGGCGAACCGCGGGACCTTCACCACGACGTAGTCCAGCGCCGGTTCGAAGCTGGCCGGGGTCTTGCGGGTGATGTCGTTGGGGATCTCGTCCAGGGTGTAGCCCAGGGAGAGCTTGGTGGCGATCTTGGCGATCGCGAAACCGGTGGCCTTCGAGGCCAGCGCGGAGGAACGGGAGACGCGCGGGTTCATTTCGATGACGACCACCCGGCCGGTGTCGGGTTCGATCGCGAACTGGATGTTGCAGCCGCCGGTGTCCACCCCGACCTCGCGGATGACCGCGATCGAGATGGTGCGCAGCTTCTGGTATTCGCGATCGGTCAACGTCATGGCCGGGGCGACGGTGATGGAGTCACCGGTGTGCACCCCCACGGGGTCGAAGTTCTCGATGGAGCAGACGACCACGACGTTGTCGTTCGCGTCGCGCATCATTTCCAGCTCGTATTCCTTCCAGCCCAGGATGGACTCCTCCAGGAGCACCTCGGAGGTCGGGGAGTACTGGATGCCGGCCCCGGCGATGCGGCGCAGGTCCTGCGCGTTGTAGGCCATCCCCGAGCCGAGCCCGCCCATGGTGAAGGAGGGGCGGACGACGACGGGGTAGTTCAGTTCCTCCACGGCGGCGAAGGCCTCGTCCATGGAGTGCACGATGATCGACTTCGCGGATTCGGCCCCGCAGCGTTCGACGACGCCCTTGAACTTCTCGCGGTCCTCGCCGAGTTCGATGGCTTCGATGTTCGCGCCGATCAGTTCCACGTTATGGCGCTGCAGCGCCCCCGATTTGTCCAGGGCGATGGCCGTGTTCAGTGCGGTCTGTCCGCCCAGGGTCGGCAGGATGGCGTCGGGGCGTTCCTTGGCGATGATCTTCTCCACCACCTCGGGGGTGATGGGTTCGATGTAGGTCGCGTCGGCGAACTCCGGGTCGGTCATGATGGTGGCCGGGTTCGAGTTCACCAGGATGACCCGCAGGCCCTCCTCGCGCAGCACACGCAGCGCCTGCGTTCCCGAATAGTCGAATTCGGCGGCCTGTCCGATGACGATCGGGCCCGACCCGATGACCAGGACTGACTTGAGGTCTTCGCGCTTGGGCATTAGTTCTCTTCCTTGGAGTTCGTGGACTGGTCGCCGTGGGCGGCCATCATGTCGAAAAAGCGGTCAAAGAGGTAGGCGGAATCGTGGGGACCGGCGGCTGCCTCGGGGTGGTATTGGACGGAGAAGGCAGGAACGTCCAGGCAGTGCAGCCCTTCGACGACGTCGTCGTTCAGCGAGACGTGGGAGACCTCCACCCGCCCGAACTTCTGCTCGGGGGCCTGGAAGGCACCCCCGCGGGGGGCGTCGACGGCGAAGCCGTGGTTCTGGCTGGTGATCTCCACCTTCCCGGTGGACAGGTCCATGACCGGCTGGTTGATCCCGCGGTGCCCGTAGCGCAGCTTATAGGTGCCGAAGCCCAGGGCCCGGCCCAGGATCTGGTTGCCGAAGCAGATGCCGAAGTACGGGATCCGCGCCTCGAGCACCCGGCGCAGGGTGGCCACCTGGGCGGTGGCGGTGGCCGGGTCGCCGGGGCCGTTGGAGATGAACACGCCGTCGGGCTCCAGCGCGGTGAGGTCCTCGAACGTGCTGGTTGCCGGGACCACGTGCACCCGCAGTCCGCGCTCGGCCAAGCGCTCCGGCGTGGTGGATTTGATGCCCAGGTCGATGGCGGCAATGGTGAAGCGCGGTTCGCCCTGCCAGCCGTAGTCGGCCGGTTCCACCGTGTAGGCGGTTTTCACGCTGACCTCCTCGGCCAGTTGGGAGCCCTCCATCGATTCCTGCGCGGCGACCCGGGCGACGAGCTCGGCGTCGGGGGCCACGGCGTCGTCCCCGGAGAAGATCCCGGCCTTCATGGCCCCGCGTTCACGCAGGTGGCGGGTGATGGCCCGGGTGTCCACGCCCTGGATGCCCACGATGCCCTGACGGACCAGTTCCTCGTCCAGCGTCCCTTCGGAGCGCCAGTTGGAGGGACGGCGGGCCGCGTCGCGGACGACGTAGCCGGCGGCCCAGATGCGATCGGATTCGTTGTCCTGGACGTTGATGCCCGTGTTGCCGATATGCGGGGCCGTCTGGACGATCAGCTGGCGGGCATAGGAGGGATCGGTGAGGGTCTCCTGGTAGCCGGTCATGCCGGTGGTGAAGACCGCCTCTCCCAGGGTGGTGCCACCGGCTCCATAGGACTGGCCGCGGAAGATCCGGCCGTCCTCCAGGACCAGTACTGCCGGCTCGGGGGTGGTGTTGACGCTCATGGCTTGTCCTTCTTCGGTGCGGTGCGGTCGGGGTTGGGCGCTGCGGCGCCGGTTGCGGGGATGAGGGATTCGGCTGCTGCCACCAGTGGGGCCATGTCCTCGGCCCGTCGCGGTCGGAAACCGGTATCGAGGTGGTGTTCCCCCAATTGCCAGCCCAGGACCAGCAGGCCACCGGCTTCGACGAACTTGCCGGCCATGCCGGATTCCCGGCGCACCGATTCCAGGTCGGCGGCGGGGATGAACATATCGGGGGCCCCGGTGCGGGAGAACAGCACGCCATCGGTGTGCACGGAGAGGTCGGCATTGGACTTCATGCCCAGGCCGTGGACGCTGATGCGGTCCAACCAGTCCCCCGCCGTCGTCGTGGACACGTATTGGCCAACGGCCTGGGCCACGGGTGCGCCTAGTTCGGTGGGGATCTGCGCCGGTGCTGCGACATCTGCCTGACGGCCCTGGCGGTGACGCCAGCCGATGCGCATCAGCAGGATCGCCACGGCGGCGATCACCACGATGCCGATCAGATACGGGGCATATTCGCTCATGCTGGGGCTCCGGTGTAGGGCCGAGGGGTGGCCAGGGCCCCGTCGAGGACGGTGGGGTGGCCGTGGAAGAACGTCGCGCGCACACTCCCGGGCAGTTCCATGCCGGCGAACGGCGAGTTCCGCCCCTTGGTGGACATCGTCGACGGGTCCACCGTCCAGCGGGCCGCGGGATCCACCAGGATCAGGTTGGCCGGTTCCCCGGCGGCCAACGGACGGCCCTGGTCGGTGAGCCGGCCGATCAGCGCCGGCGTGGTCGAGGTGATGCGCGCGACCCCTTCCCAGCTCATCAGGCCCGTGTCGACCAGGGTGTGCTGGACGACCGAGAGCGCTGTTTCCAGCCCGGTCATCCCCATGGCGGCCTGCGCCCATTCGCAGTCCTTGGCTTCGGAGGGATGCGGTGCATGATCGGTGCCGATGATGTCGATGGTCCCGTCGGCCAGTCCGGCGCGCAGGGCCATCACATCGGCTTCGCGGCGCAGCGGCGGATTGACCTTGTAGACGGGGTCGTAGCTGCGCACCATTTCGTCGGTGAGCAGCAGGTGGTGCGGGGTGGCTTCGGCGGTGACGTTGATGCCGAGGGATTTGGCCCAGCGGATGATCTCCACCGAGCCCGCGGTGGAGACATGGCAGACATGCAGCCGCGAGCCGACATGCTGGGCCAGCAGGACGTCCCGGGCGATGATCGATTCCTCGGCCACCGCCGGCCAGCCGGCCAGCCCCAGGACGGCGGAGACCTCGCCTTCGTTCATCTGGGCGCCCTCGGTCAACCGGGGTTCCTGGGCGTGCTGGGCGATGACCCCGTCGAAGGCCTTCACGTATTCCAGCGCCCGACGCATCAGCACCGGGTCCCAGACGCAGATCCCGTCGTCGGAGAAGACCCGGACCCGGGCCCGGGAGTCGGCCATCGCGCCGATCTCGGAGAGGCGCTCCCCGGCCAGGCCGACAGTCACTGCGCCGACGGGTCGGACGTCGACCCAGCCGCTGCGCTGACCCAGGTTGTGGACTTGTTCCACGACGCCTGCGGTATCGGCCACGGGGGTGGAATTGGCCATGGCATGCACGGCGGTGAATCCGCCGCGGGCCGCGGCCCGGGTCCCGGTTTCGACGGTTTCGGCGTCTTCGCGTCCGGGTTCGCGCAGGTGGGTGTGCAGGTCGACCAGACCCGGCAGGGCGATCAGCCCGGCGGCCTCGATGACTTCTGCGGTGGCCGCTGCTTCATGGGTTCGTGCGTCGGGGCCGACGGCGGCGATGAGGCCGTCGACCAGCAGCAGATCGGTCTCCTCGGCCCCGCCGAGGGTGGCGCCGCGGATGAGGTAGGTGGTGGTGCTCATGTGTTTCTCGATTCTCAGAGGGAGCCCGGTTGCTGTGGGTCCGCGGACAGCAGGAGGTACAAGACGGCCATGCGCACGGCGACGCCGTTGCTGACCTGTTCCAGCACGGTGGAGCGGGGGGAATCCGCGGCGGCCGAGGAGATTTCCAGCCCACGGTTCATCGGCCCGGGGTGCAGGATGATCGTCTCGCGGCCGGGCTGGGTGTCCAATGCGGCCAGCCGAGCGTCGTCGAAACCCCAGATCCGCGAATATTCGCGGGTGCTGGGGAAGAAGGAGGCATGTTGGCGTTCGGCCTGCAGGCGCAGCATCATCACCGCATCCGCCCCTTCGGCCAGGGTGGCGTCGAGGTCGTAGCTGATGGTGCACGGCCAGGCGGCCGCGCCGACCGGCAACAGGGTCGGCGGGGCGACCAGGGTGACTTCGGCTCCCAGGGTGCGCAGCAGCCACAGGTTCGAGCGGGCGACCCGGGAGTGCAGGATGTCCCCGACGATGACCACGCGCATGCCCGTCAGGTCCGAGCCGGTGGAGTCCACGCCCTGGACCTGCGCCCAGTGGTTGCGCAGCGTGAAGGCATCCAGCAGGGCCTGGGTGGGGTGTTCGTGGGTGCCGTCCCCGGCATTGACCACCGGGGCGTCGATCCAGCCGGCGGCGGCCAGCCTGGCCGGGGCCCCGGAGGACCCGTGGCGGATGACGACCCCGTCGGCGCCGATCGCCTTGAGCGTCTGGGCGGTGTCCTTCAACGATTCGCCCTTGGACACCGAGGAGCCCTTGGCGGAGAAGTTGATGACATCGGCGGAGAGGCGTTTGGCGGCGGCCTCGAAGGAGATGCGGGTGCGGGTGGAGTCCTCGAAGAACAGGTTCACCACGGTGCGCCCGCGCAGGGCCGGGAGCTTCTTGACCTCGCGGGTTCCCACGGCGGCCATGTCCTCGGCGATGTCCAGGATCCGGATGGCATCGGTGCGCGCCAGATCGGCGGTGGAGAGCAGATGCCTCATGCGCGGGACTCGATGACGACGTCGTTCACTGGTTCGCCGTGGTCGGTGTCCAGTTCGCCGAGGCGGACCCGCACCTTTTCGGAGGAGGCGGTCGGCAGGTTCTTGCCGACGTGGTCGGCCCGGATCGGCAGTTCGCGGTGGCCCCGGTCGACCAGCACTGCCAGCCTCACGATACGCGGTCGTCCCAGGTCGGAGAGGGCGTCCAGGGCCGCGCGGATGGTCCGCCCGGAGTAGAGCACGTCGTCGACGAGGACCACGACCTTGCCGTCGATCCCCCCGGCGGGCAGCTTCGTGGGCAAGGGCGTGCGGGTGGTGGAGTGGCGTAGATCGTCCCTGTACATGGTGATGTCGAGTTGACCGGTGATCGTTTCGGGATTGGTGCCCGGTTCGGCTCGGGCGATGCGCTGGGCCAGCCGTTGGGCCAAGGGGAAGCCGCGGGTGGGGATGCCCAGCAGGACCAGGTCCTCGGTGCCCTTATTGGCTTCGATGATTTCATGCGCGATGCGGGTGAGCACACGCGAGATGTCGGCTTCGGAGAGAACCGTGCGAACGCTGCTGGGACCGGTGGGCCCGGTCTCGTCGGTGGCGCCGTGTGTTTCCATGATGCCGCCTCCTTCCCCGCCTCACTGGACGGAATTTAAAGGGTGACTGCTCGCTCAAAATTACCACAGGACGACGCCGGTTCCCGCCCGGGGGGTAGGCGCTGCGGGGATATGTGTCACGAGGCCTTGCTCATGTTCTGTCTCTGGCCCGTCAAACTCCCACGATCGGTCCGTGTCAAGCCCTCCACGTTGATCTCGTCAAGTGAGGCTATTCAAAGACACCCAGGAGTCCTTGGAAGCCTCGAGAACTTCGGTAGGCATTTCACTGTTGCACATTGGAATATCAGTTTTATGGGGTGACGTGCGCAGAGTAGAGTCGATGGCCTAACTTGTTACGCGTCGCTTCCTTGATCACGTGATGTTGCTCGGCAGCGCTTATGGGGGGAAACATCATGTTGCCTAGTGCAGCCCAAATTCACTCTGCCAGCACCATCAATCTCTTGGGCCTGGACCTGACCCCGGTGGCCTTCTGGCTGCTGATCTGCTTCGTCCCGGTTCTGGGCGGATGCTTTACCTGGTTCGGATATTCGCTCAAGCGCGGACAAAAGAAGGCCCAGCAACGGATTCGCCAGCTCGAGACCATCCTTGCCCCACTGAGCGACGAGAACCTCGTTGCCATGCGACAGTCTGCCTTGGACACGGCCCGTGCCCTCCGGGAATCCTCTCGGGCTGCGCCAGAAGCATGGATGGAGTTCGACGAGTCGCTGGTCGAGTCCCCTGACCGACGCCGTTTATTCAACACAGTGGATGCTGAATACTTCTTCGACACTGAAACCCTGGCGGGCGAGGTGTTGCATAACCGAATTCAAAAGTTCCTCCCGTCCGCTCTGACCGCGCTGGGTGTGTTGGGGACCTTCGTAGGGCTAGTGGCGGGTCTCTGGGGATTGGATCTGGGCAGCGATGCCGATAGCGCGGAATTGCGTTCCGGCATCGGTGAACTGATCTCAGGTGCCTCCCTGGCGTTCCTGACATCGATTCTTGGGGTTTCACTCAGCCTGGCGGCAAATATGTGGGGCAATCGGGTCGCCAACCAAGTCTCCCGTCACGTCAAGAAGATCCAGGAACGTATCGACCATCTCTTCAGTCGACACACGGCAGAACGATCGCTTATCGAGATCGAACGAAATTCCGTGGACTCGAACACTGCTCTGCAAGAGCTTCACGAAAAGATCGGCGTCGAGCTGCAACGAGCAGTGACCGGATTGTCTCAAGACATGCAGGCAGCGGTGACTGCTGCCCTCGAATCCTCCGTCACGCCAGCGATGGCCCAGATCAGTGAATCGGCGTCGAAGCAGTCAAGTGAAGTCTTTGAACACCTGGTGGGAAAGTTCGCCTCTTCGTTCGAGGACATCGGGAATCGGCAGGCGCAGCAAATGGGAGAGGCCGCAGGCAGCGTCGGCGAATCCCTAGGTGCCATGAGTGGTGAGTTCAGCAGCATGATGGAACGGCTGACATCCACGGTCGACGGCATGATGGAAAAGACCGGCGAACAGTCCGAGGCCTCCCAAAAACGGTTGGAGGAGTTGCTAGTGGCCATGTCGAAGCAACGGACCCATACCGAAGAGGTGGTCGCCATCCTGGCCGAGACCGTTGATGCCGCCGGCCTGACGATGAAGACTTCCTCCCAGCACTTACAAAGTGCATCACGGGACCTTGAAAAGTCCGCGAATGCGTTCACCGACGCGTCCGCAACTATTGGGGAACGCACGTCGGCCTCCGCCGAGCTCCTGGATTCCTCAACGGAAAAGCTGCTTCAAACAGTGGATCAACAGCAAGGCATCGTGGACACATTCGCGCAGCAACGCGAAGAGTTGAAACGTTTACACGGTCATATGCAGGAGGCGGGAAAGTCATTGACCGAGGCTGCAGCAACGTCCAGGGACGGTTTCACCGCCCTGGAACAGCATCAAAAATCTTATCTCCAGGGGCTCCACACAGAATTTGAACACCTCACCAATGGTCTGACGACACGTCTGGAGGCTACGCAGGATTCTATGCGGCAGTGGCTCAACGAATATTCGACAGCGGTATCCGACCAGACGCAAAACCGCTTCGAGGAATGGAACACCCAGAGTCAAGCGTATGCAGGCAAGATGCTCAATATCGCACAAGGCCTACAAGACACCCTTGAGGAGATCGACGATTTGAAAGGGCGTGTGAAGAGTGGCGTTCACACGGCGTAGGTCGAAGTCTCAGTCGAACGAGGAGGGGGACTCGTTCTGGATTTCCTTTTCGGACCTGATGTCGGCCTTGGTCATGATCTTCATCCTGGCGGTGGTTGTTCTGGTGTTGCAGCTATCGGAGAAACAGCAAGAGCTATCTGGACAACAAGACAAAGTCCAGGTTCAGCAGGATCGATTCAACGAACAGGTCTCGACTCTGAGGGAAGCCGAAATTGTCCGCAAGGACATGCTGGAGGAGATGCAAAAGACTCTCAAGGATCGCGGTATCGATGTCTTGATTACTGAAAATAACTCGGTGCTAAGCATTCCCAGCGAAAAATTGGGCTTTGCTGCTGCCTCGTACGACATTGACGATGAATTCAAGGGCGTTGCCTTATCGATTGGCTCCGTGATTTCGGAGAGTATTCAGACCGATGACCGCATGCAGTTCTTGGACACCGTCTTCGTAGAGGGTCATACCGACAACGTCGTGTTCAAGGGGTTAGAAGGGACAGGCAATTGGGGTCTGTCCACCTTCCGGGCCATCTCCCTGTGGTCGCTATGGGACGAGGAACTCTCACCCACACTGAATTTGGGAAAACTCGAGAACCAAAGCAGCCAGCTGCTCTTCTCCGTCTCGGGCTACGGACAAAGCCGACCCGTCGCCTCACAGCAGGACAACGACGCGAATCGGGCTGCAAACCGGCGTATCGATATTCGCTTTACCATCGTACGTCCCGATGCGGATGACCTACTCGATATCAGCAAGAATCTCGATAAGGCTGGTCAATAGATGTTTGGGCGCCCCCCGGCCCCAGAACTGTTCAGCCCTTCATCGCAGGTGGCAGCCACTGAGGGCTGGGCGCGATTGTTCAGCCACGCCAGTCGCCTATCGAGCAGCGCTAACGCCGGGGTAGGTATTACCCCTCTCCTCGGGAGGGCAAGAGAGGTCCTTCTGCGCGGAGACAGTGCAGAAATTGTTGCAGCCCTGAACGAAAGGAAGATGGGTCGGGCATTCATCTCGTTGTGGAATGACGAACCTGATATCGCGGCCTCCACTTTGCGGATCACACCGCTGGAGTTGCTCGGGGATTCCTCACATAGGCTGTCCCGCATGGCGACTGCAGGGTTGCTCATGGTTCATCTACGCTATTTCAGCCGGTTGGAGTCCTGGCAATCAGGACTTCTTGCGGCGCTTAGTAGTCGTATTACACAGTCCATCGGCAACCTTGAAGCAAAGCAGGATCGCAAGGACGTCATTGAATTTACCCGAAGTCACGCGGAGCTGATTCTTGACCCGACAGGCCCGGAGACAGTTGCTCGAAACTCCATCCGGAATGGGCGAAGCCTCGAGGAGTTTCTAGATGGAGCCGGACTCCCGGGGTTCGATGGTGGAGACTACGGCGAACAAATCCGGCTTTGGTACTACGTTCAGCAGATTCACGACGCGGATCCCGCCACGGATCACGACTTCCTAGCCGAACTCACCCAACCGTCGGTCTTTAAGGCCCCAGTTCAAGGCGGCTATTTCGGACATAAGATCCTTCAAGCCATGTCGGATAAGGACCAGAAGCCCGGGACGGCTTGGCTCGATACCATCCTGACTATCGCCAGGGACCCCCGGCTAGAACACACCAGAGAGTGGTTTGAATGGTGGAGGCCCCTCCCCCAATCGTGCATCGACCGGGTCAAGTCGTGGCTTAGTGCCCAGGACCTCGGTCTCTTTCTGGCAGCTGTCGAAGAATACGGGATTCGCTCGGGCCAAGAAGATCTCCAGCGCATGTTCCCCGGAAGAAAGGCCTTCCTCGAAGGACTTCTCGGGCTTGGCCTCATCAAGGAAACACGCCTGATCCTCGGCAACCAAGCGACGAAGTACGTACGCGAGCGGCTCGGAAAATCGTTACGCTCGGACATTGCCCTTCTGAAACAAGATTCCCAAAAATCCATCATCTTCGTGGACTGCGGCGATTTCCATTTGGTTGAAGGTTCGCATAATTTCCGGTTGTGGGTCTATGTCGGCAAACCAGCCGCGGCGCTGCGCGACCGAAGCAAGGGGACTTTCACCCCTGGGTTCCTTCGCGAAGATGTTCCACAAGATTTCCTTCGATCCAATGTTTATCCGTCCGCCTATGTTGATGTCACCCACCAAGGTTCCGAAAACGGGACCTGGCAATTCAAGGCCATGGACTTCTTGATTGATCACGACATTTGGTTGCCGGAGAAGAGTCTTCTAGATCCCAACACCTACCGAAACTACGCCGTACGGTTCGGCATCAGACGTCCAGCGAAATAGCGACTCTCAGGGCGCCAACGAAAGGATGACCAGATGGGCTTGTTCGATAGGAACAGGCAACGCGCGAAGGCGACTGATTCCACGCCTGCGGATGTTGCCGCGCTAGATACCACCCGTCTCGAGCTCCACATGGACGCGACTGGGGCGACATGGACGACAAATCAGGAAAACTTGGATGCCTTGGACGCCGGTGGCGGTGCCGCCACGATCGCAGACCAGTTCATCGTCTTGTCCATGCTCGAAGAAGCTGGAAGCGCACTCAAGCTACCTGGCATCGGGTTTTCGGTTTCAACTGAGGACATCGCCCGGCTCGGTGACGACGTCGCCACGATTCTTGCTCTTCCGTCAACGTATTCGGGAAAATTCAGTGTTGAGCGACGGAGCAACACCACCTCAGCATCCTTTGAGTTCTCGGTTCGGGCCTTGCGGGGAGAGCATCCGGAGCCATACACCCGAGCTGGTGCCTTCCTCCAGACCGGCGGCAGTTGGTACAGGCTCACGAGCCCGGTGATGCATGCTCTCGCGGCCATTGATTCCCACCAAGCTATGGCGACGGAGGACCGGGGCGAGATCGCCAACGTTCGGCTGATCGCTCAATTACAGAGGGCGCAGCTTGAAGCCAAGGAATTCCGCCCCAATGACCTGGACGAAGACGTCGACTCTTCCTCGTCGGTAGGGACCGCCTTTCCACTTGACCTTGGCTACTTCCAACGTTTTCAGACGAGCACCCCGGAAAAGGTAGGACTGACCGTCGAGGAAATGGGCGATGGATCCCTGGCATTGTCACCGAATCTTGGGACGGGGCACGGTCCCGGTGAGCTGCGGGAACGACGACACCAGCTCGCCCTGGATCGCGATGAGAATGTCCTCAGGATCGACAACGACCTTATTCTCTTGGAAAAGGAACAGATGGATGGCGTTCGGGAGATCTATCGCCATCCCCACATCCCGGCAGAACGTGTCGGTGATTTCTATGAGGCCCCCGGTAGCTTTATCGATGCTGAAAAAGTTGATATGGAAGGTGTTTTCAGTGTTCGGGTCAAGGGGATCGGCGTGTTGGCGCCGGTGTCCTTCAACGAGGCGGCGGAGTCCGGTATCCAATGGATCGATGAAGCCGATGAGGTCCTGGAACCAGAAATACTGGCCGAAATCGCAGAAACAGAAGACGCACTCACGGAAGTCGAGGAATCAGTTCAACGTGCTCGTTCCGGTCGCGCATCCATCGCCACGTGTGGCGAACATCTGGTCGACATCAGTGATAGTCAGCGGGTCGACGCATCTCTGTTTCGTGCACGTCAAAAATTCCTTGAGCCGGTGTCTCCGCTGCCCGGAAAAGCCGACGACGCAGTCCAGGTGGGATTCATCATCAGAGAAGCCCATTCGCTCAGTGCCCGGCTGCGAACGGCTGCCCTGGAAGCAGACTTGCACTTTCCCATCGAATATTCCGGTCTCCGCCGCGAACCGTTCCCGCACCAACGTGAAGGCATCGAGTGGATGGTCCGGCTCATGTCCGCGGCTCTCGCTGGCCGGCGCGATCAAGGGGCACGGATCCAGGGGGCCATCCTTGCCGACGACATGGGCCTAGGTAAAACGTTCATGATCCTGGTGGCTCTCAGGGAAATGAAGAAGCTCGAACAACGCGGCGGTCATGAACCACGACCCATGCTGGCGGTCTTGCCACTTTCGCTCATCGACAACTGGAAAGATGAAATATCGGAGACCTTTACCCGTTCTCCCTTCAACGACGTGGTTGTCCTTCAAGCCAGCGAGGATCTAAATCGGTTCAAATACCGTGGGGCGCAGCGAGAGAGCGCAGCAAGTGCTTCGCTACTCGACGCCGCGGGAATGCTGGCCGAAGATGACCTCACGCTTTCCCTCGCCGTTGGTCCTCAGGCAGGAGAGGACCGCCTCGACCAACCCGGCCGATTGGTCATCACCACCTACGAGACACTCGCGTCCTATCAACTCTCTCTCGGGCAGGTCGAATGGGGCGCAGTCATCTTCGACGAAGCGCAAAAGACCAAGAACCCGGAGACTTTGGCAGCGCGAGCAGCCAAGGGACTCAAGGCCTGGTTCAAACTCATCTGCACCGGCACCCCCGTGGAGAATCGGCTCAAGGACCTCTGGTCGCTGATGGACACGGCACAGCCAGCCCTCTTGGGCACCTGGCCGGAGTTCAATCGCGAGTGGGTACGCTCGGTCGAGAACTCCAGTACTGAAGTGCAGCTGGCCAAGGGACGGGCACTAGCCGAGCACGTCCGCCCGTTCATGCTCAGGCGCATCAAGGAAGAGCACCTGAAAAATCTGCCTCCGAAGACGATCCATAGTGGACTGCCCGGCGTCGGCCTCGACTATATGCCGGAGCTCCATCGTCATATGCCGGAGGAACAAGCGCATAAATACCTTCAGGCGCTCAGCAGCCATTCTGCCCGCTCGGGAAAAAAGGGGGCGGCCCTGAAGACACTTCAAGGGCTGAAGACGGTCAGCCTCCATCCTGTGGATCGCCATGCGAGTCCCGCTGCCCGAGAGGTGTCTCCCGAAGCCGCCGCCCGTGTGGAGGCGACCTTGGAAATTCTCGACCAGGTGCGTGAGGGCGGCGAGAAAGCCATCGTCTTCCTCATCGACAAAATGCTTCAACGGCTCATGGCCCGGTGGCTCCAAGACCGCTATGGCGTGCGGGTCCACATCATCAATGGCGATACCCAAGCTTTGGCCGGTGACCGGTCCCCCTCACGCAAACAACTCATCGCGGACTTTCAGCGGCGGGAAGGATTCGGCGTCATCATCATATCACCGGTTGCTGCCGGAACGGGCCTGACCGTGACCGCCGCAAACCATGCCATCCATTTGGAACGTCATTGGAATCCTGCCAAGGAAGCACAGGCTACTGATCGGATCTATCGCATTGGGCAACAACGGCCGGTACATGTCTACCTGCCGTTGGCTATCCATCCCGATGATTCAATTCGTTCCTTTGACCTGAACCTCAACCAACTGTTGCAGCAGAAGTTGGATCTCAAGGATGCCGTCGTGGTTCCTGAGGCCGTGTCCGAGAAGGAAATGCTTTCCGCTTTGGGGTTGGAGTAGTTCCGTACAGGAAATACCTGAACCGATGATCCTCGGTTATCCATCGCTGGAATCTGCTTGCTTCATCATGGCCATGGCCGACTCGGCCAGCGCATCGAAGCTGGCCAAGAGCTCGCGGGGCTCCCGTCCGATATCGATGGGGTACTCGGTGATCAGTGTCGTCGTCCCGATGATCTCGCGGCGACGCGGCATCCCGGGGCCCGCGTAGAGCAGCCATGCGGGAATACTGTCGAGAACGGTGGAGTATGCCAACATTTGATAGTAGTCGGCGTTGGCATAACTGCCGCTGGTGGTTGCCGCTTTGTATTTGGCATCAAAGATCAACGCCGGCCGATCATCGATGTGGTGGAGGACATCGGGGCGCATCGCGATCCGTGGTGCTCCGTCAGTCCTCGGGCCGTCAAGGTGGCAAAAAAATTGGGCGGTGGTGCGACCTGGGTACCTGTGCAGGGCCTCAGTCAAGGCCGTGGTCGTGAAGTCCTCGAAAACCCGTGCCATGTCCACGGCAAAAGACGCCACGGAGAATCTGCCCGGTGCCGTCTCAGCCACCATGTTGCGCAGGATAATTTCCGCAATACGCAGCGCCGGAAGGTACTTCTGGTTCATGCGGCCCGGTGTCCACGATGGTGGATGCCGGGTATTGGTGAGCACCGTGACGTCGGCAAGACGCTGATCGAGGTGCATCAATCGCCGACGAATATCGGCAGGTAGTCGCGGGACAGCCAACATGCGCCGGGCCGCTGCGCGCAGAATCCGGTTCTCCACGATGTCGATGGTGAAGTCGTCGTGGGTCACCTCAATGGGAAAGGACTGTCCGGGGCGCTGAGTCAGCTGGTCGGACATGCGGATGCGGCCCCGTACGGTGCGTAGCGTTTCCTCCAGGGTTACGTACCCCTGCAGGACGCCTCGTTGGGTGGCCCGCTCCGCCGAGCGTGCCAGTGTCTCTCCGAAGGCAGCCCACAAATCATTCGTCTCGACCGCGGCAACATCACCTGGCAGGAATCCCGGATCGTGGGCATAGCCGAGAAGAAAGAGTAGTTGGGCGATCGGGACCTTGTCCTTGGGCCTGACTTCAACCAGCAGGTCCGCGATCTGCACGGCACCGACGAGCCCAGAGGGTACCAATTCCCAATATCGCGAAGTTCCGGCAATCTGCCCCGGAAGAGGTCCGACTGCCGACCTCGTAGTGACCAGGCCAGTGGCGTCGAGCGTTGCGCGCACGTTGTCGTCCAGTTGTAGAACCGGACCGTTCGTTCCCAATTCGTCGAGGACAACATGCTGAAGCCCGGAAACCTCAGGACTACTCCTCGTCGTCAACGTTCACGTCCAGGTCTTCCAGACTGCGACCGATCGACGTCAACAGGGCATCCAGTCCAAAGGCAGCATGAACGTCGTCTCGCGAGAGTTCACCAAAATGGTATTCCTCCAACAGCGGAAGCAACTCGTATTTCCATACACGCCGTAGCCCGGCCGCATCGGCAGCATCATCCCTCATGAAGTAGGAAGGGCCGATGGCCAGATCGCGTTTGGCCGCACCCAGTTTTTCATTCAGGCTGTCCAGCAGCTCAGCGGTGAGCGGGGAACGCTGCTGCGCGATCAGGTACCGGCCCAGCACGTCCCTGATCATCCCCTCCTGGGGGTGAAGTTCCACGAACGCGAACCGACGGCGAATAGCCGCATCGACCATGGCGATGGAACGGTCTGCCGTATTCATCGTTCCGATGATGTAGAGGTTCGGCGGAAGGATGAAGCTCTCGGTCGGGCTGTATTGAAGCCGGATACTATCCGTCCGGTATTCGAGCAGGAAATACAGTTCGCCAAAAATCTTGGCGAGGTTGCCGCGGTTCATCTCGTCGATGATGAGGAAGAACGGCTTATCCTCGTTTCCCGGCTCGCCGGCCACGCGTGCCAGTCGGCGCAGCGGCCCGTCCTGCAACTCAAATCCCACCTGCCCATTGGCTGAGGCGGGGCGGTAACCCTCGAAAAAGTCCTCGTAGGAATAAGAAGGATGGAACTGCACGATTTGAACATCGGCGGTACGTTCCCTGCCGGTCAAGTGGCGCGCCAATTCCTTGGCAATATATGTCTTGCCGGTACCCGGAGGACCATAGAGCACGATCTGACGCCTGGATTGCAGAAGATCAACCAGTTCCTGCAAGTCGTCCCGGTCCACGTGGAGCCTGGAACTCAAATCCTCCGTCGCTGCGTCGAGTAGCAGTGCTTCCTGTGACCTGGACACCGAAGGTTTGGCCACTACGGGTTCATCGCCAACCGGCTGTTCCTTGTCCAACCAAGAGGCGATATCCCGCGACGCGGCACTGGCGTCGGTGACGGCATGGGTTTCTTGGAGGGCGGCGGCGAGTTGCGCGGGAAGGTTCTCGTTGACTATCAAGGTCGCATTCCAGCTCACCTTACGGAGGAACTTCGCGCCTTCGAGGGTGCCGAGATCGGGATCCCCGGTGACTTGCCCGACCAGCAGCACCTCCTCCCATGGAACCACCACGTAGTCACCCAAGGACATCTGGGTGATAAAGCGGTGGATGGAGCCCGCGGCGTCGCGCATCGACGTGGCGGATTCCCCGTCCATCGAACCGCGCAGGGTGGCGTGAATCTCTTCGAAGGAAGCACCGACGGATTCAGCGTCCAGGCCGAGGGAAGGCAGACTCACCAGCTCTCGCTCTTGCCAGAATTCGGCTAGGGCACGACCATTTTGCGTTTGCGGCACAATCCAGGCGCGGCTGGTTGCCGCCTCTCCCCCGGCCCACTGGGTGATATATGGATCCGCGTACCACTCGGGGTATCGACCTGATTCGCGAGTATGGACTATCAGGATTTCGTGCAGGTCCTTGGCCAGCTCGATTTCTCCGTTACCCCTGACACGTTCAAGCACGGAGGCAAAGGCATCCCTGATTTTGCGCCGATGCCCCTGGACGACGACGGGAAGGAGATAGTTGGGCCACACGAGATAGTTGATGGTATGCCGAATCTCCGGCTGGTCTTCAGGGACTGCCAGCGTGAAAGCCATCCATTCCCACGGAGTGGACAACGCCAGCTCCAAATCGCTCCGGGAGGCCCGGGAAACATACTCCGCAAAGCGCCCGAGCCAGCCAATATGCACGGCAGCGCGGAGGTTGAAAGCAGCTCCCCCATTGAAAGACCCCCAACACTGCAGGCCTTCACGGAACCTGGCAGGGAGCTCGCGGGGTCCGTCTGGTGATTGGCGGAGCAGGCCCTCCACCCGCTCGATCTTTGTGGCGGGCCGCAGGTTGGAGAGCGCCACGCATTGTAGAAAGGTCAATTCGGCGGCCAGAAGGTGCACGGCCTGATCGCCGCTGGCCACTTGGGCACGGAGCCTCTCGCTAAAGGTGCCGGTTTCGGGGTCGTGGGTGTTGCGAAGTTCAGCGAATTGCTCCGCCGCCTCCGTACTCCAAACGGTGCTGTGTCCACCCAAAGGAGACAGTTGCCCGTGAAGGGCCGGTTCCAGGATGAGCCACGCGGCGTCTTCCGTTTCCGGTGATTTACCGGGCCGACGCTGATAGTGTTCCGTGGCTGGAGTAACTTTGTCACCTCGCCATGTGCGCAAAGCGGCGGCGGCGTCACCGGGCCACGTTGGGGTCGGGTCTTCTTTCATGAGCCGCCAGATCAGCGACTGCGCGTCCAGGCGGTCACGCAACGGAAGTCCCTGACTACTGGCCTCTTCGAGGAGACGATCGAGGACATCCAGAAATTGCTGGAACCGCTTCGTGGAGTATTTCGGCCCCAGCGGAACCTCACCAACGAGTTTGAGGAAGCCATCGGCTGGCCGTACCTGGTAGGGAGCATAGTGTTCGGGGCTTCTGGCGAATAGTAGCAATGCCCCCAGCCCGACGGTGCCGCCGGCGGAGAGCTTCGTCGGATTTAGCGCCCTGAGATCCTCAACGAATTCATCCAGTGAAGCTGCCGAGGCCTTGTCGGCCCATATCCGCAGAAAGACCTCTTCGAGCTGGCGTGGATGGTCCTTGGCTACCTGGGCGAGGCCCATGGTTGTGTACTGGTTCACCAGACCGGCACGTCCCAAGCACTTGCGCAGCGTTTCAAACCAAACTGGGTCGTGAGCAAGGAGCTGGTTCCTCGCGATGCGTGCCTGCTCAGCGAAAGCCAATTTATAGTCGCGTTCGTCGGAGTCCAGGTCAGTATGCTCCAGTGAGACTCGGGCAAATTCCATCACTGGTGTCCAAGGATTGTCCTGTTCACTCATGATTTTCCTCCCAAGAGTCGGCTCGGTGCCCCGGCCCAGGTGACGACCAGTTCGTCGCGGGCCCGCGATGCGGCGACATAGAGTAGTGAGCGTTCCCGCATGACGGCGTCTGCCTGCTCCGCCTCCGGTAGCTTTCCGAAATCCCAGGTGGCCGGCAGTTCGCCGTCGCCCACCCCCATGACGATGACGTTTTGGAATTCCATGCCCTTCGCGGAGTGCATCGTCATCAACAACGGTTGGTCCGGTTGGGGGCGTTTGGTCCGGGCCGTGACGACCTGTGCCTGGATCCCGCGTTCCAGAAGCCCGGTGTGGATGGACTTCAGCGCTTTTTCGCTGCGTGCCAGGATGCCGATGGCATTGCCCTCCACCTTCTTTTCCTGCCACCGCTGCAGGTGTTCGACCGCTGCGTCCAGCTCACTGTGCAGATCAGTCGCGCCGACCTGTAGCGGCTCCGGTCCGGTGCGCACCGAATGGTACTCGGCGGTGGTTTCCTCCCCGCCTTCCAGATCGAGGTAGTCCTGGCCGGACAGGATGGAAATGGCGTAGGCGAGGTTCTCAGCGGTCGTCCGGTAGTTAAGGCGCAGCCGGCGGGCCCTGCCACGGATCTTGATGCCGAACTGGTTCAGGGAGATCTTCTGGCCGTAGATCCGCTGGTGCGAGTCCTCGGCAATGAACAGGTCATCCGGCCCCTCGGGCGCCAAGGCACGCAACAGCTGCCAATGACCGGCATGGAGATCTTGGGCCTCATCCACCAGTACGGAATCTGCAGGAAGCGGTTGGCCGCCGGCGGCACGGTGTTCGAGGATTGCTGCAGCAACCACCGTCTGCTCCGGATAAGTGAGCTGGTCGTCCAACTCGTTTTCACGACGGAATGACTCGACGATCTTCCACAGGCCCATGCGGGCCTTGCGGCTCAGCGCCGTCCCCCGGCCCGGGCGCGGAACCCTCACATAATTGGCAAACGATGTGATCCGGCCGGCCAGCACCACGGCCAGGTATTCCTGCGCCAGGAAGGCGGGTTCGATCAGATGGTTGGGCAACCCATGGTCCACCGAGGCTGCCGCCTGCTTCCAGCTGTACGCTTCCCGACCGGAAAGCTTCGTCATCGCGTTACGGCCGCTGCCGAAAACCGCCTGATGGGCGGAATCCTTCTCGGCGACGGAGGCCTCGGCCAGAATCCGGTAGGCGACCTGGTCGATTCCTAAGATCGCAATGCCGGGCTCTCCCAAGGGCATTATTTCGAGCTCGGGGGCCAGCTTGCCCATGTTCGTAGAAAGTGATTCCGCCAGGGTACGGGTGAACGTGGTCAGCAGGATCCGCTGCTCGGGGCCCTTCTGCGCCAAATAGCGGGCACGGTGCAGCAGTACGACCGTCTTGCCGGTACCGGCACCGCCGGAGAGACGGTAGGCGCCGTTTGTTTCCTTGGTGACGTATTGGCGTTGTTCGGGGTGGAGAAAGATCCGCCATTGGTCGATGTCCGCGCTTTCGACGGCATCGCGTAATTCCTGGGGATTTTCCCCCACGTAGGCAAAGCCCAGCGGGGCGGTCTTCAGCCCGCGGACGACGGCGACGTCTTCGTCGTCTGCGGCTACGTCCATGGGAGCGGCCGGTAGGCCTAGTTCACGGCGTACGGTCGCCAAATCATCACCCTGCGCGAGTCCCAACAGGACGAGGCCCTGTACTTCCGGGCAGGAGTTCACCACCGCGCTGAACCCGGAAGCGGTGTCGGCGGCCAATGCCGCCTCCGCGTGCTCGGCATCGATGCCGGCCTGTTCGGATAGCGACTCTGCATTCCACTCATGGGACAGAGGGTTCGTCCAGAGGGGAGGGTTCGGTAGCGGCGCCGGTGGCACGTCGGCGACGGTGGCCCCGGCTTCGGAGGTTTGGGTGCCGGAACGGTCGTCGTGACGACGCCGTTTCGGCGTCGGTTCTTCGGCGGCTGGTTTCGGTGCACCGCGGTTGATGATCTCCGGTACTCCGAGGGCGCTGTTGAAGGTCATAATGCTGGATTCGGCGATGGCGTTGGCCTTGTCGTGGGGCCAGGTCCCGATGTAAACGTAGTGGGTCTCCCCCGGCACCTCCATGCGGAAGAGGACCGCACGCCACATGTCGTTGACCTTGCCGGTGCGGGCCCGGCGATCGCGGGCTCCCTTCATGGGTTCGATATGCAGTCCGGGGGCGGTGTCGTTGTCCTGGAGCTTCCGCAGGAAGTCGAAGACTTGCTTCTTGATCGACCCGTCCAGCTTGTCTTTGGTGGACACCATTGTCACGAATGCCATGGCTAGGATCCTTTCCCTGCGGGGTTCTTGGTGTTCGTCGCTTCTGAGGGGGCCGTGCTCAGCAGGTCCGCAATGCGTTCGGCAGCCTCGTCATCCGTGCCACCGATCACTTGCCAGCCCGCGGCTGTCAGCGCGTCTACGCCCTCGGTATCGGCGAGAACGGCGATGCCTTCGGAGTCCCAGGACAGAATAGTGGGCCATCCGTTGATTTCCTCCCCCACCATTGGCGTTGGGGTGATGTCGAGCCGTGCCAGGGTATTGAAGAAGCCGAGTTCATCGTCGTCGAGTGCTTGTTCCAGAACGGCAGCCCAGCCGGCATTGATGCGACCCGTCGGCTGGTCATCCGCACCCAGTGGGCTCGAACCAACGGAGACGCTGGGGACTCCTGTTGTTTGACCGACAGAGGGCAACTGCAAAAGAGTCGTAATTTCTGCCGCGCTGCGTGTCGTGAGGATGGCCGCCCCGTGGGTTTTGAAACCCAACAGATTCGAAACCAGGAGCCAGTGTCTCCAGGCGTCGGCATGTGCTTCATCGTAGAGAGCCGGTTCATGATCGTCGAGACAGAGAATCGCCCGGGTTCCCCCGGGATGGTCGGGCCGGCCTGAGAGAATGATGGAGACAAAGTCACGTTCTCGTGTCCACCAGAACGTCGCGGCGTCCTGGTTTCCACCCAGAAGTGAGAAGACAGCGTCTGGGGTCATGACCTTCAGGAGCTGGCCCGAGAGGTCCTTTGCTGCCTCCAGCGGCCGGGGTTTGGCCTCCAGCATGAACAGGGGGACCGTATCGGCAAACCGGTTCCAGGCCTCCACCTGGGGGTCATTGATCCATTCCCACAGCAAGGCCATGGCGCCGACGGAGATGGCCTGCAGCAGTGACGGGGACAGTGAGTGTTTCTTCATCATGGCGTCGACGAATTTTGGTTCAAACCACGGCGGCAAGGCGTGGTCCGCTCCCCCGGCAGTGAAATCGTCGAGATCCCGGGAGGTGATGGCCCAGGGCATGATGCCGTGCTCGCGCAGGCGGTGGCGTTTGACCGCATCATCGGCGGTGCGGTTATGGGCGGGGCTCGCGTGGAACTGGCGACCATCGGTGTAGATGGCGATTCCCTCGCCACCACCCTGGTGCCTGAGCACGAAGTCCGGCCGGGTACCGTGCATGTCTACTTGTTCCTCGAGGAACCAGTAGAAGTTCTGCGATGGCAGCTGGAACTGTAAGGTGCGTCGTCCCTGCACATCCTTTTGCTGGACCTTCGCTCCGAGGGTTTGGAGATGTTCGATCAGGACGTGCCGGAAGCGGACTTCCAGATGTGATTCCCCGTTCGCGTGCTGCTCTGGCTTCTCCTTAGTGACCGTCCAATCTGAGAAGACTGGTTCGAAGGATTCATCGGTGGGTGCCTGGGTGTGTTGCGTCCCGGCCAGTAGTGTTCCCAAAAGTCGTTCGGCGGCAGAGCGCGATACCTGGTCCTCGGTACCATAGTCGGCGTGCGGCAGCAGGCAGTGATGGCACGCCAGCCGGCCGGTCTTCTGGCACTCGCAATCCCGTACTTTCTCCCAGGCAGCACGGAGTAGGGCATGCACGTTTTCGGGTTGGGTGAACTCGGCTAGGTAGCCGGTGCCTCCGGGCACGGTGTCGTGCAGCAGCAGCGCGGTTGCAGGACTCTCGACACCGGCGGCTGTGGGATCGGTATCCGGCACGGCGATGACGCCCAGGTGGCCGGGTGTGCCGCCGAGGGATTCCTGCAGGCCCAAGAGCAACGCGGCCTTCAGGGTTGGTAGCGCGAAATCATCGCTGACTGTCAGGTCGATCGGCACGTGCAGCAGGATGGCCTGGGTCTTCAGTTCATAGGCCAGGGCGACGGTCTGGACGTGCTCTTCCTTGCTCTTGCGGTGTTTGCACCAGAATCGATGTTCGTCGGGGGAATTCTGTTTGGCTGACCTGTCCTGCTGGCCGCAGACGTCACAGAGGTGGAACAGCGGGGCCGCAATCTCATGACCGGCAATGGAGGTTGTCGGTCCTTGTCTTCCCCGCTCCCCCAGGTTGAGCCAGCGGATGTCGACGTTGGAGAAGTATTCGATGCCGAATTCGAAGTCCTCCACGAACCAGCGGTCGGTCACGTTGTGTTGGTCGATGTCTGCTGCCGGCACGATATGGAAGCTGGTCCGGTGACGATCATCTTGGCGGTCGCCGATGACGGATTCGTCCCGGCGGATCTCCGCGGAGACCTTGCGCAACACGGCGACATTCAGGATCTGCCCGGTGTCGTTGATGTCGGCGGCATGGCAGCGCAGGCATGTGGGTGCCAGTGCCGTAAAATCCTTGTTGACCCAACCGCAGGCGGGGCACACCTGCCATTTCTCAAGATCGCGTTGTTGGGCTCCCAAGTCCACGGCATCGACTTTGATTTCCAGACCACCGGCATAGAACGTGGACCCCGGGGCGAACTCGCGCAACGCCGCTGCGGCACCGCGGTGATAGCTGCGGACTTCGGCTTCGAACTCCTGGGTTTCCTCGTTGCGCCAGGACAGGCCGACGTCCAGTTGAACGGTATCGCCGATCAAGGTGTAGTTGGGGAAGAGTCCGTAGGATTCCATGAGGGAAATCCAGTAGGTTCCCAACAGTTGCTCATCACGCTGCTTTCTCATGCGCTTGAGCGTTCCGATGGCGGCACTCACCGCATGGCGGGCCTCACGGACGGTGCTGCTGTCCTCGTCATTGAGCCTGGCTGCTTCTTCCGCATCCGTCTTCAGCTCGGGGATCACCGTCTGGTCCAATTCCGTGATTCGACGGCTGATCTCTTCGAGGTCTTCATTCCACTGCCTGGACGCCTGGGCCAGCTTCATTGCCAGTGGCGCGGTGTTTTCACCGTCCCCCAGCACCCAGTGTCGCAGCCGTTGGCATCCCGCGGTACTGATCAGTTCGCCGCCTGCCGCGTCTGTGAATTGCTGTAGGAAAGCCTGCAGGTGTTCCTCCCCGCGGATTTCGGTCTCGCCGATGAGGGCTCCCAAAAAGGTGTCGGTCCCCAGGCTGCCCAGCGCATCGCGTGCCATGTCCGGATGAGGCGCGGCCTTGTCCTGGGCCAGTCGGTCGGCCAAATAGGCCAGGAACTGACGGGACAGGATTTCTTCGGCATCCAAGTATGTGGCCGGCGGCCGAACGTCCCCGCCGATGACCGACAGTGGGTCGTTGAGCTTGGGCAGGTGTTGCCCGCGTCCTCGGACAAAGGCCATGGCCAGCGAATTGCCGGTCAAGCGTCCTGCCCGGCCCACCCGCTGGACATAGCTGGCGACGGAGTTCGGCATGGATGAGAGCATCACGGTGGACAGGTCACCGATATCGATGCCCATTTCCAAGGTAGGGGTTGCCACCAGGACGTTGGGGGCATCCGGCTTTCCGGCCCCGGACTTGAAGTCGGTCTCGACCTGGACACGCGTCTTGTCGTCGAGCAGCGAGGAATGCTCATGGGCGACCACGCGCTTACCATTCGTGGAGGCATAAAGATCGCGATAGAAGTTGGATTTCTTGACCGGGGAGGGGGCCAGACTGCCTGGGCAGCGGACCATCAGGCAGGGAGCGCCCTCGAGTTGGCGGACCACGGTGTCGGTTCCAAAGGTGAGCCCCTCGCAGACCGAACATTTGAGGGTATGTTTCCCGGCTTCGAGGGCGTTGGTGTCGGGAATGGAGAGCAGGAGCCGGTCGGGACTGAGTGAGTAGATGTCGGCACCCGTTTCACTGCGGGTGACGTCCAGCAAGTTTTCGCCGACCATCTCGTCGAAGAGGGCCTTGGCCAGGTACCCGGCGTCTTCATGGGCCACGTCCAGGCAGCGGACGGTCCAGCGGGAGTACCAGGTACTGCGCCCGAGCACGGCGTCGAAGTTGGTTTCGCCGGCGGAGCCGCCGATCTTGGGGAACACGGGGGCCGGACGGCCGGAGGGGAATGCTGGCATCCCTTCACCGCGGGCACGGCCGCCCCAGATGTTCCACCGGTGGCCGTCCCGGCGAATGTACCTATTCAACCAAGGATGGGCGATGCCTCCCTGCAGTCGAATGCGGACCAGGATTCCGCGCAGCCAGGCCATGAGTTGGGCGTCGGTGATTTCGCTGCGTTCAAACATGGGTACCTGGACGCGGCTTTCCAGCACGCGCCGGGCCAACGCGATCATCTGCACGTCATTGCCAGCCTGGGTCTCCACCGCCACCGAACCAGTCAGCTCCAAGGTTCGACCCAAACGTGACTGCAGGCCGAATTCCAGGGCTGCGTCGAAGGACAGCCGTTTGCGGACCAGATCGCGGGCCCGGCGACGTTTGCCGGCATCCGCGGCCGCTGCCGCCTTCGGGTCCCAGAACACCCGGAACTCATCGCGATCGGTGAGTTCCGGCGGGACCAACTCGTAGCGGCGTGAGGCATCGGCTGTCCCATCCCCCACCCACATGGTTGCTTCAATGAGTTCCGTGAGACTGGTGATTTCCCCTGCGGGCAGCGCATTATGCAATACGGTGCGGAGTGAGAAGGTCCGCGAGCGTGCCTGGACGAACCCGGCACGGTGTGCGGCATCCTGGACGGAGTCGGTGAAGACCAGTGCCTTTTTTTCGTCGTCGTTGAGTTCCTCGGCGCCGAAGAGGTTGGAAATGGCCACCGATAGCAAGGTGGCGATGGCGCTGCCGATGAAGCGAATGGCATCGGGGGCGTGGCAGGCGGGGCAGACGTCCTTGGCGCTCAGATCGCCTGCTTCGAGCCCCGGGTGGGTGAGCACCGGGATGATCAAGCCCTTTTCGAAGTCCGCTTCGTCCTCGTCGGGAATGTCACTGGCCAGGGTGTGATTGGCCGTATGGAGGTAGCGCAGTCCTTCGACCTCGGGCTCATCGACGCCGGCTTGGCGTTGCAAGAAGGCGGCCTCGGCTTCATTGGTGCCCGAGAGCAGGGCACGGAAGTCCGTGCTGTTCTGCATGGATGCCTGGCGGACCTGATCGGGATCCATGATGAGTTCTGTGCCCGTCGGAGCCATGAGGCCTCCCCAGCCGTTACGCCCGCAGTGGCGGCAGAAGATGGCCGGGAGGTGGACCCGGTGGTGGTCCAGGTCGGCTTCATCGGTGCCGTCGTCACTCCACCGGAAATCGTGTGTCAGATCCAGTGCGGCGTCGATGCGGGAGAGCTCACGTGCCCAGAGGTGGGTTTCGACGGTGAGGGCTGCGCGCCCGGCAATCGCACGCACATGGGAGTAGAGGGACAGTACGTGGCCCAGGAAAGTCTCGGCATCCTCGCCCTTGATGCCTTCGGGCAGCACACGGTGCGGGAAAACTACGTCCGCGAGGTCGACGAGTGCGACGGCGTTGTTGGCCGTCTCGATGAGTTTCTTGCTGAGCGGGTGCTGGCGCAGTGCCGCCAACAGGGAATCGATGTTCTCTTGAGTGCGGTGACCGGCAGACCAGCAGACCGGAGGACGTCCATTCTCATCAAAGAGAGCGTCGACGACCCGCTCCAGGTTGACTTCCGTGGATGCCGTGCTCTTTATCGCGTCGTTGGTCACCTTGATCGTCAAGGCGATGTCCTCGAGATCCCGGGGCGCGAAGAGGGATGTTCCCCCCACTCCAGGCGCGGTGCCCGCCGAGGTCGCCCGGGCGCACCATTCGTCGGCGCTGAGGCGGGATTCGGTGACAATGGAATTGGTACCGAAGCGCTCACCGAAGACGGTGTGGGCGAATTCAAGCATCGGATGCGCAACGTCGTTATTTTCCCCGTTTTCCGGGGTGACAGACGTGGTTCCGAGGGTGGCGGAGGTGGCGACCGGGGTCATCCGGCCCAGGGGTCTAGCCCGGTCGGTTTCCACGGGGCCGTGGCGAACGGTGGATAGATCCGCGGGCCAATGGGATTTGAGTGTGAGGCCAAGTCGGCGCAGGAGCATCGCAACATCGGTTCCCTGCGCACCGTCATAGGTGTGGAACTCGTCGAGCACGATGTACTGCAAACTGGTTGCCGACTGCTGCCAGATGGGCGCGTCATCATGACGAAGGAGGAGCATGTCCAGCATCTTGTAGTTGGTCAGCAGGATGTCGGGCGGGTTGTCACGGAAAGTGTGTCGATCGTTGATGAGCCCTCGGGGCGACATCACGGTGCGTCGGGACCCATCCTTCTGTCCGGTGTAGATGCCAGCCCGAATGCCAGCCAGGTCGGGATGCTGCAGCATCTCGGTCAAACGTTGGGCCTGGTCATTGGCGAGGGCGTTCATCGGGTACAAGATCAGTGCCTTGACGCCTCGGATGCCGGCCTTTTGCGCACGGAGGACATGGTCGATGATCGGGTACAGGAAAGCTTCGGTTTTACCCGAGCCGGTTCCCGTGGTGACCAGGGTGGGCTGAGGCCGTCGAAACAGCTCCCCATTGGTTCCCTTGCTGCTCAGGCGTCCGAAAGCAGCGGCCTGGTGCCCATAAGGGGTGAAATCCGAGGTGTAGGAGTCGAGAACGTCCGTGGCATCGCCTTCTGCAGCGGCAAACGGCAGCCGCAGGCGCACATAGGGCCCCTTGAACATCCCGTTTTGGGGGTCTTCCAAAAAGCTGCCAATGGCTGCCTGGGCACCGCCCTCGCTCAAAGCAAAGGTCGTCGAGAGGTAGTCCGTCAGGCCGTCGACGAGTCGACGAGCCTGCTCGGTGGGGAGCAACTCGGAAGAAGTCTGGCTCTGGCTACTTTCGATGGTCACTGGGTGGCCCCTTGCCATTCGGAATCAGCTGAAGGCGGCTCGTCGATGTCATTAGCGCTGGACGTTTCGGAGCGAAGCAGCGGTTCAAACTTGGCGTAGGCAGCTCGCATGTCTTCCTCCCGGTCGAAGCTTCGGAACGGGAACTCGAAGGTATACTCCACCCCGCTCTGTGGATGCGTCCACTGCAAGTCTGCAGCGTTCATGCCAGACTCACCGACCTTGCGGTATTGCCTGTTCATATCGCCTGGAACCTTGCGGCCGTTGGGGTCGTACAGATCTGACTGCTCGTATCCGCGGAGTACTGGGAACTGTGTGCGATAGATGGTGCAGAGCTCGTCAACGGTCAATTCGAACAATAATGCGGTCAAAGCATCAATCTCTATCTGGAGTCGCCTTCTCACATAGGCGCTCCGCGCCGGTGATTGCGACGACCACGCTGTCATGTGAAGTCCGTTGCTGTCCCAAAGTTCGCTGTATGCAGCCGTTAGACAGATTAAACGAGCGAAACGGGACGAGATTTCTGGTAGGAGTGATGCAGATTGCCGGAATGGAAGCAGGTTTAAGTCGTCGGGGCCAATCTTCGAAGCACCAGCAACCTTGATTTGAAAATCTGAAACCAACGAAGATGCAATCCCACCAATGGCTAGGAGCAAACGTCCGTCCGTTTCCTCTAGTTGTACTGCCCAGCAACGTTGGTTGAACTCGTGCGACGACACGGTCTGAATTGATGGGATGACGAAGGCCCCCCGATGTGGAGTGGAGCTGTCTAAGAAACCACTTCACAAACAGGAGGCCTTCATGTCCCACGCTAATGCAGCCCTGACCCCCAAAGCACGTCTGAGAATCGCCAAGCTCATCGTTGACCAGCAGTGGAGCGTCTCCACCGCAGCGAAAATGTTCATGGTCTCCTGGCCCACCGCCAAACGCTGGGCCGACCGCTACCGAGCCCACGGCGCGGCCGGGATGGCCGACAAGCCCAGCAGACCCCGGACAAGTCCTGCACGCACCCCGCAGGCAGCGGTCAAACAAATCGTGGCACTGCGCTGGCGCAAGCGCTTGGGGCCCGTCCAGATCGCCTACCGGCTGGGCCTGGCTGCCTCGACGGTGCACGCAGTGCTGGTACGTTGCCGGATCAACAGGCTGCGCTATATCGACCGGGTCACCGGTGAGAAAATCCGCCGCTATGAGCACCCCTATCCGGGATCGATGATCCACGTGGACGTCACCAAATTCGGCAATATTCCCGACGGCGGCGGGCACCGGTTCGTGGGCCGGCAGGCCGGAGACAAGAACCGTGCAGCAACCCCGGACAAGCCCCGCAATGCGAACCACACCCCGAAAATGGGAACCGCCTTCGTGCACACGGTCATCGATGATCACTCGCGTATCGCCTATGCCGAGATTCATGATGATGAGAAGTCGGTAACGGCCATCGCGGTACTGGAACGGGCCGTGGCGTGGTTCGCTGCCCGTGACGTCGTCGTGGAGCGCGTGCTATCTGATAATGGGTCCGCCTACCGCTCGCATGCCTGGCGTGACGCCTGCGCCGAGCTGGCCATCACGCCCAAGCGGACCCGCCCTTACCGGCCCCAGACCAATGGGAAAATCGAGCGGTTCCATCGGACCCTGAACGACGGTTGGGCCTACGCCAGGTTCTATGGCAGCGAGGCCACCCGCCGCGAAGCACTGCCGGATTGGATCCATGCGTACAATCACCACAGGCCCCACACTGCAATCGGGAACCAGCCACCAATCAGCCGCTTAACTAACGTCTATGGGCAGTACATCTAGTCGAGCGGCCGAATTCACAGTGTGAACGTGTGCTGCGCCTGCGGGGATCACAGATATATGTAGAGTTCGAGATCCAGTTATCGATGCCATATTCCTCCACGTGAGCCGTGGAACGGAACTTACTGCAACGGAAGATCCTGTGCTGCTAAGCCAGGAGCCATAGTCAGTCCTGTACTCCACCGGATTTGTGGCTGGCTGGTAGCTGGTGCGCGGGATGAAATCGGCGGGGAGGGCCTCAAGGTCGATTTCTGTCCAGTCTTGGTTGCTCCGCATCGTTGGGTTCGGAATTTTGTAGAACGGATTTGCCACGGAGAAATGGGGACCTTGCAGGATCACGTCGTCCCAGGTGTCATTCACCTTCGAACCGACTTCGAAGTAACCCTTTTTGCGGTCAGTCGTCTCGTTCCAACCTGACGAGTATTGAAGGCCCAAATCCCGCACGCGCGGGGCCATACTTAGCTTCTCCAGCACTCGCGCACTAGCCTTATTCACCGGATACACCATACGGGCATGCAATGGCGACGTACCGGGATTGTCGAGGATTTCGGCCCAGGTCTTCAACATGTCCGTATCCACAGCAAGGATCCGTTCAGGGTGCGGGCGGGTGTCCCATTTGCCTTCTGAATCCTTGAGCCCGGGTATCTCCGTGCCGCCCTCGTGCCTGATCGAACGCTCTACCGTGTCCGGCTGATAGAGGGAGGCCGCCATCAGGAACTCTGGTGCTTCACGTCTGGCCCCATACACGTGAACGCCGAAGAAGACACCGTCGTGAATCTCGTCAAAGATGAACATCGCATTGCGAAATTGCCAGTGGCGACGTAGTCGCCGATATGTTGCAGCTCGAAGGTGCGTCGCCCGTTTCTCGGTGAAATGTGATTCGGGATGAATCAGCGAAACGATGCCCCCCGGCGAGGAATTGCTCCAGGTTCGTTCCATGAACGACCGGTAGAGGTCAGGCCTGAGACCAGCGACGATGGGGAAAAGGTTTTTAGAGGTGAGGATTGCGCGCGTAGCGACGATGGAGCTGGCCATGGTCGACATGAACCAGGCCTGTTGGGAATCAGCCTTAGCAATTGTTTGCTTTCCGCGCTGAAGCGCTTGGGATTGCTTGTCGTTGAGCTGCCACCAGGGATCGAATTCAGCGTAGATGGCTTTCTCGTCCCAGTCGGGCCTGACCCATGGCGGATTTCCGACCTGCAGGTCGAAGCCTCCGCGACCGAAGACCGAAGCGAATTCGAGTTCCCAGTGGAAGAAGCCCTGTTCGTCAGCAATTCGCCCGCAAACTTCCAACCAGGGATACGCGACCTTGAGCTCGTCGATGTCCTTCATCTCGGAGAGCGGACGGTCGAAGATCTCGAAGTCATCCAGGTCATTCCAGCCAGCCGTCGACAGTACGCTCGTTTGGCCATGGGATTGCCCGTATTTGCGCGGTTCCTTCTTGGAATCTGCGATGGGCTTGCCGAGAATCCCTTCCGCTGCGTTCAGCCATTCTTCGAAGGACGGCGGCTCAGGGAATTCCTGTCCGTCAGGAACGACCGGCCAGAACCAAAGCGCGTTCCACGCATCCATCACCTGCTTGAGTCGTTGGAACAGGCCGTCCGGGTCTCCCAGCTTCTTTTCGATCTCTGCCCTCGAAACCCCGTGCGATTCCTCGACGTTCTCCGGCTTGCCGAAGTAGGTGACGTCCCGCCGGGCCTCCGCCTCCGCGAGCTGCAGGCGGCGCAAGGACACCTGCCACAGCGTCTCCACGCGGCGTGAGAGCCGAACCAGGCGCTCAACGTCTTTGGCTGCGAGCTTCCTGGTGATCTGCTTGCGCCAGTCCTTCAGTGACTTTTGTGCGTCGGCGGCGAGGTCCTTGACCTCCTTGGCTTGTGCGGCGGCTCCCCAACCTTCACCGGGCACAAGGAAGTGATGGATCCGCCCGACGGTGGCGGCGTCTTCGGTATCGCGTTCGAGGGCATCGACGAGACCCGTCATTGGGTTCGCCTGCGGTTCCTCGGAGAGGTATTTTTTCGCCTGCACCTGTTCCCGCGAGTAGGTCGCCCGGCGCGCGCCGATCAGGGAGTTGCCGCGCTTGAGCCGCAGACCGAACCACGGGGCCTGCAGGCCGCTGACCATGGTGTCCAACCACAACGACACTTCGGCCAGCTCGACGGCTGTGGCGTTGAGGTCCACGCCGTGGACCTGGTGCAGGGCGATCTGGGCCTTGACCTTCTGAAGTTCCACCGGATATTCATCGGCCGGGATCTGGGTCTCGAGTTCGGTCTGCTTTCGCTTGAGGTACTCTTCGGCCAGCTGGCGCACCGCCTCAATGGCGAAGGCCCCCGACCCCAATGCCGGCTCACAGACCGAGAGTTCCAGGATCCGGTCCGCGGGGGTCTCATCGGTCAGCAGTTCAGCCAACGCCTGGGAGACCACGAAACGGGTCAGGACCTCGGGGGTGTAGTAGGAGGCAGACTGCTGGCGTTCCCGCCCGGCCAGGCGGAAGACAAAGGAGCCGCGTTCGTGCAGGATGGGTTTCATTTCGCCTGTCAGCGGGTCTGCGGCCCTGACGAAGTGCTTGGCCTCGATGTCCTTGGACTTTTCGACCGAGACCACCCAGGAGCCCTTTTCGGCATTGCCGTCCTTGGCTACTTCGTGCAGGTCCTCCTCGGCGATGAAGCCCGTGTAGGACATGAGGCCCTCATAGACGGCGCCGAGCTGGTTGATGCCCAGGTTGGCGTAGGAGACGAAGCCTCGGTCCTGGTTCTTCTTCTCGCCGGTCAACAGCAGGCGCAGCAGCACCTGCTGGAGGGCCTGGTTGCCGAGCTTTGCGTCGTTGATCAGTCCGGTGGCGGAGCGTTCGAACAGATCGGCCTTCAGCGGTTCGAAATCCAACCCCTGTTCGTCGTCCTGGGCGACACCAGCCGCCGGCGCATTCGTTGCTTGGGCTTGTTGAGTTGGGTGGTCACCGTTGACCAGCAGGAAAAGCTGGTTCAGCGATTCATACAGGTGCATCCCGTGCTGGGATTCGTGGCCGTTGAGTTCCACCAGGGCGAGTTCACGCAGACGTTCCAGCCCGTAGCCGTCGTCGTACTCGGTGGCCCCGACCGGCAGGACCCCCATCTCCGGCGATGCCTCGGCATAAAGGAGGAACAGGATCCGGTAGAGGAAGCGCAACGATTGCTTGGCCAGCACGTTGCCGTCGACGCCCTCGTTTCCCCTTCCGGCGGCGGTGCGCCGTTCCAGGACGTTGTTGGCAATGATTTCGATGGATTCGCGGATGCCGTGGCGCAGGTCCTCGGACACGGAGACGGCGTGCTTGACGGAATCCTCCAGGATCCCGTCCCACCAGATGGTGCCGTCGGCCTGCGGTGCCAGCGAAGTGCGGCCAAAGACTGCCAGGAAACGGTCTACTTCCCCGCCACGTTTATGGTCCTTGCGGTCGGCGACGACGAGGGCATCCGCGGCCAGGTAGCGCCCTTCGGGCCAACGCTCGCGTTCGGTGAGCAGGACGAATCGTCCGGCGGTCACCGCGATGTACTTCGGGGCTGGTTCGCAGAGATACAGCTCGGAGATGAGCTTGGCGATTGGCCAATCAACCTGTTTGCCGTCCTGCTGCACCCCGCCCAGCACCCGTGCCGAGGAGATGACGTCGTCGATGGAGTCGGCCGGGGTGGCTTCGAGCCAGAGCAGGTCGTCCCCGAACTGGTTGTAGCCGCGTTCGACCAGCAGGTCGCTACCACCACGTTCGAAGGCCAGTGAGGTCAGTTCTCCGGGGAACCCGAGGACCGTGCGCAACCGGGCGTAGACGGTGGCAGTCGCGCCCTGGGCTGCGTCGGCGTCCGGGCCGGAGGCGGACGGTTCTCCCGTCCCGGTGTCTTCGCCCAGTTCGGCCAGGGCCACCTGCAGGTCAGCACGGGCTGCCGAGAAGCGTTTCAGGATGGTGTCTTGGCCCTCCTTGGCATCGGCGTCCCATTCTTTTCGAAGCTTCAGGACGTCGCCCTGGAAGGTTCCCTTGGTGGTGTCGGCGGTGAAGTAGTGCTCGCTGATCCAGTCTTCGGCCAGCGTGAAGGAGTCAAAGGCGGGCATCAGCGGCCTTCCGTTTCAGGGATGGTGGCGGCGGCCGTGGCCACCGGGGTGTCGCGCGGCAGGATGGCCAAAAGAGGCCGGACCACCCGTTGGGCGGGCCGCATGGCCTCGGCGAGTTGACGCTCCTCGGCGACGCGTTCGCGGCGTTGCCGGACGTCGGCTCGTTGGATCAACGCATCGGATTCGTGGGACCAGGCGTCAGCGCGCTGCAGCCAGTCCTCCAACCGATCCTCGGCGTCGTTCTCCGCCGCGCCCATGGTCTGGTTCAGGTAGTGCTCCGCGGCGTTGACCGCACCGGGCAGGAGCTCCTGGATTCCTGACAGGTCCACCGGGCCCGGGTTGGCGGATTTTGCGTTGAGCCCGATCTCGCGCAGGTATGCCCCCACGTCACCGACCGCCGTCGGCAGGGCGAAGTCAGGGGCCTCGACGTCGGGCATCTGCACGGCCATGAAAGCCCGGCTGACCAGCTGCCCGCGCCGGTTCATCACGGTTCCCAGGACCAGGAAGGTGGGGTGGTCGACGTCGCCGCGCACCCCCAGCACTTCGTTGCGGGACATGGACGCCAGGGCCCGGTCGCTCGCCCAATCCAGCACGGGGTGCAGGGGGCCCAGATAATGCGCAGCCGGCCACATCATGTCGTCGGAGGAACGCGCGACGGTCAGTTGATGCTCCCCCGCGGTGAGCGTCGTGGCCAGCTTCAGGTTCTCCGTCACACGGCGTTCGGTGAGGTAGTCCTGCGGCAGGACCCCCATGCGTCGACGGAGATCAGCGGTGGGCTTCAGCTCGGCGATGCCATGTTCGGGATGGACCTTCCACTCCACCTTTTGTGCCGGGTCGATGAACGCCTCTGTCAGCGCCTCCTCCAGGAATGCCAGATCGGAGGCATAGAGATCCACCCGTTCCTCGAGTTCGACGGCCACCTCCGCGGGCGGCGACACAGGAGATTCTGAGTGCTCTTCGCTGGCCGGGCCGTGTGCAGCAGCATCTTCGGGGGAATCCTCGTCATCGAAGAGCGACTCGAATTCCGCCCACGGGTTGTCCAACACCGTGCCTGGTTCGGGGATCACGTCTTCCAGGTCGCGTTGCTTGATCAGAGCATCGCGGATGGCGTCTTCCTCTGCCTTGACCGAGCCGGCCCCCATGAGAGAGGCCACGTCGTTGAGGACCTGGTGGGCGGCGTGTTCCTTTTCCATGAGGCGCGCCAGCACGCTGATGTCACCGGAAAAGCGGGAATCGTCGGGATCCAGGAGCAACGTGGTGATCTGGGGCGAATGCTTCTGCCCGTAACGGTCGATACGGCCGTTGCGCTGCTCGATGCGGATGAGGCTCCACGGGACATCGAAGTGGATGAGGTGGTGGCATTCTGCGTGCAGGTTCACCCCTTCCGAGGCAACATCGCCGGTGACCAGGACGCGCAGCTTCGAATTGCCGCGCTTGAACTGATCAACAACGTCTTGCTGTTCGACGTCGGTCAGGCCACCATGCAGGATGGCGATGTTCTCCGGCTTCAGGCCCAGGGATTCGGTGAGCTCTTCGCGCAGGTACTTCAGTGTCGCCACCCGTTCGGCGAAGACCACGGCCCGCATCGGCTTGTTCTTGCCCACGCCGATCTCCTTCAGATGGGTCACCAGGGCCCCGAGCTTCGCCGAATCGGCCTCCAGCGCGACCAGCGTCAGCTCCCGGAGACGTTCCAAGGCGGCTGCTTCGCCGGCAGCGGGGGTTGCGGCACCGTCAACGCCCTTGCCCGCACCCCCGACCTTCTTGAGGCGTTCCTGTACCGAATCCAACAGGGCGGCCGGGGAGGAGAGGAAGGCCTTGGCCAGCGTCCAGCCGAACAGGGCGGCCGTCGTCCCCGAATAGGGGCTCTTGCCCTCCGGGTAGAGCCACGTGCTCGCCAATTCGTCGGCGATGGCGTTCTCCGCGGGCGAGGCGGGCACCAGACGATTATCCGGGTCGAGGCGTTCGGCCCAGTCGGCGCCAACTTCCCGGGCCACCTCAGGACTATGCCGGTGGCGACGGACGATCAGTTGGCGCACCGCCTGTTCATCCACTGTCCCGTCGGGGCGGACCATGGTGGGATCCAGCAGGCGCAACAGCTCGGCGAAGGATTCCTGCCGGCCATTATGCGGGGTGGCGCTGGCTAGGATCAGGGCGTCGGTTTTGGGGGCGAGGATGCGGGCGAGTTCGTTGTTCAGGGTCCCGGTGTTGGTGAGGTTATGGGATTCGTCGATGACCACGGCATCCCAACCGACCTTCTTCAGATGTTCGCGGTAACGCGGGGACTTCAGCGTGTCGATGGAGATGATGGCACGTTTGTAATAGGTGAACGGGTTGCGGGTGGCCGGCAGCTTCTGCCGGACTTTCTGGATGCCTGCCGAATCCAAACGGACGAATGGCAGGGCGAAGCGGCACCACATCTCGTGCTGCATCTGTTCCAACACGTGGCGTGGGGTGACGATGAGGATGCGCTCGCCCCGTCCCCGGGCGACCAGCTCGGAGAGGATCATGCCGATTTCCAGCGTCTTGCCCAGGCCAACGGCGTCCGCGATCAGGATCCGGGGCCGGATGTTGTGCGGATCAAGGGCCTTGGCCACGGCGATCTGTTGGTACTTCAGGGTGGCCGCCAACATGCGGGTGGAAACACCCAGTCGGTTGCTGGTGGCCGGCACCGGGGTCTTGCGCAGTGTGGTTTCCAGGAAGAGGCGTGCGCGGCGGTAGTGGGGAGTTCCATCGGCGGTGACCCTTGCTTGACGCGGATCGACCACCTCGATCGTGTCGAGGTCCGAGTAGAAGCTGGCGGTGGTGTCGCGGACCAGTTCGCTCAGGCCTTGGACCCTCACCAGGGTGCCTTGGGTGGTCGAGCTGGTCGAGGTGACCAGCCAATCCTCGTCCCGGACCCGGATCACCGAGCCGGGCGCGAGATTGATTTCCGCTGATTCCGTCGGACGCGCAGCGTCTGCCTCGGCATGGCCAACTACCACTGAACAAGCCCCCATGTTTCTTTGATGCGACCGGCAACCATGCCGGTCCTGGCCACTAGGAAAAGCTCCCCGAATGGCTCTTCCCACCCTAAGGGATGATCTCCGACATTTTGGGCAGATCGCGCCCGGTGGGTGCCGCTGCCATCCGCTGCGAAGAGCTGCTTCGTCGTCAGGATGCTGGCCTTTATGAACCTTTCGACCGAGGATGGCCTGAAGGTGTACAGACCATCCAAGGAGATGAACCAACATGAAACTGAAAGACCAAGCCGCGATCATTACCGGGGCCGCGAGCGGCATCGGGCGTGCTACGGCGCGACGGCTGGCTGAAGACGGCGCGAAGATGATCTTGGTCGACTACAACGAGGAAACGCTCCACGAGACGCTGGAACTGGTCAAGGGACAAGGTGCCGAAGCCCATGCCGTCGTCGTAGACGTCTCGGACTCCGGCTCCGTTCACGGCTACGTCCAGACGGCCATTGAGAGCTTCGGCCGAGTCGACCTGTTCCACAATAATGCCGGCATCTTGCAGGTCCCCGGCCCGCTCCACGAGTCCAGCATCGAAGACTTCGACCAGATCGTTGCGGTGAACCTGCGCGGGGCCTTCATGGGCATGAAATACGTCTTGGAGCAGATGATGCTTCAGGGGTCGGGGTCGATCGTGAACACCGCATCACATGCAGCCATCCGGGCCGAACCGTCGATGGGGATGTACGCCGCCACCAAACACGCGCTGGCGGGGCTGACGGTGACGGCGGCCAGTGAATACGGCAGGCACGGATTGCGCATTAACGCTGTGTGCCCGGGCGGGGTGAAGACCGCCATGACCGCGGGCATGCCCGAATCAGCGGATCTCTCTGGCTTCGGGCCCATGCAACGCATGGCCGAGCCGGAGGAAATAGCCGCCACGGTGGCTTTTTTGCTCTCGGACGAGGCCTCCTACATCAACGGAGTCCTCCTGCCGGTGGATGGCGGCCTGGCCGTGTAGAGCTGAGAGGAACTCGATGATCTTCGGAATACTTAGGCTCGGGAACAATGGAACGAGCGATTCAGATCTCTAGCCCAAAATTATGCGGTCAGTAATTATCCATAATCCCCGGCTTGGTCGGCGAGGAGGGGGATATACCAAGCTGATTCATATACCCCAAGAGAAACACTGCCATAAACCCGAGTGAAACGCCGGAAAGAGTATTTTGCACTCGGCTATGTAGTTGCTGACGCTTCCACCTGTCGAGGGAGTCTAAACGCTCAGACCCGGAACATTTTTCGGCTTCTCGAAGATAGCGTTCTGTATTCCTCCGGTTATTTGCCATAAGCCACAACGTAAACCCAGCGAGAAGTGCCGCGTAAGTCAGCATTGCACTGAGAGGTTGGTCAGTTGCCGTTGCCACGACTACAACGGGAAACATGAAGCAGAAAGCCAAATCAAGCCCCCCATGAAGCAGTCCTGCCAAGTGAAGCCAAATGAGTGGTCATGATGTCGACAATCATCGACTGCCACAGCTCTGCCTAGACCATTGCCGCATAAAATCAAGGCCACAATTGCTACAGCTGCCATGACCAATGAGATCAGGGAGCCGATGGTTTCCTGTGCTGCTAGGAGACTGACCGCGCTGAAAACAACGAAGCTAAAAGCCCACAACAGAATCAGTACGGGCCAATCTCCGTACGATGACCGTGTGCCGCGTAGATATAGCGCATTCGCGTATAGGCCCCAAGCACAGAAGAATGCAGCCCCAGCTGACGGCAGGAAGATAAAAGAAAGCGTTAACCAGTCGGCACTCTGGACCATTTGAATATCCACTATGCGGCTTACGGCCCAGAATGAAGCCATAACGGTGAGTACAGTCAAAATAATGACTTGAAATGCCCGGTTCCGTTGGTTTCTTAGTACTAAATACAAGAATCCCACACCAGTAAGAAATATGAGCGGAATCCAAAGAACCCTAAAATCATCTTCCGTCCACGCCAATGCGATCGTGACTGAGGGACTAATCGCAAAAAGCAAGCCAGCCAAGTATGCGAAAAGGGTCAGGCCGCCCCATAAATAGACCCTGAAACGTTCTATACTTGCGGCGATCGCTTCTCCCGTGTTTTCGAAATGCACCATTCTTGCGGTGAGTAATCGCAGGGTCGTGTGAATTAGGAGAACAGCGCAATAGCCTATCGATAGAACGACTAATTCAGGAACAGCAATAGCCGTCGCGGCCCCACTAATAATCGACCACAGACCAATCGCTACAACTGTCAAGGCAATAAGACCAGAAATACTCCGCTCTTCATCCCGAACCGGCGTTTTGAACCAAGATTTTGTGCCTTTGATAGATATGTACATAAGTGCAGCCGCAACTAGTAGCCCAAAAATCTCACCAGAAATCTTGTCCCGAGATGGAACCGACGTTAAATTCTGATCGATCCATGTATCCCACGTTTCAGGCAAGTAGATCTGTTGACTCAGAAAGGTAGATGTCAGGGCCGCGAGCAAGACCACATGTAGCGCACCTTTGCGGGGAAGGGGGAAGAAGTCTTGCCCCATAGTTAGAAGCAGAGGCAAGAAAACCAGCAATGCCTGTATCGGTATCCCTACGTAGTAAATGCGGGTTGCTAGAAAGAGGAAACCGCTGCTGTTAAATGGCCGTTTCGGGAACCGGTAGTCCATGTACCGGGTACCTCCTTTCCATGGCGGGTACCGGCCGCCGATCGAGGTCGGCGGCCGATATCCATTCAGCTCGGCCCTGTAGTCTTGTCCCAGGGCATCGTGGTTAGTTCCAGTGGCCCTCGGTTTGGCGTCTTCTCATGTTTTGCTCACGCCGCATATCAACCGTTCCGAGTTTTATGTGGCGTGAGTTGTTAGCCAGCCGGTTCACGATCGAGTCTGCCGCGACTCGGTCGTGAATCATTTGGATCCAGTACTCCGGTCCGGTCTGGGCCAGGACCATCGTCGGCGCACGTCGGTCCCGATCGGCCAGGACCCCGAACAGGTCGTTGGTAGCTCTGGCATCGACTCCGACCGTTAAAAAGTCATCAAGGATGAGTAACTCGACTTCCTTGAGCTGGTTGAGCAGGTTCCGGTGGGCGATGTGGTCGTCGTGAACGCTGACCAGCGCCAGGGCCAGATCGTCCATGCGCCAGTAGCGGACACTGTGTTCGTTATGGCATGCCGCGACCCCGATCGCGCAGGCCAGGTGCGTCTTGCCTGAACCGGACATGCCGGTGATGACGACGTTGAGCTGCTCGCGGCTCCAATCGTTGGCGGCGTAACGGCTCATTTGTACCGGGTTCAGGTCCCCGCGGCCTTCCCGGTAGTCCAGTTCCTCGACAGTGGCGTCCGCGAACGGCATCCGGGCTTGGGTGATCAGTCTTTCGATTTTGTTGGAGCGCCGCTGCTCGAGGGCGTCATCGACGGCTTGGCGGAACAGTCTCTCCGGGGGCACCTGCTCGTTCGCTTCCTCGACCAGGAGCAGCTCGAGGGCCTCGGCGACGCGTGTGATGCGTAGGGTTTTGAACTTGTCGTGGTCCTCGCTGGTGAAGATGGGCATCAGAATCCCTCCTGGTAGTAATCGGAGCCGCGCACGAACACCTGCCCGGTGGTTTCCCGGTTTCCGAGGTGCTCGGGCTTGAGGGTATTGGCCGCGGCCCGGGGCACCGACGGAGCGTGCTGGTCGCTGGTGATGGTGGCCAGCACCCGCTTGAGGGTCGTATAGGTGGGGACCGCGGAGGTGTTGAGCACCTGCTGGCAGGCCGCCTCCAGGCGCGCCTTGCCCTTCTTGCCCAGCGCATCCAGAATATTCTGGCAGTCGAGGTAGCCCTGGGCCTCGATCACGTGCCGGTCCAGGACCTGGGTGATCACCCCGACGGTGGCGGGCCCAAAGCCTTTGGCACGGTCCAGGAACCAGGTGCGCGACCAGAGGTTGGCGACGTTCTGGTGCGCCGGCGGAACGTGCTCGGTGCTTGTCGAGTACTGGCCCTTGCGCCCGTGCTTGCGCGCGTGCTCACAGACGACCTCTTCCCCGGCGAAGAGCGTCACCGTGGTGCCGGTCAACCGGGCCTTGAGCATCTGCCCGGCCAGCCGGTAGGGCACCGAGTAGTGCTGGTAATCAGTGGTGACGTGGTAGTTCCGCTGGACCTTGAGCTGCTTCCAGGTCACCTGCGTGAACCGGTGGTCGGGCAGCTCTGCCAGGAGGGCTGCCTCCTCAGCGGTGAAGATTTCGCGCTTGGTGATCCCGTGCGGATTCTTCAGGTCGTTGACCTCCTCGACCTGCACCTGGATAGCCGCATTCAGCTCCTGGATCGTGGACCACACCTCGGCACTGAGCTTGCCGATGATGCGGTGGTTGGCGGTGCGCACCGCCCGCTCGATGGCGCCCTTGTCCTTCGGTGATTTCACCCGGGCTGGCACGATCGCGGTGCCGTAATGGGTGGCGAACTGGGAATACCGGTCGGTGAGCACCCGTTGGGTATCCCGGCGCTCGGGCCGGTATGTCGCGGTCTTGGCGTTATCGGGAATCAGGATCTGTGGGACGCCACCAAAATATTCAAGAGCCCGAACGTGCAGGTCGATCCACGCTTCGAGGTTCATCGACAGCGAGGCCCGGGCGAAGACCATCCCCGAATAGGGCAGCACTGCGGCGAACAGGTAGGCCTTGGCTACCCGGCCGGTGAAAATGTCGGTAACCGGCAGCGTTTGCCCGGCCCAGTCGACCTGCATCGAGCGACCCGGTTCGTGGTGGATCGTCGCGCTCAGGTCGTTGGTGGCCACGTGCCGGGCGAAAAGGGCACAGAACTTCGAATACCCGTATTTGCGGTGGTCTCCGGCGGTGGTGACGTAGGCCTGCCAGGCCTGCTGCAGGGTGAAGTTCCGGTCTCGCTTCATCCGCTGGAGCACCGGCTCGAAATCCGGAAGCTCATAGCCTTCGGACCGGGCGGATCGGCCGTCCGGGAACCAGTCGTCCAGGTCGTGGTCGGCGAGCTCCTGGACCTGTGCCGTGGTGGTGATGCCCCGGGTGGCCAGGGCCTTGTTGGCCAGGGAAATCCCGCGGCGCGAGCAGTTCAAGCTCGCGGTGATCTCGTGATAGCTGCGGCCCTGCACCAGCAGCCGCATGATGGCTCGGTAATCCGCCATCGGTCCTCCTTGAGGGTCAAGGCGCAACACCGTGTGTGTTGCTGCCATGACCAGAAGAACACATCCCCTGGAAGCGGTATCCGGTCGATGGAGAGGCGGTACCCGAAACGTGGACTACCGGTTCCAGAAGCCGCTATTTAACACGCTGCCTAAAAGAACAACTAGGCAGAATGCAAACCCCCATTCGCGAATGGATTCCGGGAGTTTACGATGCCTACTTCTCCACCCGGCCCACGCAGACGCATAAAGGATGGAGGGGAGAGCCCAGGCGATGACTAGTAAGACTTTTGTCGAGCTCTCGGCCGTTTCGTCCAGAGCAAGCAAGACGATGAAAGCCGGCCCAAGAAAGAATGCCCCCATAGTTGTTGGATCTCGTAAAGTCGTGCTCAAATGCGTGTGCTTTGTGTGAGCCAGAGCATAAAGAAATCTCAGAAGCCAGTAAGTGAGTGTGGCAGTGGCAACTACGAGGAAAGCAGCATGATAGAAACCCGCTCCGTTGAAATGGTGACGCGCAGGTATTGTCCAATTTAGGGCAGTCTCTGGATCGAGTATCCAATAAACTTGGGTGGAAGCACCGATGAGCACGGCGACGACCGTAGTCGTTCGAATCACTAAACGCGCGGCGATGCCTCGCACCTGAGTACTTCTTCCGAGGGAGACCAGGCAAAACAACCAAAGTGGCAGAACCACCGCGTCGCCATACACCGCTGATTTATAGTGGGAAACTTGCCCCACCAGATCAGCCAGAATATCAGCATGGCCAAAAAACCAGAGAGAAATAGTGACACTGCCCAATAAATCGCTGGCTTGTATGCCTTTTTCATGCTTTCTCCAAGCTTGAAAGGAACTTACAGGTCACGGCTGGATATTTCTGCGCAATTTGGGCGCCTGCTTTCAGACTACCCCCAGAGGGTGGTGTCTGGTATAGACAATTCACCCACGACACATAGCTACGTATAGATAGCTCCAGTGATGCGGATTGAGATACAAAGATCGAAGAGTCACGCATTTTTAGCGATGGAACGAGTCCAAGCTAAAAGAGCTACTTTGTCTCTGGGGCTGACACAGCGCGGTCTCGATATGCTTGAACTCATGAACGCATACCCTCCCCGGGGACCGCAGCTCCACGGAGTGGATCCAGCGGCCCCCACGACTCCTGTCTGGCCCCACGCCGAGCCGGCGGAAAACCTGTTCCATCCGGCGAGGCTGCCCTCGGTGAAACCGCCACGGCGCTATAGTCCGGGCCTGGTGATCGTGTTGGTGCTCAGCGGACTCATCCTGCTCGGTGTTGCTCTCTGGTTGGGACTGGTCCTGGGCGCCGGAACCCTGTTCGTCGTGGGCCTGTTGGCACTGTTCCCGCTCGCCATCTGCTTGATCGGCCTGGCCTGGGTGGACCGTTGGGATCCCGAACCCAAGCTGATTCTGATCAGTGCCTTCGTCTGGGGCGCCGGGGTTTCCGTGGTCGGGTCGTTGTTCTTCGGCGCAGCCTTTGAACGGGCCTTCGCCTCTCTGGCCGCAGTCGCCGGGCCCGATCTGTTCGGCGCGGTGGTGCAGGCCCCGGTGGTCGAAGAGACCATGAAGGGCCTGGGGGTGCTGCTGATCTTCTTCGTCGCCCGGAGGAACTTCGATGGCCCGGTGGACGGGATCGTCTACGGGGGAACGATTGCCGCCGGCTTCGCGTTCACCGAAAACATCCTCTACTTCTCCGACGCCTTCGCCGGAGCCGGGGCGGGAGCGGTGCAGGTGTTCGTGTTGCGTGGGCTCTTCTCCCCCTTCGCCCACGTGATGTTCACCGCGTGGACCGGATTCGCCCTGGGCCTGGCCGTCCAACGCGGGGCCCGTCGCTACTGGCCCTTCTACTTCCTGGCCGGGCTGATCCCGGCGATGCTCGGTCACTTCCTCTGGAACGGCGGGGTGGGGCTGATCTTCCACAACTTCTGGACGTTCTACGTGCTGCTGCAGGTCCCGTTGTTCATCTGCGCCATCGTGGCGGTGATCCTGCTGCGCCGGGCCGAACGCCGGCTGGTGGCCCAACGGCTGACCGATTATGCCCAGGCCGGCTGGTTCAGCCCGGAGGAGGTCGAGATGTTCGCCACCCGCCGCGGACGCCGCCAGGCCAACGGCTGGGCTTCGGCCACCGGGCGGCGGAAGGCCATGCGCGGTTTCACCCGGACGGCCATGCGCCTGGCGGCCACCCGCAACCGCATCATTGCCGGCTCCCACCGGCAGAAGGCCCAACGCGACGAGGCCAGGCTGCTGGCGCTGATCCTTGATTACCGGCTGGCCTTGACCGGCACCCCGCAGGCCCCGGGCACCGCCTGAGACGATCCATGCACCAACGACGGCGGGTGCCGTCCCCATCTCGGGGACGGCACCCGCCGTCGTACGCTGTCTTCTTTCCGGGGAACCCCGGTGTCGGCTAGGCCAACAGGGTGTCCTTGAGCTGCTGGATGCGTCCGAGCAGGCCGTTGATGAACTCCGGGGAGTCATCGGTGGAGAAAAGCTTCGCCGTGGCGACGGCCTCGGCCACCGCGACGGCGTCGGGCACATCGTCGTTGTACAGCAGTTCCCAGGTCCCCAGACGCAGCAGGGTGCGGTCCACCGCGGGCATGCGCTCCAACGTCCAGCCCTTGGCATAGGTGCTCAGGATCTCGTCGATCCGCTCGCCCTGGGCCATGACCCCTTCAATCAGCGTCAGCGTGTACTCGTTGACCGTGATGTCGGTGGTCTCCCGGCGCAGACGCATGGCCTCCAACGGGGAGACCTGACGCTGTTCGGCCTCGAACAGGACGTCGAGCGCCCTGCGCCGGGCCTTGGTGCGGGCACTCACTAGTTGACACGTCCCAGGTAATCGCCGGTGCGGGTGTCGACCTTGACCATGGTGCCCTGCTCGAGGAAGAGCGGGACATGGATCTCGTAACCGGTTTCCACCGTGGCGGGCTTGTTGCCGGCCGAGGAGCGGTCGCCCTGCAGGCCCGGCTCGGTGTAGGTGATCTCGAGCGTGACCGACGGCGGCAGCTCCACGTAGAGCACCGTGCCCTCATGCAGGGCGATGGTGACCATCTGCGATTCGAGCATGAAGTTCGCGGCATCGCCGACGACCTTGCCCTCGACGGTGAGCTGGTCGTAGTCCTCGGTGTCCATGAAGACGTAGTCGGCGCCGTCCTGGTACAGGTACTGGTAATCGCGGCGGTCCACGTTCGCGGTCTCGATCTTCAGACCGGCGTTGAAGGTCTTGTCAACGGTCTTGCCGGAGAGCACATTGCGCATCTTGGTGCGGACGAAGGCCCCACCCTTGCCGGGCTTCACATGCTGGAATTCGGTGATCGTCCACAGCTGGCCGTCGATCTTCAGCACGGTGCCGTTCTTGATGTCGTTAGTGGTAGCCACGAATACTCTCTCTGTTGATTCCCGCTCCGCGGTCAGTGCCCGCCCGGTCACGGGCAGGACTGCGGGTCGGGTCGCATTGTCAAAAAACCATAGCCATTCTAACGTACGGGCGAGGCCTTGGCCTGCGCGGCCGCCAGCGACCGCCGCGAGATCTCGATCCTGAACTCCTCGTCCCCGGCCTCCACGCGCAGGTCCAGCGCCAGCTTGAAGCGGGTCACCGCGGCATGGAAATCCCCCACCGTGTAGTAGAGGACCCCCAGCTGCTGCTGCAGTACCGACTCGTGCGGCAGGTCCTTATACTCCTCGATGAGGTTCCGCAGCCGGTTGATGGCCCGTTGCGGGTCGCCGTTGGCGCGGACGACATCGGCGTCGACCACGCGCATCGGGAAGTTCTGTGGCTCCACGAGCCGGGTCTCGGTGACCAGTTCCGCCGCGTCGGCGACATCACCGCGGGCGACGAGGATCATGACCTTCTCCACCGGGTTGGCCGTGGCGTAGGCCTGCCGTGCGGCCTCCTCGTCGACGACCTCGGCGAGCAGGGTTTCGGGGTCGATGGCCAGGCCCGGGATCCCGGTGCGGATCCAGTTCTCTGCGGTACTCATTGGGCGATTTCCTGGTAGGCGGCGAACAACAGGGACGTATCGGGGACCTCGAGCATCCCCGGTTTGGCCAGCCCGTCCAGGACCACGAAACGCAGCAGGTCCCCGCGGGCCTTCTTATCCCGGCGCATCCCGTCGAGCAGGGACTGCCAGCGGTCGCGGCGGTAGGACACCGGCAGGCCCAGGGACTCGAGGATGTTCCGGTGCCGGTCCGCCAGCTCGTCGCTGATCCGGCCCATCGAACGGGCCAGTTCGGCGGCGAAGACCAGGCCGATGGACACCGCTGCCCCGTGGCGCATCTGGTAGCGCTCGGCCAATTCGATGGAGTGGGCCAGGGTGTGTCCGTAGTTCAGGAACTCGCGCTGGCCTGCTTCGCGCAGGTCGCTGGACACGATCCGTGCCTTCACGGCGATGGTCCGTTCGATGATCTCGCGTAGCTGCTCGGTTCCGGCGGTGGAGGCGGCCTTCGGATCGGCCTCGATGATCTCCAGGATGCGCGGATCGGCGATGAAACCGCATTTAACCGCCTCGGCCAGTCCGGTGATCAGCTCGTTCGGCGGCAGGGTGGCCAGGGCATCCAGATCGACCAGGACCCCCGCCGGCGGGTGGAAGGAGCCCACGAGGTTCTTGCCCTCGGCCGTGTTGATGCCGGTCTTGCCACCGACCGCGGCGTCGACCATGCCCAACAGCGAGGTCGGGACGTGGATGACCTTGAGCCCGCGGAGCCAGGTGGCGGCGACGAATCCGGCCAGATCGCTCACCGCTCCACCACCGACCGAGACGATGGCATCGGAGCGGGTGTAGTCGTTCTGGCCCAGGACCTTCCAGCAGAAGGACGCGACCTCGATGTGCTTGCCCTCTTCGGCGTCCGGGATCTCTGCGGTCATCGCCGTGAGACCGGCGGCCTCCAGATCGGATTTGACGGTGTCACCGGTGGTGCGCAGGGCCCGCGGGTGGATGATCAGGACTTTGCGGACCCGCTCCCCCAGCAGACCCGGCAGTTCCCCGAGCAGTTGCTCTCCCACGACGACGTCGTAGTTGTCCTCAGGGGCCGTACCCGTCACGCTGATGCGGGTCGAAGCGCTGCTCATGTGGTGATGCCTCCAGATGTTGATGCATGACGCCGGTAGGCGCCCTCGATGTCTTCTGCCAACCGCGCGACGGATCCCGTGCGCGCGTCGATGGTCAGGCTGGCGCAAGCACGATACAGGGACTCGCGCTCCGCAAGGATATCGGCCCAGCGCCGGATCGGGTCCCCGTCGAGCAGGGGCCGGCCCGAATCGGCCTCGATCCGCGGGCGGACCGTGGCCAGATCGGTGTGCAGGTAGACCGTGAAGGAGCCGGCCAACAGGTCGCGGTTCCCCGGGTCCAGGACCACGCCGCCGCCGGTGGCGATCACGGACGGTTCCTCCCGTGAGGCCGCCCGGGCCAGGGTGGTGCTCTCCACGGTGCGGAAGGCCGCCTCTCCCCTCTTGGCGAAGAGTCCCGCGATGCTGCCATGCCCGGCGGTGATCTCCTCGTCGGTGTCCACGAAGCGGTATCCCAACCGGTCGGCCAGGGCCCGGCCCACGACCGATTTACCGCTGGCCATGGGCCCGATCAGGAAGATGTCCTGCACCATCAGTGGCGGACCGATCCCAGGGAATCGGGGATGGAATCCAGGTAGGAATCCAGGTTCCGGCGGGTTTCGGTCAACGAGTCGCCCCCGAACTTCTCCAACACCGCCTGGGCCAGTACCAGGGCGACCATGGCTTCGGCGACGACCCCGGCCGCCGGGACGGCACAGACATCGGAACGCTGGTGGTGGGCGGTGGTCTCCTCGCCGGTGGCCGTGTCGATGGTGCGCAGGGCCCGGGGCACGGTGGCGATGGGCTTCATGGCGGCCCTGACGCGCAGCGGATCCCCGATGCTCATGCCGCCTTCGATGCCTCCGGCGCGGTTGGAGGAGCGGCCGATGGTGCCGTCCTCCTCACGGACGATCTCGTCGTGGGCTGCCGAGCCGCGGCGGGCGGCGGTGAGGAAGCCATCTCCGACCTCGACCCCCTTGATGGCCTGGATGCCCATCAGGGCGGCGGCCAGGCGGCCGTCGAGGCGACGGTCCCAATGGACGTAGGAGCCCAGACCGGGAGGCAGGTTGTAGGCGATGACCTCCACGATGCCGCCGAGGGTCTCGCCGTCCTTATGGGCTCCATCGACCTCGGAAACCATGGCGTCTGAGGTATCCCGATCGAAGCAGCGCAACGGGTCGGCGTCCAGGGCGACGACGTCCTCGGGAAGGGGCAGGGCGGCGGTTTCGGGAACCGAGACGCTGCCCACGGCCACGGTGTGGCTGATCAGTTCGATGCCCAGTCCGGCCAGCAGGCGTGATGCTGCGGTTCCCAAGGCGACCCGGGCCGCGGTTTCGCGGGCGCTGGCGCGCTCGAGCACGGGGCGGGCGTCATCGAAGTCGTATTTCTGCATGCCGGTGAAGTCGGCATGTCCCGGACGTGGCCGGGTCAAGGGCGCATTACGCGCCAGGGAGGCCAATTCGGCGTCGTCCACCGGGTCGGCGTTCATCACCTTTTCCCATTTGGGCCATTCGGTGTTCGCGACCTCGATGGCCACCGGCCCACCCTGGGTGAGTCCATGGCGGACCCCACCGACGAAACTGACCTGGTCCTTCTCGAACTTCATCCGGGCGCCGCGCCCGTAGCCGAGCCGGCGCCGGGCCAGGGCATCCTGGACGTCGGTCGTGGTCAGGGGCACACCGGCAGGCAGGCCCTCCAGGATTCCTACGAGTGCGGGTCCGTGTGATTCGCCCGCCGTCAACCATCGCAACATGATCTCCATCCTGCCATGCCCATGGCTCAGTTCCGGGGGTGGGGCAGCCCCACTGCGTCACACATCACATTTGTGACTTGGCCCCAGTCGGCTTCGGTGACCCCGCTGAACATCTTCACCTGTTCAACCGCTTGGTGCAGGAGCATGGACAGTCCCCCGATCACGGTCCCGCCGGCGGCTTCCCAGGCCGAGGCCAGGGCACTGGGCCAGGGGTCGTACGCCACGTCGAGCAGCGCGGTCCCCGGGCGCAGGGTGGGCAGGTCCAGATCCTGGATCAGCCCGTCCGCGGCATGCGGGGGCAAGGTGGAGACCACCGCGTCGTAGCCTTCCAACCGCCGGGCCGCCGTCGCCACGTCAATGGCCTCGGCGGTACAACCCAGTGTCGTGGCCAGTTCGAGGACTCCTGCGGCCCGGGACCCGTCACGGACGACGTAGTCCACGCTCTGCGCGCCCATGCTCCGCAGGGCTTCGGTGGCCGCGCTCGCGGTGCCTCCCGCCCCGAGGACGGCCACGGCCCCCACCCGGTAGGCGCCGGCGTCGCCCAGGGCGCGGACGATCCCGTCGACGTCGGTGTTCTCCCCGCGCAGGTGGACCCGTCCCTCGGCCCGGCCGACCACGATGGTGTTCAGCACCCCCAGCCGCTGGACGCGTTCGGAGATGCTGTCCATCAAGGGCACCATGGCCTGTTTCAGGGGCATGGTCACCGAGGCACCCGTCCATCCGGGTTCCGTGCGCATCCTGGCGGTCAGTTCCCGGGCCTGCCCTGTGCCGGCCTCCACCCGTTGGTAGTCGATCGGGACCCGGAGTCGGGCGTAGGCGGCCTGGTGCAGGGACGGGGACTTCGAATGGGCGATCGGCTGTCCGAAGACCGCGGCCCGGGCTGGGTGGCTCACTTGCAGATGTCCTCGTTGTCGGAGCACCAGTCCCTGAACTCCTGCTGGTAGACCTTGTGCTGCTCATAGGTCTTGGCGAACTTCGTTTCACCGGTCTCGGTATTGACGGTCACCCAGTAGTAGTAGTCGTTCTTCTCGGGGTGGATGGCCGCGTCGATGGCCTTGTCGCCGGGCGAACCGATGGGCGTGGGGGGAAGGCCCCGGTGCTGGTACGAGTTGTACTTATTGCTCTTGTCCGCCTTCTCCTCCTTGCTCAGCTGCAGGGTGTAGCGGTCCAGGCCGTAGATGACGCTGGAGTCGACCTGCAGGAGCCCGTCGGTCTCCTTGTTGTCAGGCTTCAGCCGGTTGTCCAGTGCCCCGGAGACGATCTTGTAGTCCTTCGGGCTGGCCTCGGCCTGCAGGATGCTGGCGATCTTCAGGGCGCGGTACTGCTTGGCCGGATCCGTGACGCCCTGGCTGGTGAGCTCCTTGGTGGTGGCATCGACCATCTCCTGGAGCATGTCCTCGGCGGTGGCATCGAGCGGGAACCGGTATTCGCCCGGATGCAGGTACCCTTCGAGGTTCTTCACCGGCTTCTTGAGCCCGAACTTCTCGGGCTGGTCATTGAGGTCCTCGAGGTCACCGAGGGAAACACCGGTGTCCTCGGAGATCTTCTCGAACACCGCCTTGGTCCTGACGTTCTGCTTCACCGCCACATAGCTGACCTTGTCCGCGGCCTCGCCGATCAGGATGTCCGCGGCGTCCTGGGCTGCCATCTTGTATTTGAGCTGGTACTCCCCCGGATGGATTTCCTTGTTCTCGGCATCCGAGTCCTGGACGGCCTCGAGGAAGATCTTGCGGTCGGACACGATGTCCTTCTCGGTCAGGTGTCCGCCGATGACCGAGGGACCCCAGCCGGGTTCGACGGTGAAGGTCACTTCGCCTTCCCCGGGGCCCGGGTAGTCCTCGGTGGTCCACATGCCCAGGATGTTCTGGAGCAGCAGCACGGTGATGGCCAGGATGATGGCGAAGATGCCGATCACGATGGCCATGATCACGTTCCGACGCTTTCGGCGTCGCTTGCGGACCCCCGGGGTCGATTGGCTTCCGTTGAGCAGGGATTCGGTGGGGCTCTCCTCCTCGGCCTCCGGCTCGGGGTCGGCGAGCAGGAGATCCTCGGCCGCGGGCGCCTCGGAGGGGGCCTGGGCCGCGAGGGGTCCGGGGGTGTGTTCGGTGCCCACGTCGTCGGAATCAACCGGCGGGTGCGCCTGGAGCAACTCGGCCTGATGGTGATCACGCACCGGAAGGTCCTCGGGCGCCGGGTCCTCGACGGGTCCGCCGTCCTCCGTCACGGGGTCAGGAGTTCCGCCATCCCCGGTGTCGGCCGTCATTGCCGCGGGTGCGGTGGGTTCGGTATCCACGGGTTCGGGTTCGGTCGGGTCGGGATCGGCTGGTGCGGCGGCGTGCTGGGCCGCCGCCGGATGGGCCGGCTCCTCCCCGGGTGCGTGTTCATCCCAGGGGGCGGTCGGTGCCGCGCGGCGACGGCCCGAACGTAGACGACGGAACGGCGCGGGCGCCTCGGGCACCCCGGTGCCGTCGGCGCGCTCCTGAGGACCCCCGGGTTCGACGCCGGGGCCCTCGGATTGCTGCTCGTTCATCCTCTGATGTCCTTCACTGAAGATCGGTGCTGGCGGAACGCCCTCCGGAAATGACGGAGTCCCCCACATCGCGCTGTAGTGATTTTTGCATATCCAGCGCTTGTTGCAGAATATCCGCTGCGGCGACCTGGTCCACCACTTGACGATGTTTCCTTCCGTCGAGCCCGGAATCATGCAGGGCCCGATGCGCCGAAACCGTGGTCAGACGCTCGTCGATCAGCCGCACAGACACCCCGGGAGCCTGCTCCTGGAGCCCTTCGGCCAGGAGCGAGGCGTAGTCGCGGGCCATCTGTGTCGAGCCTGTTTCATGACCGCGGAGGGACCGGGGCAACCCCACGAACACCTGGACTGCTGCGTGTTCGACCACGAGCTTCGCCAGGACGCGCAGATCGCTGTTCTTCTTCAGATCCCGTTTCAAGGTCTTCAGCGGTGTGGCCAGCACCCCGTCGGGGTCGCAGAGGGCCACCCCGACGCGTGCCATGCCCACGTCGACCCCAAATTTCACTCCGCGCGGAGGGCCCGGCGCGTCGGAGCCGCTCAGGATCGTTCCGCGATCTGGCGCAGGACCGCGGCCAGCGCATCGCCGGTCCGGGCGGGATCGGAGCCGCCGCCCTGGGCGACGTCGTCCTTCCCGCCGCCGCCGCCGCCGAGGATGCCGGCGGCTGTGCGCACCAGGGCCCCGGCCTTGACGCCGAGCCCGCGGGCGGCCTCATTGGTGGCCACCAGGACCAAAGGCCGTGAGTTGGCGACGCCGGTCAACGCCACGGCGGCCGGTTCGGAGCCCAACCGGTTGCGCAGGTCCAGGGCCAAGGCGCGCAGGTCATCCGCCGAGGCGACCGCCCCGGCATCGTGGGCCAGGACCCTCACCCCGGCCACCTCGCGGGCCTGGGAGAGCAGTGCGCCGGCCTGTGCGGAGCGCTGCTCGGCCCGCAACTTCTCGATTTCCTTCTCGGCGGCCTTCAACCGGGACAAGGTTGCATGGATGCGGTCGGTCAATTCCATCGACGGGACACGGAACAAATCGGTCAGTTCGTTGACCAGTGCCCGTTCCGCGGCTCCGTGGCGGAAGGCCTCCATCCCCACGAGTGCCTCGACCCGTCGGTTGCCCGAGCCCACCGACTGCTCCCCCAGCAGGGTCAGGCTGCCGATCTGGGAGGTGTTGGCCACATGGGTGCCACCACACAGTTCGCGCGACCAGGCCCCATCGATCTCCACGACGCGCACGGTGTTCCCGTACTTCTCGCCGAAGAGGCTCATGGCGCCCATGTCCTTGGCCTCATCCAAGCCCATGACGTTGGTCTGGACCTCGTAGCTGTTGCGGATGGCCAGGTTGGCGACTTCCTCGACCTCGGAGCGGGCGGCCTGCGACAAGGCCTCGGTCCAGCTGAAGTCGAAGCGCAGGTAGCCGGCCTTGTTGAACGAACCGGACTGGCTCGCCTCGGGACCGAGGATCTGGTGCAGGGCGGCATGGACCAGGTGGGTGGCCGAGTGGGCCTGTTCGCCGGACCGGCGGCGCTGTGCGTCGACTTCGGCGGTGACCAGGGCATCGGAGGGCAGTTCGCCTTCGCGTACGACGGCACGGTGCACCGACAGTCCGCGCACCGGGGACTGGACGTCCAGGACCTCCACGACGAAGCCGTCTCCGGTGATCAGTCCCACGTCGGCGGCCTGGCCGCCGGCTTCGGCATAGAACGGGGTCTCGTCCAGGACCAGTTCGATCTCCTGGCCCTGCTCGGCGTAGCGGACCAGTTCCCCGTCGCGGACGATGCCGCGCACCGAGGACCCGGTGGTCAATTCGTCGTAGCCGGTGAAGACGGTGTCCCCGGCGCCATGGAGTCCGCTGAAGACGGTCAGGTCCGCGTGTCCGGCCTTCTTGGCCTTCGCGTCCTTCTGCGCCCGCTGGCGCTGTTCGCTCATCAGGGCGCGGAAGGCCCCTTCGTCGACGGCCAGACCTGCTTCCGAGGCCATCTCCAAGGTCAGGTCGATGGGGAAGCCATAGGTGTCGTGCAGGGCGAAGGCCTCTTCCCCGGACAGGGAGGTCCCGGCGGCCTTGGACGCGGTGACTGCATGTTCCAGTCGCGCGGTGCCGCTGGCGATGGTGCGCAGGAAGGCCCGCTCCTCGGCATAGGCGATCCGTGAGATGCGGGCGAAGTCGGTTTCGACCTGCGGGTAGACGCCCTTCATGGTGTCCCGGGAGACCGGAAGCAGTTCGGGCAGGACCGGATCCTCGACCCCGAGCAGCCGCATGGCACGGACCGCACGGCGGATCAGGCGACGCAGGACGTAGCCGCGTCCTTCGTTGGAGGGGCTCACCCCGTCGCTGATGAGCATGAGCGAGGACCGGATGTGGTCCCCGACCACGCGCAGGCGCACGTCGTCGGTATGACGGGGGTCCTCCGGGTCCTCGGTGGAGGAGTATTCACGTCCGGCCAGCTCGGCGGCCCGATCCAGGACCGGACGGACCTGGTCGGTCTCATACATGTTCTCGACGCCCTGCAGGATCATGGCCAGACGTTCCAGACCCAGACCCGTGTCGATGTTCTTCTGCGGCAGTTCTCCGGCCACATCGAAATCGGTCTTCGAACGCACCGCGGAGAGCTGGTACTGCATGAACACCAGGTTCCAGATCTCCACGAACCGGGTTTCGTCCACCGCCGGGCCGCCGTCGAGCCCGTAGGCGGGGCCCCGGTCGTAGTAGATCTCGGAGCAGGGTCCACCGGGGCCGGGCTGGCCGGTGGTCCAGTAGTTGTCTTCCTTGCCGGTGCCCACGATGCGTTCGTCGGGAACGCCCATCTGGTCGCGCCAGATCGCGCGGGCTTCGTCGTCGCGCTCCTCGCCATCCTCGTAGACGGTGACCCAGAGGCGTTCGGGGTCCAGCCCGAAACAGCCGTCATCGACCGAACCGGTCAGCAGCTCCCAGGCGTAGGAGATGGCTTCGGCCTTGAAGTAGTCCCCGAAGGAGAAGTTCCCGCACATCTGGAAGAACGTGCCGTGGCGGGCGGTCTGGCCGACTTCTTCGATGTCCCCGGTGCGCAGGCATTTCTGGATGCTCACGGCACGCGGGTAGGGGGCCTCCTCCTGGGCGGTGAGGTAGGGAATGAAGGGGACCATGCCGGCGACGGTGAACAGCAAGGAGGGATCGTTGGAGATCAACGAGGCGCTGGGCACGACGGTGTGGCCCTTGGCTGCGAAGAATTCAACCCAACGGTTGGCGATTTCCTGCGATTTCATGAGTGCTGGCGATCCCTTCATGGAACGGTACTGCGGGGTGTGGTGGAGCCTGGTGTCAGCGGCGGTGCGTGGGGGCGTCGGCCTGCGGGTCGTCCAGTCCCAGGGCGGTCCGCAATTCGGCCTCGCGGCCGTGCATCCCGTCACGGAATGCTTCGGCGGACGTGGTCATCGCATCGGCCAGTCGTCCGACGGAACGGTTCAGTCCCTCGCGGCCCAACCCCTGTTTGACGGTGGCGACCTTACGGGCCGCCAGCACGCCGACGCCGACACCGATCCCGACCCAAAAGAGCTTCTTGATCATGCTGGCCTCCTAGCGGCTGCGGCGGCCGGTGCCGCCGGTGGGTGCATTGATGGCGCTACGGACGCCGTGGGTGAAAGCCGCGACCTTGATCAGCGGTCCGCCGAGCACGGAGGCGGCCAAGGACGAGAGCGCGGTGACATTGGCCGAGGCGTCGGAGACGTTGTTGGTGATGCCATCGACCTTCTGCAGTTGTGCGTTCGTGGAGGAGACCGTCGTGGTGACTTCCTCCAGTAGGGGGCTGGTCCCGTCCGAGAGCTCACGCACGGCCAGACGCAGTTCATCAAAGACCCTTCCGAGCTTGATCACGGGAACGGCCAACAGTGCCACCAGAATGGCGAAGACCCCTGCGGCGATGAGGCCGGCAATATCGGACCCGGTCATATGGAACTGCTCCTCCTGCTAGGTGCTAATCAACAAAGGACAACATTACCTTTTTCCGCCAGCGGTGGCGCAGTCGGCCCACCGGGCGCCGTGTTTTCCGTAAGAACCCGACGATCCTCGCCTCCGGGAGGGCCCACCCGAGCACGATCCGCCAGCCCCTGGGCCATTCATTCCCCCTGCGGCGGAGTGAGGAGGGTGAGCTCGTTGCCTTCGGGATCGGCAAAGGTGCGCCGGAGCCCGTTCTGTCCCGTCAGGGCCCGTCCCCCTGCTTCCAGTACCGCTTCGGTCTTCAGGCGGGCCGTCTCGGTGGAGACCTGCAGTTCGATATGCAACCGGTTGCGTGCCCGGCGCCGGTCCTCGTCCACCGGATCCATCTGCTGGAAGAAGAGGACCGGGTTGAGGCGGCGAGGATCAACGATGTCGGTCACCGAGGGGCGGGGATCCTGCGCATAGCCCAGCACCGAGGCCCAGAAGCCCCGGACGGCGTCCACGTCGATCGCGTCCACGCCGAATTGGACGAAGCGGGTACGCCCCCTCTCGGCCGTGAGTCCCAGGCCCCGGGCCGCCGCCTGGATCCGGCCGGCCAGGGCCACGAATGAGGAGCCATCGGAGCGTTCGGCGTCGTCCCACTGGTCTTTGCCGCTGTCGATCGTGACTCGCCCGGGACGCAGATCCACCAGAAGCGGGATCTTCGCCTCGTCGGCCAGCTCGGCCACCGCGGTGGCCAGGGATACGGCCACGGTGCCGGAGGCGGCCGGGTAGGAAGCGGTCGCCCCGAACGCGACGCTCCAATCGCTGGTGTCCGGTTCCGGTGAAAGCACGCCGCCCGGAACGAGGTCGACCTCGTTTCCATCGATGTCGGCCAGGGTGAGCCCGTTGGCTCCGAAAGGCTCCTGGCCGAGGGTGGAACGGACTGCCTCCACCTGGCCTGGTGGTCTGACGACGTCGACATGGATCCTGCCGCGGAGGTCGTTGTGCGCCGATGGACTGGCCCATGAGATGGCCGGGTCGCGCCCGGTGGGATCCTCCAGCCGGGCGGCGCCGTCGTGTTCGTACCCAAGCACCGTCTGCCAGAAGGTCCCCTGCGAGGAGGAGTCGGAGGCGTCGATCGCCAGCTGCATCACCTGCACAGTGTCCGGATCGGAAGCCATCCCCAGTTCTCGGGCGGCCGTGGAGATCGCCCGGGCCCGGGCCGCTTCCTCGTCACTGAACCGCCCCGGGGCGCCCGGGTCGAAGTGGATCCGCAGGCCGCTGGACCGTAGATCGATATCGGGCAGGGTCCCGCCCTGGAATACCTCGGCGATGCGACCTGCCAGAAGAGCGCTCCCGGCCAGCGAAGGGGCGTTGAACCACGCGCAGGCTCCGTCGCCGAGGAAACTCCAGTCCCCGGGCCCTGCATCGTTTGCGAACCCCGTGTAGTGGGGTGGCTGCATCATGAGGACACCTTCCATCAGTGGGCTCGCACCGCGACGGTGCTGCTCCCCGCTGGAGGGACATTCGTGGCCCCCGGGAAGGCGCCCGGTTTTCGTGCCGAGTCTAGAAGCCAGGATGGTCCCTGCCTAGGTCGGTTCGCCATCCCGGTCTTCGCCGAAGGTCCACTGGCCGTTGTCATCCCCAAGGAAAAAACATGGAGCCCATGACCAGCAGGTCATGGGCTCCATGGGTGACGCGCAGTACGCGTCGGGAATCAGCGGTGGCTGGTTCCTAGCGTGCGTAGTACTCGACGACGAGGTTCTCTTCGCAGGTCACGGGGACCTCCGAGCGCTTCGGGCGGCGCACGAGGCGGGCCTGAAGTGCTTCCATCTTGACGTCCAGGTAGGCCGGTGCGGCCGGCAGGACGTCGCGGTGCGCGCCGGTGGCGGCAATCTGGAACGGAACCATGGTCTCGGACCGCTCGTGGACGGCGACCAGCTGGCCTTCGCCTACGCGGTACGACGGACGGTCAACGCGCTGTCCATCAACCACGATGTGGCGGTGAACGACGAGCTGGCGGGCCTGGGCGATGGTGCGGGCGATGCCCGAACGCAGAACCAGGGCGTCCAGACGCATCTCGAGGAACTCCACCAGGTTTTCACCGGTGTCGCCAGCTGAGCGCTTGGCATCCTCGAAGTAGCGGGCCATCTGTGCTTCACGGATGCCGTACTGGGCGCGCAAACGCTGCTTTTCACGCAGACGCACTGCGTAGTCGGAATCCTGCTTCTTGCGGGCGCGTCCATGCTGGCCGGGGCCATAGGGACGACGCTCCATGTACTTCTCTGCCTTGGGGGTCAAGGCAAGGCCGAGGGAACGCGACAGGCGAACCTTACGGCGGGCACGGGTGTGATTAGCCACTGGTGTCCTTCTTCTTTTTATCGGCGACTGTGTGTCACTGGCCTCCCTGGCGGAGAGTTAAGGGAAGTCGCTCCCTTGGTACTACAACTCGATCTCCATCCGGGGCACCGGGGTGCCGCCTGAAAGGTCATGCGGATGTGATCGGCTTGCCAGCCAAGGAACCATCCTAACACCACCGATGGCCCGGTCCCGTGTACGGGTCCCGGGCCGGTCGTGGATCAGTTACCTTCGCTCCTCCCGGTCCTTCTGGTCCGCCGGGCCGAACACCGAGGCTGCCATGGCCGTGGGCGTCACCCGGGCCGAAAGTTCCGGATGGTGCAGATCCAGGGCAGGACGTTCGGAGCGGATCCGCGGCATCGAGTGGAAGTTGTGCCGCGGCGGCGGGCAGGAGGTCGCCCATTCCAGCGAAGCACCGAAGCCCCATGGATCATCGACCTCGACCCGTTTGGCCGACCGGGCGGTGATCCAGACGTTCCAGAAGAACGGGATCATCGACAGGCCCAGAACCATGGAGAAGACGGTGGAGAACTGGTTCATGGTGGTGAAGCCGTCTTCGGGCAGGTAATCCGCATACCGGCGCGGCATGCCGATCACGCCGAGCCAGTGCTGGATGAGGAACGTGCCGTGGAACCCGAAGAACAACATCCAGAAGTGGATCTTGCCCAGCCGTTCGTTGAGCATCCGGCCGGTCCATTTGGGCCACCAGAAGTAGAAGCCGGCGAACATGGCGAACACGACGGTCCCGAAGACCACGTAGTGGAAGTGGGCGACCACGAAGTAGGTATCCGAAACGTGGATGTCCAGCGTGGGTGCCGAGAGGATGATGCCGGTCAGTCCGCCGAAGAGGAAGGTCACCAGGAACCCGATGCTCCAGAGCATGGGTGTCTCGAAGGTGATGGATCCTCGCCACATCGTGCCGATCCAGTTGAAGAACTTCACCCCGGTGGGCACCGCGATCAGCATGGTCATGAATCCAAAGAACGGCAGGGCCACGGAGCCGGTGGCGTACATGTGGTGCGCCCACACCGAGATCGAGAGCGCGGCGATCGAGATCGTCGCGAAGATCAGGCCCTTATAGCCGAAGATCGGCTTGCGGGAAAAGACCGGGAAGATCTCCGAGACGATGCCGAAGAACGGCAGCGCAATGATGTAGACCTCGGGGTGGCCGAAGAACCAGAACAGGTGCTGCCATAAGATCGGTCCCCCGGCATCGGGGTCGTAGATATGGGCGCCGAAGCGCCGGTCCGCCCCCAGTGCGAACAGTGCGGCAGCCAGCGGCGGGAACGCCATCAGGATCATCAACGAGGTGATCAGGGCGTTCCAGGTGAAGATCGGCATCCGCCACATGGTCATACCCGGTGCACGCAGGCAGATGACCGTCGTGACGAAGTTGACCGCGCCCAGGATGGTGCCGAAGCCGGACAGGGCCAGGCCGAAGACCCAGAGGTCACCGCCGATCCCCGGACTGAACGTGGTGCTGGACAGCGGGGCATAGGCGAACCACCCGAACGCGGCGGCACCCTGCGGGGTGATATAGCCGGCCATGGCAATGGTGGAACCGAAGAGGAAGAACCAGAAGGCCAGTGCGTTCAGACGCGGGAACGCCACATCGGGGGCCCCGAGCTGCAGGGGCATGATGACGTTGGTGAAACCGGCGAACAACGGGGTGGCGAACATGAGCAGCATGATGGTGCCGTGCATGGTGAACAGCTGGTTGTACTGCTCCTTGGTCTGCATGATCTGCATGCCCGGTTCCCACAACTCCGAGCGCATGAGCAGGGCCATGATCCCGCCGATGCAGAAGAAGGTGAAGGAGGCGATCAGGTACATGTAGCCGATGATCTTATGGTCGGTGGAGGTGATCCAGTTGACGACGATGCGCCCCTTGGAGACCGGTACCACCCGGGGGGCGAGAACAGTTGTCTCGTCCGTAGCGTATTCGTAGGTAGCCAAGGGATCCTCCGATCGGCGCAAGCTCGATTCCGCCCGTCCCCCCGGCCGGCCAAGCGTCCTTGGGGCCAGTGTGGCACCTACTGGAGGGTAGGAGAAGGGTTCGGGCCGTAGAGGTTCCGTTGGCGGATTCAGCGACCGCGGATGATCCGTCGGATCCGCTGCAGCCGTTCACCGATGCCACGTTCGGCCCCATTGGCCGTCGGCGCGTAGTAATCGCGACCGACCAGATCGTCGGGGGCGTACTGCTGTTCGGCGATCGAATGCGGGGCGTCATGGGAGTAGAGGTACCCCTTGCCGTGGCCCAGTTGTCCGGCGCCGGGATAGTGGGCATCGCGTAGATGCGGGGGGATCCCCTCGCCTCGACCGCCCCTGACATCGGCGATGGCGGCGTTGATCGCCTGATAGGAGGCGTTGGACTTCGGGGCGGTCGCCAAGTGGACCACTGCCTGGCCCAGGATGATCCGGCCCTCGGGCATCCCGATCAGTTGCACTGCTTGTGCCGCGGCCACCGCACTCTGCAGGGCCGTCGGATCGGCCATGCCGATGTCCTCCGAGGCACTGATCATGATCCTGCGGGCAATGAACCGGGGGTCCTCCCCCGCCTCGATCATCTTCGCCAGATAGTGCAGTGACGCATCGACATCGGAGCCACGAATGGACTTGATGAACGCGCTGATCACGTCGTAGTGCTGGTCCCCGGCCCGGTCGTAGCGCTGGACGGCGGCATCCATGGCCCGCTCGGCATGGGAGGTGTTCACCGGGATCGGGACAGCAGCGTGTTCCTCGCCCTCGGCCGGGGCTTCGCCGTCGTTCCCTGGACTGGCTTCGACACCGTCAGATTCGCCCCAGGCGACCCCGGCGGCGGCTTCCAAGGCGGTCAGCGCGCGGCGGGCATCGCCTCCGCTGAGCCGGACCAGGTGATCCAATGCGGCAGGTTCCAGTGAAACGGTCCCGTCCAGTCCGCGGGGATCCTGAACGGCGCGGACCACCAGTCCACGGATGTCCTCCTCCTCCAGGGGCTGCAAGGTGAGCAGCAGGGAACGCGACAGCAGCGGCGAGATCACCGAGAAGGAAGGGTTCTCCGTGGTCGCGGCGATGAGCACCACCCACCGGTTCTCCACCCCCGGCAGCAGGGCGTCCTGTTGGGCCTTGGTGAAGCGGTGGATCTCGTCCAGGAAAAGCACCGTGGTGATCCGGTTCAGGTCCCGGTCCGTCAACGCCTGGTCCATGACCCGGCGGACATCCTTGACCCCGGCGGTGATGGCACTGAGTTCTACGAAACGCCGGCCGGGGGCCCGGGCGATGACATGGGCAATGGTCGTCTTGCCGGTTCCCGGCGGTCCCCAGAGGATGACACTGGCGGGTCCGGAGGGACCGGGCCCATCGACCCCGGCCAGTTGGCGCAACGGCGAGCCGGGTTTGAGCAGATGTTGCTGACCGACGAGTTCGGCCACCGTCTGCGGGCGCATGCGCACTGCCAGGGGCGGCCGGGGGCGGGAGGATCCGCGGGTGGGTTCGTCCTCGGAGTCGTCATCCAGCGGACTCAACAAATCGTTCACCCATCCAGCCTAGTGCCCGCACGGTGGTGCCGGGGCGTAGCGCTACGGTGGACGGGTGATGTCGTGCGAGCGAAGGGCCAGGGCATGAAGGCAGTAGTCCAACGGGTTTCGAAGGCCTCGGTCGAAGTCGAGGGGACGGTGGTCGGGCGTATCGACGAGCCGGGGCTCCTGGTGCTCTTGGGGGTCACCGGGACCGATACGGACGCCGAGGCCGCCACCTTGGCCGCGAAGATCTGGCGTCTGCGCCTGCTCGAGGCGGAGAAATCCTGCGCCGATCTCGGCGCCCCGTTGCTGGTGGTCAGCCAATTCACCCTCTACGGGGACGTGCGCAAGGGCCGGAGACCGGGATGGTCGGCCGCCGCACCGAGGGCGCTGAGCGAACCCTTGTATGAGGCGTTCATGGCCGCCCTTCGGGACCTCGGGGCACGAGTCGAGCACGGGGTCTTCGGCGGGCAGATGGATGTTTCCCTGGTCAACTCGGGGCCGTTCACCCTCATCGTCGATACGGCCGATCTCCCCGGCTGATCACCACGGGGATCCTGGCGGACCGAAGCACGCCTCGGGGACCGCTCATCGCTTCCCCGGCCGGCCACCACCCGCCGGACGAGGACCGGCCGATGGTGGCCGGCCGGGTCCCCGTCCAGGCGGAGTCGATGTGCTGGACAGCGGTGTGCCCCGGTGCGCTCTGCCGGGCCGCCGGTTCCAGCATGATCAGGCGTCGGCGGACGCCCCGTCCTGCTGGTCCGCCTTGGCGGCCTTCTTCGGTTCTGGCTTGGCGTCGACGCCGGCCTCCTTGCGCTGCTGCGCGGTGATTTCCGCGGGCGCCTGGGTCAGCGGATCGAAACCGCCACCGGTCTTCGGGAAGGCGATGACGTCGCGGATCGACTCGGTGCCGGTGAGCAGCTGCACCACACGGTCCCAACCGAAGGCGATGCCGCCATGCGGCGGGGCGCCGTACTTGAACCCGTCCAGCAGGAAGCCGAACTTCGACTGGGCGGATTCCTCATCCAGCCCCATCATCCTGAAGACCCGTTCCTGCACCTCGCGCTGGTGGATGCGGATGGAACCACCACCGAGCTCGTTGCCGTTGCACACGATGTCGTAGGCATAGGAGAGGGCGTTTTCCGGATCCGTGTCGAAGGTGTCCAGGAACTCCGGCTTCGGGGAGGTGAAGGCGTGGTGGACCGCGGTCCACTGCCCGGCACCGACGGCGACGTCGCCGGAGGCCACGGCGGCCGCCGAGGATTCGAACATGGGGGCGTCGACGATCCAGACGAAGGCCCAGTCCCCGTCCTTGATCAACCCGGTGCGGTGTCCGATCTCGACCCGGGCCGCGCCCAGCAGGGCTCGGGATTCGGAGGCCGAGCCGGCGGCGAAGAAGATGCAGTCCCCCGGGGTGGCGCCGACCGTGGTGGCCAGGTTCTCCCGCTCGAAGTCGGTGAGGTTCTTGGCCACGGGCCCGGTCAACGAACCGTCCTCCTGGACCAGGACGTAGGCCAGGCCCTTGGCTCCGCGCTGCTTGGCCCATTCCTGCCAGGCATCCAAGGTCCGCCGCGGCTGCGAAGCACCGCCGGGCATGACCACCGAGCCGACATAGGGGGCCTGGAAGACGCGGAAGGTGGTGTCCTTGAAGAAATCCTTCAGTTCGGTCAGTTCCAGACCGAAGCGCAGATCCGGCTTATCCGAGCCGTAGTTCTGCATGGCATCGGCGTAGGTCATCCGGGCGATGGGGGTCGGGACCTGCACGTCGATCAGGTTCCAGACGGCACTGACGATCTGCTCGCCCAGGGCGATGATGTCATCCTGCTCGACGAAGGAGGCCTCGATGTCCAGCTGCGTGAATTCCGGCTGGCGGTCCGCCCGGAAATCCTCGTCGCGGTAGCACCGGGCGATCTGGTAATACTTCTCGAATCCACCGACCTGCAGCAGCTGCTTGAACAACTGCGGCGACTGCGGCAGGGCGTACCAGGAGCCGGGGGCCAGACGGGCCGGCACCAGGAAGTCACGCGCGCCTTCGGGGGTGGAACGGGTCAGCGTCGGGGTCTCGATCTCGACGTAACCCTGGTCGTGCAGCAGTTCACGAGCCACCCGGTTGACCTCCGAGCGCAGGCGGATGTTCGCGTGCGGGCCTGGACGGCGCAGATCCAGGTAGCGGTGGCGCAGCCGCGCCTCCTCGCCGACCTCGACGTGCTCGTCGATCTGGAACGGCAGCGGTGCCGAGGTGTTCAGCACGACGACGGAGTCCGCCATCACCTCGATCTCGCCGCTGGCCAGGGCCGGGTTCTCGTTGCCATCGGGACGGCGTTCTACCGTGCCGACGATCTGCAACACGAATTCATTGCGCAGGGAGTGGAAGTCGGCTTCGTCGCGGACCACGATCTGGGCCACACCCGAGGCATCACGCAGATCCAGGAAGGCGACCCCTCCATGGTCCCGGCGGCGGGCTACCCAGCCGGCCAGGGTGACGGATTGTCCGATGTGTTCGGCCCTGAGCGTGCCCAAGTCGTGAGTGCGCAGCACTGAAGTCCTTTCGAGGGGTTCCTCGCGTGCTCCCGGGGGTTCCCCGGGCCCGGCACGCGTTGGTTCAATTATGGGTTTGGGTCGAGTTTACCGGCAGTGGTGGGCCCCCCGACAACCGGGGCGGCTCCCGGGGGGCCCGCCCCGGTCAGGAGGCGCTGATTCCCGGGTGCTGGTCCTCTGCCGGGGGCGTCCAGGCATGCGGGTCGGCCACCACCTGCTCGCCGGAACGGATGTCCTTGACCTCATGGGTGCCCTCGGCTGAGGTGAACCAGACGTAGGGGATCCCCCGGCGGTCGGCATAGCGGATCTGTTTGCCGAACTTCTCGGCCCGGGCCGCGACCTCCACGGCGATGCCGCGGGCACGCAGCGCCGCGGCGACGTCCTGGGCGGGGTACCAGGAGTCGTCGTCGTTCAGAGCGACCAATACGGCGCTGGGGACATCACGGCTGGCCTTCAGGCCGCCGTCGGACAGCATCCGGGAGACCAACCGGCTGACCCCGATGGACAGTCCGACGCCGGGGAAGACGCGGTTGCCCTTCGAGGCCAGGGATTCGTAACGGCCGCCCGAGCAGATGGACCCGAGCTTCTCGTGGCCCACCAGCACGGTTTCGTAGACGGTGCCGGTGTAGTAGTCCAGGCCGCGGGCGATCGAGAGGTCGGCCACGACCTGGCCGGGGGCCCGACGGGTGGCCACGTCGATGACTTCCGCCAGCTCGGTCAGGCCCGTCTCGAGCAGTTCATGCTCCACCCCCAGGGCCCTGACCTGTTCGACGAAGGAGGTGTCGGCGGTGCGGATCGAGGCCAGGGCCAGGGCGGCCCGGGCTTGTTCCTCGGTGGTGCCGATCTCGTTCACCAGCGCTTCGGCGACCCTCTCGGGGCCGATCTTCTCGAGTTTGTCGATGTTGCGTAGCACCCCGGCGGTGTCCTCGATCCCCAGTCCGAGGTAGAAGCCCTCGGCTAGTTTGCGGTTGTTCACCCGCACGGTGAAGTCGCCGATCGGCAGGGCGCTGAGCGCGTCGGCGATGACCAGGGCCAGTTCCACGTCGTAACGGAAGGGTAGGGCCCCATCACCGACGACGTCGATGTCGGCCTGGGTGAATTCGCGGAATCGGCCGTCCTGGGGTCGCTCCCCGCGCCAGACCTTCTGGATCTGGTAGCGGCGGAAGGGGAAGGCCAGGTGTCCGGCGTTCTCCACCACGTAGCGGGCGAAGGGAACGGTCAGATCGAAGTGCAGGGCCAGGGCGTGGGGGTCCGTCCCCGCCGCCTCACCGTCGTCGTTCTGCAGCCGTGAAAGCCCGTAGACCTCCTTGTCGATCTCCCCCTTGCGCAGCAGTTGGCCCACGGTTTCCACGGCCCGGGTCTCGATGTTGCTGAACCCGTGCAGTTCGAAGCTGCGCCGCAGGCTGTCCAGGACATGGAGCTCCACGAGGCGTTCGTTGGGTAGCCACTCGGGGAAACCTGACAATGAGGCCTTGCGTGCCATAGGGGTGAAGACTCCTTCGCGGGGATGGTGGGATGCTGCCGTTCCGGATGGCGTCGCGCCGGCGTGCCCGGGTCCGGGAGGTAACCGCACGATTCTATGTCGTTCGAGACCGCCATAGCGACCCGGCCCGCGGCAAACTACCTTGTTGCAGCACTGACTCGGTACAGTTACGGAGGAAACACAGGGTTCCGGGGAACTTCCGGACCGACTCCGAACGAAAGAGTTTTAGCGGTGAACAGCTCCACGCAATCCGACGACAACGCAGGCCAGCCCGACGAGTCCACCCAAGGTGCGCCCGTAGGCACCTCCGAGCAGCAGACCTCCCCGGCGCAGGCGGCCCCCGCCACGGAGTCAGAGACCCCCGCCACGCAGCAGGCTCCCGCCACGTCGCCCGAGCCGCAGACACCGGCCGCCGACGCCCCGGCCGCAGAGGCAGCGCCGAAGCCCGCCGACGCCCCGAAGCCCACGGCAGTTCCCAAGCCCTCGGCCACCCCGCGACCGACGCCCACCCCGGCGGCCATGCCCCGCCCGCAGGCGGGACCGAAGTCCAGCAAGCCGACCCCGGTGGTCCCCGCTCCCCCGGCCTACAGCAGCGACCTGGACGAGGCCGCGAAGTTCAGCCGCGTCACCGATGACGGCCACGTCTTCGTCCTCGTCGAGGGCGAGGAGTTCCCGGTCGGCCAATACCCGGACGCCACCCCCACCGAAGCGCTCGCCTATTTCGTGCGCAAGCACGACGACGTGGTCAGCCAGTTGCTGCTGCTCGAACAGCGCGTGGCCGCCCACGCCCCCTCCACGGACATGAACAAGACCCTGGACCACCTCCAGCAGCTGGTGACCGAACGGATCATGGTCGGTGACCTGAAGGCGTTGCAGGGCCGGTTGGACGCCGCCCGGCAGGAAGTTGCCGAACGGCAGAAGGCCGAACGCAAGACGCAGGAGGAAAACCGGGCCCGCGAACTGGCCGCCCGGGAGGCGATCGTCGTTGAAGCCGAGGAACTCGCCGCCCAGGATCCGGCCACCGTCCAGTGGAAACAGGGCAGCAACCGGATGAACGAACTGTTCGAGCTGTGGAAGTCGGCCCAGAAGAACGGTCCGCGTCTGGGCCGTTCCACCGAGGACGGCCTCTGGAAGCGGTTCCGTGGGGCCCGGACCACGTTCGACCGCCACCGTCGTGCCTTCTTCTCGCGGCTGGATGCCGATAATTCCGAGGCCAAGCGCGTCAAGGAGGATCTGATCGCGCGGGCCGAGGCCATGTCGGGGTCCACCGAATGGGGGCCGACGGCGGGCGAATACCGCCGGTTGATGGACGAGTGGAAGGCCTCCAAGCGGGCCTCCCGCAAGGACGACGACGCCCTGTGGGCCCGCTTCCGGGCCGCCCAGGACATCTTCTTCAATGCCCGCTCGCGGGCCAACGAGGAACTGGATCAGGAATTCGAGGAGAACCTCGCGGTGAAGGAGAAGATCCTCGCCGAGGCCAGGGCCCTGCTGCCGATCAAGGATCTGGCCGCGGCGAAGAAGGCCTTCGAGCCGATTCGCGACCGCTGGGAGGCTGCAGGGAAGGTGCCCCGCTCGGCCATGCAGCGCATGGAAGGCGGAATGCGCACCGTCGAGGACGCCCTGCGTGGTGCCGAAGACGAGAAGTGGCGTCGCTCCAACCCGGAGACCAAGGCCCGCTCGAACAGCATGCTTACGCAGCTCGAGGACACCATTGCGGAGTTGGAGACCGAACTCGAAACCGCGAAGGCCTCCGGCGACGAACGGCGGATCAAGCAGGCGGAGGAAGCCCTCTCGGCCCGCCGGGCCTGGTTCGAAACCCTCCAGGAGTCCGCCCAGGACTTCGAGTAGGCCTCTGCCGGCTCCTGCTCCCCAGTGACCGGTAACGGTCCGCGGAGCACCCGTGCCCGGCTCTGGAGGGCCGGTCACCAGTATCCACAGGCTGGTGGCCGGCCCTTTTGCCGCGACGCCCCCTTTGCCACAGTGGGTGCATGATGGATCCGATCGAGGCCACCGAGGTCACCGCGCTCCTGCAACCCGGGCGGCCCTTTGCCGCTCCGGAGCTGATGGTGCTGCGTGCCGAGGGGGTCCTGCGCCAGGTGCTGCCCGGGACGTTCGTGTGTTCGGCCGTCGAGGACGGCCCGGCGTTGCGCGCCGCGGCGGTGGCCACGGTGGCCGGCCCCCGGTTGCACGAATCGGCCGTCATCGGACGGCTGGCAGCGGCCTGGGTGCATGGCTTCCACCCGGCACCGGAGGTCCTTGAACTACTGGTTTCGCGGTTCCATCGCATCCCGTTGCAGCGCGGCCCCGTCCGGTTGGCGCTGCATGAATGCGTGCTGGAGCCCAGTGAGGTCCAGGGGCGCTTCGCGATGCCGGTGACGACCCCGGTCCGCACGGGCCTGGACGTCGCCTTCCATGGTGGCCCGGCCGTGGCGCGCCAGGTGCTCAGTCGTCTGACCGGTCCACGCAGCGGTGGGTGCAGCAGGCAGGAGCTGTTGTCCGCGATCGAGGCCACGGGCCGTCGACCGGGTAAACGGGCGGCCTGGGACCTGGTGGCGGGATTGCCGTCGCTGGCGGCCGTCCCCCGATGAGGTCCAGGGCCCCGAAGGCCGCTACGAGCGCCGGCGGCCCTCGGAAGTGCGGTACACGTCGTAGACCCCGTCGATCCGTCGCACCGCGTTCAGGACGTGGTTCAGGTATTTGGGATCGCCCATCTCGAAGGAGAAGCGGGAGGTCGCGACCCGGTCCTTACCGGTGACCACACTGGCCGAGAGGATGTTGACCTGATTGTCCGAGAGCACCTTGGTGACGTCGGAGAGCAGCGATTTGCGGTCCAACGCCTCCGCCTGGATCTCCACCAGGAACACACTGGACTGGGTGGGGGCCCATTGCACCTCGACCAGCCGTTCGGCCTGATCGCCCAGGGCCTGCAGGTTGGCGCAGTCGGCCCGGTGCACCGAGATCCCCGAACCCCGCGTGACGAAGCCGCGGATGGCATCCGGGGGCACCGGGGTGCAGCAGCGCGCCAGTTTGGCCATGACGTCCCCGGCCCCGGGGACGACCACCCCGGCGTCGTGGGTCTGGCGGGAGGTTCCGGGGGTGAAGGAGGGGGTCTCGTCGAAGTCGGCTTCATGCGGGTGGGTCGGGCCCACCAGCGCCTGGAGGTGTTCGATGACGTTCTGGGCGGAGGTGTGTCCGTCACCGACCGCGGCATACATGGCGGCGATATCCGAGTGGCGCAACTGCTGGGCGACGGCGGTGAGCGTATCGTGCGTCATCAGCTTCTGCAGCGGCAGGTTGTTCTTGCGCAGGGCCTTGGTGAGCTGGTCCTTGCCCTTGTCGATGGCCTCTTCGCGACGTTCCTTGGTGAACCACTGGCGGATCTTGTTCCGGGCCCGGGGGCTCTTGACGAACCCCTGCCAGTCCTGGCTGGGGCCGGCACCTTCGGCCTTGGAGGTGAAGACCTCCACCCAGTCCCCGTGGTGGAGTTCGCTGTTCAGCGGGACCAGTTTGCCGTTGACCCGGGCCCCGATGGTGCGGTGGCCGACCTCGGTATGGACCGCATAGGCGAAGTCCACGGGGGTCGACCCGGCGGGCAGGGCCATGACCTCGCCCTTGGGGGTGAAGACGAAGACCTCGGCCGCGTTGATCTCGAAACGCAGCGAATCAAGGAACTCGCCGGGGTCGCGGGTCTCCTGCTGCCAGTCCATGACACTGCGCAGCCAGTTCAGGTCCTGGCCGTCCTGGCCGACGGCCTTGGTCTTAGCCGCACCGGATTTGTACTTCCAGTGCGCGGCGATGCCGTATTCGGCACGCCGGTGCATATCGTGGGTGCGGATCTGGATCTCGACCGGTTTGCCGTCGGGGCCGACCACGGTGGTGTGCAGCGACTGGTACATGTTGTACTTCGGCATCGCGATGTAGTCCTTGAACCGCCCGGGCAGGGGGTTCCAGCGCGCATGCAGGGTCCCCAGGGTCGCATAGCATTCGCGGACGCTGTCCACGAGCACGCGCACGCCCATGAGGTCGTGGATGTCGTCGAATTCCTTCCCGCGCACCACCATCTTCTGGTAGATCGAATAATAGTGTTTGGGCCGGCCGGTGATGGTGGCCCGGATGCGCTGCTGGTGCAGGTCCTCGCCGATGAGGGTCCTGACCGTGGACAGGTATTTTTCGCGTTCGGGGGTCCGGTCCCCCACCATGCGGACGATTTCCTCGTAGACCTTGGGGTGCAGGGCCGCGAAGGAGAGGTCCTCCAGTTCCCATTTGATGGTGTTCATGCCCAGACGGTGGGCCAGCGGCGCGAAGATCTCCAGGGTTTCGCGGGCCTTCTTGGCACTGGATTCCGGGGAAACGTACCGCCAGGTCCTGGCGTTGTGCAGGCGGTCGGCGAGTTTGATCAGCAGGACCCGGATATCGCGGGCCATGGCAATGACCATCTTGCGGACGGTCTCGGCCTGGGCGGCGTCGCCGAACTGGACCTTGTCCAGCTTGGTCACCCCGTCGACGAGCATGGCGACCTCGTCGCCGAATTCCCGGGCGAGGTCCTCGAGCGAATAGTCGGTGTCCTCGACCGTGTCATGCAGCAGCGCCGCGGCCAGCGTGCTTCCGGTCATGCCCATCTCGGCCAGGATGGTCGCCACCGCCACCGGGTGGGTGATGTAGGGATCGCCGCTTTTGCGCTTCTGGTTTTCGTGGCACCGCTCCGCCACGGTGAAGGCGCGGGTGATCAGATCAAGGTCCTCGCGCGGGCTGTTCGCCCTTACGGTGCGCAGCAGCGGTTCGAGGATCGGGGGCTGTCCGGAGGTGCTGCGCCCGGCGAAACGGGCCAGTCGGGACATGGTCCCGCCGCGGCGTCGGGCTGCCGGCGGTGGTGACGCCGGCTTGGCCGGCTGGTCGGCCGCGCCGTTCGCTGCCCGGGCTGTGGGTTCCGCCATGGCAGGTCCTCTCGCTGTACCCGGTTCGCACTACGCTTCCGGGGCCTGGGTGACGGGGAGGCCACGAGCGGCTAACCGCCCGTGGCCCCTCCGTTCCTCAAGGTTATAGCACCCCCGGGGCTCTGCGGTCACTTCCGCTGCCCGGGTGTGACGGCTCAGCCGGCAGTGGCCGCCTGGGAGTGCAGATCGGCCCCGCGCTTGGCTAGGACCTTCTTGTTGTGTTCGCGCACATCGGCCTCGCCGTGGCGCAGCACCGCGTAGAGCGGTGCCTGGATGAAGACGGTGCACAAGGTGCCCACGATGATGCCCACGAACAGGGCCAGCGACAGGTCCTTCAACGTGCCCGCACCCAACAGGTAGGACCCGATGAACAGGATCGAGCCCACCGGAAGCACGGCGACCACCGAGGTGTTGATCGAGCGGACCAGTGTCTGGTTCACGGCCAGGTTGATGTGCTCGATATAGGTCCGATCCGTCTGTTCGAACGTATGGGCCGTGTTCTCGCGGATCTTGTCGAAGACCACCACGGTGTCATAGAGCGAATAGCTCAGGATCGTCAGGAACCCGATGATCGCACTGGGGGTGACTTCGAAACCCGAGAGCGCGTAGATGCCTGCGGTGATGATCACGACCGTGAACAGGCCGATGATCGCTGCCAGCGACATCTTCCAGGTGCGGAAGTAGACGGCCATCAGCAGGGCCACCAACACGACGAACGCGATCAGGCCCAGGAGGGCCTGCTGCGAGACATCCGCGCCCCAGGAGGGACCCACGAAGGAGGAGGTGACCTCGTCGTCGGAGACGCCGTAGGCGTCGGCCAGGGCGTCACCGGCCTTCAGGGTCTGATCGTTGGTCAACCGTTCGGTCTGCACGCGCATGGTGTTGGCCGCGATGTTGGTGACCGTCGGGGCGTGGTCGGGGGCGATGGCCTTGATGGCGTCCTCCCCGACCTTGACGTCGGTGTGCTTGACATCGGAGATGGTGAATTCGGAACCACCACTGAACTCGATGCCCAGGTTGAAGCCGCCCTTGGCGATCGGCAGGATGATCGAGGCCAGGACCAGCACCGCGGCGATGGAGAACCACAGCTTGCGTTTGGCGATGAACGGGTAGGAACGCTTTCCCGTATAGAGCTCGTTGCCCCAGGTGGCGAGATTAGGCATTATCGTCTTCCTTCGTCGCGACCGACTGGGATTCCGCGGACCCTCGTTCGGCTTGTTTGCGTTCGGCGATCGTCTGCCGCCGGGCGGCTTCCTTCGAGGCGCCGGAATGGCGTTTGGAGGTGTCGACCGTCGGGCGGAAGTCGCGGATCCGTCCGGCCCCCTTATAGAGGGGTTCGGCGCCCAACAGCGAGGGGTCCAGCCCCGAGAGGCGGTGGCCTTCGCCGAAGAACCGGGTCTGGGCCAGGATCTGCAGCATGGGGTGGGTGAACAGGAACACGACGATGAGGTCGGCGATCGCCGTCAGCCCCAAGGTGAACGCGAAGCCCTTCACATTGCCCACCGCCACGACGTACAGCACGACGGCGGCCAACAGGTTCACCGCCTTGGAGGCGATGACCGTCTGCTTGGCCCGCTTCCAGCCGGTTTCCACGGCCGAGGGCAGGGATCTCCCGTCACGAAGTTCGTCACGGACCCGTTCGAAGTACACGATGAACGAGTCCGCCGTCAGTCCGATGGCGACGATGATGCCGGCGATGCCGGCCAAGGAGAGCCGATAGTTTTGCGCCCACCCCAGCAACACGATGGCCAGATAGGTCAACACCCCTGCCACCAGCAGCGAGACGATGGTGACCAGGCCGAGCAGCCGGTATTGGAAGAAGGAGTACACGGCGACCAGGGCCAGCCCGATGATGCCGGCGATCATGCCCATGCGCAGCTGATCCGAACCCAGGGTCGCCGAGATCTGTTGGTCCGACTGGATCTCGAAGCTGATCGGCAGGGCGCCGTACTTCAGCTTCTCGGCCAGGGCCTTGGCGGATTCCTCGGTGAAGTTGCCGCTGATCTCCGCCTTGCCGTTGCCGATCTGTGCGTTGGCGGTCGGGGCGGTGAGGACCTTGCCGTCCAGGACGACCGCGAACTGGTGCTGCGGGCCCTGCATGGAGACCAGGCGCTTGGTGACTTCACCGAACTTCTTGGCGCCCTCGGAGTTGAACTCCAAGTTGACGACCCATTTGCCGGTGTTGAATCCCTGGTCCGAGGTCGACATGCCCGAGGTGGCATCGGCGATGTCCGTCCCGGGGATGGCGACGGGGCCCAAGATGTATTTGGCCTGCTGGTTGGGATCGCAGGAGATCATCGGAACGTCGGGATCGCCGTTCTCGATATTGGACTTCGCGCTTTCGTCCGCGCAGTCATAGGCCTCGAACTTCTTCAGCAGCTTGCCGTCGATCCAGTTCTCGTCCGAACCGTTCTTCGGCTTCGCCGTCGGCTTGGGCAGGTCGGCCTTCTTGGTGCGCTCCGCCTTGGGGGTCGCTTCCCAGGTCCCGGCAGCGATGACGGGACGGAACTCCATGTTCGCCGAGGCCTGGATCAGTTCGCGGGTCTTCTCATCCGGGGAACCCGGCATGGAGACCACGACGTTGCGGCCTGACTGGGTGGTGATCTCCGCTTCGGAGACACCGGAACCGTCGACACGCTGGCGGATGATCTTCACCGCTTGTTCCAGCTGTTCCTGGTTGATTTCCTGGTCGCCTTGGACCTTCGGGGACAGGATCATCTGCGTGCCGCCCTCCAGGTCCAGGGCCAGCTTGGGGGCGAAGGTCGATTGCTGGGTTGCGACGCCACTGATCAACACCGCCGAAAGGGCGAGGATCATCACGCCGAGCCACAACAGCGCGCGGCGCGCGTGTTTGATCGGGCCTGTCTTGTTCATTATGGGACTTCCTGCTCAAGACGCCTCTGAAGGACGTCGGAGTACGGCAGAACGCGGCGTCGGCCTCCGTCAGGAGGCCGACGCCGCGGTGCATCTAGTCGTTCTCGTTCTTGCCTTCGCCATCGAGGCGACGCAGGGTCTCCTCGGGGGTTTCCCCTGCGGTCGACTGGGCCTCATCGGTCGACAGCTCGGCATCGTTGCCGGGCTCCGCGACGGGGATGACCTTGGCGATGGCCTGGGCGTGGACCGTGGCGGTGGTTCCGGGGGAGATCTCCAGGATGACCTTGTTGTCATCGGTGTCGATCGCCGCGACCGTTCCGAACAGTCCGAAGTTGGTCATGACCTCGGATCCGACGGCCAGCTGCGACCGGAGCTCCTGTTGCTTCTTCTGTGCCTTCTTGCGTCCGCGGAACATCATGAAGATCAGGAAGGCGAAGGCCAGGATGAGGATCAGGGTCATCGGGTCGAAGCCCGACGGCTGGTCCGCCTGGGCAATTACGGTGGAGGTCAAGAGTTACTACCTGTTTCTGTTCCGGGGACTTCCGGAGGGCGTTTTCGACAACGCCCACGGAGGGCAAGTCACTATTGTATAGGTCCAGTCTGGACGTTGGGTGACCGCGGAGCCGATTCCCGCCCTCCGGCTCAGCTGCCGGCGGGGTTCCCGGAGGGGTCCTGGCGACCGAATTGACCGGCCGCGCCATCGTAGTGGACCGCATGGGCGGGCATGGCCAATCCGAGATGTTCCCAGGCGGCGGGCATGGCGATCCGCCCGCGTGGCGTCCGCCCGAGCAGGCCCTCACGGACCAGATACGGTTCGGCGACGGTTTCCACCGTCTCGGTCTCCTGTCCGACGGCGATGGCCAGGGTCGACAGGCCCACCGGTCCTCCGGCGAATTTGGTGCACAGGGCCTCGAGGACGTTGCGGTCCATCCGGTCCAGGCCCTTGGAGTCGACCTCATACATGTCCAGGGCCGCGGAGGCGGCCCGGGCATCGATCTGTTCGATCCCGTGGACCAGGGCCCAGTCCCGGACCCGGCGGAGCAGACGGTTGGAGATCCTGGGGGTACCGCGCGAACGCAGGGCGATCTCGGCGAAGGCCGCGGAGTTCACCGACATGTCCATGAGCATGGCCGAACGGCGCAGGACCAGCTCGAGTTCCTCGGTGGCATAGAACTCCAGGTGCCCGGTGAAGCCGAACCGGTCACGCAGCGGCCCGGGCAACAGACCGGCACGGGTCGTGGCCCCGACCAGGGTGAACGGCGGGATCTCCAGGGGGATGGCCGTGGCTCCGGCCCCCTTGCCCACGACGATGTCGACGCGGAAGTCCTCCATGGCCATGTAGAGCATCTCCTCGGCGGGACGGCTCATGCGATGGATCTCGTCCAGGAACAGGACTTCGCCTTCGGTCAGCGAGGAAAGAATGGCGGCCAGATCCCCGGCATGCTGGATCGCGGGGCCGGAACTGATGCGCAGCGGGGCGTTCATTTCGGCCGCGATGATCATCGCCAGGGTCGTCTTGCCCAGCCCCGGAGGGCCCGACAGCAGGACATGGTCCGCGGAGCGTTCGCGGATCCGTGAGGCTTCCAGGACCAGCGAGAGCTGCTGGCGGACCCGGGGTTGACCGACGAAGTCATGCAGGTTCTTCGGGCGCAGTGCCGACTCGAGCGCCCGCTCCTCCGGCTCCGAGGAGGAGGCGGTGATCTGCTGGTTCTCGGTCATGGTTCCAGCCTATCGTCCGCCGGCCGAGGCGCCACGGCCCAGGTCGCGCAGAACTGATTTGAGGATGTTGCCCACCTGGGCGGTGGCCACGAGTTCGGGCTCGGCCTTGGCGGTGGCCGCCACAGCCTTTTCGGCGTCCTTATCGGACCACCCCAATCCGGTCAGGGCCTCGAGCACCTGTTCCTTCCACGCCGGTACGGTGGCGGCCTGGGCCGTGGTGGTGGCCTCCCCGGTGGGGGCGAGCTTGCCGGCCAGTTCCAGCACGATCCGCTGGGCGCCCTTGGGGCCGATGCCCGGAACCCGGGAGAAGGCCTTCGTGTCCCCCTCGGCGGAGGCCACCCTGACGTCTTCGGGGGTATGGACCGCCAGGACGGCCAGGGCGAGCCGCGGACCGATCCCTGCCACGGAGAGCAGCACCTCGAACACCTCCCGCTCCCCCGGCTCGGCGAAACCGAAGAGCGTCATGGAGTCCTCGCGGACCACCATCGAGGTATGCACCACGGCCTCGCGGCCCACATGCAGACCCGAGAGGGTCTGCGGGGTTGCCTGGACGAGCATCCCGAATCCGGAGACCTCGATGACGGCACTGTTCAGGGCCACATGGCTCACCACACCGTTGAGCGAACTGATCATGAAAAGCCTTCCTCCGGCGTCGTCCTGTGATCGGTGACCGCTGGGCGGCATCCGAACATATCTACGAATACCTTACCCGTCGGGCCGCGGATCCGGGCCCACCGACTCGGTCAGCGTGGCTTGCGGGCCGCTGCTTCGGCGGCGGCCCAGGCGCGTTGCGCGGGGGTCAACCCGCTGGAGCCGGCGGTGACCCCGCTGGAGGCCTGCGAACCGGGGGCCGCCCCGCGCCAGCCATGGGTGATGGCCAGGGCGGCGGCATCGGCGGCATCGGCCGGGCGGGGTGGTTCGTCCAGGCGGAGGATCTTGGCCACCATCTTGCCTACGGCGGCCTTGCTCGCCTGACCGCTTCCGGTCACGGCCGCCTTCACCTCGGTCGGGGTATGCAAAGCCACCGGGATGCCCCGCCGGGCCGCGGCGACGATCACGATCCCCGAGGCCTGCGCGGTGCCCATGACCGTACTGACATTGAGTTGGCTGAAGACCCGTTCCACGGCCAGCACGTCGGGGCGATGCCGGTCCAACCAGGCATCGATGCCTTCGGCGATGGCCAGCAGTCGCTGGTCCAACGAGGTGTCCGGCGTCGTCCCGACTACCTTCACGTCGACCAGGGACGCCCGCCGGTTGGGTTCGACGTCGACCACGGCCAGACCGCAGCGGGTCAGCCCCGGGTCGACCCCGACCACACGCAACGCCATGGGGTGCTAGTCGTCCGCTTCGAGCTCGGCCATGACCTCATCGGTGAGATCGGCATTCGAATACACGTTCTGCACGTCGTCGAGTTCCTCCAGGGCATCGGCCAGCTTGAGGAACTTGCGCGCGGCGTCGGCATCGATCTGGACCTGCATGGAGGGAACGAACTCGGCTTCATCGGATTCGTATTCGATGCCTGCCTCCTCCAGCGCCTTGACCACTTCCTGCAGGTCGGTGGGCTCGCAATGCACCTCGAAGCCGTCGCGGGATTCCTTGACTTCTTCGGCCCCGGCGTCGAGCACGGCCATGAGCAGATCGTCCTCGGTCAGGTCGTTCTTCGGCACCGAGACCACGCCCTTGCGGGTGAACATGTAGGCCACCGAGCCCGGGTCCGCGACGGTCCCGCCGCTGCGGTTGATGGCCAGGCGCACCTCGGAAGCGGCCCGGTTCTTGTTATCGGTCAGGCATTCGATGAGCAGTGCCGAACCCTGCGGCCCGCGGGCTTCGTAGATGATCTCGGCGTAGTCGATGACCTCACCGGTCAGCCCGGCACCGCGCTTGACGGCCCGGTCGATGTTGTCATTGGGGACCGAGGTCTTCTTCGCCTTGGCAACGGCGACTTCCAAGCCGGGGTTGCCCGCCATATCGGCGCCGCCGGCACGGGCTGCGACCTCGATGTTCTTGATGAGCTTGGCAAACGACTTCGCGCGCTTGGCGTCGATGGCCGCCTTCTTATGCTTGGTGGTTGCCCATTTGGAGTGGCCTGACATGCTTACGCTTCTCCCTTGATCAGCTGGATGAACAGTTCGTGGATCCGGCGCTCCCCCGTGACTTCCGGATGAAAGGACGTCGCCAACAGCGATCCCGAACGTACTGCAACGATTCTACTGTCCGTTCCCGCCTCCGGGCCCGATCCGCCCGCCGGGACCCGGACCGTGGCCAATACCTCGACCCCTTCGCCCACCGATTCGACCCAGGGGGCGCGGATGAACACCGCCCGCACCGCCGCCGCGGGTCCGCTGGCGGAAGACCGGGCATCCCGGGGTGGATCGGGCAGTCCCTTGAACGCCAGATCCGTTTCGAAGGACTCGACCTGACGGCCGAACGCATTGCGTCTGACGCTCATGTCGATGCCGCCGAAGCTCTGCTGCGACACGCCTTGGCGGTCGGTCGAGGGGTCCAGGATCCGATCAGCCAACAAGATCAGCCCGGCGCAGGAACCGAAGACCGGGAACCCGTCGGCGATGCGTTCCTTCAACGGGGCGGAGAGCCCGAACATGCGGGAGAGCTTGTCGATGGTGGTCGATTCGCCCCCGGGCAGGACCATCCCGTCCAGCCCCGCCAGTTCCTCGGCCCGGCGGACTTCAACGGCGCGGGCGCCTACGGATTCCAACGCCGCCACATGTTCGCGGACATCACCCTGGAGGGCCAGGACACCGACGTTGAGCATGTGGAACCGCCTTTCCCGGGTGGGGCCGGGGTCGCACCGCGTCACCGCGGCGGAGGAAATGGGACGCTTCAGCATAGTTCCCGCACCGGCCGACCGCCCACCGGGTAGGCACCGTCAGCCCCGGGCCTGGTCACGAGGAGGCTGCGGGGCTGGTCACGGGGAGGCTGCGGGGCGCCAAGGCCGGGCCCCGTCCCCGTCGGCGCCCAGGACGTTCAAGGTCGAGCGCGTGCGTTTCAGCGAGGCGGCATCACCGGCCGCCGTCGTGCACGGGGTCTTCGCCGGCAGGGCACACCAGCGCACCGGGTCCTGGGCCATGATGTGTCCGACCCAACGCGGGGCCGAGGTCGTCCACCGGTCCCCCTCCTTCACGAAGTCCAGCTTCAGGCTCACCCCTTCCCGGTTCACCGCCAGATCGGTGGCATGGGCGGACACCGAGTTGCCCAACCCGTAGGCGATCCACACCCCGTCGCGCTTTTCCAACGGCAGCACCGAATGCGTGTGGTGCGAATAGACCGCATCGAATTCCCCGCTGTCCGCCAGGGTGTGGGCGATATGGGTTTGTTCGGTGGTCGGGCGTGTCGAGTACTCCTCGCCGGCATGGAACCCGGCCAGCACGACGTCGGCGCCTGCCTTGCGGGCTTGTCTGGCCCGGGCGATCATCTGGTCGGTGTCGATGAGATCGACCCTCCAGTCGGTGTCGGCGCTCAACCCGTTGAGCCCGTAGGTGGCTGCCACGACGCCGACCCGGATTCCCCCGGCCTCCAGGATCAGCGGCTTCCGGGACTCCGCGGCACTGCGATAGGTCCCGGTATGTTCCAGCCCTGCCTCGTCCAGGGCGTCCAGGGTGCGTTCGACCCCGGAAGTCCCGTCGTCGACGGCATGGTTCGTGGCGGTGGTGCAGGCGTCATAGCCGGTGGAGGCCAGGGCCGGAAGGATCTGCGGGGGCACCACGAAGGACGGGTACCCGCGATAGGGCCCCTTGTCGGTCCCGACCGGGGTCTCCAACGAACAGATCGCCAGATCGGCGTCGGCAAGATAGGGCGCCAGACCCGATAGCAGCGGGGCGAAGTCGGGGGTAGCGGCCGAACCGTCCGCCCGGGCCTGTTCCCACAGGGGTGGGTGGAGCAACACGTCACCGGTCACCACCACCGAGACCTCCTCGCGGGACGAGGGCATCGGGTCCGGCCCGGTGGCCTCCGCATCCGTCGTCGCCGCCGTGGCGCTGCCCGCCGTTGCCGGGGCCGCCGCATTCGGCGGCGTCGTTCCCGTCCCGGCCGGCTGGGAGGTATCGGCGCCTGAACAGCCCGACAGCAGGATCAGCGAGGCCACCAGGGCGGCTACTCGGACGGCGGCCCGCCGGCGGGTCGGCAACGATCTGTGGCTCATCCTCCGATGGTAGGCGTCGCGTCCGGTCCGCAGGTGTGAAAAACTGACTTCATGACGAATCCCCTGCTCAGCAAAAGCGTGCTGCCCTTCGAAATGCCCGCGTTCGATCTCCTGACGGCGCAGGATTATGTCGAAGCGGTCAAACACGGCATCGCCGAGCAGCTGGCCGCCATCGCCGCCATCACCTCCTCCACCGAGGAGCCCACCTTCCCCAACACCACCGAAGCCTTCGAAACCAGCGGGGAAACCCTGCGCCGGGCGGTCATGGCCTTCTCCAATGTCAGGCCTTCCCACGGCACCGACGACATCGTGGAGGTCGATGCCGACATCCAGGCACTGCTGACCGAACACGAGGATGCCGTGCACCTCGACGCGCAGCTCCACGCCCGGCTGTCCGCCGTGGAAGCCGCCGGTGGGCTCGACGGCGAACGCCAGCGCCTCAGTTCCGAGACGCTGCGCCGGTTCAGCCAGGCGGGAGCCGGGCTCGATGAAGCGGGCAAGGAGCGCCTCCGGGCCCTGAACGCGGAGATCTCCGCCCTCTCCACCCGGTACGGGACCCGGTTGTTGGCCGGGATGAACGACGCCGCGGTGCTCTTCGATTCCGCCGAGGCACTCGAGGGCCTCTCCGACGCCGAGATCGCCTCGGCCGCCCGTGCCGCCACGGAGGCCGGACATCTTCACGGCTATTTGTTGACCCTGGTCCTGCCGACCCAGCAGCCGGCCCTGGCCCGGTTGGAACGGGAGGACTCACGCAGGCGGCTGTTCGAGGCCTCCACCCGACGTGGCCAGGAGGGACCGAACCGGACCCTGGAGCTGGGCGCTTCCATGGCGCGGTTGCGCGCCGAACGGGCCGCCCTGTTGGGCTATGACCATCACGCGGCCTACGTCCTCGAAGGCCAGACCGCTCCCTCGGTGGAGGCGGTGCGTGAACGTCTGGCCGGCCTCATCCCCGGTGCCCTGGCCAATGCCGCCACCGAGGCCGCGACCATGGCCGAGCTGGCCGGACGGCCACTCGCCCCTTGGGACCGCGCCTACTATTCGGCCCGGGTCCAGCGGGAGAAGTACGCCGTGGACGCCGCGGCGTTGAAGCCCTGGTTCGTACTGGACCGGGTCATCCACGCGGGGGTCTTCGCCGCAGCCACGCGGCTCTACGGGGTGGAGTTCACCGAACGTCACGACCTGCCCGTGTACCATCCCGAGGTCAGGGTCTGGGAGGTCACCGACGCCGATGGCAGCACGTTGGGGCTGTTCCTGGGCGACTACTTCGCCCGGCCCACCAAGGCCGGCGGTGCCTGGATGAACAGCATCCGCGACGGGGCCTCCCTCTTCGGCGAACTGCCCGTGGTCACCAACAACCTGAACATCCCGGCCCCGGCCGAAGGCCAACCCGCGCTGGTGACCCTCGATGAATGCCGGACCCTGTTCCACGAATTCGGCCATGCCCTGCATGGGCTGTTCGCCCACGGGATCTACCCTTCCCTCGCCGGGACCTCGGTGCCGCGCGACTTCGTCGAATATCCCTCGCAGGTCAACGAGATGTGGCAGTTCGACGCCGAGCTCGTCACCAAATATGCCCTCCACGTGGAGACGGGCGAACCGCTGCCCGCCGGCGCCGTGGAGAAGATCCAGGATGCGGGCCTCTGGGGTGCGGGCTTCTCCACGACCGAATACCTGGCGGCGGCCCTGTTGGATCTGGAGTGGCATTCCCTGGCCGCCGGGGAGGATCCGGGGGATCCGTTGGAGTTCGAGGACCGGGTGCTGCGCGAGGCGGGCTTCTCCCCCGAGGTCATCGTCCCGCGCTACCGCACCGGCTACTTCAAGCACATCTTCGATGGCGGCTATTCCGCCGGCTACTACTCCTATATCTGGAGTGAAGTCCTCGACGCCGACACGGTGGAGTGGTTCACCGAAAATGGTGGTGGGACCCGGGCCAACGGCGACCGGTTCCGCCATGAACTCCTGGCCCGGGGCAATACCCGGGACCCGTTGGCCTCCTATGAGATCTTCCGCGGGCGTGAAGCCCGGCTCGAGCCATTGCTGGTGCGCCGCGGACTGGACGCAGCCGCCCAATGAGCACCGTAGCCGGCGCACAGCGCGCCTTCACCGACTGGCACCGGACCCTGGCTGCGGCCACCGGTGGCCGGGAGTTCTCCACCCACGGCTGCCAATGGCTCTATCAGCCGACCCGGGCCCGGTTGGTCCTGCTCTTCCCCACCCGTCCCGAAGCCTCCGGGCTGCGCCCCGGACTGGCGGAGGGAACCCGTCTGGGGGCCCGCGAAGTCCACGTCTTCCTCAATGCCGCGGCCCGCGACGAGGCCCTGACCGAGCTGGGCTTCCGAGACGCGCCCCCGCTCTTCTGGCACGGTGGGTCCGCGGCAGATGTGGCGGCAGCCGGCCGCGATGGCCAACCGTGGGAGGGCGGCGTCGAATTATCCTCCACCCTGCCCGAGGCCACCGGGGCCGACCGGGAAGAACTGGCGGTCCTGCAACCGGAGCGTCGGATCGAACAAGCCGTGGCCCGGGGCGCCGACGTAACGCTGGCGGGACGGGGGTTCGGTCAATTGCATGACGGCGGGGACCTGTCGATCCAGTCCCTGGCGGTCGGCCGCTCCTGGCGGCGTCAGCGGGCCGGAACGGCCCTGCTGGGGGCCCTGGTCGAACGGCTCGACTCCGAGGAAGGTTCGGGCCAGGTCCTGGCGGCTTCGACCCCCGGGGCGTCGGCCTTCTTCCGCACCAACGGCCTCGAGCTGCTGGGCAAGGGACGCCATCTGGTGCAGTAGGAAGACACGAACGGCCGGCCACTCGGGATGAGTGGCCAGCCGTCCGTTTCAGCTCAGGAGGGTTTACCAGCCGCGCTCGGAGAGGCGGTGCGGTTCGGGCAGCTCCTCCACGTTGATGCCGACCATGGCCTCACCCAGCCCGCGGGAGGCCTGGGCAATGACGGAGGGGTCGTCGTGGAAGGTGGTGGCCTTCACGATGGCTGCGGCCCGCTGGGCCGGGTTGCCTGACTTGAAGATGCCTGAGCCGACGAACACGCCGTCGGCGCCAAGCTGCATCATCATCGCGGCATCCGACGGGGTGGCGATGCCGCCGGCGGTGAAGAGCACGACGGGCAGCTTGCCCGCCTCGGCGACTTCCTTGACCAGTTCGTAGGGTGCCTGCAGCTCCTTGGCGGCCACGTAGAGCTCGTCCGTGGGCATCGAGGACAGCTTCGCGATCTCGGCGCGGATCTTGCGCATGTGCCCCGTGGCGTTGGAGACGTCGCCCGTGCCGGCTTCACCCTTGGAACGGATCATGGCAGCACCCTCGTTGATGCGGCGTAGGGCCTCCCCCAGGTTGGTGGCACCACAGATGAAGGGGACCGTGAAGTCCGTCTTGTCGATGTGGTTGACGTAGTCGGCCGGTGTCAGGACTTCCGATTCGTCGATGTAGTCGACCCCGAGGGACTGCAGGATCCGGGCCTCCACGAAGTGGCCGATACGGGCCTTGGCCATGACCGGAACCGATACGGCGTCGATGATGCTGTCGATCATATCGGGGTCGGACATGCGCGAGACCCCGCCCTGGGCGCGGATGTCGGCGGGAACCCGTTCCAGGGCCATGACGGCGACGGCGCCGGAATCCTCAGCGATTCGGGCCTGCTCTGCGGTGACGACATCCATGATGACGCCGCCCTTGAGCATATCGGCCATGCCACGCTTGACCCGGGGACTGCCGGTGGTGTTCTCAGTGCTGGACACGTATGGTCCTTTCAAAACGGGGGGAAAGTACGCTCCATCCTAAGCCAGTGTGCCGGTGATCACCGCCCCCGATGACGCCACCGGTCAGCGATGGGCGTGCTTCGGCGCCACCGCGGCGCCGATGATGTAGCACCACTGGTGCTCGCGGTCGATCTCAGCCCTGGTCCCATGCGTCGGCGATGTCCTGACGGATGTCCCCCAGGACCGCTGGGATGGCTTTGGTCCGGGCGATGATCGGGAAGAAGTTCCCGTCCCCGCTCCACCGCGGGACCACATGCTGATGCAGGTGCGCGGCGATGCCCGCCCCGCCGGCCACCCCCTGGTTCATGCCCAGGTTGAAGCCCGACGGGTTCGCCACCGCCCGCAGCACACGCATCGCCTGTTGGGCTGCCGCCCCCATTTCGGCGGTTTCCTCCACGGTCAGATCCGTGTAGTCCGGGACGTGGCGGTAGGGGCACACCAGCAGGTGCCCGGAGTTGTAGGGGAAGAGGTTGAGCACCACGAACATCGTCTTGCCCCGGTGCACGATCAACGATTCCTCGTCGCTGCGCTGGGGCCCGGTGCAGAAAGGGCAGTCCTCTTCGTTCTTGACCTGCCCCTGGCCCTGTTTGATGTAGGCCATTCGATAGGGCGTCCACAGGCGTTGGAAGGAATCCGGGACCCCGGCCAGTTCGAAGTCGTCGGTGATGTCCTCGTCGTGTTCCGGGGTCCCCATCAACTACGCCTCCCGGTTCTGCACGGCGGAAACGATGCGCTCGATGGCCTCGGCCACCGGCACCCCGTTGTCCTGGCTCCCGTCACGGAACCTGAAGGAGACGGCGCCTGCCTCGGCGTCCTCTCCCCCGGCGATCAGGGTGAAGGGGATCTTGTCCTTGGACGCGTTGCGGATCTTCTTCGGGAACCGTTCGGTCCCCAGATCGGCTTCGGCACGGATGCCGCGGGCCTTGAGCTGGGCGACGATGTCCTGGACGTAGTCGTTGAACGCCTCGGCCACCGGGACGCCGAGCACCTGCACCGGGGCGAGCCAGGCCGGGAAGGCCCCGGCATAGTGCTCGATCAGCACGCCCATGAACCGTTCCACCGAGCCGAAGAGGGCCCGGTGGATCATCACGGGGCGTTGACGGGAGCCGTCCGCCGCCTGGAATTCGAGGTCGAAACGCTCGGGCAGGTTGAAGTCCAGCTGGATGGTGGACATCTGCCAGGTGCGCCCGATGGCGTCGCGGGCCTGCACGGAGATCTTCGGCCCGTAGAAGGCGGCTCCGCCCGGGTCGGGGACCAGCTCGAGGCCCGATGCGGTCGCCACCTCCTCGAGGGTGCGGGTCGCTTCCTCCCAGGCTTCGTCGCTGCCGACGTACTTCTCCGGGTCCTTATCGGAGATCTCCAGGTAGAAGTCGTCCAGCCCGTAGTCCTTGAGCAGGTCCAGGACGAATTCCAGCGCGGTGGTCAGCTCGCCCTTCATCTGCTCGCGGGTGCAGTAGATGTGGGCGTCGTCCTGTGTCATCCCCCGCACGCGGGTCAGCCCGTGGACGACGCCGGATTTCTCGTAGCGGTAGACCGAACCGAATTCGAACATCCGCAACGGCAGTTCGCGGTAGGAGCGTCCCCGCGAGGCGAAGATCAGGTTGTGCATGGGGCAGTTCATCGGCTTGAGGTAGTAGTCCTGGCCGGGCTTGCGCACCGACCCGTCCTCGTTCAGTTCCTCGTCGACGTGCATCGGGGGGAACATGCCGTCCCGGTACCAGTCCAGGTGCCCAGAGATCTCGTAGAGGTGGCCCTTGGTGATATGCGGGGTGTAGACGAACTCGTATCCGGCCTCTTCGTGGCGCTTACGTGAGTAGTCCTCCATTGCACGGCGGATGATGCCACCCTTGGGGTGGAAGACCGGCAGGCCCGAACCGAGTTCATCGGGGAAGGAGAACAGGTCAAGTTCGGCCCCGAGCTTGCGGTGGTCCCGGCGTTCGGCCTCGGCCAGACGCTCCTGGTAGGCCTTCAGGTCCGCCTTCGTCGGCCAGGCGGTGCCGTAGATGCGCTGGAGCTGCTTGTTCTTCTCGTTGCCCAACCAGTAGGCGGCGGCGGAACGGGTCAGGGCGAAGGCATTGGAGATCAGCTTGGTGTTGGGCAGATGCGGGCCGCGGCACAGATCGCACCAGATGGTCTCCCCGCTCTTGCGGTCGACGTTGTCGTAGATGGTGATCTCGCCGGCGCCGACCTCGATGTTGGCCCCTTCGCCGACCGCGTCGGCGTCACTGGACTTGCCCAGGATCTCCAATTTATAGGGTTCGGCGGCCATGGCTTCGCGGGCCTGGTCCTCGGTCACCACGCGGCGGGCGAATTTCTGGTTCTGGTTGACGATCTTGAGCATCATCTTCTCGAGGGTCTTCAGATCCTCGGGGGTGAAGGGTTCCTCGACGTCGAAGTCGAAGTAGAAGCCGTCGGTGATGTACGGGCCGATGCCCAGCTTCGCTTCGGGCCGCAATTGCTGCACGGCCTGGGCCATCACGTGTGCGGTGGAGTGGCGCAGGACTTCGAGTCCTGCCGGGGAGTCGATGGTCGCCCGCTCGACGGTGGTCCCGGCTTCGAGTTCATGGGACAGGTCGCAGAGGACGCCGTCCACATGCATGACCACGACGTTGCGCTCTTCGAAGTACAGCTCGGCCCCTGTCGTGCCAGCAGTCACCTCACGCTGTTCGCCGTCGACATTTAGGGTGATCTGCTCTGACACGTTGGTCTCCTGATTCGTGGTGGGGCTTCATGACTTGTGGCATACGGTGACCACAGCCAGCCGGGTCCAGCTTAACCGACTCGTTCGCAGCCGAACCAATCGACCGGGTTCCCGCGGCGTTGCAGGAATCCGGTCGCGTCCGTCGTGCACCCGCCTCGTGCTCCCTGGAGGTCCCGGGGCACGACACCGCGACGGATTCAGCGCAGCTTGATGGATCCGCCGTCGGCCATGACGGTCTGTCCGGTCATGTAGCGGGAGTCATCGGAGCACAGGAACGCGACGATGGGGGCCACGTCGGTCTCCGGGTCACCGAAGCGTCCCAGCGGCACCTTCTCCTCGGAGGCGGCGAACATCTCCGGGTAGTTCTTCTTCCAGTTCTCCACGCCTTCGGTCATGGCCATCGGGCACACCACGTTGACCCGGATGCCCTCGGGGGCCCATTCGTTCGCCACGACCCGGCTGAGTCCGCGGATGGCCTCCTTGGCGGCCGCGTAGGCAGCCTGGGTCGGCTGGCCTTCGAGTCCGGCCCCGGATCCGTAGTTGACCACGGCGCCGACGGTCTTCTTCAGTTCCTGGTAGGCGGCCAGCATGAAGTTCCGGGTGGCGAAGAACCCGGTGTTGAAGGACAGGTCCCACATGGCATCGGTGTGTTCCAGGAAGGAACCTTGTTTGGAGGCGTGGGCATTGTTGACCAGGGCGTCCAATCGACCGAAGCGGTCCACGGCGCGGGCCACGGCCGCCTTCGCCACCTCGGGATCAGAGACATCGCCGGCGACGAATTCCACGTCCTGGCCGAATTGCTCCACGATGACTGCACCGGCTTCCTCATTGAGGTCGACCGCCACCACCTTTGCGCCCCTGGCGACGAAAGCGCGCGTCACGGCTCCGCCGATGCCCGCCGCGCCACCGGTGACGATGGTGACCTTGCCCTCGAGATTGCGTACTGGTTGGTTGTCCATGGCTGCTCCTCTGATTTGATGTCCTGAAGACAGTATACTCGTTCGATTGTTGCTTTGTCAGCCCACCGCCCCCGCGAAGGCTGCCTGCGGCCCACGCCCTTGCTAGATTGAGGGCCCGTGGCGTGGTGCGATCCGAGCCGGGCCGGGAAACCCGCCGGGAGGAGGAAGGCTGGTGTCTGAAAGCAGGCAGGTGGACCTACCGGGGACAGGGAAATTCGGTGCATGGCGGCCGATGACGACCCCGAAGCCCGATCACCATACTGATCCCCACTGCTCCGACCCGCCGATGCCACGATGAGCACCACGGCGCTGGGGCTGATTCTGCTGGCTGCCCTGGCCCATGCGACCTGGAACATTGCGGCCAAGAGCGCCGGCTCCGCCGGGGCCGCGTTCGTGTGGCTATACAGCGTGGCCTCCACCGTCCTCTACCTCCCTTTCGCCGTGCTCGTGCTCGCCGGGGCCGACGTATCGATGGGCACGTGGTGGTCGGCGGCGTTGGTCAGCGGAATCATCCACACCGCCTATTTCGTGCTGTTGCAACGGGGGTATGCCGTGGGGGACGTGTCAGTGGTCTATCCACTGGCACGCGGGACCGGCCCGTTGCTGGCGGTGGTCTTTGCCATGATCCTGTTCGCCGAACGACCCGGCGCGCTGGGCCTCGTGGGAGCGGCACTGGTGGTCTCGGGCATCGTGGTGATCGGATTGACCGGATCCTCGTCCAGCCGTCCCGGCGGTGCCAGCCGGGGAAACGGGGTCCTCTTCGGGGTGATGACCGGGGTGATGATCGCCGCGTACACCGTGTGGGACGCCCATGCGGTCACGGCACTGGCCATCACCCCGGTGCTCCTGTACTGGGGCTCCTTGGTGACCCAGGTGGCGTTGCTGACCCCCGTCGCACTCCGGGACGTTTCCCGCCTGCGGTCCATCCTGCTGGGGAACTGGCTCAAGGTCCTGGCCGTGGGGGTGTTGTCTCCGCTGGCCTACATTCTGGTCTTGTGGGCCATGCGGCTGGCACCGGTGTCATTGGTGGCACCGGGCCGGGAGCTGAGCGTGGTGCTGGTGACCGTCGCTGGCTGGCTGATCTTCAGGGAGCCCAAGCCTGCCCGACGGCTCGCAGGAGCCGGGACCGTCCTGCTCGGTGTCGTGCTGGTGGCATTGTTCTGAAGAGGGCTCGTGGAGGATGTTCCCGGCAGCAAACACCAGGAGGTCGGATCAGCGACCGCCGATTTCCTGCGATCAAACCGTGCACAGCACCTGATACATCAGGTGGTCCTGCCACCGCCCAGCGATCTTCAGGTATCCGGAGGCCCTCCCATGCCGGGTGAAGCCGTTACGGGTCAGGACGCGCTGGTAGGCATGGTTGTGCACCAGTGTTTCCGCCTGGAGACGGTGCAGGCCCAGCCCATCGAAGGAGTGGGCCCGGGCTTCGGCGACCGCCCGGGTGGCCAAGCCGGCCCCTGGTGTTCCTGTCCGACCCAGAACCCCCGGCTTGCCGATTCCAGCGTGCCGCGGGTGATGCCATTGATATTGATCCTGCCCACCAGGGCGCCGGATTCGTCGGTGATCGCCAAGGGAGGCATGGTCCCGGCTTCCCGGGCGTGGAGACCCCGAAACAGGACACCCACCAGCGCCCCGCCCTCGGGGCCCACCCGACGTGCTGGGGCGGACATTACGGCGATGACGATCTACCCCCTGCTCTTGCAACTGGTTCCGGGTTAGCCTTGTGAGACGGTCAAAGCAGGTGAACCCGGTTGAGCGCGGAGGTTGGCATGAGACGGAAAACATCGTTGACGGCGTTGGCACGTCATGAGTTGGAACACGCAATGACGGGCACGAGCGGTCGTAGTGCGGCTACGGTGCTCGGTGGGCACGACAGGATGCTGCGCCAAACGGTCATCGGGATGCGGGCCGGGGAATCCTTGGACGTGGGCGAAAGCCCGGGTGAGGCCAGTGTGCACGTGCTTTCCGGTCGGGTCGTCCTGCACTCCGGTGGACGGAAGTCCTTCGGCTGGGTCGGTGACCTGCTGGTCATTCCCGCCGCGGCCCACTCGCTGGAAGCCGTCGAGAACTCCGCGATCCTGCTCACCGTGGCGAAGAGCATGCCTTCACGGCCCGACCTTGTTCCGGCTGAGTCAATCCACGAGTTGGCGGAGAGCACTGTGGGTGAGGAGTAGTTCCATTCATTCGCACGGCGAGACGGGATGGTGCCCTGGTCGTGCTGGGCTGACCGGATCATGATCCGACGTCGAATTCCGGCCAACCCTCCGGAAGTTCACCGGGCAGCCGGTTGTCCAGGCCTTCGTCCTGCATCCGGATGGCCAGCAACGAGGTGTCCTCGCCACTGGTGGCGGTCTTCGCCGTGGCAGGTGGACGCTTATCGCTGACTCGGTTCGGGTCATTCAGGTGCCCCGGCCCCGGCAGGGTGGCCTGGTCGGCAAGATCCCAGGCTTGCAGGGCCTGCAGGGTGATGCCGCGGGGACCCGTCCGACGGGTGATCCCGTGCACCAGCAGGAGCCGGGTGGAGAACAGCAGCGGCCCGGAGTTCTGCTGGGCTTCGTGGAAGAAGGTGCAGTCCACGCAACCGGTCCCGTCGTCCAGGGAGATGAACACAACCCGTCGACCGCCACGCATCGGCGGTGTCTGCGTGGCGACCCGTACACCGGCAACCAGCACCTCCGTTCCGTTGCGCAGTCCCAGCAGGTCCTCGGCATGGGTCGCCCCCAGCTTCCCCAGTATCGGGGCGTGCGAGGACATCAGGTGGCCGCTGACGTCCACCGACATCAGATCCAATTCGGTGCGGACGGTCTCCTCCATGCTCTGTTCGGCCTCCCCCACGGCCAACCCGCCCAGTTCCACATCACCCATCGGCAAGGACAGCTGTCCCGGGATGGGCCGGTGCCGTGGGGGCAGCGTCTTGGCGGTCCGGGCGGTCAGGTGGAGCATCAGATCCGCGCGGTTGCCGCGTCCAGCCGCTTTTTGCAGGGAATCGAACGCCCCCAGCGCGGCAAAGGTGCGCAACGAGGACCGGCTCAGCCCCGACCGGTCACGTACATCGGCCAGTGAGTCGTAGGGCCGACCGGCCACGACCCGCTTCACCTCGGTCCCTGAGACCCCGTGGATCCCGCTCAAGGACAGCCGGATGCCCAACCGTCCGGCAGGCATCGTCCCCGGGGCCCGGTAGACGGGGGGCACCGTGGCCGGGGGGAGCAGTCCCTTCATGCGTTCGACCCGGTAGGAGGCATCGGAGTTGTTGATGTCCAAGGGCAGGATGGGGATGCCCATCCGCCGTGCCTCGGCCACCAGCAACCGTTTGGGATACATCCCGGGGTCGTGTTCCCAGATGCCGGCCAGGAACGCCTCGGGGTGGTGGGCCTTCAGCCAGGCCGACTGGTAGGTCGGTACGGCGAAGGCCGCGCCATGGGCCTTGCAGAAGCCGAAGGAGCCGAAGGCCTTCAACGTCGTCCAGACCTCGTCGATCACGGCCAACGGATAGCCCCTCGCCAGGGCGCGGGAACGGTAGAGTTCCTCCACCCGCGGTTCGGCCTGCTCGTTGCCCAGCAGCCGCCGATACACATCGGCCTTGGCCAGCCCGCACCCGGTCATCACGTCGAAGATCCGCAGCACCTGTTCGTGGAAGACCGTGACCCCGTGGGTCTCGGCCAGGGCAGGTTTGAGATCGGGGTGCGGATAGCTTTCGACCGCGAATCCGTGCCGGTTCTCCAGATACGGCTTGACCATGTTCGATTGCATGGGCCCGGGCCGGAACAACGAGATGTCGATGATGATGTCGTTGAATCGGCGTGGCGCCAGCTTGCCGATCAGTTCACGCTGCCCGGGGGATTCGATCTGGAAGCAACCCAGGGTGTCGGTGGTGCAAATGAGCTCGAAGGTCGGTTCGTCATCCAGCGGGACCCGCTGCAGGTCGATGGTCCCGTCGCTATCCAGATACTCCGGAAGCTCCCCGTCGGGTGTTCTCGGGTGGGCCCCGGCGCGCGCGACCGCCTCCCCGTCCCCATGGATCCTGACGACTTCGGAGACCGCATGGGCCATCGCCGATTGCATGCGCACCCCCAACACGTCGAGTTTGAGCATGCCCATGGGATCCATGTCGTGCTTGTCGAATTGGCTCATCGCCAACCCGAGTCCGCTGGGCTGGACCGGGGTCCGGTCCAGCAGGGTGTTGTCCCCCAGGATCACCCCGCAGGGATGCATGGAGATGTGGCGGGGCAGCCGGTCCAGCCGTTCGGTCAGGTCCACCAGCAGGTCCAGTTGCTTCTCGGCCCCCATCCGTTCGGCAAAGGGGCGCAGCTCCGGCTTCTCCTCCAGGGCCTCGCGGAAGTTGCTGGCCGAGAAACGCCACAACTGTTTGGCGATGACGTCCAGATCCCCGTCCCCCATGCCCAGCGCCTGCCCCGCGTCCCGGACGGCACCCCGGGCCCGGTATCCGTTCTGCATGCTCATCAGGGTCACCCTCCCGGAGCCGAACCGCTCGAAGATGTGCTCATAGACCCGATGACGCTCGGCGGATTCGACGTCGATGTCGATATCGGGAAGGGTCGTCCGTTCCCGGGACAGGAAGCGCTCGAAGAGCAGGTCGTGCGCCAGCGGGTTCACATGGCTGATGCCCAGGAGGAAGTTCACCAGCGAGGAGGCCCCGGACCCCCGGGCGGCATTGCGCACGCCCAGGGTGGTGATCATCGAGCTGACCTCGGCCACGGTGAGGAAGTAGGTGCTGAACCCCAGGTCCGAGATGGTTTCCAGTTCCATGGCGAGTCGATCGCGCAGCGTACGGGAAGCGGCGTCCTGCGGAATCAGGCGGGTGATGCCTGCTTCGCAGCGTGCCGCCAGCTCCGCGTCGGGGTGGCCGCTGATGCCGATCACGCTGGCTTCGGGGACCACGGGGATTCCCCAGCCGGCGTCGTCCACCGGGTCCATCCGTGCCCAGTCGGCCATCGCCGCGGTGTTGCCCAGCAGTTCCCCGGCGACTTTCCCCTCCCCCGCCTCCCGGGCGATTTCCCGGGCCAAGGCGTGCATCCTCCCGGGGCTTTTGAGCCACCCCTGACCGTTTGGTTGCAGGTCCCTGAGGGTTTCCAGCGAGCTCAGGGCGCGGGCGGAGTCCAGGACGTCGGCAGTGGCGGCCCCGTCGGGGACCGCGTAGCGCACGGCGTTGGTGAGCAGGGCGGGGACGTGCAGGGCCTGGGCCGTACGCAGCATCCGGATGGAATGCGCCGTGCTGAGCCGCTCACCGGGGGTGTTCATATGGGTGACCAGCTCCAGGCACACCACGTCCCGGCCCACCGCCTGCAGCCATCCGGCCAGCGCGGTCCTGGCGCGCGGGAGTTCACGACGCAGGGCCGCCTGTCCGACGTCGGAATCCGGTCCCAGCAGGACCTTCAGCACCGTGCCGGCCTCCGGGTCGGTGGCGCAGGCGGCCAGCTCCGCGTGGGTCACCCCGACCGGTTTGCGTCCGCTGACGCCCCGGTGCGCCGAGGTTCCCTCATGGGCCAGGGAGACCAGTCGGCAGAGGGCACGGTACCCGGCCCCGTCGCAGTGTCCTTTGGCCAGCACGACGATCCGCCCCTGCACCTGGGGCCCCGGACGCCCCCGGGCGGCATGCCCCGGAGGAGGACGGGGGTCATCGGCCGCGGGGCCCAGCACGGCAAGGTTCACCCCGAGGATCGGATCCAGCCCGGTGTCCCGACAGGCCTTGAGGTGTTTGACGGCCCCATACAGGCCATCGCGTTCGGTGGTGGCCAGCGCGTCGGCCCCCTCGGAGGCAGCCCTCAGGGCCAGGTCCTGCGGCCAGGAGACCCCGTAATGGGCACTGAACGCAGAAGCCACGTTCAGATGGGTAAAAGTCATGCGCTCTCCAGCAGGGCATCGTGGATCCGGATGAGCCGCCAGCGCCCGCTCTCCACGTCACGGGAGACCTCGAAGGTCAGTAGCGGCCCCTTGCCGGCGAGTCTGACCTGGAGCCGCCAGATCTCGTGGTCCACGAGTCCCGGGCCGCGACCGCGTTCGGCGCGGACCTCTTCGGCCCACCAGCGACGGCGTTCAAACCAGCGCACGGGGTCGGCGGCAACACGGTATTCCCGCCCCTGCCACCGCATCCGCAAGGGTAGCCCCGCGGTACTGCATTCCACGTCGACTGACTGGGTGAAAAGCCCCATCTGATACCTCCAAATCGCCCCGGACGACGGCATTGGTCCCGGAGCCCTACACGATGGGAGGGGCCGCGAAACTGCCTGTGCACGACGACCACTCCATTCTATTCGAAACTTTGTACTAAGCAAGATCAGACTAGAAAGTATGTACGACACTTTGGGTCTCGTGGGTGGAGGTATCCGTTGGTGGTGCTGATCGAAGGCTGCTGCCCCCGAGGTTCAAGCCCACTCGCAGGGCCGTCTCGAACCGGTCCGGGGAACCTCCTGCATGCCGAAGCTAGTGCGCGCAGCAGGCAACAGGCCCCCGAAAAAGGGCACAGCAACGTCGTCCAGATGATTCGGGAGGAACCTGCTGTTCACCAGGCAGGCAGCCGCGTCAGGGCCTTCCTTCTCCAGGCAGGAGCGAGAACAGCACCATGTCATGGCGTTCGCCGGATCGTGCCGTTTTGGAGCGTTGGAGCCCTTCGCGGGTGAACCCGGCATTGAGTGCCACCTTTTGGGAGCCGATGTTTGCCGATGCGGCCTCGAGGCTCACCCGTTGGGCGCCCAGCTCTTCTATTGCCCACCGGGTCACTGCCCTGGCTGCGGCAGTGGCCACCCCGCGACCGCGCGCCCATGGGGCCACCCAATACCCCACTTCCACCGTGGAGTTGGCCGGATCGACATCAACCAGTCCACAAGAGGCGAGTACGGCATCCGTCGTTTCATCGACCACGGCAAAAGGTGCTCCGGTCCGTTCGTTCCAGGTCATTGCGGAGTGATCCGCAAATGAGGCCGCGTGCTCCTGCGTGTATGGATGCGGCACGGTCGTCCAGCGGATGATTTCGGGGTCCTGGCACGCCCGGTGAATCGATTCCGTATCCCCGCGGCTCCAGGGACGCAAGATGATCCCTTCCCCGCCGTCCGTCGAGCCCCTCAGGATCGGGGGTGTTTCGTTCCACGCCAAAGTCATGGTGAACATCATAGGGGACCCCGCTTTTGAGCAATCGGCCACTGATGGTTGGTCCGTTCCCACCCCGGATTACTCCGCGAAAAGATCCTCGACCGGCTCGATGAGTTCGGGGCCGTTGTTCCGCACGTTGCCCACGGCGGAGCCGACTTCACGGAGGGACCAGCCACCGGCGACCTCATGGGCTTCGTCCCTGACCTGTTCGACCAGTGGGCCGGCTTCCCGGTCGCCGGGGTTCAACCATTCGGACATCGCCGCCCGGTCCAGGGGAATGGGCAGCCGGTCGTGCAGGCCGTGCAGCTCGTCGAGTACTTCGGATTCGCCCGTTTCCTCGGGTGAGGCCATCGTGAGGATGCTGCAGCTGAGCAGCCAACGTTCCGGATCGTCCTCCGCCTTCGTGGGATCCTTCCACCATTCGTAGATGCCGGCGAAGAAGATCAGCGAGTCGTCTTCCCGGTGCACGAAATACGGACGCTTGGAAGCGGTCTTGCCCGTCCCGGACTTCTTCCACTCGTAGTATCCCTCGACGGGGACGGCACAGCGGCGGGCCTTGATGGCGGCGCGGAAGGTGGGTTTCTCCAGGACCGTTTCGCTGCGGGCGTTGAAGGCCCTGACCCCCACCGAGGGGTCCTTGGCCCAGCTGGGGACCAGACCCCATTTAGCCACATGCACCTGCCGGACGACTTCATCGTCCAGGAGTCGCTCCAAGACGATCGGCACATCGGTGGTCGGGGCGACGTTCCATGATTTGCGCAGTTGCAGCGCGTCATCTGCTTCCGCTTCGGCTTCGGCCACCAGATCGCCGATGGCCCGGGCCATTACGTATCGTCCGCACATGGAATAAGGATCTCATAGTGCCGGTTGTGCTGGATATGACTGATTTGAAGACCGAGGAATACATCCCCGAAGCCGGGGCCGTCACCATGTTCACCACCTCCTGGTGCGGATACTGCAGGAACCTGAAGAAGGCCATGGACGCCGATGGCATCTCCTACCGGGAGGTCAACATCGAGGACGTCGCGGGAACCGCCGAGATCGTCGAGGAGTTCAACGGCGGTAACCAGACGGTCCCCACCTTGATCTTCTCCGATGGTTCGGCCGTCACGAACCCCCGAATTGAACAGGTGCGCGAGCGTCTCTAGCGGCTCTATGACAGGATGAAAGGTGCCCGCGGTTTTTCCGCGTGGGCACCTTTTTTCTGAATTGGATGGGCCGTGCTGGACACGGCCGAGAGGATGGAAACCATGGCACAAAAGGTCAAGGCTGTAGTCGTCAAGGCCAAGGACGCACCGGTGGAAATCGAGACGATCGTCGTTCCGGATCCCGGTCCCGGCGAAGCGGTCGTGGACATCCTCACCTGCGGGGTCTGTCACACCGACCTGCACTATAAGCTCGGCGGCATCGGCGACGAGTATCCGTACCTGCTCGGACACGAGGCCACAGGCGTCGTGAGCCAGCTCGGGGAAGGCGTGACCAACGTCGAGGTCGGCGATCGCGTCGTCTTGAACTGGCGGGCCGTCTGCGGCGAATGCCGGGCCTGCGCCAAGGGCCAGCCGCAGTACTGCTTCGATACAGCCAACGCCGATCAGCCGATGACCCTCGAAGATGGCACGGAGCTCTCCCCCGCGCTGGGCATCGGGGCCTTCGCGGAGAAGACCCTGGTTGCCGCCGGCCAATGCACCAAGGTCGATGACGACGTCGATCCAGCTGCCGTGGGCCTGCTGGGCTGCGGCATCATGGCCGGTATTGGTGCGGCGATCAACACCGGGGAGGTCAAGCGCGGCGAATCCGTCGCGGTCATCGGGTGCGGAGGGGTCGGCATCGCCGCCATCGCCGGCGCGAAGCTGGCCGGTGCCACCACGATCATCGCCGTGGACATCGATCAGTCCAAGGTCGACATGGCCGTCGAGCTCGGAGCCACGCACGGGATCAACTCCAAGGAGAAGGACCCGGTAGAAGCCATCAAGGCACTGACCGGTGGCTTCGGCGCCGATCTCGTCATCGAGGCCGTCGGGCGTCCGGAAACCTATCGGCAGGCCTTCTACGCCCGTGACCTGGCCGGCCGCGTGGTTCTGGTCGGCGTTCCGACGCCGGAGATGAAACTCGAGTTGCCGCTGGCCGATGTCTTCGGCGGTGGCGGTTCACTGAAGTCCTCCTGGTACGGCGATTGCCTGCCCTCCCGCGACTTCCCCATGTTGGTCGAACAATACAAGCTCGGACGACTGGATCTGGATGCGTTCGTCACCGAACGCATCGGTCTGGGGGACATCGAGGCTGCCTTCGAGAAGATGCATGACGGCACCGTGCTGCGTTCGGTGGTGGAGCTCTAATGCCGGCACAGATCGAAAACCTGGTGACCTCCGGAACGTTCAGCCTCGACGGCGGGACCTGGGATGTGGACAACAACGTATGGATCATCGGTGATGAAGCCGAAGTCCTCGTGATCGATCCGGCGCATAAGCCGGCAGCGATCGTTGAAGCAGTCGGTGGCCGCAAGGTCACCGCCGTGCTGCTCACCCATGGGCACGACGACCACATCCGCTATGCCCGCGATTTCGCCGAAATGGTCAACGCCCCGATCTACATGAATCCCGAGGACCAGATGCTCTGGGAAGACGTGTTCCCGGGGACGACGCCGGATGAACGCATTGCCGATGGCGATACCTTCGACATCGCCGGCACCACGTTGCGGGCCATCCACACCCCCGGCCACTCCCCCGGTTCCACCTGCTTCTACGCCGAGGAGCTGGACACGCTCTTCTCCGGGGACACGCTGTTCAGCGGCGGGCCCGGGGCCACCGGTCGCAGCTATTCCAGTTACAAGACGATCGTGGAATCCATCCGCGACCGGCTGCTGGTGCTGCCGCCGAACACCATCGTGAACACCGGGCACGGCGACGCCACCAGCGTCGCCGCCGAAGCCCCGCAGTTGCAGGAGTGGCTGGACCAGATCGAGGAATAACCAACAACGGCAGGCCGGCAGGCCCGCCGACGAAGACAGCGCGTGGCGGGAATCCCCAGGGGTTCCCGCCACGCGCTTTTTCACCGGTCGCCCTGGTCCTAGGCTCCTGTTTGACGCCGCAGTAACCGGTGTCGGCGGGCCAAGCTCCCCAGCGGAACCACTTCCCCTTCCGGCCCGGCAGCCGCCGAAGCCGGACGCATCGATCGGGCGGAGGAGGCCCTGAACGGGACCGGCACGACCTGGAGCACGTTGATGATTCCCTCGTATCGCAGGATGGCTTCGGTCAGTTCGATGCTGTGGGCATAGCGGCGCAGCAGCAGGCCCTGGCCTTCGCCCAAGCTCGTCGACCCCGGTTCCAGTCGGAGGGAACCGGCCAGGACGGTGGCGATCAGTTCATGCAGGATCCGGTGTCCGAGCGAAAATCCCATCTCGCGGATGATCAGCTCCGGTTGCTGGATCCCGGTCAACCCCACCGTGTAGGCCACCGGGACCCCGCGGCGTCCGATGGCGTGTTCAATGAACCAGTCCCCCGGCCGAGGCGCCCCGGTTCCGTCGAGCCCCCTGGCCGTAATGCTGCAGCTCCTGCACATGATGCCTCCTTGCGACACCGGTCTCCCCGTCGGAGCACCGGTGCCTGGACACCAGCATCGAAGGAGCGGTCCCGGTCCGCGGAAGCGTCGTGCCCTGTTGTGTACAACGGAGGCCGGGGCGCGCTTGTGGGGGCCGAGTCGGGGGGAAGGCCTAACCGACCAGTGGCTGCTGCGGATCAACCACGGTGGTGTGCCGGGCGTAGGCCTGCAGCAGCGCCTGTTCAACGGCTTCCACCGTGGTTCCAGGAACCAGGTCCTCAGCGGCTCCAGCCGTCGTCGGGTCGAAATCCAATCCCATATCCGCGTAGACGGACTCCAGGACGGCGCGCAGCGGGGCGGAGTCCTCGACGACGAACACACTGGCGAACAACCAGGCACCGGAGACCACGCGTTGGGCGGTGCCCACGAGTTTGACCGGGGAGGTCGTCCGGGAGCCGGGGCCCGGCCGGCCATGGACGCTGAATTCCCCGGGACAGTATTCCCCGGGGATCTCCCCCACCTCGGCCTCGATGCCCAGGTCCCCCAGTGCCCGGGCGTAGAGCTCCCCCAGGATCCTGAAACGGTCCTGATGACCGAGCATCGCTTCCCCCGCGGGTTCCACATGATCGACGATCAACGTGCCCTGGTGGTAGGCCGCGGCCCGGCCGCCCGCCTTGCGTACCACGGGGGCGAAGCCCAGACGACGAGCCGAAGCGGTGGCCTGCCCATATCCGGGAAGCCTGATGTCCCGTTGGCCGAAGGCCACGGTGGGTTCGGGTCGGTAGAGACGCAGGGTCGGCCCGCTCTCCCCGTCACGGACCCGTTCAAGAAGCCGGATTCCTTCGAGCAGGTCGGATTCGGGGTCCCCGACCGCCTCGGAACGCCACACGGTCAGGGGCTGATGCGCGGTGGGATTCCAGGAAGTCATGGTGTCGATTCTAGTTGTGGGCGGTCCGCATGAATAATGGGGGTCGTGCCTGAACCAACCCTGACATTGATCCTCCTGGGCGGCTCCTCCGGATCCGGGAAGTCCTACCTCGCCGAGCGCTATGGCCGCCCGCATATCGAGTTGGATAACTTCTACCGTGAGCTGGCCGAGGATTCCCCGCACAGCCCGCTGCCCCACACCGCCTACGGCGAGGTCGACTGGGACCATCCCGGAACCTGGAACTGCGACGCCGCGGTCGATTCCGTCCTGCGTCTGCTACGCACCGGCAGCATGGAAGTCCCGCATTATTCGATTTCCACATCCAGCTACTCCGGCTATTCCACCGTGACCATGGCCGGCGGTCCCGTCGTGGCCGAAGGGATCTTCGTCGATGAGATCCGTGCCCCGCTGATCGACCACGGGGTGGACGTCCGGGCCTACTACATCGACGTCTCCCCGATCACGACGGCGGTACGCCGGTTGGTGCGCGATGTCCGGGAACGTCGTAAGCCACTGCCGTTCCTGCTGCGTCGGGGCTGGGCGTTGTACCGGGCCGAGGGCTGGATACGCCGTCGCTATCTGGAGGCCGGATTCATTCCGACCCCCAAACCCAGGATCCGTTCGATGCTTGCTGCCGCCTGAGCTGCCCCCCGGATCAGCGGCTGGGCATCGGGCGTACGGTCAGGATCTGCTCGCTGCGGCCGAAGGGCCCCTCGACATCGTGCAGCACCGCCGACGTCAGGCCGATGCCGTCGGCACCGTAGGTCTGCTGCGACTGGATGCCCAGCCATTGACCCACCGGACGGCGATACATGTGGATCTGCAGGTCCACGTTGGGGAACATCCACGATTCCGGTCCCGGGGCCACCCTCGGTGCGACCCCGTTGGCCGTATCGACCATGCCCAGCAACCGCACCATATCGGGGGTCTCGAAGCCGTCGACCATCTGTTGCGGGTTCCGCAGCCAGACGACCCCCTTGCCCAACCGGTGTCCGGGTTCGACCCGCAGCTCCAACTGCTCGATGTAGCCGCCGGGCCACATGGCCATTCCGTCCCAGACGGGCAGTTCCTCGGGATGGGAGACCTCGGGATCCTCCACGCCGGCGACCTGAGTCGAATCGTGGGTCTTCAGCCTCCAGCCCCGGGCCACGATGGCGGTCCTGCCTTGGCAGACCATTTGCGCCTCGACCAGTTCGATGGTCTTGCCGGGCCTGATCATGGTGGTGGTGATCTCCACGTCTCCACCATGGATGATCCCTAGGATATCCAGGCTGACGCGGGCCATGCGCATGTCCTCGCGGGGCTGGAATAGTTCGAGTTCACGCACCAGGAGGCCGGTGGCCGGGGCCATATGCTGCTCATGTTCGTTCCAGGCACCCTGGGTGTGGATGGTGGAACGGTAGCGGCCCTGGCCCAGCGGAACATAGAAGCTGGAAGGCCGGGAACCGTCCGGCATTTCGAGCAGATGGGTTCCGGAAGCATCCGGGCGGTCCTGGTGGCCGATGGTCGAAGCAGTCATGAAGGGATCCTTTCAGCGCCTCGGAGGTCAGCGCTCACCGTTCCACCCTATCGGTCGACCCTCGCGACGCCGTACCGGCTACGGCGGCCCCTCAGCCGTGGGTCTCAGGTACCGCAGAAGGTGACGTACGGCCCGGAGTCCGTGGGGGCACCGACGGCAAGACGTTCCAGGCCCGGACGCACCTCATAAGGGGCCGATACGGCTTCCAGAAGCCTGTTCAGCGGCCCCAGGTCCCCGTCGGTGGCGGCGTCGAGCGCTTCTTCCACCAGATGGTTGCGCGGGATGTAGGCGGGGTTGATCAGGTCCATTCCCGTCGCATCGGGCCCCAAGGCCAGCCAGGTCTCGGCCCAGGCATCAAAGGGTGCCGGGTCGGTGAACAAGGCCCGAGCGGGTTCCCGGTCGCCTCGGGCCACCCCCGCCAACGCGCGAAAGAACAAGGTGTAGTCGGCTCCGCTGGTCGTGAGTAGTTCGGTCGTGGCGTGGACGACTTCGTGGGCCGGTTGGTCCTCGCGCTCCACCCCGGTGGCCGGGGGCAGGCCGAGCTTTTCGAACATGCCCGCCGACCAGGCCTCGCTGTAGCGGGTCCTGAAGGTGCGCAACGATTCCATGGCCAGTTCAACGGCCTGGTCCTCGTCGTCATCGAAGAGCGGCAGCATGGCCTCGGCCAGGCGCGCCAGGTTCCATTCGGCCATGACCGGTTGGTTGCGGTACGCATAGCGCCCCTGCCCGTCGATGGAGCTGAAGACCGCGGCGGGATCGAAGGCATCGATGAACGCGCAGGGGCCATAGTCGATGGTTTCCCCCGAGATGGTCATGTTGTCGCTGTTCATCACCCCGTGGACGAAGCCCACCAGCATCCATTGCGCGATCAACGCGGCCTGGTCGGCAACGACCGCGTCGAACAAGGCCAGATGGGGCCGCTCGGCGTCGGCCGCCTCCGGATGGTGGCGGGCCATGGCAACTTCGGCCAGCCGGTGCAGCAGATCCGGGTCCCCCAAGGCCCTGGCATATTGGAAGGAGCCGACCCTCAGATGGCTGGAGGCGACGCGGGTCAGCACGGCGCCGGGCAGCCGGCTCTCGCGCAGCACGTCATGACCGGTGGCGGTGACCGCGAGTGAGAGCGTGGTGGGGATCCCCAACGCGTGCAGGGACTCGCTGAGGATGTATTCGCGCAGCATGGGCCCCACGGCCCCGAAGCCGTCACCACCCCGGGAGAAGGGGGTCCGGCCCGAGCCCTTCAGGTGCAGATCACGGAGGTTCCCCTCGGCGTCACGCAATTCGCCCAGCAACAGGGCCCGGCCGTCTCCAAGGCGCGGGGAGTAGGAACCGAACTGGTGTCCTGCGTATCCCTGGGCGACAGGTGTCGCCCCCTCGGGTGGATGGGCCCCGGTCAACACGGAGATCCCCTCGGCGCTGCGTAGGTATTCGGGGTCCAGCCCGAGCTCCCGGGCCAGGCGTTCATTCAGGACCAGTAGTTCCGGCGCCGGGGGTTCTTCGGCTTTCCAGGGGATGGAGAGCTCGGGGAAATTCCGGGCGAACCCGTTCTCGAGAACAACGGATCGCTGCAGTGCTGTACTCATGCTTCGAGCCTACCGTCGCAGGCCCGGAGATAGACTTCCTCCATGTCTTTGCCCGGTCCTGCTCCGACCTTCGGGCCACGCCGCCTGACCCTGGGCGTGGCCGCGGCCTGCGTCATCGCGGCCGGTCTGGCGGCCCGTTTCCTGCTCCACGGGGGATTCGCCGACGCCGCCGGCGGCGTCTTGTACACGGTCCTGGTCTACCTGTTGGTGGGCCTCCTGCGGCCCGGCTGGCGTCCTGTCCGCCTGGCGGCCATCGCCTTAGCCATCAGCTGCGCCGTCGAGCTGCTCCAGTTGACCGGGCTTCCCGGGGCCCTCTCCGCCATCGTCCCACCGATGCGTCTGGTGTTGGGGACGACCTTCTCACTGACCGATCCACCCGCCTATGTGGTGGGTGCGCTGCTGGCCCTTGCCGTGGATTGCCTCCTACGGTGTGGGACGCGGCACCCTCGGCCATCCCGGCACGATATCCCCGCCCGGAGCCGATGAGCCCCGCCCGGATCGGATCGGTAACGTCGAAGGGCTCCGGCGCAGTGGCGCCGGAGCCCTTCGAACAGTTCGTGCAGCATCTGCCGATGTGGTTAGAAGTCCCAGTCCTCGTCTTCGGTGTTCACGGCCTTGCCGATCACGTAGGAGGATCCCGAGCCGGAGAAGAAGTCGTGGTTCTCGTCCGCGTTGGGGCTCAAGGCCGAGAGGATGGCCGGGTTCACGTCCGTCACCGAGGACGGGAACATCGCTTCGTAACCCAGGTTCATCAGCGCCTTGTTGGCGTTGTAGTGCAGGAACTTCTTGACGTCCTCGCTCAGGCCCACGCTGTCGTACAGATCGTGGGTGTACTGCACCTCGTTTTCATACAGTTCGTAGAGCAGCTCGAAGGTGTAGTCCTTCAACTCGGTCTTGCGCTCTTCACTCAGGCCTTCCAGGTTCTTCTGGAACTTATAGCCGATGTAGTAGCCGTGGACGGCTTCGTCACGGATGATCAGACGGATCAGGTCGGCCGTGTTGGTCAGCTTGGCCCGTGAGGACCAGTACATCGGCAGGTAGAAGCCCGAGTAGAACAGGAAGGACTCCAAGAGCGTCGAGGCGATCTTGCGCTTAAGCGGATCCTCACCGTAGTAGTAGGCCTCGATGATTGAGGCCTTCTTCTGCAGGTTCACGTTCTCGAGGGACCAGCGGAACGCCTCGTCGATCTCCTTGGTCGAGGCCAGTGTGGAGAAGATCGAGGAGTAGCTCTTGGCGTGGACCGACTCCATGAACGCGATGTTCGTGTAGACGGCTTCCTCGTGCGGCGTGAGCGCATCCGGGATCAGCGAGACGGCCCCGACCGTGCCCTGCAGCGTGTCCAGCAGGGTCAGCCCCGTGAAGACGCGCATGGTGAGCAGCTTCTCGTCCTCGGTGAGCGTGTTCCAGGACTGGACGTCGTTGGACAGCGGGATCTTCTCCGGCAGCCAGAAGTTGTTCACGAGGCGGTTCCACACCTCGACGTCCTTCTCGTCCTGGATGCGGTTCCAGTTGATGGCCTCGACGTGATGCTGCAGCTTGACCTGGTCGGTCATTTCATCCCCTGACTTTCTGATGCGGGTTGCCTATGTGATCGGTGGCCGGGACGACGGCTGGGTTTCCCCGCCGTCGTCCCGGTCCGGTGTGTCCCGGATGCCGGCCTCCGGCATCCCGATGGTGGGACGAGGGTGATTCAGCGCCTGCTGCTACAGGGCGCAGGACACGCAGCCCTCAACCTCCGTGCCTTCCAGCGCGAGCTGGCGAAGACGGATGTAGTAGAGCGTCTTGATGCCCTTGCGCCAGGCGTAGATCTGCGCCCGGTTGATGTCGCGGGTCGTGGCGGTGTCCTTGAAGAACAGCGTCAGCGACAAGCCCTGGTCGACGTGCTGGGTCGCGGCCGCGTACGTGTCGACGATCTTTTCGTAACCGATTTCGTAGGCATCCTGGTAGTAATCCAGGTTCTCGTTGGTCAGGTACGGAGCCGGGTAGTAGACACGGCCCAGCTTGCCTTCCTTGCGGATCTCGATCTTCGCGGCCACCGGGTGGATCGAGGAGGTCGAGTTGTTGATGTAGGAGATCGAGCCCGTCGGCGGGACGGCCTGCAGGTTCTGGTTGTAGATACCGTGCTCCATGACCGAGGCCTTCAGCTGCTCCCAGTCCTGCTGGGTCGGGATGTGCACGTTGGCGAAGAGCTCGCGGACCTTTTCGGTCTGCGGAACCCATTCGGCCTGGGTGTACTTATCGAAGAACTCGCCCGAGGCGTACTTCGAATCCTCGAACCCACCGAAGGTCTCACCCGTTTCCATGGCCAACTTATTCGAGGAGCTCAACGCGTGGAAGAGCACCGTGTAGAAGTAGATGTTGGTGAAGTCCAGGCCCTCTTCGGAGCCGTAGTGGACGTGCTCCCGTGCCAGATAGCCGTGCAGGTTCATCTGACCCAGGCCGATGGCGTGCGAGGCCTTGTTCCCCTCGGCGATCGAAGGAACCGAACCGATGTAGGACATATCCGATACGGCGGACAACGCGCGGATGGCGGTCTCCACCGTGGCACCCAGGTCGGGGGAATCCATCGCCTTGGCGATGTTCAACGAGCCCAGGTTGCAGGAGATGTCCTTGCCGATCTCCTCGTAGCCAAGGTCCTCCTTGTACACCGACGGCGAGGAAACCTGCAGGATCTCCGAGCAGAGGTTGCTCATGATGACCTTGCCCTTGATCGGGTTGGCCCGGTTCACCGTGTCTTCGAACATCACGTACGGGTAGCCCGATTCGAACTGGATCTCCGCGAGGGTCTGGAAGAACTCGCGGGCGTTGATCTTGGTCTTCTTGATCCGGGAATCGTCGACCATCTCGTAGTACTTCTCCGTGACGGAGACGTCGGAGAAGGGGATGCCGTAGACGCGCTCGACGTCGTAGGGCGAGAAGAGGTACATGTCCTCGTTCGTCTGGGCCAGCTGGAAGGTGATGTCCGGGACGACCACGCCTAGCGAGAGGGTCTTGATGCGGACCTTCTCATCGGCGTTCTCCCGCTTGGTGTCGAGGAAGCGGTAGATGTCCGGGTGGTGGGCGTGCAGGTAGACGGCGCCTGCCCCCTGGCGGGCCCCGAGCTGGTTCGCGTAGGAGAAGCTGTCTTCAAGGAGCTTCATCACCGGAATGACGCCGGAGGACTGGTTCTCGATCTGCTTGATCGGGGCACCGTGCTCGCGGATGTTCGTCAGCGACAGGGCCACCCCGCCCCCGCGCTTGGAGAGCTGGAGCGAGGAGTTGATGCCACGGGCAATGGACTCCATGTTGTCTTCGACGCGCAGCAGGAAGCAGGAAACCAGCTCGCCGCGCTGGGCCTTGCCGGCGTTCAGGAAGGTGGGGGTGGCCGGCTGGAAGCGGCCATCCATGATCTCGTCGACCAGCTGGGTGGCGAGCTGTTCGTTGCCGCGGGCCAGGTGCAGGGCGACCATGCACACGCGGTCCTCGTAACGCTCCAGGAAACGGTTCCCGTCGAACGTCTTCAGCGTGTAGGAGGTATAGAACTTGAAGGCGCCCAGGAAGGTCTCGAAGCGGAACTTCTTCTTATAGGCATGCGCGTAGAGACCACGCACGAAGTTCATCGTGTACTGGTCGATGGTCTCGCGCTCGTAGTACTCGTGCTTCACGAGGTACTCGAGCTTCTCGTCCAGGTCGTGGAAGAAGACCGTGTTGTTGTTCACGTGCTGCAGGAAGTACTGCCGCGCCGCCGCACGATCCGCGGCGAACTGGATCTTCCCGTCCTTGTCATAGAGGTTCAGCATGGCGTTGAGCTCGTGGTAGCCCAACCCCTGGAAGGCCTCGGGGACCTCCTTGGTATCTGTCTTCACGGTTGGCTCTGCGACTGTGGTGTCCAAAACTCTTCCAATCCTTGGCGTACACGGGTGACGTCCTCCGACGTCCCCATGAGTTCGAAACGATATAGCACGGGAACCGAGCACTTGGCGGAGATCTTGTCCGCCGCCAAGCAGTAGGTGGTTCCAAAGTTTGTGTTGCCGGCGCCGATGACGCCGCGTAGCAGCTGCCGGTTCCCCTCGTTGTTCAGGAACCGGATCACCTGCGGCAGAATCGACCGCTCTCCCTTCTCCCCACCGTAGGTGGGCAGAACCAGGACATACGGTTCGGTGGCCAGCAGCTCTGGTTCGCTGGCATAGAGGGGAATCTTCGCCGCATCGAGTCCCAGTTTCTCCATGAACCGTTTCGTGTATCCGGAAACGGAGGAGAAGTAGATCAGGGAACTGTTCGTGGTGTTTGCGGTGGCCGGACTCGTGGTCCGCTCATCCACCGCGATGTCGCCAGACATGAGACCGGCCTCCAACTGCTGGTGATGGGTGGTGTCGCCTCAGGCAACGCTCGAGGCGGCCACGGCCAGTTCCTCGATCTTGTCCGGGCGGAAGCCTGACCAGTGGTCGGCTTCGGTCATGACCACGGGGGCCTGCATGTAGCCGAGGGCCCGAACACGTTCGAGGGCCTCCGCGTCCTGGGAGATATCGACCTTCTGGTAGGCAATGCCCTTCTTGTCCAGCGCCCGGTAGGTGGCGTTGCACTGCACGCATGCTGGCTTGGTATAAACCGTGACGGTCATGGCATTGATCCCCTCGTACAAAATATGTGGTCATCTTCGTTGTCTGTCCCGGATTCCCGGGGGTCCGAAAGCGGGCCATCCGAGCGTTGGCGGGAGTGGAAACCGTTCCCGCCCCGTGGGGCGCTTCCTGAGATTTCAATACTACATGTAGTACAAGGAACAGCAAGCAACCCCTATATGTTGTCTTACAAGTATGTCATTCCCCACTCCCTTAGTCCACAGCGGGTGTGGAGAAACGCATCCCTAATTGCCGCACGAATCCGGGGTTCGGGCCCATCCGTCCACAGCCTGTGCATGGAAGATGCCCACAACCAAACAGCTGGTGTGTCGTTCGGCGACGGCGTGTCGCCACCCATTCTGGAAGGCCGCGGTCGAAGGCTCGGCGGTAGGCTGGATTCAACCTCAGCGGAAGGAACCCACCTGACATGACCACGGTCTCAGAACACATGATCGCCACCCTCCGGGCCAACGGCGTCCAACGAATCCACGGCGTCCCGGGAGATTCGCTCAACGGGATCACCGATGCCCTGCGCAAGGACGGGAACATTATCTGGTCCACCGTCCGCCACGAAGAGGCCGCTGCCTTTGCCGCCGGGGCCGAGGCAACCATGACCGGGCGCCTGGGCGTCTGCGCCGGCAGCTGCGGGCCGGGCAACCTGCACCTGATCAACGGGCTCTACGAGGCCAACAGGTCCCGCGTGCCGGTGCTCGCCATCGCCGCCCACATCCCCAGCGCGGAGATCGGCAGCAACTACTTCCAGGAAACCCACCCCCAGGACCTGTTCAGCGAGTGCTCGGTCTTCACCGAAATGGTCTCCACCCCCGACCAGATGCCCCGTTTGATGGAAATCGCCATGCGGACGGCGATCGAAAAGCGTGGTGTGGCCGTGCTGGTCATTCCCGGTGACGTGGCCCTGGCGCCGGCGACCAACGAACGCATCACCCACATTCGCCGCGCCAACCCCGTGGTGGTGCCCTCGAGGGAGGAACTCGACGAGGCCGCAGGGATCCTCAACGCCGGGTCCAAGGTCACCATCCTCGCCGGCGCGGGCGTGGCAGGAGCCCACGACGCGGTGGTGGGCCTGGCGGACACCCTGGGCGCGCCCATCGTCCACGCCCTGGGTGGCAAGGAACACATCGAATACGACAATGAATTCGACGTCGGCATGACCGGGCTGCTCGGTTTCGCCTCGGGCTACCGGGCCATGGAGGACGCCGACACCCTGCTGATGCTGGGCACCGATTTCCCCTACCAGCAGTTCTTCCCCTCCAAGGCCCGCATCATCCAGGTCGATATCCGGGGCGAGCAGCTCGGTCGCCGCACCCCGGTGGACCTCGGATTGGTGGGGTCGGTGGCCGATACCGCTACGGCCCTGCTGCCGATGCTCAAACGCAAGTCCCGCAGGTCCCACCTCAAGGACGCGCAGAAGCATTACCGCAAGACCCGCGAGAAGCTCGACGACCTGGCCACGAAGACGCGTAAAGGCAAACCGCTGCACCCGCAGTTCGTGGCCCGCTCCCTGGATCGGCACGCCTCCGACGACGCCGTGTTCATCCCCGATGTCGGCTCCCCGGTCATGTGGGCCTCCCGCTACCTGACGATGAACGGGCGTCGGCGCCTGTTCGGCTCCTTCGCCCACGGGTCCATGGCCAACGCGCTCCCCCAGGCCATCGGAGCCCAGGCCGCAGCCCCGGACCGGCAGATCGTTGCCATGTGTGGTGACGGCGGGTTGTCGATGCTCATGGGCGAGCTGCTCACGGTGGTGCAGTCCAGGTTGCCGGTGAAGATGGTGGTCTTCAACAACTCCTCGTTGAACTTCGTGGAGCTGGAGATGAAGGCAGCCGGATTCGTGAATTACGCCACGGATCTGGAGAACCCGAACTTCGCCGACGTGGCCAACGCCGTCGGGATCCTGGGGATCCGGGTCGAAAGCTCGGCGGATCTGGATGCGGCGCTGAAGAAGGCCCTCGCCCATGACGGACCAGCACTCGTCGATATCGTCACGGCGCGCCAGGAACTGACCATGCCACCGAATGTCACGGCCGAGCAGGCCAAGGGATTCGCCCTCTACGCCGTGCGCACGGTCATGTCCGGCCGGGGCGACGAACTGCTGGACCTGGCTGCCACGAACTGGCGCCAGCTCTTCTAGGCCCATCCCATGGAAGGCCTGGAGCAGTTCATTGCTGCTCCGGGCCTTTCGTCATGCCGTCCGCCACGGCTTCCGGCAGCAGGGCGCCCCATCCACCGGCTGCTTCACCGAATATGGGTCTTGACCGCGTTCGTGCGGATCTTCCCCTTGGAACGGAAACTCGGGCGCGACATGCACCGGATGGCCGTACGGCTGCTAGACGTCGACGACAGCGATCCCGCCATCCGCGGGCTCATCCAGGGCACCCTTGACATGGCACGAGGCTTGGGGCTGGCAGATACGCCGCGCAATGACTCGCATCGTCGAGGCCACGTGGTTGCCGTCTGGTCGGCCCAACTCGCTTCCGCTCTCGGAAGGGCCTAGGACGCCACCGCCCCGACCTGCTCGAAGACCGTTGTGGGACCGGCCTGCAGCAAAACATGCCCTACTCACGTTCGCCGGTTCAAGTACCGGGGGCGGCTGGCATCGCGCTAGCATGGGGACGCCGTGTGTCGATACCCGGCCGTAACCACGCTGTCTCCTCGTCGTGGGAGAACACATCCATTGCATCGAGGGACGAACCTAGTCATGGTCCCGAGGCGAAGGAGTACTGATTGTCTGACGCAGAAGAACCCCCGAAGGGTTCGACCGACGCACCCCGCCCCCGGATTGATCGCAGTCGTTTCGGCATAACCGGCCGCCGCAGGGGACCCGATACCGACCCGATGCGTCCCCCGATCTCCAGCAGCGAGATGAGCAAGGGGCCCGTCGAACTCTCCGAGCACCGCGGCCCACGGGTGAACTAGCGCGTCTTCATCATCTCCTCGGCGATCATCCTGGGATTCTCCTGCTGGGCGATGGCCTTGCCGGATCAGGCCTCGGCGACGATGCAGGCCGCCGTGACCTGGATTTCGACCAATCTCGGCTGGTTCTACGTCCTCACGATCACCCTGGTCATCCTCTTCGTCCTCTGGGTGGCGCTCTCCAAGGAGGGCGGGGTCAGGTTGGGACCGGATCATGCCCGTCCGCAGTACAATCTCTTCACCTGGGTGGCCATGCTGTTCGCCGCCGGGGTCGGCATCGACATGCTCTTCTATTCGGTCACCGGCCCGATCACCCAATTCATCACCCCGCCCTCGGCCACCCCCGAATCCGCCGAGGCCCTCCATGACTCGGTCATCTGGACCATGTTCCACTACGGGATCGCCGGATGGTCGATGTACGCCCTGTTGGGCATGGCCATGGGCTACTTCGCCTACCGCTGGGGAATGCCCCTGTCGATCCGGGCGGTCCTGTATCCGCTCCTGGGCAAACGGGTCCGTGGGGCCACCGGCGACGTGATCGACATCTTCGCCCTCGTGGGCACCGTCTTCGGCGTGGCCACCTCGATGGGCATCGGGGTGGTCCTGCTCAACGTCGGTTTCGCCTGGCTGCTGGGAATCGAAGAGGGGCTGGCCCTGCAGATCGCCCTGGTGCTGGTGGCCGTGATCATGACGGTGGCCGCCTGCGCCTCGGGGGTGGACAAGGGGATCAGGCTGATCTCGGAGCTCAACCTCTGGGCCGCGGGGGCCATGATGCTCTACATCCTGATCACCGGTAAGACCGCCTTCCTGCTCAATGCGATGGTGGAGAACATCGGCAGATTCGTCCTGACGCTGCCCGAACGCACGTTGAAGACCTTCGCCTATACCGATGGCGGCAGTGAGTGGATGGGAAGTTGGACCCTGTTCTTCTGGGCCTTCTGGCTCGCGTGGGGTCCCTTCGTCGGGCTGTTCCTGGCCCGGATCTCCCGGGGGCGCACGTTGCGCGAATTCGTGATCGCCGCGATCACCGCCCCGGTGCTGTGCGATTTCTTCATCGTCACGATCTTCGGCAACAGTGCCCTGCGCCAGGTGTTGGAGGGCAACAGGGACTTCGCCGAACTGGCCATGGATAGTCCCGAGCACGGCTGGTATGCATTATTGGAGATGTTCCCCGGCGCCCCCTTCCTGATCGGTCTGGCCACCCTGTCGGGCATGCTGTTCTATCTCACCAGCGCCAACTCCGGGGCCATGGTGATGGCCAACTTCTCCTCGTCGATCCCCGATCCCTCGGTGGACGGGGCCAAATGGCTACGGATCTTCTGGGCCGTGCTCACCGCGGTCCTGACGGTTTCGATGATCGTCGCCGGAGGGGTGGCGACCATGGAACATGCGACGCTGATCTTCGCGCTGCCGGTGACCATCATCAGTTATCTGGTCATGGCCTCCTTCTCCAAGGTGCTGCGGATGGAGCGGGCCGAACGCGAGGGGCAGGTGCGGCGCCGCCGCTCCATGGCCGTCCATGGCGGTCAGACCCCCGAAAAGACCTGGCGTCAGCGTCTGGCTCAGTTGCGCTCCTACCCCTCGAAGAAGGCGGTCGCCCAGTTCGCGGACAGGGTGGTGGAACCGGCGTTGCAGGAGGTGGTCACGGAGTTCAACGGCCTGGGCTACGACGCCGAACTGACCTCCTCCCCCAACGCCGACACCGGGATCAGCGAGCACACCCTGCTGGTGAACATGGAGGACCACCGGAACTTCCACTACCAGGTCGCGGCGGTCGAGGCGCCGGCCCCGATGTTCGGCGGACGCAGCATGTCGCGACAGATCGACATCTACTACCGTCTGGAGGTCTTCACCCAAACGGGAACGGAGGGCTATGACCTGATGGGCCTGACCGAACAGCAGATCATCAACGACGTGCTCGACCGCTACGAAGCGCACCTGGGGTTCCTGCACTACTCCACCGAACATGACTACGCTTCGGTCCTGACCCCGGTCATGCCGACCACGACGGGAACCATCCCCCGGATCCCCGATTCGGCGGACGACGTCGAACCTCTCGAAGAGGACGAACAGTAGTCCCCTGACCGCGGGCCGGCACTTCGGCCCCGGACACAGAAGAAGCCCCGTCCGTGGACGGGGCTTCTTCTCATGGATCCTGAATTCGGTGGAGGTAAGGGGATTCGAACCCCTGACCTTCTGCATGCCATGCAGACGCGCTACCAACTGCGCCATACCCCCGAAAGGGAGTCGCCGGTTTCGTTTCCGACCGGACAACTCATCCATCATAGGGCACGGAATTTAGCCCGCGCAAATCGCCTCCCCCTACTAGGCGGAGGTCTCCGGGTCCTCAACCACGGCCACGCTCCGGGCGGCAGCCGGCAGTTCGATCGCGGCGCAGTCGCTCCACAGGCGGTCCAGGGCATAGAAGACGCGGTCTTCCTGGTGCTGGATGTGGATGACGACGTCGATGTAGTCCAGTAGGACCCAGCGGCCCAGTCCCCTGCCCTCTCGACGGACGGGACGCAGATCATGCTTTTCGATCAGCGCCTCTTCGATCCCGTCGACGATGGCGTTGACCTGCCGCTCGCTTTCTGCCGAAGCGATCAGGAAGGCATCGGTGATGCCCAGGCGTTCGCTGACGTCCAGGGCGATCTGGTTCTCCGCGAACTTCTCGGCCGCGGCCAATGCTGCGGTGTTGATGACGCTCAGTGAGTATTCTGTTGCAGCCATGTGGCTCCTCGGGTGGTGGTGCTGGTCATCGGTCGACGACTAGCCGTTGGTGGTGATCATGATGATGCCGACCGTCAGGGCGGCGGCACCCACCAGGAGTACCCCGAGCACCGCCCACGCCCAGACGTTGGCCCGCCGGACCCCGCTGCTGCGGTAGTCCAAGGGATCCAGGCCCTGGGCCGAACTGGCGCTGACCGGTTGCCGGGCAGCCCCGCGGCCCGGCTCCTCGGAGGCCGGGTCCGAAGGTTCCGCGGCCGCGGGTTCACCCACGGGGTCCTCGTGGCCCGTTCCCGGCGTCGGCGCAGCGACGGCTGGCCCCTTGCCGGTCGCGGGCATCTGGAGATGGAAGCCGCTGGTTTCGGGAGCGTTGATTCCGGTGTTGGCCAGATCCCTCTCGGCCTTTTCCCTGCGCAACCGGTCCATGGCCCCCGTGAACGGGTCCCCTGCCTGGTCTTCGGCACTGCGGGTGGAGTGGGCCCGTTTCAGGCGCTCCCGCTCTGCGACCCGTCGGCTGATGATGGCCGCACGGGCGGCCAGTTCGCGCTGTTTGGCCAGGACCTCCAGGTCATCGTGGTCCTCGGCAGCAGCGGCTTCGGCCTCGGGGTCCCCGGGCTGGTCAGGGATGGTTTGCCGGCGGGCTTCCAGGGCCTCCGCGACGCTGAGTGATTCCTGCCCCTGTGCGGTGCGCTCGGCCGCGGGCTTCTCGGTCGACGGGGACCCGGAGTCCACCTCGGCCTCGGGTTCCGCGGTCGAGGCGGCAGCCCTGGCCGCAGCCAGGGCCTGGAGACGGAGCTGCCGACGGGTCAGCGGGGCCGGCTCATCGCCAGCGGGGCGGACCTCTGCCGGCGCGGGCTTCTGGGCCGCTTCGGCTTCCCGGCGGCTCTTCAGTGCCTCCCGGTCGCGGGCCCGTTGCAACGAGCTGCGTTCGCCTGCTTCGCTGTGTTCCTCACGGTCGGGCACCATGTCGAAGGGGACGTCGGCGGCACGTCGGCTGCGGTTGGCCTGAGCGATGCGGTCGAGCTGGTTGGTGTCCTCGGATGAGCGCGGCTCGGGCTGCTCAGCCGGGTCTTCGCCCGACAGGTGCCCACCCTCGTGGTGGCCGTCAGCGGTCTCGCTGGCACGGCGTTGTTCACGCAGGGACCGCCGCGTCGGCGGGAGCCCCAAATCGTCGCTCATGTTGTCCATTCCAGGCAATCCCCCTCAGGTGTCGCCGTCGTAGTGATACAACTCATATTTCGCAATGTACTGAACCACCCCATCGGGCACCAGATACCAGACCGGCTTATTTGCCTTGACCCGGTCCCGGCAGGCCGTCGAGGAGATCGCCATGGCCGGGACCTCCAACAGGCTGATGTCCGTACGCCCCAGGTCCGGTAGTTCGTGCCCGGGGCGGGTGACCCCGACGAAATGCGCCAGGCTCCACAGCTCGTCGATGTCCTTCCAGGACATGATCCGCTCCAGCGCATCGGCCCCGGTGATGAAGAACAACTCGGCGTTGGGTCGAAGCCGACGCAGATCGCGCAAGGTGTCGATGGTGTAGGTGGGTCCCGGCCGGTCGATATCCACCCGGCTGACCGTGAAGCGTGGGTTCGAGGCCGTGGCCACCACCGTCATCAGGTAGCGGTGTTCGGAATCGGCGACGTCTTTTCCCGACTTCTGCCACGGTTGACCCGTGGGAACGAACACGACCTCGTCCAAGTCGAACTCCGCGGCCACCTCGCTGGCGACCACCAGGTGCCCGTGGTGGATGGGATCGAACGTCCCGCCCATGACACCGAGGCGGACCGGGCGCCGGGACCCGATCGCCCCAGCCCGCCTAGAGATCGTCGTGGCCGTGCTTGTTCGAGAACTGCTTATGCGAGTCGGGGATCTCGGCATGTCCCTCGTGGCGGTTGCCGACGTTGGTGAATGAGACGACGACGAAGAGCATCAGGAGGAAGATCGCGAAGATTCCCCCACCGATGAGAAAGGGCCAGATGCCCTCGTTTCCGGCAACCTCGGCCTCCGCGCCACTTGCCATGACCGTACCCAAGACCTGCGTGAGCATTTTTCTCCTTCGTGCCCGTCGTCGACCGGCGCCCCCAACGGGCGATGCGATCCGTCGATCGTCTGATGTCTGCTTACCATCCTACCTACCCGGCAGGCACTCTACGAACGGATGTGGCCATCTCCTTGGACAATCCACTTCGTGGTCGTCAGCTCCCGCAGACCCATGGGGCCCCGGGCGTGGACCTTCTGGGTCGAGATGCCCACTTCGGCCCCCAGTCCCAGCTGTCCCCCGTCGGTGAAACGGGTGGAGGCGTTGACGATCACGGCCGCCGAATCGATCTCCGCGACGAACCGTTCGGCGTTGGCCAGGTCGTTGGTCAGGATGGCTTCGGTGTGCCCGGTGGTCCAGGTGCGGATATGGTCCAGGGCCCCGTCCAAGTCATCAACCACCGCCACCGCAAGGTCCAGGTCCATGTATTCGCGGGACCAGTCCTCTGCGGTGGCCGGGACCGCGTGGAGCCCCTCCATGAGGGCCATCGCCCGTTCGTCGCCGTGCAGGGTGACCCCTGCCTTCGACAGGGCCCGCAGGACTTCGCCGGCGGCAGGGGCCTGCGCGTGCAGAAGCAGGGTCTCCACCGTGTTGCACACGGAGGGGCGTTGCGTCTTGGCGTTGAGCAGGATCTCCGAGGCCGATTCGGCCGTGGCCGTGGCGTCGACGAAGATATGGACGTTGCCCTCCCCCGTTTCGATGACCGGGATCCGCGCGTTCTGCAGCACCGTCTGGATCAGTTCGTGTCCGCCCCGCGGGATCAGCACGTCGACCTTGCCGCGGGCCCCCATCAGGGCCGTGGCCCCGGCCCGGCCGAAGTCATCCACGCTTTGGACCACGTCGGCGGGCAGTCCCACCGATTCGAGGGCATCACGGATCAGGTACAGCAGCGCCTCGTTGGAGCGGGCCGCGGCCGAACCCCCGCGCAGCAGGACCGCGTTGCCGCTCTTCAGTGCCAACCCGGCAATATCGACGGTGACGTTCGGGCGCGCCTCGTAGATGGTCCCGAGCACTCCCATCGGGACGTGGACCTGCCGCAACCGCAACCCGTTGGGCAGGGTCTGCCCGCGTTGGACGGTACCCACCGGGTCCGGCAGTCCGGCCAATTCCTCGAGGGCCGAGATGAGGCCGTCGACGCGGGCGTCGTCGAGTTTCAACCGATCGAGCAGGCCTTCGCTAGTGCCGGCGGCCCGCCCGCGTTCGAGGTCCTCGGCGTTGGCGGCGATCACGGAGGCCCGCCGCTCATCCAGGGCGGTGGCGATGGCCCGCAGGGCGCGGTCCTTCCAATCACGGGTGGCCCGGGCCAACACGCGGGAGGCTTGGCGGGCTCGGTCGGCGCGTAGACCAACCTGATGGGCGATGTCTTCGGCTGTACTGGTGGAATCGGTGACGCTCTGGCTCATGACCCAAGCCTAGTCGGCTCCAGGGGGACGGTGGCGATTGTTGAGCAACAGTGTCAGGCCCGGGGCTCCGCGGCCGGTGGGGTCTGCTTTTTCCGGGTGCGCACGGGCGGTCGCAGGACCACCAGGTCATCGATGTGGACGACTTCGCGCTCGTAATGCGACCCGAGGGTCCTGGCCAGTTCCCGGGTGCCGTGTCCCAGCATGTCCGGGAGTTCCTCCGAGGCGTAGTTGACCAGGCCGCGGGCGACGACCGTGCCTTCCGCGTCGGTGATCTCCACGGCGTCTCCGGCTTCGAAATCCCCGCTGACCGAGGTGATGCCCGCCGGCAGCAGCGAGCGCGCCCCCGAGGCCACCGCGGCGACCGCCCCGTCATCGAGCATCAGCCCGCCCTGGGTGTTCGCCAGTTGGGCCAGCCAGAGCATCCGGGCCGGGCGGCGTCCGCCCCGGGCGGAGAACCAGGTGCCGACATCCTCGCCGGCCAGGCCGCGGCCGGCCTGATCCGTCGAGGTGATCAGCGTGGGGATGCCGGAGTCCGCGGCCATGGTGGCCGCTTCGACCTTGGTGACCATGCCGCCGGTCCCCACCCCGGAGCCCCCGGTGGTGCCGATGCTGACCCCGTCGAGGTCCGCGGCACTGACGACGTCCGCGATGCGGCTGGCTCCCTTCGCCGGTGGACCGTCATAGACGGCGTCGACATCCGAGAGCAGGATCAGGGCATCGGCCTTGACCAGGTGGGCCACCAGTGCGGCGAGCCGGTCATTGTCCCCGAAGCGGATCTCGTGGGTGGCCACGGTGTCGTTCTCATTGACCACGGGGACGACCCCCAGGGTCAGCAACCGGCCTAGAGCCCGGAAGGCGTTGGCATACTGTTGCCGGCGAATCAGGTCATCGGCGGTGAGCAACACCTGGGAGACGGTGATCCCGTGCGCGCCGAAGGCCTGGGTGTATTTGGCCATCAGCAGTCCCTGCCCGACGCCGGCGGCCGCCTGCTGGGTGGCCAGGTCCCGGGGCCTGCGACTCAGTCCCAGCGGGGCGATGCCGGCGGCTATGGCGCCCGAGGACACCAGGATCAGTTCGATCCCCCCGTTGCGCACCGCCGAGAGTTCAACGACCAGCCGGTTCAGGGCATCCTCGGAGATCCCCCCGTTGACGGTGGTCAGTGACGAGGAACCGACCTTGACCACGATCCGGGTCGCCTCGGTCAGTTGCGAACGGTGGCGGATCGAGGAGGGAAGGCGGTTCTGCCGGTTCACTTCCCGCTGTCCTTGGGTGAACCCTGCTTCTTCGGGTTCACGGATTCGGTCCACACGCCGGCCTTGCGTTCGCTCTCCAGTTCGGCGCGGGCCGCGGCCCGGGCATCCTTGCGATCCTGGTGGTCCTGACGCTTCTGGTCACGGGTGGGACGGCTGCCGTCGTCGAACCGGTCGTCTTGTCCACGACGTGATCCCAGCAGTTCGGCGCCGGCGGCCATGGTCGGCTCCCAATCGAAGACCACGCCGTTGTCATCGTCGCCGATGACCACGGCGTCCCCGGGTTTCGCCCCGGCCTTGAACAGCTTGTCCTCCACACCGATCTTGGCCAGTCGGTCGGCCAGGTAGCCCACGGCCTCGTCGTTGCTGAAATCGGTTTGCTTGACCCACCGGACCGGCTTTTCACCCTCGACACGGAACAGCGGCTCGAGGTTGCGTTCTTCGCGGTGGATGGTGAAGGGGGCCCGGTTCACGCCCCGGGGGCGCAGCACCGGGACTTCCACCTGGGCCGGCTCCTCGGCCGATGCGGTGCGTGCTTCGGTGACGAGCTCGGCCATGGCATAGCCCAGTTCCTTCAGCCCGGTCCGGGCCAGGGCGGAGACCTCGAAGACGCGGTAGCCGCGGGACTCCAGATCGGCGCGGACGAACTCGGCCATATCCGAGCCGTCAGGCATGTCGGTCTTGTTCAGGGCGATCAAGCGGGGGCGGTCGTTCAGCGGGATCACGGTGCCATCGGAGCCCGCATAGCTGGAGTCGGTCGCATAGGCGGCCAGTTCCGCCTCGATGGCCTCCAGATCACTGAGCGGATCGCGGTCCGATTCCAGCGAGGCACAGTCCAGGACGTGCACCAGCGCGGCACAGCGTTCGACGTGGCGGAGGAATTCGTGTCCGAGGCCCTTGCCCTGGCTGGCGCCCGGAATGAGTCCGGGGACGTCGGCGACGGTGAATCTGACGTCCCCGCTTTGCACGACGCCCAGGTTGGGGATCAACGTGGTGAACGGGTAGTCGGCGACCTTGGGACGGGCGGCGGACATGGCGGCAATGAGGCTTGATTTGCCGGCCGAGGGAAAGCCCACCAACGCGATATCGGCGACCGACTTCAGTTCCAGGACGATGTCCTGTTCCCCGCCGGGGACGCCCAGCAGGGCGAACCCGGGGGCCTTGCGCTTCTGTGAGGCAAGCCCCGCGTTGCCCAGTCCGCCCATGCCGCCGGCGGCGGCCACGTATTCGGTGCCGGCGCCGACCATGTCGGCCAGGATGTTTCCTTCACGGTCCTTGACCACGGTGCCGTCGGGCACCGGCAGGATCAGGGTCTCGCCGTTGCGGCCGGGCTGCATGTCTCCCCGGCCCGGTTCGCCGTTGCCACCGTGCCGGTGGGGGGAATGGTGGTAGGACAGCAGGGTCGTGGTCTGGGGGTCGACGCGGATGATCACGTCGCCGCCCTTGCCACCGCTGGCGCCATCGGGCCCGCCGAGAGGCTTGAACTTCTCCCGACGGATCGACACGCAACCGTGCCCTCCGTTTCCGCCGGAAACGTGAAGGACTACGCGGTCTACGAACGCTGCCACTACTGGGACTCCTCTATTGGGTGGCCGTTACGGTCCTGCTGGTCCGTGCTACGGCCGGTGATAAAAAGAACTGGAGGGCGGGCCAAGCGGCCCGCCCTCCAGTCTAGCTAAATTCGGTTCTGCCGAAACTAGCCGGCATCCACGATGTTCACGACACGACGGCCGCGACGGGTGCCGAACTCCACCGAGCCGGCTGCCAGTGCGAACAGCGTGTCGTCGCCACCGCGGCCGACGTTCGCGCCGGGGTGGAAACGGGTACCGCGCTGGCGAACGATGATTTCACCGGCGGAAACCACCTGGCCTCCGAAGCGCTTGACGCCCAGGAACTGAGGGTTGGAATCGCGGCCGTTGCGAGTGGAACTCGCGCCCTTCTTACTTGCCATTGAATGTGCCTACCTTTGAATCGTGGGTGATCTGGTCTCCGTCGCCTTAGGCGATGGAGGTGACCTTGACCTTGGTCAGTGCGGAACGGAAACCCTGGCGCTTCTTGTAGCCGGTCTTGTTCTTGTACTTCTGGATGACGATCTTCGGGCCACGGAGGTTCTCGAGAACCTCGGCAGTCACGGTGATCTTCGCCAGGTCGGCAGCAGCGGAGGTGACCTTGTCGCCGTCTACCAGAAGCAGTGCTGGGAGCTCAATGGTTCCACCAGCTGCCTCGGGGACGCGGTCAAGGGTCACCCAGTCTCCTACGGAAACCTTTTCCTGCCGGCCGCCTGCGCGGACAATCGCGTACACCACTTGGGAACTCACTTCTCTCGACGTCTATTACTCTTACTGCGCACATTCCACCGGACCAACCGATCGGGGATAAGCGCTGTGCTGTCACGCCGAGCGGAAAATCCGATGAGCGGCGCATGCACCGAGGATCTAGATTACGCTATTTCGGTCCGCAGGAGCAAATACATCCTCCGACGGCGGGTCGTCAAGACCCCCGGGAGGGTGAAGCACCTTTTAACGGTACCTTCCCGACCCGCGGACCGCGAACGGCGGGCCTTCCCCTGTGTCCCGGCCCCGCAGTGGTTCCGCCGCAAGGCAGGGGCGGGAACGCGTGGGGGCGGGACCCGATCGACCGGGTCCCGCCCCACGCATGGTTCCTGCCGACGAGCAGCCTCGTCCGATCCGGTTACAGCTCGGAGGCCGGTACCCCGACGCCGAACATCATCGGCGCGTCCTCGGAGGCCTTCTTCTTCGCTTCCGGTTCCGACTGCTCGAGCTTGGCCACGTGGCTGGTGCCTGCGGCAGGGGTCGACGCCGTGGCCTCCACCCGCTCGATCGGCGTGTTCGCGCTCCCCTGGGCGCTGGATGCCGCCCGGCTGCGCCGTGGACGGCGTGCCGGGGTGCTGGTGGCCGGCGGCGTTGCGGCCACGGCGGAGGAACGCTCCTGCGCCGGTGCCGACGCCACTGTAGCCGGTTCCTGCTTGGCCACGGCAGCCGGTTCCTGCTTGGCCGCGGGAGCCGGTTCGTGATCGGCTTCCCGGGACGGCTCAGGGGTGCCGCCGAAGGCGGCGCTCAAGGATTCCAGCGTCAGATCGGGGGTCTGCGTGGGCGCCGTGGCCCGGCGGCTGCGACGGGCGCCCGGCAGACGGACTTCCTCTCCCGCGATGCTCACCACGGGACCTTCCCCATCAGTCCCGGCCTCCGCCGTCGCGTCATGGCCTGGGCCCTGACCGGACTGCGTTGATCCGGGGCCCTGCTCGCGGCTGGAGGCGGCGGTGGAGGTGCCTGCGGTGTCCCCAGGCTGCTCCCCCGACCCGCTGGTGGGCGACATTTCGGCCGAGCCGGCACGACCACGTCCGCGTGAGCGCCCGCGTCCACGACGGCGCGAACCGGAGTCGGAGCCATCCTGCCCGTCGGTGCCCCCCTGGCCGGACGCGGCGGAGGTCCCGGCGTCGTGCCCGTCCCGCTGCTTCGTCTCCCCGGTCTGCTCGTGGGACGCCTGGGTGGCGGCGGCGATGGAAGCCAACGCGGCCCGGGTGGTTTCGGCCTTGGCCTCCGCCTCCGGGTCGTGCTTCTTCGGCTCCGGTGCCGACTGCTCGGGGGTCTGCTCGGTGCCTGCTCCCCCGCCCTTGCCGTGGCGGTTCCCGCGTGGCTTGCGCTCGTTGCGCTTCTGGTTGTTCTGGTCTTGCTGCTGGTTCGACGCCCGGCGATGTTCGACCGGTTCGTCATGGGTGACCACGCCGCGGCCGTTGCAGGCTTCACAGTTTTCGCTGAAGACCTCCAGCAGTCCGGTGCCCATGCGCTTGCGCGTCATCTGCACCAGGCCCAGCGAGGTGACTTCGGCGACCTGGTGTTTGGTCCGATCCCGGCCCAGGCACTCGACGAGCCGGCGCAGGACCAGATCCCGGTTGGCTTCGAGGACCATGTCGATGAAGTCGATGACGATGATCCCGCCGATATCGCGCAGCCGCAGCTGACGGACGATCTCCTCGGCGGCTTCGAGGTTATTCTTGGTCACCGTTTCCTCGAGGTTGCCGCCACTGCCGGTGAACTTGCCGGTGTTCACGTCCACCACGGTCATGGCTTCGGTCCGGTCGATGACCAGTGAGCCGCCCGAGGGCAGGAAGACCTTGCGGTCCAGGGCCTTGTGGATCTGTTCCTCCAGCCGGCGGGCGGCGAAGATGTCCTCGTCGCTCGTCCACTTCTCCAGGCGGTCCAACAGGTCCGGCGCCACGTAGGTCACGTAGGCCTCGATGGTGTCCCAGGCGTGTTCGCCGGAGACGATCAGCTTGGAGAAGTCCTCGTTGAAGACGTCGCGGACGACTTTGATGGTCAGATCCGGTTCCGCGTACAGCAGCTCGGGCGGGGTGGTCTTCGTCGAGGTGGACTTCGCCTCGATCTCCTCCCACTGGGCGCGCAGCCGGTTGATGTCGTTCATCAACTCCTGCTCGCTGGCCCCTTCGGCGGCGGTGCGCACGATGACCCCGGCGTTCTGCGGCAGGTGGTCCTTGAGGATCTTCTTCAGGCGGTTGCGTTCCACGTCGGGCAGCTTGCGTGAGATGCCGGTCATCGACCCGCTGGGCACATAGACCAGGTAGCGTCCGGGCAGGGAGATCTGGCTGGTCAGCCGGGCCCCCTTATGGCCGACCGGGTCCTTGGTGACCTGCACCAGCACCGGGTCCCCCGACTTCAGCGCATGCTCGATGCGCCGCGGCTGTCCCTCGAGCCCGGCCACATCCCAGTTGACCTCCCCGGCATAGAGCACGGCGTTGCGGCCACGGCCGATGTCGATGAAGGCGGCCTCCATGGAGGGCAGGACGTTCTGCACCTTGCCCACATAGACGTTGCCGATCAGCGAATCCTGCTGCGTCTTGGAAACGAAGTGCTCGGCCAGGACCCCGTCTTCCAGGACGCCGATCTGGATGCGCTCATCACGCTGGCGGACCACCATCTGCCGGTCCACCGATTCGCGGCGGGCCAGGAACTCGGCTTCGGTGATGACATGGCGTCGACGACCGGAGTCGCGGGAATCACGACGGCGCTGGCGTTTGGCCTCGAGCCGGGTGGAACCCTTGACGCTGGTGACCTTGTTCGACGGTGCCGGATCTGCGGCGGCCCGGGGGCCACGCACCCGGGTGACCGTGTTGGGCGGGTCGTCGTCGTTGCCGCCACTGAGTTCCAGGTCCGAGTCCCCGCGCCGACGACGCCGGCGGCGCCGTGAGCTGGTGCCGGCCTCCTCGGTCGAGTCCCCCGCCTCGGGCCCCTCGTCGCGGTTCTGTGCGTCGTCGCGGGAGCGGGAGCGGTTGCGGCGGCTGGTCCGGTTGCCCGAACCGCTGTCGTGGCTCTCCTCGGAGCCGGGCTCCTCCGCGGACCGCGCCTCGGGGGCGGCGGTGGCCAGATCGGGGGCCTGGAAGAGGACGGAGATCGCCGAGTCGGGGACGGCGAACGGATCCGCCGGAGTGGCTGTTTCGTCGCTGGTTTCGGCGGCCGGCTCACCGGGAGCCTCCGCGGCAGGTGCGGCGGTGCCGGTTTCCTCTGCCGTGGTGGTCTTCGGGCTGGCCGCGGCGGCGCGGGATTTGCGCGCCGGTGCCTTGCGCGCCCCGGTGCTCTTTGCCGGGGTCTTCGCTGCTTCCGGGCTCTCGGCGGCGGGGTCGGCGGAAGCGTCGCCGCCGGTTTCGGTGGCCACGGTCTGCTCGGCGTCCGCGGTGGTGGACGCGGCGGTCTTGCGGGTGCGGGGGGCCCTGGCTGGTTTCTTGGGCAGTTCGGCGTCGGCGTCCGGTCCGGCCGTCTGGGTGGCCTCGTCCTCGCTGGCTGCCGTGGCGGCCGGTTTGCGGGTCCGGGGTGCCCGGGTGGTCTTCTTGGCCGGTGCGGTGGCGGGCTCTTCCGCAGTGGCGGCGGCTTCGGGCTCCGGCTCGCTGGCGGCGGCGGTGGCCGGTTTGCGGGTGGTGGCCCGTTTGCGCGGTGCGCGTTTGGCCGGTGCCGGCGTCTGGGGGGCCTCGGCGGTCTCGGTGGTGGCGGCGGTGTCGTCATTCATCGGAAGGGACGACTGCGCCGGCCCATTCAGCTCTTCGTTCGTTGCTTCCATGAAAGGCCATGCTCCTAGCCGGAGTACCCTCCACAGCCGGGACGCCGGCGATCGGTTCGGGAACCGCGGCCTCGTCGGCCTTCCGATCCCCGGAAGTCAGTTTTCATATTTCCCGAGGTGTACCAACGTCGGCGGGTACGGCGGCCCGGGAAACCAACCCAGTTCCCCGGGCGAGCCGCTTTCTGTTGCGGCGACCGTCCGCGGTTTTCATCCGCCGGCATCAGGGTCGATGCCTACGGTGATCCATCGCGTGAGGGCCCGGAATCCTGTAGTTGGGTTGGAAACAAACTGTGGATTCGCCACCAACCACTGCCATTGTCTCATACGCGTCGAATCCCGAGTCGGTGGCCGGCGCCGGCGGATCATCCCAAAGGGCTCAGACGGCGGCGTCCTGGTCGACACCGATCCGGGTCAAGGGCAGGTCCGGGTGGTTCTTCGTCACCCGACGCAGCGCCCACACGTCGTTGAACAACGCCAGGTACTCGCCGTCGGAACGGATGATCACCTCGACACCCCGGACCGGCGCCAGCGCCGTCACCGCCTCCTTGGTGGTCAATCGCGCCAACGAGTACCCCAGGGCCTCCATCCGCATGGGGGCGTTGAAGTCCTGGGCCATCCTGTCTTCGACGACCTCGAACTGCATCGGTCCCACGGCCGCCAGCACCGGCGCCTGATCGCCCCGCCGGTCCGAACGCAGCACCTGGATGATGCCCTCGTGCTCGAGCTGGTCGATCCCCCGGCGGAACTGCTTATACCGGCTGGGATCCTTTGCGTGGGCCACCCGGAAGTGCTCCGGGCTGAAGTAGGGAATGGGCGGGTAGGTGACCGGCGCGTCCTCATAGAGGCTGTCCCCGACCCGCAGGGCCGAGGCGTTGACCAGTCCCACGACGTCCCCGGGCCACGCCTGGTCGATCACTTCGCGGTCCCGACCGAACAGATGCTGGGCATACTTGGTGGCGAACGGCTTTCCGGTATTGGCGTGGGTGACCACCATGCCGCGTTCGAAGATCCCCGAGCAGACACGGATGAAGGCCACATGGTCGCGGTGGGCCTGGTTCATGCCGGCCTGGACCTTGAAGACGAAGCCGGAGAAGGGGGCATCGACCGGTCGGACTTCCCCGTCGGCGTCGGCGCGCGGGGCGGCCGAGGGGGCCAGGTCCACCAGGGTGTCCAGGATCTGCCGGACCCCGAAGTTCTGTGCCGCCGAGGAGTAGAGCACCGGGGTCGCCGTCCCGGCATGGAAGCTCTCCAGGTCGAACCCTCCCGGGCTTTCGAGCAGCGACGCCTCATCCAGGGCGTCGGACCACAGTTGCCCTTCGGCCTCCAGGGCCTGTTCGGGGGTGAAATGTTCCTCCAGGGCCAGGGAGGCCCCGCTGGAATTACGGGTGAAGCGGACGTATTCGTTCTTGCGCAGGTCTGCGACGCCGTGGAATTCCCCGGCGATGCCTACCGCCCAGGTCAACGGCATGGGCCGTAATCCGGTGCGTTCGGTGATCTCGTCCATCAGCTCCAGGGATTCCAGCCCGGGGCGGTCCCATTTGTTGATCACGGTGATGATCGGCAGATTCCGTTGCCGGCAGACCTCGAAGAGCTTCATGGTCTGCACTTCCAGGCCCTTGGCCGCATCGATGAGCATCACCGCGCAGTCCACGGCGGCCAGCACCCGGTAGGTGTCCTCCGAGAAGTCCGCGTGGCCGGGGGTGTCGACCAGGTTGATCACCGTGTCTCGGTACTCGAACTGCAGGGCGGTGGAGCTGATCGAGATCCCGCGGTCCTTCTCCATCTGCATCCAGTCCGAGACGGTGTCCTTGCGGTTGGACTTGCCGTTGGTGGCCCCGGCGGTCCCGATCACCCGGGCGTGGAGGGCCAACGCTTCGGTGAGCGTGGATTTGCCCGCATCCGGGTGCGAGATCACCGCAAAGGTACGACGGCGGGAGGACTGGTCGATGATCCGGGGATCGGCGGCCTGGGTTGGAATCTGCGACACTACACTTCTCTCACGTTGGCGAACCAGACAAGTCTACCGTCCATGCCCCGGGCCCCGGGCCTAGAATCGAAGTGGATGGCGGCAACCGCCGCCGCCCCGATCGACCCGAGGAGCCCCGCGTGGCCCAGCATGCCCCGAACAGGAACGAACCGGTCCCCGCCGTGAGCCCCGCGGCCGAGGGGGCCCTTCCCGGTTACGCCCGGGAACCGGTGTTCGGGTGGATCCTGGCCATCACCGGTTTCGTGTCCTGGATCGCGTCCTCGGCGCTGACGCTCGAACGGCTGGAGATCTACAAGGACCCGGACTACGTCACCTCCTGCGACATGAATCCCTTCGTCTCCTGCGGCAGCGTCATGCGGACGGCCCAGGCGGCACTGTTCGGCTTCCCCAACCCGCTGATCGGCGTCGCCGGCTTCGCGGTGGTCACCACGATCGGCATCACGCTCATCGCCGGGGCCCGGCTGCCCCGCTGGTATTACGTGGGTCTGCAGGTCGGGGTCACCCTGGCCATGGCGATGATCGGGTGGCTGTGGTTCCAGGCCCTCTACGTCATCGGGATCCTCTGCCCGTACTGCATGGTCGTCTGGGCCATGATGATCGTCCTGTTCACCTACACCACCGTCAGGAACATCAGCCACGGGGTCGTTCCCGCACCCGCCGGGCTGCGCCGGTTCCTGGCCGAATGGCACTGGGTGATCGCCGCGTTGATCGTCTTGTTGTGTGCCGGGTCGATCCTGGTCACGTTCGCCAAGGTGTTCTTCGGATAGAGCGCCGCCGCCCTGGCCGGACGACGTCGGCCGCCGCTCCCCCGGCAGGGGTGCGGCGGCCGACGTCGTGGGAGGGTGGAAGGTGCTAGGAGAACCAGATCCCGATCTCGCGTTCGGCCGACTCGACGGAGTCGGAACCGTGCACCAGGTTCTGCTGGACCTTCACGCCCCAGTCGCGGCCGAGGTCACCGCGGATGGTGCCGGGGGCGGCAGCCGTCGGCTCGGTGGCCCCTGCCAGGGAGCGGAAGCCTTCGATGACGCGTTCGCCTTCGAAGATGGCGGCCACGACCGGACCGGAGAGCATGAATTCCACGAGCGGCTCGTAGAACGGCTTGCCGACGTGCTCCTCGTAGTGCGCCTCGAGTATCCCGCGGGTGGCCTGGACCTGCTTGAGTTCGACCAGGCGGTAGCCCTTGGCCTCGACGCGGGACAGGATGGTGCCGGTGAGCTGGCGCTTCACGCCATCGGGCTTGACCAGGACAAGGGTGCGTTCTGTGGACACGGTGGTGCTCCTTCTATGCTGCGTGGGGTCGGTGACCAGTCTAGTGGTCGGTTTCGGGCTCGGGGTTCGCGGCTTCCCATTCGGCCTGGCGCCGGTCCCGTTCGGCGTTCTCCAGATCGATGGTCCGGCCCTTGGTGACGGCGTACCACCAGCACAAGGCGAACAGGACCCCGATGACGAACATCGAGGTGTCCACGAATCCGAGCAGGATCAGCAGGATCTGGACGATCCAGCCGATCCAGTAGCCCAGGGGTTTGGTCAGGAAGGCGCAGGCGATGATGCACACGGCCATGATCCATCCGCCGGTCAAGAAGATCAGCAGCGGGTCGATCGTGTCCCGGTAGAGCCCGAAGACCGCCAAGGTGGCGAACAACGCGACACCGGCTTCGAGCACCAGGACCGTGGAGGCGAAGAGCACCCGGGTGGAGCGGCGCTTCTTCTTCATCCCGGGGCGCCACTCGCGCTGGGCTTTGGTCATGCGTGCCATGGGGTGCTTACTTTCCTAACAGGGTGCGTGCTTCGCCAACGACGGTAATCGATCCGGTGATCAGGACGCCACCGGTGAGTTCCTCGCTGGATTCGGAGCGCCCGATCGCCCATTCCAGGGCGTCGTCGAGACGATCGGTGACGTGGATGCCGGCATCGCTGAACCCGGCCTTCAGGGCCAGCTCCCCCAGTTCTTCGGCCGGGATGGACCGGGGGGAGGTGGACTGGGTCAGGCAGATGTCCTGGACGAGTTCCCCGTATTGCAGATACAGCTCGTCGAGCATCGCCGGGGCATCCTTTTCGGCCAGGATCCCCACCACCAGCACCAGGGCGCTGAAGTCGAAGGCCTCCTTCACCGCCTGCGCCGAGACGGCCAGGCCCGCGGGGTTGTGTCCGGCGTCGACCAGGACGGTCGGGGCCGAACGCACCAGTTCCAGCCGTCCCGGGCTGGAGACGTTCCCGAAGGCCAGCTGGACCAGATCCTCTTCCAGTGCCTTCTCCCCGCCCCCGAGGAAGGCCTCCATCGCAGCCACGGCGACGGCGGCGTTCTGCCCCTGGTGGGCCCCGTGCAACGGCAGCGCCAGATCCTCATAGCGTCCGGCAATGCCCTGGATCGTCAGCGACTGCCCGCCGACGGCCAGCTGGCGGGACTCCACGCCGAACTCCACGCCTTCGAAGCGGAAGGGGACCCCGGTGTCGCGGGCGGCCTCCAGGAGGACCTGGGCCGCTTCGGGCTCCTGGGCCGAGGAGATCAGGAATCCTCCGGCCTTGATGATGCCCGCCTTTTCCAGGGCGATCTCGTGCACGGTGTCCCCGAGCAGGTCGGTGTGGTCCAGGGAGATCGGGGTGATGACCGAGACCTGCCCGTCGGCCACGTTGGTGGCATCGGTGATCCCGCCCAGGCCGACCTCGATGACGGCGACGTCCACGGGGGCGTCGGCGAAGACCGCGAAGCACAGGATCGTCAGGGCCTCGAAGTAGGTCAGCGGGTTCTGACCGGCCTCCTCCAGTTCGGCGTCGACGATTCCCAGGAACGGCCGGATCTCATCCCAGTTGCGCACGAAGTCCTCGTCGGAGACCGGTTCCCCGTCGATGCTGATGCGTTCGGTCACGCTGGACAGATGCGGGCTGGTGTACCGGCCGACCCGCAGGTCGTGGGCCAGGACCAGTTGTTCGATGATCCGTGCGGTGGAGGTCTTGCCGTTGGTTCCGGTCACATGGATGATCGGCATCGCCCTGTTGGGCTCGCCGAGGACCTCCATGGCCCGGAACATCGGGGCCATGCGCGGCTCCATCTTGTTCTCGGGCGCGCGGCCCAATAGTTCGGCGTAGACGCTTTGGACCGAGAACTCGTCGTGGTCGGGGCTCATTCAGGCAACCGTCCGTTCTACCGAGATGGTGGTGTCGACATCGCCGGGGATCAGTTCCAGATCGAGGGTCAGGGTTTCGTGCTTGACCAGCTCGGCGTTGGCGTGCAGGGCGTCGATGATGTCCTGCGGGGCATTGATGGTGGTGAGGATCCGATCACTGACGTGCAGATCGGCGTCCTTGCGGGCCTGCTGGATCGACCGGACCATGTCCCGGGCGGTGCCTTCGGCCTCGAGTTCGGCGGTGACCTCGGTGTTCAGGACCACGAAGCCTCCCCCGGGGAGCATCGAGACGGCGGTGGACCCGTTGTCGTCCCCGTCGGCGACCACCGTCTCCAGGGTGTATTCGCCGTCTTGCAGCTCCAGTCCGCCCGAGGTGACGACCCCGTCGGTCAGTGACCAGTGGCCCGTTTTGGAGCCCTTGATGGCGACCTGGACGTTCTTGCCCAGCCGGGGTCCCGCGGCCCGGGCGTTGACGACCAGCTTCTGCTCGATCCCGAATTCCTCCGGGGAGGCGTCGGCGGCGTCGACCAGCCGGACGTGGCGCAGGTTCAGTTCATCGGCGATGACCTCGGTTCCGGATTCCAATTCGGAGGAGGCGGGAACGACGACGGTGAGCTCCTGCAGCGGCAACCGCACCCGTAGCTTGGCGGCCTTGCGCAGGCTGGAGCCCGTCGAGCAGACCTGCCGGATCCTGTCCATGCGGGCCACCAGCTCCGGATCCGCGGCGAAGGTGCCGGTTTCGGGCCAGTCGGTCAGGTGGACCGAACGCCCGCCGGTCAGACCACGCCAGATCTCTTCGGTGATCAGCGGCAGCAGCGGTGCGGCGACCCGGCAGAGGGCTTCCAGCGCCGTGTACAGGGCGTCGAAGGCATCGGTGTCCTCGGCGAAGAAGCGGTCGCGGCTGCGCCTGACGTACCAGTTGGTGAGCATGTCCAGGTAGTGCCGCAGCCCGTCGCAGGCCCCGGAGACGTCGTAGGCGTCCATATGGGCGCCGATCTCCGCCACCAGCTGACCCGTGTTGGCCAGCAGGTACTGGTCCAGCGTGTCGGTGTACCCGTCATACCGCAGCTTCGCCTCGTAGCCGGCCCCGGAGTTCGCGGAGTTGGTGTAGAGGGTGAAGAAGCTGTAGACGTTCCACAACGGCAGGATGACCTGGCGGACCCCGTCGCGGATCCCTTGTTCGGTGACCACCAGGTTCCCGCCGCGCAGGATCGGGCTGGACATCAGGAACCAGCGCATCGCATCGGAGCCGTCACGGTCCAGGACCTCGTTGACGTCGGGGAAGTTATGCAGTGACTTGGACATCTTCTGTCCGTCCGAGCCCAGCACGATCCCGTGGCTGATCACGTTGCGGAAGGCCGGGCGGTCGAACAACGCCGTGGACAACACGTGGAGCATGTAGAACCAGCCGCGCGTCTGTCCGATGTATTCGACGATGAAATCCGCCGGGCTGTGGGTGGAGAACCAGTCCTTGTTCTCGAACGGGTAGTGCACCTGCCCGTAGGGCATGGATCCGGAGTCGAACCAGACGTCCAGCACGTCCTCGACCCGGCGCATGGTGGATCCGCCGGTGGGGTCGTCCGGGTTGGGCCGGGTCAGTTCGTCGATGAACGGACGGTGCAGATCGACCTCGCCCTCGTGGTTCACCGGCAGCCGGCCGAAGGCCTCTTCCATTTCGGCCAGCGAACCGTAGACGTCGGTGCGCGGGTAATCGGGGTTGTCCGAGACCCAGACGGGGATCGGGCTGCCCCAGTAGCGGTTGCGGGAGATGGACCAGTCACGGGCGTTTTCCAGCCACTTGCCGAACTGTCCGTCCTTCACGTTGGAGGGGATCCAGTTGATCTGCTGGTTCAGTTCGCTCATCCGCTCCTTGAACTGGGTCACCTCGACGTACCAGGAGGAGATGGCCCGGTAGATCAGCGGGGTGCGGCAGCGCCAGCAATGCGGGTAGGAGTGCACGTAGCTGGCCTGGCGGACCAGCCGGGCCGAGGACTTCAGGTCAGCGATGATGGCCTTATTCGCGTCGAAGACCTGGACGCCGGCGATATCGGCCAACGGGCCTCCGGCGAAGAGCGGCAGGAACTTGGCGCCCTCATCGACCGAGAGGACCACGGGGATCCCGTTGGCCTCGCAGATCTTCTGGTCCTCCTCGCCGTAGGCGGGAGCCTGGTGGACGATGCCGGTGCCGTCGGTGGTGGTGACGTAGTCGGCGACCAGGATCCGCCAGGACTTCGCGGTGCCGTAGGTCTCGTCGTCGGCGAAGTAATCCCAGAGCCGCTCGTATTCCAGCCCCTCCAATTCGGAGCCGCGGTAGGTGGCGGTGACTGCTTCGGCGGCGGACGCCGCGTCCTCGTACCCCAGGTCCTTGGCGTAGGCCCCGAGCAGATCCGAGGCCAGCATGAAGGACTCCCCCGCCGCACTGGTTCCGGCAGGTCCTGCGGGCACCACGACGTAGTAGACCTCGGGTCCCACGGCGAGGGCCTGGTTGGTGGGCAGGGTCCAGGGGGTGGTGGTCCAGGCGATTGCCTGGGTTCCCGCCAGCTGCCGGGAGATCTCGCTCTCTCCGGCCAAGATGCCGAAGGTGACCGTGACGGTCTGGTCCTGGCGGTCCTTGTAGACGTCCTCGTCCATGCGCAGCTCGTGGTTGGACAGCGGGGTTTCGTCCTTCCAGCAATACGGCAGCACCCGGTAGCCGTTATAGGTCAGGCCCTGGGTGTGCAGCTGCTTGAAGGCCCAGAGGACCGATTCCATGTAGTCGACGTTCAGCGTCTTGTAGTCGTTGTCGAAGTCCACCCAGCGGGCCTGGCGGGTGACGTATTCCTGCCATTCGCCGGCATACTTCATGACCGAGGAACGGCAGGCGTCGTTGAACTTGTCGATGCCCATGGCCTCGATCTGCTGCTTATCGGTCATGCCCAGCTGCTTCATCGCCTCCAGTTCGGCGGGCAGTCCGTGGGTATCCCAGCCGAAGCGGCGCTCCACGCGTTTGCCACGCTGGGTCTGGTAGCGCGCAACGAGGTCCTTCACATAGCCGGTGAGCAGGTGGCCGTAGTGCGGAAGTCCGTTGGCAAAGGGGGGACCGTCATAGAAGACGAATTCATTGGACCCGTCGGTGCCGGCGGGTCGGGCGTCGATGGAGGCCTGGAAGGTGTGGTCCTCGTCCCAGTACTTCAGTACGCGTTCCTCGATCTCGGGGAACCGCGGCGAGGCGGGCGTGACGTTCTGCGGATCGGTGGAGGCCTTGGGGTACAAACTCATCAGCGGCAGTCCTGGCATCGGTTCGGCGTCGGGTCACAACGCCTGGTGTTCTCGATGCGGGGACGATTCCCGGCATTCGGTTGCCGGTTCTCGCGGTACCACCCCGCTTGTCCGCGGGCCCTCCGGAGAGAGGACTGCGCGAACCGCTCGCACTGGGCTTTCACGCGCCCAACCGCCCGGTTCTACTGGGTCCGCACGGGGCGGACCGTTCTTCCGGAAGCTCACCGGTGATGGCCGGGTCGTTGCTGGTGGGACCAGTCTAGCGGATACCACGGCGGTGGCGCTCGCCCCGTGCACCAGGAGAAGCATCCTGGTTCGGACGTTCCCTCAGGCCACTATTCATGATTCACTACTAGTATGAGTAGAACAGATGCGCAACGAGACGGGCAGCTCCTGCGCGGGGCTCTGCCCTTATTGATCCTCACCTTGCTCTCCGAGCGGGAGTCCTACGGCTATGAACTCGTCGAGCGTCTGAGCGCCTTGGGCCTGCAGGCAGGTACCGGACTGGTCTATCCCGCGTTGAGCAGGATGGAACGCGATGGGCTCCTGGCCGCATACACCGCCGCCTCCAGCCAGGGGCCTCCACGGAAGTACTTCGGGCTGACCGCTGCGGGAGAACACCAACGCAACGATTCCCACCAGCAATGGAAACACCTCCAACGAGCGGTCCAGGACGCGCTCACCTCGACAGGAGAGCTGCGATGAACGATCTCCACGACACCGACACCACTGCGCGTCGCTCCATGATGGACCGGCTACGCATCGATCTCTATCTGATGCGGCTGGACTGGCATTTGGAAGGCGGCCTGCCCGGAGCCGGCCGCAAGAACGTGATCCGGTCCCTCCGCGATGACCTGCTGGTCGAGCCACGCAGCACCGGCGCGGCGTTGCGCGACCTCGGCCCCGCCTCCGGCCTGGCGGCCCGCTACGGTGACGAAGGAATGAAACGACCCCTCTGGTCCATCGGCATCATCACCGCAGGCGCCGCCCTCCTGGTCTACTGGGCCCTCTTCCTCTCCTACGTCTGGGGCATGCTCGCTGCAGTCGATGATGCCGGAGCCCAGCAAGCCCATTCCGCGTTCCTCTTCCTGGTCCCGGTCACCGCCTTCGACACCGAAGCCGGCGTGGGGATCGGCTGGAGCAGCGGACTCGCATGGCTCGTCGTACCACTGGTCATCACCCTGCTCGCCTTCGCCCTCGGGGCCCACCTCTGGCGCCTGACCCGCCGACGCAACAGAAGGGGATGACACAAAACCCCTGACCACCAGCTCATTCCACCCTGCGCCCGTCCCCACGCACCCGTACCGGTTTGCGTCGCCGGGGGGACAGGAGTGGAATGAGGCCAGGACCCCAGGGAAGGCACTGGCCTTCCCGACCGGGTCCCAATCAGTCCTCCCCCTCTATCGAAGGAGCACGAGATGGGTTTGCTGGATCACAAGGTCGCGTTGATCACCGGAGGCGCACAAGGCATGGGTGCCTCGCATGTGCGCAAATTCGTCGAGGAAGGTGCGCGGGTCGTCATTGCCGACATCCTGGTCGAAAAGGGCCAGTCGCTGGCCGACGAGCTCGGCGACGTCGCCGCCTTCGTCGAACTCGATGTGACCCAGGCAGCTGCCTGGGACCAGGTGATTGCCCGGACGGAATCGACGTTCGGGCCGGTGGACATCCTGGTCAATAATGCCGGGATCGACGTGATGAAGAAATTCGTGGACTTCACCGAAGCGGACGTCCAGAAGATGTTCGAGGTGAATTTCTTCAGCCAGTTCCATGGCATGCAGAAGATCCTCCCCTCGATGCAGAAGGCAGGGGGAGGTTCGATCGTGAACATCTCCTCCGACGAAGGCCTGCGTCCCACCGCCGGCAATGCCGTCTACAGCGCCTCCAAGTTCGCCGTGACCGGGCTGACCAAGGCCGTCGCCTAGGAGTATGCCGAATTCGGGATCCGCGTGAACACGGTCCATCCCGGGGCCATCAAGACCCCCGGCATCGAACCGGAGAACATCAAGAAGGTCATCGAGGACTTCATGGAGAAGATCCCGATGAAGCGCATCGGCGACTCCGAGGAGGTCTCCAATCTGGTGGCCTTCGTCGCCTCCGACCGGGCCAGCTACTCGACGGGCGTCGAATTCATTGCCGACGGCGGAATCATGGCCACCTGATCCGTGCGGGCCTTCAGCGTGCCCCAACCTCGGGATCGTCCAAGAGGCGTTCCACCGTGCTGTGGCCCAACCCAGCCATCGCCGGGTTGGACCGTTGGTAGTACCAGACCAGCCCCATGGCCTGCTGGAAGGCCCAGGCTGCCCCGCGCTGCCATTCGACGTCGCTGCTTCCCAGGCCCTCCTTGAAGGTCGTCCGTGCCGGCCGTCCCAGCAGGTGCCAGGCGGCAACCAGATCGAGGGACGGATCGGCGGGGGCGAACCCTCCGCCGTCCAGGACTCCGGCCAGGCGCCCCCCGTCCACGAGGAGGTTGGCCGGGGTCAGGTCGCCATGGCTCATCGTGTCGTTGCCTCCGGCCGGAAGTCCGCGGAAACCGGCCCACATCCAGCGCAGCCGGGGAACGTCAAGCAGGCCGGCACTCCGGGTGAAGCAGTGCTCCATCCATTCGTCGTGATCAGGCAGGGCTCCCCCACGTCCACGTCCATTGAAGCTCCGGCCGTCCAGGTCGGTCGCCCGGAGGGCCTGGATGAACCGGACGAGGTCGGCGGCGAACTTCGGGGAGTCCGAGACCATCGTGGGGGTGGCGACGTGTCCGGGTATCCAGGTCTGGAGCGTGAACGGCAGGGGGTAGGACTTGTCGGGCCGGCCCAGACCGACGCAGGTCGGTGTCGGCACGGGGCTGCGCCCCGCGAGTTCGCCCATGGCATCGGCATCGGTACTCAGGGATTCGGCCAGTTCGGCCGGGTCGGATTCGTGGAGCGGGAAGCGGGCGGCCAGCAGGTCGCCGACGCGGAAGATGGCATTGACGGTTCCCGTGCTGGGAAGAAACCTGATGGGTTCGCTCCTCAGGTGTGGAAATTGTTGGCGGATCAAGGCCTGGGCAGTGGGAACGTCGATCGGAATCTGGTCGTGGCGCACGGATCCTCCTTGACCTGAGCTGGTCGGTTTCAATGGAGGAAGACCTTCAAGCCCACGATCAGCAGCCCCAACAGTGCCGTGCCGCCGGAGACCACCAGACGCACCCGGACCGTCGGGGCCCAGCGCAGGGACGAAAGATATCCCACCACCCCGAGTAGAACGACGTTGACCCACAATGCCGTCCACAGCGCCACCTCGTCGCTGATGACCCCCAGGACCCCCAGCAGCAGGACGCCCAGGGGAATGACGGCGGCCAGGAGCAACCCCGCCGAGTGGCGCCAGGCATGGCTGAGTTCGCCTCGAAAGCTGGCCTGGCCCGGTTCGCTCTGGTTCAGGTGCGCCACGCAGACGGCGAAGAGGTGGGCCGCCCAAAAGACGACCACCGTGCCGAGCACCTTGAAGAAATTCTCCGCCGAGGTGTCGCCGTACCTGCCCATGACAATGAGCATCGCGGAGACCACGATGAGCCCATATACGGAGGACTCGAACGAGAAGCCGGGGCGCCGGGTCCAGGTCCCGCTGCTCCCGGGTTTCTTCATCATGATGACAGTATCCCGAACAGACCGCCCCCGAACCAGAGGCAGCGGGACCCACTAGCCGAAACGCACCGCCCCGGCCAGACGGGTCTGGACCACGGCGATGTCCTGGATGCGGGTGGGATCCACCGCCGTCGGATCCTGATCCAGCACCACCAGGTCCGCATATTTTCCGACCTCGATCGAACCGGTGACGTCATCGGCCCGGCACTGCCAGGCGGCGTCGATGGTCACGGCCCGCAAGGCCGCTTCGACGCTGATGCGCTCGCCGGGGTTCAACACTTCCCCGCCTTCGGCCATGATGCGGGTGACCGCATCCTGGACGTAGCGCAGCGGTTCCAACGGGGTGACGTTCCAGTCGCTGTGCAGCGAGATGCGCAGGCCACCAGCCAGCGCCGAGGCGCAGGGGTCGTAGAAGTCGGCGCGTTCGGGGCCCAGCAACCGTTCACGGAACGCCCGGCCCCACCATCTGACGTGGCCGATCAGGAACGACGGCGAAATCCCGGCAGCTGCCATGCGGGCGATGTGTTCGGGACGGGTGAGACTGCAGTGTTCGATCCGGTGCCGGTGGTCGGGGCGCGGGTCGGAGGCCAACGCCTGCTCGAAGGCCTCCAGGGTCGTGTCGATGGCTGCATCACCATTGGCATGGACACCGATCTGCCAACCGTCCCGATGGGCCCGGGACACCACAGCCGCCAGTTCCGCCGGCGAATGGTTCAGGGCCCCGCGGCTGGTCTGGCCCAGATAGGGTTTGCGTTGGAATCCGGTACCCGCCTGGTTGGACCCATCCGACCACGCCTTGATGCCGTCGACCCGGAACAGATCGTCCCCGTCCCCCGGGCGGATCCCCTTCGCCATCCAGTCGTCATAGCAGCTCGAGACCAACATCCCCCGGTATCTGACCGGGGAGTCGTCGTCGAGCACCGTACGCAGCACGTCCAGATCCGACGTTCCGTCGATGGAGCCGATACCGCAGTCGTGCAGCAGGGTGACCCCTTGGCTGGCAGCCTGCCAAAGCAGATCGCGGATCCGCCCGGCCAGTGCCTCGCCGGTGGCAAAGGGAAGCCCTGCCCCGAACGCGGCCAGGGCAGAGGATTCCTCCAGCCGGCCGGTCGGCTCACCCTGGGCGTCGCGGGTATAGCGGCCCGCCGGTGGATCCGCGGTGTTGCGGTCGATACCGGCCCGGGCGAGGGCCGCGGAGTTGGCGTAGGCGATATGCCCGTTGCTTTCCAACACCAGCGCCGGAGCATGCGGAACGAGTCGGTCCAGTTCATGGCGGTCCAGCATCGGGTGGCCGGCGGTGATGCTCGGGTCGAATTGCTGGGCCAACACCCAACCGGTCGACGCCGGGATGGCCTCGCGCAGTGCGATAAAAACGTCGTCCGCGGTGGGACAGGTCATGGGGCTCACATCGGCCCAGTCGGCCAACTGGACCATGGAGGAATGCATATGCGGGTCGATCAACCCCGGCAGCAACGCCCTGCCCTCGAGATCGACCTGTTCGGTCCCTGCCCCGATCAGCGAAGAGAGTTCCTCGATGGAGCCCACGGCCAGGATGCGCCCATGCCCCACTGCCACCGCTTCGGCCCGCGGCCTCTGCGCGTCCATGGTCAGGATCGTCCCGCCGGAGAAGAACAGGTCGGCGTGCTGGTGGGTGGCCTGCGAATCAGTGGCTTCAGACATGTCCCCGATGATAGACCCGCCCGGCTTCGGCCCGGCGAGCCCTTGACGTGTCACCGGTTGAGCACCGAAGAATGGGTCCATGACCATCTGGATCTGTGCGACCTGCGGTATCGGGCACCCCGATACCGGGGCCCCGCCGTCGTCCTGCGCCATCTGCCTGGACGAGAGGCAATATGTTCCGGCCACCGGGCAGCGGTGGACCCATCAGCGAGAACTCTCGGCCGACGGCCACCGGATGCGGATCGAGCCCCTCGAACCGGGGTTGCACGGGTTGTCGGTGGTCCCCCGGTTTGCGATCGGCCAGCGGGGGCTGCTGGTGTGCACCCCGGCAGGGAACCTCTTATGGGAGCCTCCGGGATATCTCGACGAGGAGACCCTGGCTGCCGTCGAGGCGCTGGGAGGGGTGGCGGCGATCTCCGCCAGCCATCCCCATCTGACCGGGGCCTGCATCCAATGGAGCCATGCCTTCGACCGGGCCCCGGTGTGGGTGGCCTCTGCCGACCGGGCCTGGATCCGCCGCCCCGATCCGGTCATCGAGCTCTGGGCCGGAGTGCATGAGGTGTTGCCGGGATTGACGATGATCCAGTGCGGCGGCCATTTTGCGGGCAGTGCGGTGGTGCACTGGGACGCCGGGGCGGGTGGGAAGGGAGCCATGCTCAGCGGGGACACGATCCAGATCGGTGCCGACCGGGCCTCGGTGAGCGCCATGCGCAGCTATCCCAACAACATTCCGTTGCCGGCCCGTTCCATCCGCCGGATCCTTGAGGCCACCGCGGTCTATGACTATGACCGGCTCTACAGCGCCTTCGCCGTCATCGAGCAGGGGGCCAAACCGTTGGTGGAAGCCTCACTGTCCAGGTATATGGAGTGGATCCAGGGCCACGTCCCGGACGAACCGGAGCGGTAGCAGGCACCGGCCCCGGCCGCGGAGGGCGCACTATTTACGTGAGATGACGTCCCCGCTGTTGATGATGACGAATTCATGGTCCTGGGTCAGCAGGTTCAGGTAACCGGAATCGACGCTGAGGACGTAGGCGGTCAGCGGCCCGTCGGTGGTTTCAATATGTTCCTGCGGAACCCAGGGGGTCTGGACGAATGCGGCGACCAGCAGCAGGGAGATCCCCGACACCCAGCCCACGCTGGCCATGGCCTTGGCGAACGCGCGGCGCACCGGGTTCTGCGGGGAAAGTATCCGGATCAGGGCGAAGAGTCCGAAGACCGCAGCCACCGCGACGGGAAGCCACCAGATCTTGAAGGACACCGTCAGCGCGGCCAGGGTCACCAGGGCCAGCGTGGTGGCCAACAGCACCACCGGGCGTCGGCCCAACGGGGACCACACGTAGGTGGCCAACAGCAGTGGCAGGATCACGATCATCAGGTAGGTGACCAGCAGGTGTCCGGCCATCAGCGAACCGAACAGCAGGGCCAGGCCGTCACTCAACCCCAGCGTCGTACTGACCGCGAAGGCCGTGTTCCAGTCGTAGCCGGACACCGCGAAGATCCGCAGGATCAGAAAGACGAATCCACCGGCGGCGGCGGGGGCGACGCTTCCTGCGTACCGGTGGGCGATCTCTGCCGGCCGTGACTCGTCGAGGGGCGGCTTCGGGTTTTCGGCGGTCATCCCTCGAGGCTACTTCTCCCCCGCGATGCCTGCCGTGGGGCCGCGCCGCAGGGCAGGCTTTCCACCACGGCCCCCTTCTCCCGCCCAACGCCCCGATAGGGTGGCTGCATGAGTGAAGACGTGGTGTTTCCGCATACCCGGGATGGCGACAACGAGAAATTGGGCTACCTGAAGATGACGGAGGAAGGGTTCGTACCCATCGACCTGTTGTGGAACGAACTCGACGCGGCCATGGAACTGACCGCGGCCGAAGCCCGCCTCGAGGAGCCGGGGCTGCAGTATCTGGCGGAGGACTGGTGGCTCGATATCGACGACCATCCTGAACGGGTCAAGGTCAGCATCCGGGAAGTGTCGATGGAGCGGGTCGTGGTGGCCAATGCCGACTTCGGGTATCCGGCAGACATCGGCTTCGAGTTCATCCTGGCCAATCCCACGCCCCGGCTCCATCCCGCCGCCTCCTAGCTGAACGGCTTCAGGCCAAGGCACCCACCTCCGCGCGGCGGCGCTCGCCGTCGATGGTGGAGGCCTCCACCATGGCCTCCCGGTCGACGACCTTGATGCGTTCACGGGCCACCGGCCCCGCGGCGGTGGCCACTGGTCCGGCGGCCTCCCCCAGGGCCCGTTCATGGCGATCAAGGGCGACCCATCCTTCCCAGCCGGTGAACTCCACCCCTCGGGCGGCCAGCAGTCGGGGCACCGCCGCGGGGTCGGGGACGACGGCGGCCGGAAGGTTGGCCAGGTCCTCGAGCAGGAGCGTGATGGTCTCCAGGGCATCGCCCTTGGTATGGCCGATCAGGCCCACCGGACCGCGCTTGATCCACCCGGTGGCATATAGCCCCACCACGTGGTCTCCGGCCTCGTCCAGGACCCGTCCGCCGGCATTGGGGATGACCCCGTGGCTCCCGTCGTAGGCCAGTTCGGGCAGGGCCGAGCCGAAGTAGCCGATGGCCCGGTAGACGGCCTGGACCCCGTAGTCCACGATTTCCCCGGTCCCGCGCACGTTGCCGGTCCCGTCCAGTTCCTGGCGTTCGAACCGGATGGCTTCCACGGACCCGTTGGACCCGGTGATCTCCACCGGGGCGTGCAGGAAGTGCAGATGCAACCGCCGCGAGGCCGGGGTCCGAGTCCCGGCGTCCTCGGCCTCCTCGCGGTCCTCCTGCTCGACCAACCAGTTGGTGAGTGTATTGACCATCGTCTTGGCCTGGTTGTTCGTCTTGATCGCCTCATCGGAGGCATCGTCGAATTCGAAGTCCTCCGGGTAGAGGACGATGTCCACATCCCTCGAATGTGAGAGTTCACGCAACTCCAACGGGGTGAACTTCACCTGGGCGGGGCCCCGCCGGCCGAAGATATGCACATCGGTCACCGGTGAGGCGGCCAGGCCCGCATGGACGTTGTCCGGGATCTCGGTGACCAGCAGGTCCTCGGGATGCTTGGAGAGCATCCGGGCGACGTCCAGGGCGACGTTGCCGTTGCCGATGACCGCGATCTGCTGCGCGTCCAGGGGCCAGGTCCGCGGCACATCGGGGTGCCCGTCGTACCAGGACACGAAGTCCGCGGCCCCGTAGGCGCCCTCGAGGTCCATGCCCGGGATGTTCAGGTCGGCGTCCTTGATCGCCCCGGTGGCGAAGATGACCGCGTCGTAGTGGGTTTCCAGGTCCGTCAGGCTCAGATCGGTGCCGTACTCCACGTTCCCGAAGAAACGGATGTCCCCCCGGTCCAGGACCTTATGCAGTGCCTTCACGATGCCCTTGATCCGCGGATGGTCAGGGGCCACCCCGTAGCGGATCAGCCCATAGGGTGCCGGGTACCGGTCGAAGAGGTCGATGGATACGGTCAAGGCCCCGGAGCTCACCGGGCCGCTTTTGGTCAGCAGATCGGCGGCGTAGACGCCGGCCGGGCCGGCGCCGATGATCGCGACCCGTAACTGGCTGGCATCCAACGGGTGGGGCGGGGACGGTGTGGGACGGGGATGGTCTTCAGTGGTCATGGTTCTCCTTGGGTGGTTCAGACGGCCAGGCTGGCCGCGGGGGCAGGAACGGCAACTGTGTCGGGGGTGTAGGTACTCAGGTTCACGACGTCTCCGATGACGATGACCGCCGGGTTGGCCACGCGGCGTGCGGCGGCCTGGTCGGTGATCGTGGCCAGGGTGCCGATGGTCACGCGTTGGTCGACGGTCCAGCCGCTTTCGATGATGGCCACCGGGGTGTCGGGCCCCAGCCCGCGCCGGCCCAGGGTGGCTACGGACTCGGCGAGCCGGCGGACCCCCATCAGCAGCACGAGCGTGTGGTCGCTGCGGGCCGGCAGATCAGCCAGTTCATCGTGTCCGGTGGCCACGGTGAATCCTGCGGCGACCCCCCGATGGGTCACCGGGATCCCGGCGGCTGCCGGGACCGACAGGGCACTGGTCACCCCGGGAACGACCTCCACTGCGAGCCCGTGGCCCCGGCAGTGCTCTGCCTCCTCTCCCCCGCGCCCGAAGACGAAGGGGTCCCCGCCCTTGAGCCGGACCACGAGGTTCCCGGCCCGGGCCTGGCCCACCAGCAGGTCGTTGATCTGGTCCTGGGTGGCGGTATGGGCGCCGGGGGCCTTGCCGACCTCGATGACCCGGACGTCCGGGCCCAGTTCCTCGAGCAGGGCGCGTGGACCCAGCCGATCGGCGACCACGACGTCCGCCTCGGCCAGCAGCTGGCGTCCGCGCACGGTGATCAGCCCGCTCTCCCCCGGTCCGCCGCCGACCAGCGCCACCCGACCGGCCGGCGTCGTGCCCTGTTCCTGTGCAGCGCGGGGGCGGAAGCGTCGCCATGGCAGGAGTCCTGTCTGGGCGGCCACCCGGATCGCAGTGCGGATTCGTCCGGCCCGCCGCGGATCACCATCGGTGTTCACGGCCACCACGACCTCGTCGATCCGGGCCACCGCAGGCGTGAAGACCGTCGAGGTGCGATGGTTCGAGGCGTTGACGCACCAGAGGCGTGCCTTCTCGGCATCGGAAGCCACCGCGGAGTCCACCGCAGGGTCTCCCGTGGCGGTGTGGACGAACCAGGTGTCCTTCAGGTCGGTGGCGCGGTAGGGCCGGGGGTGCCAGTCGAGGAGCCCGGCGGCATGAAGCCGGCGGATCCCCTCCACCGCGTCGGGGGCGACCACGGTGACCCGGGCCCCGGCATCGAGCAGTGCCTTGAGGCGTCGTTCGCTCACGGGGCCGGCACCGACGAGCAGGACGCGGCGTCCGAGCAGGCGCAGAGAAGTGGGATACAGGTCGTTCATTTCGCTCCTGAGGTCAATAGGCCGCGGCGTTGGAGCAGACGGCGTTGGATGGGTGAGAAGACGAGCAGTTCGACGATGATGCCCACGCTGAGGATGACCAGGATCGCGGCCATCACCAGCGCCATGCTGGACAGATCACGGCCTTGTTGGAGCATCGAGCCCAGGCCGAAGCCGATGCTCCCGCCCACGGCGATGATCTCGGCGGCCATGAGCGAACGCCAGGAGAAGGCCCAGCCTTGTTTCAGCCCACCCAGATAGGCAGGCAGCGCCGCGGGCAGGGTGATCAGCAGGGTCTGTTGGCGCCGGGTGGCGCCGAGTACGGTGCCCACCGATCCGTAGTGCGGGGGGATCTGGTCGATTCCCGAGAGCAGCCCGTTCACGATCGAGGGCGTCGCGCCCATGAGGACCACGAAGTACACGGTCGCGTCGGTGAGCCCGAACCAGATGATGGCTGCCGGCACCCAGGCGACCGACGGCAGGACCTGGAGCCCGGAGACCAGGGGCCCCAGGGCGGCACGCAACGTGGCCGACTGGGCGAGCAGCAGGGCCAGTGGGGTGGCGATGGCCACGCTGATGGCAAAACCCGTCACGCCCCGGCCCAGCGAGGTGGCCACCGCATTTTGGAGGGTGCCATCCAGGAGGGCATCGCCCATGCCCGCAGCGACGGCTCCCGGTCCGGGGAACAGGTCGGGGCGTTTGAGGCCGCTCCAGGACAGGATCTGCCAGAGGCAGATGAGCACGAGCAGGGCCGCCGCCGGAAGCAGAACGGTCCCGAGGTCGCGTCGGGTGGCTGGTGCTGGCATCGGCAGCCGGTCCGGACCTGCCTCCGGGCCGGCGGGTTCCGTGGGATCAGGCCCTGTGGCGGGACGTTCCACGGTGTCAGGGGTGGGCATGGCCGCTGATCTCCTGTCGTAGCTGCCGGGTGATTTCTTCGGTCAGTGCGGCGGTCGCCGCCGGGTTCCTGCGTACCTCTGGTCCCACCTGCCATTGCCGGGCGATCCGGCCTGGCCGGCAGGAGAACAGGATGACGCGTTGGCCCAGCCGGACGGCCTCTCGGACGTTGTGGGTCACGAAGACGATGGTCCGGCCGGTGGAGGTCCACACGCGATCGAGTTCCTCATGCAGCAGGTCACGGGTGATGGCATCCAACGCGCCGAAGGGCTCATCCATCAGCAGCAGTTCGCGGTCCTGGGCCAGGGCCCTGGCCAGCGCGGTGCGTTGGCGCATCCCGCCGGAGAGCTGGTGGGGGCGCCGTTCGCCCACCCCTGCCAGGTGGACCAGTTCCAACAGGGCGTCCGCCAGTGCCCGGCGTTCGGCCCGGGGAACCCCGCGCAGCCGCAGCGCCAGTTCCACATTGGCCCGGGCACTGAGCCAGGGCAGCAGGGAGGCGTCCTGGAACATGAAGGCCGCCCCGTCGGAGGGGACCTGGACCGTTCCTGCGGTGGGGAGCTGGAGACCGGCCAGGATCTGCAGCAGCGTGGACTTCCCGCAGCCCGAGGCGCCCAGCAGGCAGACGAACTCGCCGCGGGCGATCGTGGTGCTGATCCCGTCCAGGACCGTTGGCCCCGCGGCGTAGGACGTGCCGAGCCCGTCGAGCACCACGGACGCCGGTGGGCCGGCCGGGGCCGACGGTTCGGTGCCGGTGCCGGGGTCTTCATCCAGGACGCTGGTGGTCATCGTCTCGTTCCTTTCGGTGGGGTGGTGTCCGGGTCGAAGAGGCCGTCCAAGGATCCGTCCCGGGTCACTCCGGCGGCGACCCCCTGCTCCAGGAGCCGGTCGAAGGCGCCCGGGAACGGGTCGGTGGTGAAGTCGGTGGTGTCCAGGGCCCGGGCCAGCACCTCATCGGGCAGCCGGGCCCCCGCGGCGTCTTCGATCCCTGCGTTGATCGTTTCGGCCCGTTCGGCCGCGTCCGCCTCCTGCAGCCAGGAAACGGCCTCGGCGTTTCCTGCCACGAGTGCGGTGACCGTGTCCGGGTGCTTGGCGGCGAAGTCGGCGTCGACCACCAGGACCGTGCTGGGGAAGTGGCCAGGGCGTGCGGTCGGGGACCCGTCCCGCAGATCACGTTCGTCGACCAGGACCCGGGCCCCGGCTTCGAGCACCAGACGCGAGGCCCATGGTTCGGGCAGCCACGCCCCGTCGATCCGGCCGGCCTTGAACAGGGCGAGGGCCCGGCTGTTGTCGGTGGGGTTGATGTCCACGTCCCCCGACCCGTCGGCGGCCACCACATATCCCTGGTCAGCCAACCAGCTGCGTAGGGCGACGTCCTGTGTGCCCCCGAGTTGCGGGCTGGCCAGGACCGTTCCCCGCAGCCGGGCCGGTGAGGTGATGTCCTGGCGCACCACCAGTTGGGCGCCCCCGGAGGTGGCCCCGGCCACGACCTTCAGTGACCGTCCGGCACTGGAGGTGTAGGAGCCGATGGCCGGGGTGGGTCCCAGGTAGGCGGCGTCGATGGCCCCGGCGTTCAGGGCCTCCACCGCCGCCGGGCCGGCGTTGAAGACCTGGGTGCGAAGCCCGGTCCCGTCCGCCGCCAGTTCCCGGGCCAGGAATCCGCGCTGGATGCCCACCAAGGCCGGGGCGTGGGTGACGTTGCCGAAATATCCCAGCCGCAGCTGCGAGGCGGGGTTTCCCTCCCCGCCCGGGCCTCCCCCGGCCGGCTCGGCGGCGGCCGCCGGACCGAAGGGGGCGGGAACCCAGAGTGTGGCCAGGGCGGCGCCGACCAGCAGGGCCAGGGCCACGGTGGAGCCGATCATCCGCCGTCGGGCACGGCGAGGCCCGGGGCCACCGGCGTTCACGAGGAGATCACCAGTCCGGCGGCCACGGTGTTGCCGGTCTGCGGATCGATGACCAGCAGGGACCCGGCCCGACGATTGGCCGCGTAGTCCTCCACCGGCAGTTCGGCGGCGACACTGAGGCCCACGCTGCCGATGTCGTTGAGTTCGAGCGTGTCGGCGGGAACGAGGGCGGAGGTTTCCAGATCCAGGAGCCCCTCGACGCTGGTGACCAGGCCGCGGACGGTGGCGGTGCCGTGCTTGATCAGCACCTTGGCCCCGGGGGCAAGCGGTTCCTGGCCGAGCCAGCACAGCCGGGCCGCGAACTCCCGGCGGGGCGTGGCCACGGGGCCGGAGACGATGGTGTCCCCGCGGCTGATGTCCACGTCGTCACCCAGTCGCAGCGCCACCGATGCCGGGGCGGCCGCCGCCTGACGGGGGCCGTCGGCGGTGTCGATGCCTTCGATCGTGGTGTTGCGCGGTGGTTGGCCGGAGGACAGGACGCTCACGCTGTCCCCGAGGCCGATGCTGCCGGAACTCACTTGTCCGGCATAGGCCCGGTAGTCGCGGTAGTCCTCCGCGGCGAGCCCGGGGGCCAAGGCTCCCTGCGGTCGCAGCACGGTTTGCACGGGGAACCTGAAGGGCAGGCCGAGCTCGGTGACTTCGTCCTGGGTGGGGAGGGTTTCCAGCAGTCCGAGCAGGGTCGGACCGGTGTACCAGTCGGTGAGTTCGGAGGGCACCGCGATGTTGTCGCCGAGCAGGGCAGACACCGGAACGGCCCGTGCCCCGGTGATCCCCAGCCGTTCGGAGACGGCCAGAACCTCGCGTTCGATGTCCTCGAAGACCTCCCGGGAGTAGTCGACCAGGTCGATCTTGTTCACCGCCACGATCACGTGCGCCGTGCGCAGCAGCGCCAGCACGCTCAGATGCCGTCGGGTTTGTTCCAGCACCCCCTTGCGGGCGTCGATGAGGACGACGACGGCGTCCGCGGTGGAGGCCCCGGTGACCGTGTTGCGGGTGTACTGCACGTGTCCGGGGCAGTCGGCAAGGATGAAGCTGCGCCGGTCGGTGGCGAAGTAGCGGTAGGCGACATCGATGGTGATCCCCTGCTCGCGTTCGGCACGGAGCCCGTCGGTCAGCAGGGCCAGGTCCAGTCCGCCGTCGGCGCCGCCGAAACCGCGTTCGGTGGAGGTGCGGGCCACCGCCTCGAGCTGGTCGGCCAGGATGGCCTTCGCGTCATGGAGCAGCCGGCCCACCAGGGTTGATTTGCCGTCGTCGACGGAGCCGGCGGTGGCGAAACGGAACAGGGTCCCGGTCGCTGCGGACTCGCCGGGGCCTTCTTCGATCAGGGTGGTGCTCATTAGAAATACCCGTCCTTCTTGCGGTCTTCCATGGCCGCTTCGGAGATCCTGTCGTCGGCGCGGGTGGCCCCGCGTTCGGTGAGCGTGGAGGCGGCCACTTCGGCCACCACCGCGGCGACGGTGGCGGCGTCGGAGAGCACCGCCCCGGTGCAGGACATGTCCCCCACCGTCCGGTACCTGACCGTGCGGCGGACGATGTCCTCGCCCTGGCGGGCCGGGGAGAATTCGCCGACGGCCCGCCACATGCCCTCGCGGTGGTACACCTCGCGTTCGTGGGCGTAGTAGATGCCCGGCAGTTCGATGCCTTCACGTTCGATGTAGCGCCAGATGTCCAGTTCGGTCCAGTTGCTGATCGGGAAGGCCCGCACATGGTGTCCGGGGCGGTGCCGGCCGTTGTACAGGTTCCACAGTTCGGGCCGCTGGTTGCGGGGGTCCCACTGGCCGAACTCGTCCCGCAGGGACAGGATGCGTTCCTTGGCGCGGGCCTTGTCCTCGTCACGGCGTCCGCCGCCGAAGACGGCGTCGAACCGGTGCCCGGCAATGGCGTCCAGCAGCGGGGTGGTCTGCAGCGGATTGCGGGTGCCGTCGGCGCGTTCGACCAGCTCACCGGAGTCGATGTACTCCTGCACGCTGGCGACCTCCAGCCTCAGTCCCCGCTGGATGACGGTGCGGTCCCGGAACGCCAGGACCTCCGCGAAGTTGTGGCCGGTGTCCACGTGCAGCAGCGGGAAGGGCACCCGGCCGGGCCAGAAGGCCTTCGCCGCGAGGTGGAGCATGACCACGGAGTCCTTGCCGCCGGAGAAGAGCATGGCCGGGCGGTCGAATTCGGCGACGACCTCGCGGATGATGTGGATGGATTCGGCCTCGAGGGCGTCGAGGACCTGTCGGGGGCCTGCCGGGCCGTCCGCGGGGACCGAGGCGCCGGCGTCCCGCGGATGGGCCACGTCCTGGGTGATGGTCATGGGGTGTTCCTCCCTGGGGAGTCGAAGGGTTCGTGGGGGCTGGCCGGGTGGGGGCCGGGGTCAGACATGGATGCCGCATTCGGTTTTGGTTTGTCCCGACCAGCGGCCCGCCCGCGGGTCCTCGCCGGGGGCGACCTTGCCGGTGCAGGGCCGGCATCCGATCGAGGGGTACCCCTGGTCCAACAGCACATTGCGTGGGAGCCGGTTTCGGGTGGAGTAGTCGTTCAGTTCCTTGGCGCTCCATCCGGCCAGGGGGTTCACCTTCACCAACGAGTGGGCTTCATCGAAGTCGACCAACGGGGTGTTCGTGCGGGTGGGGGCCTCATCGCGCCGCACCCCGGTGAACCAGAGCCGGTAGCCGGCCAGGGCACGGTTCAACGGGTCCACCTTGCGCAGGGCGCAGCATCGGCCCGGATCGGTGGCGAAGAGGTCCCGTCCTTCGGTGGCGTCCTGGTCGGCGACGCCCTGTTCGGGCCTGACGTCCACGACGTTCACCTCGAGTGAGCGGGCGACCTCGTCCCGGGTGTCCAGCGTCTGGGCGAAGTGGTAGCCGGTGTCCAGGAACAGGACGTCGATCCCGGGAAGCGTTCCGGAGACCAGATGCGGCAGCACGGCGTCGGCCATGGAACAGGCGACGGCGGCTTCGGCGGTGGAGAAGTGCCGGGCCACCCAGGCCAGGACGTCCTCGCTGGCGGCGTCGAAGCCGAGTTCGGCCGCTCCGCTGCTGGCCAGCTCGCGCAACGCTGCGGTGCCCGTGGACGGCCCGCTCATCGCAGGCTCCCGTCGTCGGCCCGATGGGCCCAGGCCGCGAAGGTCTCCCCCGTGGCGGATTCGTCGGCATAGGTGCGCACGAGCCGTTCGACATACCCGGGCAGGTCGTCGGCGGCGACCTTGAGCCCGCGAACGGTGCGGCCCAGACCGGCTTCCTCCCGGGTCTCATCCGCCAGGCCGCCGCCCAGGTGGACCTGGAAACCAGCCTTCTGGCCGCCCTCCCCGTCGGGCAGGAGCTGGCCCTTGAGCCCGATGTCGGCGGTCTGGACGCGGGCGCAGGAGTTGGGGCAGCCGTTGACGTGGAGGCTGAGTTTGCGCGGCATCTTCCCTTCAAGATCCGCCAGTCGTTCCTCCAGGCTGTCCACGGCGGCCGCCGCCGTGTCCTTGGTGTCCACGATGGCCAGCTTGCAGAATTCGATGCCGGTGCAGGCGATCGCGGACCGGCGCACCACGGAGGGCCGGGTTTCGAGTCCGAGCTCCCGCAGCCCGGTGATCACCGCTTCGACGTCGTCCTCCTGGATGTCCAGGACGACGATCTTCTGGTGGGGGGTGGTGCGCAGACGGGCGGATCCGTGGCGTTCCAGCAGTCCGGCCAGCCCGGTCAGCCGGGTTCCGGAGAGCCGGCCCATGCTGGTGGTGGCCCCGAGGTAGAAGAGTCCGTCCTTCTGCCGGTGCACCCCGCTGTGGTCCCCGGGCACGTTGGTGGGTTCGGGGGCCGGACCGTCGGGCAGCGCATGGCCGAGGTACTCGCGTTCGAGCACCTCGCGGAACTTCGCAGGGCCCCAATCGGCCATGAGGTATTTCAGCCTCGCCTTGTTCCGGAGCCGGCGGTATCCGTAGTCACGGAAGATCCCCACGACGCCTTCCCAGACGGCGGCGGCCTGGTCGGGGGCGACGAAGGCCCCGAGTCGTTCGGCCAGCCGTCCGTTGGTGGACAGTCCGCCGCCGACCCACAGGTCGTAGCCGGCCCCGAGTCCGGGGTGGCGGACCCCGACCAGGGAGATGTCGTTGATCTCGTGGACGACGTCCAGGGAAGGGTGTCCGGTGATCGCGGTCTTGAACTTCCGTGGCAGGTTCGAATACAGCGGGTTGCCGATGTAGCGTTCGGCGATCTCCTCGATGGCCGGGGTGGGGTCCAGGATCTCGTCGGCGGCGATCCCGGCCACCGGGGAGCCGAGGATGACACGGGGGACGTCGCCGCAGGCTTCGGTGGTGTGCAGGCCGACGGATTCCAGTCGCCTCCAGATTTCGGGGACGTCACGAACATCGACCCAGTGCAGTTGGATGTTCTGCCGGTCGGTGACATCGGCGGTGTCGCGGGCGAATTCGGTGGAGATGGAACCGATGACGCGCAGTTGTTCGGTGCTCAGGGCGCCGCCGTCGATGCGTACCCGCATCATGAAGTAGCGGTCCTCGAGTTCGTGCGGTTCAAGGGTGGCGGTCTTCCCGCCGTCGATCCCGGGTTTGCGTTGGGTGTAGAGACCCCACCAGCGGAATCGGCCGTGCAGGTCCTCGGGGTCGATCGAGTCGAAACCCTCCCGGGCGTAGATGGTCTCGATCCGTTCGCGGACGTTGAGCCCGTCGTCGTGCTGCTTCCATTCCTCGTTGGGGTTCAGCGGGGTGGTCCCGTCGACTTTCCATTGGCCCTGGGGCCTGGTCGGTGGGCGGGACCTGGAGGGCCCGGGGGTTGGCTGGGTATCGGTTGCCTGAGTCATGGCTGCGAGCCTAGGGCGGGGTTTTCACCGCTGTCGCGCCCGCCGGTCATCAGCCGACACGTTGCTTTTCGTGACCTCAGCCGGCCTCGAAATCAGCCTCCGACAGGGCACTGTGAAGTCTTGCGGCGACACATTCGGCGATCGTGACGTCCGGGAGCAATGGTGCGGTCACATAATTTGCCCCGGCGCCGCCGAGGCGTTCCTGGAAGAATCCCGGCGCCAACAGATAGGACACGACGCCGACCCGGACTCCGGGGGTTTGCCGTCCCGCCTGCTCCACCGCATCCTCCACCCGGGGGTCGGCCGCCGAGCAGAACGCGGCCTGGACCGGGGCCCCCAGGGCCGCTGCCAGGGTCCCGGCGCTGTCCCGGGCCTGCTGTTGGCCCGAAGGCACGCGGGTCCCTGCCGAGGCGAGCACCACGGCGTCGTCGGGGCCCCATCCGGCCTCGGCCAGGCGGCGGGCCATCACCCCGGCCAGCCGGGGATCGGCCCCGATGGGCTCCGCTGCGATGGTGTTCGTCCTGGAGGCGACGGCCTCGGCCACGTCGACGCCGGTGTGGATTCCCAGCGAGAGCAGCAGCGGCAGCACCACCGCCGCCTCCCCGTCGGGGAGCTGTCCCAGGACCCTGGGCAGGTCCGGGTCCTGGACGTCGACGTAGGCCTCATGGACCTGCACCGACCAGCCATCCTCGGCGTGCTGGTCGTCCACCAGTCCTGCGACCTGGGCCCGGAGCTGGTCGATGAGCTGGCGCCCGCGGGGATCATCGGTGCCGTGGGCGCAGGCGATCACGTGCAGTGGGCGGCGCATCACGTGGTGCGGATCATCTTGTGGTTGGCGGCCTGGGCCACGGGACGGACAACGATCTGGTCGAGGTTGATGTGATGCGGCAGGGCCACCGAATACAGCACGACGTCGGCGACATCCTCTCCGGTCAGCGGTTTCTCCACCCCGGCATAGACCTGGTCGGCCGCCTGCTGGTCCCCTCCCAGCCGGTTGAGCGCGAATTCCTCGGTGTGCACCAGACCGGGCACGACCTCGATCACCCGGATGTTGTTTTCGGCCTCCTCGAGCCGCAGCGCCTGGGTCAGCCCCTGTTGGGCGAACTTCGCGGCGTTGTATCCGCCCCCACCCTCGTAGCCGCCCAGAGCCGCCGTGGAGGTCAGGTTCAGGATCGTCCCCTCGCCGTCGGCCCGGAGCATGGGCAGGAACGCCCGGATCATGTTCATGGTGCCCACCACGTTGACCCGGTACATCCAGTCCCAGTCGGCGCTCTTAGCCGTACCGATCCGGTCGACCCCCCGGGCGCCGCCGGCGATGTTGATCAGGGTGTCGATCCCTCCGGATCCGGCGACCACGGCCAGCAGGGCCGCGACGTCGTCCGCGTCGGTGACATCGGCGACGACCGGGGTGATCCCCGTGTCCCGGGCCAGGGCCTCGAGCCGTTCCGCCCGGCGGGCCACCGCATAGACCGTCCAGCCCTCGGCCGCGAGCCGACGGGCCGTGGCCTCGCCGATCCCGCTGCTGGCACCGGTGACAACTGCTCTTTTCATGGACTGCTGGGTCATTGAGGTCATGCCTCCAGCCTAGCGAGGCCCGGGCCGGAACCCTGCCCCGGCAGCTGTGGACCTCCCGCGTCAACGGTGCAACTCTGGAGGGACAAACCTCCAGTTGGAGGACTGCCGACGCCGGAGGGCGTTGCCACCCCGACGAAAGCGGGCGACCGTGAGGCACCACCGGCATCTGATTCCCCGGCATGACGGGGCCCGACGTTCCCCGGCCCCGGGAGCAACCGGCCTGCCGGATGTCCAGGTGTTCGGCGGAGTGGTCCGCGGCGTGCGGGAAGGCAACGTGCTTTCCTGGCGCGGCATCCCGTATGCGGCGCCGCCGGTGGGGCCACTGAGGTTCCGGGCCCCGGCCCCGCCGTCCGGCTGGAACGGGGTCAGGGACGGCTCCCGGTTCGGGCCGACGGCTCCGCAACCCACCAGGGCCCATCACAGCCGGGCCGGGGCCCCGGACTGGTCCAGCGAGGACTGCTTGAGCCTGAACGTCCAGGCCCCGGTGCCGGCCCTGGCGGATGCGGATTCCCTGCCCGTCATGGTCTTCATCCACGGCGGAGGATACTTCCAGGGCTCTTCGCGCGACTTCTCGGGGCAGGGGGAAGGCTTCGTCGGGACGGGGCGGGCCGTCTACGTCAATTTCAACTACCGTCTGGGCCCCTTGGGATATCTGGATTTCAGCAGGTACTCCACCGCCGAGCGTCCCATCGAGTCCAACCTGGGTCTGCGCGACCAGGTGGCCGCCCTGGAATGGGTCCAGCAGAACATCAGGGCGTTCGGGGGCGACCCGGACCGGGTGACGGTGTTCGGGGAATCGGCGGGAGGGAATGCGGTGACCACCCTCATGGCCACACCGCAGGCCCGGGGGTTGTTCGCCCGCGCCATCGCCCAAAGCGCTCCGGCCGACGCCGTCTACCCTCCGGGGCTCACCGCACGGTGGGCGGAAGAATTCCTGTCGATCCTCGGGGAACAACACCCTGCCAGCTCCCGGCCGGGGCCTGCTACGGACCCGGTGCGGGATCTGCTGCTCAACGGTTCGGTCCCCGATCTGCTCGCCGCCGCCAGGATCCTGCAGGTGCACACCCCGGAGGCCTATCCGGGAGGTTTTTGTTTCGCCCCGGTCATCGACGGACGCTACGTCCCCGAACACCCGATCGACGCGATCGGCAGTGGCCGGGCGGCCCGGGTGCCGCTGATCATCGGGACCAACGATCGAGAGGGATCGGTCTTTCGTGGCCGCTGGGATATCCTGCCCGGTTCCCCCTCGCGCATCGCGGGGGTCTTTTCCCGCTCCCCCCGGGAGACCTGGTCCCAGATGCACGCCGCCTATCCCGGACTTCCCGAATCCAGGACGGCGGCGGACTTCGGTGGGGATTACGGGTTCTGGTATCCCTCCACCCGGGTGGCCGACCTGCACTCGCGCTTCGCACCGGTCCACGTCTACCGCTTCGACTTCGCCCCGCGGCTGCTGAAGATCGTCGGTCTGGACGCCACCCACGGGGTGGAGATGTTCGCCCTCTTCGACCGCACCGACGTGCCCTTGGCGCGGATGATCACCTCACTGGGAGGCCGGGAGGCCTATGCCCGCGCCGGGCAGCGGATGCGCGGGCGGTGGCTCAGGTTCGCCGAATCGGGCACCACCTCTGCGACGTGGCCGCCCTACGACGAGGCGACGAGGTCGACCCTGATCATCGAAAGCACCGACCACGTGGAGAATGATCCGCGCCGCCGGCGCCGAATGGCCTGGAGCGCGTTCATGCCCCGACCCGACCAGCCGTAGAGCCCGGCCCGGGCCCCGGAGGATGAGCCGTCACCCGGGGCGTGAGTACCCCCTGGGGGCTGCGGCTGCTCAGAGGTTTTCGTCCAGGAACTCCAACAGGACCACGGCATTATTATGTTCCTCGTCCTTGGTGGCATAGACGAGGACGACGTCGTCCTTGTCCTTGACCAGCTCCAGCAGGCGTTCGGCCTCCTCGGTGGCCGGACCGTCCTCGAGTTCGGCGATGTACTGTTCACGGAATTCCTCGAACCGGTGCTCGCGGTGGTTGAACCAGGCCCGCAGTTCCGCCGAGGGGGCGACTTCCTTGGCCCATTCGTCGAGCTCGGCGTCCTCCTTGGCGATGCCTCGGGGCCACAGCCGATCAATCAGGATCCTGTAGCCGCCGTCCGGGGCCGAGTAGGCCCGCTGCATTCTGATCTTGCCCATGACTCGATGGTAGGCCGAATCCTTCCGTGCTGCTCGTCGCCTCCGGACCTTGTGGATGACCAGGAGGCAGGGGAATGGAATCGGGGCTGACCTGCCGACATGGAATACTGGTCCCATGGCTGAACAGAACTTGGGCACAGACACGCCCGCGACCGTAAGCGTCCCCGACAAACCGGCACTGGAGGGCCTGGAAGCCAGGCTCGGACAGCGCTGGCGTGACGAGGGAACCTACGCCTTCAACCCCGAGACCACCCGCGATCAGGTCTACTCCATCGACACTCCCCCGCCCACGGCGTCGGGCTCCCTGCACGTGGGACACATGTTCTCCTACACGCAGACCGACGTGTTGGCCCGGTACCAGCGCATGCGAGGCAAGAACGTCTTCTACCCCATGGGGTGGGACGACAACGGCTTGCCGACCGAACGCCGCGTGCAGAACTTCTACGGGGTGCGCTGCGATCCCAAGACCGCCTACGACCCGGCCTACCGTCCCCCGGAAAAGCCGGCGAAGAACCAGCGTGATTGGGACGTCGTCTCCCGACGGACGTTCATCGAGCTGTGCGAGGAGCTGGCCGTCCAGGACGAGAAGGTCTTCGAGCACCTCTTCAGCACCCTCGGCCTGTCGGTGGACTGGAACCTGACCTACCGCACCATCGACGACACCTCCCGTGCCGTGTCCCAGCGGGCCTTCCTGCGCAACCTGACCGATGGCGACGCCTACATGGCCGAGGCACCGACGCTATGGGACGTCACCTTCCGCACCGCCGTGGCCCAGGCCGAACTCGAGGACCGCGAAGTCGACGGAGCCTACTACCGGTTCCCGTTCTTCGCCGAGGACGGCACCGAGATCCACATCGAGACGACCCGTCCCGAATTGCTGGCCGCCTGTGCCGCGCTAGTGGCCAACCCCGATGACGAGCGCTACCAGCCACTGTTCGGCAAGAAGGTCACCTCCCCGCTCTTCGGCGTCGAAGTCGAGGTGCATCCGCACCATTTGGCCAAGGCCGACAAGGGCTCGGGCATTGCCATGGTCTGCACCTTCGGCGACCTGACCGACGTCACCTGGTGGCGCGAACTGCAGTTGCCCACCCGCGCCATCATCGGCCGGGATGGCCGCATCCAGGGCCAGGCCCCCGAGTGGATCACCTCCGAGGCCGGGCGCGAGGCCTTCTCCCTGCTGGCCGGCAAGACCGTGTTCTCCGCGAAGGAAGCCGTGGCGTCGATGCTGGTCGATGCAGATCTGCTCGACGGCGAACCCCGCAAGATCACCCATCCGGTGAACTTCTTCGAAAAGGGCGATAAGCCCCTCGAGGTCGTCAGCTCGCGCCAGTGGTACATCCGCAATGGCGGACGGGATGCGGAGCGTCGCGAACGCATGATCGCCCGCGGCCAGGAGATCGAGTTCCACCCGGAATTCATGCGCTCGCGCTACACGAACTGGGTCAATGGGCTCAACGGCGACTGGCTGGTCTCCCGGCAGCGCTTCTTCGGTGTGCCGATCCCCGTCTGGTACCCGTTGGATGCCCAGGGCAACCCGGACTACGAGCATCCGCTCGTCCCCGACGATGCCCAGTTGCCGGTGGACCCGGTGGCCGAAACGGCTCCGGGCTATACGGCGGACCAGCGGGACGTCCCCGGCGGCTTCACCGGGGATGCGGATGTCCTCGACACCTGGGCGACCTCTTCGCTGACCCCGCAGATCGTGGGCCGGTGGAGCCGCGACGATGAATTCTTCGCCAAGGTCTTCCCCTTCGACCTGCGTCCCCAGGCCCACGACATCATCCGTACCTGGCTCTTCTCCACCGCGGTGCGCGGCGATGCCCTGCACGATTGCGCCCCGTGGAAGCATGCGGCGATCTCCGGGTGGATCCTGGACCCGGACCGCAAGAAGATGTCCAAGTCCAAGGGCAACGTCGTGGTCCCCACCGATGTCCTGAACGACTTCGGGGCCGACGCCGTGCGCTATTGGGCCGCATCGGCGAAGCTGGGCGCCGATACCGCCTACGAGGTCGCGCAGATGAAGATCGGCCGCAGGCTGTCGATCAAGATCCTCAACGCCTCCAAGTTCGTGTTGAATCTCGGGGCCACCCAGGCCAACGTCCTGGACGGTGATGCCCACCTGATCATCAATGGTCTGGACCGGTCGCTGCTGGCCCGCCTCTCGGAGGTCATCGAGGAGGCCGAACGCGCCTTCGGGATCTACGACTACGCCCGGGCCCTGGACATCGTGGAGACGTTCTTCTGGTCGTTCACCGACGACTACGTCGAACTGATCAAGGACCGGGCCTACGGGGCCCGCGGCGAGGCCGAACAGGCCTCGGTGCTGGCGGCCCTGGCCACCACCTTGGATGCCGTGTTGCGCCTGTTCGCACCGTTCCTGCCCTTCGCTACCGAAGAGGTCTGGAGCTGGTGGCGGACCGGCTCGGTCCACCAGTCGGCCTGGCCGACGAACACCCACCTGACCGGCGCGGTGGAAGGCGCGGACACCGCCGTGCTGCCCACGGTCGGTGACGCCTTGGGCGGGATCCGCAAGTCCAAATCCGAGGCCAAGGTCAAACAGCGCACCCAGGTGCTTTCAGGGGTCGTCCGCGGCCCCGCAGTGATCCTGGACCAGGTCAGGGCCGGACTGGGCGATCTGCTCGCCGCGGGCAACGCAGTGGAGTTGGACCTGCAGGAAGGCGGCGAGGAACTCGTGGTCTCCGATGTGGTGTTGGCCCCCGCCGAGGAGCCGGCCACCACTGTCGGGACCCTACCGGGCCCGGAGGCGCTTAGGACGCATTGACCTGGGAGAACTGCTGACGTTCCTTGGTGAACTGCGGTGCCCCGGTGCGGGTGCGCTTCAGTTCGAAGAAGTACGGGAACGAGGCCAGGGTCACGGAGGCGTCGAAGAGGCGTCCGGCTTCCTCCCCCGAGGGGATCTCGGTGATGACCGGTCCGAAGAAGGCGGTGCCGTTCAGTGCGACGACCGGGGTACCGACCTCCTGGCCCACCAGGGAGATACCCTGCTCGTGGCTGGCCCGCAGGGCCGCATCATGCTCGTCGTTGGCGCCGGCCTGGGCCAGCTCGGCGGGCAGCCCGACACGCTCCAGCGCGCGGGTGATGACCTCGGCGAAGTCCTGGATTCCGGCATAGTGGATGAGTTCACCCATGGCCGTGTAGAGCTCGCCGACGACTTCCTGTCCGTGGGCTTCCGCGGCGGCGATGACGACCCGTACCGGGGCCCACGCGCTGCTCAGTCCCTTAGGGAATTCGCGTTCGACATCTTTGTCCTCGTTCAGGACGGCCAGGCTCATGACATGCCATTGGACTTCGATGTCACGGACCTTCTCCACTTCGAGGATCCATCGCGAGGTGGCCCAGGCGAAGGGGCAAAGCGGGTCGAACCAGAAATCTACGGCCGTGGTCTCGGACAAGGTGTTCCTCCTGAAATCGGTGCATGAACTCGGTGCCGACCCATGACGAGCCTGCCCCGCATTCGGTACAACGACCGGATCAGGCGGACTTATTCCGTCGTTTATTCACTACTTCGGCAGAAATGAGCGTCGGTTCACTCACCCGGGCCACCACTTCGGCGTTGATGACGACCTCGGCGATGTCCTCGCGGCCGGGCAGATCGAACATGATCGATCCCAGGGTCTCCTCGAGGATGGCCCGCAGCCCACGGGCCCCGGTGCCGCGCTCCAACGCCAGATCGGCGATGGCTTCGAGGGCATCGAGTTCGAAGGTCAGTTCCACACCATCGAGGCGGAACATCTTCTGGTACTGCTTCACCAGGGCGTTCTTCGGCTCGGTCAGGATCTTGATCAGGGCCTCGCGGTCCAGGTTCTCCACGGTGGCGATGACCGGCAGGCGCCCGATGAACTCGGGGATCAGACCGAATTTGAGCAGGTCCTCGGGGCGGACATCGGAGTACTTGGCATCCTCGGAGTTCAGTGCGGTCAGCGGCGCCCCGAATCCGATCCCCTTCTGCCCGGCCCGGGAGCCGATGATCTCCTCGAGACCGCCGAAGGCCCCGGCCACGATGAACAGCACGTTCGACGTGTCGATCTGGATGAACTCCTGGTGTGGATGCTTGCGCCCACCCTGGGGCGGGACCGAGGCCACGGTTCCTTCGAGGATCTTCAACAGTGCCTGCTGCACCCCCTCCCCGGACACGTCACGGGTGATGGAGGGGTTCTCGGATTTACGCGAGATCTTGTCGATCTCGTCGATGTAGATGATGCCCTGCTCGGCCTTCTTCACATCGAAGTCCGCGGCCTGCAGGAGCTTGAGCAGGATGTTCTCGACATCCTCACCGACGTAGCCGGCTTCGGTCAGGGCGGTGGCGTCGGCGGCGGCGAAGGGCACATTCAGCCGGCGCGCCATCGTCTGGGCGAGGTAGGTCTTGCCGCAACCGGTGGGCCCGATGAGCAGGATGTTGGACTTGGAGACCTCGACGTCATCCAGGGCATCCACGTCGCCCAGCTGGGCCGCTGCCGTGGAGCCGGTCCCCGATTGGATGCGCTTATAGTGGTTGTACACCGCGACCGACAGCGAACGCTTGGCGCCCTCCTGGCCGATGACATATTCCTGCAGGGAGTCGAAGATCTCGCGGGGACGCGGCAGTTCGAAGTCGGGACCGGCCTCGATCTCGGCCAGCTCCTCCTCCATCAACTCGTTGCACAGCTCGATGCACTCGGTGCAGATGTAAACGCCTGGACCGGCGATGAGCTTGCGGACCTGCTTCTGGCTTTTGCCGCAGAACGAACACTTCAGCAGGTCGGAGCTTTCACCCATACGAGCCATGGTGTTCTTCCCCTAACGTGTTACAGAAACCACACGGCGGACGCCGCATGATGATGTCTAGCTACAACTCTAGGTGAGTTGCCCGACAGAATAGGTGACCGGACGGCCCGTGGTGCGAAAAACCTACGGGACGCCCGGTCACGGCAGCCATCATCGACTACTTGTTGATGGCCTGCTGCTTGATCTTGCGGGGGCTGAGCACCTCGTCGATCAAACCGTATTCCTTGGCCTCGTAGGCGGTCATGAACAGATCGCGTTCGATGTCGTTGCCGACCTGCTCGGGGCTCTTGTGGCTCTGCTCGGACAGCGTGGTCTCCAACCAGGTCCGCATGCGCATGACCTCTTCGGCCTGGATCTGCAGATCGGTGGCCGTGCCGCGTTCCCCGCCGCCCATGGCCGGCTGGTGGATCAGCACGCGCGCGTTGGGCAGTGCCAGGCGCTTGCCGGGGGCACCGGCGGCCAGCAGGACCGCAGCGGCGCTGGCCGCCTGGCCGAGGCAGACGGTCTGGATCTCGGGACGGATGAACATCATCGTGTCGTAGATCGCCGTCATGGCGGTGAAGGACCCGCCCGGTGAGTTGATGTACAAGGTGATGTCACGCTCGGGGTCCATGGACTCCAAGACCAGCAGCTGGGCCATCACGTCGTCGGCCGATGCGTCATCGACCTGGGTGCCGAGGAAGACGATGCGGTCCTCGAACAGCTTGGCGTAGGGGTCCTGGCGCTTGAAGCCGTAGGGAGTGCGTTCTTCGAATGAAGGGAGGATGTAGCGGGCGGACGGCATTTCGCCAGCGGTGCCTTCGTTGCCGGTGTAATTCATGTTCTTCTCCTGGGGGGGTCTGTGGGGATGCTCGTCGGCTGGGTGGCTAGTTCTTGACTCCGCCGCCGCCGGAGACCGTCACGGAGTTCACGGCGATGTGGTCGAAGAAGCCGTACTCCAGGGCCTCGGGGGCCGTGAACCACTTATCGCGGTCGTTGTCCTTGAGGATCGTTTCCAGCGTCTGTCCGGTCTGTTCGGCGGTGAGCTCGGACATGACCTTCTTCATGTGCAGGATCAGTTCGGCCTGGATCCGGATATCGGAGGCCGTGCCGCCGATGCCGCCGGAGGGCTGGTGCATCAGGATCCGTGCGTTCGGGGTCGCGTAACGCTTGCCCTTGGTGCCCGAGGAGAGCAGGAACTGCCCCATCGAGGCGGCCAGCCCGGTGGCCACGGTCACGACGTCGTTCGGGATGTAGTTCATCGTGTCGAAGATCGCCATGCCGGCGGTGATGGAACCACCCGGTGAGTTGATGTACAGGAAGATGTCCTTATCCGGGTCCTCCGCGGAGAGCAGCAGCAACTGGGAGGAGATGGCATTGGCCGACTCGTCGCTCACCTCCGTGCCGAGCCAGATGATGCGCTCCTTCAGGAGTCGGTTGTAGATGTAGTCCTCGCGACTGGCTGCATCGACCGAGGCCATCTTCGGGGTGTGGGATTCCGTCGTCATTTTCGAATACCTCTCCATGGGTGCCATGCGACGTGGCTCTTCCGGCCACGTACGGTAGCGCTTGCTTTCCTTGACACTACTGCAGTCACAACGCGCGCCGCGCCCGCGATCATTCGCTGTTCGCTGATGGCGCATACCCCTGTGACGGGCCCATCGCCCGTGGCTTAACTGCAGGTGCTTTCGGCTTAAAATACGACGGCGGGACCACCCTTTCGGGCAGTCCCGCCGAGGCCGCTCATCGGCGGCTCTACATCGCGGTGGTTACTTGGCGGACTCTGCTGAGTCGGCCGAAGCTGACGATGCCGAGGAGGCGGAAGAATCCGAGGACTCGTCGTCTTCTTCGCCGGCGGGCCGGACGAAGTCCGTCAGGTCGACGTCCTTGCCATCGGTATCGGTGACCTTGGCCAGCTCCAGGACCTTGGCCAGCGCCTTGCGGCGGCGGACCTCACCGATCATCATCGGCACCTGGCCGGCACTGTCGAGCATCTGGGCGAACTGGTTCGGATCCATGCCGTACTGGCTGGAGCTCTGGACGATGTAGTCGATGAGCTCTGACTGCTCGACGCCTACCTCTTCCTTTTCGGCGATCTCGTCGAGGATGACCTCGTTCTGGAAGGCGCGCTCCGTGTTGGTCTTGACCTCGGCGCGGTGCTCCTCGGTGTCGTGCTCTTCACCGGGGTTCTCGCCGCCCTGGGCGAAGTGCTGCTCAACCTGTTCGTTGATCACGGACTCGGGAACCGGAACGGGGACCAGCTCGGTGAGCTTGTCCATGACCTTGTCGCGGGCCTGTACTCCCTGATCGACGAGCTTGGACTCGGCAGCCTTCTGGGTCAGGTCCTCGCGCAGTTCGTCGATGGTGTCGAATTCGGAAGCCAGCTGGGCGAACTCGTCATCTGCGGTCGGGAGCTCGCGCTCCTTGACGGCCTTGATCACGACCTTGACCTGTGCGGTTTCCCCGGCGTGCTCGCCGCCGGCCAGCTTGGTCTCGAAGGTGGCATCCTCATCGGCGGACAGGCCGGTGACTGCTTCGTCGAGGCCATCGAGCATGGTGCCCGAGCCGACCTGGTAGGACAGATCGGTGGCTGCGTCGACCTCATTGCCCTCCACCGTTGCGGTGAGGTCCAAGGTGATGAAGTCCTGGTCGGCCGCGGGACGGTCGACGTTCTTCAGGGTGCCGAAGCGTCCACGCAGTTCGTCCATGGCGGTCTCGACGTCGGCCTCGGTGGCTTCGACGGCGTCGACCTGGACCTCCAGGCCCGAGTACTCCGGCAGTTCGATCTTCGGGCGGATGTCCACCTGGACATCAAAGACCAGGTTGCCCTCGGTGGCCGTCGGCTCCGGGACCTCGGTGATCTCAACCTCGGGGCGGGACAGCGGGACGATCTCCGTCTCACGGACCGCTTCCTGGTAGAACTCGTTGAGCCCGTCGTTGATAGCCGTCTCCAGCACATAGCCGCGGCCGACACGCTGGTCGATCAGGCGGTTCGGGACCTTGCCCTTGCGGAAGCCGGGAACATTGATCTGCTCCGCGATGGACTTGTAGGCCGCGTCGATGTTCGGCTGCAATTCGGTGAGGGGAACCTCGACATTGAGCTTGACCCGGGTGGGCGTGAGGTTTTCGACGGCGCTCTTCACTACGTAGCTCTCCTGAATGATCTGGGCTATAAAGACACTGCACACTCGTCCCCGTTGTGGAGCTGACGGGACTGAAAGTTCAGAGTCGGGGTGACAGGAGTTGAACCTGCGACCTCACGCTCCCAAAGCGCGCGCTCTACCAAGCTGAGCTACACCCCGATTGGTGCAGAGGCTAGTTTACGCAGAATCCTCGCGGAACAACTAATTGCTGACAGGCACCGCTTCCCGGCATGGCGCGGGCCCGGCCCTAGAAGCCCTCGGCGATGTCGGGGACCGGCCGACGAATGATCCATTCGTCGCTGGGCAAGCGGTCCATGTAGTAGAAGCCGCCGACGGCCGATGCACGATTCGGCGGGGCTTCCGGATGGTAGTTCAGCACCAGTCCTCGCCGTTGCACCCAATCCAGCCACGCGTGCAGGGCCTGGACCTCCTCGACCGGAACCTCCTGTCCCGCTCGCTGCCGCAGCAGGACCCGCACATGGGCCATGACGGAGCTGCGGTGGTGCTCGGTTTCGATGGCCCAGGGCAGGACGTCACGGTAGGAAGGCCGCCCCGCACGGGCCTTCCCACGATTCAGGGCCCGTTGGACGCCGGCTGCGGTGACCCCGTAGCGCTCGGCGATCTGCTCGTTGGTCAGTCCCAGCTCGCTGAGTCCTTGCAGGATCCGCACATCCGGTACTTTCCTGGGTCCAGCCATCTTCCACCCCCATGCCCCGCTGCCCGGGGCTTCGTCACGACGTCGGATACCGACCTTCCGAGCATGCGCCGCACGAGGACGAGCGTCAATTTTGCAGTGCTCCGAACCCACTGCTAATGTTGTCCAAGCAACGGGCCGCAAGGCCCGTCTTTGCGGGGATGTAGCTTAATGGTAAAGCCTCAGTCTTCCAAACTGATGACGCGGGTTCGATTCCCGTCATCCCCTCCGCAAACGTTGGGCCGCCTTAGGGCGGCCCTTCGTCGTTAAGGGGGTGCGGAACCGGCTGCTAGTGTCCGGCTATGCGCATCTACGTTCCGGGAGCCAACCGCACCGGCAGGGCCGCCTGGCCCCAATCCACCGATGAAGAGGGACTGTACGTCTCCTTCCCCATGGAGTCCCCTGTGGAGGCCCGGGCCGCCACGGTGGGAAATCTGACGACGGCTGAGCCGGTCACCGTCATTGCCCACTCCTTGGGCGCGATTCCTGCGTTGCTGGCAATCGCCGCGGGGCACCTGCAGCCGGCACGGCTGGTCCTGCTGGAGCCGGCGCTCTTCGACATCGTCAGGGGCGTTCCGGCGGTGGAAGAGCACATCGCGGTGATGACCCGGGCCCGGCAGAAGGCCGCCGACGGTGACCTTTTCGGTTGTTGGGCACTGGTCAAACCGTTCATGTTTGGCGGCCGCGCCCTGGTGGAGGATTGGCAGCAGGATGAACCCCACGCCCGGCGGTTCAGCACCCAACCGGCACCATGGGGTCACAACATCACGCCGGATCTGATCGCGACCCTGCCCACCCTGGTGCTCACCGGCGGCTGGAACGAACAGTATGAGGCAATCGCCGCGGTTTTGACCCAGCACGGGGCCGACCATCGCATCCTGCCAGGAAGTGGTCACCGGGCTCAAGACGCTCCGGAGTTCGAAGCACTGATCGCCGCCTTCGAACAGGACACGCCGGTCCGAGGCCGGAACCAGGGTCGCTAGGCCGACCGACCCGTGCGGGGCTGGCAGGCAGGACACCAATAGAGTTTGCGCGCCGCCAGCTCGGCCAGTCCGATCGGCGTCCGGCAGATCAGACAGGGCTGCCCCTGGCGTTGGTAGGTGTAGTAGGCATGATCGGGCCAGACCGGGGCCTCGGGGTCGGCACGGTCTGGGGCCCGGGTGGTGATGATGCGGCCATCGCGGACCCCATCGGCCATGAGCACGCAGATATCCTGCCACAACCGGCGCACCACCGGTACCGGCAGGTCGCGGCCTCGCGTCCACGGATCGAGTCCTGCACGGAAGAGTGCTTCGGCCCGGTAGATATTTCCGACCCCCGCAATCAGGGCCTGGTTCATCAGCGCGGCCGCGATCACGGTACCGGTGGCCCCGATCCGTCGGAGGAATTCCTCTTCACCGGTAGCGGTATCAGCCCCCAACGGGTCGGGTCCCAACCGCCCCCGAACCGCTTCGGCCTCCGGCACGGTCAGCACCTCGCAGACCGAGGGGCCGCGCAGGTCGGCCCAACCGTGTTCGGAGACCAGACGCATTCTGACTTGGCCCACCGGTTCAGGAGGTCCGTCGTAGGCGACGGGAGTCCCGTCGTCGTAGGCCTCCTTCTCGCCGATGCGTCGGGGGGCACCGATGCTCGAAGCGCCCCGGAAACTCTCGTCTCCCCCGAAGCCGAAGGCACCGTAGAGCCCCAGATGGACCCGCAGAATCTGTTCGCCAGCGAAGCGGACGAACAGCTGCTTGCCGTGGGCCGTGGCCTCCAGGAGCTCACGCCCGTCTAGCAGTGCGGCCCCTGCCGTGAATCTTCCTTGCGGGCTGGACACCCGCAGTACTTCTCCGGCGAAAACATCGTCCAGTTGGCGGGCAAGCCGGTGGACGGAGTGGCCCTCGGGCACCCTAGTCCTCGAGTTGGCCGGTGGTTTCGTAGGCACCGATCTGCTGGATTCGACGAATATGGCGTTCTGCTTCGCTGAACGGTTCAGCCAGGAAGGCGTCGATCAGGCCAGTGGCCTCTTCGATACTGTGCTGGCGCCCACCCACGGCAACAATATTGGCGTTGTTGTGTTGGCGGGCTAGTCGGGCGGTGTCCAGATTCCAGGCCAAGGCGGCGCGGATGCCCTTGACCTTATTAGCGGCGATCTGTTCGCCGTTGCCCGAACCTCCCAGCACGATCCCCAAGGCATCCAGTCCGCGGGCCTGTTCGGCGGCGACGGCTTCGGCGGCGTTAATGCAGAATCCCGGGTAGTCGTCCTCGGCATCGTAGGAGGTCGGGCCATGGTCCACGACGTCGTGGCCGGCGCCGCGCAGATGCGCCACCAGGTGGGCGCTGAGTTCGAGTCCGGCATGGTCGGTGGCAATATGAACGCGCATGATGTCCTTCGGGTCATCCGTGGGAGGGGAACGTTTCCTAGCCTACAAGGGGGCGACGACCTCGATCCACAGGGGCCCCTCACCGGTGGCTGCCCGTCCGGTGGCCGTGAGTGTTCCGTCGTGCGGGGAAATGCTGTAGGCGCTCAGGTGGCCCGAACGTTCCCCGCAGACAAAGAGGTATTCCCCGTCCGCATCCACGCAGGCCCCGCGGGGTTGTTCTTCGGTGTCAGTGGTGCGCAGATAGTCCAGCCTGCCGGTATCGGGGTCTATGGCGAACGTGGAAACCGTCGAGGTTGAGCGTTCGGTGGTGAAAAGGAATTTTCCCCGGCCCCCGATGCGGATATCGGCGCACCAGATGGCGTCGGGACCGGGCACCGGGCCTCCTGGATGGCGGGCGAAGCCGGGGACGAGGCCCAGGGAGGCGGGGACGGTGTCAATGCGCTGGATTTCGGTGAGGGCCCCGGTATCTGGATCCCGTTCGTGGGCGGCAACTTCCCCGGACATCTCATGGATGACGTAGACCCGGGATGCGTCGGCGTTGAAGAGGAGGTGTCGCGGCCCCGAGCCGGTCGGGGCATCGAGGGACCCGGCCAGCGTCAGTTCCCCTGTCTGGGTGGAATACCAGACCACACGGTCGCTGCCCAGCGAGGCAGCATAAACGTAGCGGCCATCGGGGCTCGTACGGACGCTGTGGGCTTTTTCCCCCGGGCTGGGCGCCCGCAGGGCATCACCGGTCGGCAGGCCGTCGGCGTCGAGCGGCACTGAGTTCACCGCGTCATGGTGGTAGGAAGCGCTGCGGACCGTCCGACCGTCGGCATCCAGACTGATATAGGCCGTGTTATCGGCCAGCTGGACCCTGGCGGCGTTGCTCAGTCGGCCGGTGGAGCCGTCGATGTCCAGGACGTTCAGCATCGGCGGTTTGCTGGAGGCCCCGGCATAGAGCAATCCGCATTCCCGGCTCGAGGCCAAAGAGCGGACCCCCTCCACGCCAACCGGTTCGCCGGCGGGGCTCAAGGTTCCTGTTGCGGGCTCGAAGGCGAAGGTCTCGACGGTTCCGGCCTTCGCGCAGCCAACGTAGACATGGGTCTGGTTCACGGTGCTTCTCCTGGTCATCGAGGCGGTGTGGCGGGACGGATCCCGTGAACCGATCCTATCCGGCGCCCGCGGGCCCGGACACGGGCCCCGGAACACACTGCCGGTATTTCCTTCCGCCAGGTAGCGCCATCGCGCCGTTTAAGTGAGACAATATCCGTAATGTTCAGGAATCGCTTCAGATATCCGCGCTCTCTGGACCGCCATCAACCGCGAAAGACCACAGGGAGGCATCACCGTGCCAGGATTGAATCTCACCCGCGACGAAGCGCGTGAACGCGCCGGGCTAGTCAACGTCGAAACCTACGACATCGAGCTGGACCTCACCCGCGGAGAGAAGGTGTTCGGTTCCACCACAACCGTGAGCTTCGAGGCCACCGCCGGAGCCAGCACGTTCATCGATGCGGTCACCGATACCGTCCATTCGGTCACCCTCAACGGGGTGGAACTGGATCCGAGCCAGGTCAGCGACGGCGTACGCATCCAGTTACCGCAGCTCGCTGCCCGCAATGAGCTGCGCATCGTCGCCGACGCCCTCTATATGAATACCGGCGAAGGCCTGCACCGTTTCGTGGACCCGGTGGATGATGAGGTCTACCTCTACTCCCAGTTCGAGGTCCCCGATTCACGACGGATGTTCGCCGCTTTTGAGCAGCCCGACCTGAAGGCAGCCTTCTCCTTCACCGTCACCGCCCCCGACTACTGGGACCTCATCTCCAACTCCCCCACCCCGGCTCCGACTCCCGCAGGCCAGGGAAAGGCCACCTGGGCGTTCTCCCCCACCGCGCGGATCTCCTCCTATATCACCGCCCTTATTGCCGGCCCCTATGAGGCGGTGCGCAGCGAGCTGACCAGTTCCGATGGGCGGACCATCCCGTTGGGCGTTTTCGCGCGCAAATCGATCATGGAGCACCTGGATGCTGAGAACATCTTCACGCTGACCCGCCAGGGCTTCGAGTTCTACGAGGAGCAGTTCGGCACGCCCTACCCGTTCGAGAAGTACGACCAGCTCTTTGTCCCGGAGTTCAACGCCGGGGCCATGGAAAACGCCGGGGCCGTCACCTTCCTGGAGTCCTATGTCTTCAGGTCCCGTCCCACCGATGCCATGGTTGAACGCCGGGCGATCACCATCCTGCACGAACTGGCCCATATGTGGTTCGGGGACCTGGTGACCATGCGCTGGTGGAACGACCTCTGGCTCAACGAGTCCTTCGCCGAATTCATGTCGGCGCTGGCCGCCGCGGAGAACACCGAGTTCAGCCAGGCCTGGACCACGTTCTCCTCCATGGAAAAGTCCTGGGCCTACCGCCAGGACCAGCTGCCCTCAACACACCCGATCAAGGCCGAAATCAAGGATCTGGAGGACGTACAGGTCAACTTCGACGGCATTACCTATGCCAAGGGCGCCTCGGTGCTGCGCCAGCTGGTGGCCTGGGTCGGACAGAAGGAATTCATGGCGGGGGTCCGCGAATACTTCTCCAAACATGCCTACTCCAACACCGAACTTCCCGACCTGATGCGCGAGCTCGAGGCCTCCAGTGGTCGCGACCTTTCCGAATGGACCCGGCTCTGGCTTGAAACGGCGGGCGTCAATAAGCTCGAAGCCGAGATTGCTACCGCCGAGGACGGAACGATCACTTCCTTCGCCGTCGTCCAGTCGGCCCCGGCGGATTACCCCACCATCCGTCCGCACCGGGCAGCAGTGGGCTTCTATGACCTGAACGAAGTCGGAAAGCTGGTCCGCACCCACCGTCAGGAACTCGATGTCGCAGGTGAGCGCACCGAGGTCGAGGCCTTCGTGGGCAGGAAGCGCCCCGACCTGGTGCTGGTGAACGACGACGACCTGGCCTATGCGAAGATCCGTCTGGATCCCGCCTCACTCCAGGTGGCGATGAAGCATCTGAAGGATTTCGAGGCTTCGCTGCCCCGCACCCTGGTCTGGGGTTCGGCGTGGGATGCCGCCCGCGACGCCGAAACACCGGCCCGCGAATTCGTCGAACTGGTGCTGCGCAATATTGGCCACGAATCCGACTCTTCGGTGGTCCTGGTCATCTTGGGCCAGCTGAACACCGTTGTGGACTACTACGTGCGCGCCGAGGATCGCCAGCGGATGGGTGAGCAGGCAGCCGATCAGCTCTGGGAGTTGGCCCGCAGCGCGGAGGCCGGCTCGGATAAGCAGCTCCAATTCGTGAAGGCCGCGGCCTCACGCTCACGGACCGCGGACCAGTTGGATACGGTAGCTGCCCTGCTCGGTGGCGAACAGCAGCTGAAGGATCTGCAGATCGACGCCGACCTGCGCTGGCATCTGCTCACCGTCTTGGTCGCCGGCGGGCGAGCCGGCGCAGCCGATATCGAGGCCGAACTGGCCACCGACGATACGGCCAACGGCCGGCTGGCCGCCGAGGTCGCCCGGGCAGCCATCCCCACCGCCGAAGCGAAGCTGGCCGCCTGGGAGGCCATCATCGATGGCAGCGAGCTCTCCAACACCCATCAGCGTTCGGCCATCAACGGGTTCAAGCAGGCCCACGATCCAGCACTGTTGGAGCCCTTCGCCGCGAAGTACTTCCAGGTCATCCAGGGTGTTTGGGAGTCCAAGAGCTGGGAGATCGCCCAGCAGATCATCGTCGGCTTGTTCCCGATGGCCCAGACGACGGAGGCGACGTTGACAGCCACCGATGCCTTCTTGGATCAGCTGGGTACCGGTAGCCCTGCCTTGCGCCGGATGCTGGTGGAAAGCCGCGACGCGGTGGTCCGGGCCCTGGCCGCGCAGGCAGTGGACGGATAGTCCCTGAGCGGCTGATCGGATCAACCGGCTGGGTCCTGGCTCCACATGGAGCCGGGACCCAGCCGGTTCAGGCCCGGGGATTCGGGCCTACAGTGGTGCCATGGACCCGAATCTGCATCAATACCGCGTCGACGTCGAGTGGACGGGCAACCATGGCACCGGGACCAGCGGTCATCGCGACTACGGCCGGGAACATTTCTTGCGGGCAACCGGATTACCGGATCTGCCAGGGACCGCGGACCCGACCTTCCACGGCGACTCCTACCGGTGGAACCCCGAGCAACTCCTGCTGGGTGCCCTCGCCCAATGCCATATGTTGTCCTATTTCCATGTGGCGGTGAAATATGGGGTCCACGTCACCGGATACACGGACTCCGCCGCCGGAACCCTGCGCTTGAACCGTGACGGGAGCGGCGAATTCACTGAAGCCCTCCTGAGTCCGCGCGTCGTGTTGGCCGATGAGTCCCAACGTGGCCTCGCCGATTCCCTCCACGAACGGGCCCACCAGCTGTGCTTCATCGCCCGCTCGGTGAACTTCCCGGTCCTCAACCGACCCGTCGCATCCTAGTCATGGCAGGTGAACTCGGGCAGTTGATCACCTCGCGGTTGGCGGCCGTCGCCGATCCGACCGCGGCGGGAGCCATGCAGCGCTATCTGAAGACCGAGATGGACTTCTTCGGCGTCCGGGCCCCCACGGTCCAGCGGATCGTCCGTGAGGCGGTCCGCGAAACGGGGGTCGGCCGCTGGGAGGATCTACTCGACGAGGCCAGGAAGTTGTGGGACGGTGCCCAGTGCCGCGAGCAATGGTATGCCGCCCAACAACTCACCGGTTACCGGCCCTGCAGGGGCCGGCTCGAGTTCCTGGACCTGTTCGAAGACATGGTCGTTGACGGGGCCTGGTGGGACATCGTCGATAATTGCCACCGCAGGTTCGCCCATCTGCTCGCCCACCATCGCGAGCAGATGGATCCGCTCTTGCGTCGCTGGGCGGTGGATCCGAACCATTGGAGACGTCGAATAGCCATCATCACCCAGCTCAGTTCGAAGGAAGACACCGACGTCGGCCTGCTGGAAGCTGCCATCTACCCGAATATGGCCGAACAGGATTTCTTCCTCCGCAAAGCGATTGGTTGGGCTTTACGCGAATACGCCAAAACCGATCCAATCTGGGTCCGCTCCTTCGTTGCCAGCCATCACTCTGAGCTCTCGGGCCTGAGCCAACGCGAAGCAGTGAAGCACCTGCGCATTCGATAGTGTGGAGAAGGCTGGACCGTGCCAGCCGTGGAAGGAAACGACTCGTGAGCGACCAACAAAACCAGCAAGACGGGCCCATCCGTTTGCCCGGAGGGGAATCCTTGGGCATCCATGTCGGACAGGCACGCCCGCTGTCCTCCCCCTCGGTATCCCCCGGCGCCCCGGGCGGGCATCCGGAGAACACCGATGCCTCCGGGCAGAGCACCGACCGGTTCGGCGGAACCACCCCGGCATCCGCAGACGTGGGCGATCATGAGGACCTCTCCCCCTATCTGGGGACCTTCTACGCCGAGGTCGGCGGCTCGAAGACCTTCCAGCAGCTGACCGAGTACTTCTACGAGTCCGTCGCCAACGATGCCGAGTTCCGGTCGATCTACCCGGAAGAGGATCTGAAGCCCGCAGCCATCCGACTGCAGTTGTTCCTGGAACAATATTGGGGTGGGCCCACCACCTACAGCCAACTGCGCGGGCATCCCCGGCTGCGGATGCGTCACGTCCCCTACATCGTGGACACCGCAGCCCGGGATACCTGGTTGGCCCATATGCGCCATGCCCTGGACCGGATCGCCCTACCACCGCTGCAGGATGCGACGATCTGGGACTACTTCGACCGGGCGGCCCGCTCGCTACAGAACGCCGCCGATAGTTAACCATCTGGGGAAACGTGTCCGCACCAGGTCAAGCTAGCTGGTGTCGCCGGGTAGGGGTGGTGCCTGGGACCGATAATGATGCCCGGTCGGGGTGGTGATCACCGTGGTATGCCGGTCCCCGGGCACGGTTTCGGTCGTCCAACCGGACGCTTCCTTGCTGTAATTGCAATCAGCACACAGGCCCGCGGAATTCTTTGCCGTGGTCTTGCCACCGGCAGCCCACCCCAACACGTGGTCGTGATGACGGACCGGGGCATCACACCACGGGCTACGACAACATTGGTCACGCGTCTCGATGAAACGAGCCAACCCCGCAGGGAAGATCCGTGCCCGCGAGTCCATGGCGACCAGGTCCCCGGTCTCCGGGGCCGTATATAACCGTCGGATCCACGCCAACTGTTCCGGCGCGGGAAGATCATCAGTCCCGCCGGCATCGGAGCCTGGGGCACGGGAATCTTCGGTACGGGTCCCGTGGGCACGGAGTCCGCCGGCTCGACGGATCAGATCCCGGGCGATCTGGGCCGGGATCACCCCGTACCCGGGAAGGAACGCCGGTTCACCCTCACCGTGGAACAGGGCCCGGTCGGTCATAACCAACTGGATCGCCACCGGCACCGCAGCCGCCGTGGCCTGACCGGTCAGGCGTTCGACCAGGGTATCGGCCATGATCTGCCCCCGGGTCCGCCCGTCCCCGATACCCACCAACCGGTCAGCCTCCCCGGTCAGGGCCTTGAGCACGGAAACGCCTTGAGCCACCGGTAGCAACCCCGAAAGGATCGACATGGTATCCGGGGCCGGCCGCAGGGAGACCCTGCGGTCGTTCACCGCCCGACGCGCCCGATCCACCACCGCCGACGGGGAGACCGCGTACGCCAATTTCTTGGCCCGGGCCACCAGCGCCCGGGTCCCGACACCCTCGAGGACCGAGGGATCAGCCAGGAGTTGCTCATCGACCTGGCGGCGTTGTTCAACACTGAGGCAGGCGGTTTCTTTCACGAGCAACGTCGCCCGCCATTCACTGAGCCGGCCGGTAGCCAACGCCTGGTGGGTATGGGGCATCTCATTCACCACGGCCTGAGCCATCCCCACCAACCGGTGCCCCATATGAGGTGACTCCGAGCGGGCCAACGCGACTTGGGTATGGATCCCGGCACCGGCCTTCTCGCGGGGGATTCCTTCGGCCGCGTGGCGGGTGCGAACTACCGTATCCAGGGCCACTGCAGCCCGGGCTTGAAGGGCGGAGAGGGCATTCTTGGTGGCCTCGGCGCCGGCCAGGACATCGATCAGTGCGCCTTCGTTCAGTTCGGTCGTGTCCAGAGCGGGCAGCAGGTCCAGGAACGAGGCCAGTGCCCCGATGGCAGGTACTGCTGCCGGGGTTTCTGGGGGCCTCGTTGATTCGAACATGTCTTCGACTCTATCGAAGGCACCCCACGGATTCCCCGAAATACCAGCCCTGTGAGGGGCCCGTGGAGGCACCGAACAGGGCGACTAGCCCTACAACAGCTGTGCTGCGTGACGGATGAGGGTGTGGCCCCCGGAGGAGGACAGGCGCAGCCAGCGACCTTGCCCGAAGAGCCGGCTACTGCCCCCGGGGCGCAGGAAGCCCAACGTATGAGCGGCGAAAGCAGCCCCCAGGGGCAGTTCGATCTCCGTGGGGCCGGTGCCGGTGACCGGTGCCGACCAGATTCTCCCGCGCACCGTATCGAGGACCGGGCGGCCCACGCTGGTCGGTACCGCCTCGGCCACCGAGCGCATCCCGGCTTCGGCCTGCCGGCGGAGCTCGTCGTCGTCGTAGGCTCCCCGTTCCTCCCACCCCGTTAAGGGTGGGGTGATGCCGGCCCATGCTGCCCTGGATTCTGCTGGTGGCAGGGCCAGGATCGTCTCTGACTCCTCCACCCGGGCCAGCCGGTCGGTCAGGGCACCGAGCTCATAGACGGCTTCGAAGCCGTCTGCTTCCGGGGTGGCTAATTGGGCCACGCGCAGCCCGAGCACCGTGGGAGTCACCGCGGCAATGGCTTCCTGGGCCAGCACCGGAACATATACCGCCAGCGCCGTCCTGACCGCTTGGAGCCTGACCTGTCCGTCTTCGACGGTCCGGGCCCGGGCCAGGAACGTGCGTAGATCGGTCATCGTGTCGGCATCGGCGAGGGGCAGCGTATCGTGAAGCATGATCCCATGCTGTCACCCCCGGAGTCGGCACGCTATTTTCCGGTTCTTCCCGCTTGATCGGCGAGGTGGCCCACGGATAGTCTCAAGCGCAGGACAATCCCTACCAAGGAGTAATAGTGCCCGAACATGAAGTGCCCGAATCCCTGGTCAGGGTGTTGGCTCTCGAAGGAGACGGTCAAACCCGCACGGACGAGGACATCTTCGTCGGCCACACGCCCGCACAGAGCCGGGACCGAGTTTTTGGCGGGCAGGTCTTGGGCCAGTCGGTCATCGCTGCCTCGCGCACCGTCGAGGGTGAACGCCCCATCCACTCCATGCACGGATACTTCTTGCGTCCAGGTGATGTGAAGGTTCCCATTACCTTCGGTGTGGAGCGGCTGCGCGACGGCCGGTCCTTTTCCGCCCGGCGGGTCCATGCGTACCAGAACGGCAAGCCCATCCTGTCGATGATCGCTTCCTTCCAGGAGCCCGCGGAGGGGCTCGAACATCAGGTGCAGATGCCCCAGGGCATTCCGGAACCGGAGTCCTTGCCGACCACCGCCGAGGTCATCGGTAAGATCAATCATCCGGTGGCCAGGGAATGGGCGTATAAGCGTCCCTTCGACATCCGCTACATTGACAAGCCGTTGTACTTCGAAGCTCCGACCGGTGACGCCCGGAAGGCGTCGAACGCCATCTGGATGAAGTCCTATGAAACACTCCCCGACGACCAGTCACTTCACCGGGCCGCGCTGGCTTTCGGCAGCGACTACACGTTATTGGAGTCGGTACTGCGCCGCCATGGTTTGCCGTGGATCACTCCGGGCATGAGCGTGGCCAGCTTGGACCATGCCATGTGGTGGCACCGCGATGTCCGTGTCGACGATTGGCTGCTCTACGTCCAGGAGAGCCCCAGTTCTTCCGGTGCCCGTGGTTTGGGCCAGGGAAGATTCTTCACCCGAGACGGCGTCCTGGTTGCCACCGTCGCGCAGGAAGGCATGGTCAGGGTCCCCACCGATACCAAGTCCACACTCATCGGTGGTGTCCAGGCGCGGCTGATGCGTGCGGCCATCAAGCACGAACAGAAGCGCTGAGGCTCCCCACCCCGCACGAAACGGTGCCCCCACTGGATGCGAACATCCGGTGGGGGCACCGTTTTTGGATCCGTAAACCCTAGCCGCGCGTCAGACGGCGGTGGGTGACACGGTGGGGCTTGGCCGCGTCAGGGCCGAGCCGCTCGATCTTATTCTCTTCGTAGGCTTCGAAGTTGCCCTCGAACCAGTACCATTTGGCTGGATCGTCTTCCGTGCCTTCATAGGACAGGATGTGGGTGGCCACCCGGTCAAGGAACCACCGGTCGTGGGAGACGACCACGGCGCAACCGGGGAATTCCAGGAGGGCGTTCTCCAAGCTCGAGAGCGTTTCGACATCGAGGTCGTTGGTCGGCTCGTCAAGAAGGAGCAGGTTCCCGCCCTGCTTCAGAGTCAGCGCCAGGTTCAACCGGTTGCGCTCACCACCGGAGAGCACACCTGCCTTCTTCTGCTGGTCCGGGCCCTTGAAACCGAAGGCCGAGACGTAGGCCCGTGAGGGCATTTCGACGTTGCCGACCTGGATGTAGTCATTACCCTCGGAAACGACTTCCCAGAGGTTCTTCTCGGGGTCGATCCCCCCGCGGTTCTGGTCAACATAGGAGATTTTGACGGAGTCGCCAACCTTCAGCACCCCGTCGTCGATCTCCTCCATGCCCACGATCGTCTTGAACAGGGTCGATTTACCGACGCCGTTGGGGCCGATGACGCCGACGATGCCGTTACGCGGCAAGGTGAAGGAAAGATCTTCGATGAGCACGCGGTCCCCGAAGCCCTTCTTGATCTTGTCCGCTTCGATGACCAGCGAACCCAGCCGTGGGCCCGGTGGGATCTGGATTTCCTCGAAATCCAGTTTGCGGGTGCGCTCGGCCTCCGCTGCCATCTCCTCGTAACGGTTCAAACGCGCCTTGGACTTGGTCTGGCGGCCCTTGGCGTTGGAACGAACCCATTCGAGTTCATCGCTCAGACGCTTGGAAAGCTTCTGGTCCTTCTTGCCCTGTACCGCCAGCCGCGCCTGCTTCTTCTCCAGGTACGTCGAGTAGTTGCCTTCGTAGGGGTGGAGCTGGCCGCGGTCGACTTCGGCGATCCACTGGGCCACATGGTCCAGGAAGTACCGGTCGTGGGTCACGGCCAGGACGGCGCCCGGGTAGGCCTGCAGGTGCTGCTCAAGCCAGAGTACCGATTCGGCGTCGAGGTGGTTCGTCGGTTCGTCAAGAAGCAACAGGTCGGGCTTCTGCAACAACAGCTTGCACAGGGCGACGCGGCGGCGCTCACCACCGGAGAGAATGGAAACTTCGGTATCGCCCGGAGGGCAGCGCAGTGCATCCATGGCCTGCTCGAGCTGGGAATCGATATCCCAGGCGTCGGCGGCGTCGATGGCCTCCTGCAGCTTGCCCATTTCTTCGAGCAGTGCGTCGAAGTCGGCATCCGGTGAAGCCATCTCCTCTGAGATCTCGTTGAAACGCGAGATCTTGTCGTAGATTTCACCGACACCTTCCTGGACGTTGCCCAAGACGGTCTTCTCTTCGTTCAACGGTGGCTCCTGGAGCAGAATGCCCACCGAGTATCCGGGGCTGAGGCGCGCCTCACCGTTTGAAGGCTGGTCGAGGCCGGCCATAATCTTGAGGATTGTCGATTTACCAGCACCGTTCGGGCCAACAACACCGATCTTCGCGCCGGGGTAGAACGACATGCTGACGTCGTCGAGGATCACCTTGTCGCCAACGGCCTTGCGGGCCTTGGTCATGGTGTAAATGAATTCTGCCATGCCCACTAGGCTAGTCGTTCCCGCCGCCAATTCCCTATTTAGAGGTAGGCCCACAGACTGTTGGGACGTCGGAAGCGGTGAGTGAGCTACCGGTGTCCATACTTATCGACGAGCAGGGCACCCGTGGAGAGATCAGCCCGCCAGCGGCTCGGTTTCCGAACCTGACGGCTCGTCCCACCCGGACACCGGATCGGTACCGAATCTTCCGGCGGCAGGATCTGCCGATTCGACCGGGCCACCGGCTTCCTCACCCTCCACCACCGGTGGGTCCGATTCCACGGACCGGTCTGCGGCACGGGCTGCGGCCAGCTGCGGCAGACGGGAAAACTCGGTGGTCCCGAATTTGAGGTCGTGACCAATGACCTCTGCTTCAACGTCAATCCCGGTACCCGTACTGCCGTCCTCCCGGGTGTATTGGTCCACCTTGGCGTAGCCGGCCACGAAAACCCGTTGTCCCTTACGCAGCGAGGCGTGGGCATTAAGACCCAATTGGTGGAACACCTTGATGGTGTACCAGTTGGTGCTTTTGGTCTCCCATTCCCCGCTCTGCTGGTTCCTGCCCCGAATATCGGCACCCAGCCGGAAGTGGGTGACCCGAAAATCATTCGCATGCGTGCGGACCACCGGGTCGGTACCGACATTGCCGACCACGGTAATGAAGTTGTTCACGTCTTTCATGGTGTCCTCCAGTGCTGATCTCCAACCGGGACAGGCAGTCCCGCTTCCCCAGACTGGCCGGGAGTCCAGGGAAGCCATGCCACCGTGATCCGGTCTGTGGACTCTTGGCGACCAACCCGGTGTTACCACCGGTTGTGAGGGGGATGTGGGCTCGAATGTGGCGCTGCAGCAACGGATCGCTAGAATGATTCCTGTTGCCCTGCGGGGCACCGGCCCCCGTAGCTCAGTGGATAGAGCAACAGCCTTCTAATCTGTCGGTCGCGCGTTCGAATCGCGCCGGGGGCACCATCCATGAACAGCGGGCCTCTGGCCGGATACCCGCGAGATTCCTGAGTCGCCCGAGGCACGAACCCTATATAGTCCACCCGCGGCACAAAAGCGATTAGACTGTACCCAGTGGTAGCAATCCTGCCCGTTTTGTCAGCAACGCCGTATATCTCTTCGGGCGATCTGTGGCCCTCACGGAGCCGCAACACCACCCGTATCCCCTCAGGAACAGGAAGAAGCATCCAGGTGCCCACGTCGCAGCCGATCATGGTTCGCGGAAGCCTCCGTGCGTGGCGCAACGCTGTTTTCGCTGTTTTTGCTCTCTCGGGTCTGGGTTTTGCTTCCTGGGTTTCCCGGATTCCCGCGGTGCGGGACGGCATGCACCTGAGCACGGCAACCATCGGACTGATGCTTTTCGGGCTGGCCTTCGGGTCCATTGCCGGACTCGCGACCGCGCCGAACTATATGGCCCGGATGGGAACCCGGAACGGGCTGCGCTATTCCCTTCTGGCCATGGCGGGGGCCACCGTGTTACTGGGCCTGGCCGCCGGAGTATGGGGTTCCTTCCTCGCCTCAGCAGGGGTTTTGGTGCTCTTCGGCTTCTTCTACAGCATCACCGATGTCGTCATGAACGTCGAAGGGGCAGACGTAGAAAAGGCCAATGGGCGCACCCTGCTGCCGATGATGCACGCCTTCTTTAGTCTGGGGACCATCATCGGCGCAGCCCTCGGCGCCGTGGCAGCCATGAACTCACTCCCGGTGGGCATCCACTTCACGGTGGTCGGCCTGGCGATTGCGGCGGCCGGCAGATGGAGTGTGCTTCATATCCCCGGCCCCGGCGCCAAGGTATCCAGTGCAGGCCCAGCCGCTCCAGCGGCGGCCGCCGATTTCGGACGCCACCCCCGCTTCGGTGCACGCCTTCGAGAAACCCTGAAGATGGCCGCGGAGCCGCAATTGTTTTTCTTGGGTCTCATGGTCATTGGGATGGCCTTCGTGGAAGGATCCGCCAACGACTGGTTACCCCTGGCAGCTGTCGATGGGCACGGTTTCAATAATGCCGGCGGAGCCCTGGTCTATGGGACTTTCGTCGCGGCAATGACCGTGGGGCGTGCTGCCGGCGGACCACTGATCGACAGGTTGGGTCGACGCCATACGCTCACGATCATGGGGGCTTTGGGTTTCCTTGGGCTCCTGGTCTTCATCCTGACCAACACACACTGGACGGCCTTCGGTGCCGCCGCACTCTGGGGTCTGGGGGGATCCTTGGGCTTCCCGATCGGCGTCTCCGCTGCGGCAGACCACCCCACCCATTCGGCCCGCAGAGTCAGCATCATTTCGATCTTCGGCTATGTGGCGTTCCTCGTCGGCCCACCGGTCCTGGGCCTGCTGGGCGAACACTTCGGAATCCTGAACGCCCTCTACCTCGTGGCGTTGATGTTGTTGCTCTCGCTGCTGGTGGCACCGCGCGCCATGCGCGCCTCGGCGCGCTAGCCACCGAGAACGCTCAGGCGCCCAGCGTGGCGAACCATTGGGCGATGGGCATCTCGCCGTCGCAGAACTTCAGCGTCGCTCCGACGGTGCGTGGTTGCACCAACGATTCGGCAATAGCCAACGCGACGTTGGCCCGTGAGGTCGAGGTATCCCCGGAGATCGGATGCTCCAGCGGGGTTACTTTCCCGGTAGCCGACTCCAGTGTGAGAGCCCCCGGGCCCAGAATGGTCCAATCCAGTGCCGATTCGCGGAGATGCTCATCGGCGGCGATCTTGGCCGCTTGGTAGGGGTAGAACGGGTCATCGAGGGGTTTCAGATACTGAGTATCAGCCGTGGCAAAAGAGACCATGATGAACCGTTGGACCCCTGCGGCCATGGAAGCATTCATGATCCGGATGGCCGCATCGCGGTCGACGGCGTACGTCCGGTCGGCGTCACCGCCACCGGCCCCAGCGCTGAAGACCACGGCGTCGAAACCTGCCAGGACCGGCTCCAGTTCGGGAGCCTGGGCGCGCTCGATATCCAGCACCACGTCAGTGCCGCCGGCGGCGCGGACCTCGTCGGCGTGGGCTGGATTGCGGATCACCGAGGTGACCTCGTCACCCCGGTTGGCCAGTTCGCGGGTCAACAACAGGCCGACCTTTCCGTGGCCGCCGATCACGATGATCTTCATACGTAGCTCCTGGGTTCAAAAAGGGTGATCAGTGACCGAAGACCATCGGATCGACCGGGGCGTCCCCGGTCCCATCGAGGGCATCGATGGCTGACATTTGTGCGGCGTCGAGTTCAAAACCGAACACATCGAGGTTGCTGGCCATGCGCCCGGGATCTTCCGACTTCGGGATGGGTGAGGCACCGTGTTGCAGGTTCCAACGCAGGACCACCTGGGCAGGGGTCTTCTGGTGGGCGGTCGCCGCTTCCACGACGGGCGCTGCCTCCAAGACACCGCCGCGGGCCAGCGGGGCCCAGGCCTGAGTGTGGATGCCATGGCGTTGGTGGAAGGCAATATCGTCTGCGCGCATCCACAGCGGGGAATGCTGGATCTGGTTCACGTCCGGCACCACACCGGTGGCATCCATGAGCTCGGTGAGCTGGGACTGGGTGAAGTTCGAGGTGCCAATCGCCCTGACTTTGCCCTTGGCCAGAAGCTTGGCCAAGCCCTTATAAGCGTCCACATAGGTGCCCCGCTCCGGGTTCGGCCAGTGGATGAGCAGCAGGTCGATGTAGTCCACGCCCAGCTGTTCGATCGAATGCCGCCACGCCTGGCGTACGCCGTCGAAGGAATGCCATTCGGCATTGAACTTTGACGTCAAAAACACCTCATTGCGGGCCAGCGGGGAACGGGCGATTCCTTCACCGATCCCGACCTCATTGCCGTAATTCTCTGCGGTGTCGAAGAGCCGATACCCGACGTCTATGGCGCTACGGACGGCAGCACCGGCCTCCGTATCGTCCATCGTCCAGGTACCCAATCCGATCATGGGGATCTCGGCACCGTTGGCGAGCTTCTGCAAGGGAACTGCTGCTGGATTCTCTGACATTCATTCATGCTAGCTTGCCCCGTCGCTTCCCGCCCGAGAACGGGGCAACGATTTTTATGCGACCCCGGGGCGCCGATACCGCCGATAGGCTGGGACCATGACGACCAGCGACTCTCCGGCAGCCCACCACGACGCCATCGGCGATGACCTCGACGTCGAGGCACTGCTCTTCGACCTCGATGGGACCCTCATCGATTCGACCCGGGCCACCGAAAGCTGCTGGCAGGAGTGGTCCCACAGGATGGGGTTGGGCGACCACGGCCAACACCCGCACGGGGTGCCAGCCCGCGATGTGGTGGCTCAACGGATCGAACCGGCCCGCCGCAGCGAAGCATTGGCGTTGATCGAAGCCCTGGAAGTCGAGCAGAAGGAAGGCATCACCATCAAGGACGGTGTCGCCGAACTGCTGGCGGCGCTGCCGTCTTCCCGCTGGGCCATCGTCACCTCGTGCACGGCGGAACTGGCTGCCCTGCGGTTGGCGGTGGCGGGGATCGAAGCCCCCACGGTTCTGATCTCCGCAGACTCCGTGGCCCACGGAAAGCCCGACCCGGAGGGGTACCTCGCCGCGGCGGCCAGCCTGGGCGTGGACCCGCAACGGACCGTGGTCTTCGAGGATGCCCCTGCAGGGGTCGAGGCCGGCCGTGCCGCCGGGGCGTGGACCTTGGGCATTACCGGAACATACGACGCGGGATCCTTGGCTGCTTCGAAGATCGTGGAGACCTTGGAGGGCATCACGGTGGCCGTGGCAGCCGGTGACGCCGGTCTGCGACTGGGCTTCCCGACCGCCGATGAACCTGTGGGTGACTAAGCCCACACCGGGATGCGGAAATATGCCTCGGCAGCGACTGGTTGGGGAGGGTGTACCAGCACACCGTCAGTGCCGGGCGGATCGCTCGCTTGGACCACTGCCTCCCGGAAGGACTCCATGACCACCACGATCTCCGATTTCGAGCAGGAACTGGCCATTGATCCAGCGACCGCCGACGTCCTCTTCCGTGAAGCGCGCACAGCCAATACGTTCACCGATGAGCCGGTCAGCGAGGAGACGGCCCAGGCCATCTACGACCTCATGAAAATGGGGCCCACCATGATGAACAACCAGCCGATGCGCATCACCTGGGTCCGCTCCGAAGCCGCCCGTGAACGCCTGGTCGACCGCATGGCCGAGGGGAACCGCGCCAAGACGCTCTCGGCGCCGCTGGTCGCCGTCCTGAGTTTCGATACCGAATGGCATGAGCACTTCGCGACGTTCCTGCCCCACGCCGCCGATCGCAAGGCAGCCTTCGACGGCGAGGACCAGGCTGCCGCCCGCTCCCACGTGGGCAACTCCAACGCCCACCTGCAGGCGGGGTACTTCATCATGGCCGTGCGCGCCGTGGGCCTGCATGCCGGACCCATGGGCGGTTTCGACGCCGCCGGGGTGGACGAGGATTTCCATGCCGGAACCACGCAGAAGACGTTCATGGTCGTCAACATCGGCAAGCCCGGCGAAAACGCCTGGCGTCCACGCCTTCCCCGTTTCGACTACCAGACGGCCACGACCACCATCTAGTCGGCCCGTCCCTCCCCCGGGATCGGCGGGCGTCGCCCCTAGGGCTCTTCGCTCGCTCGTCCCGGGGTTTTTTCTGCCTGATAGGAATCCATTTGGGCCAGCCGGCGTCGTAGGCTCTCTTGGCGCTGCCGATCCTTCCCGGCGGTCAGCTCGATATGGCTGGCCCCGAAGCGCCACAGCAGCACATCGTCCAAAAGACGGTCAGGTCCTGGTGAATACCGGTGATCCAGGGCCTTGCGCACTTCGGTGATCGCCGTGGCGTCGAGGAGCCCGGCCAATTCGATGGTCGTGGTCAGGTCGTGGGCGGCCAGGAGTTCGGCGGCCCACCCCCAGTCATCGTCTGCCTTGCGGTCCACATGCGGAAGCAATGTCTGCCAGACCTCGCGAATACGCGCAGGATCCAGTTCCACACCCCCTTCGCCCTCGCTGTCCCAGTAGCCAGTCACCGCCAGGTAGCGGTCATGTAGTTCCTCGAACGTCGACTCGACGGCCTCGAGCATCGCGGCGGTCGCGGTGAACTGCCGGTCCAGATACGGGCTCCAGGCGCGCGGATCGACTTTCTTGAACCTGATGTCATGCTCGATCTCGCTCCAGGCATGAGCCAGGATCGTCCGGATCTGGGTTTCAAAAATATAGTTACCGGTGACCCTGACGTTTTCCGCCAGTTCGCCCTGGTAGTCCCTGACGACGTCATTCTGCCGGGTGCGCAGGATCAGGTGCCGGCTGGAATAGCCGTAGGTTCCGGACTCCACCGAGCCAATGTCCTTCTCCCGGTCGGCACGGCAATCGAATTCGTTGCGTCGACGTTTGATCAGGTTGGCGGCCTCACGGACTTCATGGGGCAGACTCACGATGACCCTTACTCCCACGAGGTCATGCAGATCCCGCAGCGGGTGGGGGAATTCGAGTTGGCGGTCCCCTCCGGGTTCGTTGGGTTCGATCATCCGCGAGGCCTTATCGCGGAAGGAGTCCACCGATTTGGTGCGTCCGGTGACGAAGAGCGGCTGCACATCGACGCCTTCGAAAATCTCACGGATCCGTGCGGTGACGTCGGCGGTCACCTTCTCCAGGTGGGGGCGAAGGCGCTCATAGTCGAGCGTCACTGCTTCGACCCCGGGTTTCAACTGTTCATCCAGCCGGTCGAATACTGCTCCCATGAATGGTCGCTCCCTCGCCTCGTTGTGTACCGCACCACACACTATCAAGCGTCATCCGGGCTGAGCATCCGTCGGGATAGGAGCTCCGTGCCGAGGATCACCGACGACCGAGGGACCCTCTCGGCGTGTCCACAGAACAGAAGGAGTAGTGTGGGAAGCACGCAACGGCATTTTCCGCAGCGTTTCCCGTTCACCTCGGCGCCCCAGGGGGCATGTCCTCCCGTGCGCCGGACCTCACCGGCGGACCAGCTATCCGCAACCAGCAGCAACCCCAGGAGAAGCACCCCTTCATGACCGCATCTGCCCCGGAATTATCGACCGACACGCTGTTTAGCCGCCGTTACGAGGAGCAGATCGCCCCCGTCAACCGACTTCTTGACGAGACCGCCTTGCTGCGCCCGGGCTCCTCGGTCAGTTACGTCGACCCCCAGCATGACGTCGACCAGGTCAAGATCATCTCCCTGTTCTCCAATATCGGCACCGCCGATGACAGTGGCTTCATCACCCCGGGCGACTCCGACGCCGCAGAGCGCATGATCGCCCTGCAGTGGCAGCTGGGCCTGCGTCCGGAATACGTCATGCCGTGGAACGTCTCCCCCTGGCATACCCCCGGTGAAGCCAATGGCCGCTTTGAGCCGGCCCAGATCACCTCGGGCCTGAAGCCGCTGCTGCGCATGCTCAAGCAGGTTCCACGTGCCTCCGTTCTGGTCGCTCACGGCACCGAGGCACACCGCCTGGCCGATCAGCTGGCCAAAACGCAGAACCCGTTGCTGTGGCGTCGTGGTTTCAAGACCTATAAGGTCAAGTCCCTCGACGGCCGCGCCTTCGCCGGTTCCGCCGAACGTCAGCAGGGCCACCTGGATCAAATGCAGGCCGCTTACGCCGACGCCATGGCCCGCACCGGGCTGGCATCCATCCACTAGTCCGCCCTTCCGCCGGATCCAGCGGCAATCGTCGAAACGGTGTCCACCTTCGGGTGGGCACCGTTTTTTGTGATCAACACCGTGCCGTGCCACCGCCTGCGCGGTCCCACAAGGGAACCGACGCACCGCTAAACTCGTAGCCATGCCCGAAGCCCCACCCGCCACCGATTCTGCGATCCACCCCGTCAGCCGAGCACAGAAGCTGCAGCTGACCGCGGTCATGGTCGGCGCCACCATCCTGTACGTCGCCCACTCGTTGCTGCGCTACCGCAATTTTGAGGCCAAGGGCTACGACCTGGGCATCTTCGACCAGGCGGTGCACCAGTACTCGCTGTTCAAGGCACCGATCGTGCCGATCAAGGGCGTGGACTTCAATCTCCTCGGGGACCACTTCCACCCGATCATTGCGCTGTTCGCCCCGCTGTATTGGATCTGGCCGGACCCGCGCATGCTCAACTTCGGCATGATCGCCCTGCTGGTGGTCACCGCGATTCCCGTCTACCTCTTCTGCCGCAAACATCTGGGCCACCGTGGAGGATTGCTCACGGCGGCGGCCCTGCTGCTGTGGTGGCCGTTCCAGTCGATGGTGAACTGGGATTTTCACGAGGTGGCTTTCGCGGTACCCCTGATGGCCTGGATCGTCTGGGCGTTCGACGCCCGAAGGTACTGGCTGGTCGTGGGCCTGTCCTCCATTCTCTTGTTGGTCCGTGAAGACATGGGGGTGACGCTCATTGCCGTGGGCATCGTCCTGGCCTTCCACCGCCAGTGGGGCAAGGCCATCCTCATGGCCGTCGTGGGTGTCGCCGGCTACGTGGTGGTCACGGAAATACTGGTCCCCCATTTCGCACCGCCGGATGCCATGTCCTATTGGCAATACACGGCCTTGGGCCCCACAGCGGGGGCGGCGATCGCCTTCATCCTGTCCCACCCGCTGAAATCCATCGCATTACTGTTCAACCACGAACTGAAGATCCTGCTCTGGTTGATGTCCTTCGTCCCGCTGGCCTTATTGCCCTTCCTCTCCCCCTATGTGATCCTGGTGGCGCCGAGCCTGCTCAGCCGCCTCTTCAACGACCGGTTGAACACGTGGGCTCCGGTCTACCAATATGACGCGATGCTTGCCCCGGTGCTCATCATGGCCTCGGTGCATGTGCTCTCGAAGATCATTGCCCGCACCGGCAAAAAGAAGTTGGCCGTCGGGGCTCCCGCCTATTTGCTGATTTTGGCGTTTGTCTGCACCCTGTTCATCCACGCGGTCATCCCCTTGGGCCGCACGCTGACCGGACAGAATTGGTCGATGCCCGAAACGGCGAAGGCGCAGGCCCGGGCGGTGGCCCTGATCCCCGACGGGGTATGCGTGGAGGCGGCGGATACAGCGGTCCCCCACCTGGTTCAGCGCACCTATGTGGGCCTCCACGGGGATATCGGGGACGACCTGTCCAGCTGGATGATCATCGACTTCAATACCGACGAACTCGGCGGCTGGGATCCGCTCTCGCCGCAGGAAGCGCTGAAACGCGGCAAGGACCTGGGCTTCAAGGTGGTCACCCGCGACGATCACGGTATCTGGGTGCTCCACCGCGATATCCCGGTCAACCAGGTCTGTCGCGACTACCTGCCCCAGCACTGAGGCCGTTCCCTGTTTGCCGGGCTAGGGGCGCGTGAAGGTGGTTAAAGCCCCAGTTCGGCGGCCAGGTCGGTGCCTGCGGGGTAGTGAACGGTGCCCATCTGCGCCAGGACACGTTCGCAGATCCGTGGGTCAGTAAATGAACCGACTGCTGCTGAGCCCTTCAGTGCCTTTGCTGGGCACGCGGGTTATCCCGTGGCACTCACGCGAAAACGGCCGTCTTCGGTCTGTGCTTCAACCCGATCCAGCGCCGCAGTTTGTTCCCCGACGGCTGCGAGCATCACGGCAGCGATTGAGTGTAGATCGGCTTCGGTATCCGGGCCTTCAATGGAGTTGGCTACGTGAAGCACGACCACGCCGGGGGCTGGTGATTCCCAACCGGTGATGAGGCTATAGGGCTTCGAGAAACCAGAGATGCTGTGCGCGCCTTCGGCGTTGAGCCATCGGTTCATGAGCTCGTTTGCCCATACCTGGCGTTGAGCGTTTTCAGGCCTCGACTCAGCGGGCGCGAATGCTGCCGCGGGGGGCACTTCCGTGCTGACCATCGTCCGCTCGTTATCTGACAGTCCGCTCATACCACCGGTGCATCCCCAGAGACTGAGTGCTACGGCGCCGAGTGCCACGACGAACGCTATTTTCTTCATGTTTTACTCTCCGGTCGGATCTTGGGCCCCTCGTGGTGTTAGCGCCCGGACTTCGAGGGAAACAGCTCATATGTAGAGGACTTATCGGTTCCGGAAATTTTTGCCGTGACTTTCAAGAAGGGGAACCCATCCTGTTGGAGTCGCGGTCCGACGTTCCCGGCCACAAATTCAAGCCCCGAGATTCCATCCGTGTCATATTCCCCGCCCTGCCATCGACTATCCGGGCTGAGGGTGACCACCAAGTGCCCAGGCTCAGTAGAGGTAAAACTCTCGACGTAAGCATGTGGGTCGTTCGGCAGGCACTCGCGATACCCTTTGAGGTCATCGAACGGCGGGCAGAATCCGACGTCAGAGTCATCGATATAGGTGGTCTGCATCCCCTCGAACCATGATTCGTAAGCATCATCGGCCCATGCTTGGCCCGTTTTGAACATACTTGTCGGCCCCGCGCCGGTTGACGGCATCTCACTCGGCGACATCTGCTGCGTGGGTGCTGCTGTCGTTACTGCACTCGTTGGGCTCCCGCCGACCAACCCATCGGCGCTCGAGTTCCCGACAGACTCGCTGGTGCACGCCGACGCGCTGAGAACGGCGATAGCTAGGACAGCGGCAAATCCAGTTCTTTTCATGGTTCCCCCCAATTGTTGTGTATCGAGCCTAGGTGCGGACCACGACAGTTCGCGACCTGACCAGCTGTTTTGGGTATTTGATCGCGGATTGGTCACCTAGCCGATGCGGACGTCGCTGGCCGATCCGGCACAGGGCATCACGTGGCATCGTGTTCTGGACTGAACAGGAAGAATCCACCGGATCCGCACCGCCTGGACGGAGCTTAGTGGTTGAGAGTGCACGCTGCCCTTCCCCAGCACGGAGACACTTCCCTGCCGTGACAGGGGTCCAGCTGGCGCGGGCGGCGGTTAAAGCCCCAGTTCGGCGGCCAGATCGGTGCCTGCGGTGTAGTGAACCGTCCCCAGTCCCAGTGCCGCGGCAGCTTCGATGTTCTCCGACTTATCGTCGATGAACACGACCTCGGAGGCTTCGGCGCCCATCCGTGCCAGGGCGTGTTCGTAGATCCGCGGGTCGGGTTTGGCCAGGCGCAGCGGCCCGGAAAAGATCAGGTGCTCGAAGTAACCGGTCCACCAGCCCTCGGCCTCAAAGATCTGCGACATCCGCGCCGGCATATTCGAGAGCACCGCCATCGACGCCCCGCGTGTTTCCAGCGACTGGAGAACCTCCCGCGTCCGCGGATCGGGTTGGGACCACAGGGCTGTATCGAGCCGGTCCAACCGCTCGGCCTCTGCCGCGTCCACGGCCCGTTCCAACACGGCAGTCCAGTACGAGGGCGAATCCAAGGCTCCCGCGTCAAAGGAGTGTCGGTGAGCCCAATACGTGCTGCCTTGCTCTTTCAGGGCCCGACCGGTGGCCTGCTGCAGCCGCTCCCAGTCCCTGTCTGCCGGCGCCGCGGCGATCACCATTCCGTAGTCGAAGAGGTACCAGCCGACGTCGTGCTGTGCTTGTGCCATATTCCCCAGCCTATCGGCTCATCCCCCGCATCAGCTCAACGCCGGCCGGCAGCTTCGTCAGGCGATCCGGTGTATTCTTCCCATCGGCTGTGGTCCTCGGGGGCCACGCGGAAACGCAGGAGGGAAACCCAGACCATGGACGATGATTCACGGATCAGTGTCGGGCAGCTGTCCGCCCGCAGTGGGGTCGCCATTTCCGCCCTGCACTTCTATGAACGCAAGGGACTGATCTACAGCCGGCGGAGCAGCGGAAACCAGCGCAGGTATCCCCGCTCCACCCTGCGTCGGGTCGCCGTGATTCGGGCAGCCCAACGTGCCGGCATCCCCTTGGCCTCGGTCCTGGAGGTTTTTGAGCAATTGCCGCAGGAGGGGGTTCCCGACCAGTCCGACTGGCAGCATCTATCCGAGGCGTGGCGTGAAGAAATCGACGCCCGCATCACCATGTTGGAGCATCTGCGGGACCGGCTGGACGGTTGCATTGGCTGTGGTTGCCTCTCTTTATCCACCTGCGGTTTCGTCAATGCCGAAGATCATTTGGGAACCGCTACCACCGGTGCTCCGGGCCTCGAGCAATAGGGTGCAGCGGATCAAGACGTTCGGGTTTGACCTGAACCTAGGTTGAGGTTTTAGGCTCGAGGTGTTCTCGAGGACGTCGTGAACCCGCCGACGAAAGACCATCAATGACAGCCCCCGCCCAGTCCCTGCCAGCGACGCACCCGCAATCGCTCCTCTTCCGGGAGGCCTTCCGCGGGCACCCTGCAGGGCTGGCCGTCATCACCGCAACCGGGCCTGAGGGGCCGGTCGGGCTGACAGCTTCATCGGTCGCCTCGGTATCCGCCGATCCGCCGGCCCTGGTGTTCTCACTCTCGGGGCGGACCACCGCGCCCCTGCTGGCGGCCGCCGACACCGTGCTGGTCCACTTGATGGATGCCGGGCAGGCAGAGACCGTCCGGACCTTCGCCACCCCGGGCAGTGCCCGCTTCACCGAGGATATGGACTGGGAGTTCCTTCCCACCGGTGAGCCCTTATTGCGCCACAGCACCTGGGCGCTGCGTTGTTCGATCACCGACAGGGTCGATGTCGGCTCCTCCCGGGTCATCGTCGCTGCGGTACTGGGGATCCAGGGTCAAGCAACAGGTCATGGCCCGTTGGTCTACCACGACCGGACCTACCACCAGTTATCCGAAGGCTCCAGCCTGCGCGGCTAGGGCTTCAGACCGCGCAAAGGGGTCCACCCCATCGGCAACGGGCCCGCCATGGCGGCCCGGCGGGCGTCGGCTGCGGCACTCCAGCCCTGGCCCAGGTCACTTCCCTCCGGTCCAACGACTCCCCGCACCACCCGAAAACCCACATCCTCAATCCGGGCATCCGGGGCGCTGCCCCGGCGGACCGAGGCCCGGGCACTGTAGTGCGGATCCGCCCAGCCGGCACCGCGCAGGCTCCGGTAGTCGGCGTATCGGGCGGTGTCGGCGTAGTCCCAGCACCATTCCCAGAGGTTGCCGATCATATCGAAAAGTCCAAAAGCATTGGGCTCTTTCGAGGCGACGGGCTGCACTCCGCTGACCTGGTCGGCAGCGGTCCAGGCGATCCGGGTCAGTTCGCCGTAGCGGGGCCCGACGGTGCCGGCCCGGCAGGCGTGTTCCCATTCGGCCTCGGTGGGTAGCCGGTATCCGGTGGAGGAGACGTCCCAGTGCACCTCACGGCCCTCGATCGTGTAGGCGGCGCCGATCCCCTGGGTGGTGGAGGCGGCGTTGCACCACGTCACCGCTTCGAACCAGGTCAGCTGATGGGCCGGGAGCCGGGAGTCGTGGTTTGTCGTCGCGGGATCGGTGACAGGTCCTGGCCGGTGGACCGTCTGCCACTGCGCCCGGGTGACCGTGGTGGCGCCGATGGCGAAGGGCCTCAGGTCCACCTCACGGCGCCCGTTGGTGCGGGCGTCGCGCAGGGTGATCCGCCCGGCCGGGACCTCCCGCAGCGCGAGGGGGTTGCCGTCGTCGTCCTCGGTCAGGGACAGTCCGTCGCTGTGGTTCACCGTCGTCGGGGCAGCACGAACCGATCCGGCATATTTTCCACCGGACCGCCGAGCGGGTCGTCGTCTCCGTCGGCGCGAACGAGATCTCGTTCGGGGTGCCTGATATCCCCAATGATCTTCACGCACAGGTAGATGACCATCGCCATATGCGCGGCGATGCCGGTGCCATAAGCGATTTCAATCCATGCGGTTCCCTGCCCGAAGGTTCCTCCGCTGACGATTTTGGCGCTCATCAGCCAGACGGCCGCCCAGTGGTAGGCCTCCAGCACCTGCCAGAGCAGGAATTCGCGCCAGCGGGGGCGGGCCAGGACGTAGAGCGGGATCAGCCACATCACGAACTGCGGTGAATAGACCTTATTGAGCAGGATGAAGGCGGCGATGATCAAGAAGGCCAGTTGGGCCATCCGGGGGCGACGCTGGGCGGTGAAGCCCAGATAGGCGATCCCCAGGCAGGCCAGCCCGAACAGGGCGTTGGAGAGCAGCGAGAAGCCTTCCCCGTCCAGTCCGGTCCAGGTGAAGGCCAACCACATCGAGGAGAAGCTGATTTCGCGTTCGGAAGAGAACGTGTAGAAACGTGACCATTCATCGAAGGCGGTCAGCATGAAGGGCACGTTGACCACCAGCCAGGCGATCACCGCAGCCGAGAGCGACTTCCAGAAGGCAGACATCTTCCCGCTGCGCCAGCACAACACCAGAATCGCCCCGAAGAGGAAGAAGGGGTACAGCTTCGCTGCGGCCCCCAACCCGAGCAGTATCCCCGCCAGGTAGATGCGTTTGCGCGAGAACGCGAACAGCCCCAGGGTCGCGAACAGCACGGCCCACAGATCCCAGTTCAATTGGCTGGTCAGGATGATCCCCGGCGCCAGGGCGACCATGAGGGCGTCGCGACTGCGTTTGCGGGCGCTATAGGCCACCGCGACGACGATGATCCCCCAGCAGATGAAGGAACCCAAGGAGTTCAGGTCGAAGTAGGCCAGCTGCCGTTCGAGGCTGAAGCCGGTGCCGGGGATCATGAACGCGGTGACCCCGGCGATGACGGCCAGCAGGGCCGGGTATTCCAATGCCTGTTCCTGGGGCAAGCCGGTGAAGAAGGGGAAGAGTTTATCGGCGAGCCCGCGGGTGCCAAAGAGTTCGGAGAAATCCGAATAGCACATGTGGATATGCTGATCGGCCCCGGACCAGCCGTTCACCCGGCACCACTGTTTGCTCAGGACGGCCAGCACCGCCCCGATGACGGTGGCAACCAGCAGCCATCCGATCACCGGCCGGGTGGCTTCGCGGGAGTTGCGCAGGGTGGTCAGTGGTGAAGTCACGACGTGGTGGCCTCGTTTCTGTTCTCGGTGGATTCGGGGCCTGCGCCCCGGGTGAAGATGAATGACGTTTTGGGGTCGGAGAAGACCAGGTAGCCCAGATACAGCAACCCGATCGCCGCAGCGAGCACCCGGACCCAGAGCAGGCTGATCCATTGGGCGACACTGAGTTGGTCGACGACCCCGACCAGGACCAGGACCATGCTTAGGAGGTACCAGAAGCGGGTCCAGCGGCCGCTGTAGACGCGGGTGACCGCGAAGAAGGGAACCAGCCACAGGAGGTACCAGGGCTGGATGATCGGTGCCAGCAGGACGGAGGCCAACAGGGCCAAGGCGCTATAGAGCACCGGTGAGGTGGCGGGTCTGCGGAAGGCCAGCCAGATGGCCAGGGCCAGGGCCACGACCTTGAACCCGGTGTAGACGCCGTTGGCTGTGGAGGACAGGTTCCCCCCTGCTTGTTCGACGAGCCAACCGATGCCCAGCCCCAGCAGTCCCACCGGGGCGTAGGGGAAGGCCGCCGATCCGGCGGAGGCCATCGCCTTGATCCAGCCGAACCAGAGACCAGAGACCCACCCCAGGAACGTGAGCGTCACCCCCGACACCAGTGCCGTATAGGCCCAGGCCCGGATCCTGCTGCCGATCCGGGCCGTGGCGGGCACCATGGCCAAGCCGATGAACGGCAAGGCGAGCACGACAATGGGTTTGATGGCGATGGCTGCACTGACGGCCAAGACCCCGGCGAACCGGCGGCCCTGGTAGACCCAGAGGAACCCGAGCAGCACCCCACCCATCATCAGCGCATCATTATGGACGCCGCCGACCATGGTGAGCAGGAAGAGGGGGTTCGCCAACGAAATCCAGACCGCCCAGGTGGGGTCCGAGCCCAGCCGCTCGGCCAGCCGGGGTACCGCATATAGGCACAACAGCACTCCCCCGACCGCCAGGACGCGGAACAGCAGGACGGCCAGTTCGGGGATGCCACCGGTGATGAAGTAGACGCCCTGGGCGGCGAGCAGGAAGAGCGGCCCGTAGGGGGATGCGGATTCGGCCCAGAGGCTGTCCGAACCCTGGGCGAACCAGCCGGGGAGTTGGGAGATCCAGTTCGCATAGGGGCTTAGTCCGGCATGCATGAGCCGGCCTTGGCCCAGATAGGAATAGACGTCGCGGCTGAAGATGGGGAAGGCGAAAAGCAGTGGCGCAGTCCAGAGCAGGACGGTATTGCGTACCGTCACCACCGAGGCCCTGCTGTTCGGGCCACCGCGCTGACCGAAACGCAACCACGCACGGCACATGATCATTGAACCGAGCGCGAGCAGGATGGTGCACACGATGACCCCTGCCGTTTCCACGCGCAGGGGGTTCAGCACGGTGGTGCGGGCGAACAACGAATCCTGGGACTGAGCCAGCCAGCCGACCCCCCAGGAGCCGACCATGATCATCAGCGAGGCCAAAAATCCTTGGGCCATGGCCACACCGCGTTTGGCCTCGTCGCCGCCGGCCAGCCGATGCAAAATCGGCAGGTGCTCGATGTGATGGCGCAGCCCATAGACCGCCTCGGTGAGCGCTGCGGTACGGGCCCGCGTCCGCCCGTGGTTGCGTCCCACCATTCAGTTGGCTGCCTTGGGCCGTCGCAGGGCAGCCCAGGCGGTCCGCAGAGAATCACGGAAGTCCAGGAAAATATGTTTGGTCCGCGGATCCAGAAACGCCAGATAGGCCATGGCGGCCCAGGAAATGCCGGTGGACAGATGCTTCACCCAGGGGTCCAGCGACCCGAGGAACTGCCAAATGAAGATCTGGTCCGCAGCCCCGAAGGCGACAAAGAACGCCACCGTGAAGTAGACCCAGATGAGCTGCCAGTCATCCCGGATGCCGGTGGCCGCGAAGAAGGGCAACAGCCACAACAGGTACCAGGGTTGGATGATCGGTGAGAGGACGACCAGGGCGGCGAAGGCCAGGGCCAGGCGCTGGACCAGATGGGAGTGGCTGCCGCGGAACATCAGGAACAGCACGACGGCCACCGAGGCCAGTCGGGCGATCACCTTCACCACGCCCAGCACCCACTCCGATTCCAGGCCCAAGGTGTCCAGGATCCCGCTGAAGAAGTTCGTGAACATCCCGACGGGGGCGAAGAAGACGGTGCCGGTCCCGGTCCCCAGCATGACCTTCAGCCAGCCGAAACCGTAGCCGTTGACCCAGCCGATGAGGGCCATGATGCCCAGGCAGAGCGCGAGGGTATAGGCCCAATACAGGAAGCGACGACGCCAGGAGGAACCGGGCCCGGCCCAGAGCAGTCCGATGAACGGCAGGATCACCATGGTGATGGGTTTGATGCCGATGGAAGCGGTGACCAGGACGACGCCGAGTATTCCGCGGCGGGTGGCCGCATAGTAGGTGCCGGCCACGGCGAGGCCCACCATGAGGGCATCGTTATGTGCGCTGGCGATGAAGCTGATCAAGAACAGCGGGTTCGATACGGTGATCCATAGGGCCTTGGCGCCGGGAACCTGGTGCAGATCAGCCAGTTTGGGGACGTAGACCATGCACAGCACGACCCCGGCAAAGGCGACCAGCCGGTAGAGCAGTACCGAGGCATCCGGGGAGGAGCCGGCGACCATGTTCACGAGGCGTTCGATGGTCAGAAAGAGTGGACCATAGGGGGTTTCGGATTCCGCCCAGGTGACGTCGGCACCGAGCTGGAACCAGTTCGACAGGGTGGAGATTCCATCCTCGTAGGGGTCCTGCCCGGCGGTGACCAGCCGGCCTTGTCCGATGTAGGCGAAGACGTCCCGACTAAAGATCGGCAAGCAGAGCAGCAGCGGCGCCCCCCAGGCCCAGCAGGCCTGTCTGACGGTTCGCAGGGAGCCTTCGGCCCAACCGGCGAGTTCCTGCCCCAACCGCAGCCAGGCGCGGAACATGATCCAGCAGCCGACCGTGAGCACGACCGTGGAGGTGATCACCCCCCACTGCTCGGTGCGTACGGCAATGAGCAGGTGGTCCCGGTTCAGCGGTGAGACGCTCGCCAGCCAGCCGATGCCGTAGGAGCCCAGCAGGACCAGCATCGCGCCGATGAAGCCCTGGACCAGGACCGCCCGGGTCCCGTGGTCCATACGGCGGGTCCCCGCACCCGCCTCGACCCTGCTCATCGCCATCGGCTCGTTTCCGTCGTTTGCCCTCTCGGGGCTGCGCCAACCCATCACCGCGGACGCTGAGACGACCGGGCTCCGGGGCCGGCGGCCCGCTCAAATACTCACCCGATGTTAGCATCGCGTCTTCCCCAACAGGCGGCACGACGCCGGATCCCGAGTTCCCCGGCGACGGGACCTAAGGTGGTATCTGCTGCCGGGATCCTCCGGCGGGACAGGTAGCTGACGGAAGAGGCTTCAGTGGGTCGGCACGCATCGAGCGGAGGCAGCACCCCCACCCGGCAGAAGGCTTTGCTGGGATGGGGTCTATTCATCGCCCTTTTGGTGGTGGTCGTCTCTCCCCTGCTGGGGTTGCACGCCCTGGCCGCTGCCGCCCTGGGCGTCACCGCGGGCGTCGTCTTCGTGGTCCTGTATTTCCTCAGTGGCCTGACCACCTAGGACGCCCCACCCCTGCCGATCACCGTGGGGGTCGCCGAATCCGGTAGATTGGGGCTGTGCCTATTTCTGCTGAAAACATTGTGTGGATCGACTGCGAAATGACCGGGCTGAGCCTGGAAGCCGACGCGTTGATCGAAGTTGCCGTCCTGGTTACCGACCCGGAATTGAATATTCTCGGTGAGGGTGTCGATGTCGTCATCAAACCCGAAGCCCAGTCGTTGGAACAGATGAATGACTTTGTGCGCCAGATGCACGTCACCTCGGGGCTGCTCGAGGAACTCGACGCCGGCGTCGACCTGGATACCGCCACCGAGCAGGTCCTCGCCTATATCCGCCAATGGGTCCCCGAGCCGGGCAAGGCCCCGTTGGCTGGAAACACCATCGGCACCGACCGGAACTTCCTGGCCCGTGATATGCCCGGGGTCATCGACCACCTGCACTACCGCGTCATCGACGTCTCCACGATCAAGGAATTGGCCCGGCGCTGGTATGCCCGCGCCTACTTCCAGGCTCCCCCGAAGACCGGGAACCACCGGGCCCTGGGCGACATCCGTGATTCGATCAACGAACTGCGGTACTACCGCAAGGCAGTCATGGTTCCGGCCCCCGGCCCCGATAGCAAGACGGCCAAGGAGGCTGCCCGCTCCGTGGCAGCCGAAAGCGCTGCCCCTGAGGGTTCCGGGGCCGACGCCACGTCGGGCCCCCACACGAACTGAACAACCGCAGGGAGTGATCCCTGCCACAGTTCGGCGCGGGCGTGTCCCCATGTCGCAAGCCCTGCCGAAAGTGTGTAAACTAGTATTCGTTGCCCGGACCTCCCCGGTAGGAATACCGAAGGTGCGGGCACCGCGTTGAGAGACGCAATGGTGGGTATAGCTCAGTTGGCAGAGCGTCTGGTTGTGGTCCAGAAGGTCGCGGGTTCAAGCCCCGTTACTCACCCCATCAGCCGCCCCGGATCATTCCGGGGCGGTTTTTTGTTCGCTGTCATGATCACCAGCAGGAGGCACAGATGCCCGTCCGTCCCGTCGTCGTCTACGGCGAACCCGTCTTGCACTGCCGTGCCGCCGAAGTCACCGCCTTCGACGATGACCTGCGGGCACTGATCGCCGACATGTCAGAGACGATGCACGCCGCCAACGGTGTCGGTCTGGCTGCCCCTCAGATCGGGGTGGGCCTGCGGCTTTTCACCTACACGATGGAGAACGACGACGGGGTCCCCCCCGAAGGGGTGCTGGTGAATCCGCGGATCGTGCTCGGCAAGGTCTCCGGCGCGCAGCCCGACCCCGACGAGGAGGCCGAAGGTTGCCTCTCGGCCCCCGGCCTGTCCTTCCCGCTGAAACGTGCGGACTACGCCCGGGTGATGGGTTACGACGGCGAGGGGAACCAGCTCGACTTCGAGGCGACCGGCTGGTTCGCCCGGATGTTGCAGCACGAATACGACCACCTCGACGGCTACCTCTACGTCGATAAGCTCAATACCAAATGGGCGAAGCGGTGGAAGAAGGCCAAGAAGTCCTTGGACTGGGGCGTTCCGGGGAACTCATGGCTGCCGGGGGTCGATCCCGACCCGTTTGGGCACGATCACTAAGCGCACCTTCAGACCGCCCACGAAAGAGCCGGCGCCCCCCCGACGGGTCGGGGTGGGCGCCGGCTCTTTGGCGCGGGTGTCCGACTACTTCGCCGAGGCCACCTGGAAGACGTCGCCCTTGGCGCGGCACGGCTTGGCCTGTGAGGCCTGGTCCGTGCTCAGGTTGATCTTCTTGCCGGTGAAGGTCACCTGCTGACCCACGCGGATGGAGGTTCCCCCCACCGTCACGGTCGGCTTGCCCTTGCTGTTCAGCGTGGTGTCTTCGGGGAAGACGAGCAGCGTCGGGGGACCCTGCTGATTGACGGCGTGGAAGCAACCATGATCGGCAATGATCAGCTTGGTGTTCAGCGAATCCTTACCGGAAGCGGACGCGCCGGTGGAGACCACGGCAATCTTGTGCTCCTTGTTCTTCACGGTGTCCAAAGCCGACGTGTCCTTGGCCGGGGCGGCCTTCGCGGACTTGGTGGCCGGCGCCGTGGAGGAGGACTTCTCCGCGGTCGCGGTTTCCGACGCCGAGGAGGCAGCACTGCTGCTCACCGGTGCCGAGCTGGAGGCTGCTGCCGAGGTTTCCTGCGTGGCCGGCGCCGACGATGAATCGTCGGAGCTTCCCGTGGAGGAACATCCGGTGGCTGCCAGCAGTACCGCGAATCCGGCGGCGGTGACCCCCAGTGTGCGGCGTGCTCGGCTATCGATCAGACGATCCATGCTCTTGTCCTGTTTCCTGCCCGGTGCGTGGGCTGGTTATCCGGTGCCGCTGATGGCGCCGGTGGTGATTACACGGTGGCTTCTGCCTCGACCGTGATGTCTTCGGTTTTTTCTACTGCGGGGAAAGCCACCGGGTGGGTTCCCGCAAGTTCCTCGATGACGCGAACCACCTGGCAGGAGTAACCGAACTCGTTGTCGTACCAGACGTAGACGACGGCGTTTCGGCCGTTGGCGATGGTCGCCAGCCCGTCGACGATGCCGGCCCGGCGCGAACCGACGAAATCGGTGGAGACGATCTCCGGGGAGTCGATGTAGTCGATCTGCTTATGCAGTTCGGCTCCCAGCGACGTCTGACGCAGGTAGGTGTTCAGCTCTTCCTTGGTGGTGTCCTTCTCCAGGTTCAGGTTCAGGATCGCCATGGAGACATCGGGGGTGGGGACGCGAATCGCGTTTCCGGTCAACTTGCCCTCGAATTCGGGCAGTGCCTTCGACACTGCCTTCGCGGCACCGGTTTCGGTGATGACCATGTTCAACGCCGCCGACCGTCCACGACGGTCTCCCTTATGGAAGTTATCGGTCAGGTTCTGGTCGTTGGTGAACGAGTGGACGGTTTCCACGTGACCGTGGGTGACACCATATTCGTCGTTGATCGCCTTGAGCACCGGGGTGATCGCGTTCGTGGTGCAGGACGCCGCGGAGACGATCGTGTCGTCGGCGGCAATGTCACCGTGGTTGATGCCGTGCACGATGTTCTTCACATCGCCCTTGCCCGGAGCGGTCAGCAGGACCTGGGACACGCCCTTGGCCTTGAGGTGCTGGCCCAGTCCTTCGCGGTCGCGCCAGCGGCCCGTGTTGTCCACAACGATCGCCTTGTCGATGCCGTAGGCGGTGTAGTCCACGGTGGTCGGGTCGTTGGAGTAGATGACCTGGATCAGGGTTCCGTTGGCGAGGATCGTGTTGTTTTCCTCGTCGACGGTGATCGAGCCTTCGAAGGGTCCGTGCACCGAGTCGCGGCGCAACAGCGAGGCGCGTTTGACCAGATCGTTCTCGCCGTTCTTGCGCACCACGATGGCGCGCAGGCGCAGTCCGTAGCCGCCGCGCTCGATCAGGATGCGCGCCAGCAGCCGTCCGATGCGTCCGAAGCCGTAGAGCACGATATCGCGGGATTCGACGTCGGTGCGCCCGGCGCCGCCGGCCTTTTCGGCGAATTCGTCGGCCAGGAAGTCCTGCAGCACGGCGCCGTTGCCCTGTTCGTTGAATTTGCGGGCCAGTCGGGCCAAATCCACCGAGACCGCACCGAGGTCCAGTGCGTCAAGGCCCTGGAGCAGGGGAAGTGTTTGGGAGGGGGAGAGTTCCACGCCGTCAATATGGCGGGCCACCCGGTGGGCCTTGAGGATGTCGATCGGGGATTTGTTGATGAGCTTGCGCCCGTAGATGGAGGTCACCACATTGTTCTTGCGGTAGAGACGCCCAATGAGGGGAATCATGGCCTCGGCGAGTTCCTCGCGGCCGCTCCATTCATTCTGGGCGGCGACAGACTGCTGGGTCACTTTTTGTCCTTCCAATTCAGCCGGCAGGGATCCACTAGCCGGTTGGCACCGCGAAAGCACCATTGCAGATACGGTTGGTTGGGGTCCGAGATTCCTCTCCCCCGGGGCTGAGCCCACCTCCATCCTAGGTTGTTGACCCCCGATCACCGCATTGATGCCGGTGAACTCACTCACATGACCTGCCGAATTCCGGCCCGTAATCTTTCCGCATGCGACAACACATGATCAGCCCGGGGACGGCGCGCCGATAAACAACCCCCATTCGTAAATATATTCGATTACACTTGGAATGGCGGCGCCCCGTCTCTTGCGTCGCCGGCATGGTTCCCCCAGACCGTGCCCATCAACCGACCCTGCCCCTTCACCTCGGGCAGGGTCGGTTGCCCGTTGAGGAGCATCCACCCCATGGTCTTGCACAGACCCCACCCGTCATCTAGGCCGCGAAGGGGCACTGCGCGCCTACACTGGCGGAAGGTCCGGCATGTAGCCGTCAACCGACAACTGACTGGGGAGTTATGAGAATCGGGGACTTATCCCGCGAGCACCGTCACCTGGGAGTGGTTTTTCTCGATGAGACGATGGCCATCAACGGGACGTTGGAGTATTTCAGGGCTATTTGGGTCGGCAACGAATATCGGCAGGTGCTAACCATTAGTGGCTGGGTTTCACCGCCACTGTCATTGGATGCAGAGATCGAAGTCCAAGAACCCCACACCGGCCCACTGGCTGCCAGCGTAGAGATCACGTCATGAGGCGCGCAGCGGAGCACCACCGCACACACTAGAACATACTTTCGACTATGGTTAAACCTCGCCAACCACCGGGGAGGACACCATCAATAAGGTCGACGTCGCTCAAGCGTTGCGGATCCTCAACTCGGATTTGGCCAGCGGGGGTCGCCAACACCATCTCAAGCGGGCCCTGATGCCGGGCGACTACCCGCCACAGATCCATCCCGATGACTGGGAACCAGATGACGAGTCCGATCGCAGTCCCGTCCAACCCGAATGAGCTCGGCCGCCGAACGTGGCGGGACGTGGTGGATCATAGGGGACGGGATGGCCTGTACGCCGGGTTCTGTACCGGCAGCGGTTACCCGATTGCCGGTGACGATCATCCATCTAGGAGCACCGTTGCCGATGCCCTCACGCGGCCTACCCGACTACTGGGGCGAACAGCCCTCATACGCAGCCTGTCTGGCCTTGCTCCGGGTGGGGTTTACCGAGCCGCCCCAGTCACCTGGGGCGCTGGTGGTCTCTTACACCACCTTTTCACCCTGACCCGCACGAGGCGGGCGGTCTGTTTTCTGTGGCACTATCCTGCGGGTTTCCCCGAGTGGGCGTTACCCACCACCCTGTTCTGTGGAGCCCGGACGTTCCTCGGGCCGCTTGCGCGACACGCGATCGTCCAGCCATCCCGTCCGCCGAATAGTCTACCGTGCTCCGGGTCTGGTCTGGGCGGCGACACCTACGTGTCGATCGTCGGCCCCCTCCGAGACGTGCGGCTCCTCGGCTCGCAGTGGTTCTTTGTCTGGCCCGGGGTAGACAGGCTGTGCTCGGCCGGTGCCTGCCACCGGACTGGATGGCGACACCTTCTCGATGAGGGGCAGCAGGAGGGTGCCGATGCGGCCAATCGCCTGGTGGACCGGCTGCATCGAGGCAAGCAACGCAATTCCTGCCATGAGGATCACGTAGATCACCACGGCTTCGTATCTGTTGTCCTCCGCCATGATCTTCGCGTACCGCGCCACGGCAAGTATCGCGAAGCCATGGAGCAGGAAAATGGAGAGGCTCCGCTGGCCAAACCTGACCAGCAGGCCGGGGTCGCGGGGAACCAGGACCAGCAGACCGGCGGTGAGCACCACGGCACAGATCTGTAGCACGAGTCGATAGATGACACCCGTGGGATCGGAAACATCCAGGACGTCGTAGCCCCTGCTCCCGTAGAACCACTTGTGGTTCGGCGCCCAATACAGCAAGAAGCCGAACGTGAGCAGTGCCGAGACTGCCACCACTACCCGGCCCCTCCCCAGCAATCGGGAAAGGTAGGCCAGAATAGGCTTGCCGTAGGTGAAACCGAGCACGAAGAACGGGAGGAAGACCAGGGTCCGGGAGGCGCTGTAGGGGTAATCGAGCACGTCGATCATTCCGGATGCCAGCGAAATGAGGACTGAAAGAATAAGGCTCGTGCGGGGAATTTTCGCGATCAGCGGGGTCAGCACCGTCCACACGGTCATGGAGAGCAAGAACCAGAGGATCCAGTAGGGCCTCTCCCAGGAGAAGGTTGCGTCGGAACCCATTACCCACCGAGCCAGGAAATAAGCGACCTGGAAAACGACCAACAGGGTCAAAAACTGGGTGCAGCGCTGGAGGATTCCACGGGGTTTGGAAGTGATCCCGGCGAGGAAGACGAAGGCCGGCATATGGAAGGCATAGATCCCGGTAATCAACGCCTTGGTGACGAAACCGTCCTGCGGATCGGAACGGGCCAGCAAGTGCCCCAGGATCACCAAGAGGATCAAGATTCCCTTGGAAGCGTCCAAGACCGGGTCTCTACGGGTTGGAGGGGTAACCATCATGTACTGCATTTTCCTGACGACAACCGGTTGGGCATGACACCCCCCACTCATCCGTGGAACCCGGACATTCCATGGACCGATTGCGCGACGGAAGACCGTACGAGCGTCCCGCCCCGGCAGTCTACCGTGCTCCGAGCTGCCGGGGGCGCAGCTAGGATCGATGGGTGCTTATTTTGCTCCCGCCTTCCGAAGGAAAGAAGCCTGCCGCCGCGGGCCTCGCGTACGACGCCGATTCTCTGAGTTTTCCCGAACTCACAGGTGATCGTGCAGCAGTGCTTCAGGCCCTTGCCGCTGTCTCGGCCGAAGACGATGCCCTGAGCGTCTTGGGTGTGGGAGCCTCACTGGCCGGGGAAGTAACCCGCAATATTGCCCTCCACCAGGAACCGGCTGCTCCGGCTCACGAGGTCTACACCGGTGTGCTCTTCGAGGCGTTGGGCTACCGCACGCTGACCCCGGCCCAGCAACGCAGGGCGGATGCCTCCGTCGTGGTGGTCTCCGCCTTATGGGGCGCCGTGGGCTTCGCCGACCGGATTCCCGCCTATCGGCTGTCAATGTCGGTGAAGCTCCCGGGGATCGGAAAGCTGGCCAGCTGGTGGAAGACCCGGCTGAACCCGGTGTTGGGTGATCGTGCTGGCCAAGAGTTGGTGATCGACTGCCGTTCGAGCACCTATGCCGCTGCCTTCGCTCCCCCGCCGCAGAACACGGTGGCCGTTTCGGTGTTCCAGCTACGCGGGGGCCAGCGCAAGGTCGTCTCGCATTTCGCCAAGCACACCCGTGGCGAGGTGGCCCGCCATGTTCTGGCCCGACGAAGCACACCCGGCACTCCGGAAGCCCTGCTGAAGGCCGTCCAGGAGAGGTGGGATGCCGAGTTGGTTCCCGCCACCGCCAAGAAGGCCCACCAGCTGAACATCATCCTGCCGGAAGACCATAGCTTCGCCACCACATAATCCCGCAGCCGCAGGATCAGCGCCTGGGGGCTTCGCCCTCTGCCACCAGTTCGATTTCGAAACCGTCCGCGTTCTGCAGATACGCGGCGTAGTGGTCGGGTCCGCCCGCGTGGGGGTGCAGCTCGGCGAACATCAGGGTGAATCCCCGCCCCACGGAGGCACGGGTAAGCGCTTCAACATTTTCGGGGGTTCCAGCACAGAACGCCAGATGATTCAGCCCGGGACGCCGGCGTTCATGCACGGTTCCCAACACATCCGGACTTGATTCGAGGACCAAATACTCCCCCGCACCCTGCCAACTCGCGCCGCCTGACCATTCCTCGGCACGCACGTAGCCGAGGGATTCGAAGATCCAGCCGAGCGTCGTGGTGGCCTGCTCCAGATCAGCGACCCATATCTCCACATGGTGCAGCCGCCCCCGCGGAACCGGTCTGCGGGTGTTTTGTTCTACTTCCACTCGGGCGAGCGAACCAAGATGACGCCCGAGTCGGGGCAGGAGACGACATCGTCCTCGGCCGCAGCACGAATCTCGGCCAAGTCACCGGCAGCTAGTTGCATGCCGGATCCTTCCGAGGTGCCGTGGAAGAGGCGAGCGGCACCGATACCGCGCTGTGCCAAACGCTTTTCATACATTCCCACCAGGGTCGAGTCAATGCGTCCGGCCAGTTCGGTACGCTCGGTCACCAGCGTGGCACGCTCGGCGGCCAACTCCTCAGCCTTGTCATCTCGGGCGCGTTCGAGCTGGGCTAGTTGGGCCGCGGTTCCGTCGGCCGAGGCTGTGACCCCTTCGAGCCTGCCGGCCACTTCCTCGGCAGTTTCCATCAGTTCCAGCTCGGTGGTCTCGAGTTCTCCGCGCTTCAGCGTCAAGGAGTCGATCTCATGTTGGAGGGCCATCATGTCCCGTGCGGTGCCACGGCCAGCCTCGATTTGGGCGCGATCCTTCTCGATCCGGGCCTGCACCTTCTCGGTCTGATGCTCAATATCGGTCAAGGCATGTTGGGCGGCAGCAGATTCCTCGGCCACTTCTCGGCGGGCGGCCTCGGCTTCGGCCACGGTTTCGCCGGCGGCGATAATCTCCGGGTCGGAGGCCAGAACCTTCACGGCGCGGTCGATCTTCACGATCTTCGAGTCCAGTGCCTGCAGGTCCAACAGCAGCAGCTGGTCGGCGGGTGATGCCTTGGCCATCGGTGATTCTCCTCGTGCTCGGTGGCTCCCCAGCCTACTGCCCACCGGCGCCGATCAGTCCCCGGGGGTGAGGATGAAATCCCAGGGGTCGGTATTGATCGAGCTGACACCGATCTCCAGGATGAAGTTCTGGTCGATGAGCACGTTGTAGAGGCCTTCGGCGGCGGCCGGAAGCCACAGCCATTCACCGGCGAAGTGGGAGATGTCCACGAGGTAGGGCCGGTCTTCCACGGCGGCCTCGCGTGCTTCGGAAGCCGGGTGGTGGCGCAGATCGGCGGTGACGAACACGTCGGCCCGGGCCGCCCGCACCGCGTCGAAGAGGCTGTCCCCGGCGCCGCCGCAGACGGCCACCGTGCTCACGATCCCGTCACGGTCCCCGGCCACGCGCACACCTCCTGCGACAGCTGGCAGTGCGCCGAACACTCGGGAGGCGAAATCGGAGAGGGCCAATGCGTCCGGAAGGGTGCCGACCCGGCCAAGCCCTTCTTCGGGAAGGCCTTCGGAGGCCGCCACCAAGGGGGTGACGTTGGTGAGTCCGAGAATATCGGCGAGGACGTCGGAGACCCCTCCCACCGCTGAGTCGCCGTTGGTGTGAACGGTGACCAAGGCACACTGGTTTTCAATGAGCTCGTGGATGACTTCGCCCTTGAACTGGTCAGCAGCCACCGATTTCACTCCACGCAGCAGCAAGGGGTGATGGGTGATCAGCAGGTCTGCTCCACGGGCGATGGCGTCGCGGACCACCTCGAGCGTCGGATCCACTGCGAAGATGATGCGCCGTATCGGACGTTCGACCCGGCCGGCGACGAGGCCGACGGCGTCCCAGTCTTCGGCCAACGAGGCCGGCCAGAGCTCTTCGATCGCCACCAGGACCTCTCCCAGGGTAGGAACGGTGGCTCCGGGCCGGGGTTCGGGGGCGACCACGGCGCGCGTATCCTGCGCCCCGCCCTCGACGACCTCCACGGCTTCTTCACCCTCGGGGGCGTTGTCCGTCACGGTCGTCTCGCCTTCCGGGGAGTCCTGCGGCGTTTTATCCTGATCATTGCGCATGCTCCTACCGTAGTCCGAGACGAGTCAAATGAGCGTCAACTGGGCCCGGTTACCCTGACCGCGAAGACCTTCGGGAATGAATGAGCCTCTGCGCGCATTGACCATGAATGTGAATAGCGAGTCAGCAATCCCCACGTCAGAGACGCAGTTCGGTCCGTCCGATTCCGCCGTATTACCGGACCATGGCATCCACACCTTCATCCTCGGTGCCGGATGCTTCTGGTGCATGGACACGATCTACCGCAAGACCATCGGCGTTTCATCGGTGGTCTCCGGATACATCGGTGGGCACACCCCGAACCCGAACTACCGTGACGTCTGTAGCGGAACCACCGGACATGCCGAGGCGGTCGCCGTAACATTCGATGCCGCCGTCGTCCCCGCCGACGTCATCTTGGACATGTTCTTTACCGGGCACAACCCCACGACCTTGAACCGTCAGGGCTACGACGTCGGCACCCAATACCGTTCGGCCATGTTCTACACCGATGCCCGGCAACGGGAGTTCTTTGAGGCGTCCCTGCGGCGAAACCAAGAGAATTGGGATGATCCGATCGTCACCGAGATCGTCCCCGCCCCGTACTTCCACGATGCCGAACCGATCCACCAGGATTTCTACGCCATGAACCCCTACGAGGGCTACTGCCAGGTCATCATCAACCCCAAGTTGGCCAAAGCGAGGAAATATTACTCCCAGTGGCTGACCGAATAAACCGTGATTCGGCACCTCGATAGGCTAGAACACCAACGAACCCCTCATTTCCTACCGAAAGCAGGACGCTGATGGCACAGATTTATAATGACGTGACCGAACTGGTCGGACGCACTCCCCTGGTCCGCCTGAACCGGATGGCCGAAGGCCTGCCCGCCCAGGTCGCTGTCAAACTGGAGTTCTATAACCCGGCCAACAGCGTCAAGGATCGCATCGGGGTGGCCATCGTCGACGCCGCCGAGCAAGCCGGCGCGTTGAAGCCCGGTGGCACCATCGTCGAGGGCACCTCAGGTAACACCGGCATCGCCTTGGCCATGGTCGGCGCTGCCCGCGGTTACCGTGTCATCCTCACAATGCCCGAAACGATGTCCACCGAGCGCCGGGTCATGCTGCGAGCCTACGGAGCTGAAATCATTCTGACGCCCGGCTCAGAGGGCATGCGCGGATCGGTGGAAAAAGCCAAGGAGATCGTCGCCCATACCGAAAACGCCATCTGGGCCCAGCAGTTCGCCAACCAGGCGAATCCGGCGATCCACCGCAAGACCACCGGCCAGGAAATCTGGGACGATACCGATGGCGAGGTCGACGTCTTCGTTGCCGGTGTGGGAACCGGGGGCACCGTCACCGGTGCCGGCAATCTCCTGAAGGAACTCAAGCCTGCTGTACAGGTCGTCGCCGTGGAGCCGAAGGATTCGGCCATCCTCACCGGCGGCGCACCCGGCCCGCATAAAATCCAGGGCCTGGGCGCGAACTTTGTTCCGGAAGTGCTCGACACCAAGGTCTACGACGAGGTGTTCGACGCGACCATGGAGGATTCGGTCCGGGTGGCTCGCGAACTGGGCACGAAGGAAGGCATTCTGGGCGGTATCAGCTCGGGAGCGATCGTTTGGGCCGCCCTGGAACTGGCCAAACGCCCAGAGAATGCTGGGAAGCTCATCGTCGCCATCGTCTGCGACTTTGGCGAACGGTACATCTCCACGCCACTGTACGACGACATCCGCGGATAGCGGCAGCACCTGCAGGGCAACCACCAGCAAAGGTTTCGTGTGACTTTCCTATCCCGCCTCCAAGAAGACCTCGAAGGGGCGCGCGCCCATGACCCAGCGGCACGTGGGAATGCAGAGAACGCGTTGGCCTATTCGGGCCTGCATGCCATCTGGGTGCACCGCCTGACCCACCGGCTCTGGCAGAACCCTGCGCTGCGACTACCGGCGCGGCTCATCTCCCAGGTGGCCCGGTTCGCCACGGGTATCGAGATCCATCCGGGGGCCACCCTGGGCCATCGGTTCTTTATCGACCACGGCATGGGGGTCGTCATCGGTGAAACCGCCGAGATCGGCGACGACGTGATGATCTACCACGGAGTAACCCTCGGTGGCCGGTCATTGGCGAAGGTCAAGCGCCACCCGACCATTGGGGACCGGGTGGTGATCGGTGCCGGGGCGAAAGTCCTGGGACCGATCACCATCGGCGCCGATTCCGCGATTGGCGCCAATGCCGTGGTGGTCAAGGATGCTCCGGCCGATTCGATCATCACCGGTATCCCGGCGACCAACCGGCCACGGCAACCCCAGGAGCATCAGCCGGCCGTGGATCCAGCCGAATACATCGACCCGGCCATGTGGATCTGAGACCTTCCCCGGTCACCCGAGGACGAACGGTCCGGGACCCGCAGCGTGTCACTGCCGGTCCCGGACCGTTCCTCTGTGTCCGCGCTAAGCGGGCCGCTGTTCGGGGCTGACCGTCTTGGCCGGATCACGCTCGATGGAATCGCCGAGCACCTCATCGATCCGGCTCATGAGTTCGGCGGGGATGCGCACGCCGGAGGCCTTCACGTTTTCTGCGACTTGTTCGGGACGTGAAGCCCCAACCAAGGCGGTGGCCACGTTCTCATTTTGTAGCACCCAAGCGATGGCCAGTTGGGACATCTTCAAACCCAGTTCATCGGCAATCGGCCGCAGCTGTTGGACCCGGGTGAGGACCTCCTCGCTCATGAAGCCTGAGATGGTGTTCTTCCCGCCCTTCTCATCCGTGGCACGACTGCCTTCCGGCGCCGGTTGTCCGGGACGGTATTTACCGGAGAGGACGCCCTGGGCCATGGGCGACCAGACGACCTGGGACAGACCCAATTCCTTGGAAGCCGGGACAACTTCGTCCTCGATGACCCGCCACAACGCAGAGTACTGCGGTTGGTTGGACACCAGCGAGAACCCGGCCTCCTTCGCGAGGCGCTGCCCCTCACGCAATTGGTCAGCGGACCATTCGGAGACCCCGATGTACAGGGCCTTCCCGGTCCGGACGACGTCGGCGAAGGCCTGGATGGTCTCCTCCAACGGCGTCTGGTGGTCGTAGCGGTGCGCCTGATACAGGTCGACGTAGTCCATGCCCAACCGGCTCAGCGAACCGTTGATGCCCTCCATGATGTGCTTGCGGGACAGTCCGACGTCGTTGGGCCCCTTGGGTCCGACCGGCCAGTAGACCTTGGTGAAGATCTCCAGCGATTCACGCCGCTGGTCCTTCAACGCGTCACCCAGTACCTTCTCGGCGGCGCCGTTGGCGTAGGCATCCGCAGTGTCGAAGGTGGTGATCCCTGCGTCGAGGGCCGCCTGGACGCATTGGGAGGCGACATCGTTCACGACCTGGGACCCGTGGGTGAGCCAGTTGCCGTACGTGATTTCGGTGATTTTGAGCCCCGAGGCTCCGAGGAATCTGTAATCCATGTCCTCAGCCTATGCCCGGGGGCCACCAGCAGAACAGGGCACGACGGTGAAACCGGGAACGGTTCCCTCGTCGCGCCCTGAGACGGAACAGGTCGGCCTGTACTCCGTCGGGTGCTGCTTTTGTTAGTGCGTCGAGACGGCTTCGATCTCGGTCTTGTCACCGCTCCACTGGGTGTGGAAGGTCCCTTCGGCGTCCATCCGGTTGTAGGTGTGGGCGCCGAAGAGGTCGCGCAGCCCCTGGGTCAGCGCTGCGGGCAGCCGCTTGCGGCGCAGACCGTCGTAGTAGGCCAGCGAAGAGGAGAACACCGGTACCGGGATGCCCAGGGAAACTGCCGTCGAGACCACGCGTCGCCAGGCCGGGACGGCGCCGGCAATGGCCTCCGAGAAGGCCGGCGCGAAGAGCAGGTTGGCCGGCTGATCGTCCGAGGCGTAGGCCTTCATGATGTCGGCCAGCAGTTCGGCACGGATGATGCAGCCACCGCGCCAGAGCGAGGCGATTTCGTCGAGCTTCAGATCCCAGTCGTATTCGGTGGCCGCCGCGGTGAGCATATCCAGGCCCTGGGCGTAGGAGACGAGCTTGGAGGCGAAGAGGGCCTGACGGACGTCCTCAACGAAGTCGTCCCCGAGGGTGACGTCCTGCTCGTGTCCGGCCAACACCTCTTGGGCGATGGCCCGCTGGTCGCGCTGGGAAGACAGGCCACGAGCGAACACCGATTCGGCGATGGCCGAGGTGGGCGATCCCAGATCCAGGGCTGACTGCACGGTCCAGCGCCCGGTGCCCTTCTGCCCCGCGGAGTCGACGATGACATCCACGAGCGGCTTGCCGGTCTTGGCGTCCTGGTGGGCCAGCACCTCTGCGGTGATTTCGATGAGGAAGGACGCCAAGTTACCTTCGTTCCATTCCTTGAAGATCTTGGCCTGATCCGCTGGTTCGATGCCGGCGCCGGAGCGCAGCAGGTCGAAGGCCTCACCGATGACCTGCATATCCGCGTATTCGATGCCGTTGTGGACCATCTTCACGAAGTGGCCGGCGCCGTCGGTGCCGATCCAGGCGCAGCACGGATCGCCGTCGACATGGGCCGAGATCTTTTCGAGCATCGGGCCCAGCGCCTGATAGGACTCCTCGGAGCCACCGGGCATGATGGACGGGCCCAACAGGGCGCCTTCCTCGCCGCCGGAGACGCCGATCCCCACGAAATGCAGATCCTTCTTCGCCAGGGCTGCTTCACGACGGCGGGTGTCCTGGAAGTTCGAGTTGCCGCCGTCGATGACGATGTCACCGGCTTCGAGCAGCGGAACCAACGAGTCGATGACGGAGTCCACGGGTGCGCCGGCCTTGACCATGAGCAGCACGCGGCGCGGGGTCTCCAGCGACTCGACGAGCTCCTCCATGGTGTCGGTGCGGATGAAGTCGCCGTCGTCGCCGTGTTCCTTCAGCAAGGCGTCGGTCTTCTCGATCGATCGGTTGTGCAGGGCCACCGTGTAGCCGTTGCGGGCGAAATTGCGAGCGAGGTTCGCGCCCATGACCGCTAGGCCGGTGACGCCGATTTGTGCCTTCATCAGGACTCCATCCATTGGAAACAAGACGAGCTGGTGCCCCGGCACACTACGGTGCCGGACACGGCTCCGTGACTGATTCCCAGTCTAGTTCGCCCGCCCGTCGGCGGAAAGCCGATGAAGCCACGCTGGAGGATCCCGCCGGAACACCCTCCGGAGAACAACCCCTGCGATTTGTAGGATCAAATACAAGTTTTTGGGTTTGTGCCAGTTTCCCGCGTTGTTCGTTGGTCTGCTGATAACGTGACGGCATGGGCAGCAGGGCGGGCGAGGGAAACAGCGTTCTGCGGTCATTCCCCGCCCACTCCTCGCCTCCCCCGCTGATCGGCCCGACGCCGGCTCCTCTGCTGCATGTCATGACGTTGAACGTCCGGCGACAAATGCCCCGTTTTTGGTTCCCGGCGGCGGACCGTTGGGCACGGCGGCGCCCGCTCCTGCAACGTCTGTTGGCCGCCGAGCAGCCCAGCATGCTGGCCTTGCAGGAAGTGTTGCCCGGCCCCTCGCGGGAAATTCGCAACCTGCTCGGCAACGGGTATGCACACGTAGGTACCGGTCGTTCCACCGGTGGCCGGGGGGAACGCTGCGAGCTGCACTACGATCGGCGTCGACTCCGTCTCCTCGACTCCCGATACTGGTGGCTTTCGGTCCAACCCGAACGGCCCGGCTCACGCTCCTTCGGCAACCAGCTACCCCGCTTCGTGGTCCAGTGCCAGTTCAACGATCTAGAGACCGGCCTGAGGTTCCACGCCTTGGTCACCCATCTGGATCCGTTTTCCGCGCCGTCGCGCATCGCCTCGGCTCAACTCCTGCGCCGGGTCGTGGCAGGGCTTTGCGGCCCAGTGATCATGATGGGCGATTTCAATGCCACGGCCGGCTCACCGGCCCACCGTGAGCTGGTCGACAACCGCGTTCTGTCCGATGCCATGGACGTGTCGACGCGAAGGGTCGGCGCCGATTGTTCGACGTTCTCCAGGTATCGCAGCCCCACAACCACGGGCCCCCGTGTGGACTGGATCCTCGTCTCCCCCGATCTGGAGGTCGAGTCGGCGGGTGTGAATGCGCTGCGTCTGGGCGGCGCGGCCGTTTCGGATCATGAACCGGTGCAGGCAGTACTGAACCTCGGCCCGAACCTTTCGGCCAAACCCGAAGGAGGCCAGTCATCGAAACGGTGAAGCAGGCTCTCTTCGGGTCTGCCGTGAACCGGGTGGTGCTGCTCGCCGACGTCGCTCGGGCCGCGATGCTCATCAGCGTCGTGGTCGCTGGCGTGGGGTGGGGGTGGATCCAAGTGGCGGTTTTCATGCTGGCCGTGCTGGCGACCTTGATCCCCCGCGCGCTGGGACTACGCGGCAGCCTGGACCTCTGTGTCGGCATCGCCTCGCTGGCAGCCGCCTGGAGCAATGTCTTCGACCTGTATGTGCTCCTGCCGGGGTGGGATAAGTTCATGCACGCCGTCCTGGGCGGTCTGATTGCCGTCCTGTCCGTGGTGATCGCCCAACGGGCAGGCATCCTGCCACCGACCACCCAGCGTCCCGGTGCACTCATCCTGGCGACCGTCCTTCTCGGTTTGGCCACCGGAGCCGTCTGGGAGCTCTTGGAGTGGGCCGGACACACCCTCATCGACCCGGAGGTGCACGTCGGATACCAGGACACCATGGGCGATTTGGCGGCCGATGGCTTGGGGGCCCTGATCGGAGGATTCCTGCTTCCCTACTTGACGGCTGATCCCCCGGAATCCGCCGTCCCGTCGGGCTCCGCCGCGCAGGCTGCCGCGCAGCATGATCGATCGGAGCTCCCATGAACCGATCGACGGTCAGTGTGGTGATCCCGGTCAAGGACGACGCCAGGAAATTGCTGCATTGCCTGGAGGCACTCGCCCGGCAACAGATGGCCCCCCGGGAAATCATCGTCGTGGACAATGGCTCCAGCGACGATAGCGCGGGGGTGGCCCGGCGGAACGGGGCAGAGGTTCTCTTCGAACCCCGCCCCGGGATCGGTGTCGCCAGTGCTGCCGGCTATAACCGGGCACGTGGCGACATCCTGGCCCGACTGGACGCCGATTCGGTGCCGGCTCCGGATTGGATCACCACGATCCTCAGGTCCTTCCACGCCGACGCCAGCGTGGATGCGATCACTGGTCCAGCCCACTTCAATGACGGACCTTCGGCCCTCCGCAGACCGGCGCTGTTGGCTTACCTCCTGCCCTATTTTGCGCTCTCTTCTTTGGCCCTCGGGCATGTGCCGCTCTTCGGCTCCAATATGGCCTTCAGACGCCGGGCTTGGCACGAGGTCCAAGATCACCTCCATACGGATCGCTGGTTGGTCCACGATGATTTCGATCTCTCATTCCATTTGGGCGTCGAGCATGTGCTCCGTTTCGTGCCGACCCTGCGCACCGGCATCTCGATGCGCCCCTTCCATGATGGCGGGGCAGCCCTGCGCTTGCGACGCGGATTCCATACGGTGTTCCTGCATTGGCCCCACGACCTGCCCTGGCTTCGCCTCACCCGGCGGCTCCGCAGGAGGTTCCGGCGTCCCACCAGCAGGGGCCAGTACGACGGCGGGACTCCCGGGGACACTGCTTCGTGGGACGCTTGATTCATGGATGTGCACGTATCTCCGGCTCTGACGATCCCGGCCTCGGAGCTCGGCTGGCGTTTCTCACGCGCCTCGGGACCCGGCGGGCAACACGTCAACAAGACGGACAGCCGCGTGGAACTGTTCTGGAACATCGACGATTCGACCACGGTTAACGAGGAACAGCGTGAATTGCTGTTGGACCGTCTGGGTTCTCGGCTGGTCGCGGGAGCCCTCACCGTCACGTCCTCCGAGCAGCGCGCGCAGCGTCGAAACCGCGAGACCGCTGTGGAGAAGCTGGCCCAGCTCATCCGCGAGGGCCTGGCCCCGGCGGGACCCCAGCGGCGTCCGACAAAACCAACACGGGGTTCCAAACGCCGACATCGAGCCGCAAAGAAACAGCGATCGGACGTCAAAGCCCAGCGCCGTCGGCCCTCCGCGGAGTAGATGCCGCCCGGACGGGCGGAGTCATCCCTTCCACGGCGGGCAGGGTCCCCCGCTCAGGCACTGGCGTGCCAGACCTCTTCCCACTTCTGCGCGAGCGATCCGGCAGTTTCGTGGGCATTGAGCCCGCTGGGATTGGGGAGCACCCACAACTGCACCTCCTCAGGCCAACCTGGTGGCCGGGCTTCGGTTTGCAGCCCCAGCTTCGCTCGAGGTTGCCTGAACGCCACACGGAACGCCGTCACCCCCAACACACCGACCGCTCGAGGCTGCAGAGTGAGCACCCGCTCCACAAGCTGGGCACCACCGGTCCTCAGTTCTTCGGTCGTGAGTTCGTCGGCCCGTGCCGAAGTGCGAGAGACCATGTTCGTAATTCCGAGGCCCCGCTCCGCCAGCATCCGTTCGTCAATCGCGGCGAGTCCCCGCGAAGCATCAACTTTTCGATCGATGACTCCCGCCAAGGCCAGCGAAGTCCAGAAACGATTTCCGGGCCGGGCGAAAGGGGCATTCACTGCTGCCGTCCACGGGCTGGGGTTGATCCCCACGATCAGCAATCGGAGCAGCTCGGCCGATAGCCGGTCGCTCGGATAGGGCAGGACGTCTTCCCGGCCCTGCCCCGAGTCCACTGCGTGGGCCACCTCCGCCTTGGTGGGCCGTCTTCCCTCCAGTGGGGACCCCTGACGCCAGGGTGTCCAGTCGGAGGGTAGTCGGGTCTGCATACAGGACAGCCTAGATCCTGGTAGTTGATGCGGGACCCACAGGGCAGTAGCGTGCCCTCTCGGGCCTACGCCGAAGTACCCGCAGGGGAATGACAAAAATCCCCGTATTCCTCGCGGTTGTGCCGCGAGAAAAACGGGGATTTGAAGCGTGGGCCTCCATAGGTACTTCTCAAACCCTAGCAAGTCCCGAAGAACGTTAATTTTGCGTGTAATCAAGGGATCGAAGACATTGCGACCCCGCGCTGGAACCCGCCCGTTGGTAGATTCTCGCGGCCCGGTGCGAGAAAATTCGAGTCAGTCTCAAACCCGTTTGAGTGCCTCGAATCATGAAGAACTCCTCGCTGGGTACACGGAGGGGGTGCCTGTACAGGAGCTGGCAGCGAGGTTCAAGATACATCGTGCGACGGTGCGCGAGATTGCCAAACGTGCCGGTCACTCTAGCCGTACGCAGGAGCATACGGAACACCTACGAGCTGAGGCCGCACGTATCTATCTCCACGGCCTGACTCTCAGCCAAGTTGCGGACCAGTTAGGGATCGGTGACGGGGCTGTTCGTTCAGCTGTAGTGGCGCACGGCGGCACGGTTCGTTCGAGAGGTCGACGCCGCGTTCACGCGTAACCCTGGTTTTATTTGCTCCACTTCTCTTCAATGACGAAGGGATCGAGAACATGGAGACGCTATCGGCATTTGTGACCGATGAACGAACGGCGAGGGTTATGCTTTCCACGATTCCAGAGCCAGGTGATGCAACTGCGGGGCAGACAATCGTCGCTTTTGTGAGTATCAAAACGCAGCAGGATCTCTTGGCCGTTGAAAACGCCGAGGCTCTGTTGAAGAAACACGTCGCAGATCATATCGGCGCTATTGCTTAACCTCGAAACGTGTACGTGGAAAACGAGTTCTCAAAGACTCGATCCGGCAAGTTTATGAGAAGGCTACTTAGGGACGTGGCTGACGGTAAGGAGGTGGGCACCACCACTACATTGGACGACACGATCGTCATAGAGACAATTTCAGAGCAAATACGAAGTCGCACGAATCGATAACCCAGTGTCGTTGGTTAGCTACTCTCACTACGTGGCCAACCAACGTAACTGGCGGCGTCCGACTGGCTCTCCTAATAAGTCGGACACGTTCTGAAACAATAGTCCTCATGGGAAAACGCAAAAATATTCCAAAAGCGGAACAAGACTATCTTTGGTCCGAGTCTGGTGGCCATTGTCAAAACCCTGCTTGCCGTCGCGATCTACATGCCATATTGAGGCGAAAAACAGTCTCAGAACTTGCCCACATCATCCCTGCGAGTCTCGACGGGCCGCGCGGTGGGGATGAACAGCATCTGGACGAAGATGAAAGAGCCACAGCAAGCAACATCTTGGTGCTTTGTCCGACCTGCCATACGATGATAGACAAGGATCCTGCTGAATACCCAGTCGAGTTACTCCGTGCTTGGAAAGCAGCAAGTGTCTCGGCCCGCGCTTCCGCATTCGGAACCCCGCGGTACGGGACACGGACAGAAGCCCACGAAAGACTCAAGTCTCTACTGGCTAAAAACCGGACAGTCTTTGCAGCATATGGCCCCCAAGAAGGCGTCTACGATGAAGATCGCGCAGATCAGTGGGCTGCCTTGGCGAAGTCCAATATCATCCCAGTGAACAATCAGATCCTCGCCCACATTCGAGCTAACGAACACCTTCTCACTCCCGCCGAGGTTGCATTGATTGCCGAGTTCGAACTTCACGCTCGACAACTGGAAGAACGGCACCTGAATGGCGATTGGTCTGCAAGAACTTTAAGGTTTCCATTAGCCATTGACGACCTATTTCGAGGGGAGATCGCATGAGTATCCAGGCATGGGTGGAGGGTAAACTCACTAAGAGTGAACTTGAAACTGAATCAATTGGAGATCACGGCATCCTGACTAACTGCGAAGGCCGCGAGCGTTTGATTGTAGTAGCTGAGCCCGGCCCCGCCCCTCTCGGGATTGGTGAACTAGACACCATACTTTCTACGTATCCAGCATGTGAAGCAATAGTTCTTATCCGGCGGTTCCCAGACGTTGGAGCCTTCGAAGCTGCAAGGGCACGTGGTGTGCTGCTTGACACGTTCGGGAGAGCTTCAAAGGCACTCAAATCGCCGAGTCCCCTGCACGAATTCCAAGACAACGATGAGTCCTATCTGCGATCTCGGCTCATCCGACACAACAAGGTCACCAATATTGTTCGAATCGGACTCGAAGCCTGGAGGATTGAGCGCCGAGAACTACGGGATTTGGTTATCATCACACACGACCGATATGAGTTCCCAGTTGACGAGCTCTATCAGCGCTTAGATGAACACCCCAACTTAGAACCAGACGCGTTCGTAATTACCAACCCCAACACGAACGGTTTGAGCACGCGGGTCACTGACGCAGCGAAGCAAACCGGTGTGGAGATACATCTGCTAAAAGCAATATTTACACGACTCGGCAGAGATTGAACACACTAATCAACCGCTGGCCGGACCTGAAGCATCTCGTCTTGCTCGCAGACCAAGTTGGTGTGAACCAGGTTTGGCTCTTTGGATCAGCAGTGCGCTCGCCTACACCTCGAGACATCGATATTTTGGTTGTATACGTCGACGAGAATGTCCCTCGAACGTTGCGATCTCTTATGTTCCTTGAACTCCTCGATCCCCCAATCGACCTGATCGCGATGACTCTCGACGAGGTAGAGGAACTCAACTTCCTCGAAACAGTGCCTGCCACCCGCCTCTATCCATAGGCTTCTGTCCGTTTCGCATCTCGCAATAGGCCACGAATATCGTCTAAGTATGAACCTCTTTGTTCCGTAGAAATGCGGCCGTATGGTTTTGTGAGACAGCTTGATTGGAGCCCTCGTTTCAGATGACCGCCAGTAGCAAGAAGAATTACGATCCAGCTTTCCGTGAAGAATCCGTCCGCCTCGTCCTGGGATCTGACCGCTCGGTGAATCAAGTCGCCGAGGAAATCGGGGTGAAACCAAGCACCCTGGGCAACTGGGTCCGCCGGTATCGTCTGGCCAACCCCGAGACGGCCGGTACTGTCCAGGCCCGTGCCCGGTGCCCTGGGATGAACACCAGAAAGCACTGGCCGAGAACGCGAAGCTGAAGGCCGCGGTCGAGTTCCTGGGTTATCCGGATCTTCTGGTTATGCGGATGTCTTCATGACGTGCCTGATCAGCGGGCCAAGCGGTGCCGAAAGTTCCACATAATCCCTTAGAGTCCCTCCAGGAATGCTAGGAGGTCGCCTGTCGGTTTGTATCTTCCTGTTTCGGTGGCCAGCGGAGCTGTCCGATCCAGGGCGCGTTGCTTAATGGCCAAGTCGGCATGGAGATACGACGCGATCGAGGCGAGCGACTCATGTCCGAGCCAAAGTGAAATGGTCGCGGCGTCGATGCCGGAGGCGAGCATTCTCATCGCACAGGTATGGCGCAGAACATGGGGTGTCACTGATTTGCCGTGAAGCGTAGGGCATCTCGTCTGCGCAGTTTTTGCATGGGCAGCAAGACGCTTGGTGACGGCCGCGGTCGTGATCGCACGATTGCTGCCCTGGCCGGTGAAGACCGGTCCGTCCGCGTCGGCGACCTCGCCTCGCCAGGACCGCAGCGCCTGCACCAGCGGCGGCGGCAGTGGTGTGGTTCGATCTTTGCGTCCCTTGCCGTGGCATCGTAGATAGCTCGGCTGCTCGAGTTGGACTTCGGGCCAGCAGGTGCCGGTCAGCTCGGATACGCGAAGGCCTGTGACGACGAGTGTGCTTATGATCAGCCTGTCTCGGCGGCCGACCCACCGCGTGGCATCCGGTGCGGCCAATAGCGCGTTGACCTCGGGATCGGTGAGGTAGCAGATGTCGGGGCGGGCGGTGCGTTTCGGAGCGATCGCCAGCACCCTTGCGATCAGGTCTGCATGTTGTATCTGGTCGTAGGAGGCATAGGCGAACACGGCATGGATTCCGGCCAGTCGTGCGTTTCGGGTGACTGGGCTGTTGCCACGGACCTCTTCCAGATGACTCAGGAACGAGATAATCATCTCGGCGTCGAGATCACTGAAGTCTGCTTGGTCCGGGCGCACGTGCTTGTGCTGGTGGACATATTGCAAAAGCAGTCGCCAGGTGTCGCGGTAGGAGGCGATCGTGTGGTGGCTGGCCGCTTTCTGCCCGGTGAGATACGAGGTGAAAAACGTTTGCAGTGTCGAGGTGAACGCGCTCATGGCAGTCGTCCGTCCCGCTGGGCTGCGACGACCTTGGCCTGTACCAGTTCCAGCAGCTGGGGTGTGGCCGTCAAATACCAATACGTGCTGACCGGGCTGACGTGCCCGAGATATGTTGCCAGCACCGACACCGTTGCATCGACGTCGGCCCCTTCCCGGTGGGCTCGAACCAGTGCATTCGTGCTGAACGTGTGCCTCATATCGTGCAATCTCGGGCGCCGGGTTCCGGAGTGGGCGGCGTAGCCGAGTTTGTCGGTCAGGGAACGGAAGGCGACCTCGGCGCTGCTGGCGTGCACCCGGGTGCCGATGAACGTGAGAAAGAAGGCCTGAGCGTCGGGCCCGTCGATAAGGGCGGTCGTCGCCCGCCGGTAGCGGACAAGCGCGGCAGTGGTGCTGGGGTGGATCGGCACCAGCCGTGGCCGACCGCGTTTGCCGGTCACCGCCAGTACGTTGTTCCCGACATCGAGGTCCGCGACGTTCATTGCCAAGCATTCGCTGATTCGCAGGCCCGTGGCCGCCATCAGGCCAATGATCGTGGAGATGGTCAAAGCGCGAACCGTGGGATGCAGCGCCGATGCGGCAGAGATCAACGCTCGAATCTGCTCGTCAGTGTAGATATAGGGCACCCTCCGGACCGTCCGGGCAGCGATGGCGCCGGGCGGGATCAGCTCGGCCCGGTCGGGGTCACGGCTGTGAATATATTCGGCCAGGCCGCGCACTGCCGATAGCCGCTCAGCCCACCAGCACGGTGTGGCCCCGTCCGGAGCGCAGGCCCATCTGATGGCGCTATCGACGGTGATCGAATCCTGCCCGGTGGCGGCCAGCGCGGCGAAGAAGCCCGAGAGTATCTGCTCGTGTCGAGCCAGCCTGTGCCCCATCGCCCGGCGCAGCTGCAGATACTCACCGCTGTACTGGACCAACTTCTTCTCCGCGGTCACCACGACACCTGCGCACCACTGGCAGGATCGCTGACGGCCACCGCAGCAGTAGGCCAAGGCACGACCATTGTTCGCAATGACTGCAGGTCCACTTTCGCGTAGATCCGGGTCGTGGCACGATCGGCGTGGCGCAATAGTTGGCTGGCTTCGCTCAGGTTGCCACCGGCGGCCATAAGGGCGGTAGCGGCTGTGTGGCGCAACCGGTGCGCGCCGATCCGCTCGCTGATGCCTGCCCGGACGCCCAGGCCGGTCATGATCTGGCTGATGCCCCCGGCAGTCATGAACCTGTGCGGCGCCAGGGCGCGGACAAATACATGCCGATCGTCCGTGGCTGGGCGCCCCGCGCGCAAATAGTCGGCAAGGCCGGCTCCGACATCGGCCGGTAGTGGCATCAGCGCAGGCAGACCCGCCTTGCCGGGCACCGTGATTGTGCCCGCACGCCAATCGATGTCATCGATTCCCAACGCAGCGGCTTCCCCGGAGCGAAAGCCTAATCTGGAAAGTACCGCGACCAGCGCCACGTTGCGCAGTGCCTCGGCGCCGCAATCGCCTGCCTGCCGGCGTATATCTTGCAACTGCGTGTCGGATATGGCCTTCGGCAGCCCGGAATATGAGGAATAGGCGACCGGTCCGGCCGCTCCATCGAGCCTCGTGGCAGTCATGCCGGTCATGAACATCCACCGCAGCAACGACCGGATGGCGGTCGCCGCGACCGACACCGAACCAATGGATTGCCTCCCGGCAAGCCCCAACAGGAAACCGCTGACTTCATCGGCGGTCAGGGACCTGAAATCCTCGCCGCTGCGTTCTGCCCGCCACCGAATGAACGGCCCGGCCTGATTCAGGTAGTTCCTCACCGTTGCCGGGCGCAGCGCCCGCTCCGAGGTCAGGTGCAGAGCGAATCCGGCAAGCAGCCGATCCGCCTCCGAGAGCGGTTTCGGCGCATCGTGTTCGCGAGCGATGCCCTGCGCGTCGACAAAATCGATGAATGGCCGCAATGCCCGCGCCGTTCGCAAATTCACGTGCGTGCGCCGCCACGAGAGCAGAAACGATTCGACTACCGACTCCGATAGGCCGTCCGCGCCCATTTCTCTGTCGGCAAGCCAACGGGACAGGCCCGCGATAAACCGCAGCTGGTGCGTGACCGTGCCTGGGGCATAGCCCAGACGAAACAGTTCTTCCCTAAAGTCGGGCACCAGCCCCGCGAGCGGGCCCGAGACCCGCACCTTCAATGGATCGCCCATGATCCTTGTCCTTCCACTTGACGAATGGAAGAGCAACGATCCTCCGATCGGAGGGATTATGTGGAACTTTCGGCACCACTTGGCCCGCTGATCAGGCACGTCATGCAGACATCCGCATAACCAGACGATCCGGATAACCCAGGTTATGTGAACGTTCTCATAACCTGGGAAAAGTCAGCGCCTTCTTTGCCGCGAAGCAGAAGTAGAGGACTTCTACGAGTTCATCGAAGCAGAGAAGGCCAACCAGTCCATCGCCTGGCTATGCCGTGCACTGAAGGTCTCCAGGGCATCGTTCTACCGTTGGCGCCGGCCCGCGGGACCGACGCCGCGGGCGGTGCGCCACGAGCAGCTCACCGAGGAAGTGACCACGCTGTTCAACAAGGAAAAGGAACGCGCCGGACGGGACCAGTTGACCCTGTTGCTCAACGCCGCCGGGACCAAGGTCTCCGCCCCGACCGTCGGGGCGATCATGCGAGCCAACGGCCTGCGGGCGGTGCGTACGAAGGCCTGGAAGGCAACGACCGTGCAGGATCCGCAGGCCAAGACCGCCCACATCGAGAACCACATGCTCAATGACGACGGACGGAGGGACTTCACCGCCGAGACCCCCGGCTCCCGTCTGGTCGGGGACATCACCTACCTGCGAACTGGTGAAGGATGGCTCTTCCTGGCCACGGTGATCGACCTTTGCACGGGCATGGTCATCGGCTGGTCGATGGCCGATCACATGCGCGCCAGCCTCTGCACCTCGGCGCTGAAAATGGCGCGGGACCACGGCTATTTCGCTGGTCCGGGCACTATTTTTCACAGCGAGAGAGGGGCTCAATATACGTCGGATGAGTTCCAGAAATGGTGTTCAGGCAACGGGGTCACCCAGTCGATGGGGGCCGTGGGCGTGTGCTGGGATAATTCCGTCGCCGAGAACTTCTTCTCGCATTTGAAGACCGAGTTCTATCACCACGAGCGCTTCGCTAGCCGCGTCGCTGCCAGGAGTGCGGTCATGGACTACATCGAGTCCTGGTACAACCGCCGCAGGCCAAATCGTCGGGCCGGAGGCATTCCACCAGCAATGGCCTTGGCCAGCCATCAGAGTCGTGTCCAGGAACCCCTGGCCGCGTAAAAAAGAACACTACGAAACTGTCTCAAGAACTTGACGACCGCAATGTATGTGCCTGATGTCGAAGCCGCGGTCGAAGACTACTACCGGCGCATCCAAATTCCTCAGCACACCATCCAGGCATTGCGTACCCTCATCACGGCGCAGTTCTCTCAACTCCACGCCACCGTGAAGCAAGAACGCAACGCACACGTGCTCGAACGCGACGATCTCCAGGCAGAGCGATCAAAACTCTTACAAGCTCACTATGCGGGAGCGGTACCGCTTGATCTTCTCAAGTCAGAGCAGGATCGCATCGGCAGACGGCTCGCGTTTCTCGAAGCACAGATCGAAGCCGGTGACATGGAGTACCAACTGGCAAGTGCCCACCTTGATGACTGCCTCGCGCTGGCCAAGGACTGCTACAAGCTATACATGAGCATCGATGACTCGCTACGGCGCATCACCAACCAGGCATTCTTCGACAAGTTCTACCTCAGCGAAGAAGGCACCGTCATTGGTGAGCCAGGCGAACCGTTCAACGCATTCTTCGACCCTGGTGTACAGACGATAGCGGCCCGCCACGAGGGGCGGGCCGCTGAGTCGAGGTCTCAAACCGGTAATGTCGCCGGTTTGAATAACGACCTTCTGGTGGGCCCTACCGGGATCGAACCGATGACATTCACGGTGTAAACGTGACGCTCTACCAGCTGAGCTAAAGGCCCTTGCGGGGATCGAGCTTACCGGTAAACGGCTCCGCCACCAACTCGGGCCGCGGGGGCCGCTTCAGGAGCTCATCAGGGACTCAGCCGGGCGACCGCGTCGAGGTAATCCTGACCGCTTCGCGGTTCACCGATACCGCTGCTGAAATGGTCCACCACGCGCCCACCGGCGAGCAGGAACGTTGAGCGCAGGGCCCGGCCGTGGTCCTCATCGAAGCAGCCGAAGGCCCGGGCTACCTCGCCGTGGGGCCAGAAATCAGCCAGCAGGTCGAACCCGATGCCCTGCTCGGTCGCATAGGCCCGCAAGGCGTGCTTATGGTCCACGGAGATCCCGTGCAGTGAAACCCCTGAGGCCTCTAGTGCCGGACGCATTCGTTCCAAGGCAGCCAGTTCGCCCGTGCAGACCCGGGAGAAGGCAAACGGGTAGAACACCACAAAAGCCCGTGCGGCGCCGATGCCCTCCAGGGACACCGGCTCACCGAACTGATTCGGTAGGCTCACAGCAGGGATCAGCGAACCCACCAGTGGGTGAGTTCCGGGGTCAGTCGTCACTAGTTCTTTCGACGCCCCACGAGCCTGGTCGCCGTCCAGTCCTCGGAAACACCTTCGCTGCTGGTGACATGCAACCCGGCAGTCGGGGCGGCTTCCTGAATTTCGGGCACACCGACAAAGCCATCGCGTCCGGATTTGGGAGTCATCAACCAGATGACGCCTCCTTCGTCCAGGGTGGTCAGCGAGTCGACGAGTTCGTCTACGAGGTCGCCCTCGCCTTCGCGCCACCACAGGAGGACGCCGTCGACGACTTCATGCTCGTCCTCGGCCAGCAGTGCGTGGCCGGTAACTTCTTCCAACGTGTCACGGAGACCGTCGTCAACGTCGTCGTCATAACCCAGCTCTTGGATCAGGTCTCCATCCTTGAAGCCCATTTTCTCCACGGCTGCGGTCTTAGCCGCTCCGGCGTCGCTCACGTTTCTCCTCCCACTAGATGCATATACACCTCTCAAGCCAACACCTTTAAACAGTTCCCATCAAGCGCAGAGCCCGCAAACACGCTTCCAGAACGAAAATCATGCCTCCATGGCCCGCATGAAGGCCAGATACCACCGGTCGTCGCCAGCTCGGCGGCGGGTTGAGTGAGCGTAACCAAGGTCACCGACGACACCCTCGGCTACGCATCACCGGAGAAAGACAACTACAGTGGACGGGATGGACTCACACCCACGAGGCGTGCATCCATCGTCAAGCGGCCTTGCCGCCGCGACGCGCCCCGCTCCAACAACGGGAACGTCGCATTCCCCACGCTGTAACCCGTACCGAGGAGAAGTTGGACGTGGCTGAAGAGGAACACATTTCCCACATTCGCAGTGGCTTGACCAGCCAGCTGCCGGACCGCGATCCGGAGGAAACCGCCGAATGGATTGAATCCTTCGACGGTCTGGTCGAGGCCCAGGGCACCGAACGGGCCCAGTTCATCGTCCGCTCTCTCCTGCAACGCGCGGGTGCCCAGAGCGTCGGTGTCCCCATGGTGACCACCACCGACTATGTCAACACCATCCCCGTGGATCAGGAACCCGAGTTCCCCGGACACGAAGAGACCGAACGTCGTTACCGCGCCTGGATGCGCTGGAATGCCGCCATCATGGTCCACCGCGGCCAGCACCCCGATATCGGGGTCGGCGGGCATATCTCCACCTACGCCGGTGCGGCCACGCTGTATGAAGTGGGCTTCAACCACTTCTTCCGCGGCAAGGACCACCCCGGCGGCGGCGACCAGGTCTTCTTCCAGGGCCACGCCTCCCCCGGCATGTACGCCCGCGCCTTCCTGGAAGGACGGCTGACCGAGGAGGACCTCGACGGCTTCCGCCAGGAAAAGTCCAAGGAGGGTCATGCGCTGCCTTCCTACCCACACCCCCATTCCATGCCCGACTTCTGGGAATTTCCCACGGTCTCCATGGGGATCGGCCCGTCCAACGCCATCTATCAGGCCCAGCTGAACCGCTACCTGCATAACCGTGGCATCAAGGACACCTCCGACCAGAACGTCTGGGCCTTCCTGGGCGACGGCGAGATGGACGAGCCGGAATCACGCGGCTTCCTCCAGTTGGCAGCCAACGAACAGCTGGACAACCTCAACTTCGTGATCAACTGCAACCTGCAGCGCCTTGATGGCCCGGTGCGAGGCAACGGGAAGATCATGCAGGAGCTCGAAGCCTTCTTCCGCGGTGCCGGCTGGAACGTCATCAAGGTCGTGTGGGGCCGCGAATGGGACGATCTGCTGGACAAGGACGACACCGGCTCGCTGGTCGACATCATGAACCAGACGCCCGATGGCGACTACCAGACCTATAAGGCCGAATCGGGCGGATTCATCCGCGAACACTTCTTCGGCAAGTCTCCGCAGACCAAGGAACTGGTTGCCGACCTGACCGACGCCCAAATCTGGAATCTGAAGCGTGGCGGCCACGACTACAACAAGATGTATGCCGCGTATAAGGCAGCCACCGAGTTCAAGGGCAAGCCCACGGTCATCCTGACCAAGACGGTCAAGGGCTACGGCCTGGGCAACAGCTTCGAGGCGCGCAACGCGACCCACCAGATGAAGAAGCTGACCCTTGATGATCTGAAGGGGTTCCGCGATCACCTGCGGATCCCGATCACCGATGAGCAGCTCGAAGCCGACCCGTACGCCCCGCCGTACTACCACCCGGGGATGGATGCCCCGGAAATCAAGTACATGATGGAACGTCGTGCGGCTTTGGGCGGTTCGGTCCCCGAACGTCGGACCAAGCACACGCCTCTGCACCTGCCCGAGGACAAGGCCTACGCGGTCGCCAAGAAGGGCTCGGGCAAGCAGCAGGCGGCCACCACGATGGCCTTCGTGCGTCTCCTCAAGGACCTCATGCGGGATAAGGACTTCGGGGAACGCGTGGTCCCGATCATCCCCGACGAGGCACGTACCTTCGGCATGGATTCGCTCTTCCCCACGAAGAAGATCTACAACCCGAAGGGTCAGAACTACCTGTCGGTAGACCGCGACTTGATCTTGGCCTATAAGGAATCCCCTCAGGGTCAGATCCTGCATACCGGTATCAACGAGTCAGGTTCGGTAGCTGCCCTCACGGCGGCGGGAACCTCCTACGCCACCCACGGCGAACCGTTGATCCCGATCTACATCTTCTACTCGATGTTCGGGTTCCAGCGTTCCGGCGACTTCTTCTGGGCCGCCGGCGACCAGATGACGCGTGGCTTCGTCTTGGGCGCTACCGCCGGACGGACCACGTTGACCGGTGAAGGCCTGCAGCACGCGGACGGGCATTCCCCGATCCTGGCCGCAACCAACCCGGCAGTGGTCTCCTACGATCCGGCCTACGGCTACGAGATCGGGCACATCGTCAAGGCTGGTCTGGCCCGGATGTACGGGGGCGAGCATGAAGACCCCAACGTCATGTACTACATCACCTTGTACAACGAGCCGATGCTCCAGCCTGCAGAGCCCGAGGGCCTGGACGTCGAGGGGCTGCTCAAGGGCATCTACCTCCTCTCCCCGGCCACGGTCGACGGGCCGCGAGCCCAGCTACTGGCCTCCGGCGTTTCGGTACCGTGGGCCCTGGAAGCCCAGCAGATCCTCGCCGAGGAATGGGGCGTCTCGGCAGATGTCTGGTCGGTGACCAGCTGGAACGAGCTTCGCCGCGACGGGCTGGATGCCGAGGAAGAAGCGTTCATGAACCCGGGCAGCGAACCCCGCGTGCCCTATGTGACGCAGAAGCTGGCGGGGGCCACCGGTCCGATCGTCGCGGTCACCGACTTCATGAAGGCCGTGCCGGACCAGATCCGTCAGTTCGTCCCCAACGAGTTCGCGACCCTGGGTGCCGATGGCTTCGGTTTCTCCGACACCCGTGCCGCTGCCCGTCGCTTCTTCAAGATCGACGCCCACTCGATGGTCGTGCGAACCCTGGAAATGCTCGAACGCCGGGGCGAGGTCGCCAAGGACAGTGCAGCCCAGGCGTTCAAGAAGTACCAGATCGACAACGTGAACGCCGGCACGTCCGGCACCGCCGGGGGCGATTCCTAACCCCGACCCTTGGTGTCGACGGCGAAAGAAACGCCGTCGACACGTCCGGGCGGTGAAAGTCCCCCGGTCACCTGCTCTGGCAGGTGACCGGGGGACTTCTTCTTTTGTAGTGTTCCTCCAAAATGGAGCCACGGGCCGCCAGTGCGTAGGGTGGACGCATGACAGACGAACGTCCGGGCACCGGATCCCCGCGCATCCGCCCCGTGCGTCAGCCCAAGGCCAGCCCGGAGACACTGAAACGCTTGAAGTCCCATCTGGGTATCCTTTCCACGGTCGCCCTGAAGCATCTGGACCAGTCACTTCCCTGGTATCGGGGACTGCGACCCCAGGAACGCGCGGCACTGGGCCTGGTCGCCCAGAAGGGTATCGCCTCCTTCGTGTCCTGGTACGAACGCCCTAGTTCCCCACAATGGGTCCTCACCGATGTCTTCGGCACCGCACCCACCGAGCTCACTCGCTCGATCTCCTTGCAGAAGGCGTTGCAGCTCATCCGCACCATCGTCGAGGTCGTGGAGAACCAGGTCCCCGAGCTGGCCCCCGATTCCGAGCAGGTACAACTACGCGAGGCAGTTCTGCGCTATTCCCGGGAAGTCGCCTTCGCCGCCGCTGACGTCTATGCCAGGGCCGCCGAATCCCGCGGGGCGTGGGATAGCCGGCTCGAAGCCCTCGTCGTGGACGCCGTGCTGCGAGGCGAAAGCCCCGACGCACTGCGCTCACGTATTGCCGCCGTCGGGTGGACCTCACAGTCGGGGATCCACGTCATTGTCGGCAGTTCCCCCGAGGATGCCGGCGCCACCTTCGTCGGTGACCTGCGCCGCGCCGGGCAGCGGGTGGCCAAGGACTGCCTCGTGGGGATCCAGGGTGACCGGCTGATCCTGATGCTTGGCGGGGTGAGAGAGTTAGAAACCACATTCTCCCGGCTGGCCGAGTATTTCGGCCCCGGCCCCATCGTCTCCGGCCCTGAAGCTGCGAGCCTACGCGATGCTGCAGCGAGCGCCCATGCTGCCTTCGAGGGGATTGCCGCAGCCGGCGCCTGGCCGTTGGCCCCGCGCCCGGTCGCGGCCGATGACCTGTGGCCCGAACGCGTCATGAACGGCGACGCCGCAGCCCGCACCGCCCTGATCAACGAGATCCACAAACCCTTGGTTCGCGCAGGAAATGGCCTCGTGGAGACGCTATCCAGCTATTTGGCCCTGGGCCATTCATTGGAGGGAACGGCCCGCGAACTCTTCGTCCACGCCAACACCGTGAGGTACCGGCTCAAACGGGTCTGTGACGTCACCGGATGGGACCCGCTGGTCCCCCGGGAGGCCTTCGTTCTGCAGACGGCACTCGTCGTGGGACGACTGGAGGCGACCGAGTCGTTGTAGGATTCCTCTAAAGCCCCTCGCGCAGCTTCGTGCCGCAAGACACCCGTCATGTCCCCGATCTTTGGAAAGCTGGAACAGTGCTAGCTATCGTGTGCCCAGGACAGGGCTCCCAGACCCCCGGATTCCTCGAACCCTGGTTGGAGGTGCCCGGCGTCGCCGAACACCTCGCCCGGCTCTCCGAGCTGACCGGCCGAGACCTGGTGGCCCACGGAACCGTTTCCGATGAGGCGACCATCAAGGACACGGCAGTCGCCCAACCGCTCATCGTTGCCGCCGGTCTGATCGCCGCCCGCGCCCTGCTCGGCGAGGCTGGCCTGAGCCAGCTCCCCACCTCGACCGTACTGGCGGGGCACTCCGTTGGTGAGATCACCGCTGCCGCCTTAGCCAACGCCCTGCCCGAGGCCGACGCGATGGTCTTCGTGCGAGAACGTGCCAATGCCATGGCCGAGGCCGCAGCCGTCACCCCCACCGGCATGGCAGCTGTCCTCGGCGGGGACCCCGAGGAGGTTGCCGCGACGCTGGCCGCCTTTGGACTGACCGCAGCCAACGCCAATGGCGGTGGACAGACCGTCGCAGCAGGGACCTGGGAGCAGATCGACGCCCTGGTCGCCTCGCCCCCCGCCAAGGCCCGCGTGATGCCGCTGAAGGTGGCAGGGGCCTTCCATACCAAGCACATGGCCCCCGCAGTCGGCACGCTCCAGGATCTGCTCCCCTCGCTGCACCCTGCTGATCCGGCAGTAACGCTGCTGAGCAACTACGACGGCGGGGCAGTCAGCGACGGTGCAGCCAACCTCTCCAGCTTGGTGGCCCAGGTCTCCCGCCCGGTCCGCTGGGACCTGTGCATGGAGACGATGGCCGCTGAAGGTGTCACCGGCATCCTGGAACTGCCGCCGGCAGGAACCCTGGTGGGGTTGGCCCGCCGGGGGCTGAAGGGGCTGCCAACGATGGCGCTGAAGTCCCCCGAGGATCTCGAGGCGGCCCGCGAATTTATCAACGAACATGGCCAGACGGCCACCGCAGAGGACAGGAACTAACGTGAGCGCAGTACTTTCCCAGAACAGCCCGCGGGAGTACACCCGCATCATGGGTGTGGGCGCCGCACGCGGAGACGTCATCGTCACGAACGAAGACGTCTGCCAGTGGATCGACTCCTCCGATGAGTGGATCCAGAAGCGGACCGGCATCATCACCCGACGCCGGGCCGACGCCGAGACCTCCTTGGTCGACCTGGCCGAGACCGCTTCCCGCCAGGCACTGGAAAACGCTGGCATCGAAGGATCCCAGCTCGGTGCCGTCATCATTTCCACGGTGACCTCCCCCTATGCCACCCCCTCGGCGGCCTCGGCACTGGCCCACCGGCTGGAAGCCACCCCGGCCCCGGCCTTCGATATCTCAGCAGCCTGCGCCGGCTACTGCTACGGCATCGCCCAGGCCGATGCGCTGGTGAAGTCCGGTGCCGCCGAGTATGTTCTGGTCGTCGGAGCCGAGAAGCTCTCGGACATCATCGACAACCACGAACGCACCATCTCCTTCCTGCTCGGAGACGGTGCCGGCGCGGTCATCGTGGGGCCTTCAGACACACCGGGTATCGGCCCGTCGGTGTGGGGTTCGGATGGCGGGAAATGGGATGCCATCGGCATGACCCATTCAATGCTGGATCTGCGCGATGTCGCCGTACAGGCCGAAGAAGACCCCGAGGGTGACGCCATGGTCGCCAGCACCGAAGCCAAGCTGTGGCCCACCCTGCGCCAGGACGGCCAGACCGTCTTCCGCTGGGCCGTCTGGGGCATGGCGAAGGAAGCCAAGCGTGCCCTGGATGCTGCCGGCATCACCGCCGATGATCTCTCCGTGTTCCTGCCGCACCAGGCGAATATGCGCATCATCGACGAAATGGTCAAGCAGCTCAAGCTGCCCGATACCGTTGCCGTCGCCCGCGATATTGCCGATACCGGCAACACGTCCGCCGCCTCGATTCCGCTGGCCATGCACCGCATGCTGCAGGAACGTCCCGAGCTCTCGGGAACCCTGGCCCTACAAATCGGGTTCGGCGCGGGCCTCGTCTTCGGCGCGCAGGTCATCGTCCTGCCCTAGGCTGTTGACCGGACATCACTAAAGTTCACCGTCCGCAGGGCGGGAAAAATCGTCGGGAGAGTCCCGGCACCAAAGAAAGGGAGCCTCATGGCTAGCAACGAAGAAATCCTGGCCGGCCTCGCCGAGATCGTCAACGAAGAAACCGGCTTGGCCACCGACGCAGTCCAGTTGGACAAGTCGTTCACGGACGACCTCGACATCGACTCCATCTCCATGATGACCATCGTCGTCAATGCCGAAGAGAAGTTCGATGTGAAGATCCCGGACGAGGAAGTTAAGAACCTCAAGACCGTCGGCGACGCCGTGAACTTCATCGCGAACGCCCAGGCCTGATCGATTCCGGTACTTCCCGTGGGCCCCGCTAGGGCAGCCTGAACCGGGAAGCCCAGGTCTTCTGGGTGGTCCGCCGAACGTGGCGGACCACCCCACCTAAACCTCAAGCGCAGAGCAACCTGCTCTACGCACCCAGCAATACAGCACAGAGAGTATGTTGATGGCTCGCAAAGTAGTAATCACCGGCCTCGGCGCGACAACGCCGATCGGTGGGGACGTCCCCACCCTCTGGGCCAACGCCCTCAAGGGTGTTTCCGGCGCCCACACTTTGACCGCCGATTGGGTCGAGAAGTATTCCCTGCCGGTCCACTTCGCCGCGAAGGCCTCTACTCCGGCTGCGGAAGTCCTTTCTCGGGTCGAGCTCAAACGCATGGACCCCTCCACCCAGTTCGGCGTCGTGGCCGCACGGGAAGCCTGGAAGGACTCAGGGATAGAGGATGTCGACCACGACCGCTTCGCTGTCACCTTCGCCACCGGCATTGGCGGCGTATGGACGCTGCTTGATGCATGGGACACGCTGAAGGAGAAGGGTCCTCGCCGTGTGCTGCCGATGACCGTTCCCATGCTGATGCCCAATGGACCGGCAGCTGCCGTGAGTCTGGATCTCGGGGCGCGGGCCGGCGCCCACACCCCGGTGTCCGCGTGCGCCTCGGGAACCGAGGCCATGCATATGGGGCTCGAGCTGATCCGCTCCGGCAAGGCGGATGTCGTGATGTGTGGTGGTGCCGAAGCGGCTATCCACCCCATGCCGATGGCCTCCTTCTCAGCCATGCAGGCGCTGTCCAAGCGCAATGACGATCCCGAACATGCCTCACGCCCCTATGACATTGACCGCGACGGCTTTGTGATGGGCGAGGGCGCTGGCGCCCTGGTCCTCGAGGCCGAAGAGCATGCCCTGGCCCGTGGCGCTCATATTTATGCTGAGCTGGCTGGTACCTCGGTTACCGCAGATGCCTACCACATCACCGCCCCAGACCCCGAGGGTCTAGGTGCCACCCGGGCGTTGAAGGCAGCCATGTTTGACGGTCTCATTCAGCCCGAGGACGTCGTGCACGTCAACGCGCATGCGACCTCCACACCGGTGGGCGATAAGCCCGAATACACGGCGTTGCGCGCCGCGTTGGGCAACCGGCTCGATGAGGTCTGCGTTTCGGCCACGAAGTCGCAGATGGGTCACCTCCTGGGTGCCTCGGGTGCCGTTGAATCCGTGTTGACCGTGCTGGCCGTGCAGGAACGCAAGGCCCCGGTAACCATTAACCTGGAGAATCAGGATCCGGAGATCCCGCTGGATGTCGTCACCGGAAGCCCGCGCGAACTGCCTTCAGGGCAGATCGTGGCGCTGAATAACTCCTTCGGCTTCGGCGGTCACAACGCCGTGGTGGCGATCCGCAGCGTCTAGTCACGCCCCGCTCACAGACAAGGCCCGCACCAACGGTGCGGGCCTTGTCGTTTAATCTCAAAACCTTCGGAGACGAAGAGTCATCTGTAGGACCACACGACTAATCGACTGCTCTCCTGATCGTTGCGTGCCGGGAACTGGTCGGCAGGGAGAACTGGAGAGCGATGGCATCCAGAGAGGGTGCGGGCAGTCAGCCGACCTGGTGGAGCCAGCGGACCGGCGCGCCTTCGGCGGCGTGGCGGAAGGGATCGAGTTCTTCGTCCCACGCTTCACCGAGTGCAAGTGAGAGTTCTTGGTAGACGGCAGCGGGATCGCCGGCGCCTTGTTCATAGGCGAAGCGGATCCGGTCCTCTCCGACCATGATGTTGCCTGCGGAGTCGGTGGCGGCATGGAAGATGCCGAGTTCGGGAGTGTGTGACCAGCGGCTTCCGTCGACACCGCGGCTGGGTTCCTCGGTGACCTCGTAGCGCAGGTGGGCCCAGCCACGGAGGGCGGAGGCCAGTTGAGCGCCGGTGCCTTGGGGGCCCGCCCAGTGGATTTCCGTGCGGTACATTCCGGGCGCGGCGGATTGCGGCGTCCAGTTGAGGTCCGTGCGTTCATCGACGACGGACCCGATGGCCCACTCGATATGTGGGCACAACGCTGTCGGGGCTGAGTGTACAAAAAGTACGCCCCGGGTCATGGGTACAGACATGCCATCCTCCAGTTCCTGTTGGTACGTCTTCCCCAACGACCACAGTCACTTTTGGAGGCCAGCACATGCTGCCTGATTTCATTGTGCCCGATTCCGGGGCGAATCTCCACCGTGACGGGCCATCTCGTGTTTTTTATCGCGGCACGAGGCGTCAGGCGCGTGGATGGGCCTGCTGATAACTATTGCGTAGACGGTCCACAGATACGTGGGTGTAGAGCTGGGTGGTGGCTAGTGAGCTATGACCAAGCAATTCCTGGACGGTCCGAAGATCGGCTCCACCATCAAGCAGATGGGTGGCCGCGGTGTGGCGTAGGGCGTGTGGTCCCCGGGCTGCGGTATCGCCCAGCCCCTCCAAGGCCCGTTGGACCATCGAACGCACCTGTCGTGCGCCCATGCGCGCACCTCGCTCCCCCAGGAACAAAGCTGGACCCGAACCGTTGATGGCCAGCTGCGTCCGGCCGCGACTGATCCAATCACTCAATGCCTGATGGGCCGGCTGCCCGAAGGGGACGGTACGTTCCTTATCCCCTTTACCCAAGACGCGCAGGGTTCGCCGATCATGATCGATGTCGTCGACATCCAGACCGGTGAGTTCTCCCACCCGGATTCCTGTGGCGTAGAGCAGCTCGAGGATGGCCCGGTCACGGTCGGCCACCGCCCGTTGCCGTGGCGTTGGCGCGGGAGCCGGCGCCGCCCCGGGCTCAGCCTGCGGTTCGTCGTCGAGTAGCCGGTGCATCTGGGAATCCTGCAGGACGTGCGGGAGCCGTTTGGCGTTCTTGGGTGATCTCAGCCGGAGCGAGGGATCAGCCGGAATGATTTCCTCACGCAGGGCCCAGGCCATGAAAGTGCGCACCGATGCCGCATGTCTTGCCAGAGTTGCCGGGGCCTTGCCGCGGGCCTGTTGCTCGCCCAGCCAAAGGCGCAGAACGGCCAGGTCGATTTCAGTCAGGGCCTTGATGCCGTGCTCGGTGGCAGCGAATTCGAGTAGTGAGGTCACATCGCTCAGGTAGGCCCTGCGGGTGTGCTCGCTCCGGGAACGCTCCAATGCCAGATACCGCTCAAAGCGATCCAGTACCACTTCGTACTCGACCGGAAGACCGCTCGCGCCCCGAGACCCGGCAGACGACTGTGCTGCTGCCGGGTCCAGGGAATGCGGCTTACTACTCATATTCTCAGTTTGGATTGGTTTGTACGGTAACCGGTGCTGCCACGCCGCACTCTTGGTAGGAGACCCCGTCGTTTGGGTAGGACTGGTTCAGCCCCCACGGCGGCGTCGCCAGCCGTCGGCACTGGATTCAGCAAGGCCTCGCGCCTGTAACCGGCTGAGCCCACCGAGGACTGCTCCGATACCCAGCCCGGAAACCGTGGACAGCTTATCCGGGGTGGCCGGCTGGCGGATGGGCAGGGCATCCATGAGCAGTAGATCTTGGATATCGAGCCCATCATGGGGTCTGGTTTCCTCCGCTTGAACTCCTGTGTCACGGGCTGAGTCCCCGCTCGTGACGGGCTGGGCCATGGTGCCAAGCATCTCGAGGGCTTCGGCAGCATCGGTAATGGGGATCGCCGATCCTTCCCGCAGGAGTCGATGACAACCTGCTGAATTGGCCGAGAACACCGATCCGGGTACCGCCCCGACATCGCGCCCCAGTTCACTGGCGCGCCGGGCCGTGGTCAAGGCTCCCGAGCGCCATCGTGCTTCGACAACCAGCGTCGCCCCACACAACGCGGCGAGCAACCTGTTGCGTTGCAGGAACCTCCAACGAGTCGGTGCCGTCCCCGGGGGAACCTCGGCGAAGAGCATCCCGTTGGCTTCGACCCGGCGGAGGAGTTCATCATTTCCTGCCGGGTAGAAACGGTCCAATCCCCCGGCCATGACGGCCGCCGTTGCCAGGCACTCGTGGCCAGATGCCGCGTGAAGTGCGGCCTCGTGGGCGCGTGCGTCGATCCCGTAGGCACCACCGGAGACGATCGTGATTCCCCGGGTGCAGAGTTCGGAGACGATCTGGCTGCCCACTTGTCTGCCGTAGTCAGTGGCATCCCGGCTTCCCACCACGGCCATCAGGGCGTCCTTGACCGGCAGCTGCTGAGGAGGAACTGTCCCCCGCCACCAGAGACACAGCGGGGCACCGAGGCCGAGGTCGTCAACTTGCGCCGGCCAGGCGGGATCTTCGGGGACGAGCAGGCCGCCGCCGAAGCGCCGGATGGTTTCCAGATCCCGTGCCGGCCCCGAGGCGTCAACGCGCGGCCTCCATCGCTCGAGTCCCGCGTCGAGGCGGTGGGCACCCCGGGTTCCTGCTTCGCCGCCCAGGAGTTCGGCCACTGCCTGTTGTACGGCGGCTGGTGCTTTGCCGGTGGTCGTACTGATCAACCGATAGGCCTCCACCGGACCACTGACAGCCACGAGGGCGGTCCCGGTCAGGTCGTTGGGTTCCATCAGTCGAGACAGTCCGGCGCGCGCGACGAGTATTTCTGCTTCGACGCTCATGGTCTTCCTCCTCGTGCGTGGTGGCGTAGCTGCAAGGCCACTTCGATATCGCCTTGCCGCGGGCATTCCTGTCCTCCCAGGTCACTGATGGTCCAGGCCAGGCGAAGCACCCGGTGGTATCCCCTGGCCGTGAGCAATCCTCGCTCGACCTGCCGATCCGCAGTGGCGGTGACGTGCCCGGGCAGGGCCAGTTCGTGGCGCAGGATGGTTCCCGGAAGGTCGGCGTTGCGGCGCAGCCCCAGGGCCCGCAGTCGACTGCGTTGGGCTTGGCGTGCTGAGGCCACCCGTCCGGCGACGGTGGCGGAGGTTTCCTCACCGCGTCCCGTCCCCAAATGCACCGAGCTCACCCGGGGGACCTCGATCTGCACATCGATCCGGTCCAGCAGGGGGCCCGAGAGCCGGTCAAAGTAGCGGCGGCGTTGCATCGGTGTACACCGGCAGTCCAGGGCCTTGCCCGTGTTCTGTCCGCAGGGGCAAGGGTTAGCAGCGAGCACCAGCTGGAACCTGGCCGGGTAGGTGGCGATGCCTCCGGCACGGTGCAATGTGATCTGCCCAGATTCCAGCGGTTGGCGCAGACTGTCCAGAGATTTGGAACTGAATTCCGGTGCTTCGTCCAAGAACAGGACCCCGCGGTGGGCACGCGAGGCGGCCCCCGGTCGAGGAAGTCCTCCCCCTCCACCCATGAGGGCGACCATGCTCGCACTGTGGTGCGGACTTTCATACGGCGGCCTCAGCAGCAGCTGATCCATGCCTGCCGTCCCGCGATGCAGCGAATGGATGGCTGTGGCCTCCATCCCCTCGACGGGATCCAGATCGGGCAGTAGGCCGGGTAGCCGTTCGGCAAGCATCGTCTTGCCCGCGCCGGGAGGACCCACCAGCAATAAGTGGTGTCCACCGGCCGCGGCAACCTCCAGAGCGAAGCGTGCCAACGGCTGGCCGAGCACATCGCAGAGGTCAGCGCGTTCGGTGGCCGCGCCGGGCAGTTCGGCGGTGGTGCCCGGCGCTGCGGTAGGTGTCCGTACCTGCGCCGGGGCCCTCGGCGGGACCACGGTATCGAGGCAGCCATAGTCCGAGAGAACTTCGCCCAGGTGACGGTAGGCGCTGATATGGGCCCCGGGGACGAGGCGTGCCTCGGCCGCGTTGGCTTCGGCCACCACCACTCGTGGCCTTCCTGCCCTCACTGCTGCCATCACCGAGGGGAGGACTCCGGCGACGGGGCGCAAGGTTCCGTCCAGGCCGAGTTCGGCCACGTAGACGATGTCGGGAGGATTCTCGATCTCCCCCGCGGCGGCAAGTGCCGCGACGACGATCGCGAGATCGAAGGAGGATCCCCGTTTGGGCAGCGAAGCCGGAGTGAGGTTCACGGTGATGCGTCGCGGACACAGTGGCACTCCCGAATTGCGGGCCGCCGAGCGGATGCGGTCACGGGCTTCGATCAAGGAGGCATCGGGCAGCCCCAACAGCACGAAGGCGGGCAGCCCTCCGCCCAGATCGGCCTCGACGTCGATGATGTGACCGTTCAAACCGACCAGGGACACCCCGGCGGCCCTGCCCAGGCTCATGGGGTGACTTCCTTGAAATAGGCGACCCGGTGGTGTTGCCCCGGGACCGCGATAATGGCGATGACATCCACGCGGCGCCGCCGTCGGGGTTGGCCCGCCGCACGACACCAGGCGCTAGCCAATCGGTGCAGTCGTCGCAGCTTCACCGCATCCACGGCCTCGGCCGGATGACCGAAGCCGAGCCCCGAACGGGTTTTCACTTCCACGGCCACCAGGGTCCCGGCGTCGTCCGCGACGATGTCTATTTCGCCGATCGGGCACCGCCAGTTCCTGGCCAACACGTGGATGCCGCGCCCCATCAGGTATTGAGCGGCCAACACTTCCCCGCGTTGACCCAGCTCCTGGTTATGTCCCATGACCCACCTCCGCCTCTACTCTGGGCGGCAGGTGTGTTGGGTCGACCTGACGGGTCGGCAGCTGTGGACGCGGGGTTTAGGGCAGTACCTGTGGAGGACTCACACGAAGCTGAGGGAACGGGCGAAAACAACGAACATGATTCCGCGGCGAGGCTTGTCAAGTCACCGGTGGGCCCGGGCGGGCGTTCCCCTCGGTTGCCGCCTGAAATGCCGGTTGTGGTCATAAACCTGCGACATCAAGTCATTTTACAAAGCCAATGGATTTGGCGCCAAAAATCTGTGTATCATCCGTTGGACGGGCATCGACGCCCGCGGCGTCCTGGGGGGAACAAAAATGCTGGTGACTTGTGGTTGGCGAGAGATCTCGCTTCCGGGGCACGCGCGCCGCATCGGTCCTCCCGGTGACGCGCCCAGTCTCGCACCCATCCCGCACGATACGTATCGCACGTCGGTCAGGTGTCCCCTGAAAGGACTCTCATGAGCCAAACTCCCAACTTCGCGCCCTATCCGCCAGCCAATGGTTATGGTTACGGCCAACCTCAGCAGAGCTCGAAATCCTTCCTCGCCACCTGGCTGCTCTCGCTTCTGCTGGGGATGTTCGGTGTGGATAGGTTCTATCTGGGCAAAGTCGGGACAGGGATTCTCAAGCTGATCACCTTTGGTGGTCTGGGTGTCTGGGCTCTGGTCGATCTCATCCTCGTACTGGCGAATAGAACCCGCGATAAGCGCGGTCTCCCGTTGGAAGGCTACGACCAGCACAAGAAGGTGGCACTGATCGTCACACTCGCCCTCTTCGCTCTGAGTATCATCATCAACGTGGCCGGTGGCGGCACCGCTTCCGTGCCCGGCCCAGCCGATTCGGCGCCGAATGCTTCGGCACAAGCCGTAGCTCAGGCGGCCGACGATGAGGCGGCCCAGGAGAAGGCCGACGTTGAGGCATCCCAGAAGGCGAAGGACGAAGCAGCTCGGGAAAAGGCTGACGCCGAAGCCTCTGCGAAGGCGGAGGCTGATGCAGCGCAGGAGAAGGCAGCCGCGGAAAAGGCCGAGGCCAAGGCTTCGAAGAAGGCCAAGGCTGAAGCTGCCGAAAAGAAGGCAGATGCCTCCAAGAAGGCCAAGGCAGAGGCAGCCGCGCAAAAGAAAGCCGAAGCTGCGGCTGGCACGACCAGCCAGCAGAACGCTCAGCGGGCCGCTGAAAGCTACCTTGATTACACGGCCTTCTCCCAACCAGGGCTGATCGAACAATTGGTCTTCGAAAAGTATTCGAAAGCCGATGCCACCTGGGCCGTGAACCGGCTGACCGTTGATTGGAACGAACAGGCTGCCCAAGCCGCAGAGAATTACCTCGATTACACGGCGTTCTCCCGTTCCGGGCTGATCGAGCAACTGGTCTTCGAGGGATACACCCCGGCGCAGGCCAAATATGGAGTCAGCAAGTCGGGCCTCTAGCTCAGAGCTCCCGCCCGAGCCTGCCTCGAACCTCAGGTCGTGTCGCTAGGCGGGAATGAGCCGCCAGAGGGACGTGATTTCGGCAGATCGTGCCGCATGGAACGGGTCCTCGCGGTCCAGGGCGCGGCGATGGCTGGGTTTCACGTCGCTGCGCCCGGCGACCTGCAGCCCGGCGGCGGCGATCCAGCCCAGCAGCTCGTCCCGGCTACGCAGCCCCAGATGCTCTGCAAGATCCGAGATCACCAACCAGCCTTCACCTCCGGGTTCCAGATGCTCCGGCAGTCCGGTCAGGAAGGCACGGAGCATCCGGGACTTGGGGTCGTAGACGGCCTGATCGAGCAGGGTGTTCGCACTACCGGGAAGCCACGGCGGATTACAGACCACCAGGCCGGCACGCCGGCCGGTGGGGAACATATCGGTCTGCTCGAGGGCAACAGCCGCGCCGACGCCCAGCCGCTCTAGGTTCTCCCGGGCGCAGGCAACGGCCCGGGCGGACAGGTCGGTGGCAACGATCCGTTTCATGCCCCGTCGGGCGAGGATCGCTGCGATCACCCCGGTTCCCGTGCCGATGTCGAAGGCCGTGTCGGTCTCGGGCAAGGTTTCGCCGGCGACCAAGTCCAGGTATTCCCCGCGGATCGGGGCGAAGGTGCCGTAATGCGGGTGGATGGAAGCGTCCAGCGCGGAGACGGGCACACCGCGGACCCTCCACTGTTCGGCTCCCAGCACCCCGAGCAGGTCCTGCAGGGGGATGACGGAAGCCTCGGTGAGGGGGCTGTGGGCGTGGGACCAGGCGGACGCGACATCGGGGCCCCGGCGCAGGTCCACCGACGGTCCGGGGGCCAGCGGAACCAGGAGCGAGGCCAACATCCGCGAACGTCGGGAGCGGGCCTGACGGTGCCGGTAGAACTCGGCTCCGACGTCTGGCTCGCGTTCTGCCTGGGCGCCGGCCGCACGTTTTACGGGGCGGGGGCCGGGGATCCGCCGTCCGAGGGCGCTGAGCAGTTGACGGGCGTTATGGTAATCCCCGGTCCAGAGCATCGCGGTGCCCCGGTTGGCCATCCGGTAGGCGTCTTCGGCCGTCAACGTATCGTCGACGACCCGGATCTGTAGGGGGGCGGGGCCGCTACCGAACCAACGGGCGGTGCCCTGTGTCCCGCCGTCGTCCCAGACCAGCAGTGGTGGTTCCGGGAGAACGAGTTCGAGCGGGCCCGAGACGTCCCGGACGGGGGTGGGTTGGTCTTTCATAGCGGCGGCCTAGCTGCCCAGGCCGGCATCCTTGGTGGTCAGTTCCCCGGTTTCGGCGAGTTCTTCGACGTTGACGTCCTTGAAGGTAATGACCCTGACGTTTTTCACGAATCGGGCCGAACGGTAGACGTCCCAGACCCAGGCGTCCTTGAGGGTGACATCGAAATAGACTTCGCCATCGGCCGAGCGGATCTGGAGGTCGACCTCGTTCGCAAGGTAGAACCGTCGTTCGGTTTCCACGACATAGGTGAACAGGTTCACCACATCGCGGTATTCGCGGTAGAGCTGCAGCTCCATATCCGTCTCATAGTTCTCGAGATCGTCGGCGCTCATGGTTCCTCCCTGGGTCTAACGGGTTGCCGCCGGCGCCGTCAGCCGCCAGCTGCGGCGGTGGTAGTCGGTGGCACCGTGTTCGACGATGGCCTGGCGGTGGGCTGCCGTTCCGTAGCCCTTATTGATCGCCCACCCATAGTGGGGCTCCAGTTCATCATAGGTGGCCATGAGGGTGTCGCGTTCCACTTTGGCCAGGACCGAGGCTGCGGCCACCGACAGGCAGAGCAGGTCCCCCTTGATCTGGGTGCTCACCCGGGCGTCGGAAGCATCGAAGGGGTACGACGGCGATGTGGCACCGGTGCCCTGGCCCAGCAGTGCCGGTTGTCCGGGGGCCGTCAACCAGTCGTGGCTGCCATCGAGCAACACGGCGTGGGGCCGCGCCGATTCGGCGAGGTTCGCCCAGGCCCGGTTTCCGGCGAGGCGCAGGGCGCCGACGATGCCCAGCTCGTCGATTTCGGTCGCTGCCGCATGGCCCACACCCCAACCGGCGGCCCATTCCCGGATCACCGGGACGAGGGCTTCGCGAGTGGCGACCTTGAGAAGTTTGGAGTCCCTGACGTCCTCGAGCAGTCCGGCGGTCGCCGGGTCGATGACGACCATGCCCACGCTGACGGGACCTGCCAGGGCTCCGCGGCCGACCTCGTCGCAACCGCCGATCAGCTGGTTTCCTCCGCCGCCCAGGGCTGTAGCCAGGGCGAGTTCGGTGTCCAGGGTCGGGGCGGGGGTCCGATTGGCCATGGGTTAGTGGCCTGATTCGTTGGGGACGTCGGCGAAGACGTCGTGGTGTCCGTCGATGGTTCCGAAGCGGTCCAGGGGCCAGGCACGCAGGACCGCCTTGCCTTCGATGGAGTCCGTGTCGATGAATCCGTCCTGAATATCCGGGTGGAAGCGCGAATCGGCGGAAGCGTTGCGGTGGTCCCCCATGACCCAGGCCTTGCCTGCGGGCACGGTGACCTTGAAGGACTCCTCGGAGGGGGCTGCTCCGGGGTAAATATAGGGCTCCGTGATGGGCACCCCGTTGACGATCAGGCGCCCGTCCTCGGAGCAGCATTCCACGGTGTCCCCCGGCATGCCGATGAGGCGTTTAACCAGATGCTGGTCTGCGGTGTTGGGGAGCAGGCCGACGAAGGTCATCGCCTCGGTCACCGGGTTGGTGGGGGTCGGCGGGGTCTCGCCCAGCCAGCCCAGATCGTCGTTGAAGACGACGACGTCGCCGCGGTGCAGGTCGAAGGGGCCGGGGATCAGCAGGTTCACGAAGATCCTGTCGTTGATCTCCAGGGTCTGCTCCATGGAGCCCGAGGGAATGTAGAAGGCGCGGAAGAAAAAGGTTTTGATGACGAAGGAGAGCACCAGTGCGATACCGACCACGATGAGGAATTCGCGGACCCACCCCCAGACGGGGTTCCGGGGACCCTTGACGGGCGCACCGCCGTCGTCCTCGGCCGGTCCTACCGCCTGCTGCTCATTCACGTGGTGCCTTTCCCTCGATATGCCGCGCCGCGCCCATGGGCCAAATCACCCGTTCCACCCGTCCTATGACTCGTTCCTCGGGGATCATTCCTCCCCCGGGTGCCCCCAGCAGGGAGCGGGAATCGGCCGAAACCGAACGGTGGTCGCCCATAACCCAGATCCTGCCTTCGGGGACCACTGCCGTGAACTCCTGTTCGCTGGCTGCGTCCCCGGCGAAAAGGTAGGGCTCGTGGAGCGGTTCCCCGTTGAGCAGTAGCCGTCCGTCCTTGTCACAACAGCTTAGGGTGTCCCCGCCGACGGCGATGACACGTTTGACGAAGGCCGTGTCGTCCCCCGAGACGCGCAGTGCCCGCAGCACATCATCCAGGGGGCTGGCCCGTTGGTAGGGCAGCAGGGATCCGCGGCCATCGAAGACCAGGACGTCGCCGCGTTGTGGCGGATCCTGGTGGTAGGCGGTCCGGTTCACCAGCAGTCCCTCGCCGGGTTCCATGGTGGTTTCCATGGAGTCGGAGCCGATGTAGTAGAAGTCCACCAGCGTGGCCCGCACGATGATCGCCGCGATGGCGGCGACCATCAGTGCGCCCACGACAAGGCGCCAGCCCCGAAAACGGGACCGGCGCCTGCTCCGCCCGCTCGGCGAAGCGTGCGGGACGGATGATGTCTTCACGAACACGGACGGGACGAATTCGTCCCGACGCACGGCTCTACTTGGAGCCGAACTCGCGCTTTTCCTTGATGCGTGCAGCCTTGCCGTGACGATCGCGCATGTAGTACAGCTTCGCGCGACGCACGTCACCGCGAGAGACGACCTCGATCTTTTCGACGATCGGCGAGTGCACCGGGAAGGTACGCTCCACGCCGACGCCGAAGGTCACCTTGCGCACGGTGAACGTCTCGCCCACACCGTGGCCCTGGCGGCCCAAGACGTAGCCCTGGAAGACCTGAACACGAGTGTTCTTGCCTTCAACGATGTTCACGTGCACCTTGAGGGTGTCACCGGTCCGGAAGTCCGGAATGTCGTTACGCAGCGAGGCTGCGTTAACTGAGTCGAGAATATGCATCTGGTGCTTCTCCTTGGGCGGATGCCACAGGTCACCCACCTTCGACACGTTCTCACGGCCGCGATACGAGGAAAGCGGAAACCGTGGAAACGGAGTGTGGTGAACCGACCAACACGTCTGTGTCCGTCGGCGCTCTGACTGTTGGCGCACTCCCCCTGTGGCAGGGGCGCACCCAGTAGACGCAAGGTCCCATTTTGCCATACGCATCCCCCCGGTGGTTAATCCCCCTTGCCATTGATCGCGCGCAGTCTTCTATAGACTCTCACTCGTAGTACTCGCAGCTTTCCTCCATCACTCACCGCACCCAGATAGAAGGACCACCTATGACGGAGTACCCATCGCGCTTACGTCGCCTATCCACCCTTTCCGCCGCAGCCTTGCTGGCACTTACGCTCACGATTGCCGAGCCCGCACATGCTACCGTCACCGACGGCGGCTCCTCTCCTACCGGTGAGGGCCACACCCAGCCGTCCACGTCCGGCGACGACAGCGCCACGTTGCGGGATTCCGCCATGGGCTCCCCCGCCAAAAAGACCATGACAACGACACCCGACCCCGAGGTGATCACCGAAGCAACAGAAGATATCCGCGCCGAATTGGATGCAGGAACCAAGATCTCGGCCAAGAAACGGATCGAACTTTCCGAGCAGGCCCTGGATGCCCTCGATATCGAAGCACTCGATGCCAGGATGGGCCAAGGAAATCGCCGGATCCAGGAATCAGGGGATCCACAAGCCCCGACCATCGAAGAACTCAAGGACCTGGCCAGCGGCGCCGAAGAGCTGGCTGCGGAAACAACCAAACCGTCGCCAGACGCTCCCGCAGAGCGGGCCCCTTCAGCCACTGAAGGTCCGCAGGCCCAGGGCCTGACCTCCACCACCGAGAAGAGCTTCGAAGCCTCCCCTGCAGGTCTCGTTGCACCCACGTCCCTCCAGGATCTGAAGACCTACCGTCCACCGGGCGTCCTCGGTATTGATGTCTCCCACCACCAGGGCACGGTGAATTGGTCTCAGGCCTGGAGCAACGGCTCACGTTTCGCCTATGTGAAGTCCACCCAGTCCTGGCCCTCGACGCTGTACCAGGACCCGAATTTTGGGCAGAACTACAACGGCGCCTATAAGCAAGGCATGATGCGGGGCGCGTATCACTTCGCAATGCCTGCCCACTCTTCAGGCGCCACACAAGCCAAGGAGTTCCTCTCCAAGGGTGGGGGCTGGTCCAATGACGGAAAGACGCTCCCACCACTGTTGGATATCGAGTGGAACCCATACAACTCCACCCAGTACCCCCAGGGTAAGGGCAACAGCTGCTTCGGCATGTCCCCCTCCTCGATGGTCAAATGGATCCAAGATTTTGGCACTACGATCAAGGCCAAAACAGGCCGTTTACCGATGATCTACACCGCCCAGTCATGGTGGAACCAATGCACGGGCAGTTCAACGGCCTTCAAGGACTGGCCGCTCCACGTCTCCCTCTACCCCACCGCTTCCGGCCCGAAGAACCCCCGGGAACTTCCCAAGGGCTGGAAGACGTTCGACGTCTGGCAGTACTCCTCCAACTCCAATCTGATCGGCTCGAGCAAGACCGTCGACGCCAACGTCTGGAACGGTGACCTGGAGTCGCTGCGCGATTTCGCACGCAATAAGCGCTCCACACCGTATCGGCTGACCACAGACTACCTCGGTAGTGGCAATGGCCGCGCACAGCCCACCCGACTGGCCCCGGTACGGCTCTATGGAGCAACCTGGTGGGAAACCCCGATTGCGCTTTCGAAAAAGACCTTCCCCTCGGGAGCATCGACTGTCGTGATCGCTTCGGGAGAGACCTTCCCCGATGCCCTCGCCGGCTCCCCGATGGCCAGGTTGAAGAACGCTCCGCTACTGCTGACCAAAAAGAAGTCCCTGCCGGCCCCAGTTGCTGCAGAATTGAAGCGGCTCAAGCCCAAGAACATTTTGGTTCTCGGCGGTCCGTTGGCCATCACCGACGCCACCTTCAACAAGCTGAAGGCCTACGGAACCGTGAAGCGCGTCGCCGGTAAGGACCTCTACGAGACGAGCACCCAGATTGCCGGGAATTGGTCTTCGGCGCCGACGGTCTTCGTCGCTACCGGAGAACGCTTCGAGGACGCCATGTCATTGGCAGCAGTCGCCTCCGGCCGAAAGGCTCCCCTGGTGTTGACCAAACGTTCCAGCGTCCCCGCGACCACGCTGAAACAGCTCAAACGCCTGAAACCTGCACGGGTGTATCTGGCGGGTGGCCCGCTGGCCATCTCGGCCAAGGCAGAGAACCAGCTGCGCAAGGCTGTGCCTAATGCGAAGGTCGTCCGCTATGCAGGGAGCGATCTCTATAAGACTAGTGCCAAAATCGCCACGACGTTCTGGTCGGGCGGCTCACAGCGTCAGTTCATTGCCACCGGGTCTGCTTTCCAAGACGGGCTGACGGGGTCGGTGGCCGCCGGGTATAACGGGGCACCGATGCTGCTGGCCAAAAAGAAGTGCCTCCCGTCGTCGGTATCCAGTGCTTTGACCTCGATGAAGGGCTTCACCAACGTCCTCGTTGGCGGACCAACCGTACTGAATTCGACGGTGGCCTATCAGACGAACGGCCGACCGAACGTCTGCTAGAAAGAACCGGTCGGTTGCCCCTGGTCGTCCCCAGGGGCAGCCGACCGGTCAAGGTACTGCCCCATCGCTATTGTTCGTCGGTCGGAGGTTCTGCGGAAAGCCGGTCCACGACGCGGCCGTCCTCGAGCATGAAGCCCGCATGCCACAGGGTGTCGCGGTCGCGCCGGTTCAGGGAACCGGGGTCCAGCGACCGTATCAGGTCGGGGCGGCGTTCGGCGGTGCGTTCAAGCTGCCAGGCCCGGCGGGTCCGGGCAATGAGAGCGTGGTTGCCGTTGAGGAGGACCTCGGGGACGTCGCGGCCCTCCCAGCTGGACGGTTTGGTGTAGACGGGGTATTCGAGCAACCCGTCGGAGTGGGATTCCTCGACCAAGGATTCGGGGTTGCCCACGACTCCGGGAACCAGTCGCCCAATCGCCTCCACCATGGCCAGCACGGCAACTTCTCCCCCGTTCAGGACGTAGTCGCCGAGGCTGACGGGGCGGACCTCGTAGCGTTCGGCGGCGAATTCATAGACCCGCTCGTCGATGCCTTCGTACCGTCCGCAGGCAAAGACCAAATGTTCACGTTCGGACAGTTCCCGGGCCATGGCCTGGGTGAAAACCTCTCCAGCGGGTGAGGGGATCAGCAAGAGGGGCCGGGAAGAATCGGCGTGCTGTGGTCCTGACTTGGCTCCGGCGATCGAGGAAAGCGCTTCGGCCCAGGGGCCGGGTTTCATCACCATGCCGGCTCCCCCGCCGTAGGGGGTGTCGTCGACGGTGCGGTGACGGTCGTGGGTATGGTCGCGTAGATCGTGGATCCGCACGTCGAGTAGGGCCTCCCGCCGGGCCTTGCCGATCAGCGAGATATCCAGTGCCTGCAGGTATTCGGGAAAGATGCTGACGACGTCGATGCGCATGCCCTAGGCCTGGCCGTCCTCGGAGCCCTGCGCACGGTTGAGCGTGAAGAGCCCGTCCGGCGGGGTGAGCCGGATGAAGCCGGCCTGCGGGTCGACCTCGGGGACGATGGCTTCAACGAAGGGGACGAGGACTTCGGCGCCTTCGGTGTCTTCGATGACCAGGAGGTCCTGGGCATCGTTGGTGCGTAGTCCGGTCACCGTGCCGACGGCTTCCTCGCCGATGCGGGCCGTGAGGCCGACCAGCTCATGCTCATACCAGGCGTCCTCATCGTCTTCTTCAAGATCCGCGGTCTCGAGGAACAGCAGGGATCCGCGCATGGTCTCTGCGGTGTTGCGGTCGGGGATCTCCTCGAAGGCCACCAGCAGGATTTCCTTATTCCAGCGCGCCCCCTCCACGGTCAGGTGCTTGGCCGGGGAGGATTCGACATCGAAGACGGTTCCCGGTTCGAAGCGTGCGTCGGGGTCGTCGGTCATGAGCTGGACGGTGACCTCCCCCCGGATTCCGTGAGGCTTGCCGATGCGTGCGACCTGGAGGCGCATGGTGACTCCTTGAGACGGGAACGTTCTGCAACGTTCCGACGATGTGGTTAAAGCGCGCGGCCCCGCACCGGTGTACGGTGCGGGGCCGGCGGGGTGAAACTCTGCGACCGGGCCTAGCGGCGTCGGTCGGTGTCGACCACGTCGACGCGGACCGGTTCGCCGTCCGACAGGGCCGCTACCACGGTGCGCAATGCGCGGGCGGTACGTCCCTGACGGCCGATGACCCGTCCGAGGTCGTCGGGGTGGACCCGGACCTCGAGGGTGTCGCCTCGGCGGTTGGCCTTCTGCTCCACGGCGACGTCCTCCGGGGAGTCGACGATGCCGCGGACCAGGTGGTCGAGAGCTTCAACGAGCATTTCTACTCAGCCTCGGTGGCTTCTGCCTTCTCGGCCTCGGCTTCCGCGGCGGGTGCTTCTTCTGTCTTATCGGCCTTCTTGGTGATGGCCTCGGGCAGGATGACCGAAGACTTCTCGGGAGCAACGTACGCTTCCTTGGCGGTCTTGGTCTTCAAGGTGCCTTCCTGGCCCTCTATGCCCTTATGCTTCTGCCAATCACCGGTGATCTTCAGCAGTGCGGCAACCTGCTCGGTCGGCTGGGCGCCGACGGAGAGCCAGTAGCCAACACGCTCGGAGTTGACCTCGATGAACGAGGGCTCCTCGGTGGGCTGGTATTTGCCGACCTCTTCGATGGCATAACCGTCGCGCTTGGCGCGGGAGTCCATGATGACGATGCGGTAGGACGGTGCGCCCTTTTTGCCGAGGCGCTTGAGTCGAATCTTAACGGCCACTGTAGTGGTCACTCCTGTATCTAATACTGGGCGATCCCGCGTTTCTGCACCCGTGGGGCGGGCCATACTGCGAAGGGTCTGAGGACAAGATGCACACGCGGAGAGAGGGGCCACGTCGATCGAGTACCTTGCCATTATGCCAGAACGCGGCGCGCGACGCGACCCATCGTTCAGACGGGCGAGCCGTGGCCGCATGGCGCGTTGCTTGAAGCGGGTGCTGGCAGGTCAGCGCATGGAGCGGTCGACTGATTCCTGCTCCCTGCGAGCCCCGTGGCGCACTGATAGGCGCAGCCAGTTGATCCCGATAAGGGCAATGATCACCATTCCACCGATATACATCAGCAATGAGATGAAGGCGACCTCGGGAGCCACCGATGGGGGCAGATGACCGTAGGTGAGCTCAAATCTGACGGTTCCGGTGAAGAGAACGGCGAGGAAGGAACTCAGAGGCCCGATCAGATCCCAAAGGGAATGAAGTGCCGAGACGCCGACGAAGGTCAGGATCAGCCTCAAGACCGGCCGTCCGGGCCGCCTCAGGGAAAAGAGTGCGGCACCGAGGATGGCCGTCCACAGGATGTGCCCCACGGGAGAGAGGGCTGCCCGCAGGACCTCCGTCTCCAGAAGAGAGGTGAGGTTGATGGTGTTTTGGCCCAATGCTGCGTTGAAGGCGTATCCCGCGGACTCGAAGGCCGCGAAGCCTGCCCCAACCACCGCACCCAGCGATGCCCCCAAACCCACCGTGCGCCGGGTGATCCCGCGAGCGGCGATGGCCAAGATCAGGAGCTTGACGAACTCTTCAATGAACCCCACCAGGGCGAACTGGAGGGCTGATTTACCGAGGTCCACTTCGAGGAGGGAAGCCCCCAAGGCACCGAAGACCCCGCCGATGAAAAAGGCCGAGAATAAGCGGACCGGCGATAAAACGCCTTCCTGTCGGGCTCCCACGAACAGGACCACCACGAAGGGGACCAAGAAACTCCCCAACAGGATCAGCGTGGGGATCAGATTGGTGTTCTCTGTGCGGGCGGTAACGACGATGGTGAGGATCCACAAGGCGACTCCGCCCAGGAGCACCTTCCACCAATACCCGTGTAGACCCGGGCTCGAATCCCGTGGCGCTTCGACCACCGCTACGCCCCCCATCTTGCCGACCAAGCCGGGTGTTAGAGCCGCCCACGACTCGTGAAGATCCACCGGGACCGGAGAAACGAAGCCTACATCCAGCACGATGGGCCAACAACAGTTCGCGTTGACAGTTGAGCCATAAGGAACCTCCGCGAGCAGCGATACGTCGTCCCACATCAGAACCTTCGGATGCCGCAGAGTTGTCATGAGCCCAGTCGGGACGATGCTGCCTGGAGCGCTGGAATATCTGTTGCATATACTCAGGATCGAGAATGCCCCGGAAGTCACTGACGAACAACCCCGGATCACGGTTGAAGTCCCACCTCTAGTTCCGGACCTCGGGCGATGAAAAAGACGTATCCCTGTGCTCGAGGAGATCGTCCCGGCCTGCTCTGAGGACTCATCCCGCAGGACAGTTCTATTGAACGCTCACCGTCACGGGCCAGGCAGCGAACAATTCGGGTATCCCTTCCTCCGATGACGTCTGGTGCAGAGGAACCGTCGAGCGCGGCCACCAGCCGAACTACTCGCAGGCTGGTGGACAGTTTGATATCAGCGTTTCGACACGGCCGGGCTCGGCAGTTAGAGATGTTGAATCGGATCTTTCTCATAGAGCGAATTTTCACGAACTATCGCCTATCTCAGCAGAACTTCGTTTCCACGATTCTTCGTGGGGCAAGGCCTCCGAAAAGTCGCGCAAGCCAATTGGTGGACAGCAAGGTGACTTGGTTTGCCCCGTATTGGACGCGCCACTGAGTGCCACAATCAACGAGACTGCGGCTCATATCTGTGACGATAACTTTGCCCAGCCCGCGCGGTCGACACGGAACGTCAGGGGGACGGATGCCACCTACCCGCTAACGAATACTGAGGTTTCCATACCCGGTCAGGAAAGGAGACAGCGTCGTTTTGATATGGGGAACACCGAGTCTAGAAGTATGCGAAGCCCCATCACACTCGAGTTCTACGAACAGATCCACCGGTTCACCGGGTGCATGTGCCGTTCGTGACTTGGGGGTCAACGTGAACGTCGAGTCTTCCCCACGTCGAGCCCCTGCATCGACGACCACCAGATTCGTATCAGCAGGTTCCTTGCGTCCTTGAAGGACAAGACGGATCTTAGATTCCGGTGGAAGGCAGGTACATCGGACGGTGAGCTGGAGACTTCCCGTCTCATCCAGGGCGAAGCCTCTCAGCGAAATGGTTGAAGATTCGAGTTGATGTCGGATCAGGCTATGACTCCGTGCCTGTTCGAGCTCCTCTTGCCATCGTCGGTAGACCTTCTCGCTGCGTAGCGGCTGAGCCTCCGCGAACGCTGCTGCCGACATTCGTTGATGGAGACCTTCGTCAGTGACGAGTTGCCTAACGTAGTCCGCCATAGAGGATGAATCCCCATCGGAAACGAGGAACCCTGAGACCCCGTGGGTGATGACTTCACGTGGACCGAAATCAACGTCGAAGGCGACCGGAACACAACCGTGAGCTTTGGCCTCCAGTAGTGCCAGAGACTGACCTTCGAACTTGCTGCAAAGGAGTGCCACACCGGCCCGCTCCAGTCTGTCCGGCACATCCGACACGTGACCGACAAAGCGAACACAATTATCGAGGCCCCGCTCCAACACCTGGGTCTCAAGTTCTGGCCGGTAATCGCCATTTCCGACAATGTCCAATTCGACGTCGATTCCTGAATCCCGGAGGGTCTCAACGACGTCTAAAGCTCTTTCAACACGCTTATCTTCCTTAAGCCTGCCGACGATCAGGATCTTGCTGCGATCACGCAGATTCCATGGCGGTGGCCCGGTGGGACCATCCACGGGGTTTCCGATGACCGCAAGATTGGCGCTATTGCGGAAACGACGCTGAAAGGCAGCAGCCTGCGAGTTCGTTAAGACAATAATGCGGTCCCAGTGACTACGATGCTCGACCGTAGCTTTTACACTCGTGGCAAGCTGGCCATTTTGGGTATCTTCTCCTGCTTGCAGGTGAGTAGTGTGCAGAACCGTTGTCTTTCCCACGCCCGCATGTTCCCAAGGCCAAAGAAAACTTGCAGCCAGTTCACTATCAACGATGACATCGGGTTCGCAATCACCGATCAGTTCAGACAACCAGTATCTGTAGAATTTGGCGGCACCCCAGAATTCGGCGACCATTCCGCCCGAGGAACCGAACAGTTGCATGATGCGGCGAGGTTTGCCTGACGGCTTTACTGCTGGAAGCTGGCAGTCGAGCAAGTACAAGGACCCGTCAGGGCGGTAGTACTCCCGGCGAGAAAACGTGCCGCTGTCAGCGTCTATGAAATCAGCCCAAAAGAGAGATCCATCGTGCCCTCTCAGCGTTTGGTCTATTAACTGCCAGACCGTGAAGTCAGTGGGCGCTGGAGCCAAGAACGCACCGGAGCATCGAGGCTCATACACGGTGTAGAACTCATGAAGATTGATGATCGGCACGTCGGTCGAGGTCCGGCCTTCCGACAGGGCGCGACCAACTTGAGCCCGAAATTCTGGGTCCGGTTTGAACGTCACTACAGCGCTGGGGATTCCACGCTCGTGAAAAATTGAGCTCCGCTTCAGGCACATCGCTGTCAATCCGCCAAAATCCTCGGGAAGGCCCCAAGTAACCATCAAGACTGGACGCAGAGACCCTGAATCCAGCTTGAGGAACTCCCCCAGTAAATCCGGCGTCGTACTATTCCCCAACAGTGCACCTTTCAATTTTTGGCTCTACAACTACCCAACGGTGCAGTCTATCGGCGCTTTTGTATCTCGCACATTTCGCCCCGCGCACACCCAACACCTCGACGATTTGGACTACATACGTGCAAAGCTGCGGCCTAGGAGGTCCTTATAGAGCTGGGCCTCATTGGATCTCCTATAAAACTGCACGCAATGTCTTCTCGCCATGAAAATTCTTGCCCATACAGAGGGCCACGCCATTTCTGTAAGCTCGTTGCACCACAGTAAAATCGCTCCCACCTGCCGAGCAGCCAGATCGCCGCGCTTGCATGACAAATTGGTGGGCAACACGATGAGACGAGGTCGATCTATGCGAACAGTTCAACTACCTAACGGGACGACCATGCCCGCGATGGGCCACGGCACGTGGTTCCTCGGCGACAATCCCCAGCGTCGGGCGCAGGAGATCGCTGCGCTGCGTGCCGGCGTTGAATGCGGCCTGACCCTGATCGACACCGCTGAAATGTATGGAGGCGGTCGCTCGGAGGACCTCGTCGGTGAGGCCATCTCCGGCTGTCGCGACGACGTGTTTCTGGTCAGCAAGGTCCTCCCCGGATCCAACCGCGCCGAAACCATCGAAGCCTGCGAGAAGAGCCTGGAACGCCTGGGCACCGACCATCTGGATCTGTACCTGCTCCACGGGGTCGGACCCGCACCGTTTGAGGAGACGCTCGAGGGCTTCGAGCATCTCGTCGCTGCGGGCAAAATCGACCAGTTCGGTGTCAGCAACCTGGACCTCGAGGAAATGCAGTACTTCCACTCGTTGCCCGGCGGCGGTCACACCCAGGTCCAGCAGCTGCTCTACAACCTCAACCAGCGAGGAATCGAATGGGACCTTCTGCCGTGGTTGCAGCGGAAGGGTCTGGGCATGATGGCCTATTCCCCGTTCGACCGCGGCGATCTGGCCCATCACGCGGGGCTCACCGGCTTCGCTCGTGAACGTGGTGCCACCGCAGGCCAGGTCGCGCTGGCCTGGCTTTTGGCCCAAGACCAGGTCATTCCCATCCCCAAGAGCTCCCAGGTGGAGCGGGTCACCGAGAATGCCGGCGCCCTCGAACTAGAACTCACGACGGAAGATTTGGCGGCACTCGATGACCTGTTCGCTCCGCCGAACGGGCCCGAGTCGCTACAGATCTATTAGTGACGGCTCAGCAATGTCCTGGCCAGTGACCAGCCGGCGCTCAATGATGCGTCCCCGATATAAGCCTTGGAGATGGCGACGGAAATGGCTGGCAGGGCGGCTGCGTCGGGGTAAACCATGTATTGGGGGACGAACTGTGGCTGAAATTTTTTCTTGAAGGACATCAGCGATTGGAATCCATAGACCGGCTCCAAGGTGGCTGCCAGCCAACCCAGGACCCGCTCCATGGGCGGCACTCCGGTGTCATCTCCGGTCGGCGACACCGTGTCCTGTGGTTTGTTCGCGGAGACTAGCGGCGCACCGGACAGGCTGGCGAAGGAATAGCCCTGCGCTTGGAGCGTCAGTGCCGCGGTGCCAATCAGGAACTCCACGACCGGCCTGAACCCTCCCTGTTTCCGCCGCATGAAATCAAGCGTCCACCCTGTCACTTGCCCGCCGTGCCGGACCGGCAGCCACGAGGTGGCCCCTTGCAGCACACCCGCGTCGTCAACGGCCAGCAACAGCCTCACCTCGGGATCGTCCAGCTCAGCCAGCCCGCCGAGGGTGAAACCGAGCTCGGGCATGCCCCGATCGGCAACCCACTCCTCGGAGATGGCCCGGAGTTGTTCGCGCATGTTCAGGGTCAACAGCGAGTATTTGCTCCACACCGCCTCGACACCCGACTTCTCTGCCCGGTTCAGTGCCGTGCGCACATCCTGAAACTTCTTCCCGGTGAACGCCATCGAACCGAGTGGAAGCACCGTTTCTGTGGCGACGCGAACCCTGCTGAACGTCTCCGGCGGCAACGCGTCAGCGACTTCGCTCGTCACGGAGTAGAAGCACGGGATCCATGCGTGGCTTATGCAATACCCGGCGAACCCGCGAACCACCGCAGCAACATCCTGGGGCGCAGCGATGGGGTTGCTCGTGGTCAAGGCGACTCCGGCGATCACCCGGTAGGCGATGAACGAGCGATCATCTGGTGCGAACCAGTAACTGTTGCCCTCCCAGGTGGTCATCCACGAGAACGTTCCTCCCGTCCCCTCACGCAACAGGGCCCGGGCGCGGGTCCTATCTGCCGTCGAATCGTGGTCCCCTGCCGTGATGAAGGATGCGAGCAGCCAGAGGCAGACGGCAGCCCAAAAGAGGATCCCCAACCCCTCGAACAGGATGGTTGCGGCCGCGGTGATCGGGACGAACTCGGGGCTGATATGAAGGGCATAGACCAGGGGAACGAAACGCTCGGGCAGGTTCTCTGCCAGCTCGCCAAGATCCGGGACCGGCCGGAACCCCTCGCGCAACCAGAACCCCACCCCGAGGTAGAGCGCCGACAGGAAAACCCCGAGCAGCAGGATCTTCTGCAGTAGACGACCGTTCACTCGGGGCGGCGCACTGATGCTGAAGAGCCGCCGGGTGGCCAGCAAGAGGAGAAAGACGGCCAGTGGAGCCAGCAAGGGCAGGATGATGGCCTTGGCTTGCCCGTAGTCGGTGAAGTCATATTCGCCCAACCCCTCCAACAAGCCAGCGTCCGGGACCCTGGCCTGAAGCACGACGCCGACAAGGAAAATCAGGGTCAACCCGGCCATGGCCCCCTGGACCACGACTGCCGCCCACCAGGCGAGGCGGCGCCCCCGCCGCAGACCGTCTGCCAGAACCACCAGAAGAATGGAAGGAAGGACTGCGGAGAACATGGCGCCGAGGCCGGCTCGTTGTTGAAGCTGTGCTGCGGCGCATTCGTTGATGCGTTCCGGACTCGAGCACAACTCGGCCAGCGACTGGGGATCGACCGGCACGATGTTGGTTCCCAGATAACGCAGGACGGCCAGCGGCCCCACGGCCCCGGGTGAGAGGGCCGCCACCACGGGCCCCAGCGCCGCAGCACAGATGACAACCGCCACGAGGACGCGGCCCTCATGACGAGTAGCCCTGATCCGCGGTCTGCCCGGCCGTTGACCGATCAGCAGCGGACCGAGCAATAGCCCGATCAGTACCGCCCCCAAACGCATGACATCCGGCAGCGTCCCGGCATACAGCGCGGTCACCAGGACAACGGCCAGCAACCCGGTGCGCAGCCGCCTGCGCCACATCACCCGAAGGCCTGCGGTCGCGGCCATCGCCGTTCCGCAAGCAATGACCGTCACCCCCACCAGAAGCCCATGCTCTCCCCGATGGGCTGGTGCTGGTTGGACCAATGCCACGAACACTGCCCCGGATGCCAAGGCCGCAGACTGGGTGAACAAGAAGGCGACGAGAAATCTCAGGCTACCCATCCTGGTCTCCACCCACAGGGCCACCAACGCGATGAAGACCGCGCCGAGAATGAACGCCGTCAGATGGCTGGTGCTGGGCAGATAGACATCCCATACCGCTGGCACAGGCGAGAGAACGGCTGGACTGGGCGTACCCGGGCCCCTGGGATCCTTCGGTTCCGAGATATGTCCCCGGCTAGCGAGGCCGGCGGCGACATAAGCACAGAGCAGGACGAGGGTGACCGGCAGCCGCAGGAGCTTTCCCTGAATGCCGGCGCTCCAGGCATCAACCGAGTTCCTCTCTCCCAGGCTCATTTAGCGCACCATGCCCCAGTGAGGCGCCAGAAAATCCAGGCCCGCGGTAAGCCCCGCCCTGGCGGCCGGCCACGAGTGGCCCGCTCCGGGGACCCGGAGTTCCTTCACCTGCATACCTGCGGCACGGGCAGCGGTGACCACCACCTCCATATCGGGACCATATTGATGATCGCTGGCCCCCACCGAAAAGAAAGCGTGGGTTGAGGGAAAACGTCGGTGGTGCAGGAGCGTGAGTGGCAGGCGGGACTCGAAGGCAGCCGTGTTTCCGCCAAAGGATTTGTCGATGGTCTCGGTTCGGCTGACCGACAGGGCCGGCTCCTGCTGACCGGAGAGATCAATGATGTTCGGGTAGAGGTGCGGATGCATGGTGCCCATTTGCAGCGCGCAGGTACCTCCGAAGGAAAACCCGCCAAAGGCCCAGCCCTGGCTGGGCTTTTGTACGTTGAGCGTCGTGGTGATCCAGGCCGGCACATCGACCGAGAGGTAGGTGTCCGCCTGGGCGATGTCTGAATCCATGCACATTGAATTTCCGCTAGTGGTTCCATTGGGATCCGCGACAACGACCACGGGTGCCATGCCGTGGTGCGCAGCGGCAAAGGAGTCCATGACCCCTGGCAGATGCCCTGCGTCGAGCCAACGTTGCGGTCCGCCGGGCTGTCCGGCGACCAGAACCAGGACGGGTAGCTGTTTCGCCCCCGTCGGGTGATAGGCGGGCGGCAGGTAGATGATGGCATCGCGCGCGGTGAACTTCGAAACGGTCCCCGGGATCGATGCCTCACTGACGGTACCGTGAGCTGGTATCTTCTGGCTGCCAGTCCCGGATCCGCCGCGCATGAGGTTCGGTGGCAGGGCTTGCACCGCCACTTGATCCCCCCACAGGCTCCTCACATTCACGTATTGCCCGAAATAGGCGTTCAGTTGCAATCCGGCGAGGAGAACGACGGCGATGGTTGCCAGTGTGGCCAGGAGCTTCCAGGTCCAGGGAGACTTTGACGCCGAATACACACCCAGCACGATGCCCAACAGGGCCAACCCCGCCCAGGCGATGACGACCAGTGGGAGCGGATCGGCGATGACGAACCAGACGTACTGTGTTTCGTCAACTCGAAGTCGGCCATTAAAGCGCTAAGAATCAGGCCACTGCGGCACGCTTTCCTGCCAAATCAGCACCAAGCTATTTCATCAGCGCATTTTTGACCCGGTAGGACTCCCCGCGGAACTGCAAAAGACGACCGTGATGGACGAGGCGATCGATCACCGCGGCAGCCATGTTGTCGTCGCCGAACACGGTTCCCCACCGGGAGAATTCCAAATTTGTTGTCAAAATCAGACTCTGTTTTTCATACGCATCCGATATGACTTGGAACAACAGGCGTGCCCCTTCGGTATCAATAGGCAGATAGCCAAGCTCGTCAATAATCAAAACCCGGTTCCTGGCCAAGGCAGCGAGTTCCTTATCCAGACGTTGCTCCTCCTTGGCCCGACGCAACTGCATCACCAACGCCGAGGTCGTGAAGAACCTCGCCGGGATGCCCTTCCGGCAGGCAGCGGCAGCCAACGCCGATGCCAGATGCGTCTTGCCGGTGCCCACGTCGCCATAAAGGACAAGGTCCTGGGCCTGGTCAATGAAGTCCAGCGAGAGCAATGCCTCGCGGCCATAATCGGTCGGGAACCGCACCGCCGACCAGTCATAGCCCTCCACGGACTTCAGTGCCGGCAGCCGGGCAGCACGAAGCAGACGCTGGCGACGGGATTCCTGCCTCGAGGCATGCTCCGCCTGCAGGATCCCCAACAGGTATTCACGCTGCTTCGGAGTCCCCTTCAGCGCCCATTGCTCCAGAACACTGCTCGTCAACGACGCCGCCCTACCGGCGTCCACGATGTCCTGGACCTCCACGACCGCGCTCATGCCGGTTCTCCGGCAGTGGCGACGAGGTTGTCATAAACGCCCAGGTCCACCCCGGACACGTCAGGTTCGGCCCCGTTGGCGATCCGGCGGGCGAGCATCCCCAAACCGGCGGCATCCGGGGCATCGCCGCGACGTATCAGAGTCTCGGCTGCCTGTACGGCGGCATCGAAACCGGCCGAGCCCGCAGCGGCGTCCACCGCGTTGAACAGGCGTCGCCGATCCGGTGACCTGGCGGTATCGAGCCAGTCACGCACCGGGTCCGGAACCAGCTCACGCAGCGGTGAATGCGACCATGAACCGGGCTTGCGCTCCAACAACGGCAACAACGTCGCCGGCTCGAACACCGTCTTGGACTGCTTGCCGAAGACCCGGTTGAACGTGATGACGGGTTCTGCTTGCTCGTCGAGGATCTCGACCTTGTCGTGGCGCAGCCCGACCGTGAGGTCACGCGAATGCATCGAGGGTCCGGCGGCGTAGGTGTTGCCGTCAATGAGGACGTTCCCGGTCTTGTCGGCCCTACGGGACTCGTAGCGCACCGGGTCGAAACCAACCCCGGGCAACTCCATCGACGCGGCGATGTCCTCGGAGAAGAGTTCACCGATGGCCAGGCCCTTGCGCCAATGCGTGGCGGTGGCCAGTTCCTCGCAACGGGCCAGCAGGACCTCATTGAGGCCAGCCAGGGATTCGGCTTCGGGCTCGGGGACCATGAAGTTGCGGCGCAGGAACCCGACCGCGTTTTCCACGTTGCCCTTTTCATTCCCGGAGTTCGGGTTGCAGTAGCGTGCCTGGGCACGGTAATGCAGCTTGAACGCGGAGAACAGTTTGGACTCCACGACCTTCTCCCCGGTGCGCCGGCCGACGCCGGTCGCGTTGTCGAAGACCAAGTGCCGTGGGGCGGCACCCATGCGTTCGAAGATGGTGCGCAGCCCGTGGCAGACACATTCCGCCGTTTCGCCGCGGTAGGCCTGCACGAAGCGCATGTTCGAAAACGGGAACGTGATCACCAGGATATGAAGCAGCTGCCGCACCCCGGCGATGATGGCTTCGGCTTGGCCGAAATCGACCTGCGCGCTCCCCGCGGGCCAGACTAGTTCCGCGTAGCCCTCGCCCGGTCTCCGGTGCCGGGTGTGAAAGCGCTTCACGTGGCGTTGGACCGGGGAATAGGAGCCTGAGAAACCGTGCTCGGCGACCAGACGGTCGAAGACGCGCTTGGCGGTATGGCGTTGTTTGCGTGCGCGTCGCGCATCCTCTCTGAGCCAGGTATCGATGGTCTCCTCAAACCCTGCCAGCACCGAACCACCGGGGCGTGTTTGTGGTGTTGGTGGTGTTGGCGAGCAATCCTCGAGCCCGACGTACTTGGCCACGGAGTCGCGGCTGATGCCCAGCTGTCGGGCGATCGCCCGCCCTGTGGCTCCCTCGGCGTCCAGACGCCTGATATCTTCTTGCATGGACATGGGTACCGTCATCTGCTTTCCAGCCCTTCCGGCGCCATTTGCTAGTGGAATGGCGGCGCCGTAAGGAACTTATATGAGTGGTGGCGGGCCCATGTCCTTCCTTCCTTTTCGGGCATGGTCCTGGCCATCAGGGTGATCATTTCTCAGAGCGCTTTTCCCGGTTTGGGTTGTCGCTGTGGTGGCCGGATTCTTATCGCTCTTTTGGCGGGATTCCTGCCACTAACTTGGCAGGTTTTCCTTGCTGAACTGGCCTACAAACAGTCGATCACACACACGTACACGAGCAGAAGATAGATCACCCAGGTGACCAGAGCCGCGGCCAAGACAAGCAAGGGGTAGGCGAGCCACCAACGGCGGCGTTGACGCGGTAGCACCAGGAAGATGAGGCCGATAATACCCACGACCCAAACCAGTGGGGGTAGCCAGCCACCCACGAGGCTGATCGATTCCAAGCCGTCCATCGCCTTCGGCCTGCCAGTGCTGTGCCGGCCCGTGCCGGATCCACTAGGCCCCTCCGATGTGGACTCTACGCCTAGCACGTCACAGTTGACTCGATGGACAGGCGATTATTTATTGTCGGGGCTGCGACACGCAGCCTGCGCTCATCCTCGCGTTTGGCGCAACCCGGGTACCGGCGCGGTCGCGGGCAGCTCGGGCATGAGGCCGCGGGGAGGCTGCCGGTTACCCGGTACATGGCGAGGGGTCATGTCCCTGCCGTGCTCGAGTTCGGTCACTCCCCCGAGCTCCAGGGCACGGACACCGGCTGCGGCACGTTCTGCGTCCCCGGGTGGTCCCATATAGCCGCATTTTGCAGCTGCGAACTTCCAACAGAGATTCATGTGGGTGGCCTTGGAAACGCGCCAGCGGACGCACGCCTAGCTGGAGACTAGGCTCTTCGAGGCTTCATCATCGTGGCGCGCCGCCGGAGTAGGTGTCGCACCAATAGCTCGATAGAACTGCTCCAGTGCATCATCGTTGTAGCTTTCCACATCGAAGGTCGGAGCAGGGACGGAACCACCGATGAATTCCATCATGCCCCAAGCTAAGTCTTCTTCCGACTGTTCGACGATCAGGCCGGATCCTTTGGGTAGTGCCGATGACGCGGATCCGAAATTGGTGGTCACTACGGGCAACCCAAGGGTCAATGCCTCGAGAATCACCATCGGTTGCCCCTCATAGTCACTGGAGACCACTAGACAGTCAGAGCGCGACATGATGAGGTACGGGTTTTTCTGCTGCCCAGCGAATTTAACCACTGCGGCTAGTCCCAGCTCGGCAACGAGGGCCTGCAGATCCCGACGCAAGGGGCCTTCTCCAACAATCACGAGCCGCGCCCCCGCCGACGCCGCATATACCTCTGCGAACGCCCTGATCAAGCGCTCGTGGTTTTTTTCTGGCGACAAGCGCCCTACACTGACAAATCGAATCAAGTCGGGCGCCATTGGCACGATCGAGGCGACGTGCAGCATGCGACCTACTTCTTGTCGAATCGCCCTATACGAATAGCGCTTGGACAGGGTCTGGATGTCGTCCACGATGTTAGACAGTTTTAATTCCTGCGACACTTTCCCACTAGCGGCATCCTCGTATTCGGGCTCAGATCGGTCGCCATGGGCCAGAAGCTGAATTTTTGCGGGATTGATGGAATTCACGCAGGAGAGGAACTGAGCTTCCGGAGAGTTGTCGCCCAGATTTGCCAGGTTAACTTCGCGCAGGGCGGGGGAAACAGAGACTACCGAGTCGAAAGATCTGTACATGGCGAATACGCCGTGGAGACCCGACTTCAGGTTCTGGCGTCCAGCGACCGTTCTCTCAGCATCGGCAGCTAGGTCGTTGTGCTGCCAGATGGAATAGTGTTTGGCGCGGCCCTGTTGGAAGAGCAGGTCCCAGAACGGCGAATAGCCGCAGAAATCCACAATGTAATCAAATTTCGCATCCCCGAATTGTCTACGCCATTCGTTTCGCCAGATGGCGTCTTGTGCTCTTTTGTTTTCGACTGGGTCTTCCCACAAGGAGTTTGTCAACTTCCGACGCTGGCGTTCTTCAAAAAATCCCGTATTGAAGCGTCCGTCACGAACCATGACTCGCACATTTTCGTTGATGGCCCGGGCATTGCGTCGCTTATCTGCGTCTTTGCTTGCCGGGACTAAGACAGTCACATCGAAGCGCTCGTAATCTATGTTGTCGAGCAAGTTAAGCGCGGAAGTGGTTATGCCATTGGAGGCCATTCCCCCTGCATATAGGAGAATCTTCTCCCGACCGTCGCCAGGAGCGCAACGCTCGCCCTCCACTTCCTTGATGCTGCGGAATACGGTATCAACGACACGAGCGCAAGCGTTGCCATCGTCTTTTGAAGAATATTCTGCGCGAGCCTGTTCGTAGCGCGATGCCACATCCGGAGCGACTTCATGGTGGTCCAACCTCCTGATTACATCGGCAACCTCGCCCACCGTCTGTGCCAAATATCCAGGGAACTCCTCGGGGTCCACGTAGACGTCACGGTACGACCGGTATTCCTCAACGTCCGGGGTATAGAAGATTATGGGACGTTCAGACTCTAGAAAATCGTAAAAGATGCTCGAATAGTCGGTAATTAGAATTCCAGTGGCCCCAAGAATAAGATTCGTGGGGACCTCATTGGGTACCAGTTTGTTGTCAAGCCCCGGGAACCCACGGACTATGTCGGCGACTACTTGATGGACTTTAACAAGAACACGGAAGCGCCGTTTGTCCACGCGTTCTTCCAGCTCATCCACGAAATCTTGGATAGTGGCTGCGTCATTCAAGGGCTTCACATAACTAGCGCCTTTCCACGTCGGCGCGTAGAGAATGATCTCTCGGTCATCCAAATCGATGCCAGTTTCGGCCAGGACACCCTCAAGTTCATTCTTTTGTTCGGGTGTTCGCTGCTGTCGGTCTACCCGCGGGTTACCCATTTCCAGGATTCGTCCCTCAAAGATGTTCGCGAGTTTGAAAGCACGGGCATACATGCGTTCGGTCATGTTGGGCCCCGAAGATAGGAGGAAGTCGGCAGCCAGAAAGTTACGGATCATGTTCCGCGCATCGAGAGCCTTACCGGTGATGTCGTAGCCCATCTTCTTCAGCGGCACACCATGCCAGGTGTTCACATAGATCTGACCTTCGCGTTTCATGAATTGCTGCGGGAAAGAAACGTTATTGATGAGGTATCGCGACGTATGCAGAGCCTTGTAATACTCAAAGCTTCCATATTTCACGAAATGGACTCTCGGGTACTCGCTAAAACGATCAATGGTGGACGCGTAACGCCCAAGGTCCCTTAGCACCCAGATGTGTTTTAGGTGCTGCAAATCTGGGGCTTTCAAAAGATACTGGAATAGCGCTTCAGGGTGACACAACATTCCATTACCTGAGAAGGACTCATAAAGCACGGCCGAAGAATCGATCGGCATAGTCAAGAGCTTCGCCCGGCGTTCAAGCTGTATCGCTCGGCGCGAACCCTCCGTTATTCTTTTGACTCTTCTGACAGCAGTATTGGTTTTGATTGGCAAAGGCACGAGTTTGTTTCCTCTATCTACACCGTCCCAGCGACGGGTGTTCGTTTTTCGAAATGAACTGGGACAACTCCTTGGCCACCACTCATGAGAATCGAAAGACCACGCAAATCAATTGGCGCCCTACCGAGCGCAATTCCCCCAGGAGATCTACATTGCCACATTAAAGCGTGACGGTGGGAAACGATTCACCAACACGCGCTCATGCGTCCCCAGAGCATCGCAAGCCGCTAAGGACAATTCCCCGCCGCGGCTGACCTCGTCTAATTCGCGGCGAAAGCTCAACTCGGCGAAAAAGGTGTTTGTGAATTCATCGGGCAAAAGTTCGAGGATCAAAAAACGTTGAACGACGCCCGCGGCGATCGGGAAGAATGGACTATGGACTTCCACCGGCTCTGCGGCTCCTAGTCCAATCCTTGACCTCGTACATCGCAAATGTCCGGAGATGGATTTCGTTCTTGGCTTTGACTGGGCCCCACCGTAGAAGTCTGATGGCACCCGCGTTTTCCGCCGGTCTTATGTGAATAAGAGCGGGTTGTTGAGGTCGTTCCAGAGTACTTCGTACTGGTCGGGGCCCACATAGCCAACGTAGCTGTGCCGGCGTTTGCCATTGTAGAAATCCACCCAAGCGTCCATCGCCGTGATGAGTTCAACGACGGTCCTCCAGGCCTTTCGGGTGTCCAGGAGTTCGGTCTGCACACGGCCCCAGAATGACTCCATGGCTGCGTTGTCGAAACAGTCCCCCCTCGCTACCCAGCGAAGGTGTCACATCCCAAGTGCGAAGGTTCTCGCTGAACCCCAAGAAGTGAAGTTGGCTCCGTGATCCGAATGCATGACCGTCGCGCCCTCGCGCTTCCTGGTCCGTTGAGCCTGGGTGATGGCCGGTTGACCAGCGCGGTGTCGTTGATGGTCGCGAAGGACCGGCTGACAGCGGTGCGAGCGAAGCAGTCCAGCACTACACAGCAATAGACCTTTCCTTCCCTGATGGGGTGCTCGGTCACGTCAGTGAGCCAGAGCCTGTTCGGCCCATCAGCGGTGAAGATCCGATTGACCAAATCGGTATCCGTACGTTTATCTGCCAACGGGTTGCGGAAAGTACTGGCCCGCGGAACCTAAGGCAATTTCATGCTCGTTCATGATGGCCATGATGAGTTTTCGGTTGACGATCATCTCGTACTCATCCAGCAGTTCGGCCTTGATTCGGCGCCACCACTAGGCCCCGCCGGATTGCCGGTGAATCAGGCAAACGTAGGCGGCCACAATGGAACGGCTGATGGCCCGGATCGAGGGTTCTGCACACAGATGCTTGACGTAGGCCGACCTGTTCAACCCTACGGTGAGGCAGGACCGTCGGGCGGAGAATCCTTGGGCGACGAGTCCATCGACGACCACGGTCTTCCTTTTGGGAGCACCACCACCGTGTCGTCGTATAACGCGCTCGCGGCCTTCACGATGGCTATTTCGTCCTCGAGTTGTCGGATCCTTTTGCGGGCAGAAGCGAGGTCGCCGGCGGCCGGACTGGGTGTTGCTACCTTCATGCCGGCGTCTACAGGTGCTTGGTGTTTCCACCGGTAGAGAGTCCCTTGGCAGATGCCAGTTTGCGCGGAGACCGAGGCGACTGATTCGCCCTGTCGAAGGCCGATGCTGATGCCCCGCCAGATGGAACGTGGGTATTGGAAAGGCATAGCGTGACCTCCTGAAGTCACTATCCCCTACTCACACAAAAACGGACTACCCATAAGGGCCCACGCCAACTGGACTTCTATGGTGGGGACCAGCCATGGGCACTACCCTGGAGTACTTTCACAATCACCCCATCAGTGGTGTGTGCAAGTGCCCTATCTGTGAATTACCACCAGTATCCAGTATCGAATGCGAAACTCGTCTAGGCACCGGGGGTCCATAGGCGGGCCCGCCCATCCCTAGAAGAGAGCGAATTTTCACTCAAAAGAACCCAGGAAAATGCCAAGGACACTACCGTAATGGAGGCTTAACGTGTCCGCGCTTTTGAGCTTCTTATCCACGACTTTCGAAGGGGACAATATTTTGCCAAGCGCTGGCCCAGCTGGCTGGCGTGTACTGTTCAGCTTTTTCTCTCGACCCGAGTTCCAGATCACCCGAATCCGAAAAACTGCCGAGCGCCAGCATTATTGCCTCAGCCAACGAATCGATGTCCCCGTCCGGACAGAGGAAACCGTTCACCCCTGATTCTATGATATTCCTCGGTCCGTATATGACATCGTATGAAATCACCGGGGTCCCGGTAGCAAAGCTCTCCAAAATGACGAGTCCGAACCCTTCATAGCGGGATGTCAGGATAGACGCCGCGCTCCCAGCGAAACACTCAAGCGGTGCGTCAGTTGGACCCTCAAGTGATATTGATTCTTCGGCGTCAAGCTCCGCGACAAGCTCCCGTAGTGGTCTCTCAGCTGCACCAGCCCCATAAATCCTAAATTCCGCCTCTGGTATAGCAGGAGCTACCTTGGCGAAGGCGCGGATTGCATCTTCCAGACGCTTATCATCGGCGAGACGCGAGACCGACACAAGCCTTCGGGGATGCCGTTCGACCCAGGCAACGTCGCTTGCCGCGCCCAGAGGTGCCGCATGAGGAATGACGAAAGTCTTGGCAGGAGGGCAGTTCGTGTCATTAACGAAGTCGCGGCGCTGCATATCGGTGAAGAACACGATAGCGTCGACTCGTTCAAAGTTGTCAGTGTAGTGATTTGTCCAGTGTTTAAGTCCCTCACTAGAGTCCTGATTATTCCTGTAGTGGGTAGTGTGGACCGTAGTCACATGTCGGATGTTCTGGCCGCCGATAGTCAAAGCAAACGTCGTCCGAGGCTCGTCGGTAAAGACAACTACTGGGCCGATCTCTCCAAGCTTGCGAGTCAACCATGCGGCGTTCGCCCCACGGGCATCACCCCGGAAGATCGTTTCCGATCCGATGTGCTCGGCCGTACGGTACTCATACCCATTCTCATTCACCCATGTTGAAAGGTACGGGCGCATGTCGGCACCGATGTAAATGCGGAACCTAGGCCTCCCTCGATCATCATAATATTCACGTTTTGCTATAGCCCCATTTGCCCAAGGAGTATCCCTGAACTCCCGAACCCACGGGCGGTTCTCATCGTGTTTCTCGACCATTCGCAGGTGTCCGTCCATGTCTCGGGATACAAGTCCGAGAAAGGTGCCCTCTTGGAAGTATCGAATGAACGTCCCGGAAGACACCGGCTCTGGCGCACCCACTGCAACTCCTGTAGATTCCCAAGTGACATGCGGCGTCTCGATAGGACGGGCCTCATCACGCAACTGCGCTCTTTGATCCTCATCGAAGTTTAAGAGCGTTGCATGCGATGGAAGCTGTCCAGCTGCGACCAAACTCTCGAATACAGCACGGACATCCGGTTGGTAGTCGACCGTAACGACTATTGCACGGCGCCCCTCTGACACCAGCCTGAACCGGTCGAACACTGCGCGGGTCAGCCCTCCGCGGTTGAAACCCAGGCTGTCCATTACCTGCACGATGGTCTCAGAATCGCCCGATCCCTCTTCTTTATTTGGATCCACCCGTCCACCATACGCGTCTCACTCGGACTTCCAGCGTTGTCCTTTTTGGTAGCCCCTCAGTGAGCAAGACTTGAGCAACTGGCCTGTCGCACTAGGCATGATTTATTCCCCAATCATCGATGATCCGGGAGGCCGTCGCAGGCCTCTCTAGGCACCAGGGATATCGCCTCTAGGAGCCTGAGGAGGGCAGGGAACACTGTCCGGATCTGCCGTAGCGTGGATCCCCCGGCCAGCCGCAATAGGAAGTAGTGCTCGATCACAATTCTACTTTTGGACACGCATCTGGGTGCTTGGTGAGAACCCGCGGCCGGTCCTCACTGTGCACGTGGTCCTTAGGCTATCCAAGCTCAAATAAAGGGTCCTTGCCATGAGTGAAAGCAGACCAGCCACTGCGACGTGGCCAAGAAGCCGCACGCCTTCAACGTCACTACGGGTCCACGTTTTCGTGTGTCTTAGGCCGTGCCCCAAAAATAGGGTCCCTGTTCCGGCTGACCCTAAGGAATCTTCAGCTCCTAACATCACCGGAGTGTGTGGGGCGCTGGGAGGTTAGACCCAACTGTTTTGCCTCCGCACACTATCGCGACGATTCAGGCCGTTCTACCCTTCAATCCGGGTACCGGCGCTGTCGTCGGTAGTTCGGGCATGAGACCGCGGGGAGGCTGCCGGTTGCCCGGTACATGGCGAGGGGTCATGTCCTTGCCGTGCTCGAGTTCGGTCACTCCCCCGAGCTCCAGGGCACGGACACCGGCTGCGGCGCGTTCCGCGTCCCCGGGTGGCAACAGGACCGGAAGTTGATCCAGCGGGCAGAATCTACCCTGGAGCAGCCCGCCGTCGGCGGTGAAGCGTTCCACATCGGTGACCCAGGTGCCCCCGTCGTACACGAAGAACTCTTGGCCCGTGTCATTTCCTCCGGCCGAGTGCGCTCCTCCGGTAGCGGGGCGGAAATCATGGACCAGCATCCGGCCCATCGAGGGTTCCAAAGCCATCCGGGCCACGATCGAGGCGGCAGCCCCGCGCGGCGTCGCCCCTGACCTGACCTGGGCGGTCGGTAGCACCCAGTCCGGCTCCGAGTCCTCGCCGTAACGGGATTCGTTGACTCCCACAGCGTCCTTGACGGTCAGGACGGCCCCATCGGAGCGCCGTACCAGGGTCGAAGCGTAGGCCTGGTGCTTCCACCGGGCGCCGAGGAATCCGTCAAGTCCCTGCACAACAGTCATCAGCCGCTACCGCCGCCGACCTATTTGCCCAGGAACTTATCAAAGCCCTTGGGCAAGTTCAGGTCCGAGGGATTGAAGTCCTGCCCGCCCTGCTGCCCGAAGGAGGCACCCGTCGGGGCCGAGGGAGCAGCCGACTTGCGGTTCTTGGAATCCAATTCCGCCTGGGCAGCCTTGGCCGGGTTTCCGAACTTCTGCTTCTTCTTGCCAGCGCCTTTACCCTTTTTGGCGCCGCCCCGACCACCGCCACCGGGCATGCCCGGCATCCCACCGCCGGCGGCCATGCGCTTCATCATCTTTTGTGCTTCACCAAAGCGCTCGAGCATCTGGTTGACCTCGGAAACGCTCACGCCTGAACCCTTGGCGATACGGGCTCGACGAGAACCGTTGATGATCTTCGGAGCCACGCGTTCGTGCTGGGTCATCGAGCGGACGATGGCTTCGATCCTGTCGATCTGACGCTCATCGAATTGCTCGAGCTGCTGTTTGGAGATGGCGGCTCCGGGCATCATGGAGAGCATTTTCTTCATGGAGCCCATTTTTTTGATTTGCTGCATCTGGGACAGGAAGTCGTCCAGGGTGAAGTCCTCGCGGTCGGCGAACTTCTGCGCCATCCGTTCGGCTTCGCCCTTATCCCAGTTCTGTTCAGCCTGTTCGATGAGCGTCATCATGTCGCCCATGTCCAGGATGCGGCTGGCCATCCGGTCCGGGTGGAAGACCTCAAAGTCGCTCAGGTTCTCGCCGGTCGATGCGAACATGATCGGCTTGCCGGTCACCGAGGCAACGGACAGCGCGGCGCCACCGCGCGCGTCGCCATCGAGCTTGGAGAGCACCACACCGGTAACTCCGACACCCTCGTTGAAGGCCTGGGCAGTGTTCACGGCATCCTGACCGATCATCGCGTCGATGACGAACAGGACTTCATGTGGATTGACTGCCGAACGAATGTCAGCTGCCTGCTGCATCAGCTCTTCGTCAACACCCAGACGGCCGGCGGTGTCAACAATGACCACATCGTGCTGCTTCTGCCGGCCTTCGGAGACGCCGTTGCGGGCGACGACGACCGGGTCGCCGGTGGCCTCCTCAAATTCCGAGGAGACGCCTGGGTGTGGGGCATAGACCGGGACACCCGCGCGTTCACCGTTGACCTGGAGCTGCTTGACGGCATTGGGCCGCTGCAGGTCACAGGCCACCAACAGCGGGGTATGTCCCTGAGCCTTGAGGTATTTGGCCAGTTTGCCCGCCAGCGTGGTCTTACCCGCGCCCTGGAGACCCGCCAGCATGATGACCGTCGGTGGAACCTTGGCCAGATTCAAACGGCGGGTTTCCCCACCGAGGATGCCCACCAGTTCCTCGTTGACGATTTTGATGATTTGCTGGCCCGGGTTCAGCGCACCGCTGACTTCGGCGCCCAGTGCACGTTCCTTGACCTGTGCGGTGAAGGCACGCACCACCGGAACGGCGACATCGGCGTCAAGCAGGGCGCGCCGGATCTCCCGGACGGTCCCGTCGACATCGGCTTCGGAAAGGCGTCCCTTGCCGCGCAGGCCCTTGAAGGTCGCTGTCAGCCGGTCGGAGAGAGAATTGAACACGTGAGCTGAACTACTTTCGTGTGGGTGGCTGCGGGAAACCCCGCTGGACTCGACTACCAAGGTTACCAAGGTCCAACGTGCCCGACGGTATCGGCCAGCAGGGGCAGACACCGTGGGCGCAATGGTGGCAAGCTAGGCAGGTGAGTGAAGCAAAGAAATCCCATGTCAAGACGTTACTCATCCTCGGCGCCTCAGGGGACCTGACCGGAAGATTGCTGCTGCCAGGTCTGGCTGCCCTCATCTCCAAGGGAGATCAGCCTGACTTGATCCTCGCCGGGGCCGGCTCCCCGGATTTCACCCCCAAAGATTGGTCCAACCGCGTCACCGAGGCCTTCGCCGAAGCACGGACGAAGGCTTCCGGAGACGGTGCCGCACATTTGGACCGCATTGCCCGGCAGACGACGTACACGGCCCTCGACGTCACCGCACCGGGCGAACTCGGCAAACTACTGGCCACGTGCGAGGGCCCGATCGCCCTGTATTTCGCGCTTCCCCCGACGGTCAGTCAGAAAGCCTGCGAAGTCCTGACACCGGAAGAAGTCCCCGAGGGTACCTCGCTGGTCATGGAGAAGCCCTTCGGTTCCAGCGCCGAATCAGCCCACGCCCTGACCAAGACACTCACCCGCCTGGTGCCGGAGGAATCCATCCAGCGTGTGGACCACTTCCGGGGCAAGGCCACGGTCTTCAACATCCTGGGCCTACGCTTCGCCAACCGCTTCCTAGAACCACTGTTCAGCAGCGAACACGTGGCGAAGATGGAGATCTTCTACGACGAAGATCTGGCCCTGGAGTCCAGGGCAGGATACTACGACCATGCCGGTGCCCTACGGGACATGATCCAGTCACACCTCTTGCAGATCTTGGCCCTGCTGACCCTCAACGCCCCCGCCACTTTGGGCGAACGGGATCTACGCGACCACATCGGTTCGGTCCTTCGGGCGACGAAGGTCCCCACCGACTACACCAAAAGCACCCGGCGTGCCCGCTACACCGCTGGGACGAGCCGCGGACACCATGTGCCTGACTACACCTCCGAAGACGGTGTGGATCGGACCAACAACACCGAAACCCTGGCGGAGATCGAAGTCGAGATCAACAACTCCCGCTGGTCTGGCGTACCGTTCATCCTGCGTTCGGGAAAGGCTCTGGCGCAGCCCCGCAAAGAGGCCGTCATCACCTTCAAGCCGGTCGCCCACCTACCGGAAGGCTTCACCGGCAACGACTCCCCCACCCGCCTGCGCATCGGTTTCGGCCCGGACATCCTTCAACTCGAGCTAGACGTCAATGGCCCCGGGGACATGTACAACCTGGACCGTGTCGGTCTTTCAGCCCAGCTCAACACCCCCGACCTGCTGCCCTACGGTGAAGTCTTGGCGGGCGTACTGGCCGGGGACCCGACGCTGTCGGTTCGTGATGACACCGCCGAACAATGCTGGCGGATCATCGAGCCGGTATTGGCCGCCTGGTCGAACGACGAGGTCCCGATGGAGGAATACCCCGCCGGCTCCAACGGACCCACCCACTGGATGACTTCCCAAGAAGTCGAGTTGGAGAGCGAAGCGATGAAAGGCCTCCTTCCGGGCACCGAACTCTCACCACAGGACGCTCCTCCAGCAGCCGGCTGACCCCTCCGTACCCGCTGCTAAGCTGGCCTCAGGTGGACGAAACGGTCCTGCCATCCGGCACGTCCTCTGCAACAGCGACCGTGATCTTCGAAGGTGTGCTCGGAGCACACCGGAGGTGGTGAACGAACACATGGCAACCAAACCAGTAGTCGTCGGCATCGATGGCTCCAACGACTCCAAAGCAGCCCTTCAGTGGGCCGTGGAGTATGGGAAGCGCTTCGACCTTCCGGTCTACGCTGTGGCGGTCTGGGAACTTCCGTTGGCCTTCGGGAATATGGCCACCTACCCAGAGACCGGCGCACAAGTTGAGGAACGCACCAGCAAGGTCCTCAACGAAGCAGTTCAAGAAGCCGTCGGCGCAGATTCCGGAGTGCTTCAACGCACCGAGCGTGGGCACCCCGCCAAAACTCTGGTGGAAATCTCGGAGTCCGCCGAGCTCTTGGTCTTGGGCACCAGAGGGCGCGGTGCTTTCAGGGGCATGCTGTTGGGCTCCGTCAGTCAGCACTGCGCGTCTCATTCAAAATGCCCCTTCGTCGTCATTCGGCATCCGGAGAGCGACGTCGAAGCGAAGTAATTGATATTCGAGTCGCCGCAGGGTCGAAGGACCCTCCGGCGACTCCAGTCTGGCCCCGGATCAGGGCTCTGCCGCCTTGATATGTGTGTTTCGTCAACTCGAAGTCGGCCATTAAAGCGCTAAGAATCAGGCCACTGCGGCACGCTTTCCTGCCAAATCAGCACCAAGCTATTTCATCAGCGCATTTTTGACCCGGTAGGACTCCCCGCGGAACTGCAAAAGACGACCGTGATGGACGAGGCGATCGATCACCGCGGCAGCCATGTTGTCGTCGCCGAACACGGTTCCCCACCGGGAGAATTCCAAATTTGTTGTCAAAATCAGACTCTGTTTTTCATACGCATCCGATATGACTTGGAACAACAGGCGTGCCCCTTCGGTATCAATAGGCAGATAGCCAAGCTCGTCAATAATCAAAACCCGGTTCCTGGCCAAGGCAGCGAGTTCCTTATCCAGACGTTGCTCCTCCTTGGCCCGACGCAACTGCATCACCAACGCCGAGGTCGTGAAGAACCTCGCCGGGATGCCCTTCCGGCAGGCAGCGGCAGCCAACGCCGATGCCAGATGCGTCTTGCCGGTGCCCACGTCGCCATAAAGGACAAGGTCCTGGGCCTGGTCAATGAAGTCCAGCGAGAGCAATGCCTCGCGGCCATAATCGGTCGGGAACCGCACCGCCGACCAGTCATAGCCCTCCACGGACTTCAGTGCCGGCAGCCGGGCAGCACGAAGCAGACGCTGGCGACGGGATTCCTGCCTCGAGGCATGCTCCGCCTGCAGGATCCCCAACAGGTATTCACGCTGCTTCGGAGTCCCCTTCAGCGCCCATTGCTCCAGAACACTGCTCGTCAACGACGCCGCCCTACCGGCGTCCACGATGTCCTGGACCTCCACGACCGCGCTCATGCCGGTTCTCCGGCAGTGGCGACGAGGTTGTCATAAACGCCCAGGTCCACCCCGGACACGTCAGGTTCGGCCCCGTTGGCGATCCGGCGGGCGAGCATCCCCAAACCGGCGGCATCCGGGGCATCGCCGCGACGTATCAGAGTCTCGGCTGCCTGTACGGCGGCATCGAAACCGGCCGAGCCCGCAGCGGCGTCCACCGCGTTGAACAGGCGTCGCCGATCCGGTGACCTGGCGGTATCGAGCCAGTCACGCACCGGGTCCGGAACCAGCTCACGCAGCGGTGAATGCGACCATGAACCGGGCTTGCGCTCCAACAACGGCAACAACGTCGCCGGCTCGAACACCGTCTTGGACTGCTTGCCGAAGACCCGGTTGAACGTGATGACGGGTTCTGCTTGCTCGTCGAGGATCTCGACCTTGTCGTGGCGCAGCCCGACCGTGAGGTCACGCGAATGCATCGAGGGTCCGGCGGCGTAGGTGTTGCCGTCAATGAGGACGTTCCCGGTCTTGTCGGCCCTACGGGACTCGTAGCGCACCGGGTCGAAACCAACCCCGGGCAACTCCATCGACGCGGCGATGTCCTCGGAGAAGAGTTCACCGATGGCCAGGCCCTTGCGCCAATGCGTGGCGGTGGCCAGTTCCTCGCAACGGGCCAGCAGGACCTCATTGAGGCCAGCCAGGGATTCGGCTTCGGGCTCGGGGACCATGAAGTTGCGGCGCAGGAACCCGACCGCGTTTTCCACGTTGCCCTTTTCATTCCCGGAGTTCGGGTTGCAGTAGCGTGCCTGGGCACGGTAATGCAGCTTGAACGCGGAGAACAGTTTGGACTCCACGACCTTCTCCCCGGTGCGCCGGCCGACGCCGGTCGCGTTGTCGAAGACCAAGTGCCGTGGGGCGGCACCCATGCGTTCGAAGATGGTGCGCAGCCCGTGGCAGACACATTCCGCCGTTTCGCCGCGGTAGGCCTGCACGAAGCGCATGTTCGAAAACGGGAACGTGATCACCAGGATATGAAGCAGCTGCCGCACCCCGGCGATGATGGCTTCGGCTTGGCCGAAATCGACCTGCGCGCTCCCCGCGGGCCAGACTAGTTCCGCGTAGCCCTCGCCCGGTCTCCGGTGCCGGGTGTGAAAGCGCTTCACGTGGCGTTGGACCGGGGAATAGGAGCCTGAGAAACCGTGCTCGGCGACCAGACGGTCGAAGACGCGCTTGGCGGTATGGCGTTGTTTGCGTGCGCGTCGCGCATCCTCTCTGAGCCAGGTATCGATGGTCTCCTCAAACCCTGCCAGCACCGAACCACCGGGGCGTGTTTGTGGTGTTGGTGGTGTTGGCGAGCAATCCTCGAGCCCGACGTACTTGGCCACGGAGTCGCGGCTGATGCCCAGCTGTCGGGCGATCGCCCGCCCTGTGGCTCCCTCGGCGTCCAGACGCCTGATATCTTCTTGCATGGACATGGGTACCGTCATCTGCTTTCCAGCCCTTCCGGCGCCATTTGCTAGTGGAATGGCGGCGCCGTAAGGAACTTATATGAGTGGTGGCGGGCCCATGTCCTTCCTTCCTTTTCGGGCATGGTCCTGGCCATCAGGGTGATCATTTCTCAGAGCGCTTTTCCCGGTTTGGGTTGTCGCTGTGGTGGCCGGATTCTTATCGCTCTTTTGGCGGGATTCCTGCCACTAACTTGGCAGGTTTTCCTTGCTGAACTGGCCTACAAACAGTCGATCACACACATGATATGCTGGCTATTGAGTGGACGAGGCGGTCCTGCCAGAAGGCACGTCCACCAGAACCGTGGCCGCAGTCTTCAAGGGTGTGCTCGGTGCACACCGGAGGTGGTGAACGAAATCATGGCAACCAAACCAGTTGTGGTCGGAGTCGATGGGTCCGATGATTCCAAGGCAGCCCTGAAATGGGCCGTGGAATACGGGCAGCGGTACGAAGCTCCGGTAGAGGCACTGGCCGTTTGGGATATCCCGACGAGCTACGGATACTTGGCCGCGTACGCAGAATCCGGGGAGAAAATCGAGGCGCGTGCACGCGAACTTCTCGAAGAAACCGTCGCCGAAGCCGTCGGAGCGGACTCCAATGTTATTCGGCGGACCGAGCGGGGGCATCCTTCTTCAACACTGGTCGAGGCATCTAAAGACGCACAAATACTGGTCTTGGGCACCCGAGGCCATGGAGCCTTTGCCGGGATGCTGTTGGGCTCCGTAAGTCAGCACTGTGTGGCACATTCGAAATCCCCTTTCGTCGTCGTTCCCAGCGAAAAGGAAGATAAGAAAAAGCGCAAATAGCCGTGTGGCCTGGAGTAGATCGCCGGCGGCCTACTCCAGGCTCCTTGCCGCATTCGCGAGGCAGGCTCTCCTGCCGCTAGGCCATGTCGTGCCGATGACTAGTGTTGGCTTGCCCGAGTTAGTCTGCTTGGCACTCGCTCTTTCGTGTCTGCCTGCGACTGAATAGGGCGTTTGAAGAGATATCCGCTGACATCCCGCATCACCGCGTTAGTACGACGCCCCGAGGTCAGCAACACTGTTCCAGCCGCGAGGACAACAACCAGGACGATGGCAACGATGTTCTTGTCCGCCAAAACGTCGGGCAGGTACGGTTCAGCGCACAAAACAATGAAGCCATGGAGCAGGAAAACAGGCAGAGTGTGCCGTCCGACTTTCGCTAGCCCCATTTGTTCCTGCGTTGGGACGAGCATGAGAAAAGCCATGATAGATAATGCAGCAACTCCTAGGAGCAGACTTCTCATGGCTAGCCCCTCAGCTGGAGTGGCATCAAGCTCCTCTGAACTCAAAGCCGCGTGATACCACCCATGCTGGATGTCCTTGGAATACAAAACGAGGACGGTTATTAGCGCAAGGCCGACGACGACGCCCTTAAGGAGTCCTGGAGCTGCCATACACCAGTTGAGGGCGCGCTTTCCATAAACATAGCCAACGGCATAGAACGGCAGGAAGACAAGAGCCCGGCCCAGGGATAGTGGATAGCCAATCCAAGGAACCACGGTCACAGCGATGCCAAGAAGAATCGCCCCCAGTATCGAGGAACGAGGAAATCTATCAATGATCGGTGTCAGCAACAGCCACCAGATCATCGCCACTAAGAACCAAAGCATCCAGAACGGGGCGTTCCACTCGAAATCCGCGCCAGGCTTCAGAACGCGCGTTGCCCCGAAATAGAGGCTTTGAAAGAGGACAAGTAGCACTACCAGCGGGCCGATTCGTCGGACTAGTTTCTTTGGTGTTCCCGTGATTCCCGTAAGGAATGCAAAAGCCGGCATATGGAACGCATAAATGAACGTCAGTGGAAGACGTACCGTGTCTGCAGTCCAAAAATTTGTTCCCTCGAGCAAATGTCCGAGGACTACCAGGACGATCAGGAGCCCCTTCGCAATGTCCAGACGCTGGTCGCGTCGCTTCAGTTCGGGAGCTTTCATCACACTACGATAACAATTCTCGAGTTTTATGCCGAATGCCGCGACGTCACCAGCTTTAACATTGCTCTGTCAGCGGAGTGGTTCGATCGCCCATAAACACGACCATACTGTTGGATTTGCACGCATTCCTAGCAACCGGCTTGACGTGATGGTGTCCCAACTACGGGAACTTTTCCATCGAGAACTCCTTCAGGCCCAAAAGTACGTACTGCCCTTTCATAGGTAGCGGCCCGTTAGAGCGGTTCGGACCGTCAGGCGAAACTAGGATCGACCGAACACATAGCGTCCTGATATAAGTCGTAGGTCTTCCCAAAACACCTCCGGAGGTGCCAGAAGGGATATATCAAATCCCTCATCGAGGATCAGGCGTTGACGCGCCGGTCCTTCTGGCTGCCCCCGGAGGTGGGTCATGTCATTCCATCATGCAACACAGACCGTAGTCGTGGCTGCGGACGTCGGCAAGAACACCCTGGCCCTCTCGGCCACCGACTCTGAACATCAGGTTCTACTGGATCCATTCGATGCCGCGATGACCCGAACGGGTCTGAACGCCGCGTTGGAGAAGATCCAGCTCGTCATACCACCGGATATCCCGGTCCTGGTCGGCATCGAGACCGCCGGGCATTACCACCACCCGCTTTCGTCCCCGATGTCCTGGCCCCCGGGGTGGGACCTTCTCCAGCTGAATCCGGCCCACGTGGCCGAACAACGCCGCATCCAGGGCCGGCGCAAGGTCAAGACCGACGCGATCGATCTCGAAGCAATCACCGAACTGGTCCTGGCCGGACGTGGCCAGCCAATGACCGAACGCTCCGTGGTCATCGGCTCAATCACCGTCTTGGCCGCCCACCGGTATCGCCGTATAGAGGCCAGGACTGCGTTGAAGAACCAGATCCTGGGCCAGCTCGACGGCACCTTTCCCGGCCTGTCCCTGGCCCTTCCCAACGTCCTGGCCACCAAGGTCGGCAGGCTGGTCACCGAGCACTTCGCCGACCCGGACCGTCTTTCCTCACCGGGTACCGAACGGTTCATCCGCTACGCCCAGGTTCGTGGGCTGCAGGTCCGAGGCCCCATGGCGGCCCGGCTGGTAGCCGCGGCCAGAGATGCGTTGCCCCAGAACGATGCCGTCTCGGCCCGCGAAGTGCTCGTAGAAGACCTGGCAATGCTCCAACTCCTCGACGGGCAGATCTGCACGGTGGACGCCCAACTCGCCGCACTGTTGCCGGCCACCCCGTTCCATCCCCTACTGTCCGTGCCTGGCTGGTCAGTATCCCGGGCCGCGGCCTACGGCGCCTGTATCGGGGAACCATCCCGGTGGCCGGGACCGTCGCAGATCTACCGGGCCTCCGGGCTGTCTCCGTCCCAATATGAATCAGCCGGTCGGCGCCGGGACGGCTCAATCAGCCGCGAGGGCAGCGTCGAACTACGCCGGGCCCTCATCGGCTTGGGCAACGGGCTGTGGCTCCACGACCGGGCCTCGAAGGACTACGGGGCCAGCATGCGCAAGCGCGGGAAGAAAGGCAAGGTCATTGCCTGCGCGATGGCCAACCGGGCCAACCGGATCGCCTATGCCCTGGTGCGTGACCAATGCTCCTACGAGCCCACCCGCTGGACGACCCTGGAGGACTGAACCCCACCATTACCAACCCTTCACCAACGCCCGTGACAGAGGCAGACTGGAAGGTGGCGAGGGACCGGACCAGACGCCGATAGTCCTATGGCGGACCCCCAAGGGTTACGCCGCTACTAGCTTGGCGCCCGGCCCTTCGCCCCAAACGCAGCTCGAACGACGCCAGATGACCCACCGAGGTCGCATCAGTCAGTGTGAGCGCAACTGGGCGACTCGCGCCGCCCTCCATCCAACCCGCCACGGATCCTCAACAGCTTCGTGCAGAACACGGCCCGAAGGTAGGTATACCTGCGCCACCACGATATTGACAGACCTTATAGCCAGCTAGTCCAAGAGCGCGTCGACAAAATCCTCTGCATCGAACGGCGCCAGATCGTCCGGGCCCTCGCCGAGTCCCACAAGTTTGACGGGTACGCCAAGTTGGCGCTGGATGGCGACGACGATTCCGCCTTTTGCCGTTCCATCGAGTTTGGTCAGAACAATTCCGGTGACGTTAACAACTTCGGAGAACACCTTCGCCTGGTTCAGACCATTCTGGCCAGTGGTGGCGTCAAGGACGAGCAGAACCTCATTGACGGCAGCCTGCTTTTGAACGACTCGCTTAATTTTGCCCAGTTCGTCCATCAGTCCGACCTTGTTCTGCAGGCGGCCGGCGGTGTCGATCATGACGACATCTACTTCTTGATCCATGCCAGCTTTCACTGCTTCGAAAGCCACAGACGCGGGGTCTGCACCGTCAACATCGGAACGGACGGTAGGGACACCGACTCGGGCCCCCCACGTTGCCAATTGCTCGGCGGCTGCGGCACGGAACGTGTCAGCAGCCCCGAGGAGCACGTCTTTATCCTCGGCAACGAGGACGCGGGCAATCTTGCCGATGGTGGTCGTTTTTCCGACGCCGTTGACTCCAACGACCATGACGATCGACGGGCCGGTGGGCTGCCGAACGGATACGATGGAGCGGTCCATGCTCGGATCAACCAGTTTGATGAGTTCAGTACGAAGCATCGACCTGACCTGGACAGGGTCCCGGTGGCCTTCGACCTTCACCCGTTCACGAAGTGCTTCAACCAGTTCCTGGGTAGGTTCACTGCCGAGGTCAGCTAGCAGCAGCGTTTCCTCGATCTCGTCCCAAACGTCTTCGTCAATGTCGTCCTGCGACAACAGCGACAGCAGTCCCTTTCCCAGTGCATTGTTCGACTTGACCAGACGTGCCCGGAGGCGTGCGAGACGGCCAAGGACCGGTGAGGGAACGTCAATGGCAATGTCTTGTTTGCCTGCTGTGTCTTCATGCGCCGGCGCAGTTCCCGGGCCTCCCTCACCGTCGAGGCCTTGTTCCGGACCTTGCCCTGGACGGGTCAGGGTGTCGGTTCCATCACTGCTGGCACTCCCGGGGGCCGGATCGTTCGCATCCCGCGGCCCGTCGTACGTTCCGGGTGGCGTCTTGCGTCCGCGCAGGAAGAAGGCCGTCCCGAGGCCAACGACAAGGACCACGACGACGACAATGGCAATGATTAGGAGGGTTTCTGTAGACACGGGACAAGCTTCTCACAGACTAGGCTGTTGGCTTGATGAGCACACCCACCCTTCCTCCAAAACAACCGACGATCCCTCGTGAGATCAAGGTCCTGATTGCCGCCGCATTCGTCATTGCGCTTGGCTTCGGACTGATCGCGCCGATCCTGCCGCAATTCGCCAAGAGCTTCGACGTCGGGATCGCCCAAGCTGGCTTCATCGTCAGTGTCTTCGCCCTCACCCGGTTGGCCTTTGCCCCGGTCAGTGGTCGATTGACGTCGGCTCTCAGTGAGCCCCCGGTATATGTCGGGGGCGTGCTCATCGTCGCTGTATCTACCATTCTTTGTGGCTTTGCCCAGGACTACACCCAATTGCTCGTCTTCCGAGCAGCTGGTGGCGTGGGCTCGACCATGTTCACCGTTTCTGCGATGTCACTCATCGCCCGACTCGCACCCACGGAGATCCGCGGCCGGATCTCCGGGTATTACGCCGGATCATTCCTCATCGGCAACATCGTTGGCCCTGTTCTCGGAGGTTTCCTGGCGGTCTTCGGATACCGCCTGCCGTTCTTCATCTACGGTGGCGCCCTCATCATCGCAGCAGCATTCGTGTATTTGTCACTTTTGGGAGTGCGATCATCAGCGAAACGCGGGCCCAGTGACGAACGCCCATCGATGCCATTCAGCGATGCGTTGAAGAGCCCGACTTATCGGGCTGCCATGTTCTCGGGCTTCGCCAACGGATGGTCAAATTTCGGGGTACGGGTAGCGCTAGTACCGCTGTTTGCAGCGCAAGTCTTTGACGATGGGGCAGCGCTAGCAGGTCTGTCGCTAGGAATATTCGCTATTGGCAACGGTGCTGCACTCACTGTTGCCGGACGAATCACCGATAAATATGGGCGACGCATGCCGGTTTTGGTGGGACTCACGGTGGGGTCAGTAGCCATGGCCGGGATCGGACTGACCGACGACGCGGTACTGTTCATCGCGCTCTCGATCATTGCTGGCGCGGGTATCGGATTCATGAACCCTGCACAGCAAGCTGCCGTAGCCGACGTCATCGGCCGAGATCATAATGGTGGCAAAGTTATGGCCGGTTTCCAGATGGCCAGCGATTCGGGCGCCATTTTAGGGCCGGTGGTTGCCGGCCTCATCGCAGACCAGCTGGGCTTCGGGTGGGCATTCGTCGTGACGGGGATCATCGGATTGCTCGGTGCCTCCGCGTGGATCAGAGTCACGGATTAGTGGCTGGTAATCGAGATATTTTTCAAAAGCCGATCGTGATGGACTGTTACCGATGTATTTCGTTCTCCGAATAGCGTCCGATCCGCCCACAACCCACATTCACCGTAGCGACTTTAAATTCCCGACCCAATGTTTAAAGCTGTTATCTCGCAGGACATCGGTGACAGTTCTGCCTCAAGACATCGGTGACACTCCCGGGTGTTTTGGTGGTGACACTTCCCGGCGGTGTTAAGGGGCTTGGCAGCCCCCGATGCGGTCGGACAAGAATGACGGATGAATCCGAATGAGCCCGTCGACGCCCGAATACGCCTCGCGATTGCCCAATGGCCCGATGACGCGCCCCGCGGCGCGGTCACCACGTTCTGCGCCGAGCACGCCATCACTCGCAAGACGTTCTACGCCATCCGGGCCAGAGTCCGCACCGAGGGCCAGACGGCAGCCTTGGAACCGCGCTCGCGGCGACCCAAGTCTTCGCCCACCAGCGTTCCCGAGGCGCTGAAGGATGAAGCCGTGAAAGTGCGGGCCGCCATGGAGTCCTCCGGACTGGACCATGGTCCTATCAGCGTGCACGACAAGATGGCCTCCCTGGGGATGGAAACTCCATCCATTGCCTCACTGGCACGGATCTTCCGCGAAAGGAATGTGGCCCGGGCCGAGCCGAAGAAGAAGCCACGTGCCGCGTACCGCAGGTTCGTCTACCCGGCACCGAATGCCTGCTGGCAGCTCGACGCGACCGAGTACGTGCTCACCGGCGGACGCAAGTGCGTGATCTTCCAGCTCCAGGATGACCATTCGCGCCTGGCCATCGCGACCCACGTCGCCGGCTCGGAGACCAGCGAGGCTGCCTTGGCGGTCGTGAAGAAGGGCATCGAAGCCCATGGGGTCCCTCAGCGCCTGCTGTCGGATAATGGCATGGCGCTGAATCCCTCGCGCCGTGGATGGGAAGGCCAGCTCGTCGCCTACGTCTCCTCACTGGGCGTCGAAGCGATCACCGGCAAGGCGAACAAGCCGACCACCCAAGGCAAAAATGAGCGGTTTCATCAGACCCTGTTTCGGTGGCTGGACAAGCAGCCGATGGCGCAAAACCACGGCCAGCTCCAGGATCAGGTCGACCGGTTCGACCAGATCTACAACACGGAGCGCCCGCACCAGGGGTTGCCGGGACGCGTCACCCCGCAGCAGGCTTGGGACGCCACAGAGATTGCCGAGGCTCCTCGCCCGAAACCGGCGGCGGTGCTTTCCAAACCGCCGACCACGGCGCAAGAGGTCCAGGCCCAGCACCCCACCGAACCGCCGTCGCCGCCGCCGCCGCCGAAGGATGGCACGCGCGCGGCACCAGATGCTTACGACCTGCTGCGCATCCAGGCCCTGCGTGCGAACGCTGCGCCCAGGAAATTCAGCGGCAGTATCGGTCACCCGGCGCCCACCGGCAGCCAGAAGATGCAGGTCTATTCCAACGGCGTGGTCAACATCGGCAGGACCCTGTTTTCCCTGACCAAGCGGATGGGAGGACGGACAGTCACTGCCACGTGGGACCAAGAGAGCATCATATTCGCGAACACCGAAGGCGAAGTCATCGCAGAATACCTGTGGCCACCGAAGGGCACCGCCTACGTGGGTATCGGGAAATCCCGGACACGGTTCAGCAAATAAGCGGAGACATGTCCGGAACCATCACCGATGTCTTGATACACCGAACGCCACCATTGTCCTGAGGCAGAACTGTCACCAGTGTCTTGAGACATCACACCAATGTTTAAAGCGTCGCATTAATCCGTGAGGGCGCTCATCGGGCTCAATTAGCTTACGAGGTTCGCCCGTCGAATGAATCGTGTCCGTGCTTGAAAGGAGCTTGATGCTGATATTTCCGTACTGGGAGCGATACAAAGTGAACAGCCCCGGCTCCGATGATTCGAAAAGTCGATTCATTTCAAACTGAGGCGGTAGAGCGATTCTCCCCATATCCAACAACTGGCCATCCCCGCGAAGCACAATTCGGGGGTCCCAAATATCGTTCGACGCCAGACTCGGAGCGACGAAATCTCCACGGCCGATGACAAAAGACGATTCCGTAGCCCCATTCCACTCTGCAGGAAGAATAAAAATCTCATTCCCGCTTTTCCTTGTCCTCAAAAGTAACTCCGGAGGATTGGGGCATCCAGCAAGATTCCTATCGGCATGACTGACTTTGAGCGTCAATCCTTTGGGGTTTAGAACCAGAGCTGAAATGGCGGGCAGTGAATTCAACTCGTTCCGGCGAATTCGTAGTTCGGGGCCCACGAGTTTATTCAACGAGTGCCCTAAATCCAGCGCTAACTGCTCATTTTCCCATGTTGATTTCAGCCCACTTTGAATCAGGCGATTCAATGCAGCCAAATCTCTTTCGGTTCCCTCCCGAGCAACTGCCAATCGGAGGCGGGGTATATCGCGTTGTTCTCTCAGGTCGTCGTTAGACATATGCACCAGTACTTGCTCCTTCACCCCCGAAAGATACTTTGAACGATCGGACAAGCTCGCAGACATAAAGGGATTCCCTAGGCCAGGCGCCAGTGTCCGATAGATTACACGCTGAAAGTACCGTTCTCTTTGACGCCCCGGCTCCGTGTTCTCAACGATCAACGCGGCCATCCGTGTTGTTGTCATGTATTTATTCTCGAACGTCTGGCTGGTCTGCGAGAGGTTCCCGCCATCTGTGCGCCCACGAACGAAGTAGTAATCATAATCGGCTAAAACGCTGATGCGATTAGCGGCAAAGCAGCAGGCCGCGACAAACACTTGATCTTCGCCTTGAATCATGTCTTCAGGGAAACGCACACCTATCCGCTCTATCACCGAGCGACGAAACAAGCGACAGGGCGACAACACATTCCACAAGCCATCCTCTAAGAGGTCAGCGTCCAAAACAGTCTCACGGAACGCTGAACTAGAGACTGTTCGATTTTCCCCGCACTGTCGACCCAAGACTATATCCGACTCTGCCTCACGGGCAGACGCGAGCATACGTTCCAGCGATTCCGAGCCAAGCCGGTCGTCAGAGTCTAAAAAGAAGACGAACTCTCCATCGGCCACGTCGATGCCGCGGTTCCGACCGACGCTTGGCCGACCAGCATTCGACTGATACAACGGCATCAAGTTGGCGTGGTCGCTAGCCGCTTTTTGTAGATATTCCCACGTAGAGTCGGTAGACCCATCATCAATAACGATGATCTCAATTTCATCCTGAGCAAGTGTTTGCTCGAAAACGCTCTGAAGGGCTTCCTTCAACAGAAGCACGCTATTGAAAGTCGGTACAACGACAGAAACTGACGGTTTCATGAGGGCCTCTCGGAGTTCATCTAGCTAAAAAGGTGAGCCGGGAATGCTCGCTCCAACAGATCCAAATCATAGAAAGAAGTGGGCAGTCTCGCGCACAAGGCCAATTTCGATAGATCGAATTTATCAAGTTCGTTGATACTCAGATCTACCGTCGCAACCTCATCGCGATTCAAAAGGGAGAAGAAGTCCTCAAACTTAAACGTATCACCGCCCAATCGCTTGTCTTCTACCCGAATCCAGACCCACGGAATTCCATAAGCTTGCGCAATAATGAGCCCGTGCAGAGAGGTCGACAAGACAGCACTTGAGGTCGAAATCTGATCAACAACGCTCTCAAGTCCATCAGCAACGTCAACCAAGGTTGCGCCCGACCGAGGAATCCCAGCGAAATCCTTCTTGTGTTTGTAGTGCGGCCCTAGGGCAACTTTTGGATTCGGTTTGGCTGAAGGCGCCGCGTAAAATCTTGGTAGCAAAAGCGCGGGGTCCCCGTATACCTCAGGAACAGACCAACCAAGTTCCCCAATCAGGACTTCCCTCGTCCACTTTCCTCTGACCGCGTGAATCTGTGCTGGAGGGACGTTTCGTAGTTGGTCAAGTTTTGTTGGCCCAGGCTTCCCAATCAACCCTGAACCCCAAATATGCTCACCGGGCACCTTCAAATGTCCAATAACAGAACCAACAGTAAAAAGTGCAGGAACATCCTGCTGGACCCATTTTCTATTTGCCGGTCTTAGGCCCGTAACGGCTGATACAAGCCATGGCCCAATCGTGTCACCAAAATTCGATTTAGTATCCCACCAATACGTCAGAGCATCCACCCGACTCAATTGCCCTTCAGGATGCATCTCGCCTGGAAGCGACGCGATTCGTTCCATGGCGAGCAGGATCTCCGCCACGATCACCTTGCCTGATCGCGTTCTAAAGGGCGAAAAAGACCATTTCCCTAGAATGTTCCTCTCGCCATTTATGCGTACGTTTTCCCCTGCTCCAATGAAAGTATTTCGCAATATCCTGCGAGCAATATCGTCTCTACCGAGGACAGAGAGCTTGGCGCTCCTTGGGCCCACGTCAATATCGAAGGCAATTCCTACGCCTTCGATTCGACATTCAAGTACCACAGTATTCGCGCGATAAACCCGAGTCCGTGCCTTATCAGCTAAAGGGAACGTCGTTACTTCCAAAGCTTTAAGTACGGTAAGAAGATTGCGCCTGCATAAGAACACTCGCGTCCGTCTAAAGATTCCGCTTAAAGTATTTTGAGTCATACGCTGGTACCCGCACGCGGAGCGTTTAGGGGCGTCCCTCCATCTCGTGGCAACCACAAACAATGTTGATTATGTCGATAACAAATCCGACTTTCAGTCCACCGTCATTATACAAGACGGCGCTCAGATCATGCGGGCTACAAAGGCTCCGGGTAGATCTACGTGAGCCGTGAAATGAATACACACCGGCTCACTCGTCCCCGACGGCCAAAAGGCTCTGATAGCGCGGCGTGCTTCCAAAGTGTGGATGAATCAACGATGCATCCACACGTGGCAAGCCGGGGTGAACCAAGCCCCCGTTGCCTTTTTAGTAGCCCCCCCCTAATGAGCAACTATTGGGGTGGCTGCCTGTCGGCCCCGGCATTGATTCTTGCCCCCTAGTCTTCAATGGTCCGGGGGGGTGTTGATGCACCTATGCTTGTCAATTTGCTTCTTTGACCCTTTCATCGAGCCAGACTCGGTACCTTTCGGTGGTTTCGAGATCTCTTGAGGTCCCGACTTCGATTCGTGCGATCGAAGTCGGCCATGTTGCTAATTCTCTTGCCGCAAGCGCCAGTGTTAGGCCCAATGCCAGCCGCAGCGGACGTAGATCATTCATCGGCGGAACCGGTCGAGGATTGTTGACCACCCTATAGATTTCTCTCGCGACGTAGCGTTTGAGGCACCGTATGATTTCCTTCTTCCCCAGCCCCTCCCTGGTACGTCTAGCTGTATTGACCACGGACGTTGGTAACGCTCCGGGGTAGTTGAAATAGGGAAGACCTCCGGGTGAAGGTGGGCTTGTTCAGAGTCCGTTCCAACACCGGAGGTCTTCCATGCTCCACGCTAACGCACTTCTTGCCCCCAAGGGCCGCCTGTCCCTTGCCCAGAGCATCGTCGACGAGGGCTGGCCGCTACGCCGCGCCGCCGAACGCTTCCAGGTCTCCGTGACCACCGCAGCCCGGTGGGCCAAACGGTACCGGGAGCTCGGCCCCACAGGAATGCGCGATCGATCCAGCCGGCCCCAGCGCTCTCCCAACCAGACCCCGAAGCGGCGTGAGCGAAGGATCATCGCCCTGCGCGTGAACCGCCGCTGGGGCCCGGCACGCATCGCCTACCTGCTGGGCATGCACCCCTCGACCGTCCACAAGGTCCTCTCCCGCTACGGGCTGGCCAAGCTGGCTTGGCAGGACCGGGCGACCGGGCGGAACATCCGCCGCTACGAACACGAGAACCCAGGGGACCTGGTCCACGTCGACATCAAGAAACTCGGCCGGATCCCCGACGGCGGAGGCCACAAGATGCTGGGACGATTCGACGGGGTGCGGAACAAGACCGGCGCCGAATCCAACCGCCGACCCGGCTACATGTTCCTGCACAACGCCGTGGACGACCATTCCCGCCTGGCCTACACCGAGATCCTCGACGACGAGAAGAAGGAGACCGCCGCCGGGTTCTGGAAACGTGCCAACGACTACTTCAACAGCGTGGGCATCACGGTCCAACGAGTCCTCACCGACAACGGGTCGTGCTATCGCTCCCACGCCTTCCGGGACGCCCTGGGCGAGGACATCAAGCACAAGCGCACCCGCCCCTACCGCCCTCAAACCAACGGCAAGGTCGAGCGCTACAACCGCACCATGCTCGACGAATGGGCCTACGCCCGCCCCTATACTTCCGAGGCCGAACGCATCGCCGCCTTCGAACAGTGGCAACACCACTACAATCATCACCGAGGCCACACTTCACTACGAGGACTTCCACCCGCTGCCCGCGTACCCAACCTCAGTGGTCAATACATCTAGCTACGTATTCTCGAGTCCGCCTATCCTTTGACATACGTACCAGCACGATGCGGTAGATCGAGGCATTCGCCTGCCGGTCACCGCCGCGGCAAAGCCGATGACGGGTTGTTTTCCCAGAGGACGCCGGGACGGGTGCAACCCCAGCCAAGGCTGCGAACGAGGCCTCGCTTTTCACACGCTCGGGGTTGTCCCCAAAAGTGACCAGCAACTGGGAACCGATCACGGCCCCAACACCGTTGACCTTCAGGATCGATGGGAACCATGTTGAAACGATCTCTTCCAACTGGGCGTCAGTCTCCCTGACATCCTGACAGAGGAACTGATGCCTGACCGCCATCCGCTTTAACGTCATCAAGGTGGCCACCACCAAGTCCGCAGGATCTCCGGAGGGCCTGCTGCCGGCCATGGTCCTGGGACGTTCAGTGGGCGACAGTCCACGATACTTACCTCTGATCTCTTCCGGAGCAGCCACCAGCACGGCACTGATCTGCGCCAGGACAGCCGTACGAGCCTTGATGGCGCTGGCCCGAGCGGTGCGTAGCACGCGCAAAGCCTCGACATAGCCGTCCCGAGTCTTCGGCGTGGAAGTACCCCGGCCTGCCAGTACTGATTCGGCAGCCTGGTAGGCATCCAGCGGATCTGACTTACCGTGCAAGCGCCGATCTGCCCGATTGGGCCGATTCACCTCCCGAACGGTGAACCCCTCGCCCGCAAGAACCCTTGCCAATTCGGCACCATAGGAGCCCGTTCCTTCGACACCGACTGCGGCTACCGGACCGAAACCGGTCAGGTAGTCGATAATCTGACGGTATCCGGATCCTACTGCCAAAAACTGATGGTCACCGAGGCGCCTGCCAAAATTGGTGATCAAGGCAACGTGATGGGTATCGGCGTGCGTGTCGATACCGGCGATGACTTCGAACTGTTCGTTTTCCATAGTGGAACTGGTTGGGTCCCTTGGTAGAAGCCCGGTGACTATGTGAGTTTCGCGTCCGATAATGGATGCAGGAGGAAATTCATAGATATGGCACGTAGACATGCCCCTGATCAGGTCATCGCGAAGGTCCGGCAGGGCCAGAAAATGCTCAACGAGGGACGACCGATTCTCGAGGTCATCAAGGAACTGCAGATCACTGAAGCGACTTGGTACCGGTGGCTTCAGCAGTACGGATCCGAGAAGAACGCCGGCCAGACCAAGGCTGTGAAAAACCTCGAAAAGGAGAACGCCAGGCTCAAGAAACTCCTAGCCGATCAGGTCCTGGCCAATGACATTCTGAGCGAGGTGGCGCGGGGAAAATTCTAAGCCCCGAACCACGTCGCCGTGCCGTGCGCATGGCGCAGGAGAAGTTCGGGGCACTGAAAGATTTGCCTGCAAGGTGCTCAGCCAGAATCGCTCAGCCCTGCGCAAAGGCCGGCCGTCGGTCGGCTTCGAAGAGGCCCAGCTGCGCGCTGATCTACGAGCGGTCGCGGTGAAGTATCCGGCGTGGGGCTGGCGTAAAGCACGCTGGCATCTACTCGAGCAACCGCAGTGGGACGGGATAGCGCTGAATGAGAAGCGTATACGCCGGCTCTGGCGCCTGGAGGAACTCATCTGCAAGCCCAAGGTACGCAAGAAACGTCGTAGCGTGCCCGGTGCCGGGGAGCAGAAGAGGCTCAGGGCCGAGTATCCGATGCATGTGGTCAGCTTCGACTTCCAATCCGATACGACCTCCTGCGGGCGGCATATTAGGTTCTTCAACGTTATCGATGAGTACACCCGCACGGCCCTGGCGATCATCCCCAGACGTTCGTTCACGGCCACTGATGTGGTCGCAGTTCTGGAGGACATCATCGCCGAAACCGGCATCACTCCGGCCTACGTCAGGTCCGACAATGGGCCGGAGTTCACAGCTGCTGCGCTGATCGACTGGTGCGCCACGGCCGGAGTCAATACGGCTTATCGATCCAGGCTCGCCGTGGCAGAACGGCTTCGCTGAATCTTTCAATGCACAATTCAGAAGGGAACAACTGACCGGAGAAATCATGGACACGATGGCCGAGGCAAAGTACTTGGCCGAGGAATGGAAAGACATCTACAATCATGAACGTCCCCATGGGTCCCTCGGCGGAATGACGCCATTCAGACACAGGGATCGCTGGACCGCAGAGAACCAATTAGCTATCGCATAGCCGCTGGACTGCTAACGGGGACCCAACCATCCCTTTAGTCACAACTCTTTTGAATCAACCAACCGCTGGCTGATGACCTTCGTGACCCCATCGCCGCGCATGGAGACGCCATACAGTGCGTCAGCAATCTCCATCGTGCGCTTTTGATGCGTGATGATGATCAGCTGACTGACTTCTTGGAGCTCGCGGAAAATCACCAGTAGTCGCCCCAAGTTCGTATCGTCTAGGGCAGCCTCGACCTCGTCCATCACGTAGAACGGTGACGGGCGGGCCTTGAAGATCGCTACCAGGAGCGCAACGGCAGTCAGTGAGCGCTCGCCACCAGAAAGTAGTGAGAGTCGCTTGATCTTCTTGCCCGCTGGACGGGCTTGCACTTCGACCCCTGTGTTGAGCATGTCGTCTGGGTCGGTCAACACTAATTTGCCCTCACCACCCGGGAACAGTGTGGCAAAGACTTGTTCGAACTGTTCGGACGTATCGTGGAACGCCTCCGTGAAGACGCGTTCAACTCGTTCATCCACGTCGCGGATGATGTCCAGAAGAGCTTTGCGGCTGGATTTCAGATCCTCAAGTTGCTCCGCTAGGAACCTGTGACGTTCCTCAAGTGCCGCAAACTCTTCCAAGGCTAAGGGGTTGACCTTGCCCAAGGACGCTAGATCCTTTTCTGCCTTCCCTAAACGTTTTTCCTGCTCGCCACGGTCGAAGGGTCGTCCCACCGGCTCCGGGTTTCCGTCCATGTCCACGTCTTGACGCAAAGCCGCCCACTTATCGTTTTCCTGTTCCGGTTGTGGGACCGGTAGGTCGGGACCATAGTTTTCGATGAGATGCTCCGGCGTCATCCCCAACTCTGCGAGGGCCCGGGCTTCAAGGCTTTCAATGCGCAGGTGTTGTTGGGCGCGCGCCAACTCATCACGATGCACGGAATCAGTGAGCCCGGCCAACTCACTACCTAGTTCATTAGACCGGGTTCTGGTTTGCCGCAGCTCGCCATTTATTTGGTCGCGATGCTTTGTTAGCCGTGCGTGTTCATCCGCAGCTTCCTGCAATGAGCATTCAAGGTGTTCTTGCACCAACAAGATCGCCTGACCGACGCCTTGAGCACGTTTGGCTTGACGACGTCGTAGCGCGGTTCTCCGCTCAGCCTGTTCACGGTTACGGCGCTCCCCCGCGGCGGATTTCACGAGTGATTCAATTCGGCTCGACAAGCTCTTGACCTGCTCTTCACTGCCCCGCAGAGCCAACCGTGCGTTAAGCTCTCGGTCACGGGCCTTGGCGGCCTCAGCATCTAGCCTCTCGCGCGTTGAGCTGTCTGGTTCTTGATCAGCTGGGGCCTCCCGGGTAGTAGCCAGGCGCTCCTCAAGTGCAGCCAGGGTTTTCTTGGCTTCGGCTACCGACTCCGTGGCAACGCTGATCTGGTCCCTTGATCTTTCGACCTCTGCGCCAGCTTCTCGGGCCGTGGCTCCGAGAGTTGCCAGCTGTTCAGCAACGCCGGTAATGCGGGCATCTGATTGGTACAACTTTTCAAGTGCCGTATCGACAGCCTCGGCAGCCTCGCTGCGTGTAGTTTCCAGCGCTGAGCGTTGGAAACGAAGTTGTTCGTAGCATGAGGTGACGTCATATAGTTCGACGTTGGTGGCATCAATGGCCGCTTGCTGCTCCACAAGTGATGAACCGGTTCCAGCTCCCCCGGCAAGGCTATTCGTCGAATGGACCACGCCATCGCGAGTGACCACAGTGACTTGGGGTGCTGCGGTCAGGAGTTCAACAGCGCCTTCCCTATTTTCAGCGACGATGACGTTGCGCAGAAGATGCCGGACAGCTTCGGCGAGGCCGCCGCGGGCTGCTTCCTTGACATCCACGAGGCCCGAAGCCCACAAGCCACCAGCGGGCAATGGATTCCTCTTCGCGTGCGTTTCCGCCCGCTGGTCCGAGAGAAGAGCATCTGACTCGGTTGCCTGCGGAAAGATCAGGTGGACACGGCCTGATTCCTGTTCGCGGACTGTTTCCAAGACTTGCTGAGCGTCGTCGGCGCTACAGGCACTTAGCGCCTCGGCGTAGGTACCTAGCGCAGCGGCAATCGCCCCGTCGTATCCGGGTTCGACATGGAGCTCTGCACTAATACGCCCCCTAATACCCTGATGCCCTGCTGCAAGGATCTCCTCAGAGGCATCCTTGCGGCTCATCGCAGAGTGCAGTGCGTCAAGACGAGCTTGAAGAGCGGCCCGTTCACGTTCTGCTTTTTGCTCCCGAGAAACTAACTGCTCCAACTCTCGATCGCAGGACGCCAAACGTTCCTCGGCCAATTCGTGCGAAGCGTCCAGGTCCTCTTCCGTGTCCTCAACACCGCTAGCCTGCTGTTCCAGTTCGGTATATTTCATCTGTGCCTCAGAACCGCGTACACGTGCCAGTTCGGCCGATGCCCGCAGTCTGCCCAGCTCACCTTCGAGTGATTCGACGCGGCTGCGTGCCGAGGCGACTTTTCCGGCCAAGGTAGCCAGTCCCTCGCGACGGTCAGCTATGGCACGCATCAATTCGGTCATTCGGCGGCCTTCTACGGCCGCGGCCTGTTCCGATTCCTTCCGATCAGCAATCGCGGAATCGAGTACATTTGATGACTTATCGCGTTCGTTCTCAAGCTCTTCCAGATCAACGCGTAAACGCTGTGCTTGGCTTTCTAACCGGTCCGGTTCCCGCGACGGATCGTGCACGACGCGACTCTGCTCAGCCAAGCCGCGTTCGCGTTCTTTCGCCAAGGCGCCCAGAGATCTGTACCGTTCTTTCATGGTGTTCAACCCGTGCCATGTCTCTCGAGCGGAGTTTAGGGCAGGAACAGTGCTCGCGGCAGCAGATTCCAGCTCCGCGAGCCGGGCGCGGACTCGGGTAACCTCCACGTCGACTTCGTCCCGTCGCACAAGAATTCGTCGTTCGTCTTCGACCTCGCGATGGAGGGCTTCTTGGAGGGTCACCAACTCGTCGGCCAGGAGCCGAGAACGCGCATCGCGCACCTCAAGTTGGACCGATTGTGCCCGACGTGCAACGTCAGCCTGTTTACCCAACGGTGTCAGCTGGCGCCGAACCTCTCCTGTGAGGTCCTGAAGGCGCGAGAGGTTGGTGGCCATTGACTCGAGTTTGCGTACGGTCTTTTCCCGACGTCTGCGGTGCTTCAGCACCCCAGCGGCTTCCTCAATAAAACCTCGGCGTTCATCAGATGTGGCATGAAGGATACGGTCCAGTTGCCCTTGCCCGACGATGACGTGCATCTCCCGGCCCATTCCGGTGTCGGAAAGCAATTCTTGGATATCGAGCAAGCGGCAGGACTGACCATTGATGGCATATTCAGAGCCGCCAGCCCGGAACAGGGTCCGGGTGATCGTCACTTCTGAATATTCGATGGGCAGGGCACCATCTGCATTATCGATAGTTAGCGAGACCTGTGCTCGCCCTAACGCCGGACGGCCAGAGGTTCCGGCGAAGATGACATCTTCCATCTTGCCGCCACGGAGTGTCTTAGCTCCCTGCTCCCCCATCACCCACGACAAGGCGTCGACGACGTTGGATTTCCCAGAACCATTCGGGCCAACCACGGCAGTGACGCCGGGTTCGAACTCAAAAGTCGTCGCTGAGGCGAACGACTTGAATCCACGAACGGTCAGGGTCTTGAGATGCACGGAGGTCTTTCGGACGGCGGGGCAAAGGTCTTCCTCCCTCCAATCTACTGTGTCTGGACTCCCGCGGCGGGTTTGCCACTCGAGGGGAGAAAAGTCACAGGCGGCGTTCATACCGCATGGCGAATGTGCGGGAACCACTTCGCAGAGTGCATAGTTAACCCTTGATCCACCGATCGGCTGTTGCATAAGGCCGTGATTCGAAAAGAGGCGTGGATGGTCACGGTTCGTGCATAAGGGCATGACAACGGGCCCGGCGTCGCATCCGGTGTGTCCACAATTCGGTGTTGCCAGAAGCCTCCTACAACTTCTTCTGGCCGACGAGCCCGGGCCTGGGCGAGATGGTCAGGTCGCCACCGGGACCGGTGGGCTGAACACGGTGTTCCAGAGCCGACCGAACTCGGCCGCCTTGGGCCAGTGGGCTGGCAGGTGAAGAACGATCTTTCGCGCGTGGCAGGCGATGCGGGCCGGGATGCTGATGAGCTTGGCCCGCAGTGTTGGGGCCCTTGACTTCGATAGCCTGCCCCCTGCCAAGAGCGCGCCCGTGCGGGCGAGGTTGTGGGCCATGCAGGCCAGAGCGAGCCAGGCAGCATTGGCGTTAAATGCTCCGGCGGGCATATGCGCGATCGGTCCTGCCTTGAGCTCGGCGTTGACTTGCTCGATCACGGCATGGCGTCGGTGGGCTTTATCGGCTTGGACCGTGTCGAGAACATCGGCTGGAATCGTTGTGAACACGGCGTGGTAGCGCCACACGGTGAACAGGCCCTCTTGTCCGGCTTTGGCGAGTTTCTTCTGGTTCTTCTCCGGGATCCGGCGCACTACCAGACGCCCGGTCACCGGGTTCTTCGTGGTCGTGAACGCGGTATACACGGTTTCGGCGACTTCGGCTTCGGAGATCCATTCCTGGTTGTCTTCGTCCCAGATCGCCTGCGGGTACTGGATGCCCGTCCACGTTGTCTCGTCGATGCTGGTGATGGCTTTGCTAATGGAGGGGTTCATGCGAGCCGTGACCGAAACGTTGGCACCGGCCGACTTCGCCGCGGCGGCGACGTCGGAGGTGTAGTACGCCGAGTCGGCAGCCAACACGACACGCTTACCGGCCACCCCGGGCAGGCGGCCTACCGTCGAGAGTGCGTCTTGGGTGAACTTCTTGGCACCGCGGGCCGAGTGCACGGCTCCTTTACGCAACCGGTTGCCGATGATGACTGGTTGTGACGACGTCGTCGAGGCAACGGCGAGGAGACCGTTGAGCCCGCGCACACCGGTATAGCCGTGTCCGGAGCCTTGTTTGCGGGCGGAGTGGACGGCGATGACGGTGTCGTCGATATCGACAAACACCATCCGGTCGGCCGGATTCGACGAGTCGAGGCGGGTCGGGAAGAAATCGGCCCGTGAAGCCAGGCGTTGCAGGGACTGGTCGCAGGCGGTTTGGAGGGCGCGGACGTGACCGAATGTGAACTTACGTAAGAACTGGCCCAACGTTGACGGGGCGTAGACGCTGGTGGCGAGGTGTTTCATCCCACCGGTACGGTTGCGATTCATGTCGTCGATGCTGTCGGCCCCGGCGAGCATCCCGGCGATCAGGGACATGACTTTCCCGCCCGGGTTGGCGCCCTTGTCGGTGGGGATACGAACGCGGTCGGCCACGGCTGTTGGCAGGCCTGTGTCTTGGGCGAGTCTGACCAACGGGATCAGCCCGGTATCGGCGATGAGGCGTTCGTCGTCGAAGGCGTGGGACAGGCCGGTGGGAGTGTGATTGAATAGCACCTGCGAGGTGCTCCTTCCTTGTGGGTTTGATAGGACTTTAGACATCACTATTTTCCCACGTCAGAAGGGGCACTTCCACTTTATTTAGCCATCAACACCGGCTCATTTATCGGTGGATCAGGGTTAACGGTTGGAGAGTCTTCGCATCATAGGGATGCGTCGGCGGCAGATGAATCCTCTATGGACGAAGGCTGGATATTGAGCGGCAATGCAACGTTTCGACACACCAACTCGGCGGTTATTGCCGTTACGAGTGTGGAGGCTCCCGTCGTCGTCACCTCGAGCGAATTCGATAAGCGACTAGAGCCGAGCCTCAAGCGACTGCGTCTGTCCAAGAAGCTCCTCGAACGGGTAGCCGGTGTCAGCGAACGACGCTGGTGGCCGGAAGGAACAGGATTCGACGACGCGGCTATCGAAGCCGGATCCAAGGCGTTAGCCGAAGCCGGAGTTGAAGCCGGCGAGATCGGCCTGCTCATCAATACCTCGGTCACCCGCAGGAATCTTGAGCCCTCCGTAGCCGTCAAAGTCCACAATGGGCTCGGTCTACCGTCCTCAGCCATGAACTTCGACCTAGCCAACGCTTGCCTCGGATTCGTCAACGGCATGACGCTGGCCGCGAATATGATCGATTCCGGGCAGATTAAGTACGCACTGATCGTCGCTGGTGAAGATTCCCAGATTGCCCAGGAACCAACCTTCGATCGATTGAACCGCGAAGATTCCACACGTGAGGACTACCTCCGCGAATTCGCAACCCTGACCTTGGGCTCTGGTGCTGCAGCCGCGGTCATCGGCCGCGCCGACGAACACCCAGGCTCACACCGCATCCTCGGAGGCGTCTCACGCGCCGGAAGCGAACATCACGAACTGTGCGTTGGCGGCCCACAGGGGATGTACACCGACACGAAAGGCCTGCTCGACAACGGTCTGAAACTCGTCGTCGACGCCTGGGACGAAGCCCATCAGGACGGTTGGAACTGGGGGTCCATGGACCGTTACGTCACACACCAAGTGTCCAATTCGTATACCAATGCCATTATCAAGGCCGTGAACCTCGTTCGGGACCGGGTGCCGATCACGTTCCCGAAATGGGGAAACGTCGGTCCTGCTTCGCTTCCCATGACGCTGGCCCAAGAGGCGAACACGCTCAACCCAGGAGACAGAGTGCTTTGCATGGGTGTCGGTTCCGGTCTGAACACGGCAATGCTGGAGCTGGCGTGGTAGCAAGGAGCTGGCCCGGGGTCCGCCCGGAATTCTCCCGATACCTTACCGTCCCCTCAACAGCCAGCTGTGATCCCGCCGGGTCGTCCCACCAATGGCATTTATTGGACAACCTGCCAGCGCTCGAAGCTCGGGAGGCAGCACCAGCAGGAACCATTCTGGCCGTACACGGAAATCCCACCTGGTCCTACCTCTGGCGCAGCGTCCTTGAAGCCGGCGCCGAGGCCGAAACCCCATGGCGCGTAGTAGCCGTCGATCAGCTCGATATGGGTTATTCCGACCGGACTGGCACATTTCGCCGACTAGCGGATCGAGTCACCGACCTCGGGGACGTGACCGACGCACTGGGAATTGAAGGCCACGTGGTGACTCTCGGCCACGACTGGGGAGGGCTCATCTCGCTGGGATGGGCGACACGGCATCGCGAACAGCTGGCAGGCATCGTCTTGACGAACACCGCAGTTCACCCCGCAGGTTTCTCCCTACCACCTGCCCTCAGTCTTGCACTGCACCCTGCGGTCCATGGTTGGGGCACGCGCGCCACCCCGACGTTCCTCAAGGTCACCCACGCGCTGGCACACCCGAGCCTGCCGTCCGACGTTGAATGCGCGTTTATGGCTCCGTATCGCACAGCCCCGGCACGTGCCGGGGTCGCCAACTTCGTCGCCGACATCCCCGCTACCCCGCAGCATCCCAGTTGGCCAACCCTGGATCAGATTTCCACGGAGATCCGGACACTCGAGGTCCCGGCACTGATGATGTGGGGTCCGCGTGATCCTATTTTCTCCGACCGCTACCTGCGCGACCTGATGTACCGTTTGCCTCAAGCTGATGTGCACCGCTTCGAAGGCGCCGGTCACCTCCTTGCCGAAGATCGAGATATCGCCACCCCCTTGTTGGCCTGGCTCTCCTCCACGGTGCACCAAAGGTCGGAAATAAAGTCTGCTCTTCAAGACGACGCCCCGTCACGCGCCAATGTCGGCTCCGACGGCGGTCCTCGCGATCGCGACCTGGCTACCGGGTTCCGCAGCATGCTCGCCGAACTCGACGCCCATCGCGATGACCACGCAGACGCCGTCGTAGACATGGGACCCGCCGGAGAGGGCGTACGAAGTTCCACTTCCCTGTCGTGGGCTTCACTGGCCCGAAGCGTCGATGCCATTGCCCACGGTCTATCCGAACTGGGTGTCCGCCGTGGCGATCGAGTGAACCTGCTGGTTCCACCCAGCGCGGAGCTCACTTCCTTAATCTATGCCTGCCTCCAGCTCGAGGCCATCATTGTCGTCGCCGATGCCGGACTGGGCACGAAGGGTCTCGGCAGGGCGATCCGCGGTGCGGGCCCTAAGTACCTGATCGGCATCGAACGGGCCCTCATGGCCGCCAAGGCGCTGAAATGGCCCGGTCAGCGGATTTCCGCTGGCGACCTCTCCCCCGCCAAACGTCGGCTCCTGGGCGTGGTCGCCACGGTTGGCGACCTGGAGAAATCAGGGATGGGTAGCATCGCGGCCGGTGCTCCGCCGTTCGTGGCGGCAGATCCCGATACCGACGCCGCCATCTTGTTCACCTCAGGATCCACCGGACCGGCCAAGGGCGTCGTCTATACTCATCGGCAGCTAGCCGCCATGCGCGATACCCTGCAGGCCACCTACGGATTGAAGTCCGGCGACGCCCTCGTGGCGGGGTTTGCCCCCTTCGCCCTTCTGGGGCCGGCTCTGGGGGCAGTATCCGTTACGCCCGATATGGACGTGACCTCACCCAGGACCCTGTCTGCCTCCGCGCTGGCTGACGCGGCAGCGGCCATCAACGCCACCATCGTCTTCGCCTCCCCGGCCGCCCTAGTGAACGTTCTGGCCACCTCGGCGGAGCTCGACTCCATCCAACGAGCTGCTCTTGAACGCGTGGATCTGCTCCTCTCAGCCGGGGCACCACTCGGGACCACCTTGCTGCAACAGGTTCAGGACTTGGCTCCGCAGGCAGAGGTCCACACGCCTTACGGGATGACCGAGGCACTACCCATCACCGATATCAGCCTTCAAGGGATCCTCGCCGCCGGTTCGGGCGACGGAGTCTGTGTCGGCCAACCCGTGGCGGGCGCCCAAGTTTCCATCGCGGCGTTGGACGATCAGGGAGGGGTTTCCGATGAACTGGATGCCAGCCCTGGCCAGGTCGGAGAAATCGTTGTTTCGGCTCCCCATGTCAAGGATCGGTACGACCGGTTATGGGTCACCGAGCACGCCAGCGCAGTTCATCCAGGCTGGCATCACACGGGCGACGTCGGCCATCTCGACACCGCTGGACGTCTCTGGGTTCAGGGGCGGCTAGGGCACATCATCACTACCGCCGCAGGGGTGAGGACACCCGTTGCCGCAGAGTTGGCTGCGGAAGCTGTGCGGGGCATTCGTCGTGCCGCAGTCGTCGGGGTTGGACCAGCAGGTACGCAGGCAGTGGTCGTCATCGTGGAAACCGTGCAGAGAACTCGTCGTTCCGGGCTGGCTGCTCAGGCTTTGACGCAGGACGTACGTTCATCCATAACCCGAGCGACCGGTATGACGGCCGCGGCAGTAGTGGTCATCCCCGATTTGCCCACAGATATCCGGCACAACTCAAAGATCGACCGTTCTGCTTTGTCGAAGTGGGCTGCCGAGCTTCTGTCCGGGAAAAAGGCAACCCTGCAATGAGTACTGCCAATCACGACAAGCTCGTTCTGGTGACCGGGGCGAGTGGCATGCTGGGACGGGCGGTGGCCGAAGAACTGCTGGCCCGCGGCTACCGGGCCAGGACCTTTCAACGCGGTCCCACATCATTGCCCGGCGTCGAACCGTGTCGGGGCTCTGTCACCGATCCCCACGCCGTTGCCCGAGCTGTCGAAGGCGCTTCCGCGGTCATGCATTTGGCCGCGAAAGTCTCCTTCACCGGTGAGTGGGAGGAGTTCGTCGCAACAAACATCGAGGGCACCAGGAACCTCTTGTCCGCCGCTCGAACTGCTAGCGTTGAAGACTTCGTCTTCGTTTCATCGCCCTCCGTAGCCCACCTAGGGTCATCGATCGTCGGAGGGGCTGCCGGCGCTCCTGAACCTGCCGCTGCGCGGGGCTACTACGCTCGTTCCAAGGCCAGTGCAGAACTCTTGGCACTGGAAGCCGACACACCATCATTTCGTGTGACCGCTCTGCGCCCACACGTCGTCTGGGGCCCGGGCGACACTCAACTTGTGGAACGAGTTATCGATAGAGCTCGTTCAGGCCGGCTGCCCTTGTTGGATGGCGGCCTGGCTCTGATCGATACTACGTATGTCGACAATGCGGCTTCTGCGATTGTTCAAGGGCTGGAACGGATCAGCGTTGCCCATGGTCTCTCCTTGGTCATCACCAATGGAGAGCCGCGTCCAGTCGGTGAGCTCATTGCCGGAATCTGTGCCGCCGGCGGCGTCCCCGCACCAAAGTTCAGTCTCCCCGGATCCTTGGCCCGCAATGCAGGGAAAGTGATAGAGAGACTGTGGACAGGAGCGCTGCGTCGCGGTTGGGTCTCCGATGAGCCACCGATGACGGAATTCCTCGCCGAGCAATTGTCCACCGCGCACTGGTTCGACCAACGCACCACGCATGAAGTCCTCGCATGGAAGCCCCTGCTTTCCATTGACGATGGGCTGTCCCGACTCGCTGCCCACTATGGTGGTACTGCGCCGCGCACCGAGGAATAGGCTGCGTCACCACCCGCAACCGCTGAGGAGCACCGTTTCATGACCGCCCTGGACTTACTCGACACATGGACTGTCCCCCACGCCGCAGCAGCCGTGCTGGACACCGAAGGCAACACCTTGGACAGTCAGGGGGACCCCCAGCGCATTTTTCCGCTAGCTTCGGTCACCAAATTGCTCTCCGCCTTCGCATTCTTGGTCGCTCTTGAAGAAGAGGCACTTTCTCTCGATCAGCCAGCAGGCCCGGAAGGTTCAACTGTTCACCACCTGCTGGCACATACCGGCGGTTATGATTTTTCCTCCGATGCTACTCATGCCGAACCGGGGACCCGCCGCATCTATTCGAATACGGGCTTCGATGTCCTGGGACAGACCCTCGAATCGGAGACAGGCATCCCCTTTGCCACCTATCTCTCCGAAGCTGTGCTGCAGCCCCTGGGCATGACCAGAACGGCGCTCGAAGGTTCTCCCGCCGCCGACGCCGTCTCTTCTCTCCACGATTTGTCGCTCTTCGCAGCAGAGCTCCAGCGGCCTACCCTTCTGGCCGGACCCACCATGGAGCAAGCAACGACCGTGCAATTTCCCGGTGTTGACGGCATTCTTCCCGGCTACGGGCGCCAGAAGCCCAACGACTGGGGCCTGGGTTTTGAAATCAGGGACCACAAGTCACCCCATTGGACTGGCACTAGGAACGCGGCTCAGACTTTCGGCCATTTCGGACAATCAGGGACCTTCCTCTGGGTTGACCCGCCAGCCGGCTTAGCCTGCGTTACTTTGACCGACCGCGACTTTGGCCCATGGGCGATTGATGCGTGGACGCCGTTCAACGATGCGGTAGTCTCCGAGTTCTCCGCCTAGAAGCGGGCGTTGCGCGGAACTCGCTGGCAGACCGGGCACCAGTAGGACGAACGGCCCATAAACGCATCCCGACGGACCAGCGAAGTCTGTCCCCCGTCTGCGCATCGGTGGCACGGTTGTCCGCTGCGGCCGTACGCGTTTAATGACCGAGAGAAGTAGCCGGACGCACCGTTCACGTTGACGTAAAGCTGATCAAAACTTGTTCCCCCGGCAGCAAGAGCTCGGTCCATGATGGTCGATAAGGCATCGACTAGCCTGATGGTATCTGGGCGCCGCAAAGTGTCGGTGGGACGGGCGTAGTGCATCTGGGCTTCCCATAGCGCCTCGTCCGCATAGATATTACCTACCCCGGACACCAGTCCCTGGTCGAGGATCGCTCGCTTAATACTTGTCCTACGTGTCCGCAGCCGGCGATGGAACTCTTCTATATCGAAATCCGGGTCCAAGACATCGCGGGCGATATGGGAGGCAGCTTGGGGAATGGATGCAGCTTGGGAACCTTGTCCGCCCGGAGCTCCGTCAATGGTCGGCACCAGGGGTGAGACGAACATGCCCCCGAAGATCCGCTGATCGACGAAGCGCAATTGTTCCGGCTTTGCGGCCGAAGCCGATAGATCAAAGGTGATCTTAAGGTGTTTTTCGTCAGCTGCCGTGGAGTCCTCAACCAGCAGTTGGCCGCTCATTCCGAGGTGGGCAACGAGAGCTGCTCCACGTGTCACACCGCCCAGAGGCATCCAGAGGAACTTTCCACGTCGCACAATGTCGGTGATCGCTGTGCCGTGCAGCGTGGCCATGAAGTCAGCTGGGCCATCCTGATGTCGACGGATGGAGCGTGCGTCATGGACGTGGACTTCGTTGATTTTCCGGCCGGCCACCCAGGATTCCAGACCCCGTCGCACAACTTCTACTTCCGGAAGTTCCGGCATCTACTCGTGGGCCGTCTTCTCTTCCGACCCCACCGAAGGCTCTGAGGGGACCAGCGTCCGATAGGAGATCGCAGCTGCCTCTTGTTCGGCTTCCTTTTTGGAAGGGCCCGTGCCTGTTCCGTAATCAGTCGAGCCAATGCGTAGCGTTGCTTCGAACACCCGCGCGTGATCAGGGCCGGTGCCGGTGATGGAGTAGTCAATGGGGCCAAGTTTGCGCGCTGCCGCGATTTCCTGGATCGCTGTCTTCCAATCGGTGCCTGCGCCGAGGTGTTCAACGTCCGATAGCAGCGGGGCTACCAGACGCATCACGAGGGCTTGTGCCGCGTCAGGGCCATCGCTGAGGTACGTGGCACCGATCAACGCCTCCATGGTGTCGGCAAGGATCGAGGACTTGTCCGCACCGTGGGTCAGTACCTCACCTTGACCGAGGAGAATATGCTGTCCAACGTCAATGCTGCGCGCAATCCCGGCGAGTGCTCGGGTGCTGACGACGGAGGCACGTCGCTTCGCCAGATCGCCCTCCGGCAGGTCCGGGTAGGTCCGGTAGAGATGGTCTGTCACGGCATAGCCGAGCACTGAATCGCCGAGGAACTCGAGGCGTTCGTTGGTCGGAAGGCCGCCATGCTCATAAGCATAGGAGCGATGTGTGAGCGCAAGACGAAGCGTCTCGGGGTCGATGGTGACCCCGAGACGCTTCAGAAGCTCTTCTGTTGAAGGCATCAGACGTTATTAGGCGTCTGCTACCTTGCGCCCCTTGTATTCAAGGAACAACTCGGTGCCGGCAGAGTCGGTCACGACCTTCGCCTGGTGCGGCAGGCTGTAGGTGACGCGGCCGTTCTCCATGGTCTTGACCAGGTTCGGCGCAGTTGCCTTCCACTGGGACCGACGGGCCCGGGTATTCGAGCGGGACATCTTCCGCTTGGGAACAGCCACGGCTAACTCTCTTCTCTCTCGACTGAATCTGTACTCTGTACCGCATCTTCTGCGGTGGTGCCAGCCAGCTCGGTGAGAGCTGCCCAGCGGGGATCTAGGATCTCGTGGTGGTGCCCTGGCTCATCCGCGAGACGAATCCCGCATTCGGCGCAGAGGCCTTCGCAGCCCTCTCGGCACACCGGTTGGAACGGCAGCGCGGTCACCGCTGCATCCCTGAGTACCGGCTCCAGATCGATGAAGTCATCCACGATCTGTCGCTGGTCCATGTCCTCCTCATCGGGCACCTCAGTGCCTTCATGGAAGAACAACTCCTGAATGTCGGACTCGAGGTCGTACGCGATAGGCTCCAGGCAACGGCCGCATTCACCGGACACTTCCGAGAACGCTGTACCGGAAACCAAGATTCCCTCGTGTACGGCCTCGAATCGAAGATCCAGATCGATATCCGACCCCTCTTCGATTCCGATCAGTGCCGCCCCCATTTCAGGCGGAGCGGGCACGGTCCGTTCAAGAGTCTTCATGGTACCCGGGTATCCCCCGAATTCCTTGGCCGAAAAGACCAACGGCGAGCTGCGATCGATTCCGCGTGACGACGGACGATCTGAACGCTTATCGCTAATGAGAACTCCTGTAGAACAAAGACCGACATTACATCATAGCCTGCCGAGCGGCGGTGACCCAAACCAAGAGTAAAAGCCCCAGTACCCTACTTCGGCATGTAGATCATGCCAACACTCCAAGTTACTCAAGCCGATATCGCGAATCCGTCCACTTTCTTGAAGACCCCGCTGATGTCAATATCTTGTAGAATCCCGAAGCGCGGGCAAGCTTTTCATGCATCAAACTCTCCTCCCCGTCTTTACCTCGTGCATTCTTTGTCAACACGCTCAGTGTCATCCCCCAGCCTTAGGCCTCAAATCCGATGCTGTGCGGGAAGACAAGACCAGACAGGCAAACTTGACGAAATCACGCTGCACCTGCAGATTCATTTCGATGAAGTGCGCATCTTCAAGCATGCTCAAAAACCATCTCTGTATAGACTGTCTAGCTGTTCCTCCGCACTGATCAACTCAACGTACGAAAATTGCTTTCTAGGCTTGATAGAACCAGTTCAAGTCGCCATGGCAACAGCACATCAAGACAGAGCCCTTGGCCACCTTCAGGCAAAGTTCAGGGTTCAAAAGTTGGTTAGTCTCACATACCTGCCAAGTTCAAGTGCGTCTAAAAGTTGTTCACTGGACCTGCCAGTCATTCACCGCTGGAATGGTAAATCTCCTTTTGCGGCCCAGTAGGGTCTACAAACCCTTGGGGCACGTCCACTAAACGGAGCATATTTCGTCTCCGTTCGATCAGCTAGGCCCCCTTCATCCGCGCAAAAGAAACCGGCGATCAGACACCTCCAGTCGCACGGTGGTTTGGCAACTAAATCCTGTGTGGTGGGAAGTGAAGGCGCTGCTTCGACGCGTTTACAGACACGCCTCGTTCGGCGGACAACAGATCAAGACCACTAAACTAGACAAATGCCAACACTGACCACGCTCTCCAACACATCAAAGCGACTGATGTCACAAGTCAGCTCCGCTCTTCGAACCGGGTCGGTAAAAAAACGCATTGCTCGTCATGGGACCACCCTGCCGACGACTAGTCCATTTGCGGCCTATTTTGCAGACACACCTGATGGGGCATATCAACTAGAACAATGGATACCAGCCTTCGAGCGACTCGCCGAGGCAGGTACTCCAATCACTCTTTTAGTGACAAATGCAAATTCAGCAAGTCGGTTACTAGATTCCAGCCCGTTGCCGATCTTGCTCTGCTCGGGCTCGGCAGGCCTCGAAGCGTTCGTCAAAACTCGTAAAGTCCAAGTTCTGTTCTATGTCAACAACAACCAAGCCAACTTCACTCCACTCCGGCTCAACAATCTCACCCACGTGCACCTGTCTCACGGTGAGAGTGAGAAATCATCAATGGTCTCGAACCAGCTCAAAGCTTACGACAGAGCCTTCATCGCTGGGCTGGCCGCCCGGGAGCGAATTCTTGCCCACGTACGAGGAATTGACCCGTCGCATCTCGTGGAAATCGGTCGGCCACAATTGGACGGACATCAGACTTCTGAAACCCCTCCAATGGGCCGCCTGACGGTGCTTTATGCACCCACTTGGGAGGGGGACAGTGATTCGATGGCGTATAGCTCCCTGGCTAGTATCGGCCCAAAATTGGTAAACTTGCTAGGGAACGATCCCCGCATTCAATTCAAATTTCGGGCCCATCCGAAGACCGGTTCACGGTCTCTCGTACACCGTGAACATCTAAGACTCATTTCCCGCACCCTCGGATATCCCACCTCCCGCTTCGCACGTCGAAATACGGGATATCCACTTTGCGACGCTGTCAGTGACATCCGAGACGCAGATGTAGTGGTAACCGATATCTCGGCCATGGCGATGGACGCCGTTGGCCTGAACAAGCCAACCCTCATCCTTGCACCGCCGACTGATACTAGGGACAGCCCCACAAACCAGCTGATGTCGGTTGTACCGACCTGGTCTGATGTCCCCGCCGATGCTGTTTCAAGGCTTGTTGCTTTAGCTCACGAGGGCGCAAATGAGAAACAACGTGAGTTTAGAGAACATGTCTTCGGGGCGAACACGCTTGGTTCAGGAACCGAACGTTTCATTCATGCTGCACATGCCCTGATCTCATCCCCAGCGACCGGGCCCTCGAATGTCAAATAAGATGAACGATGGCGGAGAAAACAGAATGGCACTCGGCATAGCAGCGAACATGTCGGCACCAGCGACGAGGAAACCAGGAAATTGACGGAAACTGACCAAGAACTTGCATTGGCCCGAGCTCACACGTGGGTCCGTATCCGGACTGTTAGTGCAATTACCGTCGTTGTAGCCATCATGGCCGCTACGCTGCTTGTCGCAATTGAACACGGCGAAAAGAAGTCATGGGGCTGGCTCCTTGGGGTGTCCTGGATAACTGTAGTACTTCTTTGTTTCCTAATTCCGCGTAGAAACTTCCGCCCCGGTTTGGGACGCTACACCGCAATCCGGGCCGGCTTGCTGGCCTCCATGGGAATCCTTGCTGCGTCTACCACCGTGTCTACGTCCGAATCTATTCTTACTACTCTCTCAGTTTTGGTGGGGGCCGGAACCATCGTGGGAGAACGTGTGCTGCGCCGCTTCGGACTCGGTGGCGGCCACGCAATTCTTAACCTCCCTGGGGCACCACCGGCCCCGCGCGTCTGCCGCATGACACTGACCATCGTCTATCTCCAACTGGCCTTTCTCGGCTATGGGGTTCTGGTTGCGGCCATGGATCTCTCTGCCCTTGGATGGTTCCTCCTTGGGCTGGTTATCTCCTCGCTCATGTTGATGCGCGCCGTGAGCGTCTTCTTTCGGCGCCGCTACAACGGAAAGATCGAGCGCGAACTCCACTCCCTGCTCGCGGAATTTGCGCCGGAGTTCGCCATCTACGCGGCTCGTCCGGACGATGCCTCCTACCAGGTCGCCATGTGGCTGCCGTACCTGGAACGTACGGGAAAGAAATTCATCATCGTCACCCGAGCAGAGGGACCTTCGCACGCACTGGCTAAAATCACTGATGCACCAATCGTAATGCGCCGTAGGCTGGCGGACCTTGACGACCTCGTGGTGCCCAGTCTCAGCACGTTCTTCTACGTCAACGCCTCATCTGGAAATGGTGCCATGGTGCGCTACAGCCAGTTCACCCATGTCTATCTCGGTCACGGAGATTCGGATAAGGCACCCTCGTACAACCCGACACATGCCATGTACGATCAGATCTACGCCGCGGGACCCGCTGCAACTAGGCGATATGCAGCACACGGTGTACTGCTAGACCCAGGTAAGTTCACCATCGTCGGTCGGCCCCAACTAGAGACGCTCGAACCGGCTACCTCCACACTCACGGATCAGCCCACTGTCCTGTACGCCCCAACTTGGCGTGGCCATGTGGATGAAACGTTCCTTCATTCGATTCCATCAGCTCCAGGAATCATCGCCGCCTTATTGGAACGTCACGTCCGGGTCGTCTTTAGACCCCATCCGTTCAGCTACCAGTTCGAGGAGGACGCAGGGATCATCGCCCGGGTCCATGAGTTGCTTCGCGCAGACACACAGTCCAGCGGCATAAAGCACCTGTACGGCGAGGCTGCAGAGCAGGGATTGGGCGTCATCGAATGCATGAATCTCTCGGACGTGATGATTTCCGACGTATCCAGTGTCGTTTCGGACTACCTGTATTCATACAAACCCATGGCGATGGTCGTAGTGAACACGCCAGTAGAGGCTTTCCGAGACGAATATCCGATTGCCCGCGCTGCGTACCTGCTCCAGTCTGACCTGCGCAATATCAACGCCGTCCTCGACCAACTGCTCAAAGACGACTCCATGCGCGCGCGTCGGCTCGAGCTGCGTTCAGACTATTTGGGTGATTTCCCCAACGATGGCTACTCGTCGGTCTTCGTCGAGGCCGCCGTCGCCACCATAGAACAACATCCGCCCAGCCAGCAGATGGAATCTGTTGAGGCCGCCACGGCGGATATGACTACATCGGCAACGGCAGACGAATCTGGGCCCGATGACGACGATGAGGATCAACCCAGCGATTCAGATGACGTTCCACTCCTGGATACTGAAGCCTTAGAGAAGGCAAAGGACCGTAGGCGTCAGCGCCGGCGCGCGCGCAGGGTGCGCAATAAAGCACTACGGATGGCCCGACATTTCCTGCCGGATGTTCTGGCCTCAGCAGCTCTGGGAGCAGCGGCGGTTTTCGGGGTCAGCAGCTTCGCCTTCATCGTACCAGCCATACTCTCGCTGACGATCTTCGTCTATCTCCACCGCCGTGGCTTCAAAAGCCAAGCGTGGATGAACCGCGCGCTGGGTTCCATGCCCATTGCTAGGAGCCTAATTGCCGTGACCCTCCTAGCCGGTATGGCCACCTCAGGGCAAGGATGGGCCTCCATCGTTGGCCCGGCCTTGGCGTTCCTCGCCATCAGCCTCGAAGGGCAAGCCGTATCCACGTGGCGCGCAGAGGGGCTTCAGTCACGAAACCTCCCTGGTACAGAAGCAGCGGTTCCACTAGCATTTGCCCGCGGCTGGGCTGGGATGGTTTCTGCTTTGGCTCTGGCAGCGATGACAATCAGTGCAGCACTATTCCCACTCTGGGGATCCCTCCAGCTAGTTTTCGGGGCACTCTCTCTGGGAGTCACCACTTACGTTCTGGTGCGAGGCATACACCGCCGATACGTGAACTTGTCATTGGAAGCGCGGCTTCCCGAGCTGGTTGAGGACTATGCCCCGCGCTTCTGCGTGTATTTTGCTTCGAACGTGGGGGTGTCTTATCAGCTGGGTATGTGGGTGCCTTATCTCGACCGGCTTGGCAAGCCATACATCGTCATCGCCAGGGATCTAAGGATGGCTCGAGCGGCTGCTAAAGTCACCGAATCTCCCGTGATCTACCGTAAGACCCTTGGATCACTCGAAGCCGCCTTGGTGCCGGGCCTGACCACGGCCTTCTACGTGAACAACGCAGTCAAGAACACCCATTTAATTGAACATCGGGAACTGACCCACGTATGGCTCAATCATGGAGATTCGGAAAAGGCTGCTTGCTATAACCCTGTCCATGGAATCTACGATCGAATTTTCGCCGCGGGCCAAGCGGGGATAGACAGGTATGCGCGTCACGGGGTCACCATCCCACGGGAGAAGTTCGAGATCGTCGGTCGTCCCCAAGTCGAGGCAATCGCTCGTCGTCGTGGTGTTCTTGATGAGAAGAAGACAGTCCTCTACGCGCCAACATGGAGAGGGCCGTACGCAGATACGGCTGTGTACTCGCTCCCGCTGGGGGTCGACATCGTCCAAGCCCTACTCGACCGTGGGTGCACCGTCATTTTCCGGGCTCACCCCTTCAACTACCGCTATCCAGACGCAGTACGCAGGATGCGCCGAATCCGCAACTTGTTGGCTTTGGACGCCGCAGAAACCGGACGCGAGCACATCTATGGCGCACCTGCGGAAAAGGACATGGGAGTGGTCGACTGTTTCAACGCCTCGGACGCCATGATCTCCGATGTCTCCGCCATGGTGTCTGATTTCTTGCAATCAGAGAAGCCCTTCGCCGTTGCTGCCATCAATCACACTCCAGAACAGCTAGCAGCCGATATGCCTGCGACGTCGGGCGGCTACGTACTGCATGGTGACCTCGATAATCTTCAGGAAGTATTGAATCAACTGTTGAATGATGACCCACTGCTGCACCGCAGAGGACGCGTCCGGGAATATTACTTGGGCGGCTTCCCGCCCGCCAGCTACGCCGATGGGTTCATCGACGCTGCCACAAGAGTCCTCAATCAGGCGGAATCGGCAGAGACTGAAGCACTGTGAAAACCCTGAAGACTGCACTTGTAGCGTCCATTCCAAGCACGATTTTTGCTCTTGCTATTGCAATAGCCCTAGCGGGCGCTAAAGGGGTCGAGGGAACTGAACGGCTCTGGGAGATAGCCACCGCAACGGGGATTTGCGTCGCGATGGCGCCGTGGCCTGGGCTGGCAGTGCTCGCGTCTTTTCGCGGCTGGCCAGCGGCCTATAACTTGCGGCTTCCGCCGCCTCGCCAAGAAACACGGATCGTTGCCATCACCGCCGTGGTCACAGCCCTTGTTGTCCTGGCTTATGCTTTCTTGGCCGTAGCGGGGGCGCAGCTAGCCCTGCGAGTTATCGTGGCCAGTATCGCCTTAGGTCTGGCGGTGGCCGCTTCTTGCCGGCTCGCTATGAAATTCCACCGTGCACGAAGAAATCGGCCGATCCTACGACGAGCTATTGAGGACTTCGCACCTCAGTACATTCTGTACATGGGACGTCGCGATGGGGGCGCCTATCAGATCAAACAATGGCTTCCCCAGATCCTGGCTATTACGCCGCGGGTTATCATCGTCGTCCGCGACCCCGAAGCTGCCAAACACCTCGCAACTTCCATCTCCTCTGAGATCCCCATTATCTCGTGCCGCGAAAACAAGGATCTGGACGACGTCATGCCGAGCTCCGTTCGGGCGGTCTTCTACGTGAATTCGGTCACGAATAATGCCAACATGGTCAGCTACCGGAACGTCAAGCACGTATATCTGGGCCACGGAGACTCCGACAAGGAGATTTCGGCGCACCCAGCACACCGGATGTACGACGCAATTTTCGTGGCTGGGCAAGCTGCCATAGATAGATACGCGACAGAAAATGTGAACCTCAACCCAGGCCAGGCTCATATAATCGGACGGCCCCAATTGCAACGTGTCGACGTTTCGGAGTCCAGAAGTGCACCACAAACCGTGCTGTACGCGCCAACCTGGTCAGGGTACAATCAGGCAACTTCCCTGAGCTCACTGAGTATCGCAGTACCGTTTATCGCTGATCTCTTGGCCCGCGGAATTACGGTGTTGTTCAGGCCCCATCCCTTCAGCCGCTTCTCTTCCAAAGATCAAGACGACATCGCCGAGATTGACAACCTCTTGGTTGGCAAAATGCTGAGTCACCTTGGCTCCGGAGATACAGGCACCATGGAGCTTCTGGACCTGTTCAATGCTTCCGATGCCCTCGTGACTGACGTATCCAGCGTGCTGGTGGACTATTTAGCATCACACAAGCCGGCAGCAGTGCTTCTACCGGCTCATTGCCGAGCGTCAAACGAACAGGACTCAGACATCGGTACGAAATTCCCGTCGGTCCAACATGCATACCTGCCGACGTCGCCCGATTCAGAGTCCTGGCGCCTGTTCCTGGGGCCCGACCCAATGCGAAGTACTCGCATCGAGGCTGCGGCCTACTACTTGGGGGGTACTTCGCCAGACGCCTTCCGTGAGGCAGTTCTGTCTCTGCCGGCATCTTCGACGTGAAGACAGGACGGGCATGTTGGGCGTCCGGCTGTCTTCAGCTAAAAATCATTACCCTCGCCGAGTAGCGCCTTGGCAGACAAAGGATCATCTTTGCGTACATCGATGACGTGCCCCGTCCGCCCACCAATGAGGGTCTCCAAGGACGTCCGGGCCACCGTTTCCGACGCCAAAAGGGAGTTGGGGTCCTCAGCTCCGAAGGCCTTCGTGCGCATCGGCGTTCCCGTTCGTTCAGGATTAACGCAATTAACCCGAATACGGTCTTCTGCCCACTCATCGGCTAGTGCTTGGGTCAGGTTCACTGTTGCTGCTTTGGCAGAGCTGTAAAGGCTGTAGCCCGATCTGCCACGCGTGTACGAACTCGAGGTAAAGAGCAGCAGTGAGCCCCCAGAGGCACGAAGGGCTGAGTGGAAGGCCTGAGCAATGAAGATCGGGGCCAGGTAATTAATCTCCGTGGCTTGGTAGACGGAGTCGTCAGTTTCATCGAGTAGTAGACCTCGCGGCAAGATCCCCGCCGTATTGACCACGAAGTCCACCCGACCGAGTTCTTCCAAGACTTCATCTTTGGCCTTGACGACATCTGCGCGGCGGTCGACATGCGTGTTGGTGGACGAACGAGAAAAAGTTCTCACCGTGCACCCATGTTCCTCGGCCAGTGCGGCTATGTCCGCTCCGATGCCATACGCACCACCGAACACAACGGCGACCTTACCGGTCAACGCCGAGCGCAGTTCATCATCATCGAAAGTTGCTCGTCCGTCTGCACTGTACAGTTGGAAAAGTTTATCGGCGACGAAGATATCGATGGGCTCCGTGACTTTCATGTTGCGCTCTTCACCCTGGACAACCCCTATATCCACCTCGGGTGAGTAGCGGAGAACAACACTGCAGTCATCCGTAGCGGTGAAATCCGGGTCGTGGGAAGCACCGACATATGCCTTTCGCAGGGTGCTTAGCTTGAAAGCTTGAGGCGTCTGACCACGACGTAGTGCCGCTCTTGGAGGCACCTCGGCAATGGTGGGGATCCCCTCGCCTCGCTGGTCGACTTCGATGATGGTATCCGCTGATGGAATCGCTACGTCAACGGCCTTGAACGTGTCTAAAGCGGTGACGACGTCGTCGAGCACGCGTTGGGATAGCAACGGACGCACCGCGTCATGAAGAATGACGTTACAGTCCTCGTTGCCCATCGCAGCCAAAGCAGCTTGCGTTGTATCGTTGCGTGTTCCCGAGCCCTCCAGCACTTGGGACACCTTTTTGAAGGTGTTTCGTTTGACGATAGACCGAACATCGTCAAGGTATCCCGGTGTCATCATGACGATGATTTCATCGATTTTGGCGCTTTCCTCAAAAATCGCCATTGTGTGTTCGATAATGGGACGTCCCGCGATTTTTATCAGTTGCTTCGGGATACCCAAGCCAACCCTCTCGCCGACTCCCCCTGCAAGAATCACACCAACATTACGCATATATTGACCATCCCTCGTCTAGAAAATATTGCAAGTACGATATTGAAACTCGCGGGAACTACCGTCACAGTCCCGCGTTGAGTATCTTTTTAACTCAGTTCCTTGACGATCTGGCTCAAGCTATCAAGGGTTCGTTTGAGTTCTGACACGTGCCGTTCATCGAACGCACTGAGGACACGCTTCATTTCGGTGGTCGAAATCCCTGAAGTCCGTGGCAGGTAGATCACGTCTACCTTGTCTTCCAGATCATCGAATTTGCCGCGCCAGTCGTCCCCGATCCCGAACACGTTGACATCGTATTTGGTGATATCTTCGCGTTTTTGTCCCCAGTTGTCTTCCGGGATTGCCTCGTCTACGTAACAGATAGAACGGACGATCTCCACTCGCTGATCGTAGGGGACGATTGGCTTTTTACCCTTGACCGCGTTGAACTCATCCGTTGATACGCCCACAATCAGGTGGTCGCCTTGTTCCTTGAGTCGCTTCAAGATGTTCAGATGCCCGATGTGGAAGAGGTCAAATGTGCCGTAGGTCAATACGGTCCTGGTCATGTTCTATTACCTGACGTCGAGGGCTATGGATCCACAATCACTTTAGACGAACCCTGCCTCTCGATCACGTTCCAAGCGTCACGTGTTCCCAAAAGGCAGGTTTTTGAACGGCGCAGTTGCGGAGACACGGCTCATCGGTGAAACCCGGTCCCGTTCAGATAATCGGGGGACGACCAGCCAGCGTCATCCGGAGATGTGTACTCCACTTCAACTTGGGCCGCGGCGTTTGATACCAAGGGGAGGTGCGGTAGCCCGACATCAACCCGGCGAGGTGCTGGCGCAGGCCCTTGCGGTCTTTGCGCAGGCGGACGATGTTGATCAGCGTCCATGACCCCACGTAGGCCCAGCTGAAAGGCCACCTCAGATTCCTACGTGCCAGCCAAACGCGGTTTCGGGCGTTCAGCCGATAAAATTCACCGTGCCGGCGTGGATCTACGACAGGGTGGAAGACTCGCAGGTCCCCCGCGTACCAGACACGATGGCCTGTATCCCACACACGCCAAGCCAACTCAATGCCTTCATGGGCATACCAAAACCCGCCAGCCCAACCACGGGTCGCCTCAAAAATCGCCCTGGGTAGGAGAAGACAGGTCTCCCCAACATGGAAGATATTGCTTGACTCCCCCGCCGTCTTTTTATTCAGGCGAGGAATCCAACGACGGGGCGATTCCTCGTTTTCCGGGTCAGCGATGCGCGGCATCAGCATCCCCATATCCGGGTACGTCCGGAAACGGGTAACGGCATTTTGCAGAAAATCGATATCTGGAAGCCACGAATCATCGTCGAGGAACAGGATGAATTCACCCCGAACGTGCGGCACGCCGGCATTACGTCCGGCTGGGATGCCTAGATTCTCTTCCAAGTAGACCGGAACAAAACATTCCGGTAGTCCTCCCAGCTGTGTTGCCGGGTCCCAGCCATTGCCGACCACGGCAACATCCAAGCGGACGCCTTCTTGTAATTGAAGCGAAGCGAAGGCGCGCCGAAGTTCCTCCGGCCGGTCTCCCATGGTCAGGATCACGACTCCGACGCTGGGCTCTACATTCGTTGTGCCCATGAATGCCTCCTAGGCCCTGAGCCTGGGTGATGCGAGGCTGGCTGCGAAATGCCCGAGATTCACGAAAAGGGTGACAGGCACGAGCAGCCACAGCAACCAGCTTTCAGCAAGTCCTGAACTCCCGAAAATCGTGGATACGATGGTCGCTACCAGAAACAAAAGGCTCAATTCCACGGCGTGCAAAAGCCGGTGGAAGGGCAGGAAACGGGCGAGATTCCGCGACTTGCCCAACAGGGACGTCGACGGGATTGCCCGCGCATCCCCGGTATCGGGAAGTTTGCCGAGTCCAGCCATGCCGCGAGCAGCGTGGACCATCAGGCTCAAGGAGCGGTTGAGCACCAGCAGCAAGGCCACGATTGCGCCGATGAACAGCAACTGGTCATCGAGTCCGGCGGGGAGCCCCGCTTCGTTTCCAAGGGAAATCCGAGCCGCAAGGGCGATGGGTAGTAGCGCCTCGGTAGTATGGTGGCCGACCATGTCAATGAAAATGCCTTTGGGCCCCTGGGTTTCTCGCCATCGCGCGACTTCTCCATCGCAGCAATCAAAATATAGCTGCACTTGGGACAGCACGACAGCGAGTAGGGGGCCCCAGATTCCTGGAATCAGCAAGGCTGCGGACATACCCCAGCCGGCAAGAATCATGAGTCCCGTGACTCCGTTGGCACTGATCGGGGTTCGAACCAGTAATGCGGTGAGATAGATGGAGATATGTCGAAGATATAGTTCCGCAGTCCAATGCTCGGCGTTACGTCTGGATCTGACCTCCGGGGGCTGACATACGGCACGAAGCTCATCCAACGACGGTCTTGCCGGTCGTGTTTCCGACGGGGTCATTCTGTACCCTCGGAGTTTTTTTCCAAGTTCTTTACCGGTCGGCTCTGATCCGTGGTCTGGCCGGCCCCAAGAATTCGTCCACGGACAAAGCCGAAGGCCCAGGGAAAGTGGATGGTCGGTAAGACACGCAGCAGTTGGAGCCGCTCCAATCCGTTGCAACATTTCGTCTGGACTGAAGCCGCTATGATCATTGCTCCATAGACCGCAGGGGCACTGCGCACAGCTCGTTGAACTAAGCGTCCTAGGCCTCTGAAATGATATGAACGCACGAGCCACGAAACGACTCCCGCCGCAACCGTTACGGCCATGATCGGCGGCGCGAAATGCCTAATTGACTTTCCTTCCGGATACCTACGAGCCAATTCCCCCCGCCACACCCCGGAAGCGTAGCTTTGTGCGGCCAATCGACGGTAATCATCCCGAGGAAAATACGTCGTCTTCAGCAGTGGATCAAACCACACTTTTTCTCCGGCCTGTCGGATCCGGAGACACAGTTCCCAATCTTGTCCACGCCACAAGGACTCATCGTAGAAGCCGACTTCGTCGAAGATCGAGCGGCGAAAAACTCCAAGGTACGCCGATTCAGCCGGGCCTTCGGGAGCACCCGAGTGGTAAGCAGCTCCCCCCAGTCCCAGGGGCGAATTATAGGCAGCCGCGACGGCGCGTTGCAGAGAGTTGCGGCCTTGCGCGTCCATACGGCCGCCGACATCGGCCGCCCCACTGCGCAACAGGGTGTCCACGCCGCGGCGTGTGTACTGGGGATCCAGAACGCTGTGCGCATCCACCCGGATGATGATGGAAGCCGTAGACGCCTTGATGGCGAGGTTCAGGCCTGCTGGAGTGCGTCCAATGGGGTTGTGAACCCACCGGATCCTCGGGTCTTCTATTGCCATCTGCTCCACCACGGTCTCAGTCCCATCGTCGCTTGGGCCCAGAGCAAGGATGATTTCCTTGGGTCCATCGAAGTCCTGGGCGAGAATCCCTTGGACAGCGTCTCTGACGTACTCAGCCTCGTTCAGGACAGGCATGACGTACGAAACGGCTGTCTTTCGGTCGGGGAAATTCATTTCTTTGATTCCTTGTACGCCTTGACGACTTCCTCGGCGTCCCCGTCCATTTCCAGAACCCCCTGGTTGATCCAAAGTACCCTGTTGCAGGTATCGAGGATCGACTTCATGGAGTGTGAGACGAGGAACACCGTTCCAGCTTCTTCACGGATCTGACGGATCCGAGCTTCACTCCGTTTGCGGAAACGAGCGTCGCCGACCGCCAGCGCTTCGTCAACGATGAGAATTTCGTGTTGTTTCGAAGCGGCGATCGCAAATTTCAGGCGAGCCGACATACCGGACGAATACGTGCGCATGGGAAGATCGATGAAGTCCTCGAGCTCAGCGAATTCGATAATGTCACTCCGCATCGTCTCGACTTCCTTGCGGCTATAGCCTAGGGCCAGACCACCCAGAGTAATGTTTTTATCCCCTGACAATTCGGGAATGAGTGCAGCGCCGACACCAAGCATATTGGGGCGTGAGGTTGCATAGACTGCGCCCGAGGCGGGCGGGGTCAGTCCCACGATGCTGCGCATTAATGTCGACTTGCCAGAACCGTTACTCCCTATAATCCCAATTGATTCATTTTCATAGGCCGTGAATGAGATCCCTTTGACAGCGTGCACTTCCCGCAATCCCCGAGTTTTTGTCATCAGCCGTCGTCCATCGGCCGAACCCGCTGACTTTCCGCTGGAATAGACCTTGTATCGAACGTGAAGGTCGTCAACGACGACCACTGGACGTCTCTCTTCTGGGCGGGTTTCTGCGCGTTCCCTTGACGGAGATGCAGCGGCAGATTCCACATCCGACATACCATGTTTTAGTTCGGGAGATGGGGTCGCATGCGGGACCGGCTGTTCCGGCAAAGTCTCACTAGGAGAAGCGTCTTTCTGTTCTACATGCTGGTGAGTTCCGGCAGAAATCCGGCGCCTCGCCGGAATACCCTGTGAAGCTATCTGTGCGCCGGCTGCACTGTCCTTGGTACTGGCTCGGTCTTCGGACCATCGCCTGGGCCGAATCAGGTCATCAAAATCAGTTGACTCTGCCATAACGCTCCTCAGCTATCCAGAAAAAAATGACACCAAAGATCAGCATCAGCACCGACCAGATTGCAAGGTACCCCCAGTATTCGATGGGATAGTCAATGCCCATGATGCAGCCTCGGGCAATCTGCAGCGTTTGGTAGATCGGGTGGAAATCGAAAAGCGTCACCATGACTGGAAGCATGCTGAGAATGCGATCCACTGAAAAAAGTACACCGGACGTGTAGAACAAGAGCCTGTTGATCAGCGGCAAGAGCTGAGTTAAGTCCCGCACATGCACGGTAAGCCGTGCAGCAACCAGGGCGACTCCGGTATTAAACAGGGTGTAAATCCCGACAAGCGGAAAAATCAATAGCCAACTCCATGAAGGCTTTGCCCCCAGTATGAGGCAATAGATATACATCACCCCCAACATAGGGGCCAGAGTGAGTAGCTGCTGCAGGATAGTAGCCAACGGAAGGGTAATGCGCGGGAATGAGAGCGATTGCACCAGAGCGGTATTTCCGGTGATGGATTTAGCGCCTTGGTTCATGGACTGGCTAAAAAATTCGAAGAGGAAGACGCCGATCACGACGTACATCGGAAACCCAGGGGGCTTACTATCGCCCTGCAAAAGACCGAATATTGCGCCATACATCAGTGCATTCAGGGTCGGCTTCAGCACGACCCACAACATTCCAAGCCGGTTGCGGCCGTTGCTGGCCTCAATTCGACTGCGGGCCAACTCGTAGGCAAAGTCGCGTCGCTGCCAAGCTTGCTTCAAGTAAGCAAAGAACCGGGGCCTGGCGCCGACACGGTGAAGTCCTTCGGGACTCACTGAACCAATGACCGTCATGCGTTCAAACTCCTCATTTGGCCTTGGATTCCACATCTTCGAAATAGGAGCCCATCGTATCGTGACTCAGGGCTTCACCGACGTCAGCAACAGCTTGTTCATCTTCCAACACGATGGATTGCCCGTCCCTGCTCGTAGATGTACCCGCCGTTGGGAGGGTGAACAGGTGAACGTCTTTGGAACGCAGGCCCTTGAATTGGACGGCCAAGCCGGCAACGGTCCCTGCATCGAGCGAATCGTCAAGTGAAACATAGGGAGAGACCTTGTCGATGACCTTATAGACCTTGCTCGGATTAGTCAGTGTTTCGGACCGCAGGAGCTTATCCATGACGGCCTTCAAGAACGTTTGTTGGTTCTTCACTCGTTGGTAGTCGCCATCGGAGAAGGATTTTCTTTCGCGAACAAACCGGAGTGCACGGTCTCCCTCCAAATCAATGTTTCCTACCGGGTAGAAATAGTCGGTGTCGTTCGCTGTGAAGGGAATCTCATTCTTCACTGTCACGCCACCCAGTGCGGTGGTCAAGTCTCGGAACCCCTGGAAGTCCACCACGGCGACGTGATCGATTTTAGCGTCGAATAAGCCTTCAAACGTTTGAACCACCAAGGGGACTCCCCCAAAAGCCATCGCCGAATTGATCTTGTGCTTTCCATGGCCCGGAATCTCCAGCCACGTATCGCGCATGACTGACATGACGTAGATACCTTCACGGTCGGCCGGAATATGGACAAGCATCATCGTGTCGGAGCGCTGACCAGTACCACCAGTGTCGATGACGTCTTCGGTGACTTGGTTTGCGCCACCGTGATCGGCCCCCATCAACAGAATGTTCATGGACTTATCGCCCGGATCCTTCACAGGCCGAAGCGACTCCTCAGGAAAAGCCGAGCCCAGCTCGGGGGTTTGGTCATCGAACGTGTTGGCGAGTGTGAATAAGTATCCGCCGGCGACTAGAACAGCAACCACTATCAGCGCCACCAACGACAGAATGACGGCCCGTATTGGATGTTTTTTCCGCGGCGCCATTCGGCGCGGGGCATACCCGGATTCAGGCTGCGTACTGTTCAAGTCTTCTCCCGTGGGGGACGCCGGCCGTGAAATGGTCCGAATTTGGCCGCGACGATGCCCGAATCAAATGGATGGTCGTAGGCAAGCAAGTCTAGCGTCATTGGAAGACCAGATTCGCTCCGCCTAGATTCAGCTGAATCTAGGCCTCCAAGTCCGCAACGAATTCCTTGAGCCACGGAACCAGTCGTTCGCCAATGTCCTGTCGTTCTGCTGCGAGACTGATGACCGCTTGGATATAGGAGAGCTTATCTCCCGTATCGTATCTACGACCTCGGAAAATGACCGCGTGCACGCCGCCTCCAGTCAGATCCGAACCTGCAAGTTCTTGAAGGGCGTCGGTCAGTTGGATTTCGTTGCCACGGCCGGGTTCAGTCCGCTCAAGGATCTCAAAAACTGAAGGGTGGAGCACGTAGCGGCCGATAACCGCCAAATTAGAGGGTGCTTCTTCTGGGTTCGGTTTCTCGACCAATCGATTGACCTTGACGTAATCCTCACCGTCTACTGCAGTGACGTCAGCACATCCATACGCACCGATCTGTGCCGGATCTACTTCCATCAACGCAATCACAGACCCCCCGGTATTTTGTTGGACCCGGATCATTTCGCTCAGGAGATCGTCCCGTTCGTCGATAAGGTCGTCGCCCAGAAGAACAGCGAAAGGGTCATCCCCCACGTGCAGCTTCGCGCACAGTACGGCGTGCCCTAACCCCTGTGGATCTCCCTGGCGAATGTAGTGGATCTCGCCGAGGTCAGTCGCCTCCTGGATCAACGCGAGCTTCTCCGTGTCGCCCTTCTCCATCAAGACCTGCTCAAGATTAGGGACCCGGTCAAAATGATCTTCAAGGGCTCGTTTACTGCGTCCAGTGATCATCAAAACGTCGTCTAGGCCTGCCTTGGCCGCCTCGGCGACGACATACTGGATGGCTGGCTTGTCGACAACGGGGAGCATTTCCTTGGGCATCGCCTTGGTAGCCGGCAAGAAACGGGTCCCCAAACCCGCTGCCGGAATCACTGCCTTGGTGATGCGCTTCGATTCATTCATGATTCAACTTTACAAGATCGCCACCACTTCCGGCGGCAACCACTAGCGACCGTTCCGGAAACGGTTGACGACCGAGCGCGGAAGGTATTCGTCCACGTCACCACCCAGTGCCTGAACTTCCTTGATCAGACTTGAGGACAAATGAGCGTACCTGTTGTCTGCGGAGAGGAAAACAGTCTCGACACCTGTCAGGTGCCGATTCATGGCTGCCATCGGAACTTCGTATTGGTAATCCACCACAGAGCGCAGTCCTTTGACGATGGCGTCGGCACCCACCTCGCGGCAAAATCCTGCCAAGAGCCCGTCCCCCATCGGCACGACGCTGATTCCGGCGAGCCCAGAGACTGTTTCACGCGCCATGGCGATCCGCTCTTCTTGATCGAATCGGTACTTCTTGGAGTAGTTTGTCGACACGGCCACCACGACCTCATCGAAGAGGCTACTGGCACGGGCAATGATTTCCACATGGCCCTTATGAATGGGATCAAAGGATCCGGGGCAGACGGCGCGACGCATACGTGCAATCTATCAATTGGAGGCGTCCATGGCCTGCAATAGTCGTCATGTTGGCCGCGTCCTTGCCATACTGAGTCCATGTCCCACAGCTTTCCCTGGCAACGTGCCGCCCATGGCGCAAATCTCCTCGGCCCAGACGGCCACCTGGCAGCAACCATTTTCGAAGAGATCACAGTCCTCGCACGAAAACACGAGGCAGTTAATCTCGGTCAAGGATTCCCCGACACGGACGGGCCCGACTTCATGGCCGAAGCAGCCGCACAAAATATTCGATCAGGTCAGAACCAATATGCACCGGGTCCGGGTATTCCGGAGCTCCGCGAAGCTATTGCAGAACACCAGCAACACTTCTACGGGCTTTCGCCCGACCCGGCGGACGGCGTGGTGGTCACCACGGGTGCTACTGAAGCGATTGCTGCATCGGTCCTCGCTCTGGTCAACCCGGGAGACGAAGTTCTCACCTTCGAGCCCTTCTACGACTCCTACGGAGCCACCATCGCTTTGGCGGGAGGTATCCACCGAACGGTTCCGCTGCGGCTTCCTGATTTCCAGCCAGACCCAACGGATCTTCAACGCGCCATCACCGACAAAACGCGCATGATTCTGCTTAATAATCCGCATAATCCGACGGGAACGGTCTTCAAGCGCGAAGTCCTCGAACAGATCGTCCAGCTCGCTGAACGTCACGACGTACTGATCGTGTCCGACGAAGTTTACGAGCACTTGACCTTCGGCTGTCAGCACATTCCGGTAGCCTCCATCGATGGCGCTTGGAAGCGGACAATCAGTATTTCCTCGGCTGGCAAGACTTTTTCCTTTACCGGGTGGAAGGTCGGATGGGCGAGTGGACCAGCCGACTTGATTGCTGCAATCCGCACCGTGAAGCAGTTCCTTTCCTACAGTTCGGGTCCGGCCTACCAACCCGCCGTGGCCGAGGCACTCCGGCTTCCCGACGAATACTTCGCGAACTTTGCGACGGATCTGGCAGAACGCGGCACGTTCCTGGCCGATGGCTTGAAGAACGCTGGTATGAGGGTGTACCGACCGTCAGGCACGTACTTCGTTGTCGCCGATGTGGCACCCCTGGGAATCGACGACGCCGCGGACTTGGCGCGGCGGATGCCTGAGATCGTTGGAGTTGCCGGGATCCCTCTCTCGGTCTTCTGTCACGAGGAGGGTGCCACTGCCACACGTACGTTGATGCGTTTCGCCTTCTGCAAGCGGCCTGATGTCCTCGCCGAGGCGACGAAACGGCTGAGTCGGCTGCGTAAAGTAATCACCCGATGAACGTCCCGCACCACAAGACCCATCGCCGCTGGCTGTCCGGCGTCGGTCAACACGCGGAGCTCATTCCCGACACGTGGATTCCCGGCGCGTGGGTCCTTTCGATCGGCGGCGCCGAGCAATCCCACGTCAATCCTGCGGCTCCCCAGGAAATCTTCTACGAGTACCTCCGCAGAACTGCCAACCATCTGGATCTACTCGGCTCCCCTGGTACACCTTTGAAGGTTCTGCACTTGGGTGCAGGGGCCCTCACCCTGGCTCGCTACCTCGCCGCGACGCGTCCCGGAAGTACCCAGGTTGCCGTGGATTCAGAGCGGGAGCTCTTGGGCTTCGTCACCGAGGTCCTGCCGCTACCCGCCGAGACGAACCTTCAACTGATCATCGCTGATGCACGTGATGTTGTCGCTGGGAAGCTTGCCGGGGAAACCTTCGACGCCGCCATTCTGGATGTTTTTGCCGGAGCCGACGCTCCGGAACACTTGCGTGCGGATGAATTCCATCGAGAAATCCGACGATTGCTGTCCCCTGCGGGGATTTCATTGGTCAATGTCGGGGACGATCCGCCCTTTGCCTTCATCCGCCAACAGATCCGCGCCATGGAAGAGACGTACCGGCAGGTCACCGTCGCTGCTCCCCAGGATCTGTTCGAGCTCCGAGCCCCGGGAAATTTCATTCTCATGGGGACAGATACCGCGTGGGACGACTCTCGGCTAGACGACTTGCGTGGCATGGGCCCCCACCCCGGCAGTGTCCTTTCAGGCGTCGATCTTGACGACCTCCGCAAACCATAGGGTCGTCTCCCCGTATTTTTTCGTCGACAGTCCGGCCAGCTCCGCCGGCCACGAAGGTTCAGGAGAACGTGAGGAACGTTCCAGGACCACCAGCGCCCCCTCGTTCAAGACAGGCACCAACGTCAGGAGCGTGGCCGAGAGCTCGGCGTCAGTCAGAGGGTAGGGCGGGTCCATGAAGACCAGGTCCCAGCCACGCCCCGACTCGGTTTCAGCTGCCAAAAACGTCTTGACGGACCCGCGCCGGGCCGCGATAACTTCGCGGCGCAGGTGTTTGTTGACCAACGCGGCATTGGCTTGGCACACCGCCAAAGCCTTGGGAGCTTGTTCAACGAGCACTACTGCTCGAGCTCCCCGACTGGCTGCCTCAACGCCGAGTGCGCCGGAGCCAGCATAGAGGTCCAGAACACGAGCGCCGTCGAGTTCGTCCTGGCTTTCCAACCTCGAGAAGAGTGCTTCCTTCACACGATCGGTCGTCGGTCGAGTGGCGTCACCCGGTACGGAGGTGAGGCCCAGTCCCCCGGCTGCACCGGCTATAACACGTCCCATATGCGGTTAACCTCGTTCCAGAAAAGCTTGCATGTCATCATCCACCCAGCTGTGCACCAGTTGGCGCAGTCCCGGGTGCGCGGCGAGCCCTCCGATGCTTTCAACGATTTTTTCGGCATCGGTTCGGGCCGCCGTGATGATCTTCCGGTCACGGACGACCCGGAGGATCTTCAGGGTGTTCTGTGTTCCCGATTGTCTGGCCCCCAGCACGTCTCCTTCGCGGCGTTCGGCCAAATCAACTTCGGCCAGCTCAAAACCGTCGGTGGTTTGGGCCACGGCTGCGAGTCGTTGCAAGGAAGGGTGCTCCGGGGGCAGCCATGACGCCAAGAGACAGGTCCCTGGCAGGCCGCCACGGCCAACGCGTCCGCGCAGCTGGTGCAACTGCGACACACCGAAGGAGTCGGCATCAAGGATCACCATGGCGGTGGCATTGGGGACATCGACACCTACTTCGATGACCGTCGTGGAGATCAGGATTCCGGTCTCCCCCGATTCGAATCCTGACATGGCGGCTGCCTTCTCTTCGGTCGTCATCCGACCGTGCAGCGTATCGATGCCTACCCCGTTGAAAAGCGGCATGCTTGCCACACGTTGGTACATCTCCTCAACGGTAGCCTTCGGCGGTGCAGGCAGACCGGGCAGATTAGCGCCTTCAGATCCTGTGTCCGAGCCCATAGCTTCGGAGCCGTTCGGCCCCGGAGCCATGCCGTCTTCCGTCGCCTGTTCGGAGATGCGCGGGCACACCAAATAGACTTGGTGTCCCTGATCAACCTCTTCTCGCATGAGGGCAAACATTCGGTCGCGGTAGCGTTCGTCATGGAGGTCAACGACATAGGTACTGGTCGGGGCCCGGCCGGCCGGCAATTCCGACAACGTACTGATCTCCAGGTCCCCAAAGACCGTGATCGCGACGGTTCGCGGGATAGGTGTTGCCGTCATGACCAGCATATGGGGTTGAATGCTGTTCTTGGCTCGCAAGGTATCTCGTTGTTCGACGCCAAACCGATGTTGTTCGTCGACAACAACGAATCCCAGTTCGGCAAAGATCACGTTTTCCGATAGCAACGCGTGGGTCCCGATCAGGACTCCGGTCTCCCCGGAGGCAACCCTCAGCAGGACTTCCTTGCGCTGTGCGGCGGGCATGGACCCAGTGAGCAGATCCACGCGTGTCCCGTTCGGATGCCCGTCTAGCTGCCCTGCACGTCCTAGTGGGCCCAGCATCCGGGAGATGGACGCATAGTGCTGCTGCGCCAGGACCTCTGTCGGTGCCATCAAAGCCGTTTGGGCACCGGCATCGATCACCTGGAGCATGGCCCGCAACGCCACGACGGTCTTACCTGACCCGACCTCTCCCTGGAGCAGACGGTTCATCGGTCGTTGACGCGCCAGATCCGCTGAAATTTCCATCCCGGCCCGGATCTGGCCTTCGGTGAGCGTGAACGGCAGAGCTGCTTCGAAGGCATTAAGTATCCCGTCGACTCCCCCGACCCGAGCGGTAGCTGGCTGGCGGAAGCGGTGCGCCCGGCGCTCAGCCAAGGCCAGCTGGAGAACCAATGCCTCGTCGTATCGGAAGCGTTTCTTCGCCGCTTCACCATGGGCGACCGTATCCGGCGCGTGGACCGCGTGTAGGGCTCGTGCGAGCTTGGGAAGGCGGTGTTGCTCGCGGAGTGATTCAGGCAGCGGATCTGGGTATGTCGTCGATGAGACGCCAGCCAACACCAGGTCCATCATGCCCCGCAGTGCCGGGCTACTAACAGCAGCGGTCGCCGGGTAGATGGGGATTGGCCGGGGTTCGGCGTCCTCTGCGGTTTCCAAGAGTGCGTATTCGGGTTGGGCTAGTTGAAGTGTCTGCCGGTAGGCACCGACTTTTCCACTGAACATGGCCACGGTTCCGTGGGTCAGTTCCTTGGCAGCCTTGTACCCGTTGAAGAAGGTCATGTTGAGTCGGCCCTGCGTATCGCCGAGTTCGTCCTCGACGGCCACTTGGAGCAGCATGCCTTTGCGTCGCTGCATTCTGCGTTGCTCCGAGGAGACGACCCGGGCCACCACGGTCACGGTTTCACCGAACGGCAGTTCGTCGATACGCGTCAGTTCACCCACGTCGAGATAACGTCGGGGGAAGTGGTGGAGCAGTTCCCCACAGGTTTCAAGGTGAAAGGCCTTGGCCACTGCGTCGGCTGCTCGACTTCCAATTGCCGAGCGCAACGGTGTTTCCGGGCCGAAGGACGTTGAGTCAGCCACTGTGGGTACACAAGTCCGTAATAGAAACGTTGACCGGTTCACCGGCCTCACGGATGGCTTCCAGCGCGTCTTCTGCAGCAGGAACATGGACGTGGACACGCCAGCGATAAGCTTCGTTGGGACCATTGACCGCGCTCATGATGACCGAGTTACCGAGCGAGTCGAGCCGGGCACGCAGGGTGGCAGCTTCCAAGGCTCCCAACGTTATCGTGCACATCACTTCGACGCCTTCCTCAGTTGAGGACGTGGCATGAATGTGGGGATCCTGGATCCCGTACCCGTGTAACGAGGTATAGCGCGATTCCTCAGGTTCTTCACCCGTCAGCGCTGCACACAGCGTATCGAGGACCAGCAGCATGCCCACGGCTCCGGCATCTACCACCTTGGCTTTGGTCAGCGCCCCGAGCTGGTCTTCAGTACAGACCACGGATTGGATCGTTACTTCCTGCACGGCAGTCAGAACCTCGCGCAGGTTTGCTCGACTGGACGGATCGGCAGTCGACTGTGCCACCGCGCTACTTGCCGCCCGAGCCGCGGACTCCGCCACGGAGAGCATGGTCCCCGGAACCGGGTCGCTGAGCGCGGACCATGCCCGGACCCTTCCACGTTCCAGGGCGGCGGCGAGCAAGGGGCCGGTCAATCGTGGCTGTCCCAGCAGCGGTTCTGAAAAACCGATAAGGAACACCGAAAGCAGTGTGCCTGAATTACCGCGCGCCGATTCCATTCCGGCTCGACCTGCCGTCGCCAGATACTCGCCGAGGTCCTCTGATTCCAATACCGACACCGCGTCGTGGGCAGTCCGCGCGGTCAGGTAAAGATTGGAGCCGGTATCCCCATCAGCAACCGGAAAGATATTGATAGCGTCCAGCCGGTCGCTATGGTTGGCCAAGGCCCCGACCATCGATTCGAGCCAGGTGGCTGCTGCGGGCACCCCTGAAGCGATCTTGGCGGTCATGTTCGTTCCCCTTACGGGTTGCTTAGAGTCCGTGTGACTGGACGAATTCGCCGACTTTGTCATCCTTGAGTGCGGCGGCGAGTTCATCGATCGCCGCGTCGTCAGGGACGACGATTGACTGGCCGTCGTTGGACCAACCAGTGCCCTTATTCGGCAGTGTGAAGAAGTGCATGTCACCACTTCGCACACGAGCCAGAGAGGCGCCCAATTTACCAACCTCGACAGCGCCGAATTCATCGTCGACGGCGATATATGGCGAGATTTCATCGACCACATCGGTCATCTTGGCCGGGTTGGCCAACGTTTTCGGAGTCAACACCTTCCCCACGACAGCCTTGATAAAGGTCTGTTGGTTCTTCACTCGCTGGTAGTCGCCATCCTTGAACGACTTTCGCTCGCGGACAAAGGCCAAGGCCTTATCTCCTTCGAGATGTGTCTGTCCTTGAGTGAAGTCATAGTGCCCGTACCCTGACGTGAAATTCGATGGGACGTTGACATCGACACCACCTATCGCCTCGGTGAGCCCCTTGAAGCCTTCCATATCAATGGAAGCCACATGGTCAATACGCGTATCCAAAAGAGTTTCCAGCGTCTGGACCGCCAGCGGGACCCCACCGTAGGAGAAGGCTGCGTTAATTTTGTGGCTGCCCTTCCCCGGAATCGGCACCCAGGTATCGCGCATAATCGAGGTGACGAAAACGTTCTTCCGGTCTGCCGGTACGTGGATCAGCATGATGGTGTCAGATCTGCCGGCATTGGGGACACCCTTGAGGTTCTCCGAGTCACCAGATCCGCCTCCAGAGTCGCTGCCCAAGAGCAGAATGTTGGAGGCCCCATTGGCCGACTTCTCAGGGCGGACTGAGTCCGAAGGGAAAGCCGACTCGATTTTTGCGCTGTGCGAATCGAAGTTCTTGGCGAGCATGAAGACGTATCCACCGGCGACCAGGGCGGCAATCACGACCAGTGACAAGAGAGTGATGATGGTCGCTCGTACCGGGTGCTTCTTCTTATGTTCGGGTTCACCGAACGCCAAATCCATGTTCTCTTGGGACATGTCAGCCTTTCATCGCCGTGGTTGCCGTCTCATCTTAGCCGTGGCACCACGGGTTAGAGTGGAGGTGTGCGTTTGCCTGTTGATTTATTTGTTCAGCGCCGGGCCCTCCCGGCGGTCGTTGTCCTTCTCGCGGGCCTATCATTGGCAGGATGTGCCAGTCCCGCTACCGTGCAGCCGGCCGATGACGCAGCGAATCCACTCTGCGCTGACATGATGGTCGCGATGCCGGATGAGCTGGCCGGCTACAAACTTCGCCCCACGACCAGTCAAGCAACGGCAGTCTGGGGGGACCCTGCGAAAATCATCCTGCGGTGCGGCGTCAATGTTCCGGGCCCGACGACGGATCAGTGTGCCGGCGTGAACGGTGTGGACTGGGTGGCCAAGGAGGGTGAGGTCGCATGGACGTTGACCACCTACGGCCGGACCCCCGCCACCGAGGTACTCTTCAATCCGGATGAAGTGCCTTCCAGCTCCGTGCTGTCCCAGCTTGGATCCGCCGCCGAGCGTATTCCCGCTCAAGGAGGGTGCAGCACCCAAGACACCTCCGAGGACCTGCCGTAGGTTCCCGAAGGGAGCCACCGGGTCCTAGCTGTACTGCCCAGCAACGTTGGTTGAACTCGTGCGACGACACGGTCTGAATTGATGGGATGACGAAGGCCCCCCGATGTGGAGTGGAGCTGTCTAAGAAACCACTTCACAAACAGGAGGCCTTCATGTCCCACGCTAATGCAGCCCTGACCCCCAAAGCACGTCTGAGAATCGCCAAGCTCATCGTTGACCAGCAGTGGAGCGTCTCCACCGCAGCGAAAATGTTCATGGTCTCCTGGCCCACCGCCAAACGCTGGGCCGACCGCTACCGAGCCCACGGCGCGGCCGGGATGGCCGACAAGCCCAGCAGACCCCGGACAAGTCCTGCACGCACCCCGCAGGCAGCGGTCAAACAAATCGTGGCACTGCGCTGGCGCAAGCGCTTGGGGCCCGTCCAGATCGCCTACCGGCTGGGCCTGGCTGCCTCGACGGTGCACGCAGTGCTGGTACGTTGCCGGATCAACAGGCTGCGCTATATCGACCGGGTCACCGGTGAGAAAATCCGCCGCTATGAGCACCCCTATCCGGGATCGATGATCCACGTGGACGTCACCAAATTCGGCAATATTCCCGACGGCGGCGGGCACCGGTTCGTGGGCCGGCAGGCCGGAGACAAGAACCGTGCAGCAACCCCGGACAAGCCCCGCAATGCGAACCACACCCCGAAAATGGGAACCGCCTTCGTGCACACGGTCATCGATGATCACTCGCGTATCGCCTATGCCGAGATTCATGATGATGAGAAGTCGGTAACGGCCATCGCGGTACTGGAACGGGCCGTGGCGTGGTTCGCTGCCCGTGACGTCGTCGTGGAGCGCGTGCTATCTGATAATGGGTCCGCCTACCGCTCGCATGCCTGGCGTGACGCCTGCGCCGAGCTGGCCATCACGCCCAAGCGGACCCGCCCTTACCGGCCCCAGACCAATGGGAAAATCGAGCGGTTCCATCGGACCCTGAACGACGGTTGGGCCTACGCCAGGTTCTATGGCAGCGAGGCCACCCGCCGCGAAGCACTGCCGGATTGGATCCATGCGTACAATCACCACAGGCCCCACACTGCAATCGGGAACCAGCCACCAATCAGCCGCTTAACTAACGTCTATGGGCAGTACACCTAGCGGAGACCGGTTTTTCGGTTCACGGCCAACCAGATCAGTTCGTCGACGAGTTCCGCGTAGCCGATTCCGGTTTCCCCCCAAATACGCGGGTACATGCTCACTGGGGTGAAGCCAGGCATGGTGTTGATCTCGTTGATGATCCAGCGACCATCTTCGGTGTAGAAGAAGTCGACCCGGGCCAGACCTTCGCCAGCGATCGCGTCGAACGCGATGGCAGCCTGTTCCCTGATGATCGAAATTTGGTCCTCGGGCAGAGCGGCCGGGCAGGAGAGCTCGGCGGCTCCCCCATCCACGTATTTGGCGTTGAAATCGTAGAACGTATCGGCCCCCGCCGTCACGACGATTTCTCCGGGCAATGAGGTCCGCGGCGCATCGGAGCCGCGTCCTTCCAAAACTCCACATTCGATTTCACGGCCGGCGATGCCCTGTTCGATGATGACCTTTGGATCATGTTCGCGCGCCGCGTCGATGGCTTCGACGAGTCCAGCATCGTCGGAGACGCGGCTCACCCCGACCGAGGAACCTGCGCGCGCAGGTTTCACGAAGAGGGGGTATTCGAGGCGCGAAAGACGGCTCAGGCAGGCGTGCCGGTCCCGCAGCCATTCCTTATCGGTGATGACCTCGTAGGGGCCGACTTCCAGTCCAGCTGCCTCGAAGACGAGTTTGGCGAAGTGCTTATCCATTCCGATGGCGCTGGCGGCGACACCGGAGCCCACGTACGAAACGTCGGCCATTTCCAGCAGTCCCTGGACAGTCCCGTCCTCGCCGAAGGACCCGTGCAGGACGGGGAAGACGACGTCGACTCCACCGAGGCTGCGTGTAGCGCCGGATTCGCTATGTCCGATGAGTTCGGTTGCCTCATTGGTGTGGGAGAACTGCAGGGACTCTCCGCTGGGTTCGATTTCCGGAGCGACGCCGGAAGACAGTGACCATGACTCTGGGTCGGCTTCTTCAATGGTCCACTGTCCCTGGCGGGTGATGCCGATGGGAACTACGTCGTACTTCTCAGGGTCCAGGACCCGGAGGATCCCGGCAGCAGTCACGCAGCTCACGGAGTGCTCCGGCGACCTGCCGCCGAAGAGCAGCGCGATCCTTGTTTTTTTGCTGTTGGTCGCGCTCATGAGCCTTCTCCCTCGGATTTCAGTTCCCGCCCCAGCAGGCGTTCGGCCATCGCTGAAACGGTGAGTTTTCCTTCGAGGACCATGACCACGGCCTCGGTGATCGGCATTTCCACGTGGACGTTTCGGCCCAGGTCCAAGACGGCACGAGCGGATTTGATGCCCTCGGCAGTCTGCGTCATCGTGTCGTTCACTTCCTCGAGCGTGAGTCCGTTGCCGAGATGTCGACCTGCCGTGCGGTTGCGTGAGAGCGGGGAGGAGCAGGTTGCCACGAGGTCACCCAGACCTGCCAAGCCCGACATGGTCTCCAATTTTCCGCCAATGGCCAGAGCCAGCCGCTTGGTTTCGGCCAGTCCACGGGTGATGACTGAGGCTTTGGTGTTGTCCCCCATGCCGCGGCCGTCGCAGATGCCTACGGCCAAGGCAATGACGTTCTTGACGATGCCGCCAATTTCTACGCCGATGAGGTCGGTATTGGTGTACGGACGGAAGTAGTCCGGAGAGCAGGCATTGGCGATCCATGCTGCCGTGTCACCATCCGGGCAGGCGACCACCGAGGCAGTTGGTTCTTCACGGGCAATTTCCATGGCCAGGTTCGGGCCGGAAACGACGGCAATTTCGTCCTGGTTTCGGCCGAGTTCTTCCGCGATGACTTCCGTCATCCGTGAGTCGGTCCCCCGTTCGAGGCCCTTCATCAAGGACACGATGACCGCACCGGCAGGGATGAGGCCTACGACTTTTCGTAACTGTTCCCGCAGCTGTTGGGCTGGCACCGCCAGCACCACCATGTCGGCACCAGCTAAGACGGCACCAGCATCCGCAGAGGCAGTGATGTTGGACGGAAGGACGGTTTCCTTCAGATACGTCGAGTTCGTATGCCGCGAGCAGATTTCCTCGGCAACCTCAGCACGGCGGGCCCATAACTGGACCGTGGTTCCGTCGTCGGCGCAGGAGTCTGCCAGGACCTTGGCAAAGGTTGTTCCCCAACTTCCGGCTCCGAGGACGGCAATCTTCTGCGGTGCTGGCCTCATGCTGCCCCTCCTGGTCGGTCGTCTTCGTTGCGGTTTTTGTCTTCGGTGTTCATTCGTCCGGTCGCCGCCTGACCATGCGCAGCCGGGTCCCATGGTTTCTCTGGTGGCTGCTCGCCACGGAGCTCGCCCACCTCCGCCGATAAGGCGGCAATGATGCGCTGTGTCGCCTGGTCCAAAACCGTGCGGGTCATCGGTTGGTCTCGTAGATCGTCGAGGTCCACGGGCTGGCCGGCTCTGACGTACACGCGCTTTCTTGGGAAAATGCTCAACGACTTGCCGTAACGGGGCAGGACCTTTTGCGCGCCCCAATGTGCGATCGGTACCACCGGCGCCCCGGTCTGCAACGCGAGCCGGGCCGCACCGGTGCGTCCACGCATGGGCCATTCCTCGGGATCCCGAGTCAGGGATCCTTCGGGATAGATGATGATCACGTCCCCAGCGTCGAGTACTTCCTTCGCAATGGCTAATGATCCGCTGGCACCCGTAGTCGCACGGGACACCGGCACCTGATGGGAGGCCCGCAGGGCAGCACCCAGAAGCGGAACCTTGAAGAGCGAATCTTTCGTCAGATAACGCGGCAGGCGACCTTGGTTGTAGAAGGCATGGCCCACCACTACCGGGTCGATCTCCGTGACGTGGTTCGGGCAAGCGATGAAGCCCGCTGCCGGCAGGTTATCGAAACCGATCCACGTCTTGGCCATCAGCACGTTCATCAGGGGCCTGGCAATTCCGGCCAGGATCCCGAAGACCAGTCGCTGTCCCCGTTCTTCCTTCATCCGGGCCCTAGAGGATTTCGCTGATTTCGACGCGTGCTCCAAGGCCCTGGACCTTTTCCAGGAAACGCTCGTAGCCACGGCTAATCAGCTCGATCCCGGTCACATGGCTGGTGCCGTCGGCGGCCAAGGCTGCAATGAGGTGTGAGAATCCGCCCCGGAGGTCGGGGATGTCGATATCGCGGCCCACCAGCTGCGACGGACCGGTGATGACCGCCGAGTGCTTGAAGTTTCGCTGTCCGAACCGGCAAGGAACCGCACCGAGGCATTCGCGGTGCAATTGGATCGTCGCTCCCATGCGCACGAGGGCTTCGGTGAATCCAAACCGGTTTTCATAGACGGTCTCGTGGACGATCGACACGCCATGTGCCTGTGTCAGGGCAACGACCAAGGGCTGCTGCCAGTCGGTCATGAACCCGGGGTGGACGTCGGTTTCAAGAACCAGCGGCTTCAACTCCCCCCCGGGGTGGAAGAAACGAATGCCGTCGTCATGGACTTCAAAGTCACCACCGATCTTGCGGTAGGTGTTCAAGAAGGACGTCAGGTCCTGTTGGTCTGCCCCCTCGACGTAAATGTCTCCGCGCGTCGCCAGTGCGGCCGAGGCCCAAGAGGCACTCTCGTTGCGGTCAGGGATGGCGCGGTGGTTGTAGCCGTGGAGCTCGTTGACGCCCTCGATGCGAATGACCCGATCGGTCTGGACGGTGATGATGGCGCCCATCTTCTGCAAGAGCGCGATCAGGTCCATGATTTCAGGTTCCACCGCTGCGCCGGTGAGTTCGGTTATCCCTTCGGCCCGGACAGCTGTCAGCAGGACCTGCTCGGTGGCGCCGACGCTCGGGTAGGGCAGATCCACTTTGGCGCCCTTGAGTCCGTGGGGGGCGCTGATTGAAATGCCATTGGCGCGTTTATCGACCACGGCACCGAAATTGCGGAGGACTTCCAGATGGAAGTCGATCGGCCGGTCACCGATACGGCAGCCTCCTAGGTCGGGAATGAAGGCTTCCCCGATGCTGTGGATCAACGGGCCGCAAAAGAGGATGGGAATGCGCGAGTCCCCGGCATGGGCGTCAATCTCATTGGATGGGGCCGTTTTGGCACCCTGAGGATCTAGGGTGAGATCACCGGATTCAGGGTGCTTCTCAACCGTGACACCGTGGATCTGCAACAGACTCGTGACGACGTCGACGTCCTTGATCTCAGGGACGTTGCGCAGTACCGAGGGGGTGTTCCCCAAAAGAGAGGCCACCATTGCCTTCGGAACTAGATTCTTGGCCCCCCTGACCTTTACTCTCCCCTGTAGCGGGACACCGCCGTGGATAGTCAGGACCTTGCCCATGTATCAAAACCTCACACTTGTATGGTTCTTCGAGTTCTCCGAAGGTTCTCGGCAAGCATACAGCCACCACCCCTGACGACCCTTGAACGCGCGGCGGTTCGGCGTGCGCGATTCGCTGTCGGCTGAAGCGATGCCGGTCTACGCTCAGGAATACTTTGCTGGCAGCGTTTTCGGCTTCCAGCTGGGCCGGGTCTGCTCATAGGCAGTGATCTCCGGTTCCTGCTGCAGGGTCAGCCCAATATCATCCAGGCCCTCCATGAGCCGCCAGCGGGTGTAGTCATCGATATCAAACGGCGCGACAATCGATCCGCAGCTGACCGTCCGTGATTCCAGGTCAACGGTGACCTGGGACCCCGGGTGGTTGTCGAGCTCCTTCCAGATGAGCTCTATATCGCCTTGGTCGACTTGCGCAGCGACGAGGCCCTGCTTACCTGAGTTGCCGCGGAAGATGTCGCCGAACCGCGATGAGAGGACAGCACGAAATCCGTAGTCTTTCAGCGCCCAGACGGCGTGCTCGCGTGAGGAACCGGTACCGAAGTCCGGACCAGCCACGAGGACGGAACCGTGGGAGAAGGGGGCTTGGTTCAGCACGAACTCAGGATCCTTCCGCCAGCGAGCGAAGAGTGCATCGTCGAAGCCCGTGCGGGTGATCCGCTTGAGATAGACGGCGGGGATGATCTGGTCGGTGTCAATATCAGACTGCCGCAGCGGAACGCCGATGCCCGTATGTGTGGTGATCTTTTCCATATCTACTTCCTTAGGCTGCTGAGGCGGCTGCGCCGTCGGCTGGTTCCAGGTCCGAGGGAGAACTCAGGGTTCCCCGGATGGCGGTGGCTGCTGCTACGAGCGGTGAGACCAGGTGGGTGCGCCCGCCCTTGCCCTGGCGGCCTTCGAAGTTGCGGTTGGACGTCGAGGCGCATCGTTCGCCTTCGGCCAACTGGTCGGGGTTCATCCCCAAGCACATAGAACAGCCGGCAAAGCGCCATTCGGCTCCAAAGTCCTTGAAGACCTGGTCCAGTCCTTCGGCTTCGGCTTCGAGGCGGACGCGTGCAGAACCAGGGACGACGATCATGCGGATGTCGGGATCCTTTTCCCTGCCGCTGATGATGTTGGCTGCCGAGCGAAGGTCTTCCATGCGGGAGTTGGTGCAGGATCCCAGGAACACGGTGTCGACCCGGATGTCTTTCATCGGTGTACCGGCCGCAAGGTCCATGTAGGTCAGGGCCCGTTCGCAGGCGGCGCGGGCGTTCTCGTCCTCGAAGTCTTCAGGAGCGGGGACCGATTCGGAGAGGGAAACGCCTTGGCCGGGGTTGGTCCCCCAGGTGACGAAGGGTTCGAGGTCATCGGCGTTGACGTTGACCTCGGCGTCGAACCTGGCGTCATCGTCGGTACGCAGCGTCCTCCAGTAGTCGACGGCGGCGTCCCAGTCGTCGCCCTGCGGGGCGTGCGGGCGGCCTTCGAGGTAGTCGAAGGTGATCTGGTCGGGGGCGACCATGCCAGCGCGAGCTCCCGCTTCAATCGACATATTGCAGATCGTCATGCGGGCTTCCATGGACAGCGCACGGATGGCCGAGCCGCGGTATTCCAACACGTACCCTTGTCCACCGCCGGTCCCGATCTTGGCAATGACGGCCAAAATGATGTCCTTGGAGGTCACCCCGGTGCGCAGGGTTCCCTCGACGTTGATGGCCATCGTCTTGAAGGGTTTCAGCGACAGGGTCTGGGTGGCCATCACGTGTTCGACTTCGGAAGTACCGATGCCGAAGGCCAACGCGCCGAAGGCTCCGTGGGTGGACGTATGGGAGTCCCCGCACACCACGGTGACGCCGGGCTGGGTCAGGCCCAGCTGCGGTCCAACGACATGGACGATCCCTTGTTCCTGATCCCCGAGCGAATGCAGTCGCACGCCGTACTCGGCGCAGTTCGACCGCAACGTCTCGATCTGGGTCCTGGAGGTCGGATCCGCAATCGGCTTATGGATCTCCAGCGTCGGAGTGTTGTGGTCCTCGGTGGCAATGGTCAGATCAGGCCGGCGCAACGGCCGACCGGCCAGCCGCAGCCCTTCGAAAGCCTGCGGCGACGTCACTTCGTGAATCAGGTGCAGATCAATGTAGATGAGGTCCGGACGGCGTGCCGAGCCTTCTCCGCCACCTTCTTGGACCACATGTGCGTTCCAGACCTTTTCGGCCAGCGTCTTCGGCGTGGTGGTGGCCGTGGACCGTTCCTGTTCAGACATTGGGTTCCTCCTGGATTCTTCCCTTAGATCTAGGACACCACCAGCGGCACTCCACGCGCTAGCAGAATAGCGTGCATCTCAAATGGTGAGACGCTAGTATCAATAGATGGACACTTCTAGCGGGGTCGGCGTCATCGACAAGGCAGCTCTGGTTCTCGATTCACTCGAGGCTGGACCCATCAGTTTGGCTCAATTGGTTGCGGCCACCGGACTCTCACGCCCCACCGTCCACAGGTTGGCCCAGGCGTTGGTCCACCATCGGCTGGCGGGCAAGGACATCCACGGCCGGTTCATGCTCGGCAGCCGCTTGGTGGAACTGGCATCCGCCGCTGGCGAGGATCGCCTCATCGCCGCTGCCGGCCCACTCCTGGTCCAGCTCCGCGATGCCACCGGTGAAAGTTCGCAGGTATTCCGCCGTCAGGGTGAAAACCGAGTCTGTGTTGCCTCAGCCGAACGCCCCGTCGGGTTGCGCGACACCATTCCCGTGGGCACCCAACTGTCCATGAAGGCCGGTTCGGCGGCCCAAGTCCTGCTGGCGTGGGAAGACCACGAGAGACTGCTGCATGGGCTCAACCAAGCGCGGTTCTCCCCCACCATTCTCGCGGGTGTGCGGCGGCGAGGATGGGCCCAGTCCCTGGGCGAACGCGAACAAGGCGTGGCTTCCGTCTCGGCACCGGTGCGCGGCCCCTCGGGCCGGGTCATCGCCGCCGTGTCGATCTCCGGTCCTATCGAACGTCTCGGCCGTCAACCGGGCAAGGCTCATTCGGAAATCGTGTGCCGGATGGCCGCCCAGCTCAGCGAGGCGCTGAAGAAGCCGACCGCCTAAATCAGCTCGCCTCCTCCTGTCCGCTGAAATGGTCGAATCCGGGGGAGGAATCCCCCGCGGACCCGGAAGGGTACGGCGCGTCATCCAGCGAGATGCGTTGCCGTACGTCCTGGTCACCACTTTCGCGGCCCACCCTGCCCACGCGCATGAATCCCGAAGGCAGTGCTGCATCTGGGGGAAACGTTGCCAGCAACCCGTGGTCCTCTCCCCCGGAGAGAACCCATTTCAAGGGTTCCTGTTCCATGAGTTCCGCGGCGGCCCCGAGATCTATGCCTTCGCGTTCCATGGATCCGATGATGGCCCGTAGTGAGGTGGATTCAAAGTCAATGGACGCCCCGCTGGCTTCGGCCAGTCGTCCGGCGTCACGGGCCAACCCGTCGGAGATGTCCATCGCCGCGGTTGCTCCAGCCGCTGCCGCCCGGGGTCCCGCGGATAAGGGAGGGCGTGGCCGGAGCTGTCGTTCAACCAGAGTTGCGCACGACGGATCGAGAGCGGTGAAGTCATGCTCGGACTCCAAAAGGGCCAGCCCGGCGGCAGCGGCGCCCAGAACTCCGGAGACTGCCACGATGTCTCCCGGACGGGCCCCGCTCCGCAGCAGCGCAGGGCCGGGAATCGACCCGGTCAAGGCGGCCGTGATCGACAGTTCACTGCCCGAGCTCAAGTCCCCACCAGCTAGTGCGCATTGGTCGGCGCCGAGTTCCCTGACCGCTGCCGAGAAACCGTCGGCGATTCCCTCGACCCACGCCACGGGTGTCTCCGGGGGAAGCGTCAGGGAGATGACTGCGGCCGTCGCTACACCCCCCATGGCGTTGACGTCTGAGAGGTTCTGCGCCGCAGATTTCCAACCGACCTCGTATCCGCTGCTCTGGTACCCGTTGCGCCAGTTGAGACGGAAGTCCTGATCCTGGACGAGGGTATCGATGGTGAAGACGAAGCGCCCTCCCGGGGCGCCGATGATGGCCGCATCGTCCCCTGGCCCCAGCAGCATGCTCGCTCCGCGCAGACGCGGCAGGATCCGTTTGAGGACACCGGCTTCACCGAGTCCGGCCACCGTCTGTTCCTGATCCGATGTTTCAGCCACGGGCCCTCCGAACTGCGGAACTGAAGGAGTTGAAACGCCTGACTTCCTCGCTCACTGGTTCCACAATTGCGTTCTGTGCCACGTGGGCGATGGAGACCTTGAGTCTCTTACCCGCTGCCCGCGCCCTCCCGGAGGCAGCGGCCCGAGCCAGGAGGCCGGTCGCGAGCCCGAGGACAATACCCAGCAGCACTCCCCCGGCCAGCATCAAGGTCGGGACGGGAAGGCCTTCAACCCGGGGGGCTGGCGGAGCGTCGAACTGCAGATATCCCATGACCGCCAACACGGCCAACCATCCAGCTCCGGAGAGGGCAACGGCCAACGCCGCCCATTGGACCACGGAAACGACCGGCCACCACCAGGACCCACGTCCAGCCGAAATGTCCGTAGAAGCGATCGCCTGATCCAGCGCATCCGGCAGCTCCTCCGCACTTGCACGGGCGGCACGCCGGATCGATCCCCGCCAGGCTTCGGGGGCGCCCTGGCTCGCCCCGTCCGCGAAATCTCGTACGGCGGAATCCGCTTGGGCACGTTGGGCAGCACCGGGGGACGGGAGTGACGTCCTGTTCACTGCCGGATTGACGTCTCGACTGCGTAGATTCAGCCGGCGCAGTGGGTCGGGACGAAGCCGCGACAACCAGCGGGTCACCGGCCATCCGGTCCGGGCGCGAGCCTGGAGACGGTAGGAGGACCGCGTGGCGGCAACCACGGTGTCCACTCCAGCAGCTTCTGCCAAATGATCAGCCAGACGTCGCTGCTCGGCAGTGCCGGGCTCGGTCAGCCCCCTCCCGATAGCCATCGCCGGGTCCCCGCGCCACCCTGCTTTGGGATCCGTTGTTGAAGGTGATTCTCCGACGAGGCCGTCCGCGGCAGCGGCGACGTCTTGAAGTAGCCGATCCGTTGCCGCTGATCGGGCGACGACGACGTCGGCGATGGCTTCGCGCAAACCGTCGATGCCTTCTCCGGTTTTTGCCGATACGGCATGGACTCGGGGACGGCGGAGCCCATCGGCCTCGAGGATGCCGCGCAGGGAATCGATCACTGCTGCGCGATCCGAGGAATCAAGCAGGTCAATCTGGTTCAAGACCACGAGCGTGATACCGGCATAGGCGGCCAGCGGGCGGATGAATTCATGATGGACCGCAGCATCAGCGTACTTCTGTGGGTCGAGCACCCACACGAGGACATCTACCTGCCCGGCGAGTCGCTCGGCGGTTTCGCGATGTGTTGCCGTCGTGGAATCAAAGTCCGGAAGGTCCACGAGGATCAAACCGTTGGCTACCCCGCTTCGGCGTCGCATCAGGCCACTCTTACTCGTTCCCAACGGTTCATCAAGTTGGTGGCGCTCTGGAACTTGCAACCAGTCCAGAAGATCGTCACTGCCCGCTGCGTGCCATACCCCGGCCAGAGGCACGCTGGTCGTCGGGCGCGTGGCAGCAGTCCGAGCCAGTTCCCTACCGGTCACTGCGTTGAAGAGCGAGGATTTTCCGCTACCGGTAGCCCCGAAGAATCCAACGACGGTGTGTTCGGCTGACAGCGACCTGCGGGTGGAAGCCTGGTCGAGGACGATCCCCGCCCGCTCAATGTCCGCCGCGGGGACCCTGCCGGTTCCGAGTTCGGTGGCAGTCTGGAGCGCTTCGAGTCGTTCAATCAACGGCGTGGTGGCTGTCTCCTTCCCCCGGCGGCTCATGAAGTCTCTTTCGGAGTGGTTTGCGCCAGCTGATCCAGACGCGTGGACAAGTCCTTCAACCCAGCAATCTCCTCCATAGTTGGAGTGCCATGCAGCAAGGTCAGGAATCGTGAGCTTTCCTCACCGAGCAGTCGTTTCACCCGCTGTTCGAGTCCTTCACGGGCTTTTTTGGCGAGTCTCCGGACTGCGTCTTCCCCGAAAATGGATTCCAACAGTTTTTGCCCGACGACGGCGGTGCCTCCAGCAATACCCACCTCGAGTCCTGTCAGTCCGGCGGTGGAAGCGAAGACCACGACCATCAACGCCACGGCGACACCGTTGACGCCGAAGGAAACCATCCGGGCGGTAAAACGCTTTCCGGACCCTTCTGATCGGATCAGGGCGAGTAACTCGTTTTGCCAGTCACGGATTTCCGCGGCGACACGATTGCTGAAGCCTTCGGAGGTCGATCCGTAGTCGACGGTACCGATGAGCGAGCGGGCGGCGGGGTCGGATCGCCAGAAAGCCTCCGCTTGCTCGGCTGCCTTGGCCGCTTCGTCCACGATGACGGCATGCAGCCCGGATTCGATGGCTTCCTCGACGGTGCTGACCGGCTGAGGCTTGCCCGTGAGGAAGGCTCCAATGCGGTCACGTACCTTGCCGATGCCCGATTCCAGCGAGCGGAAGAACTCTCCGGTCCCTACGAAATCTTGCCATCGAGCCAGAACTTCGCCGCGCAGCAACGTCCCTTCGCTGGTGGCATGACCGATGCGTTCCGCGGCAGCCGCATAGGCTTCGGTGACGTGACCGGCCAGCTGACGGCCGGCGTCGTGTTGTTCCTGTTGTGCAACCGCAATTGCCGCGGTGCGGCGGCCCAGGCTATCGACTACCCCGGTCAGGGTCTTGCGGGCGATGGTTGCCCGGCCGGCGCTGTCTGCGGCGATATCGGCCAACCACTCGCGGATGGGTGCCACGGACTCCGCAGCGAGCATGCCCTGTCCATCAAGTTCGGATTCCTGGACGACGAAGAGCCGGGCGGTGTCCAATCCCTGTCGGTCGAGCATGGAACGCAGGTCTGCAGCAACCTCGTCTTCCACTCCCGGCGGGACACGGTCCAGCACGATGGCGAGAGTGATGTCGCGGGATGCTGCGTCTGCCAGGAGCCGCCACGGCACGGCGTCGGCGTACCTATTGGCAGTGGTCACGAAAATCCACAGGTCGGCTGCCGCGAGCAGTTGTCCTGCCAGTTGTCGGTTGGTGTCCGACACCGAGTCGATGTCTGGGGCGTCCAGCAAGGCGATGCCCTGCGGGATGGTCGCGTGCCCGAGAAGGAGCAGCGATGGTCCGCCCACGGGGCCGACGCTTTCACCTTTGCCCGGTACCGTCGCGGTCGCAGCCCCCTGAATCTGCCCTCTAGGCTCGACGGTCCCAGTGATCCTGGGTAGCCCGGGCAGAATCCGGTCACCGTCGAACCACTCTCTCTCATCCGGATGATGAACCAGGATGGGCTGACGTGTCGTCGGACGAATGGCGCCGGCTCTTGTCACCGGATAACCGACCAACGCATTGACCAGTGTGGATTTGCCGGCCCCTGTTGACCCACCGACCACTGCCAGCAGCGGAGCGTCGAGGCTGCGGTAGCGAGGCAGGATGTAGTCATCGAGTTGGACGGCGGCGTCGTGCACGATGCCGCGCACGCTGTCGGCCTCTGGGAGGTCAAGTGGCAAGGACACCGCTTCAAGGGCAGACCGGCACTCTTGGAGGAGTCCGAGGGCCGGTGGTCCCGTTTGGCCGTCGCTGTCGAGGGAAGTCACTACTACATCATGCCAAACCTGGGGAAAGAAACTGTGGAAGCGGTGCAGATGAAACACAGCCGAAAGCGGCCCCAGGGCGTCAAAAGAAAATCGCGGTACATCATGACGATGTACCGCGAAGTTCCATAGGTGACCCCAGCGGGATTCGAACCCGCGTTACCGCCGTGAGAGGGCGGCGTACTAGGCCGCTATACGATGGGGCCGCATAGCTCGCATCGTTGAGGGCTGATGCCGCCCTGTTCTGGTGAACGTGACCCCAGCGGGATTCGAACCCGCGTTACCGCCGTGAGAGGGCAGCGTACTAGGCCGCTATACGATGGGGCCATAGCTTGTCCTGATTGCTCATCGGACAATGCCAGCCGGTGCAAAAACTGCCCTGGCTGTAGCGCTGGGATACCAGGACTCGAACCTAGAATGTCGGTACCAGAAACCGATGTGTTGCCAATTACACCATATCCCAATGGTTTGCCGGACTCGGTTGACCTCTCTTTCGAGATGTTCCGTATGCCTCGGCACGAGAAATAACTTTACCCGAGGAATCCGACAAAACCAAAATCGGCTGGCCCTCCCCAGCCGTGGAGCATCAGACCAGCGTGGCCTTGAAGTTTTGCAGTCGCTTCAGGGACGATTCCTTGCCGAGGATGACCATGGATTCGAATAACGGCGGCGAGACGCGCTTGCCTGACATCGCGGTACGCAAAGGACCGAAGGCCAGTCGCGGCTTGATGCCCATGTTCTCGATCAGCGCGGACCGAAGCACTGCCTGGATCGACTCTGCATCCCAAACAGCCAGTTCTGTCAGTTCCGCTAGAGCGGCATCGAGGACCTCGTCGGCGTTGCCAGGCATGCCCTTGAGCGCTTCCGGTTGGATTACGATCTCGTCATCGCCACGGAAGAGGAATTCAAGCATTTCCGGTGCTTCACCAAGCAAGGTAATGCGTTCCTGGACCAGAGGAGCGGCCTGATCGAGAATGCGCTCCTGCTCAACGGTCAGCGTCTCCCCCGTGAGCCCGGCAGTCTGGAGATACGGCACGAGCCGGTCGCGGAAATCTTGCGCTTCGAGCATGCGCACATGGGTGCCGTTGATGGCTTCAGCCTTTTTGACGTCAAATCTGGCTGGGTTGCCGAGGACGTCGTGGATGTCGAAGGCCTCTACCAGTTGCTCGCGTGTGAAGATGTCTTCGTCTGCCGACAGGCTCCATCCGAGTAGCGCCAGGTAGTTCACCAAACCTTCAGGGATGAAACCTCTGTCACGGTGAAGGAACAGACTGGACTCAGGGTCACGCTTTGACAGCTTCTTTTTGCCGGCGCCCATGACATAGGGCAAGTGCCCGAAGAGTGGCATATGTTGGGCGATTCCCACGTCAATCATCGCCCGGTACAGGGCGATCTGCCGTGGCGTCGAAGAGAGGATGTCCTCGCCACGCAGAACATGGGTGATCCCCATCAGAGCATCGTCGACAGGGTTCACCAACGTGTAGAGCGGCTTTCCGTTCGCACGGACGACGGCATAGTCGGGGACCGTACCGGCTTTGAAGGTGATTTCACCGCGGACCAGATCGGTAAACGTCAGATCATCTTCGGGCATGCGCAACCGCAGAACTGGTTCGCGCCCCTCGGCACGGAAAGCAGCAATCTGCTCGTCACTGAGTGTGCGGTCGAAATTGTCATAGCCGAGCTTCGGGTCCTCCCCCGCCGCCCGGTGACGGGCCTCAACTTCCTCCGGCGTGGAGAACGATTCATAGAGATGGCCAGCGTTCCGCAGCTTGGAAATAGCGTCCTGATAGATGTCTGCGCGCTGCGACTGCCGGTATGGCTCGTGCGGACCGCCCACGTCGACCCCTTCATCCCAGGTGATGCCGAGCCAATTGAGAGCATCGAGCAATTGCTCGTAGCTTTCCTCGGAATCTCGCTTGGCGTCGGTGTCTTCGATCCGAAACACCATTTTTCCACCGGTGTGCCGGGCATACGCCCAGTTGAACAGTGCGGTGCGGATGAGTCCGACATGTGGCGTCCCAGTCGGGGACGGGCAAAAGCGGACGCGGACAGGGGTCTCGTCAGTGACGACTGGAATCTGGGAAGGTTCAATCATGATGGGTCCCATCCTAATACGGCTAGGAGAAGGCGACCCGCCTCATCGTTCTTTGGACTGGCGGTGATTACGTACCGCAGAGGCGATACGGCGGATCAGCAACGTCACGGCCAAGACGATGGCAATCACCAACAGCGTGGTGGTCACCGGCACGGGCCAACCCGCCCGATAAGAGATCCGTGAGCAGACCGCCAAAGCCCACGCGGCTCCCCAGAGGGCCGTGCGACGCTTCTGCCAAGCAGGGCGAGCCGCTCGACTACGTTGAGTCTCCATCATCGAGAGGCGAATGGCCCGCCCAGCACGACGTTTTCCGTACACCTTTGGCGTCCCTTAGCGACGGAAGGTATTGGTGAGCGTACCGATTCCCTCGATCTCGACATCGAAACGCTGTCCTTCGCGGAGCAGGCCGACTCCGGCAGGCGTCCCGGTGAGCAGGATGTCTCCGGGCAGGAGCGTGAACGCCTGCGAGGCATACGCGACCAGGTCCGGAACGCTCCAGACCATCAAGGTGGTATCGCCATCTTGAACGGTTTCGCCGTCCAAGCGTCCCTGGATCCGCACATCCTCGACGTCCAAATCTGTTTCGATCCATGGCCCGATGGGGCAGGAGCCATCCCATCCTTTGGCACGGGCCCACTGGTTGTCGGTCCTCTGCACGTCCCTGGCAGTGAGGTCGTTGGCGCAGGTGTACCCGAAGATGACATCGCCGGCTTTATCGGCCGGGACATCTTTGCAAATGCGCCCGATGACGACGGCTAGTTCGGCCTCATAGGACACTTCTTCAGAAAAGGCAGGAAGGGTTACCGGGTCACCGGGGCCGGCCACCGACGTGTTCGGCTTGAGGAACATCAACGGTGTGACAGGAACTTCGTTGCCCATCTCCCGGGCATGTTCGGCATAGGTGCGACCGAAGCAGACGACCTTTGATCGCGGGATGATCGGGGCAAGCAGACGAACATCATCGAGCCGGTGGCGGGTGCCAGTGGGCTTGATGCCTTGGAAGAAGGGGTCGCCGGCAATGACGATGACGTCTTCGCCGTCGACTACGCCGTACATGGGGTCATCGTCTAGTACAAACCGAGCAATACGCATGGACTACAGCCTAGTAGAGGTATCGCGGTCGTCGCGATCCGGACCAGTGTGTGAGGACTTGTCACGGCCTTTGTCTTCAGTTTCAGCGCAATCTTCCTCAACCGCGGAGCTGTCATCGACCCGCGTCTGAGAAATTGTCAAGACCTGTGGATCGGTGTTCCGCTACCCGACCGAGGAGTTGCTGGCCGGCGCTGTGAGCGCCGGTCACTCGGACCGGAATTGTTCCCCAGTCATCGCCTTCGTCTGCTCGTACTTCTTGCGGATGTCGGCTTGGGTGTCCCCTTCGACCCACGGGCGCTCTAGCTGTATTGACCACGGACGTTGGTAACGCTCCGGGGTAGTTGAAATAGGGAAGACCTCCGGGTGAAGGTGGGCTTGTTCAGAGTCCGTTCCAACACCGGAGGTCTTCCATGCTCCACGCTAACGCACTTCTTGCCCCCAAGGGCCGCCTGTCCCTTGCCCAGAGCATCGTCGACGAGGGCTGGCCGCTACGCCGCGCCGCCGAACGCTTCCAGGTCTCCGTGACCACCGCAGCCCGGTGGGCCAAACGGTACCGGGAGCTCGGCCCCACAGGAATGCGCGATCGATCCAGCCGGCCCCAGCGCTCTCCCAACCAGACCCCGAAGCGGCGTGAGCGAAGGATCATCGCCCTGCGCGTGAACCGCCGCTGGGGCCCGGCACGCATCGCCTACCTGCTGGGCATGCACCCCTCGACCGTCCACAAGGTCCTCTCCCGCTACGGGCTGGCCAAGCTGGCTTGGCAGGACCGGGCGACCGGGCGGAACATCCGCCGCTACGAACACGAGAACCCAGGGGACCTGGTCCACGTCGACATCAAGAAACTCGGCCGGATCCCCGACGGCGGAGGCCACAAGATGCTGGGACGATTCGACGGGGTGCGGAACAAGACCGGCGCCGAATCCAACCGCCGACCCGGCTACATGTTCCTGCACAACGCCGTGGACGACCATTCCCGCCTGGCCTACACCGAGATCCTCGACGACGAGAAGAAGGAGACCGCCGCCGGGTTCTGGAAACGTGCCAACGACTACTTCAACAGCGTGGGCATCACGGTCCAACGAGTCCTCACCGACAACGGGTCGTGCTATCGCTCCCACGCCTTCCGGGACGCCCTGGGCGAGGACATCAAGCACAAGCGCACCCGCCCCTACCGCCCTCAAACCAACGGCAAGGTCGAGCGCTACAACCGCACCATGCTCGACGAATGGGCCTACGCCCGCCCCTATACTTCCGAGGCCGAACGCATCGCCGCCTTCGAACAGTGGCAACACCACTACAATCATCACCGAGGCCACACTTCACTACGAGGACTTCCACCCGCTGCCCGCGTACCCAACCTCAGTGGTCAATACATCTAGCACGACAAGGGCGGCCCAGTAGACCACGGTGGTGACAGCCATCGTGTTCAGAGCCCCGGAGGACGCCGGCCCGAAGAGCAGTCCGATGAGGAAGCTGATCGGCAACGGAAGTACGGCGACAATCGCCGTCATCGGGACGCTTCCGGGGTCCGGGTGCCGGTGACGGAGAACGAAGATTCGCTCCACGCCGGTCGTGGCAAGCTCGACGGCGACCATCACGACCACAGCCGTGATGATCGCCGTTCCAGCAGGAAAGCTTGCAGTCCACCCAGTCAGACCCAGCCCCCATAGCAGCAGTGCAATTGCGACAACCTTGACCGCCCCAGTCGCAAGATGCCCCGTGAGGGCGAAGGAGAACGCCGGGGGAGTGAAGTCGCTGACATCGCTGTTACCTGCCATCACAGTGGATCCCTTCGGGTGAGCGATCGGGTCAGAGAGAACAGGCGGAGACGACGCCGCCCACTCCGAGGATTCTTTCAAGAACCTTCACCGCATCCTCTCCGATCTCCGCAGCTGCGGCTCCGGAGCGGATCGTCGTCCAGATCCCCGGACTCCACCCCCAGATCGCGCGGGCCGTCGAATCCAGCCGACGACCTTTGCCACAGGGAACCCGTACTCGACGATCAGCGGAACGATAGCTGCAGCGCAGGCGGCCGCGTTGAATGCTGGGGCGATCCCGCCCGAGGGAGTGGAGTGCCATGCCACACCCTTACCAGTCGAGATTTTCGCAGCGCTTCGCCTCCGCCCCACTCCATATCAGCGACGGCGATTTCGTGCTCTGCGTTCCTTCGCCTGTTCCCACAGATAGCTGACAGCGAGCAGGACGGCAATGCCCACTAGCGTACCGAAGAACGTGATGATGCCGTCTGTGGGACTGCCGAAAACGGCGTCGCCTGCGCCGAAGAGTAGGGCAGTAGGAAATCCGATGATCACCACCACGGCGACCACAGCGATCCAGCCGATGAACCTTCCGGAGGCACGACGACTCCTGTTGCGAACGGGCGAGTCGTGTCGCTCGGGCCGACCCGGGTCAGAGCTCCTCGCCAAGACTAGATCTCCCCGAGAGCGCACTGCCCGGCCGCCAGAGCGAGCACGCCGACTACGCCACCCGGAAGGACGGAGTGCGCGGCCTTCTTGATGAGGAATTTCGCGATCTTAGGAGACGTCTTCTTGAGGATATTGAAAGCGATGGACGAAGCCTTCTTCCATTGCTTGCTCTTCAGTGCCTTTCGCACCTTAGGTTCGGCAAACGCTTTGATAATTGCTTTGATGTCCGCGATGCCGATCTTCTTTGCGAGACACTTGCCGAAATGAGAGTTGTCCCATTGCGGAGTGACAGCTGCGGGACTCCTGGAAGTGGCGGCTGCGACCAGCGCGGTCTGGTTCGTGTGGCCACCATCTAGCGCCTCGAACAGCATGTCGAAGTCGAAAGCTTGGAAGGTTCCGTCCTCCAACCTAATTCCGCCGTTGGTCTCCACGTCCGCGAGTCCAGCAGCAGTGTTGTTCACGACAGCCACCTCTTCGTCGGTCAGCGAAGAGGTGTCTGCCAGAGGGTCGGAGCCCTCAGCTCGGGCAACGGCGGGCGCGGTCATCGAAACTCCAGCGACCGATGCGGCAACAAAAAGCGATCGCCGAGAAGGCGAGTAGTGCGCGCCCGTTGCCTCGTTCGGTCCTGCGGCTTCGTCATTGCGTGTTGAACGCTCCATTGCGTGCACTACCTCTCTGCGGGATCTAACGGAACCCTCGGGGAAAAACTCGACCGTAGCATCCTCCACGTAGTGGGTCGAAGTTGCCGGCCGGGCCGGACTTCCATCCGAAGCCTCTACGCTGAGTACTCCAGTGGCGAGCTGATCACGATGGTGTCGAGCTTCCGCCTGGTCCGCGTGGGGATGGCGCGCCTCGTCCGATGGCCGGATCGCACCGTTCGGATGTAGTGGTGCAACACCAGCATCCGCAGCATCGAACACGCCCTCCCATTCGCGAAGGGCGGCCCGGGCTGCGGTGGACGTGCCGGCACACGTGTTCGTCCACGTCTCAGGCGGCATGTTGTTGCTCTCCTGATTCGTGGTCGGTCTGGTCGTCGGGGCGTTCGACGAGGCGGCCTTTCTCGAAGGCCGCGCCAGCGCGGACGAGGGCGACCAGGTGGGGTGCGTTCACGGCCCGCCAGCGGGTCTGGGCGGACTCGATCAGCTTGAACGCCATCGCGATCCCGGCAGCCCGGGAACCGGGGCCCTTGGTGACGCGCTGGCGCAACCGGACGGTGGCGAAGGTCGACTCGATCGGATTCGTGGTGCGCAGGTGGACCCAGTGCTCGGCGGGGTAGTCGTAGAATTCCAGCAGCACATCGAGATCGTCGGCGATCTTCGCGACCGCCTTGGGCCACTTGACGCCGTACTCGTCGGCGAAGGTTGCCGCGGCGGCTTCGGCGTGGGCGCGGTCTTCGGCCTGCCAGATCTCGGCCAACGCCTTCTTCGCGCCCGGCTGGGCGGACTTGGGCAGCGCGTTGAGCACGTTGGCGATCTTGTGGAACCAGCAGCGCTGTTCCCGGGTGGCCGGGAAGACGTCGCGGACGGCGGACCAGAACCCCAGCGCCCCGTCGCCGATCGCGAGGACCGGGGCGGCCATCCCGCGGCGTTTGCAGTCGCGCAGCAGGTCGGCCCATGACTCGGCGGACTCGCGGTGGCCGTCATCGAGGGCGATCAGCTCCTTGGTGCCGTCGGCGCGGACGCCGATCATCACCAGCAGGCAGATCTTGTCCTGGTTCAGGCGGACCTTGAGGTGGATCCCGTCGACCCAGACGTAGACGTAGTCGGTGTCGGCCAGCGACCGGGTGTTGAACGCGACCGCCTCGCCCTGCCACTGGCCGGTCAGCCGGGTGATCGTTGCTGGCGAGAGCCCGGCAGCCGAGCCGAGGAACTGCTCCAGCGCCGGCGCGAAGTCGCTGCTGGAGAGCCCGTGCAGGTACAGCAGCGGCAGCACCTCAGCGACCTGTGGGGACTTGCGTGCCCAAGCAGGCAGGATCGCCGAGGCGAACCGTTTGCGCTGCCCGGTGGTCTCGTCGACGCGTCTGTCGTTGACCCGCGGCGCGGTCACCGGCACCGCGCCGGCCGCCGTGGTCACCTCCCGGGCATCGTGATAGCCATTGCGCACCACCAGCCGGTGACCGTTCTCGTCGACCTCGTCGGCGTGGGCATCGACGTAGGAGGCGACCTCGGCCTGCAACGCGGCTGCGAGCATCTGCCGGGCACCGTCGCGCACGATCGCATCCAGCAGCGACGATCCGTCCGCCGCGCCGTCGTCGTGGTTGGCGTCATCGTTGTCGGGGACTATCTTGAGCATAGGGCGTACCTTCCCGAACCAGCGCTCCAACGCCGGTCCTTGATCAGAGTCTTGGTTCCTTGCAGATCATCCTCGGGAAGGTGCGTCCCTTGCACGCCACCTCGCCGAGAGCCATCCACAGGTTCTGATCATTCCTCCCCGCGTCTCTTCCCCCGCCGCAGGTTCTAATGGGAAGCCTTCAGGATTATTCGACTGCCACCGCCACATGTCGGTGACCATCTCCTCCAGACCGCGTTCGGCCTTCCAACCAATCTGTTCACGCGCAAGTGCCGGATCGCCATAGGAAGCCGCAACATCGCCGGGGCGGCGTTCTACGATTTCGTAGGCGATCTCACGCCCCGCTGCCCGCTTGAAGGCGGCAATGACTTCGAGCACCGAGGAACCATTTCCCGTGCCGAGGTTCCATGCATGCAGTCCCCCATGATCCTGCAGGTATTCAAGGGCCGCCAAGTGCCCTGCACCCAAATCGACCACGTGAATGTAGTCGCGGACTCCGGTCCCGTCCGGCGTCGGGTAGTCGTCTCCGAACACGCTGACCTTCTCGCGTCGCCCTACGGCGACCTGCGCAACGAAGGGCATGAGATTGTTGGGGATGCCTTGCGGATCCTCACCGATCCTTCCCGATTCATGGGCGCCGACCGGGTTGAAGTATCGTAACTTGGCGATGTTCCAGCGGGAGTCAGAAACGGCCAAGTCATCAAGGATGCGCTCGATCTGTAATTTGGTCCGACCATAGGGGTTGGTGGCAGACAACGGTTGGTCCTCGGTCAGCGGCAGAATCTGGCTATCCCCGTAAACCGTCGCAGATGAGCTGAAAACCAGTGTGCGGACATCATGCGTGTCCATGGCTTCCAAGAGGTTCAGCGTACCGACGACGTTGTTTCGGTAGTACGCCAGTGGCTTGGCCACGGACTCGCCGACAGCTTTGAGCCCGGCAAAGTGGATGACTGCCTCGGCACGGCTTTCTGAGAGCACACGGTCCAGTGCCACCGGGTCCAGAAGATCGGCAACGTGCACCGTGGCTTGGTGCCCGGTCAGCTCGGCGACGCGGCGTAGCGACTCGGGTGACGAGTTGGCGAAGTTGTCTAGGACGTGGACGTCGTGGCCTTCTTCTAGGAGAAGCAGAACGGTGTGGGATCCGATGTATCCGGCTCCGCCGGTAACGAGAATGCGCATGGCCCCCAGTCTATGAGGTCTATCCCGCTGTTGGGGAAGATTGCGCTGCTGCGTCCCGTATCCATTCCTCCACAGTTGCTTTCGCTTCCGGCAACATGGTGTAGCCGTGACCTGCGTCAAAGCCCGCGAAGTCCTTCCCGGTTGCTTTAGCGACGTCCTGCAGATCCTGATAGCGGGTCTCGCCGTCGGCATGCGACGTGGCGAGCAGAACCGGCTGATTCGTTCGTTTCAAGTCATGCTGGAAGGAATCCGCGCCGGCCATACCGTAGCCCGACAAGCTGATGATCGAATCAGCAACGGCAGCTGGCCCGAAGTGCACGGCCAGGTATCCGCCTAGGGAAGCTCCGACGATGACAATCACCCGAGCACCGCTGTCTTGCAGTCGATCGATACCCGCCGTGATTTGCTGGCGCTGGTTGGTTTCGGTGCCGGCGCACTGTGCCTGCCCATACCCACAGAGATCAAAGGTCAGGAATCGAGCATCATGGGGGAGATCGTTGAAAGCCTGCGAGTGGGCAAGCCACCCGCACATGCCGTCACCATCGCTCTGGTGCAACAGCAGAACGCCGGTCCTACCGTTCCCCCAGCTGGCGGCTGGCGACGTGGTGGAGCCGGCTTTCAGCGTCTCAGGGACGATTTGCGTCTCGGAGGGGCAGCGGGTGTCGTTCGGTATATCCGAGCTTGGATCCGAGGCAGGCGATGCCACCACGGCTTTCGAGCCTGAGGGTTTTGAAGCGCCCCCGGTGGCTTCCGTACCTGCTCCGGCTGCGCAACCCGACAGCACCATGAGCAGGAGTGCGGTCATCCAGAACGACCAATGGCCGCTTTCTCGGTTCATGCTCTCAGACACTAAACCCGACATCCCCGCGGAGCAATGCTCCGCGAGGATATCGAGTTTGATGCGTTCGCCCAGGGGACCAGATAGGCCTACACGAGGCGGGTGAGCCACCCGTGGGTATCTTCGATGGTTCCGGTCTGGATGCCGAGCAATTGTTCACGGATGGCCATGGCCACCGAGTCCTTGCCGGTTTCCGGTGTCACGATCGATTCATCGGTGGTCTTCAGTTCCCCGATGGGAGTGATGACCGCAGCGGTGCCGCAAGCAAAGACCTCGGCGAGGGAACCGTCAGCCGCCGCACTACGCCATTCGTCGATAGTAATCTTGCGCTCTTGGACCGTCAGGCCACGCTCGCGGGCCAATTCCATCACGGAGGACCGGGTCACGCCGTGCAGGATATTCCCGTTCAGTTCCGGGGTGACCAGCGTGCCATCGGTAAAGACGAAGAAGACATTCATGCCCCCCAGCTCATCGACTGCGAAGTCGTTCGTGGGATCCAAGAAGAGGACCTGCTTGCAATCGTTGGTCTCTGCTTCGAGCTGGGCCGCCAAGGAAGCTGCGTAGTTCCCACCACATTTCGCCTCGCCCGTGCCGCCGTGACCGGCCCGGGCGTACTGGGTGGACAGCCAGATGGAGACCGGCTTCAATTCGCCGCCGAAGTAGTTTCCTGCGGGTGAGGCGATGACGCGGTAGGAGACCTCGTGGGAGGGACGCACCCCCAAGAAAGCTTCCGTGGCGATCATGAACGGGCGCAGGTACAGGGCTTCGCCGTCACCTGAGGGCACCCAATCAACATCGACCGATACCAAGCGTTTCAGCGAATCAATGAACACGTCGGTCGGGAGTTCTGGCAGGGCCAGCCGGCGGGCTGAGGTGTTGAAGCGTGCCGCGTTGGCTTCCGGCCGGAAGGTCCAGACGCTTCCGTCGGCGTGGCGGTAGGCCTTCAAGCCCTCAAAGATCTCTTGTCCGTAGTGCAGGACCGATGCCGCCGGGTCCATCATGATCGGGCCATAGGGTTCGATCCGGGCATCGTGCCAGACCCCCTTGCCGGAGGCATCCTGGGTCCAGTCGACGACGGCGGTGTGGTCGGTGAAGTAGTCGCCAAATCCGGGATCTGCCAGAATCTTGGCGCGTTCTTCGGCGCTCTTGGGGGTGGTGGAGAGCTGTTGTGAGAATTCCATGGTGCCTACGCACTTCCTCTGCAAAGTTTTCGTGCCGTCCCTCACACGGGACGTTGTTCCGGCACCAGCTTATGACAGCTCCAGCGTGATCGCGTCGCCGACTTCCGCAGTTGATCTCGGATCGGTAAGTTCCGCCCGTGAGTCGAGGTCCTTTTCAACGGCGGCTTCTACCTTGCGGGCAGCATCGGTCAGGCCCACATGTTCCAGCAGGAGCGCCGCGGAGAGGATCGCCGCGGTCGGGTCGGCGATCTGCTGTCCTGCGATATCCGGAGCCGAGCCGTGGACCGGTTCGAACATCGAAGGACCGGTACCGAGCATGTTGATGTTCCCCGAGGCAGCCAGCCCGATTCCGCCGGTCACGGCACCTGCGAGGTCGGTGAGAATGTCACCAAAGAGGTTGTCGGTGACGATGACGTCGAAGCGTGAAGGATTCGTGGTCATGAAGATCGTCGCCGCGTCGACGTGCATGTAGTCGTGAGTGACATCAGGATATTCTGCGGCTACGGCTTCGACGGTCCTGCGCCACAGGTGCCCGGCGTAAACAAGGACATTGTGCTTATGGACCAGGGTGACATGGCGGCGCTGACGTTCGCTGGCACGGCGGAAGGCTTCGCGGACGACGCGTTCGACGCCGTAGGCGGTGTTGACGGAGACCTCGGTGGCGATCTCGTGTTCGGTGCCAACTCGCAGGGCGCCACCATTGCCGACATAGGGCCCCTCGGTTCCCTCGCGCACAACAACGAAATCGATGTCACCGGGGTGCGCCAGCGGGCTAGGGATGCCCGGGTACAGGCGCGACGGCCGCAGGTTGATGTAGTGGTCGAGGCTGAAGCGCAATTTGAGCAGCAGTTCGCGTTCGATCAGTCCCGAAGGAATGCGGGTATCCCCCGGCGCCGCGCCGACTGCTCCAAAGAGGATCACTTCGTGGGCTCGGAGGGATTCAAGAGTCTCATCGGTGAGGGTTTCGCCGGTTTGCAACCAGTGTTGGGCTCCCAGGCTGTAGTCGGTGATCCGCAGTGGACGGTCCCCGTCTTCGGTAGCTTTTTTCAGGACCTTGATGGCTTCGGCAATGACCTCGGGGCCAATGCCGTCACCGGGGATGACGGCCACATCAATCGCGTTGCTCATGTATCCAGATTATTGCGGCGTCCGCATCCTGGACAAACCGTCTCGCTATTTGATACGGGGATATGTGGCTGCTCTCGACCGAGCCCAGACCATACCGAGGTATGACGCGGGGCGGGGACGACCAAAAGTAGAGTAGGCCCATGACCCCGCACCGCACCCTGGATGTTTGGATCCGAAACCACCCGGGCAAAGTCGACGGGGCCCTCGCCGTCGGGCTGTGGCTGCTCCTGACCCTTTCGGTCTTCCTCTTGGGTGGTTTTTCCGGGCAGCATCGTGTCCTCGAGTTCATCATCGGATCGCTGCAGGTCCTGCCGCTGATCTGGCGGCGCTCCCATCTGCTGCTGAGCAGCGCCGTCGTCGTGTTGGGTTGCCTGCTCCAGGTCATGCTGATTCCGTCATTCCTTCCTTCCCAGGTCACCGTGCCGATCGTGGTCTTTACCTTGGCGAAGTATGGGAAACGTTGGGCCTCCTACGCAGGACTCAGCGCCGGCATGCTCGGGGCCATATTGGCCACACTGCGCTATGGAAATCCGACCGGGCAGGCCATCGGCCTCCATATGCTGCCGAGCCTCGTTGGTCTGGCGTTGATCGTGCTCTTGGCCTGGACCTTCGGAGACCTGGCCCGTACCCGCAGATTAGCCATGCAAGCCTTGTCCGACCGGGCCAGCCGGCTGGAAATCGAACGCCAACAGGAACGCGACCTCGCCGCCTCCGACGAACGCGGCCGGATTGCCCGGGAAATGCATGACATCGTTGCCCATTCACTCTCGGTCATCATCACCCAGGCCGACGGTGCCCGCTACGCGAGCGAACACGACCCCGAGGTCGCGCGCGAAACCCTGGGCACCATTTCGGAAACCGGCCGAAAATCATTGCGCGAGATGCGCCGGCTGCTCGGTGTCCTGCGTGGCGACGAGCAAGCCTCCACCCGCCCGTTGCCCACGCTGGCCGATATCGACTGGCTTCTGGACGAAACCCGGACCGCCGGATTGGAAGTGACCTCCACCCTCTCGGGGTCCCCGCGACGTGAGCTCCCACCCGGCGCGGAATTGACCGCCTACCGCGTCATCCAGGAAGCGCTGACGAACACCATCAAACACGCTGGCCCGGCCGCTTCCTCCGAGATCCACCTGGAATGGACCTCCACCGGTCTCGAGGTGGAAGTCACCGACGACGGGCGCGGCGCTGCCGCCACCGAGGAGAACATCGGGGCCCGTCAAGGACTCATCGGCATGGCGGAGCGGGTCGCCCTCTACGATGGACGCATCGAGACCGGGCCACGGAGCACCGGTGGATTCTCCGCCCGCATCTTCATCCCCTACACCGAGGACTAAGTGGACACCCAGCCCAGCACCCCGATCACCGTCGCGCTCGTCGACGACCAGCTCCTGGTCCGCAGCGGATTCCGCATGCTGATCAACTCGCAGCCCGACCTCGAGGTGGTCGCCGAGGCAGCCAACGGCCGGGAGGCCCTCGCCTCCCCCGCCCTGGCCCGGGCCGACGTCGTCCTCATGGATGTGCGCATGCCCGAGATGGACGGGATTGAGACGACCGCCAAACTCCTGGCCCCTGGGCCGGGTACCGGACCGCGCATCATCGTGCTGACCACCTTCGATCTGGACGAGTACGCGCTGGCTGCCATCCATGCCGGGGCCAGCGGATTCCTCCTCAAGGACGCCCCTCCTGAAGAGCTGCTCGAGGCCATCCGCACGGTGTACCGCGGGGATGCGGTGATCGCCCCGTCGACCACCCGGCGCCTGCTGGACCACGTCGCCCCGATGCTGCGCCAACCGGCAGCCACCACCTCGGGGCACGAGACGGCCGTGGCTTCCCTGACGGCCCGTGAACGCGAAGTCTTCGAACTCATCGCCTGGGGCAAAGCCAATCCGGAGATCGCCGCCAAATTATTCCTCTCCGAAGCGACCGTGAAGACGCATGTGGGGCGGATCTTATCCAAGCTGCACGCCCGCGACCGGGTCCAGGCAGTGGTCATCGCCTATGCCACCGGGGTCGTCACCCCCTAGCTTTTTGCCGGCATTAGCGGCGGTACTGGGGTTTCGGTTTGGGCTGGCGGACGAACACGAAGAAGTACCAGAGCCCTCCCAAGGCCAGCAGGGTACCCAAACCGATGGCCGGGGCCGAAGGCGACATGACCAGTCCCATCACTGCGGAGGGGCGCCCAGTGGAAGCCTCCGCCTGCTGTGCCGGGTTCGACGGCGGAAGGACGCCTGCGGCGTTCGTTGCCCCGTCCCCGGCGCCGGCCGAGGACTCCGGCTCCCCAGGTGCCGAGCTGCCGTCGTGGTCTTGGATGGAGAGCTTCACGCTCTGGGTGGCCTGGTCGTAGACGAAGTCGCTGGCCTCCAGCGAACCACGCACCAGCATCCGTCCGGTGCCCGGTTCGATGAGCAACCCGGTCTTCGGGTGGATGGGATAGCCGCTGGCCGGATCGATCAGAAACCCAGTCCGGGCGTCGCGGGCACCATACTGTGCTCCCGGGCGCGGACCCTGGGTGTTGGTCGAGGACTGTCCGGGCCACGGGCTGCGCGTCGAGCTGCCGGGCTTGGACGGGTACTTCGGGGGCTTCGGTGGTGCCGGGATGACCCCCGGCGAGGTTTTCGACGGCGTGGTCGACGGCGCCGGGGCGGGGGGCTCCGCCGAGGAGCTCGAGGATGGCCCGCTGGATCCCGAGGAGGAGCCAGGCTCCGAGGGCTGCGTCGGCGATGGCGGCGGGGTCGTGGGGTCCGTACTGGACGGCTCCGTCGTGGGGTCGATCGGCTCCGTCGGTTCCGTTGATTCCGATGGCTCTGGTGTTTCCGTCGGTTCCGACGAATCGGTAGGAGTCGGCGTGGTGGGCGGATCGGTGGTTTCTTGCGGCGTGGCGGACGGCGATTCGGACCCCGTCGCGGTGGTGGTGCTCACCGAATCCGCGGCACCTTCGGGGGATGTTTCAGCGGCGGAAGCGGGGAGGATGCCGAGGGAGCCCACCAGCATCAGGGTGCCGAGGAGGGCGGCCCAGCGCAGGGTGGAGCACTGGTTCGAGCTTGGGGCCGTCGCGCGCATCCGCCTCCTTCACTAGGTCAGACGCCAAACGACGCCTCACCTATTGTAACGAAAAGGACACGATTGGCGATCTTTGTTGTTACTTCGGCAGGTTTCCATCCGCAAAATCCTTAAACACCTTCCGGGTTGCGCTGGTGGCTTCCAGGATGGATTGGCCATCTGCGCTGCGTCCATAGTCGGCGGTCGGCACCTGGTGCCCCATCTTCTTCAGATCGATCTGGTAGGCCCAGGCACCGAAGGTCAGGGCCTGTTCGGCGCTCAGGTTGGTGGAGACATGCCGATCGGCGATATCGAGCACCTTCGCCAGGCCTGCCGGGCCGTCGGCCACCGCCTTGGCCCCAATTCCCGCCAGGGCGATCCCCTGGTTGGAGGTCCTGTCGAAGTCACCGTTGGGCAGGGTCTTGCGTTCGCGGGTGAACCAGAAGGCGTCGTATCCGTCGACCTTCTGTTTGCCCTTCTCCACCGCCCGCACCTTCATCGGCGCGTTGATGGTGATCCCGCCGAGCTCGTCGATCATCTTCTGGAACCCGGTGAACCCGGTCAGGACATACCCCTGGATCGGCAGCCCGGTGGCTTTTTCAACGGTCTTCGTCTGTGCCGTGGGCCCACCGGTGGAGAGGGCGCTATTGATCTTGGCGTTCCTGCCGTTGGCCTGGGGCACCCACAGGTCCCGCGGGATGCCCATCACCCCGCCGCCGCCCCGACCGTCAACACCGACGACCTGCAGGGCATCGGCCCGTGCCTCGTCGATCTTTTCTCCTTGCTTTTCCCGGGCGTCCGAACCCATGAGCAGCACATGGCGTTTCCCACCCAGCGCCGCATCCTTGATCCCCAGTGAGGGCCACCAACCGCCCACTGCGGTCCACGTGCCCTCCTTCTTCACCACCAGGGTGACGTCCTTGCCACTGGTGAGCACGGCGAACTGTTCCTTCTTCCAGGTTCCGGTCGCAGCCTTGACGGAGGCGGCCCGCTTCGGAGCCTTCGCCTGTTTCAGCGCCTGGGTTGCCGGGCCACTGCTGGGCACCGATTTCCCGGTATAGAGCTTGGTGGTGAACCCTGCCAGGTCCTTCTTCATCCCCGAGGTTTTGACTGCCGGGGCGGAGGGGCTGGGAGCCGGCGTTGAGGAAGCCGCAGGTGTCGGGGGCGCCTGGGGTTCGGCAGGTTTGCTGCAGCCGGTGAGCAAGGCCAAGGTCATGAGGGGGGCCAGCACGGCGGCGGCAGTGGAGGAACGCACAGTCATGGGCTTATTCTGCCGTTCCTTTGCTGGACGGTCCGTGATCGCCACACCAGGTGCCGGCACCGATACCCCCAATCCGTCGCTGACCTGTGCCTCGTCATACCTCGGTATGACGTGCGGGACCGCTAGGACCCTCCGCCGGGTTGATCCGCCGGGAGGAAGGGTCCGCATAAATTATTCAGTATGACCATGACTCACACCTCAACCACCACCCAGGCAGTCTCTGCCCGCGGCCTCACCAAGGTCTATGGCAGCGGCAGCACAGCGGTCCACGCCTTGGCCGGCGTGGACATCGGCTTCGAGGCCGGACGCTTCACCGCCATCATGGGGCCTTCGGGTTCGGGAAAGTCCACGTTGATGCATTGCCTGGCCGGCCTCGACTCGGCCACCAGCGGTTCCATCACGATCGCTGGCCAGGACATCACCTCGATGAACGATGACCAGCTGACCCGGTTGCGCCGCGAGAAGATCGGTTTCGTCTTCCAGTCCTTCAACCTGGTGCCCACCTTGAGCGCCGAACAGAACATCCTGCTGCCGCTCCAACTCGCCGGGAAAAAGCACGACGCCGGTTGGCTCGCCACCGTCGTGGACACCCTGGGCATCACGGACCGCCTCTCCCATAAACCGCACGAACTCTCCGGCGGACAACAACAACGCGTGGCGGTGGCCCGCGCCCTGCTCACCCGCCCCGCCGTCGTCTTCGGTGACGAGCCGACCGGCAACCTCGATTCACGCACCGGCGCCGAAGTGCTTTCGCTGATGCGTTCGTCGGTCCGGGAAATGGGCCAGACCATCATCATGGTCACCCACGACCCGGCAGCCGCCGGCTATGCCGATGAGGTGGTGCTGATGCGCGACGGGGAACTGGTCGGCCATCTGTCGGATCCGACGCCGGAGAGAGTCACCTCGGCGCTGGCCGGTCTGGGGGCCTGAGATGCTCTCCCTCGCGCTGGCTAATATCCGCATGTACTCACGGCGTTTCATCGCCGTCACCCTGGCCGTCATGATCGGCACCGCCTTCCTGGCAGCCACCCTCATGGTCAATGCCTCGACCACCGCCTCGCTGGAACGCAGCATCGGTGAGGCCTACCAGAACGCCGATCTGGTTGCCGGCATCAGCCCCGATGAGACCGACGAGGCCGTGGGCCTCGGCCCCGAGCAACTCACCGCGGTCCGCAAGGCCCCCGGGGTCGCCGCCGCGGAGGCCCAAAGCAGCGCCGGAGCCAGGATCGAAACCGGCTCGGGCGACTATAACGCCATCGTGCAATCCTTTGTCTCCGACGAACAGTTGCGCACCACCGAGCTGGACTCCGGTGCCGTTCCGGCAGACCGCGAGGAAATCACCGTGGACCGCCAGCACGCCGAGAGCTATCACCTGAAGGTCGGCGACGAAGTCGGGATGTCCGGTTCCTCCCCGGACGGCTCCACCGTGGACTTCACGGCCCGGATCAGCGGTATCACGACCTCCAGCAACAGCCCTTTCATGGGTTCGAATCTGCAGGTTGCCGTCTCCCCCCAGCGCTACAACACCTTGATGGGTTCGGACCCGCAGTACGAATCCCTGCTGGTACGCCTCGATGCGGGCACCGACCCGGCAGAGGCCGCCTCGGCCGTTGCGGCCGCATTGAAGTCCGCGGGTGTCTCCCAGGCGTCGGTGATGACCGCTCAGGAACGCACCGTCGACGATCTGGCAGGCTTCACCGGCGGCCAGGATCAGCTCACCGGGGTTCTGTTGGTCTTCGCACTGATCGCCCTGGTGGTCACCGGGCTGGTGGTCATGAACACCTTCGCGGTCCTGGTGGCCCAGCGCACCCGTGAACTGGCCCTGCTCCGAACCCTGGGTGCCCTGAGCGCCCAGCTGCGCCGTTCGGTGCTCGTCGAAGCCTTCGTGGTCGGGCTCGTTTCCTCGGTGCTGGGGGTCCTGCTGGCCATCGGGGTGATGGCCGGGCTGGTGGGCTACGTTTCAACGCTGCCCTCCGCTTCCTTCGCCGTGCTGGCCGTGCCACCGAGCGCCGTGATCGCCGGCCTTCTCGCGGGCACCGTGATGACCCTGATCGCCGCTTGGGCTCCGGCCCGCAAGGCGATGAGCGTGGCCCCCTTGGCGGCCCTCCGCCCCGCGGACTCCGCCAGTGTTCATAACCGGGTGGGCAAGGTCCGCCTGATCTTCGGGTTGCTGCTGCTGATCGGCGGCGGAGGGTTGTTGATCGGCGGCGCGGTCCTCGGCCAGCTCCTGCTGGGCTTCGCCGGAGGCCTGTTCTCCTTCATCGGGGTGCTGATGCTCGCCTCGCTGTTCCTACCCGGTGCCGTCCGCGCGGTCGGCCGGCTCTTCGGCGGTTCGGGAGTTCCGGCGCAGCTGGCTTCGTTGAACTCGGTGCGCAACCCCGGGCGGACCACTGCCACGGCCACGGCGCTGCTCATCGGCGTCACCCTGGTGTCGATGATGATGGTGGGCGCCCAGACCACCAAACAGTCCTTCAACGACGAACTGGCCCGCAACTACCTGGTCGACGTCACCGTGGACTCCCCCGCCAACTACGGGGAGGGCTTCGATGGCGGAGCCCTGCCCGGCCCCGATGCGGCGGCGGGCGCCGGCCAGTTGGGCACGCAGCAGGCGAAGCTCGCGGCGGGCGTCGACGGGATCGAGGATGTCGCACTGCTCAAACCCGTGGGACGAACCGCCGCCGGGGAGCCGGTCTACGCCGCAGCAGCCGAGGAACTGGCCCTGGTCCTGAAGGACCCGTCGCTGGTCCCCGGCACCGGCGAAGTGTTGGTCGGCCAATCGACCACCAGTGACGACGTCGAGGTCACGGCGTTCGAGGGATCCACCGCCAGATCCTTGGCGACCAAGCATTCCCAGTCGGAGATCTCGGCACCGCTGATGAGCTTGGAAACGGCACAGCAGCTCGATGGATACACCACCGGCGCTTCGGCGGCCCGTGCCGCGGCCGAGGCGGGACCCGATCAGGTGGGCGCCTATCCGCTGCTGTGGCTCAAAGCCGCCAACGGGCTGAGCACAGATCAACTGCAGGAACTGAGCAGTACGTTGGCAACCGAACTACACGTGCAGGACTACCAGGTCGCCGGTGGCGCCCTGGAGCGCTCGCTGTTCAACCAGGTCATCGACACGCTCCTGCTCGTGGTCTCCGGGTTGCTCGCCGTGGCGGTGTTCATTGCGCTGATCGGGGTGGCCAACACCCTGAGCCTGTCGGTGCTCGAACGCACCCGTGAGTCGGCCCTGCTGCGGGCCCTGGGGCTGACCCGGGGCCAGCTGCGCTCCATGCTGGCCCTGGAGGCGGTCCTGATCGCCGGGGTGGCCGCGGCACTGGGGATCGTGTTGGGTACCGCCTATGGCGCCCTGGGGGCGCAATCGGCCCTGGGCGCCTTCACCGACGTGACGCTGTCATTGCCGTGGGCCCAGTTGGCGCTGGTCCTGGGGGTCTCCGTGGCCGCGGCGCTGGCAGCCTCGGTCCTGCCCTCCCGCCGGGCGGCCCTCCTCTCCCCCGTGGAGGGCCTGGCCACCGAATAGGCCCAGGACGGCCGGAAGCCCCGCCCCTCGTGCTATCGCCAGGAGCGGGGCTTCCGTTGTGTCGGATCCGGGTGGTCCGGCCTCGGAGAAGCCGGGCCTTGCCTACTTCGAGACCTTCCCCATCAACCCGGCCACTGGACGGAGGAACAGGGGCCTGGCCAGGAGCCAGGCGGCGACCATGACGGCCAGCGAGGCAGCGAAGAATCCGAAGCCGAGCCATCCTGCCCCCTCCCTCGCGGCATACATGTGGTTGAGGTTGGCCAGCATCCCGGTGGAGAACACCAGCACCACGTGCACGATGACGAATCCGACGAAGAAGACCATCACCGGAAAATGGATCCTGCGGGCGAGTTCGATCGGGAAGGCCTTATCCAGCCTACGGTGGCCCTTGGGCCAGGCAGAGCTCATCCGCACGCCGGTGATCGCTGCGAGCGGAGCAGCGATGAACACGATGGCGAAATACGCCAACAGTTGCAGCGAGTTGTAGTTCACCCAGCCGTTCTCGATCGGCCAGTTCAACGAGGCATATTGCAAGGCGGCACTGAGCGCATTCGGGACCACGTCCCAACTCGTGGGAACTATCCTCATCCAGCCACCGGTGACGAAGAGCAACACCACGAAGACCAGCCCGTTGAGCAACCACAGCACGTCCAGGCTCAGGTGGAACCACAGGTCCAGGCTGATCTTGGTCGGCTTGTTCCGGGTCTTGAACAGTCCGGTGTTCCGGCGCGTCCAATGACCCGGGGGTCGGGCGGTGTTCCTCACCTGCCAGCCCGTACGGATGATCAGCACCAGGAAGAACGCGTTGAGGAAGTGCTGCCACCCCAGCCAGGCCGGTATCCCGACCGGGGCCCCGTCGGGAAGTTCGGACCGTCCGGGGTAGGTGAGCAGGAAGTCCTGCACCGGTTCCAACCCCCGGATCCACCGGGCCAGCACGACGACGACGGCCAGGGTCACCATGGCCACACCGATCCACAGCAGAATCGCCTTCACCCCGGTGGGATGCCTCCGGGTCCCGGGCTTTGTCCGGCCGGGCTCGGTCTTCAACGTCATCTCCGGTCCCCGCCCTAGACGCCCGCGCCGACGCCCGCGCGGTCGGCGAGGCCCTGCTGGAGCTGCGGAAGGATCGTGAACAGGTCACCGACGATGCCGAAATCGGCAATGTCGAAGATGGGGGCGTCCTCGTCCTCGTTGATGGCCACGATGCGTTGGGCGGTCTGCATGCCGGCGCGGTGCTGGATCGCCCCGGAGATGCCCACGGCCAGGTAGAGGTCCGGCGACACGCTGACACCTGTTTGGCCGACCTGGTGGTTCTGCGTGATGTAGCCGGCGTCGACGGCGGCCCGGGAAGCCCCCAGGCCGGCACCGAGGGCGTCGGCCAGCTGTCCCACCAGGGCGAAGTCCTCCTCCGAGCCCAGTCCCCGTCCACCGGAGACCACGATCTTCGCCGACGCCAGATCCGGGCGACCCGAGGTCGCCGGGGCGGGGTGGGTGGCCGTGATGGCAGCTGCCGTGCTGGTCTCGACCTCCAGATCGAGGGTTTCGACCTTCGGGGTGTCGACGGGGGCAGGGGCGGCTTCTCCACTGGAGGAGACGGTCACCAGCGCAATGCCGGAGCCGATGGTGGACTCGGTGGAGTAGTTCCCTCCATAGACCGTATGCGTCGCGCGGACCCTGCCGTCCGCGGTGGTGACGTCGATGGCTTCAAGCATCACGGGGTTCCCCGTGCGGGCAGCCAGGCGGCCGATGGTCTCCCGGGCATCGGCCGTGGTGGAGGCCAGAACGGCGGCCGGTGCGTACCGGGTCACGGCCTCGGTGAGGGCGGCGACCGCGCCGGCGGCCACATGGCTGGTGGCTGCCGGGGTGTGGCCGATGAGGATCACGGGGGCGCCCCAGGCGGCGAGATCGGCACCGACCGTGGTCCCTGCAGGGGCGGCCACCACCGCGACCGGTTCGCCCAACCGGGCCGCCAGGGCCAGCAGATGGGCGGTATGGGGGCGCAGCGCGCCATTGGCCGCTATTTCACAGTTGACGAGAATCTTGCTCATGGTGTCCAGTCCCTTCAGATCAGGTGTTCGGCGCTGAGGTAGTCGATGAGTTCCGAGGCCGCCTGGCCCTCGTCGATGATCTTCGGCCCTGCGGTCCTGGCCGGACGTCTGCTCGAGGCGAGGACCAGGTTGCCGTCGTCGTGCGCGAGATCGGTAAGGCCAAGGGTGGCCGCGTCGCTCACGGTGACCGGCTTCCGTTTGGCGGTCATGATGCCCTTGAACTTGGGGAAGCGTGGTTCGGCGGCCCGTTCGGTGATCGAGACCACGGCGGGCAGGGGCACGCTCACCGTCTCGGTGCCCTCGGCGGATTCGCGCTCGCCCGTGATCGATCCGCCGGTGAAATCAGCGGTGTTCAGCGGGCCGGCGAACGGGATCCCGAGCAGTTCGGCGATCATCGCCGGGACCACGCCGCCGCGGCCGTCGGTGGATTCGTTGCCGGCGAGGATGATGTCGTAGCCATCGTCCTGTAGCCCGGCGGCCAGTGCGCGGGCTGTGGTGAGGGCATCGGCACCGGCCAGCGTGTCGTCGTTGATGTGCCTGGCTGAGTCGGCTCCCATCTGGAGGGCCTTGCGCAGCGCATCACTGGCCTGGGCAGGACCCATCGTGACGGCCACCACCTCCACCGATTTATCGGCGTCCTTCTGGAGCAAGGCGATCTCGAGGGCGCGTTCGGTGATTTCGTCGGCAATGCGCTCGCTGGCGGCCCGGTCGACGTGGCCGGAGGCCGTCAGTTGTCTCTCGTCCCACGTGTCGGGGACCTGTTTGATCAGAACGGCAAGCTTCATGGGGTTTCCTCCCTGCTGGTTTCCGGCGGAGCCGTGACTGCTCCCGCCGCGACGGTCCGGTCCGCTCCGAGGGATCGGTGGGTGTAGGTGCCGCGGTCCAGGACGACGGTGTCCCCGACGCGGACCTGGAACACGGCGCCGGTTTCGGTATGCCAGATGTTGGTCGTCAGTTCATCCCCGGGCACCACGGGGGAAGCCAGACGGACGCTGATGGCACCGAAGCGGTCGGGATCCGCATCGGCCACCTCCTCGAGCACGGCCACTCCGGCGAAGCCCATGGTGCACAACCCGTGCAGTATCGGCTTCTCGAAGCCCACCATGCGAGCCAGCTGCGGGTCGGAGTGCAACGGATTGCGATCCCCGTTCAGCCGGTAGAGCAGGGCCTGGTCCCGGGCAGTCCTGCGGGACACACTGATATCCGCCGGGCGGTCGGGGACGGCCCAGGTTTCCTTGGGTCCCGGATCCCCACCGAATCCGCCTTCGCCCCGGATGATCATGGTGGTGATGCTGGTCGCCACCGGTTCACGGGTCCGGGCATCCAAGAGCTCGGTGGTCAATTCGATCACCGCGTGCTTGCCCTTGTCGTGGACGGCAGTCATCCCGCTGACCGGGATCACGGTGCCCGCCGGCTCCAGGGTGCGGTGCAGGGTGATGGCCTGGCCGCCATGGAGGATCTGGGAGAGCTTGAAGTCCCCCAGCTCCTCCATCGAACCACCCGAACCGCCCAGGACGACGGCGAAGGTCGGCAGGACCTGCTGGTCGATGCCGCGGGAATTTTCTGTGGTGAACGCCAGGTTCTCCCCCGGGTTGGACGCCCCGGCTCCGACACTGAGCGCATAGAGCAACGCATCCCGGGATTCCCAGCTGTAGGGCTCTCCCTCAGTGGTCTTCCCGATATTCTCGACGTTGATCGTCATGGGGTTCGCTCCTTCCACGGGGATCCCCCCGTGCTGCTGTGGACACGCACCGGGACGGTGGTGCGGATCACGTACTTATAAATACTATAACCAGATTCTAGTTCTTGTCTATCTGTGATGTTTCGCCGGCACGGCCATGGCGTTCTTCCCGCGGCGCGCGTCCCTCTCGGCAGCCGTCTCGGGAACCCATTTCAGCGGATGGCGTTTGAGCATCAGCCCCAGTACGACCGACAGGACCGAGAAGGCCAGTACGAACAGGAAGGCTGCGCTGACGCCGGCCTGGTTGACCAAGGTCGTGCTGGGGTCCTGGTAGCTGGCCAGGATGTAGGCGCCGATGGCTGTCGCCGCCGACTGCCCGACGTTACGCACCATGGTGTTGGTCCCCGCGGTTTCGGAGGTATTGGCCTCGGGAATGGCTTCGATGAGCACATTGGGCAGCGCACCGAAGGTCAGCGAGATGCCGATCCCGTTGATTCCCTGCGCGATGATGAATAGCGGGGCGTTGCCGAAGGACAGCAGGATGATGGCCAGGGCAGCGGTCATCAGGGTCAGCCCGCAGACGAAGACCGAACGGGCACCGAACCGGTGGGCCATCCGCCCGCCCAGCGGGGAGAAGGCGTAGCCCAGCAACGCCGTGATGCAGCTGAGCACCCCAGCTGCCGTGGCGCTGAAGCCCAGCCCGAAGCCTTCGCTGGTGGGATATTGCAGGACCATTTGCGTCGGTACGGCCAACCCGCCGATCGGTCCGATGGCGGCACAGAGGGTGGCCGTCATGACCAGGGCGATCTGCCGGTTCTTGAACATCCGCAGATTCACGATCGGGGATTCCACCCGCAGTTCCCACCAGGCCCAGAGGCCGGCCACGACCAGTCCGGCGCCCATCAGACCGAGGAACCGGGCCGAGGCGAATCCTGTGGTGGAACTGCCTGACAGGGCCAGCAGGATGGCGCTGACGGCGATGGGCAGCAGCAGGGCCCCCAGGTAGTCGGGTTTTTCCGTGGTGGGCGCTGTCGTGTCCCGGGGGATGACGATCAGGATGGTGACGATGGCGACTCCAGCCAGAACCGCGGCGAAGGCGAAAATGCCATGCCAGGAGAAGACGTCGATCATGAACCCGGCGATGAAGGCCCCGGCGGCACCGGCGATCAGGGCCGAGGCCCCGATCATGGAGACACCCACCGGGACGCGTTCGGCTTCCAGGTGTTCCCGGGCCAGGCCGAAGGCCAGCCCCATGACCGCGCCTGCGGTGCCCTGGATGGCCCGGCCTAGGATGATCATCCCCAGGGTTCCACCCAGCAGGGAGATCAGCGATCCGACGCCGGCGATGGCCAGCACGATGATCAGGACCTTGCGTCGGCCGTAGAGATCCCCGAAGCGCCCGCCCATCACCCCGGCGGAGGCGGAGACCAGCAGGTAGGCGGTCACCACCCAGGCGACGGTGTTGGCATCGACCTGGAATTCGGTGATCAGTGTTGGAAGGGTCACGTACATCATCGACAGTTCGAAGGCCGAGACGATTTCGGCCAGGATCAGCACCACCACGACGGCGGCGAATCCCGACTTTTTGAGTTGTTGGAGCAGGGTGGCCTGTCGGCCAGCGGGTGCGGACATCGTTGTCCCAACCTTTCAGGGATGCGGCGAAAGAAACATGGTGCAAACATTTCTTGGGTCCGCAACCCGCCCCCGATCAGGAACGGTCACAGCCCACCGGTGGTCCCGCGGGTTGGGCGGGGGCCACCGGTTGTGACGTGTGGGTCGGGCCTGGATCAGCCGTTTCCGTAGGCGACGGATTTGGTCCAGAAGAATTCCTCCAGGCCTTCCACCCCGCCTTCGTTGCCGTTGCCGGAGTGTCCGATCCCGCCAAAGGGCCGTTCGGTGACGGCATTGGGGGCGCCGTTGACGATGACTTCCCCGGTCTCGAGTTCTTCGGTGATCCGGATGGCCCGGCGCGCATCCGCGGTCCAGAGGTAGCCGGAGAGTCCGTAGTCGGTCCCGTTGGCCAGGGCGACCGCCTCGGCTTCGTCGCTGAACCGCATCACGGCCAGCACGGGGCCGAAGACTTCCTTCTGGGCCAGCTCGCTGGCAGGATCGACGTCGGCCAGGATGGTCGGGAGGTAGTAGAACCCCTCGGCCAGTTCCCCGTCGCCGCGGGAGCCGCCCATGACCAGTCGGGCGCCGTCGTCCTGGGCCCTGGCAACCATGGCCTCGATCCGGTCGATCGCCGCCTGGTTGACCACCGGGCCGCAGATCGTTGACGGGTCCTGGGGATCCCCGATGCTGAAGGAGCCGGCGATGGCGGCGACCTTGGCCAGGAACTCATCGTGGATGGAGTCCTGCACCAGCAGCCGGGTCGGCATGGCGCAGCCCTGCCCGGTCATGATCGCGAAGGCCATGACGGCCGCCTGCTGGGCTGCGGCGTCCAGGTCGGCGTCCTCGAAGACGATGTTCGCCGATTTGCCCCCGAGTTCGAGCAGGACCGGCTTGAAGGTCTGCGCGGCGGTGGCGGTGATCTTGCGGGCCGTCTCCGGGCCACCGGTGAAGGACACCTTCTTGACCAGCGGGTGTTCCACCAGGGCGGCACCCGCGTCGGCGCCGCCGGTGACGACGTTGAAGACGCCGTCGGGGATGCCGGCCTCATGGACCAGGTCGGCGAAGAGCATGACCCCCAGGGGCGTCAGTTCGCTGGGTTTGACGACGACGGTGTTCCCGGCGGCCAGGGCCGCGGGGACCTTCATCGCCAGGGACATCAGCGGTGCGTTCCAGGTGATGATCGCCCCGATGACCCCGTAGGGCTGGCGCAGGGTGTGTCCGAAGACCCCTCCCGCGCCGACCGTCGAGGAGATCCGGCCCAGCGGGAGCTTATCGGCCCATCCCCCGTAGTACCTGATCCAGGTCGCGGCGGCATCCACCGAGAGTCGGGCGGTGGTCCGTGGGGTCCCGTTATCGGCGATGCCGAGTTCGGTGAACTCATCGACGTGCGCTTCGACGAGCTCGGCGAGTTTGAGCAGGGCCCGTCCGCGCTCGGCGGCCGGCGTGGCCTTCCACGTGGCGAAGGCCAGATGGGCGGCCTGGACGGCCTCATCGACCTCGGCTGGTCCGGCCATCGGCACGCGGGCATCCACCTGGCCGGTGGCCGGGTTCACGTGCTCGTGGACTCCCTGGGCGTGGGTGCGGATTTCGGAGCCGATGCGCAGCGTGACCGCTGGCAGGGCGTCGGTGGTTTCGGTGCTCATTTCATACCTCCGGTTCGTAGCGCAGCATGGTGATGTCCGATGCCGGGTAGTCGCAGAAGACCGGCTTGACGCGCATGCCGATCGTGAGGTCTGCGTGGTCGATGTTGATCAGTTCGGTGGAGAACTTCGGGCCCTCATCCCATTGCACGACGGCCAGGACCATCGGGCCCTCGGCCGCGAAATGTGGTGACACCGGCCGGGTGGTGATCGTGTAGGTGTAGAGGGTCCCGGTGCCGGGAATCTCTCGCCATTGAAGGTCGTCGGCCAGGGTGCGCGGGGCCAGCGGCCGGGGGTAGAAGACGTATTCGCCCAGTGACGGGGAGTACTGGATGCGAACCTTGTGTTCGGCCAGCGCATCCCAGAACGGCTGGGTCAGCGGGGTCGGGACGGGCAGGGGCCGTTCGAAAACGGGTGCTGTATCTGTGCTCATGGTCAAAGCTCCTATTCGCCTTCGAGGATCAGTGCAGTTTGTTCGCTCATGATGCCGCCGTTTCCGGAGACAAACGCCCGGTTGCAGTCGTTGACCTGGGCCTCTCCTGAGCGGCCCATGATCTGTCGGACGCCGTCAATGACGTGGTGCATGCCTCCGGCGATGCCCGCCTGGCCGAAGGACAGCTGGCCACCGGCGGTGTTCATCGGGAAATCACCGCGGAAGGTCAGGTCGTGTTCGTTGACGAACTGCATTCCCTTGCCCTTCTCGGTGAAGCCTGCGTCCTCCAAGGACATGAGCACGGTGATGGAATAGCAGTCATAGATGGAGACCATGTCCATATCGCCCCGGCCCAGGCCTGCCATGTCGAAGGCCTGGTCGGCGGCGTGGATCATCGGCGAATACATCAGGTCGTGGGCGTAGGTCGGCGTCTTATAGGGCACGCGTTCCCCGAAGCCCTTGATCCAGGCCGGACGGTTCTTTGACTTTTTGGCCTGGTTCTTATTGCCGATGACGACCGCGGCTCCGCCCTGGCAGGGCATGACGATTTCGAGTTTATGCAGGGGGTCGGCGACCATCGGTGAGGCCAGCACGTCCTCGATGGTCAGTGGCTGGCCGTGGAAGATGGCATCCGGCGTGGAGCAGGCGTTGGTGCGCTGGTCGACGGCGATCTTGGCCATCGCGCGTTCGTCGTAGCCGAATTCATGTCCATAGCGTTTGGCGATCTGGCCGTAGGGCCCGTTCTGGCCCAGATTGGCATACGGGATCTCGAACTCCGCCTGCGGGGATCCGTAGGCGTTGGAGGAGGCCCCGAAGAGCATGCTGTCATCGAGCACGAAGGGCCGACGTTCGTGGGTGGGCACCTCGTGGGTCCCGGGGAAGGTGACCAGGACTGTTTCGCACAATCCCAGTTCCACGGCGGCGGCAGCACGCCAGACGGCGGCAGCGGAGCCGGCCCCACCCAGGTCCACTATTTCGGCGAAGTTGGCGTTGATGCCCAGATATTCGGTGATGGTGGAGGGCACGAACATGCTGGCTTCGCCGATGAGCGGGGTGACGATTCCGTCGACGTCCGTGGCATCCAGGCCTGCGTCGTCCAACGCCGCCTTGGACAGGCGCGCCCACTGTTCGAGGTTGAAGGTCTTATCGCGGGTCAGCTTGCGCTGTGGCGGCAGTTCGTGGAAACCGAGAATCGCGGCTTCTGCTTTCAGTCCCATGGTGTTCTCCTGAGATCGGGGATGGTTGGTTCGGTGACGCGCCGATGGTCCGGCGCCTGAAGGTGGTGGTCGATGGTGACAGCTGACGACGGCGGGATCTAGCTGTCCGCCGGCACCGTTGCGGAACGCAGTGCGGCAATGCGGATCCCGAGTTCGGGATGCCCGGTGCCCTCGCCCAGCTGCGCGGTCAGGTCTGTGGGGTAGTCTCCCGGCGGCCAGAAAGTCTCGGCTGGCAGGATGCCGATGGCGTCCAACCCGATGGCTGTTCCTTGGCTCAAGACCAGGTCGGCGCCCTCGTTCCAGCCGAAGCCCAGAACATCGCTCTGGCCGCGGGGTGCGGGACCGATGCCGAAGGTGCGGGCACCGAGCACGTCCACGAGGACGGTGCGGGCGAGAGGCAGGTCCTCGACGACCCCATGGATGAGCTGGACCCGCACCGGATCGGTGTTCTGCTCATCCCACGGGCAGCCACCGGTGGAATGGGGCAGTTGCTCCGCCGACGCGTCGAGGAGGGTGGTGCTCTGGACCAGCTGGGCCAAAAAGCCCAGCCCGGTGTCCCGAGGGTGAAGGAAGGCCTCTTGCCAGCCCGGGTGCTCCAGATTCACCAGGATCGGCTCGATCCCTGCCTTCTGGGCCCCGGCGATGGCCGAGCGGATATCGGCCACCTTGAAGGTCACATGGTGCGGTGCAGCCGAACCATCATGGTGATCGAGGAAACGCTGAATGAAGGAGTGTTCGGACCCGCTGGGTTCGAGCAGTTCCACCCGCATGTCATCGACCACCGCCAACTGGCAGGGGTTGAAGGCTTCAGTGGTGAATCCTCCGCCCCACCGGGCGCCCAGCTCGCGGTTCAGCACCGGGCCGGCAGGCGCCCAGGCGGGCACCGCGATGGCCAGGTGATCCAATTCGTGGGCGCTCATGAGAGCACCCCAGTATCCGTGGCCGAAGCCGCAGCCGGACTGAGAAGGGCTGCGCCGGTTAGGCGCCCTCGGCCTCGAACTGAGCGACCCGCAGGCCGATCATCCGCACGAAGCTGTCGATCACCCGATGGGCTTCGGGAATCGTCTTGTCCCCGGTCAGCAGCCGGGCCACCAGATCCATCAGCACGCACCACACCATGGCGGTGATATCGGCTGCCTCCTCGTGACCGAGCATCGCAAAGTCCGCGTGGATGGGTTCCTCCAGCACGACGCCGAGTTGCTGCATCAACGCCGAAACCTGCGGGTCCGAGGTGGAGCGCAGCAGCCAAATGGCTTTGTAGAAGTTCGGCTGTCGTTCGAAGGCCGCCAGCGCCGAGCGCATCCGATACTGGACGCGTTCGGTAGTGCTCAGGCCCTCCGCCCAGGACTGGTCGGCCGAGTTGAAGGGCACGCTCCAGTCGTAGACGACGTTCGCATACAGGTGCTCCTTCGAGGAGAAGTACCGGTATAGGGTGCCCAGTGCCACGTTGGCTTCGGCGGCGACGTCCCGAATCTGGATGGAGTCGTAGTCGGTTCCCACCAGGAGGGTTTTCGCCGCGTCCAGGATGCGCTGCCTGCGCATCACCTGGTAGGCGGGAAGATCGACGAGATCCGCGGAGAGTTGGCCGGACATCGTGCTCCTTCGGCTGCCGGTCGGAATGGGACTCCAACGCTATCACCGGGCTACGCTCCCATGGCCCAGCTCCCGCGTTCATGCCCGGTCCTTCCACCGGACCAGTGCGTCGAGGGCTTCAATCTGGTTCCCCGCCACCCTCAGCGGGTTGATTTCCAACTCTTCGAGTTCGTCGCCCAGCCCGAGAGCGACCTGGGAGATCTTGAAGATGACCTCTGCCAGCTGGTCCAGATCGGTGGCCTCCCCGCCACGGAACCCGGTCAGCAAGTCGACTCCCTGGAGGGATTCGAGCATCCGTCGAATCTCTGCAGGGCCGACAGGCAGCAGCCGCAGGGCCGAGTCCTTGAGGATCTCGACCATGACGCCGCCGAAACCGACGGCCATCACCAGCCCCCACTGCGGATCACGGATGATCCCCACCAGCAGCTCGGTGCCGGACGGACGCATGGGAGAGACCGCGACCCCCTGGATGGTGGCCTCAGGGGCCAGATCGGCGACGGAAGACCTGATCGATTCGTAGGCTGCCGTAACAGCTTCCGCATCCCGCAACATCAATTTGACGCCGCCGACCTCGGTCTTATGGGCAATATCTTCAGAGGCCACCTTCAGCACCACGGGGTAGCCCAGGTCTTCGGCGACGGCGACAGCCTGTTCGGCCGAGCCCACGATGGTCGCCGGAACGTAGGGCACCCCGTGCTCACGCAGGAAGTCCCCGGTTTCGATTTCGGTCCACGTTTCCGTCCCGGAGGGTTTGGCGATGGTCGGCGCCTCGGGGAGCACGGGGTCGGAGGCCAGTTCTGCGGTGCGCTTCCCCCACCAGGCGCTGCGGGCCACGGCCGGGATGCCCCGGTCGAAGGAGTCGGAGGCGTGGGGGTAGCCGTATTCGGTCGCGAAGGCCCGCCCGAATTCGGTGACCTCGGTGGGCAGGAAGCTCATCGGGATCACCGGTTTCGGTGAGGAGGTGAGCTGGGCGAGCAGCGTGTCCTGAGTGGCCCTGCCCATATCCGCCATCATCTGGTTGGCCGGCCAGGAGGCGTTGATCACGACGAAGTCGAAGTTGGGGTCATCGATGAAGCATTGGTTGGCCTTGGTCAGGATGGAGGGATCCACTGAAATGTATCCGGTGGTGTCCATGGGGTTGTTGACCGTCGAATATTCGGGCAGGCCGGCGTCGTGCAGTGCCTGGACGGTGGACGCCGAGGGGGCCGGCAGCTGGAGGCCGAGCGCTTCGGACTTATCGGCGATGAGGGCGCACATGGCGCCGGAGCCGGTGACCACTCCCATCCGGTTTCCGTCCACGGCACCGTAGGATTCGATGATCCCCGCGGTCGCAATCAGGTCCTCGATGTTCTCCACCCGGATCACCCCGAACTGCCGGCAGGCGGCATCGATCACGCTGTCGTCTCCGACCAGGGAGCCGGTATGGGCGGCGGCGACACGGGCCGAGGCCTCGGAGCGTCCGGCTTTGAAGACCACTACCGGTTTGCCGGCCTTTCGGGCCCGTGCGGCGACGTCGAGGAACTGCGCGGGATTGGTGATTTGTTCGAGATAGGCGGCGATGACCGTGGTGTTCTCGTCATCGACCAGCAGGTCCATCACGTCGATGGCCGAGACCATTGCCTCGTTGCCAACCGTCACCGCGGTGGAGCAGCCCACCCCGCGTGAGGCCATATAGGGCAACAGGTAGATGGCCAGGGCACCTGACTGGCTGGCGATCCCGACACCACCGGAAATCATGGGCATCTGGGTCATATGGCTGAAAGCGGCGACCTTGGCATGCGCGTTGATGAAGCCGAGGTTATTGGGTCCCAGGATCAGCTGGTCTGCCGCCCTGGCCCGTTCGACCAGGCTGTCCTGCAATGCCTTGCCTTCGGCGCCGGCCTCGCTGAGCCCGGCGGCGAGCATCACGAGGTTGCGGATGCCCTTGAGCCGGGCGTCCTCCAAGATGGTCTCCAATGATTTGGTGCCGGTGAGCACGATGGCCAGATCGGGGGCAGTCGGCAGCTCGGCGATCGAGGTGTAGGAGGATTGTCCGTGGCATTCCTCGCCGCGGCGGTTGACCAGGTAGAGCTCACCGTCGAAGCCACCGGAGATGAGGTTGGTGTAGGTGAATTGTGACCAGGCTGACTTGCTGTTGGCCCCCACGATCACCACGGATCGTGGCTGGAGCAATTCGTGCAGTCGGTCGGTGGCGAGGGTTCTCACGTTCTGAGTATCGCGCGTCATCGTTGTCATGCGAAGGGTATCCTTTCGGGAATGGCTTGAGGTCTGGAGTCCTGCGGGGCGGTTTAGCCGCGCGGCAGGCCGAGGATGCGTTCGGCAATGACATTGAGCTGGATTTCCACGGTGCCCCCGCCGAGCAGCACCTGGGGGACGTCGAGTTGACGGGTCACCGCGTCGGCCGGGGCGTCGGCGAAGAGCATGGCCGGCCCGGCCAGGGCGGTCACCAAACTGGCTGCCTCGCGGGTCAGTCGGGCCTGGGCGACCTTGGCCAATGAGGAACCAACTCCCGGGTCGCTTCCATTGACCTGGCGCAGGGTTTCGCGCAGGTTCAGCGCCCCGATGGCCGAGCTGCTGGCCACGATCTTGCCCAGGGCGGTGAAGGCTTCGCGTTCGGTACCGATGTAGCCGTCTTCGCTGATCAGCTCGCGCATCCCGTCTTCGGTTCCTGCCGAGACGCCGGCGGAGATCTGGGTCCGTTCGTTCTGCAAGGTGGTGGCGGTGATGCGCCATCCGTGCCCCGGCTCCCCCAACAGGTACTCATCGGGGACGAAGACCGCATCGAGGAAGACCTCGTTGAATTCCGAGGCGCCGGTGGGTTGCATCAGTGGGCGGACGTCGACGCCGGTGCTGCGCATATCGACCAGGAAGTAGCTCAGCCCCTTGTGCTTGCGCACCTCGGTATCGGTCCGGGCCAGGCAAATGCCCCAGTCCGCTTCGTGGGCCCCCGAGGTCCAGACCTTCTGTCCCTTCAGCTCCCAGCCGCCGTCGACGCGGGTGGCCCGGGTGGATAGTCCTGCCAGGTCGGAGCCGGCGCCGGGTTCGGAGAAGAGCTGGCACCAGGCCAGTTCCCCGCGCAGGGTCGGCAGGGCGAACTGTTCCTTGATGGCCTCGGTGCCGTAGGCCAGGATCGTGGGCATCGCCCATTCCCCGATCACCGAGGTGGGCTGGACCAGGCCACGGCGGGCATATTCCTGCCCGATGACGACCTGTTCTGCCGGGGTGGCGCCGAGCCCGTAGGGGGCGGGCCAGTGTGGGGCGGCGAGCCCGTTCTCGGCCAGGAAGGTTCGTTGGGAGCCACGGGAGTACCAGCGGCCGCCGTCGTGCTCGTTGTCCAGTTGCGCCGCTTCATCGAGAAGTGCCCCGATGCGCGTGCGGAAGGCCTGGTCTTCGTCGGGCAGCTCGATATCGATCTGCCGGTCGGCATCCAAGGCGGTGCGGCCCAGGGCTGCGACGCTGTCGGCCACCGGGGCCACTTGTGCCGCGAGGCTCATGGCGCGGCGCCAGTAGAGATGTGCGTCGTGCTCCCAGGTGAAGCCGATGCCACCAAAAATGGTGACGGCCTCGGTGATCGCCTCGACGGCGGGGACGATGGCCGACTGGATGGCCGATCCTGCGGCCAGGGCCTGCTGGGTACGGTCCTGGTCGAGTGAGACCACGGCCGACCAGGCGGCGGCGGTGGCCAGTTCGGAGGAAATGAGCAGGTTCGCGCATTTGTGCTTAATGGCCTGGAAGGAGCCGATGGGCTGGTCGAACTGTTCGCGGATCTTGGCGTAGTCGGTGGTGGCTTCCACCGCCCAGCGCATGAGGCCAGACGCCTCTGCGGCGAGCAGGGCCGCCTTCAGGGCATCGACGTAGCTGGCCTCCAGTCCCTCGAGGATGGCTTCGTGCCCGATGGCCAGGCCGTCCAGCTCCAGGATTCCCGCATCGCGGGTGAGGTCCGAGGATGCTGCCACACGCTTGGTCAGACCGGCTGCCTGGGCATCGACCAGGGCGAAGCGGGTCACGTCCTCGGAGGTGAACCCGATGACCAGCTGTTCGGCGGAGAGCAACGAGGCGACGCCGATGCTGCCGCTGAGGAGCCAGCCCTCGGCGGAGGCGGCGACGGTCACGGCGGCCGTGGGCATCACCAGGGCGCCGGTGGCCCCATCGGCGAAGAGGTCCAGACCACTCGTGGAGGCCTTGCACTCGGTGGCCCCGGCCACGGCGGAGCTGGCGAGCACGGTGGAAACCAACGGGCCAGGGACGAGGCGGTGGCCGAATTCCTCCACCACGATCGCCGTGTCGGCCACGCTTCCGCCCTGGCCGCCACGTGCTTCGCTGATGTGCAGGGCGTGGAGTCCGTTATCCACGAGTTCGGCCCAGTGGTCGGGCCGGCCACCGGCGGCATAGGCCTGGAGGTGTTCGCGGGTTTCGAGGATATCGGCGAAGCGTTCGGCGAAGTCGGAGACTGCGGAGGCTAGGTCGGTGTGCTCTTCGGTGAGGGAAAGTGGCATCTGTTCACTCCAAAATCACGGACGAAGCACTCCCCTGCGACGGGGAGGATCGTCGAGCTGTGTTTCAATAACTGAAACTAGACTCTAGTTTAATTTAGTGAGCCACGCAACACCTCCTCGATGCCCCTGCCTGCGGGGAGAATCGGTGGCGGTCGTGGAGATGTTTCCTGCCCGGGCCGCGACGACGCGATGTCGCCGAGCAGCCATCCCGGCGGTCACAACAAAAAGCAGGGCCCCCTCTGGAAGAAGTTCCAGAGGGGGCCCTGCTGTGATGCTGCTTGGTCCTCGAGGCGACTTAGAGTCGAGGACGCCTATCGCGTGGCTTCCACGGGCGTGGAGGGGTCTTGACGTTGGATGGAAGTGCCGTTTCAATCCGGTCGTCCACCTGCTCGCCGAAGCGCTCATCGAAGTTGTCCGTGAGCTCGTCGGTCACGCCTTCGCCGACCTCGCGGGCCAGCTCACGCCGACGCTGGCGACGTTCGGCCCGCAGGAGCACCTGATGTTCGGCGTTCAGGGCCTTGAAGGTGGCCAGGCACATCCCGATGATCACGATGCTGACCGGCAGCGCGGTGAGGATGGACGCCGTTTGGAGGGCGCCCAGACCACCGGCCAACAGCAGCGCGATGGCGACGAGGCCTTCGAGGGACGCCCAGAGCACACGGCTCCACTTGGGCGGATCGGTATCTCCGCCGGAAGCCAGCATGTCGATCACCAGCGACCCCGAGTCCGAGGAGGTCACGAAGAAGATCGTCACCAGCAACACGGCGATGACCGACAACACCCCACCCAGCGGCAACTGGCTGAGCATGTTGAACAGGACGTTCTCCGAGACGATGCCTTCCTTCTCGTCGAACAGTCCGCCGTTCATATCATCCCAGGCGGCCTGGATGGCCGTTCCGCCCATGATGGAGAACCAGATGAAGCTGACGATGGTCGGAACCGCCAGGACGCCGAGGACGAATTCGCGCACGGTCCGGCCACGGGAGATCCGGGCGATGAAGACACCGACGAAGGGTGCCCAGGACATCCACCAACCCCAGTAGAAGATGGTCCAGTCGCCCAGCCACTCCTGACCGGCTGCACCGGTGTAGGTCGCGGTGTCGAGGGTCATGCCCAGGATGTTCTGCAGGTAGTAGCCCAGCGAGGAGATCAGGTCGCGGAAGATGAACAGGGTCGGGCCGAGCAGCAGGACGGAGATCATGAAGACCCCGGCCAAGCCCAGGTTGATGTTCGAAAGCCACTTAATGCCCTTGCCGACGCCGCTGACGGCGGAGACGAGCGCGAAGAGGGTGATGATGATGATCAACACCACCAACAACGTGTTGTTCACTTCACCGACAACGCCCATATGGGACAGTCCGGCTGAGATCTGCTGGACGCCCAGGCCCAGCGAGGTCGCGATGCCGAACAGGGTGCCGACCACGGCGATCACGTCAATCGTGTCGCCGAGCCCGCCCTTGACCTTGTCCCCTAGCAGGGGTTCCAGGGTCCAGCGGATGGAGATCGGGAATCCTCGACGGTGGATGGCATAGGCCATGGCCAGACCGACGACTGCGTAGATGGCCCAGGCATGCAACCCCCAGTGCATGAAGGTCTGTCCCATGGCGGCCCGAGCAAGATCCGCCTCGTCCCCGGTCACGCCGGGTTTGGGGTTCACGAAGAAAGTCAGTGGTTCGGCGGCGCCCCAGAACACGAGGCCAATGCCCATGCCTGCGGCGAAGAGCATGGCGAACCATGACAGCAGGCCGAATTCTGCCTTCTCGTCGTCCTTGCCGAGCTTGATGTTGCCGTAGCGGCTCAAGCCCATCCAGATCGCGAAGGCCACGAAGGCTCCGACCACCAACATGTAGTAGGGGGCCAGGCCCTCCACCACTGCAGACTGCATATTGCCGAAGACCTTCGACGTGCCATCGGGGGCAATCATCGCCACGGCGACCAGCGCCACGATGACGGCTAGTGCGGGCCAGAAGACGCGCGGTGCGGGGATAATGGGCTTCTTCGCCTCCGTCGGGGAGGCACGCCTCTGGTCTAGATTCTCACCGCTGATTTCCGGTGGGATGCTCATGACAGTCCTCAAATACGGGGTAGGGGGTACGAGTAAGTCCGTTGACCCACTTTACTGACAAGGCATCCACTGTCAATTTGCCGGTCTCTTCCCCCGGACCCGTCATCGGCGCGATCCCCGCCAGCCGGTACTCCCTGTCACCCGGCGGCAGGCACCCGCCGTCAGGCCGTTGACTAGCGCCTATTCACTCCGCGGCGGGCTCTTCGTACTTCGGGAAAATCGGCCTCGGGGCAGGCAGTTCGGCCCCCGGTTCAATGGCCGAGTCATAGGCGGCGAACGTGCGTGCCGCTCCCCCTGATTGGCCCAGGACGTCCAGCAGCTGGCTCCCCGCGGTGGGCATCACCGGCTGCACCAGCAAGGCGACCTTCCGCAGGATTTCCAACGTCACATACAGGACGGTTTCCATCCGGGCGGTATCCGTTTTGCGCAGCACCCAGGGCGCATTTTCTGCGAAGTAGGCGTTCGTATCCCCCAGCACATGCCATACGGCCTCGAGTCCCTTGCTGAACTCCTGGCGATCGTAAGCGCTGCGCGACAGCTCCAGCAGTGCCTCGGCGTCGTCCAGTAGTTCCCGGTCGGCGTCGGTGAAGTCGCCTGGGGTGGGGACGAGTCCCCCACAGTTCTTGGCGACCATGGACAGGGAGCGTTGGGCCAGGTTGCCGAGGTTATTGGCCAGATCCGAATTCATCCGGGCGACGATCGCGTCGTGGCTGTAGTTTCCGTCGGCGCCGAAGGGGACTTCGCGCAGCAGGAAGTACCGCGTCTGGTCCAGACCGTAGTTTTCCACCCAGTCGGCGGGGGCCACGGTATTGCCCAGGGACTTGGACATCTTCACGCCGTTGTTGTGCAGGTGGCCGTGGATCATGATCCGGCGTGGCAATTCCAGCCCGGCGGACATCAGGAAGGCCGGCCAGTAGATGGCGTGGAAGCGGGAAATGTCCTTGCCAATGACGTGCAGGTCCGCGGGCCAGTATTTACGGAAGGAGGCCGAATCGGTGTCCGGGAAACCCACCCCGGTCAGGTAGTTGGTCAGCGCGTCCACCCACACGTACATCACGTGGGCCGGGTTTCCGGGTACGGGGATCCCCCAGTCGAAGGAGGTGCGTGAGACCGAGAGGTCGTTCAGCCCACCCTCAACGAAACGGATGACCTCGTTGAACCGGTAGTGCGGTGCCCCGAAGTCGGGCTGGTCGCGATAGAGATCCAGCAGTTTGTCCTGGTAGGCGGAGAGGCGGAAGAAATAGGATTCCTCTTCGGTCCAGGTCACCTCGGTATCGGATTCGGTGGCGTACCGGATGCCGTCCTCGCGGACCTCGGTCTCGTCCTGACCGTAGAAGGCTTCGTCGCGCACCGAGTACCAGCCGGCGTACTTATCGAGGTAGATATCGCCGCGTTCCTCCATGCGCTTCCAGATGGCCTGGGCGGCTTCGAGGTGGTCCACGTCGGTGGTGCGGATGAACCGGTCGTAGCTGATCCCCAGTTCGTCCTGCGCCTCCTGGAAGACGTCCGAGTTGCGCTGGGCGAGCTGGCGGGGCGTGATGCCTTCCTTCTCGGCGGTCTGCAACATCTTCTGGCCGTGTTCGTCCGTACCGGTCAGGAAAAAGACGTCACCCCCGTCCAGGCGCTTGAAACGCGCCATGGCGTCCGTGGCAATGAACTCGTAGGCATGGCCGATATGCGGGTCGCCATTGGGGTACGAGATGGCCGTGGTGATGTAGAACGGGGTCTGATCCTGAGTTGAAGTCACCCCAGAAATCTACCGCACCCTGGAGCTCCGCCGCCCATCGACGCTGTAGTAACCGGACTCATCGGCCCCGGCGGGCCCATCCGCAGCTTGCGACGCAGGGCGTGGGGTGCACCGACCATGCCGATGTCCCACACGCCCTGCGGCGGGTTGATGCTGCGCGTGAATTACTCGGAGAGGTCTACTTCGCGGGCCGTGGTAGCGCTAATCGAATCCCTGACCTCATCCAGGACCCCCGCCGGCAGGGAGGAGTCCACAGCGAGCACTGCCAGGGCCGGGCCGCCTTCCTCATTGCGGGAGACCTGCATGGCGGCGATGTTGACCCCGTGCTGGCCCAAGGTGCTGCCCAAGGTGCCGATGACCCCTGCCCGGTCCTGGTAGATCAGCACGATCATGTGTTCGGCGATCGGGATCTCGAGTTCATACCCGCCAATTCCGACCAGCTTCTCGATCTGCTTCGGCCCCGTCAGGGTGCCGGTGACCGAAATTTGCTGGCCGTCGGACAGGGCGCCCTTCAGGGTCAACGCGTTACGGTATTCGGGTGATTCGGTGGTGGTGACCAGCCGGGTGGAGATCCCGCGCTGTTCGGCCAGCACGGGGGCGTTCACATAGGAGACCTGGTCGGAGACGATATCCCGGAAAACGCCCTTCAGTGCCGAGAGTTCCAGCACCTTGACATCGAGTTCGGCAATCTCCCCGGCCACCTCGACATCCAGGGAGGTGAGCGAATCCACGGTCAGCGCGGTGAAGATGCGTCCGAGCTTCTCGATCAGCGGGATGCCGGGGCGTACCTGTTCGTCGATGACGCCGCCGGCGACGTTGACCGCGTCGGGGACGAGTTCTCCCGAGAGCGCCTGGCGGACCGATTTGGCGACCGAGACGCCCGCCTTTTCCTGGGCTTCCGCGGTGGAGGCGCCCAGGTGGGGGGTGACGGTGACGTTGTCGAAGTCGAAGAACGGCAGGTCGGTGCTGGGTTCTGAGACGTACACGTCCACCCCGGCGCCGGCGATCTGGCCCTCTTTCAGCGCGGTATACAGGGCGTCCTCGTCGATCAGGCCGCCACGGGCGACGTTGACGACGTAGGCGCTGTCCTTCATTTTGCCGAAGGCCTCGGCACCGAGCATGCCCAGGGTTTCGGGGGTTTTGGGCATGTGGATGGTCACGAAGTCCGAGGTGGCCAGCAATTCGTCGAGTTCGAGCAGGCGCACCCCCATCTGCTGGGCGCGGGCGCTGGTGACGTAAGGGTCATAGGCGACCACATCCATGCCGAAGCCCTGCAGCCGGGCCGCCACGAGGGCGCCGATACGGCCCAACCCGATGATGCCCGCGGTCTTCTCATAGAGTTCGACGCCGGTGTAGGCCGAACGCTTCCAGGCACCGGATTTCAGCGAGGCGTTGGCCGCGGGGATCCTGCGGGCCAGCGAAACAATATGCCCGACGGTGAGTTCTGCAGCCGAGATGATATTTGAGGTCGGGGCGTTCACGACCATGACACCGGCCTGGGTGGCGGCCTTGATGTCCACGTTGTCCAGTCCGACGCCGGCGCGGGCGATCACCTTGAGCTTGGTCGCGGCGGCGATGGCCTCGGCGTCGACCTGGGTGGCTGAACGAACCAGGATCGCCTCGGCGTCCACGATGGCCTCCAGCAGCTGGGTTCGATCGGAACCATCGGTGCTGCGGATCTCAAAGTCCGGGCCCAACGCCTGGACGGTGGCGGGCGAGAGTTCTTCGGCCAAGAGGACGACGGGCTTGGTTTCTGACACGGAGGTGGCACCTTTGCGATCGACGGATGCGGATCGGGGCCGGGTCGTTCGGTCCCGAAGGTCCAGATTATCCTCCGGGGCCTCCCCTGCCCGTGTGCAAGTGCGGATATTACGATCAGCGATGCCCGGGCCGGCGAATATGACGTGCTGGTTCCCACACATGACCAGAAAAGGCGATCGCCCGCCCCGTCGGAACGGGACGGGCGATCACCGTCGTGCTGTGGGTGCGCCGGGGCGCTGTCGATCTAGCGGGCGGTGACGCCGTCGGTGTAGTCGTCGTCGGTCTGGATCCAGGAGAACAGCTTGCGCAGGTCCCGGCCGGTGGACTCGATCGGGTGATCCTCGCCCTTCTTGCGCAGCTCAAGGAATTCCTTCCCGCCGGCTGCCTGGTCATCCATGAAGCGCTTGGCGAAGGAGCCGTTCTGCACGTCGGCGAGGACGGCCTTCATGTTTTCCTTCACCTCGGGGGTGATCACCCGCGGGCCGGAGACGTAGTCGCCGTACTCGGCGGTGTCCGAAACGGACCAGCGCTGCTTGGCGATGCCGCCTTCGACCATCAGGTCGACGATGAGCTTGAGCTCGTGGAGGACCTCGAAGTAGGCGATCTCGGGCTTGTAGCCGGCTTCGGTCAGAACCTCGAAGCCGTACTGCACCAGCTGCGAGGCGCCGCCGCAGAGCACTGCCTGCTCGCCGAAGAGGTCGGTTTCGGTTTCTTCGGTGAACGTGGTCTCAATGACGCCGGCGCGGGTTCCGCCGATGCCCTTGGCATAGGACAGGGCCAGTTCCTTGGCCTTCCCCGAGGGGTTCTGCTCCACGGCGATGAGATCCGGCACGCCACGGCCTGCTTCGAATTCGCGGCGGACGATATGGCCCGGGCCCTTGGGGGCGACCATGGCGACGTCGACATCTGCCGGCGGCTGGATGTAGCCGAAGCGGATGTTGAAGCCGTGCCCGAAGAACAGTGCGTCGCCGGCCACCAGGTTCGAGGCGATCTCGTCCTGGTAGACCTTGGACTGGATCTGATCCGGTGCCAGGAGCATGATCACATCTGCTTCGGCTGCCGCCTCGGCGACACCCACGACCCGCAGGCCCTCTGCCTCGGCCTTGGCGCGGGAGGCTGATCCTTCGCGCAGGCCGACGCGGACGTCGACGCCGGAATCGCGCAGGCTCAGCGCGTGGGCGTGGCCCTGCGAGCCGTAGCCGATCACGGCCACCTTGCGGCCCTGGATGATCGAAAGGTCTGCGTCGTCGTCGTAGTACATGTCGGTCACGGTGATAACTCCTTGGTGCTATTCGGTATCTGAGTCTGGAAGTATTTTGTTGCTGTTCAGGCGGAGACCGCACGCAGGGCGCGGTCCGACATCGATTTGGAACCGCGGCCGATGGCCAGGGTGCCGGATTGAACGATTTCGCGGACCCCGAAGGGTTCCAGGACGGCCAACAGCGCATCGAGTTTATCCGGGGTGCCGGTGGCCTCGATGACCACTGAGTCCGTGGCCACGTCCACGATGGAGGCCCGGAAGAGGTCTGCCGCCTGGGTGACCTGCAGCCGGGTGGCTGCGTCGGCACGCACCTTGACCAGGATATGGTCGCGCTGCACCGAGGAATCGGGGGTCAGTTCAACGATTTTGATGACGTTGATCAGCTTATTGAGCTGCTTGGTCACCTGCTCGAGGAGGTCTCCTTCGGCGTCGACCACGACGGTCACCCGAGACATCCCGGGCACTTCGGTGGGGCCCACGGCCAATGAGTTGATGTTGAACGCCCTGCGGGCGAACAGGCCGGCCACGCGGGTCAGGACGCCGGGGACGTCCTCCACGAGCACTGAAAGGGTATGGCGTGCCATGGTCCTAGTCCTCCTCTTCCCATTCGGGGGTCATGCCGCGGGCGATCTGGATCGCATCATTGCTCACGCCGGTGGGGACCATCGGCCACACCATGGCGTCGGCACTGACGACGAAGTCGATCACGACCGGACGGTCATTGATTTCCAGCGCCTGCTGGATCGTGGCGTCGATGTCCTCATCGCGTTCGCAGCGCAACCCCACGCAACCGTAGGCGTCGGCGAGTTTGACGAAATCGGGCACCCGCGCCGTTCCGTGACCGGTGTTCAGGTCGGTGCTGGAGTAGCGGCCGTCGTAGAACAGGGTCTGCCATTGGCGGACCATGCCCAGGGAGGAGTTGTTGATGACCGCCACCTTGATCGGGATCTTGTTGATCACGCAGGTGGCCAGTTCCTGGTTGGTCATCTGGAAGCAGCCGTCGCCGTCGATGGCCCAGACCACGCGGTCGGGGTTGCCGACCTTCGCGCCCATGGCCGCCGGAACGGCGTAGCCCATCGTTCCCAGGCCACCGGAGTTCAGCCACTGGTGGGGGCGTTCGTACTTCACGAACTGTGCCGCCCACATCTGGTGCTGGCCGACCCCTGCCGCGTAGACGCCTTCGGGCCCGGTCAGGGCACCGATGCGTTCGATGACCCGTTGCGGTGCGGTGAGACCGTCCTCGGTTTCGGTGAAGCCGATCGGGTAGGTCTTGCGCAACCGGTCCAGGGTCGACCACCACTGGGTCAGATCCGGGTGGCCGTCGCTGGCGAACCGTGCCCGGCAGGCTTCGGTCAGCTCGGGCAGGATCTCCTTGACCGAGCCGACGATCGGAACATCGGCGGTGCGGTTCTTGGAGATTTCGGCGGGGTCGATATCGGCGTGGATGACCTTGGCATACGGGGCGAAGGTGGACAGCACCCCGGTCACGCGGTCATCGAACCGGGCGCCGAGGGTGATCAGCAGGTCAGACTGCTGCAGGGCCGTGACTGCCGAGACCGAGCCGTGCATGCCGGGCATCCCCACGTGCAGGTCATGCGAGTCGGGGAAGCCGCCGCGGGCCTGCAGGGTGGTGGCCACCGGGGCTCCGACCAGTTCGGCCAGCTCGATGAGCTCGGCCGAGGCATGGCCCTTGATGATGCCGCCACCGACGTAGAAGGCCGGGCGTTTGGAGGCGCCGATCAGCTTGGCGGCCTCGCGGACCTGCTTGGCATGACCACGCACGACGGTGCGGTAGCCCGGCAGGTCAATCTTTGGCGGCCAGGAGAAATCTGCCTTGCCCTGCTGGGCGTCCTTGGTGATGTCCACCAGGACCGGCCCCGGCCGTCCCGTGGCGGCGATATGGAAGGCCTCGGCCATCACCCGCGGGATATCGGCGGCCTTGGTCACCAAGAAGGAGTGCTTGGTGATCGGCATGGTGATGCCGACGATATCCGCCTCCTGGAAGGCGTCCGTACCGATGAAGGCCGAATGCACCTGTCCGGTAATGGCGACCATGGGGACCGAGTCCATATGGGCGTCGGCAATGGCGGTGACGAGGTTGGTGGCGCCGGGGCCGGAGGTGACGATGCATACCCCGACTTCCCCGGTGACCATGGCGTAGCCCTGTGCCGCGTGGCCTGCGCCCTGTTCATGGCGGACCAGGACATGGTTGAGCCTGGTCGAGTCCATCAGTGGGTCGTAGGTGGGCAGGATAGCCCCTCCCGGCAACCCGAAGACGTCTTTGACGCCCAGTTCTTCCAGCGAGCGGACGATGGCTTGTGAGCCAGTCATCTCAGTGGGTGCCACGGTGTTATTCGGACCCTGGACAGGGTTCGAGGCATCCACGGTGGAAGAGACAGGAGCATGATCCTTGGCACGGCCGGCGGCCTGGGCCACCAGTGACGGGCTGATGGGTGTTCCGTTACTCATCGGATATTCCTTCTCTTCTCTAGTTCTGCGCATAAAAATACCCCGCTGGCCATCATGGCTTCAGAGGGGTTCGCGCGTCACCGTGTCCTACAAACGAGGCTTAGGCTCCGCGCTTGGTAACTAGTAGGACTTCGGTTCGGATCTGCATGTCTTCAGTTTCCCCGGTGCTGCGGGGGCTGTCAACGAAACCCACTGCCTGTCTCAACATGTGGACGCGACGTCCAGTCCGTGGACATGCCCGGTGTCCGGACGTCGCATCCCGTTGCCTTAGTTAGCCACAGTAGGCTCCCGTGCTGGCGGACTTCACGAGCTTGGCGTATTTGCCCAGCACGCCGGTGGTGAACTTGGCCGGCAGCGGTTCCCAGCCTTCACGGCGGGATGCCAGTTCCGCTTCGTCCACCAACAGGTCGAAGGAGCGGGCGGCAATGTCCACGCGGATCCTGTCCCCGTCCTTGACGAAGGCGATGGGGCCGGCGTCCACGGCTTCGGGTGCCACGTGCCCGATGCACAGGCCGGTCGTCCCACCGGAGAACCGTCCGTCGGTCAGGAGCAGTACGTCCTTGCCCAGCCCGGCCCCCTTGATGGCTCCGGTAATGGCGAGCATCTCGCGCATTCCGGGTCCACCCTTGGGCCCTTCATAGCGGATGACGACGACGTCGCCAGCCTTGATCTCACCCTGATCCAGCGCGTCCAAGGCACCCTGTTCGCGCTCGAAGACGCGGGCGCTGCCCTCGAAGACGTCAGCGTCGAAGCCGGCGCTCTTGACGACCGCCCCCTCGGGAGCCATCGACCCCATGAGCACGGTGATCCCGCCGGTGGCGTGGATGGGGTTGTCCAGCGCGCGCAGAACGTGTCCATCCAATGCCGGGGGCTCAATATCGGCCAGATTCTCGGCCACGGTTTTACCGGTAACTGTCAGGCAGTCCCCGTGGATCAGGCCCGCGTCGAGCAGTGCCTTCATGACCACCGGAACGCCGCCGATCTTATCGACGTCGTACATCACGTATTCGCCGAAGGGCTTCAGGTCCCCCAGGTGCGGGATCTTATCGCCGATGCGGTTGAAGTCCTCGAGCTTGAGGTCAACGTTTGCTTCGCGGGCGATGGCGAGCAGGTGGAGCACGGCGTTGGTGGAGCCGCCGAAGGCCATGGTCACGGCGATCGCGTTCTCGAAGGCCTTGCGGGTCATGATGTCGCGGGCGGTGATGCCCTTGCGCAGCATGTTCACCACGGCTTCGCCGGACTTGCGCGCGAACATATCGCGGCGGCGGTCCGCCGAGGGCGGGGCTGCGGAGCCGGGCAGCGACATGCCCAGTGCCTCGCCGATGCAGGCCATCGTGTTGGCGGTGTACATGCCGCCGCAGGCTCCTTCGCCCGGGCAGATGGCCCGTTCGATGGTGTCCAGGTCCTTTTCGCTCATCTTGCCTGCAGCACAGGCCCCAACGGCTTCGAAGGCGTCAATGAGAGTGACTTCCTTCTCCGTGCCGTCCTCGAGTTTGGCGGTGCCGGGCATGATCGATCCGGCGTACACGAACACACTGGCCAAATCGAGCCGTGCCGCGGCCATCAACATGCCGGGTAGGGACTTATCGCAGCCGGCCAGCAGGACCGATCCGTCGATGCGTTCGGCCATCATGACCGTTTCCACCGAGTCGGCGATGACCTCACGCGAGACGAGAGAGAAATGCATGCCCTCGTGGCCCATGGAGATGCCGTCGGAAACCGAAATGGTGCCGAACTGCATGGGGAAGCCGCCACCTGAGTGGACACCTTCCTTGGAGGCCTGCGCCAAGCGGTTCAGGGAGAGGTTGCAGGGAGTAATTTCGTTCCACGAGCTGGCCACGCCAATTTGCGGCTTGGCGAAGTCGTCGTCTCCCATGCCGACCGCGCGGAACATTCCGCGGGCCGGGGCCGCATGGATGCCGTCGGTGACGGCGCGGCTGCGTGGCTTGATGTCTATGGTGCTGTCCTGGCTCATAAACCAGAGTCTAGAACTCCCCGGCAAACGCAACGAACCCGTGACCTGCTTTTGAAACATTTGCCCTGAACTATCAGTCCATTCCCTTTAGGATGGACGGCATGGGGAAAACAGACAGTGACGTCAGCGCGCCCGAGACGACGGAAGACTCGACGCTCAAGGCCCATCTGCACCGCGCCTTCGATCAGCAGATCCCTAATTTCGGTAGCTACAACCTCGTCTATGCGACGGGGCGTGCCGGTGAAGGCGGCAAATATATTGTCGGATACCGACGCGAGCCGATGGAAATCCTTGTTGCCCCCTTGCATGCAGGGACGTTGGCGGCCCTTGAACCAGCCGTGGCGATCAACCTGACCAACATCAGTCATTTGGCCGAGGATCGTGCCGGTGGCCACGAGGTGGGAACCAGCACCGGTCGCGTCTACCGCTTCGAAGTTGCCCCGGAAACGACAGTTGATGCACCGCCAGCTGCAACCAGCGCCCCGGGTGCCCGCGTCAGGCTCCAACAGCACCACGATGCCGAAGATTTCTCAGCATTTTTCGATGAGTTCCTGACCCTTTTGGACGGGTTCGGTGAGCCGGAGAACGTCGAGAGCGACCAATAGTCACAGCCCTGACTACCCAATGGCCCTCGGATATCCACACGGAATTTGCGCCTGCGGGCCGCAGACCATACGTTGAAAGCTCGAACTATCGTATTGCCATTAGCCGAAGGAAAAGGGCGGTGCCATAGCGGCCTTGACGGACTTCTCCCAAGGCTTCACGACGTCAAGTACTGGGGCACCATGTTTCAAGAGCACGAAGGCAGAAAATCCCTGACCGAACTGGATCACCCCCGCAGTTCCAGAAGTGTTCCCGTGGCATCTCAGTCTGGCGACCAGCACTTTTCTGGCGCCACCACGGCATGCTCGCTTGAGCGCATCCTCGGTCTACTCGAGGTGCTGGGGGGCGAAATCGATCAGTTCATGCGTTTTAATGCACGGCCCGACGACAAGGATGACGAAGTTGCCTTGTCCTGGATGCATACAGCGATGGAAGACATGTCAGCCACCCTCGTTGGCGTCTCAGCAGATCCGCATCATCGCAACGAAGCCTGATTCACCAGCTGCCGACGTCGCTGCATTTCGCGCCTGAGCGCCCTTTCAGCCCTGCAGGATCGACGCCCTCCCCTGGCTAGAGCGACGAGGCGCCACACCTGCGCTAAGCATCCGACGCGTCTTCGCAGGTCACCATCAGTTGATTCTTTTAGTGCTGGATCGCCTCGAACACGGAGTTGTGGATAACTATTCAACACGGTTGATTTTCGGGTTAGGGTGCTTTTACGCCCGTTTTCATTGTCGAACCCGGAGGCCTCATGCCGGTCACGATCGCAAGAAAGACGCTCAGCAGATTCGCCGTTGGAGCAGCCATCGTCATCGCCCTCAGCGCCTGCTCGCCCACAGACGGCGCAGAAACCACGGCTTCCAGAGACGACGAGTCCTCCTCATCCCCAGCCACACAGTCAACAGGTGATAAGGACAGCAGCACTGCTGCCTCCCCCACGACGAAGTCCTCCTCGCCAACTCCGATAGCCGCAAGCTCCGATGGCCCCGCCAAGAATTGGCCCGTGCCGAAAATGCCTGCAAAGGCCAAGAAGCACGATCTTGAGGGCGCAGCCGAATTCACCAAGTATTACTTCGAACTTATCGAATACACCTCGGTGACCAACGAGTCGAAACCCATCAGCAAGGTTTCCTCCTCGGACTGCGAACTATGCGACGAGGCCATTATCGAACCTGCAAAACACAACAAGGAAAAGGGCGGCTGGAACACGGGCGGCGCGTTCGATCTTTCAATCAGCTCTGCTCAAAAGGAGGGACCAGATGAAGTCTGGGTCTCCTTCACATACTTGCAAGCAGGAGGCCAAGTTTACGATCCAGACAAAACCGTACGGACGACTCTCGAGGAAACCTCAACGCCCGTCGTCGGTTCCTTCTTTTTGGGATGGAAAGATGGATGGCGCGTCAACTCGGTGGAGTTCCCTGAATCATGAGCGTCCAACAATGAACACCAAAGTCGGTTGTTTTCGCCCCGTTCGGGCCATTATTTTTGCGTTCGCGCTGGCACTAGTATTCGGCGGGAACGCTGCCTTCGGCGCCCCTCAGTCAAGACAACCTAATGATGACTCTGGGGCGATAATTGGATTCGAGAATCGGCATGCTACAGCGACAAAAGACGCGTCTATCGCTCCTCGAAAACGCCACCAAAACAAGGTGGGGAGTACGCGTAAGACCGACGTTTTGCCAAATACACCACCAAAAGAACGTGCTGGTGGAGCTAAGAAATCAACGGCAAAGGCTCCTTCGAACTCTATGAAATACAGAGTCTCGTATTCGACTACCTGCGCCCTACAGCTTGGTGGCAATGGAAGCTGCAAGACATTTGATGAAGCTCCATGCCCTGACAATCAACCGCTGAAAGTCCGCACTATTCGGACCCCGGCCGGCGCACTCGTATCCCGGGACACCTATTGCAAGACGGAGCCTCCACCGCAAGCACCCGAAGGTTCACCTGCGAAACCAGAAGATCTTCAGCGCGCAGTCCAGGAGCAAAGGACCATCGAAGTCACTCCTGCAGAGTTTCAGAGTTTTCCCATTCGTGGTTCTCAGGTTAAGAGTCAGCCCTCAGGATTCTCCTTGCGGAATGGTCACGCACATATGTACGCCGCTCCAAACCCTCAGACATTCAGCGTCGACATTTATGACGAGCCTGTTCGTGTCCGGGCAATCCCCCAGTCCTACCTCTGGAACTACGGCGACGGCCACAGCAGAAAACTGCAAAAACCCGGAAAACCCATCCCGAATCACACCTTCGATCAACCGACGGACACCAGCCATGTGTATGACGAGACCGGCGATTTCACCATCCAACTGAGCACCGCCTATCGCGGCGAGTACTCCGTCGATGGCGGGCCATGGATGCCAATCCCCGGTACGGCTAGCGTCCCGAGTGACCCCATGCCCATGAGCGTTTGGCGCACCAAGAAACTCTTGGTCGACCAGGACTGTGCCAATAATCCCGGTGGCCCGGCCTGTGATTCCCCGTTCCTCCGAGAGAAGTCCGCGGCAAAATAGTCATCCGTTCGCTAGCTCGACGGAACACCACAGGTCTTGACGGGAGCCATGCGTCGACCTAGAGCAGGTGCTCACCCTGATGCACGAGATTCTTCGGCCGCTCCCCCGCAGCCATGCTGGCCATCTGCTCACGAAGCAGCTGGGCGATCCGGGGTGGGAAGGCTTCAGTATTACCGCCGACATGCGGCGTGATCAATGCATTCGGGAGCTTCCATAGCGGGTGATCGCTGGGTAAAGGCTCGGGGTCGGTCACGTCGAGGGCACAGTGCAGTCGCCCTGATGCTACTTCGGCTGTCAGCGCATCGGTATCGACGACCGGGCCACGGGCCACGTTGACGACCACTGAGCCGTCGGGCAAGGCGGCCAAGAGTTCCCGACCCAACAGGTGGTGGGTTGAATCGTTGAGCGGAACGATGGCAATAACGGCTTCGAGCTCGGGGGCAAGCTCCATCAGCTCGTCCAGACCGTGCACCGGCCCGTGTTCGTCGGTTCGAGCGTGGGTGCCGATACGAACCAGGTCAATCTCGAAGGGGTCCAACCGGCGTCGAATTTCCTCGCCGATTCCGCCCACCCCGATCAAACCGACCCGGCGATCGGCCAGCCCCTTCCAGCGTGCCGAATCCCAGGTGCCAGTCAGCTGGTTCTGTGCCGCTTGGCCCATTCCACGCAAGGCCGCTATCAGCAGTCCGACGGCCAGTTCCGCGGTGGCCGCTGCGTGGACTCCGTGCGCCGAGGCAATGGCGATGTCTTCGCCTACTGCGTCCATCACGCCGTCGTAGCCCGTGGATTGGGTGTGGACCAAGCGGAGATTGGATGCTTTCCGAACGTTTCCCCACCGCTTCTTTGAGGCCATCGAGTACGGCAAGACCACCGCTCCGATGTCTTCCAGCGCCACTCCCTGCGGTTCGCTGTCCAAATCCCACACTCCGCAACGCACGCCCGCAGGCAGCGGCGAGCAGGCATCGAGCAGGTAGTGGTCAGGGACAGTAAAGGTAGAGATGGGTTCCATGCACACAGCTTAGGATTCATCCCCGGCAAGACCGCCAATTCGGGTCTGAAAATTCCTAAAAATGTGACACGGAACCCATTCAGGGAAGCGATTTTGCGCGGTCGGAAAAGTGCTGGTAATGTTTCATCTCGTTGCAAAGCGCGGCCTCGCAAGGGATTCGCAGGAAGCAATAATGCACCTCTAGCTCAATTGGCAGAGCAACTGACTCTTAATCAGTAGGTTTCGGGTTCAAGTCCCGAGGGGTGCACAACCGATAAAAGAGGCCGGCCGCGAGGCTGGCCTCTTTTTATATATCCGGACACTTGGAGGAAGCCCATGACCACCCCATCCCAGCGCCTCGCCGTCGGCGATCCAGCGCCCGCTTTCACCTTGACCGCCGCGGACGGCTCCGAGGTTTCGCTCTCTGACTATGCCGGACGGAAGGTCGTCGTCTACTTCTACCCGGCGGCCATGACCCCCGGCTGCACCAAACAGGCCTGTGACTTCCGTGACTCGCTCTCCTCGCTGGCCTCCGCCGGCTACCAGGTGCTGGGAGTGTCACCGGATTCACCGACGAAACTGGCGAAGTTCACCGAGAAGGAAGCGTTGACGTTCCCCGTGCTTTCGGATGAGGACCACTCCGTCGCCGCCGCCTTTGGCGCCTGGGGCGAAAAGAAGAACTATGGCCGCGTCTATGAGGGCCTGATCCGCTCGACGATCGTGGTCGGCGAAGACGGAAAGGTCCAGCTCGCCCAGTACAACGTCCGCGCCACCGGCCACGTGGCAAAACTGCACCGAGATTTGGGGCTCGACACCGTTTCTTAAGTGCGGGCGCCAATTCACGGTTCTTGCAAGGGGTTCCGTTACACTGGTTGAGGCCTTCCGCATGTAGAGGGCCTCAGCGAGCGTGGCGGAATTGGTAGACGCGCTGGATTTAGGTTCCAGTGTCTTAGGACGTGGGGGTTCAAGTCCCCCCGCTCGCACCAGGTGATGATGCACGACGACAACGAAGCACCCATCGGCTCGTCGCAGGACCGTCATTGGCCCCGCAAAACACAACGGGATGCGCCCCTAGACAAGGAGCAAGTGAGCGTGGAGTCCACCAACCGCCCCGGCGACGTTCAGGGCCCTGGTACCTCGTTCTCCCGGGGAATCCGCCCCTCGCGCCGCACGGTGTTGGGCCTCGGCTCCATCGCCATGGCGGGGCTGGTCGGCTGCACGAAGGCCACGACACCCGAAGAACTGCCCACCGCTGCACCTCCCTCGACGTCGATCGTGAAGAACCTGGAAATACGGTTCGGCACCCCCGCGGCACCGGCCATCCTGGATCCGGCCCTCGCCTCGGATAACGAATCCTTCCGGGTCACCCGACAAATCTTCGAATCCCTGATCAGCGTTGACCCGGATACCGGGGCCCCCACCCCGGGGTTGGCCACCGAGTGGAAGATCAGCAAAGACGGACTCACCTACACCTTCACCTTGCGCGACGGGGTTTCCTTCCACGACGGCACGGAGTTCAATGCCGATGCCGTCGTTCACAACTTCGAACGATGGGCCAACCTTCCCCAGGATCTCGGAGGAAAGGTCGGTCAGGCTTTCGAATCGGTCTTCCACCACACCGAGGTGCAGCCGGCCGGGGACACCGGCATTGCGCAGGACTCCCAGGCGGCCACCCAATCCATGCTGCGCTCCCCCAACGTCCTCGGTGGGTTGAAGCTGACCAAGGATTCCGGCAAGGACTCGGCTCCGAAGGACAAGTTCGAGACGGTGACGGCCAGTTACTACGACAGTTGCCGCGCCGTGGACTCCCACACGTTCGTGTTGAAATTGACCAAACCGATCACTGGTTTGATCGATGCCCTGACTCTCCCGGGTTTCGGCATCGCTTCCCCCTCCGCGCTCCGCAAGTACAAGGCCGACGAGGCGAAGAAGGATGCTTCGGGCAGTCTCAGCACCGGTTTCAGCCGGCATCCGGTCGGCACCGGCCCCTACCTCTTTGATGAAGCAGAAGCTGAATCGGTCACCGTGGTCGCCAACGAGGACTACTGGCGACACAGTACGCAGATCGGCTGGGCGACCTTTGCCGTGCTGCGGGATCCCTCCTCGCGTTTGCAGTCCCTGCGGAGGCAGAAGATCGCCGCCTATGACATGGTCACCGTCGGCGAGTTGCGTGAGCTTGTTCGTGAGGGCCAGCAGATCCTGCAGCGTGACCCGTTCTCCATCCTGTATTTGGGGATGAACCAGTCCAACCCCTTGCTGGCGGATCGAAAGATCCGTCAAGCAGTGGCGCACGCCGTGAACCGGCAAGAGCTCATCCAAAAGTTTTTCATCTCCGGGACGAAGGAAGCACGGAGTTTCGTACCGCCGAGCCTCGGGGTGCCCGACGGCCAGACCTACTTCGGCTATGACGTCCCCAAGGCCAAATCCTTGCTGAAGAGCTCCTCATACGACGGCGAGCCGATCCCCTTCACCTATCCGTTGAATGTCACCCGCGCCTACCTGCCGATGCCCGAACGGATCTATGCCGAAATCAGCGCTCAGTTGACCGCCGTAGGTTTCAACATCAAGCCGTACCCGATCGATTGGGAAGACGGCTATATGGACAATGTCGTCAACGGACGGCGTCCCGGCTTCCACCTGTTGGGCTGGAACGGCGGCTACCGGGATCCGGACAACTTCATCGGTACCCTCTTTGGCACCACGTCACCGGAATTCGGTTACGACGCCCCGAAGGTGCGCGCAAAGATCGTCAAGGCGCGTTCGATGCCCAACGGGGACCCACGGGCCACCACCTATCAGCAGATCGGCGAGCAGCTGGCGAAAGATCTGCCCGCCCTTCCGCTGGCTTACCCGATTTCCGCCGTCGCGGCCGACGATTCGGTCATGCATTACCCCACCAGTCCCACCCTGGACGAGCCCTTTGACCGGGTGAGGCTCGCCACCTAGGGCGGCTCAGGGAACCCCCTGATTTCATGGCGGTGATCTGACCGCGCTAACCTTGGCTTAAGCCACCAGAGTCGTCGGATGGAGAATCCTGTGCCGAGCCAAACCACCTCATCGAACGTTGATATTGCCCTGATCGGCGGTGGGGTCATGAGTGCAACGCTGGGAACGCTCATCAAACAGCTGGAACCCAGCTGGGATATCGCCCTGTTCGAGAACCTTGATCAGGCGGGCCAGGAAGCCTCCGACCCGTGGAATAACGCGGGTACCGGCCACTCGGCACTGTGCGAACTGAACTACTCCCCACTCGGCGCCGATGGCAAGGTCAACCCCGCCAAGGCAGTGGGCATCAACGAACAGTGGCAGGTCTCCCGCCAGTTCTACTCCCATCTGGTGGACCAGAAGCGGATTTCCACTCCCAGCTCCTTCATCAACCCGCTGCCGCATATGAGCTTCGTCCACGGCTCCGACAGCGCCGACTACCTCCAGAAGCGTTACGACTCGCTGCGCACCCAGCCGCTCTTTGAGCAGATGGAGCATACCGAGGATCTCGCCACCATCGCCGAATGGGCTCCGCTCGTGGCCGAAGGCCGCAACCCCGGCGAACGGGTTTCCGCTTCCCGAGTTCTGGGCGGCACCGACGTCGACTTCGGCTCGCTGACCCGCCAGCTGGTTGCCAACTTGGGTGAGGACGGGGTCGATCTGAACTTTGGCCATAAGGTCACCGGGCTGGAACGCAACGGCGCCGGCTGGACGCTGACCGTGAAGAACAGGGCCACCGGGGACAAGCAGACCGTGAACGCAAAGTTTGTGTTCGTCGGTGCCGGTGGCGGCGCCCTGCACCTGCTCCAGGCCGCCGGCATCCCCGAGGCCCATGGCTTCGGTGGTTTCCCGGTCTCCGGACAGTTCCTGCGCAGCACCAACGAAGATGTCATTTCCCGCCATCATGCCAAGGTCTACGGCCAGGCGTCCGTGGGCGCCCCGCCGATGTCTGTCCCACACCTGGACACGCGCTTCGTCAACGGCAAGCGTTCGCTCATGTTCGGCCCGTACGGCGGATTCTCACCCAAGTTCTTGAAGTCGGGTTCCTACCTGGACCTGGTCGCCTCGGTTCGTCCCGGTAACCTCATCCCGATGCTCGCCGTTGCCAAGGACAACCTCGGCCTGGTGAAGTACCTGGTCACCGAGGTCCTCAAGAGCCGCGAGGCCAAGAACGAGGCCCTGCGCGAGTACTACCCCAATGCCTCGGGAGACGGCTGGGAACTGATCACCGCCGGCCAGCGCGTACAGGTCATCAAGAAGGATAAGAAGCGTGGCGGTATCCTGCAGTTCGGTACCGAAGTCATCACCAGTGCCGACGGCTCGATCTCGGGGCTGTTGGGCGCCTCCCCGGGCGCTTCGACCGCTGCACCGATCATGATCGAGGTCCTGCGTCGCTGCTTCCCGCAGAACTTCGCCGGCTGGGAATCCAAGCTCACCGAGATCGTCCCCAGCTTCGGGGTCAAGCTCAACGAGAACCCCGACCTGCTCGCCGAGGTCACCGCGGCAACGAATAAGTCGCTCGCGCTCACATAGGTTGTCGGTGTTTTCAACGGTGGGACGGGTCAGACCCGTCCCACCGTTCGTTAACGGCAGACCCTTTCACCGCGTCGCCACACCATCGGGCCCCGGGACACGGGAATACCCAAGAGATGACTGATGTTCTTATATGCAAATGCATATATCTTCTGACATACTGAAGGTCGGATCCACGAAGGAGCACCATGGAAATCGGCGTCTTTTCGGTTAGTGACATCACGGCCGACCCCACCACCGGTCAGCTGCCGACCGAGCATGAACGCATTACCGCGATGGTGGCGATCGCGCGGAAGGTCGAAGAGATCGGGATGGATGTCTTCGCCATCGGCGAGCATCACAACCCACCGTTCTTCTCGTCTTCGCCCACCACCGAGCTGGCCTATATTGCCGCCCACACCGAACACATCACCCTCTCCACGGCCACGACGCTGATCACCACCAACGATCCGGTGAAGATTGCCGAAGATTTCGCGATGCTCCAACATCTATCCGGAGGCCGCACGGATCTGGTCCTGGGGCGAGGGAACACCGCCCCGGTCTATCCCTGGTTCGGGAAGAGCTCGGCGGATGCGGTGGAACTGACCGTGGAGAACTACCACCTGCTGCGCCGGCTCTGGGACGAAGAGAACGTTTCCTGGTCCGGTAAGCACCGCACGGCGCTACAGAACTTCACCTCCACTCCCCGCCCGTTGGATTCCGTTGCCCCCTTCGTCTGGCACGGTTCGATCCGCACACCCGAGGTTGCCGAAATTGCCGCCTATTACGGTGACGGGTTCTTCGCCAACAACATCTTCTGGCCCAAGGAGCACTACCAGGAACTGATCGGCCTCTACCGTCAGCGCTTCGAACACTATGGTCATGGCCGGGCCGATCAGGCCTATGTGGGTCTCGGCGGTCAGTTCTACCTGGCAGAGAACTCCCAGGATGCCGTGGCACAGTTCCGTCCCTACTTCGACAACGCCCCGGTTTATGGCCATGGGCCCTCCCTGGAGGACTTCACGTCCCAGACCCCGCTGACCGTGGGCAGCCCGCAGCAAATGATCGAGAAGACGCTCACGTTCCAGGAGTACTTCGGGGACTACCACCGTCAGCTCTTCCTCGTCGATCACGCCGGCCTGCCGCTGAAAACCGTGCTGAACCAGTTGGACCTGTTCGGCGAACGGGTGCTGCCCGAGCTGCGTGCCGAATACGCCAAACGCAAACCCGCAGACCACCCCGAACCCCCGACCCACGCCAACCTGCTGGCTGCTCGGCGGGCAGGCATCAAGCCGGCCACCGCCCGCAACGAGGTCCCGGTGCCTGAGAAGACCCCCGCGGAGTCCCATGTCTAGGCCCGCCACCCTCCGTGAGACCACCCAGGCCTGGGAGTCCTTGTTCCGGGCCCAGGTGACCATCATGCGACGACTCCAACGCCATCCGGCGTTCAAACGGTTGACGATGCGCGAATACGACGTGCTGGTCACCCTCGAACGCTGCCCCGAGGGTGGGATCCGTTTGGGTGAGCTCAACGAGAACGTCCTGCTCAGCCAGCCGAGCCTGAGCCGGATGGTTGACCGGCTCGAGGCCAAGGGTTTCATCGCCCGTGCCGCCGACCCGCAGGACCAGCGCGCGATGCGGCTCTGGCTGACCGAGGCCGGCAGCACCATCCAACGCGAGATCGGCCGCGAACATGTCCGCCATATCCACGAGGTGTTGGGCTCCGCCCTGGACGTGACCGAATTCGCGGAACTGACCCGGCTGACCCGCAAACTCGGCGCCTCGGTCCAGGCCAGGGACTGAGGGCAGGCGGCGACCGGTCGGGACCGGGGGTGAAGCGTCCTTAGAATGGTGGGATGAGCGCCCACCTCGTGGCCAAGGACCTCTCCGGAGGCCATGCCCACCGCACCCTGTTTTCGGATCTGAACTTCACCGTTGCGCCCGGCGACGTGGTGGGGGTGGTCGGCGCCAACGGGGCCGGTAAATCCACGCTGCTGCGCCTGCTCGCCGGCCTCGACACCCCCCAGGGCGGATCGGTGGCCGCATCCCCGCAGGGGGCCTTCATTGGCTGGCTGCCCCAGGAGCACGAACGCCTCCGGGGAGAAAGCATCGCCGCCTATCTGGACCGACGGACCGGTTGTGCGCAGGCCACCGCGGACATGGAATCCAGTGCAGAGGCACTCGGTTCCGGCATCCGCGGCGCCGACGACGCGTACTCCGCGGCCTTCGACCATTGGATGGCGTCCGGCGCAGCCGATCTCGAGGACCGAATCGCCCCGGTGCTGGCCGAACTGGGCCTGCTGGTGGACCCCACGACCTTGATGACGTCGCTCTCCGGCGGTCAGGCGGCACGAGTAGGGCTGGCGGCGCTACTGCTGAGCCGCTTCGACCTGGTCCTCCTCGACGAACCCACCAACGACCTGGACCTGGCCGGACTGGAACGGTTGGAGGCCTTCGTGCGGGGGCTGCGCACCGGCGTCGTGCTGGTGTCCCACGACCGCGAATTCCTCTCCCGCTGTGTGACCCGGATCGTGGAACTGGATCTGCCGCAGCAGAAGGTCTCGGTCTACGACGGCGGCTATGACGCCTATCTCGCCGAACGCGAGGTCGCCCGCCGTCATGCCCGCGAAGCCTACGACGAGTTCGCCGAGAAGAAGTCGGATCTGGTCTCCCGGGCCAGGACCCAACGCGAATGGTCCTCCCAGGGGGTACGCAATGCGATGCGCAAGGCACCCGACAACGACAAGATTCGTCGTCGGGCCAGCGCCGAGTCGTCGGAGAAGCAGGCGCAGAAGGTCAGACAGATGGAGTCGCGCATCGCCCGGCTGGACGAGGTGGAGGAGCCGCGCAAGGAATGGGTGCTGCAGTTCTCCATCGGCGCCGCCCCCCGCTCCTCCTCGGTGGTGGCCACGCTCAACGACGTGGTACTCACCCAGGGGTCCTTCACCTTCGGGCCGGCCTCGCTCCAGGTCAATGCCGGGGACCGGATCGGTATCACCGGGCCCAACGGTGCAGGAAAGTCCACACTGTTGCGCCTGCTCTTGGGATCCACCGCCCCCGAGTCGGGGACGGCGTCGCTGGGTGCCAGCGTGGCGATCGGCGAAATCGACCAGGCCCGCGGGCAGCTGGACGAGTCCCTGGACTTGGGGGCAGCCTTCGAACGGGTGGTCCCGGAGATGGGGTCCGGGCAGATCAGGACCCTCCTGGCCAAATTCGGTTTAAAGGCCGATCAGACGGCCAGCCTGGTGGGCGACCTCTCCCCCGGCGAAAGGACCCGGGCGTCACTGGCACTCCTGCAGGCCCGCGGGGTGAACCTGCTGGTCCTGGACGAACCGACCAACCATCTGGACCTGGCAGCCATCGAACAACTCGAGGAGGCGTTGGAGTCCTACAGCGGGGCGCTCCTGCTGGTCACCCACGACCGCCGGCTCCTGGAGAACGTGAGTCTGGACCAACGCTGGAGCGTGGAGAACGGGCGGGTCGGCGTCGAAGTCGCCCGCTAGCCTGCGTGCCAGCGGATAGCATGAAGGGGTGATCTCTCCCGACGCAGGACTGCAAAGCCCCAACGCCGCACAAGCTCCGACCAGCACGACCGGCACGACCGGCACGACCCCGGATCGTACTGAATTTCGGGCGCCGGTCCTCCTGCGGGGACGAATTCCCCATCTGCCCGGCCTCACGCGTGCCGGCGATTTCCTCGCCCTCCTCACCCCGCAGCCCGTGGCGCAGGTCGGCCCTCGGTCGTTCTCCTTGGATGGCGCCGCGATCTGCGGCGAACGGGTGTTGATCAATAGCTCCGACGTGGCGGCAGTGATCCCGGGCTCAGTTGTCTCGGGTGACGCGACGAGTCTGGCCAACTGGTGGTCAACCAACATCGCGAACCCCTCATGTTTGTTCATGATCGACGAGCACACGCAAGAGGCCTTATGTCTTCCGGACCCCCTCGGCGGTTCGCTGGTCTTCCACTATTCAGCGGGAGGTACCGAATTCATCTCGAGTGACATCGTTTCACTGATCCGCGCTGCCAATGCTGCCGGCAGCTTTCCCTCCAAGAGCGTCGATTATCAGCTCGAACGCCTCGTGCTCGGCAACGGTGGCCTGACCCCCTCCAGCTACGACGGTGTCGACAGGCTCGACCTCTTCACCTATTGGGAGTTGGACCCCAGCGGCGCCCGGAGGCGCGAGTATGCGTTGGCCGAAGAGATGCGTAGCCCGGAAGTGTCCTACGTTCAGGGGCTTGAACGCGTCCGCAGGCGTGTTCTGGAATCTGTCGTGGCCATTTCCAAAATGCCCAGCGAGTTCCGCGTCGCCCACCTCACCGGTGGTTTCGATTCACGGCTCGTCCTGGCGGCCATGGTCGAGGCCGGTTGCACTGACCGATTCAGCTTCTTCTGCTCCGGGCCGGAGGGCACGACAGATCGGCAAATTGCCGATGGACTCGCTGGGGTCTTCAACCTCCAGCGGACGCTCAATGGAGGCCTCACCGCGGCGCCGGCCTCCGGCGTTCATGAACGGTTGCTGGCCCCCTTGTTCTACAGCGGTGGCATGACCTCCACCGGACCGACGGGTCGTGAACTAACTTCCTCGGTGGTCGCCGCAGGCGGCGGCTATGGGGAAGTACTCAGGACGTTCTACGGGCCCCGATTCAGGAATCTTGACGAGAGTGGATTCACGGGACTCGATTTGATGAATAGCATGGTCCCCCACGTTCCAGACCGGAAGAAGATCTATACCAGTGCGGCGGAGAAAAGCATCGGCACCCGCCTGCACCAAGAGTGGATGAAACTGTCGACCAGTGGTGTACCCACCGATTTCATCGGCGACGCGATGTACTCCCAAGTACGGAACCGCTACCACATCGGGCAGAATTCGGTTCTGTGGAGCCGGATTGGATCACGTCTGGACCCGCTCTACTCCGTGGATGCCTACCGGCTGGCCAGTTCGATCCCGTTAGAGGCCCGAGAAGCAAACGTGATCGGCTTCGACCTCATGGATACTTTCGCCGGTGATCTCAAGGCATATCCCTTCGACAGGAACAGGTTTTCCTCGGCCTACGGTTCCATGCGCCGCGTCCCGTCTCCAAAGTCCTGGGGCAATGGAGCAAACCTTCGCAAGCCCACACGGTTTCAGGCACCCTTCGCGGAGGGAGACGTCCTTCCCGCTCACTTGGAAAACCTCGAGGTCCCCGAGCCAACAGTTACCGCGGAGCAGCGTAAGGAATTCGTCGCCACCGCGAATCGAATCGGCGTGAACTACTGGCAGGTATCGACTCTGACCGCAGCGCAGAAAGCTCTGAGTACCGCTATGGAAAAGAACGATAGCACCCAGTTCACGGACGCCTTGGATGGTGAATACCTCACGAAATTGGCCACGACAAAGCTGGCCAGACGCCAAGAGATCCGTGACGTCTACTCGGCCTTGGGCCTAATGGCTTGGCTGAGCAGCTGATCCGCCCGGTAGGCGCCGCCAGCGGTTAGTAGTGTCCCGGGTGGCGGCGCTTGGTCATCCCGATGACCCCGAAGATCACCATGACGAGACCGACAATAACGCCGAGCCAGAGCGGGGTATGGGTCTGGTCCACGAAGGGGTTCTGCACCAGCACTGCTGAGATCCCGTAGATCGCCATGATCACGATTCCCAGCACAAACCAGACGATGCCCGTGCGGTCACGGCTCTTCGTTGTCGTATTATTCGTTGCCATGGCAGGCTCCCTTCCACCAGTGGAAGAGGCGGCCGGCTGATCCGGGAGTCTCTTCGTCATGCCATTCGGAGCCGTCACCGCACCTAGGTGCGTGGGTCGGTAGTGGTTTGATGCCGGCCGGCGTTTCGTTGGAATATCACTCAGGGGATCGAGGCGGAATGATCCAGCTTGTGAGTCCGGCCGGTCATGGTCGCGGGCGTTCCCATGGTGCCGTTTTCAGCGCCTAATCAAGGGCTCCGGAAGCGCCTGCGTGGCCCCTGCCTACCGGTCAGGTGGCCGGATTGGCCCGGTATCCGTGCAGTTTCATCAGATTGTGGCAGGCTGCGATCAGCTTCCACTCACTGGCGGCCTGCTCCAAACCTCGCAACAGGACGTGCTTGCCCTGGCGGGTGTGGATCTGCCCGAAGACCGGTTCCACGATGGCCTTGCGCCTGGCGTAGGCCTTCCTGCCCGGGATGGTCTTCAGCTTACGCGCCATCCGTTCGCCGACGGTTGCGTTGGCGGGGATCCTGCCCCGGGGTGCCTCCGGGATCGGGGTGGAGTGCTTTATGCGCCGGGTGGAGATCAGGAACTCGGTGCCGTGTCCCTCTTGCAGGTTGCGGGCGTGTTCGAGGTTCGCCTTCGAGCAATACCCGGCATCGGCGAGCAACTGCCTGGGCATCGCCCCCAGGTTCTCCGACACCTGTTCGGCCATCGGTGCCAGCTGTCCGTAGTCGTTGGCCGCCTGGTTCATCTCGGCGGCGACGATGACCTGGTGGCCGGCATCGACCACGGCCTGGCCGTTGTAGCAGTAGTGGTAGGACCCGTCGGCGGTCTTCATGATCCGTGCATCCGGATCCGTGAAGTTTCGCTGCGCCGTCGGCTTCGGCACCGTCCTTTCGGCGGCTTTGGCCCCGGCCCCGGTGATGTCGTCATCGTCGTCCCCACGATCCCTCGCCTTCGCTTCCGCGTCGTCACGGGCCTTCTGGGCGGCTTCGGCCTCGATCGATTCCCTCGCGACCTGCATCGCTGCGGCCCGGCGTTCGCGGTTCGCCAGCTCCGCGGGCAGCTCGTCGCCGCGCTTCCCGACCCCGAATCGGGCATCCTCCTGCTCATCCACGGTCTTCGCTTCGGCCATCAGGTCGCTGATCTCATCGGCAAGGACCTTCTGCTTGGTCGTCAGCCTCGCGTAGGACATGGCCTTGTGCCGGGAGGCATTGGCCCGGACCTTCGTCCCGTCCAAGGCGACTTGGCCCAGCTTGAGCATCCCCGCGGCCCGGCAGAGTTCCAGGGCCTGCAGGAACACGTTCGCCAACGCGGCCAGGTGGCGTTCGCGGAAGCGACCAATCGAGCGGAAATCCGGGGCCTGCTGGGCGGCCAACCAGCGGAAGGCCACCACATCGGTGCAGGCCTTCTCCAACTCACGCGAGGACCTCACCCCGACGCAGTAGCCGTAGAGCACGATGCGCAGCATCAATCGCGGCTCGTAGGGCGGCTGGCCCTTGGCATTGCGATAGGAATCATAGAACCGGTCCAGATCCAGCTCATGGTCCACGAGCTCGGCGATGAACCGCGCCAGGTGGTTGGCCGGCAACCACTCATCCAACGAAGGCGGCACCAGCATCACCGCGTTCGGCTCGAACGCCTTGAATCGCTTGCGGGCCCCGCCGTTGGCATCCATCCGGTCATCGACAGCAGGCTCAATCCGCTCGACGAGGGACTCATCGAACAAGCCATCAGGGCCGGGAGAACTGGTATCCATACCCCCAATTCTCCCAGCCGCCGGGTAGAAGGACCGGCTATTGCATCGGCGTTTTAAAGTTCGGGCGCCGCATTACTGACCCACGCACCTAGGGTGCGGTGACGGTCGATACTTTTAAACTACGCCTCCGAGGTGGGTGCGGCAACGTGGGGGCCTGCGTCGGTCACCGTTTGCACCGCCGCGATGACGGCGCGGGCCGCTGTGGTCAGTTGCACCTCGGTGGTCTCGGCCGTGAAGCTCAACCGGACGGCGGTGCGGGCCAGATCGGGGTCCAGCCCCAACCCCAGCAGAACCGGTGAGGGTTCGGCGGATCCGGCGGCGCAGGCCGACCCCGAGGAACAGATGATGCCGCGCCGTTCCAGTTCCAGCAGGACCGTTTCCCCGTTGGCCCCGGGGAAGGTGAAGGAGACGATGCCCGGCACCCGCTGCTGGCGGTCTCCGGTGAGCACCGCGGCCTCCTCCCCGGGGCGCCTTCCGGTGTTGAGCCCTTCCAAGACGGTGTCGATCAGATAGTTTGCCTTGGCTCGGGAGTCCTCGAAGCCCGCCACCGCCTCGGTGGCCAACCGTAGTGCGGTAGCCGTGGACACGGCGCCGGCCACGTTTTCGGTTCCCGAACGGCGTCCGCGTTCCTGCCCGCCACCGTGCAGTCCAGGTTCCACGGCAAGTTTCCCGCGGATCATGGCCAGCCCGGCCCCCTTCATCCCCCCGAGCTTATGACCCGAGACGCTGAGGGCGTCCAGGTGCTGGGCCAGTTCAGCAAGGGGCAACCAGCTGGCGGCCTGGACGACGTCGCTATGCATCAGCGCTCCGACGGCTCGGGCGGCGGCCGAAATCTCGGCCAGGGGTTGGATGGTCCCGATTTCGTTATTGACCGCCATGACCGTGACCAGCGTCGTGTCCTCGCGCAGCAGCCCCGAGAGCACCGCGGGATCCACCAGTCCCTCGGAGCCCACGGGGACGACGTCGATGCTGAACCCGTGGTGACGGTGCAGGTAGTCGCAGGCTTCACGAACCGAGGAATGTTCGATGGCGGAGCGCACCACGTGCCTGCCGCGCGGGTTGGCCAGGGCCAGACCAATGATCGCCAGGTTGTTCGCCTCGGTGCCGCCCGAGGTGAACACGATGTCCCCGGTGCGCACCCCCAGGGTGCTGGCCGCCGTCGTGCGGGCATAGGTCAGGGCCCGGGCAGCGGTCTCCCCGAGAGAGTGGGTGCTGGAGGGGTTACCGAAATCGCGGGCCATCAGCGGCCAGATCAGTTCGAGGATTTCCTGCTTCACCGGTGTGGTGGCTGCGGCGTCGAGGTAGATCACGTCCGCACCGTTCCCTGCCCTGCCACGGCGTCGGCAGCGGCGGTGGTGGCTGCGGCGCCGCCGATGCGGATATCGAGCCCCAGGTCCAGGGACCTGACCGAATGGGTGAGCGCACCGGAGGAGATGACGTCGACCCCGGTGGCTGCCAGTTCGGCGACGGTTTCCAACGTGACGTTCCCCGAGGCCTCCACATAGGCGGCCCCGTTGATGCGGCGGACCCCTTCGATGAGGTCGGCCGGGGTGAAGTTATCGAGCATGATCGTATCCACCCCGGCGTTCAGCACCGCGTCGAGCTGGTCGAGCCCATCAATTTCCACCTCGAAGTGCACCGTATGCCCCAGTCGGGCACGGGCCGCACGCAGGGCCGCCGTCAGCTCGGCACCGGTACCCAGCAGGGCCAGATGGTTGTCCTTGGCCATCACTGCCTCGGAGAGCGACCCACGGTGGTTATGCCCACCGCCGCAACGCACCGCATAGCGTTCCAGGGCGCGCAGCCCGGGGGTGGTTTTGCGGGTGTCGGCGATCCTCGCCGACGTCCCTACGGCGGCGTCGACGAAGGCTCGGGTGAGGGTGGCGATCCCCGAGAGGCGTTGGAGCAGGTTCAACGCGACGCGTTCACCGGCAAGCACCGAACGGGCCGACCCACTGACGGTGGCCAGGACGTCTCCGGCGGCAAAGGGCTGCCCATCGGCGAGCGCGAGGTCCACGGTGAGGGCCGGGTCGGTCAAGACCATGGTGGTGGCGAAGACCCCCAGGCCGCTGGCAATGCCCGGTTCCCTGGCGATCACGTCGGCGATGGCCGTGGCATCTGCGGGCAGCAGCACATTGCCGGTCAGGTCGCCGGTGGGGTTGTCTTCGGCGAGCGCGGCTTCGACGATGTTCTCCACGACGCGTTGCGGCACGGGCATCGGTTCGGTCACGGCGACTGAAGGGGCCGCGGGGGTGGGTCCGTGGTGCACAGTGGTCATTCGTTCCTCAGGAGTTGGGGGTGCCGGTGAGCAGCAGGTGGTTGTCCTCTGCCCCCGTGCCGGTGAAGGGTGTCGGGGCTGCCCGGACGAAGCCGGTCCGCACCCGTGGCCCGTGGGTCACGGCATCGGGGGTATCGGTGCGGTAGTGGGCGCCGATGGAGGTGGTGCGGGCCAGGGCGGCTTCCGCGATGAGGCGCCCCACGGTGATCAGGTTGCGCAGCTCCGCCTCCTCCCGCGTGGCGGCCCCCGATCCGGCCAGGGCACCGGCCAGTGTTGTTGCGGTCTGGGACAAGCCCTCCCCGGTGCGTTCCACGCCCAGCTGGGCGGTGGCCAGGTCCTGGAGCCCTTCCCGGGTCAGCGGAACGGCCGGCGTTTCTCTACACCCCCCATCAAGTTCGAACACATATTCGAATTCGATGGGAGTGGAGGCCTGCCGGGCGTCTGAGGCCCCCAGGGTGGAGGCCGCGGCGAAGCCGTGCACGAGTGCTTCGAGCAGCGAATTGGAGGCGAGCCGGTTGGCCCCATGGGTTCCGGTGCAGGCCGTCTCCCCCGCGACCCGCAGTCCGGGGACGGTGGTGCGCCCCCTGGCATCGGCGTAGACCCCGCCCATCCAATAGTGCTGGGCCTCGGTGACCGGGACGGGTTGGACGGCCAGGTCCAGGCTTAGGGCGGCCAACCGGGTGGTGATGGAGGGGAACCTCCGGGCCAGGTACCCCCGTCCCTTCGCTGCCTCCACGGCCCGGGCGTCCAGGAACACCTGGCCACCCATGGCATAGACGTGATGAATGGCCCGGGCAACCACGTCGCGGGGAGCCAGTTCGGCCGCCGGGTGCACCTCTTCCATGAAGCGCCGCCCGTTTCCGTCAATGAGTACCGCGCCTTCTCCCCTGACGGCTTCGGAGACCATGAACCGGCCGGCGCGCACCAGGGTGGGGTGGAACTGCACGAACTCGGCATCCACCACCAGGGCTCCTGCCCTCCACGCCAAGGCGGCCCCGTCACCGGTGGCCCCCGCGGGGTTGGTGGTCCATTCATACAGTGAGCCGATCCCCCCGGTCGCCAGGAGTACGACGTCGGCCTGAACTCGGTGGCATTGCCCGGCCTGGAGGTAGTGCACCCCGGTGATGACACCGTCGTCGTCCACCAGGTCGGTGACGAAGGCGTCCTCGAGGATGCGCAGGCTCCCCTGTCCGGCCAATCGGCGGCAGACACCGATCAGGGTGGAGGCGATCACCTTCCCGGTGGAGTCTCCTCCGGCGTGCAGGATGCGGGGGTGGGTGTGGGCGGCTTCGAGCCCCAGGGCAGGGTGGTCCCCCGCGGGGTCGGCGTCGAAGGTGGTTCCCAGCCCGATCAACGCTTCGATATGCTCCCAGGCGGAGGAGCACACGGACCGCACCGCGGCCGGGTCGTTCAGCCGGGCCCCTGCGGTGAGGGTGTCCTCGATATGGCTGGCCACCTCATCCCCGCGGGATGTCCCCCGGGGTCCGACGGCGGCGATCCCACCCTGGGCGTACCAGCTGTTCGAGTCGGCCAGCGCGTCCTTGGTGAGCAGGGTGACCTGGTGGCCGTGTTCGACGGCGGTGATCGCGGCATAAAGTCCCGCGACCCCCGACCCCACGATCACCAGGTCCAAGGACTCCTTCACGGAGCGGCTGCTCATGGGCGCGCCGCCAGCATCCGCTCCAGGGCCACCCGGGCGTTGGACGCCACGGTTTCGGGGACGGAAATCTGGTTCACCACGCGTCCGGCAACGAGTTCCTCCAGGACCCAGGCGAGGTAGCCCGGGTGGATCCGGTACATCGTGGAACAGGGGCAGATCACCGGGTCGAGGCAGAAGATTTTGTGCTGCGGGTACTGGTCGGCGAGCCGGTTGACCATGTTGATCTCGGTACCGATGGCAAAGGTGGTCGGTTCGGTGGCCGCGGCGATGGCCTTCTGGATGAAGTCGGTGGACCCTGCCGAGTCGGCGGCGTCGACGACCTCCATGGGGCATTCGGGGTGGACGATGACGTTCACTCCCGGGTATTCGGCCCGCGCCTTGTCAATCTGACCGGTGTTGAACCTGCGGTGGACCGAGCAGAAACCATGCCAGAGCAGGACCTTCGCCTCGGCCAGTTCCTCGGCGGTGTTCCCGCCCAGGGGTTTGGCCGGTGACCACAGTGGCATCTGCTCCAGGGGGATGCCCATGGCCTTGGCGGTGTTCCGGCCCAGGTGCTGGTCGGGGAAGAACAGCACGCGCTGGCCGCGTTCGAACGCCCATTCCAACACGGTCGTGGCATTGGATGAGGTGCACACGATCCCGCCGTTCCGGCCGACGAAGGACTTCAGGGCCGCCGAGGAGTTCATATAGGTCACCGGAATCACCGGGACCCGCCCCGCGGCGTCGGGTTCGGTGCCGTAGAGGTCTTCGAGTTGTTCCCAGCACTCCTCCACAGAGGACTCATCGGCCATATCGGCCATCGAGCAGCCGGCGGCCAGGTTGGGCAGGATGACCTGCTGGTGGTCCTGGGAGAGGATGTCGGCGGTCTCGGCCATGAAGTGCACCCCGCAGAACACGATGTATTCGGCCCTCTCGCGGTTCAGCGCCTGGTTGGCCAGCTGGAAGGAGTCACCGATGAAGTCCGCGTACTGGACGACCTCGTCGCGTTGGTAGAAGTGCCCGAGCACCACCAACCGTTCGCCCAGGGTTTCCTTGGCGGCGCGGATGCGTGCGTCGAGTTCGGCGTCGTCCGCATTCCGGTACTTTTCCGGGATCACCCCTTGTTGCGGGGTGTCGGCCGGGGCGACGTCATCCATGGAGGAACCGGGCCCATAGGAGCGCAGCCCGGTATCGAGGTCCCAGGGGGACTTCACCAGGTCGGTGGCGCAGACCCCTGAGTCCGCCCCGTCCCCGACAGGAGTCAGGCTCAGTTGTTGGATGGTGCTGTTGACACTGGTCATGATCTATCCCGCTGTTCTTCCGTGTTGGTGGTCTCTTGAGGTACGACGGCGGCATCCCCCGCGTACCGGTACAGGCGTGGTGGGCGGTGTTTGCCCCCGTGCAGGTATTCATCGGTGGCCTCGATGCCGGAGGCTCCGCGCAGGTGGCGGCGGAAGTTCGCGGCGTCGAGGCGGCGGTCCAGGACGGCCTCGTAGACGTCCTGGACCTGGGCCAGGGTGAAGCGTGGGCCCAGGAAGCGGTGGGCGATCGAAGAGTATTCGACTTTATTCTGCAGTCGCCACAGCGCGTAGCGCACGATCTCGGCATGGTCGAAGGCCAGCGCGTCGATCACGGCCTCGTCGCGGGCGGGGAACCAGGCGACATGGGGGTCCTTCACCAGTTGCGGCGCGTCGGGATGTTCCTCACGGACCAGGGCCCAGTAGACGATCGAGACGACCCGGTGTGCCGGGGACCGGTCAAGCCCGCCGAAGGCGTAGAGCTGTTCGAGGTGGCTAGGGGCCAGGCCGGTGGTGGCCCTGAGGTTGCCGGCGGCGGCATCCTGCAGGGTTTGCCGGGCGCCCAACGGGCCACCCGGCAGCGCCCATTGGCCGCGGAAGGGTTCGCGCGTCCGGCGGATCAGCGGCAGCCAGAGGGTCCGGCGTCCGGTCGGTTCCCCGTCCCGGAGTTCATCACGCAGGGCGAAGATCACCGTCGAGACGGCCAATTCCGGGCTCATGGCTTGGCGTTCGGAAACATTGGCGAACTCCATCCCTGCTCCTTCCCGAGGCGATTAAGAGTTATTGTCGAATTGACAATAAGTCAGCATACGTCGGTGGACGGGCATTTCCAACACCTATGACGCGTATTTTTCCTCGGGACCCACGCCTTTTATTGACCGGCGGTTTCTTCGTCGTCAAGGATGACGTCTTCTAGGCGCACGGCGCGGAACGGGGAGATGCCCAACAGTGCCGTGCCCACTGCAATGAACCCCGCGGCGACCCACAAGGCAGTACCGACGCCTGCGGAGGTGGCGATGAAACCGCCCAGCGGGGCCCCGAGAACGATCATGCCTCGGTTGGCCGAACGCCGGACCGAGGTCATCCGGGCGATCATCCCATCGGGCGTCAGCCCCTGCCAGAAGCCCATCTCCAAGGGACTCTCGACCCCCATGGCCACGCCCCAGAGCAGTTGCGCGGCTCCCAGACACACCAAGAGGGTGACGCGATCTCCCGACGCGGGCCCCAGCTGCGGCAGCAGCGCGGCGATGCTGGCCACCGCGACCACTGAGACGACTTCGAGTCCCCGGGACAGGACGATGATGCGGCCCGTTCCCCACCGCTCGCCGCACCGGGCCGAGGCGCTGGTGCCCACCACTGCTCCGACGCCCGCGCAGCTGAGAACCACCCCCAAATCGAAGGGACCCAGCCCGGCAGTCTGCAGGATGAGCACCGGCAGGACCGTACCCACCATCGCCGATCCGATGAACCAGACATGCGTGCTCCAGGCCAGCGGGCCCAAGTAGTAGTGCCCATAGAGCCAACGCACCGATTCGACCACGCGGGCACGCAGGCTCGGAGTCGCACCGTGATTCGTGGCCGGAGCGGCCTTCCCCGTGGGTCGCCCGGGCAGAGTGGCGACCACGACCCCGGAGAACAAGAAGCTGCCGGCGTCCAGCAGCAGGGCCCAGGGGGCGGTGAGGACGGCGACCAGGCTGCCGGCCACGGCGCCGCCTACGGTCTGGGCCACCGTGTCGCTCTGCTCCAGGCGGACGTTGGCCCGCACCAACAGCTTCCGGGGCACCAGCTGCGGGATGAAGGATTGGTAAGCGGCATCCCCCACCAGCGACAGGGCCCCGAAGCCGAAAACCAACGCAATGACACCGGAAACGGACAGCCACCCGGACACCCCTCCGATACACAGCACCCCCAGCAGGACCGCCCGCCCCAGGTCGGCAACCATGAGGGCACGACGTCGGCTGAAGCGATCCACCCAGATGCCGGCCACGAGCCCAAAGATCAGGTACGGCGCCCATCGTGCGGCACTAACCCACCCCTGATCCTGAGCATTTCCGTCCAGGGTCACCAGGACCAGGACGGCGAGTGCGACGGAGGTGACGTAGGTGCCGAAGTCCGAGACGGTGGAAGCGGCCCAGAAGCGGACGAAGGGCGCGTGCCTGCGCAATCCTCCGGGCCCGCCTGCCGTGCTCATGGTTTCGAGGCTACTGCACGGCTTCGCCGACCCACCCGGGGCCGTTGGCCCGGGACGCAGGCAACATCCCGGCCACCGGTTCCCCTGATCCGCCCCCTGCCTGGGTCGCGGCTTCGGGTGTGCTGCCGGTCGATGGGACTCATCCGGCGGCACCGTACCGGTGGCCCGGGACATCGACGAGGTGCAACATGCCCTCGTCTCGACGCCCGGAGTAGCCTTGAACATGGTGCGAGTTTCATGTTGGTCCCCGCTGGGACACCGGCTGCTGCGATGACATCTGCCCTACCTCAATGTTAAGAACCCTTCATCGCCCGAACCAGCGAAGCTTCCCCCTGTTTTTCGCGGCAGAAACACTTGTTCACTGCCCCTGGGTACTCGAATTCCTCAGCCGCCGAACCCCGGCTCGTATTTCCACGCGTCCTCGAGGCAGTGCCGCTCCCCCACGGGGTGGCCCGGGTGCTTCTCCAGCCAGGCCTGTTGGGCGAGGAGCAGTTCGGCGGTCGCCTCCCAGGTCTCGCTGGTCGAGGGTGGGTGCACTCCTGCAGCCCGGGCGATGGACCGCAGTTCCTGCTCGGTGTACACGGCCAGTTCCTCGGGTCCCAGGTGGCGATCCCAGAGGTAGCGTGCGAGCGTCTTGGCCTTGGTACTGCGGTTATTCACTGCACGGGCAGTGGATCTGAAGGTACTCGGGTCCTGGCTCATGCCGCATTCCTCTCACCGGGGAGCAAGAAAGCAGCCTACCAAGCGAAGACGAGCCTGCTGAGCATGGCCCGAGTCCGGGCTTACCCCCAGAGGGCGGAGTATCCCCTGATCCACCCACCGGCGACACCCAGGCCCAACACCACCGCCAAAACGCTGAGCACACCGGTAGCCATGATCCAGTCCGCTCGTTGGAGTCTGATGGGCTTCCAGATGGTTCGGGGAGTCAGTCCCAGACCGCGGGACTCCATGGACTGGGCCATGCGCTCACCCCGGCGCAGCGAGACCACGAGCAGGGCGAAGGAGGCATGCCCGAACTCCCGGATCGTGGGGCGACGCAGCCCCGGAGCCAGCTCGGGAGCCCGCACCCCATGGGCCTGCCGGATCGTCTGCCAGGTGCCCGGCAGATCTTGGAGCATCTGGTATCCGGCCAGGACGGCATGGGAGAGACGCGGACCCAGTCTGGCCTGTTGATGCAGGCTGTCGGTCAGGGCCACGGCATCGGTGGAGAGGACGAAACCGATCGACAACACCCCCAGAACGAACGTGCGCAGGGCCAGGGAAGTCCCCAGGTTCACCCCCTCGACGCTGACCTGCAGGCCCAGCACCGTGAAGAGTTCCTCCCCCGGCCGGGTGATGGCATTGATCATGAGCATCCCGAGGGCAAAACCCAGGAACGGGATATGGGCCAGCAGCAGCATCCGGGGCGAGGGCCGGCCCCAGATCAGCACGGCGGCCAGCGCCAACGGATAGAGCAGGGCCGGGGTCAGCGGGTCGAAGACGAAGAGCAAGGCGAAGGAGACCACGAAGAGCAGGGCGAGCTTCATGGTGGGGTTGCGACGGCCCAAGGGCGTGGTCGTGACCACCCACGGAAAGGGGGCCGCGCTCACGAGGGCACCTGCATCCGTGCCGCAGGCGCAACTTCGCGATCCAGAGCATCCAGGATGTTCTTGATCTGCTCCGGACTCTTCCCGAGGCCCAGCAGCCAGTCCAGCAGCGGGGGCAGCACGATCCCTGCCCTGGCCAAGACGTCTCGGTCGCCCAGCACGTCAAAAATCGGCCCGTCGGCGATGATGGTGCCCTCGGCGATGACGATTCCCCGGTGGGCCAGGCTCGCGACACTGCGTAGATCGTGGCTGGAAAACAGGATCGACTGTCCGTCGGCCGCCGCGTCCCGGAAGGCTCCCATCATCGAGATGGTGGCTTTCCGGTCCAACCCGTAACCCGGTTCGTCGGCCAACAGGACGTTGCGGGAATGAGCGAGCATGGCCGCAACGCTGAGCCGCCGCTTTTCCCCGCCCGAGAGTCGGAACGGGTTGCTCGCGGCCAGATGCGTCAGCCGGTGTTCGGCCAGCAGGTCATCGATCTTCTCCTGGGCAGGACGACCATTGATGAGCGCCGGCAGGCCATGGCCAACTTCTTCTCGGACCGTGGTGGCCACGAATTGGTGTTCGGGGTTCTGGAACACCAGCCCGGGGCGGTCCCCCGATATCGTGCCGGCAAGTGGTTGCAGCAGCCCGGCGAGCGCGAGCAACAGACTGGTCTTGCCCGTCCCGTTGGCGCCCAACAGGGCGACGATCTCCCCGGAGCGTAGTTCCAGGTCGATGCCTTCAAGTTGGGGGCTGATCACCGCGGGTTCGCGGCGTCGTTTCCGGGCAGGGATTGGCGCCCGGGTGATCGAGAGGCCCCGGGCTGAGAGGACCACGCTGTCGGTGGCCTGCGTCGGCTGCGGAACCGTTGGTTGGCCCTCCGCCCAGTGCAGCAATTCTTCGCGGACGATGGGCGATGCCAAACCGCCTTCGGTGCCGCATGCAGCCTGCAGCTCGGTTTCCAACGGTGTCCAGCACCCGGCGTCCACGAGCTGGCGTGCCGATTGTTTTAACACGGTCTGTGTGGGGCCGTCAGCGATCAGGGCCCCTTCGGCGTCGAGCACGATGGCCCGTCCGGGAAGCCCCGCCACACCGTCGGCTCCCGCATACTCGTCGATGCGGTGTTCCACCAGCACCACGGCGGGGCCACGGTCGTGCACCGCCCGGTCGATGGACCGGCGCACCGAGGAGATGCCTTCGGCGTCAAGCATCGAGGTGGGTTCGTCGAGCAGCAGCACCGGCGGCTCCACGACCAGACTGGCCGCCAAGGCAACCCGTTGACCTTGGCCACCGGAGAGTTGCCGTGTTGACCTGTCCTTGAGGCTGGCTCCGTTGACCTGTTCCAGCACCTCATCGATCAGGCCCTCGATCTGTCGTGGGGGTACCGCATGGTTCTCCAGTGGAAGGGCGATCTCCCGCTGCACATCGGGCATGCACATCGCCGATTCGGGGTCCTGGGCCAGGACGCCGACGGTCCGTGACAATTCGGCGACGCCGGTGTGAGCGGTGTCCTGACCAGCGACGAGGACCCGGCCAGTGAACCGTGCCGCCACCGAATGCGGGATGACCCCGGTCATCAGGTTTAAAAGCGTCGACTTTCCGGCCCCCGAGGGCCCCAGGATGATGACCTGTTCGCCTGCTTCGAGACTCAAGGTCACCCGATCCAGGACCGGCACCTGCCTTCGGGGGTAGGTTACGGTCACGTTCTCAAGCACGACTACCGGCGTGCTTGCCGGTTTCATGCTCCCTCGGCGGTTGGCTGGTCCCGGCCGATGGCGTAGTTGTCCACGACGCCGGTTTTAGCCAGGGCGTTAACGGTCTTGCGGGCCAGGAGACCGCCGAGAATGAGCCCGGAGAGCAGTTGAACGATGAGCCGGATGACAAAGAAATCCTGGCCGTACCACCCGAAACGGAAGGCCGAGACGGCGAAGGCCAATCCTGCTCCGAGTAGTCCGGAGCAAGCGTAGGTGAGCCAGCTGAAAGACCGGTAGCGACGCAGGGCGAAGGGAAGTTCGCTGCCCAGACCTTGGATGGCGGCCACCAGGAAAAGCATGGGTCCTGCCGTCGAGCCGAGGAAAACGACCTCCACCCCACCGGCAATGACCTCCGCGAGGATCCCGGCGAAGGGTCGTCTGATGATGGCGACGGCGATCGGGGCCACGATGAGCCACCCGCCGAAGAGTAGATGCGAGGAGAGGTCCCCGAACGGGCCCATCAGCAGGGTCAGCCCGGCCGATGCCTGGACCAACGCCCAGTAGAGGAATCCGAAGACGACCCCCAGGACCACGATGAGCACCAGGTCCTTGAGGTCGAAGGAAAAGCGTCGTCGCGCCGGTAGTGGCGTGGTGGATGGCGGCGTTATTGAGTGCACTGTCGTGCCCCTTCTGTTGAGTGAACAGGGCACGGGATTTAGAGTTTTGCCTCCCTGCGCTGGCATGACCCAGATCAGGTTCGACGGTCGAAGCTTGATCAGCTTCCTCTCAGCCCGGCTCACCGGACTCCCGTGTTCAGCACAGACTGTACACGTGGACACGAAGTTGTCGAATCGCTGCGTGAAGTGTGTAGGGTGTGGTGCAGTGACACGGGGTGCCATGATTTCTGGCTGAGAGAACACCCGTTGAACCTGATCTAGTTCGAACTAGCGAAGGGATGTTGCAGGTGCTTCTTCACCTAAACCTCCATGTTGGAAGGTCCTGCCGGACCGCCACCCCACGGCCCGATGTCGCCATGCGTTGGTTGCGTCCACCCTGGCGCTCCGCATCCTGCCGTGCCGTCTCTCGGCCAGCGGTTTAGCCTCTGCCCGCCAGCTGCGGCCCAGCTGAAACCTCTCCTGCGCAGCCTGCTCTCCACCGTCGGACACCACAGCACGACCACCGTGCTCCCCGCGTGTCTCACGGGGCCCTCACCTCTCTCCCCCGGGCGATGCTGCCCGCAACGATCCTCTTCATTTCCACCACCACCTGCCCTCGGCAGCCATGAAAGCGAGACCAAATGAACCTCTCAGACCAGATTGTCCTTGTCACCGGGGGCGCCCGCGGTTTGGGCCGTCATATCGTGCAGGCCTTCGCCGCACAAGGCGCCCGCGTCGTCATCAACTACCGGCAGTCCGCCGAAGCCGCCGAGAAACTTGCTGCCGGTCTGGGGCCCGACCGTGCCCTGGCAGTCCAGGCAGATGTCACCGATCCGGCGCAGGTCACCGCCATGCTCGTGGCCTCCCAGGCCCATTTCGGTTCCCCCGTGACCACCGTGGTGAACAACGCGCTGGCCGATTTCTCCTTCAATGGCGAGGCCCGATCCTCGGCCGCAGAGATTGGTTGGGAGGAGTTCACCACCCAGTTCTCCGGTAGTGTTCGCGGCGCACTGAACACCGCCCAGGCGGCGCTGCCGGGGATGCGTAAACAGGGCTTCGGGCGGATCATCAACATCGGCACCAACCTCTTCCAAAACCCCGTGGTCCCGTACCACGACTACACCGCCTCCAAAGCCGCCCTGCTGGCCCTGACCCGAACACTCGCCGCCGACCTGGGCCAACACCAGGTCTCGGTGAACATGGTCTCCGGTGGTCTACTACGCACCACGGACGCCAGCGCCGCGACCCCCGAAGAGGTCTTCGACTTCATCGCCTCCTCCACCCCCTTGCGCAAGGTCACCACACCGGCCGAATTCGCCGACGCCATCCTGTTCTTCGCTTCCCCCTGGGCCCGTGCGGTCACCGGGCAGAATCTGGTGGTCGACGGCGGACTGGTGATGAACTAGAGATGAGCACACACCCCATCAACACAGCCGAAACGGCACCACGCCAACTACATTTCAACGCCTTCCTCAACGCCTGCGGGCACCACCAGGCAGCGTGGCGCCACCCGGACTCTGCGGTTGAGCAACTGGGCAGCATCGAGCATTACGAACGGTTGGCCCAAACCGCCGAGGCCGGCCTCTTCGATGCCGTGTTCTTCGCCGACGGACACTCGGCGGGAAACCCGGCAGCCGGCCCCCGGTGGTTCTTCGAACCGTTGACGGCGCTGGCCGCCATGGCGCGGAGCACCAGCCGCATCGGGCTGATCTCCACCGTCTCCACGACCTTCTACACCCCGTACCACGCTGCCAGGATGCTCGCCTCGCTGGATCACCTCAGCGCCGGGCGCATCGGGTGGAATGTGGTCACCTCGATGTTCGACGCCGAGGCGCGCAACCACTCGATGGATTCCATGCCGGCCAGTCCCGAACGTTATGCCCGGGCCGCCGAATTCATCGACGTCGCGCTGGCCCTCTGGGATTCCTGGGCCGATGACGCGGTGCTCGCCGATCGTTCGGGGTTCTTCGCCGATCCCGAGAAAGTCAGGCCCATCAACCACGACGGCGAGCATTTCGGTGTTGCCGGGCCGCTGAACGTGCCCCGGGGCCCGCAAGGCCGGCCGGTCCTGTTCCAGGCCGGGGCCTCGGAATCCGGTCGCCAGCTAGCGGCACGCCATGCCGAAGGGATCTACGCGGTGGCCTACGATCTGGCCAGCGGGCAGGACTACTACGCGGATCTGAAGCAGCGCATTGCCGCCGAAGGCAGGGACCCGTCGAAGGTCGCGATCATGCCCGGACTGGTCACCTACCTCGGATCCACCGAAGTCGAGGCGTTGGCGCGGCAGGCAGAGGTGGATGCCCTCCTACCGACCGAACAGTCGCTGGCCCAGCTGGGAATGTTCATCGGGCAGGATTGCAGCGAGTGGGACCTCGACGCACCGGTTCCGGCTCTGCCACCGGCGAGCGAATTCACCGGCCCACAGGGCAGGTACGCCACGATCCTGCGCATCGTGGAAGCCGAACGCCCCACGGTCCGACAGCTGCTGGGTCGACTCGCTGCCGGCGGCGGCCATTGCACGATGGTGGGGACCCCGGAGCAGGTCGCCGACTCCATCGAACGCTGGTTCACCTCGGGCGCTGCCGATGGCTTCAACCTGATGCCGCCGATGCTGCCTGATTCCCTAGAGGAGTTCGTGGACCGGGTGGTTCCAGTGTTGCAACGTCGGGGGCTCTACCGCACCGAATACTCGACTCACACGTTGCGGGGTCATCTGGGGCTGGAGCGGCCGGAGGCCTGAACGGCCCAGCGACCCTGAGGGCTCAGCCCCTCTGGGCCGCGGCCCGGGCCAGGGGCAGCATGCGCAAGGGGATCGGTGAGTTCAGCACCACCAACGAGGAACTGCGCAGCACGGTCCGGGTCGCGATGATCGCGTCCAGGACCCGCTGCAGATCGTCGTTCGACGTGGCCACAATGCAGGCCATGAGATCACTTTCACCCGAAACGGTATGCAGTTCGAGCACCTCGGGGACCTGGGACAGGGCGGCGGCCACGCCGTCGTGCCCTGCGTCCTGATCGATCGCCAGGGAACAGTAGGCACGCACCGGATATCCCAGCCCTTCGGCCGAGAGATGCGGCCCCCAACCGGTGATCACGCCCTCCCGCGTGAGCTTGTCCAGCCGCGACTGCACCGTCGCCCGGGCCACCCCCAGAACCCGCGACGCCTCCAACACCGACATCCGCGGGTCCGAGGAGAACTCCCCCAGGATCCGTGCATCCAATGCGTCGATTTTCATGGACGCTCCTTAACTAGACAATATGTATAGATGACTCGGTACCAGCGTAGACACTCTGCGCAGATTGTTGGTCATTGATTGATGCGATTGCGCATGAAACAGGTGGTAACTAGGGTCACAGCAAGCCCACCTCACCGAATCCACTGGGAGTCGAACATGACCGATGCACCCCGGCTTGAGCCGCACGCCGACGAGCTCGGCACCGATGAACTACTTGAGCTGTACCGCCTGATGGTGCGCACCCGGCAGCTTGATGTCGCCGCCATTGCCTGGCAGCGACAAGGCATCCTGCCGGGCTATGCCCCGGAACTAGGCCAGGAGGCAGCCCAGGTGGGCAGCGCCTACGCACTGGACTTCACCCGCGACTTCGCCTTCCCCACTTACCGCGAGATGGGCGTCGCTCTGGCCGCAGGGATCGACATGGTGGATTACATGTCCACCCATAAGGCCTCCTGGCATGGTGGCCTGTGGAATCCCGCCGAAACCCATGTGGCCCCCATTCAGGCCGTCGTGGCCGGTTCGGTGCTGCACGCCGTGGGCTGGGCCCACGGACAAACCGTTGACGGCACCGGCAACGTGGCCCTGACCTATTTCGGTGACGGCGCCAGCTCGCAGGGCGACGTTCACGAGGCCATGAACTTCGCCTCGGTCTTCAAGGCCCCGGTGGTTTTCTTCACGCAGAACAACGGGTGGGCCATCTCGGTTCCCACCGAACGCCAGGTCGCCGGCGGCTCGGTCTCCGCCCGTGGTGCCGGCTACGCGATCCCCTCGATCCAGGTCGACGGCAACGACGTCGTCGCCGTGGTCCGTGCCGTGCGTGCCGCCGTCGAACACGGCAGGGCCGGCAACGGTCCGGCGGTGGTGGAGGCCATGACCTACCGCCGCGGACCGCACTCCACCTCGGATGATCCGGGACGCTACCGCAGCCTCGACGACGAACGGCGTGACGGCGGCGAGGACCCGCTGAACCGCCTCGAAGCCACCCTGCGTGCCGCCGGTACCCTCGATGACACCTCCGTCGCCGCCATCAGCGAGCAGGCCGGCGAATTCGTCGAGCAGGTCCGTCTCGGCGTCGACGCCCTCGATGCCCGCCCGGGCACCGAGATGTTCGACTTCGTCTTCCAGGAACCCACCGAAGCACTAGCAGCCCAGGCCGCGAACTGGCGAGAGGAATCCGAACATGTCTAACCCGGCCACCGCAACCGTGCAGGAGCGTCCGATGGAAAACACCGTCGTCGAAATGTCCATGCAGAAGGCCCTGAACCGCGGCCTGGACGAACTGTTGACCGAAGACCCGCGTTCGATGATCTTCGGCGAGGACGTCGGCGGCCTCGGCGGTGTCTTCCGCATCACCGACGGACTGCAAGCCAAGCACGGCAGCAGCCGCGTCTATGACACCCCGCTGGCCGAATCCGGCATCCTGGGCATGTCCATCGGGCTGGCCATGGCCGGCTGGCATCCGATCCCCGAAGTACAGTTCGACGGTTTCGCCTACCCGGCGATCAACCAGATCGTCTGCCAGCTGGGCCGGATGAACTACCGTTCGCGCGGCACCCTGCCGATGCCGGTAACCCTGCGCGTGCCCTCCTTCGGCGGCATCCGCGCCCCCGAAATGCACACCGAGTCCCTCGAGTCGCTCTTCGCCCACGTGCCCGGGCTCAAGGTCGTCTCCCCGTCGAACCCGCACCAGGCGTACCACCTGCTGAAGAAGTCGGTCCTCATGCCCGATCCGGTCATGTTCATGGAACCGAAGTCCCGCTACTGGCAGAAGGGCGAGGTCGACACCGAGAATCCCGGAGATCTGGAAGGTTCGGTCATTGCCCGCGAAGGCCGCCACCTGACCCTCATTGCCTGGGGTGCCATGGTGGCTCGCTGCCTGCAGGTCGCCGAACTGGCCGAAGAGGATGGCATCAGCATCGAGGTCCTGGACCTGCGCTGGCTCAAGCCCATCGACGCCGCCGGTCTGGCGGCCTCGGTGTCCAAAACCAAACGCGCCGTCGTCGTTCATGAGGGGCCCCGCACCGCGGGCCTGGGCGCCGAAGTCGCCCAGCTGGTCTCCGAATCCTGCTTCGGTGTCCTCAAGGCACCCGTTGAGCGGGTGACCGGTTTCGACGTACCGTATCCCTCAGGTGATCTCGAGGATGAGTACATCCCCAACATCGACCGCATCCTGTTCGGCATTCAACGAGTATTGGAGTACCGCCGTGGCTGAAATTTCCTTCCCACTACCCGATCTGGGTGAAGGCCTCATCGATGCCACCGTGCTCGAGTGGATCGTGGCCGTCGGCGACCAGGTCGAACGCAACCAGCCGCTCGTCGAGGTCGAGACGACCAAGAGCTCACTCGAGCTGCCCTCCCCGCAGGCGGGCAAAGTGCTGCGCATCCACGGAGAACCCGGTGACACGATCAACGTCGGTGAGGAACTCATCGTCTTCGAGGTGGCCGATGACACCGCAGGCATCGTGGGCACCGTGCCGCAGGAGGCCGCCCCGAAGCGCCGGGTGCGCCTGAGCGCAAACCTGGATGAGGACTGATCGTGGCTCCAGCCGAGAACGGCACGGCGGCAGCCACGGCCCACCACGAGGCCGAGCACCGGGTCGAGGGCACCGAGAACTCCCTGACCGTACGGATCTTCTCCGCAGGGGATGATTCCGGAGCCCGCCCGGTCCTGCTCATCCACGGCTTCGCCTCCTCCACCGAGCTGAACTGGGTCGCCACCGGGTGGATCACCGCCCTGAACGACGCCGGCCGCAAGGTCATCGCCGTGGATTTGCCCGGGCATGGGCTCAGCCCGGCACCGGATGATCTGGATGCCTACACCCCCAGCAGGATCCGTGCGGAAATCCTGCAGATCCTGCAGGACCACCACGTGCGCCCGCTGGCCGAGGAGGATCCTGCCTCGGGGGTGGACGTGTTGGGCTACTCGCTGGGTTCGCGCCTGGGGTGGGAGTTCGCCGGCACCCAACCCCAGCTGGTGCACCGCCTGGTCCTGGGCGGGCCGGCGAGCAACGACCCGCTGTCCGACTTCGACCTCGACGCTGCCCGGGAGCACCTCTCCGGCGGACCCGAGATCGAGGATCCGACAACGGCGGAACTGGTGCGCATGGCGCAGCTGGTGCCCACGAACAACATGTTCTCCATGCTGTCCCTGATCGAAGCCATCAAGTCAGAGCCGTTCGACCCGTCCGAGGCCGTGCCCTCGATGCCTGTATTGCTCGTCGCCGGCGAGCGCGACGAGCTGGCGGCGACCCTGCCGCAGCTGGTGGAGCTGGCTCGGAAACACCAGGGCGCCGAGGCGGACGTCCGCGAGCTGCTCCTGCCGGTGCGCACCCACGCCAATGCGGTGACCTCGCGGGCCTATAAGCAGAGCGCCGTGGAGTTCATCAACGCTTGAGCCCCTTTACCCACACCAACGAAGGCTTGCCTGGCTTTTCGGACACGCTAGTTCACACCTAAGGACGGATAGTGCCATGGCCAATTAGATGCGCTTCTTCGACTCAGCGGAATCATCGTGTTTTTACTCTCCCCATTTTGGTTGTTTGATGCTTCACTTTGTTCATGAGTGCCGCGGGGGAATTGATTAGAGCAGTCACGATGACATCGATTGTATTGTTCGTCACTGGATGCAGTAGCGGTAGTGAAACATTGGCAGACGCCACATCCGAGGAGCCCTCGGCAGTCGCAGCCACCGAAGCGGCATATGCAAGTCCAACCGCTGCGACGACGACAGTCTCCGACTACCTCGCCGCCAAAATAAGTGTCCACCGCAACGTCAGCGAATGGCTGGAAGACTGGGATGAATATGGCTGTAGCGCTCTTATTGCTGATATAGACATTTCTTGTGGGCTTCAACTCGTAACGGCCGGCATGATCAGCGACACGGTCATGCTCGTGCTTGAGGGAGCACAGAAACCGGGCGTGCCCGCATACATAGGCCCTCCGCCACGGGAACTCGAAGCGGTCATAGATTCGACTCTCAGTTCAGCAGAATCCGTCAAAGAAACCTCGGAACAGTGGCAATCACTGGAGTGCCCTGGATCATCGCTTTGCGCAAATAGAGCTCTCTTTACTGAAATGGCCATGACTGAACTCCAGGACTCACTCGATGCATGGGAGCTGTACCGGTAAATGGGCGCTGCCAACTTACCATTCACTCGGCAAGGAGGAGTGCTGGCGACAAGAGCTAAGGCCAACTATCGCTCGGAGGGGAGTTCCTGGGCGCACACGCAACGCATGATCACCGACTGAGCCCGGAACGGAAGTCGACCAAGTCGAAACACCGGTCTGCATCGCGGCGCCGAGATGCCTAGACGGCCTCAATATCCGTTCCAACTTCCAATCCTCGAATAGTCCATGCCCTACTTCAAGGACTATTACTACCAAAGGCCTCGCACCCAGCCCACCCCGATCCGCTCGCGCCCGGACGCCCGGCGAAAGCTCCGATAAAGAAGTGGCGAAGAGAACGAAAACGCAAGGTGGTCGACGGGTGTTCCCTGTCAGCACATTGTCGAATGTTCGTTGACTATCTCCTCCAGCATGCACCAGGCCGGCCCCTCTTGACGTGACATGCTCCACAAGGCATGATGAATCGTATACGATTTCGTACATCACAGGAGGAACCGTGGCGTTGGAGCAGAACCCCGTAGCGAACACCGGCGAACAGGGCGCAGCAGGGACCGTCCCGGTCGACGAGTCCATGATCGATGCGGTCGGCAAGGTGCTGGCCGTCCACCTCAGCTACGCCTCGCGGGCCGCCCAGCGTGGCCGCACCCCGGAGCATCCTTCCTACTTCATGAAGGCCGCTTCCTCGCTTTCGGTCTCCGGCACCGGGGTCGAACGCCCCGCCGGCACCGAGGCCCTGGCCTTCGAAGGCGAGATCGCCTTGGTCATCGGCACCACGGCCCGCCGGGTCTCCCCCGATCAGGCCTGGGCCCACGTCGGCGGGGTCACCGCGTCGAACGATCTGGGCGTCTACGACATGAAATACGCGGATAAGGGCTCCAACGTCCGCTCCAAATCCGGCGACGGCTTCACCCCCATCGGCCCGGCCCTGCTGCCGGCGGCCTCCATCGATCCGGCGAACCTGCGCATCCGCACCTGGGTCAACAACGAACTCGTCCAGGACGAGACCACCGCGGGACTGATCTTCGACTTCGCCCGCATGGTCGCCGACCTCTCCCAGCTGATGACGCTGGAACCCGGGGACGTCATCCTCACCGGCACCCCCGCCGGCTCCTCGGTCATCGTCCCCGGGGATACCGTCGAGGTCGAGGTCGACGACCCGGCCTCGGGCCTGAGCACCGGCCGACTGTCCACCCCGGTCACCCAGGGCACCACGGCGATGGGCAGCTTCGGGAATCAGCCCCGGCTCTCCGAAACCGACCTCATCGACGCCTACGGCTCCCGCGAGGCAGCCTCCACCGCCGGAGTCCTCTCCCCCGCAGCCGACGACTCCACCGAGCAGTCTCCTGCCGTCGTCCTCACCGATGAGCTCAAGGCGAAGCTGAACGCCGTGGCCACCGCCACGATCTCCGCCACGCTGCGCAAGCACGGGCTGAACAACGTCTCGATCGATGGCCTGCACCCGACCAAGACCGGACGCAAGGTCATCGGCACCGCGCGGACCCTGCGCTTCGTCCCCAACCGCGAGGACCTCTTCAAGAGCCACGGTGGTGGCTTCAACGCCCAGAAGCGGGCCATCGACTCGGTGAACGAGGGCGAGATCCTGGTCATGGAGGCCCGCGGCGAAAAGGGCTCGGGCACCCTGGGCGATATCCTGGGCCTGCGCGCCCAGGTCCGCGGCGCGGCGGCCATCATCACCGACGGAGGCGTCCGCGACCTCACGGCAGTCTCCGAACTGGAGATCCCCGCCTACTACAGCGGCGCCCACCCGGCGGTCCTGGGCCGCAAGCATGTGCCCTGGGATACCGACCTCACCATCGCCTGCGGCGGGACCACCGTGCAGCCGGGGGACATCATCGTCGCCGACGACGACGGCATCCTGGTCATCCCGCCGGCACTGGCCGAGCAGGTCGCCGACGAGGCGATGGAGCAGGAACGCAAGGACGAGTTCACCTTCGAACAGGTCCGGCAGGGACACCAGGTCGAGGGACTGTTCCCGATGAACGCCGCCTGGAAATCCATGTACGACGCCTGGATCGCCTCCGGCGGTTCCAGCGTCGGCCTCGACCCGAAGTAGGACCCAGTGATTGCCACGAGTAAATCCGAGCAGGCCTACACCCTGCTCAGTGACCGGATCGCCTCCGGCGCCCTGGTGCCTGGCTACCGCCTGGTCCTGGGGACCATCGCCGCGGAACTGGGCTGCAGTGTGGTCCCGGTGCGGGAGGCGATCCGCAAACTCGAGGCCGAGGGTCTGGTCCGTTTCGAACGCAATGTCGGGGCCACCGTCGCCTCGTTGGATACCGACCTGTATCTGCACACCATGCAGACCCTCTCGATCATCGAAGGGGCGGCCACCGCCCTGGCCGCCCCGCTGCTGAGCACCGAAGACCTGGCCCGGGCCCGGGAGATCAACGAATCCCTGCGCCGGACGCTCACGGACTTTGATCCGCGCCGCTTCACCGAGCTGAACAACCAGTTCCATGCGGTGCTCTACGAAAACTGCCCCAATCCACACATCTTGGACCTCGTCCATCGTGGCTGGGCCCGATTGGCTGCCATGCGTTCGACGTCCTTCGGCCAGATTCCCGGCCGGGCACATCATTCAGTGGCCGAACATGATGCCCTGCTTGATCTCCTCTCCGCCGGGGCCCCGGCCGAAGAGATCGAAAATGCGGCCCGCGCCCACCGCACCAACACCCTCAACGCCTACCTCGCAGCCGCCGGCCAACCGCCGTCGGCCCTCTAAACCATCCGTCCACGGAAGGAACACCCCATGAGCAAGCATTTCGTCCCCGACAACCTGCCCACCCACCTGCAGCATTACATTGGCGGGAAGTTCGTCGATTCCGTCGGCGGTGAGACCTTCGAGGTCCTCGACCCGGTCACCAACACCACCTACGCCACTGCCGCTTCCGGTCAGCAGGCAGACATCGACGCAGCTGTCGCCGCCGCCCGTGAAGCCTTCACCCACGGCCCCTGGCCAACCATGAAGCCCCGCGCCCGGGCCAAGGTCCTCTACGCGATCGCCGACGCCGTCGTCGCCCAGGAGGACCGTCTGGCCGAGATGGAGACCTTCGATACCGGTCTGCCGATCACCCAGGCCCGTGGCCAGGCCCAGCGCGCTGCCGAGAACTTCCGGTTCTTCGCCGACCTGATCGTTGCCCAGCACGATAGCGCGCTGAAGGTCCCAGGGGCACAGCTGAACTATGTGAACCGCAAGCCGATCGGCGTCGCAGGGCTCATCACCCCCTGGAACACCCCGTTCATGCTCGAATCCTGGAAGCTGGCCCCCTCCATCGCCTCGGGTTGCACCGTGGTCCTGAAGCCCGCCGAATTCACTCCGCTCTCGGCCTCGCTGTGGGCGAAGATCTTCGAAGAGGCGGGCTTGCCCGAAGGCGTCTTCAACCTGGTCAACGGCTTCGGCGAATCCGCAGGGGACGCACTGGTGAAGCACCCCCAGGTCCCGCTGATCTCCTTCACCGGCGAATCCACCACCGGCCAGACGATCTTCCGCAATTGTGCTGAGGGCCTGAAGGGCATGTCGATGGAACTCGGCGGCAAGTCCCCCGCCATCGTGTTCGACGACGCCGACTTCGATGCGGCCATCGACTCCACCGTCTTCGGGGTCTTCTCGCTGAACGGCGAGCGCTGCACGGCCGGTTCGCGCATCCTGGTCCAGCGCGGGATCTACGACCAGTTCGTCGAGGCCTACGCGGATCGTGCGAAGAACATCGTGGTGGGCGACCCCCACGATCCCGCCACCGAGGTCGGAGCGCTCGTGCACCCGGAGCACTACGACAAGGTCATGTCCTACGTCGAGATCGGCAAATCCGAAGGCCGGCTCGTGGCCGGCGGTGGCCGCCCCGAAGACCTTCCCGAAGGCCAGGAAAACGGTTCCTACATCGCCCCGACGGTCTTCGTCGACGTGGCCCCCGACGCCCGGATCTTCCAGGAGGAGATCTTCGGACCCGTCGTGGCGATCACTCCCTTCGACACCGAGGAGGAGGCCCTGGAACTGGCGAATAACACCAAGTACGGGCTGGCCGCCTATGTGTGGACCAACGACCTCAAGCGCAGCCACAACTTCGCCCAGGCGGTCGAGGCCGGCATGGTGTGGCTCAACAGCCATAACGTGCGTGACCTGCGTTCCCCCTTCGGGGGCGTGAAGTCCTCTGGCCTGGGCCATGAGGGCGGCTACCGCTCGATCGATTTCTACACCGATCAGCAGGCTGTGCACATCACGCTCGGCGAGGTCCACACCCCCAAGTTCGGCGTCTGAACGCCGGCAACGACGCCGCCGTTGACCCCACTTCCTAAGGAACCATCATGAGCATCTCAACCGTCACCACCTCAGTTCCCGCACCGGATATCGTCCGCTGTGCCTACATGCAGATCGTGGTCACCGATCTGGCCCGCTCCCGCGAATTCTATGTGGACCTGCTGGGCTTGCACGTGACCTACGAGGACGAGCACGCCATCTACCTGCGTTCCTTCGAGGAGTTCATCCACCACAACCTGGTGCTGACTCTGGGTCCGGTGGCCGCCGTGGCAGCCTTCGCCTACCGGGTGAAGTCCCCGGCAGAGGTCGACGCCGCCGAGGCCTACTTCAAGGAACTCGGCTGCCGCACCGAACGCCGCCAGGACGGGTTCGTCCGGGGCATCGGCGACTCGGTCCGGGTGGAGGACCCGCTGGGCTTCCCCTACGAGTTCTTCTACGACGTCGAGCATGTCGAGCGTCTGCACCAGCGCTACGACCTCTACTCCGCCGGTGAGCTGGTCCGCCTGGACCACTTCAACCAGGTCACCCCCGATGTCCCGCGGGGCCGCGACTACCTGGAGGGGCTGGGCTTCCGCGTCTCGGAGGACATCCAAGACGCCGATGGCGTCACCTACGCGGCCTGGATGCACCGCAAACAGACGGTCCACGACACGGCCCTGACCGGTGGGGACGGACCGCGGATGCACCACGTCGCCTTCGCCACGCACGAGAAGCACAACATCATCCAGATCTGCGACAAGATGGGCGCCCTGCGCATCTCCGACCGGATCGAACGCGGCCCCGGCCGGCATGGGGTGTCCAACGCCTTCTACCTGTACATCCTGGATCCGGACGACCACCGGATCGAGATCTACACGCAGGACTACTACACCGGGGATCCCGATAACCCCACGATCACCTGGGACGTGCACGATAACCAGCGGCGCGACTGGTGGGGCAACGCAGTGGTCCCCTCCTGGTACACCGAGGCCTCCCTGGTCCTGGACCTGGACGGCAACCCGCAGCCGGTCACCATCCGTGAGGACAAGTCCGAGATGGCGGTGACCGTCGGTGCCGACGGTTTCTCCTACACCCGGGCTCCCGGGGACGGAACAACCGAGGAGCCGGGCGAGGACGTCGGTTTCAAGATGGGCCACCAGCTCTAAAACCCGGGAACCGGGGGTGCGGCGTCCTGGACGTTGCACCCCTTTTCCGTGTTCCTGCCCCGCTAGGCTGTGAACCCATGAGGATCCTTCGGCTCTATTCCGGCGCATGCATCCTGGCCCTGGTGGGTATCCCCGCGTGGATGCTGCTGGGCAATCCTGCCGTATTGCGTGGACATCCGCTGCTCCCGGCGCTCTGTGCCGCGGCCCTGCTCGGAGGCATCAGCTGGGCCGCCGTCCTGTTCATACGCCACAGCCGATCGGCCAGATCCCATCCGAAACGCCGTGTCCTACACCTGATCGGGGCCGTGGCCATCCGCACCCTGGTCTTTATGCTGCTCGCCGGACTCCTCTGGCTCAATCCCTTCAGGGCGCTCGCTCTGGAACAGGGGCTACCTGACGGCGTCGTGATGCGCGAGAGCCCCACCAGCATCACTCTGAGCGCACCCAACGCTTCCTCGACCGGTTTCGTCTTCTACCCTGGTGCGCGGGTGGAGGCGTTGGCCTACCGCGATCTATTGGCACCCCTGGCAGCAGGGGGAATCACGGTGGTCATCCTCAAGGAGCCCTTGGGACTATCAATCATCGATTCCGGTCAAGCCGGCCCACTGTTGTCCAAACATCCACGAATCACCCGTTGGGCCGTGGGAGGCCATTCCCTCGGCGGGGTTTCTGCAGGAATCTTCGCCGAGGACGAGCCACAAGTCTCCGGGCTCATCCTGTGGGGTTCCTACCCCGTCTCGGACCTTTCCCGAATCGACCGGCTGTCCGGCCTGAGCATCTCAGGATCCGACGATGGCCTGAGTACACCGGCCACGGTCCGCGACGCCGCACCACTACTCCCCCGGCCCACCACCTCGGTGGTCATCGACGGGGGTATCCACGCCTACTTCGGAAACTACGGTCCCCAACCCGGGGATGGAACCCCGCAGACCGGCCGGGCCTCGGCGCAGGAGGGAATCCTGGGGCCCACGCAGCAGTTCCTGACCGGGCTGGGCACCTAGACGGGCTGCTGTCGCCGTCGACGCTGATCCGCCAAGGCAACGGCCAGCGTCACCAACACGACGATCCCGATCACCGAGAATGCCGCGGTGAAGGCTGTCGTCCAATCCGTCAAGGCCAAGATCGCGAAGAACACGGCAGTGACCAGAGCCAGCCCCACCGCGGTCCCGATGCGCTGGCCGGTCTGCAGCACTCCCCCGGCGCTGCCAGCATATTCCTGCGGGACCTCGGCCAGGGTCAGCGCCTGGTTGGGGGAAATAATGGAGCCCTGCCCCAAGCCCACAAAGCACATCGAGCCCAACAGCCACCAGATGCTCAGGATGCCTGCCGCTTCGAGCTGGACGACCAGGACCGTGAGCACGAGCCCCACGAAGGCACTGATAATGCCGCCAATCACGATCTTCCGCCCGAAATCCATGACACGTTTCCCGGCCCAGTTCGAGCTCACCGCTGCCAGCAGTGCCGCGGGAAGACCCAGCAGGCCCGTCTGGAGGGCGCTGAGCCCCAAACCGTCCTGGACGTAGAGGGCGATCAGCACCCAGACGCTGGTGACGCCCAGGAAGTACAGTCCGGCGATGATGGTTCCCAAGGTGAAGCTGCGGGTCCTGAAGAGTTCCAAATCGACCATGGGGCTACCGCCGCGCTGCTTATAGGAACGCTCCCACATGATCCACAATCCCAACAGGGCCATTCCCACCGGCAGGAGCAGCCATGCCCAGGCCGAACCCTCCGACTCGACGAAGGGCAGCAGCAGACCCAACACGCTGAACCCCAACAGCAGGGCACCCACCGGGTCTAGATCAAATTTTTGTTTCGGTTGAGCGCTCGAGAGTTCCTTGCCGGTCTTCGGTGCCGCATTGCGACGGATCAGGAGCGGCCGCGGGAACCATTTAAGCGCCAGCACCACCGCGACAATCCCCACCGGAACGTTGACCAGGAAGGTCCAACGCCACCCGGTTTCGGCGCCGAAGGTCTCGATGATCAGACCGCCCATCAACGGCCCGAAAGCCACCGAGACCCCGACCACGCTGCCCAGGGCCCCGAAGGCCCGCCCGCGCTCGCGGCCCCTGAAGTATTGCTGGATCATCCCCACGACCTGGGGGTTCAGCAGCCCGGAGCCGACCCCTTGGACGAACCGGGCAATGTTCAGGCTCGTCGGATCCGGCGCCAGGCCGGCAGCGACCGCCGAGAGCGTAAAGACCGTGACCCCGGCCAGGAACAACGGCCCCCGGCCCAGGATGTCCCCGGCACGGCCGGCGGCGACCAATACGACGCCGAAGGTCAGGGCATAGCCCGAGAGGACCCACTGCAGATCCGATTGCGAGGCGTCGAGGCCGGATTGGATGGATGGCAGGGCCACGTTGACGATGCTGACGCCCACCAACGACATGAACATCGTGACCAGCAGGACGATCAGGATGCGCCACCGGCGTGGGTCCGGAACATAGGGCGTCTCGTCGGGGGCTGCGGGGGAAGGGGTCACAGCACCATTCAAGCACTGACGGGTCCGGTGCGTTGCCCAACTCGATCCACGTTGGTGGACATTACTTGGTGAAAAGCAGGCTTGGATGATCGCCGCGGAACCGGACTAGGGCCGGTAGTCTCCGCGAACGCGAAATGCCCGGGCTGCCGCGAGAGCCTCTCCGGCGACGATCAAGTAGTTTTCTCGTCCTGCTGACAAGGATATGGATTCTTCGCCGTACTTCTCGTAGGCGAGATCAACGATCTCCTCGGGAGTGTATATATCCAGTGCGCTGGCCACGCGTCCGAGGTCCTCGATATCCTTGCTACGTTCAGCTGCGAGTTTCATGGCGGCCAGCGTTGGCAAGTCAGCCAGCGATACGGCGGCAGGTGTTCCAGGAATGTTCGCGGCCCACTCGGCACCGTCCGGGATGAAAGCCGTGGCATGGGAATTCAACCAACGCGCTGGCAGCACGTACTCAGCGGCCATTTCTGTGGCGACCTCGTCGATGATCTTGTTGGAGTACCGGGCGTCGATGTCCTCGGTCGAGCGTTCCAATAGACCGTGAAGGATCAGCGCGGCACCGCCAACGATCTGAATGTCCATGGCGACGCCACGCTTCTCGAGCCGGGATTCGAGCTCAACGAGTAGCCCAAGGATTGCTTCTCGGGTGAATCCCGGCATGCTCATGCGCGAGTCAGGTCCCTCTCCCGCATCCAGACGTTCATGGAAGCCAATTCACGAGGTGTCTCCCGTCGGACCAGGTCCTTCATCGCCTTGCCCATGGGGTGGAGTTTTTCCGAGGGGAACATCGGGCTGGATGCCGGCTTCGAGTCCTTGGCCCATCGGGGAGAGCACGAACCAACCTTGGCTGCTGCCCAACGGGTGATGGCGGCAAGCGCGGCACGGTAGGCCTGATCCTTGATCCGCGGCGCCCGGGTGATCATCATGGACGGCCCCTCTTCGACGACCCGTTGGGCGTACTCCCCCAGAAGGCGCAAGGCAAACTCGTAGTCGCCCCGGGACAATGTGGACTCGAAGTCGATCCTGAAGTCGCGCTCGGGAGGGCCTGCAGTGACGTTCAAATCCAGTTTGTTCAGGACAATGAGAGTCAAGCCCAGCGAGGCGCCGGGGTGGCCAGCCTCGAGGTCACCAAGGAATTTCCTGGAAACCCCTGCCTCCCTAGCCAGTTCCAGCTGCGTCCAGCCGCGCCGCTTGCGGGCGGAACGAATGCGTTCACCTACCATCGCGGCATCAATTCCTCTGGTTTCCATGCCTCCATGATGTCACCAATCGGTGACATAACGTATACCTCGCGTTGACTCTTCCGGGATGCCTCCGAAGGTGGCCATACGTTGCCGCACAGCAAAACCTCCGGATGCTTCAGAGCATTCAGAACCGAATCAGGTCAAACCGCTATGGGTGGGACTGACCGGCTGGCACCGCGATCAGGCCCGGGGCGTTGCCCAGGCTGAGCAGCGCTCCCACGGGGGCCCGGGCCATCGGGCAGTCGGTTTCGACGCCACGCCCGAGACTGGTCACCCTAGAACTTCCGGGCGACAATAGGGCATGGGACTCTTTCGATCAGACGCCCGTCCCTTTTCGGACCGGGACTACGCAGGCAGACATTTGGCCAGCCATCTGGACACCTACCGAGACCAATCTGACTCCGTCGTCGTCCTCGGTCTGGCCCGTGGAGGCGTGCCGATCGCAGCCGCCGTGGCCCGCATCCTCGATGCCCCCTTCGACGCGCTGGTTGTGCGCAAGCTCGGCGTCCCCGGCCAGAAGGAACTCGCTTTCGGCGCCTTGGCCGCCCACGGACCGGATCAAGCCGAAGTACTGATGGACGAGGTTCTGGCCACCCTCCCCCCGGAAACACGCAGCAAGACCGCACTGGATGAAGTCCGGGACCGCGAATCCAGGGAACTACGACGCCGCCAGCTCTCCTACCTGCGCCGGCGCGGCATCGATGTCGGCGAACAAAACGTGATCCTCTGCGATGACGGGCTGGCCACCGGGGCGTCAATGCTCGCGGCCATCAAGGTCATCCGCCGGGGAAACCCCAACCGCGTGATCGTCGCTTCCCCGGTGGGCCCACCCGAGGTGTGCGCACAACTGGCAGCGGTAGCCGACGAACTAGTGTGCCCGCTGCAGCCGGAAGAATTCGGTGCGGTCGGTGAGTTCTATGCCAACTTCGCCCAGGTCAGCGACGAGGACGTGCTGCGCCTACTGGGCGGCTAGTCAAGAGCCTGTTCCACGCGAAAGGCCGCCCCACCCCCGAAGTGAATCCGGAAGGTGGGGCGGCCGTCGTCGTCCTCGGCGTTTCTACTTCTCGACGTAGTCCACGTGGTGTTCAACCATCAGGTCGACCCCGCGGGTTTCCTTCACCATGGAGACGGCGATCAAGGAGATGATCGAGATGACCACCACATAGATCCCGATGCTCCAGGAATGCCCGGTCTTCTCCAGCAGCAGCGCCGCGATCAGCGGGGCGAAGGCACCACCGAGGATCGCACCGAGTGCGTAGCCGATGGAGACCCCTGAGTAGCGAACCCTGGCGGGGAACATCTCGGCATAGAGTGCCGACTGCGGGCCGTAGGACAAGCCCAGTCCGATGGTCAGAACGAACAGCGCCACGAAGTACCAGTAGATGTTGGCTGTATCAATGAGGAACCACATCGGTACCGCCCAGAGGGCCACCAGGATGTAGCCGAGCTGGAAGGTGCGCACCCGGCCGATCTTGTCGGAGAGGATGCCCCCATACATGGTGAAGATCAGCCAACCGAAGGAGGCCAACGCCGTGGCCAGCAACACGGGGCCACGGTCCATCCCCAACGTCTTGGACGCGTAGGTGGCGAAGAAGGCGATGAGCAGGTAGCCGGCGGCGTTGTTGGCGATGAAGATCAGCGCGGTGAGGACCACTTCACGGGTGTTGTGCTTGAACAGCGTCTTCAGCGGTGCCGATGACTCCTTCTTGCGCTCCTGCAAGGCAGCGAAGACCGGGGACTCCTCCACCGAACGGCGGATGACGTAGCCGACGATGATCAGCACGATCGAGAACAGGAACGGAACGCGCCAGCCCCAGGAAAGGAACTCTTGCTCACCAATGAGGGTGGTCAACAGCCAGATGGTGCCGGTCGCCAGGATCATGCCGCAGGGGACACCGATCTGCGGGTAGGCGCCGAAGAACCCGCGGCGGTGATCCGGTGCGTGCTCAACCGACATCAGGGCGGCTCCGCCCCATTCGCCACCTGCCGAGAAGCCCTGCAAGACGCGCAGCAGGATCAGCAGGATGGCGGCCCATCCGCCGATCTGTGCGTGGGTGGGCAGTACGCCGATCAGCGACGTGGCCAGCCCCATCATGATCAGGGTGAAGACCAACATCTTCTTGCGACCGAGTTTGTCGCCCAGGTGGCCTGCGACGATGGCGCCCAGCGGGCGGAACAGGAACGAGATGCCGATGGAGGCCCAGGAGGCCAGCTGTGCACCGGTTTCCCCCAGCGGGGCGAAGAACAACGGGCCGAGGACGAGACCGGCGGCCTGTGCGTAGATGAAGAAGTCATACCACTCGATGGTGGTTCCGACGAGGGTTCCGGCCAGGACCTTGCGTTCCTCGCGCCGGGTGGCTGCAGTGGGTGCTGCTGCTGACAGGGACATGCGAACTCCAGTGTTCTGCGCTCTCTGCGCTAGGTGCATAACCGACCGAACGGACGGTAAGTGTGATCTATCTCATCGTAACCGATATGTTCGTCAATTTCTCGTCAACATTTCCCATATTTCGCCCAGATGACGACGGCACGGCTTAGAGCAGTTCTTCGACCCCGAGTTGGCTTCCCGGAATGGTGGTGAAGGCGCTATTGGCGAAGGCTAACGCATCGCCGGTGCGGTAGTTGAAGTCCTTCACCTCCCCCAGATACAGGGTGTGGTCCCCGCCGTCGTAGGCGGCCCAGGGGTCGCAGGAGAAATGCGCCAGCACGCCGGCGAGGCGTGGCGCTGTTTCGCCTTCGCCCCAGACGGGGTCCGGCCCCGGCTTGCCGGCAAAGTGCAGGGCCAAGGCCTGCTGTTCGGCGCCGAGGATGTTGACCGTGAAGGGCCGGTCAGCGAGCTCGTCGTGGGCACGGGTGCTGCGGGCAATGCTCACCAGCACCAGCGCGGGGTCCATGGACACGGAGGTGAAGGAGTTCACCGTGATCCCGTGGCGTTTAGTGGATCCATCGAAGGTCACGATGGTCACGCCGGTGGCAAAGCGCCCCAGGCTGCCCCTGAAGTGCCTCGGGTCGGTGGTCTCGATCCGGTGCGGTAGGCCGCCTTCGGCTACTTCGCCCTGCGGGTCCACGTCCATGTCCGAGCCTCCGTCGTCAGCGATCAGGACCTTGCCTTCACGACCACAGGTGTTCTATATTCGAACTTCTAGTTCTATGAGAGAACTACTTCAAACGTATCCCGGGGCTCTGCGGCGCACAAGAGCCCACGTCCCGGTCCCGAGCTCAAGGCGGTACCCGTGTCAGAGAGTTCCACGGCCGGTTCCCCGGCGCAAACCCTGTCCCGGGGGCTCCGCGCCCTGGAAATCATCACCGATCGTTCCGAGCCTCCCACGATCGCCGAACTGGCCGACGAGCTGGGCGTCCACCGCTCCATCGCCTACCGGATCCTGCGCACCCTGGAAGATCATGCCCTGGTCCGTCGAGATAGCACCGGCCGCCTCGAGGGTGCTCCGGGGCTGGCGTCCTTGGCCCGTGGAGTCCAACGTGATCTGCAAAGCGCCGCCCTGCCGGAACTGACCTCACTGGCCAACGAATTGGGGATGACGGCATTTCTGGCCGTCTGGGACCACGAGGACTGCATCACCTTGGTCTCCGTGGAACCACGACACAGCACGGCCACCGTCATGCAGCGTCCCGGTTCGCGGCATCCGTTAACCCATGGCGCCCCGGGCATCGCGATCCAGTCGGCGCATTCGCGCGCCGAATGGGAGGCGGTGGCACCGAAACATCCGTGGCGTGCGGCCGCCGACGAGGCCCGGAGGGCAGGTTATGCCACCAGCCTGGATGAGGTCATCCCTGGAGTTTCCTCCATCGCTGCGGCCCTTCACGTTCCCGGCCAGACCCCTGCCGCGTTAGCTGTCGTCTATGCCACGGCGGCCCATGAGGTGGACGCCGATACGGTGGGCCACCGCGTGGCCACCGCCGCGGCCACGGTCCAACTGGCGCTGGGCTGATCGTCGTTGCCCGGTCCGGCAGCTAAACGCTGTCGGTGCGCCGCACCCGTCCCAGCGCGAAGGTTCCTGCGCCCGCCCCAAAGAGGACGACGGCGGCAGCCGCCGCGACCAGGAACGCACCCTGCGGTCCCACCACATCGGCCAGCACCCCGGCGAAACCGTTGCCGATCGCGGTGCCGACGACAATCCCGCTGGCGAGCATCGTCATCACGGTGCCCATTCTGCCGATGGGTGCCACGTCTCCTCCGACGGTGAAGATCGTGACCAGAATCGGTCCGATCGGTAGGCCGATCAGCAGCAGGAACACGACCATGGTGCCCATCGTGTCAGGAACCTGCAGCAGCAGGGCCAACGGAATCAGCAGCAAGGCACAGGCCGCCCAGCGCACCGGTTGCGCCCAGCCACGTGGCCACAGCGAGACGGACAGGGCGGCGATGGCCGAGGTCAGTCCCAAGGCGGCATACAGCAGTCCGCCGGCGCTGGCATGACCGAAAAGTCCCGCATAGGACACGGCCCCGGCAGAGACTGAACCGAAGAGGGTCCCCATCCCCGTCATCCCCAGTACACACAGCCCCACGCGCACCACGCGGGCCGGGATCCATCCGGATCCGGGGACTGGTTCGGCGCCGGAATCCTGCAGTTCGATGGCGTGGGAGGTCGGGTGGACCGCGAAGGCCGGAACCAGAGCCGCGGTCAAGACGGCGGCCAAGGCCAGCGGTAACCAGGGCGCCGCGAGTGAGGCCAGCACGCCGACGAGCGCCGGTCCCATCACGAAGGTCAGTTCATCGACGGTGCTTTCGTAGCTCAGTGCTGTTTCGAGTTCCCGTCGGCCCCGGGAGCGCCCCTGGGTCAGGGCCATCCAACGCACGCGGGCCAGCGGGCCGACTTGCGGACAACTGGCCCCGGCAGCGAAGGAGATCACGATGACCAGGAGCAGGGATTCGGAGTCGATGATTCCGATGCCGGCCAGGATGAGCACCGCAACGACGAGTGCGTGGAGCAAGGCCACCGGGACCAGGACGGGCCGTTGGCCCCACCGGTCCGCAGCGTAGCCGATCAGCGGCGCACCGATGGCCGAACCAACTCCTACGGCCCCTGCAGCGATCCCACCGCTGGCATAGGAGCCGGTCGCGGTGCTGATCAGTGTCAGGGTGCCGATGGTGAGCATGGCCAGGGGCAGTCTGGCGAAGAAAGCCAGCGGGAAGAACCCCGGGCCGGCCAGTTCCAGCAGGCTGCGGAAACTACCACGAGAGCGGGTGGTGGTTTCAGTGGCGGGGTGCGCGCCCGTGGTGGGCGCCGAGGGATCGGTGTTCATGTATTTCACGGGTCCTCTAAGGTGCGCCCGTCCCAGCCACCCGGAGCGCCCTACCCTTTGCGCTCCCTATTCTACCGTGTCGGCCAAAACCACTTCGGTGGTGGAACCCGTGCGTTCCTTACGCACCCTCAACTGGGCAGGGATACGTTGTTTCATCTCGGCGACGTGGCTCACGAGGCCGACGACCCGGCCACCGCGGCGCAGCCCGTCGAGGGCATCCATCACCGTCTCCAGTGCCCCCTCGTCGAGGGAACCGAACCCTTCGTCAACGAAAAGGGTCTCGATGTCGATGCCTCCCGACTGCTGTTGGATGACATCGGCCAGCCCCAGGGCCAACGCCAACGAGGCCATGAAGGACTCCCCACCGGAAAGCGTCTGGGTGTCGCGGCGCTGGCCGGTCCAGGCGTCGAGCACATGCAATCCCAGACCGGATTTTGCGTTGCCCTTGGGGCTGTCGTCGTGGACCAGCGAATAGCGTTCGGCGCTCATGACCAGGAGGCGTTCGGTCGCGGCGGCCGCCACGGCTTCCAGCCGGGCAGCCAAAACGTAGGTGGACAAGGTCATCTTGAACCGGTTCTCCCCCAACCCCCGGGCGATATCGGCCATCGACTTCACCCGCGCATAGCGTTCCAGCACGGCGCCTTGGCTGGTCTCGAGTTCACGGAGGCGTTCGCTGCGCCGTCCGAAGCGTGAGGCATAGGAGCGCAGGACGGCGTCGCGTTCGAGCACCGTGTCACGTGCCGTGGCCGTTTCGGTGGCCGCGGCCCGGGCTTCGGCCAGTTCCTCCTGGCCAGGGACCGAGAACCCCGCTTCCACCTCGGTTTTGGCCCGGGCTACGGCTTCGGTTCCCGCCAGGGTGTCGATCCGTACTCCCTCGGCCGTGTGTTCGGCGATCTGGGCCTGTGCGCCGGCCCGTGCCTCCGGGTCCAGAAGTGCCGCGGCCCAGGCGGCGTCGTCGTGGAACCCGGCAGCATGGCGTTCGGTTTCCCAGGTAGCGGTGGCCGTGTCGGCGGCACGGCGGGCACTGTCGAGCGCACCGGCTGCCCGGGCTAGTTCCTCGAGCAGTCCCCTGGCACCCACCAGCAGTTCGTGGCGGGACCGTAAGGATTCTTCCTCGCCTCGCAGCCGTTTCAGCCGGGATTCGAGGGTGGTGATTCGTGTGCCGAGCTGTTCGATACTTCCGGCCAAGACGGTCAGTGCCGTGGCTTCGGCGGTGTTGTTCATGCGCAGGCGCTCGAACTTTTCGGTGGCCTCTTCAACCGCCGTTCGGGCGCGTTGGGCCTGCGCCGCGGACTCGGTAGCCTCCGCCAATGCTTGGTTGGCATCGGCGAGGGCTTGGTCGGCCTGTTCGGCTGTGGACTCCCCCGCTTGCCCTGCGGCCCGGGAGGCTGCCTCGCGGGCTGCATGGAGCCGGGAGGCCGCCTCGGTTTCGGCAGCATCGGCAGCGGCAGCCAGCTGACGGGCGCTCTCCTCGTCCTCTTCTTCGACGAGTTCACCGTCCGCTACCCTGGCCGGAGCCGGGTGCTCGGCCGAGCCACAGACCAGGCAGGCCTGCCCCGGAACCAGTTCCCGGGCCAAGGCCGCAGCCGCCTGGGCCAGCCGGGTCCGTCCCAGGTCCAGCAGCCGTTCACGGGCTGCCAGTTGTTCGTCCTTGGCCTGGGCCCACACAGTATGGGCTTGGGTTGCCGCGGCTTCGGCGGCCTGGCGGGCCGCGACGGCTGCCACCCGGTGCGCCGCGTCGTCCCGTGTGGCGGTGAGCGTCGGCAGCGTGCCGGCCGTCCCGGAGAGGGCTTCGGCTGCCTCCCGCAGTCGCGGCAGTGAGTCCCCGAGCGCCTCCTGTTCACGCAGTTTCTCGGCCTGTGCCGTCCTCTGCAGTTCAAGGTCAGCCTGGGATTTGTCCAGTTCAGTGTTGTGTTCGCTCAGTTCGCGCTCTTCGGGCAGGGCAGCCTCCAGCACGGCAGCGTCGCCGGTGACGCGCGAAGCGGCCTCGGCGGCGCGTTGCGACAGTTCTGCAGCTTCGGTCTCCGCCGGCCCATCATCGGTTGCGGCGTCCGTTTCGGTGAGCACGCCCGGTTCCGCTGCCGCGGCCAGGTAGTCGGCGGCCAGCCCACGGCCTGCGGCCTCGCGGACGGATTCCAGCGCCTGGTCGGCGTCCTGGACAGCTTGTGTTGCCCGGCGTCGTGCCTTGTCGCTGGGCTGAAGAGCCGCTGCCTGCTCATCCAAGGACACTCTGGCGGCCACGGCAGCCATCCGCTCGCCGCTCTCGGCATGGGTGGCGCGCAGCCGGTCCAGTTCGGCCAACGCCCGGTGGCGTTCGGCGGCTGCAGCGAGTTCGCTGGCGGCGGTTCGGGCCTGCGTCGCGGCGGCATCTGCCGCCGTCCGTTCGGTACTCAAACGTGCCGTGCTTTCCTGCAACCGTGTCTCCAGTAGCGTCAGCAGTTCCTTGCTGGAGAGCTCTTCCGGCGTCATGTCGGGCGCCGTACCCTCTTCGCCATCGACCGTATCGGCGGCAAACGGGGAGACTCCGTCGTCGTTGGAAAGGGATGCGGTGGCGTCTTCGATCAACTGGTCGACGGCTTCACTGCGGGCGCGGTCGGCCTCTTCGGCTGCCGTTCTAGCCGTCGCGAGTTCCTCGACGAGCAGCGCTTCGACGCTGTCGTAGAGACCGGTGTCGAAGAGTTTTTTGAGGAGCTCTTCGCGTTCCTTGTCCTTGGCGCGGAGGAAGGCGGCGAAAGCGCCCTGGGGCAACATGGCAACACGGGTGAATTCGTCCTTGCCCAAGCCGATGACTCCCCGTAATTCGGCGGAGACCTCGTCGTTGCGGGTGGAAATTTCCTTCCACTGGCCCTCCACGAGTTCGCGAAGCCGGCTCTGGGCCTGGGCCGTGGTGGTCTTCCCTGTCCCGCGTTTGGAAGGGCGCTGCCAGGCCGGTGATCGACGAACCTCGAAGCGGCGTCCGCCGGTACTGAATTCCAGGACGACCTCCGGCTCATCGGCTGGTCCCGCATGATCGCTGCGCAGCGATTTGGTGCCTTCCCGTGCCCCCGGGAGCCCGGCATACAGTGCGTAGCAAATCGCGTCGAGGATACTGGTTTTGCCGGCACCGGTTTCACCGTTGAGCAGGAATAGGCCAGCTGCGGAGAGTTCGTCGAAGTCGATATCCTGCCGCGCGGCGAACGGCCCGAAGGCGGCGATCTGCAGGTGGTGGACTCTCATCGTTCCACCTTCCCGCTGGTGGCCTGCTGAAGGATCCGGCCCAGCAATTCGGCCTCCGCCTCCGAGGGCGGGCGCTGGCGGACATGGTCGATGAATCCGGTGCAGACCTCCAACGGGCTTTCCGCCGCAGCCAGCCGGTCGCGGTAGCTGCGGGTGACCTCTGCCGGGCGGCCCTCGGGTTCGAAGTTCAGGACCAGGGTGTTCGGGAAGCGGGTTCGCAGCCGTTCCATCGCCTGGGAGGGACGTTCACGGTCCGTCAGCGTCACCTGGCACCAGGCTTCTTCGGCTCCTGCCAGGTCCGGGTCGGCCACGAGTTCCTCCAGGGGGCCCCGCAGAATGCGCAGCTCGGTGGCGGCGGGCCAGTCCAAGGCGTCGATGGAGGTGATGCCTTCGGCGGTGACCTCCAGCAACCAGGCCCCCTTGCGGTGGTTTGCTTCGGAGAAGGAGTAGGCGATCGGTGAACCCGAATAGCGGACCGTTTCGGCGAGGCGTTGGCGGCCATGCAGGTGTCCCAAGGCGGCGTAGTCCAAGCCGTCGAACTCTTCGATCGGAACGATGTCCAGCCCGCCGATGCTCAATTCGCGTTCCGAATCACTCGAGAGGCCCGTGGCTGCAAAAACGTGGGCCATGACGATGGAGCGGATGGGCGTCCCGGTTCCTTCCCGCCGCGTAGCCAGATCGGCACGAACCCGGCCCATGGCCGCCCGGACCACCGGCTGATGGCCGGGGGCCTCAACGCCCAACTGCTCGGCGACCATCCGCGGTTCAAGGTAGGGCAACCCGTAGATGGCCAGGGTGAAATTCTCGCCCTCCACCAGGGCCGGGGTGTCGAGGTCCGCGAGGCGGGTGCGTAGGTGCAGTCCGGCGCGTTCGAGCAGGCGGGAGCCGAAGCCCAGTCGCAGGGCCGAATCGTGGTTGCCGCTCGTGGCCACGACGGTGGCCCCCGCATCGCGTAACCGCACAATGGCGTCGTCGAACACGGTGACCGCATCGACGGAGGGCAGGGCCCGATCGTAGACGTCCCCGGCGATCAGGACCACGTCAACCCGTTCGTCCTTCACCGTTGTGAGCAGGGCATCAACGAAACCACGTTGGGCGTCCAGGAGTCCGGCGCCGTGGAAGGACCGGCCCAGATGCCAGTCGGAGGTGTGCAGAATCCGCATGAACCTAGACTATCGAGCACCACCGACGGGTTGGACCATGAAGACCCGGGTGGTGGAGCCAGTCCCCCGAGGGGCGGCTCCAACTGCGGGTTTCACCGCCCGCGATGGTCTTTGCCTCACCTTTGCTGGCCAGTCACGACGGGTGAGGGCACACTGGGGGTATGAGCGAACCTCAGGGCACCGGCGTTTCCCAGGATGCTTCCGAGCATCCTGACTCGGCCGGGACGCGAATTCCCACCACGGCCGCCGACATTATGAGCACCCCCGTGTTCACGGTTTCCCGTGACACGCCCGTCGAAGAAATCGCCGCCCTGCTGGGTCGGCACCGGATCAGTGCTCTGCCCGTCGTGGAAGATCCCGGGCATGTGCTGGGGCTGGTCAGCGAATACGATGTGCTCGCCAAACCCGGGCGGACCGCCGCCGAGGTGATGAGCCCCGGGGTCATCAGCGTTTCCGTCGACACACCGATCTCCGATATCCGGGCCCTGCTCGTGGATCAGCGGCTACGCCGTCTTCCCGTGCTGGACACCGGACGGCTGGCAGGAATCGTCAGCCGCCGCGACATCGTGGCCCTGCTGACCACCGAATGGGTGTGTGGAACCTGCGGCGAGCCGGCCCGTGGGATGGAAGCACCCGAAACCTGCCCCACCTGCGGGGGCTCCGGCAGCTTCAGACTTCAGGAACAGCCTCCCGGCCCCTAACCACAAAAGTGACGACGGCATGGAGGTAGGCCAGCAACGGAGGAACATGATGGTTGATCGGACGCAACAGCGCACCGCCGGGGAGGAAGACCCGCAGACGCTGATCGGGTTTTACCGGCAGATGGCACTGATCCGCAGATTCGAGCTGACGGCCGACCAGATGTATAAGCGGGCGAAGATCGGCGGGTACTGCCACCTCAACCTGGGTGAGGAAGCCAGCGTGGTGGGCCTGATGACCGCGCTCCAACCCCGTGACTACCTGTTTACCAACTATCGCGACCACGGTTATGCCTTGGCCCGCGGAATGAGTACCGGCGCGGTGATGGCCGAGCTGTTCGGCAAAAGCACCGGGGTTTCCAAGGGCCGCGGCGGTTCCATGCACATGTTCGACACCGAAACCCGCATGCTGGGCGGTTACGGCATTGTCGGTGGACAGCTTCCTCCCGCCACCGGGGCCGCCTTGGCGTTGACCTATCGCAGCGCACCGGGCCCGGACGCCGAAGTCGTCATGTGCCAGATGGGCGATGGAACCACCAATATCGGTGCCTTCCACGAATCGTTGAACCTGGCCTCCGTCTGGAACCTGCCGATCGTCTACGTGATCATCAACAACGGATTGGGCATGGCCACCACGGTCGATGCCGCCGCCGGTGAACCCGAACTATATAAACGCGGCTGCTCCTACCGCATCCCCGGTGAACGGGTGGACGGCAATGACGTGGTCGCCGTCAGGGATGCGGCCAACAGGGCCCTGGAGCGGGCCCGCCACGAACGCCAACCGTTCCTGTTGGAGCTGATGAGTTCACGGTTGCGTGGTCACTCGGTGGTCGACCCAGCACAATACCGCTCCCGCGAGGATGTCGAGGAAGCCCAGGCAGCTGACCCGGTTCCCGCCTTCCGTCAGCAGCTGGTGGCCTCGGGGGTGCTGGAGGAATCCGTGGCACAACAAATCGACACCGAAGCCCGCGAAGAGGTCGAGGCAGCGGTGGCCTTCGCCGATACCAGCCCCGATCCAACCCCCGATCAGCTCTTCGATTACGCCTATGCCACCCCCGTCGCCAATGCACCGGACACCCTGCCCGGACAACCAGTGATCGGCATGCCATGACCGGCGAAGAAGGAGTCCAGATGACCGTCACCACCTACCGGCAGGCCCTGAACGACGCCTTGCGTTCCGAGTTGACCCGCGACGAGAACGTCCTGCTGATCGGCGAGGAGATCGGCCTCTTCGAGGGTTCCTATAAGATCACCGCCGGACTCTTGACCGAGTTTGGTCCCCGCCGCGTTCTGGACACCCCCATTGCCGAAGAGGGGTTCGTGGGCGCCGCCGTCGGTGCCGCGATGCTCGGAATGCGTCCGGTGGTGGAGATCATGACCTTGAACTTCTCCCTGATAGCCATCGACCAGATCGTGAACCACGCGGCGAAGATCCACGGCATGTTCGGCGGCCAGAGCGCCGTCCCCCTGGTGATTCGGATGCCCGGCGGTGGTGGCCAACAGTTGGCCGCCACCCACTCCCAAAACCTGGAGGTCTGGTACGCGCATATCCCCGGGCTCAAGGTCGTGGCTCCTTCCACGCCCGCGGACGCCAAGGCCCTGCTGGTCGCGTCGATCCGCGATAACGACCCGGTGATCTTCCTGGAGAACTTGGCGCTCTACAACACTCGCGGTGAGGTTCCCGATGGGGACAACGTCGCCGAAATCGGCCAGGCTGCCATCGCCAAAGCGGGCAGCGACCTCACCGTCATCACCTACTCCCGGGCCACCACCGTGGCTCTCGAGGTGGCCCGGCAGCTGGAAGAGGAAGGCATTTCGCTCGAAGTGGTGGATCTGCGCAGCCTGCGCCCCCTGGACCGGGAAACCGTCTGTGCCTCGGTGCGCAAGACTAGCCGGGCCGTCGTGCTCGAGGACGACTGCCTCAGTTATGGCATCGGCGCCGAAATCTCGGCAACCCTCATGGAGGGGGCCTTCGACTACCTCGACGCCCCGGTGAGACGGGTGGCGGCGGCCGAAATCCCGCTTCCCTACGCGAAGCCCCTGGAAAGTGCCGCACTGCCGACCGCGAAGGACCTGATCCGGGTCGTCCGCGAACTTCTCGCCGCCACCAGCTTCACAGGATAGGAGACCGCGATGCCCGAGGTGAACATGCCCCGACTGTCCGACACCATGGAAGAAGGTGTCCTCAGCCGTTGGGTCAAAAAAGTGGGCGATACGGTGCGTGAAGGCGACGTGATCGCCGAAATCGACACCGATAAGGCCACCATGGATCTCGAGGCCTTCGACGAGGGCATTTTGGAGAAACTCCTCGTCGAAGAGGGGACGATGGTGCCCATCGGGGAACCTGTCGCCTTCATCGGTACCGGTGCCTCCGGCGACGGCGGTGGCAAAACCACCGGCGAACAGGCCGCCGCGGCCTCGAGCAGCCCGACCCCCACGGAACCCACCCCGGCCTCCGACCGCGTTCCTGCCGCACCGCCGGCGCAGCCCCGCACGCCGGCGGGCTCGACGGACCGGCAGTCCCCTGCCGGTGCCAGCAGCGGGCGTCTTCTTGCCTCCCCGCTGGCCCGCCGTATTGCCGAACAACACGGCATCGACCCGGCGGAAATCACCGGAACCGGCCCGGGTGGGCGCATTGTCAGGGCGGACGTCGAGGCTGCGGTCGCCGCCCAGGCCTCCGCTGCCCCCCGGCAGCGGCAGCCAGCGGACTCCACGCCGGTGAGTGCAACCGGCACGCAGCCGTCTGAATCGGTGGAGGTTCCCCTGACGATGATGCGCAAGGTGATGGCCCAACGGCTCACCGAAAGCGCCAGCGCCCCACACTTCTACCTGACTCACGTGGTGGCCATGGATCGACTCATGACCCTGCGCGCGGAGATCAATGAACGCTTCGCCGATTCAGGAGTCAAGATCAGTGTGACCGACCTGCTGGTCAAGGCGTGCGCACTCACCTTGGAGGACCACCCGCAGGTCAACGCCTCCTGGGCCGGAGATAAGATTCTGCAGCACCCCCGCGCACATATCGGGGTGGCGGTGGCCCTGGATGACGGGCTGATCGTTCCCGTGATCCGCGACGCAGCGACCAAGGGCCTGGAGGTGATTTCCACCGAAACCCGTGCGCTGGCGAAGAAGGCCCGGGACGGCAAGCTGACCCCCGCGGAATTCAGTGGCGGGACCTTCTCGATCAGCAATCTGGGCATGTTCGGAGTCGACAATTTCACCGCGGTGATCAACCCTCCCGAGGCAGCGATCCTGGCGGTGGGTGCCACCACCGAGGAGCCCTTCGTGCAGGACGGCCAGCTCTCCACCCGCCAGATCATGAAGATCACGCTCACCTCAGATCACCGGGTCTTGGACGGAGCCGTCTCGGCGGCCTTCCTCCGAGATCTCAAACGCACCCTCGAAGAACCCTTACGCATCATCATCTGATCGGCCTACCGGCCAGCGGTTCTCCCCACACCAGATGAGCTCTGGACTTTGGTACGGGGAAGTTGGTTAATGGGTTAAGAGCCGTCGCCCTGCAGAACACGGTTCTCGTGGTGGACCCACACGTTCGACGTGTTCTCCACGACGCCCGGGCGTCAGCGGGCTCCGCCACTCGCCGCGAGGAGGACCAGCCATGCATGAATATAAAGTCATCACCGACAAGATCAAGGACTACCCCGACTTCAAACCCTCGGATCTTGAAGCCAGTCTCAACGAGCATGCCCTGTCCGGGTGGAAGGTCGTCACCTGTTTCACGGACTCCACGGTGTGGCACGAAACCACGGTGACCACCATTCTGGAACGCCAAAGCAACTACACTACCAAGTCCTAGGGTGGCGGCAGGTCACCCGACGGTCCTCTGGACCAGTCGGGTGACTCAGACACCGCAAGACCCCGAACGACGCCGCAAATTTTCCTGCCGGGTCGAGGCGATTCCGCGGATCAGGGCCTTGGGCACCGTGGAGTCGGCTACCAGATTTTAGGAATCAAGACTGGGGTCCTGGCCTTATAGGCCTCGTAGTCAGCTTGGCCACCCCATTTGGCATCGGATTTCTTTTCCAACAGCGGGACCCCACTGACTTTGGTCAGGAGCAGAATGACAAGGACCGGGGAGATCAAGGCCACCAGCTGCCACCCTTGAAGCGCGGGGAAAGCGACGATGGCGACGCCGATCCACAGCAAGATCTCACCGAAGTAGTTGGGGTGGCGCGAGGTGGACCACAAACCGGTGGAAATGAATCCACCCTTTTTCGATGGGTTGCCGTTGAATCGTGATTTCTGCTGATCGGCCACGACTTCCAGACCGAATCCGAGCATCCACACCAGGACGCCAACGAGTGCGAACCAGTCCACGGCAACTCTATTTTCGGAGGTCATGGCAACCCACGCCGCCGCCGCGGTGAAGGTGACCCACAGCCCCTGGAGCGTCCACGTGCTCAAGAACCTGACGAAGGAGGGCTTGATCTCATCAAAACGATCATCCTTGCCAGCCCGGCTAATGCGACGGTACAAGAAGAGTCCGAGCCGCAGCGTCCAGATGAGAACCATGGTGGCCAAGATCAGCGAACGCGCGTCGATATCTGGAAGGGCCAGGAGAATCATGACCGTAATGGTGACATAGCTCAGCATGCCGGTGAGGTCGTAGTATTTTTCCGTCTGGGCCAGAAAAGCAGGAATAAAGGCTATCCACTGAATCACGATGGCCATGCCCACGGCCAGGGCAAAGACGGGGATTACTCCCAGAGTGACACCGCCACTGCTGCCAGCGGCAGCAAGCAAGGCTGCGATGATCAGCACGATGGGCAACGTGATCAGCGCCTTGCGCTCAGATTTTTTCACTGGACGGTTCCTCTCTGACATGCGGAGCTTGTGCGGAGACGTTTTCCCCGGAAACTATGGTGCATATAAAATTTCATTCAATCTTTTGATGATCAAAGAATATTGACTATACTCGAGGCTTGCCCTTAAGGAATGGAAGTAGCCATGTTGTCTTATCCTTCCGTCGCCACGACCTTGCAGGAAATGTTGATCCTGGCCCGCGAGAGCGAGAGGGAAATGGCTCTGGGCTTGGGCCTGAATCTCAACGATTTTCGTGCCCTTTCGGTGCTGACCCAATCAGGACCGATGACGTCGGGAGATCTCGCGCTGGAGCTGGGTTCCACCGCGGCTACCACTACGGCCATCACCAACCGTCTGGAGCTCAATGGTTACCTCACCCGTAACCGCGGCGCGGCAGATAGGCGACACGTCATGTTAACGGCGACCAACGAGGCCTTCCACGAAATCCGGAACCTGACCCATCCACTGGCGACCGCCATCTACGAACAGCTCCGGGCCCTCCCCGTTGAGCACGGCACCATCGTCAGCAATTTTCTTGACGCTACCCAGGACCTGATGCGTCACCACCTGCAAACACTGTCGAATGGGAACACCCCGTGAAAGAGTTCACCACGCCATCCTTGGTGGTTCCGGCCGTCTATCGAAACGCGACAGAGCTTTTGATGCAGCGGCTCAGGAGTTCGCCCCACCACATAGCTTTCGAAGTTCGTTCCGGCGGCTCGGCGATCGCCGATCCCTGGGTCCCAGTGAGCACCAGCGCGTTCGTCGGGCAGGTGCAAGCTCTGGCCAAGGGCTTCATGGCCGCGGGCCTCCAGCCCGGTGGATCCATAGCCATCATCTCACCCACCCGCTATGAATGGGCCCTGGCGGACATGGCCGCCTGGTTCGCTGGCGCTGTTGTCGTGCCGCTCTACGAAACCGCCGCACTCAACCAGATCTCGGCTATCGTCACCGACGCTGACGTGCGCTTCGGTGTTGCCGGTACGACAGAACACGCCCGCCTGCTTAAACAAGGATTCGAGCAAGCCGGTGTCCTCGACGGGCGCATCTGGACGATGGACCGCCAGACGGAGTCCTCCCTGGACGACCTGGTGCAGATCGGCGAACACCTGACCGACGAGGCCTTGGAGCAACGACGGCTACTGGCCACACTGGATTCGGTGGCAACCATCGTCTACACATCGGGGACCACGGCTGACCCGAAGGGCGCGCTCATCACCCATGGAAACTTCGTCAACCAGGTACTGAATGTGGCCGGATCCTACTCCGAGGTGGTCAAGGAATCCGGAAACACGGTGATCTTCCTCCCGATGGCCCACGTACTGGCTCGCGAGCTACAACTGATCTGCCTGGCCAACGGCATGCGCATTGCCCACTTGGACGATACGCGTGAGGTGGTACCGGCTTTGGGCGCACTGAAACCCACCTTCTTGGTGGTGGTCCCGCGTGTTCTGCAAAAAATACAGACATCCGCTGCGGCAGCCGCAGAAGCAAAACATCTCGGCCCCCTCTGGAAGATGGCACAGGAAACCGCTGTGCAGTGGGGCCGGCTGGCAGAGCGTCGCGATACACATCCGGCAGCACGAGCCGGGCTCGGGCTCGGGATCAAACACGCGATCTTTGATGGATTGTTCTATGCCCGCATCAGAAAACTCGTCGGTGGGCGCCTGGACTATCTCCTTTCCGGCGCCGCCGCGCTGGACGCTGAACTCTCGCTGTTCTTCCGCGGTCTGGGATTGCCCGTCATCGAAGGATACGGACTCACCGAAACCACGGCTCCGCTGACCGGTAACCTTCCAGGAGCCATCAAGGCAGGCTCCGTGGGAGTGCCCATGCCGGGAACCACCGTCCGCATCTCGGATCAGGGTGAGGTCCTGGCTCGCGGGGCCGGAGTATTTTCCGGATACAACAGGCCCGCGGATAACACCAATGCCTTCATCGATGGCTTCTTCCGGACCGGTGACCTCGGCGAACTCGATGACCTCGGGCAGCTGACCCTCAAGGGGCGCATCAAGGATGTCCTCGTCACAGCAGGCGGCAAAACCGTTTCCCCCACCATCTGGGAAGGCTACGTCGAAAACGATCCACTGATCGCCCATGCCGTGATGGTGGGAGAAGGCCGCCCGTTTCTCGGCGGCCTGTTGCTCCTTGACTTCGAAGCCGTCGTCGATTGGGCACATCAACACGGATTCACCCGTCTGGCGGGCCTTCGAATCCCCGAGGCCGGCGGGGCGGTATCCATCGAGGACCACGGACTTCTCGAAGCGCTCAATCAGACGGTCAGCAGCGCGAATTCGAAAGTGTCCCGTCCCGAGCAGGTACGCAAGTTCCTCCCGCTACTGACCGATCTCAGCGAAGCAAGCGGAATCATGACTCCCACCCTGAAGCTCAAGCGCGGGATCTTCACCCAACGTTCGCGTTCGTTCGTCGAGAAGATCTACGCGCACTCACCGGAGCAAGGCTAGATTTCCCGGGCCATCTCCTAGACTGTTCGGGTGACTCAGACACCGCAAAACCTCGAACCGCGCCCCGAATTTTCCGACAGGGTCCTCGCCGTCCTGCGGGCCACCGCGGCCGGCGCCGCCGCAGCTCGGGCCGGTCAGGTCCCGGGTGAGACGGAGACGCTGCAGCTCTTCCTGTTCGATGGGCTCCTGGAAGCCGTTGAATGGGCCAACGACGGGGTGGCCTCCGATGAGGCTGCCTGCCTGTGGTTGGCCGGGCTGCGCTGGAACCGCGCGGTCACCGGCTCCTTCCCCGACGGTGCCCCGGAACCGCTCCCCCGGTGGATCGACGCAGCTTTCTCGGCCACCGACGAGCTCGCTGCCCCCTCCCTGGCTCCTGCCGATCCGCAAAACCGGAAGGCCCTGGCCGACCCGGATATGGCCAGCACCGGCAGACCGGCCCACCCCACGGCGGATGGTCCGGGGGTCTTGCCGCGGGCAGCGGTCATGGCCCTGTTGCCGCGCGTCGATGAGGGAACGACGGCACGACTGGCCTCCGATGCCGCCGCCCTGACCCACGGCGCCCCCGGAGCGCACCGGGCTGCCTCCTATGCCGCCCGTGCGGTGCGCGCCGGCCTGGACCTCGGAGCCCAGGCCCCGCAGCGGTGGAAGGAAATACTGCAGGAGACAGCTGATGACGACGGTGCCGCCTGCGCCGCCTTACGCGCAGCACTGCAGGCGGCCATCGATGAACTAGCGACCCGGCAGGCAGCTACCGATGAGACCGGGGATGCCTCCGCCGTCGTACGGCGTCTGGGGACGACGCCGGATCCCGATACGGCAGGATACGCTGCGGCATTGGTCGCCTCGGCCACCGGGTATCGCCAGGCAGCCGAACTGCCGACCAGCACCGTGGATTCGGTGATCTCCCAGATGCACCACCGGTGGGTTGAGGCCGTGCTCGGCACTGCCCCCGATCAGGCCGGCTGATCAGGGAAGCCGGAACCCGCCGACGAGCTGCAGGAATTCGCCCTCCGAGAGCAGCGAGACCTCCCGTCCTGCCTCGCGCAGCCGCAGGACATGTTTGACCTTGGAGGTCAGACGCGTGGTGTGCAGGTCACCGGGAACGAAGCCGTCACCGACGATCAGGACCGTGGTGGCTCGGGTGACCCGGCTGGCACAGGTGGCCCCGTTCTCGGCGGCCCGGTTCTTGGCTTCCTGCCGGGTGATGCCCAGGTTGCCGGAAAAGACCACCGTTTCCCCATAGAGCGGGTTTGACGGGTCGGCCTCGGGATTCGGAGGCGGGTTCTCCCCCTCGGAGGGCCAGCCTCCGGCCCAGGTCGGTTGGGCGGGGACCAGCATTCCTGCTGCCAGCCGTTCCTGGGCCGATACCGTGGCCTTGGACAGTCCGTCCCCGGGGGCGTAGGCCGCTGCATGGCCCATCGCCACCCGTACCGCCGTCGCGGCGTTGGACACCGAATCGACGACATGACGGTGCCCGATGTCGATCATGATGGAGGCGCAGGCCCGCGCGTCCGCCAGGGCATCGTGGTGGTTCTCCATCGGGGATCCCGCTGCTTCGGCTACGAAGGGCAGCGAATAGGACTGCAGCGAATACGTTTTGCGCGCCAATTTCACCGTGCAGGCGAAATCGTAGGCGGGACCCGCCAGCTCGGAGACCTCCAGTGCGGAGCGGATGACGCCGAGGTCGAAGGCCGCATTATGGGCCACGACAGTATCCGAGCCGATGAAGGAGGCCAGTTCCCCGAAGACCTCGCCAAAGCGGGGCGCGGTGGCCACCATTTCGGCGGTGATCCCGTGGATCTGCACGTTGCGCGGGTCGAAATGGTCGAATCCCTCGGGTGGGCGCATCAGCCAATAGGCCTCATCGACGATCCCCCCGTCGCGGACGCGGGTGACGCCAACGGAGCAGGCCGACCCGCGAAATCCATTGGCTGTCTCGAAATCGATCGCCGTAAAGTCCAAAGCCACCCCACTACCTTAGCGGGGCCCGGCTGGGAGTCTGCCCACACTTTGGTCCGGCGGACCGTTTCGGAGCAGCCGGCGGCCCGGCCGCCGGTAAGCTGGGGCACGTGATGATTGACGCCCTGAGCCCGGCCCTGGACGCCGCAGTGACCCTCCAGCCTCAGATGGCCGGCTTGCTGCCGGACTTCCTGAACCCCGATGTCTTCCTGCGTGACCCGCGGTTGGCCCCCTGGATCGTGCTGCTGGTCTGCGGCATCGTCTTCGCAGAAACCGGCCTGCTGGTTGGTTTTTTCCTGCCCGGTGACTCCATGCTCTTCACCGCCGGCCTCCTCGTCGCCACCGGGGCCATCGACGTGAACCTGTGGGTCTTCGCCGGCTGCGTGTTCCTCGCCGCCTTCGCCGGGGACCAGACCGGCTATCTCATTGGTCATAAGGCGGGGCCAGCGGTCTTCAATAAACCCGATTCGCGTTTCTTCAGGAAAGAATATGTGGACAAGGCCCACGAGTTCTTCGAACGCTTCGGCGGCCGTGCGGTCATCCTGGCCCGCTTCGTGCCGATCGTGCGGACCTTCGTTCCCGTGATCGCCGGTGTCGCGAAGATGCACTACCGCACCTTCATCGCCTTCAACCTCGTCGGGGCACTGCTCTGGGGGGTCGGGGTGACCCTGCTGGGCCACTGGCTCGGGCAATACTCCTGGGTCGGAAACAACATCGACATCATCTTCGTGGCCATTGTGCTGCTCTCGGTGGTCCCGATCGCCGTGGAACTGATCAAGGCACGCCGGAAACCAGCCCAGAGGTAGTTCACCGCAAGAATACCCCTGATCCGCTGTGGATCAGGGGTATTCCTTTTTCTGACGGGGTGCCTCCACCCGGGAGACGAGTCGCCGGCTCAGCCGGCCTGCAGCACCTCGACCAGGTGGGGCATCAGGGCCCTGAAGGCCTGCCCGCGGTGGCTGATGGCGTTCTTCTCGCCATCATCCAGCTCTGCACAGCTCCGGTCCTCACCGACGGGTTGCAGGATCGGGTCGTAGCCGAAGCCTCCCTCCCCGCGTGGCACTTCCAAGACGGTGCCCTCCAAGCGGCCCAGTTCCACCGTTTCGCTCCCGTCGGGCAAGGCCAGGGCGGCGGCGCAGATAAAGGCGCCACCGCGGTGCTCGGCGGGAACATCCGAGAGCTGGGCCAGCAGAAGCGCCAGATTCGCTGCATCGTCACCATGGCTTCCAGCCCAGCGGGCCGAGAAGATGCCGGGCGCCCCACCCAGGACGTCCACCGACAGGCCCGAATCATCGGCGATGGCCGGCAACCCGGTGGCCTCGGCAACGGCGTGGGCCTTGAGCAGGGCGTTGGCCTCGAAGGTCACCCCGGTTTCACGGACATCCGGGGCGTCCACGGCACCGGCATCGACCACCTGAGTGTCCACGTCGAGTCCGGGGACCTGCCCGCGCAGCAACTCACGGAGTTCACGCAGCTTGCCCTGGTTATGGGTGGCCAGGACCAGCCGGGGGGACGGCGCCGTCACTGCTCGAGGGTTTCGCGCTGGATGACGGCCAGCTCGGCGGTCCCCGACAGGGCCAGGTCGAGCAGCGCGTCGAGTTCATCACGTTTGAACGGTGCGCCTTCGGCGGTGCCCTGAACCTCCACGAAGTCGCCGGAGCCGGTGACCACGACATTCATATCGGTTTCGGCCCGCACGTCTTCCTCATAGGGAAGGTCGAGCATCGGGGTGCCATCGATGATGCCCACGGAAATCGCCGACACACTGTCGGTGAGCACATTGGCCTTGGCGGCGATGAGCTTCTGGCCGCGGGCCCAGGTGATGGCGTCGGCCAGGGCAACGTAGGCTCCGGTGATCGCCGCGGTGCGGGTTCCGCCGTCGGCCTGGAGCACGTCGCAGTCCAACACGATCGTGTTCTCGCCCAGGGCCTTGGTGTCGATGACCGAACGCAGCGAACGGCCGATCAGCCGAGAAATCTCATGGGTGCGCCCACCGATCTTGCCCTTGACCGATTCACGGCCGTTGCGGGTGTTAGTCGCCCGGGGCAGCATCGCGTATTCGCCGGTGACCCAACCAGTGCCTTCGCCCTTGAGCCAGCGCGGGACGCCCGAGGTGAAGGAGGCGGTGCACAGCACCTTGGTGTTGCCGAACTCGATCAGGGCCGAACCTTCGGCTTGGAGGGACCAGCCGCGGGTGATGGTGACCTTCCGCAGATCGGCGGTTCCGCGCCCGTCGGCGCGCTGGATGGTGGAAGTATTGGAGCCTGTAGTCATGGTCCCCAGTCTAATGGTGCCGACCGGGGCCCGTGTCAGGGGTTCAGGGGCGGAAGGGGTCCCGCGGGGCGGGCCTGTCCTTCGGTTCCCCGAGCCGGTCCCCCGACCAGACCCCATAGGTGACCCCGGAAACGGCAATGGCCAAACCGCCGTCGTACGTGGTCTTGGCCTCGTCGACGACGGTGTTCACATCGGTCCACACCGGGATATGGGTGAGCAGGAGGCGTTTGGCCCCGGCGGCAGTCGCCATTTCTCCGGCCCGTTTGCCGGTGAGGTGTACCCCGTCGATCCCGTCGTCCCGCCCTTCTTCGAAGGCCGCCTCACAGAGGAACATATCCGCATCATGGGCTGCCTCCACCAGGCCGTCGCAGGAGTCGGTATCCCCGGAATAGGCCAGCACCGAGGTCCGGGTCGTCCCGTCCTGCAGCGGTTCGGTCGCCTCGACACGGATGGCATAGGCTTCCTCGACCGGGTGGCGGACCGGAACCGCCGAGACGGTGAAGGGGCCGAGCTTGACCTCTTGGCGGGGCACCCAGTGGTTGAAGTCGAAGTCCTCGTGCATGCCCGGGTCCAGTTCCAGTCCGTAGGCGGTGGCCATCCGGTCGGCGGTGGCCTCGGGGCCCCAGACGGTGATCCGATCCCGGTTCCAGCCGTTCGGGTTCCAATGCACTGCCACATGGAGTCCGCAAAGATCCATACAGTGATCGGGGTGCAGATGGGACAGGAAGATCGCGTCAATATCTTCCAAATCCATATAGCGCTGCAGCACGCCCAAGGCGCCGCTGCCCAAATCCAGCAGGATCCGCCAGATGCGTTCGCCGTCGAACGCGGTGACCAGATAGCAGGAGGCCGGGGAGCCCGGGCCGGGGAAGGAGCCGCTGCAGCCGATGATGGTCATTTTCATGGCTGCTCCCCCACGGTGATTCGTTCGGGTACGACGCCGGCGTCGACCGCATGCACTTGCGGGATCTCCCCGGTGGGGTGGACGGTTCCGCCATGGCTCATATGCTGCACGGATTGGACTTCGGGGCCCAGGAACCTGCGGGCCAGCACCTCGAAGTAGCCGGAGTCGCCGGTGGACATGAAGTCATGTGCCCCGTTCTGGCCGGCTTCGCTGGAGAGCCCGTGGCGCATCAGGGCTGCGTAGACATCCTTGGCGGTTTCTTCGGCACTGGAAACCAGGGTGACGCTGTCGCCCATCACGTAGGAGATCACACCGGTCAGCAGCGGATAGTGGGTGCAGCCCAACACCAGGGTGTCCACGCCGGCATCCTTCAGGGGGGCCAGATACTGTTCGGCGGTGCGCAGGAGTTCGGAGCCTGCGGTGACCCCGCTTTCGACGAATTCGACGAAGCGCGGGCAGGCCGCTGCGGTGATCTCCAGTTGCGGGGCCGCGGCGAAGGCGTCTTCGTAGGCGCGGGATCCGATGGTTGCTTCGGTCCCGATGACGCCGATGCGGCCATTGCGGGTCGCGGCGACGGCGCGGCGGACCGCGGGCTGGATGACCTCGACCACGGGGATCCCGTAGCGGGCCGTATAGCGTTCGCGGGCGTCACGCAGCACTGCCGCCGAGGCTGAGTTGCACGCAATGACCAGCAGTTTCACCCCGGCGTCGACCAGTTCGTCCATGACGCCTAGGGCGTTGGCCCGCACCTGGGCGATGGGCAGCGGCCCGTAGGGGCTGTTGGCCGTATCCCCGACGTAGAGCGTGGATTCATGGGGCAGCTGGTCGATGATGGCGCGGGACACGGTCAGGCCGCCGACGCCGGAGTCAAAGATCCCCAACGGTGCGGAGCGGTCACGGGCCGCCCGGCGATCCTGCGAGGCATCGCCGGGGGGCTGCGCGGAGGCGTGGCTGTTCATGATCTACCGACCATACTGCCTGCGTCGGCGACGTGGGAGTAATAAAACGCTGATGTAGCCCACGTCACAAAGAACCGAGCAGTGCCTGCATCAACGTTTCCTGCAGCCAGGTGACGAAGTTATAGACCAGAGCCAGATACTCGTCCACGTCGTCGACCTTGGCGGCGTCGTTCACCGAGGAGATCCGTTCGGCGTCCTCCTCGGAGCGCAGATCCAGCCGTTCGGCCAGCACCAGGCGAACATCGTTCAGGGCCTGGGCGAACTGGTTGGCCGCCGCAGCATCAAAAACCAGGGTGCCCGATTCCATCGCCAACGCGGCGGCTTTCAGCGCGCCGACCTTCCGTTCACGCAGCGCCGTCTCGGTCAGCCGCCGGTATTCCAGCGAGGCGTCCTGGTCCCCTTGCACCGCATCGGGCAATAACCGCAGCTCGGCGGGGTCCGTGGGGGCTGCGAAATCTGCGGCATGGGTGCGTGGATCCATCCCTACCATCGCCCACAGCGGATCGGGTTCCTGCCCGCCAGTAGCGCCGTCGTCCGCTGGAGCCAAGAGGGTGGCGACGTCTTCGAACAGACCCCTCAGCAGCTCGCGTTCGGTGGAATCCAGCCGGGCAGTGAAGCCGCGGGGCGTGGACTTGAAGGCACGAGCCACCGGTTCAGCCCTGGTCCGCGCGTTGGAAGGTCGCCCACAGCCCGTAGCCGTGCATCGCCGCAACGTCGGCTTCGATTTGTTCCAGGGCGCCGGTGGAGACGACCGAGCGCCCCTGCTGATGGACTTCGAGCATCAGTTGATCGGCTGTGGCCTCGGAGTAGCCGAAGTGGCTGCGGAACACATAGCTGACGTAACTCATCAGGTTCACGGGGTCGTTCCAAACCAGCAGGACGTACGGGGTATCGAGTTCCTGCTGCTCGGACGTCTCACTGCGTGGCAGGACGTCGGTGGGTGCGGTCAAGACAGGCATACCCTCCATTCTACGACGTCAGGGCCGCGGCAGCCGATAGAGTGTGGGTGGGATCGCGGCAGCGCGGTCCTGAATCGAACGATCCGAGGAGTCCTCCGACCGATGTGGCAGCAGCCGACCTCGCTCTTCACCGACCACTATGAGCTCACGATGCTCCAGGCGTCCCTGCACTCGGGGGCCGCGCACCGTCGCTCCGTGTTCGAGGCCTTCGCCCGCCGGCTCCCCGAAGGCCGCCGCTATGGCGTGGTCGCCGGGACGGGACGCATTCTCGAGGGGCTGGAACATTTTCGGTTCGGTACCGAGCAACTGGATTTCCTCTCCGATCGCGGGGTCGTCGATGACACGACGCTGCAATACCTCAGCGAGTTCCGGTTCAGTGGGGACATCTACGGGTATGCCGAGGGCGACCTCTACTTCCCCAACTCCCCCCTGCTGACCGTCGAGTCGACTTTTGCCGAGGCGTGCGTCCTGGAGACCTACATCCTCTCGGTCCTCAACCATGATTCGGCGATCGCCTCGGCCGCCTCCCGCATGATGGCCGCCGCCGGGGACCGCCCGTGCATTGAAATGGGTTCACGCCGAACCCAGGAGCATTCGGCGGTCGCCGCGGCCCGCGCCGCGGTGATCGCCGGCTTCCACAGCACCTCCAATCTGGAGGCCGGGCTGCACTACGGGGTCCCCACCGTGGGCACCGCAGCCCATTCCTTCACCCTGCTGCACGATTCCGAGCGCGCTGCCTTCGAGGCCCAGGTCGCGTCCATGGGGGCCGGGACCTCACTGCTGGTGGACACCTACGACGTCGAACAGGGGGTCAGGACCGCAGTGGAGGTGGCAGGGCCCGAACTCGGTACCGTCCGACTGGACTCCGGCGATCTGGTCGAACAGGCCCGCTGGGTGCGCCGCCTGCTCGACGATCTCGGCAACCACAACACCCGCATCATGGTCACCTCGGATCTGGACGAATACGCCATCGCCGCCCTGGCTTCGGCCCCCGTGGACGCCTACGGGGTCGGCACGGCCTTGGTCACCGGGTCCGGGGCGCCGACGGCCTCGATGGTCTACAAGCTGGTGTCACGACAGAACGACGACGGCGATTTCGTCGATGTGGCCAAGGCAGCCAAGAACAAGGTCAGCGTCGGCGGACGCAAATATGCGCTACGCCGGCTCAACGAACGTGGCCGGGCCACCGCAGAGGTCGTGGGCATCGGGGAGCCGCCGGTTTCCGACGGGAACGACCGCGAACTGCTGGTGCCGCTGGTGACCGATGGGGTGGTCGCCGCGGAATATACCGGCGCCAAGGGCCTGCGGCGCGCCACCCAACGTCATCGCGACAGCGTCAAGGAAATGCCAGGACTTTCCAAACGCCTGCAGCGCGGTGAACCAGTGATCCCCACCGAATTCGTGGATCATCTATAGGTACCCGACCACCGGGTGCCCAAGAAGGAGAGCAAGAGATGGAAACGGCCCTGATCATCGTCGACGTGCAGAACGACTTCTGTGAAGGTGGTTCGCTCGGGGTGACCGGAGGTGGCGCCACCGCTGCCGCCATTACCTCCTACCTCAGTGATAACGGCTGGAAGTATGCTGCCGTCCTCGCCACCCAGGACTGGCATATCGATCCGGGGACCCACTTTTCCGCCGAGCCGGACTATATCGACTCCTGGCCCGTGCACTGCGTGGCCGGCACCCACGGGGCCGAACTCCATGCCGGGCTCGCCCCGATCCTGAAGGCCGGCGCCTTGACCGCCACGTTCCGCAAGGGACGTTATGAGGCCGCCTACTCCGGTTTCGAATCCACCCTGGTGGACCCCAACGATCCGGCGGCGACCTCCGAGGAAGCCGACGTCGAATCCCTGGATAGCACCCCTGGCGAATCACTCGGGGAATGGCTGAGCTCGCGACACATCCACAAGGTGGACATCGTGGGTATTGCCACCGACTTCTGTGTGCGGGAAACCGCTCTGGACGCGGTCCGGGCACGGTTCGACACCACGATCCTGGCTCGGCTGACTGCAGCCGTCCACCAGGTCACGGTGCCCACCGTGCTCGGTGAGCTGGCCCGTGCCGGCGTCACGATCGACCGGGACTCCTAGTCGCTGTCACCGTTTTCGCGAGTGGGACTACCTGAGCATTCTCGCTTCAACGATGCGCGGTGTTCCCGGGTCGGTCTGTTCGGTGCCATCAAAGGCGAAACCGTTGCGTTGATAGAAGGCGATGGCCCGGGGGTTCCCTTGCTCAACCCAGAGCATCGCCGGTGTCTCGGCGAGAACCCCGTTGAAAAGGTCCTGTCCGACGCCGGTTCCGTGGCCGCTGTGGAGCACATACAGGCAGAACAGCTGACGCTCTCGCGGCGCCATCCCGTTGGCTGTAGCCACGCTCGGGCCGGAGAATGCGAAGCCGAGGGGTTCACCGTCCTGCTCGGCCAGGCGGATTGAGAAGTCGTCCCGGTCCTCCCCCAGGATCTGCTCCCACATGCCCCGACGCTTGCCCAGATGCTCCTCATTGAAGAACCCAGCGGGAAGCAGGTGGGCGTAGGTCTGTTGCCAGGTTGCCACATGCAATTCCGCCATCGCGGCGGCATCGGCGGAGGAGGGACGTCTGATCGTGTAGGCCATCGGGTCATGATGTCATGTCGAGAACAGAGCCGTGGATCGTTGCCGCCAGAGTGGTTCAGAGTCGTTGTTCGACCGCTTGTTCCAGGAGCCATTTCTCGGTATCGGGCCACGCGATCTGCAGCTGGCTGTTGAGTCCTTCATGGTCGTATCCCTCGTATTGTTTCCAGGGCACGCCCCGCCGGGTCAGTCCTTCGGCGAGTTCCTGTGGGGCATGACCATTCCGACGGCATCCTGATCTTGGGAACCCCAGAAACTGAAGAGTGGACAGGATATTTGATCGACCAAGGTGTCCGGCGGCTCCAGGGCGAGGTCTCGATAGAATTCCGCACCTGCCAACAGGTGAAACCGTTCGTTATATCGTGCCCAGTTCTCTTGATCCTGCTCTCATTCCACCATCTGGGCGTTGACGTCTCGGGAGGTGATTCGGTAGTCACCTTGCAGGGGAAAGCCTCCTGAGGCAACTGCTGCCACCGAGCGGCGTTCGGCCAGTTGATCAGCCAGCCACGGCCCGAACGCACCCGTGAAGGAGTATCCGGAGACCACGTGTGGTTGCATTCCGGGGCCAGCAGCGGAGGCCCGGAACCCGCGAGGTGGAAAGCGATCTCGGCTCCGTCGATCTTCATGAACTCCATGACCCGGACGGTATTGGCCTTCCCCGTCTCCGCCAACGCCCGGAGGACCGCTGGGCGATAACATCGACCAGCTCGACGCATCCTCAACGTAGCGACGCATTAGACTCGCCGAATGCTCTCTGCTGAAATCCTTGAAGCCGCCACGGCCTGGACCTCACCGCGCATCGTCGACTGGTCTCCGCCCCTGCAGCGCAACCTCAGCGAATGGCTTGAACCCAGCATGGCCCTGGTGGGTGACGCAGCATGGGGAGCGCGGATCCGCGATCTGGTCCAGTTGCCCATTGACGATCCGCTCGAATGGGCCAATCGCCGCATCACCCTTCCCGGCGGAGACTGGGCGATCGCCGGCATCCGCTTCAGGGACCGCGACATCAGCAAGCCGTTCGTCGACATCATCGCCACCTCGCTCGCACCGGAACCATCGCAGCGGGCAGTACTGACCGACGTGCTTCCGCACTTTGCCGGCTTCTCGCCGCTCTGCCTTCGAATCCACTGCCCCGATCCCCAGCAGACCCTCTCCGAGTTGGCACGGTCCGGCGCCTATGGCGGACACGCGACCACTGACTTGTTCGTTGTCGCCGGACTGTTGGAAACCCTTAAACGGCGCGCAATGCCGAGCACCTCCGAGAGCGTCGAGCTTCGCCCCGGCGCTCCTGAAGCAGTGGCCGACCGTGTGGCCGCGATATACGACGAGCTGGAACATTCGCGCCCCGGTATCAGGTCCTGGGCGCGCCCGGCCGACGTCGACCTTCTGTCCAGCGCAGCCGAAGAAAATCTGCTGTTCGAGGTATGTACCGATTCCGAATCGATCGGTGTCGTCGCCGCTGCTCGCGAGGACGCCTACGGCATGTCGGGATACAGCGTCCAAGAGCTGTGCATCGACGCGGAACACCGGGGGCGGCAACTGGGCATCGCGGTGCTGCTCCAACTCTGCGGCAGGTTGCCGATCACCTCGGTTGGCGACGTGCTTTGGGGCCACATCCACCCCGAAAACAAGCCGTCTCTGCGCAACTCCATCTCCATGGGCCGACAGGTCGTCGGCGGACATCTTTGGCTGACCCCTGCCGGCTATCCCGGGATGCCGGCATGAGCTTCGAGCCGAAAGTGGAACCCTCGCCCCCTGCCCCGGTGATCCACCGTGCAACCGACGACGACATCGGCTCACTCGTGGGGCTTCGGGCAGCCATGTTCGCAACCATGGGCCACGAGGCCGATCCGGAAGCTCTATGGCTCGACGAGGCGTCGAGATGGTTCTCCGAGCATCTGGGCGTGGATGCCTGTGCGTACATCGTCTATTCCTCGGGAACGGCCGTGGCGGCCGCCCTTGGCTATGTCCACACCACGCCACCGTCGCCTGCAAGCTGCGCAACGGTGACCGGGCATCTCTCCAATGTCGTCACCCTCGAGAGCCACCGCCGCCGCGGCTACGCTCGAGCCTGCGTCCAGGAACTCCTCGACTGGTTCCGCCACGAAACATCGGCGGCCAGGGTCGATCTGGCAGCCAGCGAGGAGGGTCTGGCGCTCTACGAATCCCTGGGGTGGGTGCGCCGACAGCAACCGACCATGCGTTTATCCCTCCACCGCGACTGAGCCCGCACTTCGACTCGCCAGAGGTCTGCGGACGTCAGGGAACGACGACGAACCGCTCCAGGACGACCAGCGTGTCGTCGCCGGGCTCGAATTCCGCTCCGAGCTCCGCCCGAATTTCGGCGGAAGTCCAGAATTCCATGTGTCCGGCCCGCCAATGGGCCACCGAGGTATAGCCTTCGCCTTCCGCCAGGGCATGGTCGAGGGGCACATCTGCCAGCCGCACGACGTCGACGCCTGTGGTCTGCAGCGCGAAGAGCCTTTCTCCGTCGGAGCCGACGACACAGCCAGTGTCGCCGACAGCCGGCAGCGCCTCATCCCCGACCTCGTATTCGCGCAACAAGGTGCTGGTTGAGGTTTTGGCGCCCGTTTCGATGGCAGCAATCAGGCTGTCACGTAGCGGCCCCGGGAACGCAAATTCAATGATCGGCAGTTTGTCATTCATCTCCACAGCTAACCAGAACCTCACTCCCCCCCCTATTCGACGATCCGTCCGGCCCCGGCCAACAGCGATGCGAGCTCCTCCAAGGCCTCCTCGCCCGTCAGATCCCGCGCCAGCAGTGGCAGTTCGGACATCGGTACCGTAGGGAGTTTCTGGCGGAGCACCTGCAGTGAAGTCTCCTCGAGTTCCCTGCGCTCCGTCAGGAAGGAACCGGCATCCGCGGGTGATCTGCGGTTGACCACCAGGGAAGCGACATCGATTCCTAGATCACGTAATTGCCTCACAATGTCCAGGGACTCTGCCACGGGCATTTTCTCGGCCAGACTCACGATCACGAAACCAGTGGCGGTCTCGTCGGTGATCGTTTCTCGCATGCGGGCGAATCGGTCACGGCGGGCAATCAGGTTCCGCCTCAGCTCCGAGTCTGCTTCCGCCTGAGGGTCTTCACCGCCGACGATTCCGCGAGCGGCAGCGGCGAATCGCTCGGATCTGGAGCGACTGGCGAGCAAGGATTCCGTCCATCCCGTCAACTTCTCCGGCAGGGTCAGCAGGTGCAGGGTATGCCCCGAGGGTGCCGTGTCGAAAAGAACCAGGTCATAGGCTGCGGCACCGTGATCGATCAGCTCGGCGATCCGCTCCAGGACTGCCGATTCGTGGGTGCCCGGCGCAGTCTTCGCGAGGTCGAGATGCTGTTGCGCGGAGCGGTGCAGCTGCTCGGGAAGAAGTTTCATCATCGTCGCGCTCACCGATGTGAAGTGACGCTCGATGGTGGCCTGCGGGTCGATTTCCACGGCATCGACATACCCGGCCGGTGCCGTAAACACCCGGGCAGCGGTATCCGAGAGCTGCAGGTCCCAGATATGTCCCAGGTTATGTGCCGGATCTGTGGAGACCAGTAGCACCCGTCCACCGCTGCGGGCGCGGGCCAGCGCCAGGGCCGATGCCACGGAGGTCTTACCGACACCACCCTTGCCCCCGACGAAGAGTACTTCGCGTTCACTAGCGAGTTTCAGCAACATCCAATATGGTCCAATGGCGATCGTGGGATCCCGACGCGGCGGTGCCAGGCATGGAAATTTTCCCACACGGCGGGCATGAGTTCTGCGGTGTAATAGGCGGCCGGGTCGGGTACCCCGAGGGCTTCACCCAAGACGGCGATCATGAACAGATCGTCCTCTTGTTGCTGCTCCCGTTTGAACATCTGGCGGTACGGTCCCACATAGAACTCGTACATCCCTTCCCGGAGAGCCGACCAGCGCCGGAAGAATCTCTCCCGGCGCCGGTTGGTCGATGCTGGTTCCATCGGGTTAGAGGTCTTCCCTCGTCGCCGCCATCTCAGCATCGGCGCCCTCGTGTTCGGGCACCATCGTCCTGGCGTTGCGCATGGCCAGGATCGCTTCGACGGCGACCCACACACTAGCCACGATGATGATGACGTCCAGCGCGAAGAGCATCCAGTCGGGGTTGGCCGGATCGGTGAAGCTACCCAGCTGTTCGATCGCGGCCCAGAAGGCCATGACGAAGATGATCACCAGCGGAATCAGTGCCGTGATGGGGTTGCGCCCCTTACGGATCAGAATGACCGCGATGATCGACAAACTGAGCGAGGCCATCAGCTGGTTCGTGGTGCCGAACAGTGGCCAGATGCGCAGTCCGCCTTCGCCTCCCAGACCCTGTGAGAACGTCAGTCCCAGACCGAGGACCACGACGATCAGGGTTGCCGGGATCTTGCCGATTTTCAGCTTGAATGCCTCACCTGCCTCTTGGACCACGAAGCGCAGTAGCCGCATTCCGGTATCCATGGTGGTCGCAGCGAAGAGCACGGCCATGGTCGCCAACACCGTGGCACTGAGCGAAGCAGGAAGGCCGATGCCGTTCTGCATCAGCGTTGCGCCCCCTTCGACGAAGGCGTTGACCCCTGCCGCACCGAACTCGCTGTAGATCTCGTTCCATTCGGCAACGGACTTGAAGCCACCGATGACCGCGAGGATCGTACCCAGTGAGAGCAGCCCCTCACCGACGGCACCGAAATACCCGACGAAACGGGCGTCCGTTTCCTTATCGAGCTGCTTCGAGGTCGTCCCGGAGGCGACCATGCCGTGGAAGCCCGAGATGGCGCCACAGGCGATGGTGACGAACAGCAACGGAATCATGCTCGGCGTTCCGTCGGGAACGTTCATGTTGATGGCTGGCGCCACAATGTCCGGGGGTGATGCGGAGAATAGCGTGGCAAGCAGGACCGAGCCGAACAGGAGGATCAAACCGACAAAGAGCTGGACGCCATTGATGTAGTCGCGCGGCTGCAGCAGAACCCATACCGGCAGCAGTGAAGCGATCGCCCCGTACACAAAGAGCGCCAGGATCCAGAAGGTGGCCGGGGACATGCCGAGCATGGATTCGGGAAGAACCACTGGCATCTTGTCCCCCACCACGATCAGTGCGTACAGGACGACGACACCGACGACGGTGACGGGCAGCAGCGGCCAGCGCAGCCGGTAGACGGCCACGCCCACCAGCAGGGCAACGACGATGGCGCCCCAGACGGGGATGACAGCTCCCGGCGTGCTGATGAGCAGGTTCTTGATGACGACGGCGAAGGCCGCGATCACCATCAGCAGCACCAGGAAGATGACCACGAGGAACAGATTGGCTCCACGTTTGCCAATGTAGCGGGCGGATAAAGCCCCGATGGACCGTCCCTTATTGCGCGTCGAAGCCCATAGGGTGCCGAAATCGTGCATTCCCGCGAAGAAGACGGTGCCCAGAGTGACCCAGAGCAAGGCGGGAAGCCAGCCCCAAATCACAGCAATCGCTGGCCCGACGATGGGTGCGGCACCGGCGACCGAGGTGAAGTGGTGGCCCCACAGAATGAACTTATTGGTGGGCATGTAGTCCACGCCGTCTTTGAGTTCATGGGCGGGCGTCACGAAACTGCTGTCGAGTTTATAGACCCTCTGCGCGAGGAACTTGGAGTAGACCAGATAGCCGGCCGCCATGACGGCCAAACCAATGATCATGAGTATCAGGGAACCCATGAAGTTCTCCCCTCCTTGGTGAGCTATCTCGGACATCTGGCCTTGAACAACCCGGCAGTGTCCGGTAGTGCGAGTGAACCGAGGCTGGTTTGCCACGGCGACCGACGTGACATCAGTCATATACCTGTCGACAATATCAGGGCCCCCGAGCGGCACGTCATCTACAGGACCCCGCTACGTAATGATCAACTTCGCGCAGCCGGGCCGTCGATCACCCAACCCGTGAGACTCTCGGACCAGCTCCAGCTGACGGTGATCTCGCGCTTCTTCATGTGCAGTATCTTCACGACGGGGACCCCTACGAGATCGATCAGGACGTATTGTCTATTTTCCATCCAAGCGCCACAAAGATCCGGGCCCCCTCCAGGCCATCTGACCATCACCGTCGATCGGGGCTTCGGCCCAGGCCACACGGCTTGGTCTGGCCAATATTTCCTGCCCGCGGTCGGCGCCGGGCCCCTCCACGATTACGAGCCCTTGGAAACCAATTCCACTGTTCATGGCCACTAAATGCCCCACCATCACCTGGTCGATAGCGGTTCGGAGCTGCATTTCCGGCAGCATCACCGAAACCGTAGTCTCCAGGGAGAGCAGGCCCGCGTCGATATCCATGCCGATGGCAAGGGCAACACGTCCTTGGAGGCCGGGTCGATGTTCTCTCGATCGATGCTGCGCCCCGTCCTGCCCGTTGAGTACGTACACCCCATAAGCGCCGAGCCATTCTGCCTCGACCGAGGAGGCTATGCGTTACGAGACAGCCGAAGCAAGCCTCATGAGCCTAGTCTTCCAGCCTTGTACCGAGCTCCTGCGGCTAGCGTCTTTGCTCAGCCACTGAACATGTCCAGCGAACGCGTTCAATGCGGTGGTTCCCAACGTCAAATACCTCAACGGAAAATCATGACGGCAGCGGAAGCACTCTTACTCGAAAGCAGCTTCACGACAACCTCCGTGCGCAAAGTTGCCGAGCAGACAGGTTCTCCGGGATCCAGCGCCCGGACCTCGCAGCTCTTATGTACTTTGGAAGAACATGGCATGTCTACTTCCCCGGCGACCGAGTCCGCCGCAGCCATCTACTTCGCCTATCTGGGGGCACTCCTCGCATGGGCCGATGGCGCCCTGGTGGCCCACGGCCCTGCTGGCCCTCGTTCTGCCGTTGATGCAGCCATTTACCTCCGGCCACCGAAGTTCGTTCGAAACTACCTGGACGGTGTCCGCTTCCCCCGGGACCGGCGGTGGGCGCTGGTTTTCATCAAGTTCCTCTCCGTGGCCGGCCTGATGGCGGAGATCCTCGTCCAGGGCATCACCTTCGCCGCGAACCTGGCCGTGGCCCCTACTTCCTAGCTGTGGCCTCTGCACACCTTCGAGCCCTCTTGCTCAAGCAGGAATTCTGGCTGAACCCCCTGGGCATCCTGGTCTTCACCCTGGCAGTCCCCCTCCTCTCCTCCAGGAGTTAGGCGGACGATCCCCCAGGTATCTCACCATGGTTGATTCGAAATAGAGCGTGTACGCTCGGTTCAACGGCACCCGACTTCCACGTGCCGTTTGGAGGTGACGCGCAATGTTTGGATCAATAGGCCAGCCTGTTTCCGGCGCGAAGAACGATCAGACCGCCCATATCTTCCTGAAGTACCTACGGGACCAAAACCCCGACCACGTATCGACCCAACGTCGCAGAAAGCGGCAGCGGCAGCGCTTCTACAGCATGGTCAAGGGTTGGTTCACCGCTCACTGAGTTTTTACCGGAATCGGCTGAAAACTGCTTCCCTGCTCAGTGGTTCGGGTGGTTCAGCAGGCTCCGGCCAAAGCCCTGACCGGACCTGACCATTCGTTGCGCAGTCCGCAATCGCTGCTTCTCATACGTTTTGAGGACTTCGACGCCCCGTCGCCCCACCACACCGTGGTCAGTGAGCTCGCCCAGCGTCTCGGCATCACCCAGCCCGGTATCGAATCCGGCGCCGGTCATGGGTGAGGGCACATGCGCTGCGTCGCCGATGATCGCGATCCGTCCACGCGTCAGACGTCGGGGTACATATTCGGCGATCGGTGTGGCGATAACCTGTCGCCGATGGACACTATGACGCACAATCTGGTCCCAGGGCGCCGGCCAATGCCCGGCACGGCGGTGGATGTCCTCGTATTTCGAGGCCGCGATTCCCTCGTTGACCAAGGAGTGCTGGGAGACGTTTTCCACCAGTGCACCGGATTCATGCAAGTAGTCGTCGCTGGTGGGGTCGTACCACTGCCAGAAATATCTCCGCGGTTCGCCGTTGGTCTTCGTTTCTCCCACGATCATCGCCCCGTCCCCGTGGGGCAGGGTGATCATATCCATGTGATTGTGGCCCTCGGCCCAGCCTGGCGCCGCTTCGTAGGGGGCTTTTCCGGTCCAGATCGTATAGCCAGCATAGGTGGCGTCAGGATGGGACGGGTCCACGCTGCGCCGCACCATGCTGCGGTGCCCGTCAGCACCCAAGAGAATGTCTGCTCCGTGGACCTTGCCGCTGGCATCCTTGATCCATGCGGTTTCGGCGTCTTGCCCGATCTCCACTACTTCGCTCTCATAGTGGATCGATATCCCGGGTTCCGTGGCAGCCGCATCGGCCAGTCTGCGACGGACCGTCGCCCACCCCTCGGGCCCTGGGACACCTGACGAAGCGATAGAGGCAATCGTCGGCGCCGAAAACCCAGAACCGTCCCTCCGACGTATGGTTTCACCCATCCCAGCCCAGAGCCGGAGGCCAGTCCCACCGTTGCGTTCCTCCGCTGCCCGTTCAAAGACGTTCACTGCCAGTCCAGATCTGGCCAATGAAATGGATAGCGCCAAACCAGCCAGCGAGGCGCCGACAACGATGGCTGTCCCCCGCTCAGGAATCGACCCAGAGAAAGTCTCTGCTCGAACCATGTTCCTCCCTCTACCGCCGGGGATGTCATCGAGCTGTCCAACGACAGCGATACGGCGAGAACGTCTGCTACGCCGCTGCGGGTTCAGTCATGAGGCCCACTACCCCGGACGGGCCATCCTATTGCCTCCTCCGGTAGGGGCTTGGGCGAGTTCGCGACGGGCGTACCCGGGGCACGTTCGGCTGGACAATTCATATGTCCTGCCCTGATCCGCCCCAGTCGGCCAAGGCCTGTAACCTGTCTTCGATGGTGAAGTTTCGGCGAACCAACCCGGTCCTCTCTCAGAATGTCCGATTCCTGGATATTGCGTTCTTCTTCTGTCCTCAGTGTGCATGCCAAGGCATCGAATGCGGCGGCTGCACGGGGATTGGCCACTGACCCCACGGCGCGGAATCCGAGGATAGGAACGTTGAACTCATGGGAAGTACACTCGATTTAATTCCCGTCGCCGAATTCATCCCCGAGCCGCTGGCCCGAAACGGTGCCTGCCCGAGCGATGTGTCGGGCGAGGTCAGTACATATCCAGTCGAGATCCGAAGTCAGTGAGTCGTCTTCAGACTGCTCACAACCCTGAGACCGCTGATGCCTTCAGGCAGCAATTCGGCGGGTTCGCCGCCAACGGGCTCACAGATCCACAGCACGGTGTCCGCGTTGTCAGGAAACATACGCACCATCTGGAGCTGTCCGGCCCGCTGGTTACTCGTGCCAAAAGGCTTTCGCGCTCCTCAGCAGGGGTGGGGCTTTTTCTTGCCCCTGCCGAGGCTTCATGCCTCGAAACCTCCAGCGGTGAGAACCTACTGGGTCTTATTGGTCGACTCCGCTTCGTCGCCTGCCCCGGGGTCCACCATATGGGTGCGTTCGACGTTGTCGACGACTTCCTGTGGTGACAAACGCCGCGTCACGGCTACCCAGAACACGATCGCCGTCAGAACCAGGGCTCCGAGCTCACCCCAGCCGAAGGTCAAGAGATCCAGCGACCCATCGCCGTAGTGACCGATCCAACTCAACAAGGCCAAGCCACCCATCCACAGGAGCATCCACCACCCGGACTTCATCTGCAGTGGCGGGATCTTGCTCCGGTCGCTAAAAGCGTAGTGCAGGCTCAGGACGATGTAGCCGATCGCCACCGCCAGGAACAGCTTCCAGTTCGTATCCCAGCCGGTCCAGTACACGATGAGGTTCGCACACAGGAACCCGAGGAACGGAAGCACATCTCCTCCGGGGAGCCGGTAGGGGCGGTCCTGATCCGGTAGTTGACGGCGCAAGGCCGCCACGGTGACCGGGCCACTGCCGAAGGACAGCACGGTGCCGGTGGTGATGAAGCCGACGAGCTTCGCCCAGGAAGGGAACGGGAGGAACATGAAGCAGGCGACCACGAACATCACCAAGAGCCCGACCCAAGGGACTCCCCGCTTACTCAGTTTTTGCAAACCCGACGGGGCATTGCCGACCCGGGCTTGAGAATAGGAAAGACGGGGCGACAGGGCCGTGTAGATCAGGCCCGTATCGGCAGGAGAGACCACCGCATCAACATAGAGGATGATGCCGAGCCACATCGCACCCAGCACTATCGCAATCTCTGCCCAGGGGCCGGCATCGTTGGTGAACGAGAGACCCGCCCATCCGTTGGAAAGCATGCTGTCCGGCACGGCACCGATGAAGGCGATCTGCAGCAGCACGTAGATGATCCCGGTGATCACGATCGATCCGATCAAGGCAAAGGGCACGTTCTTTTGCGGATTCGTCGTCTCACCGGCGAACTCGACCCCCTGACGAAACCCCAGGTAGGAGAACACGATGCCGGCGGCAGGAAGCGCCGCGAAGATCGGGCCTACTCCTTGGGGCATGAAACCACCGAACCGCGCTTCGTGGAAGTGTCCCGGATGGAAGGCCAGGATGCCGAGCACGACGATAACCAGCAGAATGACGCCGAGTTTCCACCAGACCAAAACGTTGTTGAACCGGGCGAAGAGTTTGACGCCAAACATGTTGATGACACAGAACACCGCCACCAAGACAACGCTCACGGCGATGCCCCCACCGGTCAGCACGAGGGTGCCATCCACGGTGTGCATCAGCCATGGCAGATAGCTGGAGGCATATTGCACCGCGGCCAAGACCTCGATCGGCACCGTTGCCACCACCGCCAGCCACGTGATCCAACCGCTGGTGTAGCTGGCGAAGGATCCGAAGGAGTAGTGCGGGAACCGGATGACGCCCCCGGCGACCGGGAACATGACGCCGAGCTCGGCGTAGTTCAGGGCGACGATGATGATCATGACGGCCCCGAGGATCCACGAGATAATCGCAGCCGGGCCGACCAAGGACGCCGCCTCAAAAGCACCGAACAACCATCCGGAGCCGATGATGGAGCCGACGCCGGTAAAGAGCAGCCCGATCTTGCCGATATCTGGTTTCAAACCCCGGTCCAGTTCGACCTTGACCTTGGTGGGGGGTGACGTTGGTGAAGACATCTTCGGCTTCTTCTGTAGAGCACAATAATCATCATGCGGCCACGTGGCTCGGTGATGCGGGTCACTTTTGCAGTATCTGCCTGTGAATTCCGGGTGTCAATAACAGTAATGCGGATCTTTCGGCTTTTTTGTGTTGCTCTTTCCTGGGTAGTTGCCGCGGTGCGTGTAGCGTCGGATGATGGACCCTCTCCCCTGCTCCACGGCCCCCGAACGCACCGATCCGCCCTTCGATGACAACGAGCGGCGGGCCCTTGAAGCGTGGCTGGAGTTCCATCGAGCGACCTTGCTGACCAAGTGCGTTGGTCTGAGCGCGGAACAGTTGGGCCAGCAAGCAGTACCGCCCTCGACTTTGAGCCTGCGTGGTCTGCTCCGCCACCTCACGGAGGTCGAGCGCTATTGGTTCGCCGACGTCTTCGCCGGCCGCGATCCATCAGATCTCTACTGCACGGCAGAAAACCCGGATGGTGACCATCATGGGTTCGATCCGCTGGCGGCGACGGCGTCGGAGGAAGTCCGCCACGAAGTCTCCGTCTTGGACGAGGCCATCACGACCAGCCGCGAGATCGCGCGGGCCCATGAGTCCCTGGATGAGCTCTCGGTTCGTCGCCGGGATGGCGAAGCCGTGACGCTGCGCTGGATCTTCCTGCACCTCATCGAGGAATACGCCCGACATAACGGACACGCCGACCTGCTCCGCGAGTGCCTCGACGGGACCACCGGGGAATAGGAGCATCCGCGGGTCCACCCGCTCAAACCGTATCGAATCCGAAGGTCGTCAGGGCCGGCAGGCCCGCTGCTAGACGTTCAAAGACGTACCTTTCGTGGGGAACCACAAAATGAGGCAGGCCATCCAGCGGGAACCAGCCCAGATCAGCAGCTTTATCAGGTTCCATGAGCCGCGGTTCTCCGTGCCACAACTCGCAGCTGAAGAAGAAATCCACCCGTTGCCCCGCAGCACCTGCTGATCGTTGCGTGCGGTGCATCGTGGTCAGCGGGACCAGTTGCTCTGGGTCAATAGTGATCCCCAGTTCCTCTTGGGCTTCGCGCACTGCCGCCTGGACGGCGGACTCACCTGCTTCGAGATGACCGGCAGCGGCCGCCGCCCAGCAGCCGTCCATGTATCCGGTGCCTTGTCTCAATTGCAGCAAGACCTGATCGGCACGACGAAAAGCGACGTAGCTGGCGGGGACTAAACGAGGACGTTCAGACATCGATGCTGTTCTCCTGACCGTCGTGTCCGTGAAACCCTGGCGAGTCTCAGCGCTTGCCGACGAACCAGCCCTGCAGCTTATCCAGGCGCCGGTTGAGCTGATCAGCATTGGCTTGGGCGACAGCTGGTCCGCCACACACTTCGCGCAGTTTGTTATGCACTACCCCGTGTGGCGTCCCGGTGCGGGCGGCCCACGCGGAGACGTTCTTGGAGAGTTGGCTGCGTAGTTCGGTGAGTCGGCGGTGGTCGGTGACTGACTGTTCCTCAGCCGGGGCGGCGGGCGCCCCGTTATTGCGACCACGGCGGGTGACTTGTTCCTGCTGGCGTTGACGCAACAATGCCCCCACCTGATCGGCGTCGAGCAAACCGGGGATGCCCAGGAAGTCCTGTTCATCTTCGGAACCGAGCATGGCCCCTGTTCCGAATTCACCGCCGTCGTAGAGGACCCGGTCAAAGGATGCGCGGGAGTCCAGGGCCTCGAACTTCTGCTTATTCAGTTCATCGGAGGCCTTCTCCTCGCGGTTGGCCTCGTCCATGAGATCTTCCTCGGGGATGAAATCCGGGTCGTCCACATGCTTTTCGGGCCGATCGAGTGCATGGTCCCGCTCGAGTTCCATTTGGTTCGCCAACGCCATCAGGATCGGCACGGACGGCAGGAACATCGAGGCGACTTCACCGCGTTTACGTGAACGCACATAACGTCCAACGGCCTGGGCGAAGAACAGCGGCGTCGAGGTCGAGGTGGCGTAGACGCCGACGGCCAAGCGTGGAACGTCAACCCCCTCGGAGACCATCCGCACCGCCACCATCCAGCGGTCGTTGCTTTCGGTGAAGGCCTCGATCTTGGAGGACGCCTTCGCATCGTCGGAGAGGATCGTGGTGACCTTCTCTCCGGTGATCTTCTTCAGTTGGGCAGCATAGGCCTTGGCGTCGGCATGGTCCGTGGCAATGACGAGGCCGCCTGCATCGGGAACGGTATGCCTCACTTCGGTCAACCGGCGGTCCGCGGCAGCGAGGACCGAAGGAATCCATTCGCCGTCGGGGTTCAATGCCGTCCGCCACGCGTGGGCAGTGATGTCCTTGGTGAAGCCCTCCCCGAGTTGGGCTTCCATTTCCTCCCCCGCCGAAGTGCGCCAGCGCATCTGGCCGGAATAGGCCATGAAAATAACGGGTCGCACGACGTGGTCCTTCAACGCGTCGCCATAGCCGTAGGTGTAGTCGGCCTTGGAACGACGGATGCCCTCGGCGTCCTCGATGTATTCCACGAAGGGGATGGCCGCCGTATCGGAGCGGAAGGGAGTGCCGGTCAGGGCCAGGCGACGGGTCGCCGGTTCGAAGGCTTCACGAATACCGTCGCCCCAACTCAGTGCGTCACCGCCGTGGTGGATCTCATCGAGGATGACCAAGGTGCGGGCGGCTTCGGTCTTGGCCCGGTGCAGCAACGGCTTGCTGGCCACCTGGGCGTACGTGACGGCCACGCCGATGAAATCGGCCCCGTGGCGCCCGTCGGCGTTCTTGAAGTTCGGGTCCAGCGCCAAGCCGATTCGTGCTGCGGCATCGGCCCACTGGCTCTTGAGGTGCTCGGTCGGGGCGACGACGGTGATCCGGTTGATGGTTCCGGCCTCGACCAGCATCGCGGCAACACGAAGGGCAAAGGTCGTCTTGCCGGCCCCGGGGGTCGCCACGGCGAGGAAGTCCTTGCGTTTGCTTTCGAAGTACTTCTCCAGTGCTTCGGCCTGCCACTGACGTAGCTTCGTGGCCGTTCCCCACGCCGCGCGTTCCGGATATGCCGGTGGCATGGACTCGCCCAGACTGAACAGGGCATCGCCCACAGCCAACCTCCTCAAATGCTCGGTGGCAGGAAAAATCGGCCGCGAACGGCCGGAAAGAAAAAACAATCTTATGGCGGTCGGCGCACGGCCCGTTCCACCGACACGGGATGACACCTGATCGGTACGTCACCTTGCCCCGCCGCCCTCTGCCCTGGAGCAGAAGCGGCCCTCTAGCAGCGGAGGCCTATTTCTTGTCGTCCTTGCCGCCGCCATCCTTCGGGGAACGGATGCCTTCGTAGACTTCCTTGCACTCCGGGCAGACAGGAAATTTATTCGGGTCCCGTCCCGGAACCCAGACCTTGCCACACAAAGCGATCACTGGTTCGCCGGTCAACGCCGACTCCATGATCTTTTCCTTACGCACATAGTGAGCAAAACGCTCACTATCACCAGGCTCGATGTGTTCGCGCAGCTCTTCACGCTCAATGGTCGCGGTGCCGCCGCCCTGGCCAGGGTCGTTGGGGTCGTTTTCAAACGGATCTGCAGGCATCGTCATGCCCCCAGTCTACCAACTCCCCACGTCCCTAACAGTTCAGTACGGTGGCCTGCATCAGTTCCGGGGTCCTGGAATCGAACCAGCGTCCGCCGATCCGCAGTCCCGCCACCAGCATCAGGGCCCCGAGAACGACGCCGGCGATCAGCACGAGCCAGGCGTAGAGCTCCTGCCCGGTGACCAGGAAGACGATATGCAGAATGATTTCGGGCAGCATCAGGACGATCGTGGACCCGAACGTCGCCAGCTGAGTGACGGCCATGCGGGCCCCGGTACCCGGGGGCGTCTTCATCGGGTTGTCCCCGGGCAGCGGGACCGCATAGGTGTAGCGGGCCGAGGCGATGCTCGAGACCGCCCAGCCGGTTCCCAGGGCCCCGAGCGAGAGCCCGAGGATGGCAGGCAGCAGTGCCGTTTCCCCCAGCAACGCCGCCGGCAGGATCGCGGCCAGCAGAACGATCGGCACGGCGAAGACCGCCGAGGCGGCCACCCGTCCCAGCCGATCGTCGAATCCGCGCAGTCCGGTGAGCACGTGCAGCGAGAACGCGGTGTTGTCATAGGAGATATCCGCCGAGATGCTGAAGGCCAGCAGCACGGCGATGATGGGGGCCAAGTACAGCATGGCCGTGTAATTGCCACCCTGTGAGGACCAGAACCAGATCAGTAACGGGACCAGCGGAACGAAGATGATGCTCATCGCGTAGCGGGGGTCCTTCATCCAGTAGGTCAGGCACCGTGAGGCCACCGCACCCCATGGGGTGGCCGGGAACAACCGGAAGGCGACGCCCAGGCCGGAAACGGCGCGGCTCCCGCCCGACTGCTGGGGCGGGGTTTCCAGGGCCCGGGCGAGCACCGTCTTCCACGCCCAGATGATCGCCACCAGATAGGCCAGCGAAAGCACCAGCCTGGCGGCCGCCAGACCCCAGGCCCCGATGGCCACGTCCCCCGGGACGGCGGCGAAGGCGCCCAGCGGCGTCCAGGCCAGTACCGCCGAGATATCGGGCAGCCAGCCCAGGCCCGCTTCGAGCCCTTCTGTCGCCGTCTGGAGGATGGGCCCGAGCATGATCAGCGGCACGAACAGCAGGATCATCCCCAGTTCACGGAACCGCCGGTTCGACGTCAGCGCCGTGGCTGCGGTGACGGCCAGCCGGGAGACGGCCAAGGCATTGAGCGCCGCCAGGATGCCGCAGAGGATGCCGACCAGCGCCAGTCCTGCATTGGCCCGCCAGGCCAGTCCCTGACCGGCGAAGAGCAGCAGCATCACCAGGCCTGGGACACCGATGAAACCGCTCAGCAGCAGGCCGATCACCAGTTGCCGCGGTGGGATGGGGTAGACCGAGAACCGTGAGGGATCCAGCGTCAGATCCACTCCCGAGAGCAGTACCGGGATGATTGCCCAGCCCAGGGTGATCAGCGAGACGGCCAGCACGACGACGGTGGTGATCAATTCGGCGGGTTGGTCGCCCAGGGCGAACATCCCCACGCAGAGCAGCACCGCCAGCCCGAGGCCGTAGATCCCCCCGATGATGACGCCCACGAGCTGCCACGGGCTGCGTTTGAAACCGTTGCGCAGCAGCGCCAGCTTCAGCTTCAGGAGGTGTGCAACCACGAGAGCCCTCCTCCTTCGGCGCGGCCACCGACCATTTTCACGAAGGTGTCCTCGAGGCTTCCCTCACCGCGGACCTCGTCCACGGTTCCGGCGGCGAGCAGGTTGCCGTCGGAAATGATCGCGACATGGGAGCACATGCGCTGGACCAGGTCCATCACATGGCTGGAAACCACAACTGTTCCTCCGTGGCCCACATAGTCGGCGAGGATGTCCCGAATATTCGCCGCCGATACCGGATCGACGGCTTCGAAGGGTTCATCCAGGACCAGCACTCGCGGTGAATGAATCAGGGCGGTGGCGAGGGCAATCTTTTTGGTCATGCCCGCCGAGTAGTCCACGACAAGTTTCCCGCCGGCGTCGGACAGGTCCAGGACCCGCAACAGGTCATCGGTTCGTTCGTCCACGGTGGCGGCATCCATACCGCGCAGCAGACCGGCATAGGTCACCAGCTGGCGTCCACTGAGCCGGTCAAAGAGCCGAACCCCGTCCGCCAGAACACCGAGCAGTGATTTGGCACGGCGCGTCTCCTTCCAGACGTCCACCCCATGGACCCATGCCTGTCCGGCATCGGGGCGCAGCATCCCGGTGGCCATGGAGAGCGCGGTCGTCTTCCCGGCGCCGTTGGGGCCGACGAGTCCATAGAAGGAGCCTGAGGGCACATCCAGACTGATCCCGTTGACGGCGATCTTCTGGCCGTAACGCTTGCCCAGGCCACGCAGGCTGATGGCGGGGGCCGTCGACGGGTTGAGTTCGGAGTTCATGCTCCGAACCTAACAGTGGGCCCCTGCCGCGGGCATCATCCTCATGGCTGAATCACCCCGTCAGCCTTCAGGGGTAGATCCCGCCGAGCCGCGGGAGGCCATTGCTAGAACAGGACGCGCGCCAGCTTTTGTCGTGACTTCACGACACGCTCGTCCTGGGCTCCGACCACTGCATACAGCGAAACCAGCCGGGCACGGACTCGCTCACGGTCTTCCCCTGCTGTGCGCCCCACCAAGGAAACGAGCCGGGCGAAAGCATCTTCGACATGGCCTCCCAGGACATCCAGATCGGCAACGGCTAGCTGTTCGTCGATGCCTTCGGGGTTGTCAGCTGCTGCTTTGCGGGCCGAATCGAGGTCGGAGAAGGCTGTGCGCTGGAGTAGCTCGACATGCTGCAGTCCGGTCTGGGCATCGTCGTCGTTGGGTTTCTCGGCCAATGCCTTACGGTAGGCGGCAATGGCCCCGGCATAGTCTCCGGCGTCGATGGCGTCCATCGCCTCTTGGTGCAGGGGCGGAACCGGCTGCTCCGCCTGGGGCGCACCGAAGGGCGGCACCGTCCCGGTGACGCCGTGCTGGACCCCGAGTTGGAGGAGTTCTTGCAGCAGTGAAGCAATCTGCTCGGGGGCCGCGTCGCCTTGGAACAGCGGAACGGGCTGGCCATTGAGCAAGGCCACCACGGCAGGGACCTGCTGGACCCTGAAGGCTTGCGCAATTGCCGGTTCCCGGTCGGTGTCCACCAACGCCAGGACCAGTCGGCCGGCATAGCCGTCGATGAGGTCGCGCAGTGTCGCGTCCAACTTCGCCGAGGCCGGGGAAGCACCGGTGCCCAGCGAGACGACAACGGGCGCCGTGTTGGAGACTTGGACCAGTTGGGTGAATTCCTGCTGGTTCACCGAGGCGGCCCACGTCGCCCCCTCTGCGGCGGGCGGTGGCGGCCCGCCCGGCGCTGCCGGGGCGTGCTCGGCGCCCGGTACCTGGGCGTCCTGCGGGTTCTGGGCGCCGAGTCCCGAGAGATCAACGGCGCCGCGGCTGGAAGCTGCTGCTGGTTCGGTATTGCTCATGCCCCTACCTTATGGTCTGCCTCGTTCGGGTGCCCAATGGGCAGCCGTGGACCACGAGGACTACTTCACCTTGGAAGACACCAAGGCCGACTCCCCCGCAATGAGGCGGATCTTGTCCTTGCTGTCCTTCCCGGGAATATAGAAGACCACGGGCTCGGCGGACGTGGTCACCACACCCTTTTTGGTGGTCTTGGCGTCGGCGAGCTTGGCGCTGGCGTCATCCAATTTCACGGTGCCTCCCTCTTCCTTCGGGGTGGCCGTCATGGTGCTCGTCAATTGACCGCTGACCAGCGCGCCGCCGTTGGGAGTGGATAGCACCTCGAGGGACTTCGCGTCGACAGCATGTTCGTACTTGATCTTGGCGTTCTTATTTTCCTTGATCTCCTTGGCCTGTCCCTTCTGGGTGGCCGTGATGAAGGCGCTCTCCGCGAACTGGCTCTTCTTCTTGGACTTCGCATCACCCAGGAAGGTCGCGAGATCCTTGGCAGCCGTCGCCGGAGGCGACATGAGCGATCCGTCCTTGACGCCCAAGGTACGCACCGAGGTATCGCCCACGGCCAACCCCGGGAACTCCGAACCGGGGAGCATGGAGACCTCATTGATGAGTTTGTAGTTCGCGCGGGGATCATCCTGCTTGAGCACCAGAACCCGCGGGATCTTCGCGTCCTTGGCCTGCGTCACGATCATCGCGGTACGCGGCCACTTGGTCGTGGTGGTCACCGCTGCCGAACGGATCGGCGCCGCAGCCACGGTGCCCGGTGCGGGGATCTTCAATCCGTCGCTTCGCTGGGAATAATTGGTTTTGCGCAACGACAGGGCATCCCCGCCGACACGGGCCGTCAGCTTCTTGGCATCGCGTGCCTTATCCCCGCTGGAGACGGTATCCGAGATGGATTCCAGAATACGGTCAAGCTGATCTTCCTGCAGCACGGCGTAGGACCCCGCGCCTTCCTGGTCCTGCGCCACACTGGATTCGGAAGGAGAGTCCGAGGCACTGTTGGTGGCAGCGGAAGCCGGCCCCGCGGGAACCAGGACCAATGCTGCCGCAGCAACGACCGTAGCCGTGCGCTGGAGCGTCGATGAGCCGGTTCCCGAGCCTGCGGTCGGGGCCGTCGAACCGCCGCCGGTGGAGCCTGAGCCCTCCGGGCCTTGTCCTCGCCCACGGCGTCCGACCAGAACGGTGGCCAGGCCGAAGAGCACCAGCAGGGAACCGACGATGATCAGCGGGATCGAGAACGGTGCGGTGGCGTCGTTCTCCCAAGAAACGGTGATTTCGGTGGGAGCGGCCTTCGTCCCGTCAGCGGCCAGCAAGAGCGACCAATCGCCCTCATCCGGCTCGGTCCAGCGGTGGACCATATGCGAATCAGCGGATTCGGAAGCGACCCAGAGGTCCGAGTTCTTAGGGTTCGGGACCTTGGCCTCTCCCTTGGAATGCTCGGCCGTCAGGGACATGGCTTCACTATCGATCCCCGAAATGGTGTTATGGGCTGCCTTGCCGACCCAGGCGTCGACGTCGGAACTACGCCCCAGTGCCGCGGTGAACTCACCGTCGGCTTCGATCGTGACATCAACTGGACGGTCCTCGATTTCCGCGACACCGGGCTCGACCACGGTCAGCGGAGCATCCTTCAGTTCGGTCTGCACAGTCGCCGTCACGGTCTCGGGCGGTGCCCAGAAGGTCCGCTGCCCGATCCCCACCACCAGGGCCAGGGCGCCCAATAATATGGAGATCGCAGCAATGAAGATTCGCACGTAATTACACCTAACAAAAATGGGGGTCGATGATCGGCCTCGGTTGTGATCGGGCACAGTTGCACCCTGACCACACTGCAATGATAACGAATCGGTTACCCCAGCGGTTCCCCCTTGTGTTCCGGAGCACGTGAGGTGTTGGTCCCCCGGAGGGGAAACACCCGCTGAATGGCGGCCGGAAGGTAGGCTCAAGCTCGTGATGAAGGAGAGCAACGCCACCCCGGAAGACGGCGAATCCACCCCCGGCACCGACGACGGTGTACCGGATGGTCCGCGCGCGGAGAGCATCGCTTCCCCGCAGCCCCCCGGCTCGGGGACCGCTGCCGCCGAAACACGTCCGCCGTCGTTCCTGACCCGTTTCCTGCGCTTCCTGAAGATCACCACTGCGGATTCGAACCGCCCTCCATCGGATCACGGCGACGACCCTGAACCCGCGATCGGCGTCGCGGGGGTCCGCCATCCGGTCTTCACCGGCTTCATGTTCAGTGTCGGCGTCGGATTGGCGCTGCTGCTCTACTTCATCCTGACCAACGTCGGCTCGTTGCTGGTCTGGATCGCGATCGCACTGTTCATCGCTCTGGGCTTGGATCCGATTGTCAGGTATCTGGAACGCCACCGGGTCCCCCGCCCGGTAGGCGTGCTCGCGGCCATGCTGTTGCTGGCCGTCATTTTCGGTGGAGCGGTGGGCATCCTCATCCCCACGATCGTCAAGCAGACCACCGCCTTCGTCGAGAAGGCCCCGGATATCGTCGACAGCTTCCTGAACTCCGATTTCTTCACCACCGTCGATGAACAGTTCCAGGTCCGCGAACGGATCACCGAAGAAGTCGATAAGTTCTTCCAGAACACCGATGCCCTGGGAGGGGTCTTCGGCGGGGTCATCGGGGTGGGCAGCGTCGTCGCCCAGGGACTGTTCGGTACGCTGATCGTGCTGGTACTGGCCATCTATATCCTGGCGGCACTGCCCGGGCTCAAGTCCTGGTTCTATCGGTTGGCCCCGCGCTCCAAACGCGAACGCGTGGAACTGCTCTCCGAGCAGATCTCCAACAGCGTCGGTAACTACGTGATGGGTCAGGCCATTGTTGCCTTGCTCAACGCCCTCTACGCCTTCATCATCATGTCGATCGTCGGCGTCCCCTATTCGCTGCTCCTGGCGCTGGTCGTCGTCGTCCTGGCCTTCATCCCCCTGGTCGGGGCCGTCATTGCCGGGATCCTGGTGTCACTGATCGCCCTGACGGTGGGCTGGGAGACGGCGGTGGTCTATGCCATCTTCTACTTCGGCTACCTGCAGTTCGAGGCCTACTTCATCTCACCCCGGGTCATGCAACGCACCGTCGCGGTTCCCGGTGCCGTCGCCGTCATCGCCGTCATCGCCGGGGGGACGCTGATGGGCATCGTCGGCGCCCTGATGGCCATCCCGCTGGCGGCTTCCGCGATACTACTGATCCGCGAGGTCTTCATGGCCCGGCAGGAACGGCGCTAGTCCCCCGCACGCCCCGCTTCTCCGCACGCCCTGCCGAATCGCCTCCGAATGAGGGGCCTCCTTTAGTAGCGGAAGCTGCGGCCGCTCCAGCATTTCAGGTGCCAGTGGCGCCGCGAAGCTGCCGAAGCCTCCTCGCCGCTCCAATGGTCCGCCCGCCAGGCGACAATATGCTCAATCCCCGGATCAATCGTGCGATGGCACCCCGGGCAGGTGTAGTTCTTACCGGCCCGGGCGGCCGAAATACGCCGCACATGCCATTGGCCATCCGGTGCGCTCTGCAACGACGGAATCGACAGGCCCGGGCCCTTGAAGCCCTCGTTCTCCCCGTCCCGACGCTGATCGGCGTGCGCCCATTTATTGGGGCGGGCCTGACGCTGGGGACGGCGCGAGCGGTTGGAACGGGGCATGTTCGTGATCGTATCGCTTTCTATCGCTCCTCCGGGAATGCCAGCTACCGGATCGGACGGTAGAGTGCTGGATGTGCGTTTAGTGATAGCTCGTTGCTCAGTCGATTACCTGGGCCGTCTGCGTGCCCATCTGCCGTTGGCGACCCGCCTGCTCATGGTCAAGGCCGACGGCTCCGTCCTCATCCACTCGGACGGCGGCTCCTATAAGCCGTTGAACTGGATGAGCCCACCGGCGACCATGCATATCGCCCCGGCCGACGAGGATGCCGCAGCCGAGGGCGTCGTGGAGACCTGGCGTGTCCAACACTCCAAGGTCGACGACCACCTGGTGATCAGGATCCACGAGGTCCTGCACGATTCCAGCCATGAGCTCGGTACCGATCCCGGCCTGATCAAGGATGGCGTCGAAGCCGACCTGCAGCGGCTGCTGGCCGAACAGATCCATACCGTGGGCGAGGGATTCAAGCTCGTACGTCGCGAATACATGACAGCGATCGGGCCGGTGGATATCCTCGCCCGTGATGCCGAGGGCTCGACCGTGGCGATCGAGCTCAAACGCCGTGGCGATATCGATGGCGTCGAACAGCTCACCCGTTATCTGGAACTGATGAACCGGGATCCGCTGCTGGCACCGGTACGCGGGATCTTCGCGGCACAGCAGATCAAACCCCAGGCACGCACCCTGGCCACGGACCGCGGAATCGAATGCCTGACCCTGGATTACGACGCCATGCGTGGGGTCGATGACAGCGCTTCCCGGCTGTTCTGAGTCCCCGACTCCAGCGGAGTCCAGCTTCACCCGCGGCCCCCATCTAGGTCGCCCGCCGGGCAGAAACTATGCTGGGGGCATGACTTCAACCGAAGAACCCACCCGGCTGTCACTGCGCGGCCGTGCCGTCACCGGAGGTAGCATCCTGGACGACGCCGTGATCGCCTTCGAAGGCGACCGCATCGTCTTTGTCGGCACCGCCGAGGAATTCGCCGACTGGCCAGACGCCTCCTCCCATCCCGATGTGCAGTTGCCCTCCGGTGCGACGATCCTGCCCGGATTGGTCGATGTCCATTGCCACGGGGCCGCGGGCGGAGACTTCCCCAGCGGTGACGCCGAAGCCGCAGCGCGCTCCATCAACTTTCTGCATGCCTCCGGGACGACGACGTTGCTCGCCTCCTTGGTGACCGCCACCCGGGCCGATATGCTCTCCGCCGCAACAGTGCTGGCCGATTTCGCCGAACGCGAGGTCATCGCCGGAATCCACGCCGAGGGCCCGTTCCTCTCCACGGTCCGCTGTGGAGCCCAGGACCCCTCACTACTCTCTGCTCCCGACCCTGCCTTCGTCGACGAACTGGTCGCCGCCGCGAGGGGCCAGCTGCGCACCATGACCTACGCTCCAGAGCTCGCCGGCTCCGACGCCTTGGTGGAGCAGCTCGTTTCCCACGGAGTCCTTCCTTCACTCGGGCATACCAACGCCGACGCGGCCACGGTCACCGCATCCCTCGACGTGGCCGTCGAGGAACTCTCCTCGGCCGGCTTCGATGGCTATACCGAACGCGCCACCGTGACCCACCTGTTCAACGGGATGCCCCCGATGCACCACCGCTCCCCCGGCCCGGTAGCCGCCTGCCTCGAGGCTGCTGCCGCTGGCAAGGCCGTCGTCGAGCTGATCGCCGATGGCGTGCATCTGGACCCGGCGATCGTCCGGGCGATGTTCGTGCTGCTGGGCCCCGAAGCCATCGTGCTGGTCACCGATTCCATGGCCGCTACCGGCCTGCCCGACGGGCAGTACACCCTGGGCCCGCAGGACGTCGTGGTCTCCGATGGCGCCGCCCGGTTGGCCGAAGGAAACTCCCTCGCCGGTGGCACCGCCACCATGTTGGATGTGGTCCGCAGCGTCGTCGAAGGCGGTGTGCCCCTCGAGCAGGCGGTGCTTTCAGCGACCTCTGTCCCCGCCGAATTGGTGGGTCTCACCGATGAGGTCGGCGCCCTGGGCATCGGCTTCAGCGCCGACGCCGTCATCGTGGATCGCCATTTCCGGCTCCTGAAGGTCTACCGCGATGGGGTCGAACTGGCTCCGAATCGCGGGTGATCCCCCGCCACATGGTCTTTTGCCGTTGAATACCTCACATTGATGTGTGATGATCAACTCAGTCTTTGTGTTGGTCATGTACATGCCCGCAAAGCAGGTTGCGGGTGTGAAGCACCGCCGGCCCCGTCGGCGTCTTCTCACTTCGGTACCGTCCGGACGCGGCAAGACGCCGTGTGCGGTTAGTTTCACATCAATGAGGAGATATACATGGCGCAGGGCACCGTGAAGTGGTTCAACGCTGAGAAGGGCTTCGGCTTCATCACGCCGGATGAAGCTGACGGCGATGTGTTCGTCCACTACTCGGAAATCCAGAGCAACGGCTTCCGCACGCTGGAGGAAAACCAGCGGGTCGAGTTCGAGATCGGTCAGGGTGCCAAGGGCCCCCAGGCCACGGGAGTCACAGGAATCTAGAGGGCCTCCCGGCCACCGGCCGGTCAGCCAGTCGAAAGAAGAATGGCGCGCACCCCGTTTTTCACGGGATGCGCGCCATTCTTCGTTCCGGGGTGTGCGCAGGATCAGCGCCAGGTGCCGACACCGGCCACCGGGCCGGCTTCGATCCAGCTGCGGAGGCCCGTATAGGAGCCATAGTCCATGGCCAAAAGGATCGGTACGCCTTCCGCGGTCAGGTCAACAACGACTGCCCCCGGCTGGATACGGATTCGTTCCTCGCCTTCGGATTCCCGCCACCCGATGAGTTCCAGTGATGTCCTGGCATACCGGTACAGGGGCACCGGTGTGACCGAGAACAACCGTAGGAATTCCAGATCGGTCCCCGTATAACGACAAACCCCCATCATCCACTTCCCTGAAGACGTGGAGATGGAGGCGTCGAAGGTGCCCAAGGCACGCCGCAACTGATGGCGACGCAATCCCATGGCACCCAACATCATCAAGAACAACAGCAAGGCAACAGCCAGAATGATGACGGGAATGCCGATGTCTTTCAAGGGCGGACTATCGGTTTCCTACCGTGGCGGTATCGTCGAGCTGCGCATTGTCAGCCACGATAACAACCCGGTCCTTGTCGACCGAGAAGAAACCGCCGTCGGCCTGGACCGTGAACCGCTCACCATTTGAGGGCACGATGGCCAGCTCGCCTGCCGCGAGAACCGCCAGGACCGGGCTATGCCCGGGCATGACGCCGATCTCGCCATCGCTGGTGCGTGCCTTGACCAGGGACGCTGCCCCGGACCACACGAAGTGGTCCGCGGCAACGATTTCGACTTCGAGTTCGGCCATGGCTACTTGCTCTTGCCCTGGATCTCGGCCCACTGGCGCTCGACGTCGTCCAGACCGCCGATGTTGAAGAACGCCTGTTCGGCAATGTGGTCCAGATCGCCGTCGCAGATGGCCTTGAAGCCCTCGATGGTGTCCTTGATCGACACGGTCGAGCCGTCAACGCCGGTGAACTGCTTGGCGGTGTAGGTGTTCTGCGACAGGAACTGCTGGATACGACGGGCCCGCGAGACGACAATCTTGTCTTCTTCGGAGAGTTCGTCGACACCCAGGATCGCGATGATGTCCTGGAGTTCCTTGTTCTTCTGCAGGATCGACTTGACCCGAACTGCGGTGTCGTAGTGCTCCTGGCCCACGTACTGGGGATCCAGGATGCGCGAGGTCGACGTCAGTGGGTCGATGGCCGGGTACAGGCCACGGGAGGCGATTTCACGGGAGAGTTCCGTGGTCGCATCCAAGTGCGCGAAGGTCGTGGCAGGCGCCGGGTCGGTGTAGTCATCCGCGGGGACGTAGATGGCCTGCATCGAGGTGATGGAGTGGCCCTTCGTGGAGGTGATGCGCTCCTGGAGGGTACCCATCTCATCTGCCAGGTTGGGCTGGTAGCCCACGGCCGAGGGCATGCGGCCCAACAGGGTCGACACCTCGGAACCTGCCTGCGTGAAGCGGTAGATGTTATCGATGAACAGCAGCACGTCCTGGTTCTGCACATCGCGGAAGTACTCCGCCATGGTCAGAGCCGACAGGGCCACGCGCAGACGCGTTCCCGGCGGCTCATCCATCTGGCCGAAGACCAGGGCGGTGTCCTTCAGGACCCCCGATTCCTCCATTTCAACCCAGAGATCGTTGCCCTCACGGGTTCGCTCGCCGACACCGGCGAAGACCGAGGTACCACCGAAGTTCCGGGCCACACGGGTGATCATTTCCTGGATCAGCACGGTCTTGCCGACACCGGCACCACCGAACAGGCCGATCTTGCCGCCCTGGATGTAGGGGGTGAGCAAGTCAATGGACTTGATACCGGTTTCGAGGATCTCCGTGGAGGCTTCCAGGGTCGCGAAGGCCGGGGCCCCGCGGTGGATGGGCCAGCGTTCGGTGATCTCCAGCTCGGACGCCGGAACGTCGAGCGGTTCGCCGAGCACGTTGAAGATGTGTCCCTTGACGACGTCGCCGACAGGCACGGAAATCGAGGAGCCGGTGTCCTGGACGACGGCACCGCGGACGAGTCCGTCGGTGGCCTGCAGCGAAATCGCGCGGACCAGGTCGTCGCCAAGGTACTGGCTGGTTTCGAAGGTGACCGTGTGGGTCTCGCCGTTAAGCGTGATATCTGCGGTCAGGGCGTTGTACAGGGAGGGAAGGGCATCGGCCGGGAATTCGACGTCGACGACCGGGCCAGTGACGCGCGCGATGCGCCCGGTTGCACCCGGGGCTGCGGCGGCGGTTCCCTGCTCGTTTAGTTGGGCAGTCATCTCTCTCACTTCGCTTGTATCTCTAGAGCGTGGGGGTAAATGGTGATCGGCCGGCTGCTACGCGCTGAGCGCGTCGGCGCCTGCCACGATTTCCGACAGTTCCTGGGTGATCTCGGCCTGACGGGCGTTGTTCCGAAGTCGCGTGTACTTCTTGATCAACTCGTTGGCGTTGTCCCCGGCTGCCTTCATCGCGCGCTGGCGTGCTGCCAGTTCCGATGCGGCCGCCTGCAGCATGGCTGCAAAGATGCGGGATTCGATGTAGCGCGGCAGGAGTGCGTCCAGAACCTGTTCCGGTTCCGGCTCGTACTCGTACAGCGGCAGCAGATCGCTCTCCTGTCGCACTTCTTCCTCCACGACTTCCAAGGGCAGTAGACGGATGACCGTCGGCTCCTGGAGGACCATGGACTTGAACTGCGTGAAAACGACGTGGATTTCCTCCACACCGCCTTCCTCGTACGGCGTATTGAAGGCCTCCAACAGCGCCTCGCCGATCTCCTGGGCGGTTTCGAACTTCGGAGCGTCGGTATCCCCGGTCCACACCCGTGTGTATTCACGGTTGCGGAAGTCGAAGTAGGCCTGGGCCTTGCGGCCGACGACGTAGGTGCTGATTTCCTTACCTTCGCCATGCAGCAGCTCGATCAACGATTCTGCCTGCTTGATCGCACTGACCGAATAGGCACCGGCCAAGCCGCGATCGGAGGTCATCACCAACACGGCCGAGCGGCGGACCTGCTCCGGCTCAGTGGTCAGCGGGTGTTCGACCTCGGACTGGGACGCGACGGCAGAAACGGCACGGGTGATCGCACGGGCGTAGGGCATTGAAGCCGAAACACGGCTGCGTGCCTTGCCGATGCGGGAAGTGGCGATCAGTTCCATCGCCTTGAAGATCTTGCCCATCGACGAGGTCGAGGCAATCTTCTGGCGGTAGACCCGAATCTGGGCTCCCATGTTTATCCTTTCCTAGTCCGTGGTGGTGGTGCTGCAGCCCGCGGGCTGCGGCACCACCTCACGGAGAACGTCAGCGTTTCTGCTTGACGATCTTTTCCTGGTCGACGTTCTCTTCGCCAAGGGCGTCGTGCTCCTCGTGCCCGGGGCCAACCAACTGCTCACCCTGGCCGAAGAAGCCCTGCTTGAAGTCCTCGATGCCGGTGTTCAGCGCCTCGAAGGTGGACTCTTCCAACTTGCCCGTCTGGGTGATGGTGGTCAACACGTCGGTGCGGTTGCGCAGGTACTCGAGGAATTCCTTCTCGAAGCGGCGGACGTCCTCAACGGGGACGGCGTCCAGGTGGCCGTTCGTTCCGGCCCAGACCGAAGCAACCTGCTCGGCGACCGGGTACGGGGCGTACTGGCCCTGCTTGAGTAGTTCCATCAGGCGAGCACCACGGGTCAGCTGTTGCTTGGTCGCGGCGTCCAGGTCCGAGGCGAACATGGCGAATGCCTGCATATCCCGGTACTGTGCCAGTTCCAGCTTCAGCGTGCCCGAAACCTTCTTCATGGCCTTCGTCTGCGCCGAACCACCGACACGGGACACCGAGATGCCCACGTCGACTGCCGGACGCTGGTTGGCGTTGAAGAGGTCCGACTGCAGGAAGATCTGCCCGTCGGTGATGGAGATGACGTTGGTCGGGATGTAGGCCGACACGTCGTTCGCCTTGGTTTCGATGATCGGCAGACCGGTCATCGAGCCGGCACCGAGCTCGTCGGAGAGCTTGGCACAACGTTCCAGCAGGCGGGAGTGCAGGTAGAACACATCGCCCGGGTAGGCCTCGCGTCCCGGCGGACGACGCAGCAGCAGGGACACGGCGCGGTAGGCTTCGGCCTGCTTGGACAGGTCGTCGAAGACCACCAGAACGTGCTTGCCGCCGTACATCCAGTGCTGGCCGATGGCCGAGCCGGCGTACGGTGCCAAGTACTTGAAGCCTGCAGGGTCCGACGCCGGGGAGGCCACGATGGTGGTGTACTCCATGGCGCCGTGCTCTTCGAGGGACTGGCGGACAGCGGCAATGGTGGAAGCCTTCTGGCCGATGGCCACGTAGATGCAACGCACCTGCTTCGTGACGTCCCCGGAAGCCCAGTTGTCCTTCTGGTTAATGATCGTGTCGACGGCCAGGGCGGTCTTGCCCGTCTGGCGGTCACCGATGATCAGCTGACGCTGGCCACGGCCGACGGGAATCATGGCGTCGATGGCCTTCATGCCCGTCTGCATCGGCTCGCCAACCGACTGGCGCTGCGTCACGCCGGGAGCCTGGAGCTCCAGCGGGCGGCGGCCCTCGGGGACAATGTCACCCAGGTCGTCGATGGGCTGGCCCAACGGGTCGACGACGCGACCCAAGAAGTTATCGCCCACGGGCACGGAGAGAATCTCACCGGTGCGGTGGACTTCCTGGCCTTCTTCAATGCCTGCGAAGTCACCCAGGACGACGACGCCGATATCACGGGTGTCGAGGTTCTGTGCCAGGCCCAGCGTGCCGTCTTCGAAACGAAGAAGCTCGTTGGCCATTACGGAGGGAAGACCCTCCACCTTTGCGATGCCGTCACTAGCCGTGGTCACGCGACCGACCTCGACGCGCTCCGCGCTGCCCGGGTCATAGGACGCGGCGAAGTCTGTCAAGGCGTTGCGGACGTCATCGGCGTTGATGGTCAATTCGGCCATCTGCAGTCCCTGCTCTCCTAGATTGTGGTTTCCGACCTGTCGTGCTGGTGGAAACCGGGGTTTGTTTCAGTCTGTGGTGTCGGTGGACAGCCACCCTCCCGCAGGGGGAGGGCTAGCTGGCCAACCGACGACGGAGTTCCGCGAGCCGGGTGGCTGCGGTTGCGTCAACAACCTCGTCACCGACGACTACCCGGATACCTCCAACTAGTGATGGATCCACTGCGGCGTTGATCTTCAGATCGCGTCCGTAGAGCTTGTTGAGCCCTGCCTGCAGTCGGTTGAACTGTTCGTCAGTCAACGGACGGGTGGCGCTGACATGCGCAATCCACCGCTGCTGGCGCTTGGCCACCAACTCCACGAACTTCTCCACGAGATTCGCCGGCTTCAGACCCCGAGGGGACTGAACAGCCTGGGCGATCAGGACTCGTGCGACCTCGCCGGCCTGCGGGGATACCCGGAACGCAAGTTTGCGCTTGGCATCGTCCGAGGCCTGCGGGTCATCGAGCGCACGCTGCAGATCATGACTGGACCCCACAACCCTGATGAAGCCGAAAAGGTCTTCTTCGAGGGCTTCGAGACCGGCTGGTCCCTCTGCTTGGCGCTCAGCCACGCTGATGGCCACCGTGGCGGCCAGCGTTTCGAGTGCATCTCCGATGTCACGTGCCGAGCCCCACCGGGAACCGGCGAGGCCGACCACGATGGATTCGGCCTCCGCGGAGACCTTGCCCCGCAGTAGCCGGGACGTCAGTGCGGTCTTTTCCTCGGTGCTGCGCGCTGGATCGGTCAAGGCACGGCGCAAGCCGGCATTGGAATCCATGATGCGCAACACGCCGAAGAGATCCTCGGCGAGCGGCAGCCCGACCGTCGGCAGTTTCGCCTCAAGGTCGGACTGGGCCGCTGCCAGGGAGTGGCTCGATACACCTGCCATTAGTTCGATGCACCTGCGCTCTGCTCGTTTTCGAGGTCGCTCAGGAAGCGGTCAACCACGCGGGCCGAGCGTGCATCGTCGTCGAGGGCCTCGCCCACGATGCGGCTGGCCAGCTGGGTTGCCAGCGTTCCGACTTCTCCACGGAGGGAGACGACGGCTGCCTGGCGTTCAGCTTCAATCTGGACCTGCGCCTGATCGGTGATGCGTGCGGACTCTGCCGCCGCCTTCTCCTTCAGGTCGGCCAAGATCTTGGACCCCTCCGCACGGGCTTCCTCGCGAATGCGATTGGCTTCCGTGCGGGCGTCCAGCAGCTGCTGCCGGTACTCTTCGAGGGCTGCGTTGGCTTCTGCCTGTGCGGCTTCTGCCTTAGCGATCCCGCCCTCGATGGCTGTTGAGCGTTCCTTGTACGTCTTCTCGAATGCCGGAACGGCAAACTTGTTGACGATGTACAGCAGAACGAGGAACGTCACCAGCGTCAGTGCGATTTCCCACACGTTGGGGACGAGGGGGTTGACTTTCCCCTCAGCCGCGCTAATTGCTGCGTAGATCATGTTTCACCCGTCTTTCTTAGACTCTAACCTTCGGTTCCGAATACGGAGCCGAAGTTTAGACGCGGCCCCAGATGAAGGCGAAGACGAGGCCCAGGATGGCAAGGGCTTCAGTCAGCGCCAGGCCGAGGAAGGCGATCGGCTGCAGCACGCGCTGTGCCTCGGGCTGACGTGCGACGCCGTTGATGTAGGCGGCGAAGACGAGGCCCACGCCGATGGCACCGCCGATTGCGGAGAGGCCGTAGCCGATGGCGTTGAGGCTGCCGTAGATGTCCATTTGGTTCCTTTCAGAATGCCGGTTGGCAGGGTGTTGGATACAGGGTGTTCCCCCGGAGGGGAATGGTTCTTAGTGTTCTTCGACCAACGCGCCTTGGATGTAGATGGCTGTCAGCAGGACGAAGACGTAGGCCTGGAGGGCCATGATGAGGACTTCGAAGAGGCCCATGGCCACGCCGCCAGCGAAAGTCAGCACGCCTAGGCCCTTGAGGAAGGCGCCTCCCTCCACGAGCATGAAGGACGTACCGGCTGCGGCGAGCATCACGATGAGGTGTCCGGAGAGCATGGTGGCAAACAGACGGAGACTGTGCGTGAGCGGGCGGACGAAGAAGTTGGAGATGATCTCGATGACGATGATCAGCGGCAGGATCGCCTTCGGGACTCCCGAGGGGACCACTGACAGCTTTAGGTAGGCAATCCCGTGCTTCTTGAAGCCGAGGTAGATCCAGTACACGTAGACGATGCCGGCCAGTGCATAGGCGGTGCCCACATGCGAGGTGGTGGGCAGCTGGAAAATCGGGACGACCCCGAAGAGGTTGTTTATCAGAATGAAGAAGAACAAGCTCATCAGCAGCGGGACGTAGGGCTTGAAGTCCTTTTCCCCGATGATGTCCTTGCCGACCGAGTTACGGACGAAGTTGTACGAAATCTCGCCGAGGAACTGGAATTTGCCCGGAACAATCTTGCCACGGCGCGAGGTGGCCATGAAGAACCAGGAAATGAGAACGACGGACAGGATGACCAGCAACATCTGCTTGCCGAAGCCACTGCCGTAATCGGCTCCCCACGGGATGATTTCGGGAAGGTGCATGTCCTCTAGGCCGGGGGCTTTGAACCCACCTTCTGCGGGGGCCGCCGGAAGCGCAAGCGCGATCAACGCGGTTCCTCTCTGCTGTGTCCGTCATTGGGCAAAATCGTTGGAAGGCCGTTCAGGTTTCCCAACGGATGAAGTTTTTTGGTTCTTACTCGTCCGCACCAGAAATCGGCCCGGAAGCACGATCTTTTCGGTGGAGGACTGCCAGGTAATATCCGGCGGCGGCTCCAAGAAGGGCACCTACCAACCAGATCCAGCGGGCATGCAACAAGAAGTCCAACAACCACCCTATCAAACCCCACGCGATGATCCCGCCAACGATGTAGTTGACGTTCTCACGGAAGGGTGAGATCCCTCCGCCGTGGGGGCTGTCGCCTTTCGGTTGGGACATCAGGCCCCACCCGTTCCGGCGTCGGTGGTGGGAATCGGGTCGTTGTACAGCTGCAGGCGCAGCTTGGAGAAGGCATGCAACTCCACTACCTGCCAGATGACCACGGCCGAGACGACCCCGACCAGCAGCCAGGTTCCGTCCGTCCACGCCGGTAGGCCCAGACCGAAGGCCAGACCTCCCAGCAGAACGACCTTCACCACGTACCCGATCATGAACGCCCCGAAGGCGGCAGAGGGATTCCGCCGGCCCACCAGATGTCCAATGGCCAGGCTGATGCCGAAGAAGATGATGACCACGACCACCGATCCCAGGGCACTACCCGCCGCTGCCGGCCCGCCGATGATCCAAGCCACCAAGGCCAGGAGGACGGCGGCGATGCCGGTGACGACAGAACAAGTCCGCAGGATCGCCAGCCAGGGAGACGCGGTCTCCCCCGACTCCTTGACGACGCTTGCGCCGCCTGAGCCAGTCGCCTGAGGCATGTACATCCCATCTTTGACGCCTCCCCGACACAACAAACTGAATCGTCAAGGAGGTGTGGCAGCAGTTCTACTTATTGTGTTTCCGCTGGAAACCTCGTCCGATTCTACACGAGATAGAAAAGTATTCTGCACCGGGGGTGGCTAGGTGTATTGACCACGGACGTTGGTAACGCTCCGGGGTAGTTGAAATAGGGAAGACCTCCGGGTGAAGGTGGGCTTGTTCAGAGTCCGTTCCAACACCGGAGGTCTTCCATGCTCCACGCTAACGCACTTCTTGCCCCCAAGGGCCGCCTGTCCCTTGCCCAGAGCATCGTCGACGAGGGCTGGCCGCTACGCCGCGCCGCCGAACGCTTCCAGGTCTCCGTGACCACCGCAGCCCGGTGGGCCAAACGGTACCGGGAGCTCGGCCCCACAGGAATGCGCGATCGATCCAGCCGGCCCCAGCGCTCTCCCAACCAGACCCCGAAGCGGCGTGAGCGAAGGATCATCGCCCTGCGCGTGAACCGCCGCTGGGGCCCGGCACGCATCGCCTACCTGCTGGGCATGCACCCCTCGACCGTCCACAAGGTCCTCTCCCGCTACGGGCTGGCCAAGCTGGCTTGGCAGGACCGGGCGACCGGGCGGAACATCCGCCGCTACGAACACGAGAACCCAGGGGACCTGGTCCACGTCGACATCAAGAAACTCGGCCGGATCCCCGACGGCGGAGGCCACAAGATGCTGGGACGATTCGACGGGGTGCGGAACAAGACCGGCGCCGAATCCAACCGCCGACCCGGCTACATGTTCCTGCACAACGCCGTGGACGACCATTCCCGCCTGGCCTACACCGAGATCCTCGACGACGAGAAGAAGGAGACCGCCGCCGGGTTCTGGAAACGTGCCAACGACTACTTCAACAGCGTGGGCATCACGGTCCAACGAGTCCTCACCGACAACGGGTCGTGCTATCGCTCCCACGCCTTCCGGGACGCCCTGGGCGAGGACATCAAGCACAAGCGCACCCGCCCCTACCGCCCTCAAACCAACGGCAAGGTCGAGCGCTACAACCGCACCATGCTCGACGAATGGGCCTACGCCCGCCCCTATACTTCCGAGGCCGAACGCATCGCCGCCTTCGAACAGTGGCAACACCACTACAATCATCACCGAGGCCACACTTCACTACGAGGACTTCCACCCGCTGCCCGCGTACCCAACCTCAGTGGTCAATACAGCTAGGCCGCGACGTTGCCGCGCAGTCGCCCAATCCAGGCAGGACTCGAAAGGTACAGCAGCACCACGAGCAAGATGAAGACGCCCCACAGGTACTGTCCCACCCCGTTCGACAGGACGGCCAGCATGGCACCACCAGCACATAGCGCGGTCGCGGCGGCGACCATCAGGGACGAGCCGAGATGGCTCAGACCGACATCGGTCAGTCGCTGGTAGACGTGCTGTCGGTGGGCGGCATACCAGCGTTCCCCGCCGCGGATCCTGACCAAAAGGGTGTACCCGGTATCCACCAGGTAGATGGCCACCGGGCCCAGCAGATAGCCGGCTTCCATCCCGTTCAGGAAGGCCGCGGCGCCCAGTGCCGCCAGCGTTCCGCCCAGCAGGTAGCTGCCCACGTCCCCGAGGAAGACGTGCCCCCGCCCCAGGTTCCAGGGCAGGAAGGAGGCGAAGGCGGCGGCGACGACCAGGGAGGGGGCGATGAGCCAGGCCTGGTCATCGATCGCCCCGGCCCCGGCGAAGAAGAGACCGACCACCAGCCCGTGCAGGCCGCTGATCCCGTTGATGCCGTCCATGAAGTTGGCGACGTTGATGTAGGCGCCCAGGGCCAGCGCCCCGACGAGGATCCACCACCAGGAGCTGCCGGTGAGGATGACCATCGCCGTGGTGCCGACGGCACCGATGATCAGTTGCAGGGAGAACCGCCAGCCCACCGAAACCCCGCGGTAGTCCTCGACCCAGCCCAGGACGGCCGCGGCCAGGGCGACCCCGGCCACCACGGGAAGCAGGCCCCCCGAGGCGTTGTCCGCGGTGGCCCAGATGATCGCGAAGCCGGCCATGATGGCCACGGTGATGGTCAACCCCAATCCGCGCACCGCGGTGATGGTGTGCGAGGAGCGGTCGTTGGGCACGTCGATGACCCCCAGGCGCTGTAGCAGCGGGATGAGGGCGAAAGGCAGCAGGACACCGGCGACGAATGCGACGGCGATGGCCACGATGGCGGTTCCGGCCACTACACGGCGTCCTGGGCGTCGTGGCCGGGACCATCGGTGAGGCCCTGGCGGTGCTTCCACTCCCCCAGGTCCATGACGGCGGGATCCAGGACGTCGATATGGGCATGGGAGATCTTCGGGTGCAGCGGGCGTTCATCGCCTTCGCCTTCCCCGATGAGGTCCTCGTGCAGCTTCTCCCCCGGGCGCAGTCCGGTGATTTCGATTTCCACGTCCTTGCCGCTGAGCTGGATCATGTGCTCGGCGACGTCAAGGATGCGTACCGCCTTGCCCATGTCCAGGATCATCACTTCCCCGCCCCGGCCGATCGCCCCGGCCTGGATGACCAGTTGGCAGGCTTCGGGGATGGTCATGAAGAACCGGGTGGCCTCCGGGTCGGTGACGGTGACCGGGCCCCCCTTGAGGATCTGTTCGGTGAACAGCGGCAGCACCGAACCACGACTGCCCAGCACGTTGCCGAACCTGACCGAGACGTATTTGCAGCCGGTCTGCTCGCCCATCCAGGCGGTGAGCTTCTCGGCGACCCGTTTGGAGTGCCCCAGCGCGGTGGTGGGGTTGGCCGCCTTGTCGGTGGAGATGTTCACGTAGGTGTCCACGTTGGCCCCCCGGGCCGCGTTGAGCACGTTCAGGCTGCCCAGCACGTTGGTCTTCCAGGCTTCCTCCGGATACTGCTCCAACAACGAGACGTGTTTGAGTGCGGCGGTGTGGAAGACGACCTCCGGCTTGCGGTCCACGAAGATCCCGGTCAGGGTCTCGGCGTCGCGGATATCGGCCAGCACCGTATCCTGCCCGTTGAGCAGGCCCCGGCCGGTCAAGGAGATCTGGGTGGTCTGCAACCCGGTTTCATCACGGTCGAGCATGATCAGTTCGGCCGGTTGGTACATGCTGATCTGTCGGCACAGTTCGGAGCCGATGGAACCGCCGGCCCCGGTGACCAGCACGCGTTTGCCCGTGACGTACCCGGCGATCTCGTCGACGTGGATATCCACCGGGTGGCGACCGATCAGATCCTCGATGTCGACTTCGCGGAAGGAGAATTCATGGCCTCCGGTGAGCATGTCGCGCAGCGGCGGGACGACCAGGACCTTCAGCCCCAGTGAGTGCCCCAGATCGCTGATCTCCCGGATCGCCACGGCATCCATGTTCGCCATGGCCAGCAGGATCACGGTGGCCCGGGTGCGGCGGACCACGTCGGGGATGTCTTCCCGGCGGCCCAGCACCGGCACGGAGGAGATGCGCAGATGCTTCTTGGACGGGTCGTCGTCGATCAGTCCCACCGGTTGCCAGGGCGAGAGCCGGTCGTTGCTCATCCGGGTCACGATGGAGGTGCCGACGAAGCCGGCCCCGTAGATCAGTGTGCGTTCGGCGTGGTCCCCGGGTTTGGTCTTGCTCTCGACATGCATGCGTTTGACGTAGCGGATCGCCGCCATGAAGATGCAGGCGAAGGGGAAGGCAATCAGGCCGATGCCGCGGGCGATCTGCATCGGGATGCCCGCGAAGAGCAGCACGATGGTCAGGATCACCGAGACCGTGACGGTGACGATGACCAGCAGTTTGGCTTCGTGGAAGGACCCGAAGCTGTACCGTCCCCGATAGAGCGACAGGGCGGTCCCGACCACCAGCTGGCTGACGATGGCCACCGCCGCGATGATGGCGACGCCGTCGATCTTGGCCGGGTCGAAGGTCATTTCGTAGCGCAGGATCATGGCGATGATGATCGCGATGACCCAGGCCACGGCATCCAGCAGGAATTGTGAACCGAGCCAGAGGATCCGGTCGCTGCTGGCGGTCTTGGGTAGATCGGGGCTTTGCCTGGTGCTCATATGTTCGCGACGCTCAGGTCTGTGCTCCTCGTCAATGGTCCGGTCTCCCGGCAGGTGCCACGGTGGGTGGCACCTTGGATCTTGGGTCCTGCATGCGGTTGGTTCCGCGGTCCTAGCTGGTGGTCGGCGGCGGGCCGTCGGCCTGGACGTCGGAAACACCAGGGTCGGCCGGGGCCGATTCCGGCGTCCCGGAGGCCTCGGCGTCGTCGTCGTCCTTCAGTTCTACACCAGAACCTTCGGGTTCGGCTTGAGGGTTGGCCGCGTCGGGCATGGCCTCGTCGATACCGAGCAGCGACGGGACGCGTTCGCGTAGTTCCTCCAGGCCCAGGGCGCCCTGGCGCACCACGCGCAGGACCTCGCCGGTGCAGTCGACGATGGTCGAGGGCAGGGCAGAGGCCTCCGCGTCCTCCAGCGGCTCGGGACGTGGCCCGCCGTCGAGGTAGACGGCGACCGATTCGGCCAGCATCTGCTCGGCTTCGGCCGCCGTCGTCGCGGCCGGCTGGCCGGAACGGTTGGCGCTGGAAACCGCCAACGGGCCGGTCTCCTTGAGCAGATCCCGGGCGATCCGGTCATCGGGGATGCGCAAGGCCACGGTGCCCCGGGTGTCGCCCAGATCCCAGGACAAGCTCGGCTGGCTGCGCAGGATCAACGTCAGGGCGCCGGGCCAGAAGAAATTCGCCAGCAGCCGGGCATCGTCGGGGATCTCGGCAGCGAGCCCGTCCATGGTCCCCACCCGGGCGATGAGCACCGGTGGCGGCATGTTCCGTCCCCGGCCCTTGGCGGCCAGCAGGGTGGCCACCGCCTGGGCGGAGAAGGCGTCGGCGGCGATCCCGTAGACGGTGTCCGTGGGCATCACGACGCACTGTTTGGCCGTAATGGCCTCCTGGGCGGCGGCGATGGCCTCGGAGCGGGTGGGTTCGGTGGTGCAGTCAAAGCGTTCGGTCACGGGGTCCATTCTTCCATGTCGATCCGGCGGGGACGGCGGTTTCGGCCAGGTAGGCGGCGGTCACCCGGTCGGCGTCGTTGAGGTCGCGGTGGCCGTGGATCCCCTGCCACCGACCACTTTCGGCGAAGAGTCCTTGCATCGGTCCGGCCTGGACCTCCGCGTGTTCCAGGGCCAGATAGCCTCCGGGGGCCAGCAGGCGGACCCCGGCGGCGATGACCGCGCGCGGCAGATCCAGTCCGTCGGGCCCTCCCCCGTAGAGCGCCAGCTCCGGATCGTGGTCGCGGACTTCAGGGTCCCGCGGGATGGCGCCGGGAGGGATGTAGGGGGGATTGGACACCACCAGGTCGAAGGTCCCGTGGTGCCGGGCCAAAGCGGTGCGCAGGTCCTCGGCGACCAACGTGACGCCGTGGGGGGCGGTGTTGCGCAGCGCCCACGGGTAGGCCTGCTCGCTGATTTCGACCGCGAAGACCTCCGCGCCGGGAACCTCGCTGGCCACCGCGGCGGCGATGGCCCCGGAACCGGTCCCCAGATCCACGACCCGTACGCCGCCCTGCCCGGCCAGGACCTCCCGGGCCCGGTCGATCGCCAGTTGGGCCAGCAGTTCCGTTTCCGGACGCGGGATGAACACCCCGGGTCCGACGGCCAGCTCCAGATGACGGAAATAGGCCACCCCGGTCAGATGCTGCAGCGGGATCCGTTGGGCCCTGCGGGCCACCAGCTCCTGGAATCCCTCGGGGGCCGGGGCCCCCGCCAGGGCCAGGGCCAGGACGCGGCCCCGGGAGACGGACAGCAGATGCGCGGCCAGCAGTTCCGCGTCGGCGCGCGGGGAGGAGACCCCGGCCTCGCGCAGTTCTCCCACCGCCGTGCGCAGTGCCTGCTCCAGTTCCACCGCGGGCCTACTTCTGGTCGTCGCCGATGGCGTCCAGGCGGTCCTGTTCGTCCATTTCGATGCAGGAGTTGATCAGCGGGTCCAGTTCCCCGTTCATCACGTGGTCCAGGTTGTAGGCCTTATATCCGGTGCGGTGGTCGGCGATCCGGTTTTCCGGGTAGTTGTAGGTGCGGATGCGCTCGGACCGGTCCATGGTGCGCACCTGGGACTTGCGGACCTCGGAGTTCTCCGCGTCGATCTGCTCCTGCTGATGGGCCAGCAGCCTGGACCGCAGCACGCGCATGGCCGCTTCACGGTTCTGGATCTGGGACTTCTCGTTCTGCATGGCCACCACGATCCCGGTGGGCAGGTGCGTCAGGCGCACTGCCGAGTCGGTGGTGTTCACGCTCTGGCCGCCGGGGCCCGAGGACCGGTACACGTCGACCTTCAGGTCGTTGGGGTGCAGATCCACCTCCTCCGGCTCGTCGACCTCGGGCAGCACCAGCACGCCCGCGGCCGAGGTGTGGATCCGCCCCTGGGATTCGGTGACCGGCACCCGTTGCACGCGGTGCACCCCGCCCTCGAACTTCAGGTGGGCGTAGACGCCTTCAGCAGGATCGTTGGACTTTCCCTTGATGGCCATCTGGGCGTCCTTATAGCCACCGAGATCCGATTCGTTGGAGGAGATCAGTTCGGTCTTCCACCCCCGGTGCTCCGCATAGCGGGTGTACATGCGCAGCAGGTCCGCGGCGAACAGTGCCGCCTCGTCGCCGCCTTCACCACCCTTGACCTCCAGGATCACATCACGGGAGTCGTTGGGGTCCCGCGGGATCAGCAGACGGCGCAGCTTCTCCTCCGCGGCCGGCAGTTCGGCCTCCAGGCTGGCGACCTCTTCGGCGAACTCTGCGTCCTCCTCGGCCATCTCCCGGGCCGCTTCCAGGTCCTCGGTGATCTGGACGTAGCGCTTATGCGCCTCGACGATCCCGTTGAGCTGGGCACTGCGGCGTCCGAGCTTCCGGGCCACCGCCTGGTCCTGGTAGACGGCGGGGTCGCTGAGCCTGGCCTGCAGTTCGGCGTGCTCGTCGAGCAGGCCCTGGATGGACTCGAACATGGCTGTACTTCTTTCTCGGCACCACGGGTGGTTGCGGTTTCCACGCGGATACCAGTCTAGGGACGAACGGGCCGTCTCCCGGCCTTAACGCATAACGCCCGGCCCGGTCCACGCCTTCAGGGGCGGGACCGGATCCGGGCGGTACGGGTAGCTAGGAGTCGGACTTGGACCCGAGGGTCGTCTTGGACACCAGCATCAGGAATTCCGCGTTGGACTGCGTTTCGCGGATCTTGGAGGTGAGGACCTCCAACGCCTGCTGCGTCTCCAGCCCGGAGAGCACCCGGCGCAGACGCCACATGATCTTGATCTCTTCGGGAGAAAGCAGGTTCTCTTCGCGGCGGGTGCTGGATTCGCGCACATCCACTGCCGGGAAGATCCGCTTGTCCGCCAACTGGCGGGACAGGCGCAACTCCATGTTGCCGGTGCCCTTGAACTCCTCGAAGATGACCTCGTCCATCTTGGAGCCGGTCTCCACCAGTGCGGTGGCCAGGATGGTCAGCGAGCCACCGTTCTCGATGTTGCGGGCGGCACCGAAGAAGCGCTTCGGCGGGTACAGGGCCGCCGAGTCGACACCACCGGAAAGGATCCGGCCCGAGGCCGGGGCGCTGAGGTTGTAGGCACGGCCCAGACGGGTCATCGAGTCCAGCAGGACCACGACGTCCATGCCCATTTCCACCAGGCGCTTGGCCCGTTCGATGGCCAGTTCCGCGACCGTGGTGTGGTCGTCGGCGGGACGGTCGAAGGTCGAGGCAACGACCTCGCCCTTGACCGTGCGCTGCATGTCGGTGACTTCTTCGGGACGCTCGTCCACGAGCACCATCATGAGGTGGACCTCGGGGTTGTTCACCGTGATCGCGTTGGCGATGGACTGCAGGATCAGGGTCTTGCCGGCCTTCGGCGGCGAGACGATCAGGCCACGCTGGCCCTTGCCGATCGGGGCGACCAGGTCGATGACGCGCGGTCCGACGAGCTTGGCGTCGGTTTCCATGCGCAGACGCTCGGAGGGGTAGAGCGGGACGAGCTTGTTGAACTCGACACGGTCCTTGTTCTCCTCGACCGGCTTGCCGTTCACGTTCGTCAGCTTCACCAGGGCATTGAACTTCGCCCGCTGGTTGCCCGAGTTGTTGTTCTCGCCATCGCGGGGGGCCCGGATGGCTCCGACGACCGCGTCGCCCTTGCGCAGGTTGTGGCGCTTGACCTGGTTCAGCGAGACGTAGACGTCGCTGGGCCCGGGCAGGTAGCCGGAGGTGCGCACGAAGGCGTAGTTCTCCAGCACGTCCAGGATCCCGGCCACCGGCAGCAGGACATCGTCCTCGGTGACCTCGGTGTCGTCCACCTCGGGCTGGTTGCGGTTGCGTCCGCGACGGTTGTTCCGGTCGTTCCGGTCGTTGCGGTCGTTGCGATTGCGGTTCCGGTCGCGGCGGTTGTTGCGTCCACCGCGGTCGTTGGAATCGTTGTCGCGACGGTGGTCGTTGTCCCGCTGGTTGTCCCGGCGGTTGTTCTCCCGCTGGTTGTCACGCTGGTTGCTGTGGTCGCGCTGGTTGTCCTGCTGGTTGTCCCGGCGGTTGCCGTGATCGCGCTGATTGTCCTGCTGGTCGTTGCGACCCGAGTCGTTCTGCTGGCCCTTCTGGCCCTCGTCGCGGTTTCCATCGCGGGAGTCATGGGAGTTGCCGGACTCGTTGTTGTCGCGGCGGTTACGCGAACGACGGTTGCGCGAACGGTCGTTGCCCCGGTCCTGGCGGTCGTCGTTGCCGCCGGAGGACTGGGCGCCCTCCTGCTGCTGGCCACCGTCCTGGCTTGAACCGGAGTTGGCGTCGTTGCCCTCGGTGGTCTCGGAGGTACGGCGCGCACCACGGCTGCGGCGCTGGTTGGAGCCGGAATCGTTGGAGGTCTCGGCCTCGGCGTCGGGAGCGGAGGCGACCTGCTTCGAGTCGGTCGACTCGGTAGCGGTGCTCTGCCCATCGCTGCTGGCTCGACGGCTGCGGCCACGGCCACGGGCCGGGCGATCCTCGGACTCGGACTGCGGGGCGGCCTCGGCCGGCGCCTTCTCGGCGGTCTTCGCCTTCTGGGCGGGGGCCTGTGTTGCTGCGGCCTTGGCTGGCTTGTCGCGGTCGGCGACGGAGCCGCCACGCTGGTGGTTCGAGATGGCGGTGACGAGATCACCCTTGCGCATCCGCGATCCGCCGGTGATCCCCAGTTGTGACGCCAGTGCCTGGAGCTGGGCGAGCTTGAGCCCGGCCAGTCCTGCGCTCTGTGGTGCCGTCGACGTTTCTTCCACGCCTGCGGTCAGGCTGGTGGTATCGGTCACGAAGGTTCCTTCCCCCTCGTCGGGCGGATCATATCGGAACGATCCGCTGGGTTGTCTTCCGGTACTCCGCTTCAGATGCGGGCCGGCTGCCGGGCATATCGGCAAACGCCGATGCTGCCCTGAAGCATTCATCCTGTGTGGTGGCCGCCGGTTCCCCGGCAATCGGGGCACGGCCAGCATGAAAGCCGCACGCGGTCTGCTTCGGGTCGACACAGGGGAACCAAATAAGTGGAGTTCGCGAAGTGCACGATCCGTGCGTTCCCCGATCCCGATGGTGACCAAACGTCTCCGTCGCGAATACCGGGGGTATTACCGCTAGTGCGACTCCACTCTAACACCCGTGAGGTCTATCCCGGGCATCAGGACACGCCACGTCACCGCGGCGGCCCTCGATCCGGGATCCCGGGTGACGGTCGGCGCGGCGGCGATGAGTTCGGCGACGGCATCGGCTTCCCGGGCCGAGACGGCCAGGATGAGCACCGTGGGCCCGGCGCCGGAAACCACTGCCGCATGCCCCGCGGACCGCAGCCGGGAGATCAGTTCGGCCGAGGCGGGCATCGCCGGGGCCCGCTGGTCCTGGTGGAGCCGGTCCTCGGTGGCCGCCAGCAGCAGCTCCGGGTGCCCGGCCAGGGCATGGACCAGCAGACCCACATGGGCTCCATTGGCCGCGGCCACCGCGTGCGGCACGGTGTCCGGCAGCAGCGAGCGGGCCGTCCGGGTGGAGAGTTCGGTATCGGGGATCGCCACCACCGGCACGATCGACGGGTCCAGCTCCAGTGCCGTGCTGCGGGCCCCGTGTTCGTCCTGCAGCGACAGCGTCAGGGCCCCCTCGACGGCCGGGGCGACGTTATCGGGGTGGCCCTCCAACCGGGCTGCGGCCGCGAACAGTGGTTCGCGGCCGGTCACCTCGCGGCGCAGGGCCTCGGGCAGCAGGGCGTCGGCGGCAGCCAGCCCCGAGACGATCGCCGCCGCCGAGGAACCCAGCCCCCGTCCGTGCGGGATCACATTATGGGCGTGCAGCCGCAGTCCGGCAGGTCCGGCCCCGGCGTCGGCCCACCGGGCAAGGATGGTGCGGGCGACCAGATGGTGGGCATCGGTGGGCAGGCAGCCGGCACCCTCCCCCTCGACCTCGACCTTGACCCCGGTTTCCGCCGTCGTGGTCACCGTCAACGTGTCGCGCAGACCCAATGCCAGCCCGAGGCAGTCATAGCCGGGACCCAGGTTGGCGGTGGTCCCGGGCACCGACACCGTCACCCGTTGGCCGGGGGCCACGACCGGGCCGTGGACCCTGGCCTGGGGGACGGGGATGCCCGCGGGATTCGTGCGGCCCATGCTTCAGGCCAGGCCGAGGGCGTCGGCCACTGCCACGACGTCGAAGTCCACCTTGGTGGGGGCGACGTCGGATCCGTCCGCGTTGCGCAAGGCCCATTGCGGGTCCTTGAGCCCGTGGCCGGTGACCGTGATGACGATCTTCCTACCGGCCGGGACGTCCCCGGCGGCATGGTGCTTGAGCAGTCCGGCGACCCCCGCAGCGGATGCCGGTTCCACGAACACCCCTTCCTTGGCCGAAAGCCAGCGGTGGGCCTCGAGGATCTCCTCGTCGCTGACGGCGTCGATCATGCCGCCGGATTCATCACGGGCGGCTTCGGCCTGGGCCCAGGAGGCAGGGTTGCCGATCCGGATGGCGGTGGCGATCGTATCGGGTTCGGTGATCGGGTGGCCGGCGACGATCGGTGCCGAGCCGGCGGCCTGGAACCCCCACATGATCGGGCGTTTGGTGGCCACGGGGGCCAGCTGGCCGGCACTGGCGGATTCGTAGGGCTCGGAATACTCCTGGTAGCCCTTCCAGTAGGCGGTGATGTTCCCCGCATTGCCCACCGGCAACAGGTGGTAGTCCGGGGCGTCCCCCAGGAAATCCACGATCTCGAAGGCCCCGGTCTTCTGGCCTTCGATCCGGGCCGGGTTCACCGAGTTCACCAGGAAGACCGGGTAGTTCTCGCTCAGCTTCCGGGCCACCTCCAGGCAGTTGTCGAAGTTGCCGTTGACCTGCAGCAGTTCGGCACCGTGGGCGATGGCCTGGGAGAGCTTGCCCATGGCGATCTTGCCGTCGGGGACCAGCACGGCGCATTTGATGCCCGCCTGGGTGGCGTAGGCGGCGGCCGAGGCCGAGGTGTTGCCGGTGGAGGCGCAGACGACGGCCTCGGCGCCGGAGGCGATCGCCGCGGTGATGGCCATGGTCATGCCTCGGTCCTTGAAGGAGCCGGTGGGGTTCATCCCCTCGACCTTCAGGTACACCTCGGATCCGGTGAGTTCGGACAACGCCGGGGCGAAGACCAGCGGGGTGCCCCCCTCCCCCAGGGTGATGACCCGGGTGGAATCGTCCACGGGCAGTCGGGATGCGTATTCGCGGATGACTCCGCGCCACTGGTGGGCCACTTAGTTTCCTTCGACTCGGAGTACGGACGTCACGGCGGTGACGACGCTGAGTTCCTTGATGTCCGCCACGGTCGCGGCCAGGGCTGCTTCGCTGCCGCGGTGGGTGACGAAGCGCAGCGACGCCGAGCCGGGGGCATCCCCTTCGACGTCCTCGGGACTCTGGCGCATGGTTTCGATGGAGACCTTGTGGTCGGTGAAGATCTTCGCGATCTTGGCCAGGACGCCGGTCTTGTCGCTGACCTGCAGGCCGATGCTGTAGCTGGTGCGTACCGCTTCGATGGGCAGGGCCTTGATCTGGCCGACGGTGGCCTCGGTGCGTCCCGGACCGCCCAGGACGACGCGACGGGCCGCGGAGACGACATCACCGACGATGGCCGAGGCGGTGGGACGGCCGCCGGCCCCCTGGCCGTAGAACATCAGTTCCCCGGCATTGTCGGCCTCGACGAACACGGCATTGAAGGCCCCGTGCACCGCGGCCAGCGGGTGCACGCGCGGGATCAGCGTCGGGTGGACCCGGACGCCGACCCCTTCGGGGCCGCTGCCGTTGCCCAGGCGTTCGGCGATGGCCAGCAACTTGATGACCATTCCCTGTTCGCGGGCGGCGGCCACGTCCTCGGCGGTGACGGAGGTGATGCCTTCGCAGTCCACATCGTCCAGGTCGAAGGGCGCGTGGAAGGACAGAGTCGCCAGGATCGCCGCCTTCGAGGCGGCGTCGTGGCCTTCGATGTCCGCCGTCGGATCGGCTTCGGCGTAGCCGAGCTCCTTGGCCTTGGCCAGGGCGTCGTCGAAGGCCGCGCCGGAGGTGTCCATGGCGTCGAGGATGTAGTTGGTGGTGCCGTTGACGATGCCCATGACCTTGGTGATCCGGTCACCCGCCAAGGAATCGCGGATGGGCCGCAGGATCGGGATGGCCCCGGCCACGGCTGCCTCGTAGGAGAGTTGGACTCCGGCCTCGTTGGCCCGGGCCGAGAGCCCCGGCAGGTCCTTGGCCAGCAGCGCCTTGTTCCCGGTGACCACCGTGGCTCCGGCATCGATGGCCCGGCGGATCAGGGAGGCGGCCGGTTCCAGGCCGCCCATGAGCTCGATGACGATATCCGCGGAGTCCACCAGTGCCTCGGCATCGGTGGTGAACAGTCCGGCGGGCAGTTCCACATCGCGCGGTGCCCCGGTGTTGCGCACGGCGATGCCTGCCAGTTCCAGTCCCGCCCCGGTGCGCTCGGAGAGGACTTCGGCGTCGTCCAGCAGGATCCTGGCGACCTGCGCACCGACATTGCCGCAGCCGAGGAGGGCCACCTTGAGTTTCTTCACGTGTTACCTACGCTCCCATGTCACGGGCCAACAAATCGTCTTCGGTTTCCCTGCGGATGATGACGCGGGCGGCACCATCGCGGATGGCGATCACCGCGGGCCGGCCCAGATAGTTGTAGTTGCTGGCCAAAGCCCAGCAATACGCACCGGTTCCGGGGACCGCGAGGAGGTCGCCCGCCGCGACGTCGTCCGGCAGGTAAACATCCCGGACGACTATGTCACCACTTTCACAGTGTTTTCCAACCACCCGGGACATAATCGGTTCGGCCTCCGTCACACGCGAGGCGAGCACGGCACTGTAGTCCGCTTCGTAGAGCACCGGCCGGGCGTTGTCGCTCATCCCGCCGTCCACCGAAACATAGCGACGCGGCAGCGTACCGGCCCCGTCGTCGACCTGGACGGTCTTGCGGACCCCGGTCTCGTAGAGGGTGAAGGTGCTCGGGCCGGCAATGGCCCGTCCGGGTTCGATGGAGATCCGCGGGACCGCCAACCCCAGGGCGGCGGCTTCCTCGGCCACGACGGCGGCCATCGCCCGGGCCAGCTCGGCCGGATCACGGGGGGTGTCGGCCTCGGTGTAGGCGATGCCGTATCCGCCGCCCAGATCCAGTTCGGGCAGCTCCACCCCGTGCCGGTCCCGGATCGCGCCCAGGAAGCCGAGCATGGTGCGGGCGGCGATCTCAAAACCTTCGGCCTCGAAGATCTGCGAGCCGATATGGGCGTGGATGCCCAGCAGATTCACCTCCGGCGCCTCCAGGGCCACCGCCACGGCCGCCGCCGCCGGCGAACTGCCGGTCGCGTCGGGGACCAGGGACAGACCGAACTTCTGGTCCTCGTGGGCGGTGGCAATGAACTCGTGGGTGCTCGCATGGACCCCCGGGGTCAACCGGAGCATCACGTTGGCGGTGGCGCCCTTGCGGCCGGCGAGGGTGATGATGCGGTCGAGCTCATCCAGGCTGTCCACCACGATCCGGCCCAGCCCCAGGTCCAGGGCGGTGTCGATCTCGGTCGCCGATTTGTTGTTCCCGTGCAGCGACAGGTTCGCCGCCGGGACCCCGGCGCGTCGGGCCACCGCCAGTTCCCCGCCCGAGCAGGTGTCCAGACGCAGTCCCTCCTCGGTGATCCAGCGGGCCACCTCGATGCTCAGGAACGCCTTGCCGGCATAGTAGACGTCGACCCCGCCGCAGAGTTCGGCGAAGGCCGCGTCGAAGGCCTCACGGAAGCCGGCGGCCCGGGCCCGGAAGTCATCCTCGTCCAGCACGAACAAGGCGGTGCCGTATCGGCGGGCCAGCTCCGTCACGCGCAGTCCCTGAACCGCCAGTTCGCCGTCATCGGTGCGGGCCACTCCGGAGGCCCATTGGACGCGGTGCAGTGCGTTGATGTCAGTGGGGTAGCTCAACCAGTCGGGAGCCAGATTCGAGGCCGCCACGGCTACATCCTCTCCGGGGCCGAAACGCCCAACAGGTCCAGGCCGTTGGCCAGCACCTGGGTGGTGGCGTCGTTGAGCCACAGCCGGGTGCGGTTGACGTCCTCGACCGGTCCGTCGGCCAACGGGGTGATCCGGGCCGCCGCATACCAGCGGTGGTAGGCCCCGGCCAGGGATTCGAGGTAGCGGGCCACACGGTGCGGCTCCCGGTGTTCCGCGGCACCGACCAGGTGGTGCGGGAACTGCGCCAGCACGGCCAGCAGGTCGTTTTCGGTCTCGTGGGTCAGCAGCGCGGCGTTGAAGGCGCTGCGGTCCACCCCGGCGGCCGCGGCGTTGCGCGAGGCCGCCCGGGACCTGGCATGGGCGTATTGGACGTAGAACACCGGGTTGTCGTTGGACTTCTGCTGCAGCAGATCCAGGTCGATGTCGATGTTCGAGTCCGAGGAATAGCGGGTCAGCGCGTAGCGGGCCGCGTCCACCCCCACCGTGTCCACCAGGTCCTCGAGGGTGACCACGGTGCCGGCCCGTTTGGACATGCGCACGGGTTTGCCCTCGCGCATCAGGTTGACCATCTGGCCGATCATGACCTCGACGCAGTCCGGGTCGTGGCCCAGGGCCGCCGCGGCGGCCTTCAACCGGGCGACGTAGCCGTGGTGGTCGGCGCCGAGCATGTACACGTTCAGGTCGAAGCCCCGTGCCCGCTTGTCCTGGATATAGGCGATGTCCCCGGCGATGTAGGCGGCCTGGCCATCGGACTTGATGACGACCCGGTCCTTGTCGTCCCCGTGTTCGGTCGAGCGCAACCACCAGGCCCCGTCGGCGAAGTACAGGCTTCCGGAGGTCTTCAGCTGTTCCAGCAGCTTCTCGACCGAGCCATCGCGGTGCAGGGAATCCTCGTGGAAGAAGACATCGAAGTCGACGCCGAAGTCGTGAAGGGAGGACTTGATCTCCCCGAACATCATGTCCACGCCGATCGCCCGGAAGCGTTCCTGCGGATCGGCAGCCTGCAGGATCTCCGGCTCGATGGCGAGCACACGCGCGGTGATGTCATCGATGTACTGCCCCGCGTAGCCGTCCTCGGGGGTTGCTTCACCGCGGGCGTTGGCCAGCAGGGACCGGGCAAAGCGGTCGATCTGGGCGCCATGGTCGTTGAAGTAGTACTCACGGGTCACTTCGGCGCCCTGGTTCTGGAAGATTCGGGCCAGCGAGTCCCCGACCGCGGCCCACCGGGTCCCCCCGAGGTGGATCGGTCCCGTCGGGTTCGCCGACACGAATTCAAGGTTGATCCGTTGGCCCGCCAGGCTCGACCCGGCCCCGTACGCGGCCCCTGCCTCGACGATGGATTTGGCCAGCTCACCGGCGGCGGCCGCGTCGAGGGTGATGTTCAGAAATCCCGGTCCGGCGATGTCGACGGAGGCGACCCCGGGGATCGAGACCAGGCGTTCGCGCAGGGCGGCGGCGAATTCGCGCGGGTTCATGCCGGCCTTCTTGCCCAGCTGCAGGGCGATGTTGGTGGCCCAGTCCCCGTGCTCACGGCTCTTGGGTCGTTCCACCCGCACTTCTTCGGGCACGTCGACGGTGAATTCACCGGCAGCGACGGCTTCGCGCAGGCAGGCGGAAATGGCGAGGGAGAGTTCTTCAGGAGTCACCCCCCAAGGATAACGGCCCGGCAGGCCCGCTTCCGACTCGATGACCCCACTGCGCCCGGAGCGCTGCTGCTGGTAGATTCACCCACCAACAGGTCAGCGACGACCAGGGGAACGAAATGGGACGAACCACAAGGCGGATGCCGCGGCCCACCATGGCCTTCATGGTGGTCTTCCTCGGGGCCCTGCTGGTGGTCTTCGGGGCCTCGGCCCTGCCCACCCTGAGCCACGACAGCCCCCCGGGGATCCCCCAGCAGAACGGGGCGCTGAAGGGGGACGCACCCCCGAGCGCGGAACCGGAACTCGAGGGTCCCATCGAAGGGACCGTCGCCCCGCAGAACCGCCCGGACGAGCAGACCATCTCCACGATCGGCCAGACCATCGCCGCCACCCTGTTCGCCGCGACCCTCCTGCTCCTGGTCGTCCTGGTGCTCTCGCTGCGCCGCAAGGACCGGGCCGACGTGGACCCCGAAACCGCCCCCGCCGACCTCATCGCCCGCGAGGCCGCCTTGCGGGCCGAAGTGGCCCAGAGCCTCACCCACGCAGGGGCCTCGCTCGACGGGGCCACCGCGGGTCAGATCCATTCGCGCCTCATTGCCTCCTGGGTCGAGCTCGAACAGCTGGCTGCTTCGGCCGGGCAGGAACGCCGGGGATCCCAGACCCCCACCGAACACGCCGGGGCCATGTTGGCGGCTTTCGGGGTCTCCCGCGCCCCCTTGGCCCGGCTATTGGCCCTGTATGAGCGGGCCAGATACGACGCCGGTACCCCTGGTTGGGAACCCGACCTCGCCCAGGGCCGCCGCGCCGGCGCCGATTTCACCGTGCTGGCCGAGGAAGTCGCCGCGGCCGGGAAACGCCGACCATCCCGACCCGCCAGCGTGGACGCATGAAGCGGCCGGCTGCGGGCCAGCGCGGAAGGACGGTGTGGATCGGCCCGCTCTCCTTCGGCGTCATCGCTCTGGGCTTCTGCCTCTACACCCGCATCGATGCCGGCCATACCGCGGTGTTCACCGCGCTGGGTGTCTGTGTGGGCTATCTGTTCACCATCCTTCCGCTGCTGACGTTCTCCACCCGGATCCCGCTGGATCCCGGACGCCCGGCCAACGGCAACCAGGGCTTCCGTGCCCTGTCCTTCGCCCTGCTTTCCAAACGCCTCAGCAGGCATTCCCCGGCGGCCCGGGGCCTGGAGCACGCGGTGGGGACGGCGGTCCGGTTCGCCGGGGACCCCGAAGCCGTGGGCCCTGCCACCGTCGTGGCGCACCGTGAACTGCAGGCCGGCCGCGACCTCACGTCCCGGCAGGCCACCGCCGCCGCCCACGAAGTCGACCTCTGGTTCTCCCAGGCCCCCCCACTGTCCGCCCTCACGACGAAAGGCCGCTCATGAGCGATCCCGCATCAGGCCCCCAGCAGTTCGATGGCCCCGCCGCCGAAGAAACCACCGCGCGCATCGCCGCCGCGGGCACCGCGGTCCTGGAAGGGGTCGGGCGAGCGGTGATCGGCACCCGCGCCCCGTTGCGACTGGCCCTGGCCGCCGTCCTGGCCGGAGGCCACGTCCTGTTCGAGGACATGCCCGGACTGGGCAAGACGCTGGTGGCCCGGTCCCTGGCCCAGACACTCGGGCTGGGTTTCCGCAGGTTGCAGTGCACTCCCGACCTGCTGCCCTCGGACGTCACCGGCTCCTCGATCTTCGATCCCGTCGAGCGCAGTTTCGACTTCCAGCCCGGTCCCGTCTTCACCGGCCTGCTGCTGGCCGACGAGATCAACCGCACCTCCCCCAAGACCCAATCCGCCCTGCTGGAGGCCATGGCCGAGGGGCAGGTCTCCATCGAAGGCTCCACCCACCGTCTGCCCGTGCCCTTCCATGTCTTCGCCACGTCCAACCCGGTGGAATTCGAAGGCACCTATCCGCTGCCCGAGGCCCAGCTGGACCGCTTCCTGGTCCGGTTGGCCCTGGGGTATCCCACGGCGGGAGCCGAAGCCGACATCGTGGCGAAGCGGTTGGAACGTGGCCTGGTGGAACCGGTCCTGGAGGCGGTGCTCGACCCTCTTGCCCTGCGCACCCTGCAGGAGGACCTGGCCCGGGTTCCTGTCTCGGCGGATATCGTGGCCTACGCGGTGCGTCTGACCGCGGCCAGCCGAGGGTTGGACGAGGTCCAGGTCGGTGCCTCGCCGCGTGGCTCCCAGGCCCTGGTGCTGATGGCTCGGGCCATGGCGGCACTGGACGGGCGGGCCTATGTGGTTCCCGAGGACCTCAAGGAGGTGGCCGTCCCGGTCCTGGCCCACCGGCTGGTGCTTTCCCCGGCGGCCTGGGCCCGGGGAGCGGATCCCGTGGGGCTCATCGACGAAATCACCGGGTCCGTCGAGGTCCCGGCCACCGCACCGTGAGCCCCGGCTCCGGCTCCCAGCCGACGACGACCGAACCCCCCGTATCCCGGTTGGTGGACGCCCGCCGGCAACCTGCGGTGGCGGGTCCTGCCGCCAGATCCCCGCAATGGGGGGTGGCCGTACTACTGGCCCTGCTCTTCGGCGTCGGGGCCGCCATCGCCCGCCGCCCCGATGTCGCGGTCCTGGGGGCCCTCTTCGCCCTGATCGCCGTGTCGACCCCGCGCCGGTTCGGCAACCGGCATGTCCCGACGCTGGAGTTCGATCGGTCCGTCCACGCCCAGGTCACTGGCGGGACCCGACGGCGGATCCTGTTCCGCGACGCGGGCCCCGACCCCCGGACCGTCCCCGCCCTGATGGTGGTGCGGGCGGTGGCCCCGGGAGGAAGGGAATCGGCGCTGATCGCCACGACGGCGGAAACACCCGGCTTGGGGATCCGGGTCCCCCGGGGCGGACGACGTGATCTGTTGGCCTACCGGGTGTCCGCCTTCAGCCCCGATCTGGGCATCTGTCGCCACGAGTCGCAGACCGGCAAACTCACCGCCATGCTCCAGCCCTCCCCCGATCCGGTGCGGCGCCTGCCCACCCCCTCGGCGCTGCGGGCCCATGCAGGGAGCCACCACGCCAGGCTCCGTGGTGGGGGAACCGAATTACGGGACGTGGGGCCGCTCAGGCCCGGAGATGACCGCCGGCATATCGACTGGCGGGCCACGGCCCGCAACACGGAGGCCTCGGGCATGCCGCTGGTCCGCCGCTATCTGGCACCGGCCGATGCCGGGGTCACCCTGGCCATCGATGCCCGCGTTGATTTCCCGGCCCGGGTCGCCGCCTGGATCGACCCTTCGTTGGATGCCCTGCGCATGGTCACCAGCCTCCAGCTCACGCGCAGCGCCGCCGGTTCCCTGGCTGCGGCCTATCTGGCTCGCGGTGATCGGGTCGGGATGCTGGACGCCGTCGGATTCTCCTCCCCGGTCCGTCCCGCCGGTGGACACCGCCAGCTGGAACTGCTGCGTCGGCGATTCGCGGCGCTGGCGGTCTCCTCCAGCAGCATCCTCCCCAGCCGGCTCCCGACACCGGCGCCCGGGACACTGGTCTATTTCTTCTCCCCGCTGCTGGACCACGACGTCGCTTCCATCCCGGCACGCTGGGCCCGGGCCGGACACGTCGTCGCCGTGGTCGACACCCTGCCCGACCCCGATGCCACCGATCTCCCGTTTTCCGAAGCACAGGCCCTGACCCTGCTCATGGCCACCCGTGGCGCGGTGCGGGCCGAGCTGGCCGCCGAAGGCATCGAGGTGCTCCCGGCGACGGTCCTGCGTGAATCCGTGGAACGCTGGGGATTGGCCCGGTCACGCGCCAACTCCCTGCCCGGCGGTGGCCGATGAACGCGTTGTTGCGCCGGCCCCGCCCCGAGCGCCGGCCCGCGTCACTGGAACCGTTGGCCCTGGGGACGTACCCGGCCTCGCTGCTGGCCCTCATTGCGGCCGGACTGCTCCTGGCCGGCTGCCTGCCCGCCGCGGTGCTCAATGCCCAGGGGCGGGACCCGGTGTCACTGGGCTCCGGGGTGGCCGTCGCGGTGGCCGTCGCGGCGTTGATCCTGCGCTGGCCCCAGCACGTCACGGCCCTGATCGCCTTGCTGCTGTTGGGGGCCGCCTATCTGCAGGTCAGCACGGTGGGTTGGTGGACGTTGCCGTTGTATGTGCTGGCCGCCCATGGCATCTACGTGCTGCTGGCCCTGTCCGCACTGGCTCCCCGCTCGGCCCGCTTCACCCGGCAGGCGCTCCTCGAAGCAGCTCGGGCCGCGGCGGCGCCGCAGCTGGCCGCCCAACTACTCAGCCTCGTCGTACTCCTGCTCTCCTGGTGGGCCGCCCCGGCCGCCGGAACCCTGGGAGCCGTCGCCGGCATCGTCTCGGCCGGGATCCTGATGGCCGGCGCCTGGACGGCGTCGCGGGTGGCCCGGCGCCCGGAGAATCCTAACTAGGCCCTCCGGACGCTCCGGGTTGCACGGGGGGCTCCGGTTCCTGCTAAGCTCTTTGAGGTTCCCCGCCGCGCAGCAATCTGCGGCACGCCCTCGTAGCTCAGGGGATAGAGCGTCTGCCTCCGGAGCAGAAGGTCGAAGGTTCGAATCCTTTCGAGGGCACATTCATCTGGGCACCCAAGATCAGGTCCCCGGCTTCGGCCGGGGACCTTTTTCGTGTCGGAACTTTGCGCCATGCTCCGGGGACGTGTTTCGCCCCGTTGTCATCCATCGGATAGGTTAATCCAAGCGGCACGGATTCCGTTGCCCATCGATCTGGGGGCCGATCACGATTTCAAGGCTTCTTCCCATCACTTGCACCCATCCGACGGAGGAGCACATGTCCAGGAAACCGCTTTATCTCACCCTCCCGCTGGCCGCCGCCCTGGCCCTGTCCGGCTGCTCCGCTTCGGGCTCCGCCTCGGAGGACTCCCCCGCGGCCGCCTCGCCCTCGTCCAGTGCCGCCGAGGCCTCGTCGTCCGCCCGCACCGTCGACGCAGGATCCTCCACGGCACCGGCCTCGCCGGAGGCCAGCTCCAGGGCCGGGAACAATGCAGCCCTTTCCGATGCCCAACTCAAGAAGGCGGTGACCGCCTACTTCGACGGGAAGACCGGCGTGCAGATCATGTCGGGCGAAACGCTGCGCGCCCAGGCCGGGGCGGCCGGAGCCATGGTTGAGGGGATGAAGATCTCTCCCGAGAAGTGCAACTCCGCCCAGGGAATCGACATCGAAGAGGAATTGAAGAAGAACAACATCGCGGTCGGCACCTACCCCAATCCCGACAACCCGATGCAGACCTTCACCCTCACCGTCATGTCCGCCGGTGACCCGGCTCAGAACCAAGCCAAGTTCGACGAGGGGGTCGACGCGCTGGATGACTGCAAGAACATGGACGTCGAGGTCATGGGCATCAAGACCACGATGAAGATGCAGGAGGCCACGGTGAAGACGGACGCCCCGTCGGCCCTGGCCCTCCAGACCGTCACCACCGTCCAGGACACCAAGATCCCCGGAACCAATGTCTCGTTGCTCGACGACGGGATCCAGGTACAGCTCCAGATCCAGGGCGAGGAGTCCGATCAGGAGTCCCTGCAGCACATCGCCGATGAGGCCCAGCGGGTCCTCGACACCCTGAAATCGGCCTGATCAACGCCGCAGGACGACGCCGTCCGCTCCCCTGATGCTGCGGGCCTCGGAACGATTCCGTGGCCCGCTGCCAGGCCTCCGCCAGCCGGGGTCGCGCGGCCTATTTCTTCTTCGCTTTCCCCTTGCTCCTGCCCTCCGGGTTCGGGACGACGACGAAGGGGCATTTGGAATGGGCGACGCAGTGCTGGCTCACGGACCCCAGCAGCATCCCGGCGAAGGCACCGTGCCCCCGCGTGCCCAGGACCAGCAGCTGCGCCGATCCCGAGGCCGCGACGAGCACTTCCGCCGGGGGCCCGTGTTCGATCCGCTGGATCACCCCGGCGTCACCGCCGACGGTCTCCTGCACGGTTTCATCCAGCATCTTCCGCGCATTCTCCTTGACCTCCGCGCGGCTTTCGGCATACGGGGGCATGTAGCCGAAGGAATAGGGGACGGACCAGACCGCGACCGCCTCGACGGGGGCTTCGTAGCGCCGACCGTATTCGACCGCCCATTCCAAGGCGATCCTGGAGTCCTCGGATCCGTCGACCCCCACCACCACTGGATTCGTTGCCATGCGTTGCTCACCTCTTCCGGTACGCCGCGAAGCGCACCTTTGACGAACAAGCCCGCACCGGACTGCCTTGTCGGCGGCGCCCAATTCAGGTCGCCACGCGAGCGGGTCGGTGACCCCAAAGCGGAGCAGGCCAGGGAGTCCGGGGCCCGCCAACCTGGCCGGACGACACCGTCCACCCGTGCTCACCGTAGCAGGACGGACTCCGGGGCCGGGAAGCCCCGCAGGCCTTTAGGCGGCGGCGATCGCCACGAGTTCCGCGATCGGGCCGGCCAAACGCTGCGGCCCCATCCACACGGCGGTCAGGGGGCGCTTGGGCGTCTCTCCTTCGAGGGGAACCCGCAGCAGCGAGCCGGAAGCCAACTGCTCACGGAGCGCGAGTTCGCTGAGTGCCGCCGGCCCCGCACCGGAGGCCACGGCCAGGCGCACGGCGGCATTGCTGTGCAGCACCTGCGCCGGCTCCGCTGCCGCCCGACCGGCCAGGAGCTGCTCCAGCGCCTCCCTGGTCCCCGAACCGCGCTCACGCACCACCAGCGGCGTCCGGGCCAGCTCCTGCAATCCCAGGACGCCGTGCCGCTCCGCCCACGGATGCTCGGGACCCACCACGACGGCCAACTCGTCCTCCTGGACCACCGCGGCACTGATCCCCACCGGCAGATGAGGGGTCTCCACGAACCCCAGTTGCAGCGTCCCGCCTTGGACCTTGGAGATCACCTGGGCCGAATTCAGGACCTGGAGCTGTACTCGTACCTCGGGCAGCTGACGGCGCAATTCGGCCAACCAGGCCGGCAACAGGTTCTCCGCCACGGTCTGGCTGGCCCCGACCCGCAATTCGACCGGTCCGGCGGCCTTCCGGGCCCCCAGCACGCCCATGAAATGCCGGGACTGCTCCAGCAGCGTCCGGGAGGCTTCGGCCAATTCCACCCCACGGGCGGTGGGAACCGAGCCCCGGGGACCGCGCTGCAGCAGCGGGGCCCCGGCCGTGGCCTCGAGCCGGGAGACCAACCGGCTGGCATTGGACTGCGCCATGCCCATGCTGCGCGCCCCGGCACCGACGCTGCCTTCATCCACCACGGCGACCAGGAGTTCGAGTGCATGCAGATCCGGCCAGTTCAAACCCATGCGCCCATGATATGACCCCATGCCGAACCGATGGCTACCGCCGGTGGGCGCGGCGTGAAAACCTCAGTTCATGAGCACCGATACCGATACACGTCCAGGCGTCGCGACCCGCGGCAGCCATCTCCTGCAACACTTCGCCCCCGGCCTGCTGGTGTGCGCGGTCGCCACCGCCCTGTCCATGACGCTGAGCCACTTGTTGCCGGGGGTTAGCGCCCTGATCATCGCCATCGTGCTGGGTATCGCGACCACGAACCTGCTGCGGCTGCCCGAGCGCACCGCCCCGGGCATCAACTTCGCCGCGAAGAAGCTCCTGCGGTTGGGCATCGTCTTCCTGGGCCTGCAGCTGGTCATCGGCGACATCGTCTCCTTGGGCGCACCGATGCTGGTGGTCATCGTCTGCATCGTCGCCGGCGGGATCTTCGGCACCCTGCTGATGGGCCGGCTGATGAAGATGCGTCCGGGGCAGGTGCTGCTGATCGCCTGCGGCTTCTCCATCTGCGGCGCCGCAGCCGTCGCCGGGGTCGAAGGGGTCGCGGACTCCGAGGAAGAGGATGTCGTGACCGCCGTCGCCCTGGTGGTCATCTTCGGCACGCTGATGATCCCGCTGGTCCCCCTGCTCGGGCAGATCCTCGGACTCAGCCCGGAAATCAACGGACTCTGGGCCGGCGGTTCCATCCACGAGATCGCCCAGGTCGTCGCCGCCGGCGGCATCATCGGCGGTGGTGCGCTCGCCGTGGCCGTCATCGTCAAGCTCGCCCGGGTCCTGCTGCTGGCCCCCGTCGTCGCCGTGTTGAGCATCCGCCAGCGCCGCAACGGCAATATCGCTGCTGCCGACGGCAAGCGCCCGCCCATCGTCCCGCTGTTCATCATCGGCTTCCTGGCCATGATCGCGTTGCGCTCCACCGTCGACCTGCCCGGCGGGGTGCTCGAAGCCGGCAAGTTCGCCCAGACCGCTTTGCTGTCCGCGGCGATGTTCGGTCTCGGCTGCGGGGTGAAGGTCCGCAACCTGGTGCAGGTGGGCATCCGCCCCTTCATCCTGGCGGCGGCGTCGACCGTCCTGGTCTCCTGCATCGCCCTCGGCGGGATCATGCTCGTCCACCTCGGCAGCTGAGTCCGCCGAACCCTCCCGCGGTGTCCGTTGGCCTGACCAACGGACACCGCGGGATCAGTGATTCGGCCAGGGTCTACTTCTCGTAGACCTCCGCGGCCTCATCGAGCATTTCTTGTGGAATCTCCACTCCAGCCTTCTCCGCCGCGGCCGTGTTCACGTACAGATCAACGTCCTCGAGGGTCTCCACGGGCATTTCGGCCGGGTCATCGCCGTCCTGGAGGATCCTCACGGCCATCTCGGCGGTCTGCACACCGAGCTTCTCGTAGTCGATGCCGTAGGCGACGGTGGCTCCTCGCTTGACCGAAGCACCATCGGCAGTGACCACGGGGACCTTCTTGGACTGGGCTGCTTGCAGCAAGCCCTCCAACGCCGAAACCACGGCATTGTCGTTGGGCACATAAAACGCATCGACATCGAGCGAAGCGGCGGCCTGTTGGACCTCGGAAGAGGCGGAAATGGAGGATTCCTTCACCTTGAGGTCGAGTTCGGCAGCGGCCTCCTTCACCCATTCCACCTGGATCGTCGAGTTGACCTCACCGGAGGAATAGACGATCCCCACCGTTTCGGCTTCCGGGTCCAGCTTCTTGAGGAGTTCGAGTTGTTCCTTGATGGGGCCCCTGTTCGAGGTACCTGTGACGTTGGCGCCCGGGGCTTCGTTGCTCGACACAAGTTTGGCTTCCTCAGCATCGGTGACCGCTGAGAAGAGTATCGGAACATCATTGATGGCCTGGGCAGCAGCCTGCGCCGTGGGCGTCGCGACAGCCAGCACCAGGTCCAAATCGTCACCGGCGAACTGGTTCATGATCGCGGTATTGGTGGACTGGTCCCCTTGTGGGTTCTGGAAGTCGTAGCTGACCTTGTCCCCCGTATAGCCGGCGTCTTCCATGCCCTTCTTGAAGCCCTTGACGACGGCATCCAACGACGGATGCGATTGGATCTGGGACATGCCGATCTTCACGGGCTCAATCTCACCGTCGGCTCCCCCGGCGCCCTCATCACCTGTCGATCCGCAAGCGGTAGCGAGCAGGGCGGTGGCCATCAGACCTGCGGCGAGCTTGCCGGCGCGATGGATTCTCATACTGTGTTCCTCTCCCGGGTCACGAGTCGATGACTGGTCAACATCGGCCTGACGCCGCTCAGGGCCAGTCATCCGCTGCAGGTCATTCGACATCTTCTTGACTCTTTGGCGACTCAAGATCACCTGACCCTACCTGTGAACCAGCTCACAGCACCTATGTGACTTCTGCACTCATGGACGCCACCCCGCGTTCTGTCATCCACTGAAGACGAAGCATGCCCCAAGCCACCACCAGTGACGGAAGTGTCCGCGGGAAAGGCTGGCCCGGGTTGTTTGATGGCCGGCAACGACGCTAAGCTGAACGGCGTTCAAATGAACGTCGTTCAAGTTTGTGGGGCCGGGTCTCCGGCCCGAGAGGGAGCCCATGAAACCCCGTCGTCTCGAGGCCACCGATCTGGCCCGTATCGCCGTCTTCACCGCCATCGTCGCCGTGTTGGGCCTGCCGGGCGGACTCTCCGTCTTCGGCTCCGTCCCGATCACCGCCCAGACCCTGGGGGTGATGCTCGCCGGGGCCGTCCTGGGCCCCTGGCGCGGAGCCCTGTCAATGGTGGTCCTGCTCATCCTGGTGGCCATCGGGCTGCCATTGCTCTCGGGGGGCCGCGGCGGGCTGGGGGTCTTCGTGGGACCCTCCGCCGGGTACCTATTGGGTTGGGTCGTCGGGGCCTTCGTGATCGGGCTGATCGTCCATGGCGGGCCACGGCTGACCCGGTGGCGCACGATCCTCGGGGTGCTCGTGGGCGGCATCGTGGTCATCTATGCCTTCGGAATCCCCATCCAGTCGCTGGTCACCCGTCTGCCCCTGGGCCCGACGGCGCTGCAAAGTCTCGTCTTCCTGCCGGGAGACCTCCTGAAGGCGGCCATCGCCGCAGCCATCACCATGACCTTGGCCCGGGCCTACCCACGGGCCTTCCGCCGGCAGGAGGCCGGTAGCCAGATCCCCGTCACCGCCTCCGCCCAGGTTACTTCGGACGGCGAGCGCCCCGCCGAGAGCATCCGGTGACGTTCCGGCCGCCGATCGCCGCCATCGCCCCTGCAGCGGTGGTGCTTTTCGAGGTCTGGCGATGAATTCCATCTCGTTGGACCAGGTGGGCGTGCGCCTGGGCGAAACGACTGCGCTTGAAGGAATCTCGTTGAATTTGGGGGCCCGCAGGATCGCCATCATCGGGGAGAACGGTTCGGGTAAATCGACCCTCGCCCGGGTCATCGGTGGGCTGGTGGCCCCGTCCTCGGGGTCCCTGCGCGTCCACGGTGTGGACCCGGTGAGGCAGAAACGTGAGTTGCGGCGGCTGGTGGCCTTTGTCTTCAGCAACCCCGATGCCCAGATCATCATGCCTACCGTCGGTGAGGATGTGGCGTTTTCGCTGCGTTCCGAGAAGCTTTCCCAGCCGGAAGAAGAGGCGCGGGTGAGCGGGGCACTCGCCGCATTTGGTCTATCCGAGTTGGCTGGACGTTCCGCCCATGAACTCTCCGGCGGCCAGAAACAGCTCCTGGCCCTGTGTGGGGCCTTCGTGCGACGCCCCGATCTGGTCATTGCCGATGAGCCCACGGCACTGCTGGATACCCGTAACTCCCGCACGGTGGCGGATCACTTGTTCCTCGGCGGTGACCACCAACTGGTGCTGGTCACCCATGATCCACGATTGGCCCTGCGCTGCGATACGGCCGTCCTGGTGGGCTCGGGCCGGATCCATGCCGTCGGGGATCCCGTCGAGGTGCTGGCCACCTATGAACGGTCCCTGGCATGCTGAGCCTCTACCGTCCGGGCCACGGCCTGCTGCACCGCCTGCCCACCGGACGCAAGGCCCTGTTGCTGATGCTGGTGGTGCTGGGATTGTCCTTCCTGCCGTCGACGTACTGGGCCGCCGGGCTGGCCTGGGTCGTGGCCGTACTCGGCTACCTCCTCGGAGGTCTGGGACTGTCCGAACTCTGGCGCCAACTGATCGCCGTGCGCTGGCTGATCGGCATCACGCTGCTCGCCCAGCTGATCTTCATGCCCCTTGAGGCAGCGGCCGCCAATTCCTCTCGCGTCGTCGCCGCCATCCTCCTGGCGGGGTTGCTGGTGCTGACCACCCGGCTGACCGACCTGTTGGCCGCCGTCGAACGGGGCCTGGCCCCGTTGGCCCGGCTGGGGATCGACCCCGAACGGATGGCCCTGCTGCTGGCAGTGACGATCACGACGGTCCCGGTATTGGCCCGTCTGGGCGCCGGGGTGCGCGAGGCCCAACGGGCCCGTGGCGCCCGCGGCGGCCTGGCCACCTTCGTGGTCCCGTTCCTGGTGGTCTCGCTCAAGCATGCCGATGAACTCGGCGAGGCGCTCTCGGCCCGGGGTGTGCAATGACCCGGCCCCGGGTTCTCGGCCACGTCATCGACGCACAAACCCGCTGCACGCACTACTCAACCGTCCTGGATGTGATCGCCATCCGGTTCTACTGCTGCGGGGAGTACTACCCGTGCCGCCTCTGCCATGACCAGGTCCCCGCCCAACACAAGGCACGGCGTTGGCCGGTCGCCGAACACGACGCGCGGGCCGTGATGTGTGGGGTGTGTGATCACCAACTGGGCATCATCGAGTACCTGGCCCGGGCCGACTGCCCCTGCTGCGGCGCACGGTTCAACCCGGGCTGCAAGCTCCACTCCGACCTCTACTTCGTTCCTGCGCCCTGAGTTTCCGCTGCCGGAGGGCCACTGCCCTCGAATTACCGGCCGGCGGATGGCATCATCGGGACATGGATCGCCCCTTCAGAATCATCTGCCTGCTGTTCCCCCGGGTCACCCAACTTGATCTCACGGGTCCCGTCCAGGTGTTCTCACTCGCTCCGGACGTCGCCATCGATCTGGTCTGGCGCGACATGGAACCAGTACCCACCGATTCGGGGTTCTCCATCCTGCCCACCAGGACCTTTGCCGACGCCCCGCCGGCGGATCTGTTGATGGTCCCGGGTGGGAACGGGGCCTTCGACCTGATGGACGACGAAGCGGCCCTGGCCTTCATCCGCGACCAGGCACGGTACGCCCGCTACGTGAGCAGCGTCTGCACGGGTGCCTTCGTCCTGGGGGCCGCCGGTCTCCTGGTCGGTAAACGAGCCACCACGCATTGGGCCTCCCGGCCGTTGCTTGAACTTTTCGGTGCCATCCCCCGGGAGGGACGGGTGGTCTGGGACGGAGCACTGGTCACCGGAGGAGGGGTGACCAGCGGCATCGACTTCGGGCTGGAGATCATCGCCACGCTATGGGACGAGGCAACGGCCAGACGGGCCCAACTGATGATCGAGTACGACCCCCATCCACCCTTCGATGCCGGGGCGCCCGGGCGGCCGGGCACGGATCCGGCGGTCGTCGACCAGATCATGGAAAGCAATCAGCGCATCCGGGGGCCGTTGGTCGACGCTGCGGCCGCGCGGCTTCGGGGGCACGACGCCGGCTGATCCCACCGGCCAGACTCCGGTCCCCTGCTCATCGGCCCCGACTCGACATCTGTTGGATCGCCCACCCGTTCCCGTCCGGGTCCGAGAGGAAGATCATTGCGACGTTATCGAGGGGATCTGCGGCCTCCTCTGGGTTCTCCGCCAGGACCTGCACTCCGCTGGTTTCGACCTGGCGTTCCGTGAGGATCCGGTGCGCTCGTTCGATATCGGAGACCACCAGTTGCAGACCCTTCACCGAGCCGGGCGGCATCTCGGGGACCACTCCACCGGTACCGAGCACAATCGAGCAGCCCGACCCCGGAGGCGTCAGTTGAATCACGCGCCGGCCTTCGCCCAGGTCGTAGTCGTGGTCCAGGTGGAACCCGAATTGGTCGCGGTAGAATGCCAAGGACCTGTCGAGGTCGGAAACCGGAAGCACCACCACCTCGAGGGTCCAGTCCATCTCGTTTTGGCTCTCCATGGCCAGAACCTACCAATGCGGTTGCCTCCTGCCAAGGGATGGCCCTCCCCTGTTCCGACGCTCGCAGGCGGAGCAACCGGAGCCGACGACCTCACCGGGAAGCGCCAGGGGGCCCGGAAACGGAGAGCTCCCCGGACCCGTGGAGCACCCGGCCGTCCTTGACGACTGCGGCAATATCGCGGAGGTGCCGCGGTTCGATGTCACCACTCCTCGTCTCCAGCAGGGTGAGGTCTGCAGCCATTCCGGGTTCCACGGTCCCCAGACTCGTGTCTCCGAATGCTGCGGCTGGTTCCGTGGTCAAGGAGGCAAGGATCTCCGGTGCGCCCAAGCCGCAGCGATGCAAAGCCTCGAACTCTCCGGCAGTGTCGTACTCGTCCATGTAGCCGACATCGGTGCCAAACAGGATTCGTCCTCCGGACTCCCAGAAAGTCCTCAAGGCCTGGTCAATGGGATCCGTGTAGGTCGGGGACTTCGTGACGGTGTGGGCGAACATGTGAAGGGTGGGGACCAGCCGCTTGCCCTGGGCGGCACAAGCCAGCAACAACGATTCGGTGCCCTCGGTTTCATCGGGGACGTGGGCGATGACGTCCACCCCGGCGTCCAGCGCCACCTTCAGCCCTTCCCGGTTGGAGGGGTGGGCAAACACCAGAACCCCTTGCTGATGTGCTTCCCCTACCGCGGCGTCCGCCACCTTGGATGTCATGGTCTTGATCCGGTCGGGTTCGACATAGGAACCGGTGAACAGCTTGATGACATGAGCTCCACGGCGAAGCCCCCGCCGGGCCGCTCGGCGAGCCCCGGCGGGGGTCCGTGGAGCCGGCAAGGCCCATCGCAAGAACCACGACACCGATTCCCTGGTATAGAACGGGACCCCGCGGGCAGGATGGATCGGTTCCGTCGCGGTATGAATGGTGGGACCGGTCAGTTCCCCTGCCTCGATACGAGCGATCAGCGGCAGCGTGTTTCGCGAATTGGACCCCAGATCGACCACGCTGGTGAATCCCCGGCTGACCAGCATGTCATCGAGTGCCCGTTGCAATGCCCCCGTCTCACTCCGTCTCGCTCGGGACCAGACGCCGTCGATGAAATGTACGTGGCAGTTCCAGAAACCCGCAGCAAGCACCCGCCCATCGGCGTCAAGAACCGGCCCCTCGACCGGCTCGGGATTCTCTGCTCTCGGCCGCACCGCATGGATCCGCCCGGAACGCTCCACGACGTCGCAGCCCTGGATCATAGCCGCCCCGGGATGCGCCCCCACCGTGACGTTCGTGATGAGCAGGTCAGCGCCCGCCGTGCCTCGTGCCATCCCAACCATCCCTCTCGTCCCCCTCGGACTTTCCGGACTCGTCATCGGTCAAGACAGCCCCGGGAACGCCAGGGGTCTTCGATCCGACGCCGCTCCCCCGACCTCGCCCACCCCACACGCTATAAGCCCTCCGGACTATTCCACATTCCAGCGCAGGCATGGGGCTTCCGCCCACGCATTCCCCCGACATTCCCGGTGGTTAGGGGGACGGGCCGCCGGATTGGAAGGTGTTGCCTGTGGCCCCTACGGTAAGGGGTCAATGGACGGCGCCGGGCAGTCATCCAAGACCCCCGCATGCGCAGGCCTCAGGTGAAAAGGAGAAGATCATGGGGATCAGGAAGAAACCGGTCTGGGTACTGGTGGTCGTTGCTGTGCTGTTGTTGGCATTGGGCGGTGTCGGAGGATTCCTGGCCCGTGGAAACAGTGCAACGCCAGACCCCACTGGCGAATCCTGGCGGCTCGATTATGCCTGCCCGATGGCCGAGCACCTCGAAAAGACGAAAGGCTCGGTTGAGGATTGGGAGGGGCCGGGTCTTGTGGATCCGGACCTTGATCGCGTCGCCGTCGTCGGGGCTGCCGTCGGCGGAATGACCGGAGGAGCCTCCACCGGGAACGAGGACCTGAAGCCCGTGGGTGCCAACCTCGTCAGGGGTATTTCCACGCTGCAACACGAGAAGATCGTGGAGGGACTCGACCAAGTGACGTCGTTATGCGCCAAGCGGTAATGATTTCTCGTGCCCGCGGCGAGGAGTCCCCTCGAACATGCGGGGAACTCGAGGGGCAGGGGCCGCGAACCTGACTGCCCCGGCGCACGGATACCCATCCCGGCTTACGTTCGAAAAGGTCGGGTTCCCGGGGCTCGACAGGCCCGCGAGCTGCTGGAAGAGTCGCGGGCGTGGAGATATTCAGTGCAACCGTCTGACTACCAGTCAGCGACCTGTCGGGCGCCGTGCAGTGGTATCAGCGGGTTTTCGAGCTCCAGGAGCCGGATCTTGAACCCGCGGATGGTGTCGTGGAGTTCAGGGTCGGACCTGTCCGGCTACAGCTTGGTGAGGAAACCACCACGCGCTCCGGGGCCGAGGTGGTGACACGCGTCGGCGTCGACAGCGCGGGCCGCGAACATGACCGGCTGGCATCATCGGGCGTGGACGTGGGGGTGCTGGAACACGCCGCGGTATCTCACCTCGGTGATCCCGGAGTCTCCCAGGGACGGTGTTTTCGACGCACCATCGGCCACCAACCCGGCCCGTTCGTAGAACCTGCGCCCCCGGTCATTGGCCTCGAGAACCCACAGGGTCACGCTGTCGTGCCCGGAGGCCCCCAGTTGATCGAGAGCGGTTGACCACAGCCGCCAGCCGATCCCCTGTCCTACATATTCGGGCAGCAGATAGATCGAGGTGACCTCCCCCGTGGTTGCCGAGGCGTCCACGTCACGGCTCGTCCCGGCATGGACCAGGCCCACGGCCTCGCTTCCCCAAAAGGCCAGATACGGTGCGGGGATGGCTTCATCGTCGAGCAGCCTCTGCCAGGCCAGCGCGCGCCGGTGAACGCTCAGCGAATCCAGATATCCATCCGGCAGCAGACCCCGGTAGGCCCACCGCCAGGCCCTGACATGCACCGTGGCCAACTGCTGGACGTCACCGGCCGAGACCGCCGGTCCGATCCTCAGGGTGGGCATCTGCCCAGCCTTGCACATCCCTCGGTCACCGCGTTCTCCCAGCACCCGTCGATGGGGCCCTGCCGCGACGAACCCGGGCAACAGACTTCCCGGCACGGCACGAAAAAGCAGGGCCCGTGGCCGGTTGATCCGGCCACGGGCCCTGCTTTGGTGGTGCCCCGCCCTACTGCAGCATGGTGCGGTCGTCGAGCTGGGCGCCCTTGATCTTCTCGAATTCCTTGAGCAGCCCGGGAACGGTCATCTTCGATTTGGCCTCGGCATCGAGATCCAGGATGATCTCCCCGTCGTGCATCATCACCAGCCGGGTGCCCAACCGCAGCGCCTGCTCCATGTTGTGGGTGACCATCAGCGTGGTGAGTCCGTGGCGTTCGACGATCTCCTCGGTCAGCCGGGCCACCAGGGCCGCCCGTTGCGGGTCCAGTGCCGCGGTGTGCTCGTCGAGCAACAGGATCTGAGGTCCACTGAACGTGGCCATGAGCAGCGAAAGTGCTTGCCGCTGTCCACCGGAGAGCAACCCGACCTTGGCCTTGAGCCGATGTTCGAGGCCCAATTCCAGAGATTCGAGCTCAGTGGCGAATTGCTCCCGCCGTCGTTTGGTCACCCCCAGGCCCAGCCCACGGAATTTTCCGCGGTTCAGGGCCAGGGACATGTTCTCTTCGATCGACATGCTCGGCGCGGTGCCGGCCATCGGGTCCTGGAAGACCCGGCCGATGTATTTCGCCCGCGCATGGTCCGCCAGTTTGGTGACGTCCTTGCCGGCGATCTTCACGTTGCCGACGTCGGGCTGGAGCTTGCCCCCGACCATGTTCAGGACAGTGGATTTCCCGGCACCATTGGAGCCGATCACGGTGACGAATTCGCCTTCGGTCAATTGGAGGTTGATGTTGCGTAGCGCCTTGCGCTCGTTGACCGTCCCGGCGAAGAACGTCTTGGACAGGTTGTTGACTTCCAGCATGCTAGGACACCGTCTCCTTCTGCTTCTCCGCGGCGTTGTTGATGGTGCGCATCCGGCGACCGAACTTATTGAAGCCCTTCCACTGCGGCAGAACGAGCGCGAGGACCACGAGGATCGCGGAGATCAGCTTCATGTCATTCGGCTCGAGACCGGCGTCCAGGGCCAGTTGGATGAAGACGCGGTAGAGGACGGCACCGAAGATGACGGCCAGCGTGGCGATGAAGATGTTCCGGGTCCCGAAGATCGCCTGGCCGATGATGACCGAGGCCAGACCGATCAGGATCAGGCCGATACCCATACCCACATCGGCGAAGCCCTGGTACTGGGCGACCATCGCGCCGCACAGGCCCACCAGGGCGTTGGAAATGGCCAGCCCGAGGATCTTCTGGTTGTCGGTGCTGACGCCCAGGCTGCGGATCATCTGTTCGTTGTCACCGGTCGCCTGCATGGCCAGACCGGTGTCGGTGTGCAGGAACCAGTCCAGGACGAACTTCAGCACCAGGGCCACCACGAAGAAGATCAGGATGGATACGACGCCACCGGTGAGCTGGGCCTCCCGCAGCGGGGAGATCAGGGTGTCCTCCCCCAGCAGCGGGACGTTGGCTTTGCCCATGATGCGCAAATTCACCGAATACAGGGCGATCATGGTCAGGATGCCGGCCAGCAGGCCGTTGATCTTGCCCTTGGTATGCAGCAGACCGGTCACGACACCGGCTGCCGCGCCGGCCAGCAGGGCCAGCCCGGTGGCCAAAAGTGCCGGCATGCCGTTGACGATGGTGATGGAGGCGACGGCGGCGCCGGTGGTGAAGCTTCCATCAACCGTCAGGTCGGGGAAGTCGAGGATGCGGAAGGTCAGATAGACCCCCAGCGCCATGATCGCGTAGATCAGGCCCAGTTCAACCGCAGTAAGCATGAAGAGATCCTTGGGTAGAGAGGGAAGAATGCGGGGTGCCCGGCCGCTGGAGGGCGGCCGGGCACCGTGATCCGGAAGATCGGCGCGGGCTACTTCTTGTAGACCTCGGCGGCCTTGTCGATCATGTCCTGCGGGATCTCCACTCCGGCCTTCTTCGCGGCGGCGGTGTTCACATACAGTTCGACATCGGTCAAGGTCTCCACGGGCATATCGGCCGGCTTCTCCCCGTCCTTGAGGATCTTCACCGCCATGTCGGCGGTCTGGACGCCGAGCTTCTCGTAGTTGATGCCGTAGGTGGCCGTGGCGCCACGCTTGACCGACTCGCCGTCGGCGGCGATGACGGGGACCTTCTTGGACTGCGCGGTCTGCAACAAACCTTCCAACGCGGAGACGACGGCGTTGTCGGTGGGCACGTAGTAGGCATCGACCTTCAGCGACTCGGCTGCCTGCTGGACCTCGGAGGAGGCGGAGATGGCCGCTTCCTTGATCTCCAGGTCGAGATCGGCCGCGGCTTCCTTGGCCCACTTCACCTGGACGGTGGAGTTGACCTCGCCGGAGGAGTAGACGATCCCGACGGACTTGGCGTCAGGGGCCAGTTCCTTGAGCAGTTCCATCTGCTCCTTCACCGGGTTCTTATCCGAGGTGCCGGTGACGTTTCCGCCGGGTTCCTCAACGCTCTTGACCAGTTTGGCTTCCACCGGGTCGGTCACCGCCGAGAAGAGGACCGGGGCATCAGTGATCGCCTGGGCGGCCGCCTGGGCCGCCGGCGTGGCGACGGCGAGGACCAGATCCAGGTTGTCCTGCGAGAACTGGTTCATGATCGCCGTGTTCGTCGAGGCATCCGCCTGAGCGTTCTGCAGATCGTAGCTGATCTTGTCCCCGGTATAGCCGGCGTCCTTCATCCCCTTCTTGAAGCCCTCGGTCACCGCATCCAAGGACGGATGGGACACGTACTGCGAGATGCCGATCTTCACGGGCTCGGTCGCATCCGCGGATCCGCTGGACTCCCCGGACCCTCCCGAGGATCCGCAAGCGGTGGCGAGCAATGCGGTGGCCATCAGGCCTGCGGCAAGCTTGCCGACGCGAGAAACGTTCATGGTGTTTTCCTTTCACGGGTCACGAGTTGATTTCCGGTCAACATCACCTTTGCTGCCACCGGATCCCGTCCCCCACTGCGAGTGATTCGACAATCTTTTGACCACCTCGTGCCTAAAGACACCTCGATACTACCTGTGAATCAACTCACATTGTCCATATGACTCAGGGGCCCATGGACGCCCTTGTGCGCCTCGAGGCCCATTGAAGACAAAACGTGTCCCATGCCACATTTCGGTATCATTCCGTACTTGGCCTCCCGACCACTTCCGGAAGCGCATCGGACGGCCGCTGGGCGCCGTCGTCGAGCGGACCCCCTTAGACTGGTTCAACCATGGCTGTAAAGATCACCTATCCCGAGTCCCTTCCGGTCAGCGCCCGCCGCGACGACATCATGGAAGCCATCCGCGACCACCAGATCGTCGTCATCGCCGGCGAAACCGGCTCCGGCAAAACCACCCAGCTTCCCAAGATGCTGTTGGAACTGGGCTTGGGCGAGGGCGGGATGATCGGCCACACCCAACCCCGCCGGCTGGCCGCCCGTACGGTGGCCGAACGCATCGCCGAGGAGACCGGGGTCGAGCTCGGGGCGGAGATCGGCTTCCAGGTCAGGTTCACCGGACACGTGTCGGCGTCCACCCAGGTCAAGGTCATGACCGATGGCATCCTGCTGGCGGAGATCCAGCATGACCGGCTGCTGCGTAAATACAACGCCATCATCATCGATGAGGCCCACGAACGCAGCCTGAACATCGACTTCCTGCTCGGCTACCTCAAACGGCTGCTGCCCAAGCGTCCCGATCTGAAGGTCATCATCACCTCGGCGACGATCGACCCGGAGAAATTCGCCACGCACTTCGGCTCCCCCGCCTCCGAGGGCGGAGAGGAGATCGTTCCGGCCCCCATCATCGAGGTCTCCGGGCGCACGTTCCCGGTGGAGCTGCGCTACCGTCCGCTGAATCCCGCCGAAGGGCGCGAGGACGACGACGACTACGACACGGACGAGGATCGGGACCCGCTGGACGCGGTCTGCGATGCCGTGGACGAATTGGCGGCCGAAGCCCCGGGCGACGTCCTGATCTTCTTTTCCGGCGAGCGCGAGATCCGCGATGCCGCCGAGGCCCTACGCGCCCGGGTGCGGACCAACCCCCGGCTGAGAGGCACCGAGGTGCTGCCGCTCTTCGCCCGGTTGTCCCTGGAGGAACAGCACAAGGTCTTCCACCCGGGGTCCAACCCTCGTCTGGTACTGGCGACCAATGTCGCCGAAACTTCACTGACGGTCCCGGGCATCAAATACGTCATCGATACCGGGACCGCCCGGATCTCAAGGTATTCGCACCGCACGAAGGTCCAGCGCCTGCCCATCGAACGGGTCTCCCAGGCCAGCGCGAACCAGCGGTCGGGTCGTTGTGGCCGCGTCTCCGACGGCATCGCCATCCGGCTCTACTCCCAGGAGGACTTCGAGGCCCGTCCCGAATTCACCGACCCTGAGATCCTGCGCACCAACCTGGCGGCGGTGATCCTGCAGATGTCCGCCATGGGGGTCGTGGAGTCCCCCCGCGACGTCGCGGGTTTCGACTTCGTCCAGCCCCCGGATTCCAAGGCCGTGAACGACGGCGTCTCACTCTTGCGCGAACTGGGCGCTGTCGGGGAGGGGGCCTCGGCAAAGGTCACCAGGATCGGGCGGCAGCTCAGCCAGCTCCCCGTCGACGTCCGGTTGGGCCGGATGATCGTGGAGGCAGGCCGGCGCGGCTGCGCCAAGGAGGTCATGATCCTGGCCGCCGCCCTGACCATCCGCGACCCCCGCGAACGCCCCTCCGAAGACACCGGTCAACGAGCCAATGCCATCGGCCTGCACCGCCGCTTCGACGACTCGACCTCGGACTTCTCGGGGTTCCTGAACCTCTACGCCTACCTGCAGGAGAAGCAGAAGGAGCTCTCCTCCTCGGCGTTCCGCAGGCTCTGCAAGAAGGAATTCATCAACTACATGCGGGTGCGCGAATGGCAGGACCTCTTCGCCCAGCTCCGCCAGCTCTCCAAACCATTGGGCATCACCCTGTCGACGGGGCCGGTGGACCCGGCAGGGCTGGAACGGGAGATCCACACCAGCCTGCTGGCCGGCCTACTCGGACACATCGGTGCCTGGGATGAGCGCAAACGCGAATATTCCGGCGCCCGCGGCACCCGGTTCTCCATCTTCCCCGGCTCGGCCTTGTTCAAGAAGAACCCCGAATGGGTGATGTCCGCCGAACTGGTGGAGACCAGCAGGCTCTGGGCCCGGGTCAACGCCCGCTTCGATCCCCTCTGGGTGGAGGAGGTCGGCAAGCACCTGTTGAAGTATTCGCATTCAGAACCCCACTGGTCCCGGAAGATGGGTTCGGTCATGGGCTACGAGAAGGCCACCCTCTACGGTCTGACCGTCATCCCCCAGCGCCGCATCCAATATGGGCGCGTCGATCCGGTCGTGGCCCGGGAGCTGTTCATCCAGCACGCCCTGGTGGAAGGCGATTGGAAGACCCACCATAAGTTCTTCCAACGCAACCGGCGCCTGCTGGCCGATATCGACGAACTCGAAACCAGGATGCGTCGGCGTGATCTGGGTGCCACGGACGAGGACCTCTTCGATTTCTACGATCAGCGGGTCGGTTCCGGCGTCGTCTCCGAACGCCACTTCGACCGGTGGTGGAAGAAGGCGCGGGCGGAGGAGCCCACCCTGCTGGACTTCGACCCGGAGGAACTCTTCAACGCCGACGCGGACGAACTGAACCAGGAGGACTTCCCCCGGACCCTGCAGCACGGGGACCTTGAACTGGAGCTGTCCTACGAGTTCAACCCGGCCGCGTCGGCCGGTGAATCCGACGGGTTGACCGTGCGGGTGCCCGTGTTGTTCCTGAACCAGCTGGACCCCGAACGTTTCCGCTGGCTCATCCCCGGTCTCCGCGAAGAACTGGTCACCGCCTTGATCAAGTCCCTGCCCAAGGCCATCCGCAAGAACTTCGTCCCGGCCCCCGACGTGGCCCGGCAGGCGGTGACCGCACTGAATGCCGATTTCGACCCCACGACCGATGACCTCGAACCCTCCCTGGAACTGGTGTTGCGTCGGATGCGCGGGGTGGTGATCCCGCCGGGATCCTGGGACTGGTCCAAGATCCCCGGGCACCTGTTGGCCACTTTCCAGGTCGTGGATGCCAGGGCCCGGATCCTGGATGAATCCACCGACCTGCCCACCCTGCAACGAACCCTGGCGACGCAGAACCGCCAGGCCCTGGCCGATTCGTTGGGAAGCGCGGGGCCTGCCCTGCTGGCGGCGGCCCGCGAGGCCGAACAACGCCACGGCAAGGAATCCTCGGGCGGTTCCGGAGCCGGAACCGGTGGGGCCCGGACCTCGCCCCGGCCCGGACGGGGCCGGGCGGGCACCACCACGCGGGAGCGTCCGACGCCGACGCTGGAGCAGACCGGGCTGACCGCCTGGCCCGAAGGGCTCGGCGACGGGGCCCGGATCGAGCGCCGGGTCAGCACCACGGTGGCGGGGGCGGAAGTCACCGCATTCCCCGGTCTGCTCGATACCGGGGACACGGTGTCGCTGACGGTGTTCCGCAACGAGGATGAACAGCTCACGGCCCATCGGGGCGGGGTGATCCGGCTGCTGCTGCTTCAGGTCCCCTCCCCGGCCAAGTACGTATTGGAGCACCTGAACAACCAGGAGAAGCTGGTCTTCACGCAGAACCCCCACGGTTCGGTGGAGAAGCTGATCGCCGACTGCACGCTGGCGGCCCTGGACCGGCTGGTCCCTGAGGAACTGCCCTTCAGCAAGGCGGAGTTCGATGCCCTGTTCGAGTCGGTGCGGGCCGAGCTGATCGACACGGTCTTCAAGGTCACCGCCATCGTCGAACGCGTCCTCTCCGGGGCCCGCCGCGTGGACCAACGGGTCTCCAAGGCCTCCTCGCTGGCACTGGTGAACGCGCTGGCCGATATCCGCAGCCAGGTGGAGAACCTGGTCTACCCGGGCTTCGTCGCCGGGACCGGCTACGCCCACCTCTCCCAGCTGCCCCGCTATCTGGAGGCGATCGGCAAGCGTCTGGATAAGTTGGAGGCCGGGAACGTGGCGCGGGACCACCAGGCGATGCTGGCGATCCAGGCGTTGGAGGATGAATACGATGCCGCCCGGGCCGCGGTGCCTGCCGGGGCACGGATCCCCGCGCCCCTGGCCCGGATCAAGTGGATGCTCGAGGAGTTGCGGGTGAGCATGTTCGCCCAGGAACTGGGCACCGCCTATTCGGTCTCGGAGAAGCGGGTGCGGACCGCCTTGCGCCAGGCCACCACCAGCTAACCGGCCGGTCCGAAAGGCCCGTCCCCGCCGTCGTCCCCGCGGCAGGGACGACGGCGGGACTGCGGGCCGGGATTACTGGTTCGGCACCATATCGGTATGCCCGTCCTCGCGCAGTGCGGTGCGCAGTCGTTCGGCATTGTCGTCCAGGTGGGCTTCCTTCGGGTCGGTATCGGCCCGGGAGAGGTCGAAGTCGGCCAGCGAGTTCGTCGGCCAGACGTGCACGTGCAGATGGGGGACCTCGAAGCCGGCGACCATCAGGCCGGCTCGTTCGGAGCCGAAGGCCCGCTTCTGGGCCCGCCCCACGACCCGGGCGACCGCGTTGAGCTTATTGAGCAGCTCGGGTTCGATATCGGTCCAGTCGTCGACCTCCTGGCGCGGCACCACCAGGGTGTGACCGTCGGTGATCGGTCCGATCGACAGGAACGCGACGACGTCGGGATCCTTCCAGACGAATCGTCCCGGCAACTCCCCGTTGATGATCTTGCTGAACAGCGTGCTCATGGTGTCCCTCTCTTCGGTAGTGGTCACGAATCTACTTGGCCTGCTCGGCCCCGGGCCAGTCAGCCGGTGGGGCCGGTGGCCACCTCCCGGGCGGGGTCGGAGGAAAACTGCGAATACGAGCCCGGATACAGGGCCGCGTCGATCCCGGCGATCGCCAGGGCGGCGATCTCGTGGGCGGCGGTGACCCCGGAGCCGCAGTAGACGGCTACCGGTGGGCCTCCTGCTGCCGGGCCCAGGGCGGCGAACTTCTCCCGCAGGGCTTCCGCCGACAAGAATCTGCTGTCCGCGTCCAGGTTCGCTGCGGTGGGGGCGTTCAGGGCCCCGGGGATGTGCCCGGGGCGTGGGTCCACCGGTTCGGTTTCCCCGCGGAAGCGTTCACCGGCCCGGGCGTCGAGCAGGACCCCGGTGGAGGGGAAGGCCGCCGCGCCGTCGGCATCCAGGACCGGCAGCGACCCGGGGTGCGGGACCCAGCGTCCCGGTAGCGGGGTGACCGGCCCGGTGGCGACCTCCCCGCCGGCCGCCGGCCAGGCGGCCCATCCGCCGTCGAGCAGGAACACCTCGGCCAGTCCGGCGTCCCGCAGCAGCCACCAGGCCCGCGCCGCCGACAGCCCGCCCACGGCGTCGTAGACCACCACGGTATCGCCGGGGTCGATCCCCCAGCGGGAGGTGGCGGCGGCGAAGGCTGCGGGTTCAGGCAGGGGGTGGCGACCGGCTTGCGGGCGGGCAGGGGCCGCCAGCTCGGTCTCCAGGTCCACATACACGGCCCCCGGGATATGCCCGGCCAGGTGGTCCTCCTCCCCCGTGGTCGAACCCAACGCCCACCGGACATCCAGGATGACGGTGCGCTGCCCGGCGGCGATCCGGGCGGCCAGGGCCTCGGTGGTGATCAAGACGTCCATGTCGGAACTTCCTCCCTCATGCCCCGCCGCCGGCTCCGGGGCGGCCGCCGAAGCGGGCCCGGGTAGGCTGGACGGGTGGATTCAACGATGCTGCCAACACTACCGCCGCCTGCCGGACGGGCTTGGGTCAACCAGGCCGTCCTGGCCCTGGAAGCCGATACCGCCCGCTCGGCGGATACGCACCTGCACCGGATCGGCCTGCCGGTGGTTTGGGGCATCGAGCTCTACCTGAAGGACGAGTCCACCCACCGCTCGGGCTCGTTGAAGCACCGCCTGGCGAAGTCCTTGTTCCTCTACGGGCTGGTCAACGGATGGATCACCGAGCGGACCACCATCGTGGAATCCTCCAGCGGGAGCACCGCGGTCTCCGAGGCGTATTTCGCCCGGCTGTTGGGCTTGCCCTTCGTGGCCGTGGTCGCCGCAACGACGTCGGAGCAGAAGATCGACCTGATCCGTGAGCTGGGCGGGACCTGCCACCTGATCGAAGAGGCCTCGGCGGTCGACGCCGAGGCACGCCGATTGGCTGCCGAAACCGGTGGACACTACATGGACCAGTTCACCTACGCCGAACGGGCCACCGACTGGCGCGGGAACAACAACATCGCCGAATCGATCTTCTCCCAGCTCGAACTCGAACCGCATCCGGTGCCCGCCTGGGTCGTGGCCGGGGCCGGGACGGGGGGCACCAGCGCCACTTTGGGCCGCTACATCCGCTACCACCAGCATCAGAGCCGGTTGGCCGTCGGCGACCCCGAGGGCTCGGCCTTCCTGCCGGCCTGGCAAGCCTGGAACGACGGCGGTGACCCGGCGGCTGTGACCGGGACCCCGAGCCGGATCGAGGGCATCGGCCGGCCGTCGCCCGAACCCAGCTTCGTGCCCTCGGTGATCGATCTGGTCCAGACCGTGCCCGACGGCGCCTCGGTGGCCGCAATGCGCCATCTCTCCGGATGGGCGGGGCTGCACGCCGGACCGTCCACGGGAACGAACATGTGGCAGATCTGGCGTCTGGTGGCGCGGATGCGGGCCGCCGGACAGCAAGGATCGGTCGTCTCACTGATCTGCGACGGCGCCGAACGCTATGCCGGATCACATTACGACCCCGGATGGCTTCACCGCGCGGGCATCGACACCACCCCCTATGAAGGGGTCATCGAGGCCTTCCTCGCCGGCGGCGACTGGGTGGAACCGTAGGATCCCGGCGTAGAATGACCCGGGCTGGTTCTTGGCCCACCCTCCTGAGTCGGAAGAAGTGCCGCATGATCGAAATCCTGAACCACAGCCAGCTAACCCGGGCCCGGACCAGCGGCGCCCTGGTCGCCAGGATCCTGCAGACCATGAAACGCCGGACCACCGTGGGGACGAACCTGCTGGACATCGACCGGTGGACCCGGCAGATGATCACCGAGGCCGGGGCCCGGTCCTGCTATGTCGACTATGCGCCGTCCTTCGGACGCGGACCCTTCGGCCACTACATCTGCACCGCGGTCAACGATGCGGTCCTCCACGGCCTGCCCCACGACTACGCCCTGGCCGACGGGGACCTGCTGACACTGGATCTGGCCCTCATCCTGGACGGGGTGGCAGCGGATGCGGCCATCAGCTTCGTGGTGGGTTCTTCACGCCCCGCCGAAAGCGTCGCGATGATCGATGCCACCGAGGCGGCCCTGGCCGCCGGCATTGCCGCGGCAGGCCCCGGGGTCCGCCTCGGCGATGTCTCCCATGCCATCGGCACCGTTCTGGACCGGGCCGGATACCAGATCAACGTCGAATTCGGGGGCCACGGCATCGGCTCGACCATGCACCAGGACCCGCATGTCCCCAATACCGGGCGCCCCGGCCGGGGCTACAGGCTCCGGCCCGGCTTGCTGCTCGCTCTGGAGCCGTGGGTCATGGCAGATACCTCACAGCTCGTGACCGACGCCGATGGCTGGACGTTGCGCAGCGCAACGGGGTGCCGGACCGCCCATACCGAACACACGATTGCGATCACCGAGGACGGAGCCCGGATCCTGACCCTGCCCTAGCCGCTCCGGGGCCCGGCCGCTCAGGCCTCGCGGGACTCCCCGACCTGCAGGTACTCGAATTCGGTGCCGTACCGGGCCCCGAACCGGGTGACATGCCCGGTCATCATCCCCAGCCCCCTCTCGTTGAGCAGCCCGTCGTGGATCGGGTAGGCATGGGCCGGCCGGACCGACACCACGAAGTCCACGACCTCGGCCAGCTTCGACCACGGGGCATGCAGCGGCACCAGCAGGGTCTGCACCGTGACCCCGTTCGGGACGATGAACGAGTCTCCCGGGTGGTACAGGTTCCCGTCGACGAGGTACCCCAGATTGGCGACCACGGGGATCTGCGGGTGGATCAGCGCATGCTGGCCGCCGAAGACCCGGACGTCGAACCCGGCGATCTGCCGGACGTCGTCGGGGGCCAGCACGTGGATCCTGTCCCCCGCCGCCCCGAGTGCCGGGTGGGCCAGCAGTTGATCGACCACCTCCCGCGGGGCGTAGACATGCACCCCTGCGGTGCGGTCCACGATCGGCAGGACGGCCGCCGCGTCGAGATGGTCGGCGTGCTCGTGGGTCACCAGGATGGCTTCGGCACCGGCCAGGGCCGCCGGCACGTCGGTGAATGTTCCGGGGTCGATGACCATGACGCGTGATCCCTTTTCCAGGCGGATGCAGGCATGTCCGTGTTTGATGAGCTTCATGCCCCCACCCTAGTTCGCCGCCGCCGCGCTGATAAGCTGTTTCTTCCAGTCGTCCGCGGCCCGTCCGGTCGACCCAGGACCCCTCACGTCGGGCCCGAAGCAAGACTCCAGGAGCACAGCAACGCATGTCGGAGAAGATCGTCCCCAAGCGCGGGCGGGAACAGCGTGTCACCAAGCAGCGGCTCGCCGTCGAGGCCGCCATGGGCCGGTTGGAGGACTTCGTCTCCGCCCAGGAACTCCACCGTCTGCTTCAGGACCAGGGCGATAAGGTCTCGTTGGCCACCGTCTACCGGATCCTGCAGTCCATGGCCGAGGACGGGCTGCTCGACGTCGTACGATCCGGCGAGGGCGAGGCCGCCTACCGCCGCTGCGAGGCCGAGACCCACCACCATCACCTGGTCTGCCGGACCTGCGGCAAGGGGGTCGAGGTCCAGGCTCCCGCCGTGGAGACCTGGGCGGCCCGGGTCGCCGCCGAGCACGGTTTCACGGAGGCCTCCCACACCGTGGAGATCTACGGCTACTGCCCCGAGTGCACGCTCAACCGGCAGGGAGCCGACGGCGCCTAGGCTGCGAGTTGCGGTGCCGCTTCCTGGATCCGCCGCACCCGTGAACGGCGCCAGTCGATGACCCGGCACACCACGTAGATCGCGAAGGAAATGGTGGTCACGTAGGGGCTGATCGGCAAGCGTCCGGCCAGGGCGAGCATGATGCCCCCGACCACGCTGGTCATCGCGAACACGATGCTCAGCGCCACCGTCAGGCCCGGGCGCGCGGTCACGCGGATCGCGGCGGCGGCCGGGGTGATCAGCAGGCTGAGCACCAGCAGGGCCCCGACGACCTGGATGGACAGGGCCACCGCGAGTCCGAGTAACAGCATGAACACCACCGAGAGCCGGCCGGCGGGGATCCCCCGGGCAGCGGCGACCGAGGGATCGACACTGACGAACATCAATGGACGCCAGATGATCAGCAGGCCCACGATCACCACGACCGAGCACACCGCCAGGACCCCCAGCTGGACGGAGTCCACGGCGACGATCTGGCCGGTGAGCAAGCCGAACTTATTGGCGCTGCGCCCCTCGTAGAGGGACAGGAACAGGATGCCCAACCCCAGCCCGAAGGGCATGAGGATCCCGATGATGGAGTTGCGGTCCCGCGCGTTGGCGCCCATGAGCCCGAGCACCAGGGACGCCGCGATGCTGCCCACCAGGGAGCCGGCCACCACATTGGCCCCGATGAGCAGGGCGAAGGCGGCCCCGGCGAAGGACAGTTCGGCGATCCCGTGGACGGCGAAGGCCATGTCCCGGGTCATCACGAAGACGCCCACGAGTCCGCCGACCAGGCCCAGGATCGCCCCGGCAATGATCGAGTTGGAAACCAGGGGCAGCAGTTCGGCATAGTTCTCGAAGCTGAAGATCGTCTGCCAGATGTCGTGCGCGTTCATGCCCGGCCCCCGTCCCTGCTGGTCGTCGACGCCGGTTCGGCGTCGGAGGGATGGTGGTGGCTCAGGGTTTCGGGCATCCCGACCACCACGATGCGTCCGTTGCTGCGGAAGACCTCGATCGGGCTGGAGTACAACTCGGAGAGGACCTCGGAGCGCATGACCTCTTCCGGGGTGCCGACGTGGAACCGCCCGCCGGCCAGATAGAGCACCCGGTCCACATATTGCAGGATCGGGTTGATCTCGTGGGTGACGAAGACGACGGCGCTGCCCTGGTCGCAGGCCTGCCGGTGGATCAGGGCGGACACCGCCTGCTGGTGGTTCAGATCCAGCGACAGCAGCGGTTCATCGCACAGCAGGAGTTCGGGGTTCCCGGCCAAGGCCTGGGCGGCACGCAAGCGCTGCTGCTCCCCTCCGGAGAGCAGCCCCACGGGACGGTCGGCATAGGCGGTCGCCCCGACCCGCTCGAGGAGCTCATCGACCCGGGCGTTGATCTCCCGGCGGTGGAAGATCCGTGGGCCCCAGCGGTGCCCGTCCACGCCCAGGGCCACCAGATCCCGGGCACGCAAGGCCGTATCGGGGGGAAACCCGCGTTGCTGGGGGATGCTGCCGATGGTGCGCGAGCCCCGGGTGACCGGGCGTCCGCTGATCTCCACGCTGCCGGTACTCAGTTCCTGCAGCCCCAGCAGCACCTTGAGCAGGGTGGATTTACCGGCCCCGTTGGGCCCGAGCACGGCCAGGAACTCCCCCGGCTGGACCTCCAGGTCCAGCCCGCTGAAGAGCCTCCGCGGGCCGAAGTCCAGGCCGGCGCCCCGCAAGGTCACCGCCGGTGTCGTATCGGGCTGGCTGTTCGGTGGCACGGGCGGCCTTCCTGGAGGGTGGGGGTGGCTGGCGGAGGGGAGCCGCGCCGCCCGTCGGCGGTGTCACGGCACGCATCCAACCCTAACCCAAATGAGACTCATTTTCATTATCGGCTTGTTGGTTGAAGCGACGGATCCCGCGGCGTTCGTTTGAATCGTTGATCTCCCCGACCAGCTGCTCCAGGACGTCCTCGAGGAACAGGATCCCCAGCGTGTTGCCGGCGGCATCGTTGACCCGGGCCAGGTGGGATCCGGTGCGCTGCATGACCCCCAGCGCATCCTCGACCTCGACCTCGGCGCCCAGATTGGCCAGGTTGCGCAGGCGGGTGACCGGGATCGGCTGGTCGTAGCGGGACTGCGGGATGGACATGACGTCCTTCAGGTGCAGGTACCCGGCGAGGTTCTCCTGGGCGTCGGTGATCACGAACCGGGAGAATCCCGTCCGTCCGACGGCCTTTTCGAATTGGGCCGGCGTCGTCTCCTGGGACAGGGTGACGACCTCGTGCAGCGGAACCATCGAGGTCTCGGCGGTGTAATCGGAGAACTCCAGGGCCCCATGGATGATCCCGCTGCCGTCCTCGACCAGGCCGGACCGGGTCGATTCCTGGACGATGGAGTGGACCTCTTCGAGGGTGAAGGAACTGGTCACTTCGTCCTGAGGCTCGACCCGCATCAATTTCAGCGCATGGTTGGCCAGCCAGTTCAACGAGTAGACGACCGGGTGCAGGATCCGGGACAGGAAGATCAGCGGCGGTGCCAGCAGCAGCACGGCCCGATCCGCCACGGAGACCGAGATGTTCTTGGGCACCATCTCCCCGAACGTGACGTGCAGGAAGGTCACGATGAGCAAGGCGATCACGAACGCGGTGGTATCGGCCACCGGGACCGGCACGCCCAGCGCCTCCAGCGGCCCGGCAAACAGATGGTGGATCGCCGGTTCGGCGACGTTGAGGATCAGCAACGAGCAGACGGTGATGCCCAATTGGCAGACCGCCAGCATCAAGGAGACGTGTTCCATGGCGAACAGTGCCGAACGGGCCCGCTTCACCCCGTTGTCGAGCAAGGGTTCGATCTGGCTGCGCCGGGCGGTCATGACCGCGAATTCGGAGGCCACGAAGAAGGCATTGCCCAGCAGCAGGATGATGAGCCACATGATTCCAAGCCAGGGATTCACTGCTCCTGCCCCCCTTCCTGGTCCTCGTCCTCGGAGGCCTCGAAGCTCAGCCGGTCCACCCGGCGGCCGTCCATCGCCTCCACGAACAGCTCCCCGTTGCCGGTATCGACGAAATCGCCGACGGCGGGGATCCGTCCGAGCATGGCCATGACGTAGCCGCCGACGGTTTCATAGGCGGGGTCGTCGGGGATCTTCAGCCCGGGGACCTGGTCCCCGAGTTCGTCCGGACGCAACAGGGCGGGGAAATGCCAGCGGCCCGTGGCCGAAACCAGCACCCCCGGTTGGGTCCTGTCGTGTTCATCGGTGACTTCGCCGACGATCTCCTCGACCAGGTCCTCCAGGGTGACCATGCCGGCGGTTCCGCCGTATTCGTCCAACACCATGGCCACCTGTTGGTTGGCCTCGCGCAGATCGGCGATCAGCGAATCCAGGTGCACGGTCTTGGGGACCGACATGATCTCCTCCATGACGGTCGCCGCCACCAGGCCCGCCCGCTTATGCCGCGGCACCGCGACGGCCTTCTTCACGTGGCAGACCCCTTCGACGTCGTCGGCGGAATCGCCGATCACCGGGAACCGTGAATAGCCGGTGCGGCGGGCCGTTTCGATGACGTCCTCCAGCGGTTCGTCCAGTTCGACGGTCTCCATGCGGATGCGCGGGGTCATCACGTCGGCGGCCGAGCGTTCCGAGAAGCGCAGGGTGCGGGAGAGGAATCGGGCGGTGTCGCCGTCCAAGGTGCCCATTTCGGCCGAGCGGCGGACCAGCGAATTCAGTTCCGCCGGGCTGCGGGCCCCGGAGATCTCCTCCTTCGCCTCCAGCCCCACGGTGTGCAGGACCTTGTTGGAGAAGCCGTTGAGCACCACGATGGCTGGCTTGAAGACGGTGGTGAACACCAGCTGGGGCCGGGCAATGGCCCGGCCGATGCCCAGGGCGCGGGCAATGGCCAGGTTCTTGGGGATCAGTTCCCCGACCAGCATGGAAAGCACGGTGGCGAAGATCATGGCGACCACCAGGGATACCGGGGCGGCGCCCGCACCGAGCCCCGCGGCCTCCAGGACCGGGGTCAGCAGCCGCCCGACCGAGGGTTCCATCACGAAGCCGGTCAGCAACGTGGTCAGCGTGATCCCCAGTTGGCAGGACGAGAGTTGCGTGGACAGTGACTTCAGGCAACGCATGAGCGGTTCCGCACCGCGTTCGCCGTCGGCCACCGAGCGCTGCACCGTGCTCTGGTCCAAGGCGACGAGGGAGAATTCAACGGCGACGAAGAACCCGGTCCCGGCGATCAGGAGCAGGCCGAGCGCCAGGAAGATCCATTCCACCTACGTGCTCACCGCCGTCGTTCCCCGCACGGGCATCACGGCACGACGGCGGGATGCGCGGTAGGTGGGTTTCATCGGTTCGGGGGAACCCGGTCTGGAAGGCTCCGATGAGCCGGCCGATGAGCTGGGCATGCTGAGACGGTTTGAGCCGGCGCTGCGCGTGGACGCGACAGGCCGGCACACTGAGTGGCTGTCCATAAGGGTTCCAGTCTACAGAATCGCACCCACGCCCGCGAGGACATCTCCGCCGGGAGCGGTGTCCTGGCCCGTGGCCCGTCCGTCGGGGCACCGACGCCCGTCATGACGGGGAACACATCCATTCAGGACAGGCCGCGTCTGATTGGCAACGCCGCGCGGAAAGTCATTAGACTGGCCAGAGGTCCAAGGCAAAGCCGGAGGACCGGCCCGGACACGATCGGGACCAGCGACGAGGCAATCAGGGAGAAGAGGCGTAATCGTGCCAGATCAACCACACCACCGACTGACCGAGGAGTTCGGCGGGAACGAGTGGCTCGTCGAGGAGCTCTACCAGCAGTATCTGCGGGACAGGAACTCCGTGGACAAAAAGTGGTGGAGCATTTTCGATTCGTTTGATTCCTCGGGACGCCCCGCCGCCCAGGACTCCGCCCCCGCCCAGAAGGCCCCGGCCAAGACCGGCTCCTCCCCCAGCCCCCGGGCTGCTTCCTCGGCCCGGGTGACCGAGGCCCCCGCGGAGCAGAAGACCGGGGCGGACGCCCCCTCCACGGCCACCACCTCCGGTGACACGCCCAAGGACACCCCCGAGACCCCGAAGGCCAAACCCGCGGATCCCGCCCCGAAGGCCTCCCCGATCCCCGCCGAACTGCCCAAGTCCAGCGCCGGGGAGCAGCAGCCCGAAGAAGACGTCGTGAAGCCGCTGCGTGGACCGGCCAAGGCCATCGCCAAGAACATGGAGGCCTCCCTCGAGGTCCCGACGGCCACCACCGTGCGTGCCGTGCCGGCCAAGGCCCTCATCGACAACCGCATCGTCATCAACAGCCACCTGGCCCGGGCCCGTGGTGGCAAGGTCTCCTTCACCCACATCATCGGCTTCGCCGTCATCCGCGCCCTGAAGCTCTTCCCCTCGCAGAACGTGAGCTACCGCGAGGTGGACGGCAAGCCCTCCTCGGTGCAGCCGGCCCACGTGGGTTTCGGCATCGCCATCGACATCCCCAAGCCCGACGGCTCCCGGATGCTCGCGGTCCCGAACATCAAGAAGGCCGAGACCCTGAACTTCTCGGAGTTCTGGAACACCTACGAGGACCTGATCCAGCGGGCGCGCGGCAATAAGCTGACCGCCGACGACTATGCCGGGACCACGGTCTCGCTGACCAACCCCGGCGGCATCGGCACCGTCCACTCCGTGCCCCGCCTCTCCAAGGGCATGGCCACCATCGTCGGTGTCGGCGCCCTGGAATACCCCGCGGAATTCCGTGGCGCCAGCGAAAAGACCGTGGCGATGCAGGGCATCGGCAAGGTCATCACCCTGACCTCGACCTATGACCACCGCGTCATCCAAGGCGCAGGCTCCGGCGAGTTCCTGCGGCTGGTCGAATCGCTGCTGCTCGGTGAGCAAGGCTTCTACGACGAGATCTTCGAAGCCCTGCGCATCCCCTACGAGCCGGTGCGCTGGGTCGTGGACAACCAGGTCGACGTCGATCTCCAGGTCAATAAGATCGCCCGCATCCAGCAGCTCATCCACGCCTACCGCGTCCGCGGGCACCTGATGGCGGACATCAACCCGCTGGAGTACGTCCAGCGCCGCCACCCCGACCTGGACATCCGCACCTACGGCCTGACGCTATGGGATCTGGAACGCGAATGGGTCACCGGTGGTTTCGGCGGCGCCGACCGCCTGACCCTACGCAAGATCCTCGGCGTGCTGCGCGACTCCTACTGCCGCACCACCGGCATCGAATACATGCACATCCAGAATCCCGAGGAACGCAAGTGGTTCCAGGACGAGATGGAGCATGAATACACCAAGCCCAGCCGCGACGAGCAGTTCCGCATCATGGGCCGCCTCAATGCCGCCGAGGCCTTCGAGACGTTCCTGCAGACCAAGTTCGTCGGCCAGAAGCGCTTCTCGCTCGAAGGCGGCGAATCCCTGATTCCGCTGCTCGATGGCATCATGTCCGACGCCGCGGACCAGGGCATGGACGAAGTGGGCATCGGCATGGCCCACCGTGGTCGCCTCAACGTGTTGACCAACATCGCCGGCAAGACCTACGCGCAGGTCTTCCGCGAATTCGAGGGAACGCAGGATCCCCGCTCCGTCCAGGGGTCCGGTGACGTGAAATACCACCTGGGCACCGAAGGCAAGTTCACCTCCGACAACGGCAACGAGACCCGCGTCTACCTGGCGGCGAACCCCTCGCACCTGGAAGCCGTCGACCCGGTGCTCGAGGGCATCGTGCGGGCCAAGCAGGACCGTCTGGACCACGGCACCGAATCCACCGGCTTCAGCGTCCTGCCGATCCTCATCCACGGCGATGCCGCCTTCGCCGGGCAGGGCGTGGTCTCCGAGACCCTGAACCTGTCCCAGCTGCGCGGGTACCGCACCGGCGGAACCATCCACGTGGTGGTCAACAACCAGGTCGGTTTCACCACCTCCCCGACTGCCTCGCGTTCCTCGGTCTACTCCACCGATGCCGCCAAGATCATCCAGGCGCCGGTCTTCCACGTCAACGGGGACGATCCCGAGGCAGTGGTCCGGGTCGCCCAGCTGGCGTTCAAGTACCGGCAGAAGTTCAACAAGGACGTGGTCATCGACCTCGTTTGCTACCGCCGCCGTGGCCACAACGAGGGCGACGACCCGTCGATGACGCAGCCGATGATGTACAACCTCATCGAAAACAAGCGCTCGACCCGCAAGCTCTACACCGAGGCGCTGGTCGGACGTAACGACATCACCCAGGACGAGGCCGATCAGGCGCTGCGCGACTACCAGGGCCGGCTGGAACGGGTCTTCACGGAAACACATGAAGCCCAGACCTCCCCGATCCCGGTCGTGAACTCCAGCGACGCCTCGGTCAACGACCTGGAGCTGCCGACCTCGCAGCTCGAGGACGCCCCGTCCACGAGCCCGGTCAAGACGGCCATCTCCGCCGAGGCGCTCGCGGCAGTGGGTGCGGCCCACCTGAAGATCCCCGAGGGCTTCACCATCCACCCCAAGCTCAAGGCCCTGCTGGAGCGTCGGGACACGATGTCCCGCGAAGGCGGGATCGATTGGGGCTTCGCCGAGATCGCCGCCTTCGGCGCCCTGTCCATGGAAGGCATCCCGGTGCGTCTGTCCGGCCAGGATTCACGCCGTGGCACCTTCGTCCAGCGCCACTCGGTCTTCCACGACCGCAAGACCGGCGACGAGTGGATGCCGCTGCGCAGCCTCTCCGAGGACCAGTCCAAGATCTGGTTCTACGATTCGCTGCTGAGCGAATTCGCCGCGATGGGCTTCGAATACGGCTACTCGGTCGAACGCCCGGATGCCCTGGTGTTGTGGGAAGCGCAGTTCGGCGACTTCGTCAACGGCGCCCAGACCATCATCGACGAGTTCATCTCCTCCGCCGAGCAGAAGTGGGGCCAGCGGTCCTCGCTCGTGCTCATGTTGCCGCACGGCTACGAGGGGCAGGGCCCCGACCACTCCTCGGCACGCATCGAGCGCTTCCTGCTGATGTGCGCCGAAGAGAACCTGATCGTGGCCAACCCGTCCAACGGCGCCAACCACTTCCACCTGCTGCGGCGCCAGGCGTACACCCGTCCGCGCAAGCCACTGATCATCTTCACCCCGAAGCAGCTGCTGCGCCTGAAGGCCGCCGCCTGCTCGGTGGAGGACTTCACCCAGGGCGGGTTCCAGGAGGTCATCCCCGATGTCCTGGACCTGAAGGGCCAGGAGGTCGAGCGGGTGCTGATGGTCTCCGGTCGGCTGTACTACGATCTGGAATCGGCCCGCAAGAAGGCCGGCGACGAGAAGACGGCGATCATCCGCATCGAGCAGCTCTACCCGCTGCCGGTCGGGCAGATCAATGCCGAACTGGCCAAGTACCCCAACGCCAAGCTCTACTGGACCCAGGACGAGCCGGCGAACCAGGGTCCCTGGCCGTTCATCGGCTTGAACCTGGCCCCGGAGCTGGACCGTCCGGTGGAGTTGGTCTCACGTACGGCGTCGGCGGCCACGTCGACCGGTTCGCATAAGCGCCACGAGGTGGAGCTGGCCGAACTCCTGCAGCACTCCTTCGGGAAGTAGCCGACGGACGAACGAACGCATCAGCCGAAGGGCGGGACCGTACGTCCCGCCCTTCGGTGTAGCAGGCCCCCCGTCATGGTGGGCGTACCGCGCAGAAAGGTCTTTCGTGGAACAACGAACCATTCGCATCGCCGCCATCGGCAACGAGATCCTCGCCGGACACGGTGACCCGCGGTCACTGGGTTGGTATGGTCGGGTCCTGGCCCGCACCACGGGTGATGACTTCCGACTCCAGAGCTACACGCTGGCTTCCCCGGACGAGGGCACCGAGGCACTGGCCGAACGGTGGTTGCAGGAGGCTGGCCGGCGTTTCGGCGAGGGCTGCGACAACCGTCTGGTGGTGGCCCTGTCCGATTTCGACCTCGACCTCGGGCTTTCCACCGCCCGCAGCAGGCTGAATCTGGCCAACATCCTTGATGCCGCGTCACAGATGAGCATCAAGGCCATGGTCGTGGGCCCGATCCCCTCCCTCGATCAGGAGCGCAACGCCCGGTTGGCCGATTTGTCGGCTGCCTATGCCGATGTCGCCTCCCGCCGCCACCACGCGTACGTCGACACCTTCACGCCGTTGCAGAACCACGAACAGTGGCGCAACGACCTGGCCGCCAACGGGGGCCTGCCGGGACAGGCAGGCCACGGTCTCATTGCCTGGCTGGTCCTCCACCGTGGCTGGTACAGCTGGTTGGATCTCGCGGAACCGACCGGGGCGTAGCTCCGTCCGGGTGCCGGTGAATAGGACCGGGTCCCCGGGTGTGACAAGATGGAGGGCAGCTAGAATCCCCGAGAAGAGCAGGAGGCAGCTATGAGCAAGCGTGCACGTAAGCGCCGCGGCCGCGCCAAGAAGGGCGCGAACCACGGTAAGCGTCCGAACACCTAAACCAGGTGAACAGCGAAGAGCCCACATCCTTCAGGATGTGGGCTCCTTTGTGTTGTGGGTCAGTCGTGCCGGGTCTCCACCCGCAGCTCGCTGATCCGGCTCATGATCCGGGTCTTGAGCGTATTCGGTGCCACTTCCTGGCAGCTGCGCTTCACGACCGACCGGATGATGCATTCAAGGTCGTATTCGTGGGTGCATTCCTCACACCCCTCGAGGTGTTCGCGGACGTCCTTGAGGTCATCCACCGACAGTGCACCGTCGAGGTATTCGTACAGACGGGCGATCCGTTCGTCTCCGCAGTCGCCCAACGATTGGCAGTCGCCCATCATTTCCTCCCTTGTCCGGCCGCCGCCGGGCGGTCCGTCTCCTTCTGCGCCGTGCCCAGTCCCCTGGTGGCGGCGTAGTCGGCGAGTAGTTCCCTGAGTTGCTTGCGCCCCCGGTGCAACCGCGACATGACGGTACCGATCGGAATGCCGAGGATCTCGGCCACTTCCTTATAGGCGTAGCCCTCCACATCCGTGAAGTACACGGCCAGACGGAACTCCTCGGGAATCGACTGCAGCGCCTGCTTCACGTCGGAATCCGGCAAGTGGTCCAACGCTTCCGCCTCGGCCGAGCGCAGTCCGGTGGACGTGTGCTGCGCGGCCTTCGCCATTTGCCAGTCCTCGACCGTATCGGTGCTGGAACGCAACGGTTCGCGCTGGCGCTTGCGATAGAGGTTGATATAGGTGTTCGTCAGGATCCGGTACAGCCAGGCCTTCAGATTGGTGCCTGGTTTGTACTGGTGGAACGCCGAATAGGCCTTGGTGTAGGCCTCCTGGACCAGGTCCTCGGCATCGGCGGGATTACGCGCCATGCGCATCGCCGCCGAATAGAGCTGGTCGACATATTGCAGGGCATCCCGCTCGAACCGTGCGCGCTGCTGCGCTTCGGTCTCGCGACCCTCGGGGACGGCTTCGGTCCCTTGCTGTGAAGTGCTCATCACGGCCCAGTCTAGACCGGGAGCCGGACGACTGGGCGTTGGCTGGGCCACTCGTTCGGCGCAAGTCAATGTCGGCATGCTCGGCAGCACCCCCTTTCGAAGTCTCATTAAGCCGCCATCGCGGTTGCGGTGGTTCTCTGCCACCGGCCTCTTGTACTTCACAACAGCACGATTTGGCTGCCTATTCCCTTCCGACGGTGATCGGGGCACCGTCCGAACCGAAAAAGTGCGAGACTAGGACAAGCATGTGAACGCACTCCCGACTCCTTGGAGGAATCGATGTCCCTGGCTCGCCTGATTGCCCGTCCCCTGCTGGCTTCCAGCTTCGTGTTGACCGGTCTGGACCGCGTCCGCAAGCCCGAGGAGAGTGGTGAGCGGTTGCGCCCGAATCTGCGTCGTGCCGCCTCGGTGTTCCCCCAACTGGAATCGGTTGCCGCGAAGCCGGCCCTGGCCGCCCGCTGCATCGGCGCAGCCCAGGTCCTGTCGGGGCTGATGCTGGCCCTGGGCAAGTTCCCGCGTTTCTCGGCCTTCGTCCTGGTCGGTTCCTCCGCCGTCACCGGTTTCAACGACAACGCCGGCGAGTCCAAGCTGTTGACGTCCAGCCGGGTCAAGAATCTTTCCCTCGCCGGAGGCGTCCTGCTGGCCAGCGTGGACACCGATGGTGCCCCGTCGATGGCCTGGCGTGCCCGCCACCTCGGCAAGGATGCCCGCAGGCAGCTGGCCAAGGCCAATAAGGAACTTTCCAAGACGGTGCGTGACGGGGCCCAGGATGCCCGCAAGGCCGCAGAAGACGTGGTCGGCCGCTAGAGCACACGTCATGAGCAGCAACACCATCACCCCCGAGTCCACCACCGACTGGCCGGCCCCGCGGGCGCATGGCCGGATCGATGCCACCGTGCAGGTCCCGGCGTCGAAGTCGTTGACCAACCGATACCTGTTGTTGGCCGCCCTGGCGGATGGCCCCTCGCGATTGCGCAAGCCGTTGCGTTCCCGCGATTCCGACCTGATGATCCAGGCCCTTCGGGTCCTGGGTGCAGGGATCGAGGAACGCCGCAGCCACGACGGGGCCGGGCAGGATCTGCTCATCACCCCCATCGACCGCACGGTGGCCCGTGGTGCGCTCACCGTCGACTGCGGCCTGGCCGGGACGGTCATGAGGTTCGTCCCGCCGTTGGCCGCCCTGCTCGATGCCACCGTGTTCTTCGACGGCGACCCGGCCGCCCGGGTCCGTCCCATGGCCCCCGTGGTCACCGCCTTGAAGGATCTGGGTCTGCAGGTCGTGGACGAGGACCCCGGCATGCTGCCCTTCACGCTCGAGGCCACGGGTGTGGTGGCCGGAGGGGATCTACGGGTCGATTCCAGCGGTTCCTCGCAATTCATTTCCGCCTGGCTGCTCGTCGGGGCCTTCTTCCAGCACGGCCTGCGGATCGAGCACGACGGCGATTCGGTGCCGAGCCTGGACCATATCCACATGACGATCGCCACGCTGCGCGAGGTCGGGATCCGGATCGATGAGCCCGCCCCCAACCAGTGGCTCGTCCACCCCGGGACCGTGGAGGCCTTCGACGTCGCCATCGAACGCGACCTTTCCAATGCCGGCCCCTTCCTCGCCGCCGCATTGGCCGCCGGGGGCACGGTCCGGGTGCCGGATTGGCCCGCCGAAACCACCCAGGTCGGTGCCCGTTGGCCGGAGATCCTCACCCGGATGGGGGCCACGACTTCATATGAGGGCGGGGTACTCACGGTCAACGGCCACGGAACCATCGACGGCATCGAGCTGGCCGACGCCTCGGAACTGGCCCCCACGGTGGCAGCGCTGGCTGCCCTGGCGGGTTCTGAAAGCCGCCTGACGGGCATCGGGCACCTCCGGGGGCACGAAACGGACCGGCTGGCCGCCCTGGTCACCGAGATCAAGGCCCTCGGCGGTGAGGCCGAGGAACTCGCCGACGGGATACTGATCCGCCGACCCGTCGACCGGGGAGGACTCTTCCACAGCTATGAGGACCATCGCATGGCCACCGCCGGTGCGGTGATCGGCTTGGCCGTGGACGGGGTCCGGATCGAAGACATCGGCACCACGGCGAAGACCATGCCCGATTTCCCCGGGTTGTGGCAGGAACTGGCTGCGACCGGCGGGGCCTGACGATGGCGCGTGATGCCCGCAGTTGGGACGAATCAGATGTCAGGATCCGCCCCAATAAGAAAGGATCCCGCCCGCGGACGAAGGACAGGCCCTCCTATGACGAGGCCGTCATCGGGCGGATCATCACCGTTGATCGCGGCCGCTATACGGCGATCCTGGACGAGGACACCGCCACCGAGCGGATCGTCATCGCGGCCCGGGCCCGGGAGTTGCGGCGCTCCCCCGTCGTCCCCGGGGACTTCGTCGCCTTGGTGGGCGACACCACCGGCCAGCCGGATACCCTGGCCCGCCTGGTCAGGATCCAGGATCGCGACACGGTGCTGCGACGCAGCGCCGATGACACCGATCCGGTGGAGCGCATCGTCGTGGCCAATGCCGATCAGCTGGTCATCGTGGTCGCTGCTGCCAATCCGGAGCCCAGGACCGGGTTCATCGACCGGGCGCTGGTCGCGGCCTTCGACGCAGGCATCGACGCCATCCTGTGCGTGACCAAGACCGATATCAAGGATCCGGCCGAGCTGCTGGAAAACTACCGGCATCTGGACATGGACATCGTCACCAGCAAGAGCATCGCCGCCGAGGGGACGGGCATCGACGCCCGTTCGGCCGACGGCGCCTCGGCCCGGCTGGACGAAGGCGCCATCGTGGAACTTCGACGGCTGATGGCAGGACGCGTGACCGTGGTGTTGGGGCACTCCGGGGTCGGCAAGTCCACCCTGGTCAATGCCCTGACCGGGGCGCAACGCGCCACCGGGGGCGTCAATGCCGTCACCGGTCGTGGACGGCACACCTCGTCTTCCGCCATCGCCCTGCGGGCCGAGCAGGCCCCGGCGGGGACCTGGATCATCGACACGCCCGGCATCCGCTCCTTTGGTCTGGCACTGGTCGACCCGGACCACATCCTGGACTCCTTCCCCGATCTGGTCCAGGGTTCGGTGGACTGCCCCCGCGGTTGCCGGCACACCCCCGACTCCCCCGGCTGCGCACTGGATGCCTGGGTCCGTCGCCCCGAGGCGGATGCCTCGGGGGTGGCCCGGCTGGCTTCCCTGCGGCGTCTGCTCGGGGTCGAGGAGAAGGCCAAGGGCAAGGAACTAGGGTCGGTCTAGGAGCACGGTCCGGAGCGGTTCCTGCGGTAGGTTTGAAGGCATGACCCGCGACGTAATGAGCTATAACGACGACCTGCGCCTGGCACATGCCATTGCCGATTCCGTCGATTCCCTGACCATGTCCCGCTTCAAGGCACAGGACCTGCAGGTGGAGACCAAACCGGATCTGACCCCGGTCACCGATGCCGACCGGATGGCCGAGGAGGCCATCCGCAGCCAGCTGGGCCGCACCCGCCCCCGCGACGCGGTGCTGGGCGAGGAATTCGGCAGCACCGGTCACGGCTCCCGCCGTTGGGTCATCGACCCCATCGACGGGACGAAGAACTTCGTGCGCGGGGTTCCGGTGTGGGCCACGCTGATCTCACTCATGGATGAAGGTCGCGCCGTGGTCGGTCTGGTGTCGGCACCGGCATTGGGTCGTCGGTGGTGGGGAGCCGAGGGCACGGGCGCCTATACCGGCAAATCCCTGGCCTCGGCCACCCGTTTGAACGTTTCGGGGATCAACGACCTGGCCGACGCATCCCTGTCCTATTCAAGCCTGGGCGGTTGGCGCGAACGAGGGCAGCTGGAGAACATGCTCGATCTGCACGACGCCGTCTGGCGCACCCGGGCGTTCGGAGACTTCTGGTCCTACTGCCTCCTGGCCGAGGGCGCCGTTGACATCGCCTGCGAACCGGAGCTGAACCTCTACGACATGGCCGCCCTGGTCCCGATCGTCACCGAGGCAGGAGGACGCTTCACGTCCCTGGACGGCGAGGACGGCTGCATGGGAGGCAACGCGCTGGCCACCAACTCCCTGCTGCACGAGGCCACCCTGGACCTGCTCAACGGTTCACCCGATTCCGTGGTGCCCGACTCCGGCGCCCCAGCCGACCAGCGGGCCGACCACGCCTCCCCGTGGGAACGCGCCTAGGCTTCAGCGCGCGGCGCGGCGTCCTGCGGGACGACGCCGGTTGCGGCGTTGGGCCTGCGCGTCGCTAGCCAGTTCCTCGCGCTTGAGCCAGTTCATGACTCCGCTGGCGAGTGTCAGCACCAACATGATGCCGGCGAGCCAGAGGTGTCCTGCACTCCACAACGCCGCCACACCCAGCAGGAACAGCACGTGGGCGACCACAGGGTGGATGGGCCATCCCAGCCGCCACGGCGCCTGGGGCGAGAGCAGGAGCCCCCAGAGGATGACGAGCGGGATCAACACCACGAGGACGGACACCACCGGTGCCAGCGGCAGGAACTCGATCGCCCAGAGCCCGGCGGCACACAGCAGTGCCACCTCCAGGACGAATGCCAAGATCCCGGCGGGACGGATCGGCGTTCCGGAAGGCTTGTCCGCCACGACTTCCGCAGCGTTCTGCGGTTCCTCTTCCATGCCTTCTGCCTTTCCCCTCGAGGGGCAGCCCGGGAGCGGGCAGCCTGAATATTTGGTACACCTTCTGGAACATTCGGGTCCCGGTGTCTCTTCCATTCTAAGCATGCGGCCCGCGATAGCCGGGACAGCACGCAAAAGGCCCCGGAATCACGAGGATTCCGAGGCCTTTCAACCGTGGAGATGGGGGGAATTGAACCCCCGTCCGATGTGGTGTTGCCAGGACTTCTCCGGGCGCAGTCTGCTATGGGTTTTCTCTGCTCCAACAGCCGTCTCACAAACATGCGGCTGGACCCTTTCGGGATACCCCGAGCACAGTCATCTGAATTATGCCCGACACCCCGATGACAAAGGTGTTGAGCAGTGGCTATCTAAACGACGCCAGTATCAGGGCCGATAGCAATCCCTGGCTGACGGACTGTCTGGCTGCTTAGGCAGCGAGAGCGAAGTCAGTGCGCTTTGAGTTGGCACTTGTGTTTTGCAAAGAGCGTTTACGAGATAACTTTGCGTCCTCGGCCCGCTTCTCCTGTCGCGACTCACATCGTCGAAACCGATCATCCCCGTATGAATTTCTCAATGCGGGTTTCCCCGCTCAACCTGCGGGCGAAACCCGCAGGACATCTAGCATAACCCACGATGGGCGGGATTCATTCCCTGCCCGAATCCAGGGGTCAAAATCAGGACACGCCGCGGTTCCGTTCGCGCAGGGCCCGTAGTGCATCGCGGTTGTCCTGCTTCTCGCGCAGGGTCTGGCGTTTGTCGAATTCCCGTTTGCCCTTCGCCACACTGATTTCCAGCTTGGCGCGCCCGTCACGGAAATACAGTTGCAGCGGCACGATCGTGTAGCCGGGGTCCTGGATCTTCCGTGTGATCTTGATGAGTTCCTCACGGTGCAGCAGCAATTTCCGCCGACGCCGGCCCGCATGGTTCGTCCACGATCCGTTGAGGTACTCGGGGATGTAGATCCCCTCAATGTAGAGCTCTTCGTTATAGAACTGGCCGAAACCATCAACCAGGGAGGCCTTGCCCTGGCGCAGGGACTTCACTTCGGTTCCGCTGAGCACCATCCCGGCTTCGTACGTGTCCAGGATCTGGAAATCGTGGCGCGCCTTGCGGTTGGTCGCAATGACCTTGCGCTCGGTGGTGTCCTTGGGCATGCCAACCTCCTCCTGTATACGTCATGGTGTCGGGCCGTGGCCGCGGTGAGTCGAACATCAATCCTACGTCATCGGGGCCGGCGCCCGGGCGGCACGGTTGCTCCTGCATGCGGGCACCATCTGCAGGTTCCCTGCCCGGAGCACCGGGCGCTGCGCGGGGTTGCTAGAGCAGTCCCGCAGGGTTGACGACCTTGCCGTCGAGGATCGTTTCGAAGTGCAGATGGCAGCCGGTGGAGTTGCCGGTGGTTCCGACATAGCCGATCAGTTGGCCCTTGGAGACCTTCTGGCCGCTATGGACGACGTAGCTGCTCAGGTGGTGGTAGCCCGTCACCAGGGCGTGGCCCTTGACGACGCCATGGCTGATCTGGACCTTGTTCCCCGAGGTCGGGGACAGGGTGGCATACCAGACCTCACCTGCAGCTGCCGCGTGCACGGGAGCACCGCACCGACCACCGAAGCCCCAGTCGAGCCCGGCGTGGACGTAGCCACCCCTGCCGCCGTAGTCGATGGTTCCTGCCGGAGTGGGGCGCCAGCCGAACGTGGAGGTGATATGCCCGCCGGAGGTCGGTTTGGACAGGCCCCAACTGCTCGTACTGCTGGAGGACCCGCTATTGCCCTGGCTGGATTTCTTCTTCGCCGGGGCGCTGGTCTTCTTGCTCTTGCTGCGTTCGGAAGCGGCCTTCCGGTCCGCCGCGTCGGCTGCTGCACGCTTCGCGGCGGCATCGGCCGCATTGGCCCGGGCGGCCTTCTCCGCGGCAGCACGTTTGGCCCGCGCCGCGGCTTCGGCCTTCGCCGCGCGTTCTGCGGCTTGTTCGGCGGCGACCTTGGCGGCCTTTTCCGCAGCGGCCTTGGCAGCCTCTTCCTTGCGCTTGCGTTCGGCGGCCTCACGGATCAGACGCTCCTGGCGCTTCTTGATCTTGGCGACCACCTGGTCGTGCTCATCCTCTTGCTTCTTGATCTGGGCCTTGATCTGAGGACGTTTGGCGTTGAGTTCCTCGCTGGCTTCCTGGGCGCCATCGATGAGTTCGTCGACATGGCGTTTTGAGGCTTCAGCCTCGTCCCGGGCCGCCTGCTCCCGGACCAGTGCCGCTTCTGCCTGGCCCTTGAGGTCGCTGATCTCCTCTTCGACGGCGGCCAGTCGTGCCTGGACGTTGGCATCGGTCGCCTGCTGTTGGCTCAGATCGCTCAGTACGGCATTCTGGCTGCGCAGCGCCTGGTTGGCCAGGCCCAGGCTGTCGGCGAGGTTTCCTTGCTCGGAGTTGGAGTTGAGCATCAGGCTCAAGTTGCTGGAGACTCCCCCACGCTTATAGGCCTGGGTGGCGATCTGCCCGATGACCTTGCGGGTGTCTTCCATCTTCTCGGCGTCCTGGTCCATTTGACTGCCGATCTGGTCCTTCGAGGCCTGCGCGGCATCCACGCGTGCGGAGAGTTCGTTCACCTGCTCCGTGGCACTCTGGACGCTGGCCCGGGCGCTCGAGAGCTTCTCCTTCGCCGCCGGAAGCTTGTCCTGGTAGCCCTTGAGCTTCTCCGCGGTCTTCTGGATGTCGGCATCGAGGAATTCCATATCGGTTTCCAGGGAATCAAGTTGCTTCTCGACCTGTTGCTTGTGGTCGTCCAACTTATCGGCCTGGGCCACCGGAGCCATCAGCGACAGGGACAGCAGGCTCACCAGGGCACCACTAATCACGGCACGGGACAGGCTCCGTCTATTGCGGTCCGCCACAGGGTCGGTCCTTTCAGTGGTACGGCAGGTTCATCCTCGAAGGAGCCCGGGGAACACGGGCTCGGAGCAACCTAAACCTTCAGGTAACGCCTTAAGGTCAGGACCGACGATACACCAGCCAGGACGATCCCCAACGCAAGCAAGCCGGGGGCGACCAGGAATACCTCGTTGGTGGCAATGAAGGCAGTGTCCGGATACTCGATCGCCAACTTTCCTTGGATCAGGTATTTCACCACCGCCCACAGCGTCCCCGAGGCCAGCACGGCACCGATGAGGGCGGCGATGACCCCTTCCAGGACGAACGGTAGTTGGATCACCGCCTTCGAGGCGCCGACCAGGCGCATGATCCCGGTTTCCCTTCGTCGGCTGAAGGCCGAAAGCCGGATGGTCGTCGCCACGAGGAGCACGGCGCAGAAGATCATGACCACCGCAATGCCCACGGCCACCAGGGAGGCGACATTCATGACCGAGAAGATCTTCTCCAACAAGTCGCGTTGGTCGATGACGGTGTCCACGCCCTTCATGGGGGTGAACAGTTCGTTGATGACGTCGTATTTTTCGGGGTCCACCATCTTGACGCGGAAGGACTCCGGGAGCTGGTCCGCCGTGACGGTATCCACGATCGGCGAGTTCTTGAACTGCTCGCGGAAATGCTCCAGGGCCTGATCCTGCGACTCGTACTCGTAGCTCTCCACATACGGCTTCACCGCTGCGGAGTCGAGCTGGCTCTTGATGGCCGAACGCTGCGAATCGGTCACTGCACCATCGGCGCAGGTCTGGGAGCCGTAATCGTCTCCACACAGGAAGATGGCTACTTCGACCTTGTCGTACCAGAAGCCCTTCATCTGCGTGATCTGCATTTGCGTCAGCGCGGCGGCCCCGACGAACGTCAGGGAAATGAAGGTCACCAGGACCACGGAGATGACCATGGAGAGGTTTCGACGTAGACCAGAACCGATCTCGCCGAGGATGAATGCGAGTCTCATGCTTCGTCCTCCTCGGTGTCAAAGGGGGCAATGGCCTGGTCCCGCGGGTCGGCGGTCCGCAATTCGCGCGAGCCATCCCGATTGACGATGGGGATCATGGCCGTGTATTCGCCGGCTTGTTCGTCGCGAACGAGTTTGCCTTCGTCCAGTTCGATCACCCGACGGCGCATCGAGTTCACGATGTCCGTATCGTGGGTGGCCATGACCACGGTGGTCCCGTTTTGGTTGATCTTGTCGAGGATGTTCATGATCCCCACGCTGGTGGCGGGGTCGAGGTTTCCGGTCGGCTCATCCGCGAGCAGGATCCCCGGTTGGTTGACGATGGCCCGGGCGATGGCCACGCGTTGCTGTTCACCGCCGGAGAGCTCGTGGGGCATCCGGCGTTTCTTGTCCTCCAGGCCCACGGTCTTGAGGACCTCGGGGACGGTGCTGCGGATCGAGGCCCGGCCCTTGCCGATGACCTGCATCGCGAAGGCCACGTTGGAGAAGACATCCTTATTGGGCAGCAGCCGGAAGTCCTGGAAGACGACGCCGATGCCCCGACGCATGCGAGGGACCCTCCAGTTGGGGATTCCCGCCACATTCTGGCCGGCGACGTGGACGGAGCCCCGTGAGGCCTGGTCCTCGCGCAGGACCAGACGGATGAACGTCGATTTACCGGAGCCGGAGGCCCCCACGAGGAAAGCGAAGTCACCGCGATTGATCTCGACATCGATATCGTCCAGTGCCGGACGGGACTTCTGGTCGTAGACCTTGGTGACGTGCTCAAATCTGATCATGGCAGTTCTGCCCACTCGGACCACCGGTCAGTGTCCGAAAATGCGGGGCTTTGCTGGGGGAACGTACAGCACCGGCATTGAGCACTCTAGCCCCGACATTCTGCCTCCGGGTGCAGGTGGAAGCGTGTGTCGGGGTTCCGGCCCCGAGAGAACGGGCCCGGTCCTTGCCGGACCGGGCCCGTGATCACGGGAGCTGCCGGGGCCTATGCGCCGGCGAGCTCTCCGCCCAAGGTCAGTTCCGGCTCGGTCGCGGCCCGGACCTCCTCGACGCTCACCCCGGGGGCGGTTTCCAGGAGCACCAATCCCCTATCGGTCACCTCGATCACCGCCAGGTCGGTGATGATCCGGTTCACCACGGCCTTGCCGGTCAACGGCAGCGAGCACTCGCGCACGATCTTCGCCGAACCGTCCTTGGCCGTATGGTCCATCAGGATGATCACTTCCCGGGCTCCTTGCACCAGGTCCATGCCCCCGCCGGGGCCCTTGACCATCTTGCCCGGAATCATCCAGTTCGCCAGATCGCCCTGGGTGGAGACCTGCATCGCTCCCAGGATCGCCACGTCGATCTTTCCGCCGCGGATCATCCCGAAACTCATGGACGAATCGAAGAAACTCGCCCCCGGGTTGACCGTCACGGTTTCCTTGCCTGCGTTGATCAGGTCGGGATCCATATCCTCCTCGAGCGGGTAGGGCCCGACCCCGAGGATTCCGTTTTCCGACTGCAGGACCAGGGTCCTGCCGGCGGGGATGTAGTTCGGAACCAGAGTCGGCATCCCGATGCCCAGATTCACATAGGCCCCGTCCACCAGCTCCTGTGCGGCCCGCTCGGCCATCTGCTCACGTGTCAGTGCCATCGTCTCAACCTTCCTTCGTCGTCGAACCGGCGGGGCGCACCGTGCGCTTCTCCACTGGCTTTTCGATGTCCTGGCCCACTTCCAGGACACGGTGCACATAGATCCCCGGCAGGTGAACCTGGTCAGGATCGATCTCCCCGGGTTCCACGAGTTCCTCGACCTGGGCGATGCACACCTTCCCGGCCATCGCCGCCGGCGGGCCGAACTGCCGGGTCGCCTTGTTGAACACCAGGTTCCCGTGCCTGTCGCCCTTGAGCGCGTGGACCAGGGCGAAGTCGGAGACGATCGCCTCTTCCAGGACGAAGTCGTTCTTCTCGCCTCCCGGGGCGAAGGAGCGCACCTCCTTGGGTTCCGAACCCTGCAGGATGTTCCCGTCGGCGTCGTACTTCTGCGGCAATCCGCCTTCGGCGACCTGGGTGCCGACACCGGCTGCGGTGTAGAACGCGGCGATCCCCGATCCACCGGCCCGCAGCTTCTCGGCCAGCGTCCCCTGCGGGGTCAACTCCAATTCGAGTTCCCCGGTGAGGTACTGGCGGGCGAATTCCTTGTTCTCCCCGACATAGGAGGAGGTCATCTTCCGGATCCTGCCGGCGGCCAGCAACACACCCAGCCCCCATCCATCGACACCACAGTTATTGGAGACCACCGACAGGCCCGTCGCGCCTTGTTCCAAGAGGGCCTCGATCAATGCCATCGGGTTGCCCGAGAGGCCGAAACCACCAACCGATATCAGGGAACCATCCCCGATATCCGCTACGGCCTCCGCCGCAGAACCGACACTTTTATCCATGGTCATTTCAAAGACCTCCCTCGCACGATGAAATATTGCCGCGGTCCCGCCGTCGGGCGTTGTGACCGTTATTACGTTCCAACCTATCGCTTTCGGTGGGGCCCGACCGCATTGGTCCGCCCTTCCCGGGGCACCTACATCATCGGGCGCTCCATCCGCCGTCGACGGTGTAGGAAGCCCCGGTGACCATGCCGGCGTCCGGAGAGGCCAGCCATGCCGCCAAGGATCCGACTTCCTCGGGCTCGACGAGCCGTTTGACGGCCGATTCGGTGAGCATGATCGAGGAGATGACTTCGTCCTCGCCGATGCCGTGGATCTTGGCCTGATCGGCGATCTGGTCCTCGACGAGGGGTGTTCTCACGTAGGCGGGTTCGATGCAGTTGCTGGTCACCCCGTACTCTCCCCCTTCCAATGCGGTGACCTTGGACAGGCCTTCTAGGTGTACTCGGCCGGGAGGTTGGTGACGGTCCCGGGCTCTTGACGTAGCGAAGACCTCCGGGTGCGGTGGGTGATGTCTAAGTCGCCAACCGTCCGGAGGTCTTCATGTCCCACCGTAATGCCCGGCTGAACTTGCGTGGCCGGCAATTGCTCGTAGAGCGGGTCTGTGTCCAGGGGTGGGCAGTCGCGCATGCTGCGCGAGCCCAGGGTGTGTCTCGTCAGTGCGCGCACCGATGGATCAATCGGTTCCGTAGTGAGGGTTCTGCGGGCCTTCTCGATCGGTCCTCGCGCCCGCACCACAGTCCACGCCAGACCTCGGTCGAGGTTGAGGAAAGAATCGTGGCGCTGCGCCACGAGCAACGACACGGCCAGGACTGGATCGGCGCTGACCTCAACATCCCAGCTCGCACAGTCTCGCGGGTGCTGCGCCGCCACGCGGTCCCCTATCTACGCGAGTGTGACCCGTTGACCGGTGAGGTGATCCGGGCCTCGAAGACCACAGCGGTGCGCTACGAACGCGACCGGCCCGGTGAGCTGGTCCATGTCGATGTGAAGAAGATCGGCAAGATCCCTGACGGCGGTGGGTGGAAAGCCCATGGCCGCCAGATGGGGTCAACCGCGGCGAAGAAGAAGGCCCGGATCGGCTATGACTACGTGCACTCGATGGTCGACGACCACTCCCGGTTGGCGTACTCCGAGATCCTCGGTGACGAAAAGGGCACCACCTGTGCGGGGTTCTTGCGACGTGCAGCGGTGTTCTTTGATGTCCATGGCATCGCCCAGATCGAGCGGGTGATCACCGACAACCACTGGTCGTACCGCCGCTCAGAAGACTTCGCTACCGCCATCAGCGATCTGGGCGCGAAGCACAAGTTCATCAAACCGCACTGCCCATGGCAGAACGGCAAGGTCGAGCGGTTCAACCGAACCCTGGCCACCGAATGGGCCTACCGCCAGGTGTTCACCACCAACGCCGACCGTAGCGCTGCCCTTGCCCCATGGCTCGAGGTCTACAACACTGTCCGACGCCACACCGCACTCGGAGGCAAACCCCCGACCAGCCGCCTGTCACCAACCTGATGGCCGAGTACATCTAGGCCATGCTTCGCGGCGACATAGGCACTCTTATAGGCGGAGGCGCGCAGCCCATGGATGCTCGAGAGGTTGATGATCCGCCCGAACCCACGTTCATACATGCCCGGAAGCACCGCACGGATGAGCAGGAAGGGCGCTTCGAGCATGAGCCGGTGGATCAGCCGCCAGTCGTCGGGAACGAATTCGTGCACGGGGTTGATGCGCTGGATCCCTGCATTGTTCACCAGGATGTCCGCTTCCAGGCTGAGGTCCTCCAGCGCCGAGGTGTCCCCCAGGTCGATCTGCCATGCCTTGCCGCCGATCTCGGAGGCGACCTGCTCGGCAGCTTCCCCGTTGAGGTCCGCGACCGTGACCGTTGCACCACGCTCGGCAAAGGCCCGGGCACATGCGGCTCCGATGCCGCTGGCTCCCCCGGTGACGATTGCCTGGCGTCCCTGCAGATATCCGCTCATTGCTTTGCTCCCGTTCTCGCACTTCACGCTGTTCCAGCGATCATCGAAGGCGGCCGGCCAAGCAGCACGCCGTTGATCGCTGCACTCGGATCATTGCACGGCAGCGGTGGAACTGTCAGGGGACGGCGGCCTCTGCGGGGCGTCGTGACGGGTGTTATTCGGCGTGTTCATGCCGGGCGTTGGCCCGCCAGCGGATTCCTGCGTCGATGAAGTCGTCGATCTCCCCGTCGAAGACGGCACCGGTATTGCCGACCTCGTGCTCGGTCCGCAGGTCCTTGACCATCTGATACGGGTTGAGCACGTACGAACGCATCTGATCGCCCCAGGAGGCCTTGACGTCACCGGCGAGCGCCTTCTTCGCCGCGTTCTCTTCTTCCTGACGCGCCAAGAGGAGCCGGGACTGCATGACGCGCAGGGCGGCGGCCCGGTTCTGGATCTGGGATTTCTCGTTCTGCATCGAGACGACGATCCCGGTGGGGATGTGGGTCATCCGCACGGCGGAGTCGGTGGTGTTCACCGACTGGCCTCCGGGGCCGGAGGAGCGGAACACATCGATTTTGAGCTCGTTGTCGGGGATCTCTACCGAGTCGGTCTTTTCGATGAGCGGGATGACTTCAACAGCAGCAAAGGAGGTCTGGCGACGTCCCTGGTTGTCGAAGGGACTGATCCGCACCAGCCGGTGGGTACCTGCCTCGACGGATAACGTCCCGAAGGCGTAAGGGGCATTGACCTCGAACGTCGCGGACTTCAGGCCGGCTTCCTCGGCGTAGGAGGTGTCCATGACCGTCGTCGTGTAGCCGTGGCGTTCGGCCCAGCGCAGATACATGCGCATGAGCATGTCGGCGAAGTCTGCGGCATCAACACCACCGGCGCCGGCACGGATGGTGACCACCGCGGCCCGCTCGTCGTATTCCCCGGCAAGCAGGGTGACGACTTCGAGCTGGCTGAGCGCCTTGCGCAGGGACTTCAGCTCCTTCTCGGCTTCGGCCCGGGAGTCAGCGTCGTTTTCCTCTGCCGCGAGCTCGACCAGGACCTCAAGGTCATCAATGCGGGCTTCAAGCCGCTCGATCTTGCCCAGTTCGGATTGCCGGTGGGAAAGCTTGGAGGTGATGACCTGCGCCGCAGCGGGATCGTCCCAGAGGTCAGGGACACCAGCCTGTTCGGATAGCTCGGAGATATCCGTCTTGATCCGCTCGATGTCGGTGACGGCTTCGATGGAGGCGAATGTATTGCGCAGGTCGCGGATTTCCGCGGGAAAGTCAGTAGAAGCCATGATCTTCCAAGACTACGTCATCTGGTGAGTCCGGTTCGGGCACTGGACTCGACGCTGATGGGAATCCCCTCGGGGACGAACCAACCAATAATGGGTGGGCGCACCACCGCGCTCAGGCGCACGACCGCTGTGGTGTCGTCTCCGCTGGAGCTGGCGCGCGCCAGGGCGAATCCGTCGAACCTCTCCGCCGCACCCACGTCGGCCACGTACTTGGCGGCGGCCGCCGCCACTCCTTCGTCGCTCAGACGCAAGTCCAGGGCACCGTCTTCGCCATTTTCCTCCACTTCGAAGCTGTCGGCCGCAGCCGTGACGGCACTATCGGCAACGCTCAGGAGTTTGCGGGCCTGCGTGTTGACCAGGGTTGCAGCCAGGGTCGCGCTGACGGCGAGGAGCACTATCAGTACATAGCCGATGATCAGGATCATCGATTGTCCGGTTTCCTCGGTCATGGGGGGTCGGTGGCGGCCCCACGCCCCGTGCACTCTGCGGCACCCGGGGCGGTGTCCGGTGAACCATCGTCTTCCGGTGGACATGTTCGACTCACCCATACCGATCAACGCGGACGGTTGCCGACGAGGAAGACCGCCCGAAATCAAGGTCCACTCCTGGTGGCAGGTACGGCAGTCCCACACGAATGGAGACATCCACCGTCACCGTCGACCCCGGCTCAAGGCAGGACGGCGAACACCGGTATTCCATCGTTGCCGCCTGGGAGTCCACGGCAAGATTTCCCAACGCCACCTCAACCGCGTTCCTGGCCCGGGCCGCCCCTTCCGTCTCGGTATCGGCAGTCGCGAACGTCCTTGCAGCATGGTCTGCAGCACCGACTGCAGCGAAGGAGGCAGCCTGCAACTGCGAAGCGCTGATGATGAGGTAGGTGACCGGAACCAGCAGGAGGACCCCGAGGAAGATGAATTCAACCATGGAGGATCCACGTTCCGATGAATGCCCATCGGCCCACGTCTGGCGGATTCGTTTCATGAGCTCCCTATCCGCCATATCGCGCCGCTTCCCCGCTGACATGCAGATGCCCACCCACCGCAAAGTACCCCAGCAGTGGTAAGGGAGTGCTGACTGTTATCTTGAGCCCAGGCTGACCGCCGATGGTCGTGGCTGTGAATTCGACGTCCTTGTTCAGTCCCGGCCCCAGCGAACCATCGATGAGTTCCCTCGTACGCTGCGCCCCCTCAGCCGGTGAACGATCAGCCAGTGTGCCGAACCGCGCTCCCGACGCGGCGGCGTCCATCAACGTGTTGCGTACGTGCAGGACAAGTGCCAGTTGCAGAACGGAGACGAACAGCATCGTCAACAGGGCAGATACCATGACGAATTCCGCGACGGCGGAACCGTTCTCCGGACCGGCTTCCGCGCCGTGCTTCGTGCGACACCTGTCGGCATGCTGCAGAGTCTTCATCGAGGCTATCTCGTCCTGGCTCCTCCTAGCCGAGACCGGATACCCGGTTGATGGCCTGGTTGAACAGATCGCTCAATCGCGGGCCCGCGACGGCGAGCAGCGCCGCCACCAGCACCGCAGACATCAGCGTGATCATGACCCACCCAGGTACATCTCCCCGTTCGTCATCGCGAAACCGCGAGCCGAGGCCTTGGACCCTGGCCATGCAGATCAACGTCGCCGTCAATCCGAGTGCCCTGGCTTGGCTCCATGCGTACTTCATTGTGTTGTGCCTTCCTGCTAGATGGCTGGATGCCGCGGATAAGACCCCATTCGGCATTCAGAGGTTCATGTCGATCAGCGAGAGACCCGGATAGACGGCGAAGACGATGGTGAGCGGGAGCATGCCGAAGACAACGGGGATCATCATGCTGATTTCCTTACGCCCGGCAGTCTCCATCAACTCTCTTTTGGCTGCGTCCCGGACATCTTGGGCTTGGGCCCGCAACACTTCTGCCAATGGCGTCCCGCGCTCTGCTGCGACCGTGATTGCGTCGGAAAATCGGGTCATTGCGTTGAGATCAAGTCTTCTGGCCAGCCGTTGGAACGCCGTTGTCATGGGCGTTCCGGATCGAACATCCGCCAATAGGGCCTTGAATTCGTCCGGTAAATCGCCTTCGGCAGTGCTGCAGATACGCTCGATGGCCCCCACTGTGCTCTCCCCCGCCCCCACGGCCAAGGCGATGAGTTCGGCAATGCTCGGAAACTGCCCCAGAATCCTCCGGCTCCGTCGGGTCCCCAGCTCCGTGAGATGCCATTCTCGGAACGCAAATCCCGCTACCCCCGCGATCAACAGCACCGTGATTGCCAGGACCCCGTTGAAGTTCCCCCTCGCCGCCGATGCGACAACGAAAATGCTTCCCAGCAGAAGTCCGGCACCTGCATAAGTCAATTGCGATATCCGGTATTCGGTAACGCTCGCCACCAGTCCTGCCCGTTGGAGCCGCCGTTGAATTCCTCCCCCAGCCGGATTGAAACGGTTCAACATGGTGACAAGATCCTTCAGGACCGGCCAGAGGATCTTGACCAGCGGACCCAGTGGCGTTTCCGCCGCAACTTGACCGGGGCGGGTCCCGGAAGGATTCGCGGCCGGGCGCAATTGCCCGGAAATGCGATCTGAGAACTTCACCCGACGCAGGGCGGGAAGTCTCACAAAACACAACCAGAGTCCTGAGCCCAGCAGCAGCCCCAACGCCAGGGACCAGGCAATTGAGCCCGTCATTTGAGGATTCTTTCCTCGGAGGGCAATGTCCCAATACCCAGCATGATCCTGTAGCACAAGAAGGAAATGAACAGCCCGCCCAAAAGTACGACGGCGCCTCCGACCGTTGAATATGCTTTGACCGCTTGTGGCTGGGACGCCATGAGTAGCAGGATCACCCAGGGAGCAGCGACGGCCAGGCGCGCCGCGTTCACCGTCCATGACTGTCGAGCTTCGAGCTCGCCACGGGTGCGGGCACTATCGCGGAGGAACCCGCCCAAAGTCCCCAGCATCTCTCCCAGATCCGAGCCACCGACCTCGCGGGTGATCATCAGGGCCGCAACGATCTTGTCGGCGACGGGATCTGCCAGTCGGTACCGTAGTCGCTCCATCGCATCAACAAAATGCGACGTTGCCCGGTAGTCGAGCCCGAATTCCGTAAAGGCCGGCCGGAGTTGCTCGGGGCCTTGAACCCCCAATTGCATCAGCGCCTCCGGCAACGACAGACCGGCCCGGATGGCCGACCGAAGATGGTCGACCACATCCGGCCATTGCTCCCGGAGCACCATTGCTCGCTTGGCTGCACGCCAGCGGACGACCAACATCGGGACGAGTGTGCCAAAAGCTCCGAATATGGGAGCGATCAGCGGCGACAACGTCACAACAAAGACGATCACGGCGACGATGACGAAACAGAGCAGCATGGCAGACATGAAGCCAGCGACACTGACCTTATCCAGTCCGGCACGCAACAGCAGCGCCTGGATTCGGCGCTTCCGTGGTTTCGCCGGCTTCGCTGGTTCGCTCCAGCATGCCTGCCAAACCAATAGGAGTCCCAGGCCCAAGACCAGCCCCCAGACCAAAGTCATTGTCCGACCCCCAAGAGCAAGGTCGGGTCGATTCCAGCGTTGTCGAACTTGTCGTGGGCCAGATCCGCCGACGGAGCCATCCGTAGTTCGCCGTCGGTCCGTTTGAACGTCGTCGAGGACTCGATGATGCCGTTTTCGACCCTGCGACCTAGCTTGATGATCTCGGAAACCCTGCGATGCCCCGCAGCACTCCGCTCGCAGTGCACCACCAGGTCGATGCAGGAGGCAACGGTCGGCAGCACGAAATTGGAGTTGATGTTTTCTCCGGCCAGCAGGGGCAGCGTACAGATTTTCGTGACGGCGTCCCGGGCGGAGTTGGCGTGAACGCTAGCCATCCCCGGAAGTCCCGAGTTCATCGCGATCAGCATGTCCAACGCTTCTGCTTCGCGGACTTCTCCGACAATGATCCTGTCCGGCCGCATGCGCAGAGCCTCCTTGACGATGCGGCGCATGTCGATTTGGCCGTGACCTTCCAAGTTCGACTGGCGGCACTGCATGGCCACTACATCGCGCAGTGGAATCTTGAGTTCAAAGATCTCCTCCACCGTGATGACTCGCTCGCGGCTACCGATCCCCGAAGCCAGGCAATTCAGCAGCGTAGTTTTTCCTGCCTGTGTGGCCCCGGAGACCAGCACATTGAGTCCAGCCCCAACAGCGGAGTGCAAATAGTCAGCGGCCTGTCGGCTGAGCGATCCCAGCTCAACCAGATGATCAAGGCGAGATGCCCTGGCAATGAATTTCCTGATGTTGACCGACCAGTGTTTTCTGGTGATATCCGGGATGACCACGTGCAGACGCGACCCACCGTGTTATCTGTAATTGCCATCACTTCTACCCATAGACACATACTATGAAACGCTGTTTGCATGTAAACTAAGTTCTGCCAACAACGTCAATCGGGCGTCGATGCTCCAGAAGCGACGCGCCGAAGACCTATCGAAGAATGTGGGAATAGCATGTAAAATTTCATCATGATTACACGTAGCATCGATCTCACCGAATGTGCCAGCATGGCTTCAAGCGAGCTCAAGACGTTGGCTGGAATCCTCGACAACTCAATCCAAGAATCGTCGCTCATGAGAAAAGAGAGGGAAAACCGCAAGAACGGCATCCTTCTTCACGCGCTTATTAGGGAAGGTGTGATCCTGGCGACGCAACACATGTCAGCCCTCACGTCCTCGCCAGTCCGAGTGCAGACAAGAGCGTCCGACGGGATACGGATTCGACTGAGACACCCGGACCTCAATGGTCCTGTTCCACTTGTCGCCCGACCAAGGACCGCCCGTCTCGCAGAGCCAACGTTGTCAGACAAGCCGGAAGACGGAGAAGCACTGTTCCCCGACCCGGTTGGACACATTGGATTGTTCTACACAGTTGCAGCAGGTCGGCTGGGGCAACTCACGCTTTCTCGGACGCTCACCCATCCAGACATGTACTACCGCGACTGCCAGATCCTCGAAGAGATCAGGATCCAGCCGCTCGCCCAGTTTGGGCATTCCCCGAATCACGACACAAGAAACGACGCGGACGACCTCACAGGGCTCATTACCCCAGGGAACTACTCCGACGAATCATCGGAAGAGAGCACTTCAATCGATGTTGACACTAGTACCGGAATCAGAAGAACAACCGACGCCGGATAGCCTTCGCGTGTATGGGACACGCCTGCGCGAAGCACGGCTACTCCGCGGCCTGACCGCTAAGAGCGTGGCCGTGTCGCTGGATGTTGGCCAAGTGCGGTATTCGCGTCTTGAAAACTCAGAATCGGCCTCTCTGGTTAGCAGTGTGGAGTTGGCTGCCCTTTCATCGGCGCTCGGATTCGACGAAAAGTACTTCCTCGCTCCGACCTCAACCAACATTCAATCCGAAGACATGTGCTTCCGGGCAAAGAAATCACTCACCAAAACCTCGATAGCCACAATCGGTTCCTGGGCAGGCATCTGCGGTGACATCTTGCACGAGGTGTTCAAAACCGCAACACCAATACCGTTAGGCCTACCCACACTTGCCACCAGGCCAGGCCCAGAGCCAGCCGCTCTCGACCTTCGCCGGCACATGGGTCTAGAAGACTATGAACCCATAGCGCACCTCACCCGTCGAATGGAACGCGCCGGCATCTACGTGTTCTCCGCCCCGTTCGAAGCAGGAACCTCTTCACGGCACGATGCGGTATCGATGTGGGTTGGTAGCCAACGTCAGTACCCGATCGTCCTACTCCGCGACATAGAGTCATGGGAACGCATCCGGATGTCCCTGGCACACGAACTTGGACACCTCGTCCTCCACCGATACGGGAAGCCCGAAACCGCGGAAGAAGAAGCCTTCGCCTTCGGAGGCGCGCTCCTCATGCCATTGGCAGCTTTTCGAGCCAGTTGGCCAACGCGGGTGACCCTCGGCACGCTGCTTCCTCTCAAACTCAAATGGGGTGTTTCCATCGGAGCCATCATCGAACGAGGCTTCCGCGCCGGACTGCTCAGGCCCGAAACCCGCACAACCTTGTACAAACAGCTCTCATCCCGGCGACACCCAGACACCGGACTCACCTGGCGGGTCCGTGAACCCGGATGGGACGAACGGGAACCAGAGCGGCCCCTGCTCGTCCGCAAATTAATCGAATCCCATTTCGGCGACAACGCACTCATCAAAGACATCAGCAGCGGCCTGGCACACCGACCACCCGAATTCGTCGAACCCATCATCAACGGTCAATTCAAGCTACCCACCCGACCAGGAAACGTCGTCAATCTCAATCAGCAACGGCCGGAACGTGCATAAATGTCACTCGTCCAGCAGGTCGTCCTTCCCGACGGAACCCGAACCCACACCATCACCGGTCCGGACCACCTCCCGGTCCCTGCTGCGGAAGAATATCTCGCTTACCTGCGCTTGAATTCTTCGCCCAACACCGTGAAGTCCTACGCTACCTCGATCAGCCAATGGCTCACGGTGCTCGACGACCTCGAATGCCAATGGAACGACTTCCCCACGCAAGCCTTCGGCGAATTCATCAAATATGTGCGCACAGGAGACCTTCCCACTGTTGAACGGATATCGGCATCGCCCATTGAACGGGCACCTTCAACCGTCCAGAACCGTGTCGCAGCCATCCTCGCGTTCTACACCTGGCAGTCGGACGCCAACGGACACCACAGCTCCTACGAACGCCTCTATTCAAGTAAACGCAAAGCAGGACGCAACCCCCACCTGGGCTATCTACATGGCATTGCACAAAGGAAAGAAAACAACGCCTCCATATACCGAATTCGTCCCGCTCAGCACACACGCGCACCAGTGCTCACCCCCACGCACGTCAAAACCATCCTCGACGACTGCTCCGTGCAGACCGCCGACGGAAATTGGACAGGCGGGCCATGCGGTGTTCGCGACCGTCTCCTATTCGCCACGATGATCGAAACCGGGATGCGCATCGGTCAAGCCCTCTCACTTAGAAACCAGGACTGGAACATCGGGGCAGGCAACACCCCCTGGATCGACCTCGTCCCACGGCAGGACCACCCACACCAAGTCCGAAACAAAACCAACCGAACCTACCGCGTGTACATCGGTGACGACCTGGAGGCCCTCTACAGCGCCTACATTTGGCATCTCGTCGAACATGGCATCGAAGCATTCATTGACGACATCAATCACCACTTCACTTTTGTGAACATTGCCCAAGGCAAATCATTCGCCCCCATGAGGCCCGAAACCGTGCACGCCAAACGGCGCTCCATCACCAGACGCAATCCGCAACTGCCCCGGGATTGGACAACACACTGGCTTCGACATACCCATGCCTCAGCACTACTGCTAGCCGGTGTGCAACCGCACGTTGTGATGCGCCGACTCGGACACGCCCACATCCAAACCACCCTGGAAAAATATGGTTGGGTCACCGAAGACGCCGAACTCCGCAGCATCGCCACGTGGCACGATTTCACGAGTGGATGGGGTGGCATCCATGAATAATGAACTGCAACTCTTTGACAGTTCAAATGCCGAAGAACCTCCGACAGCGGGCAATCCCGCAAGCCGCTGGGACAGACAATGGGCCATCGTCCCCGCCCTTTGGCGCACCGGGCTATACCGCCTTGATCAACCTCCCTTCAACGAGGTATTCAGCCGCAACACGGCCTACCTTCAATCGACCAAGAAACACGACTTCAGACCGAGAAACACTGCTCCCCGAATGGGCAACGAAGTCGCCTGGTGGATATGGACCTGTTGGAACGAAGGCTGGCGAAAAATCGAGCCCTCGATGCTCCGATGGTGGGCCGAAGCCACAACTGAACTCGCCGAACGCAGACAACTGTTCACAGGCAGCCCCCTCACCAGCATCAGCGAACTCGATCCAGAAGCAGTCACGGCCACCGCACTGGACCTCTTCCAGACAAGGAACTCCCGACACCCCAGCAGTGGAAATTCCCGTAACCTGCGCTCCATTGCCGAACACATCCACCTTCTCGTCTCCGCACGATGCACGGACAAGCCCTGGTGGGAGACAGACCGGTGGAACATCCGCGCAGACACGCGCATCCCGCGTCGAGAGCACGAACCATCCGCAGATCAGGCCATCATCTTCACTAACGTCAAACCGCGGTGGCTACGCGAAGGTATCCGTTTCTGGCTACACCAGATGATCACCTACGAACAGTTCACATGGACCACCGCAAGCCACAGAGCTCAAAATCTATCCCGGTACTTCGGAGAATTCTGCCAAGAGTACGGTATTTCCCATCCGGCCATAGCAGCGGACTCCCACGACATCCACTCGGTCTTCACAACACAACTTGATTGGCTACGCAGCCCTGAACGGTCCCCGCACGCCAAAGCCATTGGTCGCACAACAGTTGCGGCAGCCCAAAGCAACATCCAGTCCTTCTACGATTTCATGATCGACAACAAGACCGCCGCCGTCAAGGCAACTGGAGATTCCCGGTGGTTAGACCTCACGGCTGAACACTCACGTCTGTGGCCGCATCCCTTCAGGGTCCGCCGCATGAATACAGGAAGTACTCCCAGCGGAAGCGAACAAAAATGGATGTCTGCTGCCGACCTGGCATACCTCGTCTGTCACCTACCCGTCCTCTCAACCCCAACGAACGAAAGCGTGGCCATCAGCCTTCCCGACGGCTCCAGCACAACATATGGCGGACGAGGAGACGCACCAGCAATGCGAGTCTGGCTCATTCAGGCCATGACCGGCCGTCGAGTATCCGAGATCCTGATGCTCGATTTCAACCCCTTGACGATGCTGCATCCACCGGACCACACCGCCGACGCGGATCCCGATGCGTTCATCGCACGCCTTCGCTATCAACAAACCAAAGTCGACGGCGTTGATCCCACCATTATGGTCGAACAAGCCGTCGTCGATCTCATCGACGAACAGCAGCGATACGTCCGAGAAAAGTACCCCGAGGCGATCACCCCGCCCTACCTCTTCCCAGCCCCGAGGCACAACCATAGAGGCACCCAAGCACGTACCCGATCCTCTATGGAAGGTGCACTCAGGCGCCTCGACAAACAACTGCAACTCACCGACCAGAGCGGACGCCCACTCAAATTCACCAAGACACACCGCCTTCGCCACACACGCGCCACGGAACTCCTCAACGCCGGAGTCCCTCAACACGTCGTCCAACGCTATCTGGGGCATCGTTCCCCGGACATGACGATGCACTATGCCGCAACCTTGTCGCAAACAGCCGAGAACGAGTTCCTGAAATACAAGAAAATCGGCATCGATGGCAAGGAACTCGGATTGTCCCCACAGGACGTCTACGACATGACCATGATCAACAAACGCACCGACAGAATTCTCCCCAACGGTGTCTGCCTCCTACCCCCGGCGAAAACCTGCGACAAAGGCAACGCATGCCTATCCTGTGGACACTTCGCCACGGACCGGCGACACATCGAAGACTTGCGAGAACAACGAGAGCAAACCGTCGCCCTGATCGAAATGCGAAGAGAACAATACCAGCAACGCACAGGCCAAGAACTCGGCGATGAGAACATCTGGATCACCGGGAGACATGCAGAAATCTCCGTCCTCGACTCGATAATCGACAGACTAGAATCTGAGTCCGAAAACACCTCCGTATCAGGCCCAGGTGTCGGAAACCGCACCCGACTGCCCATCACCCCCGTTACCCACGGTGCACACCACCAGCTTCTGGCCAACGGTTCACCCACACCTACCCAGACATCGGCCAAATGACTGGCGGCAAGAACACCGACGGGCTGAAGGCCGCTGCACGACACAAAGCGGCACAAGCCCGACAAAGAGTCGAGAAGGCAATCCGCCAAATGCACAAAGCCGGCGAACCCATCAACATCAGCGCCGTCGCCACGCACGCCCAGGTTTCACGCACCTACCTCCAACAACACCCCGAATTCAGGGACCGTATCCGCCTACTCGGCCGAAAAGCCCCAGCCCCCGTACCCGAGCCACCAACCGGCAGCAACAACGCCATCATCGCCGCCCTTAGAAACCAACTTTCCGCAGAAACCGAACGCCACCAAGAAGAATTAAAGGAACTTCGCGGCGAAATCCGGCGGCTAAAAGCAGCTCTCGCAGAAACCCACGGGCACCTGATCACACAACGCCCCAGTTAGCTTTATTACTAGACAAAATGGCTCCCCACCCACCTCGCCAAGGACGCTGGTAACGAGTAGGCGCAGTACTACGATGCTATTCTCAGTGGACGGCAAACTGCTAGCAGCGGCGACAGTATCCCAACTATGCCGCGATGTACGGCCGACCAGCGGAGTCTCGTGAGCACCTACCGCATTTCAACTGTAACGGCAGATGGAGTACCACCGGCCCGTACCACGGGGAATCCATTGGAAACTGCTCAACCCATCAGGATAGACAGATTTGAACGCATCTCCTGGACCAAGGCGTCAAAGCCTCCCTCCCGCGCCATCCGGGCTAGATCGAGATTGAAGGCATACACCGACTTTGGTTGCTGACGGGAGTCAGAGCCCTTAGGCCAGGCAACGGGCCAACGTCGGGTCTCGCGGAATCCAGCCTGAGCCGGGTAAACAAGCGCGACACGGTCCAGTTCAGCTTGTCCAGCATAGAAAGAAACCTGGTAAACGTCTGCAGCGGAGGGGGCGCCAGCAGATGCGCTGCTCACTCGCTTCAACCTTTTGTACTTGGCATCCAAAATCGCTAACGGCACGCCGTGGCGATGTATCACCACATCGGGGGAACCTGTGACTGCCGTCCCGCCTCCGAGCCTTGTCGCGGCCTGCGTCCCTTCATATGGGTCCAGAAGTACTGGTCCTCTCAATTTGTCGGCACTGGCTCCTACGTATCCTGCGGCGCTCTTGCAGACTTCGAGGACAAATTCCTCGAACACCGTTTCTGTCTTCCACACGAAGCCAAAGGAGTTCTCTTGCTCGGTTTTCGACATGCCCAGGAATTCTCCGGAAGCAAGTATTTTGGCAGCCCGGACAGCGTCTTCGAGGAATGAGTATTGAATGGGCAACGATATTCCGTCAACTTCGAAAGGAGAGGGTCTCTCTGCCGGGATGTCATGCCAGATGCTGGCCAAGTTCTCGAGCTGATTTCCCAGCGGTTTGGAGATGACCGCGTGACGAAGAGAGGATGCTGCCCAAAGGAGGAGCCTGATAGCCGGCGTGTCCGAGCTAAATTCATCGTAAACAACAGGGATCCTCGTCGGGTCGAGAGAGATTCTCCAAGCCTGGCCCACGTCCAGGCGACCCTTGAATACAGGCGAGTCCTCACGACGTTGAATGTACTGGCGGGGAACGCCCTCTTGTACGGCTTGTGCGAGCCCGGAGGCGACGACTAGGCCGATGAGGTCTACGAATGATTCTGGAACGACCCCACCCGCGATTCGGGGGAGGTCGTCAAGCCCCCGAATATGCGCCAATACGGCTAAGAGACCTTCTCTCCAGGAACTCTTATCGTCGGACGAAGCGAGAAATTTGGGTTGGATCTCAATTACGTCTTCACCAACAGGAATGACTCCCGTGATCTCTCGCACTTGGAGTTTCAGCTCTGCCCTGTTTCCAATATTGCGACGGCCGGTGACCGCCATCGGAACAGACCTAGTCACTAGGGAGGCTTTCAGCTCGCGGCCGACCTCGTTGAGTTGAGCTTCGAGCCCCGGAGATTCCGGAACCCACTGTTCTTTCGCGTATTCACGAACACTAATGCGGCTCACGGCTCTGCCAGGAACCGCAAGGTAGCGATGGCGTCGGGAGGTGAAATATCGGCTAGGGGGCGGACGACGACATGTTTTGAAGTTGGCGTCCGCAGCGTAAACGCATAGTTCTTCGGTTGGCCGTCCTGGTTTGCGCGCAGCAGCTTTACGAGCTCCTGCGGTCGGGCACCAAAGCGGTCCCTGAGCTGCGGCCAGACCAGGGTATCCCAAGCGGAAATGAGATCCGACGGTTGGCTGACCGACCAAAAATATGTATGGCCCAATTCGAAGTCCACGCCGAGAACGTCATCGATGAAGTCATTGATGGTCTTTAGGAGGAGAACTGCCAGCTCCTGCGGCGTCCATTCTTGTGCCTGGCCGTCTGAACCCGGGTTTCCCTCGGTGTCCGATTTCGGAGCGATTTCGTTTTCGGTACCCTCCGCGTCTTCAAGGTTTTCAAGGTCTGCGTCCTCGGATTCGCTCGGGGCGGCTTCCGCAGTCGCTCTCAGTCTCGAATTAGCTGAAGTTCTAAGAAGCTCGTCCTGCCGTTCAGGTGGGATCCCGAGGTGTGTAGCCAACTCCCTCGTATTCGGAAAAGCATCGATCCTTTCGAAACGTCGACCAATTGCGCTATCTAGCGGAGCCACAGATTTATCGACGGAGTTCATGGTGGCAAGGACATAGACGTGGTGCGGAAAATACCATGGCACCGTCAGCGCAGTCTCATGACCGTTAAACCGTCCAATGGGCGTTGTCTGCTGCGCGCCTTTTTCGTCGTATTCTGCATGGACTTTGGTGAGTCTCACTGGGATTGCGTGGTCCGTACTTCCATCCGCCGTAGCCCTATAGCTATCGTCCATGAACGTCAAGAAGTCCCCTAGAATCTTAGGAACGTTTCCGCGGTTCATCTCGTCTACCATGACCACAGCCGACTGAATTCCATGTTCTTGTCCGGACACTGCAATGGCACAGTCGAGCAAGATGCCCGCGAACGGCTTGAGCTCCAGTGACGTTGCCGGCACGGGCCGAAGGCCAACGACAAAGTCCTCATAGCCAAAGTCTTGATGGAAGGTGATGAATTCGACCCGGGTCGGCGTCGGAATCGTAGCCGGCTGGGACTGGGTCACGAAAGGTGCTTCCAGGGATGAATCGTCCAGCTCAATCCGTGGGAGACTTTCAGCGCGATCGAGGAACTGTCTTACTTGGTTGAGGGCATGCGTTTTCCCAGTGCCGGGCGGCCCATAAAGCAGCACGTTTTTGTTTCTGGTAAGTGCATCCAGGATTTTCTGTGCTAATGGAGAAAGCTCAGCATCCTGCTGTACTGAACGGTGCACGTCAATCAAACCGGTCCTGACCTTTCTTTTGCCCGAAATTCTCGTAGGAACCGGAATTAGTTCCTGAACTGCTTCCGGCCATAGCGAATCGTCTGTCTTGTCCGTTGTGAAGCCAGCGAAGTATTCTCCTTCCGTTGTCTTTACAACGTAGATGAGGAGTCCCGCAGCGGCTATTGCCTCCGCTTCGGCGGCGTCCAGGGTGTTGGGGTCCTTTGGAACAGGCCAGCTCCCTGCGGCAGGCGACCAGACACGGGGCCGCAGGTTGTTGGCGCTGAAGACATTTTGCAGTTTAATCAGTGCCCGACCGCCTCGGCGAAGGGCAAACGGTATTTCGTTTGCTTGCGTTGGTTCTCCAATGGAGTACACGGTCTCCGTCAGATCGGCTCCCTCTTCAGCACCATACCCGGACGGGTAGGCGAAGAACGTCCGCAGGTTGTCGGCGTTGGGTACGTCATAGTGCTGTTGTCCTTTGGCTCCCGGAGCTTTGTTCAACTCCGTCATGTGGTAGTCGTTGCCGTTGATCTGTAGCCACCAGATCGAGTCGATACCGTGTCGTGTCAATTACCGGATCACCTCAAAGACGAACTCCTTTAGATCCCTTTTCAGGGGGCTGGCATTGCTCCTGAACCGCACGTGGGGAAACTCGTGCAGTCTGACGTCGCCGAACCTGCTCAGGGAATTCATCATGTCTGTTTGGCTAATCAAACCGTCTTCGCTGTAGCTCATCATTATTCGAGGTGCGTCTACTTTGCTGATGATGACGTCGAGCGCGTCGTGGATCTTCAGTTTGGAGCAAAAATCCGAATACTGGGGCCACCAGTTTCGAAGTCCGCTGACGCCGAAGGTCTCGGGCTTGTCACCGGCGGCAACGGTCTCTAGGAGGTGGTAGTTCGCCGCGTATTGTCGTTTCTTGTAGGGGGGGTCAAGATATACAAGATCAGCAGCTACCTCGTGCGCCAGGTCTTCGGCCCGGCCCAGCTTGACTTGATGGCTGTCGGTATTGCCCCAGGAGAAGAGAGACGGTCTGAGGGCCATCTCTTTCAAGGCACCCCCGCCGATTGTTGAGTGGTGATGGCCGTATGTCCCAGAAATGTTTGCAATTCGATTGACAGCCAGAACTAGATCGTGTCTGAGGAGCTGGTTTTCAGGCTCTGTGAGCTTTCCGGCAGTATCCCACGCCGAGATGGTATCCGAGATAGCACTCAGTTTTGCGGCGTTGGCATCTGAAAGGTAAGCCCTCGCCCCCTGGCCTCCAGCGGGCTTCCCACCTGGGGCGTACTCGCGGAGGAAATAGCCGGACTGGTCGGGTGCCAGAGCATTGAGAGTGCTAATGACCTCTTCATACGTTCTGCCTAGGGACGTGAACGGCGGCGCAGTCGGCATGGTTAGTCGTACGCTGGCGTGATACGAAGCGAAGGTCATGATGTCGGCGGCGGTTACCTTCATTCCGGCGAAACGCAGGCTCTCTGAAACAGAGGCAGTCCCGCACATGAGATCAGCAACTCTGGACCCGGGCTGGAGGCCGGCTGTGAGTATTGGCATCAACTGACCAAGGACCTTTGTCTTGTTGCCGATATAGCGATACAACTATTTACCTGCTCCCATTTTTCGTGCTATTTAGGCCGTGAGAAACGTTTACCAGCCCCGCTAGGTACGTACTCCCCGTTGCCGTCGACAGGGTTTCAAAGGCCCAATCCACTAGTTCTGGTCCGCATCCGAGCATTTCAGCGACCAAGTACTCCGTCCGCAGGTCCGTCGAAGATTCCAGGAAAGAGAACTCCGCCGATTTCTTCACGTTCTCAGCGATCTCTCTGGCCACCTTGTAGCGTGCACTCTCTGGTGATGGCTGCGGCAATGGAAGGGACTGAATCGAGGATAGCGTGAGATACGGGTGGGATCGCCACTCCATATCGCCTGACCTTGAAATATGCCATGCCATCAACACTCGGGAAGAGAGCATGCCTGCTGCATAAGCAACGGCAAAGTCCGGGGCGAACTCGGTCGGCGAGAAGTGATAAATCGTTTGTGTCGTGGCCGTAGGTTTCCACTCGACCGCAGCATGAATCCCCAGCCCGGTTTTCCGTACCAGTAGTCTGGGCTTGCGGTTCGAGGAAAGCTCATTCTTATAGTCCACTCCGTTAACGTCGGATTTGATCCACCGTGTTGGACTGAGGGAATGGCGATGCAGATCCTGCCCGACAGCCAAAGGCACCCAGTGATTGCCCGGCGGGATCCCTGCTGACCTAACTAGATCAAGACGGTTCTTGTGTATGGAGAGCGGGGTCTGACAGTTTGGGCATTCGAGTAGTGATGGTGTCCTCGGAAACGGTCTGAGGAACTGGCAGGCGGGGCAGATGAGTATGTCGCCGTTCTTGCCGATTTCAAGTCCCCGGCCTGAGACAAACCACGTTTTCCATGCGTCCGGACCAGAGATGTTCCGTACAGTCCTGGCTACGTCGTTGTGTTTGGCATCGAATACCCATGAACCGTGGTCCGGTTTCACCAAGTCCTCCTGCGGAAGGTCCTGCATCACCGCACCGAGTTTCGAGTAGAGCTCGGACCCGTCCGTGATGGTCGCACGATCTTTGGCGTTCAATCTCGCGTACTTCACCCTGTGGCCGGTTGGTGCTGACCCCTTGGAGAACACCAACGCCATTGCACCCATATTGACGCTGGGGAAAACGCCTTCGCCCAGACGATAGACCCCATGAAGCGTGCAGGACCCAGCGAGAAGCTCACGGGTAACAGTATGTTGGTGCAAGAGGAAGGAATCGGGCAGGAATACGGCGGCGATGTCGCCGCATGACAATTCGCTAGCGATCCGCTCCAGGAAGACATCGTAGGAGTCGTACTGGCCACGTGCTGTCTTGAATCCGGTCTCCAACTTTTTCCGATATTCAGGAGTCATGGCAGCGCCCCAAGGTGGGTTCGCCAGCACTAGTCGGCTCCCTCGGTCTCGCTCTGGCCAAACTGACAAGATGGCATCTGACTCGATCTTCAACGTCACTGATGAAGAAATGATCTCCAGCGCAAGCGGATTCACGTCTAGCGCGATCCGGGACGCGTCGGGCCAACGTTCGTGGGCGGCTTCGAGCAGTGCCCCTTCTCCCGCAGCGGGATCGAGCACTGTTCCTGGATTGAACCCAAAACGCTGCGACACTTCCTGTGTGAGCCACTCAGCCAGCCAGTTGGGAGTGTAAACCGCACCGAGATCCCTACGATCCTGGTCCAGGTCTGCCTCGACAATCGAAGCTGTCATGAGTGCTTCCTTTCCGTGCGTGTTGTTCGGAGCGACAAAGCATGGCCGTGCACTCGCGTCTTTATTGTCCCAGCCGTCCAAGGAATCGGCGTCGGCGCCACGATCCGGGCGGCGATGCTGGACAGGTGCGGGGAGGCATTCAAGGTCGATCCGATTGTCGAGGAAAGCGTGGGCATAGTATTCGCCAAGATTTCATGCGGCGTTGCCCTGGTCGTCGGTTGGGGCAGGAGACTACTGAGTCCGTGGCTACTGCCTACGTTATGATTGTCCACCGACAGAATAGGGCTTGGCCAAGCCAGCACAAGAGCGGGGACGCTTGTTTCCGTGGGCACTTCAATCCGAGTCGTCAGCTTCGGCGCTTGGCTCCACATGTGGCGAACCGGGCTCATGGACTGCGTTCCTTCCCGTCTCGGCGCTTGTTTGTACCCATGTACCCTCCGATTGCATTCGGCCCAGGGCCCCGAAGGTCAGACAACGTTAGGATTACTTCATCTAGTGTGGACGGATTCGCCCGATACTGAAATTCGGTACCAGAGCGACGCGCCACCAACAGCTCCGCGTGTCTCAGCACCTTCAAATGTCCGGACAAAGTGGAGTGTCCGATATTGAGCGCACCTGCTATGTCTCCAGCGCGCACATATTCCATGCCACGTAAGTGAAGCAGAATCCGGCGACGACTCGAATGAGCAAGTGCATCGAATACTGTTTCTTCGCTATTTCGCGGCATACCGAAATTATACCAAATGACTACCGTTTTTGTTCCAAGTTGGCAATCTTCCAAAGAATACTTCGCTTGGGGTCATTTCAAGGGTTTGGCGGCGACCGGCACTCGTGTGAAAGTGAAACACAAGGGCCTCGAAGTTGCCCCGCCAAAGTAGGAGCTATTCTGGCGGTCGCGCCGTTCATCTTGGTGCGTGATCGTGCCGATAGGGCCGAGGCCTCAGTGACCCCAGCGGCGGTGGAGGTTCTGGAGCCAGCCCGTATCCATGAAGCGCTTATCTTCGAGGGCGCCAAGGCAAATAGGCGAGAGTTAGCATCATGCCCAAATGCGGCCTCTCCAGATAGTTTCCCAAAGACCACTTTCCAGTGGCACCATCGGCACATGAAGTGGAGAGCATCGCCCGGAAACAGTTCAGCTGCAACGGTCCGACCGAGCCGCTCCAAGATGCAGCGAGAAGGGGCAGCCGAGCGTTCGACGCCAGCAGCTTTTTCGCCCTTGGCGCGGTGGGGCCGTTTACTGTTGGCGGCTCTCTTTCTGACGCCGGTCGTTGTGATAATCGTCAATGTCTTGGCTCAGTTGTCCTCACTTGAGGCGCTCTTGCTGGGCACCTATGTTCCAGTCAAAATAGATTTTCCCGAATTGTTGACGGTTCTTGGTATTGTCGCTGTTTTCACAGTAGCGCTCACCTCTCCTGGCAAAACGGACGCGCTTGCTCCTGACGAGGCCATAGAAGCGATTCGAAGCAAACGCATCAGGTTGAGTGCTGCATCCGGGATTGGGCTGTCTGCCGTCGTGCTTACCTTTGCGTACGCTTGGTCCGAAATTGCCAGAAGCTGGAGCTCCGATAGTAGTCCTGCTGCGATCTGGTCAGTCCTGATTGTGCTTGTTGCGGGCCAGACGTTCGCTGTATGGACTGTATTCATTCAGTTAACTAGAACCGAGAAGGCACTTCTGGCACACGCCGATTTACCTGGTCTGGAACGCCAGCATGATGAAATTGCAAAGTTGTGGGTGCAACGTTGGAAAACGCCCGTTTCTCAACGCGTCGACGCCACGCACAAGATCATGGCCATTGTTTTCAGTATCGGATTGATACTGGGGGCCTTCCGTGTCGGCTCTTTGATCCTCGACCACACCTATTCCGGATTAGAACTACACGCCGCCAAGGGCGCTTTTGTTTCCACGCTATACACAAGCTTGGTGTTCGCTTTCATAATGAGCAGGGTATTAACCCTTCACGCTGCGTCTTCGAAGGTTGTCGTTCGAGTTGGACTTGGTTCAATACTGGTCGTATCTGTCGTCGGACTTCCAACTACGATGATGGCGTTCGCTGGAATCGTCCCTGGACTAGCCCCCTTTGCTTGGACGGTCAGCTCATTTCATCTCGTGTTCACTGTGCAGTTTGCCGTCTGGGGGTATCCGCAGCGTACGTGGGTGCGGCGATTCCTAGTCGCTATTTGCTTGCCCGCACATGTGATCCGCCAACAGGACCAACTCAAGAAGTACAGAATCCGAGAAAGGACCATTGAGGAAAAGAAACGTCAAGTGAAAAGGGACCTCCCATCAGAGCGACGCCCCGGCGTTGCCAATTTTTTCGGTCTTTTCGCCCGGCGTTGAGCGCCGGAAACGGCTCGCCGCCCGCTGCACTGCCAGTGAGGGGAGGCATGTTCACGTGCGAACCTTTCGCTGCCTACCTCAATCAATCTAGGAGAATGCTGAAATATTCGGATTGAAGTCGCCGCTCTACGGTATGCCGAAAAATGAGTTGACTACTCTCGAATCCAAACCTGCTTGATCTGCACAGGCAGCCGGATCTCAGCGATGCGAACAGGTATTGCCGCCAACGCCCGGCGGTTGACGGGCTTAGCGCTGGCACAATGGGCGCATGCCCGGGGCCGCAATTGCCTGGTGCGAATCCTTGGAATCGACAAACTTTGGGCTGACTGGCGGCAGCAGCGGCCAGCACAACCTGCTCAGGGGCCGCAAGGTTCAAGCTGCCTCATCAAAGACCTGCTGCGCTAGGTCTCGGTTGGCGCGTTTGGATCGTCCGCTTGAGACCCGACCGGAACCGAATGCCCGTAGATTCCTTCGAGGGGTTCCCATAAGTGGTCCTCGATGATTCGCTGCATTGACTTGCCTGATATCTCTGAAGCCAAATGCAGGACTCTCCGCTGTTCGAGGTTGAAGCGGAATGGATAGGTCTCCGTTTTCTTGGCAGAAGATGCTCGAAACCTAGCGGCCTTGCTAGCGTCCATGATGTGCCTCCGTTTCCGTCCTAGAAAGTCGTTGTGACAGAAAGGCGGGATACTGTCGATCAAGTTGAGTATCTCCATTGCCGGTTTCGTTAGGGAAATTCCACGCGAGCCACCGATCTGGAGATTGGTGCCGGAGTAATACCCGATGAGTTTGTACTGCCCTTTGTGTCGAAGGAAGAAACTTGGTTTGCTTGATTTCCCGATCGGATTTCACACGCGCCCTGGCTCGGCTAAGAGAATTTGAGAGGCGATACCGGCACCCGTGCAAGAAATCCATTGCCCAATTAGCTGTCAAGGTCTGATTTAGTCTTGGTTGTACTGTCGCGAGAACGGATGGCCGGAAAACAGACACGTTTCACAGCCACCTTTGCAGTTGGTCCAACGGAATCTACTTCTCACTCGACGACAAGGCAGACTTCCCAATAAGGGCCAGAGCCCCTCTTTGTTGGCTTTCCGGGGTTTTTGTCTTTATCAATCGCTCGTTCATTTGCCTGGGTTAGCGGTGATGGTTCCGGTCTCGTCGTCGCGGAATAGGCCAAGCCCGCCGTCCATGATGATGATCGGTGGATTCGCACCCTCGGGCATGGGATGCGTTTCTGGCTCGCTACCCACGGTCGCGGTGACCAGCATTTGTTCGCCTCCGGCGTCTTCGGATGCCGTACCAATAGCCATTCCATCGTCGGTGACAGCAGTAAATATGACACTTTTCTGTCCGTCGCCTCCGCCGTAGCATTTCGTGGCCCCCTTTGAACCGAACCAAAGGTTTTCGAAGACCCTGTATTTCCCGTTGGGACTGACCACGAGTGGACTGCCGCCTCCATTGGTCCCACATTTGGCTGACGCCACGAGCTTGCCGCTCTTGCTATTTATGATGCCGGCTGTCTTCTTGGTACTGGTCTTATCTGATGAAACCCATGTCCCCACCACGTACTGGGTATCTGCGGCTGCGATAAACGCTCGTGGGCGCGGTCCTGCTTTTGGGTTGGAGTCAACGGAGTTCCAGTCTGTTCCGGCGAACCCGCTTTGAAGTTTTGACTCGGCCTCCGGTTTGGAGTTGTCCAGGATGGAGCGCGGTTTTACGGCAGCGCCTGACAGCTTGAATATCGGGTTGTCTCCAACGCTTCCGATCAAGGATCTGTTGACTTGCCCGCCCAGCAGGTCGGTCGCGGTGTCGGGGGCGGTTTTGATCTTAGCTGCGGCCGTCACCATCGGCCTGCCCGCATCGTCTCCATCGGTAGGGAAGGCTACGCCGAACTCGGAAAGTTCGCCTTCCCCTTCTACATCTTGTTGCCCCACCTTCTTGCCATTCTGCAAGTCGACAACAGTCACACGGGTAATGAACTTGGACTCTTCGAGCCCCTCTCCTGGCTTCTCTCCAGCTTCGACGACAGCGATGGTCTGGTCATCGATCAGCCGTAGTTCCGGCGCTTGGCCTTCGTGGTCATTGGTCGGTGTTCTTTCAACTTTCACGTCCCATGCCGTTTTGCCTTTGGAATCGATGCCGTGTAGAGCCTCTTCGTTGAGGTAGACGAAGGTTGTATTCGTGGCCAAGTACGGGTCGTCGACGTTCACTGCGTCGGTGCCCCACGCCGCTTGGTCGAAGGCGTCTTGCGGGTAGGCGACTGCAGGGATTGGCGGAGTGCTGTCTTCGACGTGCGTTTCGGGGGCGGGCTCAGTGGAGCAACCGGCAAGCGTTGTGGCGGCCACGATACAAATGGCAAGCCGGGTCTTTGTCTGGTTCATGGTGTGCGGTCCCTCCTCTGGTTACTCCAAATAGGGTACCGCAGAGGACTGTCTTCTATAGTTCACCATCAGACGATTGCTTGGTGCCTGCTATACCAAAACCCGACTTCCAAGCCCTCGGTATAGAAATCGCACGTCAGCGCCTCGCGCGCGGATGGTCCTTGGACAAGCTAGGCGACGCTAGCCATCTTTCCAGGAAGACAATCATCAACATCGAACAATGCCACAAAGTTCCCACGCTGGCTTCGGTCCACGCCCTCGCACACGCACTTGGAATTCCGTTGGAGAGCCTCATCTCACCGCTCTGCAACCGCCACTCAAAGTGAGCATAAGCGGCATGTGAAGACCGCCTCAGTTCACCGAACCCACTGCGGGGCACATGATCATGGGCGAAAAAGCGCCCGCCGAAGTTCATGGCCGAATGCCTGTCGCATCGGCGCCTGGGTCAGCCAATGTCTCGACGTTGATTCCAAACTACAGATAAGGCGCAATCAAAGAGTGTTGGAATGACTAAAACCGATGCCTAGGAACGCTAACTACACTGAAAACCAGTTACAGATAAATCCGGCAGCGCGGCATCGACAAAGGGTGTGGATAGGTCCAGGCGGCGGCCCGACGTCTTCAACATGCGTTCCACCAGGATCCGCACATGCCCGTCGTCCAACCGAATCGAGGTCAATTCAGAACTGCCGCCCCGCGCAGCAAAAACCTCCGAAGGAGAGTTGATCCAGATCTCCTCGACCTCCGGGTCATCCAATAGCGGCTGCAACGGCCCGAAGCCCGCGATGGCGTCGAAGACCGATCTGCCTGCTTCCTCCAGGTCCCCGAGTCGTGGCAGCCCTTCCAATAAGGATCGTTCATCGTAGTCACGCACTGCCATGTCCACGATCCGACGGATCTCGGCGACATGTTCGGAAGGGTCCAGTCCCCGGCGCCGAACACGCTCGCGTGCCTCGTCCTCGATGGTGCGTTGTCCGTCCACCTGCATCTCCCGTGCAAAGTTCTGGGCACAGGACTTGATACCCGTGGTGTCCTCCGCTGGGACAACTCTTGTGACGTTACCCACACCGCATGCATCAAACAAGGGATTAGGCCCATGTGTGGAAAATCCTTGTGCATGTTATCCACAATATTTCGCTAATAAATATTGCGCTTGTGAATCCGGGCTAACGTGACCTGGAGCCGGGGATCATTGAGCGAAAGGCGCTTTCACATGACACTTCACGTCGCCGTCGTCCGACAGCCCTGGGGCCCGTTCGACGCTGCCCGGACAACGAGTTTCGAAGTCACCGGCCCCGACGGTCTATCGGGGGCCGAGCTGGGAAGTGTCCTGACCGATCTGGGCTACGCGCGACTCCGTCTGGCCGGTGGCGGACAGCTGGATCAGGTGGAACAGCTCCCCACCGAGGGGATGGTGACCCTCACACCGTTCAGCCGACCATTTTCACCTCCGCCTACGCCCTCCGAAATATGGCTGGTTGCCATCAAAGGACCGGATTGTGGTCCCCGTCTGCTCCTGACCCGCGGGAGATACTCCATCGGACGCGGTGACTGCGACCTGGCTACTTCCGATCCCGGGCTTTCCCGCCACCATGCCGACATCATCGTCGACAAGACCTCCATTGCACTTGTGGAAACCACTGGTCCACGATCAACCGGACGCGGTGTCTCAAAACCAAGGAAACAGTTCCTCGGCGCCGACGACGAGTTCTCCCTGGGGAACACCACCTTCCGCATTCACTCCGTCCGGGTCGATGGCCATGCGCGGTCCCCCTATGATCGTCCGGCTCCATGGCCGCCACCTCCGACGCAACTATCACGCCCCGCTTCCGGCAGCAGGCCGTGGCTGATGATGACTACAGCGGCCCTCCCCCTCCTCATCGGTATCGTTCTGGCGCTGACCCTGGGTTCATGGTTCTTTTTGGCTTTCAGCGCTTTCGGCCTCGTCACCGGCGGGGTCCCGGCGACCATCGAGCTCAATTCACGTCGTCATTTGCGTCGACGTATCCACGGCATCTCGACGGAATTGATCCAGGACATGGAACACCTGGTCCCACCAGTCGGACTCCAGGTTCTCCAAAACACGAGAAGGGGCAGCGCCTCGCTCAAAGCACGGCAGCCAGCAGCTGTCTCCCACCCCCTGCGTCTTGGGTCAGGACGCGTGGTCCCACCACTCATCCTCCAGCCACCTTCCGACCGAGGTCCCCAGGTGCCTTCCGTCAACGCTCCCGTCATCATCACGATTTCTTCAGGTAAATTGGGGCTCCTGTCGGGACCAGAACCGGGCCTCGGCCCGCTCATCCGCTCGGCCGTCATCCAGCTTTCCCAAGCCTGTTCTCTTGCGGCTTCGACCCTGATGATCATCGGCGGGACCGATACCCTCCCAATGGAAGTACGGCTCATGCCGTGCCTGCGCGTGTGCAACGACGCGGATGAAGCCTTGCTGCTCATACCCGCCCTGCACCCTTCCTCGGTCCTGCTGGTCACGCCAGGGACCCTCGGTGGAGACCGCATCGCTGCGGCGATCCGCGGTATCGACGGGGACCGCCAGCCGCCGGCCCTGATCCTCACCACTCCAATATCCGAGGCCACGGCCGACTGGAGTCTCGACCTCACCACGTCCACGTTGAGCCACGGCGACGACGAGGTTCTGGTCGCGGTGGACGGCATCTCCTCCGCGACTTTCTCCACGGCCTGCAGGTCATCCCAACAAGAGCTGGAGTTTCCTGCTGCGGGGGCAGCCGCACGCGACGACGAACTCGATACACCTCGCGGAGGTTCGGCAGGGCACACCCCCGTCTGGCAGGCCTCCTCGGCAGAATCACTCCTGAGTCGATTTGGTGTCTGTGAGGGGACTGCCGTGTCCTTGGACTTCGTCTGCGATGGTCCCCACGTCCTCGTCACGGGAACCACCGGCTCGGGAAAGTCCGAACTCCTCAAGGCCATGACCCTGGATCTGGTCTGCCGCTACGGTCCGGATCAGTTGTCGCTGCTCCTGCTGGATTTCAAAGGTGGAGCCACGCTGGGGCCCTACGCAGAAACACCACATTGCCAAACCCTGGTGACTGATCTCAATGCCGAATCCGGAGAACGGGTCCTCGGCGGACTACGAGTTGAACTACAGCGCAGGGAATCACTCTTCAAGGAGGCAAAGGCAGAAGACTACGCCCGCTATCGGGCCCTTGCCGATTCGGTGTCCGGACCACTTCCGCGCCTCGTGGTCATCGTCGACGAGTTTCGTGTCCTCAGCGACGAACTGCCCGACGCCGTTCCTGAACTCATGCGCATCGCAACAGTGGGGCGGTCCCTGGGTGTGCATCTGCTGCTCGCCACCCAACGCCCGCAGGGAGTCGTCACGGCGTCCATGCGCGCCAACATCAACACGGTCATCGCCCTTCGTCTGCTCAGCCCACTGGATTCGAGCGAGCTCCTTGGCACTTCGGCGGCCGCCGAACTCCCTGCGTCCAGCCCGGGGCTCGGCTTCATGCGTCGAGCCGGTGATCCGCCCATGCCTTTTCGGTCCCTGCCCGTCGGCGACGACGCACCGGTCTGGAAGGTGTGGGAAACAGGCCCAGGGTTCCAGGACTGCCGTCCCATCACGACGATCCACCGACCACAGCCCGCGGATTCTTCCCCGGCAGGGCTTCTGGAACGAAGGACCTCGGATGTCCAGGAGCCGCCGTCCCCGGTCGCGACGTTCGCTGCACCGCTCCCTGTCGAACTCCATTTCATACCGCGACGGCTCCGTACGCAACGGCCCGAGGGGGCCATCGCGCTCGGCCTGATCGACGACATCGAGCATCAGCGTCTGCTGCCGCTGTGGTGGATTCCTGAATCCCAAAGACGCCTAGCAGTCATCGCCGGTCCAGGAAGTTCCGCTGCCGCTTCGCTCCTCGGACTACTCAACACCCTCGCTCAGGGGGAACCGGAGCGCCACATCTACGTGTTGGACGGGGCAGGACACTTCGGCCCCGGTTCCGGGAACCCACGTGTCGCCGGTTACGTCACTGCCGGGGAACCGGAACGTGTCCATGAACTCCTGGACGTCTTTGATGCACCGCCGGATGCCGCAGACCAACCGACAGCAACTCGGGTCCTGCTCGTCAGCGGACTCGCGGCATGGGCCACGGTGCTGGGGGTTTCGGACTTCGCTTCCCTCGATGACCGGCTCGCGGCCCTGGCCCGTACGACGGAGCGGGAAAACACGTGTCTCATCGTCACCGGGGATCGTGATCTGACCTCCTCCCGGTTCCACGCTTTGGCAGACCATCGGCTGTACCTCCGTTTTGGCCTGGGCGAAGAAACCTTGATGGGCTGGCCACGACTCAAGAACACCGGTCCATACCCGGGGCGCGCCGTATATACGTCCCCCCTTACCCCTGAGCGGGGGGTCGTCGTCCAACTCTGTACACCGGCGCCATCGACCGTCCAGGCCCAGGGCCCGCCGACCAATCTGCCGCTTCGCTCGTGTCATCCCCTGCCTTCACGGGTCGGCACAGACCAGCTGCCGCGCATCGACCGCCACCCGGGCCGATATCAGATCGGGCTCATGGCGCCGGAACACCGGCCGTGGATCTGGGAACCCGGCCGCGTTGGTCTCGTCCTGGGCGGCCCGGGAACAGGAAAATCGAACGTCCTGCGCATGATGGCCGGCCAGCTGGGGTCCGGCCTCGATATCCGCTGGTCCTTGGGCCCGGCCACTGACCCACCGGACTTGTTGTTCCTCGATGACGTTCTGGCACTCACCGACGCCGACCTGGCTCATCTGGATTCCCTGATCCGCTCAGGCACCCATGTCGTCATGTCGGCCTCACCCGAACGGGTCGGGCTCGCTCGGCTCCCCCCGGTGGCACGAATGCTCCCACCGGCTGCGTTTCTTCTGCTCAACCCCCGGCAAGCCAGTGACGGGGACTTCCCCGGATGGAGGCTCCGGCCACATCAACTGGCACTGCCGGGGCGGGCCGTCGTGCTGCGCCAGGGAAGGCTGACCCAGATCCAATGTGCCGTCGCGGATGGTGCCGACGCCTAGTTTTGTGGTGTGCGGTCTCCGAAGAATGCAGTGGCCTTCGGATCAAAAATCAGCAGGATGATCGCTGCCGCCGGGATCAGCAGCGTCAGGCCCAGCACCAGGCTCCACCCCCCGCTCCCGAGGAACGAAACAGCAAAGATGACCTGGAAGACCTGCCAGACCACGGCGGCCGCGCGTGTCCAGGCATTCCCCTTGAACACCTGGACCCCGACGTTGGCCTGCCATGCTGCCGCCCCGAGAATCAGAACGAGCATGAAGATGCGCCCACCCATCGACAAGGGTCCGGGTTCACCCAGCGACGTGGCGTACCAAGCAGCCGCGCCCAGTGCAGCGACGGCCTCGAGCAACAACAACATCGCCACCACGACGATCGATGGCGGGCGCCGACGGACGGCTGCCGGATCGTGGGGAGGGTGGGAGGGGGAACTCGGGGAACTCACCCCCCGAATCTACTCGACGAGCTGGGCAGGCCCAACCAGACGGTGTCCCCAGGGCACCCCCGGAGCGGGCCTTGACATGGGAACGCCTGCCCCGCAAGGCCTTGCTGGGGTGAGAAAAGCCTCAGTGTCATGAAACGATTGGTTGCGGTCCAACCCTTGTTTACACACAAGTAACATGACAATCTTATGGGGCAGGTGAACGGGAGCATTCGTGAGTGCTCTCTTTTGTGCTGCCACCGCCCCACTCTTCGGATTGACCGTGGTGGGTCGTCCCCCGAAACCTATTCCAAGGAGCATCAAAAAGCATGGATTGGCGTAGTCGCGCAGCCTGCCTGGACAAAGACCCCGAGTTGTTCTTCCCCGTGGGGAACACCGGACCAGCCTTGCTCCAGATCGAAGAGGCCAAGAGCGTCTGCCGCCGGTGCCCGGTCATCGACACCTGCCTTCAGTGGGCCATCGAATCCGGCCAGGACGCCGGTGTTTGGGGTGGCATGAGCGAAGACGAGCGCCGCGCCCTGAAGCGCCGCGCAGCCCGGGCCCGCCGCGCATCATAGCGAGACAGAACCTCTAGCCGTTCGGAGGGAGCGAATCCACGGATTCGCTCCCTCCGGCTGTTTAAGGACCTGAGCGTCACCCAACGATTCCGCCTCCCCCGAGCGGATGTCCACGGAAAGGCGCCGGGTTCTGGCTACCATCGTGGGGTGAGTGAACACGGAGCCAGTCCCGACCGGGGCACGATGATCGACGGCCGCTATCGCATTGTCGAGCGGTTGGCCGTCGGCGGCATGTCCACGGTCTATCTCGCCACCGACATCCGCCTCGAACGCAACGTGGCGCTGAAGATCCTGCATCCACACTTGGCCGAGGACCCGGTGCTGGTCGAGCGCTTCCGTGCCGAGGCGATCACCGCAGCCGGTTTCTCCCATCCGCATATCGTCGGTGTCCTGGATACCGGCGTCGACGGACACACCGCCTACCTGGCCATGGAGCTCGTCAACGGCCATACCCTGCGCGACCTGCTCAAGAGCCAGGGACGCATGGCACCGCGCCAGGCCTTGGCCCTGCTGGACGCGGTCGTCGAGGGCCTGGCCGCGGCACACGCTGCAGGCCTGGTCCATCGCGATATCAAGCCGGAAAACGTCCTGCTGTCGAATTCGGGCCAGATCAAACTCGCCGACTTCGGGCTGGCCCGCGCCGCGAGCAACCAGACCTCCACCGGCAACCTCATCGGCACGGTGGCCTACGTCTCCCCCGAACTCGTCACCGGGGCCCCCGCCGACGCCCGCAGCGACATCTACGCCGTGGGCATCATGTTGTACGAGATGCTCACCGGGCGCCAGCCCTTCGTGGCCGAAGCTCCCATTGCCATCGCCTACCAGCATGTCTCCAATGACGTGCCGGCCCCTTCGCTCCTCCTGCCGAACCTTGCTGCCGACCTCGATGAACTCGTGGAGTTCTGCACCCGCAAGGAACCCGAGGACCGGCCACAGGATGCCGAAGCACTCCTGGGCGAGATCCGGCAGATCCGACGGACGCTCACCGATGAGGAACTCGACCAGCCCGTTGTCGATTCCGACGCCCCGGATACCGGGCCGGGATCCGCACCCACCCGGATCGTCGGGGCCCCGATGTCCCTGCCGGCCGCCGACGACGGCACGGCCCGGACCGAAGCCATCGGCCAGACCGGCCTTCCGGATGGGGCAACCGAGGTGTTGGGCGTCCCAGACAACGCCACCAGCGTCATTTCAACGCCTGCAGGAGCGACACAGGCACTGCCCCGATACAACGATTCCACCGATACCGGAGAACAACCCGCCCTCGACTCCGCGTCCGGAGCCGGCCGGTCGAAGCAGGCCATGCTGTCCCGGCGGGCCCGTGAACGCCAGACCCGCAAGGAGGCCAAAAACTCCCGCCGGCAGTGGGCGCGTGAAGCACAGAAACCCCGGGAGAGCCTTGCTTCCCCCTCGTCTCGACGACGTGGTTGGATCCTGGGCATCATACTTTTCCTGGTGACCGCGCTGGTGGCCACCGCAGCCTGGTTCTTCGGGATGGGCCCCGGTTCACCGGTGCAGATCCCCCAGCTCAGTGGCCAGTCGGCTGCCTCCGCCCAGCAGGCCCTGGAGGCGGGCCGCGTTTCGTCCAGTGCGACCCGGGTCTTCGACGACGAGATCAAGAAGGGCCTGGTGGTTGGTTCCGAACCGGAAGCGGGGACCACCATCCGCCGCTACCAGTCAGTCGAGCTCCTGATCTCCAAAGGTCCGGAGCTTTTTGCGGTGCCCAACGTGGTCGGGCTGGAGGAATCGACCGCCCAAAAAGCCCTGAAGGACGCCGAGGTCGTGCCGGGGAAGGCCAAGAAGGAGTACGACGAATCGATCGCCGCCGGTCAGGTCGTTTCGCAGAAGCCGAAGCCGGAGTCGAAGGTGCGCCGGGGGACCAAGGTCTCCTACGTGGTCTCCCGTGGTCGGGCCCCCGTCAAGGTCCCCGACGTCACCGGCCGCACCGAGAAGGACGCCAAAGCCACGTTGAAGGACGCGGGCCTGGAACCGGAGGTGTCAGGCAAGGAATTCGACAAGAAGGTCGACAAGGGGATCGTCATTTCGCAGGAGCCCTCCTCCGGAAAGGCCAAGCGGGGAACGACCGTCACCTTCGCCGTTTCCAAGGGACCGCGGATGGTCGAGGTGCCCAAGGTGCGCGGCAAGCAGTTGGAGAAGGCCGAGAAGATCCTCAAAGACGCCGGCTTCGAGGTCGAGATCAACGAAGGCAGCTTCGGCATCATCTTCGGCACGGTGGCCACGCAGGACCCGTCCTCCGGCGAACTCCCCGAAGGGTCCACGGTGACCCTCGGGGTCGTCTGAGCCACCCCGCCCGCTCGATCCTCCAACGACAAGGCCACGTCCGGGGTCTTCCCCGGGCGTGGCCTTCGTCGTGTGGCGCTTCAGGTCGATCAGTCGGTGCGCGGCTTGCGCTCGGCCAATGCGCCGGCCACCAGGAACGCCATCTCCAGGGACTGCCGGTGGTTCAACCGCGGATCGCAGACGGATTCGTAGAGATCGTCGAACTGGTCGGCGCGGATCGGGTCGGCACCGCCGAGGCATTCGGCCACGTCGTCACCGGTCATCTCCACATGCAGTCCGCCGGCGTAGGTGCCCAACGAGTTGTGGACATCGAAGAAGCCCCGCACCTCGTCCATGACGTCATCGAACTTCCGGGTCTTGTAGCCGTTCTCGCTGGTCACCGTGTTGCCGTGCATCGGGTCGGTGACCCAGAGGACCTGGGCCCCGGAGGCGGTGACCTTCTCCACGAGGTCCGGAAGCTTCTCGCGGATATTCTTCGCCCCCATGCGGGTGATGAACGTCAGCCGGCCCGGCTCGCGGTTCGGGTCCAGTTTCTCCACCAGGGCCAGGGCATCCTCGGGCGTCGTGTTCGGGCCCAACTTGACCCCCAACGGGTTGCGCACCCGGGAAAGGAAATCGACGTGGGCGCTGTCGAGCTGCCGCGTCCGCTCCCCAATCCAGAGGAAGTGCCCGGAGGTGTCGTAGGGCTGGCCCGTGCGCGAGTCCGTGCGGGTCAAGGCCCGTTCGTAATCCAACAGGAGGGCCTCGTGGCTGGCAAAGAACTCGGTGGTCTTCAGTGCTTCGAAGTCTGCACCGCAGGCGTCCATGAACCGCACCGCGCGGTCGATTTCGGCAGCCAGCGACTCGTACTGGCTGTGGGCCGGGTTGGCCCGGAAGCCCTTGTTCCAATGATGCACGCTGCGCAGGTCGGCAAATCCGCCCTGGGTGAAGGCGCGGATGAGGTTCAACGTGGCGGCCGAGGTGTTGTAGGCCTTGACCATCCGGGCCGGGTCATGACGGCGGGACTCGGGGGTGAACTCGAACCCGTTGACGATGTCACCGCGGAACGCCGGCAAGGTGACCCCCTCGCGGGTCTCCGAATCCGAGGAGCGCGGCTTGGCGAACTGCCCGGCCATGCGCCCCATCTTCACCACGGGCATCGAGGCGCCATAGGTCAGGACGACGGACATCTGCAGGATCGTCTTCACCCGGGCGCTAATGCGGTCGGCGGTTGCCCCGGCAAAGGTCTCGGCGCAATCGCCCCCTTGCAGCAGGAAGGCATGGCCCTGGGCCGCGGCGGCCAGCCGCTCGCGCAGGATGTCCACTTCTCCGGCGAAGACCAACGGCGGCAGGGAGGCCAGCTCGTCGACTGCCTTCGTATATTCCGGGCCGGACCACGTGGGCTGCTGTGAAATCGGGAGCTCGCGCCAGGCGTCGAGGCCGGGATCGGCAGCGGGCCCGGGGATGGGCTGGTGGAACGGGGCGGAAGTCTGGGTCGAATCAGTCACCAACCCAGCGTATCCGGGTCGTGGGCCGGCACCCTATTCGCGGCGTAAAGTTTCGTTTCGGCCGGTCATCCGGGGCAGGACGGTACTGCCGCCCGACCACCGCTCACGCCGGGTTGGAGTTGCCGTTCTTCCCGGGATCCCCGGGTAGTCCGGTGTCGCTGGGAGCATCGTCGTCGTCCGCCTGGCCGGTCCCCGTGGTCTGCTCCGCTGCCGGGGGCTCCTCCGTGGTATCGCCGTCCGCCCCGTCCTTGGGGGTACGGATGTGTTCGACCTCCTTCTTGGCGGCGTCCACCGTGGCCCGGACCTGGGCGCGGGCGTTCTCCGCCAGGGCCTCACGGGCCGCCTTGCGCTCGGCAAGCCGATCGGCAGTGATCCTGGCCTTCACGGAGGCGGCGTAGGAGTCGACGTACTCCTGGCCGGAGAGGCGCATCAGGGCGTACATGATCTCGTCGGTGACCGAGCGCTGGACGAAGCGGTCGTCCTCCATCCCCTCGTAGCGGGAGAAATCCAGTGGTTCGCCCACGATCAGCCCGACCCGTCGGATGTTCGGTACCGTCTTGCCGATCGGCTGGACCTTGTCGGTGCCGATCATGGCGACCGGGATGACCGGGACGCCGGTGGCCAGGGCCAGCTTGGCAACCCCGACCTTGCCCCGGTAGAGGCGCCCGTCGGGGCTGCGGGTGCCCTCCGGGTAGATGCCCAACAGGTTCCCGTCCAGCAGGGCCTGCTCCCCCGCCCCCAGCGAGTTCGCCGAGGCGGCACCCCCGGAACGATCCATCGGCAGCTGGTTGGAGAGGCGGAAGAACAAGGCAGTGAGCTTGCCCTTGATGCCCTTGCCGGTGAAATATTCCATTTTGGCCAGGAAGACGACCGGACGGTCCACCGCCACGGGCAGGAAGATCGAGTCGGAGACCGAGAGATGGTTGCTGGCCAGGATCGCGCCACCTTCGGCAGGGATGTTGTCCATGCCCTTGACCCACGGCCGGAACAGCAGGTTGGTCAGCGGTGCAATGAGCAGCCGCTTCATGATCCAATAAAACACGTGTGGGAGCCTTCCGCCGGGCAGGTCGTCGGGCGCCCGCCTCGCACGGACCCCATGTCGGTTACGCTCTACTCTAGGCACATATCCACCCCGGGGCACGATCCCCGGCCTGCTTGGGAGCGCTATGGAATTCTCGGCAACGGCCCCCTCCGACGCGGCTGAAGGCTTCCGGGTCCGCGGCGGCAACGGTGATGCGGTCCTGGTCATCCACGGTTTCACCTCCACCCCGCGCAGCATGCGCCCCTGGGCCGACGCCCTTCTGGCGGGCGGCTACACGGTCTCCTTGCCGGTGCTGCCCGGGCATGGGACCAGCTGGCAGGAACTGGCCCGGACCCCCCGTTCCGCGTGGACGGCGGCCGTCGAGGCCGAATTCGATCTCCTGGCCGCCGCCCACCGCAAGGTCTTCGTCGTCGGACTGTCCATGGGCGGGACGCTGGCCCTGCATCTGGGCATTGAACGCCGACCCGCGGGGCTCGCCCTGGTCAACCCCGCCCTGAGCATGGTGGACCGCACCGCGGCCCTGGCCGGGATCCTGAAACGGTTCGTCCCCTCGGTGCCGGCCATCGCCAACGACATCGCCCGCCCCGGCCAGGACGAGGGGGCCTACCCACGGACCCCGGTGGCCGCGGTGCACGAGCTGCGTCGGCTCATCCGCACCACCCGGAAGAATCTGGAAGCGATCCAGGCCCCGGTGTTCGTCTTCCGCTCGGTGGTGGACCATGTGGTCTCCGAACCGGGGTTGGATCTGCTGCGGCGCGAGCTGGTCGGCATGCACCCTTCCGGGGTGCCGCGGCTGCAATTGAGGTATCTGGAACGCAGCCTGCACGTGGCGACCCTTGATTACGACGCCGCAGCGATCTTCGAGGGCTCGCTCGCCTTCTTCGACGCGTTGGGAGGTCATGCCCATGGCTGATGACAACGCCCGCTCCCCCCGGGACCGGGCCGCCGACGAGGCCGCCTGGCAGGATCTGGTCAGCCGGCTCGACGACGTCGGGATGGATGTCGATCCGGAAGCCGAGGCCGCCGATCCACCGGGCCCGACCCCGGATCCCCTCGACGAGCCGGTTCCCCTGCTCCGCCCGGCCGGTGGGCCGCGGGACTACGAACTGCTCGAGGAGCCCGAGGAGGATTGGACCCCGGAAGATCCTCCGGCCCTGGGCTCGGGCAATCCGCTGACCGTGCTGGCCTGGACCTGTGCCGCCGGAGCACCGATCGCCCTGTTGCTTCTGGCCATCCTGTGGCGTTCGGCGCCGATGGGCGTCTGGCTGACCCTGTGCGTGGCTTTCGTGGCCGCCGCCGGTTATCTGGCCTTCAGGCTCCCGCGCCACCGGCAGGACGGCGATAACGGCGCCAGGGTCTGACCCCTGCCCGGGGACGGCACGGCCCCGCGGTCGTCACCCTCGGCTCGGGGCGGCTTCCTGCCGGGCGAGGTCGGCGGCTCCGATCAGCCCGGCGTCGGCCCCCAGCCCCGCCTGCCGGATGCCGGCGAACGGCCGGTAGCCCCGTCCGGTGAGGTTCTTCCGGTACGATGTCTCGGCTTCCTCGAGCAACCGGGTGGAGGCAGATCCCAGCCCCCCACCGATGACGAAGGTCCCCGGATCCAAGGCGGCGGCCAGATTGGCCAGGCCCAGCCCCAGCCACTGGCCGGCATCGATGATCAGCTCCTGGCAGGCAGGATCCCCGGCCGCTGCCAGCTCGGTCACCAACGACCCGTTGATGGCCTCCACGTCCCCTTCCACGGCGTCCAGCAGCGTGTGGGCCACCGGCGAGTTGGCCCGGGCTATTTCACGGCCTTCACGCCCCAGGGCGTTGCCGGAGGCATATTGTTCCCAGCAACCGCGGTTCCCGCATTCGCAGCGGTGGCCTCCGGGTTGGATGACCTGGTGGCCGAATTCCCCGGCCAACCCGAACCGGCCCCGGCGCAGCCGTCCCCCGGCGACCAGCGCACCGCCGATCCCGGTGCCCAGGGTCAGGCACACCAGGTTCGGTTCACCCTGCCCGGCCCCGAAACGATATTCCGCCCAGCCGGCCGCGTCGGCGTCGTTGACCACGCAGACCGTCCCGCCGAGCACGGTGGCCAGCCGGTCGCGCAGGGGTTCGTTGCGCCAGGCCAGATGCGGGCTGAAGAGCACGGTGCCCGTCTCGGGATTCATCCAGCCGGCTGCCCCGACGCCGATCGGGGCCCGGGGGGCGAAGCGGCGGAGGCCGGCCACCAGGTCCAGCACTGCCAGTTCGACGTCCTGGGGGCTCGATCCGGGGGTCGAACGCCGGTCGCGGTGCAGGAGGTTCCCCGCCCCGTCGACCACGCCACCGGCGATCTTCGTGCCGCCGATGTCCAGCCCGATGGCCTGGTCCGCTGCCGGTGCCGTACCCATGGCGATGCCCTTCCCTGGCCCGATGTTGGCACCATAAGTTACTAGCGAGTAGGTTAGTGATGCAACACACTATGCTTGGATGACGATCCCCATCGTCAGATGTCCAATCTGAATAGCCTACTGAAGTAGAGGAGCACATCGTGCGAGAGTTCAGCGTACCCCCGCTCGTGGTCAGCCCCGCGACGTCCAACACCACGGATTTCGTGCTGGAAAAAGCGAATGGGACCAACCCGATGCTGTTCTCGCGGCCCGACGGTCACGGCGGATGGATCGATGTCTCGGCCCGGGAGTTCAGGGACGATGCCAGCGCCTTGGCCAAGGGCCTGATCGCCGCGGGGCTCGAAAAGGGCTCCCGGATCGGCATCATGTCCCGGACCCGCTACGAATGGACCCTGGTCGACTTCGCGATCTGGTTCGCCGGATGCATCTCCGTGCCGGTCTACGAGACCTCCTCCCCCAGCCAGGTCGCCTGGATCCTGGGTGACTGCGGGGCCGCAGCGGCCATCGTGGAATCACCGAACCACGAGAACGTGATCCGCCAGGCCTCCATCCAGGAGCAGCTCGAGGACATCGGACACATCTGGCAGATGGACGGCGATGGACTCGACGTCCTGCGCTCGGCCGGAACCGGGGTCAGCGACGAGGAACTGGAGGCACGTCGCTCCTCCATGGGACTCGAGACCGTGGCAACGATCATCTACACCTCGGGCACCACCGGACGCCCCAAAGGCTGCGAGCTGACCCACCTGAACTTCGTGGAACTGTCCCGCAACGCCCAGGAAGCCCTGCCCGAATGTGTTCATGAGGGGTCCTCGACCATCATGTTCCTGCCCCTGGCCCATGTGTTCGCCCGCTTCATCTCGGTCCTGGCCGTCGCCGGCGGCGCCAAGGTCGCCCACACCCCCGACATCAAGAACCTGCTCCCGGATCTGCAAGGCTTCAAGCCCACGTTCATCCTGGCCGTTCCACGGGTCTTCGAGAAGGTCTACAACTCCTCGATGCTCAAGGCCGAGGATGCCAGCAACGTCAAGGCCAGGATCTTCCACGCAGCGGCGAAGACCGCCGTCCAGTTCTCCCGCGCCCAGGGCGAGGGCTCGGTGCCGCTGGCCTTGAAGCTGCGCCACGGCCTGTTCGACAAGCTCGTCTTCTCGAAGATCCGCGAGGCCATGGGCGGGCGCATCCAGTATGCGGTGTCCGGCGGTGGCCCGCTGGGCGAACGCCTCGGGCACTTCTTCAACGGTGCCGGGCTGATGATCCTCGAAGGCTACGGCCTCACCGAGACCACCGCCCCGATCACCGTGAACACCCCGAGCAAGCTGAAGATCGGCACCGTTGGCAGGCCGCTGCCGGGCAACGCCGTGAAGATCGCCGACGACGGCGAGATCCTCACCCGGGGCGTCTGCCTCATGGCCGGATACCACAACCGACCGGATCTGCGCACGGAGGCGTTCGACGACGACTGGTTCCGCACCGGCGACATCGGCGAGCTCGATTCAGACGGGTTCCTGAAGATCACCGGGCGCAAGAAGGAAATCCTCGTGACCGCCAGCGGGAAGAACGTCATCCCCGGCTTGCTGGAGGACCAGATCCGCGCCGATGCCCTCGTCTCCCAGGCCCTGGTGGTCGGGGACAACCGCCCGTTCATCTCCGCCCTGGTCACCCTCGACGAGGAGGCCCTGCCCGGGTGGTTGGGCCGTCACCAGCTCGGATCGCTGACCGTGGAGCAGGCCGCCGAGCACCCCAAGGTCCGTCAAAGCGTCCAGGCCGTCATCGACAAGGCCAACCAGACGGTTTCCCACGCCGAGGCCATCAAGGCCTTCCGCATCGTCCCCACGGACTTCTCCGAGGCCTCCGGCCACCTGACCCCGTCGTTGAAGGTCAAGCGCGCCCAGGTGCTCAAGGACTTCGAAACGGTCGTCGAGGAGATCTACACGGCCAAGAAGCCGTCCTGAGCCCCGGTAGACAACAGGCCGGGCCACGCACAGTGCGTGGCCCGGCCTTTTTGTGTGCTGCGGTGCGGCTCCGCTACAGCGGTGCGTCCTCCCCGGCGGGCAGCTCAAGGCCCAGCAACGCATTCTCCACGACCTCGGTCAACGCCGGGTGGATCCAGTAGGGGCGCCGGGCCATCTCGACGACCCCGAGCCCGGTGGCCATGGCCTGGATGAGCGGCTGGATGAGGATCGAGGCCTCGTGTCCCATCACATGGGCCCCCAGCAACAAGCCGGTCGACCGGGAGGCCACCAGCTTGAGGATGCCTTCCTGGTCCTCCATCGCCCATCCGTAGGCCGTGGAGCCATAATCCTGCACGACGGTGACGACGTCCTCGGGGTCCTGCGCCCGGGCCGTGGCCTGTTCGCCGGTCAGTCCCACCGAGGCGATCTGCGGATCGGTGAAGACCGCTGCCGGGACGAAGGACCGGTCGGTGGAGCGCAGCTGCCCGGGGTGTTCGAGGTTATGCGCCACCACCCGGGCTTCGCGGTTGGCGACATGTTTGAGCTGCTGTTCGTTGGAGGCATCGCCCAGGGCATAGCACCCGGGTAGCGCCTGACCCCCGGAGAGCACCCGCTGGAACCCGTCCACCGCCAACCGGCCGTCATGTTCCAGGTCCAATCCGGCGGCTTCGGCCCCGATCCGGTCCGAGTTCGGCACCCGGCCGGTGGCCATCAGCACGACGTCGGCGACCACTTCCACGGGCCCTTCAGCGGTCTCGAAGTGCCCGGTGACGGTTCCGTCGTCGTTCTCGGTGACGGCACTGAGGGCATGGTCCAGCTTCAGGGTCCAGCGTCGGGCGGCGGACTGCGTGAACCGGCGGGAGATCTCCTGGTCGTGATGGCGCAGCAGGGCCGCGGAACGGTTCGCTTGGATGACCTGGGAGCCCAGGCCATGGAAGACGTGGGCGAACTCGGCGGCGATGAAGCCGCCACCGACGATCAGCACCCGTTCCGGCAGCGCGTCCAGGCGCATCACGGTATCCGAGGTGTGGACCTGGGGCAGCTCCACACCGGGGACCTCGGGCAGCACGGCCCGGGAGCCGGAGGCCAAAACAATCTGGTCGGCGGTGATGACCTGCCCGGATTCGGTGACCAGCGTCCGCGGGTCACGCAGCCGGACGCTCTCGGTGTAGACGTCGACGTTCTCGAGCTCCTGGTCCCGGTAGCGCAGACCGTCGGCCGAAATCGCATCGATCCGCCCGAAGATCCTGTCCCGGATCCCCGGCCAGTCGGTTCCACGGTGTTCCAAGTCGACCCCGAGACGGGCCGCTTCCCGGGGGGAGGCGGCCAGGGTGGCCGGGTAGACGAACATCTTCGTGGGGATGCACCCCACGTTCAGGCAGGTCCCGCCGAAGGTCCCGGCGTCGATCATGGCGACCTTCTTATCGTCCCAGAAACCGGTGATCAGTGAATTGCCGGATCCGGATCCGACGATGGCCAGGTCATAATGCGTCAAGTGATTCAGCCCTTCAGTTCGTCCACGACCAACGCCGCGAGCTCCATCACGGCGTCGCGGGTGCCCGGTTTGAGCCGGTCCAGGGAGACCCGGGACCCTTCGGCCAGATGCGGATCATGCGGCAGCCGAACGACCGTGGCGACGCGCGAGCGAAAATGCGATTCGATCTCCTCGACGTTCACCCCGCGACCGGTTCCGGAGGACTGGTTGATGACCACGATCGCATTCTTCGCCAGCTCGGTGCGCCCGTGGGCCTCCAGCCAGGACAGTGTCTCGGAGGCCAACCGGGCTTCGTCGACACTGGCCCCGGAGACCAGGACGACGGCATCGGCCTTCTCCAGGGTGCCCTTCATGACCGTATGGACCATCCCGGTCCCGGAATCGGTGAGCACGATGGAGTAGTACTTCGAAAGCAGCTCGGTGACGGCACGGTAGTCGGCGTCGTCGAACGCCTCGGCCACCCGCGGGTCGGTGTCCGAGGCCAGCACGTGCAGACGTGATCCTTCCCGTGCGGCATAGGAGGAGAGCTTGGCGAAGGTGTCGACGCTGAAACGGTGTTGGACCAGGTTCCGGGCGGTGAACTCCGATTTGCCCGGCGAGCGGTCGCTGAGCGTCCCGCGGTCGGGGTTGGCGTCCAGGGCGATGACCCGGTCCTCCCGGATCTGCGCCAGGGCCATGCCCAGCAGGGTGGTCACCGTGGTCTTGCCGACTCCTCCCTTCCGGGACAGGACGGGGACGTAGCGGGTAGTTCCGGGCAAGGGGGCCGAAATCCGGTGTTGCATCTGCCGGCGGATCCGCACGGCGTCCGAATCCCCGACGTTGACCCGGCCTAAGGAGGCCCGGAACAACAGGCGACGCCATCCGCCCACGGGTTCGCGGTCCCGGGGTTCGAGCAGCCGGTCGGGCGTCAGCTGCGAAGCACTTTCGGGGGCCTTGGGCTGCGGGGCCGCGCCGGCTCCGGCGGTGGTTCCCGCCCCGACGCCGGCGGAGGCGGTGGCGGTGGCTGTGGCCGGGCCGGGGCCCGGGGTTCCCCCCACCGGACCGGCGGTGCCGGCCCCGGGGTCCTGCTGGTCGGTCGGTGCTGCAGGGATGACCATGCCCTGGGCCAGCGGGCGCGGATCGGAGGGATCCGCGGCCGTTGCCTCGTCCTGGTCCACCGGCTGCCAATCGGAGAGGTCCGGCAGGTCGGCGGCCCCATGGCCGGCCCCCGCGGATTTGAGGTCCTCGCCGAGGTCCTCCTCCGGGGTGTCGGTTCTGGGCTCCGACGGGTCCACTTCGTCGTGCGGAGCCGGTTCCGGGGTCTCCGGGGCTTCGTCGTCGTCGTGGTTCTGGTGCGGCTGGGTCATGGCATCCTCTGCGGAAAGTACTGGCTGTAGGAACGTCAGCCATCACCCTAACGCACCGACGGGACGCCCACCGTGTCGTCGGTGGACGTCCCGTCCTGCGGTGGTACGGCGGCCCTAGGCCTCCAGAACCACCAGGAGGTCCCCGCCCTGGACCTGGGCCGTGCCTTCGATGGCGATACGGCTCACCCGGCCACCGGCGGGCGAGGTGATCGCTGCTTCCATCTTCATGGCCTCGATCGTGGCGATGGTGCCGCCGGCGGGGACGGTGTCGCCGACCTCGACGGCTGCGGTGACCGCACCGGCGAAGGGTGCTGCCACGTGGCCCGGATTCGACTGATCCGCCTTCTCCGCGGCCTTGACCGTGGATTCGACGTTGTCGTCGCGAACCGTGATCTGGCGCATCTGCCCGTTCAGGGTGCACATCAGGGTGCGCATGCCCTTCTCGTCGGGTTCGGAGATCGCCTGCAGGGTCACCAGCAGGCGCACCCCCTTGCCCAGGGAGATCACGTGTTCGGCGTGCTGGACCAGCCCGTAGAGGTAGTCCCGGGTGTGCAGCAGCGACACGTCGCCGTATTCGGCCCGCAGCTTCTCGAAGTCACGGGTCGGCCCGGCGAACAAGAGCCGGTTCAGCGTCTGGCGGCGGGTCGACGAATCCCCGGCCAGGCCCTCCTGGTCCTCGGGCTCGAGCTCCTCGACCCGGACCTTGACGTTGCGTCCCTGCAGGGCCTTGGTCCTGAAGGGCTCGGGCCATCCACCGGGCGGATCCCCGAGTTCGCCGGAGAGGAACTGGATCACCGAATCGGGGATGTCGAATTCCTGCGGGTTGGCCTCGAATTCCTTCGGGTCCACGTTCATGCCCACCAGATGCAGGGCCAGGTCGCCGACGACCTTCGAGGACGGGGTGACCTTCACCAACCGGCCCAGGATCGCATTGGCCGCGGTGTACATCTCCTCGATGTCCTCGAAACGCTCGGCCAGCCCCAGCGCCTTGGCCTGCTGGCGCAGGTTCGAGAGCTGGCCGCCGGGGATCTCGTGGCGGTAGACCCGGCCCGTCGGACCGGGCAGCCCCGATTCGAACGGCCCGTACATCGAGCGCACGGCTTCCCAGTAGGGTTCCAGCGAGGCCGCCGCCTCGAGCGGGATCCCGGTATCGCGGTCGGTGTTGGCCAGGGCGGCGACCAACGCCGATTCCGAGGGCTGGGACGTGGTCCCGGCCATGGAGGCCACCGCGACGTCGACCGCGTCGACCCCGGCGTTGGAGGCCGCCATGAGCGTGGCCAGCTGGCCACCTGCGGTGTCGTGGGTGTGCAGGTGCACCGGCAGGTCGAAGCGTTCGCGCAACGCCGTGACCAGCTGTGCGGCGGCCGCCGGTCGCAGCAACCCGGCCATGTCCTTGATCGCCAGGATGTGGGCGCCGGCGTCGACGATCTGCTGGGCCAGATCCAGGTAGTAGTCCAGCGTGTAGAGCTTCTCCTCGGGATCGAGCAGGTTCCCGGTGTAGCACAGCGCCACCTCGGCGACCGCGGTCCCGGTCTCGCGGACCGCCTTGATGGCCGGGGCCATCTGCGAGACGTCGTTGAGGGCGTCGAAGATCCGGAAGATGTCGATCCCGGCTGCGGCGGCCTCCTGGACGAAGACATCGGTCACCTCGGTGGGGTACGGGGTGTATCCCACGGTGTTGCGACCGCGCAGGAGCATCTGCAACGGGATGTTCGGCAGCTCGGCGCGCAGCAGTTCGAGCCGCTTCCACGGGTCCTCGCCCAGGAAGCGCAGCGAGACATCGTAGGTGGCCCCGCCCCAGACCTCCATGGAGAACAGCTGCGGCAGCGTATGGGCGTAGGCCGGGGCCGCGGCAATCAGGTCACGGGTGCGGACCCGGGTGGCCAGCAACGACTGGTGGGCGTCCCGGAAGGTGGTGTCGGTGACCGCCAGTTCGGTGCGCGAGCGCAGTTCGGCGGCGAAGCCCTCGGGCCCGCGTTCGAGAAGGACCTGGCGCCAGCCGGCGGCGGGCTCGTGCTCCGAGGGGCCGTCGAAGGGGCTGCGCATCGGCTGGTCGGATTTGTCCCCCGGGTAGTACGGCAGCTTCTGCCGCGGGTCCAGGCCCTCACGGCGCGGGCCGTTGGGCTGGTTCACGGTCACATCGGCCAGGAAGGACAATGCCTTGGTGCCACGGTCCTGGCTGCGGTTGCCCTCGAGCAGATCGGGGCGCGAATCGATGAAGTCGGTGGCGACGTCCCCGGCGATGAACTGCGGGTCATCGAGCACGTTCATCAGGAACGGGATGTTCGTGGCCACCCCACGGATCCGGAATTCGGCCAGCGCGCGGCGGGCCCGGCGTACGGCGGCCTCGTAGTCCCGGCCGCGACAGGTCAGCTTGACCAGCATGGAGTCGAAGTGCGGTGAGACCACGGCACCGGTGTAGATGGTGCCTCCGTCCAGCCGGACCCCCGAGCCGCCGGCGGACCGGTAGACGGTGATGGTGCCCACATCCGGGCGGAACCCGTTGGCGGGGTCCTCGGTGGTGATGCGGCATTGCAGGGCGGCACCACGGATATGCAGCTGGTCCTGGCGGATGTCCAGATCCGTCAGCGAGGCCCCGGCCGCGATGCGCATCTGGGCGGAGACCAGGTCGATATCGGTGATCTCCTCGGTGACCGTGTGCTCGACCTGGATCCGCGGGTTCATCTCGATGAACACGTGCTCGCCGGCCCGCTCCCCCACCGTGTCCACCAGGAACTCGACGGTTCCGGCGTTCTGGTAGTTCAGGGCCTTGGCGAACTTCACGGCATCGGCGTAGAGGGCCTGGCGGATGCCCTCGTCCAGGTTCGGCGCCGGGGCGATCTCCACGACCTTCTGGTGGCGGCGCTGCAGCGAGCAATCCCGTTCGAAGAGGTGCACCACGTCCCCGTGGGCATCGGCGAGGACCTGGACCTCGATATGACGCGGGCGCAGCACGGCCATCTCCAGGAACATGGTCGGATCCCCGAAGGCGGTGGCCGCTTCGCGCATGGCGGCGTCCAGGGCCTCGGGAAGATCCTCCCGGGTATCCACACGGCGCATGCCGCGACCGCCACCGCCGGCCACCGCCTTGACGAAGATGGGGAAGCCGATCTTATCGGCCTCGCCGATCAGCCATTCGGCGTCGTCGCTGGGCTCGGAGGAGGCCAGCGTCGGAATTCCTGCCGCCTTGGCGGCCTTCAGCGCCTGGACCTTGTTTCCTGCCAGTTCCAGGACATCGGCCGGGGGCCCCACGAAGGTGATGCCGGCTTCCTCGGCGGCACGGGCGAGATCGGGGTTCTCCGAGAGGAACCCGTAGCCCGGGTAGATCGCGTCCGCCCCGGAGTCCTTGGCGACGCGGATGACTTCCTCCACGTCCAGGTAGGCGCGGACCGGGTGGCCCTCCTCGCCGATCTGGTAGGCCTCGTCGGCCTTCTGGCGGTGGATGGATCCGCGGTCCTCGTAGGGGAAGACGGCAACCGTCTTGGCTCCCAATTCGTAGCCGGCACGGAATGCGCGAATCGCGATTTCGCCGCGGTTGGCTACCAAAACCTTTGAAAACATGGTTCTCCTGCATGGTGTCTGTTCGGACAGGACGAACGCAACGGTCTCCCCGGGTCTCGGGGGGTTTTGCCTCCGTGCGTCAGGCGCGAAGCGTAGATTCAAGCCTGCGCTCACCTTACAGTGGGCCATCACACAGCTAAAACTCTATTTCTTCATGACCTGAGCCACACCGTGGCAGGGGGAGGCGCCGAACGGCGGGGCCACCCTATGATGGTTGGGAGCCGAATCAGCGTAAAAAAACAGTAAGGTCGTGGTCCGTTCCGTGCAGGTCGTGAGCATCAGCAGTCTCAAGGGTGGCGTTGGCAAGACGTCGGTCACCCTCGGTTTGGCGTCGGCGGCGCTGGCCGCCGGTATCCCGACCCTGGTGGTGGACCTCGACCCACATGCCGATGCCAGTACCGGCCTGGGCGTGGAACCCAACGGTGACAACGACATCGGACACCTGCTGAAGAACGCCCGTCGTGGCGACATCACCGCCGCAGCGGTCCCCAGCCCGTGGACCGGCAGGGCCCCGGCGTCCTCCGGCAAGACCGGGCCGGCCGTGCTCGACGTGGCCGTCGGCGGGGCCTTCAGCGGCATCTACGACCGTCCCGACCTGCGGTTGCGCCATCTGCGCCGCTTGAAACAGCTGCTCGCGCGCCAGACACGGTACGAACTGGTGCTCATCGACTGCCCGCCCTCGTTGAACGGGCTGACCCGCATGGCCTGGACCGCCAGCAACGACGTGCTCCTCGTCGCCGAACCGAGCCTGTTCTCCGTCGCCGGCACCGAACGCACCCTGCGGGCCCTGGAACTCTTCCGCAGCGAGTTCGTCCCGGGACTGCAGACCGCCGGGGTGGTGGCCAACCGGGTCCGCCAGTCCTCGGCCGAGCAGCGTTTCCGGCTCGAGGAGATGCGCACCATGTTCGGTGATGCACTGCTCTCCCCCGTGTTGCCCGACCAGGCGAACTGGCAGCAGATCCAGGGTGCCGCCTACCCCGTCCACCAATGGCCCGGCGACGCCGCCCGCCAGTCGGCGGAACGCTTCGATGAACTCCTGGCCGGGCTGCGCACCGGACCGGACAGCACCACCACGTCGCGCTAGGGGCTTCCCGGCCCCGGACGAGGAACGGCGCGCACCCCCTTCCCGGGGATGCGCGCCGTTCCTCGTTGACCGGTTCCACGGACCGGAACCGATGACGTCTCTAGCTGGCGGACTTCTTCGCCGCACGACGGCGGGCCAATTCGTCGCCCGGGAAGACCTCTTCCTCGACGACGGCATGCTCGCTGGGTAGTTCGGCCAGACTGCCTTCGACCTCGCGCCAGACACGGCCCACGGCAATGCCGAAGACGCCCTGTCCGCCCTGGACCAGGTCGATGACCTCGTCGGCGGAGGTGCATTCGTAGACGGAGGCCCCGTCGCTCATCAAGGTGATCTGGGCCAGATCCTCCACACCTCGTTCGCGCAGGTGCACGACGGCGGAACGAATCTGCTGCAGGGAGACCCCGGTGTCCAGCAGCCGCTTGACGACCTTGAGGACCAGGATGTCCCGGAAGCTGTAGAGGCGCTGGCTGCCGGAGCCTGCAGCCCCGCGTACGGCTGGTTCGACCAGCCCGGTCCGGGCCCAATAGTCGAGTTGGCGGTAGGTGATCCCGGCCGCCTTGCAGACCACGGTGCCCCGGTATCCCGCCCCTTCGTCCAGGACGGGCAGGTCCTCGGTGAACAGCAGGCCCTGGGAATTGTCTCCGGCGCCCGTCTGGCCGGGGCCTGACGCCCCGCTATGCTCACCTATCGGACTCACGTGGACCCTCCTAGTTGAAAACTCCCCCCAATAGGGAGTTTGCCAGCTGTCGGGGAACCGTGGCGGCATCGGATGCCGTCCACTGTGCCGAGTGATGGGACAGCGAAGCAATGGGATTCTTATGCTTTGACGGTACGGCTGAACCAGTCCCACGTCAAAGACCTTCAAGTTTAACTTGAGGGCGTGTCGCTACTTGTCGAAATCCTCGGGTTCGACGTCGGCGAGGAACTCGCGGAATTCGCGCACCTGGTCCTCTGCGGCCTCTTCGGTGGAGCCCTCGTCGTTGACCAGGACCCCCGCCTCCTCCAGTACTTCCTCGGCGCAGGTGATGGGGCATCCGGCCCGCAGGGCGAAGGCGATCGCATCCGAGGCCCGCGAGTCCACGGTGGCCCCGCCGTCGAACTCCAGTTCGGCGTAGAAGACCGTTTCCTTCACCGACACCAGCCGGGCCTCCACCAGGGGGTGGCCCAGTGCCGAGGTGATGGTCTCCAGCAGGTCGTGGGTCATCGGCCGGGGGGTGCCCATCCCCTGCTGGGTCATGGCGATGGCCGAGGCTTCGGGGGTGCCGATCCAGATCGGCAAGTGGCGGGGGCCGTCGATTTCCTTGAGCAGTACCAACGGCTGGTTGGAGGGTAGTTCGATCCGGACTCCGACGAGCATCAGTTCTCGCATGGGTTCCTCCTGCAGCGCCTAGTGGTCCATCTTTGCGATCGAGCCGTTGACCAGGGCGCTATGCAGGGCCAGGCAGGCGTCGCTGATTTCGCGCGCGGTCTCCGCCGCGCTGGCGCGCGAGGAGACGTCACGACGACTGGCCAGCGGGGCGACGGCCCGTTCGACCAATCCGATTTCACGGTCCGCGGCGGCGCGGAAGCCACGCAGGTGCCGTGGTTCGATCCCGTGTCCAGCCAGCTTGGCGCTGGCGGTGGCTATGCGCACGGCATGTTCGTCGAAGCGCTGGTCGTCCTCGGAGATGATGCCGTAGGCCAGCAGCTCGGAGACCAGGTCGTCCGAGGCCCCGGTGGCCCCTTGGAGTTCGGCCCGGGTCAGCGGCCGGGTGTGCCCGGCGATCTCCTGGGCCAACTGGTCGGTCACGCTGCGCGGGGTCAAGGTCAGCCCGCTGGCCAACTGGTCGGGGCGTTCACCCCGGTCGACGGCGTCCAGATAATCCTTGATGACCTTCAACGGAAGGTACTGGTCCCGCTGCAGGGACAGGATGAAGCGCAGCCGGTCGATGTCCGTGGCCGTGTACTTGCGGTATCCGGCGGCGGTGCGCTGCGGGGTGATCAACCCCTTTTCCTCGAGGAAGCGGATCTTCGAGGCCGTGGTCTGCGGGAAGTCCGCCGAGAGTTCGGTGAGGACCTCGCCGATGTTGAGCACACTGGGCCGGGAGGTGTCGGCGCCTACGCCGACACCCCGGCGGGAGTGCGCGGATGAAACCACAGGGATGACCGTCAGTCCTGCCGTGCGGCGGTCGTGGGGACGGTCCCCGAGTAGAAGGTCAGGCGGAACTTGCCGATGCGGACCTCGGAGCCGGTGCGCAGGCGGACCGCGTCCACCCGGTCGCCGTTGACATAGGTGCCGTTGAGGCTGCCGGAGTCGACGACCTGGAACCCCTCGCCGTCCCGGCGGAACTGGGCGTGCTTCCGCGAGACGGTGACGTCGTCGAGGAAGATATCGGCTTCGGGGTGCCGGCCCACGGTGGACAGTTCCCCGTCAAGCAGGAACCGGGCACCGCGATTCGGTCCGGAATGGGCGATCAGCAGGGCGGAACCTTCGGGCAAGGCGTTGACGGAGGAGCGCTCCTCCGTCGACAGCGAGGTCTCGGGAGAGACCTCGTCAGTGGTCGGAGGCAGGCCGATGCTGGTGGTTTCCGCAGCAGATTCCTTGCGGTCCGCAGCGGTGTCCTCCCAACGGTTTTCGCCACTCATGTGTTTCCTCCCTGAAATGCCATGTCCCTACTTCGGCCACCGGGGGCCATAACGCCCAAATGGCGCGCCCACTTTGTGTTTTATCCAGCCTAGCCTACCGGTTATCCCTCGACGCAAGCCGGTGGTCACGATCCGGGTGCGGACGGTTCACGCTGACGCTTCGGGGCACTTCGGGGCCCATGGCCGGCCGCGGCCTCCCCGGACGCGGAACCGGGGGCGGAAGAGGTTCCGGCCCCGTGGAGCAGAGCACGGCAAGAAGGACCTTGCCTGAACGATAGTTCGTTCTGACAAGGTCCTTCTTAGCCGGTCGGGCTAGCGGGATTCGAACCCACGGCCTCCTGACCCCCAGTCAGGCGCGCTACCAAGCTGCGCCATAGCCCGGCGGTTCCGCAGCCGTTCTCCCGTCCTCGAGGGGCGGGTGCCGTCTGCGAAAAGCTCCTCGGCTACTCTACCCTATTTTCCGTTCTACTTTGACCGCCCACGCTTCTCACGCACGCGCATGCTGACCTCGATGGGTGTGCCTTCGAAACTGAAGGTCTCCCGCAGCCGCCGGGTGATGAACCGGCGGTACCCGGGGTCCAGGAATCCGGTGGTGAACAGCACGAAGCGCGGCGGCCGTGACGAGGCCTGGGTGGCGAAGAGGATCCGTGGCTGCTTGCCCCCGCGGACCGGGTGCGGGTGCGCCGCCACGAGCTCGCCGAGGAAGGCGTTGAGCTTGCCGGTGGGAATGCGGCGGTCCCAGGACTCCAGGGCCAGGTCCAGGGCCGGGACGAGCCGGTCCTTATGCCAGCCGGTGGCCGCCGAGATGTTCACGCGCGGGGCCCAATCGACATGGGCCAGGTCGTGTTCAACTTCCCGCTCCAGGTAGTGCCGGCGTTCGTCGTCGAGCAGGTCCCATTTATTGAAGGCCAGGACCAGGGCACGTCCCGAGTCGATGCTGGTCTGCAGGATCCGCACATCCTGTTCACTGAGGACCTCGTCCACGGCCAACAGGACCACGGCGACTTCGGCCTTCTCGAGGGCCGACTGGGTGCGCAGGGAGGCATAGTAGTCGGAGCCGACGGCCATATGCTGGCGGCGTCGGATCCCCGCGGTGTCCACGAAGCGCCAGGTGCGTCCACCGATGTCGACCAGTTCGTCCACCGGGTCCCGGGTGGTTCCGGCGGTGTCGTCGACGACGACGCGGTCGGTTCCTGCCAATTTGTTCAGCAGCGAGGACTTGCCCACGTTCGGTCGCCCGATGAGCGCCACGCGGCGCGGTCCTCCCGTGGGGATCAGCGCGCTGACCGCCGAATAGGCCGGCAGCTTATCCAACAGGTCATCGAGCAGATCGGCGGTACCGCGCCCATGCAGGGCGGACACGGGGTAGGGCTGCCCGAATCCCAGGCTCCACAAGGAGGCGGCGTCGGCTTCCTGGGCTTCGCCGTCGACCTTGTTCGCCACGAGGAACACCGGCTTCTTCTGCCGGCGGAGCATCTTCACGACCAGTTCATCGGTGGCGGTGGCCCCGACGGCGGAGTCGACGACGAAGATGATCGCGTCGGAGTGCTCGGCCGCGATTTCGGCCTGGTCGGCGACCCGGGCGTGGATGCCTTTTGCATCGTGTTCCCAGCCGCCGGTGTCCACGAGGGTGAAATCGCGTCCGCTCCACTCGGCGTTGTAGGACACCCGGTCGCGGGTGACTCCCGGAACGTCTTCGACCACTGCTTCGCGGCGGCCGATGATCCGGTTGACCAGGGTCGATTTGCCGACGTTGGGGCGGCCGATGATGGCCACCACCGGGGGCGCCTTCTCCTCGACCTCTTCGAAATCATCGTCGTCGAGGTGGGACAGCAGCCGGGTGTCCTCGTCGTCGAGTTCGTAGTCGGACAGGCCTTCCCGCAGGGAAGCGGCGCGCTGCTCGGCTTCCTCATCGGTGATCAGTTCGAGTTTTTCGGCGACGTGGTCCTCTCCCGAGGGGACGTATTCGTCTCCGTCGCCGGTAACGGCGGCGTGATCGGTCATGTTCAGGGGTTTCCTTTGTTCGCCGCTTCCGCCGTACGCGGAAGCACTTACTATTTTTGCACGCTTGGGGCCCGTGGGTCCTCAGGCCGGGGCGTCGACGGCTTCCACGACGCCCAGCACGGCCTGGACCGTCTGCTCGAAGTCCAGGTCGGAGGAATCGACCGTGACCACGCCGTCGGCCGCAGTGGTGAAACTGGTGACCGTGGAATCCTTGGCGTCCCGGGCGACGACCTGGCGTTGCAGGTCCTCCCCGCTCTGGGTGCCGCCGAGCTGCAGGCCGCGGCGGGCCATGCGCACTTCCTCACGCGCGGTGAGCAGGATCCGGGCCGGCGCTTCGGGGGCCACCACGGTGGTGATGTCCCGGCCTTCGGCGACGATGCGCTCGTGGGCGGCAATGATCTCCTGCTGACGACGCACCAGTTCGGCCCGGACCTCCAGGATCACGGCGACGGAGGAAACGGCCTCCGACACGTGCGGTGCACGGATTGCCTCACTGACGTCGGCCCCGTTGACCATCACCTGTTCGGTATCGGTCTCGGTGCCGATCTGCACGGAGGCCGCCTTCACCGCTGCGGTGACTGCTTCGGCATCCTGCAGATCGGTCCCGGCCTCCAGGCAGGCATAGGTCAGCGCCCGGTACATCGCCCCGGTGTCCAGGTAGGCGGCGCCGAGCCGGCGGGCCACCTCCTTGGAGACCGATGATTTTCCGCTGCCTGACGGGCCGTCGATGGCCACCACTAGATTCTGCACTTACTGCACTACCTTCCATGAGCGTTCGGTGAGGGCTTCCATGAGTTCCTGGCTGCGCCCGGGTAAAACGGAGATTTCAACCATGCCGACCTGATGGCCCGAGGAGTGTTCCATCCTCAGGTCCTCCAGGTTGATTCCCGCGTCGCCGACGTCGGCCAACAGCTGGGCGATCTGCCCGGGGCGGTCGTCCACGATGACGGTGACCACGGCGAAGGCCTGCGGCGGGGACCCGTGCTTGCCGGGGATGCGTGCCTGACCGGCGTTGCCCTCCCCCATGAGTTCCGCCAGGTCCAACAGGGCTCCGGGGCCCTCGGGGTCCTCCAGCGTGGAGATCAGCCGGTTCAGGTCCTCCCGCAACCCGTGCAGGATGCCCACCAGCTCGGGGGCGTTGTTGCTCAGGATCTGGATCCACAGCCGGGGATCCGAGGCCGCGATGCGCGTGGTGTCGCGCAGCCCGTTGCCTGCCAGGGCCAATGTATGGGCCGGGGCGTTGAGCAGGCGCGATGCCAACAGCGAGGAGGCGATCTGCGGGAAATGCGAGATCAGTGCGACGGCGGCATCGTGTTCGGCGGCTTCCATCCGGTGCACGGTGGCGCCGAGGTCTATGGCCAGGTCCGCCGCGATGACGGCGCTGGCCTCCCGGGACCCGGGGTGGGCACAGACGACCCAGGGCATGGCGGTGAACAATTCACCGCGGGCGGCCGCGGGACCGGATTTCTCCCGCCCGGCCATGGGGTGGGTCCCCACGTAGCGGGACAGGTCGGCCTCGGTCAGCCGGTCATCGGCCCTCAAGGCCCGCAGGATGGAGGTCTTCACGCTGGCGATGTCCACCACCGTGGCCCCCGGATGGGCCCGCAGGGCATCGGAGACCACCGCAGCACTCACGTCCGGCGGCGCGCCGACGACGACCAGCAGCGGCTCGGGTGAGACACCGGGTTCGTACAGGGTGCCCGCACCGATGTCCTGCGCGACCCGTGCGGCGGTCGGGGAGGTGTCGGCCAACGAGACCTGGACGCCGAGCCGGCTCAGGCCGAGACCGACGCTGGCGCCGAGCAGTCCGGTACCGATCACCAGTACCGGACCTGGAAGATGTGCGGCAACCACCTGCTACATACCTACTTCGGAAAGCAGGTGGCCGACCTCGTGGTTGCCCAGCTGGCGGATGGTGCCCTGCTTCTGGTCACCCAGACGGATCGGGCCCATCTGCACGCGCACCAGGCGCTTGACGGGGTGGCCGACGGCGTCGAAGAGCCGGCGGACGATCCGGTTGCGGCCCGAGTGCAGGACGACCTCCACCAGGACCTTGCCCGGGGTGGAATCGACGAGCTTGAAGGAGTCCACGCTGGCGATGCCGTCCTCGAGCTTGATGCCGCTCTTCATCTCGGCACCCACCCCGTGGGCCATCGGTCCGGGCACCTGGACCAGGTAGGTCTTGGGGATCTCGTAGGAGGGATGGGTCAGCCGGTTGGCCAGTTCCCCGTCGTTGGTCAGCAACAGCAGTCCCTCGGTGTTCACGTCCAGACGGCCGACGTGGAAGAGGCGTTCGCCCTTCTTGCGCAGGAAATCCGAGACGCAGGGCCGTCCCTCGGGGTCCTCCATGGTGGAAACGACGCCGCGCGGCTTGTTGAAGACGAGGTATTTCATCGTCTCGTTGAGTTGGATCCGCATGCCGTCCACATGGATGGTCTCGGAGCCCGGGTCCACCCGGATGCCGAGCTCGGTGACGATCTCACCGTTGACCTCCACCCGTCCGGCGGTGATCATCTCCTCGCTGACCCGGCGTGACGCCACCCCGGCGTTGGCCATGACCTTCTGCAGACGCACGCCGTCCTGGTCCTGCGTCGGTTCGGTGCGCGGAGTCGTCCGTCGCTGGGGAGCCGGGCGGTTCTTCTTCACCGGTCCCAGGTTCCGGCCGAAGCGTTCGCCACCGAAGGCCTGGGGCCCCCGCGGGGCCGAGGATGACTGGTCCTTCTTGGCTGCGCCCTGCTTCTTGGCGCCGTAGCTGCCCCCTGATTTCGGGCCCTGCTTGGGTCCGTCCTGTCGTCGTCCGGAAGCGCCGCGCCCGGCACCCTGGCCGGGCGTCGACCGGCGTTGATTGCCGCGGCCTGCGCCTGAATTGGATCCCTGGGTCATGTCGATTCCTTCGTTGCTTACTGAGATGGTGGCCTAGAAAGGGTCCTCGTCGTAGTGCTCGAGGTCGTCCAGTCCGGGCAAATGGGGGGAGAGCTGCGGCAGGTCCGCCACGCTGTCCACCCCCAATCTTTCCAGAAAATAGCCGGTGGTCCGATACAGCATGGCACCCGAAGTCGGATCCGTCCCCTCTTCGGCGACCAAACCGCGCATCGAAAGGGTCCTGACCACGGAGTCCACGTTGACCCCGCGGATCGCCGCAATGCGGGCGCGGGAGACCGGTTGGCGGTAGGCGATCACCGCCAGGGTCTCCAGCGCCGCCTGGGACAGACGGGAGGTGGCGCCGTCCAGGACGAAGCGGGAGACAACGGGAGCAAAGTCACGTTTTGAATAGACCCGCCACCCTCCGGCAAGCTCGCGCAGCTCGAAACCGTGATGCAGGTCATAGTCGTTCTGCAGCTCGGCCAGCAGTTCGCGGACCCGCTGGACGTCCACCGCCAGGACCTCGGCCAGCCGCTGCGGGGCCACCGGCTCGTCGGCGACCATCAGCACGGCTTCGATGGCCGCCCGCGCCCCACCGGGAAGGTCATCGACGTGGGGGTCCTCGGGCGGTGGCGGCGCCCCGGCGTCGTTGCCGGTCATGGCCCCTCCTCCCCCGCCGCGGGGGCCGCCGCGACGGGTGGAGGCAGCTGATGGTCCCCGGTCACGGTTTCGGGGTCCCACGCCCCGGCATCCTGGTTCCAGCAGACCAACAGTTCCGCCAGCGGACCTGCCTGCTCGAAGCCGATGAACCGGTCACGGAACAAATCCAGCAGCGCCAGGAACCTGGCCACCACCACGGGGGTCCGGGAGTCGTCGGCCACCAGTTCGGTGAAACTGACCTGTCCGCCTCCGATCAAGCGGGTGGCGATCAGTTCGGCCTGTTCACGCACGTTCACGGCGGGGGCGTGCAGGTGCTCGATGCCGACTTCGGTCGGTTCGATCCGCTTGGGTTCCATGGCCTTGCGGGCCAGCCGGGCCAAGGTGGACGCGCTGGTGGTGAAGACCAGTTCGGGCAGCAGGGCCGCGAAACCGGGTTCCAGGGAGACCCGGCGCGGGTAGCGTTCGGCTTCGACGGCGAGGCGGTCGGAGAATTCCCCGGCGATCGCTTTGAACGCCCGGTACTGCAGCAGTCGGGCGAAGAGCAGGTCACGCGCCTCCAGTAGGGCGATGTCCTCGTCGGATTCGACCTCGCCGGTGGGCAGCAACCGGGCCGCCTTCAGATCCAGCAGGGTGGAGGCCACCACCAGGAACGACGTCGTCTCCTCCAGGGCGCCCTCCCCCGCGCCGTCGCGCAGCTCACGCAGGTAGGCGATGAATTCGTCGGTGACCTTCGCCAGGGCGATCTCGGTGACGTCGAGCTGGTGTTTGCCGATGAGGTTCAGCAGCACGTCGAAGGGCCCGGAGAAATTCTCCAGGGCCACGGCGAAGCCACCGCTGCCCTGCGGGTCGGGGGCGGCGGACGGCGACACGGTGTCCGCACGGTCCGCCGTCCTCATTACGGGGCGCCGCCGCGGCTGATGAGCTCCTTGGCCAGCATCCGGTAGGACTCCGCCCCCGGGTGGTTGGTGGCATAGCTGGTGATCGGCTCGGCGGCGACGTTGGCGTCGGCGAACTTGATCGTGCGTTTGATGACGGTCTCGAAGACCTGGTCCCCGAAGGCCTCGACGAGCCGGCCGATGACTTCCCGGGAGTGCAAGGTCCTGGCGTCGTACATCGTGGCCAGGACGCCGTCCACCTGCAGGGAGGGGTTCAACCGGTCCTGGACCTTGTCGATGGTCTCCACCAGCAGGGCCACGGCACGCAGGGCGAAGAACTCGGCGGTCAGCGGGATGATCACCCCGTGGGCTGCGGTCAGCGCATTGACGGTCAACAATCCCAACGAGGGCTGGCAGTCGATGAGGATGACGTCGTAGTCGTCGGAGACCTTGCGCAGGGCCCGTTCGAGCACCTGTTCACGGGCCACCTCGTTGACCAGCTGGACCTCGGCGGCCGAGAGGTCGATGTTCGCCGGCAACAGGTCGATGTTCTCGATGTCGGTGCCCAGGATCGCATCATGGATGCTGGTCTTGCGTTCGAGCAGCACGTTGTAGACGGTGATGTCCAGCTCATGCGGGTTGGTTCCGAATCCGGCGCTGAGGGCTCCCTGCGGGTCGAAGTCGACCAACAGCACCTTACGACCGTATTCGGCGAGCGCGGCTGCGAGGTTGATGGTCGAGGTCGTCTTGCCGACCCCGCCCTTCTGGTTCACCATCGCGATGATGCGGGCCGGGCCGTGGCTTTCCAACGGCTGTGGTTCGGGGAAATTCGTCAGGGGTCGACCGGTGGGCCCGACCACCGGCGGCTCCTTCAGCAACCCTGCTGTCCGAGTCCTCGAACCCTTTTCCTCGCTCACGGTATGAACCACGCTTCCGATCGTTGCTTACTTCTCTCACTGCCTAGCCTCTAGGCTATCGCTGCGACGGTCCGCAACCGCGCAGGTTTGCCGGCAAACGGCGAGCCTTTACCTTGAAGCTGAACTCGAGGGTTGACCCCGGGCGGACGGCTTCCACCGCCGGAAGGGCGCGGTCGACCGGTCCGCCCCATGGGCCGAACCGGTCGACGGCGAGGTGCATGAGGCGGCTAATGCGTGAGCGCCGGTTCGGGCAGGTTTTGCCCGGCTTGCGCCTCGGCCTCGGCCTCGAAAGCCTCTGGTTCCAGCGAGAGCTCATCGAACGGGCGCTGGCCGGAGAGCACCGCGCGGGTTTGCTCCATATCGATTTCGCGGGTCCACTTGCCGATCAGCAAGGTGGCGACGGCGTTGCCGGTGAAGTTCGTGAGTGCGCGGGCTTCCGACATGAACTTATCGATGCCCACGATCACTCCCATGCCGTCGAGTAGCTCGGGACGGTGTGATTGCAGACCGGCAGCCAGCGTGGCCAGTCCGGCGCCGGTGACTCCGGCGGCGCCCTTGGAAGCGATGATCATGAACACCAGCAACGATATTTGTTCGCCCAGGTTCATGGGCATCCCCATGGCGGTGGAGACGAAGAGCGAGGCCATCGTCAGGTAGATCGCCGTGCCGTCGAGGTTGAAGGAATAGCCGGTCGGCACGGTGATCCCCACCACCGGCCGGGAGACCCCGGCATGCTCCATCTTGGCCATGAGGCGCGGCAGGGCCGATTCGGAGGATGAGGTGGAGAAGATCAGCAGGTATTCCCGGGCCAGGTATTTCATCAGCTTCAGGATGTTCAGCCCCGTCACCGCCTTGAGGATCGAGCCCAGGATCACGAGGATGAACAGCGCACACGTGATGTAGAAGGAACCCATGAGGATGGCCATGGAGCCGATGGCCGCCCAGCCGGTGGCCCCCACCACTGCGGCGATGGCCCCGAAGGCGCCGATCGGGGCGGCCCACATGATCATCATCATCAGTTTGAAGACCACGCCCTGGATGTGCTGGATGCCCTTGAGCACCGCTTCCCCGGATTTGCCCATGGACTGCAGGGCGAAGCCGACCAGCAGTGCCAGCACGAGGGTGGGCAGCACCGGGATGGAACCGGGGATCAGGCTCATCAGGAAATCAACGGTTCCGCTGTCCTGATCCCCCGCGGCCGCATCGTAGGGCTGCAGATGCAGTCCTGAACCGGGGTGGATCAGGTTTCCCACGAGCAGGCCGATGGCCAGGGCAAAGGTGGACATCGTGATGAAGTAGCCCAGCGCCAGACCGCCGACCTTGCCGACCGTCGCGGCCCGGGCCACCGAGCCGACACCGAGGACGATGGTGCAGAAGATGATCGGGGCGATGATCATCTTGATCAGTGCGACGAAAGCGGTGCCCAGTGGCTTGAGCGATTTGCCGACCTCCGGGAAGACCAGTCCGATCGTCGCGCCCAGGACGACGGCGATGATGACCATGATGTACAGCCAGTGGGTCCTGTCCTTCTTCCGCACTGGAGGCTGACCGGCCGCCACGCTTCCGGGACTGGGTTCATATGCTGCTGGCTTCGTTGCCATGCCGGCTCCTTCTGCTCTTCGAAATATGGGTTCCCTCCATGGTCGGACCGAAAGTGATTCACCTCACGCTTGCGTTCATATTGGTCACGCGTCTCCGCGCCGGGTCCGCCGGTCCCCGTGCGAAACTTGGTGACGGATTCCAAGGAGGACCCCATGGCGGCGAAGGCACATCCAACGGTGCAGGGTACTTTTTCGCTGGCCAGCCGGTTGTTCCTGGCCCAGCTGCTGCTGGTCGTCCTGATCTGTGCCGCCGTCAGTGCAAGCAACTACGCCACGGCACAGACCCAGGCCCGGGAGGCGACGGCGGACCGGGTCCTCGGCATTGCGGTGACCCTCGCCAACGACCCCTTCGTGGAGGACTCCGTCACCGGTCCTGCCCCTTCTGACGCACTGCAGCCCTACACGCGGAAGGTCGATGCCATGGCACACGTCGACTTTGTGACGATCATGGCTCCCGACCGCACGCGGTTCACGCACCCGAATCCCGACGAGCTGGGCCGCCCCTATATCGGCAGCATCGATCAGGCCTTGGCCGGGCACAGCCAGGTCGAGGAATACGAGGGCACCCTCGGCCCCTCCGTCCGGGCGATCGCCCCGGTGCACGACGACGGGGGCGGGGTGATCGCGATGGTCGCCGTCGGGGTGACCCTGCAGAGCCTGTCCCTGGCTCAGGCGGCCTCCTTGCCCACGGTCCTCTGGGTGGCTCTGGCCGCGACGATCCTCGGCAGTCTCGGTTCCTGGCTGCTCAGTCGGTATTTACGCCGGGTGACCCTGGGATATGGTCCCGAGGAACTGCGCAGCCTCTTCGCCTACTACGATTCGGCACTGCATTCGCTGCGCGAAGGCCTGGTGCTCATTGATGACCACCGTCGCCTCGTGCTCTACAACGACCAGGCTGCAGACCTGTTGGCGCTCCCGCCGGCCGGAGCCTTGAAACCTGCTCCGGTGGCGGAGCTGGGACTACCCGAGACGGTCCTGGACCTCTTCGCGTCGGGCCGCAGGGCCACCGATGAGATCCATCTGACCCGCGAAAGGATCCTGGTGATCAGCCAACAGCGCGCGAGCGAACCGGATATCGGCCCTTCGCCCGTCTTTCCGTTCCGCAGGTCCGGTGGGCTGCGCCGGGGAGAGCCGGCGGCCCGTCCAACCCCGCGCCAGCTGGGCACGGTGGCCACCTTGCGTGACCACACGGAGCTGCAGGCGCTGACGGGGGAACTGGAGTCGATGAAGACGCTCTCCGAGGCGCTGCGGGCCCAGACGCACGAACATGCCAACCGGCTCCATACCGTGGCGACCATGATCGAACTTGGTCGCGAACGGGAGGCGCTGGAATTCGCCGTGCAGGACCAATACGAGTCCCAGCGGCTCACCGACGAGTTCGTGCAGTCCATCGACGAGCCGTTCCTGACCGCCCTGATGATCGGCAAGGCGGCCCAGGCCCACGAACGCGGGATCCGTTTGACGATGTCTGCCAGCGGGGACCTTCCTCCGGGGGCGCTGGATGCCCGGGATCTGGTCACCTTGACGGGCAACCTGCTCGATAACGCCTTCGATGCCGCCGCCACCTCACCGCTCCGCACCGTCTGGGCCGACTTCTCGGTGGCGGACCAGATGCTGATCATCTCCGTTGCCGATTCCGGGCCGGGGGTCGACACCGACCAGCTCGAGGAGATCTTCCGTCTCGGTGGCACGTCCAAGGGCCCCGGGGCTCCTGGGGGACGCGGACTCGGGCTGGCCCTTGTCCGGCAGGCCGTGGCCCGGCTCAACGGAACGCTCGAGGTTGAATCCGACGGTGGCGCAATCTTCACCATCACCTTGCCACTGGGCCGCCAGATCCCCGACCACCCATCATCAGGAGGTGTCGACCATGGCCACTGACCGCGAATTGCGCACGCTCATCGTCGATGACGAACCGATGACCGCCCAGGCCCACGCAGACTATGTGCGCCGGATCCCGGGCTACGTGGTCGATGCCGTCGTGCTCACCGGCGGCGGGGCGCTCGCCAGGCTCGACGCGGCGGCCACCGTCGGGGCCCCGATCGATCTGGTCCTGCTGGATATGAATCTAACCGACCTCCACGGCCTCGATGTGGCGCGGCGGATCCGCGGCCGCGGGCATACCGTGGACATCATCGCCATCACCGCCGTCCGGGATCTCCACGTGGTCAAAACGGCACTGTCGGCCGGGGTGACGCAGTACCTGATCAAGCCGTTCAGCTTCGCCGTGTTCCGGGAGAGGCTGGACAACCACCGGAACTTCCGGCTCAACCTTGCCGATGCGGAGGGCACTGCCACGCAGGCCTCGATCGACAGCGCCTTGGCTGCCTTGCGCACGGTGGCCCCCACCCGGTTGCCCAAGGGGTTGCAGGAGGAGACGCTCGCGGCGGTCTCCGGTGCCCGCCAGAGCAAACCGACGGCTTTGTCAGCCACCGAAGTCGCCGACGTCGTGCAGCTGTCCCGCGTGACCGCCCGCCGCTATCTGGAATACCTTGCCGGGGCCGATCAGGCGATCAAGTCACCGCGATATGGCACCCCGGGCCGGCCGGAATATGAATACCGTTGGCGGTAGGCACACCCGATCCTGCCGCCTCACTCCATCCGCAGGAACGGCAGCAGCGCCTCGATGACCGCGGGGTCCTCGATCGTCGAGGGTACCGAGTAGGCCTTGCCGTCGGCGATCTGACGCATCGTCTTGCGCAGGATCTTCCCGGAGCGCGTCTTGGGCAGGGCCTCGACCACCCGGACCCGGCGGAAGTCGGCCACTGGTCCGATCCGCTCACGCACCAGGGCCACCAGCTCGGTGGCGAGTTGTTCCTCGGAGGTGGAGATCCCCGATTTGAGCACCACGAAACCGCAGGCGCTCTGGCCCTTGAGGTCGTCGGCCACCCCGATGACCGCGCATTCGGCCACCGCGGGGTGGGCCCCCAGGACCTGTTCGATCGCCCCGGTGGAGAGCCGGTGCCCGGCGACGTTGATCACGTCATCGGTACGACCCATCACATAGAGATAGCCGTCCTCGTCCAGGTAGCCCGAGTCACCGGTGGTGTAGAAGCCGGGGAACTGGTCGAGGTAGGCCGAGCGGTAGCGCTCGTCTTTGCCCCACAGGGTCCGCAGCGCCCCCGGGGGCAGCGGCAGCTCCAGGACGATGTTCCCCTCCTGCCCGGGCCCGACCGGTTCGCCCAGCGGATCCAGGATCGTCACGTGGTATCCCGGGACCGGCACGGTCGGGGACCCCGGTTTGATCGGGAGTGCCTCGAGGCCCAGCAGGTTGGAGGCGATCGGCCAGCCGGTCTCCGTCTGCCACCAGTTGTCGACGATGGGCACCCCCAGGACCTTTCCGGCCCAGCTGAAGGTGTCCGGGTCCAGCCGTTCACCGGCGACGAAGAGCGCCCGCAACCGCGAGGTGTCGTAGTTCTCCAGCAGTTCCGCCCGAGGGTCCGCCTTGCGGATCGCCCGCAGCGCGGTCGGGGCCGTGAACATGACGTCGACCTCGTGTTCTGCCACGACCCGCCAGAAGGCACCGGCATCGGGGGTGCCGACCGGCTTGCCCTCGTACAGCACCGTCGTCGCCCCGGCGATCAGCGGCCCGTAGACGATGTAGGAGTGGCCCACCACCCAACCGACGTCGGAGGCGGTGAACATGGTCTCGCCGGCTTCGACTCCGTAGATGTTGCGCATCGACCATGCCATGGCCACCGCGTACCCGCCGGTATCGCGGACCACTCCCTTGGGGGACCCGGTCGTTCCGGAGGTGTAGAGGATGTAGAGGGGGTCCCCGGCGGCCATGTCCACCGGGCCCGCGGGCTCGGCCGCTGCGGTGAGGTCCTCCCAATCGAGCCACCCGGCAGGGGTGCCTCCGTATTCGGAACGGTCGTGCTGGAAGCCCTCACGGTGGTGCACGACGACGGTGCCCATTTTATGTGCCGCCGTCTCCATCGCCTCGGCAACCACCGGCAGGTATTCGACACGGCGGGCCGGTTCGACCCCGCCGGTGGCGGTGACGATGGCCTTCGGGCGGCAATCGTTGATCCGGGCCGCCAGTTCCTTCGCGGCGAACCCGCCGAAGACCACCGAGTGCACGGCCCCGATCCGGGCACAGGCCAGCATGGCGATCGCGGCCTGCGGGATCATCGGCAGATACAGGATGACCCGGTCCCCCGCCTCGATCCCCCGGTCCCGCAGGACCCCGGCGAAGCGCGAGACCTCGTCGAGCAGCTCCGCATAGGTGTAACTGCGCCGGGTCCCCAGGACCGCGGAATCGTAGACCAGGGCCGCCTGGTCCCCGCGACCGGCGGCCACATGGCGGTCCAAGGCGTTCACGGTGAGGTTCAGCCTCCCGTCCGGATACCATCCGTACAGCGGTGCCCGGGAGTCGTCCAGCCCGCGTTCGGGGCGGGTGCTCCAGTCAACCAGCGTGGCCGCTTCCAGCCAGAAGGCGGCGGGATCCTCGGTACTGGCGGCATAGGTTTCACGGTAGTCAGACATCAGGCACTCCCTCGTAGATGGGCAGGTAATGGGCCCACTCTATGGCCCGGGTCACAGAGGCTCAACCATTATGTATACATAGATCCCGAATCTACTCACGAAAACTCGATAGGACCCCCAATCCTCTGGGCATCATCTCGAGTTCTTGTATACACTGATGGTATGAAGGCAAGTGATAAGGCCTACGCGGCGCTGCGACGGGACATCGTCTCGTGGGCCCTGCCGCCGGGCTCGGTGCTCGGTGAGGTGGAGCAGGCTGAACGACTCGGCGTTTCCCGCACACCGCTGCGGGAGGCCTTGTCACGGCTGGCAGCGGATGGTCTGGCCGTATCCCAACGAGGTCGCGGGGTCGTGGTCTCCGATGTCTCCCTGGACCATGTCGATGACCTGTTTTCGCTCCGCCGGGCCCTGGAGGTCGAAGCCGCACGCAGCGCAGCCAGGACCGGCAGCCCGGCCGTCTTCAACGAACTGGCCCGACGCTTCGACGCCGCGGCCCGCACGCTCAGTGCCGCCGCCGAGCGCGATGGCTATTATTCCTTGGCTGGCGAGCTGGATGCCGCCATCGAGGACGCCGCATCCAATGCCTATCTGGCCCAGGCCCTCCAGGGCCTGCGCGTGCATCTGGCCCGGTTGCGCCGACTCTCCCATGATGCCCCGGCGCGACTGCGTGCCTCGGCCCGCGAACACGCCCAGATCGCCCGAGCCGTGGCCTCCGGGGATCCCGGACTCGCGTCGGCCGCCACGCTGCTGCACCTGCACAACAGTCTTGAACACATCAAATCCCATGCCCTACCGAAAGAGGCTTCAGCATGATCAACCACCCAGTCCGCGTCTACCGTTCGGAAGAGAACCTGCCCCGCGAGGAGCAGCTGGCCCATAAGATCGCCACCGTCGCCGCCGATCCGGTGGAGGTTTCCGCCGAGGTCACCGACATGGTCATCAACCGGGTGATCGACAACGCCTCGGTCGCCGTGGCCTCGCTGAACCGCGGCCCCATCATCGCCGCCCGCGCCCAGGCCCTCTGCCACGCACCCAGCTCCGGCGGCGCGGGCGCATCGGTCTTCGGGATCACCGAGAAGGTCTCCCCCGAGTGGGCTGCCTGGGCCAACGGGGTCGCCGTGCGTGAACTCGACTACCACGACACCTTCCTGGCCGCCGAGTATTCCCACCCCGGCGACAACATCCCTCCGATCCTCGCCGTCGCCCAGCACACCGGTGCCACCGGTGCCGACGTCGTGCGCGCCATCGCCACCGGCTACGAGATCCAGGTCGACCTGGTGAAGTCCATCTGCCTGCACGAACACAAGATCGACCACGTCGCCCACCTCGGCCCCTCCGCTGCGGCCGGAATCGGCACCCTGTTGGGTCTCGAGGTCGAGACCATCTTCCAGGCCGTCGGCCAGGGACTGCACACCACCACGGCGACCCGCCAGTCGCGCAAGGGCGAGATCTCCACCTGGAAGGCCCACGCCCCGGCCTTCGCCGGCAAGATGGCCGTCGAGGCCGCCGACCGTGCCATGCGCGGCCAGACCTCCCCCGTGCCGATCTACGAAGGCGAGGACGGCGTCATCGCCTGGATGCTCGACGGACCCGACGCCTCCTACACGGTGCCGCTGCCCGCCCCCGGTGAAACCAAGCGCGCGATCATGGATACCTACACCAAGGAGCACTCCGCCGAGTACCAGGCACAGGCGTGGATCGACCTGGCCCGCAAGCTCCATGGCGAACACCCCGAGGCCACCGACCCGGCGAACGTGAAGTCCGTGCTGATCAAGACCAGCCACCACACCCACTTCGTCATCGGTTCCGGCGCCAACGACCCGCAGAAGTACGATCCGACCGCCTCCCGAGAGACGCTGGACCACTCGATCCCGTACATCTTCACCGTGGCCCTGCAGGACGGCTCCTGGCACCACGTCGATTCCTACGCCCCCGAGCGCGCCGGGCGGGCCGACACCGTGGAACTGTGGCATAAGGTCACCACCGAAGAAGATGCCGAATGGACCCGCCGCTACCATTCGAAGGACATCGCCGAGAAGGCCTTCGGCGGATCAGTGGAGATCACGCTGAATGACGGCACGGTCATCACCGATGACATCGCCGTCGCCGACGCCCACCCCCTCGGGGCCCGTCCGTTCGCCCGCGAACAGTACATCAACAAGTTCCGCTCGCTGGCCGAAGGAATGGTCGCCCCGGAGGAGATCGAGCGTTTCATCGCGACCGCCGAGCGGCTGCCCGAGCTGGCCGCAGGGGAAATGGACCAGCTGAACATCGTGGCAGCACCGGGTGTCATCGACGCTGCCGCCGCACCGAAGGGACTGTTCTAGATGTTGTATTCCACCACCACCGCCGAGGCCAAGCGCCGCGCCCTGCGCGAGATGCTGGTCCCCGGGACTGCCCGCCAGTTCCCCGGAGCCTTCAACCCGCTCTCGGCCCGGTTGATCGAGGAAAAGGGGTTCGACGGCGTCTACATCTCCGGTGCCGTGCTCGCCAACGAACTCGGTCTGCCCGATGTCGGGCTGACCACGCTGAGTGAAGTAGCCGGCCGGGCCGGGCAGATCGCCCGGATGACCGATCTTCCGGCGATCGTCGATGCCGACACCGGTTTCGGTGAACCGATGAACGTGGCCCGCACCATCCAGGAACTCGAGCATGCAGGTCTGGCCGGTTGCCATATCGAGGACCAGTTCAACCCGAAGCGCTGCGGCCACCTCGATGGCAAGAACGTCGTGGATCTGGAGACCATGGTCAAGCGGATCGCTGCCGCCGCCGATGCCCGCAGGGATCCTAACTTCCTGATCATGGCCCGGACCGATGTGCGGGCCGTGGATGGGCTGCAGGCCGCCGTGGAGCGGGCCAAGGCCCTGGTCGATGCGGGAGCGGACGCCATCTTCCCCGAGGCGATGAAGGACCTCTCGGAGTTCGAGGCCATCTGCCAAGCCGTGGATGTGCCGGTGCTGGCGAACATGACCGAATTCGGCAAATCGGAATTGTTCACCCGTGACGAACTGGCCGCGACCGGCGTCTCCCTGGTGATCTACCCCGTGACCTTGCTGCGCAGCGCCATGGGTGCCGCCGAGCGCGTCCTGGACACCATCAGCGCCCAGGGGACCCAGCAGGAGCAGGTCCCGCAGATGCTGACCCGCGCCCGGCTGTATGATCTGGTGGACTATGAAGCGTACAACCGCTTCGATACCGGGATCTTCAATTTCCAGGTCCCCGGGCTCGAGATCGACGGCAATGGCGCAAATCTCCCATCGGGTTCAAAGGAGCAGTAAGCATGAGCGAAACCGAGACCGACATCAAAAAGGGCCTGGCCGGGGTCGTCGTCGACTACACCGCCGTCTCCAAGGTCAACCCCGAGACCAATTCCCTGCTCTACCGTGGCTACCCGGTCCAGGACCTGGCCGCCCGGAAGAGCTTCGAGGAAGTGGCGTTGCTTCTGTGGACCGGGGAACTCCCCAGCGCCTCGGAACTGGAGGAGTTCGTCTCCTTCGAGCGGTCCAATCGTGCCTTGCAGGACAACGTCAAGGCCGCAGTGGACCTGTTGCCGTTGGATTGCCACCCGATGGACGTGGCCCGGACCGCGGTTTCGGTGCTCGGGGCCAACCACCCGTTGGCCGAGGACGCATCCCCGGAGGCGGAACTGGAAAAGGCCAAGTCGTTGTTGGCCCGTTTCCCCGCGGTCCTGGCCTACGACCAGCGTCGTCGCCGGAACCAGGACGTGGTCGCCCCGCGTGATGATCTGGACTATTCGCAGAACTTCCTGTGGATGACCAACGGAGAAGAAGCACCCGCGGAGGTCGTGGACGCCTTCCGGGTGTCGATGGTCCTCTACGCGGAGCATTCGTTCAACGCCTCCACCTTCACCGCACGGGTGATCACCTCGACCCTGTCGGATATGCATTCGGCGGTCGTCGGGGCCATCGGTGCCTTGAAGGGCTCCCTGCACGGGGGTGCCAACGAAGCCGTCATGGACACCTTCGAGGAGTTGGGCATCCGCAAGGACGAGACCCGCGAGGACGCGGCCATCCGCGCCAAGAAGTGGATGGAGGAGGCCCTGGCCGCCAAGAAGAAGGTCATGGGCTTCGGACACCGCGTCTACAAGAACGGCGACTCCCGGGTGCCCACCATGAAGAAGGCACTCGATGCGATGGTCGCCTACTACGGCCGCGCCGAGATCCTGGGACTGTATGACGGGCTGGAGTCCGCCATGGCCGAGGCGAAGGACATCAAGCCCAACCTCGACTACCCCGCGGGGCCGACGTACCACCTGATGGGCTTCGACACCCAGATGTTCACCCCGTTGTTCATCGCCTCGCGTATTTCCGGCTGGACCTCGCACATCATGGAACAGCGCGCCAACAACGCGCTGATCCGCCCGCTATCGGCCTACAACGGCCCGGATCAGCGCGAGCTCTAGCGCCGGATCTACTCTCCGGCGACGGCGGTGTCGGCCCCCAACGGGGGTTCGGCACCGCCGTTCTCCGTGTCGGGGCCCCGGTGCTCGGCGGTCGGCCAGACCTGCGCGAAAAAGGGGTTCACGGCGGCGATCCGGTCGAAGTCCCACGGAGGTGCCTGGCATTCCGGGCACCAATGCCCCGCGCGGAGGACCAGGTAGGGGGTTGCCGAAAATTCGTGGCCGAAGGCGCACCGCCAGAAGGCCGGGGTATGCAGCTCACCGGGTTCCAGGGACGACCCCAGATACTCGCCTCCACGGAACGCCGCGGCCGATTGCGCCTGGACGACCCCGAGTTCGGCGTCGGGGAGCTGGTCGTCGAAGCCGTGGCTGAGCGATCGTGGCGGGCCGGGTTCGCCGATCTCCTCCGCCCATCCGGGAATGGATTCCCAGTTTGTGCGCGTCCCGAAGAAGGCCGCGATGCGCTCGTGGTCGTTTCCCTGGATCCAGTGCAGAGGTCCTTCGGGCCTCCTGGCGATCCGTTTCATCAGCAGCTCCCTCAGCAGCCAGCCCGGCACGAGCCGCGCGACCCCTGCCTTCAGGTACCAGGAGGCCTGTGAAGCGACCTGGTCAAGATATTCCTCGAAGCCGTCGCGGCGGAATTCCAGGTGCTTTTCGAGGACGTCCGAGTCAAGGAACCACTGGCAATGGAAGTTCTTCAACGCGAACCACGAACGGCGGAAGAGTTTCCGGCTCGGGGGCAGGCCCAACCTGCTGAACACCCGGTCCAGGTATTCCAGGTACCCCACGCGGAAGTCCTCACCACCACCGATGTTGTAGACGTGGCGCCAGAAGTCGTCTCCGACCCCCTCCTCGCAGGCGTTGGCCAACAGCCGGCCCGAGTCACGTGCCGTCACGAACTCGAAGACGGTGTCCAACGGCTGGTGGAACAGGATCGGGTGCAGGAGGCTCAACAATCGCGGGATGCAGATGAAGGTCTGGCGCAGTGAGACCCAGTGGGCCAAGCCGGATTCCACGACGAGCCGTTCCGCCTCGATCTTGCTGACGGCGTAGTGGTCCCCCACCGCCGGGGCGATCGGATCCCCCACACGTCCCCAATGGATCGGCGGCAGCCTGCTGCCCGTCATCGCCACGGAGCCGATCGACACCAGGTGCACGGCATCGGGATCGGGTTGTGCCCGGATCGCCCGGAGGATGTTGATGATCGACCCGACGTTGATCTGATCGGTGGCCACCGGATCACGATCCGCGGCCGGGGAAATGAGGGCGGCCGCATGGAGGACGTAATCGGCTCCGTCGACCCCTTCGAGCACCGCGGCGTAGTCACGCAGGTCGCCCCAGATGATCCGGAGTCCGGGCATGGCCATGTAGCGCCGCAAGGCACGCCGGGCCCGGAGCGAATGCTGGACCAGTATCACGAGGTCGAACTTGTCCCGGCGTCGGACCAGTTCGGCCAGTGCGGCGGAACCCATCGATCCGCTAGCCCCCGTCAGGAAGACCGTCCTCTTCGGCACGGCGCGGCGTGTGCCCCCTGCCTGATGAGCCCCGACCGGCATCGGTGTCCTTCCGTTGAAAACCGTCCTTCCGCCTCGGGGCGGTCCCCCGGTGGCAGCTGGAGTCCGGGCATTGGACCGACACCCCCTTGCAGACATCCTGCCCGAACCGCGGGCGTTCGGCCATCGACGACGATGATTGGTCGTTCGGGACGTCGCAGGGCCTCGAAAATGAGGAGTCAGGTCTCCTAGGTTACTTATCCACTAGATTATGAACGCCGCCCCTGGCTGCCGTCCTGCCGGGCCCGCCCGCGAAGGCTTGGTCCCGAGACGCGTTATGCCGGGGTGGGGAAATCGGATTCCGTGGCAGGGGCATCAGGCATTGTGCCCTCCGGCCAGGCAATCGTGGCGAAGTGCGCCACCGATTCGTTGTCATCGCCCAACCGGACCAGGGCATCGAAGCGTTCACCACGGAACAGCCGGTCCAGCCACAGCGGGGAATCCTCCCACATCCGGTCCAACGGCAGGTGCCCGACCGGATACCAGCCCGGGAGGAGTTCGTCCGAGGCGGCGGCCATGCCGGAGAATTCCGTGGTCAGGAAGACCTGGCAGTCCATATCCGCCGCGGGGTTGGCCGGGAAACGGAAATAGACCCGGGCGGCAGGTTCCAGCGTGGCCGGATCGGTGAGCACCGAGGTTTCCTCGTGCAGTTCCCGTGCCGCCGCCTGGGCCGGGCTCTCCCCCGGCTCGATCTTCCCTCCGGGGGCCACCACGTGGCCGGCGCCGAAGCCCCGTTGCTTCAGCCCCAGGAGCACTTGGCGTCCGGTGAGCCCATTCAGGATGGGCAGGCACAGGACGACCTGCACGGGTGGGGTTGCCGGTGTGGGTGCCATGATGTCGAAGATCCGTTCCTAGTGGTTTGCCCGGGGGTGCGTAGCGGCGTACACCTCGCGGAGGGTCTGGGCATTGAGCATGGTGTAGACCTGTGTGGTCGTCACCGAGGCATGGCCGAGCAGTTCCTGGACGACCCGCACATCGGCTCCGCCTTCAAGCAGATGGGTGGCGAAGGAATGCCTCAGCGTGTGCGGGGAGACGTCCTTCCCGATGCCTGAGCGTTCGGCGGCGACCTTGAGCACCGACCAGGCCGACTGCCTGCTCAACCGACCGCCCCGGAGGTTCAGGAACAGCCCGGGTGTTCCCTGGCCCTTGGCGGCCATGCCGGGGCGTCCCCGGATCAGATAGGCCTCCAGCGCCGCGGCGGCATAGGAACCCAGCGGGACCACGCGTTCCTTGGAGCCTTTGCCGAACAGACGAACGACCGCAGGACCATCGGCGGGGCGTTCCAGATGCAGGTCATCGACGTCCAGGCCCACGGCCTCGCTGATGCGCGCACCGGTGGAATACAAGAACTCCAGAAGTGCCCGGTCGCGGAGACCTGCTTCGGAGTCGGTGGGAACCGCCTCGAGGATCGAGGTCACCTCGGCAACACTGATGGCCTTGGGCAGCCGCTGCCCGGCGGCCGGGGGGTGCAGATCCGCAGCCGGGTTGTCGGTGGTGGTCCCCTCCAGGGCCCAGAACCGGTGCAGACCCCTCACCGCGACGACACAACGAGCCGCCGAACGGGCGCTGAGAGGGGCCCCTCCATCCGATCCGTCACGCAGGGATTGGGCGAACTCGGTCAAATGATGGCGGGTGATTCCCGTCGCGGACTCGATGTCCCGGCCGGCGAGAAACGTGGCGTAGCGCTGCAGGTCCCGGCGGTAGGCGGCCACGGTATTGGCCGCCATCCCCCGTTCGACGGCGACGTGCTGGAGGTAGGAGGCCAGCTCTCGAGCCAGCGGTCCGGGAATCCCCCCGCCGTCACCGGTGGCTGCCGGTTCCGGCGTCACGGCCATGGACATGTGCTCACCCGATCCCTATCCCCCGGAAGCCCGCAGACGAGGGTGGGCCGTCCATGGTTCGTCGGCAGGGCGCAGGCCGGTGAAGTCCTGGGCCCTGGCGGTGGCCGCGGCCATGACCCCGGCAACCGCCGAAAGGTTGTGGATGTTTCCGGCCAATACCGCTTGGACGGCCTCGGCGAGCGGAACCCATTCCCACTGCATTTCCGCTTCTTCCTCGGTGCGTTCGAAACGCTGGCCGGCAGGAATCAACTGCGGGTCACGGGCCAGGTAGACGCGCAATGCCTCGCTGGAGGAACCCGGTGAATTGAACATATCCACCAGGACCTCCCACCGTCCGGCCGTCAGGTCTGCTTCCTCGGCCAGTTCACGGGCCGCCGCATGCTGGGGCAGCTCCCCCTCCATGTCCAGCAGTCCCGCGGGGATCTCCCATAGCTGCATGCCCACCGGGTGGCGATATTGACGCACCAACAGGACCCGGTCCTGGTCATCCAGAACCAGGATCGCCACGGCTCCCGGGTGGGCGACGTAGTCACGCACCAGCGGTTGGCCACCTTCGGACAGTTCGAAGGTGTCCTGCAGCACGTTCCAGATCCGCCCCGAATACACGGACTCGGAGTGGAGCACGCGGCGCCGACTGATTTCGTCTACCGGTCCCGCGTCCTGTCGCTCGGGGGTCGCCATGGTCTATCGACCGGCTTTCTGGTGGTCCAGCCCCGCCTTGATCAGCCCGGCGAACAGCGGGTGCGGCCTGGTCGGACGCGAGCTCAGTTCCGGGTGCGCCTGGGTGGAGACGTAGTACGGGTGCTTCTCGGCCGGCAGTTCCACGAATTCAACCAGGTCGCCGTCCGGGGAAGTCCCCGAGAAGACCAGTCCGGCTTCCTCCAACTGCTTGCGGTAGTTGTTGTTGACCTCATAGCGGTGGCGGTGGCGTTCGGAGACCTGCGTGGCTCCGTAGGTCGCGGCCACGACCGTGCCTTCGCCCAGGGTCGCGTCGTAGAGCCCCAGACGCATCGTGCCTCCCAAATCGCCCTCGCCGTCGACGATGTGCTGCTGTTCGGCCATCGTGGCGATGACCGGGTGCACCGAATCGGGCTCGAACTCGGTCGAGGACGCCTCGGCCAGGCCGGCGACGTTGCGGGCGTATTCGATGACCATCGACTGCAGGCCCAGGCACAGGCCCAGGGTCGGCATGCCGGTTTCGCGGGCGAATTTCAAGGCCCCGAGTTTGCCGTCAAGCCCACGGATGCCGAAGCCTCCGGGAACACAGATGGCGTCCACCCCGTGCAGGGACTTCTTGGCTCCTGCCTCGGTGGCGCAGTCGTCGGAAGGGACCCAGCGGATCTTGACCCGGGCGCCGTTGGCGAATCCGCCGGCGCGCAGCGCCTCGGTGACGGAAAGGTAGGCGTCGGGTAGCTCGATGTACTTGCCGACCAATGCCACTTCGAGCTCATGGTCCGGGTGATGGACCGCATGCAGCAGGCGGGTCCATTGGGTCCAGTCGACATCCTTGAACTTCAGGCCCAGGGACTGCACGATGTAGGCGTCCAGTCCCTGGTCGTGGATCGTCACGGGGATGTCGTAGATGCTCGGGGCATCGGCGCAGTTGATGACTGCCTCCGGATCGACGTCACAGGTGCGGCCGAGCTTCTCCCGCATCTCAGTCGGGATTTCGCGGTCCGAACGGATCACCAGGGCGTCGGGCTGGATGCCGATCGAGCGCAATGCCGCCACCGAGTGCTGGGTCGGCTTGGTCTTCAGCTCGTGGGATGGGCCGATATAAGGCACCAACGACACGTGAACGAAGAACACATTATTCCGGCCGACGTCCTGGCGGACCTGACGGGCGGATTCGAGGAAGGGCTGCGATTCGATGTCTCCGACGGTGCCACCGATTTCGGTGATGATCACGTCGGGGGCGTCCTCCGCCTCGGACGGCAGCCGCATGCGACGCTTGATCTCGTCGGTGATATGCGGGATGACCTGGACGGTATCACCCAAGTAGTCACCGCGACGTTCCTTTTCGATGACCCGGGAGTAGACCTGTCCCGTGGTCACGTTGGCCGAACCGTCGAGGTTCTCGTCCAGGAAGCGTTCGTAGTGGCCGATGTCGAGATCCGTCTCGGACCCATCATCGGTGACGAAGACTTCGCCGTGTTGGAAGGGGTTCATCGTGCCGGGATCCACGTTCAGATATGGATCCAGTTTCTGCATGGTCACCGTGAGGCCACGTGCCCGCAGCAGGTGACCGAGGCTGGAAGCCGTCAGCCCCTTTCCGAGGGACGACGCCACACCACCGGTGACAAAGATCTGCTTGGTAGTTTCGGACCGGGACTTGGAAATTGTTCGCTGCACCACGGGGTTCGAGCCTATCATCTATTTGCTGGACGGGTTGTCGTCAATCTATCTCCCGGACGCTGGTATCCGCGTCCGGAAAAGCTATGTCACGAAGCTCGATACGGCCTGACGAGCGCTTTCAAGCAATTCCTCCGCATGCGCCTGGGCCGTGTCGGAGTCTTCGGCCCCGGCCAGCATGCGAGCCAATTCACGGACGCGATCGCCTTCCTCGAGCCGGACGACGTCGCTGGCCGTGAAGCCCGCGCCTTCCTGTGCTTGGGCATCGGAGTTCTTGATCACGCGGATATGGCGCTGGGCGTAGGCGGCGACCTGGGGCAGGTGGGTCACCACGATCACCTGGACATGACGGGCCAGCATGGCCAGCCGTTTTCCGATCTCAACGGCCGCCTTGCCGCCCACGCCGGAGTCGACCTCGTCGAAGACGAACGTCGGAACCGGGTCGGTTTCGGCCAGCACGACCTCGATCGCCAACATGACCCGCGATAGTTCGCCGCCCGAGGCCCCTTTGCCCAGGGGGCGGGGAGCGCTGCCGGCATGGGGTTGCAACAGCATCGAGATCTGATCGGCCCCATGCCTGACCGGTTCCTCGGCGTCAGTGACTTCCACGACGAAACGGGCATCGGGCATCGCCAGCGCCATCAGCTCGGAGCTGACGCGTTCGGAGAGCCGCTGTGCGGCGTCACGGCGAAGGGCACTGAGTGCCGCAGCCTGTTCCGTCAGCCGCCCTTGCAAGCCGTCCAGCTGGGCCTGGAGCGACTCAACCCGTCCGGTGTCGTCCTGCAGGTCCATATGCCGCCTCCGGGCCGTCTCGGACCAACTGATGACTTCGTCGATGGTGGGAGCGTATTTCCGGATCAGCTGGTTCAGGGCCGAACGGCGTTCCTCGACCTCGGCCAGCCGGCCGGGTCCGTCCCCGTCCAAGGTGCCCAGGTAGCTACCCAGTTCCATGGACACATCGGCGACCAGGATGCCGATCTCGTTGACCCGGTTCCCGAGCGTCTGCAGCTCGGGGTCGTCATCGGCGACGAGCTCGAGGGAACGCCGGGCCACCTCGACCAGGCCGACGGCGTTGGGGTCCTCGCTGAATTCATCTCCACTGAGTGCCGCGTGGGCGGTGACGGCAGCAGAACGGAGTCCTTCCACGTTCCCCAGCTTCTGGGCCTCGGCCTTGAGTTCCTCGTCTTCGCCGGGCAGTGGTTCAACGGCATCGATTTCCTCCAAGGCCAGCTGCAGGGATTCCGCTTCGCGGGCCCGCTCACGGGATGCGGAGGTGATCTCCTCCAGCTCCACGGACACGGCCTTCCAGCCATCGAAGGTCTCCTGGTAGGCCGAGCGCGCAGCGGCCAGCTCGGGACCGCCGAATTTGTCGAGGGATTCACGTTGGGCCACCGCACTGCGCAGACGCAGCTGGTCGCTTTGCCCATGAACAGCCACCAGGTGGGAACCCAGTTCCGAGAGCAACCCGACCGGAGCGGCCGTGCCACCGACGGCGGCCTTGCTCCGGCCCTCGGCGCTGAGGATGCGCGCCAGGATCAGCTCGGCATCCCCCGCGTGTTCTTCAACCAGGGCACCGCTGTCTTCGGCCCGCGCCAAAGCCGGGCTATCGGAGGGTAGACGCAATATTGCCTCGGCCACTGCCTGCTTGGCTCCGTGGCGGACGGCACCGGCGTCGGCCCGGTTGCCCAGGAGGAGCCCCAGGGCAGTGACGACCATGGTCTTGCCTGCACCGGTTTCGCCGGTCACGACGGTGAAGCCCGGATCCAGTTCCAGTGTGGCCCTGGTGATGACGCCGAGGTCCGAGATGCGGATCTCCTCGATCATGGGTGCTGCTCCGTATCGGGACGCGGCTGGTAGTGGCGGGGCTCGATGACTTGCAGGGGCGAGGTCACCACCGGTAGCGAGGACGTGGCGGTATCACGGTGTGCATCATCCACGGGGCCACGCCAACCGCTGGTGGGCAGTTCAAATTTGCGGACCAGCCGCTCGCTGAACGGCGTGCGGTTCACGCGGGCCAGTCGCACGGGTTTCGTGGAGCGGGTCACTTCGACGCGGGATCCGGGCGGCAGATCCAGGGTGCGGCGGCCGTCACACCACAGCACTCCGCTGGCATCGGTACGCGTCAACATCTCGATCGCCATGGTCGACGTCGGGGCGACCACCAGTGGTTTGGCGAACAGTGCATGGGCGGAAATCGGCACCAGGATCAAGGCCTCGACACCGGGCCAGACCACCGGTCCCCCGGCGGAGAAGGCATAAGCGGTCGAGCCGGTCGGCGTGGCCATGACCATCCCATCACATCCGAAGGTGCTGATGGGGCGGCCGTCGACCTCCATGACGACCTCGATCATCCGTTCCCGGTTGGCCTTTTCCACGGCGGCCTCGTTCAAGGCCCAGGTATGGGCAATCCTCCGGTTTCCGAGCCAGACCTGCACATCGATGGCCATGCGTTCCTCGACCACGTAGTGCCGGTTCACGACCCAGTCGACGGTATGGCGTAGATCAGCCCGCTCGCTCTCGGCCAGGAATCCGACATGGCCCAGATTGACGCCCAACAGCGGGACCGCCGATTCGCGCACCATTTCCGCCGCACGCAGCACGGTGCCATCGCCGCCGAGGACCATGCCGAGATCGATATCGCTCAGGGAGACGTCTTCGTCGAGGATCTGCACTTCGAGGCTCTTGCCATCGGGGGCGTTGCGCAGGTTTCGGAGTTCGTCACGTCGCATCACGGGGATGAGCCCGGAGTCACGCAACCGAAGACAGGTATCCAACGCCGCTCTCAGGGCGTCTTCCCTCCCGGTATGCGCCAGGACGAGTATTCGTCTCATGCGTTCCTTCCCTTTTGTGAACCTACTTCACGGTAGACGAAGGCATGCTTCTGCCCGGTTCCTGACACGGAATCGTCCGGCCGGAACGGGTCCCCTTCAAGAGTAGTCAACTTCTGGCAATGCGGGGGTCTCCGCGTCCGGTTGTGGAAGGTCTGCGGTGGCTACGCGGCTCAGCCGCAGGAAGAACTCCACGTTTCCGTCTTGTCCGGGCAAGGGACTGCGGGCCAGGCCGGCCAGGGACAGTCCCGCCTCCCGAGCCGCCTGGACGACCCCTTCGACGGACCGGCGGCGCAATTCCGCGCTGGTCACCACACCGGTGCGCCCGAGGTTGTCCCGTCCCACTTCGAATTGGGGTTTGACCATCAGGACCAGGTCCCCACCCGGGCGGGTCACCCCGGCCAGGGGGCCTACGACCAGACGCAGTGAAATGAAGGACAGATCCGCGACGACGAGGTCGACGGGACCACCGATCATCTCGCGGGTCACCCCGCGGATGTTCATCCCCTCGTGCACATCGACCCGCGGGTCATCGCGGATCTGGCGCACGAGTTGGTCGTGTCCGACGTCGACGGAGACCACCTGCCCGGCGCCGTTGCGCAGGAGGACCTCCGTGAATCCACCGGTCGATGCTCCCGCGTCCAGACACCGACGGCCCCGGACCAGCACGTCGGTGAAGACCCCCAGCGCGCCGGCGAGCTTATGTCCGGCCCGGCTGACGTATTCCTCTCCCTCGGCCTCGCTGACGGCCAGGTCCTGGGCTTCCGCCACGGCCTTCGCCGCCCGGGTGACCTTTTGGCCATCGACACTCACCCGGGAATCGGCAATCAGCTGGGCGGCATGGGTCCGTGAACGGGCCAGGCCACGGGCGACGAGCTCCTGGTCGAGTCTGCTCATGCTTCGGAAGGGTCCTCATCGAGCGTGCGCTGCAGAGCTTCGTGCAGCTTCGAATAGACCGCCTCGTGGTCTTCTGCGGGCAGCCCGTCCACCGCCTTCAGCGATTCGAGTTGTGCATCAACAACGGCATCACCGGTCGTGTCGGTGTCCGGTCCGTCTTCTGGGGTGTCCATGGGGGTCCTCCTGGTCTGCAGGGCGGCGATGACGACGCCGTCCGGCGCCCTTATGAGTTGAAGCTGATTTCCGGCGTCGTCCGCTCCGTTGCATGCGGATTCGCGTACCACCAGGCACAGCACGCTGCCCGCCAGCTATTGAGGTCCTCCCGCGAACCCTCCACGGTGATCTTCCCGTTCTCCACCCCGGCACGGGAGTGCCCGCACACGATCTGTTTCCCGGTGGCCTGCACGATCGGATAGTCCAGGTACAGCTCCGCGAGGGTTCCCAGCAGGAACCTGGGCCGCTGATCTGCCGGGGCCCCCAGCACGGCAGCAGGATCGTCCACCCCGGTGAGGACCACGGCCGTGGCGAACCCGGCACGGTTGCCACCGAGGATGTCGGTATCTAGACGGTCGCCGACCACCAGTGGTTTGGAGGCCTCGAGTTGCTCCGCGGCAACCTGGAAAAGCAGGGGTTCTGGCTTGCCGGCGATGAGCGGTTCCGCCGAAGTCGCCGAGGATACCGCCCGCACCAGGGCTCCGTTGCCCGGGGCAAGCCCGCGGGCCCGTGGAATGGTCATATCGGTATTCGTGGCCACCCACATCGCCCCCGCGTTCAGCGCATGGGCTGCTTCGGCCAGATCGCACCAGTTCACATCCGGGTCGAACCCCTGGATGACTGCTGCCGGGGATTCCTCGGCAGACTCCGCCAGTGTCATGCCGCGGGACACCACACAATCACGCAGGTAGGCGCTACCCACCACGAGGACCTTGCTCTGGGGAGGAATGCGCTCGGCCAGGAGGTCTGCGCCGGCATCGGCCGAACCGAAGACCGTACCTGCCTCGGCGGGAGCCCCGAGTTGGCGGATATGCCGCGCAACCACTTCAGGGGACCGCGAGGCATTATTGGTGATGTAGGCAAGCTCGACGCCCATACCGGCCAAACGTCCCAATGCCTCGGGGGCACCTTCGATGGCGTTGGGCCCGGTATAGACGACTCCGTCCAGATCCGAAAGAACGGCGTCGAAGCAGGAAATCAACATGACGCGCTCGGCTCCTACTGTTCCGGCTCGGGAGCGCTCGAGGCAGTATCCGACTCGGTGGAGTCGGAGCCGACGCTCGAGGATGCCTCGGCGGCCTTGTCGGAGGTGTCTCCTGCCGCTTCCGGGCTCGTGCCTGCGTGGTTGATGAAGTCCCGTGCACGGGGCTTGTCATCCTCGATGGAGTCCTCGTCGTCACCAAGATCCATGATGTCCGGATCCTGGAATTCGCCGACTCCAAGGGCACGTTCAGCCAGGGAAATCTGTCGACGCCAGAGTTCGGCTTCGCCCTGCTTCCCCACCGCTTCGAGTGCCATCGCATAGGCCTCGAACAGGCGGGGGCTGAAGGAGAACGCCCGGTTGATGTCGAGTTGTGGAATCTGCAGTTCACTCACGGCAGCGTCTCTGTTGCCGAGGTCGGACTGGGCCCCGGCAGCCACGATGGCCATTTCCACACGTCCAGGAGTGTCCAATGTCGTCGCTTCTTCACTGTGGGCCGTCTCCAGCGCCTTCTCCGGCTTACCGAGTCCACGCTCGCAGTCGGCCATGACAGGAAGATGGATGTTGGAGCCGCTGATCCTCCGGAAGGTGCGGAATTCGCGAAGAGCTTCGGCGTAGTTGCCTGCGGTGTAGGCAGTGAGGCCAACGGCTTCGCGCACGACAGCAACACGCCCACCGCGCCGGCTGGCGGCCATGGCGTGCTCATAGGCGATTTCCGGTTCGAAATCTATCAGACGCCCGGCCATCACCAGGTGCTTGGCCACCCAATCAAAGTTCTTTTCGTCGAGGTAGCGCAACTCGGCGCGCGTGATGCGGTCCAGTTCCTTCCCCGTGACATCGGAATCGATCTCGGGAGAGCGCGGGCGGTCGGCCCTGTTGGAGACCCGCAGGTCTGCAGGGTTGTGCGCGGGGCGTTCCCCTTCTTCCAGACCGGGGAAATTGCGCCTGGTGTCGTCACCGCGCTTCAGTTCACGAGGTGGAGCTGACTGATGCCTGTTGTGGGAGCCTCCCTCGGAGCGCTGAGGCTTGCCACGGTAACCGCCATCGCGACGGTCGCTGCCACCGCGGAAGCCACCTTCACGACGATCATTCCCACCACGTGGGCCACCTTCACGACGATCATTCCCACCACGGTAGCCGCCCTCAGAGCGATCGCTACCGCCACGGTAACCACCCTCACGTCGGTCACTGCCACCGCGGAAGCCACCTTCACGACGATCATTCCCACCGCGGAAGCCACCCTCGGAGCGATCGCTACCGCCACGGTAGCCACCCTCACGACGATCACTGCCACCGCGCGGGCCACCTTCACGACGATCATTCCCACCGCGGAAACCGCCCTCGGAGCGATCGCTACCGCCACGGTAGCCACCCTCACGACGATCGCTACCGCCACGGTAGCCACCCTCACGACGATCACTGCCACCGCGCGGGCCACCTTCACGACGATCATTCCCACCGCGGAAACCGCCCTCGGAGCGATCACTACCGCCACGGTAGCCACCCTCACGACGATCATTCCCACCGCGGAAGCCACCCTCACGACGATCACTGCCACCGCGCGGGCCACCTTCACGACGATCATTCCCACCGCGGAAACCGCTCTCGCGGCCTGGGCGGTCCTTACCGCCGGCTCCCTTGGACTTATCGTCCCGCGGGCCTCGGAAATTATTGCGTTCGTCAGCCACGGTGGCCGTTCCTCTCTGAGATCCGGCCATGCCGCATCTGGGTTACTGCTCGGGCCCCTCGGAAGTGCCCAAGGGGAAAAGTACTTTAACTCAATCTTAGACGAATCGTCCGTAAGTTTGCCGACGAGGCGGAACTGGCGGCTGCCGGGATACCAACAGGTGCCGTTAACGAGTTGAGGCCCTCAACCAAGGGCTGAGGGCCTCAACTACTAAAATATGTCCGGCGGCGACCTACTCTCCCACACCCTCCCGAGTGCAGTACCATCGGCGCAGTGGGTCTTAGCTTCCGGGTTCGGTATGGGACCGGGCGTTTCCCCCACGCTATGACCGCCGTAACTCTTCCACCCACACCAACACCACAACAATGTCGGGGGGAAAACTAGTCACATGCCATAAACCAGAACCACGAATGGTCCCTAGTGGTGCAACATGATCAAACTATTCTATTACAGACCCACCCCATGAAACCAACCAAAACAACCCCCACGAACAGTGGGAATCAACACACACCCCCAGAAAATCGAACCCAAGGGGCGGGTGTTTGGTTGGCTACCAGGAGTTGTTGTCCGGCAACCGCATAGTGGACGCAGCATATCTTGCCCACACAACCCGAAAGCCGTGTGGTGAATTGTGGTGTAAGTCATCGGCCTATTAGTACAGGTCAGCTCCACGGGTCTTTAGTCCCCGCTTCCACGTCCTGCCTATCAACCCAGTGGTCTAGCTGGGGGCCTCTCACACTCAAGGTGTATGGAAATCTCATCTCGAAGTGGGCTTCCCGCTTAGATGCTTTCAGCGGTTATCCCTTCCGAACGTAGCTAATCAGCGGTGCACTTGGCAGTACAACTGACACACCAGAGGTTCGTCCGTCCCGGTCCTCTCGTACTAAGGACAGCTCTTCTCAAATTTCCTGCGCGCGCAGCGGATAGGGACCGAACTGTCTCACGACGTTCTAAACCCAGCTCGCGTACCGCTTTAATGGGCGAACAGCCCAACCCTTGGGACCTACTCCAGCCCCAGGATGCGACGAGCCGACATCGAGGTGCCAAACCATGCCGTCGATATGGACTCTTGGGCAAGATCAGCCTGTTATCCCCGAGGTACCTTTTATCCGTTGAGCGACGGCCGTTCCACAACGTGCCGCCGGATCACTAGTCCCGACTTTCGTCCCTGCTCGAGCTGTCACTCTCACAGTCAAGCTCCCTTGTGCACTTACACTCGTCACCTGATTGCCAACCAGGCTGAGGGAACCTTTGGGCGCCTCCGTTACTCTTTAGGAGGCAACCGCCCCAGTTAAACTACCCATCAGGCACTGTCCCTGACCCAGATCATGGGCCGAAGTTAGGAATCCGGTACGGCCAGAGTGGTATTTCAACGATGACTCCACGAACACTGGCGTGCCCGCTTCAACGTCTCCCACCTATCCTACACAAGCCGCACCGAACACCAATACCAAACTATAGTAAAGGTCTCGGGGTCTTTCCGTCCTGCTGCGCGTAACGAGCATCTTTACTCGTAGTGCAATTTCGCCGAGTTCATGGTTGAGACAGCGGGGAAGTCGTTACTCCATTCGTGCAGGTCGGAACTTACCCGACAAGGAATTTCGCTACCTTAGGATGGTTATAGTTACCACCGCCGTTTACTGGGGCTTAAATTCCCAGCTTCGCCCCGAAGGGCTAACCGGTCCTCTTAACCTTCCAGCACCGGGCAGGAGTCAGTCCGTATACATCGTCTTGCGACTTCGCACGGACCTGTGTTTTTAGTAAACAGTCGCTTCCCCCTGGTCTCTGCGGCCCCGATCCCCTCACACCAGCAAATGGTGTTCAAGGTTGGGGCCCCCCTTCTCCCGAAGTTACGGGGGCATTTTGCCGAGTTCCTTAACCATGATTCTCTCGATCGCCTTAGTATTCTCTACCTGATCACCTGTGTCGGTTTGGGGTACGGGCGGCTTGAACCTCACGTCGATGCTTTTCTTGGCAGCATAGGATCACCGGATCACCCGCCGAAGCGGGCGCCTATCGGGTCTCAACCATCATGAACGGCGGATTTACCTACCATTCGGCCTACACCCTTGGACCAGGACGATTCCATTGCCTGGCCCGGCTACCTTCCTGCGTCACACCTGTTAATACGTTGACCTCCCTGGCTCGGGTCCCGCGCCTTGCACCCGGTACCTTCCCCGAAGGGAAGATGGTGGGTGCTCGAGGCGGTTAGCATCGCCAGTTCAGTAGGGACGGTTCTTCACCGGTACGGGAATATCAACCCGTTGTCCATCGACTACGCCTGTCGGCCTCGCCTTAGGTCCCGACTCACCCAGGGCAGATTAGCTTGACCCTGGAACCCTTGATCATTCGGCGGACGGGTTTCTCACCCGTCTTTCGCTACTCATGCCTGCATTCTCACTCGTGCCGTCTCCACCACTGGTTCACACCGTGGCTTCACTGCCGGCACGACGCTCCCCTACCCACCCAGGCGGCTGGACCACGAAGGCCTACCTATATACCTGGATGACGCAACTTCGGCGGTGTGCTTGAGCCCCGCTACATTGTCGGCGCGGAATCACTTGACCAGTGAGCTATTACGCACTCTTTCAAGGATGGCTGCTTCTGAGCCAACCTCCTGGTTGTCTTCGCAACTCCACATCCTTTTCCACTTAGCACACGCTTAGGGGCCTTAGTTGGCGTTCTGGGCTGTTTCCCTCTCGACTATGAAGCTTATCCCCCACAGTCTCACTGCTGCGCTCTCACTTACCGGCATTCGGAGTTTGGCTGACGTCAGTAACCTTGTAGGGCCCATTAGCCATCCAGTCGCTCTACCTCCGGTAAGAAACACGCAACGCTGCACCTAAATGCATTTCGGGGAGAACCAGCTATCACGAAGTTTGATTGGCCTTTCACCCCTACCCACAGCTCATCCCCTCCATTTTCAACTGAAGTGGGTTCGGTCCTCCACGCGCTCTTACACACGCTTCAACCTGGCCATGGGTAGATCACTTCGCTTCGGGTCTAGACCGCGCCACTGAACGCCCTGTTCAGACTCGCTTTCGCTACGGCTTCCCCACACGGGTTAACCTCGCGACACGGCACTAACTCGCAGGCTCATTCTTCAAAAGGCACGCCGTCACCACAACAAGGTGGCTCCGACGGATTGTAGGCACATGGTTTCAGGTACTATTTCACTCCCCTCCCGGGGTACTTTTCACCTTTCCCTCACGGTACTTGTCCGCTATCGGTCATCAGGAAGTATTCAGGCTTACCAGGTGGTCCTGGCAGATTCACACGGGATTTCTCGGGCCCCGTGCTACTTGGGATACCAATACAAAGCGGCGGAGAACATTACAGCTACAGGACTAACACCCTCTATGGTCCGGCTTTCAAACCGATTCGCCTATGCACCCGCACCTCACTCCTCCAGTCCGGCAGAACTGGAACGACTGGTCCCACGACCCCGCCCATGCAACGCCCGCCGGCTATCACACATGGAACGGTTTAGCCCCATCCGCGTTCGCTCGCCACTACTAACGGAATCACTATTGTTTTCTCTTCCTGCGGGTACTGAGATGTTTCACTTCCCCGCGTTCCCTCCACGCAGCCTATGTGTTCAGCTACGGGTCACACGACATGACGCCGTGCGGGGTTTCCCCATTCGGAAATCCTGGAATCAAAGTCCGGTTATCGACTCCTCCAGGCTTATCGCAGATTCCCACGTCCTTCTTCGGCTCCTGATGCCAAGGCATCCACCATGCGCCCTTAGAAACTTGACCACAAAAAGGTCAATTCACAAGAGCATTTGATCGAGAGAACCACCAACAACCACACCCCGAAAGGCGCCCTGCTGGGGGTTCTCAAATAAATTGCTTTCGCAAACACGATAAAAAAACCACATAACCACCACCGGCCCGAAGGCAAAAGGCAATCACATGGCATCCATCGTCCTTGCAAGATGCTCGCGTCCACTATGCAGTTGTCAAACAACAACCCCGTCACACCCACCACCACGACACCAAAAGATCATCGCGGCCTAGGCCATGCGCGGGAGCCAAAACAAACCAGAACCAACCCCCCACCACCAACACACGGTCGATACCAGGAAATCGGGCCTGTTGTTTCAGGGCCCAACAGTGTGCCATGGACTCAGAACCCACCAGCCCCCGCATCGTTCCAACACCACCAAAGCAGTGCGTACTAAACAACAGGGAACCAAAGATCCCAAGCCACAATCCGTTGACATTCCACCCATGAGCGCCCGCCTACCAACACAAGTGGCAGAAACGGGCTGAACTGAACACCACCACCAGGACATGCGCCCTAAATGGTCAATGCTAGTTGCTCCTTAGAAAGGAGGTGATCCAGCCGCACCTTCCGGTACGGCTACCTTGTTACGACTTAGTCCCAATCGCCGGTCCCACCTTCGACGGCTCCCTCCCAAAAGGGTTGGGCCACCGGCTTCGGGTGTTACCAACTTTCGTGACTTGACGGGCGGTGTGTACAAGGCCCGGGAACGTATTCACCGCAGCGTTGCTGATCTGCGATTACTAGCGACTCCGACTTCATGGGGTCGAGTTGCAGACCCCAATCCGAACTGAGACCGGCTTTTTGGGATTAGCTCCACCTCACAGTATCGCAACCCATTGTACCGGCCATTGTAGCATGCGTGAAGCCCAAGACATAAGGGGCATGATGATTTGACGTCGTCCTCACCTTCCTCCGAGTTGACCCCGGCAGTCTCCCATGAGTCCCCACCACTACGTGCTGGCAACATGGAACGAGGGTTGCGCTCGTTGCGGGACTTAACCCAACATCTCACGACACGAGCTGACGACAACCATGCACCACCTGTGAACCGGCCCCAAAGGGGAAGGACTGTTTCCAGCCCGATCCGGCCCATGTCAAGCCTTGGTAAGGTTCTTCGCGTTGCATCGAATTAATCCGCATGCTCCGCCGCTTGTGCGGGCCCCCGTCAATTCCTTTGAGTTTTAGCCTTGCGGCCGTACTCCCCAGGCGGGGCACTTAATGCGTTAGCTACGACGCGGAAAACGTGGAATGTCCCCCACATCTAGTGCCCAACGTTTACGGCATGGACTACCAGGGTATCTAATCCTGTTCGCTCCCCATGCTTTCGCTCCTCAGCGTCAGTTAATGCCCAGAGACCTGCCTTCGCCATCGGTGTTCTTCCTGATATCTGCGCATTTCACCGCTACACCAGGAATTCCAGTCTCCCCTACATCACTCTAGTCTGCCCGTACCCACCGCAGATCCGGGGTTGAGCCCCGGACTTTCACGGCAGACGCGACAAACCGCCTACGAGCTCTTTACGCCCAATAATTCCGGATAACGCTTGCGCCCTACGTATTACCGCGGCTGCTGGCACGTAGTTAGCCGGCGCTTCTTCTGCAGGTACCGTCACTTTCGCTTCTTCCCTACTGAAAGAGGTTTACAACCCGAAGGCCGTCATCCCTCACGCGGCGTCGCTGCATCAGGCTTTCGCCCATTGTGCAATATTCCCCACTGCTGCCTCCCGTAGGAGTCTGGGCCGTGTCTCAGTCCCAGTGTGGCCGGTCACCCTCTCAGGCCGGCTACCCGTCGTCGCCTTGGTAGGCCATTACCCCACCAACAAACTGATAGGCCGCGAGTCCATCCCCCACCGATAAATCTTTCCACCACCTCCCATGCGGAAGGAAGTGAATATCCGGTATTAGACCCAGTTTCCCGGGCTTATCCCAGAGTCGGGGGCAGGTTACTCACGTGTTACTCACCCGTTCGCCACTAATCACCCGGTGCAAGCACCGGGGTCATCGTTCGACTTGCATGTGTTAAGCACGCCGCCAGCGTTCATCCTGAGCCAGGATCAAACTCTCCGTAAAAAATTACAGACACAACCAACATCCCAAGGGAAAACAAGGGAAGGGCTGCACCAAGTTACATAAATCCCGGCAAATATGCCTCCACGGATACACGGGGTGCACCCATAAAGACCATTCACCAATTTATAAAAAAATCGGTGTCAACAAACATGGCACACTATTGAGTTCTCAAACAACAGACCGCTAACGATTCCGAGCAAATTACGAAGTAAAGAATTCGTATTCTTTTTGCTTTTCTCTCGCTGCTACATATCTAATTTATTAGTCCGTTTGATCGTTGTCAAATCGACTTTATCGCTTTGATTTCGACCATTTGGCCTCCCCCCGCTTCCATTTCCATGTTTCAGGGCGTGCAAATGACGTCCGGAATACCTGGATATTTGAAAGGGGTTTGGTCGCTTCCCCTGGAAACTTTCGCTTCCTTTGTCCGCTGCAGGAGCGGCGGCGACAAGAGAAAACATTACACGTGCTGACCGGTGGCTGCAAATCGGCAGGTCCCTGCACACCTTCCGCCCTCGATCACCCCCGGTTCCCCGGAATTCCGGGCTTCCTTGCTGGCCGGCCCGGCAGCCGGCCCCTCTCCGGACGCGAAAAAGGCCGGTCGGCCCCGACGTGATTCACGTCTCGGGGCCGACCGGCCTCTGGTCCTTCTGGAATGGCGGCGCGTCCAGGACGCGCCGCTGCCCTGGTCTCTAGGAGCCGACTTCGACCATTGCCAGGTTCTTCTTGCCACGGCGCACCAGGACATAGCGGCCATGCAACAGGGTCGATGGGTCGATGACCGCGTCGACATCTGAGAACTTGACGTTGTTGACGTAGGCACCGCCCTCGCCCACGGTCCGACGAGCGGCCGACTTGGATTCGGAGAGTCCGGTCGCCACCAGCAGCTCGACGATTCCCAAGGAATCCGGTGCCACCTTCGCACTGGGCAGTTCCGCAGTGGCTGCCACCAGGAGCTCCTCGTCCAACTCGGCGAGCGCCCCTTGGCCGAACATTGCCGCCGAGGCTGCGATGACCTTTTCGGTGGCGTCCACCCCGTGGACCAACGACGTGACGTCGTAGGCCAACTGGCGTTGCCCCGCCCGGGCGAAGGGACGGTCCGCCACCTCTTGTCCGATGGCTTCGATTTCTTCGCGCGTGCGGAAGGTGAAGATCTTGAAGCGATCAACCACATCGACGTCCGCGGTGTTGAGCCAAAACTGGTAAAAGGCATATGGGCTGCACATCTCGGCATCGAGCCAGATGGCGTTGCCTTCACTTTTGCCGAACTTGCTTCCGTCGGAGTTGGTGATCAGCGGGGTTCCGAAGGCATGGACCGTGGTGCCTTCGACCTTGCGGATCAGTTCCGTGCCGCTGGTCAGGTTGCCCCACTGGTCGGAACCGCCGGTCTGCAGACGGCAGCCGTAGTCGCGGTAGAGCTCCAGGTAGTCCATGCCCTGCAGGATCTGGTAGCTGAATTCCGTGTAGCTGATTCCCTCGTCACTGTTCAGGCGTGACGCAACGGTGTCCTTCTTGACCATCGTCCCCACCCGGAAGTGTTTACCCACCTCACGCAGGAAGTCGATGGCGCTGAGGGGGCCCGTCCAGTCCAGGTTGTTCACGATCTGCATCGCGTTCGTTCCCTCGGTGGACAGGAACCAGCTGACCTGGCGTTGCAGACGGCCAACCCATTCGTTGACGGTCTCCTTGGTGTTCAGAACCCGTTCGGCGCTCTGCCGGGGATCACCGATCAGGCCGGTGGAACCGCCCACCAGGCCCAGCGGGTGGTGACCCGCCAGCTGGAGACGGCGCATGTTCAACAGCTGGACCAGGTTCCCCAGGTGCAATGAGGGCGCCGTGGGATCGAATCCGCAGTAATACGTGATCGGCTCCCCCGCGAGCATTTGCTCCAGACCGGATTCCTCCGTGGAAACGTGGACCAGGCCACGCCACTTCAGCTCCTGCCAGATGTTGGGGAAGGACGGATCATTCTGCTGTCCCGCAATGGCGGGATTCAATTCACTTACTGACACGAGGTCAAATCTAGCAGCTACACCGCGGGGATCAGGCGTCCGGCTCCATTCCCGCCGGAATGTTGCCACTGGCGATGACCAGCAGACGTTGGGTGGCCCGGGTCATCGCGACATACAAGTCACCGACGGTTCCTTCGGCCTCCTCGACGATTTCCTGCGGCTCCAGCACCACCACGACGTCGAATTCCAGGCCCTTGGCCAGCTTGGCCGTGGTCACCACGATGTCCTGGTCCAGGGCGCCCGACCCGCCCCCGACGCGACGCCCGTATTCGCCTGCGACCGCGGTGCGTACCTGATCGAGTCGTTGTGCGGGGGCAATGACTGCAACCAGTCCCCCGTCGGCGATCCCGATCTCCCGCGGCAAAGCCCTCAGCGTCGCTCCCAGGACCTCCCCGGGCTCGACCCGGTTGATCACCGGGGGCCAGTCCCCTTCGCGCACCGCCTTGGGCGTCGAGACCTGCAGGCCCGCTTCCTGGGCCATCCGGGCGGCAGCTTCGGCGATCTGGACCGGCGTGCGGTAGTTCACCGTCAGCTCCTCCAACTCGAAACGACGACCGACGAATGGTTTCATGGCCGCGGCCCAGCTGCCCACGCTCGCGGCCGAACTGGCCTGGGCGATATCGCCGACGACGGTGAAGGACTTCAAGGGGCAACGACGCACCAGCAAGCGCCACTGCATGGGAGAGAGCTCCTGGGCCTCGTCGATCACGACATGTCCGTAGGCCCAGTTGCGGTCGGTGGCCGCGCGTTCGGCAGCCGTCAGCCGGGGTCCGGTCTCCTCGTTCAGGTCGGCCAGCTGTTCGGCGCTGACGGACCCGTCGATGCCGATCTCCTCCAGTGAGGCGCTGACGTTCTTCAACGCCTGTTCGGCATTGGCCAGATCGCGTTTGCGGTTGGCTTCCGCCAGGGCTTGTTCACGCCCGACCGTCGCGTCGAAGGCACCGAGGAGTTCGGCGGCCTCGTCGAGCAGGGGGACATCCGCCTCGGTCCATGGCTCGTCCCGGCCACGTTGCAGGGTACGGCGTTCGGCGTAGCTCAGCTCGGGAGCCACCGCTTCGAGGACCTCTGGCTTGGCATACAGATCCGAGATCAACTGTTCGGGACCCATCGGCAGCCAGCACAGGTTCAAGGTGATGCGCACATCCCGGGAGGCCCGGACGTCTTCGATCAGATAGGAACGGTCGGCCGCATTGCCCGCACCGGAGGATTCCTCGAGCTTCTCCTTCAACTGGTCGGCCAGCTCGCGCAGCATGACCTTCACGAAGGTCGCGCGGGCCTCGTTATACGGTTTGCCCGTCGCCCGTGCCTTGTCGCCGGCCCGTTTGACCTGTCGTGGGGTGACCGTCAACGGGGTGCCTTCCACCATGACCCTGCGTGGCCCCGCGGGAACCCTCTGGCGATGCTCCACGGCCCGGGCCACCACCTCGGCCATTCCCAGCCCACCCTTGATCCGGGCGGCTTCGCGTCCGGGCTCGGGAATGGCATTGATCCCCGGCAGGAGCTGGCCCACGGAGGACGTCACGACTCCGGTCTCGCCCAGGGAGGGCAGGACGCGTTCGATATAGCGCATGAAGGCCGTGGAGGGGCCGACCAGCAGGACGCCGGCGGTCTTCAGTCGTTCCCGGTGTTCATAGAGCAGATAGGCCGCCCGGTGGAGCGCCACCGCGGTCTTTCCGGTCCCGGGACCGCCCTGGACGACCAGTACGCCGGCCAGCGGGGCACGGATGATCCGGTCCTGCTCCGCCTGGATGGTGCTGACGATATCCGTCATGTGTCCGGTGCGTCGGCTGGTCAGGGCAGCAAGCAGCGCCCCCTCCCCCTGGTGCGAGACCCCTTCGTTGAGGAGTTCCGGATCCAGCACGTCGTCTTCGAGGGCGACCACGTTGCGGCCCTTCAGGATCAGATGGCGCCGGCGGCGGACCCCCTGGCGTTCGAAGGCGGTGGCCTGGTAGAAGGCCCCGGCCTCCGGGGCACGCCAATCAACCATCAACCGGGTCTGGTCCTCATCGGTCATGCCGATGCGCCCGATGTAGTGGCTGGTGGCTTCTCCATCGTCCCCGGCGGTTTCGAGGTCCAGTCGACCGAAGACCAACCGGTCCTCCACGGCATTCAGCTGGGCCAGCCGGTCCTCGTAGAGGTTCGCGAAGGAGTCGCGTTCGGAGATGTTCTGCAGGGAACCGACCGCTCCATCGCGGCGGACCCGGGCCAGTTGCGCGGTCTTCTCCTCACGCAGGGCATCGAGGCGACGGTACAGGCGCTCGACATATGCCCGCTCGCGCTCCAGTTCAGGTGCGGGCGAGGGTGACTGCGGCATGTACTTTCCTCCTGGTGCGAAATGGCGGACGGATCAGTCTACCGGTTTGGTGCCCGGCGGGCTCACGACCTCCGTCACACCAGTTGCAGGGCCTTCACCGGGTAATCCTGCAGTCGTTCCCGGCCACGGAGCTCCGCGAGCTCGAGGACGACCCCGATGCCGACGATCTCCGCCTGGGCCCGGCTCAACAGGGCGGCGGCGGAGGTGATGGTCCCTCCGGTGGCCAGGACATCATCCAACAGCAGGACCCGGGTTCCGGGCTTGATGTCGTCACGGTGCAACTCGAGCGTGGCCGTGCCGTATTCAAGGGTGTACTGCTCCGCGTGGACCGGCCGGGGCAGCTTGCCCTTCTTGCGGATGGTCACCATCCCGGTGCCGCTGGCGTAGGCCGCAGCCGCGGCCAGGACGAAGCCCCGTGCCTCGACTCCGGCGACGACGTCGAACGTCCCGGCGAAGGGGGCGATGATCTCATCGATCATCCGGCGCAATCCGTCGGCGTCGGCGAATGCGGGGGTCAGGTCCTTGAAGGAGACCCCCGGTTGCGGATAGTCGGGAACGATCGCACAGAGGCGATCCAGGAGCTCGGGCATGGTTTCGGTCATGGATTGCACGCATCCACTCTAGTCCCCATGTCCCGGGGTTCCTGCCGGTTTCCTCCCGTGACGGGGCTTGGCGGCACGATAGGCCGAGACGGTCGGCTCCTCCTCGAGCCAGAACCGCCAGGGGTAGGCATTGCTGCCCCCGGGTCCTGCCACCCCGACCCGGGGGCCGGAGCGCACCCCCGGGGGTGCGGTGGCGGGGAGCCGGGACAGGGTCGCGGCCAGCGCGGTCTCCTTCGCCGCCCGCTGCGGAGCGTCCGTCACGTCCACCCCGGTGATCAGTTCCAGTCCGTTGCAGCTCAGGTCCAGGCCCACGGCCTGGGCGAGTTTGGCGGGCCCGTTGGCCAGATCCCGTTCACGCCGTGGATTGCGTCGTCGCGCCCTGGCCGTGTCGGCACCCCCGATGATCTCCCCTCCCCGCAGCAGGACCGCTGAGGCCCTTCCTTCGGTTCCGCACACGACGTTCGCGCAATGGTGCATCCCATAGGTGAAGTAGCAGTACAGGGTTCCGGGGGGCCCGAAGAGCGAGTCGTTGCGTGCCGTGCGTCCCCGGTAGGCGTGGGACCCGGGGTCCTCCGCACCCTCGTAGGCTTCGACCTCGGTGATCCGCACCCCCACCTGATGGCCCTCGCGTTCGACCGTCAGGACGCATCCCAGCAGCAACGGCGCGACCTCGATCGCCGTCCGGGTGAGTTGGGGATCCGTCCCGCTCATTGCGCGACGGCCGGTCCCGAGGGCCAGGGCAGCAGCTCGGGCAGGTCCGCGCCGTCGGCCGCGGCGGTCGCCCTGACGGGGCCGGAGGGGTCGCGTCCGGCAAGCCAGCCGGCCAGATCGAATTCCATGCCGGTGACCACGTACCCGGTGGGGCCCGCGCCGAGGGTCACCGGCTGGCCCCCGGTGGGTTGCAGGACCAGCCGGTAGTCGGAGGGGACCCGCGGGGCCAGGAAGTCGAAGAGGTGGGCCGAGAATTCCGCGGGCCAGTCGGCCAGCGAAACGGTGGTGCCCAGGTCGGTGGCGTGGATGAGCACTTCCCGCCAGGCGGCCTCCACGCAATCGCCCACGGTTCCTTCACCCCGGAAGCTCGTGGTCCTGCCCCAGCCGTCGGCCGGGATGTCCGTGATCGATTCGTCCAGCAGGTCCAGTCCCTGCAGTGTGCGGGCAACCAGGGCGGATGGCTGTTGCAGGGCCCCGAGTTCGATCCGTTCGTTGCGGCCTTCCTGGCCGCCGTCGTAGAACTCGATGCGTTCACCCCGGGCGGCATGGGCCAGCTGCCGCGCCAGGGCGCGGGCGACCCCGTCGAGGTGGGCCAGCACATGGGCTTTGCTCCACCCTGGCAGGCTCGATGGTGCGGCGAATTCCCCGGGTGGTAGCGCCTCGATCGCGGCCCGGGCGCGGGCGGTGGCATCCTGGACGGCATCGGCCAGTGACGCGGTGGAAAGCTGTGTCATGGCAGCAGCCTACCGCCGTCGTCCGCGCTGGACGACGGCGGTGGGCCCTGCCGGTGCTGCGCTTCAGGCCGCGAAGTCGCGCAGGTCCCCCAGCTGCTCCTTCAGTGCGGCCAGCTGGGCGGCGACGGCGGCGGGGGCCGTGCCTCCCTGCGAGGAACGTGAGGCCAGCGACCCGGCGGTGCTGAGGACCTCTCGGACCGCGGGGGTCAGTTCCGGTGAGATCGCGGCGAATTCCTCGTCGGTCAGATCCCACAGTTCCACCCCCCGTGCTTCCGCCACCCGGACGGCCGAGCCGGAGAGCTCGTGGGCATCCCGGAAGGGAACCCCCTGGCGGACCAGCCATTCGGCGATATCGGTGGCCAGCGCGAAGCCCTGGGGGGCCAGGTCGGCCATCCGTTCGGTGTTGAAATCGAGCGTGGCGATCATTCCCGATACCGCGGGAAGCAGCAGTTCCAGGGTGTCGGTGGCATCGAACACCGGTTCCTTGTCCTCCTGGAGATCCCGGTTGTAGGCCAGCGGAAGCCCCTTGAGCGTGGCCAGCAACCCGGTCAGGTCGCCGATGAGTCGTCCCGCTTTGCCGCGGGCCAGTTCGGCGACGTCGGGGTTCTTCTTCTGCGGCATGATCGAGGAGCCCGTGGAGTAGGAATCATGCAAGGTGACGAAGGAGAATTCCTTGGTCGCCCAGAGGATGACCTCCTCGGAGATCCGGGACAGGTCCACCCCGATCATCGCGGCGACCCACGAATACTCGGCGAAGACATCCCGGCCTGCCGTTCCGTCGATGGAGTTCCAGCTGGCCGAATCGAAGCCCAGTTCCGCGGCGACGGCGTTCGGATCCAGTCCCAGTGATGAGCCGGCCAGTGCCCCGGAACCGTACGGGGACACCGCGGCCCGGCGGTCCCAGTCGGCCAGACGCTGGAGATCACGTAGCAGTGCCCAGGCGTGGGCCAGCAGGTGGTGGCCCAGCAGCACGGGTTGGGCGTGCTGCAGATGGGTGCGCCCGGGCATCGCGGCCCCGGGGTGGGCCTCGGCCTGCTCGATCAGCGCCTCGATGGTCGCCAGCACGCCCCGGGCGATGACCCGGGCATGGTCGCGCAGGAACATCCGCCCCAGCGTGGCGATCTGGTCGTTGCGTGAGCGTCCGGCGCGCAGCTTGCCGCCCAGCGTCGGTCCGGCCCGTTCGATCAGCCCGCGTTCGAGCGAACCATGGACGTCCTCATCCGATTCCGCGGCGACGTAGCTGCCGTCGGTGACATCTGATTCCAGCTGGTCCAGGGCCTCGATCATGCCCTGCAGTTCGTTCTCGTCCAGCAGCCCCGCGGTGTGCAGGACCCGGGCATGGGCCCGGGATCCGGCGATGTCGTAGCGGGCCAGCCGCCAGTCGAAATCCGTGGATTTGCTCAGTGCGGCCAGGGCGTCCGCGGGGCCGCCGGAGAACCGGCCGCCCCACAGGGCTCCTTCGTTGGTGCCATGTGCCTGGGTCATGCCTACTTGCCCTCGGCCACGCGCTCGTCGCGCTCCGTGGCAACCTTGGCCGAGAGTCCGAAGATGTCGATGAAGCCGCGGGCGCTGGACTGGTCGAAGGTGTCCCCGGTGTCGTAGGTGGCCAGATCGAAGCGGTACAGCCCGGTCTCCGAGCGGCGTCCCTCCACGACGGCACGGCCACCATGCATGACCATGCGGATGTCTCCGTTGACGTGGCGCTGGGTGTCGGCCACGAAGGTGTCCAGCGAACGCTTCAGCGGGGAGAACCACTGGCCGTCGTAGACCAATTCGCTCCAGCGTTGGGAGACCGTCGCCTTGAAGCGTGCCTGCTCGCGTTCGAGCGTGATGTTCTCCAGGTGCTTATGTGCTTCCATCAGCGCCATCGGGCCCGGGGCCTCGTAGATCTCTCGGGATTTGATGCCCACCAGGCGGTCCTCGACGATGTCGATGCGGCCGATCCCCTGGGCGCCGGCGCGGCGGTTCATCTGCTCGATGGCCTCCAGCGGGGTCACGGCCACCCCGTCGATGGCCACCGGGATGCCCTGGCGGAAGGAGATGGTCACCTCGTCGGGTGCCGGGGGGAACTCGGGGGAATCGGTGTAGCTGTACACGTCCTTGGTCGGGGCGTTCCAGATGTCCTCGAGGAAGCCGGTTTCTACCGCGCGGCCCCAGACGTTCTGGTCGATCGAGAACGGGTTGTTCTTGGTCGTTTCGATGGGCAGGTCGTTCTTCTCCGCGTATTCGATCGCCTTGTCGCGGGTCAGCGCCAGGTCACGGACCGGGGCGATGCACTTCAGTTCGGGGCCGATGGTCTGGATGCCGACCTCGAAGCGGACCTGGTCGTTGCCCTTGCCGGTGCAGCCATGGGCCACGGTGGTGGCCCCGAACTGCTTGGCGGCGGTGACCAGGTGCTTGACGATCACCGGGCGGGAGATCGCGGAAATCAGCGGGTAGTGGTCCTGGTAGAGGGCCCCGGTCTGCAGCGTGGGCATGCAGTATTCGTTGGCGAACTCGTCGCGGGCGTCGGCCACGTAGGCCTCGACCGCGCCGCAGCCCAGGGCGCGTTCACGCACCGTTTCCAGGGATTCGCCGCCTTGGCCCACGTCGACCGCGACGGCGATGACCTCGGCACCGGTGGCTTCAGCGATCCAACCGATGGCCACGGACGTATCCAGGCCGCCGGAGTAGGCCAGGACAATGCGTTCCTTCACGGGGTTTCTCCTCTGGGAATGGGGTTCGACACGTGGTCCGCGCCGATCAAGATCTGTTCTTATTCACAAGTCTACATAATTATGCACGCGATGCAATGCAGCCCCCACCGGCTGGCGGTAGGCTGGTGGGCATGACAGAGCCCGCCAACCAGCCAGTGCCAGAACTCAGCGACGAAGAACTTGCCTTCCTTCATTCCACCTTCGACCTTGCCCGTCAAGGGGAAGCGGCGAAGCTGTTGGCCCTCATCGGGGAGGGCCTGCCCGTTGACTTGACGAACCCCAAGGGCGACACCCTGCTGATCCTTGCCGCCTACAACGGGCATAACGACCTGGTGCGCGGCCTGGTCGAACTCGGCGCCACCGTGGACCGGCTCAACGACAAGGGCCAATCGGCGTTGACCTGCGCGGTGTTCCGACAGAATGCCGACCTCACCCGCTTCCTGCTGGAGTCCGGCGCTGACCCGAAACTGGGCCCCCAGAACGCCTGGGCCGTGACCGAGATGTTCGAACTGCCCGCCATGCGCGAAGTGCTCGAGAAGCATTCGCCCTCGGGCGGGTCAGACCAGCGCTGAGGCAGCACTTCTCCTACGATGGATGACGGCGCGGCGAACCGCGCCTACCCGCATCCATTCGCACCGGAGGAAATACCTGTTGTTGAAATCCCGTAGGAACCCCGCCCTCATCGTCCCTGCCGCAGCCATCCTGCTGCTGGGGCTGTCCAGTTGCGGGAGTTCGGTCCCCGACGCGTCGGAGATCTTCCCGAAGACCACCGAGGCCGTGAAGAACGCCGAGAGCGTCGCCATCAACGGTGACGTCGTCCAGGACGGCAAGGACCTGTCCATCGACATCTCCGGCACCCGTGACGGATCCAACTCCTTGGCCAAGGCCACCCAGGACCAGGGCAAAGTGACCATCCTGACCGTCGACGAGACCGCCTACCTCAAGGCCAATAAGGACTTCTGGAACGAGAACGCCGGCGAGGGTGCCGGAGAAATGCTCTCCAGCCTGGCCGGGGACAAGTGGATTTCCGTCGCCGACCCCGAGGAGTTCAATGAGTTCTCGGTCGGGTCCATGCTCGATTCACTGCTCGAGGAAGGCCCGGAGGACAGCGACCTGGAGGAGTACACGGATAAGTCGGTCGAGGAAGTCGACGGCCAGGAGGCGTATAAGTACGCCAACGGGGACAAGGCCTTCTGGGTTGCCTCGGAAGGGGAGCCCTACCTGCTGAAGGTCGAGGGCTTCTCGGATGAGAAGGATTCCGACGACGGCGGAGCCGTGACGTTCAGCGATTGGAACGACGTCGACGAACATGAGGCCCCGTCCAAGGACGAGACCATGAGCATCCCGGGGCTCTAGGACGTCGGAGCCTCCCCGCCCACCCCGGGCCGGTCAGCACATGACCGGCCCGGGGTGGGCGTTACTGCGTGTTGGCCAGCTCCAGGAAACGGGCGGCGATCTCCTCGCCGCCCTGGGGGTCGCGCGTTATCAACATGACGGTGTCGTCCCCCGCGATCGTGCCCAGCACATCGGGCATGATCGAATGGTCGATCGACAAGGCCAGGAAGTTCGCCGCCCCCGGAGGGGTGCGCAGGATGACGATGTTCGCCGAGGCCTCGGCGGTGACGATCAACTCGGCGGAGAGCTTCGCCAGCCGCGCATCGAGGACTTCCTGGGTGACACCGGTCTGCGGCGACCGGTCCCCTCCTTCGGAGCGCAAGGCGTAGACGAGCCCGCCTTCCACCCCGCGGACCCTGATCGCCCCCAGTTCCACCAGGTCACGGGACAAGGTGGCCTGGGTGACCTGGACGCCGTCGGCCGCCAGCAGCGCCGCCAGTTCGGCCTGGGACCTGACCGACCCCGCCCCGAGGATGGCCTTGATCCGCGCTTGACGGGCAATTTTCGTGGTGGGCTGGACCCCCGGCTGCAGGCTCATCGTCGCGCCCCCTCCTCGAGGCTCGGGGCTGCTGCCAGCCCCGAGGAGGCCATCAGCCAGGCCATCAGGGCCTTCTGCGCATGCAACCGGTTTTCCGCCTCGTCCCACACCACCGATTGGTCGCCGTCGATGACCTCGGCCGCGATCTCGTATTCGCGGTAGGCCGGCAGGCAGTGCAGCACGATCGCCTCGGGTGCCGCCAACGCCATCGCGGCCTCGTCGACCCGGTAGCGGCCGAAGAGCTTCACGCGTTCGGCCTTCTCGTCTTCCTGCCCCATGGAAACCCACGTGTCGGTGGCCACGACGTCGACACCGGAGAGCGCCTCGGATGGGTCGCTGGTGATCGTCACCGTCCCCCCGGTTTCGGCTCCACGGTCCCGGGCCGCGGCGACCACCGCCTCGTCGGGCAGATGGCCTGCGGGCCCGGCGATGCGTACGTGCATCCCCGCGGTCACCCCGGCCAGCAGATAGGAGTTGGCCATGTTGTTCGCCGCATCACCGAGGTAGGCCATGGAGAGTCCCGCTAGCTTTCCCTTATGCTCGCGGACGGTCAGCAGATCGGCCAGCAGCTGGCAGGGGTGGTATTCGTCGGAGAGCGAGTTGATCACCGGCACCCGGCTATGGGTTGCCATCTCCTCCAGCCCCGCTTGGGCGTAGGTGCGCCAGACGATCGTGGAGACCATGCGCCCGAGCACCCGCGCCGAGTCGGCGATCGATTCCTTATGGCCCAATTGGGATTCACCGGGGTTGATGATCAGCGGCTGGCCACCGAGTTCGGCGACCCCTGCGGCAAAGGAGACCCTGGTCCGGGTGGAGGTCTTGTCGAAGAAGACGGCAACGGTTTGCGGTCCGGCATAGGGGTGGTATCCGTACCGGTCGGCCTTCATGGCCGCGGCCAGGTCCAGGACCTCGGTCTGTTCGGCCTGGGTGAGGTCGGTATCGACCAGGAAATGACGAATGGTTGCGGTGCTCACTTAGTTCTCCTGTGCGATGGCGGTGGCGTAGAGCCCGGGCAGGGCGTCGACGAAGCCCCTGAGCTGTTCCATGGTGATGATCAACGGCGGGGCCAGCCGCAGCGTGGCCGGGCCGGTGGAGTTGATGATGAACCCCGCCTCGAGTCCTGCCCGCACGACGGCGGGAGCCACCTCGGTGGCCAGATCGAAGCCCACCAGCAGACCGTGGGCTCGCACCGCGGTGACGCAGTCCAGCTCCTGCAGGGCCTCGGCCAGGGCGGCCGAGGTGTCGCGGACGTGGGCCAGCACGTCCTGGCCTTCCAGGACGTGCAAGGTCGCCAGCGCGGACGCCGTGGCTGCGGGGTTCCCGCCGAAGGTGGTGCCGTGTTGGCCCGGACCCAACAAGGAGGAAACGGGCTCGCCGAAGGTGATCAGCGCCCCGATCGGGAATCCGCCGCCCAGCCCCTTGGCCAGGGTGATCGCGTCGGGGATGATCTCCTCCGAGGCGAACCAGGCCCCGGTCCGCCCGATGCCGGTCTGGACCTCGTCGATGATGAGCAGGGCCCCGGCCTCCTCGGTGATCCTCCTGGCCGCCTGCAGGTAGCCCTCGGGGTATCCGCGGACTCCGGCCTCGCCCTGGACGGGTTCGATGAAGACCGCGGCCACGGTCTCATCCACGGCGGCCCGCAGAGCCGCCGCGTCTCCGGCCGGCACCCATTCCACCCCGCCGGGCAACGGTTCGAAGGGCTCGCGGTAAGCCTGCTTCCAGGTCAGTGCCAGCGCGCCCATGGAGCGGCCGTGGAAGGCGTTCTCCAGGGCGATGATCCGCGTCCTGGCGGTTCCGCTGCCCGCCCCGTCGTTACGCCGGGCCAGTTTGAAGGCCGCCTCGTTGGCCTCGGTCCCCGAGTTGGCGAAGAAGACCTTCGACCCGTGGGGGGCCCGGGCGAGGGAGAGTAGTTTTTCCGCCAGGGCGATCTGGGTGGGACTGGTGAAGAAGTTCGACACGTGTCCCAGGGTGGCCAGCTGGCTGGAGACCACCGAGGTGAGGAACGGGTGGGCATGGCCCAGGGCGTTGACGGCGATGCCCCCGAGCAGATCGAGGTATTCACGCCCGTCGGCATCCCAGACCACGCAACCGGATCCGCGCACCAGGACCCGCTGGGGTGTCCCGAACACCCCCATCAGCGAGGCGTTGTAGCGGTCGGTCAGTTCGGTGGAGGCCAGCCCCTGCAGGGCCTCCAGTTCACCGGTCTGCCCCAGCGGGGAGGCCGTGTGGCGCCCGGAGGTCCGCTTCGGGCTGGATTTCTGGGGGTTCTGGCTCACGGTTCCTCCTCGGGAACGACCTGGGTGCCGACGCCTGCCGAGGTGAAGACCTCCAACAGCATCGAATGGGGTTGGCGTCCATCAACGATATGGGCGCGTTCGACGCCGTCATCGACCGCCTTCAGGCAGGCCTCCATCTTGGGGATCATGCCCGATTCCAGACGCGGCATCATCCGGCGCAATTCCGCGACGGTCAGCGAGGAGACCAATGAGGACCGGTCGGGCCAGTCCGAGTAGAGGCCCTCCACGTCGGTGAGGATGACCAGCTTGGAGGCTCCCAGGGCCGAGGCCACTGCGGCGGCGGCGGTATCGGCGTTGACGTTGAGGACCTGCCCGGTGGGTTCGCCGTCGTCGTCGACCTCGGGGGCGATGGTGGAGATCACCGGGATGCGGCCGGCGCCGAGCAGGTCGACCAGGGCGCGCGGTTCGACCCCGGTCACCTCCCCGACCAGCCCCAGGTCCACCGATTCCCCGTCGATGACGGTCCCGGTCCGGACGGCCTGCAGCAGGCCGCCGTCCTCCCCGGAGAGTCCGACGGCGTAGGGGCCGTGGGAGTTGACCAGCCCGACCAGTTCGCGGCCGACCTGCCCGGTCAGCACCATGCGCACCACGTCCATGGCCTCGGGGGTGGTCACCCGCAGTCCGCCGCGGAATTCGGAGTCGATGCCCAGTCGTTCGAGCATCGAGCTGATCTGCGGCCCGCCCCCGTGGACGACGACGGGGTGGATGCCGGCATGGTGCAGGAAGACGATGTCTTCGGCGAAGGCCCGGCGCAGCTCGTCGTTGACCATGGCGTTCCCGCCGTATTTGATGACCATCGTGCTGCCGGCGAAGTGCTGGATCCAGGGCAGGGCCTCGATCAACGCCTCGGCCTTGCGGTGGGCTGTGTCCCAGGCGTCGCCGGTCAGTGTGCCCTCGGGGCCGTTCGGGGTGTCGGTGTTCATGCGCGGCGGTCCTAGCTGGAGTAGGCGGAGTTCTCGTGGACGTAGTCGTGGGTGAGGTCGTTGGTCCAGATCGTCGCCTCGGCCTCGCCGGCATGCAGATCGATCTCCACCAGCACCTTCCGGCCGGTCAGGTCCACGAGCGAGCGGTCTTCGCCGATGCCTCCGGCGCGGCAGACCTGGACGCCGTTGATGGCGACGTCGAGCTCGTCGGGGTCGAAGGCGGCGGCGGTGGTTCCCACGGCGGAGAGCACCCGGCCCCAGTTGGGGTCCTGGCCGAAGATCGCGGTCTTGAACAGGTTGGAGCGCGCCACGGAACGGGAGACCTCTTCGGCGTCGTCCTCGCTGGCGGCGTTGAAGGACCGGATGCTGATTTCGTGGGCGGCGCCCTCGGCGTCGGCGATGAGCTGATGGGCCAGGTCGGTGCACACCCCGGTGAGCCCGTGGGTGAATTCGGCGAGATCGGGCCGGATTCCCGAGGCCCCGGAGGCCAGCAGCAGGACCGTGTCGTTGGTGGACATGCAGCCATCGGAGTCCGCCCGGTCGAAACTGACCCGGGTGGCGGCGCGCAGGGCGGCATCGAGTTCGGGGGCCTCGAGCGCGGCATCGGTGGTGATGACCACCAGCATCGTGGCCAGCCCCGGGGCCAGCATGCCGGCCCCCTTGGCCATGCCGCCGATGGCGTATCCGGCGCAGGAGAAACCCGCCTGTTTGGGGACCGAGTCGGTGGTCATGATCGCGGTGGCGGCATCGGCCCCGCCGTCGGGCCCGGATCCTGCCTCCAGGGCCGCGCAGGCGGTGCCGATGCCTGCGGTGATCTTGTCCATCGGTAGTTGTTCGCCGATCAGCCCCGTGGAGCAGACCAGCAGGTCCCCGGCGTCGACCCCGAGCGCGTCGGCGGTGGCCTCAGCGGTGGCCCGGGTGTTGGCGTGGCCTTCGGCGCCGGTGCAGGCATTGGCTCCCCCGGAGTTCAGGATCACTGCCTCGGCCCGGCCGTCGGCGATCACCTTCCGGGACCAGTGGATGGGGGCCGCCGCCACCCGGTTGGTGGTGAAGACCGCTGCGGCGTTCTTGGCCGGCCCGTCATTGACCACCAGGGCCAGGTCGGGGGTGCCCGAGGCCTTCAGGCCGGCGGTGATGCCGACGGCACGGAATCCCGCGGCGGCGGTGACCCCCTGCGGGGTGTGGTGCTCAGGGGCGTGGTTCACGGGGCGATCCCTTCCATGTCGAGTCCCCGGGTTTCGGGCAGACCCAGGGAGAGGTTCATCGATTGCACGGCCCCACCGGCGGTCCCCTTGGTGAGGTTGTCGATGGCGCAGACCACGATGACGCGGCCCGCATGGTCGTCGAAGGCCAGCTGCAGCTGGGCGTGGTTGGAGGCCTGCACGGCCTTGGTCGTGGGCCACTGGCCTTCGGGCAGCAGGTGCACGAAGGGTTCATCCGCGTAGGCGGTGGCCCAGGCGGCCCGCAGGGCGGCGGCTTCGACGCCGGGTTTGACCCGTGCGGTGGCCGTGGCCAGGATGCCGCGGGCCATCGGAGCCAGGGTCGGGGTGAAGGAGACGGTGACCGGTTCGCCGGCCGCGGCGCTGAACCCCTGTTCCATTTCCGGGGTGTGCCGGTGCATCCCGCCCACCCCGTAGGGGCTCATGCCGCCGATGACCTCGGAGCCCAGCAGGTGGGGCTTCATCGATTTGCCGGCCCCCGAGGTGCCCGAGGCCGAGATGATGACGACGTCGTCCGTCTCCAGCAGACCCGCGGTGAAACCGGGGACCAGGGCCAGTTGGGCCGAGGTCGGGTAGCACCCGGGGACGGCGATGCGGGTGGCCCCGCGCAGCTTCTCGCGGTGCCCGGGCATTTCGGGCAATCCGTAGGGCCAGTGTCCTGCGTGCTCCCCGCCGTAGTACTTCTCCCAGGCCTGGGGCGAGGAGAGCCGGTGGTCCGCCCCGGCGTCGATGACCACGGTGTCTTCGGGCAGCTCGGCGGCCAGGGCGGCGCTGGCCCCGTGCGGCAGGGCCAGGAAGACGACGTCGTGCCCGGCGAGGTTCTCCGCGGTCGTGTCCACCAGAATGCGGTCGGCGAGCGCATGCAGGTGCGGTTGCAAGCTGCCCAGTCGCTGCCCGGCATTGCTATGGGCGGTGATGGCCCCGATCGTGACGTCGGGGTGCTGCGCCAGCAGGCGCAGGACCTCTCCGCCGGCATATCCACTGGCCCCGGAAACGGCTACCGAAATACTCATGGCCCCAGCCTACAACGCTCTTATGCACCATGGCTAATAATTATTCATACATCGGGGTCATCTTCGCCCTCCGCCAAGCACCCGGCGCCCGGACCACCTAGGCTGGGCAGACCATCACGAACGAAGGAGTCTTCCCATGCCCCACGCACTACGGATCCCCCAGGCAGGCGGCCCCGAGGTCTTCGAACTGGTGGACGTCGAACGCCCCGCCCCCGGACCCGGCCAGCTGTTGGTCCGTCTGGCCGCCGTGGGAGTGAACTTCATTGAAACCTACCAGCGTTCGGGGGTCTACCCGGTCCAGTACCCGTTCGTCCCCGGCACCGAGGGCTCCGGCACCGTGGAGGCCGTCGGCGAGGGGGTCACCGACCATGCCGTCGGGGACCGGGTCGCCACCTCCGAGGGGACCGGAAGCTACGCCGAGTACATGCTGGTGGACGCCGAGAAGGCCTTCCCGGTCCCCGAGGGGGTCTCCGACGAGGTGGCCGGGGCACTCCCGCTGCAGGGCTTCACCGCCCACTACCTGATCAACAACAGCTTCAAGGTCGGCCCCGGGGACACCGTGCTGACCTATGCCGGCGCCGGCGGGGTCGGCCAACTGCTGATCCAGCTGCTCAAGCTGCGCGGAGCCACGGTCATCACCACCACGTCGACGGAGGAAAAGGCCGAATTGGCCCGGGCCGCCGGAGCCGACCACGTGCTCTCCTACGCCGAGGTCCCCGACCGCGTGCGGGAGCTCACCGACGGCCGCGGCGTCGACGTGGTCTACGACGGCATCGGCAAGGACACCTTCGAGGGTTCGCTGGCCTCCCTGCGCATCCGCGGCACCCTGGTGCTCTTCGGCGGCGCCTCCGGACAGGTCCCTCCCTTTGACCTGCAGCGGCTGAACTCCCACGGTTCGTTGACCGTCACCCGGCCCAAGCTCTCCGATTTCCTCCTGGACGGCCCCGAGCGCCGGTGGCGGGCCCAGGAGATGTTCTCCCTGGTGGCCGAGGGGACGCTGAAGGTGGCCATCGGCGCCCGGTTCCCGCTGGAGCAGGCCGGGCAGGCCCATACGGCCTTGGCCTCACGGGCCACGACCGGCAAGGTGATCCTGCTGCCGGATTCCAGCAACGCCAACGCCTGATCCACATACGCAGGAGGAACATGACACGGCACGACGATGAGGCACCGGGCCCCCAGCGGTGGCGCCCGGTGGTGGCGGCCCTGGCCAATGCCGAGCAGCGCCTGCTGCTGGCCGAGGTCATCATCGCCGAGGCCGCCCGGGAGGGGACCGTGGTTTCGGATGCCCGGCGGAGCAAGGGCCTGGACCGGCTGGCCGGCTCCGGGGTGCTGGCCGGAACGGACGGCGATTGGAGGGTCGACGCCGCCGGACTGCGCAGCCTGCTCTCGACGCCGACGCCGACGCGTTCCGGGGCCACCGGGGACGAGGTCCTGGACCGTTTCGTGGACGACGGGCGCATCCACACCTATCCGGCCAAACCCGGACCACGCCGCCGGCTGCTGGGCTGGGCCGCACTCCGGGCACTGGCCCCCGAGGAGGTCCTCACCGAGGGTGAGCTGAACCGCCGGTTGGAGGCGTTGACCTCCGATGTGGTGACGCTGCGCCGCTACCTGGTGGACGCGGGTCTGCTCACCCGTTCCCTGGATGGATCGGCCTACCGGCGGGCCGCCGGGGAGCAGACCGGGCAGGAGCCGTCCGGGCAGGATTCGCTCAGCAGGGGTTGACACCCCCGGAGGCCGTCCCCCCCGGACGACGGCGGGGCCGGAACCCCTGCTGGGAGGTTCCGGCCCCGTCGTCATGCTGCGGGCTGGTTCAGCGCTGGACGGCACCGAACTTCTCGGCGGCCGCGGCCACGGCCGCCGCCCTCGAGGCCGAGGCCTCGTCGGCGGTCAACGTCCGGTCCTCGGCGCGGAAGCGCAAACCGAAGGCCAACGATTTCTTGCCTTCCTCGATCCCCGGGCCCTGGTATGCGTCGAACAGGGCGACGTCCTCCAGGAGTTCCCCCGCTCCCAGGCGCAGGGTTTCCAACACGTCCCCGGCGACCACGTCGCGATCCACGACCAGGGCCACGTCCTGCGTGGACAAGGGGTAGGTCGAGATGGCCCGGGCGACGACCAGGTCCGCGGCCGCCGCGAACAGCGTGTCGGCATCGAGTTCCATCGCCACCGTGCGGGCTGGTAGACCGGAGGAGGCGAGCAACCGGGGATGCAGTTCCCCGGCGATGCCGACGTATTCGCCGGTGCGCAACGACAGCCGGGCCGTACGCCCCGGGTGGAACGCCTGATGCGTCCCCTGGGACACCACCAGTTCGACCCCCAGGATGTCTGCCACCAGTCGGGCCACATCCAGGGCCGAGGCCCAGTCGTGGGCCCGTGGCTCCACCCCGACGCCGGGGGCCGCATCGTTGCCGAACAACACGGCGCCGATATGCTGCGGCTGTTCGGGCAGACCGTCATCCAGTGCGTCCAGGACGTCGTCGGCGGGGCGTTCACCCAGCGGCGGGATCGTCGCGGTGCCCAGCGTTTCACCGGGCAGGTAGACCAACCCGGCCTCGTAGAGGGCCAGATCGCGGAAGCCCCTGGAGTGGTTCCGACGCGCGGTCTCCAGCAGTCCGGGCAGGATGCTGGTGCGCAGGAACCCGAACTCGGTGGAGATCGGGTTGGCCAGCTTCACCGCCGCGACCTCGGTGCCGGCCGTTGCCGCGCCGAAGGTCTGGTTCTGCGCCAGGGACACGAACGGATAGCTCAGCACCTCGGTCAGTCCGGCGTCGGCGAGGCCCTGGAGCACCCGGCGGCGTTGCTGCTGGGTCCGGGTCAGGCCGCGCCCGGGGGGAGCCACCGGAAGGGTCGAGGGGATCTCCTCGTAGCCGACCAGCCGGGCGATCTCCTCCACGAGGTCCTCGCGGATGCGCAGATCGGGCCGCCAGGACGGTGCGGTGACCCGCAGCCCCGCGGTGGTCTGCTCCACGGTTGCACCCAGATCCCTCAGCGTTCCGGTGACCTGTTCGGGGGTGTAGTCGACGCCGATCAGCTTCGAGGCGAAGTCCTCGGGCAGATCGATGATGCGTGGTTCGGGCCGGGCGCCCTCGTCGGTCGCGGTGTCCTCGGCGGTTCCGCCGGCCAGTTCAACCAGGAGTTCGACGGCGCGTTGGGCGGCTTCGTCGGCCACTTCCCAGTCGACTCCGCGCTCGAAGCGTTTGGAGGCCTCGGAGGGTAGCCTGTGCCGGCGACGGGATCTGGCCACGGCCACCGGGCTGAAGTGGGCGGCTTCGATGAGCACGTTGGCCGTGGACGTCGAGACCTCGGTCTCGGTGCCTCCCATGACCCCGGCGATGCCGATGGCTCCCCGGTCGTCGGCGATCACCACGTCCTGGGGGTCCAGCTCCCGCTGCTTGTCGTCGAGCGTCCTCAGGCGCTCCCCCGCCGTGGCACGACGCACCACGATGTCCCCGCGCAGGACGTCGGCATCATAGAAGTGCAGCGGCTGGCCCAGTTCGAGCATCACGTAGTTGGAGATGTCCACGATCAGTGAAATCGTCCGCATTCCGGCCAGGGTCAGCCGCGAGGCCATCCAGGGAGGGGTCGGCCTCGAGGCGTCCACCCCGGTGACGGTCCGGGCCACGAACCGGTCGCAGCCGGGGGCCGCGTAGGCTCCTGCATCGTCGGCGATCCGTACCGGGTATCCGGGTCCGGTCGCGGCGGGGACGGTGACCCCCGCCGCCGGGTCGGTGAAGGTGGTGTGCGTGGCGTGGGCGTATTCGCGGGCGACGCCGCGGATCGAGAAGCAGTAGCTGCGGTCCGGGGTGACGTTGATTTCCGCCGCCTGGTCGTACAGGCCCAACAGCTCCATGGCATCGGAGCCGATCTCGGGGTCCAGCCCCAGGCGCGAGAGCACGATGATCCCGTCGTGGTCATCACCGATGCCCAGTTCGCGGGAGGAGGCGATCATCCCTGCCGAGACATGACCGTAGGTCTTGCGGGCACTGATGGCGAAGTCGCCGGGCAGCACGGCCCCGGGAAGGGTGACCACGACCTTGTCGCCTTCGACGAAGTTGTGCGCACCGCAGACGATGCCCTGCACGCCCGAGGGGTCGATCCCGTCGTGGGTGAGGTCCTGGGTGGCCCCTTCGGGCACCACGCGGACCTGGCACCAGTTGATGGTCTTGCCGTTCGTCTGGGGTTCCTTGACCAACGATTCGACCCGGCCCACGACGATGGGACCCGAGATGGAGTCGGTGGGACGGTGGACGTCCTCCTCCTCCAAGCCGACCCGCACGAGGTCGGCCATGACGTCTTCGGCCGTGGCGTCGGCCGGTACCTGCGCGTATTCGCGCAACCAGGAAAGGGGTATGCGCATGATTAGATCTCCATCCCGAAGTGTTCGCTGAAGCGGATGTCGCCCTCGATCATGTCGCGCATGTCCGGGACGTCGTTACGGAACATGAGCGTGCGTTCGATGCCCATGCCGAAGGCGAAGCCCGAGTATTCCTCGGGGTCGATGCCGGCGGCGCGCAACACATTGGGGTGCACCATCCCGCAGCCACCCCATTCGATCCAGGCCGGTCCTCCCTTGGCCCCGGGGTGGAAGATGTCCAGCTCGGCGGAGGGCTCGGTGAAGGGGAAGAAGTTCGGGCGCAGCCGGATCGCGGCATCGGGGCCGAACATCTGCCGGGCGAAGTGTTCCAAGGTGCCGCGCAGATCGGCCATGGTCAGGCCCTTGTCCACGGCCAGGCCCTCGAACTGGTGGAAGACCGGGGTATGGGTGGCGTCGAGCTCGTCGGTGCGGAACGTCTTGCCCGGGCACAGCACATAGACGGGCAGATCGCGCTCGAGCATCGAGCGGATCTGCACCGGCGAGGTGTGGGTACGCATCACCAGGTGGGACTCGGCGGGTTCGATGAAGAAGGTGTCCTGCATGTCGCGGGCCGGATGGTCCGGGGCAAAGTTCAGGGCGTCGAAGTTGAACCATTCCGATTCGACCTCGGGGCCCTCGGCGATCTCCCAGCCCATGCCCACGAAGATATCGCTGACCCGTTCCTGCAGGGTGGACAGCGGGTGCCGGGCCCCGGCACGACGGCGGTGCGCCGCCGCGGTGACGTCCACGGCCTCCTCGATGAGGATCCGTGCGGCGTCCTCCTCCTCCAGGACCATGGTGCGTGCGGCCAGGGCCTTGTTGACGCGGCCACGGGCCCCGCCCATCAGCTTGCCGGCTGTCGCCTTCTCGGTCTTGTCCAGCCGGCCGATTTCGCGGTTGGCCAGGGCCAGCGGGGACTTCTCTCCGCTATGGGCCAGCCGGGCCTGCTTGAGCATATCGAGATCGGTGGCCGCCTCGATGGCCGACAGGGCGGCGTCGACGGCAGCCTGGACTGCCGCCTCGTCGGTGGGATGCGGAACCGACGGTGCGGTTCCTCCGGGTCCACCGTTCGGTGGCGTGGCTTCAGACATGGCAGATGTACGGCCCTTTTCACGGTTGGGGTGGTCCTGTTTCCGGATCCCAGTCTAGTAGTTCGCCCCCGGGCTCCCGAACCCACGCGCGGACATTGCGCCCGCCGCGGCGTCGTTCCATATGTCCCGCCTTGTGATCACGTCCACTCCCCGGCCATAATGACCACCATGCATGTAGCCCGGCGCTTGACGCTGACGACCGTCCTGTCCACGCTCGCCCTGGGAAGCCTCTCCGCATGCTCATCCCCGGTGCCCGATCCCGATCCGGTCGCCCAATCCGTGGCCCAGGCCCTGGAGACCTTCGATTTCTCTTCCGTGCCGCTGAAGAATGCCGACCCTGCCACGGTTTCCGAGGACCTGGCCACCGCCTTCGACTCCATGAAGGACCTGAAGCACCGCACCACGGTGGACTCGGTCGAGCGGCCCGAGGACGAGGACGAGGACTCCCCCACGGCGACCGCCACCTTCACGACGGTCTGGGACGTGGATGACACCAAGACCGACTGGGAATACTCCACCAGCGCACAACTGGCCTACGACCAGGAGGCGGAGGCCTGGCAGGTCGACTACGACCAGGAGGAACTCACGGGGCTGGAACCGGGCCACCATGTGGCGTTGCGGACCAAGGCCTCCGAACGCGGGCAGATCCGCAGCACCGATAAGCAGGCACTGGTCAAGGACCGCCCGGTGGTCCACCTGGGCCTCGACAAGACGCGGCTGGAGGACGGCGAGGCAGGGGGCGCGGCGAAGAAACTCGCGAAGCTCGCCGACGTGGACGTGTCCGACTACGTCGCCCGGGTCAAGGCCGCCGGGGACCAGGCGTTCGTCGAAGCCATCACGCTGCGCGACAACTCCAAGCGCGAGGTCACCGACGCCCAGGTCGAAGCCATCCCCGGCGGCCGGGCCATCACCGGCAGCGAGCCGTTGGCCCTGACCCGGACCTTCGCCCGACCGATTCTGGGCACCGTCGGGCAGGCCACCGCCGAAATCATCAAGGAATCCGAGGGCAAGACCAAGGCCGGGGACGTCGTAGGGCTCTCGGGGCTTCAAGCCCAATACGACGATCGGCTCTCCGGCACGGCGGGCCTGACCATCGCCAGTTACGATCCCTCCGGCCAACAGGTGGAAGAGCTCTTCGAGCGCGACCCGAAGAACGGCAAGGACCTGACCGTGACGCTGGACTCGGCCCAGCAGAAGCTGGCCGAGAAGCTACTCAAACAGGTCGACCCCACCTCGGCCCTGGTCGCCATCCGCCCCTCCGACGGCTCCGTTCTGGCCGCCGCCTCCGGCCCGGCGGAGCAGGGGATGAACACGGCGATGCTCGGCAAATATGCCCCCGGGTCCACCTTCAAGGTGGTCACCGCCCTGGCCATGCTCCGCGATGGGAAGACCCCGTCCAGCAAGGTCAAATGCCCGAAGACCACCACCATCAAGGGCAAGGAGTTCAAGAACTTCGACGCCTACCCCGCCGGCAAGCTCGGGACCATCCCGCTGTCGGAGGCCATCGCCCAGTCCTGCAACACCGTCTTCATCAACGGGGCTGCGGGCCTGAAGGCCAAGGACCTGACCACTGCCGGGGCCTCCCTGGGGCTCAACCCCTCCCCGTCGACCGGCGCCTCCTCGTTCCTGGGCTCCATCCCGGATGATTCGACGGGGACGACCCTGGCGGCCAATGGCATCGGCCAGGGTGTCGTGGAGACCTCCCCGTTGGGCATGGCCACCGTCGCCGCTTCCGTGGCCGCCGGCCAGACGGTCTCCCCGCATCTGGTGGAGTCCCCGAGCCCGGATGCCGCCAAGGATCCGGCGAAGAAGCTGGAGTCGAAGGAGGCCGACGAGCTGCAGAAGATGATGGCCGGAACCGTCACCCATGGCACCCTGGTGGGCCTGCAGAAGGTCCCCGGGCCGAAGGTCTACGGCAAATCCGGCACGGCCGAGTACGACGCCGACGAGAACGCCCATGCCTGGGTCATCGCCGTCCAGGGTGATCTGGCCGTGGCGGCATTCGTCTCCGAAGGCATCGGTGGGGCCCAGACCGCTGGACCCCTCGTCGCTGATTTCCTCACCGGGGTGCAGAAGTCCGGTGGCGGCAACTGACCGGGCGCGTTGGCGCAGCGCGGCGAACTGGCTGAACCTGGCTACTCCGTGCGGGCTGCTGCTGGCCCGTGCCACGGGGTGCCGGGTGCGTTCGGGGCCTCGTGGCCTCTACCTCGCCCTCGGGTATCGGCTGGACCTGCCCGACGCCGCGGCCTTCACCGTGGGCAACGTCGTCCTCTGGCGGGAGGGCCTCGACGAGCCGGAGCGTTGTCCCGGACTCATTGTCCACGAGGAACGCCACGCCAGCCAATATGCCTGGTGCCTGGGACTGCCGTTCCTACCGCTCTACGCGGTGGCCGCCGGATATTCCTGGCTCCGCACCGGCGACCCCGCCTCCCGCAATGTCTTCGAACGGCAGGCCGGGCTGGCGGCTGGCGGCTACACGCAGCGCAGGAGCCGGCCGATCGGCGCCCTCCTGCCGCCGCTCAGGCGATGGTCCCGGCCCCGAGGCTGATATCCGCCGAGCCCTCCAGCGCCTCACGCACCACCAGGACCAGCGCCGTGGCCAGGGACTCGGGATCCACCCGGGCCACCGCCGGGAAGGGGACATGGACGAAGCCGCCACGGCGGGCCTGTCCCGAGGCCGCCAGCTCATGCATCAGCGTGTAGAAGATCTGGTTGCAGACGAAGGTGCCGGCACTCTGGGACACCTGGGCGGGGATCCCCTCCCGCTGCAACGCGGCCAGGGCCCGCTTGAGGGGCAGGGTCGTGAAATAGGCCGCAGGGGCCCCGGGAACGACGGGCACATCCACGGGTTGTTCCCCCGCGTTGTCGGGGATGCGGGCGTCGATCACGTTCAGGGCGACCCGTTCGAGCATGACGGCCCCGGCAGCGGCATTGAGCCCGGTGCAGACCACCAGTTCCGGACGGTGGTCCTGCAGGGCCCTGCGCAGGACTCCCGCGGCTTCGGAAAAGACACACGGAAGTTCGACGGCGGTGGCGGGGTGGCCGGATTCGGAGAGCAGTTCCGCGGCACGGCGTGAGGCGTCCCCTGACGGGTTCAGCGGATCCCCGCCAAAAGGTTCGAAACCGGTCAGCAGGATCATGGGCGCACGATGCCCTGACCGGATACCGTCCCGGGTAGGGCACCGTGTCGGGCCACGATCGCCTCGACGATCGGCAGATCCGCGGGAATCCACGGAACAACGTCCTTCAGGTCCCCATCGAGTTCCAGCCACCGCAGTTCGTCGTGGTCTTCCAGCGGTTCGGGGGTCCCGTCGGTGACGCAGGCGAGCCAGACGCGCATGGCCGCAGGTCCCGAGAGTTTCCAGCCCTGGTCGATCGGTCCCTCGATTTCGGCTCCGAGTTCCGCCTCGATGCCCAGCTCCTCGGCCAGTTCACGAAGCAGACCGGCCTGGCAGCCCTCCCCGGCTTCGACCTTGCCCCCGGGAAATTCCCAGAGCCCGGCCAAGGCGGGCGGACTGGTCCGGCGGGCCGCCAACAGCCGGGTCGGGGCCTGGAGCGAATCAACCAGTGCCGCGCCGACGATTTGTTTCAACGCATTCATTCAGCGACTCCTTCGTTGGTCCCGGGACCCCCGATGTCCTCGGTCGTCCGTTCGATGTCAGGTTCGAGGTAGATCAGTGTTGCGGTCGGCACCGAGGCGCGGATCCGCGCCTCGGTCGCATCGATGGCCCTGGCGATGTCTTCACCGGAACTGCCCTTGCGGATGCCGAACTTGGCGGCAACGAGGATCTCCTCAGGGCCCAGGTGCAGGGTCTTCAGGTGGATGATGTCGGTGCCGTCGGCGCGGATGGCCGCTTCGATCCCGGCGATGTCTTCACCGGTCGCCGACTCCCCCAGCAGCAGGGATTTGGTTTCCACGGCCAGGATGACCGCGATGCAGACCAGCAGCACCCCGATCATCGCGGTCCCGGCGGCGTCGAAGAGCCCATTGCCCGTCAGCAGGGTCAACCCCACCCCCAGCAGGGCGAAAAACAGGCCCACCAGTGCCCCCAGGTCCTCCAACAGGATCACCGGTAGTTCGGGGGCCTTGGCCCGGCGAACGAACTTCACCCACCCCGTGGTCCCGCGGACCTGGTTGGATTCGCGGATGGCCGTCCTGAAGGAGAGTCCTTCGGCGATGATCGCCCCGACGAGCACGGCGACCGGGACCCACCACCAGGGTCCTTCGATGCCATGGGGATCCTTGAACTTCTGGAAGGCCTCATAGAGGGCGAACAGCCCGCCGACGCTGAACAGGATGATGGAGACGATGAAGGCGTAGATATACCGCTCACGTCCGAACCCGAAGGGGTGTGCGGGGTTGGCTTCACGGGTGGACCTCTTCCCGCCAATCAGCAGCAGGACCTGGTTGCCCGAGTCCGCGACCGAGTGGATCGCCTCGGCCAGCATCGATGAGGACTGGGTGAGCAGCCAGGCGACGAACTTGAAGACGGCGATCGCCAGATTGGCTGCCAGCGCCGCGACGACGGCCTTGTTCCCACCGGATGCTGCCATGGTTACCGCCTCTGTCGGGGCGCGATGCGCGCCATTGGATATCCTTGCGTCACGGTACTACGTCGAGGGGCTCCTCCCGCCACGCCCGGACCGTGCCCTCAGGCGGATGGACCGGATCTCCGGTGCGCCCGCGCCGAGGCGTAGAGGCAGACGGTGGCCGCCGTGCCCACGTTCAATGATTCCGCGACCCCGTAGAGCGGTACCGCAACCCGGTGGCCCGCGGTCGTCAGTTCCTCCTCGTCCAGTCCCTGGGCTTCGTTGCCGAAGAGCCACGCGGTGGGTGCCTCCAGCTGAGGTCCCGCAACACTCCCGCTGCTGCCAGGTCCACCCAGGCGGCGCATCGTGCTCTGGTCCTGCAGCACGTCGAGGTCGGTATCCCCGTACCCGTCGGCGGCCAGAAGCTGCACCTGCGCCTCCTGCGCCGCAGCGGCCAGGGACGTGAACGACACCCCGGAGACGATCGGCACCTGGAAGATGGATCCGACGGTGGAGCGCACGGCCTTGGGGTTGTAGATGTCGACGCTTCCCCCGGTGAGCACGACTGCATCGGCCCCCGCTGCCACGGCGGCGCGGAGGATCGTGCCGGCGTTGCCGGGGTCCTGGACCCGGCACAATACGGCGACAAGCCGCGTCCCGGCGTCGAACACCTCATCGAGGCTGGTCTCGGCGATGCGGCAGACGGCCATGATCCCTTGCGGGGACACGGTGTCGGCCATGGCGGCCAGCACCTCGGGGCTCGCGGTGCGCAGCCTGACCCTGGTCCGCGGCCGCGCCAGATCCGGGTGTCGCTGGAGGGCTTCAGCGGTGGCGAAGACCTCCTGGACGATCCCGCGTTCGCCCCCGGCCACCATGGTGTCGTGGCGTTGCAGTGCCTCACGGACCGCTTGGGGTCCCTCGGCCAGGAAAGCAGCCTTCTTGGCACGGCCGGGCCGGGTGGCCAACCGGGCCACGTCGCGGACGCGTTCGGCCCGTGGGTTGGTCATTTCGATCTCAGCGTGGTGTTCGGCGCTCATGGGAAGAACCTTATCGGTGTCGGGCGCCGCAGCGCACAGGTGGTCCGGCCACCACTAGTGGTTAACGGCCGAGGGGACGGAATCCGCTTGGAATTCCGTCCCCTCGCACCATGCGGGCCGTGGCCCGCGGCGCAGTGTCCTACTTGGAGAACTGCTGGCGGGACTCGCCACCTGCCGGCTCGAAACCGGCGGCCTTGGCGGCCTCGACGGAGTTGAACCAGAACTCCGGCTGCGTCTGGTCGTACCAGGTCGAATCCGGCACGTGGTACTTCATCGACTGGTTGCCCTTGATGACGTAGCCCGCGGGGGCTTCCTCGCCTTCAACGGCCTTGACCATGCCTTCACCCTCGGTGGCCTTGGCGGCCTTCGGGGCGGCGGCCTTGGGGGCGGCAGCCTTCTTGGCGGCCGGAGCAGCCGGTGCCTTCGTGGCGGGCTTCTCGGCGGCCGGGGCGTTGACGTCGGCCGGGAGGGCCTCCTTGGCGACCTTGACCAGTGCGCCGAACGCGTTGGCGTCGGACACGGCGAGATCGGCGAGCATCCGGCGATCAACCTCGACCTCAGCGGCCTTCAAGCCCTGGATCAGACGGTTGTAGGTCAGGCCGTTCGCGCGGGAAGCAGCGTTGATGCGCTGGATCCAGAGGCGACGGAAGTCACCCTTGCGCTTGCGGCGGTGGCCGTAGCTGTAGACGAACGAGTGGAGCAGCTGCTCCTTGGCCTTGCGGTACAGGCGCGAACGCTGACCGCGGTAGCCCTTGGCCCGTTCGAGAACGACCCGACGCTTCTTGTGGGCGTTGACTGCCCGCTTCACACGTGCCACGTGTGTACTCCTTAATATCTTGTCCTCGGGATGCCTGCCTATCGGCGACCTGTCCGGGGGAACTCCATGGATGGATGGGAACTCGTGGTTCCCGGTGCGTGTGCTTAGAGGCCCAGCATCCGCTTGATGGTCTTGGTGTCCGCCTTGGCAACGATCCGTTCGCCCTTGAGCTGGCGCTTCAGGCTGGAAGGCTTGTGCTCCAGGTAGTGACGACGATTGGCCTGCTGGCGCATGATCTTGCCGCTACCGGTGAGCTTGAAGCGCTTCTTGGCGCCACTGTGGGTCTTGAACTTCGGCATATCCGCCGTTCTCCTTACGTGCTCCCGTTGCCCTATCGGACCGGGGATCTTTGAGGCTTCCTGTATGGGAAACCGTGGGTCAAGTGCTGCCCCCGACAGGGGCTGGCCACACCGGGCTATTTACCCGGACGAGGTTTCGGAGCCGCGGTGGGCTTCGGAGCCGCGCTGGGCTTCGGTGCCGGTTTCGGCGCAGGCTTCGGGGCCGGCTTGGCGGCCGGCTTCGGAGCTGCTGCGGGCTTCGCTGCAGCGGCCGGCTTGGCTGCCGCTGCCGGCTTCGCCGCGGTCGACGGCTTGCTGGCCGCCGCTGGCTTGGTCGCTTCCGCAGGCTTGGCGGCTTCCGCAGGCTTGGTGGCCGGTTCGGCCTCGGGGGTCTGCGGGGCTGCGGCTGCCTTGGCTTCTGCTTCCTTGGCTGCTGCGGCGTCGACCTTGGCCTTTTCGGCGTTATCCGCCTCGACCTGGGCCAGACGCGCCTGGAACTCGTCCGGAAGGTTGTCACCCAAGGACTGGGTCATGGCCGGCTGCTCGTCCGAGGTATCGACGCGGTCTTCCTTGGTCGCCTTGGACTTGGCCTTGTCGTTTTCACGCTGTGCCTGACGGCGGGCTTCGGCCTTGGCCTCTGCCTTGTTCTTCAGCGGTCCGACGACCATGACCATGTTGCGGCCGTCCTGACGCGGGCTCGACTCGACGACGCCGACTTCGGCCACGTCTTCGGCGAACTTGTTCAGCAGGCGGATGCCCAGTTCGGGACGCTGCTGCTCACGACCACGGAACTGGATCATGGCCTTGACCTTGTCGCCAGCGCCGAGGAAGCGCAGGGCATGCCCGGTCTTCGTCTCGTAATCGTGCTTGTCGATCTTGAGGCGGAAGCGGACTTCCTTGAGGACCGTGTTGGTCTGGTTCTTGCGTGCCTCGCGTGCCTTCACCGCGGCTTCGTACTTGAATTTGCCGAAGTCCATCAGTTTGCACACGGGCGGCTTGGCCGTCGGCGCCACCTCGACCAGATCAAGGTCGGACTCCGCGGCCAGACGCAACGCGTCCTCGATGCGGACAATGCCCACCTGTTCGCCGTTGGGTCCAACCAGCCGCACCTCTGGGACGCGGATTCGATCGTTAATGCGTGGATCGCTGATGTGTCGCTCCTGCTTTTCGTAGTTCGAAGCCGCCAGCAACAAGAGAAGGCCTCCAGCTGCTGGGCAGATGGAGGCCTGGAAAATCGGTTCGGCTGCTCGCGCATGCCACGGAACCCGTGGTTCCGTCCCGAAGTGACCCGGCAACCTGAAGCGGTTACTGCGGGTGGGAGTAGGCCTCCACTTGCATACTCGTTTCGTTGTTCCCGACGGATCCTTCGCCCGGTGGGGCGGAATCCGCTGAGTCAGCAAAACCAGTCGGTCTGTGAAAAGCTTAGCAGCATGAGTACCCCTGAAACCAATCCGGACGCCACCTTCGGCGAGACCAACGAGGTTCGCGACATCGCTGAAGTAGCGGCCGTGGAAGTCATTACCACCGCAGCCGTGCACCTGATGAGCGCGGCAGCCGTGAAGTGCGGACTCGCCGAAGGCGAAGACGCGGAAGACCTGCAGGACCTGGATGAAGCCCGCAAGCTCATCACCGCACTGGCGGGTCTGATCACGGCAGCAGCACCCGAAGTCGGCTCCCAGCATGCCGGCCCGCTACGCGACGGCCTGCGCTCCTTGCAGCTGGCCTTCCGTGAGGCCTCCAACTACCCGGATGCCCCGGGGCAGGGTCCCGGCGAGAAACTCACCGGGCCCGTGAACTAGGGCTTCGACCACCATTCCCAGGGAGGTCGCCACCCCGGTGGCGGCCTCCTTTTCGCTGCCCGGCCCGGGGGTCCCTGCCGCCGGGTGGCGTAGCCGTTCACGCGCGGGCCGGTGGTCCCTGGAGTCCGAGTTCCAACGAATCGACCCGGGCACCGAATTCCGGGTCGGCTCCCAGCGTGCGTTGCAGTCGCTCGACGGTGTCGGTGACGTCATCACGGGCCATCCCGGAACGCAGGGAGACCTCCACGCGCAGCTCCGGGCCCGGGCCTCCCCCGGCCATGACCGTCCCATCGGCGGTGCGCGAAGCAACGCCCCGGCCCGGGGCCGCGGTGATCCCGAGGATGGCGGGATCGGCGTCGGCCGCGGCCTGCAGCAGCGGCAGCAGGGTCTCGTCGGCGTAGCTGGGGGTCCACTCCTGCTGTTGGGCCAGCGCCCACATCGCGGGCCGTCGCAGGACGAAGGTGGCCTCTGCCGCGGGGTCGATCACGATGAGCTGGGCCTTTTCGGCCACGGCGGACAAGGCGGCCCGCGGAGCGTAGACGGCCACGGGGCGTGCTTGCCCGTGCCAGGCCTGCAACCGGTCGACACTGCTGAACACCGGCAGGGCGGGGCGGCCGTCAGGGGCGGTGATGGTCACCAGCGCCATATCGGCTTCCTTGTCTTCGGTGAATCCGTGGTCCCCGAGGCCCCCTTCGGCCAGGGTCGCGACCACGGGCACGAACACCCTGGCGTGGGCCAACGCCTCGTGGACCATTTGTTCGGTACCGGAGCCGGCCTTCAGCGCGGTGATGGCTTCGAGGTAGCCGGGGTCGGCCGTGCCGTCGTCATCATCGAAGTGGTGCAGCGGGTTTCCCCCGCCCGACAGATCCCGTCCGGCCCAGGATTGGCCGGCGGAGTCGGTGGCTTCTCCGGCGCGGAGCAGGGCGGCCTCGATATGTCCTGGCAGGTGGCGGCCGATCCGCTGGTCCGTGGGAGCTTTCCCGCGGGGTGTTCTGGCGGCCGCGTTGGATGCGCCGTCGGTCATCGCTACCGCCGGCCGGCGACGTCGAGGGCCTGGGGCAGGGTGAACTGCCCGGAATACAGGGCCTTGCCCACGATTGCGCCCTCGACCCCGTCGGGCACCAAGGCACGTAGTTCGCGCAGGTCATCGAGGCTGGAGATCCCGCCGGAGGCGATCACGGGTCGACTGGTTCGGGTGCACATTTCACGCAGCAGGTCCACGTTCGGACCGCGCAGTGTTCCGTCCTTGGTCACATCGGTCACGACGTAGCGGGCGCATCCGGCGTCTTCGAGCCGGGCCAGCACGTCCCAGAGGTCTCCCCCTTCGCTGGTCCACCCGCGGCCGGCCAACGTGGTTCCCCGCACATCGAGTCCGACGGCGATCTTGTCTCCGTGCCGGGCGATGGCGCGGGCCGTCCAGTCGGGGGCTTCCAGGGCAGCGGTACCCAGGTTGACCCGGGCGGCACCGAATTCCAGCGCCCGTTCCAAGGATTCGTCGTCCCGGATTCCGCCGGAGAGTTCGATCTTGATTCCCAGTTCACGGGAAATCCGGGCGACGGCCTGGGTGTTGTTCCCCCTCCCGAATGCGGCGTCCAGGTCCACCAGGTGCACCCACTCGGCGCCGTCTTGTTGCCAGGCCAGGGCCGCTTCAAGCGGGTCACCGTACCCGGTCTCGCTGCCGGCTTCGCCCTGGACGAGGCGGACGGCTTGCCCGTCGGCGATGTCCACCGCGGGCAGGAGTTCGAGGATGCTGTTGCTGGTCACGGGGATCTTCTCCGGTCTTCGTCGAATAGGTCGTGGGGGGGGTGGTACGCGGCGTCTTGCCGGGAGGGGAAGACTACTTCAGGGTCATGATGTAGGCGGAAAGCAGGGCCATCGCCGCCAGGACCCAGGTCGCGATGATCCAGGAGATATGGGCCTTTTGCTGACGCAGCGACAACGCACCACCGGCGAGGATGCCGCCGACCGCCATGAGGATGAGACTCCACATCAGGACAGGGTTCCCAACCAGTTGGATAGCAGTTTCGCCCCTGCTTCGCCTGACTTCTCCGGGTGGAACTGCACGGCCGACAACGGCCCGTTCTCCACGGCGGCGATGAAGGGGCCCCCGTGATCGGACCAGGTCACTGCCGGGGGGCTCATACGCGGTTGGGCCACCGGGAAATCCCAATGCTGGACCGCATAGGAGTGTACGAAGTAGAACCGCTCGTCCTCGAGACCGGCAAAGAGCCTGGACCCTTCGGCCGCCGTGACGGTGTTCCAGCCCATATGCGGGACCACCGGCGCCTTGAGCCGCTCGACGGTTCCGGGCCATTCCCCGAAACCGGCGGTCCGGATACCGTGTTCGACCCCCTCATCGAAGAAGACCTGGTGGCCGACGCAGATCCCCAGGACCGGACGGCCCCCGGCGATCCGGCGCCCGATCAACGGTCCTGCCCCGACCTCGCCGAGGGCCTTCATCACGCTGGCGAAGGCGCCGACTCCTGGAACGACGAGACCATCGGCCCCACGAATGTCATCCGGTTTGTTGCTCAGGGTGACTTCGGCTCCGACGTGTTCGAGCGCGCGGACCGCGGAACGGATGTTGCCCGATCCGTAATCCAGCACGGTGATCCGGGGCCCGGCCATCTACAGGGCACCCTTCGTGGAGGGGATCATCCCGGCGTTGCGGGGGTCTGGTTCCACGGCCTGGCGCAAGGCGCGGGCGAAGGCCTTGAACTGCGCTTCGACGATGTGGTGCGGGTCCCTGCCGCACACCAGTCGCATGTGCAGGCAGATCTGTGCGTGCAGCGTGATCGATTCGAAGACGTGGCGGGTGAGCGAGCCGGTGAAGTGCCCGCCGATCAAGTGGTATTCCTGACCAGCCGGCTCACCCCCGTGGACCAGATAGGGCCGTCCCGAGATGTCGACGACCGCGTGGGCCAGGGCCTCATCGAGCGGGACCGAAGCTTCGCCGAAGCGGCGGATCCCCGCCTTGTCGCCCAGGGCGGTGCGCAGGACCTCGCCGATGGTGATGGCCACGTCCTCCACCGTGTGGTGGGCGTCGATGTGGGTGTCGCCGGTCGCCTGGACCGTCAGGTCGATCAGCGAGTGCTTTGCCAGCGCCGTGAGCATGTGGTCGTAGAACGGGACGCTGGTGCTGATGTTCGCGACACCCGTGCCGTCCAGGTCGAGTTCGACGGTGACGGTGGACTCGCTGGTGGCACGCTCCATGCGGGCTCGGCGACCGCCGAGCAATTCTGCAGACATGGGTATTCCTTCGGTGTGGGTGGGGCGGGCGGCGACGGTGGCGGCCCGCAGGTTAAGTCTAGCTGTCGTGCCCGGAGCCGGTATCCGCGGCGGGGCTCAGGAGGCCCTCCAAGGCCTGGAGGAATGCGGTCGTCTCGGTCTCGGTTCCAGCGGTGACCCGCAGATGACCGGCGATGCCCACATCTCGGATGAGTACCCCGGCCTCGAGCAGACCCTGCCAGATGGCACGGGAATGCTCGAGCCCGCCGAAAAAGACGAAATTGGAGTCACTGACTGCCGGTTCCAACCCCAACCGGGTGAGTTCGCGGACGATCCTGTCGCGTTGGCCCTTGATGTCCTCGACCGTGGCCAGCAGCGCATCGACCTGTTTCAAGGCGGCATTGGCGGTGGCTTGGGTGACGGCCGAGAGGTGGTAAGGCAGACGGACCAGGCGCAGCGCATCGGCGATTTCCGGGGCCGCCGCGAGATAGCCCAGCCGGGCCCCGGCCAGCGCGAAGGCCTTGCTCATGGTCCGGGTGACGATCAGTCGTTCGCGGCCGGGCAGCAGTGTCAGCGCGGATCCGGTCCCGCTGAGTGCGAATTCGGCGTAGGCCTCATCGACGATGACGATCGCCTGGCTGGCACGCCCTGCCTCGTATACCGCTTCCACGACGTCCAGTCCCAGGGCGGTACCCGTCGGGTTGTTCGGCGAACAGAGGATCACGATATCCGGCGCCGCCTCCGTGACCTGGTCCGCTGCGGATCGCGCGCTGAGTCCGAAGTCACCGCTCCGCTCTCCGGCGAGGTAGGTGGTGTCGGTCCCGCTGGCCAGCAACGGGTACATCGAATACGTGGGCGGGAAGCTCATCACGGTGCGTCCCGGCCCTCCGAAGGCCTGGAGGATCTGCTGCAGGACCTCGTTGGATCCGTTGGCGGCCCACATGTTCGCCGCATCCAGCCCGTGTCCCAAATAGTCGGCGAGGCGTTCGCGGAGTTCGGTGAATTCACGATCCGGGTAACGGTTCAGGGACGCAGCGGCGGCACTGACCTCTTCGGAGATGGCCCGGCTTACTGCCTCGGGCAACGGATGGGTGTTCTCGTTGACGTTCAACAGGATGGGCACGTCCAGTTGCGGTGCGCCGTAGGGTTCGATGCCACGCAGGTTTTCACGCAGGGGCAATTTGGCCAGTCGTTCCAGCTGATCACTCACGACCCCATTCTATTGCCCGTGCCCCGCAGTCGGGAATCGGACCGGGTGACAGGGTCATAAAGCGGGCCTAATCGCCCGTGGGGACGAAGATCTCCTGGCCCGGGACGAGGACCGATCCGTTCAGGTCGTTCATTTCCGTGATTTCCGCCATGACGTCACGGCGGTCGCGCTGCGGGGCGAACTCCTCGGCCAGCGCCCAGACCGTGTCGCCCTCCATGACGGAGACGGTCGTGGCTTCCACCGCGGTCGTATCCGATGCGTCCGAGGCCATGACCGGGGCGGTGAAGATGCCAGCGAGGACGAGCAGGGCGGTGGCTGCCAGCATGACCGGCAGGCCAATGAGGATGAAGCGCCCCCGTCGCGTCAGCTCCAGCCGGCCCCGAGGGGTGGAGGCACGGGCCGGGGCGGTGGTCGGAACGGAGTCCGCCTTGAGGGACACCGGGGCTGCGAGTGCGATCTGCGCCATGGTCTGACCTTCCTGTTGTCCGCCGAAGCGGGTTCTCGTTGCGGGTGTCGAACCCGATCTTCGAACTCATATTCGAACTTCTATCTCATTTTTAGCATCTATGTACGAAGATTGTCGAGACACGTTCGAATAAATCTTTGAATGAAGTCCGTGACTGCCCTAGAGTGGAAGCCATCGGCTGGATGGATGAGAGTCCACCAGTTGCATCCGACACATTGCGCACAGCCCCGGTACGCCGGCGATTTACCAGGACGGGATGGATCATGAGCTCAGCGGAGAATCCGGCGCCGAAGAAGGCACCGAAGGGGTTGACTGTCCGGCAGAGGCGGATCCTGGAAACCATCCAGGAGGCCGTGACCGCCAAGGGGTATCCGCCGTCCATGCGCGAAATCGGCGATACGGTCGGGCTGGCGAGCTTGTCCAGCGTCACCCACCAGCTCGCCCAGCTGGAGAAGCTCGGCTACATCCGGAGGGATCCACGCCGCCCCCGGGCCATGGAGATCCTGCGCCCGCTGGCCCCCGAGGTCACCGGGACCCCGGAGGCCTCGCAGCCGGCTCCCGCCCCGCGGGAACCGGAGCAGCTTCGGCCCCGGCTGACCGTGGTGGACTCGGATGATTCCGACGAGGTGGCCCGGGTTCCGCTGGTGGGCCGCATCGCCGCCGGTGGACCAATCCTGGCGGACCAGGCGGTCGAGGATGTCATGTCATTGCCACGCCAACTCGTCGGGCACGGTGAACTGTTCATGCTCAAGGTCAGCGGGGATTCGATGGTCGAGGCAGCCATCTGTGACGGGGACTGGGTCGTCGTCCGCCGTCAGCAACATGCGGAGAACGGCGATGTCGTCGCGGCGCTGCTCGATGACGAGGCCACGGTGAAGACCTTCAGGCAGCGCGACGGCCACACGTGGCTGCTGCCACAGAACCGCCAGTACGAGCCGATCCTGGGCGATCATGCCACCGTCATGGGCAAGGTCGTTTCGGTGATGCGTTCGATCTAGGCCGCGGTGTACTTCCAGGAGGGCCCGTCCGCGGACGGGCCCTCCTTTCATGTCTAGTCCTCGCTCGCCGCCAGACGCCTCAGCGACCCCAGCACGACGTCCTTGTCCGTGGTCGACCACATCGGGGGCAGCGACGCACGCAGGTAGTTTCCATAGCGTTCGGTGGCCAGCCGTGAATCCAAGACGGCCACCACGCCACGGTCCCCCGTGGAACGGATCAACCGGCCTGCCCCCTGGGCCAGACGGACTGCTGCATGGGAGGCGGAGACGGCCATGAAACCGTTGCCCCCATGTCGGGCAACGTCGCGGCTGCGTGCCGTGGACAGCGGGTCGTCGGGGCGTGGGAAAGGGATCCTGTCGATGACCACCACCCGGCATGACTGACCCGGCACGTCGACTCCCTGCCAGAGGGTCATGGTCCCGAACAGGCAGGTATCGCGTTCATCGGCGAACTGCCGGACCAACGTGGACATGCTCGACTCGCCCTGGCAGAGAATCTCCGGGTCCACCCGTGGCCGCAGCGCTTCGGCGGCCTCCTCGGCGGCCCGCCGGGAGGAGAACAATGCCAGTACTCCCCCGCCGGAGGCCCCGATCAGGTCGGCGAGCTCATCCAGGGCCTCGGTCGATACGTTTCGCGATGGTTTGGGCAGATGCCGCGCAACATAGAGCATCCCCTGCCGGGCATAGTCAAAGGGGCTACCGACATCGATGCCCGTCCACGCGGGAGCCCCCTCGCCGAGCAGCCCCAACGATCCGGCCACCGGTTCGAAGGCAGCACCTATGGCCAGGGTCGCGGAGGTCAGGACGACCGTGCGGCCGTCGAAGAGGCCCTCACGTAATTTGCCGGCCACCGACAGTGGAGCGACATTGATCGTCGCGGGGGCCGAGTCATCCGGGGCGCTGTAACCGGCCCCCGGGGTGAAGTTGCCTTGGCGGGATATCCAGACGACCTCGCGTTCATCGGCGGGTCCATCGAGGCGTTCGCACTGTTCCTGCAGATACATCAACTGCGAGCGGGCCATCTGGCGTCCGCCGTCAGCGGTTTCGCCATTCCCCGGTTTCGAGTCGGACAGGGCCGTACGCGCCGCTTCGCGCACGGCGGCGATGGCGGCGACCTGCTCTTCGTTCAGCCCCTTGGGCAGCAGCCCGGTCGGCACTCCCTCCAGGGAGTCGGACAGGGTCTTACCCGCCTGGTTGAGGGCTTCGACAGCGACGCCTTTGCAGTTTCTGCGGGTCGCGGTGGCCGCGGCGGCAACCAGCGCTGCCGAGATGGGGCGGGTCACCGAATTGGTGACCCGGTCCTGGAGTTCATGGGCCTCGTCGATGATCACCGTGTCAAATTCCGGCAGCACCGCCAATCCCTCGAACGCCGAGACGGCCAGCAAGGCGTGGTTGGTGATCACGATGTCGGCATCGCCGGCCTTCTTGCGGGCCAGTTCGCTGAAGCATTCCTCGGCCATCGGGCACCGCTGGGCACCGAGGCAGTCCATGGCACTGACGGAGACCTGCCGCCAGGCACGTTCGCTGACCCCCGGGACGAGATCGTCCCGGTCCCCCGATTCGGTTTCCTCGGCCCATTCGCGTACGCGAACGACTTCCTGGCCCAGTGCCGAAGTGGGCCCCGTGCCGGCGGTCAACGGGCGGGCCGCCCCGTCATCGCCCAACGCGAAGAGCGCCCCTTCATCCTCGTCGGGGTAGCCGCCTCCCAGCTTGTACTTGCAGACATAGTTCGATCGCCCCTTGGCCAGGGCGACATCCAGGTGCCGCGGCAGCTCGTCATCCAGGTTCTCCAGGAGCCGGGGAACGTCCCGACCGACGATCTGGGCCTGCAGGGCCAAGGTCGCGGTGGAGACGACCACCGGTTTATCTGCTTCGAGGGCGTGGGCGATCGCCGGAACCAGATAGGCCAGCGATTTACCCGTCCCGGTGCCGGCCTGCACCAGGAGGTGCTTTCCGCTTTCGAAGGCCTCCACGACCTGTTTGGTCATCTCATGCTGTCCGGGCCTGCTTTCCCCGCCCATGCGTTCGACCGCCTGATCCAGGAGGGCGACCACCTCTTGTACTTCAGCCATGTACGACGAACTGCTCCAATTCCGCGGCGAGTGCACCGCGTACCTTCACGGACAGACGGGTCCCTTCATCCAGGTGCTCGGTCTCCAGGATCTCCGCGTCGGAGCCGTGCAGCCGGTGGACCAGATCACCACGGTCATAGGGAATCAGCAATTCCATGGCCACATCCGGACGGGGGATGGCTTCGCTGATCGCCGCAAGCAGTTCGGGGATCCCCCCGCCGGTCCGGGCAGAGACCACCACATGGTTCGGTTCGCGTTGACGAATGCGTTCGACGACGAACGGATCGGCGATATCGGCCTTGTTCAACACGATGATCTCTGCAATGTCCTGCGCGTCGACCTCGGTGAGGACCTCCCGGACCGCATGGATCTGGCCTTCGGGGTCGGGGTGGGAGGCATCGACCACGTGCAGGATCAGATCGGCGTCGGCGATTTCCTCGAGGGTCGAGCGGAAGGCCTCCACCAGTTGGGTGGGCAACGACCTGACGAATCCCACGGTATCGGCAATGGTGTACCCCAAGCCATCTTCGGTTTCCGTGCGCCGGACCGTGGGATCCAGCGTGGCGAACAGTGCGTTCTCCACCAGCGCCCCGGCGTCGGTCAAGCGGTTCAGCAGCGAGGACTTTCCCGCGTTCGTGTACCCGGCAATGGCCACCGCCGGAACGGCATTGCGTTTCCGGTTCGAGCGTTTGGCATCACGTGCCGGTTTCATGCCCTTGATCTCGCGACGGAGTTTGGCCATGCGGTCACGGATCCGTCGACGGTCCAATTCGATCTTGGTCTCGCCGGGGCCGCGTGATCCGATGCCACCGCCCGCGGTCCCGACCCGGCCACCGGCTTGGCGTGACATGGATTCGCCCCAGCCACGGAGGCGGGGAAGAAGGTATTCAAGCTGGGCCAGTTCGACCTGGGCCTTGCCCTCACGGCTCTGCGCATGTTGGGCGAAGATGTCCAGGATCAGCGAGGTCCTGTCGATGACCTTCACCCGGACGATGTCCTCCAACGCCCTGCGCTGGGATGGAGCCAGTTCGGAATCGACGACCACGGTATCGGCCCCGGTGCTGGCCACGACATCGCGCAGCTCCTGGGCCTTGCCCGAGCCCAGGAACGTGGCTGGATCCGGTTTCAAGCGGCGCTGGACCATGCCATCCAGGACTTCCGATCCCGCTGTTTCGGCCAAGGCGGCCAGTTCCCGCAGGGAGTTTTCCGCTTCCTGGGACGTTCCTTCGGTCCAGATTCCGGCGAGTACCACCCGTTCCAGCCGAAGCTGCCGGTTTTCGACCTCGGTGACGTCTTCCAGCTCGGTGGACAATCCGGCGACGCGGCGCAGCGCATGGCGTTCGGACAGATCGCGCTGGTCGCCATCGCTTGATGAGTGTCCGTCACCCTTGCCGTCCAAGGCCAGGGCTTTGCCGCCCAGCGGCGCCTGGGCGCGCCTGTCGTCAGCACGCTGGGGCGTGGCACGGTCGGTGGCATCGTCCGTGGCCAGAATACGGTCGATGACGGATTGGATCTCGTCCTCCGGGAGGTTTCGATCGTCCGGGTTGGGCTCGTTATGAGTGGTCATGTTCCCCTTTGAAAGGATTCGTACACCAATTCTAGTCCGGGTCACCGACAGGTGGCTGGTTTCCTCCACAGGCCGAAACCCGAGAGTGCCCGAACCGTGAGTGATTGGGATAACTCTATCACTGAAACCGTCGGGCCGGGAAGACCAGGATTCGCTTTGGCGTCACCCTGACGGTTAATCTTCAACCCATGGGTTCGGACCACTACTTCAGCGCACAACCGTCGACGCCATTCACCCGCAGGAGCGTCCGCGTGATGCTCGGCGGCACGGAACACGCCGTCAACACCGCCGGAGGCATCTTCAGCCCGGATGGAATCGACAAGGGAACCGCGGTCCTGCTGTCCGGGGTGCCCGCCCCGGCGGCGGAAGGCCACCTGCTCGACATCGGCTGCGGCTGGGGTCCGATCGCCTTGAGCATGGCTCTGGCTTCCCCCTCCGCCACCGTCCATGCCGTGGACGTCAACCAGCGCAGCCTGGAACTCACCCGCGAAAACGCGCAGGCCCTGTCCCTGGACAACGTGGTGGCCACGGCCCCCGAAGCCGTCGATGACGACCTGAGGTTCCAGACCATCTGGTCCAATCCCCCGATCCGGGTGGGCAAGGAAATCCTGCATGGGATCCTGCTCCACTGGTTGCCCCGGCTGGCTGTCGGCGGAACTGCCTGGTTGGTCGTCCAGAAGAACCTGGGCTCGGATTCACTGCAACAGTGGCTGGTTCGGGAACTCCCCACCGGGTTCATCGTCGATCGATACTCCAGCGCCAAGACCTTCCGCATCCTGAGGGTGCGCAACACCACGGATGCCTCCGGCGTGGGCACGACTCCCTCGAAGGACTAGACCAGGGTCCCCTCGGCCACCAGTACCGCAGGTCCCTCCAGGACCACATGCTCGCGGCCCTCGGGAGCCGTCACGAACCGTACGGAGACGGTCCCGCCGGGAACGTGCACGTCCCAGCGGCGTGCCGAGGCCCCACCGGCCCAGTGTCGGGTCGCCACGACGGCGGCGCAGGCGCCGGTGCCACACGAAAGGGTCTCGCCCACACCGCGTTCATGGACGCGCATGCGGATGGTTCCGACACCGTCGTTGACCAGCGGATCCGACGGCAACACGAACTCCACATTCGTCCCGTGCTCGGGGACGGGGTCGACCACCGGCATCCGGTGCAGATCCAGCTGGTCCAGCTCGGTCGCCTCGGAGAGCGCGACGACCGTATGCGGGTTGCCCATGTCCACGCTCAGGCCCGGGCGCGGGACCTCCAACGAGGCGTCCACGATGCTGTCCAGGGCCCGTTCATGGGCCTGGTCGGGGAAGAGGAACTCCCACGGGCCCATGTCCACCGAGTACCCGGCGGCAGAGCGGGAGACCACCTTCACCCCGGCCCGGGTGCCGATCGTCAGGGAATCGCCGTCGGCCAGGGAAACCAGAGCACGGGAGACCAGGAAATGCACGAAGACGCGCACCCCGTTCCCGCACATCTCGGAGACCGAGCCGTCGCCGTTGCGGTAATCCATGAACCATTCGGCCTCCGGGTGCCGGGCCAGCAACTCCCGCCCCTCGGCCAGGGTCTCTGAACGGATGGCACGGATCACTCCGTCGGCTCCGAGGCCGAGATGACGGTCGCAGAGGGAAGCCACCTGCGCGGGAAGGATGTCCTGTCTGTTGTCCGGGTCCGAGAACAGGATGAAGTCATTGCCCGTTCCATGGCCCTTGGTGAAGTCCAGGCCCGAGAGGGCCGACAGGGTTCCGCTGGGGTGATCGGATTCCGTAAAGCTCATGGTCCCAGCCTACGTGCCCGGGGATCCTTCGAATTCCCGCACGGATGCTTCCAGCGCTGCCCACAGATCCGGGTCCGCGGCATCGAACCAGTGGACCCGGGGATCGGCCCTGAACCAGGTGATTTGGCGGCGGGCGAAGCGGCGGGTGGCCACGGTGGTTGATTCGATGGCCTGCTCGATCGTCGCGGTGCCTTCCAGCACCTGAAGGAACTGGGCGTAGCCGATGGCCCGGGAGGCGGTCCTGGTCTCGCGCAGACCGAGGGCCGCCAACGACTCCACTTCGTCCAGCAGCCCGGTTTCATGCATGGTGCGCACCCGGTGTGCCACCTTGGCGTGCAGCAGTTCGCGGTCGATGTCGAGTCCGAGTTGGAGCGTGGGTTGCCGGTAGTCGCGGCGCGGCATGTAGGAGCTGAAGGGCCGCCCGGTCAGCTCGTGGACCTCCAGGGCCCGGACCAGTCGGCGCTCGTCCAGATCCCGGGCCGATGACACCGGGTCCGCCACGGCCAGACGACGGCGCATCCCGGCCACACCGTCCTCGGCCGCTTCGGCTTCCAGCCGCCGTCGAATCGTCGGATCGGTGGGCGGGAACTCGAGTTCGTCGATGACGGCCCGGACGTAGAGTCCGGAGCCGCCGACCAGGATCGGCAGCCGGCCACGGTCCTGGATGCCGGCGATCGCTTCCCGGGCCTGCTGTTGGAACGTGGCCACGCTGGCTTCATCGTCGATGTCCATGATGTCCAGCAGGTGGTGCGGGACCCCACCCCGCTCGGCCGGGGCCAGTTTGGCCGTGCCGATGTCCATGCCGCGGTAGAACTGCAGGGCATCGGCGTTGACGATTTCCCCGTCGAGGCGCCGGGCGAGGGCGATGGCGGCGTCGGATTTGCCGGTGGCCGTTGGCCCGACGATCGCGATCAGTGGCCTCATGCCGGGCTAAGCGCGCGGGGGCAGGGCGGGCATGCCCAGCGAGACGCCCTGGCCCGCTGCCCCCTGGCCGGTGCCGCAGGAGTCGGCCTGCGAGCGGTCCCAGGCGTCCCCGGCGCGTGAACGACGCAGGTGGTATTGGGCCGTGGTCGGTGGATCGGCGATCAGGTGGAAGGCTGCGGCTTCAGTGATCGTGACGTTGACCAGGTCACCCGGACGGGGGGCTTCGGCGCCGTCGGGCACGGAGAAGTGGACCAGCCGCTGGTCGCGGGCACGGCCCGTCAGCCGGTGGGTCTGCTCGGCCTTGCGTCCCGGCTGTGCGGTGACCATGACTTCGACTTCACGGCCGAGTTGCCGGGCATTCTCTTCGGCGCAGATCCTGTCCTGGAGCGCGGTCAGCCGTTCGTAGCGTTCCTGGACGACTTCCTTGGGCAGCTGATCGGCCAGTTCGGCCGCCGGGGTCCCGGGGCGCTTGGAATATTGGAAGGTGAAGGCGCTGGCGAACCGGGATTGCTCGACGACATCCAGGGTCGCCTGGAAGTCCTCTTCGGTTTCCCCGGGGAAGCCAACGATGATGTCGGTGGTGATGGCCGCCTCGGGCATGCGCTGACGTACCCGGTCCAGGATCCCCAGGAACTTCTTGGAACGATAGGAGCGGCGCATGTCCTTGAGCACCCGGTCGGACCCGGACTGCAGGGGCATATGCAGTTGCGGCATCACATTATCGGTTTCGGCCATCGCCTCGATGACGTCGTCGGTGAAGGCCGCGGGGTGTGGGCTGGTGAATCTGACGCGTTCGAGTCCGGGGATCCGTCCGCAGGCCCGGAGCAGTTTGCCAAAGGCCAGCCGATCCCCGAATTCAACACCGTAGGAGTTCACGTTCTGGCCCAGCAGGGTGACCTCGATGGCCCCGTCGTCGACCAGGGCCTGGACTTCGGCCAGGATGTCACCGGGGCGGCGGTCCCGCTCCTTGCCACGCAGCGAGGGCACGATGCAGAAGGTACAGGTGTTGTTGCAGCCCACCGAGATCGAGACCCAGCCGGCGTAGACCGAATCGCGTTTGGTGGGAAGGGTCGAGGGGAAGACGTCGAGGGATTCGAGGATCTCCAGCTGGGCTTCGTTGTTGTGGCGGGCACGTTCGAGCAGCGTGGGCAGGGAACCGACGTTATGGGTTCCGAAGACGACGTCGACCCACGGGGCCCTGCGCTGGATCGTCTCGCGGTCCTTCTGTGCCAGGCACCCACCGACGGCGATCTGCATGCCTGGGTGCTGCTCCTTGACGTGCGCCAAACGCCCCAGGTTTCCGTAGAGCTTGTTATCGGCGTTCTCCCGGACGGCGCAGGTGTTGAACACGACGACGTCGGCTTCCGTGTCCGGATCGCGTCTGGGCACCATGCCGGCTTGCTCCAGCAGTCCTGCCAGTCTCTCGGAGTCGTGGACGTTCATCTGGCAGCCGTAGGTGCGCACCTCGTAGCTGCGTTGCGCTTCGTCGAGGGGCGGGGCTGTATCGGGGCTGGGCATGGTCGAACTCACTCCCCCAGAGTACCGAACGCATCATCGGTGAAGGAACCTGGGCGTTTTGGCAGGGCAGGGCTCAGTCGCGGTCGGCGGTCCAGATCTCGTTGACGACACGAAAGGCGGTCCCCGACCCGTACCCCTTGCGGCCGAGCATCGCCACCAGCCGCCGGACCCCCTTGTCGTGGTCCAGTCCCGCCGGCATCGACCTGACCTTCTTCTCCACGAGTTCGCGGGCCATCTCCAACTCATCGGCCCCGCTGAGCTGTTCCAGCGCCTCATCGGAGAGCTCGTCGGCAATGCCCTTCTCCCGCAGCTCGCGGCGCAAGGCGCTGCGAGACAGTCCCCGGCTGCGGGCACGGCTACGCACCCAGGCCTCGGCGAAGGCGGCATCGTCGATGAGTTGAAGTTCCTCGAATCGATCCAGGATGCCCTCGGCCGCGTCCCGCGGGATCCCCCGCTCCGAGAGCTTGTCGGCCAACTGCCGACGACTCTTGGGCGAACCGGTGAGCTGTCGCAGGACGATCGCCCGTGCCGCCGCCTCGGGGTCCTTCTCCGGGTCAGGACCGGGAGACCGGTGTCCGCGCCCACCGCCTCGACCACCAGGCTCCTGCTCGGCCCGGTGGTCCTCCGCCGCGTCCAGCGGTGCGGTGTCTTCGCGGGGGAACAGGGTCTCCCGGTTCAGGTCACCGGCCTCCATGGCAGCGCTGTCTCCCTCCACCGACGCCCCCTCCCGGCCTGTACTTCGTTGCGTTCGAACGCCTAGGAGTCCTTGCCCACGGCGCGTAGCTGCGCATCGCCCGGCTCCTCCGGCGGCAGGGCGCCGATACCCAGCTTCTCCTTGATGCGACGCTCCAGTTCATCGGCTAGATCCGGGTTGTCCCGCAGGAACTTACGCGCATTTTCCTTGCCCTGGCCGAGCTGGTCACCGTCGTAGGTGAACCATGCCCCCGACTTCTTCACGAAGCCTTCTTCGACGCCCATGTCGATCAGGCCACCCTCACGGGAGATCCCGACGCCGTAGAGGATGTCGAATTCAGCTTGTTTGAAGGGCGGGGCCATCTTGTTCTTGACGATCTTGGCCCGGGTCCGGTTCCCGACCGGGTTGGTTCCCTCCTTGAGCGTCTCGATGCGACGGACGTCGATCCGCACGGAGGCGTAGAACTTCAGCGCCTTGCCACCGGTGGTGGTTTCGGGGCTGCCGAAGAAGACGCCGATCTTCTCGCGCAACTGGTTGATGAAGATCGCAGTGGTCTTCGTCTGGCTCAGCCGTCCGGCGATCTTACGTAGCGCCTGGCTCATCAGGCGGGCCTGCAAGCCGACGTGGCTATCGCCCATCTCGCCTTCGATTTCGGCGCGCGGCACCAGGGCGGCCACCGAGTCGATGACCACGACGTCCAGGGAGCCGGAACCAACGAGCATGTCCATGATCTCCAGCGCCTGCTCACCGGTGTCCGGCTGGGACACCAGCAGGGCGTCGGTGTCGACGCCGAGCTTCTTGGCGTACTCGGGATCCAGTGCGTGCTCGGCATCGATGAAGGCGGCAATGCCGCCGTTGGCCTGGGCGTTGGCGACTGCGTGCAGCGCCAACGTGGTCTTACCGGATGATTCCGGTCCGTAGATCTCCACGACACGGCCACGCGGCAGCCCGCCGATGCCCAGGGCGATGTCCATGGCGATCGAGCCGGTCGGGATGACTTCGATCCTGGCTCGGGTATCGTCCCCCAGACGCATCACCGAACCCTTGCCATATTGCTTGTCGATCTGTGCCAGCGCTGATTCGAGAGCCTTTTCGCGGTCCATTGCTGCGGCCATCATTCACCTCGGTTGTCTTGCGGCCCTACGGCCTGTTGTCGTCCTGTTTCACACGGTATGCGCCGCACCGGATAATTTGGTGCGGGCCGTCGTCCCTTGTGGAGAACCGCGGTCCGCCACCCGTGCCATGTCTCTGTGGACAGCTTACAGCTGTTCCGAACACATGTTCGAACGAGTGTTCGGCGTGTCATGGCCGATTACTGCTTCGGGGCGACATCGCGTCCGAGCCGCCGTGCGGGGGGAACGTCCTGTTTCTCACAGATGGCCCACCAGACGCGGCGGGGGTCGACGCCCGAGGACAGGGCCGCCTGGGCGCTGAGGCCGCCCAGTTCGGACAGGACCAGCTCGGAGGCCAGCACACGGGAGTAGCCCGCACCGAACTCGTCGTCCATCAGGCGCCAGAAATCACTGAGTCTCACGTTGTCCATTCTTCCACGGGTTGGTCCCTCCGACCCTAAGATGGTGCCATGAATGCACCCGATCCCGCAGATGAGGCAGTGGCCCAGCGCACCCGAGCCATCCATGACATGGAGGAGCAGCTCAGTTTCCTCTGGCGTCGGGCCCGGGCCAATGGCAATAAGGTCGCCAAGCAGGTCCACCCCGATATGGAGCCGGGAGCCTACGGCCTGTTGGCGGCGCTGCAACGTCGTGGGACCCTGAGGTTGACCGAGTTGGCTGCGGAGATCGGCGTCGGCAAACCCTCGGTGAGCCGCCAGGTCAAGATGCTCGAGGAGCTGGGGGTGCTGGCCAAGGTCGCCGATCCCTCGGATGGCCGGGCCCAGTCGATCACCCTGACCCCGGCCGGGGCACGGCAACTGGCTGCGGCGCAGACCTCCCGCCAGCATGTCTTCCAAGACCTGCTCGCCGACTGGCCCGACGAGGAGTTGTTGTCGTTGGCCGCCTTGCTGACCAAGCTGAACGGCTCCTATTTGAATGATCGGGGCTGAAGCACGTCGTTAACGGAAAGCAGGACAGCCGTGTGAACGGCTGCCCTGCTGTCATGGCGTGAGGGGATGTTCCCGGCGTTAGTGGGTCGGGGCCATGCCCTGGGCCAGGCCTTCGGTCCATTCCTCGGGAAGGACCGTGGCGAACTCGTTGGTGAGGTCCGACGGGACGGTGTCGGGGATGTCGACGCCCTCGGCCATCGCGACCCGGTCGCTGACCTCGCGAAGCATCAAGGACAACGGAACGTCCAATGCCCCGCAAATCGATGAGAGCAGTTCGGACGACGCTTCCTTCTGTCCACGCTCCACCTCGGAGAGGTAACCAAGGGAAACACGGGCATTATGCGAGACCTCGCGTAGGGTCCTGCCCTGACGCTGGCGGACATCCCTCAGGACGTCTCCGATCTCGTGGCGGAGTACTACCATTTTGGGCTCCTTATGCTCGCGATGGGCATCTTCTGTCAGTCCCACATCGCGCCAACGGACGACGCCGTTTACGGATACGGGTTGCTTGACCATGTGTATCGCCTTACTCCTTTTGATCCTGTGCCAGGTGTCCCTGGCCGATGGGTCCTGTCATGGACCCTGTAGTTTTTTCAACTAACGGGACCTCGATTTTGTTCCCCAGCCCCCAGCCTAGTCACAAAACTGCCCCCACAGCCAGTATTCCGCGCCGGTGGTGGAGGCTCATTCCGCCTCGATGAGTTCCAGCAGTCGTTCCAGTGCCCTCTCACAGGCCTGGGCGCGGATGGCTTGCCGTCCTCCGGTGAACCGGAATTCGACCGCGCCGCTACCGTGGGGCCCGGCATGGCCGATGAAGACCGTCCCGACTTCCTTGCCGTCGTGGGCATCCGGGCCGGCCACCCCGGTACTGGCAACGGCGACGTCGCTGGTGCAGATCCGGCGGGCCCCGACCGCCATCCGACGGGCCACTTCCGCATCGACGGACCCCCTGCTCTCCAGCAGGGACGCGTCGACGCCCAGCACCTCCTGCTTGACCTGGTTGTGGTAGCTGACCACTCCCCCGCGCAGCACGGCCGAGGCTCCGGGGACATCGGCCAACGCGGCGGAGATCCAACCTGCCGTCAGCGACTCGGCGGTCGCCACGGTGATCCCCCGCCGGGTCGCCTCGGAGATGATCCGTGCGGCCAGCGCCGGGGTGCCACCGCCGGTCACGGGGTCTCGGTCCCTTGGCCGGCCGGGGCCATCCGCGCGGCCTGGATGATGTAGTCGATCCCCGTGTAGACGGTGATCAGTGCGGCCAGCAGGATCACGATCAGGGCCACGATGGACAGCCAGGTGATCGCCGGGGTGAACGGCAGCAACAGCAGGAACAGGCCTGCCGTCTGGGTGACGGTCTTCAGCTTCCCGCCGCGCGAGGCGGCGATGACCCCGCGGCGCAGCACGGCGAAGCGCAGCAGCGTGATCCCGAGCTCGCGCACCAGGATGACGATGGTGATCCACCACCAGAGTTCGCCCAGCCACGACAGGGTCACAAGGGCGGCCCCCAGCAGGAGCTTATCGGCGATCGGGTCGGCAATCTTCCCGAAGTTGGTGATCAGCCCGCGGCTGCGGGCCAGGTCCCCGTCGAGTTTGTCCGTATACATGGCCACGACGAAGAGGCCGACGGCCACCCATCTCAAGGCCGCGTGCTGTTGGTCATCGGCCACCAGCGCCCAGACGAAGAAGGGGACCATGATGATCCGCAGGGTCGTCAGGACGTTGGCGATGTTCAGGGTCGGGACATGGCCGGGGGCCGGTCCTGCAGGTGTATCAGTCACCCTTTCAGGTTACCGTCCAGTGAGGTTCCAGGCGTCTTCCGAACCGGAGTCGCCGTCGTCTTCATCGTGGTAGTCGGTGCTTTGGGCCCGTGAGGCGAGGTCCTCGGCCACCAGATCGGCGCCCTGGTGGTTCGCGTTGGCGTTCTCGACCAGGGCGGCCTCGGCCGGGGCCACCTCCTCGGGAGCAGCCGGAGCGGTGTCCCCGCGCATGGCGGCGAGCACGGCCGGCAGGTCGTCGGGCTGGACCAGGACGTCTCGGGCCTTGGACCCCTCGGAAGCACCGACGACGCCGCGTGATTCCAACAGGTCCATCAGTCGTCCGGCCTTGGCGAAGCCGACCCGGAGTTTGCGTTGGAGCATCGAGGTGGAACCGAACTGGGTGGTGACCACCAGTTCGGTGGCCTGCAGCAGCACCTCGAGATCATCGCCGATGTCGTCGTCGATGTCCTTCTTGGGCGCCGCCTCCACCGCGACATCCTCGCGGTAGACGGCCGTGAGCTGGCCCTTGACGTGCTCCACGACCCGGTGGATCTCGGATTCGGTGACCCAGGAGCCCTGCACACGCATCGGCTTGGAGACCCCCATGGGCAGGAACAAGGCATCGCCCTGTCCCAGCAGCTTCTCGGCTCCCGGCTGGTCCAGCACCACGCGGGAATCGGTGACCGAGGAGGTGGCGAACGCCATGCGGGAGGGCACGTTGGCCTTGATCAACCCGGTGACCACATCCACGGAGGGGCGCTGGGTGGCCAGGACCAGGTGGATGCCTGCGGCCCGGGCGAGCTGGGTGATGCGCACGATCGAGTCCTCGACGTCACGCGGGGCGACCATCATCAGATCGGCCAGCTCATCGACGATCACCAGCAGGTACGGGTAGGGCTTCAGCACCCGCTTGGAGCCCTCGGGCGGAACCACCTTGCCGTTGCGCACCCCCTTGTTGAAGTCGTCGATGTGCTTATATCCGAAGTTCGCCAGGTCGTCGTAGCGGGTGTCCATCTCGCGCACGACCCATTGCAGGGCTTCTGCCGCCTTCTTCGGGCTCGTGATGATCGGGGTGATCAGGTGCGGAACGCCCTCGTAGGCGGTCAGTTCCACCCGCTTGGGGTCGACCATGACCATGCGCACATCGTCGGGGGTGGCCCGCATCAGGATCGAGGTGATCATCGAGTTCACGAAGGCGGACTTACCGGCACCAGTGGCACCGGCGACGAGCATATGCGGCATCTTGGCCAGGTTCGCGACCACGAACCCGCCTTCGACGTCCTTGCCGATGCCCATGACCATGGGGTGTTCGGTCTTGCGGGCCGCGTTCGAACGCAGCACGTCGCCGAGGGCAACCACTTCCTTGTCGGTGTTGGGGATCTCGATGCCGATGGCACTCTTGCCGGGGATCGGCGAGAGGATGCGCACGTCAGAGGAGGCCACCGCATAGGAGATGTTCTTGGACAAGGCGGTCACGCGTTCGACCTTGGTCCCCGGGGAGAGCTCGATCTCGTACCGGGTGACCGTAGGCCCACGGCTGAAACCGGTGACGTGGGCCTCGACCTTGAACTGGTCCAGGGTGTCGGTGAGTGCCTTCACGACGGCGTCGTTGGCCTCGGAACGTTCCTTCGCGGGAGGACCTGCCGGCAGGAACTCCGAGGAAGGCAGGGTGTAGGCGACGTCGCCGGAGAGCTGGAGCTGTTCGGTGCGCTGCGGGATCGGTGACAAGGGGGCCGGCTGGGCCACCGGGTTGGAGGCCACGGTGGCGGGGGCCGCCGCGCTCCCGGAGCCGGCCAGCATGCCGTTGATCGCGGTGGTATCCAGCGCCTCGGTGGCCGGTTCCCCATCCTGCCCCGCAGCGGGGGTGCCCAGTCCGACGTCGTTCTTGACCTTTTCCATGGCCTTTTCGGATGCCGTGGGCCGGCGTACACCCGGGGGGATCTGCGGTTCCGGAACCGGTTTGGTCTGGGCATCACGGTCGTTGATGACGGCATTGTCATAGGCTTCATCGCCGGTGAGGCCTTCGCTTGCTGCTGCGGCGGCCTCCTCTTCCTCGCGTTGGCGGGCCCTGGCTGCCTTGCCGGCGCGGCGGCTGCGCTTGGGCCTGGGGGCCGCGGCACCGCGGTCGGCATAGAGGTAGCTCTGATCGTGTTCTGGATCGTTCGGGTCCTCGGGTTCACGGGGTTCGGAACCGGGCTCCGGCTGGCCCATGATCCATTCGTAGCCTTGGCGCAGACGGGCCGGGATATGGCGGAACGGGGTGGCGGTCATGATCATCACGCTGAGCACGGCGCCGGCGATCATGATCGCCAGGGCACCCCACTGGGTCAGCAGTCCGGCCAACGGAACGGTGATGAGGAACCCGACGACGCCGCCACCGGCTCGGAGCGCGTCGAGCGGTTCGTCCAGGGTCGGCAATCCGGCGGCGACATGGGCGATCCCGGCGATGGAGAATGTCGCCAGGGTCAGGCCGATGCCGATGCGGTTGTTGGCGCGGTTTTCGGCGGGGCGGCGGAAGAGACGGTAGGCGCCGATGAACAGCACCAGCGGCAGCAGCGAGGCCATGAAGCCCAGGGATCCGCCGAAGACGTTGTGCACGGTGGTTCCGTACCAACCGACCCCGCGCAGTCCCCACCACTCGACGCTGCCGACGATGACGGCGATGACGACCAGAAAGAGTCCGGTGCCGTCGCGACGAATGTCACGGTCCGGGCGCACGTCCTGGCCGATCTTGCGGAAGGCGCCGCCGATCACCCGGGCCAGGCCCATCCAGAGGCCACGGATGGCGCGTAGCGGCAGGGCGATGTCCTGGTCGGCCTCGGCGGTGTTTCCCACCGGCTTCGTCCCGCCCTGGCGCGTGGAACCGGAAGCCGGTTTTCCGCGCGCTGGAGTCTTGCCCGCCGGTTTGCGGCCGGAGGCCTTCGTCGGGGTGGGGGAAGTACGGGTCGCCATATGCGCAACCGTACAGGATCCAGGGGTCAAAACCCCGGATTCACACGCCTTCAGGCCTCCAGGACAACCGGCATGATCAGTGGTTTGCGGCGCAGGGTCCGTCCGAGCCAGGACCCGATGCTCCGGCGCACGACCTGCTGCAATTGGTGGGTGGTCGCCTCCGGGTTCTTCGCCAGCGCCTCCTGCAGGGCCGTGAGGATCGCCGGTTTGATGGATTCGAGCACGTCGGCATCCTCGGCCACCCCGCGGGAGTGGATGTCGGGTCCGGAGAGCACGGTTCCGCGCTGTCGGTTGATGACCGAGATCACGGAGATGAATCCTTCCTCGCCCAGGACGATGCGGTCCTTGAGGTCCTCCTCGGTGATGCTTCCCACTGCTGATCCGTCGACATAGACCAGCTCGCAGTCCACGGTGCCGACCCGTCGGGCCACCCCGTCTTTCAGGTCGACCACGGCCCCGTCCTCGGTGACCAGGATGTTCTGCGCGGGAACGCCGGTTTGTTCGGCAATACGGGCGTTGGCCAGCAGGTGCCGGGTTTCGCCGTGCACAGGCATGGCATGGCCCGGCCGCAGGATGTTGTAGCAGTAGAGCAGTTCCCCGGCGGAGGCGTGCCCCGAGACGTGGACCTTGGCCGTGCCCTTGTGCACGACGTCGGCCCCCAGGGCCATCAGGGAGTTGATCACCCGGAAGACGGCGTTCTCATTGCCGGGGATCAGGGAGGAAGCCAGGATGATGGTGTCCCCGCGGCCGACGGTGACCCGGTGGTCGCCGGTGGCCATCCGGGAGAGTGCCGCCATGGATTCGCCCTGGGAGCCGGTGGACATCAAGACCACCCGCTCCTCGGGAAGCCGGTCCGCTTCCTTGAGGTCGATCAGGATGCCCTCGGGCACCTCCAGGTACCCCAGCCGGGCGGCGATGCCCATGTTCCTGACCATGGAACGCCCGACGAAGGCGACCTGGCGCCCGTGCGTGGCGGCGGAGTTGAGCACTTGTTGGACCCGGTGGACGTGGGAGGAGAAGGAGGCGACGATGATGCGTCGGGTGGCCCGGGAGAACAAATCGTCCAGGACCGGCCCGATCTCCTGTTCGGCCGTCGTGAAGCCCGGGACGTCCGCGTTGGTGGAGTCGGACATGAACAGGTCCACGCCTTCTTCGCCCAGGCGGGCGAAGGCCCGTAGGTCGGTAATGCGTCCGTCCAACGGCAACTGGTCCATCTTGAAGTCGCCGGTATGCAGCACCGTACCGGCGCTCGTGCGGATGAATACGGCCAGCGCGTCGGGGATCGAGTGGTTCACTGCCACGAATTCGGTTTCGAAGCCGGCGAACGTGTGGCGTTGGCCTTCCTCGACGGTGACCAGCACCGGGGTGATCCGGTGTTCGAGAAGTTTGGCTTCGACCAGGGCCAGCGTCAGCTGCGATCCGATCAGCGGGATGTCCCCGCGCAACCGCAGCAGGTAGGGCACGGCCCCGATATGGTCCTCGTGCCCGTGGGTCAGTACGACGCCGACCACGTCGTCGATGCGCTCGCGGATGTAGTCGAAGTCCGGCAGGATGACGTCCACCCCGGGCTGGTGTTCCTCGGGGAAGAGGAGCCCGCAGTCCACGATGAGCAGTTTGCCGTCGATCTCGAAGACGGCCATGTTCCGCCCGATTTCCCCGATGCCGCCGAGGGGGACGATCCGCAGGACGTCATGGGCCAATGGCGGTGGCGGGTTCGGGTACGTTTCCTGCTCCGGCACGACGCTGGTTTCGCTCATCGGGGCCCCTTTCCTAGAGGTTGATTCCCGCCTCGGCCAGATTCGCACGAATGGGGGCCGCTTCGGCATCGGTCGGTTCCACCAGGGGCAGACGGACGATCGCGTTGGAGAGGACCCCCTGCCACTTCAGGACCGTCTTGGCGGCCACGGCTCCTTGGATATGCGACATGACGGCACGCTGGATGGGGTCCAGTTCGAAGTGCAGGGCCCGGGCGGTGGCCAGGTCGCCGGCCAGCAGGGCGTCCACCAGGCGGCGGTATGCGGCGGTGGCGACGTGGGCGGTCACGGAGATGACCCCCTGGGCGCCGGCGGCCATCAGCGGCAGCGTCAGCCCGTCGTCCCCGGAGTACACATCCAGGTCGGTGCTGGCCAGCACGCGGGTGGTGGCCTGGTAGTCGGCCTTCGCATCCTTCAACGCCACCACGTTGGGGTGTTCGGCCAGACGGATCAGGGTTTCGGTGCTGATGGAGATGCCGGTGCGGCCGGGAATGTCATAGACCATGACGGGCAGATCGGTGCAGGAAGCGAGCGTCTCGACGTGGGCCCGGACGCCGGCCTGGCTGGGCTTGTTGTAATACGGTGCGGTGACCAGCAGCCCGTGCACGCCGACCTTCGCGGCGGCCTGGGAGAGCTGGATGGAGTGGGCAGTGTCGTTGGTGGTGGACCCGGCGATGATCTTCGCACGGTCGCCCACGGCTTCGACGACCGTGCGGAACATGCCCACGTTCTCCTCGTCGGTCAGCGTCGAGGTCTCCCCCGTGGTCCCGGTGACCACCAGGTTGTCGCAGCCCTCATCGACTAGTTTGGTCGCCAAGGCCGCTGCCTGGTCGTAGTCGACCTCGCCGGCGGGCGTGAACGGGGTGACCATGGCGGTCCCCAGGTTCCCGAAGATGGCATCATGACGCGGGGTATTGGATTCCGGGGTAGGCATGGCACCACGTTACCCCGCACGGACCCCGAAACCGCCGAGTCCACGCGCCACGTGACCAAGATGACGCGCACCCGGCCGACGATGACGACGCGGGCCCGATTCCGCCGTCGTCCCCCCTCCGGCCGGTGGCCCGCCTTGATATATTCGACCGTGTGTCCCCGGCACCCCCGCCGCCCGATCCGATCCTCCAGGAGCCCATGCCCAGTCAGAGCGCCTCCGCCCCCGCTGGTCGGATCGCGGGGGTCGATGTGGCCCGCGGCCTCGCCCTGCTGGGCATGATGGCCACCCACATCCTGCCGTTGACCCGGGCCGATGATTCCGGCGCCGTCCATGCCACCTGGACGGCCACCTTGTTCGCCGGGACGTCCTCGGCACTGTTCGCGATCCTGGCCGGTGTCGGCTTGGCGCTGCTGACCGGGGGAAGCCGCCCACATACCGGGACCCGACTCAGGTCCGGGCGGCGCTCGGTCCTGATCCGGGCCGTGTTGATCACCGTCATCGGGTTGGGCTGTGGAGCGTTGAACACCAATGTCGCCGTCATCCTGGTGCACTACGGGGTGCTGTTCCTGATCGCCAGTGTGTTCCTCGGCTTGCGGTGGCGCACCCTCTGGTTCTCGGCGATCGGCTGGCTGCTGCTCTCCCCCGTCCTGTGGTACCTGCTCTTCCCGCTGGCGACGTCCCGCATCTCCCCGGCCACCGTAGGCCCCTCCCCCGGTCTGACGGACCTGCTGCGCCCGGCCTCGTTGGCCGCCGATCTGTTCATCACCGGCTACTACCCGGTCCTGGTCTGGACGGGATTCATCGTGCTGGGTCTGGCCCTGGGGCGCTGCCGGATCTCGCTGCCTCCGGTCGCCCTGGCGTTCACCGTCGGTGGTGCGTCCCTGGCGTGGGCGGCCCGGGAGCTCTCGGACCGGGTGATCGGAGCCAACGACGAGGCGCTGCGGACCTTGACGGCGATCACCGAGGGGAACGGTCTGCCCCTGGATGCTGCGTTGCTCTCCGGGCACGGCCTGGCAGGGGTCGAAGGGACCCCCTGGTGGTTCGTCCTCTCCGCACCGCATAGCAGCGCCCCCTTGGATCTGCTGCATGTGGCGGGGACCGCGATCGCCGTCCTGGGCGCCTGCCAGTTGCTGGCCATGGCACTGTCGGCGCTGCTCGGCCTGGCCGGAGAAGCACTGCTCTGGCCACTCTCTGGCGCCGGGTCCGCGACGCTGACCCTCTATGCCGGCCACCTGGTGGCCTTGGACGCGTTGAGCACCGTCACCGCCGGAATGCCGCGGTTGGGGTTGTACCTGTACTTCGTCGTCGGTTCCCTGCTGGTGGGCATCGGACTGAAGTGGGCCGGCCGGAGGGGCCCGCTGGAAGCCGGGGTGCATGCGCTCGCCCGCAGCGGCACCGGCTGATCCGGCTTAGAGCCCACCGACGGCGAAGCGCAGCAGCAGGAACCCGCCGACTCCCATGATCCACAACACCGCTTCGGCGGAGGCCTTGCCCAACCACTGGCCCAGCCGGTGCAGGGGTCCGTTGATGCGGTGGGCCAACAGCAGCCGGGCGGTCAGCAGCAACCCAGCCGGTAGCAACATGACTACGCAGTAGCCCGCCAGCAGCAGGAACGATCCCGCCCCGGCAGGACCTGAGACGGTCAGCACGCCGATCGCCGCTACATAGGGCAGCATGGTCGGCAGCTCGAGCAAACCGGCCACCAGCGCCAAAGTAAGCAGGCCGGCCGGGGTGCCCAGGGCCCTGCCGATGCGGGTCTTCCACCGTTCCTCGGCCGCTTCCTGACGGCCCTGCGGACCGGATGGCCCCGGTTGATCCGGTGCCGTCGCGGTTGCCCCGGTCGCGGTCGTGGCGTGCTGCGGTTTCGCCGTCCGGCGCACCGTCTTGCCGTCCTTGAGCGCGAACCACAGAAGCCCGGCGCCGCCGGCAAGCGCCACCCAATGGGCCGGGCGTGAGTCGATGAACATCCGGGCTCCGTCACCCCATACCTGGAGCACCGTGGTGGCCGAGGTCAGCATCAGCACGCCGATGAGGAAGTAGAAGACCCCGATCGTCACCAGGTAGATGCCGATCCGTCCGGCGATGCGCCCGACGTCGCGGCGCAACAGCAACCACACGGGGATCACCAGGGTGCCGATGCTGGTGCTGTCCACCAGGGCCAGGACGAGGAGTTTGAGCAGATTCTCAGAGGTCATGACCCCACACTCGTCGGATCCCGGCTGCCGCGCGTCCTGCCATCGATGCACCGGAGGTCATCCCTTCGTCCCATCAGGTGGCCTCCCGCCTTGGAACCACGGGCGGGGACGGGCACGATGAAACCATGAACGATACCGAACGGCCCGTTCTCCGGGTGCTGAGTGCCATCCGGCGCGAGGACATCCTGCTGGCCCTGGGCTATCCGGCGATGATGTGGTTGCTGTTGACCGTGAACAACGATGGCGACTGGGCCTGGTTCCCACCAGCTTTCTCGGCCTGGTGGCCCGCAGTGGCAGCCGTGGGGTCTGTGGGCATCCTCTTCCGGCGTGGGACGACGTTCCTGATGGCCTCCATGACCGGGACGGCGGTACTGGTGCTGTTGCTGATGGGCCAGACGACGGCGCTGTTCCTGCTCTGGGAAACCGTCTTCTCGCTGGTGCTCTTTGCCGGCGACCGGGTCTCCCGAATGACCGAAATCGCCTCCCTGGTCCTCACGGCCGTCGCCACTCTTTCCGTCCTGGCGGTCACGGCCGAGCTGCCTGCTGCCGTTCTGACGGCACTGATTGCCGGAATGTCGTTGCTGCTGCCGGCCGAATGGGCCAGCAATGTGCGCAAGGAACGCAAGCTGTCCGCGGCGGAGGCCACCCGTGCTCAGGCTGCGGAGGATGCCGTCAGGCAACAAGCCACCCTGGAAGCAGCCCGTCACGAATTGGCGGTGGCCTCCGAGCGCCAACGCATGGCCCACGAACTCCACGATGTCCTCTCGGCCCGCCTCTCGGCGATCGCCCTGCAGACCGGCGCTGCGCTGAGCACCGGGACCCGTGAACTCGCCGCCGAGGTCCTGTCCCATGTCCGGAAGGAAAGCGTCGCGGGGCTGAACGAGCTGACTTCGATGATCCGGATCCTGTCTTCGGGTGATGCCCAGGAAGCTGCGGGGTTCCTCGCGGACCTTGATTCGCTGGTCGCCGCCCATGCTGCTTCGGGGACCCGGATCACCCTGTCCAGCACGGTGTCGGGAACCGCGTCGATCCCCTCGGCACAACAGACTGCCGTCTACCGGGTCGTGGCCGAGTCGCTGGTCAACGCGCTGAGACATGCCCCCGGTGCCAATATCGCCGTCGTCGGGCAGGGTGGTCCCGCCGCCGGGCTGCTCCACGTCCGCGTCACCAACAGCCCACCACCGGCCGGACCTGGGTCCGCGGCAGATGCCGGGGAACCCGGGACCGGCACCGGGTTGCGGAGTCTTCGCCTGCGGGTGGAGCAGCTCGGCGGGGAACTGACGGCAGCAGTGCACGACGGCGGCTGGCAGGTCTCGGTTCGGCTGCCGGTTCGCGCCTCGGAGGAAGATTTGGAGCACTCTGGCGCTGGGCTCGCCGGCCGGGCCTCGGTTCCGCCGGCTGAGGGCCCGGCATGAGCGATATCACGGTGTTGTTGGCTGATGACCATGCGGCCATCCGTCTGGGCATGCGCATGGTCTTGGAAACGCAGCCCGGTCTCACCGTCGTGGGCGAAGCGGCCGACGGCGCCCGGGCGGTTCAGATGGCGCGGGCGCTGCGCCCCGACGTCGTCCTGATGGATCTGCGCATGCCGGTCGTCGACGGGATCCAGGCGACCTGGGAAATCACCGCCGAGGCCTTGTCCAAGGTCCTGGTGCTGACGACCTTCGACCAGGATGCCTACCTCTTCGGGGCGTTGGAGGCCGGGGCCGACGGGTTCCTGCTCAAATCGGCCGAACCGGCGGATATCACCGCCGCGTTGCAGCGGGTCCACGCCGGGGATTCGGTGATTTCCCCCGAGGTCACGGCACGAATCGTCAGTGCAGCGGTGGCCGCCCGGACGGCGCCACCCATCGCTGACGCCGCTTCCCTGGATGCCGCTGCCGCGGTGGAGACGCTGACCGCCCGCGAGCGTGAAGTGCTGAAGTGCCTGGGTGAGGGGTTGTCCAATCAACTGATCGGACGTCGGTTGGATATTTCGGAGACGACCGTGAAAACCCACGTTTCGCGGGTCCTGGCCAAGCTCGGCCTGCAGTCCCGCGTGCAGGCTGCCTTGTTTTCACGTCGGAGCTGATCGGCCCCGGGCCGGGAAGGTCAGCTTCCGGTGGACGCCTTCGCGTCGGGCGAGGCCCGGAACAGGTCGATGGCCCGGCGCATCATCTCGCGGGCCCGACGGCGGTCCCCCGAGGCGTCGTAGGCCAACGCCAGCCGGTGCATGCTGCGCCAGGACCCGGGGTGTTCCTCGGCTTCCTCCTGGTACTGCACGAAGTCCTCATCGGCCGATGCCTTGATGATCCGTCCGGAAGGGGTGCGCGGCAGGTTGTCCTCGGGCAGCAGCCCCTCCGATTGGAGGATCCCTGCCATGCGCTGGCTACGGGCCCCGAAAAGGACTTCACGGATGAGGATCCAGACCCCCAGCAGGGGGATCAGCAGGGCCGCGATGCCGATGCCCTTGGCCAGCGGTTCAGGTGAGCCGATGAGGGTCACCGCGCTGGAGAATGCGGCGAAGAGGTAGAGGACGAACAGCAGCAGGATCCCGCCGACCCAGAGTTTGGTCTTCACTTAGGCGTTGCCTCCCAGATCGAGGTAGGAGTCCAGTCCGTAGGTCAGCCCGGGGCGTGAGCCGACGGTCCGTAGCCCCAACAGCACCCCGGGCATGAACGAGGCCCGGTCGAAGGAGTCATGGCGCAGCGTCAGCTGTTCGCCTTCGGAACCGAGCAGGACCTCCTGGTGGGCGACGAGTCCGCGGAGCCGGACCGAATGCACGTGCACCCCCTCGACATCGGCGCCACGGGCCCCGTCCAGCAGGGTCTCGGTGGCATCGGGGCTGGCCGGGATCCCCGCCGCACGACGCTTCGCCGAGATCAGTTCGGCGGTGCGCACCGCGGTCCCCGAGGGGGCGTCGACCTTATTCGGGTGGTGCAGTTCGATGATTTCGACGGATTCGAAGTATTTGGCGGCCTGGGCGGCAAAAGCGGAGGCCAGGACGGAACCCAACGCGAAATTCGGGGCGATCAGCACCCCGGTCTGCGGGTGCGCGGCCAGTAGTTCGGCGAGTTGGGACCGGCGGTCGTCGGTCCATCCGGTGGTCCCCACCACGGCGTGCAGCCCGTGGTCGACGGCGAAACGCACATTGGTTTCAGTGCTGCCCGGAACGGTGAGATCCACGAGGTGCGTGGCCCCGGCGTCGAGCACTTCCTGCAATGGATCGTGCCGGCCCAGGGCCGCCACCAGTTCCATGTCGGTGGCGTTCTCCACGGCCTGGACGGCCTCGGAACCCATGCGCCCGGAGGCGCCGAGGATGGCAACACGAATTTGAGCACTCATGCACCCAAGGATATCGCCTCAGGCCATGCCCACCCATTCGGTGTCGCCGTCCGTGAAGTGTTGTTCCTTCCAGACCGGCACCCCGGCCTTGACTGCCTCGACCAGATCCCGGCAGGCTTCGAAGGCCTCCCCGCGGTGGGCGGAGGCGGCGGCTGCCACCAGGGCCGGATCCCCGATGGCCAACGCCCCGGTCCGGTGGGCGGCCCAGAGCCGGGTTCCGGGGTGGCGGCTCGCGACCTCGGCGGCCAGGGCGGCCATGGTGGCCTCGGCGCTGGGATGGGCGCTGTAGTCCAGCTTGTCGACCGCTCGGCCGCCGTCGTGGTTGCGCACCACCCCGCCGAAGGTGACGACGGCGCCGGTGGCGTCGGTCTCGACGGCATCCCACGCGGTCGAGACGTCGATGGGTGCCTCCGCCATACCGGCGAAAACCACGATTCCCGGGGTATCAGGCATGTCCATATCCTCCTTCAATCTGTTCGCAGAGATGGGTGATGAGCGGGTCCAGGACGCCCAGGGCATCGCGGACCCCGGAGGGCGATCCCGGAAGATTCACCACCAGCGTCCTGCCGACGGTTCCGGCATGGCCGCGGCTGAGGGCGGCATGCGGGGTCTTCGTGCGCCCGACGGCGCGGATGGCCTCCATGATCCCGGGGATCTCCCGGTCCAACAACGGGGCCGTCATCTCGGGGGTCAGGTCATCGGGGGCCAGGCCCGTCCCCCCGCTGGTGATCAGCAGCGACGGGCTCGAGGCCAGCAGTTCGCGCAAGGCGGCACCGACCGGTTCCCCATCGGGGACGATGACCGGTTCGGTCAGCTCGAAGCCGTGCCCTTGCAACCATTCGCCGATGATCGGGGCGCTGCGGTCGGCATACCCGCCGGAGGCGGCCCGGGTGGAGGCGATGATGATTCCCGCCCGGCGGGTCGATGCGGGTCTCACCGGTCCTCCCCGACGGTCCAGTCCCCGCTTTTTCCCCCGGATTTGGCCAGCACCTTGATGTCGTCGATGGAGGCGTGCTTATCGACCGCCTTGGTCATGTCGTAGAGCGTCAATGCGGTGATCGACACGGCCGTCAGGGCCTCCATCTCCACGCCGGTCACCCCCCGGGTGGTCACGGCGGCCTCGATGCGGATGCTTCCGGCGTCGGCATCGGGGAAGAAATCGACGGTCAGTTTCGACAGCGGCAGCGGATGGCACAGCGGAATCAGTTCCGGGGTCTTCTTCGCGCCCATGATCCCGGCGACGCGGGCCACCGCCAGGGCATCGCCCTTGGGAAGCTCCCCCGCGACGATCATCGCCAGGACGTCGGGGCGGGTGTGCAGCACTGCCTGGGCGACGGCCCGGCGCGAGGTCTCGGCCTTGGCGGAGACATCGACCATATGCGCGGATCCGTCGGCCCGGACATGGCTCAGGGCTGGTGCTTCGGGGTCGTTCATATCTGCGCTCCGTAAATGAGGGTGTCGATCATTTCTCCAGCCCGGGGTGCCGCGCTTCCGGCAGGGAGCACCAGCAGGGCATTGGACCTGGCCAGGGCATGGACCAGATGGGAACCGGGCCCGCCCACCGGGGTCGCGGTCGGCGCGCCGTCGTCCCCGAGGACGACGGCGGCCCGCCGGACCTGGAGCTTTCCCGCCGGAGGTGCCGCAAGATCGGTGGCCAGGCGGGTCGCCACCCGGGGTCGCGGCGGCGTGGCGAAGAGTTCCTCCCAGACGGGCCGGGCCAGCAGCTCGAAGCTGACGACCCCGCTGACCGGGTTTCCCGGGAAGGCCAGCAAGGGGGTCGGCGCCGCCCCCGGCAGCCGCAGCATGCCGGCGCCCTGGGGCCCTCCGGGTTGCATGGCGACGGAGCCGAACTCGATCCCGTGGCCGGCCAGGGCCAGCCGGACGACCTCGAAGGCGCCCTTGCTGATGCCCCCGCTGGTCACCACGAGATCGGCGGCCGGAGCGCCGGGCGGTCCCAGGGCGGGGGCCAGTTCGGCCATGAAGGCCTCCGGCGCGTCGGTGCTGATGCCTGCGGCGGCGACCTCGGCCCCCGCCTCGGCGAAGAGGCCCAGCAACAAGGTGGTGTTGGCATCGTGGATCTGTCCCGGAGCGAGGTCGGAGCCGGGCGCGCGCACCTCGTCCCCGGTGGCCAGGACCAGGACCCGGGGGCGCCCGGTCACGGTGAGCCGGTCCAACCCCAAGGCCGCGGCCAGTCCGAGCTGGGCCGGGCCGAGCCGGGTTCCTGCAGGCAGGGCGATGGCCCCGCGGGCGATATCGCTTCCGGCCGCGCGGATGAACTGGCCGTCGGGGGTGTCGGCGGGCAGGCGTACCGTCCAGGCCCCTGCCGGGGGGCCCGGCTGGCTGAGGGCCTCCGGGAAATCCGGGGGGTCCGCCCTTTCGATGGGTACCACGGCGTCCGCGCCGGGCGGGAGCATGGCCCCGGTCATGATGGGGGCCGCCGTTCCGGCCGGCAGGGCTTCCGCGGCATCGCCGGCGGCGATCACGGCACCGACCCGGAGTTCCTGCCCGTCAAGCAGGTCGGCTCGGCGTACGGCGAATCCGTCCATCTGCGAATTATCGAACGCCGGCAGGTTCCGGGGTGCCGGCAGATCCGCGGCCAGGATCCGTCCGCGGGCTTCGCCCAGCACCAGCTCCTGGGACCCCAGCCGTGACGGCAGTTCGGACAGCAGGGCCTTCAGCACGCCACGGTGCTCGTCGACGCTGCGTCGGAAGGGTTGCTTCATGGCGTCCATCCTACGGGTGGCTACCGCCTGAAGATCCTGCCGACCCCGGCCCCGGCCACGACGAGCACGATCAGGTAGAGCCCGATCAGCATCAGGCTGATCCCCAGGGCTGCCTGCGGGTCGTTGGAGTTCAGCGCCAATTCGATCTGCAGCGGCAAGGTCCGGGTGCGTCCTGCCACGGAACCGGCGAAGGTGATGGTCGCCCCGTATTCGCCCAGGGACCGGGCGAAGGCCAGCAGCGTGCCCACGATGATCCCGGGGGCTGCCAGCGGCAGGGTGATGTGGGCCAGGATCTGTCCGGAGGAGGCCCCGGCGTTGGCCCCGGAGAATTCCAGGTCGGTGTCCACCGCTTCGATGCTGCTCAGCGCCGAGACGACGAAGAAGGGCAGCGAGACGAACACCTGGACCAGCACGACCGCCGCCGGGCTGAAGCCCACGCCCAGGCCGATCGAGTCCAGCCAGCCCCCCACCGGTGTCTGGCGGCCCCAGAAGTAGAGCAGGGCCAGTCCCGAGACCACCGGTGAGAGCACCAGCGGCACGACCAGCAGGCCGCGCAGCACCTGCAGGACGACTCCGTGCAGGCGCGAAAGCAGCACCGCCAGGGGCAGCCCGAGCAGGAAGCACACGATGGTCGAGGCCGTCGCCGTGCCCAGGGAGAGACCCAACGCCGTGCGGGCCTCGTCGCGGGCCAGCAACTCGGGCAGGTCCTGCCAGCGGGCCGCGACGAAGAGCGCCACCAGGGGCCCGGCCAGGGCAGCGAGCCCAATGAGCGCCGGAACCCACAGCCATCCGGGGGTGGTCGCCCGCCGCATGCGGGGCGAGAGGACGGTGCGGGTCACGGCGCCGAGAAACCGGCGTCGTTCAGCAGCTTCATGGCCGCATCCCCCTGGAGCCAGCGAGCGAAGTCCTGCGCAGGTTCGGCGGCATCGGTGGCGACCAGCAACGGATAGATGTTGGCGTCCAGCCCCGTCAGGTCGATGGCCCGGACCTGGTCCCCGGCTGCTGCGGCGTCGGTGGCATAGACGAAGCCGGCGTCGACTTGTCCCGCGGTGACCTTGGTCAGCACGGCCCGCACGTTGTCTTCCTCGCTGACCGTGTCCAGGGAGAAACCCTGGTGGTCGAGATAGGTGTTGGCGGCCCGGCCACAAGGCACCGCCGGGGCGCATAACGCCACCGCACCGGCCTCGGGCAACTGGTCCGCGGCGGTGATCTTCGACGTGGCGGGAACCGCGAGCACCAGGGTGTTCGAAACCAGGTCGATCGGGGGTTCGAAGGCCGTTGGATCCTCCAGCGCCTCGGGGGCCTGGGTGTCGGCGGTGATCAGCACATCGGGCTGCTGGCCGGAGTTCGCTTGCTGGACGAGCTTGGAGGAGGCGCCGAGGTTGATGTCGATCCGGGTCGTGTCCCCGGTTTCCTCGGCGTAGGCCCGGGTCAGTTCCGGGGCGACGTCGGTCAGGGAGGCTGCCGCCGCGAAGTGGATCGCCGCCCCGTCCTGCCCGCCCGGTGTCGAGGCCGTCGGGTCCGTGCCGGCGGCCGGTGTCCCGCACGCCGAGAGCAGCAACGCGGCCGCGGCCATGACGGTGATGAGGGGGTTGCGCATGATCAGGCCTTTGTTTCGATGATGACGTTGGTTGATTTCACCACTGCCGTGGCAATGCGTCCCGGTTCCAGCCCCAGGTCCTTCACGGCTTCGCTGCTCATCAAGGACACGACACGGAAGGGGCCGCATTGCATTTCCACCTGCGCCATGACCCGGTCGGCGGTCACCGCGGTCACCAGGCCGACGAAGCGGTTCCGGGCCGAGGAGGCCACGTGGGCCGGGTCGCTCGGCGTCTCGGCCAGACCGCGGATGTAGCCCGCCAGTTCCACCCCGTCGACGGTGATCCGCCCGGAGGCGTCCTTGCCTGCGGTCAGTTGTCCGGAGTCCAGCAGTCGGCGGACCGTATCGTCACTGACCGCCAGAAACCGAGCCGCCTCGGATACTCTCATTTGCGTCATTACTAGACCCTACTCGACGCAAATGCGGATATCCATACCGGTTGTTGTGGCGCGCACGGAAATCCCGGCGGTCCACGGGGCATCCTCGGGCGCCGATCACCCGGCCACTGCCCCTGTTTTCGCCCCGGATCTGGACTACGCTCGAGGCATGACGTGCAGCACCAGCTCCCAGTCCGCAGCCGACCCGGCCACCGGGGGCAAGGCTGCGGTATCCCTGGGCATGCCCGGCATCCCCGAACCGGGTGCCTCCGGCCCCCAGGACTCCGGGGATTTCGTTCCCCCACCGGCGCCGGGCGACGATCCGCGCCTGCTGGACCGGTTCGGACGGGTGGCCACCGATCTACGCATCTCCCTGATCGACAAATGCAATCTGCGCTGCACCTACTGCATGCCCGCCGACGGCATGGCCTGGCTGCCGGCGGAACGCCTGCTGACCGCCGGGGAGATCCGGCGGCTGGTCCGGATCGCCGTGGACATCCACGGGGTGCGCGAACTGCGCCTGACCGGCGGGGAGCCGTTGATGCGCAAGGACCTGGTGGACATCATCGCCGGGCTGCGCGCCGACCACCCCGACCTGCCGATTTCAATGACCACCAACGGGGTCGGCCTCACGGCCAGGGCCCGGGCCCTGGCCGAAGCCGGACTGACCCGGATCAACGTCTCGCTGGATACCATCCATGCCGAGTCCTTTAAGAAACTCGCGCGGCGCAACTTCCTGCACAAGGTCATCGAAGGCATCGACGCCGCGGCGGACGCGGGCTTGTCCCCGATCAAGATCAACGCGGTCCTGATGCGCGGCATCAACGACCTGGAAGCCCCTTCGTTGCTGGCCTGGGCGCTCGAGCGCGGATTCGAGCTGCGCTTCATCGAGCAGATGCCCCTGGATGCCGATCACGGATGGACCCGGGACGACATGGTCACCGCCACCGACACCCGCGAACTGCTCGGCGTCGATTACGACATCACCGTGGCCCCCGAGTCCCGGGACGGGGCACCCGCCGAACGCTACGAGGTCCGGGCCAAGGGCGAACCGGATACGCTGCTGGGCACCGTCGGGATCATCGCCTCGGTCACCGAACCCTTCTGCGCTGATTGCCGGCGCACCCGGATCACGGCCGAAGGCAGGATCATGAGCTGCCTGTTCTCCCGGGAGGAAACCGATCTGACCGCCCTGCTGCGCTCGGAGGCCACCGATCAGGACATCGCCGACCGCTGGCGGGCCGCCATGTGGGCCAAACCGCGCGCCCACGGCATGGACCACACCGGTCTGGGGGCCGAGGACTTCGTCCAGCCCGACCGTTCCATGAGCGCCATTGGAGGATAAGTGAAGGTCAGGTTCTTTGCCGCTGCCGCCGCCGCTGCCGGGGTGAAGGAGTTGGATGTCCCGCTGCAGGACATCGAGCACGACGGCGGGACGCTGGCGGCCTTGCTGGGCCACCTCCCGCACGCGGTCCCCGCCACCGGTGCGTCGGGACCCCCGTTGCATCGCGTGCTCTCCCGCTCCAGCTTCCTGGTCAACGAGATCGGCGCCAGGGACGAGTCGCGTCCCTTGGCCGACGCGGATGTCATCGACGTCCTCCCGCCCTTCGCCGGCGGCTAGGGACCGCTTTCACCCCGCCACCACCCATGCACGGCCGGCGCCGTCGTGCCCCAATTCGCCGGCATCACCCGAAAAGGCGGGCCGGTCCCGGGGTGTCCTCCCGGTGACCGGCCCGCCTTCTCGGGTCGGGGTGCGGCGGCCCGCAGGCTGCCGCACCATCCGCTACTGGCGCATGCCATCCCTCTTACTGGACCCGCCGTAGTTCTGCGAGGAACCGACGATGTCGCCGGACTTCCACTGGTCCCAGCCGGGCTGGTCCTTCATGAAAGCCTCGATCTCGTCCTTGGTGGCCTCGAGCTTGGGGTCATGCTTGAGGTACCAACGGGTCTCGCGCACGATCAGCCCGGAGAGGACGATCAGACCGATGAGGTTCGGCAGAGCCATCAGTCCGTTCATGACATCCGAGAACGCCCAGACGACCTCGAGCTGCACCGTGGCACCGATGAAGACGACCAGGGACCAGACGACACGGAACGGCATGACCGTTCGGCGCCCGAAGAGCTTTTCCATATTGCGTTCGCCGTAGTAGGACCATCCCAACAGGGTGGAGAAGGCGAAGAGCACCAGACCGATCGTCACGACCCAGTGGCCCCATTCCCCCGGCAGCCCGTGGCTGAAGGCCTCGCCGGTCATCAGTGCCGCGGAGATCTGTTCCCCGGATTCCGGATCGGTTTCGCTCCAGGCACCCGTGGTCACGATGACCAGGCCGGTGAAGCTGACCACGATGATGGTGTCGATGAAGGTCTGGGTCATGGAGACCAGGCCCTGGCGGACCGGGTGCGAGGTCTGCGCTGCGGCAGCGGCAATCGGCGCCGAACCCAGGCCGGACTCGTTGGAGAACAGGCCGCGGGCCACACCGAACTGGATCACGATGATGATCGCCGAACCGGTGAAACCGCCCACCGCTGACGTGCCGGTGAAGGCGTCGGTGAAGATCAGGCCCAGGGCCGCGGGAACCTGGCCCAGGTTGGCCAGCAGGATGTAGATGGCACCCAGGATGTAGAAGACGATCATCACCGGGACCAGACCGGCAGTAACGCGGCCAATGGATTTGATGCCGCCGACCAGGACGATCATGGTCAACACGGTCAAGGTCAAGCCGGTGAGCCACAGCGGGGCACCCCAGCTGCTCTCGACGTTGGCGGCAATGGCGTTGCCCTGGGTCATGTTGCCGATGCCGAAGCTGGCCAGGACGGCGAAGATGGCGAAGGAGAGCGCCAGGATCTTGCCGAACGGCCCCTTGATGCCGCGTTCGAGGTAGTTCTGCGGGCCACCTGACTTTTCACCCGCGGCATCGGTGCCGCGGAAGCGGACGGCCAGGAAGGCCTCCGAGTATTTCGTGGCCATGCCCAGCAACCCGGTAATCCACATCCAGAACAGGGCGCCCGGGCCGCCGATGCCGATGGCCGTGGCGACACCGACGATGTTACCGGTACCCACGGTGGCCGCCAGAGCGGTGGTCAGCGCCTGGAACTGGGAGATATCCCCCTCGGTGCCGGGATCCTTGCGCTTCAGGATCCCCAGCCGCAAGGCGGCACCCAGTTTCAGGAACTGCAGCCCCCCCAACCTGATGGTCAAATACAGCCCTGCCCCCAGAAGTAAGGGGATCAGCAGGAACGGGCCCCAGACGATACCGCTGATATCGCCCAGCACCTCCGTCACGCCATTCAAATTCATGGTGGATCTAACCTTTCAACAGCTATGCGAGTGTTGGGTGTGAGTGATGAAGTTCACACATATGCCACAGCATAGTTTGTCGAACCTGTTTCCGGGCAACAGGTGGCGGCGTGGCGGCCTAGTAGCCGAAGTCCCCGGGCGTGTCGAAGGGGCCGACGACCGTGACCGTTCGAGCTCTGGAGGCCAGTTCGCGGGCCAGCGCCTGGACGTCCTCGACGGTGACGGCCCTGACCCGGGCCAGCGATTCGTCCAGGTCCTGGAAGACGCCGGTCACCAGTTCGGCTCGACCCAGACGGCCCATGCGTGAGCCCGGATCCTCCAGCGCCAGGACCATGCCGCCGGAGAGCTGGCCGACGGCCTTGCGCAGTTCCTCCGGGCTGATCCCCTCGGCGGCCAACCGGTCCAGTTCCTCCCCGAGCAGCCCGATCACCTGCCCGGTCTTGACCGGGGCGCAGCCGGCATACATGCCGAAGTATCCGACGTCGGAATAGGCGGCGGAGAAGGAGTAGGTCGAATACACCAGGCCGCGCTTCTCGCGGATCTCCTGGAACAGGCGCGAGGACATGCCCCCGCCGAGCACTGCGTTGAGCACGCTCATCACGTGGCGTCGCTCGTCGGTGGCGACGATGCCCGGGCAGCCCATGATGATGTTGGTTTGTTCCACGGGACGGCGGATGACGTCGATGGTGTGTTGTCCGCTGACGGGCACCGGTTCCGTGCTGCGCCGGGGTTCGGGGGCGGCCCCCTCCTCGAGCGTCCAGCCGGAGGCACGCAATGCCTCGATGACTTGGTCGCAGACTTCGTCGTGGTCCAGGGACCCGGCGACGGTGATGACCAGTTCGCTGGGTTTGTAGAAACGACGGTAGTGGTCCAGTACGGCCTCGCGGCCGATCCCCAGGATCGCTTCGGGGGTCCCTCCGATGGGGCGGGCCAGCGGGTGCTCCCCCAACACTGCGGAGACGAAATGTTCATGGGCGACGTCGCCGGGGTCGTCGCCGTCCATGGCGATCTCCTCGAGGATGACGTCGCGTTCCTGCTCGAGTTCGCCGGGATCGAGGACGGCGGAGGTGATCATGTCCGCGATGATGTCGATGGCCAGCGGCAGATCCGCGTCCAGGACGCGGGCGAAGTAGCAGGTGCTTTCCTTGGCGGTGGCGGCATTGGATTCGCCGCCGACCTCGTCGAAGGCCGTGGCGATGTCCATCGCGCCACGGCGTGAGGTGCCCTTGAAGAGCAGGTGTTCCAGGAAGTGGGTCGAACCGTGTTGGCCCTCGACCTCGTCCCGTGAACCGACACCGACCCAGAAGCCGATGGTGGCGGAGCGCTGTCCGGGCATGGCCTCGGTCAGCACCCGCACCCCGCCGGGGAGGACGGAGCGGCGCACCAGCGCCCCTCCGGCCTCCCCGGCCAGGATGGTTGGATCCCCGTACTCGATCGGCGAGCCGGCCTCTGAAGCGCCCTGCTCAGCGGTGTACGGGAACATTCCCGAGCCGTGAAGCGGCAAAGGAATCAAAGCCATGGGTGGTACTCGTCCTTACGCGTCGACGGCCGAGGCTTCGGCCTCTTCAGCCACGACGGGCGCCAGGGAGAGCTTTCCGCGGTCATCGACCTTGGTGATCTCCACCTGGAGCTTCTGGCCCACGGAGACGACGTCCTCGACGTCCTCGACGCGCTTGCCACCGGAGAGCTTGCGCAGCTCCGAGATGTGCAGCAGGCCGTCCTTGCCCGGGGTCAGGGACACGAAGGCGCCGAACGTGGTCAGCTTCACCACGGTCCCGAGGTAGCGTTCGCCGACCTCCGGAACCATCGGGTTGGCGATCGCGTTGATGGCGGAACGGGCGGACTCGGCGGACTCGCCGTTGGTCGCACCGATCAGCACGGTGCCGTCATCCTCGATGGAGATGTCGGCCCCGGTGTCCTCCTGGATGGTGTTGATCATCTTGCCCTTCGGGCCGATGACCTCGCCGATCTTATCCACGGGGATCTTCACCGAGATGATGCGCGGAGCGAATTCGCTCATCTCATCCGGGGCGTCGATCGCGGAGTTGATCACCGAGAGGATGTGCAGGCGTGCTTCACGGGCCTGTTTCAGCGCGGCGCCGAGCACGGAGGCCGGCAGGCCGTCGAGCTTGGTGTCCAGCTGGATGGCGGTGACGAACTCCGAGGTACCGGCGACCTTGAAGTCCATATCGCCCATGGCGTCCTCGGCACCGAGGATGTCGGTCATCGCCGCGTAGCGGGTCTGGCCGTCAACCTGGTCGGACACCAGGCCCATGGCGATGCCGGCCACCGGGGCGCGCAGCGGCACACCGGCGTTGAGCAGCGACAGGGTCGAAGCGCAGACCGAGCCCATGGAGGTGGACCCGTTGGAGCTCAAGGCCTCGGAGACCTGGCGGATCGCGTAGGGGAATTCCTCACGCGTGGGCAGCACCGGCATGATGGCGCGCTCGGCGAGGGCACCATGGCCGATTTCGCGGCGCTTGGGCGAACCCACGCGGCCGGTCTCGCCGGTGGAGTACGGCGGGAAGTTGTAGTTGTGCATGTAGCGCTTGCGCGTCACCGGCGACAACGAGTCGATCTGCTGCTCCATCTTGAGCATGTTCAGCGTGGTGACACCCATGATCTGGGTTTCGCCGCGCTCGAAGATCGCCGAACCGTGCACGCGGGGCAGGACCTCGACCTCGGCGGTGAGCTGGCGGATGTCCGTCAGTCCACGGCCGTCGATGCGGACCTGTTCGGTGAGGATGCGCTGGCGCACGACGTGCTTGGTCACCGCGGCGAAGGCCTTGGAGACCTCCTTCTCGCGGCCTTCGAACTGCTTGCCCTCGGCGGCGAGCTGCTCGACGACCTCGTCGCGGTAGGCGCTGGAGGCGGTGTCGCGCTCCTGCTTATCGGCGATCGCGAAGATCTCCGTGAGCTTGGCCGATGCGGCGGACTCGACGGCGGCGTAGGCGTCGTCCTCGAAGTCGCGGAAGACCGGGAACTCGACGGTCGGCTTCGCGGCGCGGGCGGCCAGATCGGCCTGCGCGTCGCAGAGGACCTTGATGAACGACTTGGACGCCTCGAGGCCCTCGGCCACGACCTCTTCGGTCGGGGCGGTGGCGCCGTTTTCCTTGATCAGGTTCCAGGCGTGGTCGGTGGCTTCGGCCTCGACCATCATGATGGCGACGTCGTCACCGCTCACGCGACCGGCGACCACCATCGAGAACACGGCGTTCTCCAGCTGGGAGTGCTTCGGGAAGGCGACCCACTGGGCACCGTTTCCTTCGTCGACCAGGGCAACGCGGACGCCGCCGATGGGGCCGGAGAACGGCAGGCCCGAGAGCTGCGTGGACATCGAGGAGGCGTTGATGGCCACCACGTCGTACAGGTCGTCCGGGTTCATGGACAGGATGGTGACGACCACCTGGACCTCGTTGCGCAGGCCCTTGACGAAGGCCGGACGCAGCGGGCGGTCCATGAGGCGGCAGGCCAGGATGGCCTCGGTCGAGGGGCGGCCCTCGCGGCGGAAGAAGCTGCCGGGAATGCGGCCGGCTGCGTACATGCGCTCTTCGACGTCCACCGTCAGCGGGAAGAAGTCGAAGCCCTCGCGGGGGTGCTTGCCGGCCGAGGTGGCCGAGAGCATGGACGTGTCGTCGTCGATGTAGACCATGGCAGCGCCAGCTGCCTGCTGGGCCAGACGGCCGGTCTCAAAGCGGATCGTGCGCGTTCCGAACCGGCCATTGTCGATGACCGCTTCTGCGAACTGAATTTCGGGACCCTCCATGGAGAGTCACCTCCGTTTCTGTTGTGGCGCAGGCCCAGCCGATCCTCTCCTCCGGTTCCACCGGAGGGGGCACCCGGTCTTCGATCGAGGCCCACGGGGTTGCCGGCGTCGTGCCGGATTCCCGTAAACCACTACCGAGGACCGCGAATGTCCTTGATGGCTGGCTTCCTGCGGTTTTCATTGGTGTTGGCGGCGTGGGGCCTCGGGCCCCGTGCCCGGAAGCGGCCCTCCGTCGGGAGGGCCGCTTCCGTGGAACCGACTAGCGGCGCAGGCCGAGGCGCTCGATGAGCGTACGGTAGCGGACGATGTCGGTGTTCTTGAGGTAACCGAGCATGCGGCGACGACGTCCGACCATGCCCATGAGGCCACGGCGGGTGTGGTGGTCGTGCTGATGCGTCTTCAGGTGTTCCGTCAGGTCCAGAATGCGACGTGAGAGAACAGCAACCTGCACCTCCGGGGAACCCGTGTCGCCTTCGTGGGTGGCGTAGGCCTTCATGATTTCGGTCTTGACAGTAGCGTCGAGGGCCACATTAACTCCTGGAGTTGTACCGCGAACAGTTGATTTGCCGTCTCCGGCGTGATGACACGCAACCGCGGACTGCAGCGCACACCGCCAACCAGTCTATCATCACCGGTCACTACCGACGATGGGCCCTCCAGGCGTGGGTGAAGTAGGGCAGCCCCAGCTCTTCGCCCGGCTCGTGCCCCAGATGCTCATGGAGGTACCAGTCCAGGTTCCCCTCGACCCGGGCCCGGATGGGTGCCTTCGCCCGCAGGTAGTAGCTGCGTGATTTGGCCAGTTCAATCAACAGTTCCGGGGTCACCGTCTGCTCCCAGTGCAGGCCCATCGACTCCCACCCGGTGAATTCCGGCCCGATCTCCGGAACGAACCCGGGACGGTGCACGTCACCGGCATGCATGATGCGACTGAGCCGGTGCACCCAGGGCACGGTGACGTCCAGCTGGTTCCAAACCAGCGCCAACCGGCCTCCAGGGCGCAGGATCCGGGCGGTCTCGGCGGAGGCGGCCGGAACGTCCACCCAATGCCAGGACTGCGCCGCGGTGGCCACGTCGAAGGATCCCGCCGGAAGGCAGGTCTGCTCGGCGGTGGCCAGCACGGTGGTGATCGATGAGGATTTCAGCCGCAATTGGGCGAGCATGTCCTCCGAGGGGTCCACCGCGGTCGTACGCAGTCCCCGGGCGGCCAGTTCCCTGCTGAGGATGCCGGTCCCCGCCCCCAGGTCCACTGCGTCGCGGGCCCCGGCGGGGAGCAGGAAGTCAACGACCTCCGCGGGGTAACCCGGGCGAACGGCATCATAGAGCCCTCCCCCGTGGGCGAAGGCGGCGCCGAAGGACCGGCGGCGGGAGGCTTCGATGGCCGGCCCGCCGGCAGGAAGATTGGGAAGCGGGGCGTCCGGTGCGGGCCGGGTCACCGGTTCGACGGGCTCGCGCTCAGGCGCCGGCCCGGTCATGTTCCAGGACCCCGCGGGCCAACTCGACGTCCTCGTTCATCTGCTCAATCAACGCCTCGATGCCGTGGTAGGCGACCATCGGTCGCAACCGGGCCACGAATTCGACGACGGATTGCTGGCCGTAGAGATCGAAGTCCCCGACCTCTTCATCGGGACGGTCGATGACATGGGCCTCGACCTGCCGGCTCACCCCTTCGAAGGTCGGGTTCGACCCGACGGAAATGGCGGCAGGCCACCGCATGCCCGCCTCGTCGACGAGCCAGCCGGCATAGACCCCGTCGGCGGGGATGATCCCCGAGGCGTCGGTGGACAGGTTCGCCGTCGGAAACCCGAGTTCACGCCCCCGGGCGGCCCCGTGGACGATTTCCCCGCGCATCCGGTGGGCGCGACCGAGGATCTCGTTGGCGGTGGCCACGTCCCCGTCGGTGAGGGCCTCGCGGATCCAGGTGGAGGACCAGCGGCGGGTCTCACCGACATCGTCGATGCCGATGACGTCGAATCCGTGGATCCTTCCCATCTCGACCATGGTGTCGAAGTCCCCCGCGTTCCCGCGCCCGAACCGCACGTCATGACCGACGACGACGGCGCAGGCGTGCAGCCGGTCGACGATGACATCCTGGACGAATTCCTCGGCGGTGGCCTGGGAGAAGGCCAGCGTGTAGTTCACCATCAGGACCGCGTCCAGACCGGTCTCGGCCAGTGAGTCCACCCGGTCGGCCAACCCCATGATCAGGGGCAGGTAGCTATCGGGACGGTGCACCTTCGCCGGATGCGGATCGAAACTGATGGCCACGGCGGCAGCACTGCGTTCGCCGGCCAGACGGGTCAGCGTGGACAGGACCTCGCGGTGGCCGCGGTGGACACCATCGAAGTTGCCGATGGTCACGACGGATGGCCCGAAGTCCGGGGGGACGGATTCGAGGCCTTTCCAGTAGTGCACTGTGCTCCTTGGGAATGCGGCGGTTGTTCGGTGGCCGGGCTGACGCCTTTCCATTATTCACGATCGGCCCCCTGAAGCTGAATTCGGCTAGCTGTCGGCTTCCGCTTCACGATGCCGGTTCAGCCACCACAGGCCGATCAGTGGCAGCACCAACGGGATGTATCCGTACCCCTGCCCGAAGTGCGACCAGACCGCCGGGTGGGCGAAGTCCTGCGGCAGCGCGAAGGACAGGATGCCCACCACGATGACCCCGATCAGCTCGATGAGCACCGCCAGGAAGGACACCTTCCAGCTGCCGGGCTTCTTCGAGGCCAGGGCGATGGTCGCGATGATGTAGATGATGGCGGCCACGGCACTGAGGGCATAGGCCAGGGGCGCTTCACCGAACTTCGTCAGGACCTGGTAGCCGGCGCGGGCCGTGGAGGAGATCGCGAAGATCCCGTAGACGGCGATGATGATCCGCCCCAGCCCGGCTTGGCGGCTGTTCGGGCGCTGGGTGGCTGGTGCATTCATACGAGGGTGGCTCCATCCCAAATCTGTTCCATGCGATACAACATGACGAATACGGTGAGGCCGACGGCGGCCAGGACGGCGTTGGACCAGCGGGTCTTGTCGGTGATGGCCCAGGCGAAGGCCACGACCGGGACGAACAACGCGGTGGCCACGTACCCCCAGAACTCCCAGGCTTCACCGGAGATCGTCTCCCCGCCCGCCTGGCGGACCGCCGCGGCGATGCCATAGACGATGAGGAAGACCTCCACGGCGGCCACGGAGATGATGGCGTAGTCGTCCGGGTGGTCCCGCAGGATCGTGGCGACGACGCTGAGCACGACGGAGAGCGCACAGATGATCACCCCGGCAATGAAGAATCCATCGACGATCACGGTGGGTTGCTACCTTTCGGCTGGCGGGCGGGGTCGGGTGTGCGGGCTCAGGCGGTGACGAAGACGATCTCGGGCTTCGCGGCGCCGCCCTTGTTCTTCAGCAGGGCCACGCAGGTCCCGTCCGGGGAGAAGGCGGCAGTGACGGCATCGTCCTGGGCATTGGGCCCGATCCGGCGTCCGAAGGACAGTTCGGTGGCTTCCTCGGCACTGAGTTCGCGGTTTTCGAACAGGGCCCGGGCCGCTGCATCCAGGGAAAGCATCCCGAATTCCTCGGCCAGCTGCTCCATGGTCCGGGCGCCGTCGATGCCGTAGGGGCCCACTCGGGTCCTCCGCAGTGCGGTCAGGTGTCCCCCGACGCCCAGGTCCTCGCCGAGGTCACGGGCCAGGGCCCGGATGTAGGTGCCCGAGGAGCATTCGACGGTGACGTCGACGTCCTGGATCTTGCCCCCGCGCAGGCGGCGCACCTCGTGGACCTCGAAGCGGCTGACCGTGACCGGCCGCGAGGGAAGATCCACTTCCTGACCGCTGCGCACCCTGGCATAGGAGCGTTCCCCGTTGACCTTGATGGCGCTGACGGAGGAGGGGACCTGCTCGATGTCACCGGTCAGTCCGGCCACCTCGCGGTGGATCTGTTCCTCGGTGACCGCCGCGGCGATGCGCGCCTGGAGCAGCTCGCCTTCGGCATCGTCGGTGACGGTGTTCTCGCCGAGGCGGATGGTGGCTTCGTACGTCTTGGTGGCCCCGACGATGTAGGTCAGCAGACGGGTGGCCTTATTCACCCCGACCACCAATACCCCGGTCGCCATGGGATCCAGGGTCCCGGCGTGGCCGACCTTGCGGGTCCCTGCGAGACGGCGGGTCCGGCCGACGACGTCGTGGCTCGTCCAGCCCTGGGGCTTGTCGACGATCACCAGTCCCGATCCGACGTCGTCCTGAGCTGTGCTGGCACCTTTTTTCACGCACCCTAGTATAGGCGGCCCGAAGTCCCCGTGTTCACCGCCGCCTCCGAGGGCGGTACAAGAGGCGGCTCCCCTCCCCGGGCTTTGCCGGTCAGATCCCGTCGGAGGAGACCTCTCCCCCGCGGGCGGCTGCTTCTTCGACGATCTGCTGGACTTCGCCGGTGTTGAAACCGGATCTGACGGCCCAGACATAGGTGACGATGCCCACCAGGAGTTCCACGCCCATGCCCCAGGGGAAATGCAGCACCGGTGATTCCAAGGGGCCGTAGACGCCGAGGTAGCCCACCAGCAGCGAAGCCAACAACAGCCAGATCAGCCACCAGGTCGCGTTCACGTGGCACCGCCCGGTTTTGTTGCTGAAGAACCACAGGGCCGCGCAGAAGGCGATCACCAGGACACAGAACACCGCGTAGTACACCGGGAACGGCCAGCCTCCGGGGCGCTGGGCCTGGGCCCCGCTGAGGACCCATCCGCCGGCGGTGGCCACCCAGATCCACAAGACGAAGAAGATGATGCTGATCGCAAATGCCGGGACCGCCGAGATCCACTTGCTCTTCCACGCATAGTAGGCGGTAAAGAAGGGCAGCCCGATGAATGTGGCCGTGAAGACGTTGGCCAGGGTGGAGAAGCCGCTCCAGTACAGGATCAGCACCGCGGCCAGGAAGGAGATCGGGGACCAGAACCGGTAGGCCCTCAGCCGGAAGGGCCGCTTCAGTGACCCGGCGGTCCTGCGCAGGACCGGTAGCCCCACCCCGCCCATGATGTAGGTCAGCACCGCCGCCGAACTGACGAACCCCACCAGTTGGTACCAACTCGGTGCCGGGACGAAGAACACGCATCCGACCACGGCCGAGACGACCAGGGCCACCCAGGGGATCCCGAAGCGGTTGCTCTCGGTGAACTTCTTGGGGATGTTCCGGTACACCCCGAGCCCGTATCCGGTGCGGGCGCCGGTCCCCAGATACACCCACCCGGTGGCCAACGGGGACACTGCCGCATCGATGAGCAGGAAGGTACCCAGGGCCGCCAGCGCCGCGATGTTGGCCGAGCCGAGTGCATGGAACAGCGGCCCGTCCGCCCAGCCTCCGGCCACCAACTGGTCCCATTGACCGCCCTTGAGGCCCATGCCCTTCCAGTTGATGGCCCCGATGAACGCCACTTGCAGCAGGGTGTAGATCACTGCCGGGATCGCGATGGAACCAATGGTCGCCAAAGGGACGTTGCGCTGCGGATTCCTGACCTCCCCGCCGAAGTCCAGTGCCTGCCTGAAACCCAAGAGGGAGAAGATGATGCCCGTGGTGGCGATGGCGTGGAAGATCGGGGGAACACCCAACGGGGCGAAACCGCCATAGGTGGTGAAGTTGCTGCCGTCGAGGATGAAGAAGAGGAAGATGAAGGTCAACGTCGGCAAGGCGATCTTCCAGATGGTCACCCACCGGTTGGATTCGGCCAGGAACCGGGCCCCGAAGAAGTTCAACACGAAGAAGAGGAACATCAGGACGAATCCGCTGAGGATCCCGGTGGGCCAGCTGAGCAGTTGCACCCCGTCCACGGTGGTCAGGAAATGGGTGTCGGGGAACCGTCCACCGATGTACGTCAGTGTCGCTTCGGCCTCGATCGGCGGGATGGAGACCACGGACAGCCAATAGGCCCAGCCGATGATCCAGCCGGAGAAGGCACCGTGGCTCAGGAACGTGTATCTGACGATGGCCCCGGAGCGGGGAAGCATGGCCCCGAGTTCGAGATAGGTCAGGGCGATCAGGAACACCAGGACCGAGGCGATGATCCAGGACAGGATGGCTGCCGGCCCGGCGACCCCGGCGGCCGCCAACACCCCGAAGAGCCACCCGGACCCGATTTGGGCGCTGACGCCCAGGAACAACAGTTGCGTAAAGGACAGATTTCGTTTCAGGGCCTTATCGGTCGATTCGAATGATCCGCGCTCAGTCTCGTGTGCGAGGCCCATGGTCAACACTTCCTTGTGTTTGACTTGAATCCTTGTTTATTCAGAATAAACCCCTCATAATGCGCACGAAAAGACAAGTTCACCGAAATTTTTGGAAGTCTTTTTTGTGCTCGAGGTCTCCTCGCGATCAGGCTTACATGCCGGGGAAATCCGGCCCCTCCGGGACGACTCGGTCGTGGCATGCCGCCATCGCTTCGGGTGGGACGGGCCTGCCGCTGGCGTTTTGTGCGTTGCTGATGCCCAGCGCCGAGACGACACCGGCCGCGATCATCAGCAGCGCCGCCACCAGAAGTACCCGGTGGAAGGCCGCGAAGTCCAGGACCGGACCGGCGAACCAGCCCACGGCAGCAACGGCGAGGAGACCGGCCACCCGTGACACCGCGTTGTTGATAGCCGATCCGATACCGCTCTGGGCCGGGTCGATGGCCCCAAGGACTGCCGCGGTCAGCGGGGCGACTGTCACCGCCAGGCCCAGCCCGAAGAGCACGACACCCGGCAGAATGTGCTGCCAGTAGTCCAGCGGTTCCGTTGCCGAGAGCATCAGCAGGAAGCCGGCAGCTCCGATCACGGGTCCCACGGACATGAATAGCCTGGGCCCGTATCGACCAGCAAAGGTCCCGAAGAGTGCGGAGAGTGCCAAGGACATCAAGGTCAACGGGATGGTGGCCATACCCGCTGAAAATGCGGTGAACCCTGCCGTCTCCTGCAAGAAGATCGGGATGATGAACGTCCCCAGCGTGATCCCCGCGTAGAACGCCGCGGTGGCCAGGTTTCCGATGCCGAAGTTCCGCTCCCGAAACAAGTGAAGGGGCATCATCGGGTGCCGTGCCGTTTTCTGCCTCCACATGTAGGCGCCCAGACAGGCCAATCCCCCAGCAAGCGGCAGGGAAACCAACGGAGCTGCCCACCCCCGCCCGTCCTGGAAGATCAAGGCAAAGACCGTTCCCCCCAGCCCCAGAGCCGCCAGCAACGCGCCGAGAACATCGATCGGCGTCCGCGCCGAGGGTTTCGCCGGCTCGTGGAGCTTGAGTAGTAGGACCAGGGTGACGGCGATCGGGAGCACGTTGATGGCGAAAACCAGCCGCCATGAAACAGCATCCACCAACAGTCCGCCCAACAGGGGCCCTGCGACGAAAGCGGTCCCCGTCCAGGCCGTCCATTGTCCGATGGCCCGCGCCCTGGGTTCTTCAGCGAAAGTGGAAGTGATCAGCGCCAACGAGCTGGGTACCAGCAGTGCGGCCGCAGCTCCCTGAAGTAGACGTGCGGTCAACAGGACGCCGGTGCTGGGGGCCACGGCACAGAGGAGTGACGCAGCGCCGAAGAAGATGAGTGCGAAGCGGAGCATCCGCACCCGCCCGAAGATATCGGATAAACTGCCCGCCACCATGATCAACGAACCCAGGGTGAGCAGATAGCCGTCGAGCACCCACTGCTGGGTGGTGATTCCCCCGCCCAGTTCACTGGCGATCGCCGGGAGGGCGACATTGACGATGGAGCCGTCGAGAAAGGCCACGAACGAGGCAAGAATTGCCACCCACAACACGGAACGTTCTGACCCGCTCATGGTTTCAGTCCCCTCCGCTGGATACTGCTGAACCGAAGATAGGACCGTGCCCCGGGGAAGTCAATGCCCGCTTCAAGGTGCCTGGAGGTGCTAATTGACCTGCCGGTATCGGCCCCGAAAAGCGACGGCGGCCGTCGTGCAGGTGATCTCCTGCACGGCAGCCGCCGTCGATGGTGAAAGACGCGGGACCTAGACTTCTGTCTCGTCGTCCTCGTCGTCATGCTTATAGGGATCGGCGTCCCCGGCGTGCGTCGCCTCGGAAGCCAGCGCGGCCACCTCGGCGTCACGCTCCTTGGCCTCACGCAGCAATTCCTCCAGGTTGGAGGCGTTCACTGGGATTTCGTCGGCGACGAATTCCAGGGTCGGGGTCAACCGGACGGTCAGGTTGCGCCCGACCTCCTTGCGCAGGATCCCCTTGGCCTTGGCCAGCCCTGCGGCGGCTGCGGCCTTTTCTGCGTCCTCGCCGAGGACTGTGTAGTAGACGGTCGCGTTCTGCAGGTCGTTGGTGACACGGGTGTCGGTGATCGTCACGTTTTCAACGCGGGGATCCTTCACCACCTTGCCGAGCGACTGCGCGACCAGGACCTTGATGCGTTGCGCGAGCCGTGCCGCGCGAGCCGGATCGGCCATGATGCCCTCCTGGGGATACCTTGTGCTGGTTCTTGCTGCTGTGTGGAAAAGAAGACGCCGGGCGCCCGCCCGTCAGGCGAGCGTCCGGCGTCGTACTGCCTTGGCGTCTAGACGCGCGGCTTCTCGCGCATCTCGAAGGTCTCGATGATGTCGCCTTCCTTGATGTCGTTGAAGGAGCCCAATCCGATACCACATTCGAAGTCCGTGCGGACCTCGGTGGCGTCGTCCTTGAAGCGCTTCAGCGAATCCACCGTCAGCTTGTCCCCGATGACCTTGCCATCGCGGGTGACACGCGCCTTGCTGTTGCGTCGGATCGTCCCGCTGCGGACGATCGAGCCGGCGATGTTGCCGAACTTGGAGGAACGGAAGACCTCGCGGACCTCCGCCGTACCCAGCTGGGCTTCCTCGTACTCCGGCTTCAGCATGCCCTTCAAGGCCAGCTCGATGTCATCGATGGCCGCGTAGATGACCGAGTAGAAGCGCATGTCAACGCCTTCCTTATCGGCCAGATCGGAAACGCGCTCGGCAGGCTTGACGTTGAAGCCGATGATGATCGCGTTGTCCACGGTTGCCAGGTTGACGTCGTTCTGCGTGATGGCACCGACGCCGCGGTGGATGACGCGCAACTGCACGCCTTCGCCCACGTCGATCTTGAGCAGTGAATCCTCGAGGGCTTCCACGGCACCGGACACGTCACCCTTGAGGATGAGGTTGAGGGTGTCGATCTTGCCATCGGCAACGGCCTGGTCGAAGTCCTCCAGGGTGATGCGCTTGCGACGCTTCGCCAGCTGGGCGTTGCGGTCGGCCGCCTCACGCTTCTCGGCGATCTGACGGGCGGTCCGCTCATCCGAGGTGACCAGGAACGTGTCGCCGGCCCGGGGGACGGTCGACAGACCCAGCACCTGGACCGGACGCGACGGGGTCGCCGTTTCCAGGTTCTCGCCATTCTCGTTGAACATGGCACGGACGCGTCCGTGGGCCTGACCGGCGACGATCGTGTCGCCGACCTTCAGCGTGCCGGACTGCACCAGCACGGTGGCCACTGCACCACGACCCTTATCGAGGTTGGCCTCGATGGCGATGCCGCGAGCATCCTTATTCGGGTTGGCGCGCATGTCCAGTGCGGCGTCCGCGGTCAGCAGCACCGCCTCGAGCAGTTCCTCGATGCCCAGGTTCTTCAGCGCCGAGACCTCGACGAACATGGTGTCGCCACCGTATTCCTCGGGTACGACGCCGTATTCGGCGAGCTGGCCCTTGACCTTGTCGGGGTTCGCCGCGTCCTTATCGATCTTGTTCACTGCCACGACGATCGGCACGTCGGCCGACTGGGCGTGGTTGAGCGCCTCAACGGTCTGCGGCATGACGCCGTCGTCCGCGGCGACCACGAGCACGGCGATGTCGGTGACCTTCGCACCACGGGCACGCATGGCCGTGAAGGCCTCGTGACCGGGGGTATCGATGAACGTGACGGCACGTTCGTTGCCCTCGTGTTCGTGGCTGATCTGGTAGGCACCGATGTGCTGGGTGATGCCGCCGGCTTCGCCCTCGATAACGTTGGACTTGCGCAGCGCATCGAGCAGTCGGGTCTTGCCGTGGTCGACGTGACCCATGACGGTGACCACCGGGGGCCGTGCCATGAGGTCCTCGTCGCCTTCGTCCTCGAGCTCCTGATCCAGGTCGATGGAGAAGGATTCGAGCAGCTCGCGCTCCTCGTCCTCCGGGGAAACGATCTGGACTTTATAGCCCAGCTCGTCGCCCAGGACGTCGAAGGTCCCCTCATCCAGCGACTGGGTGGCCGTGGCCATCTCGCCGAGGTGGAACAGCACCGTGACCAGTGCCGCCGGGTTGGCTTCGATCTTGTCGGCGAAGTCGGTGATGGAGGCACCACGACGCAGGCGCACGATGGTCTCGCCGTTGCCACGGGGAATGCTCACGCCGCCCAGCGACGGTGCACTCATCTGCTCCAGTTCCTGGCGCTTCGCCCGCTTCGACTTGCGCTGCTTGCCGCGACCGGCGCCTCCCTTGCCGAAGGCACCCTGGGTGCCACCGCGACCGCGGCCACCACCCTTGCCGCCGAAGCCGCCACCGGGACGGCCGGGGCCGCCTGCGCGTCCTGGAGCGCCGGGACGGCCTCCACCGGCCGGGGCCGGACGCTCGGTGCGGTTGGGCATCATGCCCGGGGTCGGGCGGGGCCCACCCGGACGAGTGCTCGGGGCACCGGCACCGGGGCGCGGGGCTCCCGGACGAGGCGCACCCGGACGAGGACCACCGGCACCGGCCGGCGGACGCGGTCCACCCTGGCCTGCCGGGGATCCGGTCCGCATGCCCTGCTGGGACGCGAACGGGTTGTTCCCCGGACGCGGCCCACCGGGACGCGGGGCGCCCGATCGTGCACCGGGACGCGGCCCGCCGGGACCGGAGTCCTTGCCGCGCATCCCCTGCTGGGATGAGAACGGGTTGTTGCCGGGGCGCGGGGCACCGGGCTTGGCGGTCGTCGGACGCGGTGCGGCCGGCTTCGCCGCCGAGGAATCCTCGGCAGCCGGCGCTTCGGCAGCCGCCGGCTTCTCTGCCACGGGCTCCGGAGTCGCCGGGGCAGCGGGTGCTGCCGGGGTCACGCCGGGCTTCGGGGCCGGACGGGCGCCGGGACGCGGGGCGTTGGACGCAGGGCTTGCCGGAGCAGCAGGGGCCGCAGGGGCCGCAGGGGCCTCCTTGGCCGGAGCCGCCGGGGTGGCCGGCTTGGCTGCTTCCGGTGCCTTGGCAGCCGGCTTCGCCGGTGCCTCGGACTGGGGGAATGCGCTCCGTAGTTTCTTGACTACGGGCGCTTCAATGGTCGACGAAGCGGAACGGACGAATTCGCCCAGTTCCTGCAGTTTTGCCACTGCATCCTTCGAAGTGATGCCGAGCTCTTTGGCGAGCTCGTGTACGCGGACCTTGGCCACATTTCTCCTGTCTCGGTCCGCCCCTGCACTCACTTCTTACCGGGTGCGAACCGTCTGTTTCGGGCTTGGTCGGTAGCCGCCCAGAGGCAGCATGCCGATCGTTGCGCATAACTGATTGGTCATCGTTAGGCGCTCATCGCTTGACACTCATCGGGTTTCCATCAGATTTCTGACCCGCTTTCACGTTTGACGGTTGATTCGGTGCTACCACCCGGCGGGGGCGCACCCAGTGCGGCCAATGCAATTTCCACTTGCGAGTCGTCCACGGGGGCCCTGAAGGCCCTGCGGAACGCCCGCCGCTTCACGGCACGGGCTGCACATACCGGTGCGGGGTGCAACCAGGCACCCCTACCGGACTTGCATCGACTGGGGTCGGGAACGACCAATGAGCCTGTTCCTTCGACCACCCAACGCAACAACTGATCCTGATCCGTCGATTCCCGACACCCGACACACGTACGCTGCGGCTGATGCTGCGAGCTCACGCGAGGGAGTCAACTCCTGGGTTGGGGTCGGCGGACCTGAACGGACCACTGACTAGTCTACCGCTTTTCCCACCGCCCATGGGGCATCGGTGCCGACGGTCACTCGGGACGAACCGCCTCGACACGCCCGTTCGGGTTGGCATCGGAGGAAATATCGATCCGCCAGCCGGTGAGCTTGGCCGCCAGACGGGCGTTCTGCCCTTCCTTGCCGATGGCCAGCGACAACTGGTAGTCCGGAACGACCACATGGGCCTGGCGGATGGCCTCATCGACGATGGTGACCGACTTGACCTTCGACGGGGAGAGGGCATTGGCGATGAACCGGGCCGGATCCTCGTTGTAGTCCACAAGGTCGATCTTCTCGTCGTAGAGCTCGTTCATGACCGCACGCACACGCGAGCCCATCTCGCCGATGCAAGCACCCTTGGCGTTGATTCCGGGCTTCGTGGGGCGCACGGCGATCTTGGTCCGGTGCCCCGCTTCGCGGGCCAGGGAGACGATCTCGACGGTTCCGTCCGCGATTTCCGGGACCTCGAGCTCGAAGAGCCGGCGCACCAGGTTGGGGTGCGAACGCGACAGGGTGATGGCGGGGCCCTTCAGGCCCTTGCGCACGTCGGTGACGTAGGCCCTGATGCGCGCACCATGGATATATTTTTCGCCCGGCACCTGTTCCGGTGGTGGCAGGAGGGCCTCGATGGTTCCCAGGTTGACCTGGATCATGATCGGGTTGTTGCCCTGCTGGATCTGGCCGGAGATCAGTTCGCCTTCCTTGCCCTTGAACTGTCCCAGGATGTTGTCGTCCTCCACGTCGCGCAGACGCTGGAGGATGATTTGCCGGGCCGTGCTGGCGGCGATGCGGCCGAAGCCTTCAGGGGTGTCGTCGAATTCGGCGAGTTCGTTGCCGTCCTCGTCGGTGTCGGTGGCCCAGATCGTGACTCGGCCGCTCTTCTGGTCCAGTTCGGCCCGGGCGCGATCAATGGCTCCCGGGGACTTGTGATAGGCCATGACCAACGCCTGCTCGATGGTCGGGATGATCAGGTGCAGTGGAATCTCGCGTTCCGATTCCAGGAGTCGCAGTGCGCTCATATCAATATCCATGTCAGGCCTCCTGCGCCTCGTCGATTTCCGGTACTTCGTCGTCCAGGGGCCCTGGAGTGGTGAACTCGACGTCCACGGTGCCTCGACGGATGTCGCCATAGGCGATCACACGGGGCTCGCCCTGCTTGGGTTTCATGCCCTTCTTCACCGGGACGTCGGGGACGACGGTCACGGTCTCGTCGTCGGCTTCCATCAACCGTCCGGTGATGTTGTCTTCGCCGATCAGGTTGATCTTGACCAGACGACCGATGTTCCGGCGCCAGTGGCGCGGCAACGTCAGCGGACGGCCGATTCCGGGCGAGGAGACCTCGAGTTCATAGGCCGGCCCCGGCTCGGCGGGCGCCTGGTCCATGGCCGTTGATACGGCTTGGGAGACCTCGGCCAGTGTGTCGAGATCGACGCTTCCGGTTCCTTCGAACAGATCCACGATGACGTTCACCGTGCGGTGGTCGGCACTGGAGCGGACCTCGACCTCTTCAAGGAGGAGGTTGTGGGCGGAAACGGTGGGTTCCAGATACTCCTTGAGCCGCTGCCCTTCGGACGGGGTTCCTGCCGGCTGTTCGGACATGACTTCCTCCCACATATTCGATGTTGTGCGTACAAGAGTATCGACAATTTCGCGGCTCCGCCGACGTCGCACCCCGTGGCAGGGCCCGCCGGGCGGTTCACTGGTCCGTCCCCTCGGAAGATCGAGCCCGCCACGGGTGGCATCGAGCCCCTGGTTCAGCGGGGCCCATGGGATGATCGTGTCGATGGTTACACGCTCCCCCTCCCCCCGTGGTCCCCGCCGTTCACCACGGCGCGGGTTCTCCGCAGTGGCCAGGTTCCTGCTGCGCACCTTGGGCCTGCTGCTGGTGGCTGCCATCGTGATCGGTATCGGCACGACGGTCGAAAGCCGTTGGGGCCCGGATTCCCGGGGCGGTGGGCAACAGATGAGCCCACAGGAAAAGGCTTCCCGGACCATGCTCGCCCTGGCAGGAACCGCTGAGGAACTGGCCACCGGAACCTCCGGGCAGGACGCGGGAAGTGCCTCCCCATCCGCCTCGGCTCCTGCCTCGCCCCCGTCGGAGAAGGCCCCGACGGTCGACAAGGCGTCGGCCACCGAGCTGGAACGGATCTCCACCATGTTGCGTCGGCATGTGGAACTTCTCACACCGGGGCTGGCTGCCCACGTACAGCAGGAGGCCGACCAGAGCGCGTCGGCACCTGCCTCACCAAGCGCCAAAACCACGGATCCGGCGACTCCTTCCGCTACTGCGGCATCCACCACCACCTCCGTCACCGAAGTGGCCGTGGAACTGGCCGATACGGCCAACTGGCTGCTGGAGGCCGCCACCGACGCCGCTTCCAGTGAGGTCCCGGCAGTTCTGGGTTCGGGCATCGAACAACGCCTGGCCGCCCAGCGGCTGGCAGGAAAGATCCCCGGGGACGGTGCCTCGAAGAAATTGCCGAAGTTCGTGATCCCCGAGGCAACTCATGCCTGGCAAGATGCCGAGAGCCACCAGTTGCCCGAGGGCTCCTGCGCGGCCGAGCCAACGGATGGCGCCACCGGTAGTCCGGCGGCACCGGGGACGAATGCCGGTTCCTCGGTTTCTGCCACCCCTCTTCCGGCGAGCAGTACCGAGGGTATCTCCGCGCAGGACCAGGCTTCGGCCGGCGCCCTGGAGCAGGCCTCCGATGCTGCTTTCCGGCTTGCGTATGGATACCAGATGGCCGCCGTCAAACAGCCCGGGGATTCGACCCGGAAGGGCTGGGAGCTCTCGGAGGCCTCCGCCGAGCTGGGTCACCGGCTGGAGGATCTGCTGCCTGCCGGATGCACCCCCGTCCGGGAACCGGCCTACCAGCTCCCCCGGGATTTCTCGTCGAAGCCCATCGCGTCGGTCGCCGAGGCGGAGGGCCAGTTGGCGGGCCTGCTTCGTGATGCCGCTGCGGCCTCCGAACAGCCGGTCCGTCCGGCGCTGATCGCGGAAACCTGGCTGTCGGCCGAGCGTTCATTCACCTTGGCGAACACCATTCCCGACCTCACCTGAGGAAGTCATGGACACCGATCGTGCCCGCGATGCCTTTCGCGCTCAGTTCCAGGATCTTCCGGCACCGCTCCGCCACCAGGCGTTGCGGTCGTCGGCGGGAAGGCCCTGGCTGGACACCCTGTGTGAACGCGTCCTGGCCCGATGCGGGAGCTGGCATCTGGTCCCGGATCCTTCAGCGCCGCATCCATTCCTTGCCGGTCACGCGGGGCTCGTGGTTCCCGTCATCGACGCAGCGGGAGCCCGCCTGGCGCTCAAATGCCAGATCCCCGATCCCGTCCTGGCCACCGAGGCCACGGCACTGAATTGGTGGTCCGGGCAAGGCGCGGTCACGTTGTTCGCGGAAGAGGACGGGTTCCTGCTGTTGGAACGTCTGGACCCGGATCACGATCTGGGCTCCATGGCCCTGCCGGAGGCCGTCGAGATCTGGGGGCAGTTGATGTCCCGGCTGAGCCTGCCGGCCCGGGAGCTTACGCCGACGACGGCGGGCGCTGGGATGGTGGAGAGAACCGATGCCCTCGCCGAACGCTGGAACGATGAGCTTCCCGCCCGGTGGGCCGAGCTTCCGCCGGTGCTCCCCCGGCGTCTGCTTGAGGCCGCACTGGAACTCTGCCAGGTTCGCGGTGCCGTCGGCCGACGTGACGACCGGGACTTCCTGGTGCACTCCGAGCTGCACTACTTCAGCGCGCTCCGGCGGCCGCCCACCGGGGAATTCGTGGCCATCAACCCCCACCCAGTGATCGGCGACCGGGAATTCGGCGTCCTGCCGATGCTCGAGAATCGTTTGGCCGACCTGCCCTCCCGAAACTCCGGCCCCGCCTTGCGACTTCGTCTCCGCCATCTCAGTGAAGCGGCCGGACTCGACGAGGAATCGGCGGTGGGATGGGCGGTGGCCCGGGCGGTGGAGGACGTCCTGACCCATGCCGAGGAAGGCCTCTTCGACGAGGCCGAAAGATCCCTCTGGGTGGCGACGGCGCTCAGCGGCGGGGATGTCTCCTCCTTACCGGACGTCCACCGGCTCAACCCCCTGAACTGATTCCCTTTGCTGGCCGGTGGGTCTCAGCTGGTGTCTCCGGGCAGCGGTGGTGCCTGGGACCGGTAGTAGTGGTGGCCGGTCGGGGTGGTGACCACCGTGGTATGCCGGGCCCCGGTCACGGTTTCGGTCCTCCACCCGGGGGCTTCCTTGCTGTAATTGCACTCAGCACACAGGCCCGCGGAATTCGCTGCGGTGGTCCTGCCCCCGGCAGCCCACCCCAGCACGTGGTCGTGATGACGGACCGGGGCATCACACCACGGGCTACGGCAACACTGGTCGCGGGTCTCGATGAAACGAGCCAACCCCGCAGGAAAGATCCGCGCACGCGAGTCCATCGCGACCAGCTCCCCGGTCTCCGGGGCCGTATACAGCCGCCGGATCCACGCCAACTGCTGTGGGGCGGGAAGATCATCAGCCCCGCCGGTACCGGAGCCTGGGGCACGGGAATCTGCGGTACGGGGCCCGGGGGTACGAAGGCCACCGGCCCGGCGGATCAGATCCCTAGCCACTTGGGCCGGGATGACCCCGTACCCGGGAAGGAACGCCGGTTCGCCATCACCCTGGAATAACGTCCGGTCGGTCATGACCAACTGGATCGCCACCGGCACCGCAGCCGCGCTGGCCCGACCGGTCAGACGCTCGACCAGGGTGTCGGCCATGATCTGCCCGCGGGAGCGGCCATCACCGATACCCACCAACCGGTCAGCTTCCATCGTGAGGGCCTTGAGCACCGAAACGCCCTGGGCCACCGGCAACAACCCGGACAAGATCGACATGGTGTCAGGGGCAGGTCGCAGGGAGACCCTGCGGTCCTTCACCGCCCGGCGGGCCCGGTCCACCACCGCCGACGGTGAGGCCGCGTAGGCCAATTTCCTGGCCCGGGCCACCAAGGCCCGGGTCCCGACGCCTTCGAGCACTGAAGGGTCGGCCAACAGTTGTTCAGCGACCTGACGGCGTTGCTCCGCGTCCAGGCAGGCGGTTTCCTGCACCAGCAGGGTGGCCCGCCATTCACTGAGTCGGCCGGTGGCCAGAGCGTGGTGGGCATGGGGCATCTCGTTCACCACGGCCTGGGCCATCCCCACCAGCCGGTGCCCGGCATGCGGGGATTCGGACCGGGCCAACGCGACCTGGGTGTGGACCCCGGCCCCGGCCTTCTCCGCCGGGAGGCCTCCGGCCAGGTGGCGGGTGCGCACGGCCGCGTCCAGGGCCACCGCTGCCCGGGCCTGGAGGCCGGACAGGGCGTTCTTCGCTGCTTCGGCGGTGGCCAGGACGTCGATGAGGCCGGCCTCGTCCAGGCCGGCGGTGTCCATGGTGGGCAACAGGTCCAATAACGAGGTCAGCACCCCGGGGGCAGGTCCTGCCGTCGGGGTGTTCGGGGTCCTCGGTGATTCGAACATGTCTTCGATTCTATCGAAGGCACCCCACGGAAAGCCCGGGAAACCAACCCTGTGAGGGGCCCGTGGATCACCCAAGAAACCCCCTGCCGAACTACTGCCGGTGCAGGATGTTCTCCTGGACGACGTCGTACCCCAACCTCAGGATCAGCACCGTCACGACCACGAGGAAGACGATGCGGATGAACCTGCTGCCCTTGCTCACGGCCATCCGCGCCCCCAGATAGCCGCCCACCATGTTGGCCAGCCCCAACACGAGCCCCAGCCCCCAGAGCAGGTGCCCGGTGGGCAGGAAGAAGGCCAGCGCCCCCAGGTTGGTGGCCATGTTCACGATCTTGGCCTTGGCGCTGGAGGCCAGGAAGTTGTATCCGAGGAAGACGACCATCGCGATGATCAGGAATGATCCGGTCCCGGGGCCGATGAGCCCGTCGTAGAACCCGATGACCAGGCCGATGACCGCCGCCACCGCATAGTGCCGGCGACCGGTATGGCGCAGGGTCGTCAGCTCCCCGACCGTGGGTCTGACGGCGGTGAAGATCGCCACGGCGACCAACGCGGCGACGATGATCGGCTTGAAGACCGCCGCGGGCAACAGGGTGGCCACGATCGCGCCGCCGAAGCTGCCGATCAGGGCGATGCCGGCCATCGGCAATGCGGTCTTCAGGTCGGGGTTGGCCCGGCGGTAGTAGGTGATGGCACTGGTCGTCGTGCCGAACACCGAGCCGAGCTTATTGGTGGCCAGCGCTTGGACGGGCGTGATGCCGGGGACCAGCAACAAGGCCGGCAACTGGAGCAGTCCCCCGCCACCGACGACGGCATCGATCCAGCCGGCAGCCAGACCCGCGACGAGCACCAGCAACACGGTGCCCAGCTGGAGGTCCACCAGCCCGGAGCCCTCCAGCAGGGACGCCCAGTCCACCGGGTGACCGCCTAGCCGCGAACGGCGTCGACGAGGTGGCCCACCACATCGGCCACCGGGATGTTCTCGGCGGTCCCGGAGGCCCGGTCCTTGACTTCCACCAGACCTTCAGCCAGGCCACGGCCCACGACGGCGATGGTGGGGACCCCGACCAGTTCGGCATCACCGAACTTCACCCCGGCGGAGACCTTCGGGCGGTCGTCGAAGATGACCTCGATGCCCTGGGCGTCGAGCGCTGCGGCGATGCGTTCGGCTTCGGCGAAGAGCTCGGCGCCCTTGCCGGTCACCATGAGGTGTACGTCGGCGGGGGCGACGTTGCGCGGCCACATCAGCCCACGGTCGTCGTGGTTGGTTTCGGCCAACGCGGCCACGGCTCGCGTGACCCCGACCCCGTAGGAGCCCATCGTGACCGTGACGAGCTTGCCGTTCTGGTCCAGGACCTTCAGTTCCAGTGATTCGGCGTATTTGCGGCCCAGCTGGAAGATATGACCCATTTCGATGCCTCGTGCGGTGCGCAGCGGCCCGGAGCCATCGGGGGCGGGGTCGCCCTCGCGGACCTCCACGCATTCGATGGTGCCGTCCCAACCGAAGTCGCGACCGGCGACCAGGCCGAAGACGTGGCGTCCGGGTTCGTTGGCACCGGTGATCCAGGAGGTACCGGAAACGACGCGCGGGTCCACCAGGTAGAGGACCCCGCTGGCCGCCTCGGTGCCCAGCACCGCATGATCGAGTCCGTTGCCGGGACCCATGTAGCCCTTGACCAGCGACGGGTTCTTCTTCAGGTCGTCCTCGGTGGCTGCCTCGATCTCCACTTCGCCGCCGATCTCCAGGTGGCCGGCGATATTGGCCTCGACGCGCTTGAGGTCCACCGCCCGGTCCCCCGGCAGGCCGATGACGACCAGCCGGCGCTCCCCGGTGGGCATTTTCGCGGCGATGACGACGTTCTTGAGCGTATCCGCTGCGGTCCACTCGCCGGCGTCCCGGGGGGCCACCTCGTTGGCGACGGCCACCAGCGTGTCGATGGTCGGGGTGTCGGGGGTGTCCTTGACCTGGCACGCCGGCAGCGTGGAGTAGTCGATGTCTTCGGGCACGACGGTGGTCACGGCCTCCACGTTGGCCGCATAGCCGCCGGCCGAACGCACGAACGTGTCTTCCCCGACCGGGGTCGGGTGCAGGAACTCCTCGGATTTGGAACCACCCATGGCCCCGGCAGTGGCTTTCACCGGCAGGATCTCCAGGCCCAGGCGGGAGAAGATCTTCAGGTAGGCCTCGCGGTGCTTGGCGTAGGCGGTGTCCAGACCGGCGTCGTCGATGTCGAAGGAGTAGGAGTCCTTCATGATGAATTCGCGGCCGCGGAGCAGGCCGGCGCGGGGGCGGGCCTCGTCCCGGTACTTGTTCTGGATCTGGTAGAGGTAGACCGGCAGGTCCTTATAGGAGTTGTAGAGGTCCTTCACCAGGAGCGTGAACATCTCCTCGTGGGTCGGTGCCAGCAGGTAGTCGGCGCCCTTGCGGTCCTGGAGCCGGAAGAGGGCGTCGCCGTATTCGGTCCAGCGGCCGGTGGCCTCGTAGGGTTCGCGCGGCAGCAGGGCCGGGAAGTGGACTTCCTGGCCGCCGATGGCGTTCATTTCCTCACGGACGATCGCCTCGACCTTCGCCAGGACGCGCAGGCCCAACGGGAGCCAGCTGTAGATGCCGGGGGCGGCGCGGCGGATGTAGCCGGCCCGCACCAGCAGCTTATGGCTGGCGACCTCGGCGTCAACCGGGTCTTCGCGCAGGGTGCGCAGGAACATGGTGGAAAGTCGCAGGACCACGCTTGCTGTCCGTTTCCGCGGGCTGGGCCGCTGGTCGTGTGGGTTGATGTCCAGGTCGGGACGCTTCCAATTTACCCGCTGCCCGACGAAGGGCCGAACAGCCTAGGGCCCGCGGGCCGCGTCATTGCGTTCGCAATGCTTCCAGCGCCTCATCGAGCTGCTCGGCCACATCCTCGGGAACGATGTCTTCCTCCTGCTCGTCGCGCGTGGTGGCCGAGACCACCACGGCTCCATCGCTGCCGGAAACGGTGTAGCTGGCCACCCCCTGTTCCCCGGCGGCGACATCCATCCGGTAGCCCACGGTGGCTTCGGCATCCGTCGTCGTCTTCTCCCGGTCCACCGTGGCGGTCCCGTCGGTGTCGCCCAGATGCAGGTCGAAGGTCCCGCAGCGGCTGACCAGATCCGTGGTGCGGGAGACGGCGGCGGCGGCGGCTTCGGGATCGGGGTAGGAGGCCAGCGATACGTAGCTTTCCCGGTTGACCGTATCCCCGGGGATGGTCACCGAGGTGATGACCGCCCCGGCGGGCAACGTGGCTTCCTGGTTGTCCATGAACGGCGCACATTGGGCGGGGGTGATGTCCATGTCATCGAGCAGGGCCTGCCCGGTTTCGGTCTGTCCGGCGATCTCCTTGGCCGTCCGGACCCGGGCCCCGGGATGGTTTTCGGCCAGTTCATGGGCCGCGTCGGCCAATTCATCGGCGGTGAAGGACGGCAGCGGGCCCGTCAGCGGGGGCAGGGCACTGCTGCTCGCGGGAGCTTCGCTGCTGCTCGGGGACGCGGCAGCGGAGGACGACGACGGCGCCGGGTCCGCTGACCCGCTGCCGCCGGCCTCGGACGGTCCCCCCGGATCGCCGCCGGTGCAGGCGCTCAGGACCAATGGCAGGGCCAGAAGCACTGCGGCGGTCCTGCCACCTCTGGCTGCAGACGATGCCCCGTCCATGGGTCCCCCGTTTCGCAGGCCGGAACCGGCCCCGTGGGTGCCGGATGTTCTCCCCCACCCTAGCGAACGTGGAGCCCGCGAGGCAGGACCGCAGCACTGCGGATTCAGAACAGGACCGTGGCGAATTCCCCGACCTGTTCGAATCCGGCGCGGCGGTAGGTGGCCAGGGCCGGGAGGTTGTAGTCGTTCACGTACAGGCTCGTGACCGGAGACAGGGCCAGTGCCGATCCCGCCACCGCGGCCATGGCCGGCCCGGAGATGCCTTCTCCGCGGTGTTCCGGGGCGACCCAGACCCCCTGGATCTGGGTGGCGTGCGGGGAAACGGTCCCGAGTTCGGCCTTGAAGCGGATGCCGCCATCCGCCGGGCGGTCCACGAAGGAATGTCCCTGGCGGATCAGCGAACGAACCCTGGAACGGTAGAAGGGGGCGCCGGCACCCAAGGGCGAGTACCCCAGTTCCTCTTCGAACATGGCGGCACAGGCCGGCAGGACGGCGTCGAAATCGGCCATCGTCGATCTCCGGACGGCGGTGGATGGAAGGATCCGCGGCTGCCGGTCCAAGACCATCAAGGGTTGGGAGGGCCGGACATCGAAGGCGCGTTGCGGGGATTCGGGCCGCAGCGAGTCCCAGAGCGGCAGCACGGCAGAGGCCGGACCGAACATGGAGGAGACCTGGCGTTCCATGCCCAGGACCGCGGTGGCGAAGGCCAGTGCGTCGTCGGGCCCGGCCTGGATGGGGACCAGGTTCGCGCCGACCCAGAGTGCAGCGCTCAGTTCACCGGCGTCGTAGCGTCCCAGCACCAGGGACCCCGTCGGGGTCGGTGCCGCGGAACCGGTGGCCGCCAGTTGGGCGTCCATGAAGATGTTGGACACCGGGTCCCGGGCGACGAGGCCCCGCAGGGCGGCGGTATCCTCGTCGGCCAGGACGCGGACGGTGTCCCCGAAGGGTTCGCCACCGCTGTAGCGCAGCTTCGCCGGAGGGAACCATGGGAGTGCACGGGAGAGGATCCTGGACATTCCTTCCCCTTCCCGGCGCCTGCGGTGGCGGCTTATGCCAAAGTCTTGCAGACTCCGGCCCGTGGCGGAACCAGATGACACCGCATGGTGTTGCTTTGGATCAGGAGACCGAAACACTCGGGACGCCACCGGTGGCATCCCCCGCGGCTTCCATTTCCTCTACGATGCGTCCGGCTTCTTCGATGAGGGTCTCCACGATCTGGTCCTCGGGGACGGTCTTGATGACTTCCCCCTTGACGAAGATCTGTCCCTTGCCGTTGCCGGAGGCGACGCCGAGATCGGCTTCGCGGGCTTCGCCGGGTCCGTTGACGACGCACCCCATGACGGCCACGCGCAGCGGGAACTCCATGCCCTCGAGCCCGGCCGTGACCTCGTCGGCCAGCTTGTACACATCGACCTGGGCCCGGCCGCAGGAGGGGCAGGAAACGATTTCGAGCTTGCGGGGACGCAGGTTCAGCGACTGCAGGATCTGGTCCCCGACCTTGATCTCCTCGACCGGCGGGGCGGAGAGGGAGACCCGGATGGTGTCGCCGATGCCCTGGGAGAGCAGTGCGCCGAAGGCCGTCGCGGACTTGATGGTGCCCTGGAAGGCCGGACCGGCTTCGGTCACGCCCAGGTGCAGGGGCCAGTCGCCCTGTTCGGCCAGCAGCTCGTAGGCGCGGACCATGACGACCGGGTCGTTGTGCTTGACGGAGATCTTGAAGTCGTGGAAGTCGTGTTCCTCGAACAGGGACGCCTCCCAGACCGCTGATTCGACGAGCGCCTCGGGGGTGGCCTTGCCGTACTTCTTCATCAGGCTCGGGTGCAGGGAGCCGGCGTTGACGCCGATGCGGATCGAGGTGCCGTGGTCCTTGGCCGCCTGGGCGATCTCCTTGACCTGGTCGTCGAATTTGCGGATGTTCCCCGGGTTCACGCGCACTGCCGCGCAGCCGGCTTCGATCGCCGCGTAGACGTACTTCGGCTGGAAGTGGATGTCCGCGATGACGGGAATCTGTGACTTCCTGGCGATGATCGGCAGGGCCTCGGCATCATCGGGCGACGGGCAGGCCACCCGGACGATATCGCAGCCCGAGGCCGTGAGTTCGGCGATCTGCTGCAACGTGGCGTTGATGTCGGTGGTCGGCGTGGTGGTCATCGACTGCACGCTGATCGGGGATTCCGAACCAACACCGACGGCCCCGACCTTGATCTGTCGGGTTTTCCGTCGCGGGGCCAGAACCGGTGGTGGGGCGGCTGGCATTCCAAGGCTGACCGAGGTCAAATTATCCTCCGGGTTTTCAGGGGTGTTCATCCAGGCCCCATTATCCCCCTTCCGAGGGGAAAATGGGGCCCGATAGTGGATCAGACGTGGTGAGAGAGCTCACCGGTCACGGGGCTCCATTCGGTCAGGCGCAGTGCCGCGACCAGGGAGTTGGCGTTGAACGGGTCTTCGCCGAGCTTCGCGGCGAGGGCCTCCTCGGAGGGTGCCTTGATCAGCAACAGGGCCCCCGAGCCATCCACGTAGGGGCCGGAAGCCACGAGGGAGAACCCGTCGGTCAGGGTCCCCAGGAAGGCACGGTGCGCGGGGCGGTGTTCGTCCCGGGCGGCTTCGGAATCAGCTGCGTATACGTATTCCACGGCAAAAATCGTCATGGGCACCAGTGTACGTTCCCCGCGACAGGCCGGTGGACCGGCTACTGGTAGGAGACGAACCACGGTTTCGGCTCGAGGTCGAAGGTCTGCTCGGGGGTGAAGGTCGGGGAGTCCTCGTCGATGAAGTTCTTCCACGCCATCCTGATGCCGTCGGGCAGGTCCCGACGCAGGTTCTTCCAGGTCGCCAGTTTCATCCCCGGGGTGCCGTGGCCGTCGGCATGCAGGACCATCGCCAACTCGGGGTGGGTGGTGTCCAGCGTGGAACGGTCCGTGATCATGCTCCGCCGGAACTGATGGAGAATGACGACCTTCTGCGGCAGTTCCTTCTTCCGGGTCAGTGCGGCCAGCCAGTCGTTGGTCCGGTTCAGTTCCGCGGCGTCGACGGAACCGATTTGTTCCATATGCCGTTGCCCGGGCTTCAGCCTCCATTCCGGGTCGTAGGCGATGCCCACGTTCGGGTAGGCCAGCAGCTTCTCGTAGTGCTTGGCCTGGGTCAGGAAGTCGTTGCGTCCGGGTTGCAGGTCCAGCACCACATAGATCCCGGCCTCTTGTGCCGCCTTGACCCAGGGTTCCAGGGTGTCCACTGGGGTGTAGCGGGAGTACTTCCCGTCCGCACCGGGGGCTGCGGAGGCGACCGTGGCGATGATCTCGAAGGCGGGCTGGACCTTTTCCTTGCTATGGGGCTGGTATTCGGCGGCCAGTTTCCGGGCCCGTTTGATCGTTCCGTCGAGGTCCTGCTCCCCCAGGGCGCCCAGGGAGGAGGTGCCGGGTGAGCCGTAGAGCCCGATCAGGCGCCGGTCCGGGAACACGAGCTGCCCGCCGCCGGGAAGTTCCTGTCCACTGGCTGCAGTGGCTGCCAGGGCAGAGAACTCTGCCGGTTTGGCGAACCCCTTTCCGAACGTGAGAAGCTGCGCGCCCGCATGGTCACCGAAGAATTCCCGGTTCGTGTCGGCCCGCGGATCGGGTGATTTCATCCTCGCCCGGTCCGCCCCCGCGGCTTCGGCGGTGGCCAAGGCCGGTCCCGCCGCCGGGTCTGCCTTCTTCCCCGCCCGGACAACGACCGCGAACCCGGGGTCGGTCGCCTTTTCTGCTGCATCGATGGAGGGCGGTTCCGCGTCCGGGTCCTCCCCGTCCACGACGTCCCGGTCCCCCGCCACCGCCTCGGACAGGGGCCCGTAGGCGATGAGGGTGCCCGCCCCCAAACGCTTCAATTCCTCGTCGAAGTCCTTCTGCTCCGAAGCCCCCTCGGGGGCCATGAGCACCGGGATGCCGAGTTCGCCGGCCCGCCCCGCGGCCCGCGTGGAGGAGTCGGCGTCGTCGTTTCCGAGGACGACGACGGCGGGTGCCTTCGCGAAGAACGCCTCGCTGGCTTCCAGTGCCATATCCCCGGTGTCCCCACCCAGGTGGCTGATGCCGGGCTCCGGCTCGGCCAACACGACGCGGTCGGGGTTCGCCCCTGACGACGCCGCCGTGTTTCCGGCGTAGTTCCCCGGGGCGTTCGCGGTGCATCCGGCCACGACGAGCCCCAGGGCCAGGGTGGCCGCGACGAGGGCGCTCCCGCGCAGCGTGGTGCCGGTGGTGCGTCGATCACCCAAAAATATTCACCGGTTTGACGATATCCGCATAGATCAGCAGCGCACCCATACCCAGCAACAGGACGCCCACCACGTAGGTCAGGGGCATGAGTTTGGCGATGTCCACCGGCCCCGGGTCCCGACGTTTGAAGACGCGGGCGACGAAACGGCGCAGGCCTTCCCAGAGGGCGCCGACGACATGGCCGCCGTCCAGGGGAAGCAATGGAATGAGGTTGAAGACGAAGAGGGCGACGTTCAGGCTGGCGACCAGACCGAAGAGCGTGGCGATGCGGTCCTTGATCGGGATTTCGTCCATGGCGCTGACCTCGCCGGCGATCCGGCCGACCCCGACGACCGACATCGGCCCGTTCGGGTCCCGTGGCGCCGAAGAGAAGGCCGCCTGCCCCACTGCCACCAGTCGTGCCGGCAGATCCACCACGATGCCGGCCACGGCCCGGACGTTCTGACCCACGGCCGACGGCACCTCGGTGAGCGGCAGGGTCATCTGCACGTTCTCCGAGCCCATGCCCACGAAGCCGACGTTGACCAGTTCGGTGTTGCCGTGGGCGTCGGTTTTGACCCGGCCGTTGATATCCAGGGCAGGTTGCTGGGATAGCTTCGGGGTGATGCTTGTGTGGTGTTCGGAGCCGTCCCGCAGATAGGTGATCGGAACGGTATTCCCGGCGTCGGCCCGGATGAGCTCGGAGAGGTCGTCCCACTGCCATTCCTTGAGCTGGTGTCCGTCGAAGGAGGTGATCCGGTCTCCCGGACGCAGCCCTGCTTCATAGGCCGGTGCCGCCGGGTCGCCGGCCTGGCAGTTCGTTGCCGCGTCGTCGCCGCCGCGGGCCTTCTGGTCGGCCTGGCTGACCACGCACTGGTAGACCTCGGAGATGTTGGTCGTGGACTGGATGGACCCGAAACCACTGATCAGCACGGCGAACAGCACGAAGGCGATGACCAGGTTCATGAACGGGCCGCCGAGCATGATGATGACGCGTTTATATACCGGGAGCTTATAGAACATCCGGTGCTCGTCCCCGGGGCGCAGCTGCTCCGCGGCCGCTTGACGGGTCTCATTGGCCAGCTGGGTAAACATTCCCGTGCTGGCGGCCTTGACCTTGCCCTCCACCGCTGTCGCCTCGGCGGGAGGGAACATCCCGATCATCGAGATGTAGCCGCCCAGAGGGATCGCTTTGACCCCGTATTCGGTTTCTCCGCGCCGGCGAGAGAAGATCGTCTTGCCGAAGCCGATCATGTATTGCGGGACGCGCACGCCGAAGAGCTTGGCCGGGACCAAGTGGCCGATTTCGTGCAAGGCAATGGACACGGCGACACCGATCGCAACGATCAGGACGCCGGCAATGAAGAGGATGACTGTCACAATTGTCCCCAACGATCCTGGGCGCTCTTTCGTGCCCACGCTTCGGCCACCAGTACCGACTGGACACTGAGTTCATCGCCGACGATGGCCCCGGCGTCGTATTTGCCCACCACATCGGCGACGGCGTCCACGATCTCGGGGAACCGGATGCGTCCTGCGTGGAAGGCCGCGACGGCTTCCTCGTTCGCCGCGTTGTAGACGGCCATATGGGTGGCCGAGGCATTGGCTGCCTGCTTGGCCAGGCGGATCGCCGGGAAGGCTTCCTCGTCCAGCGGTTCGAAGGTCCAGGTCGACGCGGTGGTGAAGTCACAGGCCGCCGCCGCGCCGGGGACCCGGGCCGGCCAGCCCATGCCCAGGGCGATCGGCAGGCGCATATCCGGCGGAGAGGCCTGGGCGAGGGTGGAGCCGTCGATGAACTCGACCATGGAGTGCACGATCGACTGCGGGTGGACCACGGCGTCGATCCTCTGTAGCGGGACGTCGAAGAGCAGATGGGCTTCGATGACCTCCAACGCCTTGTTGACCATGGTCGCCGAGTTGGTGGACACGACTTTGCCCATGTCCCAGGTGGGGTGGGCGAGCGCCTGGGCGGGGGTGACGTCCATCAGCGCTTCCCGGCTCATGCCGCGGAACGGGCCGCCCGAGGCGGTGACGATCAGCCGGGAAACCTCCTCGGCGGTGCCGGCACGCAGGGCCTGGGCCAGCGCCGAATGTTCCGAGTCCACGGGAACCAGCTGGCCCGGCGCGGCGGCCTGCTTCACCAGGGCGCCACCGGTGATCAGCGATTCCTTATTCGCCAACGCCAGTAGGTGTCCCGCCTTCAGGGCCGCCAGCGTCGGGGCCAACCCGATCGAGCCGGTGACGCCGTTGAGGACGACGTCGGCATCCGGGTAGCCGGCGATGCGTGCCGTCGCCGTGGGGCCGGTGAGCAGTTCGGGGCGGTAGGAGCTGTGCCCGGCAAGCTCGGCATGGGCGTGGATGCGCGCCTTGAGCTCATCGATGTCCCCCTCGGCGAGCGCGACGACCTCGGCCCGGGTGTGCACCGCCTGCCGGGCCAGGAGTTCGAGGTTGGAGCCGCCGGCGAGCGCGACGATGCGGAACCGGTCGGGGGCTGCATCGGCGACGTCGATGGCCTGGGTGCCGATCGACCCGGTCGAACCGAGCAGGACGATGCGCCGGGGGGCATCCGGGGCGGGGTTGATATGTGGCGGTTCGCGAAACTCCATGCCTCCAGTATCGCGCACTCGGCGGCAGGGGTGGACATCCCGGCGGCCGGGTCAGGAGGACTCGCCGTCGTCCTCTTCCCCTTCGTCGTCCAGGTCGCTCCAGTCGGCGTCGAGCCCTGAGGCGTCGGCCGCATCACCGGGGAATTCGAAGGGGTGCCGGAGCATCCAGATGAGCCGCCGGGTGACCCCCGGGCGCACCGGGAAGGTGTCCACATGGAAGATCTCGGGGTCCGCCAGCGAGGGTCGGTAGGTCCCCAGGCTGTCGGAGCCCCCGGCCTCCTCGGGCGAGGCCGGGGCATAGTGTACGGCCAACGGCGAGCCGAGTTCGGCGGCCAGTTGTGTGGCCAGCAGGATCCCCTCGGCCCGGTGGCGTCGGGACAGGACCCCGGTGGACGCGGTGTCGATGTCGTGGTCGGTGAACTCGGTTTCCCAGGCACGCATCCTGGCTTCGAGTTCGGCCGGCAGCGCCAGTTCGTCATAGGCCACGGGCTCCCACGTCCAGACCGGGCTCTCCCCATTTTCGACGAAGAGGCGCACATAGGGCACCCCTTCGATCGTGGTGTAGCTGGTATCCGGCTCCATCTCCTCCATGGGGACAGTGTGCCAGTGTTCAGTCGTCGGAGACGCGGAGGTCGACCTCGATGTTGCCTCGGGTGGCATTGGAATAGGGGCACACCTGGTGGGCCGCCTCGGCCAGCTCGCTGGCCACGGTCGCGTCCACAGCGGGCAGGGTGACTTCCAGGGTCACTGCCAGGCCGAACCCTCCGGACTCGAGCCCACCGAGGTGGACCTGGGCGCCGACGCTGGACCCATCGACGTCGATCTGGCGTTCGCGGGCCACCATCTGCAGTGCACTGTGGAAGCACGCGGCGTAGCCGGCGGCGAAGAGTTGTTCGGGGTTGGCACCGGCACCTGAACCGCCCATGGATTGCGGGATGGCCAGATCGAGGTCGACCCGGTTGTCGGTGGAGGTGACATGCCCGTCGCGGCCGCCACCGGTGGCGAGTGCTTCAGCGGTGTAGAGAGTCTTCATGATGGATCCTTGGGGTTGTCGGTGCGGGCAGGCGTTGCCTGCCCGGTGGAACAGATCTTGGCCAGTAGCCGGCGCAGCTCGACTGCTTCCGCTGCCTCTAGGCCCAGCTGGGCGAACAGACGTGCTGGAATCCCAACGGCGTCCTCGCGCAGGGCCGCGCCCTCGGAAGTCAACTGGACCGTGACCACGCGCTCATCGGCAGTGCCGCGATGCCGTTGGATGCGGCCGGAGGCTTCCAGCCGCTTCAGCAGCGGTGACAGGGTCCCTGAGTCGAGACCGAGCCGCCGTCCAAGCGTGGAAACCGGTTGACCGTCCTGCTCCCACAGGGCGAGCATGACCAGATATTGCGGATAGGTCAGGCCCAACGGCGCCAACAACGGGCGGTAGGCAGCCACGACGGTCTTCTCACTGGAATAGAGCGGGAAGCATAATTGCTCGTCGAGAGCCAGCGGGTTGATCTGCATAAATTAAGAATAGTGCACAATTTAGTTGTGGGCAACTCATCTAACCTGCCATCCATTAGCGTTCCACTGAGCCCGGCTGTCGTTTTCCGAAGACGATCGCTCGGAATGCCGGCCAAGCTGATGAATCGTTAGCTCCTGTTGACTCGGCCTAGTACTTCTCGTGGGATGAAGCGTCGGGAGACAAAGCCAGCACGCCATGCCAGACTGACGTGATGCCCCGCCAGTACGAGCCTCCGGCGCGAGAGGTCTTGGAGTGGGTTCGGCGCCATGTGCATGCGCATGCCCGGGTAACCGCCGTCGCGCGCCTGCAGGGCGGAGTCACCGCAGACATGGACCGAATCACTGTCGAGGCTCCGAGTGGAGCCCGGGATGTGGTGCTGCGCCGCTGGCAGTTCGATGACGAGGCTGAGGCCCAGGTAACACGCGAAGCGTCCGCGCTGACGGCGATACGTGGTCACGGGGTGCCTGCACCTCAACTCCTCGCAATGGACGCGGACGGCGTCGAGACCGGGGTGCCCTGCACACTCACGTCCGCCTTGACCGGGCAGCCGGACCTGGCTCCGGCAGACATGCGTTCCTGGCTGGGCCAACTCGCGACCACTCAGGCGGCGATCCACGCCGTACCCGACCGGCCACGAACCTCCGCGGACGCCGGGAACGGTGACGGCGAGCCTGTGCCCGTGCCGGACCGCTACGGCGGGCGCCACCGCCCCACTGGACTGGTTGTCTGACCGTGGTCTGCGCGATGCGGCCCGCGAGGCTGCGTCGGGACCGCTGGGCGGCGAAACGGTCTTTGCGCACGGCGACTACCAGCACTTCAATGTGTTGTGGGATGACAGGCGACTCACCGGCGTTGTGGACTGGCCCGACGCGGCGACCGGCAACCGGGGCAGCGACGTCGGCCACTGCAGGCTCAATCTGGCCGTATTGTTTGACGCCGAGACGGCTGGTGCCTATTTGACGATGTACGAGCGTGCTGCGGGCGTACGGGTGGATCGGCGGGCCGACTTGCGGGCGTTGCTCTGTTTTGACCTCGGGTGGCAGCACTTCGTCCCGCACCAAGTGGCAGGTCGGGCTCCGCTCGACCTGGCCGGGATGCCTGAGCGGGTTGCTGCCGCAATCCGCGATGCCCTGAACGGGGTCCATTAGCCTGTCTGTTTACGGTCAACGGCGTATCCGGATTTTCCGCAAGTGGAACCCAAACGGGCGTCCCGGAGTGGGATGACCGCGGCTCTCAGCTAGCGGCTGTTGTCCGCCAACTTCTCCAGCCCGACCACTCGGCCGCCTCAATGACGCAGAACCGGTTTCCCTCGGGGTCTTGCATGATGACGTAATCTGCATCGTCGGGGCATCGACCCCAATCCACCTTGGTGGCACCGAGAGTCGTCAGTCGGTGAACTTCAGCCGCTTGGTCCTCTGCGTACAAGTCCAGATGCATGCGCGGTGGCAATATCCGCTCAGAGCGGTGCGCGTCGAGGGAGACATTCGGACCAGTTCCATCGGTGGCGAATAACAGTGCGAAGTCATCATCAATCGGCTCACGCACAGCGTAATTGAGAGCATCAGACCAAAATTGAATCTGTTTTTGCAGGTCGCTCACACGAATGACTATGGACCCAACAACAAGCATTCCATAACCGTAGGTTGAGTGGAGTGACGCCACAAGCGGAACCCCATGGGAGGCAACTGTTCCCGTGTTGAATAAGGCCTATCGTTGTTGAATGGCGATGAAAGACAAGTTCGGGTATCCGCTCAAAATCGAGGCTATTGACCGCTACATGCCCCCGGTTGAGCTCCCTCCTTCGACCACACCTGAGGAACACGCTCGCCATGCAGAGGCCTATTCTGCCTACCAAGAACGCTTCCTTCAGGCGTCCAAGGAACGCCGCAACAACAAGGAGTGAATTCGACTCTTCGAATCCTCGCCTCCTGCGCCTCAATAGCCGAACCTCCACCGGACATCGGCCGAGGTGTCCCGTGCATATGTGTGGAGCTTGGCGCTCTTTGGTCGTGTTCTGTGACCGATACTTCTCCTCACGGTGGCATTGAGGTCAAGGATCAGCGAAGCGGTCTCTGTTGCGGAGAATGAGGGTCGTGGTAACGGTCACACCTCCGCCCGCAGCCTTCGTGGGGTGGTTAAGGCCGTTCTGCGCTCATCGAATCGATGCTGTTCACCGCATCGTGGGAGCTCGGGCTACCTGAGCAGGGGGGCGAGATAGCCGCCCTCGTCTTCAAGCAGGGCGGTGAGCAGGCGGTCCGGTCGCCAGTTCTGGAGTCGTTCCTCGTCGCTGCCAAGGGCCAGCCAGATCTCAAGGTCACGGAGCTGGTCGAGAATCGCTGCGCCACGGATAAGCGTACGACCATGAATCAGATCCATATGACGAGCGGCAATCTCAACCGCCGCGTTGCCTGCCGCCGAATCAACGCAATGGCCCTCCTCGGATATGCGGGCCTCGTAGACCAGCCGGCACAGGTCGATCTCGATCGGAGCGAGCACGGCGAACTCAAAGTCCAGCAGGGCGACGACTTCACCGTCCCATAAGGCATTCATCAGCGCGAGGTCGCCATGGTTGACGGTTTGCTCTACTAAGGGTGCAGCCCGGAAGTAGTCCTCGATGACTTCGTGGAGCTGCGCCTGCTGGGCGCTGGACAGTCCCAGCGCGACTTCGGCGTGTTTAGCCGACGCGGTGGCAGCGTCAATCGTTGCTGGCACGAAACCACCGTGCGACGCGACAAGCGTCCTGAGGTACGGGCTCGAGTCGTGCACGCTGTGGGCGCGGGCCCACAGCTGACGCACTGCTGATTCCTGCTCAGCAGGCGTCAGTGTAGGCCATGCCTCTTGGAGATTCTGACCGGGGATCTCTGCACTCACGATCCAGCCGTGGCCTGCGATAGTGCCCTCGCCGAGGATCTCTGGGTGTCCGACCTCTCGCGGCAGAGCCCGCACGAGCGCAACCTCTCGAGCCATGTCGACGGGTGTATGCGCGATTCGTACGGCGATGCCGTCACCGACCCATGTCGCGTTTGAGGATCCGTTTGCTCGCTGCATCCGCGTGAGTGTGCCGCCGTAGCGGGTTGCGACTTCAGCGGCCAAATCCTGGACGAAGGCTGCGCTGATCTGGTCGCGATCTTGGTCCAGTGGGTGGATATTTGCAGAGGGCTCTTTCATAGGGCTCTCATTTTGGCATATCCGTTTAAGCGCCGATTCAGTGGCGCTACCTCGATCCTTCTCTACACCCTCGACGGGGAAGAGAGTTGCCTTACCCATCGGGTCTGAGGATGATCCGTGCGGAAATCCACCCGAGGGGGTGTGTCTAGGGCAGATCGACTTTGGTTTGAACATATCAATGCCCGCAAGTGGAACCCACTGCGGGATGGTGCTCGCGGGCGCCACACGTCCAACAATTTCGATTCAGCTGCTTGTCGTCCAATACACGAATTCCCAGCGGGCGAGCAGCAAGGATCAGTTTGTTCCGACCGGATGACGGTCTCTTCTGGGCATACTCTTCAGCGCGCTCAGGGGAACCGTCGCAAGGATCAATCCAGCAAAGACAGAAACGGCAGCCAGAACTATACCGTTGGCCAAGAGCTGGTACGAAGACCACGCGATCTGGAGCACACAAGCCGTGGCTGAAACCCAAGCAGTGCCCAGGATAGTCGGGCCAGCGTGGACCGCACCAGAGTCCCGTGACACGGTTCTTGCAACAACCGCAATCTGAACCGATAAAGCGACAGCGACAAGGGCAATGACGATCCCGACAATGATTGCTGGTATCCAAGTGCTGAACAGAGCAAGGGCAGCGGATCCCACCAAGGTACCGACTAGAACCCTTAGCCTTGGGTTAGTGGTTTTTCGTTCCATGGTTACTCCCAGCCCTTCTTCCCACTTGATACCGCCTGTGGGGCTAGTCTACAAATGCTTCATGACCTTGAGCTACGGCCTAGAGAGCTGCATTCCTGTCTGCGGCTCGGCGCAAGCATAAGGGGCTCATCGTTTTCCAAAGTCGATTGCGCGGAGTGTCCTAAGACCTCGGGACGGCGGCCCCGTGCCCTCAAGCGGGTCCGGCGACGGCCGGCCGGATCGCGCAAAGCAATGTCAGCTCCGACGTTGATGGGGTGTCCAGAGGGGAACGCTAAACGGGACAGCAGATACCTCCGCATTGGGTATTCCCCACGACAGTTTTCCTCACAGGCCGGCCGGAAGTGTGCTCGGAAGCTCCTCCGCATACTCCCTCAGAGCTCTCTTATACCCATCGAGTGGGGAGCGTGACACCAGTCACGCTCCGTCTGGATTGCTCACAAATGACTTCCGTGGTGGAATAGAGTTGCTTGCCTACCTATCGGTAGGTAGGCAAGTAAGTGAGTTCATTCGACTTTTGAGGAGATCCCTACAGTGACTACTATTCAGCGCCAACGGAAGGTGGGTGCGTGGTTCGCGGTGTCGCTAGCACTGGTAACCATCCTGGGCCCTGCCGGCACCGACATGTACCTGGCCTCCCTGCCCGACATCGTCCAGCAACTCAACGGAACCGCAGCGTCAGGCCAGTTGACCCTCACGGTTTACCTGCTGGCGATGGGTGCGGGGCAACTAATTTTTGGCCCACTCACCGATGCATTCGGACGACGTCGGCCCCTCTTGGGCGCCCTAGTGGTATTTCTTCTGGCGTCTCTCTGGGCGGCAGCCAGCCCAACCATGGGAACCCTTCTAGCGGCTCGCACCTTGCAAGGGCTCGCGGCGGCGCTGACTCTCGTCGTGGCCTTGAGCATGGTTCGAGATGCCGCTCAGGGAGTGCGCGCCGCTCAGCTCTTCGCATTGTTGATGACAATCGAGGGCCTTGCGCCGGTGCTTGCACCGACCCTTGGCGGGTTCGTTGACCAGCACTTTGGCTGGCGTGCAGTGCTGCTGGTTCTTGCAGGTCTGGCTGCCATCGCACTGGCCAACTCGACAGCCAACCTGCGTGAGACCCTCCCGGTGGAGACCCGATCCTCCCTCCGGCTGGGAATGGTGCTTAGCACTTACAAGCGAATCGCAAAGGATTCCGGATTCTTGCTTCCCGCCTTAGGGCTGTCCGCGGTGTTCTTTTTCCTCTTTGGCTACATCGGAGGTGCACCATTTATCTACCAAGGTCATTTTGACCTTGACGCCAACACCTTCGGGCTCGTGTTCGGAGGAACAGGACTTGCCGTTATGTTCGGTGCCATTGTCGCTGGGCGCACCGTGACACGATTCGGTGCTGGTGCACTAGGAATGGCTGGGACGATCATCGTCGCGCTCGGTGCCGCGGTCGGTTTCGTGCTGACGCTGTTGGGAATGGGTCTACCGGGTATCGTCATTGGCATGTTCATTTCCCTTTTCGGCATTGGTATCGCGGAAGCGACACTTATGGCACTGGCCATGGCTTCCCAGCACACGTCCCTGGGTTCTACCGCAGCCCTGCTAGGAGCATTCCAGCTCATCATCTCCTCGGCCGCTACCCCCATCGCAGGAGTAATGGTCGAAGCAGGGCCACTGGCCTGGCTGGCATTCCTGATGGTGGTCGGTGCGGTTGCCATTGCTATCGTGGCAGTGAGCGTCAAACGAGCACCTGCCGTGACCGATCTCGGCAGCCACTAATCGTTTCGAACCAAAGAATACGGAGCATCAGCACCCAATGTCATTGTCCCCATCGGCAAAGAAGATTTGCACCGTTGCTGTTGACCACTTCGCAGAATTCGGTTATGACGCGTCCTCGCTCACGGTGATCGCGGAACAGGCCGGGATGCGAAAGGCTTCCCTCTATGCCCACTTTGCCAACAAGGATGCGCTCTTCAACGAGGTCATGGACATCGCCCTGCGGGAGGAACGTCTCGCTGCAAGCAATGCCTTCGCCGCAGAATCAGGTGTACCTTTGCCCGGCGGTGAGTATCTAAACGCCCTGCACCCCAGATACGCATCGTCGGCGGACTTCCGTTTTTTGCTGCGCACCGTCTATGCTCCGCCGCTCGCGCTCCGCGAGGAAGTGATCACCAAGTACCGACTCTTTGAGGCTGACCTAAGATCACTGTTCATAGCAGCTCTGCCCAGAAGTCTCGACCCGCGCAATGCCACAACGCTAGTAGATGCATACCTTGGCATCGTCGACAGCCTGCAGGTAGAACTTATCTACAATTCACCAGAGAATTACGAGGCCCGACACCGGGCCCTCTGGGAGATACTTCAGCGATATCCAATCTCATAGCAGGTGGTGAGCCCTAGGGTGGGCGTGGTTCTCACGGACCACGCCCACCCTGGGGCTTACTGACAGCTCGGATCGTTGCATTGGATGTCAAAACTTCAAGACGTTGAGGACTCCGGCCTCGACTACGCTGAAAAGGCCCGGCTCAAAACCGATCTTTACAGGCCGCGGAGCTACGGCGGTAACCGCCATTTTTGGGTTAAAGAAGGACTTCCATTACCCACTAACAGTCGTAGTTCACTGTCGAATTTTGGTGCTCCGGTATCGCGGTAGCGAACGGGAAAGAGTGCTTTTCGTCGTCGACGGAGCTGCATCGTCCCGTTTGGGGATCTGTCCGAATTGACAATTTGAACCGTCCCGATAGGGGGTCCTCCACCGGAAACGACCGCTCGAAATAGGAGTTACCGAGAGCGCCAAGCCTGTGAATCGCAACGATAAGTGGCGGCGAATTCTTAGCGGTAAATGGCGCTCTCGGCGCCTGCTAGGGGAACCTTCAGCGGATATCGTCTTGGATGGACTCGCACGCACAAGGGGGCGACGTCGTCTCAGGTACGGCGTCTCCTATCACCGACCTCTGGTGAGCATTCTCGGCCAGCCATCCCTAACACGTGGTGTGAGGCTACTCTGCTCTTCTGGATCAAGGCCGCAATCATCCGCTGTCAAATTACGAGCCGGTGGAAGGCTCCGAGACGTTCTGCCGCGTTGTCCCAGGCCAAGTGACTTTAGGCGATGAGGTCTAGTTAACAACCGACTTCTTGGACTCGAAACACGATATCCAAGATGTCCATACGCCGGAGTACCAATCGGTAGCGAAGATTATCCTCCGGCGGGCCAGCAGGTCGCTTAGCGCCGGGTGGGGGATCTTTTTCCGGTCCTTTAATTCGAGCAAGGTTTCGGTCAAGGTAGCGACCACCATTAAAGTCGCAATCGTCGAGACCAGGAGTGCCGTAATCAGGGGCGGGTAGCCTGATACGGCTGCAGCGAGAACAATGAAAAGGCTGTTGCGCACAAAGACCCACGCGCCAGCCGCCGAATCAGCTGCAACCGTCGCCGTTCGGCCTAACCTGGCTAGAAACCATGGTTTTGATAGTGAACCGAAGCAGGCGCACTGCAGGTTACGAAGTCTAGTTGCCCGGAGGATGTACGAGGCCGTAAATGCGATCACAAGTGACGCCGAAAAGGGGCCGCCCGCTTTCGAGAAGCCGAAAAACAACATGGCACTGGCTGCGATCTCCATGCCGATCACAAAGACCCCGATGGAGCGACCGGAATGTCCACCAAGCAGGGCCTCCACGTCCGCGCGAAACTGGGCAAAGGACAGGGTTTTTAGGCTGCTACTTACGAGCCAGAGAAAACCGAGAATCACCGAGGCCAATTGGACTACTGTCGGCGAGTCCACGGTTCACTCTCCAGATACTCGTCGAAATTCGGCGCGGATGCCTTGTAAAACGGCCTTGACTAGAGCCTCTCGCGTTGCCGGGGAAAACTCGCCGTTGTATGACCAACGCAGCTCGATATCTGCGGGGTTTTCCCCATAGGCCACTGCCTGAAGTGTTAGCTTCTCAACTCGCTTTTCCTGCTTAGGCGGGGAAAAGTCTTTGTGGTTGGCTGTCCCTACGCCTTGCGCGGGAGAACCTGCATGCCATGTCATCTCTACCTCCTAGGTCATTCGATATCACTAGCAGTAAACGCCGCAGCACCATCCAGTCTGGAGGACGGGATCGCACTTGCCGAGGGGTTTCGCCCCAATATCGGGATTCGGGCTTGTGTTGTAGACCGTGCACGAGTCCACTGATCTCGGCCCGAACTGACACTCACTTATTGTGTCCGTGCAATAGCCGATGCATGTGCAGGGGTACTGGTAGTTTCCTGGACAGTCGCAGCCATAGAGGCGTTGTGTGCCGAAGTCGCAGGCGCTGGGCGGTGCTGCCGCGGCCGATGGGGCAAACCCAACCAGAGAGCCGATGCTTCCTGCCGCGAGGACGGTCAGTCGCGTGAATGACCGCCGATCAAGAGCGATTCCCCCGCTCCGCGGGGATGGGCGTTCCCCCGTGCCTTTCATACCAACTCTCCTTTTTGGGCTAGCTGCTGGACAACCCAATTCACATCGGGGGCAGGCTCGTAGTCCTTTGCTTCTAGACGGTCCATGACGATTGCAGTGGGCGTTCCGTGGACGCCAGCGGCGAAAAGAATGTCGCTTCCCGCATCGGCGTGAAGAGTCCAGCCAGCACGTTCGATGGATTGCATCATGGCGGGATTGCCGGAAGCCGAGGGCGCCGTCGGCGTTGTGACGAAGAGCAGATTCTTATTGCCGCTGAGATCGGCTTTCCGGAGCAGATCATCGACTAGCTTTCGGCAGCCCGGGCAGCCGCTAGAAACGAACATGACGACGAGCATGTCGTGTGCGGAGCGGGAATAGAATTCGTGGAGGTCTGCAAGTTCGCGTGGCATGCGCCCCTTCCTGAACCACTCGGGCTCCGGTGGGATCGTCACCAATTCGCGAAAAGAAGTCAATTCACTGCGAAGGATGGCCACTTCCCGCATGGTTCCCAGAATTGCTAATAAAAGGACCGCTACAATGAAAGCCAGCACCCATACCATTTTATTTCCCCCAACTGAAATCGTATGTCGTCGCCAATGTAACAAGTTTCCTGTTTGCCGACAAGGTTTAGCTTTGGCCCATAAAGTTACAGTTTTCCAAGACACTCCAGGCCCATCTCGAACTGTGGAGAAGAGTGGCTACATTCCGGAGCGTGGCCTGTCTCGGAAACATGCCTTGCGGCAAACCGTCTTGATCCCTCCGCATCGAGGGGTTTTTGGGGCAGAATGACCTGGTGAGACATCTCGGATATACACGGGTCAGCACCAAGGGCCAGGACGCGCAGCTGCAGGTCGACGCCCTCGTCAAGTCGGGCGTGCAGGAGCGGGACATTTTCGCCGATGTCACATCAGGCAGCCGGACCGCGATCTCGCGCCCCGGAATGAAGAAGCTCCTCGAATACGCCCAGCCCGGTGACACCGTCGTGGTGTGGCGGGTCGACCGGCTCGGGCGGTCCCTGATCGACGTACTCAACACGGTCAAGCTCCTCCGGGAGCAGGACGTGCAGGTGAAAAGCATCTCGGACGGCATCGATCCATCGACGACCTCGGGCCGGTTGATGCTGAACATGCTCGCCACGTTGGCCGAATACGAACGCGAACTGATCACCGAACGCGTGAACGCCGGCATCACCGCCGCGCGGAAAAGCGGAACCAGATTCGGCAGACCCCTGTCGGATCCCGTCGTGGTCGCCGACAAGCTCAAGCTCGTCGCCGAGGCGAGGGCGAAGGGCCGCACCGCGGAGGACGCGGCGAAACTCGTCGGGTGGAGCCGGGCCACCCTGTATCGTCACCAGCAGGCCTTCGCGGCTCGCGAGGGCACCACCGTGTAGGTGTCTCGTGGACGCGGCGGAGCGGTGGCGTGTTCTTCGGCTTCATGTCGAGGACCAGATCCCGCTCGCTGTCCTTGCCCGGGAGACCGGAATCTCCGTCCGGGCGCTGCAACGTTGGAACCGGCTCTACCGGCAAGGCGGCATCTCGGCCCTCGAACCCAACCCACGCAGCGACAAAGGCGTCCGCCGAACGTCGAGCGAGACGGTCGCGTTCATTGAACGTTTGGCACTCACCCGGCCACGCCCAGGCATCTCCACGTTGCATCGCCTTGCCGCCACCGATGCGCAACAGCGCGAGCTGCCGGCGCCGAGCTATGCAACTGTCCGGCAGATCGTGCAGGCCCTCGATCCGGCCATGGTCACGCTGGCGCTTGAGGGGCCCGCGTCGTATCGGGACAAGCACGAGCTGGTCTTCCGCCGCCGCGCGGAACATCCGAACCAGACATGGCAGTCAGACCACACCGAGCTCGACATCCTCATCGTCGGGGCTGATGGGAAACCCGACCGGCCTTGGCTGACCACCGTGATGGATGACTACTCCCGCGCCATCTGCGGATACATGGTCTTCACCGACACCCCGTCAGCGATTAACACCGCCCTTGCCCTCCGGCAGGCAATCTGGCGGAAAACGGACCCCACCTGGGCGATGTGCGGGATCCCCGACATCCTGCACGTGGACCACGGCTCCGACTTCACCAGCCACCATCTTGAGAGAACTGCTATCGCCCTGCATATCAGGATCATCCACTCAACCGTCGGCCGGCCCCAGGGGCGGGGGAAGATCGAGCGGTTCTTCGGCACCATCAACACCGAGCTTCTGGCTGCGCTACCTGGCCATCTCGGCTCCGGCAGCCGGGCACCAACACCCGTCCTCGATCTTGCAGGGCTCGACGGAGCGGTCGGCGACTTCATTGGCACCTATAACGACAGGGTCCACAGCGAGCTGGGGATCTCGCCGCGCGACGCGTGGGTTGGCGATGGCTGGCTTCCCCGCATGCCGCAGAGCCTGGAAGAACTCGACGGGCTGCTCCTCACCGTTCCGAAGAGCCGGGTCGTGCAACGCGACGGCATCCATTTCCAAGGCCAGCGCTACCTCGCCCCGACCCTGGCCCCCTTCGTCGGACACACCATCACAATCCGGTACGACCCGCGCGACATCTCCGAGATCCGCGTATACGACCGGGACACGTTCATCTGCACCGCCATCGACGAAGCCCACCCCAACCTTCGCCTCAGCCTCCGCGATATCGAAACCGCCCGCCGGGCCCGCCGCAAACAACTACGCCGCGCCATCAACGACCGCATCCCCACCGTTTACACCCGCGAAGAACCCCGCAACCCCGAAACCACGAAACGGCGGCCACGGCTGCGCACCTACGAAGAGGACGAGTGATGAACCAGGCATTCATCGTCACCAAAGAGCACCGGCGCTTCACCGAGTTCGCCAACGCCGTGCGGAAAGAGAAGACCATCGGGATCTGCCACGGCGCGGCCGGCGTCGGGAAAACCAACTCCGCCCGCCGCTACGCGAACTGGGACGCGCTCGAGGCCTACATCAACGAGTGGGGACCCCGCGGAGACCACGACGCAAAGCACTATGCCCTCGCGAACCGATCCCGCACCGTCTTCTACACACCCGAAGTCCTCTGCCGGCCCAGGGATCTCATGGCCGAGCTCGCGCACTGGCAGATCAAAGTCGGGATCTGCGTCGAAGAGCACCTCCAGTCCCTCAAACCCGAAGTGGTGACGGTAAAACAAGGAGACCTCACTCGTCTCGTCGAGCTGCTCATCGTCGACGAAGCCGAACGGCTGACCCCCACTGCCCTGGAACTTCTCCGCGACCAACACGACCGGACCCATCTCGCGATGATCCTGATCGGCATGCCCGGCATCGACGAACGATTCCGTCACTACCCGCAGCTTTACAGCCGGCTCGGATTCTCACACCAATACCGCACCCTCGGACGCGAGGAGCTCCTGTTCGTCCTGGACCGTCACTGGAAACGGCTCGGAAAAACCCTCGACCCCGATGACTTCACCGACGCGCAAGCCATAGCGGCGATTGAACGGATCACCCGCGGCAACTTCCGGCTCCTCGAACGGCTCTTCCCCCAAATAAGCCGGGTGCTCAGGATCAACCAGCTCGACACCATCACCGACGACGTCGTCGAAGCCGCCGCCAGCATCCTCGTCATCGGCAGCTAATGACTCAGAGCGATCACAAAACGCCGCCAAAGAGCGCCAAACTCCACAGCCAAGCCATCACCGTCCCGTAAGACCCGTCCGGCGAGTCGTCCGGTGACGGGTCCTTATGTGACACACTGATCTGCATGTCTGAGATCATCATCGGCTATGCACGCGTGTCCACGGAAGAGCAAGACCTCACCGCGCAGCGTGATGCCCTAGCAGCCCTGGGCGTCACCTCGGAACGCATCTATGTTGATCATGGGTTTACCGGCACCAACAAGAATCGTGCCGGCCTACGCGAAGCCTTGGCCGCATGCCGAGCTGGGGATACCTTCGTCGTTACCAAGCTGGATCGCCTAGCCCGCTCCGTCCGGGACGCCCACGAAATTGCCGATGACCTCGCCAGACGCGAAATCAAACTCAGCATCGGCGGTTCCGTCCATGACCCTACCGACCCAATGGGCAAACTCCTGTTCAACGTGTTGGCGATGATCTCCGAGTTCGAAGCTGACCTTATTCGGATGCGCACCCGCGAAGGAATGAAGGTTGCCAAGGCCAAGGGCAGGCTGCGGGGCAAGCAGCCCAAACTCTCAGCGAAGCAGGAAGAGCACCTCCTCGAACTGCACGCCGCTGGGGAACACAGCAAGGCGGAGCTAGCTGAGCTGTTTAGCGTCGGTCGCTCCACTGTCTATCGAGCCATTGAACGCGGGCGGCTGCGGAACTTAAAGGAAGACAACCGCTGACACTGCTGTCCTGCCCGTGCAGTCGTATTCGAAAAACGACACCGGCCCGCTAGCCGTCGATACGGGCCACCAGACGGCGGGCATGGCGCAGCAAGGGCTCGTCGACCATCTGTCCCTCGAAGGAGAAGACCCCCGAGGCGGTGCGTGCCGCCTCCAGAATGGCCCGGGCCCGCTGCACCGCTTCCGGGTCGGGGGCGTAGGCGGCCCGGATCACCGTCATCTGGGCCGGGTGGATGCTGGCCTTGGCGGCGAATCCGCTGGCGACCGCGTCACGGGTCTCGGCGGCGAGACCCTCGGTGTCGGGGATGTTGATGTAGACGGAGTCGATGCCGGCCTTCCCATAAGCCCCTGCGGCCAGCAGGACGGCTGCCCTGGCATGGACGGCGACGTCACGGTAGGAACCGTCGTCGTGCCGGCTGGAGGTCCCCCCAAGGGAGGCGACCAGGTCCTCGGCTCCCCACATGAGCGCCACGACGTTGGGCTCGGCGGCGATGGCCGGCGCGTTGAGTACACCCAGCGCCGTCTCGCACAGGGCGATGACCCGATAGTCGGCCAACTGCCTGAGCTGTTCGACGGTTTCGGTCTTGGCCAGCATCACGGTGCTGTAGGCGGTCTCCCCCACAGCCGCCAGGTCTTCGGCGAAGTCCTCGGTGTCCACGGGGTTCACCCGGACGATCGTACGTCCCGGATCCAAGGGCGTGTCCACCACCGATCGTCGGGCCGCCGGCTTATCGGTGGGTGCCACGGCGTCCTCGAGGTCGATGATCACCGCGTCGGCCCGGGCGGAGGCCTTGGCATAGCGTTCGGGCCGGTCTGCGGGGCAGAAGAGGATGGCCGGCCCCATAGTGAAGGCCGGTGCAGAGGTATCGCTCATGACTGCTTCTTCCCGGCATCCAGGTGTCCGGCCTCGGTCCACATCAGCACGGTGCGCGAAGCCTCGGCCACCACCTCACCGTCCTGGTTGTGCCCGGTGTGCTTCATGGTGGCGATCCCCTGCCCGGGCCTGGACTTCGAGGGACGCAGCCCGGTGATCTCGGTTTCGGTATACAGCGTGTCCCCGTGGAAGAGCGGGTGGGGGAAGTTCACGTCGTTCAGACCCAGCTGTCCGATGATCGTGCCCTGGGTCAGCTGTCCCACCGACTGGCCGACCAGGGTGGCGAGGGTGAACATCGAGTTCACCAGGCGCTGCCCGAAAGGCTGGGTGGCGCTGAAGGCCGCGTCCAGGTGCAGGGCCTGGGTGTTCATGGTCATCGTGGTGAACAGGACGTTGTCCGTCTCGGTCATCGTCCGCCCCGGGCTGTGTGCGTAGACGGTCCCGACCTCGAGTTCATCGAAGTAGAGCCCGCGTTCGACCACGCGCCGCCCCGGAGCCGGGGTGCCGCCGTCGTTCGCTGCATCAGCGTTCATATCCTTCTCCTAGAGTCCGAGTTCGCGGGCAATGAGCATCAGCTGCACCTCGGTGGTGCCTTCGCCGATCTCGAGGATCTTCGAATCCCGGTAGTGACGGGCGACGACGAACTCGTTCATGAAGCCGTAGCCGCCGAAGACCTGGGTCGCGTCCCGGGCGTTGTCCATCGCCGCTTCGCCGGCGATCAGTTTGGCCATGGCGGCCTCGGTGGTGAACGGCTTGCCGGCGAGCATCTTCGAGGCGGCACCATAGTAGGCCAGCCGGGCGCTGTGGGCGCGGGCCTGCATGCGGGCGATCTTGAATGAGACGGCCTGGAACTTTCCGATGTTCTGGCCGAATGCGGTGCGCTCCTTGGCGTAGCGGACCGATTCGTCCACGCACCCCTGGGCGGCGCCGGTGGCCAGGGCGGCAATGGCAATGCGCCCCTCATCGAGGATGGACAGGAAGTTAGCGAAGCCTCGGCCGCGCTGACCCAGCAGGTTCTCCTGCGGGACGGTGACGTCCTTGAACGTCAGCGGGTGCGTATCCGAGGCGTTCCAGCCGACCTTGTTATAGGCCCTCTCCGCGGTGAAGCCCTCGGTGTCGGTGGGCACCAGGATGGTGGAGATCTCCTTCTTCTCCGAACCGTCGGCCCGCGTCGAGGTCCCGGTGACGGCGGTGGCGGTGACCAGGCGGGTGATGTCGGTGCCGGAGTTGGTGATGAACTCCTTATTGCCGTTGATCACCCAGTTCCCGTTCTCTTCACGAGCCGTGGTGCGGGTTCCACCGGCATCGGAGCCTGCCTCGGGTTCTGTCAGGCCGAAACCTGCCAGCGCCTGCCCGCTGGCCAACTGCGGTAGCCACTGTTCCTTCTGCGCGTCGGTGCCGAAACGGTAGATCGGCATGGCGCCGAGCGAGACCCCTGCCTCCAGGGTGATCGCGACCGACTGGTCGACCCGGCCCAGCTGTTCCAGGGCCAACGACAGGGCGAAGTAGTCCCCGCCCATGCCGCCGTGTTCTTCGGGGAAGGGCAGGCCGAACAGGCCCATCTCCCCCATCTGGGAGACGACGTCGTAGGGGAAGCTGTGCTCCTCGTCGTGTTTGGCGGAGACGGGGGCGACGACGTTGTCGGCGAAGTCGCGGACTGTATCGGAAAGGTCCTGGTAGTCGTCGTCGAGTTCGAGGTTCGGCATGGAGGGGTCCTTAGCTGGTGGTGGTTTCGGTAGCGGGCGCGTCGGCGCCCGTGGTCTCGGGGGTCACGGTGGCCACCGAGGCCCCGGCGGAGACGTGGTCCCCGACGGCGACATGGATGGTGGCGGTGCCGGTCAGGCCGGCGACGAGGGGATGTTCCATCTTCATCGCCTCCACGGCCAGCAACGGTTGGCCAACCTCGACGTGGTCGCCGGTGGAGACCAGCACCGAGACGACGGTGCCGGGCATCGGTGACCGGGATTCGGGGTCGCCGCCGGCTTCCTCGCGTTCGAGGCTGGCCAGTCGGCGGTGCACAACGGCGCGGCGGTCAAGCCAGCGCACATGGGCGCCATAGCCGCCCGAGGCGATCCAGGCTTCGCGTCCCGCACTGGCCGGGACTTCGGCGAAGGCGGGGACGACGTCGGAGGCCGTTGCCCCGTCGGCGCCGTCGCCCTCCGGAGGCAGGGTCACCATATGCAGTTCGCCGTCGATCTCCAGGGCCAGGGTCCGTTCCCGGTGGCTGCCCAGGCGCCAGCCATCCGATGCCCAGGCTCCGAAGCGTGGGATGGTGGCCGGTTCCACGGCCAGGAAGCAGCGGGCGATCGACCGCAACTCGTCTTCGCTCGGGCTGCGTTTGTCCTGGATCCCCCACCGGTCGATGAAGGTGGTGTCCAGACGTCCGGCCTGCACATCGGGTTCGGCGATCAGCGCCCTGAGGTATTCGAGGTTGGTTTCGACGCCGAGGATGACGGTTTCGGCCAGCGCCGTGTCAATCCGGGCCAGGGCCTGGACCCGATCGTCGCCGTGGGCGATGACCTTGGCCAGCATCGGATCGTAGTCGGGGGTGATGTCGGAGCCGGTGGCGATGCCCGAGTCGACGCGGATGCCTTCACCGACGGGGTCTTCGGCGCGCAGGATCGTCCCGATGGAGGGCAGGAACCCCTGGGCCGGGTCCTCGGCGTAGACGCGGGCCTCGATGGCGTGGCCTTCCAGGGACAGGGCCTGCTGATCGAGCTCGAGCACCCGGCCGGCGGCGACCCGGATCTGCCATTCGACCAGGTCCACCCGTGCGCCGTTGAAGCGCACGACTTCCTCGGTCACCGGGTGCTCGACCTGCAGACGGGTGTTCATCTCCATGAAGAAGAATTCGTCGGGGTTCTCGTCCGAGACCAGGAACTCCACGGTTCCGGCCCCGACGTAATCCACCGAGCGGGCCGCATTCACTGCCGCCTGGCCGATCCGCTCGCGGATCCCGGCGCCACCGTCCTGCATCTGCAGCAGCGGTGCGGGCGCCTCTTCGATGACCTTCTGGTGCCGGCGCTGCAGCGAGCATTCACGTTCGCCCAGGTGGATGGTGTGCCCGTGGGTATCGGCCAGGATCTGGACCTCGATATGCCGGGGGCTGCGCACCAGGCGTTCGAGCAGCAGCGTGTCGTCGCCGAAGGAGCTCTTCGCCACCCGGCGGGCGGTCTGCAAGGTGGCGGGCAGCTCGGCCGCGGACTCCACCGCATGCATTCCCTTGCCGCCGCCGCCGGCGGAGGGCTTGATCAGCAGCGGGAATCCGACGTCGGCCGCCGCCGCGATCAGGGCGGCATCGTCCATCCCGGGATCGGCGACCCCGGGGACGACGGGGACACCGTGGCTGGCCACATGGTTCTTGGCCCGGATCTTATCGCCCATGAGGTTGATGGAATGGGCGCTGGGGCCGATGAAGGTGATCCCGGAACCCTCCAGTGCGCGCGCGAACTCGAGGTTCTCGGACAGGAACCCGTAGCCGGGGTGGACCGCCTGGGCGCCGGAAGTGCGGCAGGCATTCAGCACGGCGTCGATGTTCAGGTAGCTTGCGGCGGCGGCCGCCGGGCCCAGGCAGACGGCGTCGTCGGCTTCCCGGACATGGCGGGCCCCGGCGTCGGCTTCGGAGTAGACGGCGACGGAGCGGATCCCCAGCCGGCGCAGCGTCCGGATGACCCGGACGGCGATCTCGCCACGGTTGGCGACGAGCACGGTATCGAAGAGCGGTGACTCTACGTGGTTTTCGGTCATCGGGGGATCACATCCTGAAGACGCCGAACGAGGTGTCCGGCAGGGGTTCGGTGGCGCAGACGTCCAGGGCGAGGCCGAGCACCCGGCGGGTGTCGGCGGGGTCGATGATTCCGTCGTCCCAGAGGCGCGCGGTGGAGTAGTAGGGGTTGCCCTGGTCTTCGTATTGTTCGCGGATCGGCTCCTTGAAGGCCTCTTCCGCGTCCTCGCTCCAGGATTCGCCGGAGCGTTCGATCCCGTCGCGTTTGACCGTGGAGAGCACCGAGGCGGCCTGGGCGCCGCCCATGACCGAGATGCGGGCCGCAGGCCACATCCACAAGAAGCGCGGCGAGTAGGCCCGCCCGCACATCGAGTAGTTCCCGGCACCGAAGGAACCGCCGATGACGACGGTGAGTTTCGGGACCCGGCAGGTCGCCACGGCGGTGACCATCTTCGCGCCGTTCTTGGCGATGCCGCCGGCTTCGTAGTCGCGTCCGACCATGAAGCCGGAGATGTTCTGCAGGAACACCAGCGGGATGCCGCGCTGGTCGCAGAGTTCGATGAAGTGGGCGCCCTTGAGCGCGGATTCGGAGAAGAGCACGCCGTTGTTCGCCACGATCCCGACCGGGTGGCCGTGGATGCGGGCGAAGCCGGTGATCAGCGTGGTCCCGTAGCCGGATTTGAATTCGTGGAAGCCGCTGCCGTCGGTGATCCGGGCAATGACCTCGTGGACGTCGTAGCGGCCGTTGACGTCGACCGGGACCGCCCCGTAGAGCTGCTCGGGATCGGCGACGGGGTCCTTGGATTCGATGACGTCCCAGGCCGGTTCGGCCGGCGGCGGGAGCGTTTCGACGATGTCCCGGACGATCTGCAGGGCATGGCCATCGTCCTCGGCGATGTGGTCGCTGACCCCCGAGGTCTTCGAATGCAGTTCCGCCCCGCCGAGCTCCTCGGCCGTGACGACCTCGCCGGTGGCCGCCTTCACCAGCGGTGGTCCGCCCAGGAAGATCGTCCCCTGGTTGCGGACCATCACCGTCTCGTCGCTCATGGCCGGCACGTAGGCGCCCCCGGCGGTGCAGGAGCCCATGACCGCGGCGATCTGCGGGATCTTGCGGGCCGAGAGGTTGGCCTGGTTGTAGAAGATGCGCCCGAAGTGGTCGCGGTCGGGGAAGACCTCGTCCTGGCGGGGCAGGAAGGCGCCTCCGGAGTCGACCAGGTAGACGCAGGGAAGATGGTTCTCCAAGGCGATCTCCTGGGCCCTGAGGTGCTTCTTGACCGTCATCGGATAGTAGGTGCCGCCCTTGACGGTGGCGTCGTTGGAGATGACCAGGATCTGGCGGCCATGGACCAGACCGATCCCGGCGATGACTCCGGCGCCGGGGCAATCGCCGTCGTACATCCCCTCCGCGGCCAGCGGGGCGATCTCCAGGAACGGTGATCCCTCGTCGAGCAGCGCGTCCACGCGTTCGCGGGGAAGCATCTTTCCGCGGTCGATATGCCGGCGGCGGGATTTTTCGCTGCCGCCGCGGGCGACGGTATCCAGACGGTCACGCAATTCGGTCACGAGGGCGCGCTGGGCGGCGTCGTTCTCGGCGAAGACGTCGGCCGCCGGGTCCAGGTGGGAGGCCAGGGTTTCCATCGGTAGCTCTTCCTCGGCGTCGGGGGTGGTTGCCGTTCCACACGGAGACAACCAATAGTTTGAGTTAATAGGTACTAACTGAAATAGACGTTAGTATTCATTAACTGAAATGTCCAGCACCTCTTGTGGGCCAACTCACGCTAGCGGATGGAGTAGCGCCGTGCAGCAACAACCCGAGCCCCTGGCGGCGCCCGACGCGGTGAACGCCACCGGTGAAACCACGGGCCGCAGCCAGGCCAAGGCCTCACGCCGCTCCACCCTGCTGGCCGAAGCGGCCCGACTCTTCGCCACCCACGGCTACCACGGGGTCTCCATCGAGGACCTCGGCTCGGCGTCGGGCATCAGCGGCCCGGCCGTCTACCGCCACTTCCCCGGAAAGGCGGCGGTGCTCGGTGCCCTGCTCACCGAGGTCAGCCACGACCTGCACGACGGCGGAAGCGCCGTGGCCCGGGCCGGTGGCAGCCCCGAGGAGGTGCTCGGTGAGCTGGTCCGCTTCCATGCCGACTTCGCCCTGGGCCACCGCAATGTGATCCGGGTCCAGGATCGGGACATGGCCAGCCTGTCCGAGGCCGACCAGTCCACGGTGCGGCGTCTACAGCGCTCCTACATCGAGATCTGGGCCAGACAATTGCGGCTGCTCCACCCCGGGGAGGGCGAATCGGCGGCTCGTTTCCGGGCCCAATCGGTCCTGGGGCTGATCAACTCGACCCCGCACTCGGCCCACCGCTCCGATGCCGATCCGCTGACCCGGCGACGCCGTCTGGTCTCCATGGCGTTGGCGGCGCTGAAAGCCCCGGTAGGCTAGGCCCGCATCACAACGGTAGGCTGGGAGGAATCGCGTCCACCGGCCGGCCGGACCGAGAAAGAACACCGTTGTCGTAGAGAGGTACTGACCGTGAAGCTTCGCCCAGTTGAGCCAGCGGACCTGGATTGGTTCTTTGAACACCAGCAGGATCCCCAGGCCAATGTCATGGCCGCATTCACCGCCAAGAACCCCGCGGACCGAGGGGTGTTCGACCATCACTGGTCGCTGATCCTCAACGACCAGAAGGCCACCGTCCGGGCGATCGAGCAGGACGGCCGGGCCGTCGGCTACGTCATGGCGGACTCCCACGACGAAGTCATCGAGCTGGACTTCTGGACCGACAGGAAATACTGGGGGCAGGGGGTGACCACCGCCGCCGTGGACGCCTTCCTCAGCGAGATCACCGAACGCCCGATCCGGGCCCGCGTGGTCACGGACAACATCGGCAGCCAGAAGGTCCTGGAACGTCGTGGTTTCACGATCATCGGCGAGGTCGATGGTTTCGCCAACGCCCGGGCCGCGGTGGTGAAGGAATACATCATGGAACTGGCCTGAGGCCGCTTCCCTCCTGAGACGAAAAAGGGGCTGCCCCGCCGCGGATCCGCGGCGAGGCAGCCCCTTTTTCGGGCCCGGTCCGGCTAGAGCATCGTGATGAGCATGCCCGGATCGGACATGATCGTGCCCACGTCGGCCAGGAACCGCGATCCCTGTTCCCCGTCGACGACGCGGTGGTCGAAGGACAGGCTCAGCGTGGTCAGCTGACGCAGCACCACCTCCCCGTGGTAGCCCCACGGCTGTTCACGGACCTGCCCCAGGGCCAGGATGGCCGCCTCCCCCGGGTTCAGGATCGGGGTGCCGGCATCGATGCCGAAGACCCCGATGTTCGTGATCGAGAACGTTCCCCCGCGCAGATCCTCCGGTGCGGACTTGCCGGCCTTGGCCGTGAGCGCCAGATCACGCAGGGCATCGGCCATGGCCCTGAAGTCCAGACCCTGGGCGTCCTTGAGGTTGGGCACCATGAGACCACGGGGGGTGGCCGCGGCGATGCCGAGGTTGACGTAGTTCTGCTGGACGATCTCCCCGGCCGCGGCATCCCACCGGGAGTTCAGCGTCGGCTGGCGTTCGAGGGCGATGCAGACGGCCTTGGCCGCGATCGTCAGCGGGGTGAGCTTCATGTCCTGGTAGGCGCGGTCGGCACGCAGCCGGGCCAGCAGCTCCATCATGGGGGTCACGTCGAGGGTCAGGAACTCGGTGACATGCGGCGCGGTGAAGGCACTGTCCACCATGGCCTGCGCCGTATGCTTGCGCATCCCCTTGATCGGGCTGCGCACCTCGCGCGGTTGCCCTCCCAGGGTGCGTACTGCCCCGGCAGCCATTGCGCCGGACGGCAGGCCGGTCTCCCCGGTCGCGGAGGGGGAACCCGTCCCGGCCGGGGCCCCGGCAGCATGGGCTGCGTTGACGTCGTCCCGGGTGATCAGTCCGCGCGGGCCGCTGCCGTCGAGCCGCTCCAGGTCGAGGCCCAGATCACGGGCAAGCTTGCGGACCGGAGGCGTGGAGCGTGGTCGTTCCGCGGCAGCTTCACCCATCGCGGGGGCCGGCTCCGCCGGGGCCGCCTCGGGGGCGGGCGCTGCGGCACGAGGCGGGGCACCGACCGTCCCCTGGCGACGGGCCTTGCGGGCCGGACGCTTCCCGGTCTCGACCTCGGCGCCATAGCCCACCAAGGTGGGTTCGCGCTGGGCGGGAGCCTCGTCGGCGTCCTCCGGGGCCGCCGGGCCCACGGGCGAATCCCCGGACCCGGCCTCGCCGGGAACGTCGAAGGACACGATCGGGTTGCCGACCTCCACCACGGTACCGGGCTGTTCGTGCAACTCGGTGACGACCCCCGAATAGGGGCTGGGCAATTCGACGACGGCCTTGGCGGTTTCCACCTCGGCAATGATCTGGTTCAACTGGACGGAATCGCCCACGGCGATCTTCCAGTTGACGATTTCGGATTCGGTCAGTCCTTCGCCGAGATCGGGAAGCTTGAAAACCTTCAGCACTGTACTCATCTAGCCTTCCAGACTGCTCAGGGAGTTGGGACGGTCCATCACCCGGTCCACACCATCGAGGATGCGGTCCAGGTCGGGCAGGTGGTGCATTTCCAGCTTCGAATACGGGTAGGGGATGTCGAAGCCCGTCACCCGCACGGGGGCATGCTCGAGCTGGTAGAAGCAGCGTTCGGTGATCCCCGCGGTGATTTCGGCCCCGAGGCCCAGGTTCTGGCTGGCCTCATGGGTCACCACCAGGCGGCCGGTCTTCCTCACCGAGGCCGCGATGGTGTCGAAGTCGATCGGCGAGATCGACCGCAGATCGATGACCTCGACGGAGATATCGTCGTCCTCCGCTGCGGTGGCTGCCGCAAGTGCCGTCTTGACCTGGGCTCCATAGGCCACCAGCGTGACATCGGTGCCCGGACGGCGCACGGCGGCGCTGCCCATTTCGGGTCCCGTCAGGGCCGCCTCGAGATCGACGTCACCGCGCTCGTGATAGCGGCGCTTGGGCTCGAAGAAGACCACCGGATCATCACAGGCGATCGCCTGCTGCATCATGACGTAGGCGTCCTGCGGGGTCGAGGGGCTGACCACGCGCAATCCTGCCGTATGGGCGAAATAGGCTTCCGGGGACTCCGAGTGGTGCTCGGGGGACCCGATGCCCCCGCCGAAGGGGATCCGAATGGTCAGCGGCATGGAGACCATCCCGTGCGTGCGGTAGTGCAGTTTGGCGACCTGGCTGACGATCTGGTCGAAGGCCGGGTAGACGAAACCATCGAACTGGATCTCCACCACGGGCCTGAACCCGCGGTAGGCCATGCCGACGGCGGTGCCGACGATCCCTGATTCGGCCAGCGGGGTGTCGATGACCCGGTGTTCGCCGAAGTCCTTCTGCAGCCCGTCGGTGATGCGGAAGACCCCACCGAGCTTGCCGATGTCCTCCCCCATGAGAACGACCTTCGGGTCCGCTTCCATGGACTGGCGCATGCCCGCATTCAGGGCTTTGCCGAATGTCAGCTTGCTCATCGGGCACCCTCTTCCGTGGCCGACGAAGCGTCGGCGAATTGTTCCCGGTACAGCGCATAGTGTTCGCGCTGGCGGTCCAGGGCCGCATGCGGCTGCGAATAGACGTTCTCGAAGACCTCCATCGGCTCCGGGTCCTGAAGGCCGATGATGCCCTGGCGCAGGCTGGCGGCCACCGAATCGGCCACCTCCCCGGCGGCTGCCTTCAGTTCGGCCTCGTCGACGCCGAGGTCCACCAGATGCCGTTCGAGGCGTTCGATCGGGTCCTTGGCGGCCCAGAGGTCCAGTTCGTTGGCATCGCGGTAGCGCGTGGGGTCATCCGCCGTGGTGTGCGGGCCCATCCGGTAGGTCACCGCCTCGATGAACGTGGGGCCGTTGCCGCTGCGGGCCCGATCCAGGGCGATCCGGGTGGCCGCCAGGCAGGCCAGCACGTCGTTGCCGTCCACGCGCAGCGAGGGGATGCCGAAACCGGGTGACCGGTCGGCGATGTTGGTCAGGCTCTGGACCCCGACCGGTTCGGAGATGGCCCAATGGTTGTTCTGGCAGAAGAAGACCACCGGCGCCTGGTAACTGGCGGCGAAGACCATGGCCTCGTTGACGTCGCCCTGGCTGGTGGCCCCGTCACCGAAGAAAGTGATGGCCGCCTGCGACCCGCCGTCGTATTTGATGCCCATGGCATAGCCGACCGCATGCAGGGCCTGGGCCCCGATGATGATCTGCGGTGTCGCCATGTTCTTGCCGAAGGGGTCCCAGCCGCTGTAGGCGTTGCCGCGCCAGACGCGCAGGGTGTCCTCGGCGCTGATCCCGCGGCAGTAGGCCAGCCCGGTTTCGCGGTAGGAGGGGAAGATGAAATCGTCATCCTCCAGGGCCCGGCCGGCGCCGATCTGTGCTGCTTCCTGGCCCAGCAACGGTGGCCAGAGGGCGAGTTCGCCCTGACGCTGGAGCGCCGTGCCTTCCTGGTCGACACGGCGGATGGCCACCATGTCGGTATGGAGGCGGCGCAGGGCCTCCACCTCGATGTCGTCGACCCAGGGATCGAATTCCCCATGCGGGGTGCGGCGTCCGCTGGGGTCGATGAGCTGGATCAGCTCCTCGCCCCGCTCGCCGGCTGCCTGTGGATTAGTCATGGTCTGCGCTGCGTCCTTCGTTGTTCGTCGGCCGACTCGCTGGTTGCCGGATGGGTGATCCGGTGTCCGAACGGCGGGGCGGACTTCATCGTCGTTCCCTACCTGTGACGGTACTCACAAGACGCACTGCGCACAACCATCAATATATCTACTGAGCACTCTGCACGGTAACCACCCGGTAGTACCTGATAGCGTTGCGCACTATGGCTGACTTGGATGAGGTTGATCACAGACTGTTGGGGGCCCTGGCCCTGGACCCGAAGGCAACCACCGTGGCCCTGGCGACGACGCTGGGTCTATCGCGCAATACGGTGCAGGCGCGCTTGAACCGGCTGGAGAACCACGGGGCCTTCCTTTCCTTCGAACGCCGGGTCAACCCCGCGGCCCTGGGCTATCCGTTGACCAGCTTCGTCCACATCCACGTCCAGCAGAAGAAGCTCGGTGAGATCACCGCCGCGCTGGCCCGCATCCCCGAGGTCGTGGAAGCCCACGGGCTCAGCGGGACGGCCGATATCCTGGCCACCGTCGTGGCCCGCGGCGCCGAGGACCTCTTCCGGGTCAACGGCGCGATCCTGGACATCGACGGCATCGAACGCGCGGACACCTCGCTGTCGATGGCAGAACTGATCCCCCACCGGATGCGCCCGCTGCTGGAACGCGGGGCCGAAGGAGGCCCCTCGGCGACCGTCCGGAACTAATGGCGGATGCGCCCGGCTCCCCAGACGGCCACGGCGCACGCTCCGGCGATCAGGACCGACTGGAGCACCGCGTGCGGGACCGGCCGTCCGGCGACGGGCGCTCCCATGACGGTACCCAGGCCCGCGGAGGACATCACCGTGCCCACCCCGAGCCAGGACATCGCGGAGCCGGCGCTCAGGGAACTGGCCATGCTGAACGCCGAGACGGCACTACCCACCGATCCGATCGACCCGATGCTGCCCACCGAGCAGATCGACAGCACGGACCCGGCGCTACCGATGCTCAGGAACGAATCCTGCGAGGCGATGGACCACGAACTGGACATGGCCCCAGCGTAGTCCGGCGGGACCGCCCGGTGAAGGCCCTTCCCCGGTACACGGCAAGGAAGCCGGGTCCGCACTGGCGAACCCGGCTTCCGCCGTCGTCCCGGATCCGCGACCCGGGCTGGATGACCTAGTGGTCGGTGGCCTTCTCGGCACCGAAACCGGTCAGTGAACGGACCTCCATTTCGGCCTGCTTGGCCGGGTCTTCCTTCCGGTTGCTGAGCACGGTGCCCAACCAGCCCAGCAGGAACGCCAGCGGGATCGAAACGATGCCCGGGTTGCTCAACGGGAAGAACGCGAAGTCGGCGCTGGTGATCATCGAGGTCTCGGTGCCGGAAACGACCGGGGAGAACGCGATGAGGATGATCGCGGCGGCCAGGCCGCCATACATCGACCAGACGGCCCCCTGGGTGGAGAAGCGCTTCCAGTACAGCGAGTACACGATCGTCGGCAGGTTCGCCGAGGCGGCCACGGCGAAGGCCAGCGCGACCAGGAAGGCCACGTTCTGCCCCTGGGCGCCGATGCCACCGATGATGGCGGCGATGCCGATGACGACCACCGTGCGACGGGCGACCTTCATCTCCTTCTCCGGGGTCGTCTTGCCCTTGGCGATGACGTTGGCGTAGATGTCATGGGCGAACGAGGCCGCAGCGGTGATCGTCAGCCCGGCCACCACGGCCAGGATGGTCGCGAAGGCGACCGCCGAGATCACCCCGAGCAGGAGCGGTCCCCCGAGTTCGAAGGCCAGCAGCGGGGCCGCGGAGTTCACCCCGCCTGGGGCGTTGGTGATGCGCTCGGGGCCGATCAGTGCCGCAGCGCCGTAACCCAGCACCAGGGTGAACAGGTAGAACGCCCCGATGAGCCAGATCGCCCAGACCACGGACTTGCGGGCCTCCTTCGCGGTGGGGACCGTGTAGAAGCGCATCAGCACGTGCGGCAGGGCGGCGGTGCCCAGCACCAGGGCCAGGGCCAGAGAGACGAAGTCCAGCTTCGAGGCCTCCGAGACACCGTACTTCAGGCCCGGATCCAGCAGCGCCGGGTTGTTCGCGGTCTCCACGGCGTCACCGAGCAGGGCCGAGAGGTTGAAGCCGTACATGGACAGCACCCAGATGGTCATGACCAGCACACCGGCGATGAGCAGGCAGGCCTTGACGATCTGCACCCAGGTGGTGCCCTTCATGCCGCCGACCAACACGTAGACGATCATCAGCGCGCCCACGACGGTGATGACCAGCGACTGGCCCATCTTCCCGTCGATCCCCAGCAGCAAGGAGACCAGCGCACCGGCCCCGGCCATCTGGGCCAGCAGGTAGAACAGGCAGACCGACAGCGTGGTGATGGCCGCCGCGATGCGGATGGGCCGCTGCTTGAGCCGGAAGGACAACACATCGGCCATGGTGAACTTGCCGGTGTTGCGCAGCATCTCGGCGACCAGCAGCAGGGCGACCAACCAGGCCACCAGGAAGCCGATGGAGTAGAGGAAGCCGTCATAGCCGTTGATGGCGATCGCCCCGACGATCCCCAGGAACGAGGCGGCCGAGAGGTAGTCCCCCGCGATCGCCGTCCCGTTCTGGGTTCCGGTGAAGGAACGCCCGCCGGCGTAGTAGTCGGCGGCGGTCTTGTTGTTCTTGCTCGCCTTCAACACGATCACCAGGGTGACCCCGACGAAGAGCGCGAAGATGCTGATGTTGACGATGGGGCTGCCCACCGACGTCGATTCCGTCGCTGCGGCCAGTGGTGCCGCGGCGGTCAGGGACAGAAGGCTCATTTCAGGTCTCCTTCGTCGACGTTGGCTTCGAGTCGATCGCGCAGGGCCGTGGCCCTGGGGTCCAGCTTCCTATTCGAGAAGTGGACGTAGGCCGCGGTGATGCCGAAGGTCGAGACGAATTGCAGCAGTCCCAGCAGGAGACCGAGATTGATGTTCCCGATCACCTTGATGGACATGAAGTCGTGGGCGTAGTCGGCCAGAAGGACGTAGGCGAAGTACCAGACCAGGAAGGCGATGGCCATCGGGAAGATGAAGCTGCGTTGGGTTTTGCGCAGATCCTGGAACTCGTCGCTGGCCTGGACGGCCATGAATTCCTCGGACACTTGGTCCGGGGCGGGATCGGTCCGTAGGGCGGCGTCGGTGCCGTCCTGCGGAACAGGGTCCGGGCTGGTGGGGTGGGCCATTTTCTTCTCCTCAAGGGTGGTGGCATCCATCCGCCGCGGGACAAACCGTGTCCACACGCATCCTCGGCGGAAGAGTGACACCCATCACTCTCGGGCACCATCAACCGATAGTGAAGCGACCCGCAGCATGTCGTGGCCCAGCGGTGCGCCCCATGCGCCCAACGGTCATTGGTCCCGCCGAACGGTCGGGCCCGACACGGCCGTCGAAGCCGTCCCCCGACGACACCGCGGGCCGGCGTCTAGGCTGTCTGCATGCTCTCCGCCGCCGCCCAGACCACGCTGATCATCGCGATCATCACCATTGCCGTGGCCGTGGTCTACTACGTGGGGTTCCATGTGCTGCGCTCCTCCCGTGACCTGGGCACCGATGCCGACCGGGCGACCTACGAGACATTGCACCGGGTGTCCCAGGCGGCCCCGCATTTCAGCTCGGGGTTGCACTCCGAGGGGGCCGGACGGGCCGCCCGGCAACTCCGCGACGTACTCGGCTGCGAGGGTTTGGCGATCACCGATGCCGCGACGGTCCTGGCCCTGGACGGACCACTGGCCGATACCGTGTCCCGGGAGCCGGGCCGGATCGAAGGGCATTCGGCCGATGCCGTGCGCGCGGCCCGGACCCAGGTGATCCGTGGACCGGGGGCCGACGGCGTCTACGCCCCCATCCTGGTCCGCGGCAGCGCCGTGGGAACCGTCGTGGCCCTGGCCCCCCGGGCCAACGCCGGCCTGGTACGGGCCACCACCGAGCTGGCCGCCTGGGTGGCCGCCCAGCTGGGTCTGGCCGAGCTGGACGAATCGCGGGCCCTGCTGATGGAGGCCGAGGTCCGCGCCCTCCGGGCCCAGATCAGCCCGCATTTCATCTACAACAGCCTCAACGCGATCGCCTCGTTCATCAACACCGACCCGCAGCGGGCCAGGACGCTCGTCGTGGAATTCGCCGACTTCACCAGGTACTCGTTCCGCCGCCACGGGGACTTCACCACCCTGGCCGAGGAGCTGCAGGCCATCGACCGCTACCTCCTCCTGGAGAAGGCCAGGTTCGGCGAACGCATCAAGGTCTCGTTGGCGATCGCCCCGGAGGTCCTGAGCACCGTCATCCCGTTCCTGTCGTTGCAGCCGCTGGTGGAGAACGCGGTGCGCCACGGATTGGAGGGCAAGGCCACCGGCGGGCTGATCACCCTCACGGCCGCCGACGACGGGGAGTTCGCGGAGATCACCGTCGAGGATGACGGGGTGGGCGCGGATCCGGAGGAGCTGCGTGCCCTGCTGGCCGGGACGACCGACGGCGTTCATGTGGGACTGCGCAATGTCGACGTGCGTCTGCGCCAGCTCTACGGTGACGACCACGGGCTGGTCATCGACACCGCCCCCGGGGCAGGGACCCTGATCACCGTGCGTATCCCCAAATTCCAGCCCGGTTACGACGCCGGACCGCCGCTGTGAGTGCCCGGCAGGCAGGCTGTCCCTAGACTATGGGAATGATCAATGTCGTCGTCGCCGATGATGAGCTGCCGGCCGTCGAGGAACTGGCCTTCCTGTTGGAACGTGATGCCCGGGTGGGCCGGATCCACCGGGCGACCTCAGGGGCTGCTGCCCTGAAGGCGCTCCAGGAGTTCGACGTCGATGCCCTCTTCCTGGACATCCACATGCCCTCCCTGTCCGGGCTGGACATCGCCCGCGTGATTTCCCGCTTCAGCCGTCCCCCCGCCGTCGTCTTCGTCACCGCCGACGAGGCGCAGGCGCTGGAGGCCTTCGAACTGGCCGCCGTCGATTACGTCCTGAAGCCGATCCGTCCGGAACGGTTGGCCGAGTCGGTGCGCCGGGTCTGCGAACTGATCCAGGACGGCCCCCAGGAACCCGAGGTCGTCACGGTCGACCAGGGGGGAATCACCCGGATGATCCGGCGCGACGAGATCCGCTATGTCCAAGCCCAGGGAGACTATGCCCGCCTGCACACCGCCGATGCCAGCTATCTGATCAGGGTCCCGTTGAACGATCTGGAACAGCAATGGGGTTCCGCGGGCTATCTACGCATCCACCGCGGATACCTGGTCGCCATGGACCGGGTGGACCAGGTCAAGCTGGCTCCGGGCAAGGCCTCGGTCATCATCGGGGCCACGGAGCTGCCGGTGAGCCGACGCGCTCTGCCGCAGCTGCGCGAACAACTGGCGGCCAACCGCATCAGGCCTTCATGACCACCCCGGATTCCGGCCCGACCCCCGGCCCCTCCCCGCTCCCGGCCCGGGTCAGGGTCACCGCACCGGAGGGGGCGCCGCTGGGCATCGCCCGGCGTCGGGCCAGCCACGACCCCGCCGCGGAGTTCTACGTCAGATCGTTGATCCGCTCGCAATTGCGTCTGTCCCTGTCGGTGGCGTTGGGGTTCCTGCTGCTTCTGCTGTGCCTGGCCGTCGTGGTCACGTTCTGGCCGCAGATCCAGGACATCCGGTTGCTGACCATCCCGCTGCCCTGGCTGGTCCTGGGGGTCGGGGTGTACCCGATCATCCTGCTGGGCGCCTTCCTCTACAACCGGGTCAGCGCCCGCTACGAGGCACAGTATCTGGATGTGACCCGGGAATGAATGCCGGAACCTCGTTGCTGGCCATCGCCGCCGTCGTCGTCTCCACCGTCCTCATTGCCGTGCACGGGCTGCGCCTGTCGCGGACCACCGGCGACTTCTATGTCGCCTCGCGGACGGTCAAACCCTGGTGGAACGCCTCGGCCATCGGCGGGGAGTACCTCTCGGCGGCCAGCTTCCTCGGTATCGCCGGACTCATCGTCGTCTCTGGCCAGGACGCCCTCTGGTTCCCCATCGGATATACGGCCGGATATCTGATGCTGCTGCTCTTCGTGGCTGCCCCGCTGCGCCGGTCCGGGGCCTACACGGTCCCCGACTTCGCCCAGATCCGCTTGGCCGGCCGGACCGTCCGCCTGGTCACCAGCATCATGGTGGTGGTCGTCGGGTGGCTCTACATCGTCCCGCAACTGCACGGGGCCTCCCTGACCCTGGGGATCACCACCGGTCTGCCCGGATGGCTGGGGGCCGGCCTGGTCATGGCCGCGGTCTGCCTGACGGTGCTGGCCGGGGGGATGCGCTCGATCACGTTCGTCCAGGCCTTCCAGTTCTGGCTCAAGCTCGGCGCGCTGGCCATCCCCACGGTCTTCCTGCTCCTCCAGCTGGGCTTGACCGGCCAATCCCCCACGCAGGACGGCCTGGCCTTCGACCTGCCCCGGCAGGTGCTGGGACGAGCGGGCCTCTACGCGACGATTTCACTGATCGTGGCCTTGCTGTTCGGTACGCTGGGCCTACCTCATGTGCTGGTCCGTTTCTACACGAACCCCGATGGGGCCTCGGCCCGGCGTACGACGTCGATCGTACTGGGGCTGCTCTCCCTGTTCTATCTGTTCCCCACGGTCCTGGGGGTACTGGGCAGGGCCTATCTTCCGGAACTGGCCGCCGGGGGCAATGCGGACGCCACGGTGCTGCTGCTGCCCCACCGCATCGTCGGCGGGACCATGGGAAACCTGTTGACCGCCCTGGTGATCGGCGGGGCCTTCGCCGCCTTCATATCCACCACCTCGGGCCTGGTGGTCTCGCTGGCGGGGGTGATCAGCCAGGATCTCTTCGGCGGTACGGTGCGCGGCTTCCGCTATGCGACGGTGCTGGCCAGCGTCATCCCGCTGCTGCTGGCCCTGGGCACCAGCACGCTGGCCCTGGCCGGGGCCATCGGGGCGGTGTTCGCCTTCACGGCCTCCACGATCTGCCCGCTGCTGCTGCTGGGCATCTGGTGGCGTGGGCTCACGGCCGCCGGGGCCGTGGCCGGCATGCTCTCCGGGGCGCTGGCATGTGCCGCGGCCATGACCGCGGTTTCGGTGCTGCCCCGGCTCTCGGGGCTGGCCCTGGAGGTGGCCACCCAACCGGCGGCGTGGACCGTCCCGTTGGCCTTCATCGTCACGGTGCTCGTGTCCCGGGCCACCCGGGGCCCCTCGGCCGAAGCGACCACCCGGGTCATGACCCGCCTGCACGCCCCCGAGCGGACTACGGCGCCCGGCCCCGCGGGCCGGCACTAGCTGCGGGTCAGTCGATGGAGGCCATCAACTCCACGACACGGTCCAGGAAGGCATCGACCTGGCTCTCCTCGTATCCGTCCTGGCCCACGGCCTCGCGGAAGGCGATCCGGCGGACGGCATCAACGCTCATCGGCACGTCCTGCTCGAAGTAGGCCAGCAGCTGGGTGCACAGGGCGTCGACGTCCTCGACGTTGTAGCTCGGGGCATTGCGCCGGCTCGGACGACGGAACCGTCCCCCCGGCTCGCGGTGCAGGCGGCCACGCAGGATGGCCGAGAGCCGACCGACCTGTTCGAGCCAGGCGTCTTGGCCTTCGGTCTCGATCAGGGCGTCACGTTCACGCTGGGCGAAGACGTCCTCGAGGCGGTCCAGGGCCGCGTCGACCTCCTGGGCGGAGTATCCGCCCTTCTGCGGTTCGAAGGACGTCCGGCGCACCAGGTGGCTGGTGACCACGCTTTCATCGTCACCGGTCCCGTTGTAGGTCGCGCGGGCGCGGGACAGGAAATGGTCGACCTGCTTGACGTTGTAGCCGAATTCCCCGGAGTCGACCCGGTTGAAGGGGGCTTGGGTCTTCTGCTGGCTGTCCTGACTCAATTAACTTCCCTCAAGCTTGCACTGCACATGATGAACAATTCCCTGGTGGCCGGATCCGGCCACCACACTACTGGTCCCATCCTAGGGCAGCAGCAGGCCGATGGTGTCGTCCGCGCCGGGCAGCAGCAGCACCGAAATAATGTAACCGATGGGGATGGAGAAGACCACGGAGTCCAGGCGATCCATCACGCCGCCGTGGCCCGGAAGCAGGTTGCTCATGTCCTTGATGCCCAGCTCCCGCTTGACCATCGACTCGGCCAGGTCCCCCGCGGTCGCTGCGGCCACGGTCGCCAGGGCCAACGGGATCCCGATCCACCAGGGGCTCTCGAGGAGGAACACGACGCACAGAATGCCCACGATGATCGCGCCGACGCAGGAGCCGGCGAATCCCTCCCAGGATTTCTTCGGGCTGATCTTCGGTGCCATCGGGTGCTTGCCCATCGAGGCGCCGACCACATAGCCGAAGGTGTCGTTGGCGACGACCAGCAGCAGGACCACCGATACGAGGATCTTGCCGCGTTCCTGGAGCATCAGCAGGATGGCGAAACTGGCCAGGAACGGAACCCAGAGGACCACGAAGGTCGAGGCGACCACCGAACGGAAGGCCCCCGCGGCGCCCTCCACGATCCGCCAGACCAGCACCAGCAGGATGCTGCCGGCCAAGGCGAAGCCCAGTGCCTCCGCCCCACCCAGATAGGCGGAGAACGGAAGGACGATCCCGGCCACCGCCAAGGGAGGCAGGGGCACTTCGGTCTTCGCGGCCGTCAGCGCCCGGCTGACTTCCCATGAACCGACGACGGCAAAGAGCGCTATGATCCCCACGAATGCCAGCGGGAAGAAGAACAACCCCACCAGGACGGCCGCCAACAGGACCAGGCCGACGCCGATCGCCGCAGGCAGGTTCCGCCCGGCCTTGGAGGGCTTGGCGTCGAGTTCACGGCGTTGACGTCGTGACATGGGTCCCGGGGCCGTCTGGGGGGCTCCCGGCGCTTCGCCGTGGCCGCCGTCGGCGCCGTCGGGTTGCGTCGGCATGGGCATTAGACGTCCAGCAGCTCGGTTTCCTTGCGCTTGAGCATCTCGTCGATGACGTCGGTGGCCTTCTTGGTCAGCGCGTCCAGTTCCTTTTCGCCCCGGGCGCCGTCGTCCTCGCCGACCTCGCCGTCCTTGACCATCTTGTCCATCGATTCCTTGGCCTTGCGGCGGTGGTTGCGTATGGCCACCTTGGAGTCCTCGCTCATGCCCTTGACGATCTTCACGTAGTCCTTGCGCCGTTCGGCCGTCAGTTCGGGCAACGTGACCCGGATGACCTTGCCGTCGTTGGAGGGGTTCGCGCCGATCTCGGAGTCACTGAGGGCCTTTTCGATGGCCCGCAGGGCGGTGGCGTCGAAGGGGGTGATCAGGATGGTCCGGGCGTCGGGGACCCCGAAGGAGGCCAACTGCTGCAGCGGCGTCGCGGAACCGTAGTAATCGACCAGCACCTTGGAATACAGTCCCGGGTTGGCGCGACCGGTCCGGATCGTGGCGAAGTCCTCCCTTGCCGCTTCGAGGGACCGTTCCATCTTCTCGTTGGCGTCCTGCAGGGTTTCCTCGATCACTACTCTCTCCTTAAGAATCCGGGCCGCTCAGCGGTACCCGGGCTGTTTTCCACGCTCATCATTCATCCTATGCCACCGGACTAGACGGTGACGCGCGTGCCCCGGGCCTCGCCGCGGATGGCCCGGGTGACATTACCCTCGCCCTCCATGCCGAACACGAGCATTTCCAGCCCGTTGTCCTTGCACATGGTCATCGCCGTCTGGTCCATCACCCGGATGTTCTTCAGCAGGGCCTCGTCGTAGGTCAACGTGCTCAGGCGTTCCGCCGTCGGGTCCTTCTTCGGGTCGGCGGTGTAGACCCCGTCGACCCCGCTCTTGCCCATGAGCACGACGTCGGCCCGTACTTCCAGCGCCCGCTGGGCGGCGACGGTGTCGGTGGAGAAGTACGGCAGTCCGGCCCCGGCACCGAAGATGACCACCCGGTTCTTCTCCAGGTGGCGGATCGCCCGGCGCGGAATGTAGGCCTCGGCGACCTGGGCCATGCTGATCGCGGACTGGACGCGGGTTTCGACCCCTGCCTGTTCCAGGAAGTCCTGCAGGGCCAGGCAGTTCATGACGGTTCCGAGCATGCCCATGTAGTCGGCGCGGGAGCGGTCCATGCCCGACTGGGAGAGTTCGGCCCCGCGGAAGAAGTTTCCTCCCCCGACCACGATCGCGGTTTCGACCTCACCGACGGTGGCGGCGATCTGCTCGGCCACACCACGGACCGTCACGGGATCCACGCCGATGTTGCCACCGCCGAAGACCTCTCCGGAGAGCTTGAGCAGGACCCTGCGCCGGGTCCCGGCCTCGTTGGTGATCTGTGTCGTTTCGATCTGGGTGGTTTCTTCCACGGGGGGGCCTCCTCTGGCGGAGCCGGGTCCGCCGTCGTGCAGTGGTTCTGGAAAGGTCTGGGCGTGGCAAGGGGGCGGCCACCATAGTGGTGGCCGCCCCCTTGATCACTGCCGCTTGGGCGGGCGGAAACCGGCCGCCGTGTCGCTGCTAGGAGCCTACGCGGAAACGGGCGAACCCGGTAGCGTTCACGCCGGCTTCCTCGAGGACCTTGCCGACCAGCTTCTTGGAGTCCTTGGCGAACGGCTGGTCCAGCAGCACGATCTCCTTGAAGAACCCGGTGAGGCGGCCTTCTACGATCTTCGTCAGCGCGGCTTCGGGCTTGCCTTCGGCGCGGGCGGTCTCGTCGGCGATGCGACGCTCGTTGGCCACGGTCTCCGCCGGGACCTCCTCGCGGGAAAGGTGCGTCGGGGCCAGGGCCGCGGTGTGCACCGCGACGTCGTGGGCCACGGTGTGGGCTTCGTCGCCGGAGCCGTCAACGGCCATGAGCACGCCGACCTGCGCCGGGAGGTCCTTGGACGTCTTGTGCAGGTAGGCATCGACCGTGGCGCCTTCGAGGCGTGCCATGCGGCGTACCACGACCTTCTCGCCGAGGATGGCGCCTTCTTCGACGACGACGTCGGCGAGCTTCTTGCCGTTCACATCGGCGGCGAGCAGCGCATCCAGATCGGTGGCGCCGGTGGAGACGGCCACTTCGAGGACCTGATCGGCCAGTGCGATGAACTTGTCGTTCTTCGCGACGAAGTCGGTCTCGCAGTTGATTTCGATCATGTAGCCGACGGTGCCGTCGATGACCTTGGCGGCCACGAGGCCTTCGGCCGCGGAACGGCCCTCGCGCTTGGTGGCGCCCTTGAGGCCCTTGACGCGGATGACCTCGATGGCCTTCTCGGCATCACCGTTGGCCTCGTCGAGGGCCTTCTTCACATCCATCATGCCTGCGCCGGTACGTTCACGAAGCGCCTTGATATCAGCGGCGGTGTAGTTCGCCATGTGCAACCCCATTCTCAGTGGTGATCTAGCTTGTTCTTCCGGTGCCCTACCGGCGGGGACCCGCCCCGTTTCGAGCGGAGCCCGGGCCGTACGGCCCCGCCGGCTCCAGATGACCCAAGGTGTTACTTGGCGTCCTCGGCAGGCTTCTCGGCTGCTGCCTCGGGTGCTGCCTCGGCCGCTGCGGCGGCTTCCGCTGCAGGAGCCTCCGGCTCGGTCTCGGCGACCGGTGCTGCCTCTTCGGCGGCGGCCTTGGCCTCGTCCGACTTGGCGTTGCCCTCGAGCAGGTCGCGCTCCCACTCGGCCATCGGCTCTGCCGCGGCTTCGGTGTTACCGCTCTGCTTGTTGCTGCGGGCGATCAGGCCCTCGGCCACGGCGTCGGCGACGACGCGGGTCAGCAGGTTCACGGAGCGGATGGCGTCGTCGTTGCCCGGGATCGGGAAATCGACTTCGTCGGGATCGCAGTTGGTGTCCAGGATCGCGACGACCGGGATGTTCAGCTTCTGCGCTTCATCGACGGCCAGGTGTTCCTTCTTGGTGTCGACGACCCAGAGCAGCGACGGTGCCTTGGTCAGGTTGCGGATGCCACCGAGGTTGGTCTGCAGCTTGGTGAGCTCGCGGCGCATCAGCAGCAGTTCCTTCTTGGTGTACATCGAGCCTGCGACGTCGTCGAAGTCGATTTCCTCGAGCTCCTTCATGCGGGCAACCCGCCGGGAGACCGTGGCGAAGTTGGTCAGCATGCCGCCGAGCCAGCGCTGATTCACGTAGGGCTGGTTCACGCGGGTGGCCTGCTCGGAAATGGCTTCCTGGGCCTGCTTCTTCGTGCCGACGAACAGCACGGTGCCGCCGTGGGCGACGGTGGCCTTGACGAACTCGTAGGCGCGGTCGATGTAGGACAGCGACTGCTGGAGGTCGATGATGTAGATGCCGTTGCGCTCGGTGAAGATGAAGCGCTTCATCTTCGGGTTCCAGCGACGGGTCTGGTGGCCAAAGTGGACGCCGCTGTCGAGCAGCTGGCGCATGGTTACGACGGGCATGTCGCAACTCCTTCCGGCGGTAGCAGTCCGGTCCCGGCAGGGACCGCGGTAACCACCTGTTGTTTCGGTTGTGTGGCAATCCACCGGTCGGTGGTGCCCCTGGCATCGGCCACCGGAATCCGGCCCCCGCAGCCCACCGGGTTTCCGGACCGTTGGCTGCAGGTCCCACCCGTTGGATGCCGCCGGAAAGGCGGCCTCGAAAGGTGGAGACGCAATACGCGAAGTCAGTTCCAGTCGTTTCCTACCTGTAGGCACAGGCCTTCCACTCACAGAACTGCGATTAATAGTGTACTACAGCCGCGGGCCCCGGATGGACGGCGACGAGCCCTCCACGGCGGCCTCCACCCCGGGGTTTTCCCCGGCCGCATCCGAGGGGCTCCACGAGGCTACTGCGGCAGCACAGGATCGGTGCATGTCACTATCCCGGAAGTCGCGTTGGCCCCTGTTCCTGGTCCTGGTCCTGGCCTTGCTGGCCGGGGGTGGTCCGGCGGGCCCGATCGGCCCGGCCCGGGCGGACGGACCCACCCCCTCCGCCGGGTCCGTCCCCTGGTCCTGGCCGCTCGGCGGCCCCGAGGCGGTCCTGGATTCCTTCGTCGCACCCCCGGCGCTCTGGGCTGCCGGACACCGGGGGGTGGACCTGCGGTCCGCGACCGGGGCGGGGATCCGCTCCCCCGCCGCGGGCGTCGTGCGCTATGCGGGGGTGGTGGTCGACCGGGAGGTGCTGACCATCGACCACGGGGGTGGAGTGGTCTCCAGCTTCGAACCGGTGACCGCGGAGCTGGACGTCGGCGCCCGGGTCGTCCGCGGCCAGCAGGTCGCCACGACCGGAACCGGCGGGCACTGTGCCGGCGTCTGCCTCCACTGGGGAGTGCGGCTGAATGGTGAATACATCGACCCGCTGTCGCTGCTGATGGACCGGCGTCCGTCTATCCTGCTGCCGGTTCCTGCGGCGTCGCTCCGTCAAGGACCCGGCGGTAGACCGCGAGCATGAGTTCGGTCTGCCGGCTTTGCAGCAGGTTCCCGGTCTCCGCCGCATCGAGGGGTTCCCGACGGCCGTCCTGCAGGTCGGCGGCCGCCCGACGCAGGGTCCTGGCCAGTCCCTCTACCGTGTCGTCGTCGGTCAGCCAGAGCAGGTTCCGCGGCAGGTCCGCGGCAATGCGGTGATCGCTGAGCACGGTCGGGGTTCCCAGGGCCGCCGCCTCATAGACGGTCATGCCCTGGGTTTCGAACCCCTGCGAGGTCTGGACCAGCGCATCGCTGTGGCGCAGTTCCGAGAGCATCCGCTCATAGGGGACCCGGCCTTGGAAGGTGATGCTCGAGGCGGTGATGTCCGCGGCGATCCGTTCGGCACGCCGGCGTTCGGCGCCGTCGCCGAAGATCCGCACGTCGGCCCGGATCCCCGAGGCGCCCACGGCCCGCAGGAAGGGGATCAACCGCTTCTCCGCGCTGAAACGCCCGATCCAGACCAGCCGCGGGCGGGCCCGGTGAGCCTCCGACCGGGGTTCGGCCAACAAGCCCCGGGCCACGTCGTCGTCCAGCCCGGTGGGGATGACGTCGAGTCGTGGACACACCCCGTGTCCCTTCAATAGTTCAGCGAAATGGGTCGATGGTGCGGTGACCGCCGCGGCGCGGGAGGCAAAGCCCCGTAGATAGGTCCAGGCGTCGGCAGCCACCGGTTCGCCGGTGCGCAGCACCCGTTTCTGCATGAGCCCGAAACCGCGTTGGAACAGTCCCGGCAGCGGCATGGTCGCCCGCAGTCCGGCCTGAAGGTGGTTGTGCATGGTGTGCACCACGGGCACCCCGAGCATCCCGGCGGCGGCATAACCGATCGCGGCACCCCAGAAGTCGGCTTGGACGTGGTGCAGGTCCACGGGGCCGCGGGCCCGCAGGCGGGACACCAGGGTCTTGATGATGCGGGCGGTGGGCGGGGTCATCCCGTATTCCCCGGGCCCCAACCCGATCGTGGGCAGGGTGAGCACCCGGGGGTCGGTATCCGCGGCCCGCCCACGCAAGGCCGGGGCCACGACGGTCACCCGGTGCCCGGCACGTTCCAGGTATTTGCGCTGGAGTTGGACCGAGGTCTGCATCCCCCCCAGCGTGCCGGGATGCTGGTCGGTGAACATGACGATGTGCATGGTCCGCTGGTTCCTGGCCTTCCCGGTCGTTGTGCAAGAGGTGGCCGAGGTGCTGCCGACGGGGCCGGCCGGTACGCCATGGCGTACCGGCCGGAACACGTAGGGCGAGTGGGGCTTGAACCCACGACCCAGGGATTATGAGTCCCTTGCTCTAACCAACTGAGCTACCGCCCCTCGGCGCAGGCTGCCTGCGACCCTTGTCATCCTAATGGAAACCGCGGGCCCGGACGCCACGCGGCCGGCTCAGGCGACCAGGAAGTCGTCGGCGCCGGCACCCCGGTAGAGGGCCTCGAAGATATCCATCGTCTTGGCTTCGCTGTGCTGCTCGGCCTTCTTCAACCCGGCAGCGCCCATCCGCGCCCTCTCCGCCGGGTCCAGAGCCAGGATGGCATCGACCTTCTCCGCCAGTTCGCGCGCATCTCCGGGGGTGAACAGGTGGCCGTTGACGCCGTCGTCCACCAGATGCGGCAAGGCCATGGCATCGGCCAGGACCACCGGGGTGGAGGCCGATAGTGCCTCGAGGGTCACCAACGACTGCAGTTCGGCGGTCCCCGGCTGGCAGAACACATCGGCTTGCAGATAGCCGATCCGCAATTGTGCATCCTCGATATGGCCGGTGAAGTGCACCCGGTCCTCCAGCCCCAGTTCGGCGACCCGGCGTTCGAGCGGGCCGCGTTGTTCCCCGCTGCCGACGATGGTCAGATGTGGTGCCGGGTCGCTCCGCATCAGGCCCAGGGCCTGGACGAGCACGTCGACGTTCTTTTCCACGGCCAGCCGTCCCACGAACAGGATCATCGGGTGGTGGGACTGCGGCACCTCCTCCCCGGCGTCGAGCTGGTAGTTGGAGGCGTTGATGCCGTTGGACAGCGGCAGGACCCGCCCCAACCGGGCATGGGTCATCATGGCGCGTGCCGCCAGCGGCGTGGGCGTGGTGACCACGGCGGCCTTGCCCATGATCCTGCCCATGTCGCGCCAGGAGTTCCGGGCCACGATCCGCTTGAACCACTTCGGGAACGGCAGGAACGGGTCGAGGTTCTCCGGCATGAAATGGTTGGTCGCCACGGTCCTGATCCCCCGCTTTTCGGCTTCGTTCACGGCCGCCTGGCCCACCATGTAATGGCACTGCACGTGCACGATATCGGGTTTGATCTCATCCAGGATCGCCCCGATGTCCCGTTTGGCTTCCCAGGGCAGGCAGAGACGCAGCGTCGATTGGGTGGGTTGGCTATGCGAGCGCAGCCGGTGCACGGTCGCCTCGCGGCGGTGCTCCACGACCCCGGGGCCGTTCACGTCACGGGCGGCCACGACGTGGACCGTATGCCCACGGGCCTGCATGGCCGTGGCCAGCCGATGGGAAAAGACCGCCGCCCCGTTGATGTCGGGCGGGTAGGTATCCGCAGCAATCAGGATGGTCAGGGGTTTGTCACCGCTCACTGGGGGCTGGCTCCTGCTACTCGGGGTTTGGTCTGGATCCTCTGATGGCACCACGTGCGGCGGATCCGCAGGCCCCGGCCCGCTGGGCCTAGCGTCCCGTGCCCGCCTGCCGGCGTCGTGCCTCTTCCTGCCGTTGCAACACATCGGGATGATGGCGCGACAACGCAGTGACACCCACGATAGCAATGAGAGCCGCCCCGACCATGGACATCGCCACGACCGGATGCACATCGGGACGCAACTCACCCAGGATGCCGATACCGACGGCGATGCCGATCATCGGGTCGATGACGGTCAGTCCGGCGATCACGAGTTCGGGCGGGCCGCTGGAATAGGCGTTCTGCACGCAATAGGTGCCCAACAGACCGGCCACCACCACCGCGAGGATGACATACCAGGCGATGTTGCCCAGGAACCTTCCGTTGGGATCCATCAGCCCGATGGCGATGGTGCGCACCAGCACGGCGACGAAACCAAAGAGCACCCCGGCGCCCAGGATGTAGACGAAGGCGCTGATGCGCCGCCTGAAACCGAGCAGGACCGCGGTGAGGATCGCGACCACGACGGCCAGCAGCAGCACGGTGGCCTGTTCCTGCTGACGGCTGATGGCGTGGGTGCTGGCGGTGACGTTGATCGCCAGCAGGACGAAGCCGATGCTCCCGCTCATGCAGGCGGTGATGGCCAGCACCGTGGGCCGGTTGATGCGGATGCCCTGGTCGCGGGCGTTGACCACGGTGGTGATGACCAGGGCGATCGCTCCGATGGGCTGCACCACGGTCAGGGGCGCGCTGGCCAGCGCGTAGACGTTCAGCACCATCCCGACACCCATGAGTGACAGCCCCAACATCCAACGGGGATTGAGCAGCAGCTTCAGGATGCCCCGGGAGGACACCGCGAGGCCACCGCTGCTGGCCCGGACCGCACTGCTCTGGCGCTGTGTGCCGAACGCCAGGAAGAAGGCTGCCATGACGGCGCAGGCGACGGCTATCCAGACCATGGTCCCCCGGATTTCAGGGTGCGCGCCCTGCGGTGGGCCCGGCGGAAGTAGAACACGGCCGCCACCACGTGCAGCACGCACCCCACCGCCAACAGTGCGATCGCCACGGTCTCGAGCACCCTTCCGGGGGCGGCATCTACCCGGCTCAAGAGCAGCAGGGGCATGGCCAGCAGCAACAGGGCGGTGCGGATCTTCCCCAGGTTGCTCACGGGCTGGTTCGGGTTCCCGCGGGCAAGGATCACCGTGCTGGTGATCAGCAGGACATCGGGGATGATGATCGCGTAGGCCAGCCAGGCCGGGGCGATCCCGTCGACGACGAACACCACGATGACCACGATCAGGGCGACCCGGTCGGCCACCGGGTCAAGCCATTTGCCGACCGTGGAGATCTGGTTGAGCAGCCGGGCGACGTACCCGTCGATCCAGTCGGTGGCCCCCAGGACGACCAGCACGATGGTCGCCCACCCATAGCGGTCCGTCTGGACCATCCAGACGAAGACCGGAACCAGTCCGAACCGCAGGACGGTGATCAGGTTCGGCAAGGTCCAGAACGTGGTGAGCTCGCGGTATTCGAGGTCATCACGCCCCCCGGCGCCGATGATCTTCACGCGTGCTTCCCTTCTCCCCGGAGGCTACGGCCCGTCCCGGGACCGATCGGTGCTGGTCGAACCACTCGAAACGGCCCTCAGACGGGACCCGTCACCTCAAGACTTCCGGAGCTTGCGCACGAACGCACCCAGGGCGACCAGCGAGGCCCCCATGAGGGCCAGCGGCTGCCAGCGCTCCTTGAACAACAGCGAGGCGTCGCTGGGAACCTCCTGGTGGGTCCGCTCGTGCAGTGCCTGGCGGGCCCGGAGCTTGCCGTCCTGGGCATAGGTCTTGGCGGTCTCGGACTTTTCCTTGGCCTGGCGCTTGACGTCGAGCTTCGGGGCCAGGTCGTCGCGGATCTCGGCCAGATGCTCGCGGCGTTCCTGCGAACGCTTGAGCAGTTCGTTGTAGGGCACCGGCGCGGGCTTGTCCTCGTCCTTCTTCTTTTTCTTGTCCTTCTTGGCTTCCTCGTCCTTGGGCTTCTTCTGGTCCAGCGTGGACGGGTCGAAGGAACGGCCCTGCTTGGCGACGCCGAGGTCGTATTTGACCCCCCGGATGGCGTCCTCGGGGATCAGCGGCATCTGCTTCTTGATCTTCATGACGCCGATCAAGGCCAGGATCGCCGCGACGATCAGGAAGAAGGCAGCGACCATGAGTGCGGCAAGCCATGGTTTGAAGACCAGACCCAACGCCAGGATCCCCGACGTGATGAGCGCAACGATCATGAACGTGATGAAGACGAGGCCCACGACAGCCAGGCCGGCACCGATCCCCGCCTTGACGGCCTTGCTCTTCATCTGGGCGATGGCGAGCTGGATTTCGTCATTCAGCTGCTTGGGCACCAGTCGACCGACGATCTTCATGAGGCCGGTGAACGACGATGGGCGACGTCCGGACGTGGTTCGTGTCATCCTGATCCTCCTTCGGTGGCGGCCCAGACGGGCCTGTGCACTCAAAAACCTACCATCTTGCCTGCATACCGGGGCTACTCGGGGGTAGACAACGTTCCTTCCAGCGGTCATGATCGCGCCCCCGAGCGCCTGGGCCGAAGGGCGTCGCTGCCACCTCGCAGCCCCGGTATAGGCTGTGGACATCGGCTTCACAGCCGGCCTGTTCCCCTCCTGTCCAACCCCGAGGACTCCTTGCCCGGCACCCCTGCACCGACCCCTGCCCCCAGCCGACGCTCAAAGATCCTGCGCATTGTGGTGTTGGGCATGCTCACCGCCCTCGGCCCCTTCACCGTGGACCTCTACCTTCCGGCCATCCCCGCCTTGCGCCTGGATCTGGGCATCACCGAGGCCGCGGCCCAATTGACGTTGACCGGCACGGTCTTCGGCTTCGCCGCCGGTCAGCTGGTGGTCGGCCCGCTCAGCGACCGCCTGGGCCGGCGGGGGCCGCTCATCGCGGCGACGATCCTGCACATCGGTGCCACCACGGGAGCAGCCCTCTCGCAGGATTTCGAGATGCTGATGCTCTTCCGCGTCCTGCAGGGCGTGGGGGCGGCGGGCAGTTCGGTGGTCGCCATCGCGATGGTGCGCGATCTGTATGACGGCCTGCGACTCGTCAAGACGATGAGCTATGTGGCCCTGGTCAACGGCATGGCCCCGATCTTCGCCCCGGTGATCGGCTCCCAGCTCCTGTTGGTCACCGACTGGCATGGGGTCTTCGGGGCACTGGCCGGCTACGGGATCGTGGCCTCCACCACCGCGATCCTGCTGTTGGGCGAATCCCTTCCGCCCGAGCGCCGACCGGTCGGGGGACCCCACCTGTTGCGGCGCTATTCCCTGGTGCTCAAGGACCGGATCTTCGTGGGGCTGCTGCTGGTCGGCGGGCTGAACTTCTCCGGGCTGTTCTCCTATCTTTCGGCCTCCCCCTTCGTCTTCCAGGACGTCTACGGGCTCAACGAGCAGGCCTACGGGTTGTTGTTCATGGTCAACTCGTTGGGGGTGGTCGCCGGGGTGCAGACCAGCGCCCGGTTGGTCCGCCGGTTCGGCGCCCAATGGATCATCGCCGCCGCCACGATCGCCCAGGTGTTCTTCGCCCTGTGCATCATCGCCGCCGACCAGTTCCATTGGGGCTTCTGGGGCACGGCCATCCCGTTGTGGTTCTACATCTGCGCCACCGGCTTCAACTTCCCCTGCATCCAGGGGCTGGCCCTGCACCGTCATGGCAGCCAGGCGGGCACCGCGGCGGCGTTGCTCGGGGCGGCGACCTTCGGGTTCTCCGGGGCGATCTCCCCCGTCGTGGGTCTGCTGGGTGTCGGGAGCGCGACGCCGATGGCCGCGGTGATGGCCGGGTGCATCCTGCTGGCCATCGCAACCTTGTGGATCGTGGTCCGGCCCCGCCAGGTGCCGTTGATGACCTGAGCGGGCCGCAACGAAAAACGTCCGCCACACCATGCGGTGGGACGGACGTTCATTCGGCTCCCCCAACTGGACTCGAACCAGTAACCTTTCGATTAACAGTCGAACGCTCTGCCAATTGAGCTATGGGGGAAGGAAGCGAGTAAAACTTTAGCAGGACGGCGGGCCGAATTCGAATCGCCTTCCGCTCCCCCCGGCCCTCAACCACGCCGTACCGGTCCGATGGCCAGGCGCCGGTCGGAACGGATCCAGTACAGCGACCGGTCCTTCGTCTCCTGGTCGTTCGCGAAACGGTAGCGGTAGGTCAGCACCCGGATCCGGTCCGGGGCCCTGCCGGAGAAGGGATCCACCCGCAACAGGGCCAACACGGCGGGGTCCGCGGCCAGGAGCTTGAGCAGCAGGGCCTGGAACCAGCGTTGGTGCAGCGACCCCAGGGGCAGGAACCACATCATCCAATCCAGCCGCAGATGGTAGGGGGCGAACTGCCGTGGCCTGCGGGCCGGATCGCCGGGTTTGCCGCGGAATTCATATTCATGCCAGCCGGTTTCCGTCTCCGGGTCCGCGTCGTCGTCCCCGACCTCGTCGTCGATCCTGCCTTCGATGACGACTTCGGTGCGTTGGCGGGTGACGCTGCCGAAGGCCCCGTAGGCGTTGCCCAGCTGCCAGCGGTTGAAGCTGGCGTTCATCAGTTGGGAGCGCGAAAAAAGGTTGCGTAGCGCCGGGATCCCGGCGACCAGCAACCCCGCCGTGGCCAGCAGGACGACGACGGTCCACCCTGCGGGGGCCGCCGCCCGCTCCGCGAGCGGCCCCACCGGACCGGCGGGGAGACCGGCGACCAGTGAGGCGAGGCCTCCGAAGGCGGCATCATCGATGGCGGCACAGGCCAGCACGATCGTGATCCAGTTCAGCCAGGCGAAGTTTCCGGTGGCCACCAACCATGCTTGGGTGGCGATGACCACCCCGGCGGCGATCGATGCCACCGGCTGCGGGACGAAGAGCAGGAACGGGACGGCCAGCTGCGCCACATGGTTTCCGGCCACCTCACAGCGATGCCACCAGCGCGGTGCCAGATGCGCCCGACGACTCAACGGTCCGGGCATGGGCTGGGTCTCGTGGTGGTAGTACAGGGCCGTGAGGTTCCGCCAGGCAGGGTCCCCGCGCCATTTGATCATCCCGGCGCCGAATTCGAGGCGGAAGACCAGCCAGACGATCAGGATCAGGATGGTCCGTGGCGGGTCGACCTGGTGCGAGCCCAGGAACCCGACGGTGAACCCGGCCTCGAGCAGGAGCATCTCCCAGCCGAACCCGTAGAAGATCCCCCCGATGTTCACGATCGACTGGTAGAGCCCCCAGAGCAGCAGGAACGCCGCCAACACCACCCAGGCGGGACCTGCCTGCGGCAGCCCCGCGACGAGGGTGCCGGCCACGACCAGGCCCACCCAGCACACGGCCACGAGCTTGGCGTCGGAGTACCCCCACCGGGTGAACACCGATGGTCCGCGCGCCCCGGGGCCGGCCAGCAGGCGATTCGCCGGCAGCAGGCCCCGTTCACCGAGCAGGGCACGGAACTGGTTCAGTGTGGAGGCGAAGGCGATGAGGAAGACGGCGGCGACCCCGCGTTGCAGGATTTCCCGTGCGACCCAGTAGTCCGGTGCCAGCAGCCAGTCCATGGCTCCATGGTAGGTCGACGGGCCCGGCCGGACCACGGCCCCGAGCCTTAAACACGGTCGTCCCCGCCACGAACAGTGACGGGGACGACCAGTGATCCGCTCCCCCAACTGGACTCGAACCAGTAACCTTTCGATTAACAGTCGAACGCTCTGCCAATTGAGCTATGGGGGAAAGCAACAGAGACGACTATACAAGAGCTGGGCCGAGGTTGCTAAATCGTCGCCCCCGGCCCCTTCCTACTCCTGGCGCAGCGACCGGCGCCGCAGCTCCAGTTCCATCAATTCCCGCTGGATCCGCTGGTATCCCTCGGGATCGGCGACGGGGTCCATCCGCTGGAGCTGGCCGAGCCGATCGGCCTTCTGATGGGTGATCTGCAGATCGAACAGGCGGTTCATGATGCCGTGGCAATACCGGGTCAGCGACTCCTCCGAATTCGCCGGCAGGGGGTTCACCGCCAGCTCGGAGACGAAGGAGCGCAACGGATCCGGCACCTCCTGCCGGATGGACTCCACCCATTGCGACGGGGTGGCCCCCGCGGCACCGGCGGCGCGGACCGCGTCATGGACGGCCGCATGGACCGGGGCGAGGAAGCGGGCCGTATAGAACGCCTGCCATTGGTCGGCGCTGAGCACCCCCGGTTGCTGCAGGACCACTTCGAGGGATTCGCGTTCCATCCGGGTCACCGGGTCGCGGACATCGGGGCGTTGAAAGGCCGGGGCCTGGGGCTCCTGGGCGGCCCCGGGGCCGTATCCCGGGCCCTGCGGGCGGGGCTCGGACCCGGAACCGGGGCGGGAACCGCGGTCCTGGCCGGACCCGGACCCGTCACGGGCGCGCTTGGCGGCGGCCCCCACGGCCCGGTTGACCTCATCCATATCCATGCCCAACCAGCCGGCCAGTTCACGGGAATAGGCCGGACGCATGGCCGAATCACGGATGGCCGCAACGATGGGTGCGGAGGCGCGCAATGCCTGCACGCGGCCCTCGACGGTATCGAGGTTGAATTTCTTCAGCCCCGCCCGGATGGCGAATTCGAAGAGCGGACGTTTGGAATCGATGAGTTCCTTGACCGCCTCGGGGCCCCGGTGTTGGCGCAGTTCGCAGGGGTCTGCCCCGGAGGGTTCGACGGCGACATAGGTCTGGGCGATGAAACGCTGGTCCTCCTCGAAGGCCCGCAGGGCGGCTTTCTGCCCGGCGGCGTCCCCGTCGAAGGTGAAGACCACTTCGCCTCCCGAGCCGTCGTCGCGCAGCAGGCGGCGGGCGATCTTGATGTGGTCGGCCCCGAAGGCCGTGCCGCAGGTGGCCACCGCCGTGCCCAGCCCCGAGAGGTGGCAGGCCATGACGTCCGTGTATCCCTCCACCACGATCAGTTGCCGGTTTTTGGTGATCTCCCGTTTGGCCAGATCCACGCCATAGAGGACCTGGGATTTCTTATAGAGCTGGGTTTCGGGGGTGTTCAGGTATTTCGGCCCCTGGTCGTCCTCGTAGAGTTTGCGGGCCCCGAAACCGATCGTGGCTCCGGTCAGGTCGCGGATGGGCCAGATGAGCCGGCCGCGGAACCGGTCGTAGATGCCCCGGTTGCCCTCGGAGAACATTCCCGTGAGTTTGAGTTCCTCGTCCTGGAAGCCGCGGCTGCGCAGATGCTTCAGGAGCTGATCCCACCCCTTGGGGGCATAGCCGACCCCGAAATGATCACAGGCGGCCCGGTCGAAGGCCCGCTCGGAGAGGTATTGCCGTCCGGTCGCGGCTTCCTCGGAGAGCAGCTGGGAGCGGAAGTATTCCTCGGCGATCTTATGGGCGTCCAGGAGGCGTTGACGCCGGCCGACATCCTGACGGCTGGGCCCGGATCCGCCGTCCTCGTAGCGCAGTTCGAAGCCGATCCGTCCGGCCAGGTGCTCGACGGTCTCGGAAAACGTCGTGTGGTCCATCTTCTGGATGAAGGAAATGACGTCGCCGGATTCTTCGCAGCCGAAGCAATGGAACGTCCCCACCTGGGGACGGACGTGGAAGGAGGGGCTGCGTTCGTCGTGGAAGGGGCACAACCCCTTGAACGAGCCGATGCCTGCCGAACGGAGCGTGACATACCCATCAACGACTTCCTTGATGTCCGTGCGTGAGCGGACCTCGTCGATGTCTTCGCGCTTGATCAATCCGGCCATGGCCCCCAGTCTAGTGCCCGGTGTAGGCCGACTTCCCCATGCCCCGATTGGCCACCCAATAGGCCCGTCCCTGGACCTCTTTCCCCGGGTCAGCCGGTGGTGCCGGCGCAGGTGTGCTTCACCGCCCTCACGTGCGATGGATGCGCCGGCGGCCCGGACCCCTTCCGCGTTTTAGGGGTCACCGGCGACTCTTTGCACGAGCCCCTCACCGGAGCCGGGATCAATGGTGTTGTCTGCGAAACGTGCGGGACAGCTGAAACCGATCCGGGCCATGGAACCGGGCCGTACGGTGGCATCGATGGTCTCGAGGTTGTAGTCCCCCGGCACGCAGGAGTTTTCGGTAGCATGCCGTGGAGGCCACGCGCCAGGTCGGGTGATGCCGCGTCGGACGACTTCTTTTCCGCTGCCGGAATCGATGGAGCTAGAATTTAGGGGACCCTAACTATAGTGAAATCATGGGGTATCCCGGCCACCGAAAGGCAGCTCATCTTCCTCAATCCAGGTCCGCTGCGACAGCTGCTTCCCTCGACAATCCAGGTCTCCGAAATCGATCACGATCCTGTGCCGGCCCAGCAGGCAACCCCCTTCTCCACCGCCGAATCGACCGGCCTCACCGACGCCGTCGAGCAGCGGCGTTCGGAGTTCCTCACCACCAGGAGGTGCGCCCATGAGGCCCTCGCCACGGCGGGGGCCCCGCCCGCACCGCTCATGCGTGGCCCCCGTGGTGAGCCCCAGTGGCCCGCCGGCTGGGTCGGCAGCCTCACCCATATTGGCCCAACGTCAGCCGGGCGACCCACGTATCGGGCGGCAGCCGTGGCTGCTGCGGACCGCTTTGCCGCACTGGGAATCGATGCGGAGGAGTGGGCGCCCTTGCCCCACGGCACATCCGGGGTGATCTGCACCGAGTTGGAACTGCGCTCGGCGGAGGCGCTCTTCCCGGCGGCCACCGCCCAGCCGATGGATCGCCTGGTTTTCAGTATCAAGGAGAGTTTCTACAAGGCCCGCTTCCCGCTCACTCGGACCTGGCTGGATTTCCTTGACGTGGAGGTCGACTTCGGGTCCGTGGCCACCCGTGATGCCGGCGTCGCCCGGGCGGCCGGGCCCATGACCGGCACGTTTTCCGTCGCCGTGTCCACCCCGGACCGGCGCCATCCCGCCTTGCCTGACGTCCTCAGTGGCCGGTTCCTGATACGAGCCCCGCTGGTGGTCACCGCCGTCATGCTGGAACGATGACCAGCGCCTGCGACGCGGGGTGCCTCAATAGGCACACCTTCTGCCCATAGACCTCTTCGATGAGCTCCACGGTCAGCACCGTCTCCGGAGGCCCGTCGGCGGTGATCCGTCCATCGGCGATCACGATGACTCGATCCGCATAACGCGACGCCAAGTTGAGGTCATGCAGTACCGCGACCACACAATGCCCGTCGTCGGCATGTTCGCGTGAACTGCGCATCACCGATTCCTGATGCTGTAGGTCAAGGGCCGCCGTCGGCTCATCCAACAAGATCAGTGGTGGTGCCTGGGCCAGGACGCGGGCGTATGAGGAGCGTGAGCTTTCACCTCCCGACAGGGTGGTCACGTCCTGGCGCTTGAGCCTGGTCAGACCGGTCCGTGTGATGGCCTGGCGCACCATGGCGGCGTCGTGTCCTTCGCTGACGGGATAGGGCAGGCGTCCCATCGCCACCGTTTCCTCGACGCTGAAGGAAAATCCGACGCGATGTTCCTGCAACATGACGGCCCGCTGCCGGGCGAAGTCCTTGGCCTTCCACCGCCGCGGTTCGGTGCCCGCTACCCGCACGGTGCCCTCGGTCGGTTCCTGATCCCCGGCGATCAAGGACAGCAGCGTCGATTTGCCGGCCCCGTTCGGACCGACCAGGGCAACCAGGCTGGATCGATCCAGAGAAAAACAAACTTCTCGCAGCAGGTCCCGCTGGCCGATCCGGAAGGAAACGGACTCTAGCTCCACGATCCGTTCAACGGCATCACTCATCATTCACCACATCGATTTCTTGGCCCGGACGACCAGATAGAGGAAGAAGGGGGCTCCAACGGCAGCGGTGAACAGACCCAACGGGATCTCCGAGGGCGGGTTCAGTGTGCGAGCGGCGCAGTCGGAGGCAACGATGAGGCAGGCTCCGACGATCGCCGCCATCGGAAGCGCCACCCGGTCTGCCGGGCCCACGATCTGACGCACGATATGCGGGACCACCAGTCCCACGAAGCCGATGCTGCCGACGAAGGCGACGGAACCGCCGGCCAGTAGCGCAGTGGCAACGATGATCGCCATGCGGGCCGCCTTGACGTTAACGCCCAGGTGTTGGGCCTGTCGCTCGCCAAGTGCCAGGACATCGAGGTTGCGCATGTTCATCACCAGGACAACGACCCCGGCCACGGCAACGGGCAGCATGGCGGCCAATTGGCCCCAATTGACACTACTGAGCGAGCCCAATTGCCAGAAAACCAGGGTCTGCAACTGGGTGTCGTCGGCAATGTAGGTGAAGAATCCGGTCAAGGCGGCACAAGCCGAGCCCAGTGCAATGCCCACCAGCAGCATCTTTGAAGTGCCGGTGGTGCGGCCCGGCCGCGCCAGGACATAGATCAACGCGGTCACGGCCAGGCCAGCCAGGAAGGCTCCCCCCGGCACGGCCCAGGTCGTGAGGGCATCCGAGGCTACCGGTCCCAGCAGCACGATGACGGCCACGGCCCCGGTGGTCGCTCCTCCGGTGACGCCGATGATGCCCGGGTCCGCCAAGGGGTTGTTGAACAGCGATTGCAATGCGGCGCCGGACATGGCCAGGGCCGCCCCGACCAGCGCGCCGAGCAGGGTCCGTGGGAACCGCAGTTGCCAGACGACGGACACATCTCGTTGGCTGAGCCCGTCTACCTCATGGATGCCGAGTTGCTGCCCGACGATGCGGAAGACGTCGGCAAAGTCGATCCGCAAAGGTCCGACGGAGACGGAAAGGACCATCAGGAAGAGGAGGACCAGCAGACCCACCGGGGCCGCTACAACGAGCGGCACCCGGCGGATCTGCTCCTCCGCACGTTTTTCACGGGCGGCACGGAGCATCATTGGCTAACCTGTTCCCCGGTCTACTGCTGCAGCGCCCTGGCGAGAGCCAAGGCCCCGACGCCCGAGTCAGGGCCGGTGTACTTGATCTGGGAATCGGGCATCACAATGACGTTGGCCTCTCGCCCTGCCGTCGTGTTCTTCAGCGACGGGAAGGCCTTCCACAGCCCCTCTTCGCCCTCCCAACGGTCGTAGTCGTCGCTGGAGAGAAGGATGTAATCGGGGTCGGCCGCCACGAGGCCTTCCGCGCTCATTTCACGGGAGAACCCCCTGAGGCCGGCGTCGGCGCCCACGCTGATGCCTCCCAGGGCTTCAATCATCTCGGTCCCCGGAGTCCCGTTGGCCGCAACCGAGTTCTGCCCGCCCGCCCCCGTGGCGGTCACCTGGATGATGGACTTGCCCTCGGCGCTACCGATGTCCTGGGCTTCCTTCAGCGCCTTCTCGTTGGACTCGGCCAGGCGATCGCCCTCCTCGGGGAGGCCGACGAAGCTGGAAAGCTTGCGGATTTTATCGGAGGTGGTGTTTCCCACGTCGAACAGCACGGCATCCGTTCCGGCGTCGCGGAACTGTTGGGAGACATCCCCATGGCGTTTGAGATTATCACCAATGAACAAGGTGCCGTCCAGAGCGAGCAGCCCCTCCATCCCGGTGTTCTTCCGGAATTCGAAGTGCTCCGGTGCGGCCTTGCCGGCCGCGGAGAGGCTGTCATCCGGCGAGGCCGCGATCTTGTCGCCCAGCCCCAGTGCCTGCAGAAGCGATGAGACGTTGTCCCCCGAGGAAATAATCTTCGAAATGTCGTCGATTTCCACCGTGGCCTTGGCGTCGTCGGTCACCGTGACCGGGAGCTGGGGGGTGCTCTCTTCGGGGGTGAAGTCCGAGGTGCCGGCAATATAACGCCACTTTTCGGGCAGGTCTTTCGGAGCCTCCTGCGTGGTGATGGTTGAGGGCTTGCCGTCCGCCGCGGAAGCCTGGTCTGCGTCCTGGCCCTGGGCCGGGGAGCAGCCAGCCAGGGCCAAAGTCAGGATGCCGGCAGTGGCCGTGATGTGTGCAAGTTTCTTCATTGTCTTCCTTTGCGGCTGTTGATCAATTGCGTGCTTCATGACCACAGTCCGTGGCGTGCTGGGTGCACGCGACGGGTCTGCGGGGATTCAGGGGGCCCAGAGCCCGAGTTCGCCGACGATGTGGGCCAGGTTCTCGTGGTGGATCAGGGCCGGGTGGCTGCAATCGATATCGTGATTGCGCAGGTTGCCTCCGACATGGGGCCGCCAATCCGAGACGTGCAGCCAGTTCTGGCTCTTGCGCAGGGCGGTGAAGAAGTCGATGTCCCCGTCATATCGACGCGCCGTATGGCTACGCATCAGGGCGGCGTTGGTACTCACCGCGCTCGCCACCCGGGCCACGACCTCGTCGGCGAGTTCGCCGAACGGGCCGGGGGTACGGGCTAAAAGGTCCAGCACCGATTCGCGGGAGAGGTCGGCCCCCTGCCGGTCATGGTCCACGCCGCCCATGATGAGCAGCGCTTCGTTGATCTCTTCCGCGGTTGGCTCGGCGAGCTGCTGCCAGGATTCCGGCGGATAGGCATCCAGCAGGACCAGTCGTTCGACTGTGACGGAGCGTTCGGTGAGTTCGATGGCCAGCTCCTGGGCAATGACCCCGCCGACCGACCAGCCCAGGAGGGAGACGGGACCTTCGGGAACCAGCTCGATGATGGCCTGGGCAAAGTCGGAGGCGAGTTCGTGGATGGAGGCCGGTGGGGCTGGCGCCGGCAGCGCCGGATCCAGCCCTGGTGCTTGCAGGGCATGGATACCTGTATCGGGGGTGATATGCCGGAGCAGGTTGGCGTAGGACCAGCCGAGCCCGCCGGCTGGGTGCAGGCAGAACACCGGTGTACCCCGACGGTGTGCCCGGAGCGTGAGGACCCTGGCATACGGATTGGCACCAACTCCCGAACCCAGCCGTCGGGCCAGCGCTGCAACCGTGGGCCCGGCAAAAATGTCGCTGAGTTCCAGGGAGGTGCTGCTGAGGGTTTCGTGGAGCCCTTCAAGTCGGCGCAGCAGCGATACCGCAGTGAGCGAGGTGCCCCCGGCATCAAAGAAGTTGGTTTCCACCCCGATGTCCGGCTGGTCCAGCACGGTGGCGAAAGCCCGGGCGATGGCGCCCTCGAGGGGGGTCGAGGGTGTGCGGCTGGGCGCACCGGCCTCCGGTTTGGGAAGACTCCGGCGGTCGAGTTTCCCATTGGCCGTCAGGGGCAGCTCAACGAGGACGTCCACACTGTGGGGAACCATGTAGTCGGGCAGCCGATCGGTGAGCCAGGCGCGCAGTTCCGTTGCGACGGCCCCCGGGGATTGGACGTAGCCGCGTAGGGTCGTCGACGGCCCGCTGCCATGGGGCACGACGACGGCGCGTTCCACCATCGGGTGCGCGGCCAGAACCGCCTCGATTTCCCCCAATTCGATCCTCAGGCCGCGCATTTTAACTTGGTCGTCGATGCGACCGAGGTATTCCAGGGCACCGTCGGAGCGCCACCGCGCAATATCACCCGTTGCGTAGACCCGCTCGGGGCGTCCCATCAGGCGTTCCAGACCGGGGTGGTGATAGAACTTCTCTACAGTCAGTTCCGGGCGTCGGACGTATCCCTGGGCGAGTTGTATGCCGGCCAGGTGCAGGTGACCGGCAACTCCGGGGGGAAGCGGGCGGCCCAGCGCGTCCAGAACATGCGTCCTGGTGTTCCAGACGGGCCGCCCGATCGGTACCGGCCCCCGCTCCGTGGCGGATACGTGCCAGAAAGTCACATCGACGGCGGCTTCAGTGGGGCCGTAGAGGTTGTGCAATTCCACGGGCAGCATGCCAAGCAGTCGATGTCCGGTCTCGGCATCGAGTGCCTCCCCGGAGCAGAAGACCCGCCGCAGGCTCGTACACCGCGACGCGGAGCGGGCGCCGGTGAACAGGGACAAGGCCGAGGGCACGAAATGGCAGGTGGTGACGCCGTGTTCGATGATCGTGCGTGCCAGGGCCTCCGGATCGCGGTGGACGTCGTGTTCGGCGATGGCCAGGCGTGCCCCTGCCATGAAGGCCCAGAAGAACTCCCAGACGGAGACGTCGAAACTGAACGGCGTCTTCTGCAGCACGATATCCGAGGAGTCCAGGGCATATTCATGCTGCATCCAGAGCAAGCGGTTCACGATGGCCCGGTGGCTGACCGCGGTTCCCTTCGGAGCCCCGGTCGATCCGGAGGTGAAGATGATGTAGGCGGTGTCCTCCGGGCCGACCCCGGTAGCGGCCTCGGGGGCAGCCGGGGCGGGAAGGTGGTCCAGGCAGTCAAGGGTGTCTTCCGACAACGGCACCAGGGGGTAGATTCCGGCCGGCCCGGGGGCCTCACCGCCGTTGTTGCCGGTGATGATCACCGCGGGGTCGAGGTCACCGACCATGGAGTCCAGCCTTGACGCGGGCAGCGCGGGGTCCAACGGCGCGTAGGCCGCGCCAGCGAGTGTGGTCGCCAAAAGCGAGAGCACCATCGCGGGGCCACGCTGCAGGTGGACCCCGACGGTGTCACCGGGGCCGGCCCCGTGGGCACCGAGAACGGCGGCCAGGCGGCGGGCACCATGGAACAGTTCCTGGTAGTCCAGCGATGATTCTTGCCACAGCAGTGCGGGGGCAGCGGGGGCGCGTCCCAGCTGTTCGATGAGCAGGCTAGGTGTACTGCCCAGCAACGTTGGTTGAACTCGTGCGACGACACGGTCTGAATTGATGGGATGACGAAGGCCCCCCGATGTGGAGTGGAGCTGTCTAAGAAACCACTTCACAAACAGGAGGCCTTCATGTCCCACGCTAATGCAGCCCTGACCCCCAAAGCACGTCTGAGAATCGCCAAGCTCATCGTTGACCAGCAGTGGAGCGTCTCCACCGCAGCGAAAATGTTCATGGTCTCCTGGCCCACCGCCAAACGCTGGGCCGACCGCTACCGAGCCCACGGCGCGGCCGGGATGGCCGACAAGCCCAGCAGACCCCGGACAAGTCCTGCACGCACCCCGCAGGCAGCGGTCAAACAAATCGTGGCACTGCGCTGGCGCAAGCGCTTGGGGCCCGTCCAGATCGCCTACCGGCTGGGCCTGGCTGCCTCGACGGTGCACGCAGTGCTGGTACGTTGCCGGATCAACAGGCTGCGCTATATCGACCGGGTCACCGGTGAGAAAATCCGCCGCTATGAGCACCCCTATCCGGGATCGATGATCCACGTGGACGTCACCAAATTCGGCAATATTCCCGACGGCGGCGGGCACCGGTTCGTGGGCCGGCAGGCCGGAGACAAGAACCGTGCAGCAACCCCGGACAAGCCCCGCAATGCGAACCACACCCCGAAAATGGGAACCGCCTTCGTGCACACGGTCATCGATGATCACTCGCGTATCGCCTATGCCGAGATTCATGATGATGAGAAGTCGGTAACGGCCATCGCGGTACTGGAACGGGCCGTGGCGTGGTTCGCTGCCCGTGACGTCGTCGTGGAGCGCGTGCTATCTGATAATGGGTCCGCCTACCGCTCGCATGCCTGGCGTGACGCCTGCGCCGAGCTGGCCATCACGCCCAAGCGGACCCGCCCTTACCGGCCCCAGACCAATGGGAAAATCGAGCGGTTCCATCGGACCCTGAACGACGGTTGGGCCTACGCCAGGTTCTATGGCAGCGAGGCCACCCGCCGCGAAGCACTGCCGGATTGGATCCATGCGTACAATCACCACAGGCCCCACACTGCAATCGGGAACCAGCCACCAATCAGCCGCTTAACTAACGTCTATGGGCAGTACAGCTAGGCAGGGTGTGCTCGGTTGCGGGGGCGCCGGTGTCGTTGAAGGTGTTCATGACCAGGTCGCGTTCTGCCGGCAGCATGAGGGGGATTTCCCCGAGAGTGGCAGGGCCTTCGCGCGGGGTGCGCTCGAGCAGGTCGGTGATGCGTTCGAGATGTCGTTGCGCCGTGTCGACGGAGTACAGGTCCGGGTTGGCCAGAACCCTGACCTCGAGCCCGCCGTCGGCGTCCAGGGAGAGGGCGATGTCCAGGTCCTCCGTCGGCCCGGACCTGATGTTGTGCACGGTTCCGGCGGCCGGGCCGAACGTGGCCCGCCGATCGAAGGGACGGATGTTGATCGTAGGGCCATGCAACCGGTGACCGGCACCGCTCTTTCCCAGGTCCCGGCGGAGCCATTCAGTCCGGTATCTCTGGACGGCGCGCACGGCCGTCAACTCGTTGCGGACCGCCGCAGCGAACTCGGCCACGGTGGTCCCGGGGTCGGTCACCGCCGGCAGACACAGTGGCAGGACGTTGACCCGGGGGGCCACGGCCCGGGCATCGGAGGCCGCCGGTGGGCGGTTCAGCCACGGGATCCCCAGGACGGCGGGCCGGTCGGTGAGGTAGGACTGGGAGTAGGTCCCGATGAGGGCAAAGGACATCTCGATCCAGGTGGACCCCGTTTCGGTGGCGAAGTCGATGAGGGCCTCAACCGCGTCGGGGTCCATCCGTTGCCGGAGATCGTGGTGGTCGACTCGTGCCGGTGCCGTGGTCTCGCATAAGGATCCTGCCGTGTCGAGGATGTCCGCTCGTCGGGTCCAGAAGTCCCGGGCTTCCTCCCAGCTGGAGTCGGCTGCCGGGTCCTCCCTCCTGACGGGCAGCGGGTCGGAATCCGAAGCCAGATCGGTGAAGGGGCTCTCCTCCAGTGCGGCAGGGTCCGTGTACACGCGGGCGACCCACTGGATGAAGGCGTGGACCGAGTAGCCGTCGACGCCGATGTGGTGGAAGCGGGCGAACCACCAGTGCCGGTGCTCCGACAGCCGGATCAGCGCATGGCCGGTGGCGTCGTGCAAGGCCAGGACGGTGTCCCCCTGCCGGCGGGCCGGACGGGACAACTCACCCTCCATCCAATGCCGGGCCGAAGCCTCCGGATCGGCGGCATCCGCCAGATCGATGACCTCGGGGACGATGCACCCGCCGGGGCGGGACCGGGGGCCATCGGGGGTGTCGAGGTAGTCGGCGGCGAGCCCAGTGGCATCAAGGCATTCCCGGAGAGCCTCGGCCCAGCGGTCCGCATCGAGGGGACCGCTGATGTCGACATATTCGGCACATTGGTAGGCCGCCTTGGTGGCGTCACCGAGATGGCCGAACCACAGGGCCAATTGCCCATCGCTCAAGGGGCGGAGATCGGTCTGGGTGGGTGCTGGGGTTGTCATGTCGCTCTAGTCCTCCTTCAATCCCTCGATCAGCACGTGGCGCCAGCAGGAAAAATCATGGCCTCCGCTGAAGCGTGCGGAGGCGGAGTCGTATCCGCGGTCGAGCAGGACCTGCTGAAGCTGATCGACGTGGTCATTGGTGATGTCCTCCCGGGTCCCGACCCGCAGGTCGATGCGCGCACTGGTCCCCGGCTCGCTGGCGAACCGTCCGGTGATCCACGGTTGGTGCACGTGCGTGTAGTTCGCGGGGGTGACGCTGCCGTCGGGCATCCACCACAGCGACGGCGAATGTGCCAGCACCGTGCCGAAGACCTCGGGTTTCCGCAGCGCGGCCAGCAGTGCCGTCAGGCCGCCGAGGCTCTGCCCGGCCAGAACTGTTTCCCCGAGGCCGCGCAGGAGATGGGTTTCTTCCAGTGCGGTGCGGGCCGCGGGCACGATCACGGAGGCCAGGTCATCCACGAAGGCGTGGTTGGCCCCCAGCAGCTCCAGGCGTTCGGCATTATCCCGGGTTGCGATCCCCACTACGGCCACCGGCTCTACTTCCCCCGAGGCCACCGCCGATTCCAACGCCGCGGCCAAATGCAGCCGACCGAACCAGATCTCGGGGTCGGTGAGGACCAGTAGCCGCAATGGTTTCGGGGATCCCGGCGCCGGGGTGTACATCCACTGCCTGGCCGTGCGGCCCACGGCAGGTAACCAGACGGCAGAATGCGTGAGCTTGCCGCGCACTGTCTGGGCCGCTGCCCCATCCCAGACCCCTGTCGCGGAAGCCTCGTCCATGGAGCACACCGATAGCGGCCCGGTGCCGTTGGCATTGATGGTTTCGCCGCGGTTGAACGGGTCCGCCACGGCCGGGATCCCGGCCCGTCGCTGGAGGGCCACTGCGTGGGCCAGTCCTTCCCCCCCGGTGGCCAACGCACGAAAGCCGTAGGAGAAAACTGAGTCGGCGTCGACATCCAGGGTGGCCCACCAGACGTCGGTGTCCGCGATCAAATTCATCCGGCCCTGATCGATCCGGTGCTTATCGGTGAGCCGGTTGGCCTCGAGGTAGACCTGGGCTGCCGTTCCACTGCGGTAGAGGAATGTGACGCTTCTCTCATTTCCTGACCGCGACACGTACGGGGTGCCCCTGCGTCGCACCTCCTCCCAGAAAACGCGGGAATCCACGGGTGAGGGGAGGCCGAAGGTCTCGAAAACCGGGGCGTTGGTGTGGCCGGGGAGCATGGACTCGCTTTCCGTTGTCTTCACGTGCGTTACACGGGATTACTTTATTTGTCAGCCTGCGCTGCGTTGCATGGAAATCCCACTTGAACGCTGTCGAAATCTCACTTAGGTTAGCCTATGTTGAACGGAATACAGAACGAAACCCTCGCCTATTCTCCATCCCTTGGGCAACTCGAATGCAGGTAATTCTTGCGTGTCCTTTTCGTGGGCAGGAGCAGTGGCCCCTACTCGCGTCTTGGGCAGGACAGCCGGCGCTCCATACCCGCACCCGGATCTACCCCTGCAAGGGCCCCGCAATCACCACCCGCCTCTTGCGAAAGGAGCAATGAAATGAACCAACCGCACACCGCTGTCGTCACCGGAGCAGCCCGGGGCATCGGGCGGGCCGTCGTCGAGGCCCTCGCCCATGATCCGGACGGGCCTCCGCAGCTCATCGCCGCTTTGGATGCCGATTTCACCCAGGAGTGCCGGCACACCCGTGTCGGGGACACTAGGGTCGTCGAATACCGCGCCGATGTAGCGGACGCTGATCGGGTGGCGGAGATTTTCGATCAGTTGGCCGCTACCCACCCACCGGTACTGAAGATCGCCCACGCCGCGGGCGTCCTGCACGAGGCAGCGCTGGCCGACACCGACCTGGATGGATTCGCCCGGGTGATGGACGTCAATGTCCGCGGCACCTTCGTCGTCCTGCGCCAGGCTGCCCGTACCTTGGGCGGACGGCGGCCCCTCAGCGCCCCCGGCGAGGCCGGTTCCATCGCGGTGGTCTCCTCCAACGCCGCCGCCGTCCCTCGCGTCGGCATGGCCGCCTACGCTGCCAGCAAGGCAGCAGCTGCGGCCCTCAGTGCCAATGCAGCCCTGGAGTTGGCGCCGCTGGGCATCCGCTGCAATACGATCGCCCCTGGGTCCACCGACACCCCCATGCAGCAGCGGATGTGGAGCGGTGACCCCGAGAAGGCCCGGGCACGCGTGGTAGGTGGGACTCCGGATCGCTTCCGGCTCGGTATCCCCCTGGGCCGGATCGCCGAACCGCAGGACATTGCCGAGGTCGTCCTGTTTTCCCTTTCCCGGCGGGCCCGCCACATGACCATGCAGGACATCGTCGTCGACGGTGGCGCCAGCCTGCGCTCCTGCTAGCCCCCAGCTTTCCCCCACCCCCTAGGTGTACTCGGCCATCAGGTTGGTGACAGGCGGCTGGTCGGGGGTTTGCCTCCGAGTGCGGTGTGGCGTCGGACAGTGTTGTAGACCTCGAGCCATGGGGCAAGGGCAGCGCTACGGTCGGCGTTGGTGGTGAACACCTGGCGGTAGGCCCATTCGGTGGCCAGGGTTCGGTTGAACCGCTCGACCTTGCCGTTCTGCCATGGGCAGTGCGGTTTGATGAACTTGTGCTTCGCGCCCAGATCGCTGATGGCGGTAGCGAAGTCTTCTGAGCGGCGGTACGACCAGTGGTTGTCGGTGATCACCCGCTCGATCTGGGCGATGCCATGGACATCAAAGAACACCGCTGCACGTCGCAAGAACCCCGCACAGGTGGTGCCCTTTTCGTCACCGAGGATCTCGGAGTACGCCAACCGGGAGTGGTCGTCGACCATCGAGTGCACGTAGTCATAGCCGATCCGGGCCTTCTTCTTCGCCGCGGTTGACCCCATCTGGCGGCCATGGGCTTTCCACCCACCGCCGTCAGGGATCTTGCCGATCTTCTTCACATCGACATGGACCAGCTCACCGGGCCGGTCGCGTTCGTAGCGCACCGCTGTGGTCTTCGAGGCCCGGATCACCTCACCGGTCAACGGGTCACACTCGCGTAGATAGGGGACCGCGTGGCGGCGCAGCACCCGCGAGACTGTGCGAGCTGGGATGTTGAGGTCAGCGCCGATCCAGTCCTGGCCGTGTCGTTGCTCGTGGCGCAGCGCCACGATTCTTTCCTCAACCTCGACCGAGGTCTGGCGTGGACTGTGGTGCGGGCGCGAGGACCGATCGAGAAGGCCCGCAGAACCCTCACTACGGAACCGATTGATCCATCGGTGCGCGCACTGACGAGACACACCCTGGGCTCGCGCAGCATGCGCGACTGCCCACCCCTGGACACAGACCCGCTCTACGAGCAATTGCCGGCCACGCAAGTTCAGCCGGGCATTACGGTGGGACATGAAGACCTCCGGACGGTTGGCGACTTAGACATCACCCACCGCACCCGGAGGTCTTCGCTACGTCAAGAGCCCGGGACCGTCACCAACCTCCCGGCCGAGTACACCTAGGAAGTCAATGATGAGTACGACCACCGACACCCTCCGCGTGGCACCACCCCGGAACGAACACGCCGCCGCCCCATCGGGGCGCGGCACGGTCACCGCTGTCCGGACCGCCCGATTTGTCTCCCCCGGGTTCACCGGACAGGTCAGCGGAGCCCTGAATCTGGTCCCTTCTCCCGATTTCGAGGACGCGATCGCCCGGGCCTTCGAGACGCAACCCGATGCCGATGTCGTCATCGGCTGCCTGCCCTTTGACGCCACCGAGCCCGCCGTCTTCATCTGCGGTGCCAATGAGGCATACTCCGGCGCCACCGGCGATGTGGCCCCGGACAGCCGGACTCCCCGCATCCAGTCCCTCGTTGAGATCCCGGACGTGGCCGGATACGAACGCCGCGTCGAAGAAGCTCTGCGGTTGATTGGTGACGGACAGCTCGAAAAAGTCGTCCTGGCCCGTTCCAAGCTGGTGGCCGCCGATGGCCCGATCGACCCCCATGGGCTCCTGGAGCGGCTCCTGTCCTCCTCCGAAAATGGTTTCGGCTACCACATCCCGCTTGAACACGGGCGCTCCTTCGTGGGCCTGAGTCCCGAACTCTTGCTCGAACGAGACGGCTCCTCCGTCAGCTCCCACCCCCTGGCCGGATCCCGCCCGCGGAGTGGCGAGGACAACGAAGACCGGAAACGCGCCGCAGACCTGCGCACCTCGAGCAAGGATGCCCGTGAACACGGACTGGTCGTCGACGCCGTCACTTCCGGTCTGGCCCCGAATTGCTCCAATGTACGTGTCGAGGCCCAGGACACCACCACGACGGATTCCATGCTCCATCTCGGCACCTGGATCCGTGGGGACCTCTCTGCCCCCGGGACCTCGGGTCACCGGCCATCGGCCGCCGCCCTGGCCCGCACCCTGCACCCCACCCCTGCCGTATGCGGCACGCCGACCTCCGAGGCCCGCGCCCTTCTGCGACGCTTTGAAGCTAGCCGCGGCTACTTCACCGGCGCCGTCGGCTGGCAGGACCGCGCGGGAAACGGGGTGTGGGTGGTCGCCATCCGTGGGGCCCTGGTCGACGGCCCCACGGCCCTCATTTCGGCGGGAGCCGGCATCGTCGCCGGCTCCGATCCCCGATCGGAGGCCGCGGAGACCGGGGCCAAGTTGCGCACCGTCCTCGCGGCGCTGGGGCTCGGGGAAGGCGGCAATCGATGAACCCACAGACCATGAACTCAGCGACCCCCCTGCTGGCCGCCGGTGGCCGGCCCTGGCCAGCCGAAGCAGCAGCGGCCTACCGCCGTGACGGGTACTGGACCGGAGAACGGCTGGATCGCATCGCGGAGGCCGCGATCCGAGCCACCCCGGATCACCCTGCAGTGGTGGATGACCACGGACAGCTCAGCTATGCCGAGCTCGGCGCCCGGATCAGCCGACTGGCTGCGGTGTTCTCCCACCGGGGGCTCACCGATCGGGACCGGGTCATCCTCCAACTCCCGAACCGAATCGAACTCGTCGTCTGCGCCCTGGCCCTGATGCGCATCGGAGCCATTCCCGTTTACTGTCTGGGCAGCAGTCGTGAACGCGAGCTCACGGCCGTCGCCGACCGGGCGAAGGCCGTTGCCCTCATCGTTGGCGACATGACCGCGGACTACGACGCTGCCCGGGTCGCCGCCGACGTGGTCGAACAGGTCGCTTCAGCCAGGTGGGTCATGACCGCGGAGCAACTCCGCAGCGCCTCGATCACCGGCCGGGAGCTCGAGCAGACCTACCGCGTCTCGGGGACGGACGACATCGCCTTCCTGCAGCTCTCCGGGGGAACCACGGGTCTGCCCAAACTCATTCCCCGCACCCACGACGACTATCTGTATTCAATCCGCCGGAGCAACGTGGTGTGTGGACTGACGCCCCAGGACGTCTTCCTATCGGTGATCCCGGCCGTGCACAATTTCCCGATGAGCTCCCCCGGCTTCCTGGGCGTGCTGCTGGCCGGCGGCACCGTGGTCCTGACCGAAGACCAACTTCCCGGGGCCGTATTTGATCTCGTGGCCCTCCACCGGGTGACGGTGGTCCCGCTCGTTCCGCCGCTGGCGCATCTGTGGGTCAACCATGCCGAGCTGGAACCTGACGCCATCGGACAGCTCTCGAGCCTGCGGCTCCTGCAGGTCGGTGGCGCCAAGCTGGTCCCCGAACTGGCCCGACGGCTCATGGAGCTGGTCCCCGGGACTTTGCAACAGGTCTTCGGCATGGCCGAGGGACTGGTCTGCTATACCCGGCCCGACGACGATGCCGACACGGTCATCGGCACGCAGGGCCGGCCCATGAGCGCTGCCGACGAGATCCGGATCGTCGACGAGCAGGACCGCCCGGTCGCCTCTGGGCACCGCGGCCACCTGCTGACCCGGGGCCCCTATACGATCCGCGGGTACTTCCGGTCACCGGAGGCCAACCGCCAGGCGTTCACCGAGGACGGTTTCTACCGCACGGGTGACATCGTGCGACAGCGCGCCGACGGCTCCCTCATCGTCGAGGGGCGGTCCAAGGACCAGATCAACCGCGGCGGGGAAAAGATCTCCGCCGAGGAGGTCGAGGACATCCTGCTGGCCCATCCCGCCATCGACGATGCCGTCGTCGTGGCCGAGCCCGATGAATACCTCGGCGAACGCAGTGTCGCCATCATCGTCCCGGCACGTGCGGGCACCAGCGCGAATTCCGGAGTGGACCGGAAGTCGATCGCCTCCCATCTGCGAGACTGCGGCGTCGATGTCATGAAGGTTCCCGATCGGATCGAGACCACCGAACAGTTCCCCGTCACCGGGGTAGGAAAAATCAGCCGGGTTCGCCTGCGGACACTGCTGCGCGAGCAAAGGAGCACCAACGCATGAGCACCAACACCATGGACACGACGAACCTCGAAATCCCCGAGGCGCTTCGCTACGACTTGCCGCGCTGGGACGGGGTGAACCGGGTAGGCGATTGGATCTCCTGCCCGGAGCGCAGCATCCTCCTCGTTCACGACATGCAGAACCACTTCGTGGATAAGTATGCTGCTGACGCCGAACCGATGGACACCGTTCTGGGGAACATCGCCGAGCTCATCGCCCAGGCACGCCTACTGGGTATTCCGGTGGTTTACAGTGCCCAGCCCGGCGACTAGGATCCCGACGAACGTGCCCTTCTGACCGATTTCTGGGGCTACGGCCCTCGCACCGCGGATACCGGGATCGTGGGGTCCCTGACTCCCGCGGACGCTTCCGAAGTAATGCGCAAATGGCGCTACAGCGCTTTCCAGCGCACCGATCTGCTGGAACGCCTGCGCGCGGAAGGGCGCGACCAGTTGGTCATCACCGGGGTCTATGCCTTCATCGGCTGCTTGGCCACGGCCCTGGAGGGATTCATGTCAGATGTCCAGTCCTTCATCGTCGCCGATGCCGTAGCGGATTTCACCGCCGAGGACCACGCCCGGGCGTTGGAATGGGTTTCGGCACGCTGCGGCGTCGTGACGACGATGCAGCACCTCGGCGGCCAGTGGAAGCTGCAGACCGTGATCCGCGAGTCCGCAGCCCTGCTGGGCATTCCCGCCGCGGAGATCACTGCCGACTCCGATCTGGCCGATCTGGGTCTGGACTCGGTGCGGTTCATCCAGTTGGTCATGAAGCTCAAGAAGCAGGGCCTGGACGTCCCCCTGGAACGTCTGGTCCAGGGCGGACCGGTCTCGGGCTGGCTGAAGGAGGTCTAGAAGAGCTCGAGGCTGAAGGAATGGCCCTGCACCAGGGTGGCGTGCCATTCCTTGGCGGAGGAGTCCGTCAGGCTCGCGACCTGGTCGATGACCGCCCGCAGCCGGCCGGCATCGTCGGTGGCGCTGGCCCAGTCCTCGGCGAAGAGCGGTTCGAGATAACGGTCCCCGGTGTCCTCCAGCAACCCGACCAGTTCACCCAGCACCTCGAGCTGGCGCTGGTAGATGGGCTGGCGTTCCTGGCTGGTCATCACGTAGGCGGCGGCGAGCCCCTTCATCGCGGCGATCTCGTGATCGGTTTCCTCGGGGATGATGAGGTGGCCGTTGAACCGGGTCAGCCGGGTCGGCCCATAGACCGCCCGGGTGGCGTCGAAGGCCGACTGGCAGAACCTGCCGATGAACTGGCTGGTCATGTCCTTCAATGCGGCTGCGCCCTTGCGGGACTGGTCGTAGTGCTCGACCCATTCACCGGTGGCCTCCAGCCGGGCCAGGGCGCCGTCGATGGTCGCGGTATCGACCTCGGGCAGATACCAGCGTTGGGTGCAGTCGATGACCCGCGCCCGCTGGTCCGCATCACGGATCCACCGCAACTGGAAACGGCCGGCCACGATCGCGTCCTCCACATCGTGGACCGAATAGGAGATGTCGTCGGCCAGATCCATGACCTGGGCCTCCACGCATTTCTGCCGCGGCTCCGGGGACACGGTGGCACCGCCGTCGTGCCCCGAGCGCAGCCAGTCGAAGACGGGCAGGTCATCTTCGTAGACACCGAATTTTCCGGTCTGCCGGCCGTTGACGATGGGGGCCTCGCTCCGCCGCCACGGATATTTGCAGGCGGCGTCGAGGGTGGCACGGGTCAGGTTCAGACCTGCGGGTTCGCCGTCATCACGGAACTTCTTGGTTTCCAACCGGGTCAACAGCCGCAGGGTCTGGGCGTTGCCTTCGAATCCGCCGATGCCGGCGGCCAGTTGGTTCAGGGCCTTCTCGCCGTTGTGGCCGAAGGGCGGATGCCCCAGGTCGTGGGAAAGGCAGGCGGTGTCCACGACGTCGGGGTCGCAGCCCAGGGTGGCCCCGAGTTCGCGGCCGACCTGGGCGACTTCGAGCGAATGCGTGAGCCGGGTGCGCACGAAATCATCGGACATGGGGGCCACGACCTGGGTCTTGGCCCCCAGCCGGCGCAGTGCCGAGGAGTGCAGGACGCGGGCCCGGTCGCGTTCGAAGCTGGTGCGGTAAGCGAGCTTCTCCGGTTCGCCGACCCAGCGTTCCTCGTCGAAGGGCGTGTAGCCGGCCGGGCTGCGGCGGGTCTGCCGCTCAACCACCTGACACGTCCAGTTCGGCGGCGGAGATCATCGCACGGTGCTCCTCGTCCATGGACCTGCTGTCCAGCCACCCGTCGGGCAGATGCGTGCGTTTCGGCGATCCCGCCCGGCCGCGGGGGCCTTCGGCGCTGCCCCCGGGGTAGGGCACGTCGGCATCGAGTTCAGCGAGCAACTCGGCCAGCGAGTCCAACGTCTCCACGGCGGCCAGGGCCGCCCGCAGGTCCCCGCCGACCGCGTAGCCCTTGAAGTACCAGGCCACGTGTTTGCGGATGTCCCGAAGCGCCTTGCCCTCGTCCTCGAAGTACTCGACCAGCAGTTCGGCGTGGCGTTGGAAGCTGGTGGCCACCTCGGCCAGCCCGGGACGGAACCGGCGATCGAATCCCTCGAAGGCGGCCTGAAGGTCCCCGAAGAGCCAGGGCCGGCCCTGGCAGCCACGGCCCACGACGATGCCGTCGACCCCGGTCTGCTCGACCATGGCGACGGCGTCCTCCGCGCTCCAGATGTCCCCGTTGCCTAGCACGGGGATATCGGGCAGGGCGTTGCGCAGTTCGGCGATCGCGTCCCAGTCGGCCTTCCCGGAATAATGCTGGCCCGCCGTGCGCCCGTGCAGGGCCACGGCGGCGACGCCGGCATCACGGGCGATTTTCCCGGCCTCGATGAACGTCAGGTGGTCCTCGTCGATGCCCTTGCGCATCTTGATGGTCAGCGGGACGTCCCCGCGGGCTGCTTCGCGGGTGGCGGCTTGGATGATGGAGGTGAACAGATCCGTCTTCCACGGCAGGGCTGCTCCCCCACCGCGCCGGGTGACCTTGGGGACCGGGCAGCCGAAGTTCAGGTCGATGTGGTCCGCGCGGTCCTCCTCGACGATCAGCCGCACCGCGGCGCCGACGGTGGCCGGGTCCACCCCGTAGAGTTGGACCGAGCGGATGCCTTCGTCGTCATCGTGGGAGATGATCCGCAACGACTGTTCATTGCGTTCGACCAGCGCGCGGGAGGTCACCATCTCGGAGACGAACAACCCGCCGCCGTACTCCCGGCACAGGCGCCGGAAGGCGGCATTGGTGATGCCGGCCATCGGGGCCAGGACGACGGGGGTGTCCACCGTGAGATGGCCCAGTTGCAGCGGGGGCAGCATCAGTTGGGGCGGGGTCGGGGTATCGGGGGTAATCACGCTCACGACCCCATTGTGTCAAGAACGGGCCGATCCTCCGAATGCCGCCGCCGGGAAGGGCCCTCCCCGGCGGCCTGGGTGCATTAGTTGGCGACGATGATCGTCGTGGTCACCACGGTCGCCGATCCGGCGGTGATCAGTTCATCGGTCAGATCCGCGAGCGGGGCCATGGCGTCGTCGACTTCGAGCTTGACCGGGTACTGGTGGGCCAGCATGGCCAGCAGACCGCGGACCGCCTCACGGGCCTCGGAGTCGGAAAGGGAGGGGTCCCAGCCCATGAGCACATCGGCCGGGGCGTCGACGCGGTCGGGCTCGTAGCTGATCGCGAAGGAGAGGATCTTGCCGCCGGATTCCTTGGGCTTGTCGCGCAGCACGATGGCGCCCTTGGCCCCGGTGGCCTCGTTGAGCAGCATGGTCTGGGCACGGCCCAGGGTCATCTGCGCCCGGTCCCACTCGTGGACCGCGTTGTAGAAGTCCGCGACCACCTGGGAGAGCTCCACCGACCCGGTGGCGGCCTCCTCCAGGGTCAGTCCTTCGTCCTCGAAGACCGGCAGGCGCAAGGAGTCCGGTTCCACGACGACCCCGCGGGACCTCTGGATCTGTTCCTGGCCGAGGGAGACCGTGAAGGCGGCCGCTGCTTCACCTTCGGCGCCTTCGACCGTGTACCTGGACTTCAGTGCGGTGACCCCCGACGGGGCCGGGAATTCGCGCAGCCGCCGCAGCAGTTCGGTGGCGACCCCCTGGCGGCGCAGGCCCGGGGCGACCTCCACGAAGAACCACAGCCGGTCGGGGTGCAGCGAGGACTCGAACAGCGTGCCGGCGCCGACCGGGACGCCCTCGTCGACGGCGACGAGCGTGCGGGCCCACGGGTCATCACCATCGGCACGGAGCATCGTGCGGTCGATATGGGCCTGTGGTGTGGATGGATCCCCGAGGATCTCCAGGAGGGCCAGGTCGTCGCCTTCTTGCCACGGCCGGTAGGTGAGGTTGCTCATGATGCTCCTGATGCGAGTTGGAGGTGGTGAAACGACTGCGGGCCGGCCACCGTGGGGTGGCCGGCCCGTGGGGGCTCAGGCGCCGAGTAGACGCGTGGCCAGGTAGGACTTCACCTGGTCCAGGGCCACTCGTTCCTGGTTCATGGTGTCGCGTTCACGGATGGTCACCGCGTGGTCCTCGAGCGTGTCGAAGTCCACGGTGATGCAGAACGGGGTGCCGATCTCATCCTGGCGACGGTAGCGGCGGCCGATGGCCCCGGAATCGTCGAAGTCCACGTTCCAGTGCTTGCGCAGCTCGGCGGCCAGTTCCTTGGCTTTGGGGGTGAGTTCCTCGTTGCGGCTCAACGGCAGCACCGCGGCCTTCACCGGGGCCAGCCGCGGGTCCAGCTTGAGCACGGTGCGCTTATCGACGCCACCCTTGGAGTTCGGGGCCTCGTCCTCGGTGTAGGCATCCACCAGGAATGCCATCATCGCGCGGGTCAAGCCGAAGGAGGGCTCGATGACGTAGGGGGTGAACCGCTCGCCGGTGGCCTGGTCGAAGTAGCTCAGTTCGGTGCCCGAGCCTGCGGTGTGGGCCCCCAGGTCGTAATCGGTCCGGTTGGCCACCCCCATCAGCTCGCCCCATTCGGAGCCCTTGAAACCGAAGCGGTACTCGAAATCGACGGTACCCGCCGAGTAGTGGGCGCGTTCCCCGTCGGGGACGTCGTACTGGCGCATGTTCTCCGGGTTGATGCCCAGATCCAGGAACCAGGCCCAGCAGGCGTCGATCCATTCCCGGTACCAGTGCCCGGCGTCTTCGGGGGCGGTGAAGAACTCGATCTCCATCTGCTCGAATTCGCGGGTGCGGAAGATGAAGTTGCCCGGGGTGATCTCGTTGCGGAAGGCCTTACCGATCTGGCCGATGCCGAACGGGGGCTTCTTGCGCGAGGTGGTGAGCACGTTGTTGAAGTTCACGAAGATGCCCTGGGCGGTTTCGGGGCGCAGGAAGGTCAGCCCGGCTTCGTTGTCCACCGGGCCGAGGTAGGTCTTGACCAGGCCGGAGAAGAGCTGCGGTTCGGTCCAGCCGCCCTTGTTCCCGCAATCCGGGCAGGCGATCTCCGACATGCCATCGACCGGGTCGCGCTTCTTCTTGGCGGTGAAGGCCTCGATGAGGTGGTCTTCGCGGTGGCGTCGATGGCAGCTGGTGCACTCGACCAGCGGGTCGGTGAAGGTCGCCACATGCCCCGAGGCCTCCCAGACCGCCTTGGGCAGGATGACCGAGGAGTCCAGGCCGACCATGTCGTCGCGGCCGCGCACGAAGGACTGCCACCACTCGCGCTTGATGTTTTCCTTCAGTTCGGTCCCCAGCGGGCCGTAGTCCCAGGCGGAGCGGGATCCACCGTAGATCTCACCGGCCTGGAAGACGAAGCCGCGCCGTTTGGCGAGGGAGATGACCTGATCGAGCGGGGACTGGGGCGCCATGAATTCAACTCCAATGGTTTACGAGGCCGCTGGTTGCGGTCCGTAGCGGGGTAACAATATCGGCCAAGCCTAACGTGATCGCCGTGTCCGCAGGCAATTTCACCTACCGGCGCCCCCGCGTGGGCCGGGCCAGCCGTCCGGCCGGGACGCTGGCCAGGACGACGGCGGCCAGGGTCAGCAGGGTGCCCAGCAACGTCGCCACGGCGATGACGGTGCCCGGGGCCGGCAGGATCAGGTCGATGGCCAGCGAGCCGACGAGTTGTCCGGCGATCATGCATAATCCGGAGATCAGCACGCCCAGGGATTTGACCAGCAGGGCGCCGATGGCGATGAACACGCAGCCGAAGACCCCTCCGGTGTAGAGCCACCATTCGGCGGGGAAGGACAGCTGGTGTTCACCCCCGAGGGAGCTGAGGCCCCACAGGATGAACAGGGCGGTTCCCCCGACGAGGAAATTGACCAGGGTGGCGGTGATGGGGGTGCCGTAGGTGTACTGCCCAGCAACGTTGGTTGAACTCGTGCGACGACACGGTCTGAATTGATGGGATGACGAAGGCCCCCCGATGTGGAGTGGAGCTGTCTAAGAAACCGCTTCACAAACAGGAGGCCTTCATGTCCCACGCTAATGCAGCCCTGACCCCCAAAGCACGTCTGAGAATCGCCAAGCTCATCGTTGACCAGCAGTGGAGCGTCTCCACCGCAGCGAAAATGTTCATGGTCTCCTGGCCCACCGCCAAACGCTGGGCCGACCGCTACCGAGCCCACGGCGCGGCCGGGATGGCCGACAAGCCCAGCAGACCCCGGACAAGTCCTGCACGCACCCCGCAGGCAGCGGTCAAACAAATCGTGGCACTGCGCTGGCGCAAGCGCTTGGGGCCCGTCCAGATCGCCTACCGGCTGGGCCTGGCTGCCTCGACGGTGCACGCAGTGCTGGTACGTTGCCGGATCAACAGGCTGCGCTATATCGACCGGGTCACCGGTGAGAAAATCCGCCGCTATGAGCACCCCTATCCGGGATCGATGATCCACGTGGACGTCACCAAATTCGGCAATATTCCCGACGGCGGCGGGCACCGGTTCGTGGGCCGGCAGGCCGGAGACAAGAACCGTGCAGCAACCCCGGACAAGCCCCGCAATGCGAACCACACCCCGAAAATGGGAACCGCCTTCGTGCACACGGTCATCGATGATCACTCGCGTATCGCCTATGCCGAGATTCATGATGATGAGAAGTCGGTAACGGCCATCGCGGTACTGGAACGGGCCGTGGCGTGGTTCGCTGCCCGTGACGTCGTCGTGGAGCGCGTGCTATCTGATAATGGGTCCGCCTACCGCTCGCATGCCTGGCGTGACGCCTGCGCCGAGCTGGCCATCACGCCCAAGCGGACCCGCCCTTACCGGCCCCAGACCAATGGGAAAATCGAGCGGTTCCATCGGACCCTGAACGACGGTTGGGCCTACGCCAGGTTCTATGGCAGCGAGGCCACCCGCCGCGAAGCACTGCCGGATTGGATCCATGCGTACAATCACCACAGGCCCCACACTGCAATCGGGAACCAGCCACCAATCAGCCGCTTAACTAACGTCTATGGGCAGTACACGTAGGCGGCGGTCTGGGTCCCGTTCATGGCCTGCTGGAACCCCATGAACAGCCCTGCGGTGAACGGCAGGAGCACCGGCACCAGCCAGGAGAGCCCGTCGGCGGAGGATTCCAGCCGGGGCGATACCGCCCACAGTACGGCGATGATCATCAGTACGGCCCCGGCCATCCGCCGGGCGGTGATGAAGCGTTTGCCCCCGGGGCCGAATCCGACCCGGTCGACCATCAGCCCGCTCATGGTCTGTCCGGTCACGATGGCCACGGTGAACAGTGCGACGCCGATCAGGGGCACCGCGTGGCTCTGTCCGAAGACGATGTAGCCGCCGCTGATCCCCGCCAGCAGGTACCAGCGTGGGAATTCTCGTCCGGCCACGGCCCGGCGCATGGCCACCAGTCCGGCCCGCCCCCGCGGCAGCAGGACCGAGGCCAGCATCATGACCACGGTCCCGCCGGCGAAGCTGATGGCCGCCGCGGCGTTCGGGTCCCCCATCCGTTCAGCGAGCCCGCCGTTGATCCGGCCCTGGATGGGCATCATCAGTCCCCCGATGATGGCCAGGACCAGACCGGCCCATAACGGAAGGTGCCGGGCCTTCGCCCGCGGAGCAATCACTGGGTTCATCGTTGGACATGCTATCGCCGCGGTGGCGGCCGGACCTGCTCGTGACGCAAGATGGTCTCATGACAGCAGAACAGCCCCGGCCCATCAGCATCCGCGACGATTCGATCCGTTTGGGGCAGCTACTGAAGCTGGCGAGCCTGGCCGAGGACGGTTTCCATGCCAAGGAGCTCATCGAAAACGGGATGGTTCAGGTCAACGGTGAGATCGAGACCCGCCGGGGCCGGCAGTTGAAGATCGACGATGTGATCGCCCTGGCCGACGAGTCGGTGATCGTCACCTCCGAGTAGGCGCGACTCCGCCGGGTCCTAGTCCAGCACGTGGTGGCGCAGGAACTCGCCCACATGCTTCATTTCCGGTTCCGATACGCTGTGGCCCATTCCGGCATAGAGCATCTTGGTCAGGTCGGTGTGTTCCCCGGCCCAGTCCAGGGTGAAATCGATCTTCTCCTCGGTGATCACCGGGTCGGCTTGTCCGCGTCCCCAGAACATCGGCGTCCGGGCCGCCTTCGTGGCCTGGTCGTTGAAGAATTCGTGTCCGGCGGCCTGGATCGCGAATCCCGACAGTCCGACGACGGCGTCGATCTCCTCCGGTCGGTGGCGCAGGACCGAGGTCGCCACGGCCATCCCCATGGAGAAGCCCAGGAGCGTCACCGATGCGTGCTGTTCCTTCACCTCCTCCAGCCAGGCCCACACCTGCTGCACCGACTCCACGACCTTCTCCAGCGAGTAGTCCAGGTCCTCCATCAGCGGGAACCAGGTGTAGCCCGGGCCCATGGCGTAGGGGGCACGCACCGAGGCCAGGGTGAATTCCTCCGGCAGCATCGGGGCCAGGCCGATCAGGTCCTTCTCATGGGAAAGGTAGCCATGGAACAGGACCAGCAGGGGGGTGCCCTCCCGCTCGGATTCGGGGCGGGACCAGGCAACGACGGGCTGGGGCAAAGTCTCAGTCATGCGGCCATTGAATCACGCCGGCGCGCCCGGCCACAGGACGCGGCATCGCTTCCGGCGTGCCTGCCGGTCGTGTCCCGGGGTGGTAAACCCGGGCGCCCGGTGAAATGATGTACCCGTGAGTAACAATGATGCTTCCTCCGCACCGGACCAGTCCGACCCCTCGTCCACGTCCCCCGGCGACGCGATCCGCCACCCCTGGCGCCGCATGGTCTCCCTCGGCGACTCCTTCACCGAGGGCATCGGGGATCCGGATCCGCAGAGCCCCGGCGGACACCGTGGCTGGGCCGACCGTGTCGCCGAGCAGCTCAGCCGGCAGGCGGAGGACTTCGCCTATGCCAACCTGGCGATCCGCGGCCGGCTGCTGGACCAGATCCATGAGGAGCAGCTGGAACCCGCCCTGGAACTCCGCCCGGACCTGATCACCATTTGCGCCGGGGGCAACGACGTGCTGCGCCCCGGTGGGGATCCCGATGCCCTGGCGGTGACCATGGACCGGTTCATCGGCGAGCTCTCGGCCACCGGGGCCACGGTCCTGCTGTTCAACGGCCCCGATATCGGTGAAACCCCGGTCCTGGGCTCGATGCGCGGCCGGGTGGCCATCTACAACGAGAACTTGCGGGCCATCGGCGCCCGCCATGACGCGGTCGTCGCCGATATGTGGGCGATGCGCCAGCTCCACGAACCCCGGATGTGGGCCCCGGACCGGCTGCACTTCTCACCGCTGGGCCACCACACCATTGCGATGATGGCCCTGGATGCCCTCAACGTCGAACACGAGCTCACGGCCTTGGAGCCGAGCCCCTCGGAGCCCAAGCCCTGGAGGGTGGCCCGGCGTGAGGACCTGGTCTGGGCGCGCACGCATCTGGCGCCCTGGGTGCTGCGGCGGCTTCGGCACCAGTCCAGCGGTGACGGAATCACGGCCAAACGCCCGCAGGCCATGCCCTTTTCCCCGGGCGGGACCCCCCACAGCGTGGGTGCCGGGGATCCGCGCAACGACGCGGACTAGGTGTACTCGGCCATCAGGTTGGTGACAGGCGGCTGGTCGGGGGTTTGCCTCCGAGTGCGGTGTGGCGTCGGACAGTGTTGTAGACCTCGAGCCATGGGGCAAGGGCAGCGCTACGGTCGGCGTTGGTGGTGAACACCTGGCGGTAGGCCCATTCGGTGGCCAGGGTTCGGTTGAACCGCTCGACCTTGCCGTTCTGCCATGGGCAGTGCGGTTTGATGAACTTGTGCTTCGCGCCCAGATCGCTGATGGCGGTAGCGAAGTCTTCTGAGCGGCGGTACGACCAGTGGTTGTCGGTGATCACCCGCTCGATCTGGGCGATGCCATGGACATCAAAGAACACCGCTGCACGTCGCAAGAACCCCGCACAGGTGGTGCCCTTTTCGTCACCGAGGATCTCGGAGTACGCCAACCGGGAGTGGTCGTCGACCATCGAGTGCACGTAGTCATAGCCGATCCGGGCCTTCTTCTTCGCCGCGGTTGACCCCATCTGGCGGCCATGGGCTTTCCACCCACCGCCGTCAGGGATCTTGCCGATCTTCTTCACATCGACATGGACCAGCTCACCGGGCCGGTCGCGTTCGTAGCGCACCGCTGTGGTCTTCGAGGCCCGGATCACCTCACCGGTCAACGGGTCACACTCGCGTAGATAGGGGACCGCGTGGCGGCGCAGCACCCGCGAGACTGTGCGAGCTGGGATGTTGAGGTCAGCGCCGATCCAGTCCTGGCCGTGTCGTTGCTCGTGGCGCAGCGCCACGATTCTTTCCTCAACCTCGACCGAGGTCTGGCGTGGACTGTGGTGCGGGCGCGAGGACCGATCGAGAAGGCCCGCAGAACCCTCACTACGGAACCGATTGATCCATCGGTGCGCGCACTGACGAGACACACCCTGGGCTCGCGCAGCATGCGCGACTGCCCACCCCTGGACACAGACCCGCTCTACGAGCAATTGCCGGCCACGCAAGTTCAGCCGGGCATTACGGTGGGACATGAAGACCTCCGGACGGTTGGCGACTTAGACATCACCCACCGCACCCGGAGGTCTTCGCTACGTCAAGAGCCCGGGACCGTCACCAACCTCCCGGCCGAGTACAACTAGGTTCCCGGGGCGGGGCCCTCAGGCGTAGAACCCCGAACGAAGGACCTGGTTCAACTGTTCGATGTCGGTCAGGAAGCCATCGTGGCCGATCGGTGAATGGATGTACTGGACCTGCGGTGTCTCCGGCAGGGCAGCGGCCAGGCGCTCGGACTGCTGCGGGCCGTAGAGCCGGTCGCTGTCGACGGCGGCGATGAGGAATTCCACCCCGCCGGTCCGGGCCAGGGCGGCCTCGACCCCGCCCCGTCCCCGTCCGACGTCATGCCCCACCAGTGCCTCGGTGAGCACGATGTAGGAGTTCGCGTCGAAGCGGGTCACCAGCTTGCCGGCCTGGTGGTCCAGATAGCTTTCGACCTGGTACCGGCCCCGGTCGAAGCCGGGGCTGCCGAAGGGGTCCTCCTCGGCCTGGCCCTCGTGCCCGAAACGGATCTCCAGTTCCGGCTCGGAACGGTAGGTGATGTGGGCCAGCCGGCGGGCGATCCCCAGCCCCGCGAGGGGGCCGGTGCCACTGCCCCGGGCCACGGTGCCGACGGCGTCGAGGGCGCCGGCCGAGGGCGCCGCTCCGTAGAAGTCGCCACCGGAGAAGTCCGGATCCAGCCGGATGGCCTGCGTCTGGATCTGCCCGAAGGCGATCTGTTCGGCGGAGGCGACCGCGGTGGCCGCAATGACGGCGCACCGGGCCACGCGTTCGGGGTATTCCACCGCCCATTCCAACGCTCGCGCTCCACCGAGGGAACCGCCCAGGACGGAGTGCCAGCGTGAAATGCCCAGGTAGTCGGCCAACCGGGCCTCGGTGCGCACCGAATCCCGCACCGTGGTGAACGGGAACCGGGAGCCCCAGGCCTGCCCGTCGGGGTCGAGGCTGGAGGGCCCGCTGGAGCCATAGCAGCCGCCGACCATGTTCGGGGCCACGACGAAGAACCTGTCGGTATCGATCGTCTTTCCCGGACCCACGAGTCCTTCCCACCAGCCTTCTTCCTGGCTGTGCCCCCGGGAGACATGGGTATCCCCCGTCAGGGCGTGCAGCAACAGCACCGCATTGGAGGCCCGGGCGTCCAGGGTCCCCCAGGTCTCGTAGCCGATCATCACCTCGGGCAGCCAGCCGCCGGTCTCGAAGCGGTAGCCGCCGATGGGCACGCATTTGAGGATGCCGTCACGGATCAACGGCGCCCCGGGGGCCTGACGTCGTTCCCTCACGTCGCCGACGCCCTGGCTCACCGGACGGCCTGGACTTCCGGGGCGGCCTCTGCGGCTTCGTCCCCGGCGGCGGCCGCGGCGGCGAAACCGACCTCGAGGTCGGCGATGATGTCGTCGATGTGCTCGATGCCCACCGACAGGCGCACCAGTCCGGCTCCCACCCCGGCCGCGGCGCGTTCGGCGTCGGAGAGCTGGGAGTGCGTGGTGGAGGCCGGGTGGATCACCAGCGAGCGCACATCGCCGATGTTGGCGACGTTGGAGTGCAGTTCGAGGCCGTCGACGAAGGCCCGGCCGGCCGGTTCGCCGCCGGAGATCTCGAAGGCCAGGACCGCGCCGACGCCCCGCGGGGCGTATTTGCGGCCGAGTTCGTACCAGGGGCTGGAGGGCAGGCCGGCGAAGGCGACGGAGTCGACCTGGGCGTGGGCCTCGAGCCATTCGGCGACCTTCTGCGCGTTGGCCACATGGCGTTCCATGCGCAGGCTCAGGGTTTCCAGGCCCTGGGCGATCAGGAAGGCGTTGAACGGGGAGACCGCCGAACCCAGATCGCGCAACAACTGGACGCGCGCCTTGAGGATGAACGCCAGGTTCGCCCCCAGGGCGCCGTCGACCCCCAGATCGCGGGCGAAGACCAGCCCGTTGTAGGACTCGTCGGGGGTATTGAATTCCGGGAAGCGTTCCGGGTCGGCCGCGAAGTCGAAGTTGCCCGAATCAACGATGGCCCCGGCGACGGAGGTTCCGTGCCCGCCCAGGTACTTCGTGGCCGAGTGCACCACGATGTCGGCACCGAATTCGATGGGGCGGACCAGGTACGGGGTGCCCAGGGTGTTGTCCACGATGAGCGGGACCCCGGCTTCGTGGGCCACCGTGCTGACGCCCTCGATATCCAGGACGTCCTGGCGCGGATTGGAGATGACCTCACCGAAGAATGCCTTGGTGTTCGGTTTCACCGCGGCCCGCCAGGAATCCAGGTGGTCGGGATCCTCCACGAAGGTGACCTCGATGCCGAGGCGCTTCAACGTGTGCTTGAACAGGTTCTGCGTTCCCCCGTAGAGGCTCGGGCTGGCCACGATATGGTCCCCGGCTCCCGCGAGGTTGAGGATCGAAAGCGTGGTCGCCGCCTGGCCCGAGGCCAGCAGCAGGGCCCCGACCCCGCCTTCGAGGTCGGCGATCCGGGTTTCGACGGCTTCCTGCGTCGGGTTGCCGATGCGGGTGTAGATCGGCTCGAGTTCCTTCAGCGCGAAGCGTGCTGCGGCACTCTCGGCGCTGGGGAAGACATACGACGTCGTCTGGTAGATCGGCGGCGCCCGGGCCCCGGTGGTGGGATCCGGTGCCTGTCCGGCGTGGACCTGGCGGGTTTCAAAAGACCATGATGCAGACATTTCTGTCCCCTTCTACGACTCAGGGGCCCCTGTTCCACGGCGGTCCCGGAAGGGAACGCCGGGAGGTGACCCGCGCTTGTCCGTTCTCCTTGTGGAGGCGAACCAGGTCTTCACCCGGGGCACCCCACCGCGAGTGGAGGGTTGCCGGCCAGCAAACCGGGGTTTCGCGCTGGCACTCATGACCTGCCTCCAGTGTTGTGGATCGGGGCGGCCGCCGCAACAACGCGGCGTCAATATGACCGCAGGGCGCAACATTCCTCCCCCTCCCCCGTCCGGTCCCCCTCCTGACGGCCGCGATGGAGGCCCGGGAAACGGGTCGAGGAAAATACGAACCATGGTGATTTAGGGCACCCTAAGTCGAGACGCACCTCACAAAGTGCGATCATGAAGCCATGATGAGGTTGGATCACGTTTCGTACGCATGTGGACCAGACGGGTTGGCCGCGACGGCCGCCCGTGTCGGCAAGACTCTGGGGATCGAGTCCGTCAAGGGAGGCATTCATCCCCGCTTCGGGACCAGGAACGTCATTTTCCCGTTGAAGAACACCCAGTACCTGGAGGTCGTGGAGGTCCTGGACCACCCGTCCTCGGACAAGGCGCCGTTCGGCCAGGCCGTCCGGGCCCGATCGGAGATGGGTGGCGGATGGATGGGTTGGTGCGTCGCCGTTGACGACCTGGCCCCGTTCGAGGAACGTCTGGGCCGGTCATCGGTCCCGGGCAACCGCAAGTTCCCCGACGGCCAAGAACTGACGTGGCAGCAGATCGGCATCAAGGGCCTGATCGCCGACCCGCAGGTGCCCTACATGCTGCGCTGGGATACCGGCACCGAGGACCTGCACCCCTCCCGGGCATTGGATCCGCAGGGGCATATCTCCGGGATCGCGATCGCCGGTTCGGTCGAACGGGTCCGCGAATGGCTGGGCACCCCCTCGGAGTCGCCGTTGGGCGATGTCGAAGTCCAGTGGGAGGCCCCCAATGGCACCCCGGGAATCATGACGGTGACCTTCGAGACCCCCTCGGGGACCATCACCCTCTGATCCGCTCACGGAGGTGGAACACCGAACGACGGCGGCCCGCGGGCCGCCGTCGTTTTCGCTCTGTGCCGTCCCGGATCAGTGCCGCGGCACCGCCGCGAAGGGTCCGTCGGCGGCGAAGACCCGATCGGCGAAGCGATCGCCGATCAGCTGATGCGTTGCGGAATCCGGATGCAGGTTGTCCGGCAGCGGCAGCTCGGCCTCGTCCGGGGCCCCATACAGCTCGAGTCCGTCCAGGAAGTACAGGTTCGCATCGTCCGCCCGGTCTTCGACCAGGGAGCGCATCTCGCGGCGGATGACCTCCAAGGTCAGCCGTCCCGCCGATTCATCCCCTGGGGTCCCCGTCGCGCTGAACTTGACCTGGCTGGTCCCCAGGCTCTCCGGGACGATCGTGCCGGGGCCCGACGTGCTTTCGTGAATCGGGCAGAAGATCGGGGAGATCAACACCAGCGGCGTGGTGGGATGCCCCTCGCGGATGGTGTCAAGGAATCCGTGGATGGCCGGGACCAGGGTCCGCACGCGCATGGCATCCAGGTTCACGATGTTGATGCCGAGTTTGACGCTGATGACGTCCGCTGGCGCATCGCGGATCACCCGCGCCATGAAGGGGTCCACGAAGCAGCTGCCCCCGAAGCCGAGGTTGTGCAGTTCGACCCCGCCCCGGCGGGCTGCCACGGCGGGCCAGATCCCGCTGGGGGATGCCGCGTTCGATCCCTGGCTGATGGAGCTGCCGTGGTGGACCCACAGCGGACGGGTCCGGGGCGCGGGGTGGAGCGGCTTGTCGGAGCAGAGGCTGATCAACTCCAGGGATTCATTGTGGGGGAGGTGGAATTCGAGCGTCTTCTCCGTTGGCGCGAGGCCCTCCACGACGGTTGTGTGGTGGGGCCCGGCCACGTGGTGCATCGAGCCGGCGGCCATGTCGATTTCCACGGCGTCCCCGCCGGTGAGTTCGTCGCCGAGCTGGAGGCTGCCGTCGACGAAGACGTCGATGCGGCCACGGGGCCTTTCGCTCCCCCGGAACGCGGTGTGCGTCGAATGGGAGACGAGCTTGATCCGGGTCGCAGTCGTCCTCACGACAATGCGGACGCCCGCGGGCTGGGATTCACGGTCCATGAGGGTCTGTTCAGGGTATTGCCGGCGCACCCAGGCCGGCAGCCGGTGGATCCGCATCCCGTCGGGGGTCTGCTCGAGTTCGGCGGCGCCCCGGACGAGGTCTGTGGTGAGGTCGGTCGTGATCATCAGTGCTCCTGCTCTGTGGTGGTGGGCCAGCTAGCCAGGGCGCGGTCGAGGGCTTCCAGGGCGCGATGCCAAGACGTCCGGGTCTGCTCGTCGCGGTGCTCGAAGGAGGAGGCCCGTTCCAGGGCCAGGAACCCGTTGACCGTGGCGCCCATGAATCGGGTCGCGTGCACCAGTTCGGTCTCCGGCAGGCGGTAGCCGCGGAGCACCGAGAAGGTGAGGTCAACGAGGCGGATGGCCCCCGCGGAGCGTGCGGTCTTCGGCGTGGCGGGCCGTGCCAGGACGGCCCACCGGCCGGGGTGCTGCCCGGCGAAGTCGCGCTGGGCTTCACCCAGACCCACGAGCGCCTCGTATCCGGAGCGCCCAGCGATCCCCGCGGCCACCGCCTCGGCCACCTCGCCGAGGACGAGTTCGTGCACCCCGTCCAGCAGGGCTGCCAGATCCTTGACATGCGAGTAGAGGCTGGCCGGGCGGACGCCCACCTCCCGGGCCAACGCCGAGACCGTGATGGCCTCGAAGCCATCCCGGTCAGCCAGTTCGGCGGCTGCCTGGACCACTGCTGCCTGGTGAAGGGGTGCACGTTTCATGCATTGAACCTACACCCTGTAGGCGTTTGCCTACAAGCTGTAGGTCCAGGGGTGGCTAGGTTCCCAACCCGATCGCCGAACCGATGAGCGAATACCCCACGAAACCGGCGATATCCAGCAGCGCATGGGCGATGACCAATGGCATGACCCGGCCCGTCCGGGTGTAGATCCAGCCGAAGATCACCCCCATGACGGCGTTGCCCAGGAACGGACCGAACCCCTGGTAGAGGTGGTAGCTGCCCCGCACCACCGCGCTGGTGAGGATGATCGGCCAGGTCCCCCAGCCCAGCTGCCGCAACCGGTCGAAGAGGTACCCGATCATGATCGTCTCCTCCAGGATCCCGTGCCGGATGGCCGAGAGCACCAGCACCGGGATGGTCCACCAATATGGTTCCAGCGCCTCGGGGACGAGGGCCGTGGTCACCCCCAGCGTCCGGCCCACGGCGTAGAGCCCCAGGGTGCCGACCCCGATCAGCACGAAGAGCCCCACCCCCTGCCATGAATCCTTTCCGGGCCGGCGCAGATCGAATCCGAGCGCACGGAACCCGTTCCTGCCGGCCAGATAGAACAGGTAGAACACCAGGGCGACCGGAACCAGGGCGAACATGATGTCCATCAGCTGGTAGGTCAGATCAAAGTACTGCCGGTTGCTGAGCGAATTATTCAGCGTGGTCGTCTGTGATCCCAGCGGGCCGCGGCTGAGCTTGTCGATCAGCGAAACGATCGCGTAGAGGGCGGACTGCCCCAGCGAGAGCCCCAGGACGATCAGGATTTCCGGCCACAGGCTCTTGCTACGCATAGGTGAATACTAGGCCAGTGGCGCGGACCCCACGGCGGTCCGATCCACCCGCTGCCCGGCCCGCCAGACGGCCCCGGTCAACGGCATGCCCGGTCGGTAGGCCAGATGGGCCGCCGACGGTGCGTTGAGCAGCTGCAGATCCGCCCGTTTGCCGACCTCGATGCTGCCCACCTGGTCCTGCACCCCCAGGGCCAGGGCCCCGCCCATCGTCGCGGCCTGCAGGGCCTCGGTCAGGGACAGGCGCATCTGCAGCACCGCCGTGGAAACGCAGAAGGCCATCGAACTGGTGTAGCTGGTCCCCGGGTTGCAGTTCGAGGCCAGGGCGATCTGGACGCCGGCGTCGAGCAGCCGGCGCCCCTCGGCCAGCGGCTGCCGGGTCGAGAGGTCGCAGGCGGGCAGGCAGGTCGCCACGGTCCCGGATTCCCCCGTTCCGCTCGCGGCATCCCAACCGGACCAGGATCCGGCGAGCGCGTCGACATCCGCCTCGTCGAGGTGGTTCACATGGTCCACGCTCGCGGCCCCGAATTCCACGGCCAACCGCACCCCCGGCCCGGGACCGAGCTGGTTGCCGTGGACCCGCAGGCCCAGGCCCGCATCACGGGAGGCGGCCAGGACCCTGCGGGATTGGTCTTCGGTGAAGGCGCCGCGTTCGCAGAACACATCCGCCCATTTCACGTAGGGGCGCACGGCGGAGAGCATGTCGGAGCAGACCAGATCGGTGTATTGTTCGGCGTCGGCGCCCGGCGGGACCAGATGGGCGCCCAGATAGGTGACCTGGTCCACGATCGTGGAGGCGATCCGGGCGTGGCGGGCTTCCTCGGTGACATCCAGGCCGTAGCCGGTCTTGGTCTCCAGGTAGGTCGTCCCCCCGGCGGCGGCCTCGGCCACCCGGCCCATGAGCAGTCGGGTGAGTTCGTAATCGGTGGCGGTCCGGGTCGCCTCCATGGTGACGCTGATCCCCCCGGCCGCGTAGTCGGCGCCGGCCATCCTGGCCTCGAATTCGGCGGCCCGGTCCCCGGCGAACATCAGGTGGGTATGGGAATCCACCCAGCCCGGCAGCGCGGCCCGGCCCCCGGCGTCGTACACGGTATCCACCGCCGGGGCCTGGCGGGGATGCCCGATCCAGGCGATACGCCCCCGGTCCATGACCACGGCGGCACCGGCCAATACCCGTGCGTCAGGGTCCAGCGTGGTCAATTCCCCGACATTGGTCACCAAGGTGGCACTCATGCGAACTCCCGATGCTCGTAGATGAAGGTCCTCAACAAGGCGGCAGGATCGCCGAGCCGGGTGTGGATTCCCTCCCGGGCGACCTCGACGCCATTGATGACCACAGCGTGGACGTCGGCGGCGGTGGCCGTCAAGGGCAGCTGGGCCACCCGGCTACCGGCGGTGCGCAGACTACCGGCGTCAACCAGGAGGTGGTCGTCGTTGCCGGGCAGGGACAGGCTGCGCAGCCCCCCGGCCCGCGAAGCCGCCGACAGCTCCGCCGGGGCGAAGCGGCCGCGGATCCCGCTGCGGAGGCGTTCACCGTATTCCAGGGCCCGCATCTCCAGATACGGGTCGATGACCGCATGCTGGTCGGTGCCCAGGGCGAGGTTCGCCCCGGCGTCGACCAGGGCCCGCGCCGGGCCGATGCCATCGGCCAGATCGGCCTCCGTCGTCGGGCACATCACGATCGAGCAGCCGGCGGCCCCCAGGGCGGCGATATCGGCCTCGGTGAGGTGGGTGGCATGGACCGCCGACAGGCGTGGACCCAACAGCCCCTGCCCGGCCAACAGGGCGGTGGGGCTCACCCCGTGGGCGGCCAGGCACCCCTGGTTCTCCGCGGGCTGCTCGGAGAGGTGCACATGCAGCGGCTCGCCCGGTTCCAGGGCCGCCGCGATGACCGGCAGGGCCTGGAGAGGGACGGCCCGTACCGAGTGGAGGGCCGCGCCCAGAGTCACCAGGCCCGCCCCGTCGGCCCCGGTGGCGGGTTCCTCGGAGGCCAGGGCCGCCCGCAAGGCGGCATGGCGGCCCACCCACCCGGCGGCGTCTCCGTCGGAGAAGCGTCGTTGGGTGGCATTGAGCTCCACCGGGGCCCCCTCGGCATCGAGTCCGCCGGACAAATAGCAGGTGTCCAGCAGGACCAGTCGGATTCCCGCGGCCCGGGCGGCCCGGGCCAGAGCGCGTTCCATGTCATGGTCGGGATAGGGGGTGCCATCGGGGCCATGGTGCAGGTAATGGAATTCGCCGACGGCGGTGAACCCGCTGACCACCATCTCGGCGAACACCGCGGTGGCCAGCTGTTCGTAGCCGGCCGGATCCAGCTGGTCGGCGGCGGCATACATCCGTTCGCGCCAGGTCCAGAAGTCCCCGGCCCCACCGGTCGCCCCCTCATGGGTGCGCCCGCGCAGGATCCGGTGGAAGGCATGCGAATGCGCGTTCACCGGGCCCGGCACCTTCACGAGGTCTTCCGCGGCCCCGCTCACAGCAGGTCCTCCAGCGCGTCGGCCAGGGCCACGGTGCCGGCGGTGGCGTCCTCGTCCTCGACGTGCTCCTCGGGCGAATGGCTGATGCCCGAGGGGTTGCGCACGAAGAGCATCCCGGTGGGGACCTCGGCAGCCAGCACCCCGGCGTCGTGCCCGGCACCGGTGGACAGGGCGGGGGCCGCAGCAGTGGTGCGGCGCACCGAGTTCTGCAGGGTCCGGGTGAGGGTGGCATCGAAATGCACGGTGCCCGAATAGGATTCCTCGGTCATGGTCACCGAACAGCCTTCGAAGGCGGCGATCTTCTGTGCCTGGCCGTGGATCCGCTCCACCAGCATGGCGGTGACCGCATCGTCGGGGTGGCGCACATCCATCCAGAAATCGATCCGGGAGGCGATGACGTTGGTCCCGCCGGGGAGTGGTTCCAATCGTCCGACGGTGGCCCGCGCCCCGGTCTGGCCTGCTGCGGTCTTCCGGACGGCCAACACCATCTGGGCGGCAGCGACCATCGGATCGGCCCGGTCGGTCATCAAGGTGGTTCCCGCATGGTTTCCCTGCCCGGACACGGAGAACCGCCAGCGGCCGTGTCCGAGGATCGAGGAGGCCACGGCCACCGCGGGTCCGCGGCCGGCCGCATCGACATGGTCCTCACCATTGAGCCCCAGCCCCTGCTCGACGTGCAATTCGACGAAGTCGCCGATCCGGGCCAGTGCCGCCTCATCGCGTCCCATGGCCGCGGGGTCCAGCCCCTGGGCCTTCGAGGCCTCGGCGAAGGTGGTGCCGGATCCGTCGCGCAGGTTCAGCGCCCGCGTCGGCTCGATCGCCCCGGTGAGCAGCCGCGACCCCAGGCAGGCGACCCCGAACGCGGAGCCCTCCTCCTCGGGGAACACGGCGATGGCCATGGCCCGGTGGCGCTGCAGGTCCCCCGCGGCTTCACGGGCGGCCAACACGTCATGGGCGGCCAGCGCCGAGGCGACCCCGAGCGGGCCGTCGAAGGCCCCGCCGCCGGGGACCGAGTCCAGATGCGAACCGGTGACCAGGGCCCCGCGGCGCCCCTCGGTGGATGCGGCGCCGGGCAGATCCCACCAGGCCCAGATGATGCCGTTGGGATCGCGTTCGACGGCGAGACCACGGCGGGTGGCCTCGGTGGTGAACCATTCACGCAGTTCCAGCTCGGGGGTGGAGTAGACGGGGCGGGTGTAGCCGCCGCGGCGCCGATCGCGTCCGGTGTCCGCGATGGCCGCCATCAGTGAATTGACGGTGCTGATCTCGTTCATGCTATTCCGCCATCGGGATGCGCACGCCGCGTTCGGCAGCGACTTCGGAGGCGCGGTCGTAGCCGGCGTCGACGTGGCGGATGACGCCCATGCCCGGGTCGTTGGTCAGCAGGGCCTCGAGTTTGGCGGCGGCCAGCTCGGTGCCGTCGGCGACGGAGACCTGCCCGGCGTGGATCGAGCGGCCGATGCCCACCCCTCCCCCATGGTGGATGGACACCCAGGTGGCCCCCGAGGAGGCGGCGGTCAGGGCGTTGAGCAGCGGCCAGTCGGCGATGGCGTCGGAGCCGTCGGCCATGGCTTCGGTTTCGCGGTAGGGGCTGGCCACCGACCCGGCGTCGAGATGGTCACGGCCGATGACGATGGGGGCGGAGACCTTGCCGTCGGCGACCAGCTGGTTGAACAGGAGCCCTGCCTTGGCCCGGTCGCCGTAGCCGAGCCAGCAGATGCGGGCGGGCAGGCCCTCGAACTCCACGTGCTCGGCGGCGGCGTCGAGCCAACGGTGCAGGTGGGCGTTGTCCGGGAAGAGTTCCTTCAGCGCCTGATCGGTGACGCGGATGTCCTCCGGGTCCCCCGAGAGCGCGACCCAGCGGAAGGGGCCCAGCCCCTCGCAGAAGAGCGGACGGATGTAGGCCGGGACGAAACCGGGGAAGGCGAAGGCCCGGGCGAAGCCGCCCTGGCGGGCCTCGTCGCGGATGGAGTTGCCGTAGTCGAAGACCTCGGCTCCGGCGTCCTGGAATCCGACCATCGCCTCGACGTGGACGGCCATGGATTCCTGGGCCTTCTTGGTGAAGCCGATCGGATCGGCCTGCGCCTCGGCGTCCCACTGTTCCAGGGTGTATTCCACCGGCAGGTAGGACAGCGGATCGTGGGCGGAGGTCTGGTCGGTGACGATGTCGATGCTCAGCTCCCCCGCCCGGTGTCGGCGCAGCAGCTCGGGGAAGACCTCGGCGGCGTTGCCGACGTAACCGACGGAAAGCGCACGCTGCTCGGCCTGGGCGGCCAGGACCTTGGCCAGGGCGGTGTCCAGGTCGGTCTCCACCTCGTCGAGGTAGCGTTTGCCTTCGCGGCGGCGCAGCCTCTCCTCGGAGACATCCACGATCAGGCAGACCCCGCCGTTGAGCGTCACGGCCAGCGGTTGGGCCCCGCCCATGCCGCCGCAGCCACCGGTGAGGGTCAGCGTGCCGGCCAAGGTACCGTCCTGGTCCCCGGTGAGCTTGCGGGCGATGGCCCCGAAGGTCTCGTAGGTGCCCTGCAGGATCCCCTGGGTCCCGATGTAGATCCAGGAGCCGGCGGTCATCTGCCCGTACATCATCAGGCCTTCGGCCTCCAGCTTGCGGAATTCGGGCCAGGTGGCCCAGTCCCCGACCAGGTTGGAGTTGGCGATCAGCACGCGCGGGGCCCATTTATTGGTGGTGAACACCCCGACGGGTTTGCCGGACTGGACCAGCAGGGTCTCGTTGTCCTCCAGGGTCTCCAGCGTGCGGGTGATGGCGTCGTAGGCCTCCCAGGACCGGGCGGCCCGTCCCGTGCCGCCATAGACGACCAGGTCCTCGGGGCGTTCGGCGACCTCGGGATCCAGGTTGTTCATCAGCATGCGCAGCGGCGCCTCGGTCTGCCAGGACTTGGCGGTCAGCCCGGTCCCGCGGGCGGCACGGATGGTGCGGGCGGGGTCGTGCTGGGTGAAGGACTGGCTCATGCCGTCTGCTCCTTGCTGTCGGCGTCGTCGCCGGCTTCGGTGTCGAGTTGGTGGGTGGTGAGGATGCTGTGGGCTTCGGCGGCGACCTGGCGGCCGATCCGGGTGACCAGTTCGGGGTCCATCCGGTACGACGGCGCAATCACCGACAGGGCAGCGATCACCCGGGTTTCGTCCCCGCGGCCCACGGTGATGGGGGCGGCGATCGCCGTGACGTCCTTTTCGACGCCGCGGTCCACGACCACGTACCCGGCCGCTGGGGTCCTGCCCCGCAGGACGGCCCCGACGGCACTGTTGTCGAGCGGGACGCTCCGGCCGACCCAGGAGGTGTGGCGCACCGAATGCGTCCCCTCCTCCACCGCGATGTAGATGCTGTGCCGCGCCGCCGTTCCGCCGACCGAGGGGACGCTGAGATAGGCGGACTCCCCGGTGGCCGCCACCAGATGACGGAGGGATTCCATCGCCAGCGAGACCAGGGATTCGTGGCTCAGCGCCTGGGCACCGAGCTGGACGATCCGCATTCCCGGCCGGTAGCCGGCTTCCGGTTCGCGGCGGACGAATCCGCTGGATTCCAGCGTGCGCAATAAGCGCAGGGCGGTGGAGGCGGAGAGCCCGGTCTGTCGGGCCGCCTCGGCGAGGCTGAGATGCCCCGCGTCGCAGACGGAACCGAGCAGGTGCAGTGCCCGCTCCACCGTGCGGGTGGACGGTTCGGCCATGTCTCCTCCTGGTTCGTTGCCTCCGGGTGGATCAGACGGTTCACTGTCTTGCCACCAGACAAAATTTACGTTTCACTTATTGAAACGTGAATGCCACTACTTGGCAAGCCCTTCTATCCGGGAGGCACCCAACGAGAGGAACACCCCATGGCAGAGACCATCACCCTGAGCCCAGCGCCACTGGCCGCCCACGACGTCGTGCAGGTCGCCCGTCATGAGGCACGGGTCGAGATCTCCGGGGAATCGCTGTCCGCCATGGCCGAATCCCGTCGGGTCATCGACGGGCTGGTCACCGACACCCGGCCGCATTACGGGGTCTCCACCGGCTTCGGCGCCCTGGCCACCAAGCAGATCCCGGTCGAGCTCCGGGCCCAGCTGCAGCGTTCACTCATCCGCTCCCATGCCGCCTCCTCCGGCGCCGAAGTCGACCGGGAGATCGTGCGGGGACTGATGCTCAACCGCCTGCACACCATGACCACCGGGCGGACCGGGGTCCGCCCCGAGGTCGCCCGCGCCTACGCCGCAGTGCTCAATGCCGGAATCACCCCGGTCGTGGGGGAATACGGTTCGTTGGGTTGTTCCGGGGATCTGGCGCCACTGTCGCACTGCGCGCTGGCCGTCATGGGCGAGGGCAAGGTCCACAACGCCGCCGGGGAACGCGTCGAGGCCTCCGAGGCCCTGGCCGCCGCCGGCCTCGAACCGATCGTACTGGCCGAAAAGGAAGGCCTGGCACTGATCAACGGCACCGACGGCATGTTGGGGATGCTGCTGATGGCCGCCGAGGACCTGCACCGCCTGGTCGCCACCGCCGACCTGTCCGCGGCCATGAGCATCGAGGGTCTGCTGGGCACCGACGATGTCTTCGCCGCCGATCTGCACGCCCTGCGCCCGCATCCGGGGCAGATCACCTCGGCCGCGAACATGCGCGCCGTACTGTCCGGTTCAACACTGATTGCCGAACAGAAGGAAGGCTCGCACGCCTTCACCCGCGTGCAGGACGCCTACTCGCTGCGCTGCGCCCCCCAGGTCCATGGCGCCGTGCGCGCCACCCTGGCCCACGCCGAATCCGTGGCCGAACTGGAATTGGCCTCGGCCATCGACAACCCGGTGGTCACCACCGACGGACGGGTCGAATCCAACGGCAACTTCCACGGCGCCCCGGTCGGCTACGTCCTGGATTTCCTCGCCATCGCCGTGGCCGATCTGGCCTCCATCGCCGAGCGACGCACCGACCGGTTCCTGGACAAGGCCCGCAGCCACGGGCTCAACGCCTTCCTCGCCGATGATCCCGGGGTGGACTCCGGGCACATGATCGCCCAATACACCCAGGCCGGAATCGTCTCCGAACTCAAGCGCCTGGCCGTCCCCGCCTCCGTGGACTCGATCCCGAGTTCGGCCATGCAGGAGGACCACGTCTCGATGGGGTGGTCCGCCGGGTTGAAGCTGCGCCGTTCGATCGACGGCCTGCAGCGGGTGCTGGCCGTGGAGCTGCTCACCAGCGCCCGCGCCCTGGACATGCGCGACGGCGGTCTGGCGACCTCGAAGTCCTCCCCGGTCGTCGACGCCGTGCGCACGGCGATCCGCCAGGTGGTTGAAGGCCCGGGCACCGACCGCTACCTCGCCCCCGAAATCGAGGCGGTCCACACCCTGGTCGCCGACGGTACGGTGCTGGCAGCAGCCAACGGTGCCGCGGAGTCGGCACTACAGTAGTCGCCACACCCCCGACGTCAGGACCTGCGCATGAGCACCCCCACCCCGGCCCACCTGATCCGTTTCGCCTCCCTGTGCGCCGAACGCTGGCGCAACGGGGGTGGCTCCACCGTGGAGATCGCCCGTTCACAGCCGCCGGGATCCGGTACCGGGGCCCCGGCCCCCGGTACCGACTGGAATTGGCGTCTCAGCGTCGCCGAGGTCTCCCGCGCAGGCGCCTTCTCCGCGTTCCCGGGGTGCGAAAGGATCCTGACGGTCATCGAGGGGGAATTCATGCTGCTCACCATCGACGGCGTCGACCACGGGTTGCAGAAGTACCGGCCGTTCCGTTTCGAGGGCGGGGCGGACACCGGGGCCACCCTGCCGGAGGGCCCGATCAGGGATCTGAACCTGATCACCGGGCCCGGCCACCGGGGCCACGTGGTCATCCTCGAACTGTCGAAGAAGCGCCCGCACCCGGTCTTCGACGACCAGCACGCGGTGTTCCTCCACGGCAACGCGGTGGTGTCGGGCGGTCCGGGGGAGGAACCCCTCGGACTTGAACGGCTCGACACCGTCATCGGCAACGATGCGGCGCCCCCGGAGATCTCCGGGCGGGGTTTCCTCGCCGTCGTCTCCCACGACCGCCGCTAGAGGGATCCCGGCGGGGTCTCCCCGTCGACCAGGGCGACGGCGGCCAGGGCCTCGAGCCCCTGGACCAGGGCCCGCAGATCGGGGACCGCCAACCGGGCCATCGCGGCCTTGCGATACCTGTCGGCGTCGATGATCACCGAGTGGAGCATCTGCCGGCCACTATCGGTGGCCACCAGCCGGCGTGAACGGCCGTCGCGTTCATCGCGGATCCGTTCCACGACCCCGTGGCCGACCAGCCGGTCCACGATCCCCGATACCGTGGCCAGGGACACGTGGAGGATCTCGGACATCCGCTGGGATGTGGCATCCCCGTTGGCGGTGATCACCACGGCCAGGGCCTTGAGCTGCTGAACGGTCAGGGGCAGGGAGAGCAGCGCCTCCAGGGAGGCATCCCGACTCATCCTGTCGGCATTCGATTCCAGCGCCTCGATGCGTCCCATCAGTGCTTCCCGCTCGTCCATGCCCCTCGTTCCGTCCTGGACCGCAGCATCCATACCCATTGATGCTTAGCCACAAGCTATGCTTATTCGGTCACAGCTTACCGGCTGATCGTCCCCCTGCCTGCCGAAGGATCCACTCGTGCACCATCTCGCCCGCCTCAGTCTGGCCAACCGGGCTGTCGTCGCGCTCCTGACCCTGATCATCGCCGTGGCCGGCTTCGTGTCGATGGGTTCGCTGAAGCAGGAGCTGATCCCCCCGATCAGCATTCCCCAGACCACGATCCTGACCACCGCCGTCGGGTCCAGCCCCGAGCTGATCGACGAACAGATCAGCCTGCCGCTGTCCAAGGCCGTCAAGGGCGTCAGCGGGGTCGAAACCGTTTCCGCGTCCTCGGCCCCGTCGGTGTCCACCATCACGGTGTCCACCGAATACGGCCTGGACCAGGACAAGGTCGAATCAAGTCTGCGCGAGGCCATCGATTCGGTCTCCTCGAAACTCCCCGAAGGGGCCGACCCCGAGATCCTGGCCGGCAGCACCTCGGATATTCCGGTGGTCATGTTGACGGCGTCCTCCGACGCCTCCGCCGAAGACCTGAGCCACAGCCTGGAGAAGGCAGTCCTGCCGGAGATCCAGGGCATCGAGGGGGTCCGTGACGTCCAGCTCAGCGGTGAGACGAAACAGCGGATCACGATCGACCCCGACGCCAAGAAGCTCGCTGCCGCCGGGCTGGGACAGCAGGCGATCTCCTCCGCCCTGAAGGCCAATGGAACGACCCTGCCCGCAGGCACCATCGTCGAGGACGACCAGTCGGTGTCGGTCCAGGCCGGCAACGCGATCGAATCCCTCGATGCGCTCAAGTCACTGCCCCTGCTGCCCTCCGCCCCGGCCGCCGGTGCCGACGGCCAGGGAGCCCTCGGCCAGGAGGGTCCGGGGCAGGATGCCCCGGGTCAGGGTGCCCCGGGTCAGGACTCGAAGGCCCCGGAGGGCCAGGCCCCTGCCGCCCCCGCGGCCCCCGCCAGCGGGCCGGTGAAAACCATCGGCGACGTCGCCTCGGTGAAGGTGACCAACGAAAAGCAGACCTCCATCACCCGGACCAACGGCGAGCCCAGCCTCTCCGTCCAGGTCACCGCGCTGCCCGATGCCGACATCGTTTCCATCTCCCACGCGGTCAACGACAAGCTCGATGGGTTCAAGGACGCGCTGGGCGCCGGCGCCGCCATCACCCCGATCTTCGATCAGGCGCCCTTCATCGAGCAGTCGATCAACCACCTGGCCATTGAGGGCCTGCTGGGACTGGCCTTTGCCGTCATCGTCATCCTGGTCTTCCTGCTCTCGGTGCGTTCGACGCTGGTCACCGCGATCTCCATCCCGATCTCCGTGCTGGTGACGTTCATCGGACTCAATGTGGGCGGCTATTCGCTGAACATGCTCACCCTGGGCGCCTTGACCATCGCCATCGGCCGTGTGGTGGACGACTCGATCGTGGTCATCGAGAACATCAAACGACATCTGGGCTACGGCGAGGAGAAACGCCACGCCATCCTGACCGCGGTGAAGGAGGTGGCCGGGGCGATCACCGCATCGACCCTGACCACGATCATGGTCTTCCTTCCCATCGCCCTGGTCGGCGATGTGGTCGGGGAACTGTTCAGGCCCTTCGCCCTCACGGTCGCCATCGCCATGCTCTCCTCGCTGTTCGTGGCGCTGACCATCGTCCCGATCCTCGCCTACTGGTTCATGCACCAGCCCCAGCAGGACGTCGACCCCGCAGAGGTCCGCGCCGCCTCCGAGGTGAAGGAACGCAAGAGCCGGCTGCAGCGCGCCTACCTGCCGATCCTGCGTGGCACCCAGCGCCACCCGGTCTGGACACTGGTCGGCGCCGTGATGATCCTGGTCCTGACCGCCGGCATCCTGCCCTTGTTGAAGGTCGACTTCCTGGGCAGCACCGGGCAGAACAGCCTGCAGGTCACCCAGGAGTTCGAGACCGGGGCCGATCTGAAGACGATCAGCAGCCAGGCCGAGGCCACCGAAAAGGCCCTGCTGGATTCCGACGGCGTCGAGAGCGTCCTGCTCACCGCGGGGGTGGGCGGCGAAGGCCTGGCCGCCATGCTCGGCGGTGGCGCCGATTCGGCGTCGTACACGGTGAACACCGATCCGGATGGGGACCAGAGCGCCATCAGCGAGGGCATCCGGAAGCGCCTGGATGCCTTGCCCGACGGCGAGGACATCTCCGTGGGGGAAGCTGCCGCCTACGGCAGCAGCACGGTGGACGTGATCGTCAAGGCCCACGACGACAAGAAGGCCCTGACCAAGGCCTCCGACCAGGTGCTCTCCGCGCTCAAGGACACCGCCCACACCACGGATATCGCCAGCGACCTGGCGGCCGACCAACCGACGATCGAGGTCGTGGTCGACCGCGCGAAGGCCGCGAAGTCCGGGCTGACCGAAATGCAGGTCTCGGGGATCGTGGCCTCCGCCGCCAACCCGCAGGCCGTGGACAGCATCCGGCTCGACGGCAAGGACCTCTCGGTCTACGTCGACAGCGGGACCTCGGTGTCCACATTGAAGGAACTCAAGGACTCCCCGGTCCCCAGCGCCACGGGGATGAAGAAGCTCTCCCAGCTCGCCGACATCAAATCCACCAGCGTGCCCGCCTCGGTCAGCCGCCAGGGCGGCCAGCTCGTGGCCACCGTCTCGCTGACCCCCGAAGATGGCGAACTCGGAGCGGTGACCTCCTCGGTCACGGACGCCGTCGATGACATCGACCTGCCGGCGGGGGCCTCGGTGGAGATCGGTGGGGTCAGCGCCCAGCAGACGGACTCCTTCAAGCAGCTGGGATTGGCCATGCTGGTCGCCATCGCGATCGTCTACCTGCTGATGGTGGCCGAGTTCAGGTCCCTGCTCCAGCCGCTGATCCTGCTGGTGTCGATCCCGTTCGCGGCCACCGGGGCGATCCTGCTCATGCTGGCCTCCGGCAAGCCGTTGGGGGTGGCCTCGATGATCGGCTTGTTGATGCTCATCGGCATCGTGGTCACCAATGCGATCGTGCTGATCGACCTGGTCAACCAGTACCGACGCCAGGGCCAAAGCGTCCGGGATGCCGTGATCAACGGGGCCCGGCAGCGGTTGCGTCCGATCCTGATGACCGCGCTGGCGACGATCTTCGCCCTGACGCCGATGGCCCTGGGCGTGACCGGATCCAGCGGGTTCATCTCCCAGGACCTGGCCATCGTGGTCATCGGTGGGCTGGTCTCCTCCACGGCACTGACGTTGATCCTGGTCCCGGTGTTGTACCAGCTGGTCGAAGGCCGGCTGGAGAAGCGTGGACAACGCAAGGCAGCCAAGGCGAAGCCGCATGGAGTCCACGCGGCCCCGGTTGAGCCGGATCTGCCACCGAACACCGCCACCCACCCGTAGGCAGGGACGAAGGAGGCCGATCCGCTACTGCGGATCGGCCTCCTTCATGGTGCGGTGCCCCGGCTACCGGGCGGAGATGAAGGCCTGCACGCAGGCCTCGATGTCCTCCGGTGAATGCGCTGCCGAGAGCTGGACGCGGATGCGGGCCGCATCGCGGGGGACCACCGGGAAGCTGAACGCCGTGACGTACACCCCGTGCTCGAGCATCGTGTCGGCCACGGCGGCGGCCTTCGCGGCGTCACCGAACATCACCGGGATGATCGCGTGTTCGCCGTCGAGCAGTTCGAAGCCCTCCTCGGTCATCCGCCGACGGAACAGTGCGGCGTTCTCGAACAGCCGGGTGCGCAGCTCCCCCGAATCCACGACCAGTTCCAACGCCTTCAGTGTCGCGGCGACGATGGCCGGGGCCAACGAGTTGGAGAAGAGGTACGGCCTGGCCTTCTGGCGCAGCATCGCCACGATCTCGGAGCGACCGGCGACGTAGCCGCCGGAGGCACCGCCGAGGGCCTTGCCGAAGGTCCCGGTGTAGATATCGACCCGCTCCGACACCCCCGCGTGTTCCGGGGTCCCGGCACCGGTGGCCCCCATGAAGCCCACGGCGTGGGAGTCGTCGACCATCACCAGGGCCCCGAATTCGTCGGCCAGGTCGCAGATCTCCTGCAGGGGGGCCAGGAAGCCGTCCATGGAGAAGACCCCGTCGGTGACGATGACCGATCGGCGGGGCCCTGCCCCGTCGTTCATGGTCGCGGCCTCGGTCAGCTTCCCGCGCAGGTCGTCCATGTCCTGGTTGGCATAGCGGAACCGCTTTGCCTTGCTCAGACGGATTCCGTCGATGATCGAGGCGTGGTTCAGGGCATCGGAGATCACGGCGTCCTCAGGGCCGAAGAGGGATTCGAACACTCCCCCGTTGGCGTCGAAGCAGCTGGAGAACAAGATGGTGTCCTCGGTGCCCAGGAACTCCGAGACCTTCCCTTCCAGTTCCAGGTGCAGGTCCTGGGTGCCGCAGATGAAGCGCACCGAGGCCATGCCGAGGCCGCGCTCATCCAGCGCGGTCTTGGCCGCTTCGACGAGCCGGGGGTCATCGGCCAGCCCCAGGTAGTTGTTGGCGCAGAAGTTCAGCACGGCGCGCGCCGGGGCGCCAAGGGCCCCGGCGGCGATGTGGCTGGACTGGGCGGAGTCGATCCGGCGTTCGTGCTTGAACGTTCCGGCGTCGCTGATTTCCGCCAGTTCGGCGGTGAGCTGGTCCTTGAGGGTGGAGTACATGGTTCTTCCTTTCGGAACAGACGTTTAGTTGAACACGGTCCAGTCGAGAATGACTTTTCCGCCTTGGCCGGCCCGGGCGGCTTCGAATCCGGCTTCCCATTCGGTGGCCGGAAGCCGGTCGGTGACGATGGAGGAGATGCGCTCGCGCAGTTGGGCATTGGAACCGAGCATGGCGGACATGGCGTACCAGGTCTCGTACATCTCCCGTCCGTAGATGCCCTTGAGCGTGAGCATATGGGTGACGACCTTGCCCCAATTGATGTCGATGGCGGTGCTGGGCAGACCGAGCATGGCGATCTTGCCGCCGTGGTTCATGTTGTCGATCATCTCCGGCAGCGCGGTGGCGTGACCCGACATCTCCAGGCCGATGTCGAAGCCCTCGACCATGCCCATTTCCTGTTGCGCCTCACGGATCCGGTTCGCGGAGACATCCACGGCCAGATCGATGCCCATGCTCCGGGCCAGGTCCAGCCGGGCGGCGGAGACGTCGGTGATGACGATCTTGCGGGCCCCGGCATGGCGGACGACTTCGGCGGCCATGAGCCCGATCGGACCGGCCCCGGTGATCAGCACGTCCTCGCCCACCAGCGGGTAGGCCAGCGCGGTGTGCACGGCGTTGCCGAAGGGGTCGAAGATGGCACCGAGTTCGGGGGTGATGGATTCGTCGCGGTGGACCCAGGCGTTGGTTTCGGGGATCACCACGTATTCGGCGAAGGCCCCGTCGCGTTGGACGCCGACGGAGACGGTGTTGATGCACATCTGTCGTCGTCCGGCGCGGCAGTTGCGGCACATCCCGCAGACCACGTGGCCCTCGCCGGAGACCTTGTCGCCGAGCTGGACGTGGGTCGCCAGTTCGCCGACCTCCACGACCTCGCCGTAGAACTCGTGGCCGGGAATCAGCGGGGCGTCGATCATGGAGCGGGCGGCATCGTCATAGGCCAGGATGTGCAGGTCGGTGCCGCAGATGCCGGCGGTCTCCACCCGGATCTTGACCTCATGCGGGCCGGTGACGGGTTCGGGACGATCAACAAGCTCCAGGCCCTCGTGCGGACCGGATTTATACAGTGCCTTCATGGGATCCTTACTGGCTACAGACGTCGGGCGGCAGTCGAACACCGCCTCCGTCCCCAGTCTGACACCGGGAGGACGACTTCAACGGTTAAGAACATACGACATTATCTGAAGCGACGATTTAGGATGGTCTAATGGAAGTCCATCAGTTGCAGATCCTCCGCGAACTCGGTGACCTCGGCAGCGTCCGGGCCGTCGCCGCCTCGATGTTCGTGACCCCCTCCGCGGTGTCCCAGCAATTGGCCCTGCTTCAACGCGGTGTCGACGTCCCGTTGACCCGCAAGGAGGGCAGGACCCTGGTGCTCACGGAGGCCGGCCGGATCCTCGCCAACGCCGGTGCCGCCGTCATCTCCTCGATGGCCGAGGCCCGGGCGGCGATCGGAAACTACCAGAACGACGCCGCCGCCCCCGTCACCCTCGCCGGCTTCCACTCGGTCGGACAGTCCCTGTTCGCGCCGCTGTTGGCCCGGTTGAAGGCGGCCCAGGGGCCGCAATTGCTCTTCTCCGACGAGGACGTCGCCCAGGACGATTTCCCGGCTCTGACGTCCCGCTATGATCTGGTCCTGGCCCACCGGATGGACCACACCCCACCCTGGCCCGGACAACAAGTCTCCGTGGTGCCCCTGGCCCACGAGCCGCTGGACATCGCCGTACCCACCGGACACCGGCTGGCAGGACACCGGAGCGTGACCCCCGCCGACCTGAGGGGTGAGCGATGGGCGGTCAGCCGCGAGGGGTACTCCCCCGCGGACATCCTGGGGGCCATTGCCGCCGTCTCCGGCGGTGCCCCCGAAATAGTCCACCGGATCAACGACTACGCCACCGTCGCGGAGCTGGTCGGTACCGGAAACGTCTTGGGGGTCATCCCCCGTTACACGGCAGGCGCCTCGGTAGGTCAGGGAGTGGTGCTGCTGCCACTGGAGGGCATCGCCAACCGGCGCCGCATCGACCTGCTGGCCCGTCCCGAGTCGTTGCGCCGGCTCTCGGTACGGCGGGTCGCCGACGCCCTGAGGGAGACCATGGCCGAACGCGCCGCGGAGACCCACGATCATTGATTGCCGAAGGCACTCCCGCCCGGCCTCCCGGTTCGTACTGCCGAGGAGGGCGGCTGCCTCCTCGGGATTTGCTGCCTGGCCTCCGCACATGCTCCGAGCCCAAGGGCCACGGCCTGCGGCCATGGTAGGGTCCACCTGACGTCGAGACCCTGGTCCCTGTCTCAAATCCATGCTGGGCATCATGGGCATTCCCAGCTGATTCCAAGGAGCCGCCCTGAGCCATGAACCCACCTGGTTGTTCCCAGGAGCCATCCTTGCATTCGCCGTGGCTGCGGCGGTCCTCATCTTGACGATTCCCCCGCTATTCGGCACGCACGAGCCGTACCAGGTCTGGCTCACCTCCGCACTGGCGGTCCTGACCACGATCCTGGGAACAGCCGTCATTCTCTTGCGCCCTCCCCCACGGAAGTGAGGTAGCCGGCAGAGCCGGCGATGGCCCCCACGCCGACGGGTGCGGGGGGGCCATCGACCCATATCGGATGGTCACGGGACCGAGAGCCCTCCAGACAGCCCGTCCCCCGTGTTCCGGTCAGCTCTACGTGTCAGTGCCCGGCTTCCTCCGCAGCGGCCTTCTCGGCGGCCTTCTCCGCGTCCTTGGCTTCGCGCAGGGCGTGGGCCTCGAATTCCTCCTCCGCCTTCTCCTGATGGATGACATTGGCCAGGAGCTTTTCCATCTCCTTGGCCACCCCGCCGGCCGAGGCCGGGTTCTGCCCGGTCACCAGCCGGTCATCGACGACCACCTTCTCCTCGAAGACGTCGGCCTGGACGTGGGTCGCCCCTTGCTCCTCGAGCCGGTCGGCAAGGAAGAACGGGATGATCTTGTCCTTGCCGGCAGCGACTTCCTCCTCGTTGGTGAAAGCCGCCACCTTGCGTCCGGAGACCAGACGGAAACCATCGGCCAATTCGACGTTCACCAGTCCGGCCGGTCCGTGGCAGACGGCCCCGACGACGCCGCCGGCATCATAGACACCGGCCACCAGCTGCTGCAGGCCCTCGCTGTCCGGGAAGTCCCACATGGTGCCGTGGCCGCCCACCAGATAGACGCCGTCGTACTGCTCGGGATCGACCACCGAGACCCGGGCCGTGTTGTAGAGCCCGGCCCGCGTGGTCTCGCTTTCGGTGAAGGCCACCTGGATGGGGTCCTCCTTGTCGACCACGTCCTGCGGAGGGTGCCCGCCCTGGATGGACGCGAAGTCCACGATATGACCGGAATCGGCGAACACCTTCCACGGATGCGCTGCTTCGGCGACGTTGTATCCGGTTTTTTCACCCGTATCGCCGAGTTCGGAAACGCTGGTCAGGACCATGAGGATCTTCTTCATGTCGTGCTCCTTTCGTCCGGTTTTCCAGCCTAGGACAGATGCGGGCTACTTCACAGGGCGAACTTATCCGCCGTTTCCCGCTCTTGGTTGGCCGCGAAATACCGCAGCAAGCCTTCGTCCAGTGGCGGGACCTCCCGTGCCGCCCCGTCCCCGCGCAACGACTCCGTCGCCAGGACCCCGGCCGCGACGGCAGCCCGGGCGGCGACCGGCGAGGTCTCCGTCGGGCCGCCCTCGGTGGCAAAACGCAGGAACTCGCCGATCAGCAACGGGTCGGCCCCGCCATGCCCACCATCGGCGTCGGCGATGACCACCTCCTGGTCGGCCTCCACGTAGCCGTCCTGGGTCCTGCTGGTCCACACCTTGATCCGGTCCCCCGCATGGTCCCCGAAGTTCTCCAATCGACCGCGCGTACCGATCACCGTGTAGTTCCGCCAGTAGTCGGGGGTGAAATGGCACTGCTGGTAGGACGCCAGGATGCCGTTCTCCAGCACCATGTTCATCATCGAAACATCCTCCACGTCGATGACCGGGTTGAGGTCCTGCTGCGCGGACGGCGGCCAGTTCTCCAGCGAGAACCAGTCGCCCATGCGCCGGTCGGAATTATCCCGCCGTGACGTCACATCGCCGTAGACCGCCAGGGTGCCGACGGCCGATACGCGTTCCGTGTAGGCATCGGCCAGCCAGTGGATGACGTCGATGTCGTGGGCGCCCTTCTGCAGCAGCAGACCGGTGCTGTTCGCCCGCGCGGCATGCCAGTCCTTGAAGTAGTAGTCACCGCCGTTCCCCACGAAATGACGGCACCAGACGGCCTTGACTTCCCCGATCGTTCCCGCCTGGATGATCTCGCGCATCTGGCGGATCACCGGCATATGGCGCATGTTGTGTCCGACGTAGAGCGTGGTCCCGGTCCGGAAAGCAGTGTCGAGGAGGGAATCCACGGCCTCGAGCGTGACGTCCAACGGCTTCTCGCAGAACGTGGCGATGCCTGCCTCCAGGGTGCGCGTAGCCACGGCGGCATGCTGGTTGTCCGGGGTCAGTACCAAAACGGCGTCCAGTCCGGCCGTCAACAGATCATCGAGGTCCGCGGTGACGGTGGCTTCGGGCAGTTTGGCTGCCGCATCTGCGCGGCCGCGTTCGCTGGTATCGCACACCATGGTGACGACCGACCCTTCACCGGGGCGGTGCGCCTGCCGGAACAGTCCCGAGCGCAGGCCGAAACCGACCACTCCTACTTTGAGATCCACGAATCTAACTCCTTAATTATTGATGAAAATGTCGCCGCAGGTGCCGCCGGTTGCCTTCACTGCGCCGACACTGTGTCGGCGAAATGGCATCGGGCGGCATGGGTTCCGGAAATTTCGACGGGCTCGGGTTCCTGGTCGACACACATCGCCTGGGCCAGCGGACACCGCGTATGGAACCGACACCCCGACGGCGGGTCGATGGGCGAGGGCGGGTCACCCTGGAGCACGATGCGTTCGCGGTCGGCACCGTCGTTTTTGCGCAATTCCGGCGCCGCGGAGAGTAGCGCCTGGGTATACGGGTGGCCCGTGCGGTCGTAGACTTCGTCGTAGCGGCCCAGTTCCACGACCTTGCCCAGGTACATGGTGGCGACCCGGTCGGAGATGTGTCGGACGATCTGCAGGTCGTGGGCGATGAAAAGGTAGCTCAGGCCCAACTCTTTTTGCAGCGTGTCGAGCAGGTTCACGATCTGGGCCCGGACGGAGACGTCCAGTGCCGAGACCGGTTCATCGCAGATGAGCATCTTGGGGTTCAGCGCGATTCCCCGCGCAATCCCGATGCGTTGTTGCTGGCCTCCGGAGAAGTTATGCGGGTATCGGTCCGCATGGTCGGGGTTCAAACCGACCAGCTCCAGGAGTTCGCGGATCTTGTTCCGTCGCCCGGCCCGGGGCTCGATTTCGGAATGGATCGCGAAGGGCTCACCGACCAGCTCTTCAACGGTCATGCGCGGGTTGAGCGAGGAGAACGGATCCTGGAAGATCAGCTGGATGTTCCGACGCATCTCGCGCTTTTCCGCCCCTTTGAGCTCATTGATGTCCTGCCCCCGGAAAAGCACCCGCCCTTCGGTCGGCTTTTCCAGACCCGACATGACCCGGGCCAACGTTGATTTTCCACAGCCCGACTCCCCGATGACGCCCATGGTTTCCCCGGGACGCACGTCCAGGTCCACCCCGTCCAGGGCCTTGACCACCTTCTGTGGTCCGATCGGGAGATGGCGGTGTACCGGATAGTGCTGTTTGATCCCCTGCATTTCCATCAACGGGGCGGCCGCCCTCCCGGGCGTACCGTTCTGGATCGTTGCTTCAGGCAGTGACATGGTCCAAGACCTCCTCGGTGTGGAAACAAGCGCTCTGACGCCCGGCGCCCACCGACTCCAACGGCGGTACCTGTTCCAGGCATTCGTCCGTGACGAAGGGGCACCGGTTGGCGAAGGAGCACCCGTCGGGCAAACGCAGCAAATCCGGTGGTGTGCCCGGAATCGCCGGCAAGCGTTGCCCCTTCAGCTCCTCGCCGGCAACCGATGCACGGAGTCCCTGGGTATAGGGGTGCCCCGGGTGGTTGAGCACCTCATCGGTGGCTCCATGCTCGACGATGCGTCCCGCATACATCACCGCCACTTGATCGGTGACTTCCTTGACCACCGAGATGTCATGGGTGATGAGGATCAGCCCCATGTTCCTCTCCACCTGTTGTTCCTTGAGCAGCTCGAGGATTTGTGCCTGAACGGTGACGTCCAGTGCCGTAGTAGGCTCATCGGCGATCAGCAGCACAGGGTCCAGGGCAAGGGCCATGGCGATGACGATGCGCTGACGCATGCCGCCGGAGAACTGGTGGGGATAGTCATTCACCCGAGAAGCAGCGGCCGGGATCCGCACCCGGTCCATCATGTCGATTGCTGCTGCCTTGGCATCCTTGCGGGAGTATCCACGGTGGACCCGGTACAACTCACCGATCTGGCGTCCGACCGGGTGGACGGGGTTCAGTGCCGTCAGGGCATCCTGGAAGACCATCGAGACCCTGGATCCGACCAGTTCACGGTGCCGTTTGGCACTGATCGTCAAAAGGTCCTCCCCTTCAAGCAGGATTTCTCCACGCGGGACCTTGGCCGGTGGCATGTCCAGGATGCCCATCACCGCTCGGGCGGTGACCGATTTCCCGGATCCGGATTCACCCAGGATGCCCAGCGCCTCACCGCGCTGGACGGTGAAGTTCATGCCGCTGACGGCGGTGGCAATGCCCTTCGAAGTGTCGAATTCGACGTCGAGGTCCCTGACTCGGAGCAGCGGGTGGTCCCCCGCCGGGTCGGGTTGTTGCGTCTGTTGCGTTCTCACTTACTTGCCTTTCGGGTCGAATTCATCGCGCAGTGCTTCCCCGAAGAGCACGAAGCCGAGCACCGTGAGTGTCAGGAACAGTGCCGGGAAGACCAGCAGGTGCGGGGCGGCGGAGATGTAGTCGCGTGCCGCAGCCAGTTGCAGTCCCCAGGACACCGAGGGCGGGGTGAGGCCGATGCCGATGAAGGTCAGCCCCGCTTCGGCGGAAATCACTCCGCCGACTCCGAGTGTCTGCAGGACCAGCAACGGGGTCAACGAGTTCGGGATGATGTGGGACTTGATGATCCTGGTCTTGCTGGCACCCAGCAGCATCGAGGCCTGGACATACTCTCGGTTGCGTACCTCCATGACGGAGGAGCGCATGAAGCGGACGCCACCTGGCCAATTGAACAGGGCCAGCGCGAAGATCACCGTCCAGACGGTACGTTCGCTGAACAGCTGCAACACGACGATGGCCGCCAGGATGAACGGAAGGCCGAAGGCCATGTCGCAGGCCCGCGAGATGATGACGTCGACCCAACCGCCGAAGTAGCCGGCAAGGGCTCCGAGAATGGCTGCAACGACGAAGGAGATCGCGGTGACCACGATGCCCACCAGGATCGAGGCGCGGGCACCATAGATGACGTTCGTGTAGTAATCGCATCCTTGGATGTCGACGCCGAAGATGTGCTCGCTACTGGGCGCCTGGTTTGTTTCCATCACGTTGCAGTTCGCGTTGGGGTCGCTGCCGAACCCGGCAAAGAGCTGGGGGAAAGCAGCCATGAGCAGCATCAGCGCCACGATCGTCCCTGAAATCAGGAAGCGCGGCCTCAACCAGATGGGCCCCCGGTTCGTCTTCTTGCGCCGCCGCGGCGGGAAGGTGGCCGGTTCGCCGGCGGCAACGGCGGAAGCGGTCGGCTCGGTGGTCTGGCTCATACTCGTACCCTCGGATCAATCACGCCGTAGAGGAGATCCACGAGCAGGTTGAAGAAGAGGTAGACCAATACGAGCATCGTGGCGATGCCCACGACGATGGTCCCCTCCTTGTTGTTGATTGAGGTCACCATCAACCCGCCGATGCCGGGAATGTTGAAGATGGCCTCGATGATCACTGCGCCGCCGAGCATCCCGGCCAGGCTCAGCCCGAGATAGGTGACCACGGGGATCATGGCATTGCGCAGGGCATGGCCCCAGATGACCCGTCGCGGGGAAAGGCCCTTGGCTCGTGCCGTACGCATGTACTCCGACCGAAGGACTCCCACCAGCGAGGTGCGGGTCAGTCGTGCCAGGCCGGCGGCTGCTTCGAAGGCCATCACCAACGCCGGCAGGATGAAGGCCATCGGCCACCCGGCACTGATTCCCGCCGGGTTGACCCAGCCCAGTTGGACACCGAACACCGTCTGGGCGCCCAGGGCGATCACGAATCCGGGCACACCGAGGAACACGACGGTGAAGACCAGTGCGAAGTGGTCCCCGGCACGCCCGTGACGCAGCCCGCCGTAGACGCCGATGGCCAGTCCGATCACCAGTTTCAGGACCCACGCCGTCAGGGCCAGGGCGAAGGTCGTCGGCAGTCGCTCCAGGATCAGGCCCAAAACCGGTCGACCGAAGAAGTCAATCCCGAAGTTCCCGTGCAACAGGCCCCACATGTAGTTTCCGTATTGCACCAGGAACGGGTCATCCAGATGGTAGGCCTGTCGGATCTGGGCCACTGTTGATTCGGGCAGGGGGCGGGCGCCGGTCAACGCCGCGATGGGGTCTCCGGGCATGAGGAAGGTCAAGGCGTAGATCAGGAAGGTGGCGCCGATGACCACCGGAATCATCTGCCCTATGCGGCGTATGGTGTAGCCGAGCATGCGGATGGTCCTTTCGCGGTGTGATGGGAGTGGTGGGACGGGGTCCGATGCGCCGGTGTCTACTGCTCAGCGACGCATCGGACCCGTGGATGATTCACTACCTAGCAGCCATACCCCGCGCGGTAGAACTGCAGATCCCCCTGGACTTCCTTCATATCAGCGCATTCGGTGTGCAAGCCGAAGTCGGTGGGAATGAACAGCGGGATGGCCGGCATGTCCTTGACGATCAGTGACTCGGCCTCGGCGTACGTCTTTGCTGCCGTGGCTTCGTCCTGCGAGGCCCGTGCCGATCTGACCAGCTTGTCCACCGGCTTACTGGAATATCCCGTGGTCTCGTTGCCGTCGCCGCCCGTTTCGTACTGGCTCAGGTACTGGTCCGGGCTCTTATAGGACCAGCCCCAGAGGCCGAAAACGGCTCCATCGAGTTCCTGGTTGTTGCGACGCGACTGCAGCTCGGTACCCAGAACCGGCTTGAGCTGGACCTTGATGCCCAGGTTCTCCTTGATCTGCTTGGCGATGGCCTGGACCAGCTGCTGGTCGGATGCCGAGTTGTGTTCGATCACCAGGGTTCCGTCGAATCCACCGGCCTTTTTCAGCAGCTTCTTCGCCTCGTCGGCGTCGAAGGTGCACGAAGCGCAGGCGCCTTCCTCATAGGAATCCAGCGACGGCGGGACCAGCGAGTCCGACGCCGAGGCGTAGCCCTGCAATAGGGACTTGGCGATGGATTCGCGGTCGATGGACATCGAGATGGCCTTCCGCAGATCCGGGTCGCGCAAATCCTTGATGTACTCCGGGATCTGCAACGTGTACTGTTTGGAGCCGGTTTCGACCTCGTAGAGGGAATCCTCGCCCAACTGGCTCTTGGCCTTGGAGACCATCGTGGCGGGCACGTTGCGGATCATGTCCAGGTTTCCGGCCGTCATATCGGTGTAGGCCGCGTCCACCGCCGTATAGATCTGGCCGGTGAGCTTGTCGGCGCCGCCGGAGAAGCCATCGGCCCCCTTGAAGCCGTCCCACTTCTCCAGCACTACTTCTTCGTTGTGGTTCCAGGAGACGAACTGGTAAGGCCCATTGGACACGGGGTTCTCCTCATAGGCCTCCGGGTCGCTGAACGCCTGTTCCGGCAAGGGGCAGAGGGCCGAGGTGCTCAGGAGCTTGGGGAAGTCGGCATTGGGTGCGTTGAGTGCGATTTCCAGGTGCTGGTCGTCAACGACCTCGACACCAGAAAGTTCATCCGTCGTGGGCTTGGAGCCGTCCGACGGGTTCAGGTCCTTATACCCCTCGAAGGCGGTGAAGGAGCCGTTGCCCTGCCAGGCATTGGAACCGGTGGCCGTCTTGTTCCAGGCCTTGGCGAACGAGTCGGCAGTCACCGGTGCGCCATCCTGGAACGTCCATCCGTCCTGCAGCTCGATCTTCCAGTGTTGGGCATCATCACTGGTCACCGAGGTCGCAGCCAGTGGTTCCAGTTCCTGGGATTCGGTGTTCACCTCCATCAGGTTCGCGCAGGTGGCCATGGCGACCTGGCTGCCCGGATCCTCATGCGGCACCAATGACTTGGGTTCGCTGAGTTGGAAGGACAAGGCGCTTTCCTCCCCGGCCCCCGCTGCGTTCCCCGCACCGGATGCACAGCCGCTGGCCATCAGCATCAACGCTGATGATGCCGCGACCAAGGCAAACATCTTCTTTTTCGGCATGCTCCACTCCCGTTCAAATGATCTGTGGTGATCGAGCTGATTAGGTGGTCTCCGGCGGAGCACGACAAGATGTGATCCGCTTCACCTAGTTAATTTATGCTCTAAAATAAATCAGATACGGCAGAGCCTGTCAAGGAAGTACCTCAAATGGCGAAGGAGGTTACCGGCGGCTTCGACAGCTGAAACCGGCTCGGTGCACGGCAACGAGTGACACGGTCCTGCCCTGCACGATTCCTGGGCTCGGCCTTATACCGGGTCGGGAGTGGCCAGCCCGGTGATCCCCAACGGGTCCGCCAGCACCGCGGCAACCAGCGTCGACGCGGCGAAGAGGGAGAGCGAAAAGACGTGGTCCGTGGAAAGAACCACTCGTTCGGCCGCTCTCTTACCCGTCTGTGCCCTCCGGGCCACTTCATCGACGAGAGAAGCGAACACCAGGGGTGATTCCGCCGGGGTGCCGACCACCACCAGCAGCTCGGGATCATGGATGTCAATGAGCTGGGCTGCGGCCCGGCCGACCCACCGGTTGCGTTGCTCCAGCAGGGCGATGGCCCCCGACTCCCCCTCCGCCGCCTGGAACAGGATCTCGTCGATGTTCGGCGACCCCTGCAGACCTCGCTCCACCGCGGTGTCTGCGACGGCGTCATCCGACGCCATGACCGCCAGGCATCCGGTCCGGCCACAGGGGCAGGGTCGGGCACCGTCGTCGACGGAGAGATGGGCGATCTGTCCAGCGGTTTGGCTGAACCCGGACCGGATCCTGCCGGCATCGACCATGACCGAGCCGATATCGGCGGTCACCACCATCAACACGAAGTCGTTGGTCCGCTGCCCGTGCCCGTAGAGCAATTCGGACTGGGCCGCTGCGCGGGCGTTGTTCTCCAGGATCAGCGGCCCGGGCAACCTGCCCTCGAGCAGGGCCATGACGTCGACGTTCTTCCACCCGGCGCCGGGGTTGTCGATGATCAGTCCCGCGGCACGATCCACGATGCCGCCGGTCGCGATCCCCGTCCCGATGACGACCCGGCCGCGGGTATCCTCCGCAAGCAGCTCATCGGCGGCCGCGACGATCAAATCCATTGACTCCTCCGGTGGCATCCCGGTATGGGGAACCAACACCGAGGCATGTTCGCTGCCGTCCAGGCCCATGAGTACGACGCCGGTGGTGCGAGGCCCCAGATGGATGCCCATCACCAGCGGGGTCTTCGTATCGACCTGCAACGGCACCCGCGGACGCCCCTGGGTGCCCGAGAGTGGTGCCAGCTCCCGCAACAAGCCGGCTTCGAGCAGCTGCACCACCATTTTCGTGACCGATGCGGCACTCAACCCCAGTTGCAGGGCGACTTCCGAACGAGACAGTCCGGGGTGGTCGAAGACGTGCTTCATGACGGCCGCGGTATTGAGTCGCCGCAGATCATCGCCGCGATGACCACGACCGTTGCGTATTCCGGAGTCGACAGCAGGATCTAGGGTTGCCATGACCGCTGGTGTTCTCCTGTTCGGTGCCGGCCACGCCGGAATGCGTTGCCCTTCCCATGATGCACGTCAGACACACTCAACTGCCAACTGCCCCAGCGCATGCCGGCCCACGGAGTGCAGCGGGTCGCCCTCGGGCATCAGAGCCATCAAGGTCCCGAAGTGCACCGCCCATCCCCGGGCACGCGCCCAGGTGTCCGCGTCGTGGGGGAGTTCGGCGATGAAGGCGGCACGGCCTGCCGGGGTGAAATGCAGCCAGGCAGCCGCCAGGTCGCAGGCGGGGTCCCCGGCGGTGAGGTCCCCGAAGTCCACGACCGCCGAAATCGTCGCCGGGCCGGAACCCGGCACGGTCACGAGGTTATGCGGATGCAGATCCCCATGCAGCCACAGGGGTGGGCCGTGGTGTTCGGGCGCCTGCACCCCGTTGGCAAAGATTTCATGCCAGGGCCCGGGCAGCGGCCGGCCCGCTTCCGCCAGTCGCCGGGTGAAGGCCTCGGCCCGGGTGGCCAGGGCGGTGCCCCGGACAGCATTGCGCGGTGCGTCTGCCGGGGCCGGAACGTGCAGGGTGCGCAGGAACCGGCCGAGGGCCGCGGCATAGCCATCCCGGTCGGCAGCCGGACGGTTTGCGGCGGATTCCCCGTCGAACCAGGGCACCACGGCCCAATGGTAGGGGTAGCCGCTTCCCGGGCGGCCGCGGCGCACCACGGCCGGAATCGGCAACGGCAGCCTCGGGGCCAGGAAGGGCAACCACCTGACTTCGTTCAGCAGCAGCTGGTGGGCGCTGGCCCGCCGGGGCAGGCGCACGGCCAGCTCCCCTCCCAGCCGGTAGACGATGTTGTCCCAGCCGTTGGCCACCCGGACCAGGTCCAACCCGGCCAGTCCGGGGTGCTGTTCGAACAGCAGGGTACGGACCAGGGCGTCGGTGACCTCGACATCATGGGCCGGAACCCCGGATCCGGGTCGTTGTCCTGCGCCGTGGGCGGTCATGGGACCACGCTACACACCCGGCAGAGGCCGAGGGACGGGCGGAAGGTCCTCCGCCCGCCCCTCGGCAGGTGTTTCGGCGTCCGGGCCACCGGGGCCCGGGACGGATCAGCCCTCGACGCCGAGCTTCTCCAGCACGATCTCGCGCACGCGGCCGGCATCGGCCTGGCCGCGGGTGGCCTTCATGACCGGGCCGATGAGTGCACCGATGGCCTGGACCTTGCCGTCCTTGATCTTCGCGACGACATCGGGCATCGAGGCCATGGCGTCGTCGATCGCGGCACCTAGTGCTGAATCATCATTGACGACGGCCAGCGACCGCTTCTCGACGATCTCGCTCGGCGTCCCCTCCCCTGCCACTGCGTATTCGAGGACCTGGCGGGCGATCTTGTCGTTGATCTTCTTGGCTTCGATCAGCTGGTTGAGCTCGATGATCGTCGCCGGGGTGACCCCGAGGTCCATCGGCTCCACGTCGGCGTTCTTGGCCAGTCGCGAGATCTCGCCCATCCACCATTTGCGGGCCACCGCGGGGGTCGCACCGGCGGCGATGGTCTCTTCGATGGCGTCCAGGAATCCCGCATTGACCACATCGCGGAACTCGGCGTCGGCATAGCCCCAATCGGCCTGCAGGCGCTTGCGGCGTTCGGCCGGCGGCTCCGGCAACTGGGCGCGCAGTTCCTCGACCCATTCGCGGGTCGTGACGATCGGCACCAGATCCGGTTCGGGGAAGTAACGGTAGTCATCGGCGTCCGACTTGGGACGGCCCGACGTCGTGGTCCGGGTGTCCTCCCGCCAGTGGCGCGTCTCCTGGACCACGAGGTTGCCGGCGTCCAGGACCGCTGCGTGGCGTTCGATCTCGAAGCGCACGGTGTGTTCGACCGCGCGCAGGGAGTTCACGTTCTTCGTCTCCGAGCGGGTGCCGAACTTCGTGGCGTCCTTGGGCATCAGCGAGACGTTGGCGTCACAACGGACGTTGCCGCGTTCCATCTTGGCGTCGGAGACATCCAGGGTCTTCACGATCTCGCGGATCGCCGCCACATAGGCCTTGGCCAGCTCGGGGGCGCGCTCGCCGGCCCCGGTGATGGGCTTGGTGACGATCTCCACCAGCGGCACGCCGGCCCGGTTGTAGTCCACCAAGGAGGAATCCGCGCCCTGGATGCGCCCGGTCGACCCCATATGGGTCAGCTTCCCGGCGTCTTCCTCCATATGGGCCCGCTCGATCTCCACCCGGAAGACCTTGCCGTCGGAGAGTTCGATGTCCAGATACCCGTCGAAGGCAATGGGCTCGTCGTACTGCGAGGTCTGGAAGTTCTTCGGGGTGTCCGGGTAGAAGTAGTGCTTGCGGGCGAAGCGGCAGTACTCGGCGATCTGGCAGTTCAGCGCCAGACCGATCTTGATGGAGTACTCCACCGCCTTCTTATTCACCACCGGCAGCACGCCGGGCAGGCCGAGGTCCACCGGGGTGACATTGGTGTTGGGGACGTCGCCGAAGGCGTTCGGGGCGTCGGAGAACATCTTGGTGGCGGTGTTCAGCTCGACGTGCACCTCGAAGCCGAGGACCGGATCGTACCGCTCCAGGGCCTCGTCGAAGTCGACGAGTTCTTCAGTTGCATGGGCCATCTCAGGCGACACCTTCCTTGGACGATTCGGCCAGCTCGGGGGCCTGGTTGATCAGCGGACCGTCCCAGCGGTCCTCCAGCAGCTTCTCCAAGGCCGCGCCGGCACGGTAGAGCCGGGCGTCCTCGTGGGCCGGGGCCAGGAACTGGATGCCCACCGGCAGACCCTCGGAGAGCCCTCCGGGGACCGTGATGCCGGGGATGCCGGCCAGGTTGGCGGGAATGGTGGCGACGTCGTTGAGGTACATCGCCAGCGGGTCGTCGAGTTTCGAACCCAGTTCGAAAGCGACGACCGGGGAGGTCGGGGACACCAGGACGTCGGCCTGGGCGAACGCCGCCTCGAAGTCACGCTGGATGAGCGTACGGACCTTCTGCGCCGACCCGTAGTAGGCGTCGTAGTAGCCCGCCGACAGGGCATAGGTGCCCAGGATGATCCGGCGCTTGACCTCGTCGCCGAAGCCCGCCGAACGGGTGGAGGCCATGACGCGTTCGATGGTCAGCGGCCCCTCCGTGGGCAGGACACGGTTGCCGAAACGCACGCCGTCGTACTTGGCCAGGTTGGAGGAGACCTCCGAGGGCATGATCAGGTAGTAGGCACCCAGCGCGTACTCGAAGTTCGGGCAGGAGACCTCGACGATCTCCGCGCCGGCGGCCTTGAGCACCTCGAGGGACTCGTCGAAGCGCGACTGGACCCCGGCCTGGTAGCCCTCGCCCTGCAGTTCGCGGATGACCCCGACGCGCACACCGGTCAGGTCCCCGGTGGCGCCCTGTTCGGCGGCCGCGGCAAGTCCGCCGACCGGTGCATCGATGGAGGTGGAATCCTTGGGGTCGTGCCCGCCGATGAGCTCGTGCAGCAGGGCCGAATCGCGTACGGTGCGGCTGACCGGGCCGATCTGGTCCAGCGAGGAGGCCATGGCGATGGCCCCGTAGCGTGAGACGGACCCGTAGGTGGGCTTGACCCCGACGGTGCCGGTGACGGCGCCCGGCTGGCGGATCGAACCACCGGTGTCGGTGCCCAGCGCCAGCGGCGCCTCGTAGGCGGCCAGCGCCGCCGCGGAACCGCCGCCGGAACCGCCGGGAATGCGGTCCAGGTCCCACGGGTTGCGGGTGTCGCCGAAGGCCGAGTGTTCGGTGGAGGAACCCATCGCGAATTCGTCGAGGTTGGTCTTGCCCAGGATCGGCAGCTTGGCGGCACGGATCTTTTCGATCACGGTGGCGTCGTAGGGGCTCATCCATCCCTCGAGGAACTTCGAGCCCGCGGTGGTGGGCTGGCCCTGGGTGACGATGAGGTCCTTGATGGCGATCGGTACGCCGGCCAGCGGGTGCAACGCCTCGGCCTCGGCCCCTCCCGCGCCGCGAATCGCGTCGACTTCGGCGGCCACGGCGAGCGCCTCCTCCCCGTTCAGGTGAAGGAAGGCGTGGATCCCGCGGTCCCCGCCGTCGACCGCTGCGATGCGGTCCAGGTGGGCCTGGACGGCCTGGACGGAGGTGAGCGATCCGTCACGGAGTTTTGCCGCCAGTTCGGCGGCGGAGAGCTTGATGATCTCGTTCATGCCCTACTCCCCTTCCAGGATGGCCGGAACCTTGAATCGGCCGTCTTCGGCGTCGGGCGCGTTCTGCAGCGCCTGGTCCTGCGTCAGCGTCCGGCCGACCACGTCTTCGCGCATCACGTTGGTCAGCGGTAGCGGGTGGCTGGTGGCCGGGACGTCGTCGCCGGCGGCCTCGCTCACGGATTTGATCGCGTTGACGATGACACCGAGTTCGCCGGCCATTTTCTCCAGCTCGGTCTCGCTCATCTCCAGGTGGGCCAGTTGCGCCAGATGGGCAACTTCCTCACGACTGATCGCAGGCATGTATCTCCCCGAATTCATGGATGGTGGGTTTTCCCCACCAGTCTAGTTCAGGACCGGCGTCCGCCGGTGCCGGTCCGCCGCCCTGATCCCCACCAGGGCCAGGAGCACTGCGGCCAACGAGCCGGTTCCTGCGGCGATGATGATCAGGCGGTCGCTGTCCACCACCAGGCCGGGGGTTCCCAGCAGGAACCCCAGCCCGACCATGATCTTGAAGACCACGGTCAGGTACGCCCAGGCGGCCCCGTGGTGGGCTTCGGGGATCCGGGCATAGACGGCGTTGCGCACCCCTGTGTTGTGCATCCCGTTGCCGAATCCGCCCAGCAGGAACACCGCCAGGATGACCAGGGCGTCTGGCCACAGCCCCTCCGCCAGGATGGCTGCGCCGATGAGCACACCGCCCAGGAGCACCGGGGTCCTCACCCGTGCCCCCAGGAACCTGCTCCCGCCGGTTAGGGCGCCGATGAGCGCGCCCACCGACCAGGCCCCGAGCATCACCGCATAGAGGGTGTCGTTCCCGGCCACCGAGCGCAGATAGAAGACCCCCGCGACTCCTTCGGCGGAGGTGAACAGCACGACGGCGGCCATGGGGATCAGCAGGAGGGCCAGCAACCGGTCGGTGAACAGGATCCGTGCTCCGGCTCCGTCGCCACCGGCGCGAGGTTCCTTGAGGTCGACCGGCACCGCACGGCGCGGCACCACCAGCCCCGCCCCCAGGGCCAGCACCGTGAAGCCCAGGGCGTTGAGGGCCAATACCGGTTGGACGGACCAGGCGGTATAGGCGAGGGCGGCGATCGGCGGTGCCAGGATGCCCGCCAACGATCCGGCGGAGACGATCAGGCTGCTGGCCCGCGCCAGCGGCAGCGGCCCCCGGAGGGAGGGAATGAGTTTGAAGATCGCCGAGGCGTTGATGACGGCACTGATGCTGGCCCCGCACATCAACACCAGGCTGACCCGCAGGTCATCGACGAGGGCCATCAGGGCGAAGAGCAGGACGTGGGCAAGCAGGCTGGCCACCCAGATCCTGCGCAGGTTCGTCCCGTCGACCAGCCGGCCCACCAGCGGGGCCGCCAGGATCGGGGGGATCAACCCCGTGAGGAACAGTATCGTGACACCCCAGGACCCGAGCTGGTCGGCCGCAGCCAGGGTCAGGGCGAAGAGCGCCATCGCGTCCCCGACCATCGAGACGAAGGCCAGGAGCACGAAGACCGGGTAGGTCCTTCGGGCACGGGGCGACGCGGTGGGCATGGGCCGACCCTACTTGCTTGGGCCGGCCGGGCCGCTGCCGGTTAGAGCGGCAGGATGTAGACCTTGAGCAGGATGTCGGTGTCGGGGACGAACCAGTCCCGGTCGGTGGCGCGCTGGAAACCCATCGTCGTGTAGAGGGCGTTGGCTGCTTCCCAATGCCCGCCGGTGGTCAGTGAGACCGTGTCCACGCCGTCGAGCTGCCGGGCCCGGTCGATGACCGCCTCGACCATGGTCCGTCCGGCCCCCGAACGCTGCACGGACGGGTCCACGACCAGCATCCGGAATTCGAGTTCACCGGCTTCGGCGATATCGGCGTAGGGGTTCCCCGGCTGGACCAGGGTCACCGCACCGATGACTTTCCCGTTGTTTTCGGCGACCAGGATCTCGGCTGCGGCGTGGCGGTCGGCGACCTGGCGGACGAACTGCAGGTATTCGTGGTCGGGGTCCTCGAAGTGCCCCGCCGCCAGGTAGGAGTCCACGGTGATGCGGCCGATCTCGTCGTAGTCGGCTTCCGTGGCCTGGCGGATGGTCAGGGGCATGCGGGCGGTTGCAGTAGTCATCACCTTCCAGTTTGACACCTTTTCGTCGTCGCGATGAACCAGGGTCCTCTGAATGTCGCCGAATTCACGGCTTCCACCCCTCGGGGATCCTCCCCTCCTGCCGCGGTCCGGTTCAGTGGGCCGGAGGTGCAGGAAGCAGATCGAAGTCGATGTAGCCGGCGGCCTGCCAGCCCGGATCGGCCTCCGGGCGCAGCACCGGGCACCCGGCTTCCTCGGCGACCAGGGCCCCGGCGGACCAATCGTGTTCTCCGGTGCCGTATTCGGCATAGGCATCGAGGGTCCCATCGGCGACCAGGCACAGGTCCACGGCCGCCGAGCCGATGCGCCGCACGTTGGCGAACCCCGGCAGGAGGGTCGCCACCGCCTGCAGCTGGAAGTCGCGTCGGGTGGCGTCGTACCCGAATCCGGTGGCGAGCAGGGCCCCGGCGGCCCCGGGGACGGGGCCGGTCAACCGGCGCGCCCCGGCGTCGTTCCCGGTCTCGGTCCCTCCCAGCCAGGCTCCCGCCCCGCGCGAAGCCCACCAGGTGCTGGCCAATGCCGGGGCCTGCACGACGCCGGCGAGCCATACGGTGGCTTCCCGGCCGTCGGGGGCGGGACCGGCGACGGCCACCGAGGTGGCGTAGTAGACGATGCCGCGCACGAAGTTGGCCGTGCCGTCCAGCGGGTCGATGGACCAGCGGTAGGCGCTGGGCTCCGCGGGGGTGGTGCTGCCGTATTCCTCCCCGGTGATGGCATCATGCGGGCGTTCGGCGTTGATGACCGCACGCACCGCCTGTTCGGCCCGCCGGTCGTAGTCGGTGACCCAGTCCCCGGCCGCGGATTTGGTGTCGGCGGCGATGTGGACTCCGTGGCGTTCGGCCAGCACGGCGGCGCCGGCGGCCGCGGCGCGGCGGGCGATGGCCAACAGGTCGGCGGTGGCTGCGGGATTCTGGCTCATGCTGGGTCTCCATCGGTGGTGATCTGTGATTCCGCGGATTCCGGGGTCCCGGTCTCCTCGGCGGTGGGTTCGGGGCCGTTCTCGAGCAGGGCGCGGAAGCCCTCCTCGTCCAGCACCCTCAGGCCCAGGGAGACCGCCTTCTCCAGTTTGGTGCCCGCCGCTTCCCCGGCGACGACGTAGCTGGTCTTCTTCGAAACGGACCCCGAGGCCTTGCCGCCGCGGGTGATGATGGCCTCCTTGGCCTCATCGCGGCTGAAGCCCTCCAGCGATCCGGTGACCACGATGGTCAGCCCCTCGAGCGTGCGCTCGGTTTCACCGTGGGATTCATCGACCATGCGCACGTTTTCCGCGGCCCAGGCCTCGACGATCCCCAGATGCCAGTCGATGCCGAACCATTCGATGAGGGCCTCGGCGATGATCGGACCGATGCCGTCGACGTCGGCCAGTTTCTCGGCGGCATCCTCGGCGGTGACGGCTTCGCGGATGGCGTCCATGGACCCGTAGTGGGTGGCCAGGGCGCGGGAGGCGGTGGGCCCGACATGGCGGATGGACAAGGCCACCAGCACGCGCCAGAGCGGCTGCGTCTTGGCCTTCTCCAGTTCCTCGAACAGCTTCTTCGTATTGGCGGTAGGAGCCGAGGGTTTCTTCTCGGTACCCTTGCTCCAGAAGTACGGGACGAGCTCGAACCGACCGGTGCCCACCCCCTTCTCGCGCCTCTCCCGCCAGACCTTCACCTCGGCGAGCGCCTCGCGCAGCGTGTCGTCTCCATGGCCGGTGGCCAGGTCGAAGATCCGGGCTTCGTTGATGATCGGGCCGGGTCCTGCGGGTTTGGGCAGGCCTCCGTGCTCGGCCGGGTCGGGGCCCGGGCCCACGGTCAGGGCCAGTGCGGCTTCCTCACCCAGGGCCTCGACGTCGAAGGCCCCGCGACCGCCCAGGTGGGCGACGCGTTCGGTCAGTTGGGCCGGGCAGGATTCGGCGTTGAGGCAGCGGATGTCGATATCGCCCTCCTTCGCCGGAGCCAACGGCTCCCCGCAGGAGGGGCAGTCGGTGGGCATGACGAATTCGTGCAGTTCGTCTTCGCGTCCCTCCCGCAACGGCAGGACCGGACCCACGATCTCGGGGATCACGTCCCCGGCCTTGCGCAGGATGATGGTGTCCCCGATGAGCACACCTTTGGCCTTGACGACGTCCTGGTTGTGCAGGGTGGCCATCTCCACGGTGGATCCGGCGACCTTCACCGGTTCCATGACCCCGTACGGGGTGACACGTCCGGTGCGCCCGACGTTGACGCGGATGTCCAGCAGCTTGGTGTGGACCTCCTCGGGCGGATATTTATACGCCACCGACCAGCGCGGTACCCGGGAGGTGTATCCCAGCGCCCGCTGGATGGCGAAGGAGTCGGCCTTGACCACGATCCCGTCGATGTCGTGGACCAGGGAGTGCCGGTCGGCCCCGTAGGTCTCGATATAGGCCAGGACCTCGTCGATCGAGTCCACGACCTTCGAGTACGGGGTCACCGGTAGGCCCCAGCCCTTGAGGAGTTCGTAGGTTTCGGACTGGGAGGCGGCATCCAGCCCCTCACGGACCCCGAATCCGTGAACGAACATGCCCAGCGGGCGTTTGGCGGTCTCGGCCGGATCCTTTTGGCGCAGCGAGCCGGCGGCGGCGTTGCGCGGGTTCGCCAGTTCCGGTTTGCCGGCTTCGAGCAGGGCCTCGTTGTATTCACGGAATTTTTGCGAGGGGAAGAAGATCTCCCCGCGGATTTCGACCTCCGTGGGCCAGTTGCTGCCGGAGAGTTCGGTGGGGATCTCACCGATGGTCAACACGTTGTGGGTGACATCCTCGCCGGTGGTGCCGTCCCCGCGGGTGGCGGCCCTCACCAGCTTGCCCTCACGGTAGAGCAGGTTGATCGCCAGTCCGTCGATCTTGACCTCACAGAGCCAGCGCAGCTTCTGGTTCGGGGCCCGGGTTCCGGCGTTGACGGTGGCTCGTTCGAGCCAGGCGGTGAGTTCCTCGAGGGAGAACACATCCTCCAGCGAGTACATCTGGGTCAGGTGGACCACCGGGGAGAAGGCCGCGGAGACCTCGCCGCCGACTTCCTGGGTGGGTGAGTCGTTGGAGACGATCTCCGGGTGCAGTTGTTCGATTTCCTCGAGGCGGGTGAACAGGACATCGAACTCGGCATCGGAGACGATCGGGTCGTCCTCAAGGTAGTAGGCCATCCGGTACCGGCGGACATCGTCGATGAGCTGCTGGTACTCCTCCCGCAGTTGCCCCGCGGGGATGACCTCGTCACCGGCGGCGGTGCTCGCCCCCTCGGCGGAGGCGGTGGTGGAACGGTCCGTGGTGTTCTGCTGCTCGCTTTTCGTCACCCCTCTATCTTGCCCCACCGGCCCTTGGCGTGGCGACGAGGTCAGGCGGGGACGACTCCGGCGAGCTGCAGGGCAGGGAAGATGACGGCGGGCGAGCTCGTGAAGAGGTTGACGATGAAGTGGGCGATGGTGATGGGCAACAACCGTTTCTGTCGGAGCACGATCAGCGCCGATCCAATCCCCCATACCGTGAACGCCACGACGTAGACGATCATGGCGTCCGCCGTCGGGGCGAAGAAGGCGTGCTGGGCGCCGAAGGCGACCGAACAGACCAGCACGGTGGCAAGGACGGGCCACCGACGCAACAGGCGTGACTGGGAGTAGCCACGGAACACCGCCTCCTCGGCGGGGGCATTGAGCGGGGCGAAGGTCAGAACGGCAATGATCCCCAGGGCCAGCCCCCAGCCGGGTTGGGTGATGGCTGCGGCCTGCGGGTCGTAGAAGACCGTTCTGAATGCCGTGAACATCTCGGGGCCGTGCAGGGCCCACATGGTGCCCATGATGGCGGCGACGAAGGGCAGGTAGAGGACGAGGATCCAGAGCAGTCCCCAGCCGATTTCGCGCAGCATCGGACGCCGGGCCGGGACGAACAGGGAACGAAGGTCCTGGCCTTCGGAGCGCAGGAAACGGGCAACGAGCCACAGCGAGACGATGTTCACCGGGAGCAAGCTCAACGAAGCCAGCAGGGGCGACGGCGGAAACGAGGCCGGACCGTCGACACCGACCATGACCAGCCAGGCGATCGTCGTGGCCAGGGCGACCAGCCCCACCCGCACGATCAGCAGGACTCCCCCGCGCAGGGCGTGGGCTCTGGCCACAACCGACGGTGCTGGTTGCGCACTCATGGCATCAGGGTACGTCCTAACCCGGGAATCAGGGCAGCAGGTGTTGGGTGATCTGCCCGTGCCCGCCGACCAATTCGACCTCCGCCAGCGCCCCGTTGACCAGCGGCATCTGAGGAGGCTGGTGCCCCGTATCGAAATCAAGGATCACAGGAATATCCAGATCCCCCAAGGCCCGCTCCACCGCTTCGGCCTGCGTGAGTTCCGGGGTATCGGGAGCAGTGGTGCGACCGATGAGTACTCCGTTGGCGTGGTCGAACCATCCAGCCAAACGCAGTGCCCAGAGTGTACGAAGCACGCTCACGGCGTCGGAATCGACGACTTCGAGGTAGACGATCAGTCCTTCGGGGGCATGCTCGCGGGCGAATCCCGACAGATCCCCATAGCTGGATCCCGAGAGCAAGGATACCGTCTCCAAACACCCTCCCAGGAGTCGGCCACGCAGTTCCACGTCCCCGGCATGCAGCGACCTCCAGGCGGTCGGTTCCTCATAGGCTTCGGCCCGACCCAACGGTTCCTCATCCCAGTCGGACCACGGGCGTGACCGACGATACGGGGCAGCTGTTTGGGTGAAGGACGCGCCTTCGGGCAGTGCTGCCACCTCGGTCCAGCGGTGGAAACCTGTCGGCAGTTCCCACGGCTCGTCCATGAGGCTGCCACCGTGAATGGTTGCGACACCGGTGGTGATCGTCAGTGGCAACAGAAGAGTGGAGATATCCGACCAGCCGACGAACCAGGTGGGGTCCTCCGCGAGGGTGTTCCAATCGGTTCCTTCGACGATTTCGATGGCCAGCTTCCCTCCCCAGGGCGGCAGGACGGCACGGGCCGGACCGGAGAAGGCGGCAGCGAGTTCGGCCCGCCGCGCGGATGGCGGGCCTGAAGCCAGTCCCTCCTGACGGACGGATTCCTCCACCTGTACTTCGAATCCGGCAGCGCGCAAGTCCGATACCGCATGGTCCAGCCGGGGGTGCAGGGAGACCGGGACGCCCATCGACGGGACGGTCACCTCGATTCGGTCTCCGGCGGAAAGAGGGCGGGGGTATCGCATTCCGGTCATCTGGTTGACCCTAGCAAGGCACGGGCCAGTCTCTGCCCCGTCTTGAAAACGACGACTAGTCGTCGGCGGCAGGGGCTGCGTCCAACAACGGCAGATCCGCGGCGACCACCAGATGCGAGGTGACGGCATGTTCGACCAGGCGGGCCCGCCGGTTGGTTGCCAGTTTGCCGGCGCCCCCGCGCAGCCCGGCGACTCCTGATTTATCCAGCTTGTCGCAGACGTTGTCGAGTTTGCGGTTGAACTTGGTCAACGGCCACCCCAGCCGGGCCGCTGCCTTGGCCGAGGTCGGGATGGAGCTCAACCCGGTGCCGTCGCGGCGGAGCATCGGTTCCGCCAGGGAAACCACCAGCGCCCGCTGGGCCTCGGTGAGCACGACGGGGCCGATCGTGGTCTGTCCATCGCCGTCGTCCGCGTTCCATTCCTGGCGGAAGGCCGGCGTCGTGAGGTGGACCGAGAATTCGTAGGTCGTGGGTCCGGCGGTGAAGACGACATTGGTCTGGCTGAACACCAGGGGGATCCGGGCGCCCGGCGCCACCCAGGCCTGGAGTCCACCGGTGGCGTCGGCGATGGTCGCCGAAAGGCGGGAACCGACGTTGGAGAGCCACCAGATGTTGTCGTAGCAGGCCACGGTGAGGAAGCGCCGGTGCAGGTAGGGGTTGTCGTCGACCTCCAGATCGCCTTCGCGCCCAATGGTGAAGACCTGGTCATCAGCGACCGGGAACCATTCCCCGCAAAAATCGATGTTCACTTCGGCCATACGTCGTTTCCCCCTGGGTCGTCCATCAACTTTCGGCAATCATCCACCCACGAGACTAGCCGTCCGAACAATATCTGCTGGGGTCCGAGGACTTCCCCGTCGATCGCACCAGCACCACTTGGATGCACGTGGGCTCCCCCTGGGCTTCCTCGGTGGTCGCGGTGGGTTCCTCGGCCTTCCGGTTCTCTCCTTGCTCGGTGGCCGTCACCGGCGCCCAATAGAAGACATCGCCCTTCTTGGCCTCCGGGTTCTTCCACGTGAACGTGATCTTCGAACCGGCCTTCTTCGCCGCGAAGTCCCCGACCTGCGGAACCTTGCCCTCCTGCCCCAGCAACGGGTCTGCCGGTTCCTTGCTCAGGGACACCCCCGAGGAGACCTCCTGGTCCTCGCTGCCCCGGTTCAACGCATTCACCACGAAGATCCCCGCGATGACCATCGCCAGAACGGCTCCGAGTCCGGCCACCAAGCCGGTCGGGAACCGTTGTTCCACCCGTGCTCCGGCCACCGGGGTCGGCGGGACCGCGGGAACCCACCCGCCGGCGTCGGGCCCTTCCCCGGGAACGGAATCCTGCGGGTTCCGGGCCCGCCCGCCAGAGGAACCGGGCGCGGACCCCACCCCGGGGTGGGATCCCTGCCGTTGCCGCGATCCGGCCAGCGAACCGTCCGGCAGCCGACCGCGCATGATCGTTGCGTCCTCGGCGGCCGCCGGATCCACTGCCGGTGGATCCGTGATGGGCGAGGAGGGCCCCGGCGTCGGGGCCCCGGCATCGGGGTCGATGGAGACCACCTGCCGGACCCGGGTCGCTTCACCGCCGTCGTCCTCTCCGGGCTCTTCCCGGGGAACCGGCTCCTCCATCACTTCGAAGGCGGTCACCGACAGGCCGAGTTCGGCCTGCACCCGTTGCAAGGCCAGGGCCAGGTCATGGACGGATTCAAAACGGGCCCCGGGGCTCTTGGCCATGCTGGTGGCCAGCGTCTGTTCCAGGGTCGGGGGCACATCCGGACGGTTCAGCGAGGCCAACGGGGCGGTGGTGATCCGCGAGATGAGTTCACGCTGGGAGTTATCGGCCCCCGACCGCACGAAGGGTGAACGGCCGGCCAGCAGCGTGTAGATCGTCGCCCCGAGGGACCAGACGTCCATGCGCACGCCGTTGGGCGAGCCTCCGGCAAAGGCCTCCGGCGGTGACCAGGGAATCGATAATCCGGCTTCATCGTCCAGCGCATCGGTGGTTCCGGAAATACCGAAATCGGTCAGGGCCGGCCGGTTGTAGTCGGTGACCAGGATGTTCGCGGGTTTGATGTCACGGTGGACGATGCCGGCACGGTGCGCGGTCTCCACGGCCGAAGCGACCTGGATGGCCAGCGACAGGACCTCGTCGACGCCGAGACGGGCTCGCCGGTAGCGGACGTCCAGGCTCGGTCGGGAGCAATACTCCATGGCCAGATACGAATGGCCTTCGGCGGTGATATCGGCTTCGAAGATCGTCACGATGTAGGGGTGTGACGACAGTTGGGCCATCAGGTTGGCTTCGGATTCGAAGCGTTTGCGGGCACTTTCGGTCTTCAGGTCCGACAGCAGGACCTTCACGGCCACCTTCCGGCGCGGCCGGTCCTGCTGGTAGAGGTACACATCCGAGAACCCACCGGATCCCAGAAGGTTCAGGTATTCGAAGCCCTCGATCGACGGTGGGGGCGCCGGCGGACGCTTCCCGCTCACAGCAGGCCCTCGAAGCGCAATGAGACCCCGTCCCCCAAATCGGCGATGTCCCCGTCGAGCAGCATCAGCTGTTCCCCCTGACCGAGTCGGCGCGGGGGCATGCCCTGGCGCACCAGCAAGGTGCCGTTGGTGGCCTTGAGGTCCACCAGCATGACGTGCCATCCCTCGAGCCGGACTTCCAGATGGGACCGGGAGATGTCCCCGCTGGGGCTTTTCACGTGCACGACCCGCGGCATGGATTCGCTCACCGAACGGGTGATGGTCGGCTGGCGACCGACGACGGCGGGACGGTCCAGCTCGACGACATCGCCGTCGGAGATGACCATCCGGCCCAGCGAGGGCCGGGCCACATCGGTGGGGTCATCCCCCAACGGGCCGTCGCAGACTCCGCAGGTTGAAGAGGTGGGCGGGTTCGCATGCCCTGCGGAGCAGAGCCGTCCCAGGACCAGCGGTCCGGTCGCCGGTTGTTCCGTGGCCGGGCCCCGGGGCGTCGCCGGGATCGCCTCGGTGGGCAGGTCCCCGCGCATCACCGTGTTGCCGTCGTGGTCGCCCCAGGAAGGTGCCGCGGTCGCCTCTTCATCGGCAGCGGGCGGCGCAGGGGTTTCCGTGCGGCCGGGTGCCGAGGTGATGGTCGGCAGGTCATCGGCGCCGGCCTCGGGTTCGTCGGATTCCTGGGTTTCGGTGGCTTCGGGGCGGGCTTGGGCCCGTGCCGCTGCCAGCCAGGGGACGGCGTCGATGAGTGCTTCGGGATCCGGTTGGTCCTCGTCTGAATGGGGACCGGCGATGGTGTCATCTGATACCCGCTCCTCGGATTCCGGTTCCGCGGTCACCGGTCCCTCCGGGGTTGCTTCGGCGACCGGTTCCTCGGAGGCCTCTTCGCGGGCGGCCGGGGACAGGACGGTGTTCGTTTCGTCGGCCTCCTCGGCCGAGACGACCTCCTCCGCAGCGTCGGCGCCCCGCTCCTGCGGGTCCGCCGGCTCCGACGCACCGATCGTATCCGCCTCCGCCTCGGGGTCCTGCTCGGCTTCGGGTTCCGCGGCTGGTTCAGTTTCCGCAGCGGCACTGGGTTCCACCGCTGCTGCGGTCTCCGGATCGGCCTGGTCATCGTCCGCGGGGGCGGCAGCGGCCTCGATCGCGGGCCCGGTTTCGGTTGGTTCCCCTGGCCTCTCGTCCTGTTCCGGGGCCGAGAGCGGCTCGATGTTTCCCGGGGCATCGGTGGGGAGTTCGACCTGCAGGCGACCGAAGGGGACGATTCCCTCCACGATCGGCACCCAATGCAGTTCGTCGCCGTCGTTCTGGCGCAGTACGTCATCGAGGGCCAGGCTGAGGCTCTCCTGGTTCGGGATGCGACGTTCCATCCAGGTGGTGACGCCGAGACCATTGACATGGGTGCTCAGTTCACGGCCTTCGGCAGCCATCGAGACCGGGCCGCGCAGGATCGTATGCACATCGTTTTCCAGGCTGATGATCCCGAACGGGGCCATCCCCGTCAGGGCCAACCCCCGGGCCGAGAGCACCGCCGACAGCAGGGATTCCACCCCGGGCGTGCCCTCGAGTGCCTGCCAGAGGTGGTCGAGGTGTTCCGGGTCGGTGTCTTCGGGCAGCAGTACCAGATGGCCACCCCGCACCAGCGCCCACCAGGGGCCGGGGATGTAGGTGATCCGCATGCTCATTGCCCCTCATCCTCCGGGCGCGGTTGGGTGTGGTCGCTTTCGATCGCGTCCCGCGGTGCGGTATCGGTGAACTCGTCGTCGTCGTGTTCGAGTTCCACATCGACGATGACCAAGGAGATGTTGTCCCGGCCGCCGGAGCGCAGCGCTGCCTGCAACAGGTCATCGACGGCGATCTGGGCCGGCGTCCGGGCCAGCAGCACATCGCGGATCGCCCCGTCACCGACTTCGTTCGTGAGCCCGTCCGAACAGATCAGGAGCCGGTCCCCGGGCCGGGCCGGGAGCATCCAGAAATCGGCTTCGCTGTCCTCCCCGGTACCCAACGCCCGGGTGATGACGTTGCGGCGGGGATGAGTCAGTGCCTCCTGGGCGGTGATCTCCCCCCGGTCAACCATTTCCTGGACCTCGGAGTGGTCCACGGTCACCTGGCGGAACTGGTCGCCGGAGAGCAGATAAGTCCGCGAGTCCCCGACGTTGAAGACCAACCAATACACCGCTTCCCCCTGGCGGACCAGGGCGGCCCCGGTCACCGTGGTGCCGGCACGCGATGCTGCCGCCTCACGGATCGCCAGATCGGCCGAGACCATGAACTGCTGCAGATCCTCCGGCGTCAGCCAGTCACCTGCAGCCTCCTGCCCTTGCGCGAAGGTGGCCACGCAGATGCTACTGGCCACCTCTCCCGCCTCGTGCCCGCCCATGCCGTCGGCCACCGCGAAAAGGTGCCGTTCGGCCAGCACGGAGTCCTCGTTGAGCGGACGACGCAGTCCACGATCACTGGCCAACCCGACCTCCAAGGCCACCTGGCCGTCGGAGGGTCGGGGAACCGCCCCGCTCATGCGGGGCTCACTACGAAATAACGGTCGCCGAAGTACACGGTTTCACCATACTCGGCATGCTGGGACTGGCCGGCAGCCAGGGGCTTCCGGATTCCGTCCGTCCCGGTGATGCCCGAGCCGTTGGTCGAGTTGCGGTCCGTCACCCAGAGCCCCGAACTATCGGCGGCCAGATGCAAATGCGTTTTGGAGACCGAACGGCCCATATCCGCGTAGTTGAACAGTTCGGCGACGTCCTCCCCGTCCTGGGCTGCGGGGTTGCGGCCGATCAGTGCCGTGGATTCCAGCACCATGATCTGGCCGTCGTCGAAGCGCAGGCGGGCCCCGTGGACCGCCTGGGCCACGGCCGCCGACCGCAGTTGGGTGTACTCGGCCTCGTCCTCATCCACACCGACGGGTTCCCCACCCGCGGCCGGGGCCACTGGTTCGGGGGCCGGCGGGGCGGCGGCGGGCGGTGCTGCCGGAACGGCTGCCGGTGGGGCAGCAGCGGGGGCCGGCATCGGGGCGCGGGGCCCGGGCGGACCGGCCGCGGCGGCGGAAGCCGCCCCCGATGGCTGCGGGTTCATTCCGGGGACCCCGGTGATCGGGCCACCGGCCGTCTCCTGGGCCAGGGCCGGCCACTCCGCCTGGCCGGAACCGTAGTCGGGATGTCCGGGCTGGCCGGGGGCGGTGACTCCTCCGGGGGCGAAGGCCGAGGGGCCGAAGAGGCCACCGGTCAGCAACGGGTTGCGCCCCTGGTTCACGTCGACCACCAGGGTGTGGGCGGCCTTGTCGTGCCAGCCCTGGCGCTGGTGGTTCGGATCCCAGAGGTTGGAGAGCAGCATGATGATCGGGCCCACCACGGGGACGATCCCGGAGATCCACACCAGGGCACGGCGAATGAAGACCTTGCCCCAGCCGGGGGCGAAACCGTCCTCGTCGGCGGTGCGCAGGCCCAGTGCCAGGTTGCCAGGGGTCTTGCCCGTGCCCGCTTCCCAGCCCCAGAGGACCACCGCGTAGGCCAGGACGAAGACGGTCAGGACCATCGAGACGGTGGCCGTCTCGGCGAGGAGCTCGCCGGTGCTGAGGTAGCCGGCCCCACTGAACGTGGAGGAGGTGGCGCTGAAGTAGATCATCATCGCCAGGAGCACCGGAACGATGTCCAGCAGACCGGCAACCAGTCGTTTCGCGGCCACGGCGTTGGCCAGGTTCAGGTTCTGGGCCACCGGCTACTCCTTTTCCTCGGGGGTTTCTACTGTACGGATATCTTGCTGCCCTGACCCGCGTTGGGCCCGGCGGGCGTTGATGCGGGCCGTGGCATCGAGGACCAGTGATCGCGGGGAGTACTTGCCTCTCATGCGCCCCCAGAATCCTACCGAGGAACTCATGCCGGCAAGTTGCTCATCGACCAGGTTCCAGTAATCGACGATCTGGGCCTCGGTGGGCACCGCGGATCCGAAGACCGCGGCATCGGCCCGGTGGGCCAATTCGGTGGTGGTCTCCGTCGTGCCGGGGAAGCCTCGGCCCAACGCCCTGGCGTTCTCCCGGCGGGTGCCCGAGGACTCGGGGCGGGCCCCCAGGTCCGTGGCCAGGGAAATGACCTCGTTCCAGCCACCGCTCAACCGGTTTCCCGGCCCACCGGTTCCGAACCGGCGTTTGCGCCGGCGCAGCTTCAGGAAGGCCACCACCAGCAACGGAAGCATCAGGATGAACAGGGGGATCACGATGCTCAACGTGACCGTGAGGATCGGACCCCAGAAGGCCCAGAACTCCTCGTTGGAATCGTCCGCGTCCTGCGGATCGGGAGCCGTCTCGGGGGGAAGCTTCGCCTTGTCCTGCGGCGGTGGGGGCGGCTGGAGCACCTGGGGTTGCGGAACCGATTGGGGTTCCTGCTGCGGCGGGGTCGGTTCCTTGTCCTTGTCCGGGGTGGGGGTGAACGCCACCCACCCGACATTCTCGAACTCGATCTCCACCCAGGCGTGGACGTCCTCGCCCTTGATCTGCACGGTGCCCGCCGGATCGTACTTCTCCGGGTAGAACCCCATCACCACCCGGGCCGGCATGCCCTGGTCCCGGGCCATCAGGGCCATGGCCGCCGCGTATTGTTCGTCGTCGCCGATCATCGAGTCGGCATCGAGCAAGGAGGCGATCCGCGCCGCCCCGTGGCCCGAGAGGCTGGGTACCTCGTTTTCCTTGCCGTTGGAGAAGTATCCCGTCTCATGCAGGATCCCCTCCATCGCCGCGGCACGTTCCACCCCGGTCTTTTCGTCCCCGGCCATCTCCGCGGCCTTGCCCGAAACGACCTGCGGGACATTGGCCAGCTTGGGCATCGTCACGTCGGAGAGTCCGTAGTCCTGCAGCTTCTTCCTATCGATCTGCACCGGGTACTCCACCGCCGCCGTATAGGAATCCCCGGTGCGCAGACCGGTGGTCGACAGCGCGGTTTCGGCGTCGTCGTTGTAGAACAGCGAACGGGCCAGTTCCTCGGAGCGTTCCCCGGCCACGTCCAGGCCCAGGAGCTTGCCGCCGGCAGGCAGCCAGACCCCGTGGTATCCCTCGATGGTGATGTCCAGTGACCCGCGGGACCGCAACGGGTCCTCGGCGGCGGAGGAATTGACCTGCCCGACGTCCCCGACGGGGGTGAAGTTCCCGCCCGAGCGCGGATCGACGTCGAACACCATGCCGTCGTAGCTGTCCAGCGCCGCCAACCTGACCCGTTGGCCCTCGGGCAGCCCGGTCACCGAAAGCAGCGGTTCGTCGGCATTGTCCTTGGCATAGTTGCGGAAGCTCATCAACGGGCTCGGGTAGTCATACAGGTCCACCGGGGGGACGACGGCGTCGCGCAGTACCTGTCGGGATGGCCCGCCGTCCAACGCCGGGGAGGCGATGGCCGTCAGCCCACCGGCGACCATCAGGACCACGGCCCCGGAGCCGATCCGACGCAGACCCGGCCGGATGGTGGAGCCGGAGCCGCCGTCGTGCCCTGCCGGCTGGTCCAGCCCCGCGGCACGATCCACCTGCCGGCGCCAGGCCAACCAGCAGACCAGCGCCATGACCAGGACCAGCCCGCGCAGCAACGGCAACGGCACGTCCCGGGTCCCGAAGATGATGCCCACGATGAACATCACGGCGACCGGGATCGTGGCCCAGAACGGTGAACGGAACCTCCAGGCCAGCAATCCGGCGAGCAGGGCGGTGACGTAGGCGCTGAGGAACGGGACCACCAGCATGCCCGCCCGCAGGCCCACCGGCGGGGCGACGGTGAGCACGTCCTTCCAGGACAGGACGACGCCGGCCAGCAGGGTGCGCAGTGATTCGAAATTGGGCAGGAACCCGGACGTGGCTTCGGTGGGGGTCGCCAAGGGCGTTCCGGCGATCAGGTATACCGCGATGCCGACGCCCGCCGCAGACAGGAACCCCCAGCGGTAGCGGACGATGACGTGCGCCAGGACCAACCCGAGCACCACGCCACCGATCCCGGCCAGCAGGTAGTGGACATCGCCGCCGAACGCGGCATGCAAGCCCAGCACGCCCAGCCCCAGGCAGACGAGCAGGACCACGGCGTCGATGGCGCGGTGGGCGGAGGGCAGGTGGGCGCGCCAGGAGGCGGGGGCGCTCATGAGGCCACCTGGTGCAGGATCAGTGGCAGCTCGCTGAGTTGACCGACGGTGATCACCGTCAGGTCCCCGATGGTTGCCCGGGCCGGTTCCTGTCCGGTGCCGCAGCGCACCGCGAAGGCCCGGACGCCCACGGGAACATGGGTGCTGGCCTGGCGCAGTTGCCCCGGGGTCGCCACGGTGCCGGTGACCAGGAAGAAGACCGAGGCGTTGGGGACCGCATCATTGGTGGTGCGTGAGAGGTCGATCAGATCGCTGCGCCGGGGCCTGGCCTCCACCCGGGTGCAGTCGTCGAGCAGGTTCCGTCCGGTCTCGGTCCGCAACGGTCCGGTCTGGGTCACCACCGAGAGGTTCCGCTGCTCGCGGACCGCCTGGAGCCCGATCGAGGCGGCCGCCGAGACCGCGAGTTCGAAGTCGTCCGGGGCCGCGTACTCCGCGGTGTTCGTGGACAGGGCGATGGCCAGATGGGAGCGCCGGGTCTCCTCGAATTGGCGGATCATCAGCTCGCCGGTGCGCGCGGTGGTCTTCCAGTGGATATGGCGCCGGTCATCCCCCGGGACATAGTCGCGCAGGGCATGGAAGGAGACGTCCGAGGAGGACAGCACCCGGGTCGGTTCCCCTTCCAGGTCCTTGATGAACCCGGAGCTGGTCCCGCCCAGGGCCGTGGTGGCCGGGTGGACGAACAGGTCCTGTTCCTCGGTCCACTTCACTTGACGGCGCAGTAGCCCGAACGGATCCTGCCGGATGGACCGCACCGGGCCGACGGCGATGACGGCCCGGCGGTGGGTGGGGATGGTGAACAGTTCCTCGTGGGCGGCCTCGGACGCCAGCCGCGGGATCCTGAAGAATGCGGTGGAGGTCCCGACCGGCAGTTCCATGGACACCGGAAGCAGGGTCTTGCCCGAGGCGTTCTGCACTTCCAGCCCGCCCACGGCCCGGTCCCCCACGGCCACCCGGGTCCGGTTCAGGTCCAGGCTGACCCGGAAGACCGAACGGCCCAGGATGAAGGCGATGGCCAGCAGCAGGAGCAGGGCCCCCATGAGGGCGGCGATCCTGGCTTCCTGCCAACCGAACATCCCTCCCAGCAACGCCAGGACCAGCACGACGGCGGCCAGCAGCCACCCCAGCGGGCTGACCACCTCGGTGGCCGGTTCGATCTTCGGCCGGACCCACCCGCTCAGCCGCTGCCAGAGCGGCTGGACCTCGAGTTTGATGAGCTGGCCGATCTGGGCCGACAGGGACGCCGGATGCAGGCGGGAACGCCTTGCTGCCGTGGGCCGGGCCCGGCGCGGGCTGCCGGGCCCACGCCGGCGCCGGAACCATCCGGCGGCGCCGGGGAACCGGGAGGACCGGGTCCGGGCGGACCGGCGGCCGGAGTCCTGAGTCGGGGTGCTCATGCTGGGGTATCTGCCTTCCGGACCGGGCTAGGCGCGGGAATCGGCGTCGGCGCGCTGCTGCGGTGCCGCGGTCACGGACAGGATGCGGGCCAGGACGGACTCCGGGGTGGCCCCGGCGAACTCTGCTTCGGGGTCCATCACGAACCGGTGCGTCCACACGTAGGGGGCGAGTTCCTTCACGTCGTCGGGCAGCACGTAGTTCCGTCCCTCCGAGGCGGCCCAGACCTTGGCGGCACGGACCATGGCCAGGGCGCCACGGACCGAGACACCCAACCGGGTCTCCTCGGCCTCACGGGTCTGCTCGGTGAGTTCGGCAATGTAGTTCAACACGGACTCGTCGACATGCGTGCTGGTTGCCAGATCGGCCATGTCGGCGATGGCGCTGGTGGTGATCAGCGGTTTCAGGGCCAGCGACCTGTCCCGGGTGGAGGAGCCGGAGAGCAGGTCCACCGTGGAGGCGCGGTCCGGGTAGCCGATGGAGGTCTTGATCAGGAAGCGGTCCAGTTGTGCTTCGGGCAACCGGTAGGTCCCGGCCTGCTCGATCGGGTTCTGGGTCGCGATCACCATGAAGGGCCGCTCCTGGGTGTAGGTGGTCCCGTCGATGCTCACGCGGGCCTCCTCCATGACCTCCAGCAGTGCCGACTGGGTCTTCGGCGAGGCACGGTTGATCTCGTCGGCCAGCACGATGTTGGCGAAGATCGGCCCCTGGTGGAACTCGAAGAGCTGGCTCTTCTGGTCGTAGATCGTGATGCCGGTGACATCCGAGGGCAGCAGGTCGGGGGTGAACTGGATCCGCGAATTGGAGCCCTGCACGGTGGCGGCCAACGACCTGGCCAGCATCGTCTTGCCGGTGCCCGGGGCGTCCTCGAGCAGCACATGGCCTTCGGAGAGCATGGCCGTGAGGATCAATTTGATCACCTCGGGTTTGCCCAGGATGGCCTGACCGATATTGGCCACCAGTTTCTCGAAGGTACCGGCAAACCATTCGGCCTGTTCGTTGGTCATTGTCATTTTCGTGGGTCCTCGCTTGCTGTTCCTGCTCGACGGTGGGGTGGCGGTCCTGCTATTTCTTCGGCCATGTGGTCACCTCGTCCGACCAGACGGTCAGATTGCCTTTGAAGAGTTCCACCGAGATCGGCATCTGGTGGTTGGCCCCGTGGAAACAGGTGAGTTCCTTGGTCTTCTTTCCGTCGACCGTCACCTTCGACTGGTAGTCGTTGAACCGGTTGCTGCCGCCGTCGTCGTGACAATTGGCCGTCCAGGTTCCCGCATATTTGCCGGTGAATTCCTTCAGTTCGACCTTCAACATGTAGCATTCCTGGTTGCACCGTGGATCCGAGACCGGCTTACCCGAGACCAGCTTGACCGATGGTTTGGTCGGCTCCGGCTTCTTCTCTGCCTTCGACGTTTCCTTGACCGTCCAGCTCTTCTTCTGTCCTTCGGTATCCGTGGCCGTGATGGTCAGGGTCCGGGTCTGTTTCTTATATTGATCCAGGCTCCCGATCCTATGGCGGCCCTGGCCGGCGTTCACCGCCCCCACCCCGCCATCGATCGATGCCTTGAGCGTTGCCTTGCGGCCGTTGGCGTAGGAATCGGCCTTCCCGTTCCATTTGAAGGAGATCGAATCCTTCGTGTTCGATTTCGACCGTCCGCCGCCGTCGCGCAGCGGGCCGTAGGAACTGGTGCTGTTCGAGCCGGGGCTCGCGTCCCCGGCCCCTGCCGCGTTGAGCGCCCTGACCCGCCACGAGTGGGAGGCCCCGTTCTTGTTGGTGGTCACGACCGAACCGGGGCCGCCGAGCTTCTTCCAGGAGCCTCCGTCGGTGGAGTACTGGTAGCCGGTGATGGATGAGCCGTTGGCTCCCGGCTTCTTGAAGGAGAGTTTGACCTTGTTGTTCGTTCCCGTGGCCTGGGCCGTGGGTTTGCCGATGGACTTGGGCCGGCCATAGGGCGTGACCGCCGTGGACTTGCCGCTGGCCGGCGAGGTGCCGACCTTGTTCTCGGCCGTGACGGAGAAGCTGTAGGACCCGGTGGTCTTCAGGCCGGTGACCGTCTGCTGGGTGGTCCCCGAGGAGATCCCCCCGATGGTCTTGACCGTTGATCCTCCCTCCTTCACCTTCAGCGTGTAGCCCTGGATGGGTGCCCCGTTGTTCCCGGGGGCCTTCCAACTCACGTCGACCACCCCGCCGTTGACCGCCGAATCGGCACGGACCGCGACGGGGGCGTTGGGTTGGAATGGCTTGCCTGCAGGGATCACCGAGGCCGAATAGCTGCTCCACTGCGAAGGCTTGTCCGCCTTGTTCACCGCCCTGACCCGGAACTGGTAGGAGACCCCGTTCTTCAGGCCCTTCCAGGTGTGGCTGGTCCCGGTGACCCCGGTGACCTGGCTGACCCCGGTGGCCGGTGCCGGGGAGATCTCCAGCGTGTAGCTGGTCACCGCCGAGCCGTGGCTGACCGGCTTGTCCCAGTTCACCGTCGCCTGCTCGTCCCCCGAGGTGCTGTTCGGTGCGGCCGGCTGCTCCGGTTCGACATCGGGCCGGGCATCGGCCGAGGACGCGGAGGCACTTGATTCGCCCACCGCGTTGGTGGCGGTCACGGAGAAGTTGTAGACGTGGTCGTTCTCCAGCCCGGTGATCGTGCAGGTGGTGGTGTCGCAGTTCTGCTCCACGCCGTCGCCGGTCACCGTATAGGACTCGATCGGAGAGCCGTTGTTGGACGGGGCATCCCAACTCAGCACGGCCTTGGAATCACCGGTGGATTCGACCAGCGGCAGGCCGGGGGCCTCGGGTTTGCCCTTGACGTTCAGGGTCACCGTGCCGTTGACCTGGCGGTCCGGGTCCTCGGTGATGTCCCCGATCGTATAGAGGACGCGCAACGTCCCCACGAAGTCCTCGGCCGGGGTGATGGCCAGCTGGTCGCCGCGGATCTCCGCCGTGCCCTCGCCCTCTTCGCCGGTGACGCTGATGATCTCCAGAGGGCCCTGGTCCGCGTACGGGTTGTGGTCGTTCTCCAGGACCGGGACCGTCTCGGTCCTGCCCTGGTGCGCGTCCTTGACGGTGTCGTCCACGGCATCGGGCAGTTCACGGGTGGAGGCGAGCACGTTCAAGGTGATGTTCGCCGAGACCGCGTCGTTGTGCCCGTCGGTCACCGATACCTTCACCGATCCCTGGGTGCCCTTGGGGGTCTTCACGTCGGCGGAAGCGGTGAGGAAGTGGCCGTCCACGAGTTGGGTCTCCACCCCCTCGAGGTCCTGTTCCCCGACGGAGAACTCCAGCTCGTCCTCGTCGGGGTCGCTGGCGATCTGGCTCAGATCCAACCGGGCAGGGTCCTCCCCCTGGGCCACGTCGAGCGAATTGGACTGGATCGTCGGAGGTTCGTTGTCCTCCGGACGCGGCAGCACCTTGATCGGGATGGAGATCATGCTGTCCAGGCCATCGCGGTCGTCGGGCCCGGACCCGTCGGTGACCTCCACGGTCACCGAGGCGGGGCCCGAATAGTCCTCGGCGGCCTTGAAGGTGAGTTCCGTGGCCGAGCGGACCAGTTCCCCGTCGTTCTCCGGAACCGAGGAGGCCTTGGATTCATCGGTCAACCGGGGCCGGTGGCCGTCGCGGACCTGGACCAGATCTTCGAGATCGAGTTTCAGGCTCTCCCCGGCCATCACTTCCTGGGGCTTGTCACTGCGCAGCACCGGCCGCGCGCCGCCGACGCCCGGGACGATGGCGAAGGCCGTGGAAGACAGGTCGTCCTGGTCGGTGATCGTGTAGGCAATGACCTGGGAATCGTCGGTCAGTTTGACCTTCAGCTGGTTGTCCTGGGTGACATTGGCCGTGGCCGGATCATCCGGCAAGGTGATGTCCAGATCCTCGATCCGACCATCGGGATCCTCATCGTTATCGAGAATGGGTAGGGTGACATCTTCCTTGCCGACCACTTCCTGCAGCGAGGCATGGTCGTCACGGGCGATCGGGGCCAGGAGCTTGGCTTCCGGATCCGCTTCCACGGTGAGTGTGGCGCTGGCTGTTCCGCCGCGACCGTCGGTGATCGTATATCTCACCGACAGGGACCCCTTCTGCTTCGGGGAGGTCACCACGATCCTGCCGTTGGAAACCTTGGCGTCCACGCCGTTGGACGTCTGCACGTCGTCGACGAGGGTGATCTGGTCGCCGTCCGGGTCGGTGTCGTTGCTCATGACGTCCACCGCTACCGGCCGATCGGGACGGACCCTGATGGAGTCGTTCACGGCCACCGGCGGGTTATTCGTCGTGGAGAGCGGGGCAACACCGACCATCACGGTGCCCGTCGCCCGGGCACCCAACCGGTCTTCGACGACGTAGGAGAACACGTCCGTCCCACTGGAGTTCTTACTGGCGGTGTACTCGATGGCCGAACCCTTGACCTTTGCCGAGCCCAGCTGGGGGGCACCGCCGAGCTGGACGAGCGTCACCGAGTCCCCGTCGGGGTCGATTCCACCCAACGGGACGGCAATGGCGGTGGTTCCGCCGGCGAAGACCCGCCCGGTGATCTGTTCGGGTGAGGGTGGGGCGTTATCGGCCACGTCCACTGGCTGGACGTGGAAGTTCACGCGGGCGTTGGCTTCCTGCCCGTCGGGCCCGGCCACGGTGTAGACGGCGGAAACGTTATGTGGTTTGCCGTCGAATTCGCCGGCGCGGAAACGCACGGTGCTATCGGCGACGCTGATCAGCGATCCCTTGCCCAGGTCTTCGGCTTCCTTCAGGTCCGGAAGCAGCGTCAACTCCGCACCGTTGGGGTGTATGTCGTTCTCCAGGACGTCGACGGTGGCGACGTCCCCGGCCCGGACGACGACGTCGTCGGTGTTCGGCCGGGGCGGATCGAGCTTGGGCGGTGCCGGGACGGGGATCACATTGATCTCCCCGGTGGACACCCCACTGCCGTTGGACACCGTGTACTGGACCTTTTTCGGTTCGGTGAGACCGCGGACATCGGTGATCCGGACGAAACTGTTGCGTTCCACGGAGACGGTGAACGGAGCGTCGTCGGCTACGTCGGCACCGGTGAGGACCAGGACTCCGCCGGCGGGGTCGGAGTCGTTGCCCAGGACGTTGACCAGCACGTCCTGTCCTGCCGGCAGCAGGGCCACGTCGCGGACGGCGATGGGGTTGCCCGAATTCTGTTCGGGGTCCTTGATGTCGATGCGCACCAGGCCGGGGGCACTGGCCGGACCGTTGGTGGCCACGTATTTGGCGTAGAAGGTCCCGGTCCGTTCACCGCGGATGGTCACCGTGCCGGTATCCGTATTGCTCTTCACCTCCACGCCATTGACCGATTCGACGGTGGCCAGGCGCAGTTCAGAGCCGCCAGGATCAAGATCGTTCTTCAACGGTGAGAACGTCACTTCTTCGCCGACATTCGCCGTGACGTGGTCGGTCGCGGTCACCGGCGGGGTCGCCGTTTTGGGCAGGACCTCCACGACGACACGCCCCTGGGCTCCTTCGCGCCCGTCGGAGACCTGCACGGTGATTTCCTTGTGTCCGACCTTCTTGCCGTTGTCCTGGAAGGTCAAGGCGCCATCGGGGCGAATGCGGATGATGTCCTTGTCATCGCTGGAGCCACCCAGCAGTTGCAGGTCATCACCATCGGGGTCGATCCAGTCACTGAGGATGTTCTGGGTGACGGCTTCGCCTTGTTGGACCCGCAGGGTGGTGACGCGTTCCTGGCTGGGTTTGTGGTTTTCGTCCTCGGGGACGACGCGCACGGTGGCCTTCTCGGTCGCCTCTCCGCCTCGCCCATCGTCGGCCCGATAGGTGAAGGAGGTGCTACCGGTGGCGTCCTCGGGCACGACCATCTGGAACCCTGTGCCGTCGTTGACTTCTTGCAGGGTGCCCAGGGTGGGCTGTTTGCCGTCCAGCGAAGCAGTCAGCAGGTCGCCGTCGGGGTCGACATCGTTGAAGAGCACCGGAAGGGCCGTGGTGCGTCCGGCCCGGACACCGAAGGAATCGGGTTTGGTGATGGGCTTCTTATTCTTCTCGGTGCGGTTGGGCAGTTCGATGGCATCGGTGACTTCCTTGGAGTCTTCCTTCTTCGCCTCGCCCTTACCCTTGGGAGGTTCCAAATCGCTCCAGTTGCTCACGATCTGCATGCCGTCGTTGACCAGCCACACCTGCCCTGAGGTGACGTCATTGAGCACGACGACGTCACGGTTGACCCGGAACTGCAGGTCGGCGCCGCCCGGTAGCTCCGGCACCTGCCGGTTGACGTCTTGGGAGTCGTCATCACAATCACGCACGTATTGGGCGCTTCCCTGCCAGGCCGCATAGGTGCATTCACCGACCCTGACCGGCTGGATGGCGGTTCCGCTGGCTTTCAACGGCAGGTATTCGGTTTCCCCTCCCCCGAGCGGGACATCGGCCAATTTATTGCCCAAGGCGATCACCGCATGGTCGGTATCGGGACCGGGGGCCTGGAGTTGGCCGCCTTCGGGGTCGACGACGGTACTGGTCTTCCCCGCCGAGGTCGTGACCTTGCCCGTCTTTTCATCGAAGAGCACGGCGGTGTCGCCGACCACGCTGAGCTGCGCCTCCGAGGCATCCCCCAACTCCTCGACGTCCTGTTCACTTTCCTGGGTGAAGCTGCCGTCGGACTCGGCGACCCAACTGAAGAATTTATGCGCTTCGACGTCCACCGCCCAGACCGTGTCATCGGTCCCGACGGCGGTGAGGACCTGGCCCTTGGCCTCGAGCAAAGGAGGCGTGTCCTGGGAGGCGAAGCCGCCGAGGTTCTCCGTCGCCGTGGCATAGACGACGCCGTGATCGGCGTCGGTGACCGAGACGACGTCGGAGCCGTAGGAGAAGGATGAGTTGGCCGGCAGGGCGTTATCGTCGGCGAATTGGACCATGGCCGGATCGATGGTGGTCAGCGCGCCTTGTTCCAGGTTGCGCACGAAGACGTGCTCGGCGTCCTGCTCCAGATCGTAATCGGGCAGCGGTGTCAGCACGCCGCCGTCCAGGGTCTTGGACTGGTAGTTGAGGTGGCCGGCCTTATTGAGCTCCTTATTCACCACCCAGACACCGCCGTCGTTCAGATCGACGTCAGCTGTCTTGAACCCCGGATAGATGATGGCCCCGGTGATGGCCAGCGCGGAGACCGCCGAGACGGCAGCCACCTTGAATCCCGTGCTTTTGCCCGGATTCGCACCCCATCGGGACATACCTGTAGTTCCTCATCACCGTCAATTTTTGTTCGGCACCCAAAGGAACAGAACCAGCCACCGTAGATCATAACGGATGGAAGAAAACCGTGACATGGGGAGAACTCCCCATCCCGTGGACCAGGAGATCAGTCCAGGACGAGCCCTGCGCCCTCCCCCATGGACAAGACCACGGGGTTGATATCCCCGAAACCACGGACCTGCGTGGTCGGTTGCGGGTCCAGGACGAAGCGGTCGTCGCCTTCCAGAGTGCCCGCGGTGACGGAATCGGTCCAGACCGTCCCGGGGTCGGCGAGCGCCGTCAGTCGTGAGGCCAGGTTCACCGTCGGCCCGTAGACATCTCCCAGTCGGGAGAGGATGCGCCCCCAGACGATGGAGACCCTGGCCTTGGGCAGGAAGTCGTCGTTGGCGAATTCGGTGGCCAGGGTCAACGAGATCTGGGCCCCGGCCTGCGGGGTTTCGGCGATGAACAGGACCTCGTCCCCGATGGTCTTGACCAGACGGCCGCCACCGATGGAGATGATCTCGGCACATTTGTTCTCGAAGCGCTGCACGGTCTGCGCCAGGGTGCGTTCGTTCATCCGGCGCGACAGCGAGGTATAGGAGACCAAGTCAGCGAACCCGACGGCACGGGCCAACGGCAACGGGGCGTCGTCTTCGCTGCCATCGCGGCCCTCTTCGCTGGAGGCCAACCCCGTTTCGGCACGGACGCCTAGACGGTGGACCGCCGCGTTCAGCTGGCGGCGCCAGGAATAGACCAGCAGCTTCTCCAAGGGATCCACCAGATCCGGGAGGCGGTCCACGAGCCGGCGTCGGGCTTCGGGATCGCTGACACCCTGGTTTTGGACCATGTCCTCGACCAGCGCCTCGATCTGCCAGACGACCATCCTGTCGGTCATCTGTCCGATCGACCGGGTGATGGAGACTGCCGCCTCCTCCGTGAGCACCGAACTACGCACATTGCCCACGATCGTGCGCAAGGCTTCGAGATCGACCTCGGTGAAGGCGACGTCGTCGTCCCCCAGGTTGGGGAAGCCCAGGGCTCGCCACAGCTTCCGGGCACTGAGCAGCGAGATCCCGGCAGCGGCTGCGGCCTCGCGACGGCGCATGGTGCGTTTGGCCCCGAGCAGCAGTTTTTCCAGATCCTGGGCGGACTCCTTGACCTTTTCGCGTTCCAGCGCTTGGGCCAACGGCAACGCCCGGGTTTCGGGTCCGGCATCGGGGCTCAGCTGCGGCAGGCCCCCGGTGGACGTCCCCAGCGAGGATGATCCCTGATCTGCCAGGTCCAGGTTGGCCGTGTCCGGGTGCCCAGGCTCGGTGGCCGGCTCCGGCGAGGCGGGCTCCTGGTCCTCCGCAGCTTGCTCGGCCCGCTGCCAGGGGGCCAACGGCAGAATGGGGAGGGCCGCGGTCCTGGGTAGGGGCTCCCGGCCCGGTGTTGCGGCGCTTTCCGCCCGCTCATCACCGGCATCCTGCCCATCATCCATGTCCGATCCCATCCACGCGTTCCTCTGTACCAATTCCTACACCATCGAACCCCATCGTTCTGGGTAAACGCTCAATGGCCGTCACCACCAGCTCCCGGACCCGGTCGATCCGCGGCAGATGCGGGATACGGACCGGCCCGTTGGCCGTCTCCAGCACCAGGGCCCCCGAGCCGCTCGCCCGTTCAAACAATTTCTGGCTGGTCTTCAGGGTCCTGACGAAGGCCAGCGGCAATTCCCACTGGTTCTTGGCCCCGACACCCCGGCGCACGACGATGCGTTCGTTCGTCAAAAAGACCAGGGTTCGTCTCCATCGAATCACCGGGATGATGCTCCAGGCCAGCAGAAGCACTCCGGCAACGATGGGGATGACCACCTGCAATAAGGGCACGGTCTCCACCACGGCATCCGGCAGGTCGTTGCGGGTCAGGGTCCCCAGGGCGAAGGCGCTCAGGGCCGCCAGCACGACGAAGACGACGGCGGGACGGTTCAGGACACGACGATGCGCACGGGTCTTGAAGATCACCCACTCGTTCTCGGCCAGTCGCAGCCTCATCTGCTTTTCCTTCCATCGCCTGGGCGTCGCGCCCCAGGTCATATCCAATTCTAGGCGGGAGACCCGATGGCCTGGATCAGGCGTAACGTCCGTCGGTGCGGCGCAGGTGCACGACGTCTCCGGCACGGATGGACGTCGCCGTCCCGTCGGCAGTCCTGACGTTCAGCGCCCCGTCCGGCTCCAATCCGACGGCGGTGCCTTCCAGGGTGGAACCCGAAGGGAGTTCGGCCCGGATCGGTGCCCCGAGGGTGGCCATGGACCGGGCGACCCGTTCGAGCAGTGTGGCGTCGCCGTCGATCGCGTCCCCCGCCCGGCCGCCGGCCCGCAGGAAGCCGTGATAGAGCCGGGAGACCCGGCGCAGGTAGTCGCCCAGCAGGGCCGTCGTGTCCACCGTTCGGGCACCTTCAAGGAGCAGTGAGGTGGCGGTGGGCACGGGGAGTTCTTCCCGGCCCAGGGTGACGTTGACCCCCGAGCCGACGACGACGGCGGAGCCTCCGGGGGCGGGAACCAGGTGGGCCAGGACTCCGGCGATCTTGCTTCCGGAGACGATCACATCATTGGGCCATTTGAGCTCGGCGGGGACACCGGCGCATTCCCGCAGGGTCTCGGCCAAGGCCGTGGCGCAGAGCATGGACATCCAGGCGTAGGTTTCCGCGGTGGCGGGCCGGCCTCCGGGTGTCGGGCGGAACAGGAGGCTCACCGCCAGGGAACTGCGCTCGGGTGCCTGCCAGCTGCGGTCCATCCTCCCTTTTCCTGCCGATTGGAAGTCGGTGGCCAGCGCGCTGATTTGTGGCCACTCCTCGGGGGCTGTGGTGAAGGCAGCGGCCAGGTCGGTATTGGTCGAACCCGTGGATTCCACGACGTCCAGCCGGGCGATGGTCCCGGGCCCGACCAGATCACGACGCAGGGCCTCGGCATCCAAGGGGGCACGCAGGGCTGCTGATTCGTTCATGGTTTCCAGCCTAGTCCGAAGCCCTCGTGGCGGGCCGACCGTGTCGGTGCGGCCCGCCGGGGCGGCCAGGGGATCAGAGGAACATATCGGGAACCAACTGGTCCTCCGGCGCCCCCATGCTGTAGCCGGTGAAGTCGGTGACTCCCTCACCGCGCAGAACCTCTTCGTCGATGAAGAAGTTCCCGCTGCATTCGCTGGCGGGCCGGGCCAGGATGACCGCTGCGGCGTCGGAGACGATGGCTTCCTTGCGGGCCCCGTGGATCAGCTGCTCCCCACCGGGCATGTTCCGAATGGCTGCGGTGTTGATGAGCGTGGCCGGCCACAGCGAGTTCACGGCGATCCCGTCACCGCGCAGCTCCTCGGCCAGACCGAGCGTGGTCATGCTCATCCCGTATTTGGCCATGGTGTAGGCGAGGTTGGCGCCGGCCCATTTCGGGTCCAGGTTCAGCGGTGGGGACAAGGTGAGGATATGCGGGTTCTCCGAGCGGCGCAGGGCGTCCAGGCTCAACTTGGAGAGCAGGAACGTGCCGCGAACGTTGATGTCATGCATCAGGTCATAACGTTTCATCGAGACCGCATCGGTGGTGGACAGGTCGATCGCCGAGGCGTTGTTCACGACCATGTCGATGCCACCGAATTCGGCGACGGTCGCCTCGACCGCGGACTGCACGTCGTCGTCGTTGCGCACGTCGCCGACGATCGGCAGGGCGCCAACGCCGTGGGCTCGGATCTGTTCGGCTGCCGTGTAGACGGTGCCTTCAAGGGTCGGCTGGGCCGTGGCGGTCTTGGCCATCAAGGCGATATTCGCTCCGCCGGCTGCCAGCTCCAAGGCGATGGCGAGTCCGATGCCGCGGCTTCCACCGCTCATCAGGACCGTACGTCCTGCAAAGGGGCGGGCTCCGTCGGCGGCGTCGGCTACGGGGTTCTGGGGTACTGGTGACTCGGTCATGACCCCAGCCTACGGGAAATCCCTCCCAAAGGTTACCGGTCAGTAACAAGAAGTTTCTGCCCCGAACCAGCTGAGCGCCACGCGGCGACTTTGTAGGGTTCCTACAGCCGACACGACGCCGCACGTCACTAGACTGAGCTTGAGGGCACACTGATTGTGCCATTCCTACTACTTTCAAACAGACGGGAGTCTCCCGCATGAGCGAGACCGGCCTCCAGGCACCGGACGAGCAGATCGACCTGTCCACTACCGCGGGCAAGATCGCCGAATTCCGGCGCCGGCAGTCGCAGTCGCTGACCCCCTCCGGACCGGAAGCGGTGGAGAAGCAGCACGCCCGCGGCAAGAACACCGCCCGCGAGCGCATTGAGCAGCTCATGGACGAGGACTCCTTCGTTGAATTTGATGCCTTGGCAGTGCACCGCTCCACGGCCTTCGGCATGGATGCCAAACATCCCCTCGGCGACGGCGTCGTCTCCGGGCACGGCACGGTCGATGGCCGCCTCGTGGCCGTCTACTCCCAGGACTTCACCGTTTTCGGCGGCTCACTGAGCAAGGTCAACGGCGAGAAGATCGTCAAGGTCCAGGAATTCGCCCTGCGCAATGGCTGCCCGGTCGTGGGCATCAACGACGGCGGTGGGGCACGGATCCAGGAGGGTGTCGCCTCGCTGGCGATGTTCGCCGACATCTTCCGCAACAACGTCCACGCCTCGGGCGTCGTCCCCCAGATCTCCCTGATCCTTGGCCCCTGCGCCGGTGGTGCCGCCTACTCCCCCGCGCTGACCGACTTCGTGGTGATGGTGGATAAGACCAGCCACATGTTCATCACCGGCCCCGACGTCATCAAGACGGTCACCGGCGAGGAAGTCGACATGGAGACCCTCGGCGGTGCCCGCCAGCATAACGCCAACACCGGCACCGCCAGCTACCTGGCCACCGACGAATCCGATGCCATCGATTTCGTCAAGGAACTGTTGGACTACCTGCCCAGCAACAACCTCACCGAGGCGCCGCCCACGGAATTCGAGGAGGAACTGAGCGTCACCGAGGATGACCTGGACCTCGATCTGCTCATCCCGGATTCCGCCAACCAGCCCTATGACATGCGTACCGTCATCGAACACATCGTCGACGACGGCGCCTTCCTGGAAATGCAATCGCTCTACGCGCCGAATGTGATGATCGGCTATGCCCGCGTCGAGGGCCGCAGCATCGGCATCGTTGCGAACCAGCCGATGCAGTTTGCCGGCACGCTGGACATCGCCGCCTCGGAAAAGGCAGCACGCTTCGTGCGCCATTGCGACGCCTTCGGCCTGCCGATCCTGACCCTGGTGGACGTGCCCGGCTTCCTGCCCGGCAAGGACCAGGAGTTCCAGGGGATCATTCGCCGCGGCGCCAAACTCCTCTTCGCCTACGCCGAGGCCACCGTCCCGAAGCTGACGGTCATCACCCGCAAGGCCTATGGCGGCGCGTACATCGTCATGGGGTCCAAGAAACTCGGTGCAGACCTGAATCTGGCCTGGCCGACCGCGCAGATCGGTGTCATGGGTGCCCAGGGTGCCGTCAACATCCTGTACCGGCGCGACTTGGCAGCGGTTTCGGCCGCGGGCGGGGACGTCGAAGCACGCCGGACCGAGATCATCGACGACTATGAAACCGAGCTGCTCAACCCCTACCAGGCGGCAGAGCTCGGGTACATCGACGCCGTCATTGCCCCCTCGGACACCCGGACCCAGATCGTTCGCGGGCTGCGGGCCCTGCGCGATAAGCACGCCTCACTGCCAGCCAAAAAGCATGGGAACATCCCGCTGTGACCGGATCAGCACACAATGAGAACGACGCCGCTGCTGCCGCGCCGCTCTTCGCCGTGGTCCGAGGAAACCCGGACGACGTGGAGGTGGCCGCGCTGACAGCGGTCCTGGCCTGCCTTCCGGGCACCAGCCAGGAGCCCAACGGCGCCGATGCGGCGACCTCCCGACGCGAGGTGATGCGCAACCAAGCCTGGCAGCGCCGTCATTTGGCGGGCCAGCCGGGCCCCTGGCGGAGCGGTCGCTCCTAGCGGGCCACTGCTCCCTCCGCGGAGGTCGCTGCCTGATCTTCAGCACCTGCTTCACTTGCGGTTAGGCTGTGCACTATGACCAACGCCACATCCGCAGCCACCCGTGCCCCCAGCGCCATCGATGCCGTCGCCGACCAGTTTTTCGACCGCCTCATCGCCCTCGCCCCCGATTTCGCCACCTCACTGGGCATCCCCGGCCACGAAACCGGATATTCCGACTACTCCCCCGCCGGCCAGCAGGCCTATGTCGAGGCCGTCCGCACCACGCTCCAAGCCCTCGAAGGCCTGGAGCCGGTCGACGACGTTGATGCCATCACCCTGGACGCCATGCGCGAACGACTCGGCCTGGACCTTGAACTTGACGCCACCGGGATCACCCAGCTGAACAACATCGCCAGTCCGGCCCAGGACGTCCGGGCGATCTTCGATCTGATGCCCACCGACACCACCGAGCAGTGGCAGCACATCAGCGGTCGGCTCGCCAATGTTTCAGGAGCCATCGACGGCTATATCGCCTCGCTGCGCAAAAGCCGCGACGAGGGCCATGTGGCGGCCCAGCGCCAGGTCCGCATTGTCATGGAACAGACCCGCGACTACGCCAAGGCCGGCGGTTTCTTCACCTCCCTCGCCGCCGAGGCACCCACCGCTGCCGGGGAACCGGCGGCAGCGCTAGGGGATGAACTCTCCACCCATGCCGCCGAGGCGGCCGCAGCCTATGCCCGCCTGGCCGACTTCCTGGAAACCGAACTTCTGCCCTCAGCCCCGACCAAGGATGCCGTGGGCCGGGAGTATTATGCCTTGTGCTCACGGCAGTTCATCGGTGCCGAGATCGACCTGGACGAAACCTACGACTGGGGCGTCGCCGAACTGGACCGACTCATCACCGAACAGGAGATGGTGGCCGGGCAGATCAAGGCGGGCGCCTCCATCGTCGAAGCCAAGGAGATCCTCAACGCCGACCCACAGCGCCAGCTCAAGGGCACCGAGGCGCTGAGGACCTGGATGCAGGAAAAGGCCGACGCGGCAGTGGCCGCCATGGAAGGGGTCCACTTCGAGATCCCCGAAACCATGCGCCGCCTCGAATGCATGATTGCCCCCACCCAGGAAGGGGGCATCTACTACACCGGCCCCTCCGACGATTTCAGTCGTCCGGGCCGCATGTGGTGGTCCGTTCCCGCAGGTGAGGACGACTTCACCACCTGGTCCGAGACGACCACGGTCTACCACGAGGGCGTTCCTGGCCACCACCTGCAGGTCGGCACCGCCACCTACCGCAAGGACACCCTGAACAACTGGCGCCGTAACGCCTGCTGGGTCTCCGGCCATGGTGAGGGCTGGGCCCTCTATGCCGAACGGCTGATGCTGGACCTGGGCTACCTGGCCGATCCGGGCGACCATATGGGCATGTTGGATATGCAGCGGATGCGTGCGGCCCGCGTGGTGTTCGACATCGGCGTCCACCTGGAACTGGACATGCCAGAACGCTGGGGCTCCGGCCCGTGGACCCCCGAGAAGGGGTACGACTTCCTGTCCAAGCATCTGGACATCTCCGAGGGCCAGCGCCAATTCGAGTTCACCCGCTACCTCGGCTGGCCCGGTCAGGCCCCCTCCTACAAGGTGGGCCAGCGCCTCTGGGAGCAGATCCGCGATGCCCGTCGCGAGACCGAAGGCGATGACTTCGACCTCAAGGCCTTCCACAGCCAGGCACTGAACATGGGGTCGGTCGGTTTGGACACCCTGCGCCGGGCCCTGCTGCCTGCTGGCTGAGGCAGGAGGCAAGGCCCACATCGGAATCGGGAATGAACCCGCCGATCCCTTGCAGGACAAGGGATCGGCGGCGCCACCCGCGGGACAGCAATACAGCACCGCGTCATAAAGTGAAATATTAACTCTTCGGGGTGTACCTTCCGGCCCTACGGTCGTTTCGTGAGCACATCAACCAAACCCCACCGCATATTGCCCCGCTGGGTGACCGCCTTCGGCCCCCAGATCGTCGCGGGCCTGGTCCTCGGCGTCGTCCTCGGACTGGTCGCCAAATACACCGGTAGCACCGCCGAGTCCCCCAACGCCCTGGGCGCCACCTTGGACACGATCGGATCCAGCTACGTCTCGCTGCTGCGCGCGGCGGTCATCCCGCTGGTGTTCTTCGCCGTGGTCGCCTCCATCGCCAACCTCTCCCAGGTCACCAACGCCGCCCGCCTGGCCTGGCGGACCATCCTCTGGTTCGGCATCACCGCGCTGATCGCCGTGCTGATCGGCATGGGACTAGGCACCTTCATCCGTCCCGGTGCCAACACCGGCCAAGGAGCCCCGGAGGATTACGTCGGCAAAACCGGCGACTGGTGGGCCTTCCTCACCGGATTGATCCCGGAGAACTTCCTGGGTCTGGAAACCAGCAGCAAGGTCGCCGAATCCGGTGACGTCTCCACGAGCCTGTCCTTCAACGTCCTCCAGGTCCTGGTCATCGCCGTGGCCGTCGGCATCGCGGCCCTGAAAATCGGTTCCGCGGCCAAGCCCTTCCTGGATCTGAGCGCCTCGCTGCTGTCGATCATCCAGAAGATCCTGTGGTGGATCATCCGGCTGGCGCCGCTGGGCACCGTCGGACTGATCGGCAACGCGACAGCCTCCTACGGCTGGGACACCATGGGTGCGCTGGGCAAGTTCGTCATTGCCATCTATCTGGGTCTGGCTCTGGTGCTGTTCGTGGTCTACCCGATCCTGGTCAAGGCCCACGGCCTGGGCGTGCGTTCCTACTATTCGGGGGTCTGGCCCGCGGTCCAGCTCGGCTTCGTCTCCCGTTCATCGATCGGCACGCTGCCACTGACCCAACGCGTGACCGAACGCAACCTCGGGGTCCCACGCGGCTACGCCTCGTTCGCCGTCCCGTTGGGCGCGACGACCAAGATGGACGGCTGCGCCGCGATCTACCCGGCCGTCTCGGCGATCTTCGTGGCCCAGTTCTTCGGCATCGATCTGGACGTCACCCAATACATCCTCATCGCCATCGTCTCGGTGCTGGGCTCCGCCGCCACCGCCGGGACCACCGGCGCCGTGGTGATGCTGACACTGACCCTCTCCACGCTGGGCCTGCCGTTGGCCGGTGTCGGCCTGCTGCTGGCCGTGGACCCGATTCTGGACATGGGCCGCACCGCGGTCAACGTCGCCGGACAGGCGCTGATCCCGGTGATCGTGGCCAAACGAGAAGGCATCCTGGACCACGACCTCTACAACGCTCCGCGCAACGGCACCCCCTTCGCCGATGAGTTCGAGTCCGCCCGCGCAGCCGAGGCCTCCGAGAAGGAAGAAACCCAGAACCCGGTACCGGTTCAGGCATCTTCCGTCTGCTGATCTTCAGCACGCTCACCACCGAGGGGTCCCGCACTGCCGATGCGCAGCGCGGGGCCCCTCTTCGCTTCCTCCGCTTCTTCAGCTTCTTCCGCGTTCTTCCGGCACCCTCACCACCAACTTGCACAGCGTGCAAACTTGCACGTAGTGTAACGAAGGTGACTCCGCTTCCCGAATCCTCCACCAGTGGCCCCTCGCGCCGCGAAATCAACAAAACAGCCACCCGCGCCGCCATCGTCGACGCGGCCATGACGCTGCTGCGCGCCGAGGGCTTCGAAGCGGTGACCGCCGATCGGGTCGCAGATGCCGCAGGCGTCTCGCGGCGCACCTTCTTCAACTACTTCCCCTCCCTCGAAGTAGCCCTGAACGGCCCCACTGAGGCCTTCGTGGAACATGTCATCCAGCTCTTCGAGGCGCAGCCGCGCGAACTGCCGATCATGTCGGCCGCCGTGAACGCCCTGAACGGCATGGCCGATCGCAGTCTTCTGGCCCCAGTCGCCGAACTCGTCACCGTGTCCCACAGCAGCCCGCAACTGGACCGCCTGGAACTGGAATCCTGGAACGACTGCGCCGAACGCCTGGTGGCGATGATCGTGACCCGGGTTCCGTCCACCGACCCGCTGACCGCCTCGGTCTTCGCCAACTCGATCATCGGTGCCGGCCGCGCCGCCGTCGACTTCTGGATCGAACAGGCCGGCGGCGATCTCTCCGAGGCCTCCATCACCATCTTGCAGCAGCATCTGACCACAGCGCTGAGCCAACTACGCGATGGCTTCCCCACCCTGAACGTCCCGGCCACCCCGGCCCAGATCCGAGAGGCCTAAACCATGGCCACCTTCCTCTACAAACTCGGCCGCATGGCCTACCGCCGTCGCTGGGCCGTCCTCTCGGCCTGGATCGTGGGCCTGCTGGCCATCGGCCTGTCCGCCGGCGCCTTCATGGGCACCCTGACCAACAGCTTCTCCATCCCCGGCACCGAGACCCAGCGCGCGCTGGATACCCTCAAGAAGGAGATGCCCGAATTCTCGGGCGGCAGCGGTTCGATCGTCTACCAGACCTCCGACGGTAAGAAGTTCACCACGGACCAGAAGAAGGCCATTGGTACGTCACTGGACGAGCTCGAAGCCCTCCCGGATGTCCGGGAGGCCTCCAACCCCTTCACCACACAGAAGCAGCTGGACGACGCCCAACAAAAACTCGACGACTCCCAGCAGAAGCTCGACGACGGCGAAAAGCAACTCACCGACGGACGGCAGCAACTGGCGGACGGCAAGGACCAGATCGCCGACGCCAAGAAGGACATCGCCGACGGACGGCAGAAGCTCAAACCCGAACAAGCCAAGATCGACGACGGACGCGCCGAGCTCAAGGACGCGCAGACCAAACTTGACGGTGCGGCACAAGCCGGGGCCATCCCCCCGCGGCAGCTTGCCGCCCAGCGCGCCAAGCTGGAGGCCACCGAAAAGCAGCTCGATCAGGGTCAGGCCAAGCTCGATGCCTCGGCCCAGCAACTCGATGCCGCCGAACAGCAAATCACGGCGAAGGAATCCGAGGTCTCCGCGAGCGAGAAAAAACTCGAAAAGTCAGCGCAGAAGCTTGAGCAAGGCAAGAAGGATCTGGCCCTGGGCAAACGCCAGGCCAAATCCACCGATGGCATGCGCTTCGTCTCCCAGGACGGGACAACCGTTGCCGTCAATGTCTCCTTCACCGGCTCTGCCGATGCCCTGACCTCTGAAACCCGCGATGAGATCAAGGATATTGCCGGCGAAGCGACGTCCACCGGATTGAAGGTGGACTACTCCACGGAAATCGTCCAGGACATCTCCTCCATCTTCGGTTCGGCCGAGATCATCGGGCTGGTGATTGCCGCCGTCGTCCTGTTGGTGATGCTCGGAACGTTCGTCGCCGCCGGCCTGCCACTGCTGATGGCAGTCCTCGGCGTCGGAGCCGGTGTCGGCGGAACCCTTGCCCTGTCCAGTGTGATCGAGATGGCTTCGATCACTCCCGCACTGGCCCTGATGCTCGGGCTGGCCGTAGGCATCGACTATTCGCTGTTCATCGTGCACCGACATCGTCGACAGCTGTTGGACGGCATGGACCTGGAGGAATCGATCGGGCGGGCGACCGGCACCAGCGGCAACGCCGTGGTCTTCGCCGGCCTGACGGTGATCATCGCCCTCTCGGCGCTGGCTGTTCCCGCCCTGCCGTTCCTGTCGGTGCTGGGACTTTCGGCCGCCTTCACCGTGGCCATGGCCGTGCTCATCGCCATCACACTCACCCCGGCACTGCTGGGCTTCATCGGCCGCCGGCTCATCAGCAAGCGCGCCTGGCGCAAGGCTGCCGCCACGGCTGCCGTGCCGGCGGCGGGCCCCGCCGACGACAGCGTCGATTCCGCAGCCCACCCCAATGCCGCGGGCAATCGCGGATGGGGTGCCTTCGTGACCAGGAAGCCGATCCTCATGGGTTTGATCGGCATCCTGTTGCTGGGCATCATGGCGATCCCCGCAATGCAACTACGCACGGCCCTGCCCGACGGCAGCGCGGAACCCGTCGATTCCAGCGCCCACCAGGCGTACGAACTGCTCAGCGATAAATTTGGTGCCGGCTATAACGGGCCCATCATCGCCTTGGCTGATCTGCCGGCCGGGTTGGACGCAGATGAAGCTGAAGCCAAGAACCTGGACATCGCCGACGAACTGCGCGGCATCAACGGAGTCGTCGCCGCAGTTCCCGTGGGCATCAACGATGACAACACGCTGGCAGTGCTGCAGATCGTCCCCGAGGAAGGCCCTGCCGACCCGGCGACCGAGCAAGTGGTCACCGACATCCGCAACGCTTCGTCGGGGATCGAAGCCGAGACCGGAGCACATCTGGCCCTGACCGGCCAGGTCACCGCGCAGATTGACGTCTCCGAGCGTCTGGCCGAGGTATTGCCGCTCTACTTGGGCATCGTCGTCGGGCTCTCCCTGGTGCTCCTGCTGCTGGTCTTCCGTTCGGTGATCGTGCCGATCCTGGCCACTGGAGGTTTCCTGCTGTCCCTGATGGCCTCCTTCGGTGCCACGGTCGCGGTTTATCAATGGGGTTGGCTCTCAGGGATCTTCGGGGTGGCGACCCCGGGGCCGATCATGAGTTTCCTGCCGATCTTGCTGATCGGCATCCTCTTCGGCCTGGCCATGGACTACCAGGTGTTCCTGGTTTCGGGCATGCGGGAGTCCTTTGCCCACGGCGAGGACCCCAGGGCAGCCGTCCGCTCGGGGTTCGCTCATTCGGCCCCCGTGGTCACCGCCGCGGCACTGATCATGACCAGCGTCTTCGCCGGCTTCATCTTCGCCGAGCTGACGATGATCCGGGCGATCGGCTTTGCCTTGGCGATTGGCGTGCTGCTGGACGCCTTCGTGGTCAGGATGACGATCACCCCGGCGATCATGCACCTGCTGGGGCGCCGCGCGTGGTACATCCCGAAATGGCTGGATAAGGTCCTTCCCGATGTGGACGTCGAAGGCGCGAAGATCGCCGCACTGGACACGGCCGGCCCCGCGGGGGGCCCGGCCGGTGGATCAGACCCAGAGTCCGGCGGCCCCCGCGGTGGAGGTGGAGACGACGGCAGCGACGACACCGGCGGACCGGGCCATCCCGCCCACCGTGCCGACACCCCGGTGGACGCATTACGGTAGGGGCATGAGCATGGACCCTTCCTCCCCCCGTACCGCCAACGCCGATCCCGCAGTCCCCGGGGCCGAGGAGGAACCGCCACTGCTGGTGCTGGCCTCCCGCTCCCCGGGACGGGCCAGGATCCTGACGGACGCGGGCATCGACTTCGAGGCCATCGTCTCCGACGTCGATGAGGACGCTGCCGTGGCCGAGGCCGTCGAGCGTCTGGGAGGTTCACTGGATGCCCCGTCGATGGCGTTGCTGCTCGCCCGGACCAAGGCGGAGTCGGTGGCAGCCCTCGACGCGGCTGACGGCGCCGTCGTTCTGGGCTGCGACTCGGTTTTTGAACTCGACGGGGTCTCCTACGGCAAACCCCCTACCGCCGAGGTGGCCCTCGAGCGCTGGAAGGCGATGCGGGCGAAGACCGGGGTGCTCCACACCGGCCATTGGCTCGTGGACAACCGCAGCACCGAAGAGGACGACGGCGGTACGGGGGCCACGCTGGGCACCGTGGCCTCGGCCTCGGTCAGCTTCGATGAGGTCACCGATGAGGAGATCGAGGCCTATGTGGCCACCGGGGAACCGCTGCCCTGCGCAGGAGCCTTCACCATCGACGGCCGCGGCGCAGCCTTCATCACCGGCATCGACGGCGACCCGCACACCGTGGTCGGCCTATCAGTGAACACGCTGCGTCACCTGCTGGTCTCCGCGGAGCTGTCGATCACCGATCTGTGGGGCTGAATAATTTCTAAAAAGTACTTGCAATAATGGAAAGTACTTTCTAAACTGAGTGCATCAGGTGGTCGGGCTCTCCGGCCCGGCCGCCCCGTCCCAGGAGTCGAGATGCACACAGCAGAGAAGAAGACAGTCAACGGCCAGCGCTACGCATGGATCGGCTTTGCCCTGGGCATCGCCTGCATGGTCGGCCTATTCATCTTCGGCCTGACCACGGGCAAACCCCAGCTCCCGGTCATGGCCGGATCCATCGGCGCCCTGCTGGGCGCCGTCTGGGCTTCCACCTCCGCCGCTGCCACTGCCGCCGCACGCCGCGAGTCCCTGGAACCGGCGACGCCGGAACCCATGCCGGAAACCACCCCCGCCCATCCCACCGCCGAAGCCGCCCGCGGCTTACTGGACGAGGCGAGCCGGTTGGAGTCCGCCTCCCGCGCCGGAGCCAGCTGGCCGCATATCACCATGCTGCTGGGGCTGGGAGCCATCAGTTCCCTGACCATGATCTCCTTCTGGTTCGTTGGACTATTCGACGAGTCCGCCGTGGCCCTGCCGCTCATCGCCCTCTTGATCTGGCTCGGGATCCTGCTGGCTTTCATGATGGTCTTCGGGCGTTCTACCAAACGCGGTTTCGCCCGGCGTTGGGTGACGTTCATGGCGATCTGGGGTGGCCTCTGGGCGCTCGGCGTCATCCTGACGACCACGGTGTTTTCCGGCGAACTCTGGTTCACCCTCGTCATCGCCACGGCACTGACGCTGAACTCGGTCATCGGTGCCTGGTGGGAGGCGGGGAAATGACCACGGCACAGGAGAACCAGGATGAGCACCCTCGGCTCAAACTCTCCGACCAACTCGCCCACCCCGTGCGCTTCTCCCTGGTCGCCGCCATCGCCGGCACCGACGAATCGGAGTTCGCCGTCGTACGGGATCATCTGCAGGTCAGCGATTCGGTCCTAAGCCGCCAGGCCTCCCAACTCGAAACGGCAGGGATCGTGAAGGTCCGTAAGGGCTTCGTCGGCAAACGTCCGCGGACCTGGTTTTCGCTCACCTCCGAGGGGCGGGAGACCTGGGAACGGCACCTCGCAGCCCTGCGGGACATCGCCGACGGCGGATAGGGAACCACTGTTTTGTAGGATGACTACAAAATTAGGTGGAGACTCTCCGGAGCATGGCGTGGGATTACGTGGATAACCCACAAGCGCAGGTAGGCTCCAAACAGCAAAGTTTAAGGAGTTCCACCCGCCATGCCCCAGCTGACCAAGGTCCTCATCGCCAACCGTGGCGAGATCGCCGTCCGAGTCATCCGCGCGGCCCGCGACGAAGGCATCGCCTCCGTCGCCGTCTACGCCGAACCCGACCGCGAGGCTCTGCACGTCCGGCTCGCCGACGAGGCCTTCGCGCTCGGCGGCCAGAGTGCCGCCGATTCGTATCTGGTGATGGATAAGGTCCTGGAGGCCGCCCGGGCCTCCGGCGCCGACGCCGTGCATCCCGGTTACGGCTTCCTGTCGGAGAACGCCGAATTTGCCCAGCGGGTCATTGACGCAGGGCTGATCTGGATCGGCCCCTCCCCCGAAGCCATCGCCCAGCTCGGCGATAAGGTACAGGCCCGCCATATCGCCACCAAGGTCGGCGCTCCCCTGGTCCCCGGAACCAAAGAGCCGGTCAAGTCGACGCAGGAAGTCCTGGAATTCGCCGACCAGCACGGCCTGCCGTTGGCCATCAAGGCCGCCTACGGTGGTGGCGGCCGGGGCATCAAGGTGGTTCGCCACCGGGATGAAATCGCTGAGGCCTATGAGTCTGCTGTCCGTGAGGCCACCGCCGCCTTCGGCCGTGGTGAATGTTTCATCGAGCGATTCCTCGATGCTCCCCGGCATGTCGAAACCCAGTGCCTGGCCGACTCCCACGGCAACGTCGTGATCGTCTCCACCCGCGACTGCTCGCTGCAGCGCCGGAACCAGAAGCTCGTCGAAGAGGCTCCAGCCCCCTTCTTGAGCGAGGAACAGACCCGGAGCCTCTACGAATCCTCCAAGGCCATCCTGCGCGAAGCGAACTACGTGGGGGCCGGTACCTGCGAGTTCCTGATCGGCACTGACGGGGTCATCTCCTTCCTGGAGGTCAACACCCGCCTCCAGGTGGAGCACACCGTCTCCGAAGAAGTCTCCGGCATCGATCTGGTGCGCGAACAGTTCAGAATGGCCCGCGGGGAAGAGCTCGGATATTCAGACCCCCAGCTCCGGGGCCACTCCTTCGAGTTCCGCATCAACGGCGAGGATGCCGGACGCGGGTTCATGCCCGCCCCCGGGACCATCTCCACGCTCCACCTGCCCACCGGGCCCGGTGTCCGCGTCGATTCGGGGGTGGAACAAGGCGAAACCGTTTCGGGGAATTTCGACTCGATGATCGCCAAGCTCATCGTCACCGGCGCTACCCGCAACGAAGCCGCCGGCAGGGCCCGTCGTGCCCTGGATGAAATGGTCGTCGAGGGCATGCCCACGGTGATCCCCTTCCACCGCGCCGTCATGGCAGATCCGGCTTTTGTGCCCACCACCGGCGCCTTCACCGTCCACACCCGCTGGATCGAGACGGAGTACGAGAACACCATCGAACCGTGGAGCCCTTCCGGGGCTGCCACCGAGAACCCGGATGAGCGCCAGAAGGTCACCGTGGAAGTCGGGGGCAAACGCCTCGAGGTCATCCTGCCGGCCGGTCTGGGCGGCTCCTCAGGGAGCGCGAAGAGCAATGGCAAGTCCAAACGTAAACGCACCAACCGGAGCGGTTCGGGCAGCACGACCACCGGTGACAGCCTGACCTCACCCATGCAGGGAACCATCGTGAAGGTTGCCGTCGCCGATGGCGACATCGTGGCCGAAGGTGACCTTGTCGTCGTGCTGGAGGCCATGAAGATGGAACAGCCACTGACAGCCCACCGCGCAGGAACCATCAAGGGGCTGACCGCCACCGCGGGAGAGACCGTATCCGCCGGGGCGGTTCTGGCCAGCATCCTGGACTAAACCTCCGGATCATGACTGAAGGCCTGCCACCCGTGAGGGTGGCAGGCCTTCAGTGGTTCGGGAAGGAATTAGGCGACGTTGTTCTCGAAGTCCTGGTCCTTGGTCTCGCCGGTCATCAGCAAGGCCACCATCGTCAGTGCCGCAGCTGCCGCAAGGTAGACGCCCACCCAGACCGTATTGCCTCCTCCTGCTTGCCACAGTGCGATGGCCACGAAGGACGCGGGGGCCGCTCCGATCACCGAGGACAGGTTATAGGCCACGGCCGAGCCCGTATAGCGCACATTCGCGGGGAAAAGTTCCGGCAAGTAGGCCGCCATCGGCCCGAAGGTCAGCCCCATCAGCGATAGCCCGATGATCAGTCCGACCATGGCGGCCCCGGTACCGGGGCCGAAGAACAGTGTCCAGGAGGCACCGAACACGAGGATCAGCAGCGAAACACCCAGCAGGAACCGGCGCCGCCCGAACTTCTCGGCCAGCGGTCCTGAAATGAGGATGAAGATCCCGAAGAACACCATGCCGATGATCAGCATCCACAGGAATTCGGTCCGCGGAACGCCCAGGCCCGGCACGAAGGCTGCCTCGGCTGCGGCATCAAAGACCTTGCCCTTGGCTTCGGCCGCGGCGCGGGCCTGATCGACGGTGGCCGCCGAGGTGCCGTAGGTCAGCGTGAAGGACGTCATCAGGTAGAACAGCACGTAGGTGGCGAACATGATGATGGTGCCGGCCAGAACCGGGCGCCAATGGAATTTGAAGGTCTGCTTGACCGGGGAATTCATGACCTTTTTCTGGGTCACGACGTTCTGGAACGATACCGATTCCACCAGCTTCAACCGCACATAGATCCCGACGCCGACGAGGACCGCTGAGAGGATGAAGGGCACCCGCCACCCCCAGGCCTGGAACTGCTCAGGGGAGAGCCCCAGTTGCAGCCCGACGAAGACCAGGTTGGCGATGATGAAACCGATCGGGGCACCCAACTGCGGGAAGGTGCCGTAGATGGCGCGTTTATTCGGCGGGGCGTTCTCGGTGGCCAGCAACGCAGCACCCGACCATTCGCCTCCCAAGGCCAGTCCCTGCGCGAAACGCAGCAGGACCAGCAGCAAGGGCGCCAACACCACGAAGCCACCACTGGCCTCGGGCAGGAAGCCGATCAGGAACGTCGCGATGCCCATGGTCATCAGCGAGGCCACCAAGGTCCCCTTGCGTCCCACCTTGTCTCCGAAATGGCCGAAGAGCACCGAACCGAGAGGACGGGCGAGGAAGGCGACCCCGAAGATCGCGAACGAGCTCAGGATGGCGTTGATGTTCGTGGCATTGGGGAAGAACAGCGCCGGGAACACCAGGACGGAAGCCGTCGCATAGGCATAGAAGTCGTAGAACTCGACCGTCGTCCCGATCATGCTCGAGAAAATCACGCGACCTCGCGTGTTCGCTTCTGGAGAGGCGGTGCTGGGCATACTGGACACTATCGTGACCCCTTTGGTGCGAGATGATCAATATTCTTGGGTAATCCTAGAACTTTTGACCAGAAGCTTGCCGAAGTGTCCACATAGTGGACACTTCGATCTCTCGCCTGCCCAGCCGCCCTGTTCCCACGGTGGCTGCAGAAGGGGCCTAGAGGTGTTTATGCAACCGGCGTGCCGCTTCGGAGACCGAACCGGACAGCGAGGGGTAGACCGTGAAGGTCTGGGCCATATCGTCCACATGCAACCGGTTCTGTACGGCCAGTGCGATCGGGTAGATCAGTTCGGAAGCACGCGGGGCGACCACCACGCCGCCGATCACCGTGCCGGAACCCCGGCGGGCGATGATCTTCACGAAACCTTCCTTGACGTTCATCATCTTCGCCCGGGCGTTGGTGGCCAGATCCAGCTTGATGATGTCGCCCTGGTATTTGTCCTCGTTCACTTGGGCTTCGGTCACGCCGACGGTGGCGATCTCGGGGCTGGTGAAGATATTGGCGGAAACCTCGTGGGTCTTCAATGGCCGAACCCCGTCACCCATCAGGTGGGCAATGGCGATACGTCCCTGCATGGCCGCCACGGAGGCCAAGGCGAAGACGCCGGTGCAGTCCCCTGCCGCATAGACGTTGGGGGCAGTGGTGCGTGAGACCCCATCGACCTGGATGTGGCCGGAGTCGTTCATTTCGATGCCGGCCTCCTCCAGACCGATACCCGCGGTATTCGGAATGCCGCCGACAGCCACCAAGCAGTGGCTGCCTTCCAGGACCCGCCCGTCGTTGAGCGTGACCTTCACGCCATCGGCGGTCCGGTCCACGGCCTGGGCGCGAGATTTGGCCGCCACTTCCAAGCCGTTGGCCTCAAACGCTTCCTCGAGGACCGCCGCGGCATCCGCGTCCTCGCCGGGCAGTACTCGTTCACGCGATGACACGAGGGTCACGCGACTTCCCAGCAGGCTGTAGGCCGAGGCGAATTCGGCACCGGTCACACCGGATCCGACGACGATCAGGTGTTCGGGTAGTTCCTTGAGGTTGTAGACCTGGGTCCAGTTGAAGATGCGTTCGCCGTCGGGTTTGGCGGTTGGCAATTCGCGGGGGTGGGCACCCAGGGCCAGCAGGATGGCGTCGGCTTCCAGGGTCTCTTCACCCCCGTCGTTGCGGGCAACGGCGATGGTGCGGTTGTCCAGCAGTCGCCCTTCCCCGAGGACGACCCGGACTCCGGCGCGTTCGAGGCCGATGCGGATGTCCCTGGACTGGCTATGGGCCAGTTCCATGAGTCGGGCGTTCACCACGGGCAGGTCGGCACTGGCGTCCGCCTTGCCCTCGACGGTGACGCCGAAGGAGCCGGCACCGCTGACGCGGCGCATGGCATCGGCGGTGGCGATCAGCGTCTTGGAGGGAACCACATCGGTCAAGACCGCCGAACCGCCCATGCCTGCCCGTTCGACGATCGTCACCTCGGCGCCGAGTTGGGCAGCCACGATGGCCGCCTCATAGCCGCCCGGTCCGCCGCCGAGGATGATTAGCCGCTGGGATGTTTTGCTTTGTTCTACGCTCACGCCAGCCCATTCTCCACTACCGGCGAGCAACTTGCACACCAGCCCCTGTACCGGCAGCGCGGTATCCACCGGTAGATTGGTGGGGTGAACGATTTCAACGATGCCCCCTTCCGATTGGCCGACGAAGCAGCTGCCGCCATTGCCGAACAGACCGGCGTGCCAGCCCATGACATTGCCCTGGTGCTGGGCTCTGGTTGGGGGGAGGCCGCCGAACTGATCGGGGAAACCACCCACACCCTGGATGCGGCGACCCTTCCGGGTTTTCATGCCCCCGCCGTCGTCGGGCATACGGGAACGATTCGTTCCATCCTGACGCCCGCCGGGAAGCGGGTCCTGGTACTGGGGGCACGCACCCACTATTACGAAGGTCAGGGCGTCCGCTCGGTCGTCCATGGGGTCCGCACGGCAGCTGCCGCCGGCTGCGCCACGCTCGTGTTGACCAACGGTTGTGGCGGCCTCAACGAGGCCTGGACCCCGGGGACACCGGTGCTGATCAGCGACCACATTAATCTCACCGCTGCTTCACCGCTCGAAGGTGCCACCTTCGTTGACCTGACCGATCTGTATTCCCCGCGTCTGCGCGCGATCGCCCGCGAGGTCGACCCGAGCCTGGACGAGGGCGTCTACGCCCAGTTCACCGGCCCGCACTACGAAACCCCCGCCGAAGTGCAGTACGCCAAGCGGATCGGAGCGGACCTGGTGGGAATGTCCACCGCTTTGGAGGCCATCGCCGCCCGCCATGCCGGTCTGGAGGTCTTCGGTATCTCGCTGGTGACCAACCTCGCCGCCGGGATCAGCCCGGTCCCCTTGAGCCATGCCGAAGTCATCGAGGCGGGCCAAGCCGCAGGACCGCGGATCTCCGCGTTGTTGGCCGATATCGTCGGACGTATCTGAGTCCTCCGGCCGCCCAGCAGCATCTGACCGAACCTGAGGAGCACCGTGAACCCCGCATCCGCACCGTCCGACGGCCTTCTGGCCCGCGCCGCCGCGTGGGCTGCCGCAGACCCTGACCCGGCTACCGCCGCCGAGCTCACCGGACTGGTGAGCGCGGCGGGGAACGACGCCGATTCCCGCGAAGAACTCGCTGATAGGTTTTCCGGACCCTTGGCTTTCGGGACGGCAGGCCTGCGAGCGGCCCTGGGGGCCGGCCCGAACCGGATGAATCGCGTCGTCGTGCGGCATACGGCTGCCGGTGTCGCACGGTATCTGCTCGATATCGCTGCCGGAGCGTACACCCCCCGGGCCGTGGTGGGTTTCGACGCCCGCTACAACTCGGATGTCTTTGCCGAGGAAACGGCAGCGATCTTCACTGCCGCCGGCATCGAAACGTTCCTGATGCCTGCCCTGCTGCCCACCCCGGTCCTCGCTTGGGCCGTTCTGGCGTTGGGGTGCGAAGCAGGGGTCATGGTGACCGCCAGTCACAACCCTCCCCAGGACAACGGCTATAAGGTCTACCTCGGCGGCCGGGCCGTCACCGACGCGGGCCAGGGCGCCCAGATTGTCGCCCCCATGGACGTCGATATCGCCGAGCGGATTGCCGCCAGCGGCCCGCTAGCGGGCATCGAACTCGCAGAGGCCGGGTGGACCGTCCTGCCCGCAGCCGGCGAACCTGGAGATATCCAGGCCCGCTATCTTGAGGCGATCACTTCCCTGGTCCCAGCCGATGAGGCCGAACGGGCGAGCCGTTCGGCCCTGCGCATCGTCCTGACCCCGATGCACGGTGTCGGGGGCGACACGATGGCGCGGGCCTTCACCGCTACCGCTTTCACCGATATCCGGCTCGTTGCCGAACAGGCAGAGCCCGATCCGGACTTTCCTACGGTCGCCTTCCCCAACCCGGAGGAACCCGGGGCCATCGACCTGGCTGTGGCCCTCGCCCGGAACGCGGACGCCGATCTGGTCATCGCCAACGACCCGGATGCCGACCGTTGCGCCGCGGCCGTGAATGATCCGGCCACCGGATGGCGGATGCTCACCGGCGACGAGGTCGGCGCCCTGCTCGGCACCCATGTTGCTCGTCGGCTCTCCCGGGCGGAGGCCCCGTCGGGGCCTCCGCCGGTTTTTGCGAATTCGATTGTGTCTTCCCGATTGCTCTCACGGATCGCTGCCGGTGCCGGTATCGCCCACGGGGCCACCTTGACCGGCTTCAAATGGATTTCCAGGGTTCCAGGTTTGTCCTTCGGCTATGAGGAGGCCCTGGGCTACTGCGTCGCCCCGGAACTGGTCCGCGATAAGGACGGGATGTCGGCAGCCCTGCTGCTGGCCGAATTCGCGGCCCACCTCAAGGCCTCCTCACGCAGCCTGCTCGACGAGCTCGACGAGTTGGCCCTGGACCACGGGGTACATGCAACGGATCAACTCTCGGTCCGGGTTTCCTCGCTTGAGGAACTCGACCAGCTCATGGCACGCCTGCGGACCCGGTCCCCCGCCTCCTTGGCCGGTTCCCCGGTGATAACCGTCACCGATCTGGCGGCGGGGACCGACGGGCTACCGCCCACCGATGCCATGCTGTACATCACCGAGGATGACAGCCGGGTCATCGTCCGCCCCAGTGGCACCGAGCCCAAACTCAAGTGCTACCTCGAGGTCATCGAGCCGGTCGCCTCACCCAAGGATCTGCCCGCCGCCCGCGAGCGGGCCCGGCAACGATTGGCCGCGGTGCGCACCGACACCGGCACCACCCTCGGCCTCTAACCCCCACCACCTGAAAACCACCGAGAGGTAGACATGACCCAGCCCACCGGCGCCACCATTGCCGCCTATATCGACCACACGCTGCTCAAGCCGGACGCCTCGCGCGAGGCAGTGCTGAAGATCGCTGCAGAAGCCGCGGAATACGGGTTCAAATCGGTGTGTGTGAACCCGCTCTGGGTGGCCACCGTCGCCCGGGCGCTCAAGGATTCGAACGTCCTGACCTGCTCGGTCATCGGTTTCCCTTTCGGGGCAACCACCACCGCCGTGAAGTCCTTCGAGGCCGCGGGGGCGATCGCCGATGGGGCCAGTGAAATCGATATGGTCATCGACATTGCCGCGGCGCGCCGCGGTGATCGGGACGCCCTGGTCGCCGATATCGGCGGTGTCGCCGGCACGGTGCACGACGGCGGTGCGATCCTGAAGGTGATCATTGAAACCTCCCTGCTCGATGCCGAGGCCAAGGTTCTGGCCTGTGAGGCAGCAGTCGAAGCGGGAGCCGATTTCGTGAAGACCTCCACCGGTTTCGCCGGCGGCGGGGCCACCGTGGAAGACATCACCTTGATGCGCCGCACGGTCGGGGAAGGCCTGGGGGTGAAAGCCTCGGGAGGGGTCCGTTCCCTCGCCGATGCCCAAGCAATGATCGACGCCGGAGCCACCCGGCTTGGAGCCAGCTCAGGAGTTGCTATTGTAGAGGGTGAGCAGGGAACCGCCGGCTACTAGCGCGAGCGCGCACCACCGCCAGCCGGCGCTGGACAACAAGGAGAATCACCGTGTACTCAGATGGCAAGAGCAAGGCCTATTCGGGCCAGGGCAACTTCGCAGGCAACTTCCTGGCTTTCGCCGTGTTCTTCATCCTCTTCTTGGGCGCCTTGTACTCCTTGACCTTCTGGACGTTGGAAAATGCCTGGTTGCCTGGCCTGGCCTGCTTCCTTCTGGCCTTCCTGGCGTTCGGGATCCCCCAGCACCTCTTGGGCCGCGCCGATTCGCACCAGGCTGATCGTGTCGTTGCCGCCGAGGTCGTCAAGAAGTAAAGCAACACCCCCACGCAGAGAAGGTGCCCACCGGTTTTCCGGTGGGCACCTTCGTCATCTGAGGGGCTGCGGGCACTGCACAGCAGCTGCGAACACGTTAGTGTGGGAAACGGGTTCCATACCGGATCCCACGCTTGAGCTAAGGAGGATTGCAATGCGCATCTTTACGTTTCTGGCCGGAGCAGCGGTGGGATACCTGGTCGGCGCCCGCGCTGGCCGCGAGAGGTATGACCAGATCCGCGATAAGGCACAGGACCTGTGGAATGACCCCCGTACGCAGGAGAAGATCAACGACGTCGGCTCCACGATCAAGGAAAAGGCGCCCGATGTAGGTTCGGCAGCCGCTTCCGCGGCGGGCACCGTCGCCGACAAGGTCAAGGAAACCGCGACCAATGCTTCGCACCGCGCCAAGTCATCCGACTCCGATACCCCGCCTCATGCCAGCGACCACGTTTCCGATCCGTCGCTGGGCTCGGCAGGGGGCACCAGCGATTGGGCCGATGAGGGTGGCGCCACGCCATCGGGTCCCAGCGTCGTCAAATAGCAGCACGATCAAACCATCGGGGCCTGGCCTCGGTGTCCGGCTCGGCCCGGTCGAACCAGCACGGTTCGGCCGGGCCTCGCTCGTGGTGCCGGCGACTCAGTCCTCGAACAGGGCCTCCAGCACCTGGCCCGCCCAGGTGAGGATCTCGGCGTCGGCCAGGTCGCGCCCACCGACCGGGGCCGTCTTGGGTTTGGGGATCATCACTGCATCCAGGGCCGGCTTGTTCTGCGCCCCCTTATACATGCGATTCAGGCGCAAGAGTTTCGATTCGGGCAAGGTGGCGGGGGCGAACTTGATGAAGTTTCCTTGCATCGCCACATCCGTCAGCCCCGCCGCACGCGCCCTCACCCGGAAACGGGCCACCTCGATCAGGTTGACCACCGCTGCCGGCGGTTCGCCATAACGGTCGGTGAGCTCGGCGACGACGCCATCGATGCCCTCGGTATCGGTGGCACCGGCCAGCTTGCGGTAGGCCTCCAGGCGCAGCCGCTCCCCCGGCACGTAATCGTGCGGCAGGTGGGCGTTGACCGGCAGCTCGATCTTCATATCAGCCACCTTCTCTTCGGTTTCGCCCTTGAAGTCGGCCACGGCTTCGCCGACCAACCGGATATACAGGTCGAACCCGACCCCGGCGATATGCCCCGACTGTTCACCGCCCAGCAGGTTGCCCGCACCACGGATTTCCAGGTCCTTCATGGCCAGTTGGAAGCCCGAACCCAACTCGTTATGGGCCGCTACGGCCTTGAGCCGTTCCAGGGCCACCTCCCCCAACGGTTTCTCCGCGTTCCAGAGGAAATAGGCGTAGGCCCGGTCGCGGCCGCGCCCCACCCGGCCACGCAGCTGGTGTAGCTGGCTCAGGCCGTAGTTGTTCGCCCGGTCCACGATCAGGGTGTTCGCATTGGAAATATCCAGACCGGTTTCGATGATGGTGGTGGAGACAAGGACATCGAATTTCCGATCCCAAAAATCCACGATGATCTGCTCGAGCCTGGCTTCGCTCATCTTGCCGTGCGCAACTTCGACCCGGGCCTCGGGGACGATTTCACGCAGCTTCGCGGCCACCGAGTCGATGGAGGAGACCCGGTTGTGGACGAAGAACACCTGCCCTTCACGCATGAGTTCACGCCGGATCGCCGCAGAGACTTGTTTATCGGTATGCGGACCGACATAGGTCAGCACCGGATGGCGCTCCTCCGGCGGGGTGGCCAACGTGGAGGTCTCCCGGATCCCGGTCAACGACATCTCCAGGGTCCGCGGGATCGGTGTCGCCGACATGGCCAGAACGTCGACGTCGGTGCGCATCTGCTTCAGCGCTTCCTTATGTTCGACGCCGAAACGTTGCTCCTCATCGACGATCACCAACCCCAGGTCCTTGAACTGGACTTCCTTCGAGAGCAGCCGGTGGGTGCCGACGACGACGTCGATCGATCCGTTCTTCAGCCCCTCCACGGCCTCCTTGGCCTCCTTGGGTGTCTGGAAACGCGAGAGCGATGCCACCCTGACGGGGAAACCCGAGAACCGGTCGCCGAAGGTCTCGACGTGCTGGCGGGCCAGCAGGGTCGTGGGCACCAGGACGGCCACTTGTTTGCCGTCCTGCACGGCCTTGAATGCCGCACGCACCGCGACCTCGGTTTTGCCGAATCCGACGTCACCGGAGATGAGCCGGTCCATCGGGATCTCCCGCTCCATATCGGCCTTGACCTCATTGATGGTGGTTAGCTGATCTGGGGTCTCGATGAAGGAGAAGGCCTCCTCGAGTTCGGACTGCCAGGGGGTGTCCGCGGCGAAGGCGTGGCCGCGGGAAGCCATCCGGGCGGAGTAGAGCCGGATGAGGTCGGCGGCGATCTCCTTGACCGCCCGGCGCGCCTTGGACTTCGTGTTCGACCAGTCGCTGCCACCCATCTTGGACAGGGAAGGGGCCTCACCACCGACATAGCGGGTGACCTGGTCCAGCTGGTCGGTGGGCACGAAGAGCTTATCGCCCGGGGCCCCGCGTTTGGACGGGGCGTATTCGAGGACCAGGTATTCGCGGACGGCCCCCGAGGTTCCGCCGACCTTGCGCTGGATCAACTCGAGGAAACGGGCGATGCCATGTTGCTCGTGCACCACGAAGTCGCCTTCGCTTAATTGCAACGGATCCACGGCGTGACGACGACGGGCGGCCAGTTTGCGGGTCGACTTCGCCGAATAGGCGCTGGACCTGCCCAAAAGGTCAGCTTCGGTGAGCAACCCCAATTTGAGCGAGTCGAAGACGAAACCCCTGCCGGCCACCGCCGTCGTGATTTCGATGAGCCCCTCGGTGGGGGTGTCGTCCACGCTGTCCACCCGGTGGCACGGAATCCCCGCGTCGTGGAAGAGCTCGGCCAGCCGGCTGGCAGGACCCGGCCCGTCGGTGGCCACGACCACGCGCCAGTTGTCCCTGACCCGGGAGCCGATGAACTCCATCATTTCGGCCACGTCGCCCTGGTATCCGCGCGGTTCACGGGCCTGAACATTGAGCGAATCAATATCCAGTTCGATGTCCTCGTCCTGGGTCAGCGACGTGATCGACCACCAGCTGACCCGGGAGGCCAGGGCGTTGGACCGGGTATCGGCCAGGGTGGAGAAGTTCCCGGCATCCAAAACGTCACTGATCCCCTGGGTCTGGAGGAGATCCACGGGGGCTGCGCCGCCGTCGGAGGCGGTGGACCAGGCAGCAGCCAAGAATTCTGCATTGGTTTCGGAGAGGTCGTGGGAGCGGGTTCTGACCCGTTCGGGTTCCATGATCACCGCAACGGAATCTGCCGGTAGTTGGCTGACGAACGGGACCATGCCATCCACCAGGACCGGCGCCAGGGACTCCATACCCTCCACGGCAATGCCACCGGCAATCTTTTCCAACATGTCCGCCGCTGCGGGCATCGACTCCTTGAGCCGGGCGGCGCGGGACATCACCGACGGGGTGATCAACAGTTCGCGGCACGGTGGCGCGTACAGGACCGTGGGGTCGGCAATACCACCTTCGGATTTATCTGCCTTGGAGAAGGACCGCTGGTCGGCGACGGCGAACCAGCGCATGGATTCGACCTCGTCACCGAAGAAGTCGATACGGATCGGGTGGTCCTCGGTCGGTGGGAAGACGTCAAGGATCCCGCCGCGAACGGCGAACTCACCGCGGTGGGTCACCATATCCACGCGCGCATACGCGGCGTCGGCCAATTCGTGGACGACCCCGTCGAAGGGACGCTCCTCCCCCAGGGCCAAACGCACCGGGGCCAGATCCCCCAGTCCTTTGACGAGCGGCTGGACCACCGAACGGATGGGGGCGACGACGACCTGCAGGCTGCCGTCGGGGTGGGCCAGTCGGCGCATCACCTTCAGCCGTCGTCCCACGGTGTCCGAGCGCGGGGACAACCTCTCATGCGGGAGGGTCTCCCAACTCGGGAACTCGTCCACGGCACCGTCGGGCAGATAGGCGCGCAGGGCCCCGGTGAGTTCTTCGGCCTCCCGGCCGGTGGCGGTCACCGCCAGAACGATTCCGGTACCGGCGGTGGAGAGCCCATCAACGATTTCGGTAACCAAGGCGGCCCGCAGCCCCGCCGGCGCAGCCACCTGGAGATCCTGACTGCGATCGTCGAAGCCCTTCGAGGCGTAGGTGCGCACGCGCGCATAGGACGGGTCGGCGGCCAAAGCCGCACGAAGGCCAGTCAGGGCCATGGGGTTCCTTCCGGGAAACAGCACAAAAGCCCGGAATCCATACTGGATCCCGGGGAGGGTGCCAGCTTACCGCGATTCACCGCCGGACCCGTAGCATGGTCCCAGACCGCGCTGTGCCTCCCGGGCCGGTGCACGAGACCACCCACGCTGAACCCAGAGCACAGGAGTGCCATGCCGCTGAATGCTTCCACCTCGCTGCCGTACCCCGTTGACGCCCTCACCCGGGTTTTCACCCGGAAGGACTTCGCCGAGCACATTAGCCAGCGTGCCGGTGCCACCTTGAACGATTTCACCCTCTCCGGGTCCACCGATGCGGCGTTCACCCTGACCACGACCCGGACCGTCCCCACCGACCGGCTCCCGGATCTGGTCAAAAAATTTGTCGGGGCCACCTTATCGCTCACCCAACGCGAGAACTGGTCGGCGCCGGCTGCCGATGGCAGCCGGTCCGCAGACATCAAGATCGAGGTTGCCGGAGCCCCCGTTACCGTGACAGCTGTGCAGAAGCTCATCACCGACAGTGAGGGAACCACGGTCGAGCTGGATGGCAAGGTCAGCTCCTCGATTCCGTTCTTGGGCCCCAAGATCGCTTCCAGCGCCGAGCCGATGCTGGCCAAGGTCCTGAATCTGCAGACCAGCGAAGCACGTACGTGGCTGGACCAGAAGCAGTAGCCTCCACCGGCCGGCGTCGCCGCGTCGTGGCGCTGGGCGTCACGGCGACGGTTTATCTCCTCGCGGTGGCGTTCATCGTCTTCTGGCCGGTCCCGGTTGACCGTCCTGCCCAGGACACGCTGCCGAAGTTGTTGGAGAGCTGGCATGCTGCCGGGGTCCCGTTGTGGGTGGACTATCAGCTGATCGAATGGCTGGCCAACGTGGTCATGTTCCTCCCCTGGGGTGTGCTGGGCACCTTAATTCTGCCCCGCCGCTGGTGGTGGCTGGTCCCCTTTTCGGGGCTGCTGGCCAGCGCCGCGGTGGAAAGCGCCCAATACGTTTTCCTCCCGGCCCGCTTCGCATCCGCCGCCGATATCGTGGCCAATACCGCGGGTGCAGTGATCGGATATGCGGGCACCGCACTCGTCATTTTTTGCGTCAGGCGCCGCGCGAAGCGGTAGGATCGTTGACGGTGAGCCGGGAAGTCTGGTCGGCAATGCAACAACCATGCCCACTCGAAGTTGAGGACGATTCATGACCAATCCCGAACCCGCCCCTCCACGCCAGACCATTCTGGGTCTGGGGAGCTATCGCGAATCCCAACGTATTGGTGCGATCCTGCGCAAGGAAACCGTCGGTGGACTGGTGCTCATCGTCGCGGCTGCCGTCGCGATTATCTGGGCGAACACGCCCTGGGGCGATAGCTACTTCGCCCTACGTGACCTGCACCTGAATATCCCGGTGCCGTGGATCGACCTCGATTTGAGTCTGGGCCATTGGGCCTCCGATGGCCTGTTGGCGGTGTTCTTCTTCCTGGTTGGCCTGGAATTGAAGAAGGAATTCGTGATTGGGGACCTTCGCGATTTCAGCAAGGCGATCGTCCCGGTCACCGCGGCCTTCGGCGGCGTGCTCATCCCGGCACTGATCTACGTGGCGCTCAACATCAGCGAGGGCGGCTCAACACTGCATGGCTGGGCCATCCCCACGGCCACCGACATCGCCTTCGCCGTCGCCGTTCTGGCGGTGATCGGCTCAAGCCTTCCCTCACCCTTGCGGATCTTCCTGCTGACCTTGGCCGTCGTGGACGATCTGATCGCCATCATGATCATCGCCATCGTCTATACGGACACCCTGGATTTCCTGTTCCTGGGTCTGGCCCTGATTCCCTTGGCCTTGTTCTTCTTCATCTCCCACCGGTACCAGAAGTACTTCGCCACCCGGGCCTGGACCGCCTGGGTCATCCTGTTGCCGCTGGGCATCGTCACCTGGGCTTTCGTACTGCAGTCGGGTATCCACGCCACGGTGGCCGGGGTCCTCCTGGGCTTCTCCGTCCCGGTGCTCCGCCACGACAAGAGGGAGGGTACGGGAGTCGCCGAGCGTTTCGAGCACCGCTTCCGCCCCTTGTCCTCCGGCTTCTGCGTACCGATCTTCGCGTTCTTCTCCGCGGGTGTGGCCATCGGCGGTGTCGAAGGCATTACCAAGGCCATGGCCGACCCGGTGGTCTGGGGCATCGTGGCCGGGCTGGTGCTGGGCAAGCCCATCGGCATTCTGGGCTCGACCTTCCTGCTCACCAAAACCCGACATGCCAATCTCGACCCGGCGGTGCGATGGGTCGACTTGCTCGGGGTGACCTTGCTGGCGGGTATCGGCTTCACCGTCTCACTGTTGGTTTCCGAGCTGAGCTTCGGGCTCGAGTCCCCGCACTACGAACATGCCAAGGTGGCCATCCTCACCGGTTCGTTGCTCGCCGCGGTCCTCGGCGCCGCCTGGCTCATTCCCCGCAACCGGAGGTACCGGAAGTGGGAATTGGAAGCGCAGCGAGACGATGACGCTGACGGCATCCCCGACGTCTACCAGCAAGACTGATCCGCCGGACGACGGCGGGAAGGATCCCGCCGTCGTCCGGCGGTCCGGAAACGGCCGGCCCCCCTCCCGCGCGCCGTGGCGGGGACGCTAAAGACGTGCCGGCCCGGTGCCCGCGTCGAGGAGCGACTGTTCGGCAGCCACCCACGCCAACATCGCGCATTTGACCCGGGCGGGGAACTTCGAAACCCCGGCGAAGGCCGCAGCATCCCCCAGAACCTCCTCGTCCCCTTCGAGGCTTCCGCGTGAACGCATCAGGGTCCTGAACTCGTCGGTCAGCTCCACGAGGCTTCCCCTGCTGGACCCGGCAGCCAGTTCGGTCAGCACGGAGGCAGAGGCCATCGAGATCGAACATCCATCGCCTTCCCAACTGATCTTCGTGATCGTCTGGTCCTCTATTTCCACCCGAAGTCGAATTTGGTCGCCACAGACCGGGTTGTGCTGATGAGACTCCCCCCAGACATGCCCGGCCTCGGGGGTGATCAGTCCCTCCCCCCGACGTCGTTTGGCGTGGTCGAGGATCACCTGCTGGTATAGCTGTTCCAACTCACTCATGCGCCCACCCCGAAGAACCCCCGCACATCGGCCACCGCATTGAGGAACGTGTCCACGTCCTCGGCTGTGTTGTAGAGGTAGGTGCTGGCCCGGGTGCTTGCCGTGACCCCTAGAGCACGATGCAACGGTTGCGCACAGTGGTGTCCGACGCGGACTGCCACCCCACGGCTGTCCAGGAACTGCCCCACGTCATGGGGGTGAACCCCCGGGATGTCGATGGTTGCCGTGCCGATACGCGCTCCCGTAGTGGGGCCCAGCTGGCGAATCCCCGGAATCGAGGCCAGACCGGCGGAGAGCCGTCCGCCCAGGTATTCTTCCCAGGCTGCGATCCGTTCCATCCCGACCTCATCGAGGTAGTCCACGGCGGCGGCTAGTGCCACGGCCTGGGAGATCCGCTGGGTACCCGCCTCGAAACGGGTGGGTGCGGGCAGGAATTCGGCCCGTTCCATCGTGACGGAAGTGATCATTGAACCCCCCGTCAGGAAGGGGGGCATCGCATCGAGTAGTTCCCGGCGGCCGTAGAGGGCTCCGATGCCGGTGGGACCCAGCATCTTATGGCCGGAGAACGCCATGAAGTCGACGCCTAGCGCCTTGACGTCCACGGGGAGGTGGGGCACCGATTGGCAGCCGTCCAGGACCGTGAGGGCACCCACGGTAGCGGCCAGGCGGACCAGTGCTGCGACATCGGTGACGGTGCCCAGGACGTTGGAGACGTGGGTGAAGGCTACGATCCGGGTGCGGGGCCCCACCAGATGAGCCGCCAGGTCCATGCGCAAGGCGCCTTCGGCGTCGACCGGGATGTATTTCAGGCTGGCACCGGTACGCGCTGCCAGTTCTTGCCACGGGATGAGGTTGGCATGGTGTTCGAGCTCGGTGACGAGGATCTCGTCCCCCGGGCCGAGGGCGAACTGCCGTCCGGCGTCGCCGCCGCGGCCGAGGCTGGCGTTGGAGAACGAATAGGTCAGCAGGTTCAGCGCCTCGGTCGCGTTCGAGGTCCAGACGATTTCCTCGGTGGCGGCCCCCACGAACCGTGCCGCCTTCTCACGGGCTTCCTCATAAATATCGGTGGCTTCCACCGCCAGGCTATGAGCTCCGCGATGGACGGCGGCGTTGAAGTTCTCGTAGAAGTGTTGCTCGGTATCGAGAACGGATTGAGGTTTCTGCGAGGTGGCGCCGGAGTCCAGATACACCAGGGGCACCGAATTGATGCTGCGTTCCAACAGCGTGAAGTCACCTCGCAGACGCCGCACTTCGGTGTCGTCCAACGGGGCCAGGGGCTGGTCGGTCTGATCCGCTCCGCGGGGGCCGGTAACTGTTTCCACGCTCGTTAAATCCTTGGATCGGGAATGATCGGCGGGGCATCGGCCCCGTGGATTCCGCAACGAATCCATGACCTAATGATCGCACGGTCCGGTGAGTGGATTCACGTCAGTGCTGCCTTACCCACCGCCTGCGGGCATGAAAAAAGGGGCCGGTAGCAGGATGGGGGTGGCCCAGTCTCAGAGGCCTCCAGCTACCGGCCCCGCTTAAGGGAGCCATATGGCATGGATTGATAGTATGTGAAATTGTTGTCAAACAAAAACCGGACCGAATTTTCTGGGCACCGGCTGGCTAGACGCCATGATGTTTCTGCTGCGCCGCCTGCAGGCCGTCGCGAATGAGTAGTTCCGCGGCATCGGCGGCATCATCGAGCAGGAAGGGCAGTTCCTTGCGTTCGGTGGTGCCGAAATCGCGCAGCACGAAGTCTGCAGTTTCCATCCGTCCGGGAGGCCTGCCGACGCCGACACGGACCCGGTAGTAGTCCTTGGTCGACAAGGCCTTCGAGATATCGCGGAGTCCGTTATGGCCGCCTTCTCCCCCACCGAGCTTCATTTTAATGGTGTTGAAGGGAATATCGATTTCGTCATGAATCGCAATAATGTGCTCTGGATCCACATCGAAGAACCGGGCCAGGCCGGCGACCGGGCCACCCGAGAGGTTCATGTACGTCATCGGTTGGGCCAGAATCAGACGGGGACCGCCGATACCCAGGCGTCCTTCGAGGACCTGGGCGTTGGCCTTATGCGCTTTGAAGGAGCCGCCCAGACGGGTCCCCATCTCGCTGAGGACCATTTGGCCCACGTTATGCCTATTACGGGCGTAGCCGGGCCCGGGGTTTCCGAGCCCGGCTACGATCCAGGTGTTGCTTGCCATCAGAGCAGGTGGTTTCCCTACTCTGCAGACTCGGCGTCAGCCGGAGCGGCAGCCTCGGTGGCCTCGCCCTCTTCTTCTTCGTCGCCGAGATCCTGGACCTTCGGCTCATCGATGGTGGCGATGACGGTGTCTTCTTCGATCAGCAAGGTGACGCCCTTCGGCAGCACCAGATCGGAAGCCAGCACGTGGTTGCCGATTTCGCGGCCTTCGACGCTGACGGTGACCTGCTCGGGCAGGTTGGTGGCGTCGGCCTCAACGTAAACCGTGTAGGCATCGACTTCCAGGACGGCGCCCGGAGCAACCTCACCCTCGAGGTTGATGGAGACGTCAACGTTGACCTTCTCGCCCTTCTTCACGGTCAACAGGTCGAGGTGATCGACGGTCTGGCGCAGCGGGTGGCGCTGGATGTCCTTGGCCAGCGCCAAGTGGGTCTTGCCCTCGACGTCGATGGTCAGCAGGGCGTTGGAGTAACGCACGGCCAGCGTGGTCTCCTGGTTCGGCAGCAGAACGTGCAGCGGCTCGGCACCGTGCCCGTAGATCACTGCGGGGATCTTGTAATCGCGGCGGGCCTTGCGGGCAGCACCCTTGCCAAAATCGGTGCGGATCTCTGCTGGCAGAACGACTTTGTCGTGAGTCATGGATTATCTCCTGGGATGATGGGGCTCATGCGGTCTGTCCAGGCATTTCGGGGGTCCGGACACCGAGCGAAGCCGATCCCGCAGGATGGACGCCGAGGGCGTTGGGCCTTGTCGATCACGGAAGCCACCGGATGAACATCCGACAGTTCCCTCGCCTGGGCACTGCGCACTATCATAGCAGGCCACGGGAGCTACCCGAACTCACAGGCATGACCCAACCGTCCTCGCGCCCACGAACTGTACCTCGTGAGAACACTGCTCAAAAGATTGGAAGAGCTGGGATAGTATCAACCCGACCCTAAATCATTGACCGTCCACTATCATCAGCGTTTGCGGCATCATTCTTTGCCCCGCAGACGAGCTGATCGTGCGGACGGTAGCGAGCCCTCGGGGGACTCAATATTGGATACTAACGACACCAGTGGTGCTGAAGCCGGCCCGGATCTTCGCCAGTACATTGCCGTCTTCCGGACTCACTGGCGCGGCATCGGAGCGACACTCCTGGCAGCAATCCTCCTCGCCTTCTTGTGGACATTAACACAGCCAAACGTTTACCAGGCTACCTCTTCGGGGCTCGTGGTCACCGCGAGTGCCGATAACTTGAACACAGCTCTGGCCGGGGAGACTTTGGCTAAATCAAAGGTGACGAGCTACAAGAGCATCGCTACCAGCCGCAGCGTGGCTGCCAAGGTCCAGAAAGAACTTGACATAACTCAATCGCCCGACGAGCTACTCGAACAAATCTCAGTGGCCGTTCCCACTGAGACTGCTGAACTTCGCATCAGCGCCAAGTCCGCCAATCCTGCCGTTGCCCAGGACCTCGCCAACGCTTGGGTGAAGGCCCTTGCCGACGAGGTCGTCAGCATAGAACCTGTTTCGGAAGTTGACGGAATGGCCGGTGAAGCTCCAATCAAGCTCGCCCCCCTGGGGCGCGCCGCCCTGCCGACCGCCCCGGTCTCCCCGAACACGAAGCTCGCCATGGCATTGGGCGGCGTCGTCGGCTTGGCCCTCGGCTTGGGCTATGCACTCCTGCGCGGACACCTTGACCGGCGCATTCGATCCAGCGAAGCCGTTGAGCAGCTGGGGATGAACGTCGCGGGCACCATCCCCCAGGATCAGCGATTGGCCGAAAAGCGCATGATCGTCGAACCCGGCATCGTGGACCATGGCGACCGCGACTCTCACGCCTTCCCGGAATCACTCCGCGAACTGCGCACGAACCTGTCGTATATGGATGTCGACAACCCCCCGCGCTCCATTGTCGTCACCTCCTCGGTCCCCGGCGAGGGTAAATCCTCCATTGCAGCCAACCTCGCTGTAGCAGTGGCCGCCGCTGGCCGTGAAGTGGTGATCATCGATGGAGACCTCCGTCGCCCGGTCGTCACCGAGATCTTCGGTTTGCCGGACGGAGCCGGGCTCACCGATGTCCTCAGCGGCATGGCCGACCTCGAGGATGTACTCCAGCCCTATGGGCCGATTCCGAATCTCTCGGTTCTCGCTGCCGGACGCATCCCCCCCAACCCTTCCGAACTGCTCGGATCCCGCTCCATGAGGAACCTCCTGCGTGATCTGGCACGTGACCACGTCGTCATCATCGATGCCCCACCGCTTCTGCCCGTCACCGACGCCGCCATCCTGACTAAAACCGCCGATGGCGCGCTCGTCACGGTTAAAGCTGGTTCAACCACAGTCGATGAACTGCAAAAGGCAATAGACAACCTCCGTAAGGTCGACGGCCGCGTTCTCGGGGCGATCCTGAACCAAGTGCCGACCAAGGGTGCCCAGGCCGGCCAGTATGGCTACTACGGAAAGTACTACTACTCGAGTGTCAAAGGCGGCAAACAGAACCGGCGTGACGCCTCACCAGCGCCCTCGCAGCCTCCCGTGGAGTCCGTACGCGCTCAGCCGTCCCGTGCGCCCCGAGGTCCCCACAAGGTCGTTTCCAAGGCCAGTGCGCCAGACAACGGGACGGCCGACGACCAGACATCGCTCATCCCCAAGTTCCTGGACGACGATTATGACGTGGTTGGCTCTGAGCCGGCGCAGCGCGACCGGAACCCCGCCTTCGAGGAACTCGTTGCTCCGAGAAAAGACACTCGGCAAGCACGTCGCCGACTCTAGCCAAGATGCGAAGGCCGCCCTCTGAACCCTGATCAGATGGCACACGAGTCGTGCTCGTCAGTCCAACTGTGGTCACTCAGCGAATCATTGAGGCTTCGAAATCGACTATTCCTTGCAACGACGGCAGCAATTCGTTCGTCATCTGTCGGTAGACGGCCGTGCTCTGCCGGTGAGGATCGACCACGTCGTACCCTCCCGACACCAACTCTCGAGCCTCATACCGGTGCCGGGCAGCGACCTTCGGCAGCGCATTCCACCGGGCTAGAACCTCTTCGAGGCCGCCCCCTCGGCGCAGATCTGATCCTGCGGCAGCGATGACTTCTAGAACACGGGCGAATTCACGCACGGTATAAGCACGCTTGAGCATCCGCGGGCTCATCGACACGACGGCGCTTCGGTGTGCCTCCGTCAGCGCCAACACGAAGTCCGCCTCTTTCAGGTGGGTCTCGGTCAGCTGTCGGGCGAGGAATCCCCCGGCTGACCCGCCCGCGCGTTCCAACGACTCTGCCGCGCGTCGATCCATTGGTTGTTCGACGAGCGCGCTGGTGCCGGCACTGGTGATTTGAAATGCACCAGGCGCCAACTGCTCTAGTTCTCGTTGCAGGTAGCGCTCCACGAAGGGCGAACGGCAGATGTTTCCGGTGCATACAGCAAGAATCTTGACCACGCCCCCACCATATCGTTCGCCGGGTTGGTACTGGCATCGCTACTGCCTCGGGATCCGCTACGAGCTCAGCGGACATGACAACGCCCGGCAAATTGACCCTGTGGGATCCATCTGTCGGGCGTTGTGGTGCGGTATTGGCTAGGCGTTGCCGTCGAAGAGGCTCGTGACCGATCCGTCTTCGAAGACCTCCTTGATCGCGCGGGCGATCAGCGGGGCAATCGACAGGACGGTGAGCTGGGCGAAACGCTTCGAATTCGGGATCGGCAGCGTATTGGTCACCACGACCTCGCGGGCCCCCGATTCGGAGAGCCGCTGGGCTGCCGGATCGGAGAGCACTGCGTGGGTGGCAGCGATGATGACATCCTTGGCGCCGGCGTCCATGAGCACGCGCACGGCACCCGAGATGGTGCCACCGGTGTCGATCATGTCGTCGATGAGCACGCAGGTACGGCCCTTGACCTGTCCGACCACTGTCTTGGAGATCGCCTGGTTCGGAACCGTCAAATCACGTGACTTGTGCACGAAGGCCAACGGTGCTCCGCCCAGTCGTTCGGCCCACTGTTCGGCGACCCGGACGCGGCCGGTATCCGGGGAGACGACGGTGACGTTGTCGACCTCGATGCGGGTGCGGATGTAATCGGCGAGCAACGGGATGGCGAAGAGGTGGTCGACCGGTCCGTCGAAGAAGCCCTGGATCTGCGCGGTGTGCAGGTCCACGCTCATGACACGGTCAGCACCGGCGGTCCGGTAGAGGTCGGCGACCAGGCGGGCGGAGATCGGCTCGCGGCCGCGACCCTTCTTATCCTGACGCGCGTAGGGGTAGAACGGCGAGACCACGGTGATGCGGCGAGCGGATGCGCGCTTCATCGAATCAATCATGATCAGTTGTTCCATCAACCAGTTGTTCAGAGGTGCCGGGTGAGCCTGGATGACGAAAACGTCCTTGCCACGCACGCTCTCACCGGAGCGGACGTAGATCTCACCGTTGGCGAAGTCATAGGCAGATAAGGGCAGCAGTTCGGTATCGAGGGCCGAGGCTATCTCTTCGGCCAGCTCCGGGTGTGCACGGCCGGCGGCCAACACCAGCTTGTTGTCGACGTTGTGGCGCAGTTCGCTCATGTGTTCACTTTCTGACTCGGGAGGTTTTCGTGCTGTCTGGTGGGTTCAGTCGGTGGCAGGAAGTGGGTTGGCATCGGTGGTGCGGCTGGCGTGCGCAGCTGCCTCTGCGGCGGCACTCCCGGGACGCTTGGCCTCGGTCCAACCTTCTTTGTTGTGTTGCGGGGCCACGGACAGGGCCAAGGCCCCGGCCGGAACGTCTTTGCGCACGATGGCCCCGGCGCCGGTGTAGGCGCCATCGCCGATGCTCACGGGCGCAATGAACACGGTGTTGGAACTGGTGCGCACATGCGAGCCGATCACGGTGCGGTGTTTATTGACGCCATCGTAGTTGGCGGTGATGTTGCCGCAACCGATGTTGCTGTATTCGCCAATCTCCGCGTCCCCCGCGTAGCCCAGGTGGGAGAGCTTGGAACCACGGCCGACCGTGACATTCTTCGTTTCGTAAAAGGCCCCGATCTTGCCGGCTTCGCCCAGGTCCGTGCCCGGGCGCAAGTAGGCGAAGGGTCCCACCGAGGCGCCGGCTGCGATGACCGATGACGTCACGTCGCTGCGCTTGACGACGGCGTTCTGGCCCACTTGGGTGTCGGTCAGTGTGGAATCCGGTCCGATGACACTTCCGGTACCGACTGCCGTGGACCCGTGGAGCTGGGTGCCAGGCTTAATGGTCACGTCCGGGGACAGCGCGACCGAGGCGTCGACCCAGGTAGTCTGCGGATCGATGACCGTCACACCGGCCCGCATCCACTTCTCGAGGATGCGCCGGTTCATTTCCTTGCCCAGCGAAGACAGCTGGGCCCGATCATTGGCCCCTTCGACCTGCCACCGGTCCGAGGTGACCACGGCAGCGACGCGTCCGCCGTCGTTGCGGGCGATACCCAACACGTCGGTCAGATACATTTCGCCCTGCGCGTTGTCGGTGGTGACAGTGGCCAGTGCGTTGCGCAGGACCTCGGCATCGAAGGCATAGATCCCGGAGTTGACCTCGTTGATGGCCAGCTGTTCTGCCGTGGCGTCCTTATGCTCGACGATCCCCTCCACGGTGCCGTCGGCGGAACGCACGATGCGGCCGTAGCCGGTCGCGTCAGAAAGTTCAGCGGTCAGAACGGTCACGGCATTACGCTCGCTCTCGTGCGCGGCGACGAGGCTACCGATGAGCTCGGTCGTCAACAAGGGGACGTCGCCGTAGGTCACCACCACGGTGCCCGTGAGGTCGCCAGGAAGCTGGTCGAGACCGACCTGGACAGCACGTCCCGTTCCCGGGATCTCGTCCTGATCGGCGATAGTGATGGCCGGTTCGATATCGAGAAGGTGCTTGACGACGATTTCTCGTTCGAAGCGGACGACAGCTACCAGGCGTTCGGGCTGCAACCCCTGGGCCGCGGCGATCGCATGTTCGACGAGAGAACGTCCGGCAATCTCATGCAGGATCTTCGGTTTCGCGGATTTCATTCGGGTTCCGGCCCCTGCTGCGAGGACGATGACGGCGGCCGGTGTGGTGGCTTCCACGCTCAAGTTCTGAACTCCCTGCGATGTTGGCGTCTGCGGACCCGGAGTCCGGGCCAACCCAGTCTACCGCTTCGTCCGCAGGCTGCCGTGCCCGCTCCGGCAGGATCACTGGATCAGCTCCCTCTGCTCGCGCTCGTCGTACTCGTTAATTGCTTGCTTTGTCGTTTATCGCAGACGCCCAATTGAACGTTACCTAAGCTTGCTCTCAGAAGATTCTGGGGAAATTGGGGGCAACTCATCGTGGAAGTATCAAACGGCGCACGTTGGTCATCGCGACGGTGGGTCAACACCATGCTCATGGCGCTGCTGTGTTTCGGCTTCGTTGCGGCAGGAGTGGGCGCAGCTAGGGGAACGTCGATGTTGACAAGTATTCAATCGACGCCTGCCCACCTTGTGTCTCACTTCCCTACTGCTGATGCAACGGGCGTGCCGAAGACAACCAAAGTCATGGCTTCCTTTAGCCGCCCTCTCGAAGGCGCCGCAGAGCAGCTGAAAATTGTCGTAAAAGATGACGAGGGCCAGCCGGTTGCCGGCGCCGTGCGGTTCAACAACACACTTGATACTGCGACCCTTCAACCCACAGATCCGCTCAAGCCCGGAAGCTACGCGGTTAGTATCACGCTGCCAAATGCCCAAGGGAGTCAAGACGAGCTGAATAGTTGGAAGTTTCAAGTAAAGAAACCGGTGAATCTTGAGGAGGGCGCTGGTGGGTCGTTGTTGCTCATCGCCGCCCCAAACACCCACGACTCCTACCTCGCTGAAATCCTTAGAGCAGAAGGTCTCAACGGTTTCGACACCCGCGCGCCGGAGGCTATCGATGCGCGGGTGCTGGAACAGCATGCCGTGGCCATTGTGGGTGCCGGGGCAAGTTCCGACAAGCTTGCAGCAGTCCTCCGGCCTTGGGTCAGAGAGGGGGGTGCTGTCGTGGCCATGAGCCCCCAGGGAGATTTAGCACAGTTGGCCGGGCTGACTCCAGTCGACGGAGAGCTTCGTGATGCCTATCTGAAAGTCGATGGTTCTCGTGCCCCCGGCAAGGGGATCACGTCGACATCCATACAATTCCACGGGACAGCCACACGATATCGCGCAGGTGCTGACGCCACGAGCGTCGCAACTCTCTATTCCGATCCCACTACTAGTGCCAAAATACCCGCTGTCACCGTCCGGAATGCCGACCAGTTGCACGGTCAAGTCGCTGCCTTCACGTACGACCTCGCGACTTCCGTGCTCTATACACGGCAGGGGAACCCTGCCTGGGCCGGTCAAGAACGAGATGGCATTCCCCCCATCCGACCCAACGATCTGTTCCACGGCGCCAACAATGAATCCGACTACCTGGACCTCGACAAGATCGGTATACCCCAGGCTGACGAGCAGATGCGGCTACTCACCAACATTCTTGAATTCTTCCACAAGGATTCGACTCCGCTTCCGCGCTTTTGGTACCTACCGAACGGGGCCAATGTCGCTTTACTGATGGCCGCTGATGATCATGGGACCGAGGATGGAACAAAATCGGCTTTCGAGCACATGCTGGAACTCGACCCTCCCGGATGCGAGGCACGTGTTTGGAAGTGTCCGCGAGCCACCTCGTGGATGTATGCCTCGTCCTCCCTAACAGATGATCAGGCCTCCGATTATTCCGACCAAAGTTTTGATCTCGGAGCCCACATCACCACCCAGTGCCACGACTGGTCTCGAGCATCTCTCGATGTGTCCTTCGGGCGTTCCCTCAAGAACTTCCGGGAGAAGTACCCGTCGCTACCGGCACAGCAGGGGAACAGGCTGCACTGCATCGCCTGGAGCGATTGGGTCACGCAGCCCATGGTGGAACGCAGCTGGGGAATCCGACTGGATATGAACTACTTCAACTGGCCACCGGATTGGATCAGCCATCGTCCCGGATACATGACCGGCTCCTCACTGCCGATGCGTTTCAGTACAGACGACGGGCAACTTATCGATGTGTTCCAACAAGAAACGCATTTGGTCAATGAGACTTGGAAGGACTCACCTGAGGCAATCGAAGCCCTTATCTCAGCTGCCCGAGATGATCGGGGCTATTTCGGGGTCCTGGGAACCCATTTCGATTTCAGCGACGATTTCGGCCGGCAGCTCATGGATACGGCGACACGACTGGACGTTCCCATGATTTCCGCGAAACAACTACTTGAGTTCACCGATGGACGGAACGCTTCAACCGTCACTGATCTCGTGACGGAGAAAGGCGAGGTCGGGTTCACTGTGAGCTCCGATAGCCGAGTTGAGGGGATGTTGCAGGTCATGCTTCCCGTCCGCTCAGACACTGGCGAATTATCAGCCCTCCGGTCCGAAGGCGAAAAGGTTAGTTTCAAGATCCGGACCATCAAGGGAATCGACTATGCGTTCTTCACAGCAGAGAGCGGAATCTATTCCGCCGAGTACCGCTGAGGTCAAGCTGAGCCGGCAACCAATCTGAACACGAGCGTGCTAGTCGTTTTCATGTTCCCAGGTCTTCTGCCAGAAGGCATTTGACTCTTCGATGTGCTAAGTCCGCGCCCAGTGTTGCAACAAGACAACTTGCTGATTTCCCCAAAGCGCGACTGCTGGATGGGTGATCAGCGCTCCACCGACGGCGACCATGCGTGTTCAATGAACAATTCAGGACGCGCATTCGGGGCAACTTCTAGACTGAAGATATCGCTGTCGCCAATAGCCCCATCGCGTGGCGCCCCGTATAGCAGGGTGCTATTGTCCAACCATTCAAGCTGATCATCGAACCCGTTACGCAGTCGAATAACGGTTTCCTTCTTTGAATCCAACTCCAACACAGCAATATCCCAATGAACAGGTCCTGCCCCCGTGCGCCGCTTCTTAAAAGCCGCCTGCTTCCCATCAGGGGAAATCGAGGGGCATTCCGCATTTTCCACAACTGACGTCATTGTGCGTTGTTCGAGGCTCCCTGACACGAGCCATGTGTTGTCTCCCGAGCCCACTGTCGCAAAGAATTTGTCATCTCCAGCAAAGGTGACACCCCAGACATTTCGGTCAACGGCAGTCAGTTGGTTCCCGTCGATCAGGATCGTGAAGTCTTCCAAATTTCCATAGTCTCGACCGTCAGGTGCCCTGACTACGGTCTCTGTCGAAAATGAATTCGTGGCATAAGCGTGACCCGTCACGAATGCGGTTGTGGCTACAAGGCCGTCGGCCGAGACTCGAGTCCGACTTGGAACCCCCGGGAGTGGCCACGTCTCAATAATCGAACCTTCGGAATCCAACACCTGGGCTTCAAAGCGTGTTGGGATTCCACGTATTGTGCGCAGACAAGACACCATCCCGCCAGAGGCGTCGACTCGATCGCAAGGCACGTTCGCAAGGTCGCGTGGTCCTCTCGGATCGTTGGTCGGCACTTCGCCGATCATCCCGTAGCCTGCCCCCGACGCCGTATTGCGAAATACAATTCGCTGCCCTGGTGGCAACTCGTTGCTCATAGATACGGCAGACTGCCCTGAATTTCTCTCAGCATAATGTTGATAGGAGCGCACAGCGTAGATGCTGGCTCCGCCCAGTGTCAGCAACGCGACGAGAGCCAGTGCTGTCCATCTTGCCCTCACGGACGCCATCTGGTGTCGCCATTTCATGCGGTAGATCCGTCTTCACGGGCACGGCGGTGGTCGGACAGCAATAGCCATGCAATCGGAACCAAGGCTCCCAGGACCACGGCAGCTCCAATGATCGTCGGAACAGCCCCCACGAAGACCCACAATGCACCGAAGGAAGTAGAGGCCACCAATCTAGTTACTGCAACAACAGTCTGGGCTGCTGCGATACCGGTAGATTTCGCGCCCACGGGAGATAGCTGGCCTGCGAGTGCCGCCAGTACACCATCCGTCGCAGCATAGAATGCCCCTAAAAGGACGAGGCATGAAGCCACCGTAGGAAGTGAACCTCCCAAGGCCGCGCTGAGGTAAGCGCCAGCCAATGCAAGGTGCCCCAGGACAAAGACCCCAGCCCGAGAAGTCCGGTCTGCGAGTCGTCCTAGAGGAATCGCAAGTATCAAGAATACGGTGTTGGCACCGACAAAGAGCAGTGGAAACCACAAAGTCTGTATTTCCCCGTGGTCCATAAGAGCCAAGTACACGAGGCCGTCACCAACCGTCACTAAACCTAATAAACCCGAGGCGACCAAGAGACAGCGCATCTTCCCCGTTAGCAGAAAACGTATCTGTGGGCGTGCTGGTCGCCCGGTAGTGTTTTGCTCCACTGGCTGCTTTTCCGCTCCGGAAGCATCTGCTGAATTCATCGACCGGCGAAGTCGCTTGTTGGGCACGATTAACGCCAAAACTGCCACACCCAGGACTGCAGCGGCGAGCGAAGCCACGAAGACGACTCGGTACCCATCCGGCACTAAGAGCAGCACAACGAACGCGAGGAGCGGCCCTATGGTGGCACCGACGGTGTCGAGCATACGGTGTAACCCGAAGGATCGGGCGAGGTGCTCGGGCTGCGACGCACTCTGGATCATTGCGTCGCGCGGGGCAGTCCGAATACCCTTGCCGATACGGTCGGCCCCGACGACGGCGGTAATACCGGCGAAACCCTGCACGAACAAAAGCCCGATTCGGGCCACCATCGACATCCCGTAGCCGGCAAGCGCAACTGGCTTAGGGCGGTCACTTCGGTCAGCGGTGTAGCCGGCCGCAATCCTCACAACAGCACTGAGACCTTGATGGAGGCCTTCAAGGAAGCCGTACGCGACCATTGACAAACCAAGAGCCCCGGTGACGTACAAGGGAAGGATCGCCGCAACTGATTCCGATGAAATATCAGTCAGCATGCTGACCATGCCCAGAGCGATGACCGTTGGCGACGCTTTGAAGGCCACCGAAGCGGCACGATTCTGCTGGGCGGAGTTGCGGCGGGAAGACCAGTCAGAAAGGCTGAGGTACATCCCTATTTATCCACCTTGAAAACCCCTGCGACGGCAAAGGACGTCTGGCCCGTGGGCAATCTACGCACCGTGACCAAGATTGAATCGTCGCCGTAAGCGCCGCGTAAGGTAGTCACGCCGTTCGCGGTGGATTGCTGGGTGGTTACCCATCCCTTCCCCGCGAAATCCTTCGAATAGAACTTCAAGACTGATTTCGTTTCGGCTTTGGTTCGCCCCGTCACCTCCACAAACGCCTGTTCACCTTGGGTTTGAACCGATGAGGAGCTAGCCACAGCTTTCGGCGGCATGGGCACTACTTTGGCTGGAAAACCCCGGCTGAGCTTGCCAGTCGCACTACCGCTCTTCGGCAATGAAGTTAGTACCGGCGCACGCTTCTTCGACTTAGGGAGCTTCTTAGGACCTTCCTTTTTGTCCTTGGGAACCTCGAGTTTCTTCGTTTCTGGTGCCTTCTTCTCGCCGTGCCCGGATGGCCGGGTTGGCAAGGACTCGTCCTCCTGGTCCAATTTGGAACTCTCGGTCGGTGTAGGGACCTTTTCTGATCGCTCAGCGCTTGTCGACTCTGAGCGAGGATCGCTTCGATTCGTCATCAAGGCTTTGCCCGATGACTCTGCTGAGGCACCTTCAGCGAAGGATGCGTCTACCGGCCGATCCAAACTATTGAAGACGACGGCAACAACTGCCAGCAGAAGGGCGGTCGCAAAAATCGCAATGATCCAGCCTTTTGTCTTCACAGACTCCCCTCACCCCCTGCTTCTACCCAGTTCTGTCCATCTAAGTGATGGCACCAGATCTTGATCTAGATTTCAAGATACCCGTTGCGCTCGGGGCGATTAAGAGTGTCCACCACGTAAACCACCACATGGTTTCCTGCAACGGTCGCAGCCGGGTACTCGAATTCCACCTGATTAGCTACGGCGACGTTGTAGACGAATATTCGCGGCCCTATGGTGAGGCAAAGAGTTAGAAGGGCGATCGACACGTTGTCGCTGTCTGCCCTCGCAGCCGGGAAAATACAGCTGGGGACAAGTGAATGATTCATATTGAGCAGACTGCGGACGTTGCAACGACATCAACGATTGGCGAAAATTCGACCATATGGCACTTGGCCCAGGTTCGCGAAGGTGCAGTTGTTGGGAACAACTGCACGATCGGACGAGGTGCCTACATCGGTCCCAAAGTTGAATTGGGGAGCAACTGTAAAGTCCAAAACTATGCTCTCGTATATGAACCAGCAAGACTAGCCGATGGCGTATTCGTCGGACCTGCGGCGGTCTTAACGAATGACCTGTTCCCGAGAGCCGTCAATCCGGACGGAAGCCTTAAGAGCTCTACGGATTGGGAATCGGTCGGTGTGACTATAGCTCACGGCGCTGCTATTGGCGCTCGGGCAGTGTGTATCGCCCCCATTTCAATCGGCGCCTGGGCGACCGTTGCCGCCGGTGCTGTCGTCACCCGCGACGTAGCGGCGTATTCCATAGTTGCTGGGGTGCCAGCCAAGCATGTTGGTTGGGTCGGAGAGGCTGGGCAGCCACTCCGACTAGTCGGAGACGAGTGGGTCTGCCCAGCAACAGGTTCCCGCTACATGGAAAAAAATACTGGACTGGCACGTGTTTAGAAAGCAACTCGACTCGCTCATCGCCAGGCGCGCCCCCAAAGCTGTCGTCCGCGAGAAGCGTCTTCTCGCATACAAACTCGGGGTTCTGGGATTCGCAACGCACGCACACCGCAGGTCGCGATCAACTTATCCTCCGGGTCAAATTGGGCAGTACGCAGGTCGGCCAATACGACGCAGTCGGTGCTGTCCGTTTTCTAATTTCCATAAAGGTAAGGTCCGCAACTGTTTTTCTCTGGGGGTTCTAAAATGACGGCAAACTACCAACGTGTCGATCTGGCTGAAATTATCGTTGACCTCTTCGACGAGACAGCAGCTCTCAGCCGAATCTTAAAGCGAGCTAACGCATCGCCCTCTCACTCCACCTCGACCACGGTTCTACCCCTCTCTGTAGTCTCGGCGAATCTAGACCACATCGCCCAGTTCGGCAGGGGCGGACGCTGGCAGGGGACTTTGGGGCATTCGCTGAAACAAACGACCAGTGGTACAGAGACACTCGATGCAGAACGTCCCATGGAATGGTTGACACTCCTTGATGGGGCACCTCTAGCTGCCCAAGCTGCCAGACTTACGGGAAAAAACTGGCCTAGGTTGGCCGGCAGCGACCTGATCGGCCCACTACTCGACGCCGCGGAGGAAAGTGGCGCGACCGTAGGATTTCTTGGTGGCTCTTACCTCATCCAGCGTCTGCTTTCGCGGAGGCTGACAAAGTCAAGACCAAGACTAGTCGTTGCAGGGATGTGGGCACCGTCCCGTTCAGATTTGGCAGACCATAACGCCTCAGTTGACCTTGCCAGGACGATCCGCTCATCAGGTGTCCAAGTCCTCATCGTTGGGCTGGGCAAACCGCGTCAAGAACTATGGATGGCCAAATATGGAGCAAGCACCGGAGCCAACGTGCTGTTGGCTTTTGGTGCTGTCGTGGACTTTCTTGCCGGCTCTATCCGCCGAGCCCCAGAATGGACCAGCACTCATGGCCTCGAATGGGCTTGGCGTCTGGCTCTAGAACCTCGACGACTCGCTCGCCGTTACCTGGTCGACGATCCACCCAGCCTGCTACAGATGCGGCGCCACAGTTCTGTCGTCCCTCCTGGGGTGAGTACGGAACCGTCAAACAGGCAACTCGAATCACGGCTCCCGCTGAGTGGTAATAGTGAAGGTGCCTTCATCTGTGCCGACGAACCAGCCGACGTCGTCGTCTACATCGTCACCTACAACAGCGAACCTGCGTTGGAAGCGTTGATGTCCAGTCTGCGACTCGAAGCACGGGATCTTCGCCTCCGTGTCGTTGTAGCCGACAATGATTCTGCCGACGAAACGCTCCGATCCCTTGATGCGTACCCGGACGCTTATGCTCTTTCGACTGGCGGAAATTTGGGCTACGCCAGTGGTATTAATGCCGCGCGTCGTGTTGCTGGCGATACTGAGGCCGTATTGATTTTGAATCCCGACCTAGAAGTTGGCCGTGGCGCTATCTCGGCTCTTTACCACCGGCTTCTCACCTCGGATGCAGGACTTGTCGTTCCTAAATTGCTGGAAAGCGACGGAACCACCTACCAATCGCTACGTCGTGAACCCACCGTGGTCACGGCGTTTGGCGATGCCTTCTTCGGAGAAAAATGGCCTTCCCGCCCAGCCTGGTTGGCTGAAACAGACTATGCCCCGGAGAGCTACCAGCACGCCCACCGTGTTCATTGGGCATCAGGAGCTGCCATCTTGGTTCGAGCTGATTTGGCCATACGCCTCGGAGACTGGGATGAGCAATTTTTCTTGTATTCCGAAGAAGTCGACTACTTCCGCCGTGCACGGGAATCAGGAGAAACGGCGTGGTACGAGCCCTCAGCACAAATGGTCCACCATGGTGGAGGGTCTGGGACGTCCTCCGAGCTCAATGCGCTGCTTGCAGTCAATCGAGTTCGCTACATTCGTAAATACCACGATGTCCGCTACGCTCGGTGGTTCAGAAATGCTGTCGCCCTCACAGAGTTGCTCCGTTTCTACCTACCAACGAGGCTTGGTATCTTCCGAACGATCATGGACGAATCCAGTTGGGCATCTCTACCGGGCCCAACGGCTGCCCAACGTTTAACGCATGTGCTCAAAGACTTCCCTCGGGGCGCAGTCGTCATTCCCGCACACAACGAAGCGAAGGTCATTGGTGCCACACTCAGCAGTTTGGCACCGGTACTCAAGACCGGTCGGGTGGATATCATCGTGGCCTGCAACGGGTGTCATGACGACACAGCCACGATTGCCAAGGCCTTCGACGGGGTGCGTGTTCTGGAAGTCGAAACTGCTTCCAAAATTTCCGCACTCAACGCAGCAGACTCCGTTGCCACTGCATGGCCGCGGCTGTATTTAGACGCAGACATCGCAATCAGCCCAACTGCGCTTCGCATGTTGTTCGACCGGCTCGAACAAGACAGTATTCTGGCAGCGCGGCCGGCCTTCCGCTACGACGATGGTGGCGCCAGTTGGCTGGTGAAGGCCTTCTACCGTGCGAGGCGTCGCATTCCGACGACAAATGAAGCACTATGGGGCGCCGGCGCATATGCCCTAGCTGAACGAGGGCACGCAAGGTTCGGCAAGTTTCCAGCTGTCACGGCCGACGATCTCTACGTGGATCAGCAGTTCACCAGGGATGAGAAAGTCGTACTCCACACTCCCCCCGTCCAAGTCGTTACCCCACGAAACACGAGCGCACTTATGGCCATTTTGCGGCGAAACTACCGTGGTCAGCGGGAACTTGAAGCCGGTGCCGCGAGGACCATCCACCAAAGGACGACGAAACAATCCGTCCGTGAGCTGCTTGCCTCCGTGAATGGGCCGTTCAGCGCAATCGACGCGGCAATTTACGCGGGTTTCGTAACCATGGCACGTTTTCACCGTCACCGCATTGTGACGGGTAGCACTGGGTGGGAGCGTGATGAAAGTAGCCGGGATGCAAGGGGCAAGTAGCCGATACTCCCTTTAAAGAGCTGCAGCACCTGTTCTTTGCGCTCAGGGTGGGAGAGAGTACTCGATTTTACGCGTTCCCCTGTCCCTTCCATTGCCACTGGGTAGCACCCTCCCTAGTCTGAGTTCAAACGGGTGGATATTGCTATTTCGCCAATGACCAGTTGAACGGTTCCAAGCCGCGAGGACCACAGCCAAGGAGTTCCAATGACTTTTCGTGAACGGGTCATTCAGGGCCTTCGTGGCTTTGTGCGTGAGTCATGTCGAACAACCGGCATCGGCATCGCCGCAGCGCTGCTTCTAGTGCCTATGACTACGGCTCCTATTCCTGCGTCAGCAGATTCGTGTGACGCAGGCTCCAATCCAATCGTTTGCGAAAATAGCAAACCTGGGAACCCCTGGCAAGACTGGGATATCCAAGGAGCAGGCGATAGCACAATCCAAGGATTCGCCACTGACATCAGTGTGAACGTCGGCAGTCAGATCGATTTCAAGATCGATACCGACGCCACTAAATACTCCATCGATATCTACCGAACGGGCTGGTACCAAGGACTCGGTGCACGCAAGATCGACAGCATTCAACCTGCAGCTTCCTTGCCTCAGCATCAACCGGAGTGTTTGTCGGATGTTGCGACTGAGCTGACGGACTGCGGAACTTGGGCGGTCTCCGCTGCTTGGCAGGTACCCGCAGAGGCAGTTTCAGGCGTGTATCTGGCTAAATTGACGCGCACGGATACCGGAGGCAGTAGCCATATTACTTTTATCGTCAGAGATGATTCAAGTCACTCAGACGTTCTGTTCCAGACCTCGGATCCCACGTGGCATGCCTACAACAAGTACGGTGGCTCCGATTTCTACCAGGGCGCCGCCAACGGTCGTGCCTACAAAATCAGCTACAATCGCCCCTTTGAGACACGAAATGGAGTTGAAGCCAGAGACTTCTATTTCGGAGCAGAGTACCCACTCGTGAGATTTCTCGAGAGGAATGGATACGATGTCAGTTATTTCTCTGGCGTTGATACGGATCGACGGGGGGAAGAGTTACTTAATCACAATACGGTCCTCTCAGTCGGCCACGATGAGTACTGGTCTGCCAAACAGCGTTCCCATCTAGAGGAAGCGCGAGATGCAGGAGTCAACCTCCAGTTCCTCACTGGGAACGAGGGATACTGGCGCACCCGCTACGAGCCGTCAACCACCGACGACGCCGACTATCGCACGCTCGTTAGTTATAAAGAGACGTGGTCCAACTATAAGATCGATCCTTCACCAGAGTGGACCGGAACGTGGCGAGATCCGCGATTCAGCCCACAGGACAAGGGCGGTGGCAAACCCGAAAATGCTTTGACTGGCACTGCATATATGGTCAACGACGGGTTATTACCCGTTTCCGTCAATTCCGAAGAGGGAAAGCTCCGATTATGGCGCGACACGGGGCTCGCTTCCCAGCCGCCCGGGGCCGTTGAAGAACTCGCCCCGAATACCATCGGCTACGAGTCCAATGAGGACGTTGATAACGGTTTCCGTCCTGCGGGACTCATCCATCTTTCGACGACAAAGGGAGAAGTGCCGCAATATCTGCGAGACTTCGGCAACGTTGTTACCCCGGGGGAAACAACTCATCACCTGACCATGTACAAAGCACCGAGCGGAGCTCGGGTATTTTCAGCAGGTAGTATCCAGTGGACTTGGGGACTGGATGATTGGCATCCAGGAGAGGATCAGCCTGGTGATCCTCGCATGCAGCAAGCTCAGGTTAACCTTCTGGCCGACATGGGTGCGCAGCCAGAGACACTGATGGATGGGCTAGTCTCGGCAACCGCCACATCCGACGAAACTCCGCCCGTCATCTCCGTCACCTCCAAGCCCAGCAAAGCTGTGAAGAACGGCGATGAGGTAGACCTCGCAGGAACTGCGACTGACGCTGGAGGAGTAGTTGCCGGCGTGGAATACTCCGTAGATGGCGGCTCCTCATGGCGTCCAGCGACCGGTGGGGCCAATTGGACAATCAACTACATCCAGCAAGGTATGGGCGAAGCCGAAGTCTTGGTACGGGCCATCGATGACAGCGGCAACTACCCTGCAACAGCAGCCGTTGTGGCGTTGGACGTCGAGGGGCCGTACAGCGTCTTCGGTAAAAATGTTCCGGCCCGCGTCGATGCCGAGGATACGGACCCAGTCGAATTGGGGCTACATTTCAGTCCGCAATCTGACGGCTACATTTCTGGCGTCAGGTTCTTCAAGAGCACTGCAAACGTTGGCACTCACACAGGTTCCTTGTGGGCCATGGATGGCCGACGGTTGGCCCGAGCGACATTCGTTGACGAGTCAGCAGATGGGTGGCAGCAAACGCAATTCAGCGAACCCGTCCGGGTCAAGGCTGGCGCCGACTACGTCGTTTCCTACGCGGCCCCAAACGGCGGCTACTCGGCTGACGAGCTCTACTTTTCCTACCGTGGGATTTTAGCTGCTCCACTCACCGTACCGGGTGGGTTCGGAGTAGAAAGCGCCGGTCTCTACGACACAAATGGAGGGTTTCCTGCAAGCAGTTTCCGACAGAGCAACTACTATGTAGACGCCATATTCGAATCTTTGGACGCCGTTCCACTTGCTGCCGGTGGTCATCAGCCAGCCGACACTGCCGTCAGCGTCCCGACTACGACACCGATATCAACGATCATGTCGAAGCCCGTATCCGCCGAGTCAGTTAACATCGGTCTCGCTGATAAAGACGGAAACGTGGCTGGATCAACTACCTACGATCCCGAAACCCTTAAGGCGACATTCGAACCATCAGCCTCATTGAAAGCCGGCACGGAATACACAGCCACTGCAACAGCTGAAGATCCGAAGGGTAACGTCATCCAACGAGGCAGCGAGTGGTCATTCCGAACGGCCAAACCTGACCGGGCCGATGGCGATTGCCCATGCGGGCTTTTCTCCGATTCAACACTGCCCGACGTTGGACTCATCGATGAAAACACACCCCTGACACTTGGCACACGCTTCGCCACGGACACGAGTGGCGAGCTTCGCGGTATGGAATATTACAAGGCAGAGGGAAATGATGGCCCTCATACGGGCAAGATATATCGCATGGACGGCAGCACACTTGCTGAAGTCGAGTTCCCTAATACGTCCGTCTCTGGTTGGCAATACGCTAAGTTCGCCTCTCCGATTCGGCTCAATGCTGACACCGAATACGTTGCTGCATATACGACTCAGGGAAGTTATTCCGTAGCCATCGGGGCCCTGTCAGACCCCACTGTCGCTGGACCGCTTCGCACAGGCGAACAGGCGGGACAGTTCGTTTATGCCGATGGTTTCCCCGCGCAGAGCATTTCAACGAGCTATCTCGTCGATGTTTCATTCCAGCCAGATGCAGCGCCTATGGCTTTGGCATCCCGTACCCCAGAACCAGGGAGCGTGGATGTTCCTCTCGATTCCGAGGTGAAAGCCACGTTCAACCGCCCCCTCGCTCCAGGTTATACACTGACGGCAGAATCCTCATCCGGGAATATTGTCGGTGATGTTGCTCTCTCAGCCGACGGTAAAACACTCACTTTCTCGGCCGAAGAAGACCTCCCCAAAGGCGAGAACATACTCGTAACACTCAAGAATGTCAGTTCCAATGACGGATCAACTATGCCGAACATTGGTTGGGCTTTCGGAAGCGCAAATGGCAACAATAAGACGTCCGTCCTCGGCAACACGGAGCCCACTGAGCTAGATCCGCATGATCCCGACGCTGTCGAACTAGGACTTCGTTTAAAGGCATCCGAAGCTTTGGACGTGACAGCACTTCGCTACTATCGCGGACCGAACGCGGGAGGGACGCACACCGGATCGATTTGGAATGCCGCCGGAGAAAGAATTGCGCAAGTCACCTTCACGAACGAGACCGCTTCCGGGTGGCAGATGGCAACATTGGACAATCCAGTAAGAATCGAAAAGGGTGATGTCTTTACTGTTTCCTACCACGCTCCAGAAGGCGGCTACGCGTACACTCCTTCCGGCCTATCCGAATTCACGACGAATGGTTCGCTGAAACTTGAAGGCGCCAACGGTCTTTTCGCATACGGGGAGCAACCCACACTTCCTAATGAGTCTTGGAACGACGCGAACTACTTCGTTGACCTCATCTATGCAGTCGCTCCGCCGCAGACTTCGTCACCAAGCGAAACACCGTCGTCATCGACGTCGTCACCCGCCCCGTCTCCATCGTCTTCTCCAAGCGTTGCCCCCAGCGATTCTGCTGATCCAAGCCCCTCACCCAGCAATTCTGCTGGTCCAAGCCCCTCGCCCAGCGAGTCTACTGATCCGATTCCTACAGAAGCCTTGGATTTGTTGGGAGATTCAACAGTTTCCGCGCCGGTCGCGGCAGACAATGAGGGCGTCGAACTTGGACTTGAATTTACGACAACAGAGACGATCACTGCCCACGGGATCCGGTATTATCGCCCTGAATCTACTGGCGAAGAGACCACGGGCCACATCTACGATGCTTCAGGAACTCAACTAGGCTCGGTTGAGTTTATTGGTGGAACGAGCGCTGGCTGGCAATATGCTGCTCTACCGACTCCGATCGGGTTGCCGCCAGGAGATTACACTATTAGCTACTTCACCGAGGTTGGTACATATGTTTTCCGCTCAGGGACGGACTTCTCCGACCTTTCAACAGGCCCCGTCACCGTGTCACAAGAAAACGGAAAATACCGCTACGGAGAAAGCGGAGGAACCAGCCCCACAAGCACTTGGAAAAGGTCCAACTACTTTGTTGATCTCATATTCACTAGCAGTTGAATCAATGAGGCAGGAGCGCCGTAAGGTCAGGTTTGATCGAGATCAAATATTCACTGCGGGCTTGGACGCCTGCCCAGGATGGATCCAGACTGGGAGTCCAAGCGGGGCCATGAACGAGCTTTGAACCACCCTGACGATGCACTTCAGGGCTCCTCTACCCAGTCTGTTCTCGTCTGCGCTCCCCCGTGTTTGACGCCCCGATCCTTTCCCCTACGATCAGAGCTCCTGTTTTTTCCTCCATCCAAGTATATCTTCACGTTGCAGGGTCGGATTGGATACTTCTCGATCGGTAGAGACCAGGATTGTGCTTTCCATCCCCGCCTACGAGGCAAACCCGATCTAATCGACGATCCTCCAAACATGCTGGTTCCAGCCAGCCAATCTAGACTCCCAGCCACGTCAGCCAGGTTCATTAGGCATCGAAGAGCCCAAGAATGCACTCGTAGGATTGTTTTGTGGCCCGCTGAGAATTAGGAATAAACGGTTGACTGAATATTCGCTTCACTGCGTCCACCAGTCGTGCTGTGTGTGATCGACTGTTTGTAGGCCAGTTCAGCAAGGAAAACCTGCCAAGTTAGTGGCAGGAATCCCGCCAAAAGAGCGATAAGAATCCGGCCACCACAGCGACAACCCAAACCGGGAAAAGCGCTCTGAGAAATGATCACCCTGATGGCCAGGACCATGCCCGAAAAGGAAGGAAGGACATGGGCCCGCCACCACTCATATAAGTTCCTTACGGCGCCGCCATTCCACTAGCAAATGGCGCCGGAAGGGCTGGAAAGCAGATGACGGTACCCATGTCCATGCAAGAAGATATCAGGCGTCTGGACGCCGAGGGAGCCACAGGGCGGGCGATCGCCCGACAGCTGGGCATCAGCCGCGACTCCGTGGCCAAGTACGTCGGGCTCGAGGATTGCTCGCCAACACCACCAACACCACAAACACGCCCCGGTGGTTCGGTGCTGGCAGGGTTTGAGGAGACCATCGATACCTGGCTCAGAGAGGATGCGCGACGCGCACGCAAACAACGCCATACCGCCAAGCGCGTCTTCGACCGTCTGGTCGCCGAGCACGGTTTCTCAGGCTCCTATTCCCCGGTCCAACGCCACGTGAAGCGCTTTCACACCCGGCACCGGAGACCGGGCGAGGGCTACGCGGAACTAGTCTGGCCCGCGGGGAGCGCGCAGGTCGATTTCGGCCAAGCCGAAGCCATCATCGCCGGGGTGCGGCAGCTGCTTCATATCCTGGTGATCACGTTCCCGTTTTCGAACATGCGCTTCGTGCAGGCCTACCGCGGCGAAACGGCGGAATGTGTCTGCCACGGGCTGCGCACCATCTTCGAACGCATGGGTGCCGCCCCACGGCACTTGGTCTTCGACAACGCGACCGGCGTCGGCCGGCGCACCGGGGAGAAGGTCGTGGAGTCCAAACTGTTCTCCGCGTTCAAGCTGCATTACCGTGCCCAGGCACGCTACTGCAACCCGAACTCCGGGAATGAAAAGGGCAACGTGGAAAACGCGGTCGGGTTCCTGCGCCGCAACTTCATGGTCCCCGAGCCCGAAGCCGAATCCCTGGCTGGCCTCAATGAGGTCCTGCTGGCCCGTTGCGAGGAACTGGCCACCGCCACGCATTGGCGCAAGGGCCTGGCCATCGGTGAACTCTTCTCCGAGGACATCGCCGCGTCGATGGAGTTGCCCGGGGTTGGTTTCGACCCGGTGCGCTACGAGTCCCGTAGGGCCGACAAGACCGGGAACGTCCTCATTGACGGCAACACCTACGCCGCCGGACCCTCGATGCATTCGCGTGACCTCACGGTCGGGCTGCGCCACGACAAGGTCGAGATCCTCGACGAGCAAGCAGAACCCGTCATCACGTTCAACCGGGTCTTCGGCAAGCAGTCCAAGACGGTGTTCGAGCCGGCGACGTTGTTGCCGTTGTTGGAGCGCAAGCCCGGTTCATGGTCGCATTCACCGCTGCGTGAGCTGGTTCCGGACCCGGTGCGTGACTGGCTCGATACCGCCAGGTCACCGGATCGGCGACGCCTGTTCAACGCGGTGGACGCCGCTGCGGGCTCGGCCGGTTTCGATGCCGCCGTACAGGCAGCCGAGACTCTGATACGTCGCGGCGATGCCCCGGATGCCGCCGGTTTGGGGATGCTCGCCCGCCGGATCGCCAACGGGGCCGAACCTGACGTGTCCGGGGTGGACCTGGGCGTTTATGACAACCTCGTCGCCACTGCCGGAGAACCGGCATGAGCGCGGTCGTGGAGGTCCAGGACATCGTGGACGCCGGTAGGGCGGCGTCGTTGACGAGCAGTGTTCTGGAGCAATGGGCGCTGAAGGGGACTCCGAAGCAGCGTGAATACCTGTTGGGGATCCTGCAGGCGGAGCATGCCTCGAGGCAGGAATCCCGTCGCCAGCGTCTGCTTCGTGCTGCCCGGCTGCCGGCACTGAAGTCCGTGGAGGGCTATGACTGGTCGGCGGTGCGGTTCCCGACCGATTATGGCCGCGAGGCATTGCTCTCGCTGGACTTCATTGACCAGGCCCAGGACCTTGTCCTTTATGGCGACGTGGGCACCGGCAAGACGCATCTGGCATCGGCGTTGGCTGCCGCTGCCTGCCGGAAGGGCATCCCGGCGAGGTTCTTCACGACCTCGGCGTTGGTGATGCAGTTGCGTCGGGCCAAGGAGGAGCAACGTCTGGATAAGGAACTCGCTGCCTTGGCCAGGAACCGGGTTTTGATTATTGACGAGCTTGGCTATCTGCCTATTGATACCGAAGGGGCACGCCTGTTGTTCCAAGTCATATCGGATGCGTATGAAAAACAGAGTCTGATTTTGACAACAAATTTGGAATTCTCCCGGTGGGGAACCGTGTTCGGCGACGACAACATGGCTGCCGCGGTGATCGATCGCCTCGTCCATCACGGTCGTCTTTTGCAGTTCCGCGGGGAGTCCTACCGGGTCAAAAATGCGCTGATGAAATAGCTTGGTGCTGATTTGGCAGGAAAGCGTGCCGCAGTGGCCTGATTCTTAGCGCTTTAATGGCCGACTTCGAGTTGACGAAACACACGTGCTGTCGGGGCCACTAGCCACATTCGGCATTGGCGGTCTTGAGTGCCGGTTATGGCGCTGGTGGAGCCATCTAGTTTAGGCTCCTTCCGTCGCGTGTATAGGGCACGCGACGAAGGGCAAGCACCAGGGGCAAAACAAGTTCTTGAAGAGGTACGCAGCCTTCACGTTGCGGGTGATCAATCGATGGCTTCTCGCTCACCCTGCCGGGAGCATGAGTATTTGAGGCTTGAGCCCCACCCGATCGTGCGACTCAGTACCACCGATCGTGCGAGAGAGCACCAGTAACGTTCTGACATAGCGCCACCGATGCTCTCCGCCATGGATTAGACGCCGCCCAGCACCGTATGCTTCCGCATGTTGTAGTTGCCAGTTTCGACCCGGACCGTGTCGTGGATGATGCGGTCCATGATTGCGTCCGCGTGGACGGCGGAGCCGAGCAGAGCTGGTGCCAGTCCTTCTGCTGATACTGCGTGCAGAAGACCGTCGACTTTTCGCTGGCGAGCACGGGTTTCGGGGTACCTTTAGTCCGGGTAGGTGGTGTGGAACCTCATCACTTCGTGGACGGTGAATCTCAAGGCTTTGTCCGTCCAGCGCTACTCGCCAACGTGGTGAAAGGAGCCTAATGGGGTGCTGCTTGTCCGTGCCGGTACTGGTGCTCAACTGCGCCAATCGTAATCCCGGGACATGGTGCTGCCCCGCACCACAGGTGGAGCCCACAGAGGCGAATATTCAGGTAGTACGGGCAGCATGCTGCCGGCGCTGATGGAGCGCCGGCCCGACGGGTCTTCTGCACCCAGTACGCCAAGAATGACTGGCACCAGCGGCTCGGCTCAGGCGTCGTCGACACACGCCGGTGCGATCATGAGTCCCACGTCCACATCGCCATCTGGGTCGATCCCGGCCGCTAGAAAATGCGCGAGTACGCCAGCATGGCCCGATGAGAAAACGTCAGTGGGAGCCGGTGGCCCCCACGTCAGTGGCCGCTGGCTCCCACCAGCAATATCACTGGCCCCGAAAGGCAATATCGGCTGGACCCCAAGCCTCCAAATACTCAGTTGACGAAAAGAGAAAATGCAAGTTCAGGCAAACTCCACCTTCTGCAACGGGTTCCCCGTCTAAGCCGCCCCATCCTTCATCAAGAGCAAAGGTCCCGGCAAAAGCTTCAGGCTTCTTCGGGTCGTGCTGCCCTTGACCGCCTACGACGTCGCTTCCATGACTCCAACAGGCGGTCCCCCACTAATGTCACACCAGTGGACGCCCCGAGGGCAACAATTCCAAAAGCTACCATCGCGCGTTTCGAACGAACGCCGATGTACTGCACCTCTGGTAGCTCGGGTGACAGCGTCGTGGTGATGTAGGAGTCTGCGGCGACGTCCATGTCGGCTTGTGGCTTCTTGCGCAGTTCTTCAATGCGCCGAAGCAGTCGCTCGAAGTCGGCCTCCACCTCCGTATGCGTTTCGCCGACTACCTCAACCGCAATTACCGGACGGTTGAAGTTAGTCTGCCATTGGCCTCCGTTGTTGGGCAGAAACGTAGAATGGGCATCCCGTAGACCCGTCGCATAGAGCGGGGCATCGGTCGTAGACGGCACGGGGTCTGGGTCCTCACCAGCAAGCTGGCGATCGATCATTGCTGCGAAATATACAGTCTGGCCTGGTTCCCCACGCAAGGAGTTACCGGCCACGGATTGAGGCGGCGGCAAAAAAACCACATCGGCCTGTAGATAGTAGATACCGGTTGCTCCCTGTGCGGCGACAAGCACCGGTGTCATGCACAACAAAGTTCCCAGAAATATATACCACCTTCGAAAAATGCGGTTTCCAGATTGACGGAATAGACGGGAAAATTTACGTATCACCGTTCCCCCTCAAACACGAGGTCTTCGGAGTTTTGATGATTTCTGACGGAGGCGTTGTATTCCAATAGGCTCCACACAAGCCCGCAATGAAAAAGAGCAAGCTGCCCGCTTGGCTGAAGGCGAAACTATCGAAGAAGGCTGTCAGGAGCGCTCCGCCGGCCATGGCGGCAAAGAATGCAACCCCCAATGACCTCGACAGCTTGTCCGTATACCGTCTGGCCGCTACTAGCGCCAACACCATGGACATCACTATGACGATGAGGACCGCAGCCAGTCCTACTACGCCAATCTCGATAGCCAGCGAGAGGTACTGATTGTCCAAAATTCGATAAGACGGCAAGAAAGTTCCATAGCCCCGACCGAACCATGGACTGATCTCCAAGAAAGACATGGCCGTTCCATAGCTGTCTGTCCTCGAGGACACGCTAGTGTCGCCGCCGGAGAACAGACCAAGAATTGTTCCGGCCATTCCAGGAACCGCTACATACACTACGGCTGCCCCGATCACTAAACAGGCTCCCAATTTTGCCCTGACAGCTGCGGGCCAAGTTGGAAACAAAATCAACACGACAACAACCATGCCGACGAGAGCCGATCGCGTGACGGAGAGGGCAGCGGACGTTGCAATAGCGGCAACCGGGAACCACCTAATCAACGAGGACCTTTGTTTATCATGAATGGCGAAAGTCAAGCACAGTGGCAGGAGCATTGTCAGAACTACCGCGTATTCCAGCGGGTGCATCGCGGTGGCCTCCGGCCGAACGAAGCCCGCCCTGATATCGATCCCGTCGCTGGCGGATTGGCTGAGTCCTGGCATTGGAATACGATCGACAAAACTCATTCCCGTGGCGAACTGCGCGATTCCCAGACTTGCGTAGACGCCTGCTAGTAGACAGCATCGGCGAAGCAGGGTCAGCAGACGCGCGTGGGAAGGGATCCCATCATTGGCCACCAGAAGTATGCCAGTGAATGCGACAACACGAAGTACTCCCATATCCGCAACGCTGCCTTCAGTCACAGGCATGGCCATTGTCGAAGAGACGCCATAGCTCACGAAGACGGCGCCGAGAAATAGCATGCTTGCCGCTCTAAGTGGTTGATTGGTTCCTTGCAATCGAGGCCGCGGCCTCTGAATCCGATCCCAGCACCACCACAAAAGCGATATGAGAGCAAATATCGTTGCTGGGCTACCTGCTCCGCCAAGAGCATCAATTTTTCGATCTGAGGGGATACATAGAAGCAGCAGGATATAGACGGTCAAAACGGTTACCGCATCCGGTGCCAGCATGCTCCGTTGGTTCAATAGTGCATTTGTGGTGCCTAACGTTTCGTCCCCTCGGATCGCCATCGTTACTCCCTACCCCCGATAGTTCATGGAGGACGTGTGACTTTCGGGCTCAGACTCGTCATGCTGCGTAGCCTCTGTCGCGGGGTGATGATATTCCGGGTCGTGGTGTTCCGTTGCTGGATCCAGATCCCCTGTTTGGCTGCCCGAAATAGCCCCAGCAAATGTTTCTGGATTCGGGGCGCCGTCTGAGAAAACTTCCCCTTGTCGCGCAACCGAGCCGTCTGACTCTCCGGTAGGAGACTTTGTCCGCCTCCGCTTCAATGATCCACGATTGATTGCCGCCAGGCTCCGTCTCCTACGCCGTTGAACGAGCAGATGATCCAGCAAGGCAGTTGTCAGCAGTGTCAGCGTCCCCGCACCCGCAACAGCAACAAGAACCAAGCGAACTCGGTCCTTTTCCATAGGAGTTGCTTTGCTATCGACGGCAATCGTGGAGACCGAAATCATTGACGGAGCTGGAACCTTGAGTTCATCCTGCATCGTCTTGAGGCTGCCGGGCACCTCGGCAATTACACTTCGCAGGACACGGACCGATTCCTGAGGGGTATCTCCTACAGCCTCAACGACCATAATGGGCCCCGTTGTCGTCTGGTCCTTGTATATCTCGTAGGTCGATGACGATTGCTCACCGAGGACGGCATTGTTCATGTCGCTCGACCCAACCTTGATCAGCAACACGCTCAACGCTTGTTCCAGTCCGCCCATATACAGATAAGGGTTGTCCCCTTCAAGGACAGCTGTCTCTGGTGGAATCAACACCAGACTAGCCGTCGTGTTGTACGTAACCGGCACGACTTGGTAAATGTAGTAACCAAGGCCGGCCGTAGCCAGCAGACCCACAACCACCACATACCACCGGCGGAGTAGACCGTATGCGAGATCACGCAGGAACATGATGGCCACCTTGAATGCTCCAGACCCCGGACTGGCATGTAGGGTTCGGGCCGTCACAGGGACCGGTCCTTGGCTGCTTAAACATCATTTCCCCCATTTCTTTGATTCTGGAACCTGGCATTTCCAAGGCGCAATTGCCTCAGCCGCGCCAAGCCAGTTTTGAATTCATCGAAGCCGTTCTTCCCTAGACCCCGAAAGAGCAGCCTCTTCGCCACGAGCCGGAATCCGTCTCGGATGCTGCGCAAGGGGCGTCCTACGACTAGATCCTGGATGGTAGACCAACGGCTCGGGCTCTCAATGCCGTCAAGAAGACGGCCGAAGATGGACAAATGCCCGGCTGCGTCGACGCGGCGTCCACGAACACGGTTGCTAACGTTGGAATCATGAATGACCTGAAGCCAGGCCGGCCTTCCCGCTATTTCTTCGACTTCCATGTGTCGGCCCAAACGATTATGCCAATCAGCCCAGCATCCGAGCGCGCCTTCCCAAGGTTCCCTGACCGAGCAGAACGCGTTGTTTCGATCCTCGCGCAGATAAAGTTCATGGTCGCGACGTATTACACCGTTCACCAAGTAAACGGCAGCGCGAAAATTCTTGGGCGCGGCTCCCTGGAGTCGCGCAACAAAGTCCGAGGCCAGCCCATCATCGTTGTCTAAGTTCGTCGTCAACAAAGTGTCGCCGCGAGCCCCAGTAACCATCGCGAGGTCGTTGACAAGCTCTTCGTGGCTGACCGACTCTCGGAAGATTGGGTGGATTCGCTCGTCTGTTTGCCAGCGCTCTATATACTCGCGAAGCCACTCTGGAGATGCCGGGTCGAAATAGATAATCCACTGAAAATTCGGGTTTGTTTGAGTCACCACGGATGGCAAACAATAGCGTTCGAAAAGCCCCACGCGATCGCGCAGCCAGCCCTCTTTAGCACGAATAGTGCTCTCTGCCCCAAGGGTCGGCAAGTTGAAGCGCGTAAGCAACACGTGATCGATCGCTGAGGTCATGATTCCACCTTGTAGACGTGGTAGCTGTATTCTTCGGCAAATTCATCTCTAAATGTCCCGTCAGTTCCAACCGTGAGAGTCCGTTTCTCACCGAGGACTTGGACTTCCTTCCCCACCATGTCCGACGAAAGGTTGAAGGTTCGATTGCCAGGCTTATCGGAGTCGTCAATCATGGCAAAAATGTAATCGAAGCCGTCGTGGACCTTGAGCATAGAGTCGATGCCCTGTCCGAAGTCGTGGCCCACCGATTGTGTATTAAGTACCGGGGCAAGTTTGTGTATCAGTAAATTCACTTCACCAGCGGCTTTCACCTGTGCCGCAGCACAGAAGTCCGGGTCAATCATCGTTTGCCGTACAAGGCTGCCGCCCGTGCACGGCCCGTTCAGGCTTTGGTTGAAATAGACGATCCCTCGCGCCTCATGGATGAGTGAATTCATCACTGCTCCTTTGAGCTGCTGAGGCTTGATATCAGCCACAAATGGTTGATCAGCTCCCGGCCCGCCATTGAGTATCTCGACAAACTGCCAGATTGGTTGCAACTGGCCGTCAACCGCGTCTCGTTGCCGCAACGAATCGACTGCTTTCCCGTAGCTACTGGCCGTTCGGCAGTTCTCGTCGTTTACTGGGTTCAGATATTCGACAGTTCGTGGCTCCCAATCGCAAAACGGCACGGTATACCAATACATATCTAAGGAAGCGACATCCGACCCAGCATTTACATACTCTTCTGACACGTGGGCAGGCAAGTCTTGCCCGATGACCATTTGACTAAAGTTGATGTAGCCGAATCTGCTTTTATCTTTCGACCCAATCTCAGATTTAACGGATGCTAGTCCTTCTGCCGTATCCGCAAACTTCCCGTCTGGTTCGTCGGCGATCACGGAACCAACCCAGTTCATACTTGAGTCGTTGAAGCTCTCATTGAGCGCATCACCTATCCAAAACACGTCATTGTCTTCGAATAACCGATACGGCGTTGACTCATCCATCCCGATGTAGGTATTGAAACCCAACGATTTGTCGTAAGCAACCTCCTCGTTGGTACTGATCCCGTTGTACCAGAGGACTATTGGAAAGAACTCTGGGTCAGACCAGCCAGCTTGGTCGGCAATGGCAAAAGAACTCCAATACTCGCTGCCTCCTTCCCACGGAATCTTCCCCGACGCCGTGAGCGGCGTCTCCGTACGGGCCGCTTCAACGTTGCCCGAGCTCATACTGCCGGTGCATCCCACAAGAACCAGAGCTGTCAAGCCTCCCACGGCGATCGCTCCCAGCGCCTTCATCGGAGCAGGCCTGAATAGAAGGCATCAAGGTCAGTTCGTAGACCTTCAGCCGAATAATGGCTAAGAACGCTTGCCGAGGCTTTCGCGCCACTTATTTGCAGCTGTTCGCGTGGCATCGACATCGTGTCAAGTAGGGCTCGCATAATCTGCGTGTTGTCGTGGGCCGGAGAGCAATATGCCGGGTCGAAAAATTCAGTCCCCCCACCGCCTGGATGCCCGATAACATAGGCCCCGCAGGCCATAGCCTCTGCTGGCGGCAATCCGAATCCATCTCGATGACTCAAGCTCAAGAAGATCGACGAACGACGAAGTGCGTTTGCCATTTCAATCTCTGTGAGGCCGGAAAGCCCGGTAAGACTCCATTCCCCTGTGCTGAATTCCCTACGGGCATTTAGCAAATGCAGCAATTGGCTCAGCTCGTCGGGCCGTCTACTCGGGACGTATGCGACGTTCCTGCGAGGTCGCTCCGGGATTGGATAGAACACACTTTCATCAACGACATTCCGCACCGTCCAGACGGGCGTGTCGGGAAATGTCATCCGAAGGAGTTCCGCCCCATCGTTCGATACGGTCAAGACTGCTGCCAGATTCGGCAGCTGCGAATACGGTGCACCTGGGCGTTCCGGATCCAATCCGATCCGGTCGAAAGTATGATGCGGACCTTGGTTGAAGACCACGATTCGCACGTTAGTTGGAAGGTGCTCAAATCCCGGGGCGTAGCACTCGGGAACAACAAGAATGTCATTGCTGCGCAACTGGAGATCACTCGCCGGGATCACAGGAGTCTCATTGGAGAACCAGCTGGCGCGAAACCCCTCCCTCGGATGGACAACGGCCGAAACGATACCCAAAGAGACCAACACATCAACATGTCGATAGATAACCTTGATTCCACCGCTAGCCGCCGGCTCTTCAGGTGCTAGATAGTAAACCGCCGGCGCAGCATTCTCGGGGTACACGTGGAATTTAGGCGGAATTCGCCATTTAATGTCCTTGCTCCGTTGATAATCGTCAATGCGGTCAAGTACCCATCCTCCGATATTCATCGTCGGACCTGAATGCCACTGCGAGTTCTTGCTTCTGCTCGGAGCACAGAGGTTGCCTCAAGCATCTTCTGCGCCACTCCACTCCACGTGGTCGAAGCTGCCGCTCGTCGGGCAACCCCGCCCAACACCCTGGCACGATCAGGATTAGCAAGCTCCAACATCGCCGAAGTAATTGCCTCAGTATCAAGGGGATTCACAGCAATGGCGCCTTCGCCCAACAGCTCCGCCGCTCCGCCTTCTCGAGTGCCCACCACGGGAAGCCCGGCGGAGCCAGCTTCGAGGTAAGCAATCGGAGACGGATCGAGTCGACTGGGCATGGTGAAGCATGTCGCTCGCGAGAAAAGTCCATCAATATTTTTTTGTGCTACTGGATCGCCACGACGAAGAAGACCATGAATCGTTACTCCGGGTTCATGAACCGCTGGCGTGTTGCCGACCATATCCAACCGGGCTTCTGGGTAATCACGACGGACACGTTTGAAAGCTGCAAGTACGGCCGCTCCGTTCTTGCGTTGCCAGTCCACACCGAGATATAGGTACCGAGGAATGGACCAGTCTCGCGCTGTGACATCGACCTTCCTCGGGTTGTGGCCCATACCAACAGTTTTGACGCGCAACGGATCGATTCCGTAGTCATCGATAAAAGATCGAGATGCCCAAGAGGTACTCACTAAATTCAAGTCTGCTGCCCGAGAGCTGAGACGCTGTCGATGGACCCACGTCTGAACTCGTGAGTCGGGATAACCAGACAGCCGAAGATCTGAATCAGGATGATTCCACATTTGGAACAAGGTTCCGTCGTCGTAGGTTACAACGGGCGCGACGGGTGCCAAGGACTTCCGGAGCAGCGCCAAATCATAGAGTTCGCTGCCCATCGACACAACTATGTCCAATGTTCCAGCTTGTTTCATGGACTGCGCCAACCCCCTGTTTCGGGCGAATTGCCGTGGCATTGTCCTATCGTAGACAGCCCCTGTATGTCCCGATAATCGGGCTACGCCGGCCGCTACCTTATGCAGCACCCTCGAGGTCCCCGTCCCGATGGGGACAACTTCGCAGCCGAGCTCGGCAAAGCCACTGGCGAGCCCAGCTGGAGTGCCCGACCATGACTGAGGATCCAACGGTCGCCGTTCTGGGTACAGCAATCCGATTCTCATGGTGTCGCGTCCTTCCTCTGTCGGCTCATGGGTAATGGTTTCTCGTTCAACGAATCGGTTTCAGAGCCATGTTCATTCGTCGACTGGTGAATATCATCTGGAATCCCGGTGGTCTGGCGCTGCTTAAAGAAGAGTCGGGAACGCAGGATCCGATGCGACTGCCACGTTGTCGGCAGCATGATGTGCCAGTAATTTCGGGTCATCAGGACGTACAGAATTCCGCCTATCGGTAGACCTACTACGAGTGTCACCACATTGCCTGCGATCCCCCACGTCGCCGCCCAAGCAAGGAGCGAAGCCACTGTTGCGGCGCCGAGCGCCGGAAGAACGCCGCCCAGGCAGGCTCTGATTCGAAGTCCCGTACTTCGTCGAAGAACCACAAGATATACGGGAAGAGTGACTACGATCACGACGACCAGGTGCGCTACGCCGACGCCTTGCAGGCCCGCCCATCGGATCCCCAACCACAGAGCTGGCACCAACAGAGCCAAGCTGGCTGCCTGAACGATGAAAAGGACCTTCGTCTTGCCACTGGAGATTACGACATTGGCGAAGAGGAGTCCCAACACGAACACGGCTCCATACGCTGCAAGGATCCGAAGAATTCCTCCGGCTTCTGTCCACTGTTCGCCATACAACGTGACGACGATCTGATCGGCGAAGGTGATCATGCATCCTGCGATCGGGAACGCTATCCATGCCACCGATCTCGTAGCGGTTGTGATCGCAGAGGCTAGGTCGCCACCGTCTCGACGGATAGCAGAAATGGTTGGCAGTACCATCCCGTTAAGCATGGTCCCGATGATGGCTGTCGACCACGTGCACAGTCCGAAGGCGAGCATATATACACCCAGGTCCGCGACCTGAAGCATCTGTCCGATGAAGACGTAGTCCAGATTCAAGAGCACTTGACTGAGCAGATTGGCCATAGCCAATGGCAGTCCGAAGGCCAAGAGAGGTCTAACGAGGCGCCGGTCAAACCCGAAAGGGTACTTCTTGGATGCGAGGACTAAGAGCATAATGCCACCAATAAGCTGGGTCACTACGCGCGACCACGCAAATGCTTCAGGGCCCCATCCGAGAAACCCTAGAACCAGCAGGACGACGCCACCGACCAAGAAGGAGACAAAGGCAGCACGGAAAACGAGATCCTGCCTGAACTCGCGTTGCAGAAGTGCACCAGGTACTGCGAAGAACCCAATCATGGCGACTGCTAGCGACATGATGCGGATGCTGTCCGTTGCCTCAGAAGTGCCAAGCAGCGACGCCAATGGCTCGGCGAATCCCGCCATCAATCCGGCCAACCCCAAACTTCCGACGGTGGCAATAGTTGCTACCGTTGGCGCTAGCCTGTCAACGTCCAGTTCACTGCGCGCAATAGCCGTTGCTATGCCGAGTTCAGCAATACTGACGATGAAGGCATGAACGAGCATGGCCAACGCGAAAACGCCCAGTTCGTCAGGTGCGACAATGCGAGCTATTACGGCCATGATGAGTACGTTGCTGACACGCATGATGATGTTTCCGCCAGCTGACCAGAAGACGCCAGACCTCACTTTATTGCCAAAGACTGGGCTCTGGCTCTGTCGGGCCGAGGACTCAAGAAGCGGTAGGCCATCGTTCCGCGGTTCATGCGTTTCCGCGGTTTGTTTGTGAGCACTCATGTAGACACACTCGTCGTATCTTTGCGCCCCATCAGTATCTGCAGGGCTCGGGAGGCACCCCGTTGAATGGCACGGGCCAGCAAGACCGCTTCTGGTCCAAGGTCCCAGCACCATCGAAGCAACCCGTAATTATTCAATGATCGATCGTAGACTTTCGCCTGGCGTTCCGCCATGGCATCGAGGCTGAATCGCTCAATGGCGAATTCACGGCCGAATCTTCCCAATCGCAAACACAGCTCTTGATCCGAAAGTAGCAAGCTGAGGCATGCTTCCAATTGAGCAACTGGATTTTCCACCGTCTCGTCGCTCCAGAAGCTGCTACGGAAGAGTGGCTCGGCCGTTTCCGGCTCGAAAGTTTTGAACCAGCCCTTCTCACCAGTCACTACCAGCGGCTTGCCAAAAGACAACGCACGGGCAGCGGACCCACCCATTCCGATGACAATGTCGGAGGCAGCGTAGGCTGCCCGAGGGTCTGGCATGGCGCCCGTGAACACGATGGCACGACGGCCATAGTCGACATTCACGTCCTCCGCCCTCTGCCGGAGCTTTTCCTCTACGTCTCCGGTGCCGACTATAATCAAATCTACGTTCGACCCCGCGAAAGAACGCATCGCATCGATTGCTTGTGCAACGCCCGTAGCTTTCATCTCGGCATCAAGCCGTGTCACCATGACGATTCGCTGGTTTTGCGGAACAAGGTTCTGACTCCGCAGAAATCCTGCCGCATCCACAGCATCCATCTGGTCACTGCACACATCCACGGGTGGGCTGATAAGTTCGACCCCTCCGGCCCTGTCTGCCAGATCGTCCCGAAGATATCCGGTCCCGACCACGAGTTCCGGCCCGACGGGTGTATTCGTGTCTACAGCCATTTCGTAGATGGTCAGAACTAGTGGACGACGCCCCAACAAACAGGGGCCCCATAAGGCAGGCCTTGCAGTCCACGATCCGTATATGTGAACCACCTCGGATCGGTGTTTTTTCACTATCCGCCGAAGCTCCATCGCCCCGTTCAGGGTGTGTTTGGCCCGCTGAAAGCCCTCGACACGGATCCCCTTCGTTTCAGCGACGTCAAAAAGGGAAGGTCCTTCTGGAACAGTGTCGAGTGGACCGACCAACACCGAGTCGTAGCCATATGCTCGCATAGCGACCGCCATGTCGACAGCATTCAGCTGAGTTCCGCCGAGGGCAAGGCTATTCACTTGGACGAGGACGCGCCGCCGGATCGTGGGCACGCCTTCCCCCAATTCGTGAAAGTTGGTCGGGGAGGGCATATCACGACCTCCCACTTGATTGATGGACTCGAATGGCACCGAGGAGCACGTCAACGACCCGCTGCTGCTGTTCTTCGGTGATATGCGGGAAGAGCGGCAACGACAGGATGCGTCCGGCGGCTTCCTCCGCGACGGGGTACGTCCCCTCGCCTAGCCCAAGATCGGCGAAGGCCGCCGTGAGATGCACCGGCGTCGGATAGTGGATGCCAGCACCGATTCCTGCTTTGTTCAGCTCGGCTAGGACCCGGTCTCGATCATCGACGCGTACAACGTAAAGGTGCCAGACATCCTGGTTACCTTCGGCTTGCCGCGGCAGTTCCACTCCATCAATACCGCTCAGTAACGCGCCATACCGTTCTGCGGCCTGGCGGCGTCGTTCATTCCACCACTCCAGCCGTGCCAACTTGGCATTGAGCACCACTGCCTGGACGGTATCCAAGCGTGAGTTCATCCCGACGGCTGAGTGCTCGTACTTCTGGGCACTGCCATGAGCGGAAAGGAGACGGACTTGCGCGGCTACGGCGTCATTCTCGGTCAGCACGGCTCCGGCGTCACCTGCTGCGCCGAGATTCTTGCCCGGATAGAAGCTGGTCCCGGCGGCAACACCTAACGTGCCCGCAGCCCTACCGAATCGGGTGGCACCTTGCGACTGGGCTGCGTCTTCGACGATGACTGCGCCGCAGGAGGCGGCGATTGGTTCGAGCTGCTCGACAAAGGCCGTTTGTCCGAAGATGTGGACGGGGACGATGGCCTCGGTCCGTTCCGATACGGCCGCCCGCACACATTCTGGATCGATTAACAGGTGCTCGGGATCGACGTCCACCAATACGGGGACGGCGCCGAGGCGACAGACAGCCTCGGCCGTGGCAATGAAGGTGTTTGCGGGAAGAATGACCTCACCGCCTGCGGTCACCCCCGCTGCACGCAACGCCAGTTCCAAGGCGTCGGTCCCGTTGCCGACACCGATGCAATGCCGCGCGCCGAGGAAGTCGGCATAGGACTCCTCGAATCGCTTCACTGCTGGCCCGCCAATGAACGACGTGGTCGCAAAGACCTCCTTGAGGCCCGTCATGACCTCTTCGTCAATCTCCAGCTGTTGAGCTCCCAGGTCGACGAGAGGAATGGTGGTGTTCATGAATTTGCCCCCTGGCGTGCCCATGTTTCGCGGTCGACCACACTGCCGAATTGCATCGTGGCGAAGTATTTTGCACTCTCGATGGCGCTGCGGGCCAAAGATCGTGTCGTGGTACTGAATTCCTGCGGCCGCATCACCGTTTCCACGTAGATTCCTGCCAGTTCCGTGCCAGCCTGAGCCAAGCTGTAGCGACGCTCCACGAGTTGACGGCCGAAGGCTCCCAGACGTCTGCAATGCCACGGATCTTCGAGCAGGTCCGTCAACGCCACGAGCAGGTCTCTGACACCGGCGCCCTCCTGGCCGAACCATCCGTTGGCCATAAATTCCTCGGCAGTGTTTTCATCGAGGGTCTTCCAGAAGCCACCTTCTCCTTGGACGATGACCGCCTTGGAATGGGCCAGTCCCTTGATCGCCGAACTCCCCATCCCCAACACGATGTCGGCCGCCTCATAGACCGGGGCCGGATCCAGCAAGAAGCCCACCGGTTGGATGACCGTGCGGCCATGCCGAAGGTTGACCTGCTCCGCCCGGGTCTGGACCGTAGCCAGACCCTCCCCGTCACCGGCAATCAGCAAGCGCACCCGATGCGTTTCCGCCAGGCGGTCGACAACAGAGATCGCTGTCAGGACACCTTGGAGCTTTTCCAGATCGGTGGTCAGCATGGAGACCACCGAAATGACGACCTCCAGTTCGCCAATTCCCCATGATTTACGGGCGCCGGCCTCATCACGGGTCATGTGGTGGGACATATCGACGGGTGGTTCCATCAGGTAGGCGGTCCTTCCTTCGGCTTCCATCCGCTGCTGTAGATCCGGGGTGCCCACTACCAGAGGGAGATGGGTTGGTAGGAAAGAAGGAACCTGCATGGACATGACCGACATCAGGGTCGGAGTGCGCAGTCCACTAGCGAACGCCGCTTGCAGGCCGGGACGCCATTCATAGGTATGGATGAGATCAACGTGCTCGCGTTTGATGGTTTGTCCCAGCCGACGGGTCCACGCACCATTGCGGGAGGACGGCACTGGGGCTTCAATCCACGGCACGCCCGTTGCTTCCAAGGCTTCGCAGAGCACTCCCGACGGTGCGTAAACGACCGCTTCGTGGCCATGACGCCGCACGGCAACGGCCATCTCGATGGCATTGAGTTGGCTTCCACCCATGCCCAGCTGATGCGGGCAGACCAGGATTCTCATTTTCCGATTCCTCCTTGCGGTGCGGCCATTTCCTGTGGCCGGGCAGACGTGCTGATCATCCGGGCAGGATTCCCTGCCCACGTTTCTCCGGTGGGCAGGTCCTCCAGGAGTACGGCGCCCATTCCCAGGACGGCGTCTTCGCCAATCTTCAGGTCCTGCCGCACCGCGGCGTTCATTCCGAGATAGGAGCACCGACCGATCTCGACCCTTCCGCCTACCGAGGCACCCGCAGCTAACGTCACGAAGTCGGCAATGTCGTCGTCGTGGGTCAGCGTCACCTGCGGCATCAGGACTACCTGATGGCCGATGCGTACATCGCAGGTCAGCACGGTGCCGGCCAAGATGATGCTCCCCGCGCCGATCACCGTGCCTTCGCCAATGACAGCGGTGGAATGCACATGAGTGGCAAACTGGTCGTGAGCGACCCCCCACGCTTCCAGCCGGGCACTGACGGCCGCCCGGGCAGCCCCCGATCCAGCGCAAATCAGCATGTGGTCCCCCGACGTTGCAGCCATCTCGATCCCACCCAGTACCCGCACCCCGGCAATATTTCGTCCATGCAGGGCCGCGTCGTCGTCGAGCAACCCCACGAGATGGTGGTCCCCGGTGGCGCGAATGGAGGCGATCGTCTCGCGGGCAAGTCCGCCGGCGGCAATCAGCAGGAGGCGGGCCACGGTCAGACTCCCCCAGCAGCGCGGATGCTGTCGACCACACGGTCCTGATCTGCGGGACTCAGGTCGTGGTAGAGCGGCAGAATCAGCGTGTTATCGGTCAATCGTTCGGTCACCGGTAGCTGGACCATCTGGCCGGAATGTCCGGTGTAGGCAGGTTGACGGTGGGCGGCCATGATGCCGCGACGAGCGGAGATCTCGTCGGTAGCCAACTTCTCGAGTAGTTGCTCCCGTCCCATCGGGAACTCTGGGAGCACCTCGATCCAGAAGGACTGGTAGTTCGAGGTTCCATATCCGGGATCCTGCGCGCAGCGCAGTCCCGGGACGTCGATGAGTTCCGAGCGGTATCTGTCGGCCAGCCCGCGACGGCGTTGGACCATCACGTCGAGTTTGCCCAACTGGACCAGACCCATCGCGGCCTGCAAGTCGGTCATCCGGAAGTTGTAGCCGACCTCGGAGTAGCTTTCCTGAGGTGCCAACAGCGAGCCATGACGCTCGGCAGCCGAGACGTCCATTGAATGTTCACGCAGCCGGCGGGCCCGATCGGCCCACTCCTTGCTATTGGTGGTCAGCATGCCACCCTCACCGGTGGTGAGGAGCTTCCGCGGGTGGAAGGACCAAGCACTGATGTCGGCTCCGACACCGACCGGCGCATCTCGGTACGTTGATCCGGCGCCGCAGGCTGCATCTTCGATCAACGCGATACCCCGTTCGTCGCACAGCGCGCGCAACGGGGCAAGGTCCAGCGGCATCCCGCCCTGATCAACGGCAATGATGGCCCGCGTAGCCGGGGTCAGTGCCACGGCAATGGTCTCGGCCGTGACGTTCCCCGTCTCGACATCCACATCGGCGAACACCGGGCGGGCCCCCAGATAGACCGGGGCATTTGCCGTGGCGATAAACGAGAACGACGGGACCACGACGTCGTCGCCCTCGGTGACACCGGCGACGACCAGGGCCAGCTGGAGGGCCGTCGTGCAACTCGACGTGGCCACTGCGTGGGCGACCCCCTGGTGTTCGGCAAACGCCTGTTCAAAGGCTGCCGTCTTCGGCCCTTGAGCAACCCAGCCCGAGGCGATCACCTCGGCGACGGCATCACTTTCGGCCGCACCGAGCCACGGCTTCATGACACTGATTCTGTTCATCTTCGTGCTTCCCCAGTCTTTATTCGTTATGTCAGTTGGTGGCGGAAACTGGTCGTTTCAGCGCCCGTCCTGCCGCGACCTGTTCACGCAAGGGACGCCACCATTCCACGAGCCGGGCGAGCCCTTCCTCCAGCCCGATCGTGGATTCGAATCCCAAGTCCCGGCAGGCAGCACTGGTATCAGCGAGACGACGGCTCACCGAGTTCACCGCTCGCTCGGGCCCGTAGTCGATGGCCTGTGTCGAACCCATAACGTGCAAGAGGGTTTCGGCAAGTTCCCGGAGGCTGGTCTCGGTGCCACTGGCGACGTTGTAGACACCAGCGGTGACCGGGCTGGCGGCGGCTAAGAGGTTCGCCCGAGCAATGTCCTCGGAGAAGACGAAATCCATGGTCTGGCTTCCGTCTCCGAAGATCAGCGGAGGCAGACCATCATCGATGCGTTCCATCCAGCGCACCAGAACCTCGGTATAGGCGCCGTGGACGTCCATTCGGGGTCCGTAGACGTTGAAATACCGCAAGGCCACGTAATCGAGCCCATACATGGAGTGAAAACTCTTCAGCATTCCTTCGTTGAAGGTCTTGGCAGCGCCGTAGATGGTGTCATTGTTATACGGGTGATGTCGCTCCCCGGTCGGGAACTCCTCAGCCATCCCATAGACGGAAGCACTTGATGCGGCGACGATTTTAGACGTCTTGGCTTCGACGGCAGCTTCGAGGACATTGAACGTCCCGTTAACCATGACGTCGACAGCTAGTCGCGGTTCCTCGGCACACTGCGTGATGCGGATGGCCGCCTGGTGGAAGATGGCATCCTGGTTGTGAACGAGGTCGCGGACCAGCTGTCGGTCGGCGAGATCTCCTTCGATGAGCTCGACACGACCACTGGCGAGCGGGCCGGCGATGTTATCCCGACGTCCACGCACCAGATTATCCAGAACGTCGACGTGTTCGGCACCGGCGTCCAAGAGCTGGTGGACGATTTCGGAACCAATGGTTCCTGCGCCACCGGTGACGAGGTACCTACCGCCTTCGAATTTGTTCAGGTCTGTCTTCACAGGGCTTCCTCCAGAATGGGGTGGTTGACTTCGTCACGAGTTGCCCGGCCTTCGGCGAGGCTGCGGCTTGCCGCTTCCAGCACGGAGAGGACACGGAGCGCGGATTCGCCGTCGGTCGGTGCCGGGCGGCCGGCGCGGATGCTGGCCGCGTACTCGGAAACCATGAGTCCTAACGGTTCGAATTCGGAGAGCGCCGGGGACCAGGTGTCGCCCAACCGGTAGGAGATCATGGCACCCTTGCGGTCCTCGACGTCGTCGCGTACAGCTTCCTGCCGCCCCAGATCAACCCCTCGGTCGAAGACGCTCAGCCGCTGCTGTGGATTCAGGTCGTCCCACACCAGGGTCTTGCGACTTCCACCAATGACCATCTGCCGAATCTTCGTCGGCGAGAGCCAGTTCACGTGAATATGCGCCAGCGCCCCGTTTTCCAGGGGCAGGCTCAGGTAGCCCACACAGGATTTTCCGGAGTTCAGGGGATCCGCTCCCTGCGCGGAAACCGCCACGGGTTTCAGCCCACCGGGGAGGATGAAGTCCAGGATCGATAGATCATGGGGAGCCAGATCCCAGAACACGTCGACGTCTGGTTGAACGAGTCCGAGGTTGATCCGTACCGAATCGATATAGAGGATCTCCCCCAACTCACCGCTGGCTAGGAGATCGCGGATCTTCAACACGGCCGGGGTATAGCAGTAGGTGTGATCGGCCATCAGAATGGTGCCTGCCGCCCGGGCAGCCTCGACCATCTCCCGACCATGGATGCTGTTATCCGCCAATGGCTTCTCCACCAGCACATGTTTGCCGGCTGCGATCGCGGCCATGGCAATGCCGTGATGGGTGCGGGCCGGGGTAGCGATAGCAACCGCGTCAATGGTGTGCTCACGCAGAAGCTCCTCCACGGAGGCAACCACTGCAGGCTCTCCGGTCTTCCTGGCCAGAGCCGAAGCCCGGTCGAGGTCCCTGTCGCAGATGGCCACCAGTTCCCAGTCAGTGCTCATCGCGAAGTTCCGGGCCAGATTCGGGCCCCAGTAACCGGCACCGATGACCGCGATACGCAGGGCAGGATGGACGGAGGTTTCGGGTGCAATGCTCATCAGTAGGCTCCAGCCGGGTTGATCATGACTTTGAAGGTGCGCCACATGATCATCAGATCTCCGGTGGCTGACCAGTTTTCGACGTAATAGAGGTCCAGTCGCACGCTTTCTTCCCAATCCAGATCCGATCGCCCGCTGACCTGCCAGAGGCCGGTGACGCCAGGTTTGATGTAGAGACGACGGTAGGTGTGGCCTTCATAGTCGGCTACTTCGGATGGCAGGGGCGGCCGTGGCCCGACGACCGACATATCGCCCTTGAGGACGTTGAAGAACTGGGGCAGTTCGTCCAAGGAGAACTTGCGCAAGATTCTGCCGACGCGAGTGACTCGAGGATCCTGCTTGAGTTTGAAAAGCGGTCCGGCGCCGTCGTTGGACTCTTTCAGTGCTTCGAGATCTTTTTCGGCGGTGTCCACCATCGAACGGAACTTATACATCTTGAACGGCTGGCCGTGGCGTCCAGTGCGTTCCTGTTGGAAGAACACCCCGCCCTTGCTGTCCCTGCTAATCAACAGGCCCAACACCAGGAACAGCGGGGAGAGCGCGATCAATGCGGTGGTGGCAACGCACATGTCCATACCCCGCTTCAGGACATGTTTGACCCCGCTGAACGTCGGCTGTTCCACGTGCATGAGCGGAAGTCCCTCGACCGGGCGAACGCTGAAGCGTGGTCCCGCCACGTTGGTCAGCGACGAGACCAGGATGACGTCGGTGCGCGACTTCTCGAGTCGCCAGCCCAATTCCTGGAGGGCATGGTTGCCTCCTTGGAGTGCCCCGGCGACGACGACGGCATCTGCCCCGAGCCGGCTAATCTCCTCCTCGATCACCGACCCACCGTGAATCATCGGCAAGGCCGGGCTGGTGACTCGGATGAGGTTCTCTGCATCCTCATCGGGTTCCCCATCGAGCACGACGCCAACGACCCGATAAGCCCCACCGCTTTTATTGGTGATCTGACGAATGACGTAGGGCGTGTCCTTAGCTTGTCCGTAAACAACGACGTCGCTGAGTGCATGCCCTCGGAGCCGCTGGCGTTGCAGCCAGTTTCTCCACAGCCACCGTCCCAGCAGCAGGGCGAGCATTCCCACCGGAACCGTGAGGACGAGGTAGGCGCGCAGGCCGGTGCTCTCCCCGAGGAGGCCGATGATGGCAATTCCGCCGGCAAGCGTGGCACTGGCGTCAATCACCGCCTTGTATTCAAACGCACCGATGGCGATGCGGGCAGAGGAGCGGCTTTGGAAGACCTGCAGTGCCACCAGCCAGCTCACGGCAACGATCAGTCCCAGCAGGAGTGACCAACCGTAGCTCTCCATCACAAAGCCGGCACCGCTGGCCCGGGCGGCTAAGGCACCGAAACGTCCTGCACCCTGCACCTGGACCAAAGAAGCCACGGTAGGCAGTGAGGCCGCAGCACCGACCAACACCACATCGGTGACCAGCAGTTTCCTGCGGTACCGCCTGCGCCAATCGACTGCGGTCGAAATCCGGTTCTGTTTGGAGGAGACCAGACGTGGAGTCCAGACCCGAGGCGCCTCAAAACCGGTACCGCCTACCCGTTCACTCAGCTGCGACATGATTCTCACCCCCTAGCGTCGGAATGCCCCAACTGCTGCGATGCCTCGTGGCACCGCGAGTGGCCGCGTAGCTTCGCATGTGGTCATCCCCCAAAAATGTGTAGCAATCTGCCCGGGCTGAGAGCTCCGGGGGCCTGTCGGGCCTCGTTGAAATCGAGCCTAGGTTGGGGGCCGAAACAACACACGAGTGACGAGGTACTCGATTTGTTGATCGGGAGCACCACCTGCACCCAGTTCATTACTTGGTGCCTACTCAGTCAGCGTCCAAGCACTTGCTATCGGGGGTCTCGACAACGAAACGGCCCCGCAGCCGTCCCATCAGGGAACGGATGCGGGGCCTTACTTCAAGGAGTCGGCGGCCGCTGGGGGGCTGGGCCACGAAGGCCCACTAACCGCCGACTCCGTCCAAGGGGATTCACCGAAACGAACTCATCGTGTCCAGTGTCGGTGTTTCTAGCAGATGCACGGGGCAGAGTTGCCCTCGTGTTCCTGTCCTCAAGCCTAGTCACGGTCCGGGGCGCTCACACGGGTGGCGCGTACCCAATAATCGGCTCACGACTACGCGCTTTAGTCTCGCGAAGTACCCGCAAGTAAGGGCAGGCCCGTCAGTTCTGAACGGTCATTGATCCCCAGCTTCGCGAACACCCGGTAGAGGTGCCCTTCGACGGTGCGTTGCGACACCGTCAAGATGCGGGCAATCTCGGCATTATTCCGGCCGCCTCGCGCCAATTCGACGATCTCCTCTTCACGCGTGGTGAGTTCGGCCATGGCCAATGCGCGAACTGCGTAAGGGCCAGCAGTAACCTGGTGTGACCGCAAAAGCTGTGTCAGCTCGCGCAGCACCATGCCACAATTCCGGTTGTCCCCCACCTCGACATATAGGTTGGCTGATTTGGCCATGGCTTCAACCGCCACGTGATATTCCTGAGCTTGGGTCGCATCGCAGGCCAAGTCACGCAAATCTTCGGCGCTTCCGCTGCCCCCGTGGGCGGCCGCCAAACGACCTAAGAGTTGGGCGCGTGTACCTTCCATCTCCAGAGCGAGGCCGGCCAGCTGCGCATTGAGATCCGCCTCCGGTTCAGGATCGGCCTGGAGGCGTTCCTCCGCGAGAAAAAGGACTTCACGGGCGATCAGCGGGAAGTCTTCGAGCGTCTCGTGCCCCGGTCCCCCTAGACCCGCGGCGACCGCCCTGTACAACATCCGCCGTGAGACATCCGCCTCCGCTGGGTCCTGTCCCATCGCTCCGCTGGGCCCTGGAGGTTGCCGCTGCTCGGCTCCAAATTGCGCCCCGGTGAGACGCCGGTCACGGGCAAGCTCCTGGAACATTTCCGCCAAGACCACCCGTGAGGGCTCCCGCAAGCGGAATTCGGCCTTTACCTCGGCCAAAGTGATGCGTGCCTGTTCGGTTTGACCCTTGAGAAGCTGCGCGATACCCCGGATCAGGGAAAGGGTTCCCCGACGGTGCAGCAGCGTCCTGACCGTGGACCCCGCCCGCTGGGACACGAACTCCTCCGCTTCGGCGTAGCGGCCCGAGAAGACCAAGTTCCATCCGATGCGCAACAGCACATGCAGTTGATAGTTCCCATTCAATGCGGCATTCTGATCCAGCTCTGCCATGGCTTGGCGCGCGAATCCGAGCGCCGTATCGGTCTTCCCTTCCACCGAGTAGAGGTCGGAGAGGACCAAGAGGGCGACGGTCCGGTTTTCTGACGACAGGCGAGGTTGGTCCAATATCCGCTCGGCTTGGGCTCTCAGACTTTCACCCGATCGGGCTTCCTGGGCTGCCCTCCACAGTTCAACGACCTCGGTCGTTCGGGCATATTCTTCCTGGATGAGAGTGAATTCAGCACGATTCTCCAGCTCTCGCGTCCCGGCCCTCCATTGTTCCGGCAGATGCACCGTCTCGGTGTCGTCTCCCCCCTGCCGGATTAAAGCCAATCTCAACATCGTCAGCGCTCTCTGTCCGATGAGCGTGTCCGCAGTGCTCCGCGTCAACTGCCCAAGCTTGGCTCGTGCGGAGTAGAACCGTCCCAGCCCCAACAGCGTGCGACATTCAGCCAGCGCTCCACGGTCCGAGGCAGTGCCAACGCCCGAGATCGAGCACAGCTTCCACGCCAGCGGGTAGTCCAACTCGTCGTTCGCGGTCTCCACTGCTTCCAAAACCTCAGCCGAAGGGACCTCAGCCCGCACTTCCAAGCTCCAGAGCACCTGCTCAGGGTTCAAATCCGGTTGTAGCTCCCGTCGGTGGGTATCCCAGACGGCATGGAGTTTGGCACTGCGGCCGGGAGCCACGAGGTGACGCAGGACGAGGCCATGTATTTCTGCCCCGAAACGGATCATCCCATCGCGTTGGACGGTCAGGACGCCGGATTCGAGCAAGTGTCGGTAGTCGCTGCCCTCACAGGCCACGAGGAGGGCCCGGGATTGTGGACCTCCCAACGCCAACAATTCAAGGATCCGCTGCTGGCTCTCCGGCAGAAAAGAATGAATATCGCGAACCACTTCAACGAGGGCATCATCAGTTTCCGGCGATAACCGGGCGAGGACCCATAACTCCCCTCCTGCTGACCCTTCGTCGCGCACCAGCACCCCTTGGCTGAGGCACGATTGGACGAAGGCCCTCACGAGGCTGGCATTTCCTCCAGTCATGGAGCGAATCACCTGCAAGGTGCCCTCGGTCAGTCGTCCCCCGGTCAGTGCCTGCGCCAGACGCCGAATCCCTTCCACTTCCAATGGCTGGACCACGATCGTTGAGAGCAGACCCGAGTCAGTCAGGGAAAAGAGTGTCGATTCTCCGTCGATGCGACCGGCACCGATGGCAATGAGTTTGATGGCTGAGTTCTCCACCAGCATGGACAGTACGAAAGAGGATTCCGGATCCAGGAACTGGGCGTCCTCCACGAGGACCGTCGGCGGTGTTTTCTCGGTACGGGCGTTGCCGACGATCGTGCTGATTTCGCGCAGTACCTGTACCGGATCCTCCACTCGTTCCAGCGAGCTCAGGTACGGCGACAAGGCCCCGTAGGGCACGGAAGTCAGGGTCGTGCTGCAATGCAACCGCAACACCGGAGGCGCGATCCCCGGCCGCGCCATGGCCGCCTGGACCAGACTGGTTTTTCCCATGCCGGGGCCCCCGAGAACAATGGCCCCCCCGGCCCCGCCCCGAGTCAGGATGTCGACCAGCTCGGCATACTCGGGTGAAGCAGCGGACCTGGGCTGTGAACCCGGGCTCATCGGGCGCCCACCGGGAACCGGCTAGCACGGTCGAGGCCAGCGAGTTCCTGCCGATTGCGGACCTGGAGTTTGGAATATACTTGGTAAAGGTGCCCTTCGACGGTGCGTACCGAAACCCCACTCTGTCGGGCAATTTCTGCGTTGGACATCCCGGAAACCACGCGCAAGGCGATTTGCGCCTCCCGTTTAGTCAGTTCGCCCAGCCATGCTGGCTCATCGGTCACTTCCTGCAGCGGAACCGCACCCGTTGACGGTCCATGTCCATCCCCCTGCTGAGATCTGGACCGCGCAGCGGCCACCCGTCGTCGATCCTTCGGGCTCATCGCGTCGACGAAACTGTTGGAGGCGTCCCCTGCGTGCAAGGTCTCACCGAGCTCGGAGAGCTCCTCGAGTGCCTCACACAATTCCGAGGAGTCGGCCTCCATCATTCCTCTGGCCAATCGTCCGTAGGAACGGAAGCCGTCCCCAGGGTGCTCCGCGGCAAGTTTCTTGAGCCGGGGTGCCACGTCGTTTTCCCCCAGACGCAGGGCCACGACGAGGGAGTAGATGACCAGCCCCTCGCTACCGGCCTTTTCGGCTCTCTCCACCAAGGTCAATACACGCCGTCTTGCGGAGTGTGGCGATCCTACGCCGGCCAGAGCCAGCGAGGAAAGGACCTCTGCAGCCCACGAGAAAAAATTCATGGGAAGCATGCGTTCAAGGACCGATGGGGCGTTGAGGAGTAATTCCACGGCTTCGTCTCCTCGGCCTTGCTCGGTCAGGCAGTAGGCCACTGCCGCTTCGACAACCGCGCGCTCAGTCGATTCGGCGTCGACGTCCAGCTGCTGCTGGGCGGGCAGGAGCACTCCCAGTGCCGACCCCGTTTCTGCCGCCAACGCACCAAGAATTCCAAGAACGATATCGGCGTAGGCGATGGCACGCGGATCGGCATATCGTCCTTTGGCCAGCGCCCGGGCACCACGAGCACATTCATTCCACTGCCCTGATAAGAGTTGAACCCTCAACCCCGCCAATTCGATGGCGGCACAGTCCGCTTCGCTGATCACCTGATCCAGAATTCCCGTGGTGCCCAATCCATCCATGTCGGCACGGATCCGCTGCACCATGCGCAATGCTTCGGTTTGTCGAGAGGTCATGGCCCAAGCCTCAGCTTGGACAGACATCGCCCGGAAATGGAGTGCTTCGCTAGCCCACAGTGTGTCCAGCGGCCCTCCACCGTCGGAACCGGGACGTTCATCAGCGCTAACTTGGGCCGGAATTACTCCACCGAGGATGCCCTCCACCGCAGTGGGACGGCCTTCGACCAGTGCCATCTGTGCCCTCATAATCCGCAGCGTTTGGCGTGCGCGCAACAGCTCTTCGTCCCGGGGGACGTTCAGCAGAGCGGCGGAGATTTCCTCCTGTGCGAGGGCAAGGCGTGCGCTGGCGCGGCCGTGCCAGCCGAGGACGACCAGCGCATCGATGGTCTGATCCAGAATTCGCATCTGCCGGTATCCGTCCACCAACCAGGCTTCACTCGTCGCTCCTCCGTGATGATCATATTCCTCGACGACTGCGACGAGCGCCTCGAAGTTGCCCAGTTCTCGCATCGCGGTGACCTCGGTAAGAATACGTGCGACCTGCGGGTCACGGTGTACCCGCGTCAGGAGTGTTTCGATCTCGGGACGCTGCCCGTCGTCCATGCCTTCCCGCAAATAATGCCCCAGAAGCGGAATGCGCAACTTGACCTGGCCCACGGGGAGTTCGCCGACCGTCACCAAACCACGGGCCCGCAATCCAACGATTTGCTCCTCCAGGCCACCGTCTCGCAGATCCCCGGATGTCGCGGGCCCCCCCAGCGCGAGAAGATCGAGGACCTTCCGCTGCTTCTGGTCCAACCCTGACATCCAACGAGTCGCCTGCGCCCGCAACGACGGCCCCATGCGGAGGCCACCGTGGGCGAGGACCCAGCAGCCCGACTGCAGCCGCAGTTTCCCTGCACCCACCAGATCGCGAACCAACGGGCGCAAAACGTCCCGGTTACTGCTGGTGAGGTGCCATAACGCCGCCGCAGCAAACGTTGAAATCGGGCCGCCCAACTCACCTTCAAGGAATCTGCGGGTGTGGCGTACGTCCATGCTGCGGACCGTAACTCGCTGCAGCTGCCCGGAGCGGTGCATCGCCAAGAGGTCAGCGGGGAGTTCCACCAGTTGTTCGCAAACGGCCACCAGCCAAATCTTCTTCATGGCTGCTAGCTGGGCCAGGATCGCGGCGGAGTCGGGATCAACCTGTTCCGGGTTTCCGAGCGTGACCACGCTCCGCCGGCCTTCGGGGCATAGGAGATCGGCCAAACCGTGGACGAGTTCGTGGCGAGTGGAAAATGTTCCGGATTCGAGCTGGGACAGAACGAAAGAAATGACACCATGACGCATCTGGGCAACGTAGGGGCTGCCCGTGAGGTGAACAACGAACGGGTTCGGATCAAGTGAGGCGAGTGCTTCGTCAAAGACAGCACGACGTCCACTTCCGGCCGGTCCGACGATCACCAAGCCCCCGAGACCCGTGTCACTAAGCCCGGCTCGGATGGCAGCAATAGGTTCGTCCCGAGTCTCAAAATTCAAGTTCTTCGCCACGGGCTGTGCCCCTGCGGCTTGTACTCCGGTGGAAACGCCGTCGGCTTCCGGTGATGTCTTCGCAAAAACCTGCACTTGCTCTACCGCCCCCAGTGTGGTGCCTCTTGTTCAGCCCGTTCGACCATGCGGACGGGGCCTTCAAAACTCACCATAGGGCTCCGCCCCGACAGTTACATCAGTGGATAGCGCAATCCATCACTCATCTTTATGTATTCGTACTTAAGTGTGCGGAGTCACATTCCGCGACTCGGTAGGCTGTCGGTTGACGATTCCGCGTAGTTCCGCACGGTTGGCTACGTTCAGCTTCGCGTAGGCCAAATAGAGGTGGCTCTCGATAGTGCGTACGGACAACCCCAATTTGTGGGCTATCTCCCCGTTACTGTCGTCTATAAGTACGTAGTCGACGATCGCCCGCTGACGTGGGGTCAGGCTTGCCCATGCTGACTCACTCACCACCTCGCTGGCCGATAGCGGCTGGTCGCGGTGGGGAGCAACCACCGCCGGGAGCCCGTTCTGCTCCGGGCAGGGGCCGTTCAGCCTTTCAAGTTCTTCCTGCACGAAGTCCGCCAACAGATAGTGGCCCAGGGAGCGCAACAGCAATGCGCCGTATTCAAGCTCTCGCGGGTCAGCGGTCCGCAGGCCACGAACAGTCCACGTGCAGGCCTCGGCAAATCTGCCGTCGGCCCGTTCAGCTGCTTCCTCTAGAAGCTCCATGGCGGGAGCATGCCCCCATTGCAGGGCAGCGGAGAGAGCCATCAGTTCTTGTGAGACATTACCTAGTTCGCGGTCCCGGGCAGCGAAGGCCATCAGCCACTCAGTGGCCTCTTCGACCCGCCCGACCAGGGCCATTGCGTGGGCCCAGAAGAAGCCGCCGGCCCAACGGATCCGCCAGATACCGCCAGCACCTGCGATCGGCTGCTGTTCCACGGCGGCCAAAGCCCTCAGCGCTTCCGGCCGGTTGCCGGACTTGGCCCAGGCAAAGGCCCGGACAGAATGTGCCAAGGGGAGGATATCGAAGCGTCCCAGGACCTTGAGCTGCGGTATTTCGCGGTCCAGGTGTTCGAGCGAGTCATCAAAACGTCCGGTCATCGCCTCCGCGAGGGCCGCATAGAGCGAGCCTCTCCCCTCTTGCCCCGTGCCCATCGAATCCGAGTCCCACCCACTGGACAGGGTCCCTACCGCCCGACCCCATTCGCCCGTCACCAACTCCAAATCGAAAAGCGCCAACCGGCACCGTTGGACGAGGAACGGTGCGGTGTCTGTCTGTTCCAGCAACCGCAAGAGCCCTCGTTGGGCCTGGCGGCCCGCTGAAACGTCACCGGTCATCACCTGGGCTTCGTGGACCATTTCCTGCCAGAGCCACATGACTCCCTCGGGTAATTTTGGTCGATCAGTCTGTTCCAGCAGCTGCCGGAAGTCACCGTCCCACGTCGCCCTGATCAGTTGCATGGCCGTAGCTGTTTCAGGCGAAAGAGCCCGCAGTGCTGCTCCCCGCGTGTCCGCCGGGCCCCCCTCTCCCAGAAGTACCGCCAACGATCCACTGTCCACAAAATATCCAGCAGCGAGAAGTGCCCCGATACGGACACCAGCCGCACGTTCTGGTACTTCATCCGGCCGGCTCATCGTCAAGAGGTCGATGGCCTGTGTGGGAGTGAAGGAATGCAGCCGGTGCTCCGCTCCCTCTAGCAATCGGGCAGGATGAACTGGCAGTCCGCAGCGTAACCGCCAAGCAATGAGGCCGACTGGCCGCATGATGCCCAGTCCGTCAACGTAATCGGTGACGCGGTCTAGCAACTCTCGGCTCCGTCCCGGTGGAACTTGATCGGCAATCGCAGCGGAATTAACGGTTCCCCTCAAACTCGCATCACGGCCCGCAGACTCGTCCAAGCGCAAATACCCCAGTTCATGGACCGTGTCCACGGCGTTTCCACCGATTTCCAGTACGACGCTCAGCGGAAGTTCATGCGCAAGTGCCAGCAGTTCGAACACCTGACGGACGTTGACGCCGAACCGGGCCAGTCGTTGCTTCCAGTGCCTCACGAGCCGGGGACCGGCCGGGAAATCTGTACTTCGAATGACCCAGACCCCATCCTCCTGGACCAAGTACCCCATCTCGATCCAGTCAGCGGAAATCATGCGCATCATCGACCGATTTCCGGCGCCACTATTCCAGATGGCATAGGCCGCTGGTCCACTCAGCGACCCACCGAGCCCCCTCTGGAGGTACTCCGTGGCGCGGTTCAACGACAGGTCAAGCACCCGGGCGCGATCCAACCTCAGGTAACGGGACAGGGGTGCGTCCGGGGCCCCTTGCGGGTCGGCACTGACCGCGACGACGACTGCCCCGTGGCGGATGACCAGACGGGAGACCAGTTCGACCTCTGGACCGTCGAAGGCCGAGAGGTCCGCAATGAAGAGAACGAGCCCTGGTGCTGGCGGTTCGTTGACCAACCGTTCGAGTTGCTGACCGGTTTCAACGTCGGGCGGGCAGGAAAGCTCCACCTGCCCATTTCCGGCTCCGATCCGCTGGACGACTTCGCTGGCCAGCTCGTCTTGCCCGGCACCGGGTTCGCCGTAGAGCAGCACTCCGTTACCAGCGGCGGCCCTGCGCGCCACGTCGGTGATCCACAATGCGTCCGATTCCAACCACCACGAGTGCCCACGCGTCCCCAGGCTGTGCCACTGAGTGTGCACTGTTGACCGCCTTCCCCCGGAACGACTGATGGCCGGGCGGCTGGCGCGGGCCATCAAAACCATCCTAAGCCCTGCCTCAGAACGGCGCGATGGGGCAGCGGGAGATGAACTTCTGTATGACGCTTTTTCGAGGGGTTCCGCCCATAGGATTCGAACCTATACTCCACAGCTCCAAAGGCTGGGGTGCTGCCATTACACCAGGGCGGATCATGTCCCGCAGGGGGAACACGGTTAACTATTCTGCCATAAACCCGAGCAGCTACTGTCCGGCGACTTCGGCAGCTTCCAGCCAGGCCTCTTCGAGGGCCTCATGCTCGGACTGCAGTTCCTTAAGCTCGGCGTTCAGTGCCGAAAGGCCATCGATGTCCATGCCCGCAGAAGCCGTGGCCATCTTCGCGTGGAGGCGTTCCTCCTGCGCCGAAAGTTTGGCGAGTTTCCTGTCGATCCTGTTGATTTCTTTGCGGGCCTCACGTTTCTCGGCCTCGCTGACCTCTGCACCGGAGGCAGCCGCACCTTTTCCTGCGGCCTCGGGGGCTGCCGGCCCGGTGGTGGCTCCGCCGGTTCCGGCCCCGGAGCGCAATTCCAAGTACTGTTCGACGCCGCCGGGCAGGTCGCGGATCTGTCCGTCGCCCAGCAACGCCACCTGGTGGTCGGTGACGCGCTCGAGGAGGTAGCGGTCGTGGCTGACCACCACGAGGGTTCCCGGCCAGGAGTCCAAGAGGTCCTCGACGGCGGCCAGCGTATCGGTGTCCAGATCGTTGGTCGGTTCGTCAAGCATCAACACATTGGGTTCGCCCACCAAGAGTCTGAGCAGTTGCAACCGTCGTCGTTCACCACCTGAGAGGTCACGGACCGGGGTCCACTGCTTTTCCTGGGTGAAACCGAGCTGCTCGATCAGCTGCCCTGCGGAGACCTCCCGGCCTCCGATGCTGAAGACGTTCTTCTCGTCCTGAATCACTTCGATGACGCGCCGGTTGGAGAGTTCATTGAGTTCGGTGACTTCCTGGGTCAGCACGGCCGTCTGAACGGTCTTGCCGCGTTTGATGCGGCCTTCGGTGGGTTCGACCTCGCCGTTGAGCAGACGCAGCAGCGTCGACTTGCCTGCCCCGTTGACCCCCACGATGCCCAACCGTTCCCCGGGAGCCAACCGCAGGGTGACATTTTTGAACAGTGGAGCACCGCCGTCGTATGTCAGCGAGACATGTTCCAGGTCCAGGACGTCCTTGCCCAGACGGGCCGTCGCCATTTTGGACAGGGCGACGGTGTCGCGCGGTTGCGGGACATCGGCGATGATCGCGTTGGCCGCATCGATCCTGAACTTCGGTTTCGCCGTGCGCGCCGGAGCGCCGCGACGCAACCAGGCCAATTCCTTCTTGACCAGTTGCTGGCGCTTGCCTTCGGTCACGGCTGCGGACCTGTCGCGTTCGGCGCGGGCGAGGACGTAGGCGGCGTATCCGCCGTCGAAGGCCTCCACGATCCCGTCGTGCACTTCCCAGGTGCGGGTGCTGATCTCGTCGAGGAACCAGCGGTCGTGGGTGATGACCAGCAGGGCCCCTTGGTTCGCGCGCCAGCGACGTTTGAGGTGATCGGCCAGCCAGGCGACCCCTTCGACGTCGAGGTGGTTGGTCGGTTCGTCGAGCATGATGACGTCATCGTCGCCGATCAGCAGTTTCGCCAGGGCCACACGGCGGCGCTGCCCGCCGGAGAGATCACAGACCCGGGCATTCCAGTCGACTTCCCCGACCAAACCCCCCATGATCTCGCGGATCTTCGGGTTCGAAGCCCATTCGTGGGCGGCGGCGTCGCCGACGATCGCCTGACCGACTTCGAGGTCGCCGTCCAAGACATCCTGCTGGTCGAGGTACCCGACCTGGGCGTCGCTGCGCTGGGTCACCCGTCCGGAGTCCGGGTCCTGGCGTCGGGCCAGTAGACGCATGAGCGTTGATTTGCCGTCACCGTTGCGCCCGACCATGCCGATGCGGTCGCCTTGTTCCAGGCCGAGGGTGACCCCGTCCAAGATGGTGCGGGTGGCGAAGGCGACGGAGACGTTCTCCGCGCCGAGCAGATGTGCCAAAGTAATATGTTCCTTCGTCGGTGGGGTTTGAGGGTAGCCGGTGGGCCCGGTGGAGGGCCCGCTGCGTCGGCGTCAGATGATCTGGGCTCCGTGGACCGGGCCGTGCACGGTCTGCGTGTCGATGCCTGCTTCGTCGATCAGCACGGTCGCTAGTTCGTCAGCATGTGCCTGGTCCTGCGCCAGCAAGGCGATCGTGGGTCCGGATCCGGAGACGAGGGCCGTCAGGGCCCCGGCCTGGCGGCCCATGTCCATGACCGCCGTCAGCTCGGGTGCCAGGTGGACCGCGGCACTGGTGAGGTCGTTGTCCAAGAGGCCGGGCAATAACACCAGATCGTGGGCGACGAGTGCCTGGACCACCTGTGGGTCCACGGCCCGGGGCTCCTCGATGGCTTCTTCGCCGCGCAGGATATCCAGTTGTTGGTACACCGCGGGGGTCGACAAACCGTAGCTGGCCAGGGCCAGGACCCAGTCGGTGCGGCTGCGCAATAGCAGGGGTGAAAGTTCGTCGCCGACGCCCAGTCCGACGGCGGCACCTCCCGAGAGGGCGAAGGGCACGTCGGCACCGAGCCGGGCCCCGAGCCGTCCGAGTTCCTCACGGTTCAGTCCGGTTCCCCACAGGCCGTTGCAGGCCACCAGGGCCGCCGCGGCATCCGCCGATCCCCCGCCCATGCCACCGGCGATCGGCACCCGCTTGGTGATCTCCAGGTGGACCCCTGCCTCGGAGCCGGTATGTTCGGCCAGCAGGCGCGCGGCACGGATGACGAGATTGTCCTCCCCCAGCGGGAAGGACTCCGGGTCCTCCACAGCGGTGGAGTCCTCACTCAGTCCGACGGTGATGAGTCCGTCATCGCGAGCCGTGGCGGCCACATCCTCAAAGAGCGAGACCGCCAGATACAGGCTGGCCACCGGGTGGTACCCGTCCTCCCGGGGGGCCCCGACCCGGAAGTAGATGTTGATCTTCCCGGGGGCGCGGGCCACGACGGTCTGGCTCATGCCCCGACCCCATGATCGTGCCCGGCCAGGTTCCGTGCCTCGGCGATACGGGCGAAATCTTCGATGACGAGCCGTTCCCCGCGGGCTTGCGGGTCCACCCCTGCGCCACGGAGCGCCCGTTCGGCGGCGTCCGCTCCCCCGGCCCAACCAGCCAGTGCGGCCCGCAAGGTCTTACGGCGTTGGGCGAAGGCCGCGTCGATGGCGGAAAAGACCTCTGAGCGGCTGGCCGTGGTCTGCGGTGGTTCATGGCGTTCGAAGGAGACCAGGCCCGAGGAGATTTTCGGCGCCGGCCAGAACACGTTCATCCCGATGACCCCCGCCTTGCGCATCGTGCCGTACCAGGCGGCCTTGAGGCTGGGGATGCCGTACGTCTTGTTTCCGGGCCCCGCGCAGAGCCTGTCGGCCACTTCGTCCTGGACCATGACCAGTCCGTGCCGCAGGCTGGGAAAGTGTTCGAGCAGGTGCAGGACCACGGGAACGGCCACGTTATAGGGCAGGTTGGCGACCAGCGAGGTGGGCTCGTGCGGCAGCTCGGTGACCCGCATAGCATCCCCCAGGACGACGTCAAGGTTGGAAGACAGGGCCGGACGGAATTCGTTGATGGTTCGGGGCAGGCGTTCGGCCAGTTTGGGGTCGATTTCCACGGCAACAACCCGTTGGGCGGCGTCGAGCAGCCCCAGGGTCAGGGAACCCAGTCCGGGGCCGACTTCCAAGACGGTTTCCTCCGGGTCGATCCGCGCCGCGGACACGATCCGTCGGATGGTATTGCCGTCGATGACGAAGTTCTGGCCCAGCGTCTTGGTCGGCCGGACGTCCAGCTCCGCGGCAAGTCGGCGAATATCGGTGGCGCCGAGTAGTCGCGGTGTCTCCGGATTCCCCCGGGGGGTCTGCTCGGGGTCCTGCCCGGAGGCGGTGTGGGGGTTCTGGGAGTCGTCAGTCACGAGTTCAATCCTAGTTGAGGTCGCAGGCTCTGCGTTCTGTCTCCACATCCGCGCTGCGAAACACTGAAGGGCCCCGCAGTGCGGGGCCCTTCAGTCACGTGGGATCCGTGGTGGATCGGCTCGTCGATCTAGCGCAGGCCGAGCTTGGAGGAGCAGGCCGGCCAGTGGCCCCAGCCACCGTTGGCGCGCAGCTTCTCAGCCACGGCAACCTGCTGGGCCGGGGTGGCCTGATGCGGCAGGGCAGCGTATTTTCCGCCGCCGGCACCGATCCAGCTGCTCTGGTTGAACTGCAGGCCACCGTAATAGCCGTTGCCGGTGTTGATCGACCAGTTGCCACCTGACTCGCATTTGGCCAATGCCTTCCAGTTGGCGGAAACTCCTCCGGCCGAGGCCGTGGTTCCAGCGGTGGAAGCCTTCTCGTCCTTCTTCTCCGGTTCGGCCTTCTTCTTTTCCGCTTCCTTCTTCTGGGGCGTTTCCTTCTTCTCGGGCTTTTTGGTGCCCAGAGCGACTTCCGCGTCCACCGGCTTGGTGGTGACCTTATTGCTGGTCAGCTTGCGGGAGTCTTCCTTGCCGTCGCGGGTGGTGACGGCATAGGTCAGCGTCCGCTCGCCATCCTTGCCGGGAGTGACGGTTTTGGTCTTGCCCAGAGCCACGTCGGCATCCTTGGTCTTCTCCACGCCGTGGGCCACGGTCTTGGTCTCGGTGGTGGTCGAGGTCTTCACCCTCACGAGCTTCACCTTCAGGCCGTCCGTGAGTTCGGTGGCTGCGGCGACGGAGAGTTCGTCGGCGCTCCCGTTCTTCACGCCCTCGCTCTTCAGGGCCTCCCCGACCGTCCCCTCGGTAGTCTTGATGCTCCGCGTTGTGCCGTCGGCCTTCAGCTTCAGGGTCTTCACCGTGCTGATCTGCAGCGGGGTACTCAGCGAAGCAAGCTCGAGCTGAGGTCCGTTGGAGACATCGGCGGCGTCGCCGACCTTCAGCTGGGCGAGCACATCGGCGACGGTCAGGCCGGTGGTATGCACCACGCGGTCCACCCCATCGATGGACACATCCACCGTCTTATTCCGTTTCACCGTGATGGCGTCACCATCGGCCACTGCGGCGTCGACCCCGGGAGAGACCACGTCTGCGGAGTCGACCGTGATGTCGGCGGAGGCCAGCATCTCCCCCACCGTGCCACCGTAGGCTTGGACGCTCTGGGTTTCGCCGTCGACGGTCACGGCAACCGTCTTATTGGCTCCGACGAAGGAGACGAGGCCGAGGATCAACGCGGTCAAGGCAACCGCCTGGGCGCCGGTCTTGACCCAGCGGTTCTTGAAGGCTTTCTGCACGGATTTCCAGTCTTTGTCTTCTTCCGGGCACGGGGAGAGCGCCGGGACGGGAGGCCCTTGGAGTGATCCAAGGGTCCGGCCCCGGGCTGTCTTGCAGCGGTTCACACACCGGCAGGAGCCGTTTGGGCGTACGAACGGAACGTCCAAACGTTGGTCTGTACTGGTGCTTGAGCCCCGAAGACCTTCCCCGATCCCGGCTACTCTGTTGACTACCGTAACCGGTTCGTTATCTTGTGACAAGCTCAACACCGTTGAACGGCTAGATTCTGCGGTTTTCCGCGGTTTTTCCGCTCCCACTTCGTGATCATCGCCTTCCGACGGTGACCGGCTCGTGACTTATGCCGGCGTCGTCGGGGAACGACTACCAGTTGCCGTAGGCCGCCGTCGTGTTCTGCGCGATCCGCTCGCTGAGCCCATCGACGTCGGTCTGCAGGGTATCGGCCATGGAACGCACGGTATAGGGGATCAGGTAGCTGGCATTGGGGCGACCACGGTAGGGGTGCGGAGTCAAGAACGGGGCATCGGTTTCCACCAGAACCAGCGAGGGGTCGGCGATGGCCAGCGCCTCGCGCAGGTCACCGGAGTTCTTGAACGTCACGGTTCCGGAGAAGGACATGTACCAGCCGTGGGCGTTGCAGATCCTCGCCAGTTCGGCATCACCGGAGAAACAGTGGAAGACGACGGTATCGGGCACCGGGACCTGCCCCAGGATCCGGACGATATCCGCATGCGCCTCACGGTCATGGATCTGCACTGCCTGGCCGTGACGGACGGCCATCTCCAGGTGGGCCCTGAAGGATTCCTGCTGGGCCGGCCGGCCCTCCTCCCCGGTCCGGAAATAATCCAACCCGGTCTCCCCCACGGCGCGCACCCGCGGGTCACCGGCCAGCCGGTCGATCTCGGCGAGCGCGCTCCCCAGTTCCCCCCGCTCGGCCAGCCGGGAGGCATCATTGGGGTGGATGGCCACGGCGGCCAGCACGCGGGGGTCTGCATGGGCTGCTTGGACAGCGAAACGGGAGGACTCGACATCGCAACCGACCTGGATGATCCCCGAGACCCCGACCGCGTTGGCGGTATCGAGCGCCTGTGCCACCGTGACCGTCACCCCGCCGTCACCGAAATCCAGGTGCGTGTGGTTATCCATCACGGGAACGGCCAACGGTTCGGGAGCCGGCGGGTAGGAGGTATCGCGTTTGCTGCCGTTGGCAGCCTTCGCATCGCGACGGGGGCCGCCTGCCGATCCGGCGCCAGCCGCCGGGTCCCCGCCGGTGGCCCGGTAGGCCAGCGGAGTCTCTCCGGGCAGGGCGAGAGGCTCGGCGCCTGCCTCGAGGCGGGAAGAGTCATCCGGTCGGGGGGAAGGGCACATGCAGGGACTCCTGGAACGGGGACGGAAAATTCCGGCGGGTGGACCGCATATCTAGGCTACCGCCGCAGTGGATCGCCCAGTACGGCCGGCGAAACCCGATTCCAGCGCCCGTGACCCACATCACCCCGTGGGTGGGTAGGCTGAAGGGGCACGGACCTCATCACCACCCAAAACACCAGGGAGTAGACGCAGTGTCGACAACCACGGAACTCCCGTTGCCCTCCGCTGAAGAGTTCGGCGTCGTCACGACCCGGATTCTGGAGGCCATCGGTACGGTGATCGACGGGAAACCGGAGGTAGCCCGCACGGCGTTGCGGGTCCTGCTGGCCCAAGGGCATCTGCTGCTCGAGGATGTTCCCGGTGTGGGCAAGACCCTGCTCGCCAAAACCCTGGCCCGCTCCGTGGCCGCCAGTGTGAACCGCATCCAATTCACCCCCGACCTGCTCCCTTCGGACGTCACCGGTGTCTCCATCTACAACCAGGACTCCCACGGCTTCGAATTCCGCAGGGGTCCGGTCTTCGCGAACCTGGTCATCGGGGACGAAATCAACAGGGCATCGGCGAAAACACAGTCCGCGCTGCTGGAGTGCATGGAGGAGCACCAGGTCACCGTCGACGGGTCGACCTATCAGCTGAGCGCCCCCTTCATGGTCGTCGCGACGCAGAACCCGATCGAGCTCGAAGGCACCTTCCCGCTCCCCGAGGCCCAACGCGACCGGTTCATGGCCCGGGTGTCCATGGGGTACCCGGATACGGAGGCCGAACTGTCCATGTTGCGCAACCACCAGTCCGATTCGCCCCTGCTACGGGTCAGCCCCGTCGTGGACCAGGCCACCTTGCTCTCGCTGATCGACATCGTCAAAGCCGTCCATGTGGCGGATGCCGTGCAGGAATATATTGTGGCCTTGGGCCAGGCAACCCGCGCCCACCCGGAGATCCGTCTCGGGGCCAGCCCGCGGGCCTTGCTCCAGCTGCTGCGTGCTTCCAAGGCGGAGGCGGCCCTGAACGGTCGAGATTTCGTGCTGCCCGACGACGTGGTCGCCAATTGCCCCTCGGTGCTCGGTCACCGGCTCGTGCTCCATCGCAAGGCGGAGATCGCCGGGACCACCGTGCAGGACCTCGTTGAATCGCTGCTGGCCCAGGTCCCGGTCCGGACCTCGGCGCGTAGCTGACCTGGACGGCAGAGGGTGGACAGCGCAATCGGGCCCGGACGCACCGGCCGTGAACCACTGCGGGTCCGCCTGCGGCTCTGGTTCCTGACGCCCCGCGGTGGGGCCCTCGTCGTCGCTGGAGCCGTCGTCCTGCTTCTGGCTTGGTTTCTCGGCCGGCGCGAGCTGGTCAATATCTCGATCTTCCTGTTGGCCGTACCCCTCCTCTCGGCAGCTGCCCTCGCCTGGGGGGAAACGCGGGTGAAGGTCCGCCGCAGTTTTGGCCCCGACCCGGTCACCACCGGCGGTTCCACCACGGTGACGTTGTCGCTGGGCCATGCCTCCCCTTTGCCTGCGGGGACGGTCCTGAACGATGAACTCCCGAAGGACTTCGGCAAAACGCCGTCGTTCTCCTCCGATGACCCCGGTCCGGGCGATGCCACGGCAGGGAAGAGGACCGCGTACCGATATCGGCTGCGGCCCACCCATCGTGGTGTCTACGCGATCGGCCCGCTCCGGGTGCAGCTTTCGGACCCCTTCGGGCTGGCCATGCGTCCCATCGCCGTGGACCGCCCGACACCGCTGACCGTGGTGCCTGCGGTCCTCCCCCTGCCCATCACCGGAGTCGTGGGCAGCACCGGCACCCGCGGAACGGCCACCTCACACCATCAGGCCACCCCCGAGAACGACGACGTGATGACCCGCGAATACCGGGAGGGGGACTCGTTGCGGCGGGTGCATTGGCCGGCGACGGCCCGGCACAACACGTTGATGGTCCGGCAAGAACAGTTCCAACGCACCCCCCGAGCCACGCTCGTGGTGGACGCGCGACCACAGCCCTATCAGGGCAGTTATGTCGGTTCCGATGCCCCGACCCCGATCCCGAACTTCCTCCAGGCCCCCGGAACCACCACCCCGTGCTTCGACTGGAACATCCAGGCGGTGATTTCCGTGGGAGCCCACCTGGCTGAACAGGGCTACGACCTGGAGATCCTGGACGAGACCGGCAGCCCATTGACCGGCGCTGCACCGGGGTCCTCAGGTCCCGACCCCGGACTGTTCAGCGGCCCGCACGCTGCCGAGGATCTTCAACTGTCCTTGGCCTCGGTGGGTTTGAAGCCGGCACCCCGCCGCCAGGAATCAGCCGCCGATCCCCTGGGCTTCTTCCCCCGCGGTGGGCAGGGTCCCCTCCTGCTGTTCACCGGTGCTCCCACCGGGGACCAGGCACAGTCCTGGGTAGACCGCATGGGAACCCACCGGAAGGTCATGGTGTTCCTGGTGGCCAGTCGCCCCACCGCTACGGCGGCCGGCACACGGGTCTTCCGTGCCGCTGGCTGGACGGCAGTACCCGTGGATGCGAAGACCGAGTTGGCGCAGGCCTGGCTGGAACTGTCTGCCCAGGAGCGGCGCACCGGCGCCCGGGGGCCGGGATGAGCGCCCCGGCCGTTACCCGCCGGACACCGGCCGGACGGAAACCAGCGCGGCGGAACCGCGGAACCCAGTGGCTGCTCTTCACCGCGCTGCTGGTGGCCGTCGTGGCCCCGGTCAGTGGACTTTGGGGGGTCATCGACGGCCGGCTGTGGTTCGATCAGGCCACCGTCACCGTCGCCGGAACCCTCGCCGCGGGAACCCTGGTGCGGATTCGGGGTCTTTCTGCCGGGCTGAGCTTCACCGCCTCGGTGGCCGGGCTGATCCTCATGCTCACCCTGCAGTTCTTCCCCTCCACTGCTGTGCTCGGGGTGATCCCCACCGCCGAAAGCGTGCGCCGGGCCCTGGACTTCTACCCGCAGGCCAGGGATGCCGTCCTCGTCCAGGCCCAGCCCGTGTTGTCCGAGGACCCCATCATCTTTTTCATCTGCCTGGCCGCCGGGCTGACGGCCCTGATGGTGTACCTGCTGGTCGTCGGCCTGCGGGTCCCGGCACTGAGCGCGCTGCCGCTCTCGGTTTTCCTCGTCATCTCCTCCCTCGTCAAAACCGATGGGGCCGGCCTGCTGCATGTGGGGCTGACAGCCATCGGCTACCTGGTGGTGCTCGCCGGAGCCCGGCTGGAGCGTCGTGCCACGTCCCCCGGGGCTGCGCTGCGCACCGGCGTGCTGCGTCAGGGCGTTCTCATCGCCGCGGCTGCGCTCACCCTGATGCTCGTGGTGCCCCTCGCCCTGCCCGGTTTCTCCCAGGGGCTCATGCCGCAGGGCCAGCGGCTCTACCTGTTCGGTAAACCCAGTGGGGTGAACCCGGTGTTGAATCTGGGTGTGAATCTGCGTGACCGCCTGGGCGTGACCACATTGACCTATTACACGGACTCCTCCGAACCGCTCTACCTGCGCACCGCGGTCATCTCCGATCTGGGGGCCAAACGGTGGGAGCCTTCGGATCTTGAGGTCGGGCGGGACCATAGCGCCGAAAACCTGGCCCCCTCGCCCGACGGCTTCCCGGCGCAGAGCGTGCCGCGCACCCGGACCGTCCATACCCGGGTGGTGACGGGGAACTACCAGAGCCCGTGGCTGCCGATGCCCCGCGAGGCGGCCTCGGTGACGGGGCTGGCCCAGGAATGGGGGTATAACGGTGGGACCGACACCATGTTCTCCCAGGCCGAGGCCAGCAGCAGGAAGCTGGACTACACGGTGACCTCGCAGGTACCGGTGATCGATGCCGCCGCCTTGGAGGCCAGCTCCGCCCGCCTGGCCCGGGACCCGGGGTCTGCTACCGACCGGCTGCCCAAAACCTCTACGGATCTTCCCCGGAATCTGCCGAAGATCATTCCTGATACGGCCCGCCAGATCACCCGGAAGGCCCACGCCACCACCGCCTACGAGGAGGCCGTCGCGCTGCAGGAAGAACTGCGCAGCGTCGACTACACCTATTCGGAACAGACACCGCTGGAACAGGGGTACGACGGCAACGGGGTCGGCGTGGTGGCGGCGTTCCTGGAGCAGAAGAGCGGCTACTGCACCCACTATTCCGCGGCCATGGCCCTGATGGCCCGCACCTTGGGCGTTCCCAGCCGGATTGTTGTGGGCTACGCGCCGGGCCGGAGCAATGGGGCGCAGGCGCTGGGCTCGGACGGAAAACAGTGGTCCGGCTACGATTTGAGCCCCAGCAGCGCCCATGCCTGGCCCGAACTCTTCTTCCCCGACCTCGGGTGGGTCCCCTTCGAGCCCACCCCCGGCCGCGGGACCACCCCGTCCTATGCCAGCGATAGCCCGGCCGGCGGGCCCGCCCCCTCACAGGCACCGGATACCGATCCGACCCGCGCCAGAACCATCCCCGACGCGAATCCAAGCGCCGAACCGTCCACCCCGCCCGCTGCAGGAGCCCAGAGCTCCGGGAACGACGACGGGATCTCAGCGGTGATGCCGGCCCTGCTGGCGATGGTGGTGTTGCTGGGGCTCTTCGGCCCGTTGGGGATCCGGCGGTGGCAACGCTCCCGCCGGATCCGCAGCATCCACCGGGCCACCGATTGGCGCGATGCCGTGGCCAGCGCGTGGGAAGAACTCCTGGCCTTGGGGCGGGACTATGGGCTGGCCCAAGACCCCCAGGAGACCGACGCCGCCTACGCGAGCCGGCTGCAGGATCATCTGCCCGATGCCGCACCCGAGGTGCAACGGCTTCGGGAAGCCTTCGAGCGGGCGAGTTTTTCCCTCGACGCACAACCGCGCCGCCAGTTGGTCCCGCGCGGCCCGGCCAGCGGCATCCACCGTCCCCGGGCCAGCCGGGAGCTGGCCCTGGACGAGGCGTTGGATGCAGCCCTGACCGATATCGAGCAAGGCTTCTCCGACGCGGCCAGCCCCGGACGTCAATTCCTGGCCCGGGCCTGGCCCGCCTCGTTGCTCAGACGTTAGACGGCGTACGGGTCGGCGATGCCGATGTACTGGGCGCTCGTGTACTCGTTGAGACCTTCGGAGCCACCTTCACGGCCCATGCCCGACTGCTTGACCCCGCCGAAGGGGGCCGCGGCGTTGGAGATCACGCCGGCGTTGAAGCCCACCAGTCCGAACTCGATCTGCTCGGAGACACGGAACATGCGATTGACGTCTTGGGAGTAGACGTAGGAGGCCAACCCGTATTCGGTGGAGTTGGCCAGCTTGATGGCTTCCTCTTCGGTTTCGAAGGTGGTCACCGGGGCCACGGGGCCGAAGATCTCGCTGCCCAGGATCGCCGCATCGTGGGGAACGTTGGCCAGCACGGTCGGCTCGTAGAAGTAGCCGGCACCCTCGCGGGCTCGTCCACCGGTCAGCGCCTCGGCGCCGGCGTCGAGCGCTGCGGTGACCAGCGAATGCACATCGTCACGGGCGCCACCGTCGATCAGTGGGCCAACCTTCGTGGAGTCCTCGGTGCCTCGTCCCAGGGTGAGCGCCCCCATGGCATCGGCGAATTTGCGGGTGAATTCTTCGGCCACCGGCGCCTGGACCAAGAAACGGTTGGCAGCGGTGCAGGCCTCACCCATATTGCGCATCTTCGCGGCCATGGCCCCTTCGACGGCCCGGTCCAGGTCGGCGTCGGCGAACACGATGAACGGGGCGTTGCCACCCAGTTCCATGGAGGTGCGCAGCACGTTGTCGGCGGCGTCCTTGAGCAACTGCTTGCCCACCGGCGTCGAACCAGTGAAGGAGACCTTGCGCAGCCGCGGGTCCTGCATGAGAGGTCCGGAGATGCCCGACGCCGATTTCGAGCTGGTCACGTTCAACACTCCTGCCGGCAGCCCGGCCTCCAGCATCGTGGCGGCGAAAAGCTGGCTGGTCAGCGGTGTGAGTTTCGCCGGCTTGAGCACCATCGTGCAGCCGGCCGCGACGGCCGGGCCGACTTTGCGGGTGGCCATCGCCAGCGGGAAGTTCCAGGGGGTGATCAGCAGGCAGGGGCCCACCGGTTTGCGCTGCACGAGGATCTTGTTTTTGCCCTCGGGGGTCGTCACATAGCGGCCGTAGTCGCGCACTGCTTCCTCGGAGAACCAGCGCAGGAACTCGGAACCGTAGGTGACCTCGCCCCGGGATTCAGCCAGCGGCTTGCCCATTTCCAGGGTCATCAACAGGGCGAAATCCTCGGCACGTTCCTGCACCAGATCGAAGGCCCGCCGCAGGATTTCTGCGCGGTCGCGGGCCGGGGTGCGGGCCCAGGAGTCCTGTGCCGCATCGGCGGCGTCGAGCGCTGCCATGGCATCCTCGCTGGTCGCCGAAGCCAGGGTGGCCAGGACCTTTCCGGTGGCCGGGTCCTGGACGTCGAAGGTTCCACCGTCGGAGGCATCGCGCCATTCCCCGTTGATCAGCAGGCCGGTGGGAACGGAGGCGAGCAGTTCGGCTTCGCGCTCGGGGGTGATGGTCATCGGTGGTCTCTCCCGCGTCAGGGTGGATGGGGTTCTATCAGACCTCACGTTAGCCAGAGGTCCTCCCGGCTGTAAATGCAGGGATGCATCATGACCACCCCATGTGGTTGTGCATCCGCCCGGGGCTAGGTGCGTGGGTCAGTAATGCGGCGCCCGAACTTTAAAACGCCGATGCAATAGCCGGTCCTTCTACCCGGCGGCTGGGAGAATTGGGGGTATGGATACCAGTTCTCCCGGCCCTGATGGCTTGTTCGATGAGTCCCTCGTCGAGCGGATTGAGCCTGCTGTCGATGACCGGATGGATGCCAACGGCGGGGCCCGCAAGCGATTCAAGGCGTTCGAGCCGAACGCGGTGATGCTGGTGCCGCCTTCGTTGGATGAGTGGTTGCCGGCCAACCACCTGGCGCGGTTCATCGCCGAGCTCGTGGACCATGAGCTGGATCTGGACCGGTTCTATGATTCCTATCGCAATGCCAAGGGCCAGCCGCCCTACGAGCCGCGATTGATGCTGCGCATCGTGCTCTACGGCTACTGCGTCGGGGTGAGGTCCTCGCGTGAGTTGGAGAAGGCCTGCACCGATGTGGTGGCCTTCCGCTGGTTGGCCGCCCAGCAGGCCCCGGATTTCCGCTCGATTGGTCGCTTCCGCGAACGCCACCTGGCCGCGTTGGCGAACGTGTTCCTGCAGGCCCTGGAACTCTGCCGGGCCGCGGGGATGCTCAAGCTGGGCCAAGTCGCCTTGGACGGGACGAAGGTCCGGGCCAATGCCTCCCGGCACAAGGCCATGTCCTACGCGAGGCTGACGACCAAGCAGAAGGTCCTTGCCGATGAGATCAGCGACCTGATGGCCGAAGCGAAGACCGTGGATGAGCAGGAGGATGCCCGATTCGGGGTCGGGAAGCGCGGCGACGAGCTGCCCGCGGAGCTGGCGAACCGCGAACGCCGGGCCGCAGCGATGCAGGTCGCGAGGGAATCGATCGAGGCCGAAGCCGCCCAGAAGGCCCGTGACGACGCGGAAGCGAAGGCGAGGGATCGTGGGGACGACGATGACGACATCACCGGGGCCGGGGCCAAAGCCGCCGAAAGGACGGTGCCGAAGCCGACGGCGCAGCGAAACTTCACGGATCCGGATGCACGGATCATGAAGACCGCCGACGGGTCCTACCACTACTGCTACAACGGCCAGGCCGTGGTCGATGCCGGCCACCAGGTCATCGTCGCCGCCGAGATGAACCAGGCGGCCAACGACTACGGACAGCTGGCACCGATGGCCGAACAGGTGTCGGAGAACCTGGGGGCGATGCCCAGGCAGTTGCTCGCCGATGCCGGGTATTGCTCGAAGGCGAACCTCGAACACGCCCGCAACCTGCAAGAGGGACACGGCACCGAGTTCCTGATCTCCACCCGGCGCATAAAGCACTCCACCCCGATCCCGGAGGCACCCCGGGGCAGGATCCCCGCCAACGCAACCGTCGGCGAACGGATGGCGCGTAAGCTGAAGACCATCCCGGGCAGGAAGGCCTACGCCAGGCGCAAGGCCATCGTGGAACCGGTCTTCGGGCAGATCCACACCCGCCAGGGCAAGCACGTCCTGTTGCGAGGTTTGGAGCAGGCCGCCAGTGAGTGGAAGCTGATCGCAGCCTGCCACAATCTGATGAAACTGCACGGATACCGGGCCAATCCGGCCACCTGACCGGTAGGCAGGGGCCACGCAGGCGCTTCCGGAGCCCTTGATTAGGCGCTGAAAACGGCACCATGGGAACGCCCGCGACCATGACCGGCCGGACTCACAAGCTGGATCATTCCGCCTCGATCCCCTGAGTGATATTCCAACGAAACGCCGGCCGGCATCAAACCACTACCGACCCACGCACCTAGCGGCGGGCTTCAAGGACCGCCGCGTAGAGTTCGCGTTTGGAGATCCGCTCCCGTTCGGCAATGGCGGCGACCGCGTCCTTGAGCCGCAGACCACCCCGTTCGAGCTCCTGCACGGAGGAAACATGGTCCACGGCACGGGAGGGCGCGTCTTCGGCCGCCCCGGAAACGACGACGGCGATTTCCCCCCGCACCTGTCCTTCGGCCCATTCGAGGAGTTCCAGCAGGGAACCGCGTTTCACCTCCTCATACATTTTGGTCAGTTCCCGGGCAACCGCTGCCCTCCGGTCCTGACCGAAGGCGTCGGCCAGGGCCCGCAGCATGGGGGCCAGCCGGTGGGGGGCTTCGAAGAAGACCATCGTGCGGCGTTCCTTCTGAAGTTCGGCCAGCCGTCCAGCCCGCTCCCCCGGCTTACGGGGAAGGAAGCCTTCGAAGGTGAAGCGATCGGTCGGCAGCCCGGAGAGGGCCAACGCGGTCAACACGGCGGAGGGTCCCGGCACTGCGGTCACCAGCAGGCCCTCGGCGCCGGCCGCCTCGACCAGCCGGAACCCGGGATCGGAGACGGCAGGCATACCGGCGTCGGAGACCATCAACACGGTCAGCCCCTGGCGGGCCAGGTCCAGCAATTCTGCGGTCTTCACGCCCTCGTTGTGCTCGTGGTAGCTGATCACCCGGCCGGGGATCCGCAATCCCAGGGCCTGGGCCAGATGGTGGAATCTCCGGGTGTCCTCCGCGGCAATGACATCGGCGCCGGTCATCAACTCGATCAACCGCGGAGAGGCATCCCCCAGGTTCCCGATCGGGGTGGCAGCCAGCACGATCTGCCCGTTCGCCCCCTCTACCCGGGGCTGGGCTGAGGGCGCGGGTTCCGGGGTGTCGGACACGGGGTCTGCAGGATCATTATTCACCCCGCCAGCCTACCGTCGGCAGCGCCGGTAGAGTTGTCCCGTGAGCGCCCTGAAATCGTCCCGCCCCGTCTGGGTCCAGACCCCGCGGTCGGCGTTCACCTACCGGGCCCTGACGGAGAGGTTGCAGGGCGTCGTCGCCCCGGTGAGCCGGCTGAGTTGGATGGTCCCGCTGGTCATCACCCTCATTGCTGCTCTCATGCGTTTGGTGAACCTGGATCAGCCCCACGCCCTGACTTTCGACGAGACGTATTACGTCAAGGACGCCTTCACGCTGCTCTCCCACGGGCATGAGATGGAGTGGCCGGACGACCCCAATCCCGCGTTCCTTGACGGCACACCTGCCCCCTTGGACAGCCCCGAATACGTGGTCCATCCGCCCTTGGGCAAATGGATGATTGCCGTGGGGATGCTCCTGTTCGGTACCGACAGCGGGATGGGATGGCGTTTCTCCGCGGCCATCGTGGGAACGCTGGCCGTCCTGTTGGTCACTCTCATCGCCCAGCGTTTATTCAACTCGATCACCCTCGGTGCAGTGGCCGGCGGCCTGAGTGCCGTCGACGGCCACCAGTTGGTCCTGTCACGGACCTCCTTATTGGACATTTTTCAAATGTTCTTCATCGTCGCCGCCTTCTACGCCCTTCTGGTGGACCGCTCCCACGGACGCAGGATCCTCGCCAGAAAAGTCTCAGCAGCGGTTGACCCGCAAACCGGTGTTCCCCCACGATCCTTCCTGGAGTTCGGCCCGTGGATGGTCTGGCGGCCGTGGCGGTTGGTTTTCGCCCTGATGCTCGGCGGCGGCCTGGGCGTGAAATGGTCGATGCTCTCCTTCGTGGCGGTCTTCTGCCTGCTAACGGTGCTCTGGGATATGCAGGCACGACGGACGGTGGGAATCCGCCGCTGGTTGACGGCAGGGATCATCCGCGACGGCATCCCCGCGTTCTTCCTCATCATCCCGTTGACCGTTGCCACGTATATCTCGACCTGGGCCGGCTGGTTTCTCACGGCGGGCGGCTACGACCGCACCTGGGCTGCGGATCATCCCGGTGAAGGGGTGGGATGGCTGCCTGCCCCGCTTCGCTCACTGTGGGAGTACCACCGCAGCGCCTACGAGTTCCACCAGGGGCTCAGTTCCCCCCATGCCTGGGAGTCAGGCCCGTGGACCTGGCTGTTCGCCGGCCGGCCCGTCCTGTTTTATTACCACGGATCGGAGGCCGGGGATCCGGGTTGTCCGGTGGGTTCCTGCGCCTCGGTGGTCACCGATCTTCCCAATCCGGTGCTCTGGTGGGCCGCGACCCTCTCCCTCCTGGTCGTGCTGTTGTTTTGGGCGGGACGCCGCGATTGGCGGACGGGGGCCATTTTGGCGGGCATACTCGCCGGATTCGGCCCGTGGTTCCTCTATTCGCAACGCACCATGTTCTTCTTCTACACGATCACTTTCGAACCATTCATGATCCTGTCGCTCACCTTCGTGCTCGCCCTGGCCCTGGGTGGGGTGGGTGCTTCCGTGGCCCGACGTCGAACCGGGCTCATCGGTGTGACTGCTTTTTTGGCTTTGGTGGTGCTGGTTTCGGCGTTCTTCTGGCCGGTCTGGACCGGACAGACGATTCCCTATGAGGCCTGGCGACTGCGTTTGTGGATGCCCAGCTGGGGCTGATGTTCCGCGATACCCCGCTCAAACACTGCGGGCCGCTGCCTCGGGGATCATCCCCGAGGCAGCGGCCCGTTTCCGTACGTGGAACCTGGTTTAGAGCAGGCCCATCTCCCGGTCCACCTGGCGTTGCCGCGCCCGGTCACGGCGCTTGCGTGAGGGCCAGTTGGTGATCAGGAACACCAGGGAGGTGATGAGCACCAGCCCGGCGATCACGATTCCCGCATCCATCCAGAACTGTTCCGGGTAGAGGCGGATCAAGGTGTCGTTGGCGTGGAACGTCCAGTTGCCTTGGGCGAAGAACAGCTCGTGGAAGTCCGTGAAGAACGTCCCGAAGTTCAGCACAGCCAGTACCGTCAGCGCGATCATCACGACCAGGGTGATGACCGAACCGGCGAAGAACGCCCGGCGGATGCCTCCCGCGTAGCGGCGCCATAGGTACAGGCAGATCAGGATGGCCAGCAAGGTCAGGATGATCCCTGCGGCATACGTGATCCCGATGATGGATTTCACGTCGGCCATATGGGACACCTCATTGGCCAGGAACAGCGGGTCCCCGTTGGTGTCCACCAGGTTACCCAGATAGGCGGAGGGAGCCGAGTTGTTGATGTAGTCCACCCCGTAGTTCCCATAGGTCAGCCGGTCGGCTTGGCTGAAACCATAGCCGTCCGAAGGGAACCCTGGACGGTGATAGTCCAACCAGAGGAACCAGGAACTGGCTACCGCACGAATGGACCCGATGACCACGATGAAGGGGAAGGCAATCGCCAGGAAGGTCTGCACGATCCGCGCGAACACCGGTTTGGCCGTCAGCGCGGCGTCTCGGGCGTGCTGACGGCGCTGGGCTTCCCGGTCGGTTTCGGCGGCAGGTCCTGCGGGGATCGGTTCCTGACGTTTGGCTGCGGCCGCCGAATCGGCGCGTACCGTTTCCCCGTCGGTATCCGGATCCTGACCGGCCAACGGTTCCGCGGCAACTGCCGCTCCCGTTGCGGCGTCCTGCTCCGAACGGGGCATCGCCTGGGTCTGGGAGGAAGGCTCCTGCTGCCATGCCGGCAAGGCCTGGGTGCGGGAGTCGTCGGTTGCGCTCGGCTCGTCGGTGGCAGAGGCCGCCGCGTTTTCAGCGCCCGTGGCTGCGGCGAATTCGGAGTCCCAGGCCTCGGGCCCCATCCCGTTCTCCTGCCCGGCAGGATCCTGCGCCTCGAGGGGGGCCCGCGCCTCGGGGGTTTCCGCTACCGCGGGTGAACCGGTATGGCCACCTTCGCTTCTGATGGCAGCTGTTTCCGGGGTGGCGTTTTGTGGGGTGTCGACCATGGGCTCCTCCGGATCCGGCCCCTTCAGGAACTCAGGAACTTCCGGGTCGTCCGCGGTGGGCGCCGGCCGGTCGCTGTCCAGGTCCCCGGGTTCGGGTCCTTCTGGCACGGCGTTCTTATTCTCCATCAATGTGTCCTTCCCTGTTGGCATGCAAAGTCGTTAGGCGACGGCCGCGGTGGCGCCGGCGTCGTAGGTTCCTAGATCCCCGGTGAATCCTGCGTTGACGGCCCGCCGACCCAGGACCAGCGTGTAGGTCCAGTAGCCGGCCAGGACCATCAGGCCGATGCCCAGGCGGACCCCATGCGGCAACCCGCTGGGGGTGACGAATCCTTCGACCAGCCCGGAAATAAAGAGCACCACGACGAGCCCCAGGGCCACCGTCATCAACGATCTGCCTTCCACGGCGAGGGAACCAATCCTGGTCCTGGCCCCGGGAGCCACCCACGCCCAGAAGATGCGCAGGCCAGCAGCGCCGGCGATGAAAATCGCCGTCAGCTCCATGAACCCGTGCGGCAGGATGTAGAGGAAGAAGGTGTCAAGCTCACCCAGCGAGGACATCAGCCCCCCGGCCATCCCCACCGATACGGCGTTCTGGTAGAGCACGAAGGGCACATACAGCCCCGAGATTCCGAAGGCCACACACATTCCGGCGATGAGGGCGTTATTCGTCCAGACCGCCCCGGCAAAGGAGGCGGCGGGGTTCTCCGAGTAGTAGTCAACAAAATCATGGTGCACGTATTGCTGCAGATCGGCATCGGAGCCCATCGCCTTGAGCACGCTTGGGGTGTGGGCAGCCCAGAGTCCGGAGGCAAAGGCGATGGCGATGAACACCAACCCCAGCACGATGGTGAGCACCCGGATCCTGTAGAAGGCCGCCGGCAGCGTGTAGACGAAGAACGTGGCGATCTCTTCCAGCACAGGGGTCCTGGCCCCCGTGAAACGGGTACGTGCCCGCGAGATCCTGGCGGAGAGGTCGGCAGAGACGACGGCATCGGGTTCGATCGATCCGACCATCGACAAATGGGTCGACACGCGTTCGTAGAGCCCCAGGAATTCGTCGGATTCGGCACCGGTCAGTCGACGCCTGGAGGACAGGACGTCAAGGCGGTCCCACTCCTGCCGATGAACGGCGACAAAGGCATCAAGATCCACGATCCCAGCCTAACGTGGGGGTGTCGGCTAGATTGGGATGACGGCCGCGTTGCGCCGGGTCAACCCCGGCACCGGTCGGGCGTCCGATCACCCAGCCTCGACGGAGGGATACCGTGAGCACGATCATCACCGGCGAGGCAGTCGTCCTGCAGTTGCGTCCCGCCAGTTTCGTGCTGCGCGCCGTGGGATGCTTCATTGACTATCTGGTTTATCTGATCGGTCTGGTCGCTTCGCTGGTCCTGCTCGAGAAACTGGCTTCCGGTTTTGACAGTGCGGCCATCCGCGCGGTGGTCATCATCGTCGTCGTGCTGTGGATGGTGGCTGTTCCGGTGCTGGTGGAAACCCTGAGCCGCGGGAAGTCCTTGGGCCGGCTGATCATGGGGTTGCGCATCGTGCGCGATGACGGCGGTTCCATCCGTTTCCGCCACGCCTTCATCCGGGCGATGCTCGCCCTGCTGGAGGTCCTGGCACTTTTCGGTTCGCTGGCCTTGCTGGTCTCTTTCGCCAACGAACGCGGTAAACGTCTGGGAGACATGCTCGCCGGCACCTACTCGATGCGCGAACGCCGCGAACGTGTGGCCCCGTTGGTGCTTCCCGTGCCCCAGCAGCTGCGTCCCTGGGCCGAGCTGGCCGATGTGGGGCGGATCCCCGATCCCCTGGCGGCACGTATCGCCCGCTTCATCCGTCAGGGCCCTTCCATGGCTGCGGCCTCCCGGGAGCAGGTCGCCGCCACACTGGCCTCGGACCTGCAGCCGTATGTTTCCCCCGCGCCACCGTTTGGCTGCCCACCGGAACAGTTCCTGGCGGCCGTGGTCGCCGAACGGAGGGAACGCGACTACCGGCGTCTGAGCGCCGTGGCAGAACGCCAACGCACGGTCCGCGAGCGTATCCACCGGCTGCCTTTCGGCAACTGACTGGCGATCTGCCGGTTCCCTAGTATCGGTAGTGCTCGGGTTTATAGGGCCCTGCGGGATCCAACCCCAAATATTCGGCTTGTTCCGTCCTCAACTCGGTCAATTCAATGCCGAGGGCGTCGAGGTGGAGGCGGGCGACCTTCTCGTCAAGAATTTTTGGCAGCACATAGACCTGTCGTTCGTAGGCTGGATCTGCGCCGTCATCGGTGCCCCGCTGCCGACCGAAGAGTTCGATCTGTCCGATCGTCTGGTTGGCGAAGGAATTGGACATGACGAAGCTGGGGTGGCCGGTGGCGTTGCCCAAGTTCAGCAGGCGTCCCTCGGACAGCACGATGATCGAGCGTGCGGTATCGGTTCCGCCGTCAAAGACCCATTCATGGACCTGCGGTTTGATCTCGACCTTGGTGATGCCCGGCACCGCGGCGAGCCCTGCCATATCGATTTCATCGTCAAAATGTCCGACGTTGCCCACGATGGCTTTGTCCTTCATGGCAGCCATGTCTTCGGCCCGGATAATCCCCGTCCCACCGGTGGTGGTGATGAAGATATCGCCCTGGCCGATGACCGACTCCAGCCGGGCGACCTGGTAGCCATCCATGGCGGCCTGCAGCGCGCAGATCGGGTCGATCTCGGTGATAATCACGCGTGCGCCTTGGCCCCGTAGCGCCTCCGCCGCCCCCTTGCCCACGTCGCCGTACCCGCAAACCACTGCCACTTTGCCGCCGATGAGCACGTCGGTTGCCCGGTTGATGCCGTCGGGCAACGAGTGGCGGATGCCGTATTTATTGTCGAATTTGGATTTGGTGACCGAGTCGTTGACGTTGATGGCGGGGAACAGCAGTTCCCCGCTTTCGGCGAGTTGATAGAGCCGGTGGACCCCCGTGGTGGTCTCCTCGGTGACTCCCAGGATTCCTGCGGCGAGGCGGGTGAACTTGCCGGGGTCTTGCGCCAATGAACGGCGCAGAACGTCCAAGACGATCGTGTATTCCGCACTATCGGCTCCAGTTGCTGCCGGAACAGATCCTGCGGCTTCGAAGCCGACCCCCTGATGGACGAGCATGGTGGCATCTCCGCCGTCGTCCAGAATCAGGTTCGGGCCCCGAGCGGGGTCGGTATCTGCTCCCGGCCACGAAAGGATCTGCTCGGCGGTCCACCAATACTCCTCCAAGGATTCGTTTTTCCAGGCAAAAACCGGCACCCCCTGGGGGTGTGCGGCACTCCCGGACCCCACGACGACGGCTGCTGCTGCCTCGTCCTGGGTGGAGAAGATGTTGCATGAGGCCCAACGGACCTGGGCACCCAAGGCGGTGAGCGTCTCGATCAGCACTGCCGTCTGGACGGTCATGTGCAGTGACCCGGCAATCCGTGCCCCGGCCAGGGGTTGGGAGCTGGCATATTCGGCCCGCAGGGACATCAGGCCAGGCATCTCGTGTTCGGCGAGTCGAATCTGGTGGCGGCCGGCCTCGTGCAAGGAAATATCGGCGATCCGGTAGTCAAAGCCCACGGCTAGTTCACCTCCGGGGTCCGGCTGATGCCTTCGGCCGGGGAGGGGCCCAGCATGACAGGGATTCCTTCGTGCACGGCGTACCGCGGGGTGCTGCCATGCTCGTCGAGGGCGGTGGCGACCAACGCGTCGCCGTCCTGGGTGAGCGTCGAGCCGGTGACCGGGCAACGCAGGATCTCAAGGAGCTGGGGTGTGATGTGGGCCATGGGCCCAGTTTATGGCTTTAGCGTGGTTCACGCAGAATACGTAGAGGCCCTCGTCCGCCGTCCGTGTCCTCCGGCGGGTCCAGGGGTGTTGGTGCGGTGCGAGCCGAGATGGAATTCGTCGGACCGCTTTCGGGTTCGACGAGGGTCTCCCGGCGATCCGTCGCGGGTGGGCGGGGTTCGGACACCGCGTCGGCCAAGGCCGAGAGTTCATCGGAAGCGACACGGGGTGCTTCGGGAAGTTCCAGGCGCAGGACCTGCCAGCCACGCGGCACGGTCAGCCGGTGGGCGTGCTCGCTACATAAGTCGTAACAGTGCGGTTCGGGGTAGGTGGCCAGTGGCCCGAGAACGGCGGTGGAATCGGCGTACACAAACGTCAGGGTCGCGATGGCCGAGCGGCCACAGGCGGAGCGTGAACAAAGTCGAAGGGATCCCACGAGAAAACAGCTTACCTGCCGTGCCCTCGGCTACGCCCCAAGCAGCCGGGCATGGCGGGAAACGGTTCCCCCGCCCACGTCGAAGATCTTCGGTAGGCTCGGTGTCATGGCAGAAGGTTTCACGGTGCGGTTTGAAGATCCCGGGACGGCGAGCCGCCCCGCTGCGCGGGCAGACACCGAGACGAATTCCGGAGCGTTCCTCCGCCGTCGACGCAACCGGCATGGACGCGGTCTGCGCGGAAACCTCATGCATCCCGGGCTGCCCGGCTCACGGACCCGCGCCGAACGCTTCGAGGATCTCATCGCCGAATCCGCCGAACGTCTCGAATTGTTGTGGGGCCAGCCCATCGCCTCGATGGAATTCACGACAGAGCTCATGCCGCGCAGCACCTCGTTGGACTATTCCGAGGCCTCGGGACGTCCGGTTCCCCTGGGCAGGTCATGGGGGGCCACCCCGCGCCGCCTCGCCCGGGTGACCATCTACCGGCGCCCCGTGGAGGAACTGGCTGGTTCACCCATGGTGCTCCCCGAAGTCGTCCATCTGGCCGTCGTCGAACAGGTGGCCGAGCTTTTGCTGCGTGAACCCGAGGAAATTGATCCCGATTACCACCCGTGGGAGGGCGGCTTCTAGCGCCTCGCCCTGTCGAGGCTCAGTAGCGCAGGTCCACGCTGATATCGGTGGCACCTCGGCTGGCCGGCGGAAGCGGAAGAACCGAGACATCAGTTTTCCCGTGGGTGGCCAGCAGGCTGCCGTAAACGGGATCCCCACTGGCACTGAGGGTCACGGCGACCACATCCTGTCCCAAGGAATCGATGCTGCGTTCCACGCTGTGGCCCTGATCCACCTCCACGGTGACCGCCTTGCCGACCTTGCCGTCGGAAGTGACCGGACGCAGGTCGATGCTCCCGGCCCCGTCCCGGGCCAGGAAGAGGAAACGAGATTCGGCCCCCTCGGGGACGACGACGAGATGTTCGCCACCCAGCCGGTGTGCCGCACCAGCCCAGGCAGCATCGGTCCGTTTTTTGGCCTTGGTTCCCCGGGTCATGCGCACGGAAGCAGCCACCGGCTCCTCCGAGTCCACGATGGCCGTGTAGTTCCCTGCCTTGACTCCGGTGAGATGCACGCTGGTGGTGGCACCGGCTTGGGCCGTGTATTGGCCGTCGCGGGGCAGGTCCACCGGACCGTCCTTGCCCACCAGTCGGACCTTGACGTTTTGATCGCTGGCCCCGGGAACGGTCAGATCCAAGGTCGGGGCGGCGTCCTCGTACCCCTTCTGCGAGATGATGTCCTTCTGGGTCTTAGCGTCCTGGATGAGGATCCCGGGGACGACCTGGTGTTCATCGGGGGTAGCCGCCGGCTCGATGAAGTCCACGCCTCCCGGCGTCAGACCACGCAGCGTGCTTTGTTGGATGATGGCGCTGACCGGTGCACCGGTGGACGTGGCCTTGACGGAGAGTGATTTCTCCCCCGACGCCATGCCGCCCAAGACGATCGACGTCGACTCCCCCGGGGCGATGATGATGCCGCGGGCGTTGCCCGCCTCGATAGGACCCTTGGAACCGTAGAGTTCCAGATCGACGGTGGACGGGGAGGCCGACGGGTTGGCCAGGGTCAGCAACGCCGTGCTGCCGACCGTGGTCGAGGCACCCGTGAGCCACTGTTCGTTCGCCGGGACCTGACAGTTCGCCGCCGCCAGCCCGGCCAAATCGCCGTCACCGGCAACGTAGCTGCGCACTGCCCCGGCAGTGGACTGCCGCCCGCCCAGCGGTTGGACGCGCAGGTTCGCTGCCGACGGCTCGCTCACACCGGAGGCCGTCTTGGCTTTCCGGCCGGTGAACCCATCTTCACCGGTGGATTGATCTTCGCTGGCCTTCTCGTCCGAGAGTCGCTTGGACAAGGTGCGCACCGTCGTCCCGTCGAGTTTCTCCACCGCGGCGCCGGGGAGGCGCTCGGCGGCATCGGAGAGCACCGTTGAACGGATCATCGTCTTTTCAGAGTCCGAGGCGGCAGCGAAAGCCGGGTCGGTGCCTTCTCCTGCAGCACCATCGACCAACCGAGCCGTCGCCGGGCACTGGCCCACATAGTCCCCCGCGGGTACCGAGACACGCGGAACGGCCCCAACCTCGGGTGCCGAGAGGGGGCCGTTGAGCGAACCCACGGCAATGCCGCCGCCGGTGGCCACCAGCAAAACAGCCCCCAGTGAGGCCGCTGCGGCGCGTCCGCGGCGCGGTAAGCGGTTCTTCCGGGTCATGACTTGTGCTCCTCAGCTCCTGACGTGCCCTCCAACGGGGCATCGCCGTCGTCCTCGTCCTGCAGGTGTTCGCCGTCGGCATCATCAATATCCCACACGGATTCGGCGCTACCCGTCGTCCTGAATTCCTCCACCCGGCGGGCAGCGAACCGGCGGGAGGCAGGGATCGGGATGACCAGCAGCAGGGTCCCTGCGAAGACCAGGACCATCAGAATTCCTAGGGGCAGGGACCAGGGCGCCGAATAGCCGATCGATAGTTCTCCGGCTCCGCTGGGCAGTTTGAACGCCTGGGCCCACCCGTCGGTGGTGGACTCGAGAGCCTTGCCGTCGTAGGTGGCTTCCCAACCGGGGTCGGCCCGTTCTGCCAACACGACGGTGCGCCCCTTCGGGCCGTTGGGTAGCGCGTGGGCCTGCACGCGGGCCGCATGGGATCCGATGAGTGAGGTGGTCTCGCCCTCGGCATCAAGCAACCTCACACGGGCGGTGAATTCGTTGGGGGTTTCGGCGTCCTTGATTTCGGTGTCGGGGGTCACCCGCCACAGCCACCCTGCCTCGGTGTAGCCAACGGGGGCCAGTCCCGGAACACCGTCAAGACGGCCAGCCAACGTGGAAACACCTTCGGGGACCTGCAGCACCACGAAACTGACTCCGAAACGGGCCAGTTCCGGCCGCGGGTCGATGGCTTGGCCCGAGGCCAGTCCGGCCACTGTGCTGCGGAGGTCTTTTGCTGAATCGTCGTCCGGTGCCGCCTGCGGATCGGTGAGTGTTCCCGTCAGCCGCGAGCTGGCGGAGACTGCTGAGAGTTGGTCCAGACTCATCCCCGAACCGCTCATCAACGTGGCGCTCATGGCCCCGTCGTTGCCCTCGGGAGCCAAAACGAGGGTGCGTTCCTGCAAGGGCGAGTTCCCTCGGTCTGCTGCCGTCGCGGGAAGCGTGCGCGCCGCAACGGGGAGTACGGCTTGCCCCAAGCCCAGATCCGACGTGGCGCCGGATTCGCCCGCCGCCGCATCCGCGGTTCCGACCGTACGGGGGGCCAGCCACAACGTGGTGGCTACCGTGGCCGAGGCCAGGACCAACACCACGGCTGCCGCCATGGCGGGGCCGGCGATCACCCGCAGCCTCGAGGTCTTGTGGATCCTGACGCTACGCATCCAGTCCAGGCCACCTGCGGCTGAGAGGAGGACGCCGAGCATGAAGACCGAAACGAACGGACCGGTGAAGGGAGTGACCTCACGGCCGGCGGTGACACCAAAGGGAAGTGCCTGCACGGCGTATCCGGTGGCCAGGGTCAGCACACCGGCCACCCAGGCGGTGCGGATGATCGCGCCGCGCCGGCCACGGCGTAGCAAACCGACGATGGCCAGCAGGAGCAGTGGAACACCCACGATGAGGGCGGCGATGAACGCCCACGGGCCAGGGAGCAGGTTCGCTGCCCATCCGAACCCATTGGCTCCCGCCATCGGGTCGAATGCCACGGGGAAGCCCAATGCCTGTTGCCACAGGTCCGCCGCCTGGAACGGCTGGACGACCCCTGGATCTGCCAGCAGGACCCGCGGGTTGTTCAGGGCAGCCGGAACACTTCCCAGTGCGAGGACCAGCGACGGCACCGGAACCCACCACAGGGTCCGGGCCCGGCGGCCCAAAGGAATCGCGAGCACCACCACCAGCACGACAGCCAGCGGCAGCAAACTCGGGGAGGCGGCAGTGACTGCCGCCAGGGCCAAGGCTGCCCCGGCAGCAGCGGTCCACGAGGGGACTCCATGCAAACCCGCCTTCGACGGCGGATCCGCTGGGGACGGGACGGCGTGCTGTTCGGTGCGCGGTCGGCCGGCGCCGACGGCACGGATCACTCCGAGGCCGACCAGCGGGACGAGGACGTGCACGGCGATGGCACCTGCCCGCCCCGAGCCCAGGGCAACTTGCAGTGCCGGGGCCAGCGCCCAGACGAGGGCGCCGAGTAACCGGGCGGCCCGGCTCGCCGTCACCGATCCGAGGGCCAGCCAGGCGAAGAGTGCCGCCAGCGGCATGGCCGCCAGATACAACACCACGATGGCGGTGTTGGGGGTACCGAACCCGAGCAGCGAGAGCAGCCAGAGCACCAGGTCGAAGGGATCACCATGCCCCGGCATCCCGGTTCCCAGGTCCTGCCACCAGCCGGTGGCGTGGGCCCAGATCCCTGAGAGTCGATCGCTCACCGGAAGCATCGATCCGCCGGCCAGTGCCCCGGAACCGAAGACGCTCCGTAGCCCCAGGAGGGCGACGACGGCCGTGGCCAGAACCGCAATCACGGCGCTGACCGAAGAGCTGGTGCGGGTCGGGGCAGCCAATTCCGCGAAGTCGTCGGAACTGTCGCCGGAGGGATTGGACGCCTCGGCCGTGACCCCTGAACCGTCGCCGAGGACCGTTGAGGTGCCTGCGGCCTGGAGGAGGTTGCGTCGGTGGGCCCACACTTCCCGACGCGGGACCATCAGCGGGCGGACCAGCGAACGGGAGACCTTCCGGGTCCGGCGGGCCCCGCGACGCGAACCGCGGAGGGCTACCGGGGAGAACACTGCGGTCAGGGTGCTGCTCAGTTGCCCGAAGCCGAAGGCCGGGTCCTTCGCCACCAGTGAGATGAGTAGCCGGAAGAGGGAACCAAGGATCGCGCCGAGGGCGACGAAGGGGACCTTCCAGGCGGCGGCGTGCTTGAGCCGCAAATAGACCTCGGCCCGGCGGCCGGCCAACGGGCCAGCGATGGAGCGGACCTTATCGGGAGCGTGGAGCATCTTGGCCGTCGGGACGACAACGACACGGTTGCCGGCCAGCCGGTTACGCCAGCATAAGTCCAAGTCGTCGCCGAGTCCGGGCAGGGCTGGGTCGAAGCCGCCTAGATCCTCCCAGACGTCCCGGCGGACCAGTATGCCTGCGGAATTCACTGCGAAGCGGTCGGAGCGGGAGTCGTATTGCCCCTGGTCGAGTTCGTCCACATCGATCATGGTCAGGCGTTCGCCCCAGCGGCTGATGCCCAACCCGACGTCCAGCAGGCGGCGCGGTTGATCGCGGTCCAGTTGCTTGCAGCCGGCAATGGTCACCGCAGGGGAGGTCTCCACGACCTCGAGGAGCGCCTCCAGGGCACCGCTGTCGGGGGCCGAGTCGTCATGGATCAGCCAGATCCAGTCCTGGATCTCGGGGTCCACGGTCGGAAGGTTTCCCGACGTCGTCGGGTCGCCCGCGCGGCGAGGGAGCGCATCCTCGCCGGTCACGCCCGCGCGCACCGAGGCGCCGAATCCTCTCGCCCGTGCCTTGACCAGCGGGCTGCCGGCCGGCAGCGAGTCGGTCAGGATGCGAGCAGAGTTGTCCTGGGAACCTGCGTCGACGCCGATGAAGTGATCGACCGGCCGGGTTTGGGTTGTCAGCGCTTCGAGGGTTGCCGGAAGGAAGCTCTCCCCGTCGTGCGCAACGACCACGGCCGTGACGCGTACTTGCGAATGAATCAGACCGCTCGCTTCCTCAGCCGACGGCGCTCACGCTCGGAGAGGCCGCCCCAGATACCGAAGCGTTCGTCATTGGACAGCGCATACTCCAAGCATTCGGAACGAACGTTGCAGGCACCGCAGACCTTTTTTGCGTCACGCGTCGAGCCTCCCTTTTCGGGGAAGAAGGCTTCGGGATCGGTCTGGGCGCATAATGCTTCGGTCTGCCAGCCGAGTTCTCCCTCGTCATCTGCGCCGGGGTAGCCCGGCATGCCGAGCCACAACTGCTGCTGCGGGTCCACTTCGGCGGGAGCCGTCTGGGCGGGGCGCTCCACGGGCAGGTCACGCACCGGAGCCAGGAGGGCCTCTGGAGTCTCAACATCGGACTCGTGGGCGGCCAAGAATGCCGTGGCCTGGTCATCGAGGTCCAGTCCGGCGGCCCGGTAGTTCTCTGCCGCCGCATTGTCTGCGGGATCGAGGAACCAGTCTGCGGGGACTCCACGAGAGCCGTACCTCTTTGACGCCTGTTCGGCTTGGCTGGGATCGTAAATGCGCTCTGCGTTCCCCATGGTGTGCGCCCTTCCGCTGGTTGGCTGTCTCTCTTACACCGGCCACCTACCCGACCTGTCGAACGGTAACCGTCCGTCCTACGTCTGGTCGCGTGAGCGGCCACGGCTTAGTCCGTTGTCTGGAAAAAGCTGCTTCTCCTACTAATTACAATGGTGTAACTCACCGACGTCAAGTGGAGGCGGTGATTCTATAGATGGAAGCCTTCCGATCCATGTCGCAACACGCCCGATATATGAGTGTACCGATGGGCGTGTCCGACAGTTCCCCGGATTATCAGGGTTTTCACAGGTTTGAGAGGATTGAGTCCATGACCACCGATACCGATTCGTTAGATTTTACAAACCGATTGCTCTCCAGACACCGGGACTCCGCCTCCCCGCTGCTGACCTGGTACGGCGATCCCGGTGAACGCGTGGAACTGAGCGGCCATGTTTTCGACAACTGGGTCGCGAAATCGGCGAACCTCCTCGCCGAGGAATTCGACGCCGGTCCCGGGACCAGGATCTTGCTCGATCTGCCGGCTCACTGGAAATCTTTGGCGATCGCTTTCGCCATCTGGTCTACCGGCGCCGAACTCATCCTTCCGGCATCCGGCACCGAGAGCCCGCTCCACGAGTGGGCCAACCACCACCACGGCACGACGGGTTCCCCCGATGTGGTGTTCACCGGCAACCCCAGCACGGCCACCGAGGTCTTCCCCGCCGCTGAGGTCGTGGCCGTTGGGCTGGAGTCCCTGGCCTTGTCCTTCCCCGGGGAAGTTCCTTCGGGGTGCCTGGATTACGTGGCCGAGGTTCGCGGTTTCGGAGACTACTACCTGGCTGATCCGGTACCGGCTGCCGCCCCGGCGTTGACGGCCGATGACGGTACCGGGGACTTGGACTATGCACAGCTCTTTTCCCTGCCCGCAGCCCACGGCACGGCCCTGCTGGGCCCCGTCACCGACCTCGGCACGACGTTGCGGGCTGCCGTGGCCCAATGGCGGGGGGATTCACCGCTGGTGCTCCTCGGCCCCGGGGCCTCCCCCACACAGCGAATGCTCGACGATGAACGCGTGGAACGACACCTTTAAAGACAACTGCCCGCCCCGACGACGTCATCGCGGGGCGGGCCTGACAGCTTCGGAACCTAGTGCGCTGTGGGGTTGGGGTCGCCGCCTTCGCGCGGCATCCCGTCTTCCTGAGCCATGCTGGCGGTTTCGGGGTGACCGATCAGGTCATGGTCGTGGTTGAAGCCCGGCTCGTTGTCTAGCTCTTCGGTGAAGACCCAGAAGCGGTATGCGAAAAAGCGGAAGATCGTGCCCAACACCAGGCCGACGACCGACCCGGCGATGAACAGGCTGGTCGAATCGGTCAGACCGATCCAGTATTTGGTGACCCAGACGCAGGCCGCGGCAATGAACAAGCCGATGCCGTTCATGATGATGAACAACACCAGTTCGCGCACCACTGAAGCCCGGCGGCGATGCCTAAAGGTCCAGTAGCGGTTGGCGACCCAAGAGAACATGGTGGCGACGATCCCGGCGACGATCTTGGCCTTGACCTCGGAACCGTGCATCGGCCCGTTCATCATCCACAGGAAGATCGACGTATCAATGATGAACGCCACACCGCCGACGACGCCGAATTTCATGACCTCTCGCCACAGCATGGTGAAAAGGCCTTGGCATTTTTTCGCCAACTCGTTGAGCATGTTCCTCCACAGACGGTGTTCAGTGCGGGTAAAAACCCCGAGATTCGGGGCTCCAGCAGGAGCCGGTCCACTGCGTCCGTGACGCGGCCAGCTCCCCATTCTATCGGCTGCAACTCAAAGTTTCCTCATAATCCCCCGTTCAGGGCCCCGTCACGGCCGATGGACTGGTCTCGGTTCGGTACCCTGAAGAGGTGAATTTTCCTGTGATTGGCGTGGTCGGTGGTGGCCAACTTGCCCGAATGATGGCCCCTGAAGCAACGAACCTCGGTTTTGACCTGAGGGTTTTGGCCGAGGGGCCAGAGGTCTCGGCAGTCGCTGCCGTCGCCCAGGCCCCGGTCGGCGACTACCGGGATCTGGAAACCCTGCGGGAGTTCGCCGCCGGCGTCGACGTGATCACCTTCGATCACGAGCATGTCCCCAACGAACACCTCAGGGCCCTGATCGACGAGGGGATTAATGTCCAGCCCCGTCCCGAAGCCCTGATCCATGCCCAGGACAAGCTGGTCATGCGGGCTGCCATCGACCAGCTCGGACTACCGAACCCGGTGTGGGCCCGGGTCGCTTCGATCGAGGAGCTCATTACTTTTGGTGATTCCACCGGATGGCCCGTGGTGCTCAAGACCCCACGCGGCGGATACGACGGCAAGGGGGTGCGGATGCTCGACGATGCGGCCGCAGCATCCGAATGCACCGACTGGTTCGCCGCCGGAACCGACTTGCTGGCCGAGGAGAAGGTTGATTTCAGCCGGGAGCTCTCGGCTCTCGTGGCTCGCACCACCTCGGGTGAAGCCCGTGGCTGGCCTGTAGTGCACACCATCCAGGTTGACGGGGTCTGCGACGAAGTCATCGCCCCGGCCCCCGGACTGGACCCGGCCACTGCTGAGGCGGCCCGTGAAGCGGCACTGAGCATCGCGGAGGCTTTCGGTGTCACCGGCGTCATGGCTGCCGAACTCTTCGAAACCCCCGGCCACGGCCCGGGATTCGTCATCAACGAACTGGCCATGCGCCCCCACAACACCGGCCACTGGACGATGAACGGTTCGGTGACCAGCCAATTCGAACAGCACCTGCGTGCCGTGCTGGACCTCCCGTTGGGCGACACCAGTGCATTGGGCGAGGTGACCGTCATGAAGAATTTCCTCGGCGGGGCGAACCCCGAGCTCTATTCAGCTTTCCCTGCCGCTTTGGCCGCGCAACCCCGCGTCAAGATCCACGTCTACGGCAAGTCCGTACGGCCCGGCCGTAAGATCGGTCACGTCAACCTCGTCGGCGCCGCCGGCCAGACCGTCGACGATGTCCGCCGCACCGCCACGCAGGTGGCAGACATCATCCGCGACGGGGCCCCGGGGCCGGCCTCAACCGAAGGAGCCCGAACCGCATGAACACCGCGAAGCCCCTCGTCGGTGTCGTCATGGGTTCCGACTCCGACTGGCCCGTCATGCGCCTGGCCGCCGAAGCCCTCACGGAATTCGGCATCCCCTTCGAAGCCGATGTCGTCTCGGCCCACCGCATGCCCGACGAGATGATCGACTATGGCAAAACGGCTCACGAACGCGGTCTGCGGGTCATCATTGCCGGTGCCGGCGGCGCCGCCCACCTGCCGGGGATGCTCGCCTCCGTCACTCCCCTTCCGGTGATCGGCGTGCCGGTCCCGCTGAAGACCCTCGATGGCATGGATTCGCTGCTGTCCATCGTGCAGATGCCCGCAGGGGTACCGGTGGCCACCGTCTCCATCGGTGGTGCCCGCAATGCCGGGTTATTGGCCGTCCGCACCTTGGCCAGTGGTACCGATGAGCTGGCCACCAGCTTGCGTTCTCGTCTGGTCGACTTTGCGGACGAACTCCGTCAGCAGGCCTCCGCCAAGGGAGACCGCCTCCGCCAGCGTCTCACCGAGGAGATGGGGCTCGGTTCCTGACCCATGAACAAACAGACGCCGCGTTTCTCCCCCACACAGAATCCAGTGCGGGATCCCGAACACGCCTCCGCACCGATCCGGACCAAACGGGCTTTCTTCCTGCTGGCCCTGACCGTTTTCATTCCGGGTGGGGCGCAGGTAGTGGCCGGCAACCGGACTCTGGGGCGCCGGGTCCTGACGGTTACCCTCACCTGTTGGGCGCTGATCATCATCGGCCTCGTGGTCGCACTCATCAACCGTGGAACCGTTATCGAGGTTCTGGCCAAGCCGGTCATCCAACTGATCCTCGTCATTGTCCTGCTGCTGTTGGCCGCCGGATGGATGCTGATGTTCATCAATACGTTGTTGATCATCCGGCCGCGTTTATTGACTCCGGCCATGCGCGGCGTTGTCGCGGCGTCAACGGTCGTTCTGATGGTTCTCACCGGAGGCGTTCTGGGCTACGGTGCGTTCATACTCAACACTGGCCGGGACACCATCCAGAATGTCTTTGCCTCGGGTCCTTCCATGGACCCCGTCGATGGGCGCTACAACATCCTGCTGATGGGTGGCGACGCGGGGGCCGGAAGGACGGGGCTGCGGCCCGATTCGATGGCCGTGGTGAGCATCGACGCGAAATCGGGGCGAACCGCGATGATCTCCATTCCTCGTAACCTGCAAAATGCTCCGTTCCCGAAGGACTCTCCGCTCCACGACGTCTACCCCCGCGGTTTCGACTGCGGCGATGAGTGCATCATCAACGCCCTCTACCCCACGGTTGAGGCCGATCATGCCGATCTGTATCCGGGCAAGGCCAACCCGGGCGCCGAGGCGATGATGGATGCCGCCACCGGCATCACGGGCATCGATGTCCAGGCGTACGTGGTGATCGATATGGACGGGTTCTCCACCTTCATCGACGCCATGGGCGGGGTCACCGTTGAGTCCGGAGGCTGGGTCCCCTATAACGCCAAGAAATGGCCGGGGACGCTCGTGAACACCCATTGGTTCTCCCCCGGAACGAAGAAATTCACCGGCAAGCAGGCACTCTGGTTCGCCCGCTCACGTGATTTCACCACCGACTACCACCGCATCCGCCGCCAACAGTGCTTGCAGCAGGCGATGATCAACCAGTTCAAGCCCTCCACGGTGTTGACCCGGTTCTCCGACATCATGTCCGCAGGTGAGGATCTACTCGAAACTGACATCCCACAGTCCCAACTCGGCAGTTTCCTCAACCTCGCCAACAAGGCCGGCAAGAACCCCTTTAAGCGCCTCACCCTCGGCGCCCCGGACTTCGGCACCACTTCCGACCGGTTCTCCACCTTCCCCGACTACAGCCAGATCCATACCCGCGTCGACGGGCTGCTGGAGGAGGCCACCGATGCTGGCGCCCGGGCGGCTGCTGACAAGAAATCAGCTGCCGCCGCACAGAAGAAGTCAGCGTCGGCCGATAAATCCGCCTCCGGGAAGACCAAGCCATCGTCGGCGGCGCCCACCAAGCCTGCCACCGACGCCAAGTCGGCGGTTCCGGAAGCCATCGAGGGCAACACCGATCCCACGGCGGTTCCTTCCACGCAGCCGGATGGCTCCCCCATCACCGAGAAGTATCTGGTCCAGCTCGAAATCAACGGACAACGCACACTCATCTCGGAGATCGCAGCCAATAACAACGAGTGCAGCGCACCATGACCCGCACCGCCATCCGACGACGGAGGTACCGGGGACCTAGCGCACTGGCCTAGATTGGGTGGTAGCGCCCCGTATCGACCCAGCTGCCAAGGAGCCGAATGTACCGCCTGAGCAATACCGTCAGGGACTATCCGTGGGGATCGTCCACGGCCATCGCCGAACTCATCGGAGCCGAGGCAACGGGGGGCCCCGAAGCAGAAATGTGGATCGGGGCACATCCCGACTCCCCCTCGAAGGCCAGCCACCCGGACGTCGACGGCACGACTCCGCTCAATGAGCTGATCGCCACCGACCCCACCCTCTTTCTCGGTGAGGAGACGTCCACCCGCTTTGGGCAGCTTCCGTTCTTGGCGAAGATCCTCGCCGCGGAAAAACCGCTCTCCTTGCAGGTCCACCCCACTCTGGAGCAGGCCCGTGCCGGTTTTGCCGCTGAGGAGGAAGCCGGCGTCGACCGTTCGGCACCGCACCGCAACTACAAGGACGACAACCACAAGCCCGAGCTCCTGTTCGCGCTCACCGGGTTCTCGGCCCTCTGCGGGTTCCGGGCCGCGCACGAGTCGGCGGCCCTCTTCACCTGGTTGGCCGAAACAATCGAGGCGGACCCCGAGCTCACCGACGAGAACGGCAGTGCCGTCCTCGCGGCCCGCCATACGGCCACCACCCTGGGACAAGGCGATCTGCGGGGGGCGTTCACCGATTTGCTCTCCGGAGGCCAAGACGTGGTCCGTCTCGTCGGGCTCGCCAGCGCGGCCGTTGCTTCAGGCCGCGAGACGGTTCCTGATACCGGTCTGGCGGAGCTGGAATCGCTGAACGGTTTCTACCCCGGCGATCCTGGGGTCCTGGTCTCGTTGATGCTCAACCACATCACCTTGGAACCCGGGCAGGCCATCTACCTTCCTGCGGGAAATATCCACGCCTACCTGCGGGGACTGGGGGTGGAAGTCATGGCTAGTTCGGATAACGTCTTGCGCGGCGGGCTGACCGGCAAACATATCGATCTACCTGAACTGATGGACACGGTGGACTTCCAAAGTCTGGGCGTCCCGTATCTGGAAGCCGCGAAGAACATGCTCGGACAGGAGATCTACCGGCCGCCCTTCGACGAATTCCAGCTCCAACGCATCGCGTTGCCCGGTGATGCCCTGCTGGCCGGCGAGGACGTTGCCGTCGCCCAGAACGGCCCGGTGACACTGCTCTGTGTGTCCGGTGACCTGCTGCTGGATTCGCCTCGTGGTGATCTGCAACTGACTCGCGGGGAATCGGCGTTCATTCCCGCTCACGAAGCTCCGGTGGTGGCCAAACGTCTCGGCGAGGGACCGGCCGTGGCGTTCGCCGTGACCACCGCCGAAACGAACTAACCCGCAAGGCTCGTGGCCTCACGGGTTAGCTTTTCTCGGGCTCGATCGCCTAGCGGGTGTAAGGCTCCCACTTGCGTGACTGGTGCTCGCCCTCGACGGTCCGGATCGTCCCGGATTTCGAACGCATGACGATCGAGTGCGTGAAGATCTTGTCGTTCTTGTAGCGCACTCCGGTCAGTAGATCGCCGTCGGTGATGGCGGTCATCGCGAAATAGCAGTTGTCACTGGTCACCAGATCGTTGGTGGACAGCACGCGATCCAGATCGTGCCCGGCATCGATGGCCTTTTGCTTCTCCTCGTCATCGGTGGGCCAGAGACGGCCCTGAATGACGCCGCCCAGCGAGCGGATGGCACAGGCAGTCACGATGCCCTCGGGGGTTCCCCCGATGCCCATCAACGCGTCGACACCCGATCCCTCACGAGTGGCCGAGATGGCGCCGGCGACATCGCCGTCCATGATGAACTTCGTGCGGGCCCCGGCATCGCGGATCTCCCGCACCAGCTTGGTATGACGTTCACGGTCCAGCACACAAACGGTGATCTGGTTGATCGGCTTGTTCTTGGCCTTGGCGATCAGGTAAAGGTTCTGCTTCACCGGCAGGCGTAGGTCCACCAGTTCGGCGGCCTCCGGGCCGGTGACCAACTTCTCCATGTAGAACACGGCCGACGGGTCAAACATGGAACCGCGTTCGGCCATGGCCAGGACAGCTACCGAGTTGTTGATGCCCAGTGCCGTCAGGCGGGTCCCATCGATGGGATCAACGGCGACATCGACCTCGGGCCCGGTACCGTCCCCGACGACTTCGCCGTTGAAGAGCATCGGGGCTTCATCCTTTTCGCCTTCTCCGATCACGACGGTCCCGGTGACCGACACGGTGGAGAGCAGCGAACGCATGGCGTCGACGGCCGCACCGTCTGCCGAGTTCTTGTCCCCGAAGCCGACCCAGGGGCTGGCGGCTATCGCGGCAGCCTCCGTGACGCGTACCAGCTCCAAGGCCAGGTTGCGGTCCGGTTCGGCATCGCCGACGGACAGTCGGGGGGACAGGTGGGCAAAATTTGTGGCTTCTGTCACGGTGTTCCTCGTCGTCGAGTGGGTGTGGGTGCCATGGGCAACGCCTTCGAGCATATCCGCTGAAACGATGGATGCGGTGGTGATGACCGACACCGCGTCATCCACGGTCGTGAAAATCGGGGACAATGGAAGCGTGAGTGATGCACCCCAGACGCCCCCAGATGCCGAAGAGCCGCAGGTAACACCTGTCTTGACGCCCTCCCAGTCCAAGCGGGCCAACCAATCGCTGAAGGGCATGATCATCTCCGTGCTGCTGACGGTTGCCGTTGCGGTACCGGTCATCGCCCTGAATCCGCCGAGCAACGACGATAAGTTCAAACCTGACGTGAACGTCTCCGCGGTGGCTTCCCAGGCCGACCAGGCAGCCGATTTCACACCGGTAGCCCCCGCAGTGCCCGCGGACTGGTATCCGAACTTCGCCCGCTGGAATTCCGGAAGCGCCGACAAGATCGACTACTGGGAAGTCGGCTATGTGACGGGCGACGAGGGCTTTGTCTGGATTCGTCAGACCGCAGATGCCACACCGGGCTGGATCGCCAAGATGAGCGAGGACGCTACCGAGTCGGGCACCGTAAAGGTCGACGGGACCACGTGGGAGTCCTACACCCGAGAGGCAAACGTCAGTTGGGTTCGCAAGACCAAGGAATCGACGCTCATGCTCAGCTCCGATTCCGGCGATGAGGTGCTCCAAAAGGCCGCCCGGTCCGTCATGAAGGACCAATCCAACTCAACGCAGTAGCGGATCTGCGCCGTGGCGGATGTACTCTTTTTTCATGTCTGCTGAATCTCTTGAGTCCGAATCCGCACCTCTCACCCCGGCCCAGGCCTGGACCAAACTGCGTGAGGGCAACGCCCGCTTCGTTGCCGGATCCACCAACCACCCGAACCAGGATTCTGCCCGTCGTTCGGCCCTGGTGAATACCCAGCATCCCTTCGCCGTCATCTTCGGTTGCTCGGATTCACGACTGGCCGCCGAGATCATCTTCGATGTCGGCCTCGGTGATGTGTTCGTTGTCCGGACCGCCGGGCACGTTCCCGACGATGCCGTGCTCGGTTCGCTCGAATACAGTGTTGCCCTATTGGATGTCCCCCTCATCGTGGTCCTGGGCCACGACAGCTGCGGCGCCGTGACAGCGACGATGGACGCCTTCGAGACCGGGCAGATGCCCCCCGGGTTCATCCGGGATCTCGTCGAGCGCATCACCCCCTCGGTCATCACCGCCCAACGGGCAGGGGTCACCGATGTGAATACGACGGTCGAGGAGCACGTCAGGCAGTCCACTCACCGGTTGGTTGAATCCTCCAAGCTCATCTCGGACGCCGTCGACGCCGGTGAGACGGCCGTCATTGGCGTGACCTACCGCCTCGAAGAAGGCAAGGCAGAAATAGTAACGGGATTCGGCGCACTCTAGGTCATGGTGTGTCCCAGATGACGCCGCCCGGGATCGGGTTCGGGCCCCCGGGCGGCGTATGGTGATGTCATGGCTAGCAAGGATGAATTCCGTATTGAACATGACACCATGGGCGAAGTCCGCGTACCGGTCGACGCCCTTTATAGCGCACAGACGCAGCGCGCCGTAGAGAATTTCCCCATCTCCGGCAAGCGGCTCGAACGTCGCCATATCCAGGCGTTGGCCCGGGTGAAGCGTGCGGCAGCCCTGGCGAACGCGGAGCTAGGCGTCCTCGACGAGGAGATCGCCCGCGCCATCGTTGATGCGGCCGAGCACGTGGCCTCCGGCGACTATGATGCGCACTTCCCCATCGACGTCTTCCAGACCGGTTCAGGGACGTCGTCGAATATGAATACCAATGAGGTTCTGGCAGCTCTGGCCAACCAGGGATTGGAAGCCGCCGGCAGTCAGGCCCGCGTTCACCCGAACGACCACGTCAACGCCTCGCAGTCCTCCAACGATGTCTTCCCGACGTCGGTCCACGTCGCAGTCACGGACGCGCTGCTCAACGATTTGGTTCCGGCGCTGAACCATCTCGCCGAAAGCCTGGGACGCAAGTCCGACGAGTTTGCCGACGTCGTGAAATCCGGTCGGACCCACCTCATGGATGCCACACCAGTGACATTGGGGCAAGAATTCGGCGGCTACGCCGCCCAGATGCGCTACGGCGTCGAGCGGATCGAGGCCAGCCTCCCCCGCGTGGCAGAGGTCCCCTTGGGCGGAACGGCAGTCGGCACAGGCATCAACACGCCGGCAGGCTTCCCCCAGCGGGTCATTGCCCTGCTGGCCGAGGACACCGGTCTGCCCCTGACAGAGGCACGTAACCATTTCGAAGCCCAGGCAAACCGCGATGGGCTTGTCGAAGCCTCGGGTCAGCTGCGCAACATTGCCTATTCGATCATGAAGATCAACAACGACCTCCGGTGGATGGGCTCGGGCCCCAATACCGGTTTGGGTGAGATCGCCATCCCCGATCTGCAGCCGGGTTCCTCGATCATGCCCGGCAAGGTCAATCCGGTCATCAGTGAAGCCGCGATTCAGGTCGCCGCCCAGGTGATCGGCAACGACACCACGGTCTCCTTGTCCTCCACCAACGGTGCTTTCGAGCTCAACGTCGGGATTCCGGTGATGGCGGCGAACCTGCTCGAATCGATTCGCCTGTTGACCAATACCTCCCAGGTCATGGCGGACAAAATGGTCGATGGCATCACGGCCAACGTGGACCGGGCCCGTTTCCTGGCCGAAGCCTCCCCGTCGATCGTCACCCCGTTGAATAAGTTCATCGGCTACGAGAACGGCTCGAAGATCGCCAAGAAGGCCATCGTCGAAGGACTCACCGTGCGTGAGGCCACGATCGCGTTGGGCTTCCTTGAGAGCGGCGAACTCACCGAAGAGCAGCTCGATACAGCTCTGGATGTCACCACGATGACCTCGCCTTCGGGCAAATAAGGCACAGCCCCCTCCTTCGGCGGCCCATTCCGGCAACGGGGTGGGCCGCCGCCATGCCCGGGGGCCCTTCCGCCCGGCCAGACAGGTTCACGCTTCCGCGGCAGTGTGCGCAATTACACCACCTCCCGATTTGCACCCATGGCCCAATAGTGCAAAACTGCACTATGTGAAGAAAAGTGCAACGGAGGCTCCGGGGGCCAGGGAACGTCGACGCATGGAAACCTATGCCGCGCTGACCAACCACGCCCGCACGCTGACCGCCGAACGTGAATTGAACGGATTCACGATCGAGGAACTCTGCGAGGCTGCCGGAGTCTCCCGCCGCACCTTCTTCAACTACTTCGCCACCAAGGAGGACGCCGTCCTGGGGGTGAAGTCCGCCGACCCGTTCAAGCCGTTCGCCCAGGATTTCCTGGACTCCGCTCGAACGTCCGTGGCGAGCTCCTCCGGATCCACCACCGCACTTCCGTTGGATCAGGCCCTTCTGGAGTTGTTCATCAAGGCATATGCCACCATGGACGTCCCACCGACGGATATGGGTTCCTTCATGCAGATCATGCATTCGGAACCGGCGCTGATGAAACGGATGATTCATTCGGCAATGCAGCGTCAGCGAGCGCTGGCGGAACTGATCGCGCAACGTCAGGCTCTGGAACCGGAGGACCCATTTGCGAATCTGGCTTCAACATTGTTTTCGCAGTTGGCCATGACGAGCTTCCAGGAATTCATCGGACACTCCAGCTCCTGCTCGACAGAGGGCATTACCTGCAATTCCACTGCTTCAGGAGCCCCTGCTGCTGCGGAAGAGGCAGCCCCGGACGCGCTGGACAGATTCACTCGGATCCTGACCGAGAACTTCTCCCACGCCCGGCGTCTGTTCGGCACCTAGTACGCTGCCGGCCCCGGATCATGCCGGCTCCTGTCCGCGCACTTCGCATCACCCCTTTTCCTCATTTTCGGCTCCGCGGACACTCCCTCGAGCCCTGACCTTCTAGGAACCACCATGAGCACTACCGCGCCGCCGCAGTCCCCCGGCCTGATCGCGCTGACCCAACGCCGCATCTGGATCATCTTCTCGGCGCTTATTGCCGGCATGCTGCTCTCCAGCCTCGACCAGACGATCGTCTCCACCGCGATGCCCACGATCGTCGGCGAGCTCGGAGGAGTCGAGCATCAGGCCTGGATCACCACCGCCTATCTGCTGGCCACCACGATCGTCATGCCCATCTACGGCAAGTTCGGCGACGTGCTCGGCCGCCGCAATCTCTTTTTGATCGCGATTGCGCTGTTCACGCTGGCCTCAGTGGGTGCCGCCTTTGCGGGAACCTTCTGGATCTTCGTCTTCTTCCGCGCCCTCCAAGGGCTCGGCGGCGGTGGCCTGATGATCCTTTCGCAAGCCATCATCGCCGACATCATCCCGGCCTCGGAGCGCGGGAAGTACATGGGCCCTTTGGGCGGGATCTTCGGCCTCTCGGCAGTCGCGGGGCCTTTGCTGGGCGGCTTCTTCGTCGACCACCTGACCTGGCAGTGGGCCTTCTACATCAACATCCCGATCGGCATCGCCGCCTTCGCAGTCGCCTGGTTCGCGCTGACCCTGCCCAATAAGAAGGCAACAAAAGCCATCGACATCGCCGGCGTCGTCTTCCTGTCCATCGCCACGACCTGCCTGATCTTCTTCACCGACTTCGGCGGCAGTGCCAACCACGGCTGGTCCGCAGTGTCCACGTGGATGTGGGGAACTGGGTTGCTGGTGGCAGCGGCGGCCTTCGTTTTCGCCGAGCTGCGGGCCACTGATCCGATCATCCCCCTCGCACTGTTCCGCAACCGGGTGTTCGTCACGGCCACGGCCATCGGCTTCACTTTGGGCCTGGGCATGTTCGCTGCCATCGCTTTCGTCCCCACGTTCTTGCAGATGTCCTCCGGAACCTCTGCGGCAGTATCCGGCCTGCTGATGCTTCCGATGATGGTCGGCCTGATGGGCACCTCCATCTGGTCCGGCCTCGCAATTTCCAGGTCCGGCAAATACAGGGCCTACCCCATCGCAGGTACGCTCACCACAGCTGCTGCCATGCTCGCCATGACGACGCTCTCCGCCGATACCCCGCTGTGGTTGATCTGCGTATTCCTGCTGGTTTTCGGGGCCGGCCTGGGCCTGATCATGCAGGTGGTCGTCCTCGTGGTGCAGAACGCCGTTCCCGCGGAGATGGTCGGCACCGCCACCAGTACCAACAACTATTTCCGTGAGGTCGGCGCCGCCTTGGGTGTGGCGATCTTCGGAGCGATCTTCACCAACAACCTCACGGAGAAGCTCACCGCGGTCTTCACCGGGGCGGGAGCTTCGGCCTCCGACGCCGGGCAGGCCACTGCCACGCTGGACCCCTCGGTCTTGGACAAGCTCCCGCAGGCATTGCAGGACGGCATCGTGACGGCCTATGCCGATTCGCTGGCACCGGTCTTCTGGTACCTGATCCCCTTCATCCTCATTGCCTTTGTCCTGGCACTCCTCCTGAAGCAGGTCCCGCTGTCCCACACGTCGGGAATGGTGGCCCGGGGCGAAGCGGTCTCAGGTGAGGAGGCGCTGGAGTTGGAAGCCCAGTTGCGCGCGGCGAAGAAGTCAGCCGGCACCTCAGCCCCTGCAGTTCCCGACGCCGAGTCGGAGAACTCGAACTAGCGACTGCGCTGGGAGGGCTCGCTACTGGACGTCAGGTGCACTGCCGCTTCCGGGGTCGCCACCCGGAAACTAAAGCTCTGTTCGAGATAGAGATGGACGTCATGGGCATCGTGGTGGCTGTATCCGATGGATAGATCCTGCCCGGATTCGAAGAGGAAATCTCCACCGCGCAGGCTCATGACCACGGCGCCCTTGACGCCCGGGGCCCAGACGATCGGTCCATCGAGGATCTTTCGCAGATGTTCGGAGAGCAGGTAGCCACCCCGTTCGGTGGACTGCACGACCGCCGTATAGTGCCCGGGGCCCAAGGCGAGCCCGAAGGGTCCCGAGATGCCCTCTTCCAATAATTGGTCAACCGCCTGAGCCACCCGCTTGGGGTAGTCAGAGAAGTGCTCCACCCGCGGGACGGTCGGCAGCGATGTGGCCTGGGTGATCCCGGTGATCTGTGCCTGCCGCCACCCATGGAATACCGCCTGGTTTTCGGCACTGGCCATCTGCAGCGCAGCCATGTCGAGGTTGGACAGGTCCACGTCGGCTGCCCCGCGCTCTCCATCCAATAGTTCGTCGCGGGAAACCGAAAAGGGCACTTGCATCTCGGCCAACGGCAAGACCCGGCGGCGCCTCGAAATAATCGGATCGTCATCGGAACCGGCCAGGCGTTCGGTGCGCCCCAAGTTCGTTGCGGAATAATCCCACCCGAAGGGGCCCGAGAAGTCGATGAGTTTGCGGGCGCCCAGTGTCGTGGTCAGACGATCCCGTGCTTCCTCGTCGAGGAGTTTCCAGCCGGTAGCGGTGATGGGTGCCAGCTCGCGGAGCAAGTGATTGGTGGTCATGATGCGGTTCCTTTCAACGAGCCGATCCCCAGGGAACCATCGGATGACCCCAGAGGTGTTGTCTGCCCAGATTCGGCGGTTCCAGTGGGATCTGAGTCGGCGGCTTCCTCGGCCGCTTCCCCGTTGTCGACGATGTCCCCCTCCTGGAAGAGGATTCCCCGGGCGATCTGCCCCCATTTCGGAGTTGCCCTGAAGAGGTATTCCAGCTCCATGCAGAAGTGCTTGAACTCCTCGCCTAGGGAGTTCTCCATGATGGCCCTGGCTACCGGATCAGGTTCGAGGGATATCCGCTGCTCGTACCATCCGATGGCTTCGGCTTCCTCGGTGAGGTTCGTGCACATTCGGGCAAAGGTCCGGGTTTCGGCCGATAACTCGGCTGGCGGTTCGTGGTATTGCTCGGTTCCCATGCGTATCCCCTTCGCTCCGGGCCACCGACATCGATGGCGGCTTCCCTAACGTCAGCCTAGTGGCGGAGCAGAGGCAACACCATGGGTGGGCCATCCACCGGCCATCCGGGTGATCACGCGCGCCAGCTCGTCCACGAACGCAGACGTCGACAGGCGCTGGGCGGCCGGGGTGTTCAAATGGGCCACGAGGGCCTCGGTCATGCCGCCGACAGCCATCAATCCAATCAGCCCCGTCGGGGACTCGGGGATCAGCCCGCGGCGAATCAATTCGAGCATCATGGCATCCATGGCCCGGGCAATCCCGGCAATCATCTGCCGCCGCGACGACTCCAATTCCGGCGAAACACCCACGGCTTCGATCTCGAGCACCAGACCAAGGCGTTCGTCATCGAGCATGGGACCGACCCCAGCTTGGACTCCGCGGCGGATCATTCCATACGCCGTGTCATTTGCTTCGATCTGCAGGGTCATCACTCGTTGTTCGATCGCCTGGGTCGCTTCACGATAAATAGTTTCGAGGACTTCCTCGCGCCCTGAAAAGTATTCGTAGAACGAACGGGACGAGACCCCGGCTTCGCGACATAAACCCTGGACCGTGGTCGCGGCGTACCCCTGGGTTCCGAAGAGCTGCACCCCGGCTTCTAGAAGCTTCTCTCGGCGGACGGCGTCCCGCTGTGGGCGGGATACCCCTCGCCACCTCCGCTCGTTCACGGGCACAGCGTTTTGCTCCACCGCAGTTTCTCCAGTCTTCACGGAATCCACTCTGCCACAGGCATTGAACTTCACTTCCGTTCTCATTTTATTGAAAATCTCTCTTTCCAATGTAAGGATCGTCACATGTCTTATTTCGTCAAGGAACGCGATCGAGCCCCCGCCGTCACCACGCCGATTCCCACGGACGTCTCCCTGCCGCGCACCTGCGTTATTGGGGCCGGGTCTTCGGGCTTGGCTGCCGTGAAGGCGCTGCACCAGGCCGCTGTGCCCGTCGATTGCTTCGAACAGGGCAGTGTCGTCGGCGGAAATTGGGTCTTCGCGAACCCCAACGGCCAGTCCGCCTGCTACGAAACACTGGAAATCAACACATCGTGCCCGCGCATGGCCTTTTCTGATTTCCCGATGCCAGCCGACTACCCCGCTTATGCCCGTCACGACCAGGTGGCCGACTATTTCGAGGCCTACGTGGACCACTTCGGTTTTCGTGAAAGGATCCGCTTCAACACCCGCGTGGACGAGGTCGTCCCTGAAAATGGTGGCTGGAAGGTCGCCATCACCGGTCCCGACGGGACGGAGGAACACCATTATGATGCTGTCCTCGTCGCCAACGGGCACCACTGGGACGCCCGCTGGCCCGAACCCGCCTATCCCGGGAATTTTGCCGGCGAACAATTACACGCCCACGACTACCGCTCGGCAGAACAGCTCAAGGAGAGGAATGTCGTGGTCGTTGGCGCTGGGAACTCGGCCTTGGATATCGCTTCCGAAGCCGGCAGGGTCGCCCACAGCGCCGTCCTGTCCCAACGCCGCGGCCAGTGGGTGCTGCGCAAGTACTTCCTCGGCCGGGCTTCGGACCAATTGGTTTTGCCTCAATGGCTGCCATGGTGGGCCACCCGGGCCAGGCTGCGACTGGCATCGATTCTCTCCGGCAGCACCACGCGACTCGGATTGCCTCGCCCCACACATGCTCCGGACCAATCACATCCCGTCCAATCGGAACAGATTCGTCGGATGCTGAAGGTGGGGGCCGTGACGCCGAAGCCAGGCATTGAACGACTCCATGGCGACCAGGTGGTGTTCACCGACGGGTCCGCGACAGCCGCGGATCTGATCATCTGGGCGACCGGCTACCGGGTCCGGTTCCCCTTCTTATCGGAGGACTTGGTCAACCCGGCGGGCAACGAGTTGCCGTTGTGGAAGCGCACCGTGCACCCTGATCATCCAGGGCTGTTCTTCATCGGCCTACTCCAGCCCATCGGCGCAGTGATGCCCTTGGCCGAGGCGCAGTCGCTCTGGGTGACGGAAATGCTGACCGAAAGCTACCTGGCACCGCCCGAGGCCACTATCCGCACACAGATGGAACGCGAGCAGCAGCGCAATGCCCGTCGTTTCTACGCCTCGGCCCGGCACACGATGGAAGTCGATTTCGACAGCTACCTCTGGGACCTCGAACGAGAACGGCGTCGTGGCTCGGCCCGTGCCAGTCAATCCGTAGCACGATTGCGCATTCATCAGGGGGTGACCGCATGACACCTCAGAAAGCACACCGGCGGCCTTCAGGCAGCAGTCCAACCGACCGCGGTGGAGCGGTCATTACCGGTGCCGGTGGGGGCCTGGGACGGCAGATCGCGTTGCGGTTGGCGCGGGCTGGGTTCACCCTCCAGGTCACCGACGTCGATCTCCAGCAGGCCGAAGCCGTGGCGGCGAATATCAATGCTGAATCATCGTTGCCCGCCGAACGGCAGGCCTTAGCCTCCGCCTTGGATGTCCGCGACGCTGCCGCTTGCTCAGCGGCCGCCGAGGCCGCCCGGTCTCGAGCAGGTTCTTTATCTCTCTGGGTCAATAATGCCGGGGCCTTCTTTACCGGTCCCGTCTGGGACCAGGACGAACGCCAGCGGCGTCTGGTTTTGGAAGTCAACGCCGCCGGGACCATCAACGGCACCCTGGCAGCACTGGGGTTGATGCGTCCGGCCAATGCCGGCCTGATCGTCAACGTCGCATCCTTGGCCGGCCTGGTCGGGGTCCCCGGGGAAGGGATCTATGCGGCTTCGAAGCACGCGGTCCTGGGCTTCAGCGTTTCGGCGCTGGCCGATTTGCGGGCTGCGGGGGTCAAGGGCGTAGATATTAGTTGCGTCTGTCCCGACGGGATGTGGACTCCGATGCTCCATGACAAACTCGATGATCCCGGTGCAGCCCTTTCCTTTACCGGCAAGCTCCTCCACCCGGGCGAGGTCGCGGATGTGGTCCTACGCGTCGTGGATAAACCGCGGCCCGTTACCGCGTGGCCACGCTGGCGCGGAGGCCAGGTGAGGCTCTTTGATACGTTCCCCCGGTTCGCCGTGGGCCTGGCACCGCTGATGGTCGCCTACGGCCGCAAGCGGCAGGCGGCGTTCGCCCGGAAGCTGGGGGCCTGAGCGGCCCGGCCCGTTCCGGCCAGGGAACTCCCGGGTTCAACTGAGGAAGCGTGCGGACGGGTCCCGGTCCCGCGCCCAGTCCACGGCCCGCTGGTGTTTGGGCGGCAAAGGTGGACGCTCTGCGTCGGAAAACCAGGCGACCTCGGTGTTCTCATCGTCGTTTACTCGGGCTTCTCCTGAGAGATAACGACAGGAGAACACGACGTCGAGGTATTGTGCGCGGTCGCCGTTGGGGTAGGTCAACGGGTCGGTGGTTCCGATTCCGGACAGCCGTTCGACGGCGACCACGACACCAGTTTCTTCCAGGACCTCCCTGACGGCAGTGGCCGCTGGTTCCTCACCGGGCTCCATGATTCCTGCGGGAAGGGTCCACCTGCCGTTATCGGCACGCTTGACCAGCAGGAGGGCACCATCTTGGCGATGCACCACGGCCTTGACCCCCGGTAGCCAGAGGGCATCATGACCAATTTTCTCGCGCAGGGACAGAATGAATTCCGGGGTTGGCATGTCCCTAGCCTGCCACGAAGAGGGCCGCCAACGTACCGATGACCAGGTAGGGGCCGAAAGCCAGCGATGTTTTCAGACCCGCACGGCGCAAAATAATGAACACCAAGGAGGCCAATCCGCCGAGCAGGAAAGTCGCCACGGTGCCCCACAGCAAATGGGACCAGCTCAAATACCCTAAATACAGTCCCATGATGCCGGCAAGTTTCACGTCTCCTAGTCCCATGCCTCGCGGCTGGACCATGTGCAGGAGGAGATAGAAGCTGAAGAGGATGGCGCCGCCCAGAAAGGTCCGCAACAGCCCTGCCCCATCCCCGGCCAGCAGCAGCGCCGCCCCGAGCAGGACGAGAGCGAACACGTACCACGGCAGAATGATCCGGTTGGGCAACAGATGCGTTCGGGCGTCGATCCACGTCAAACGTGCCCCGTTGATCACGAACAGCAGCAACGCCAGGACCAGCGGGACGAAGGCCACCGGCGCGTTGTCACGCAGTTCCTGAATCGCAGCGATCATGGCTCAACGCTAGCGCAGCCCACGACAGGGTGAGGCCACGGCTGTTTAGACTGTGGAGTATGACTATTCCTCCGACCACCCCGCCGCCACCTGGCCCCTCGGCGGTCTCCCGAGAGGATGCCGCAGCTTTCCGCCGACTCTGTAGGTCTTCGCCCTGGCGGTGGAGGACCCTGCGGTTCGACGTGGAATGGTTCACCGCCAGCCCCACGGCGGGCCCGACCGCACCGGTCAAATTGCAGGAGGACCACACTCCCCTGGACGCCCTTTCCGCGCCGGCCGATATTGAGCGTGAAGAGGAGGTCATCCCCGAAGCCATCCCGCGGATCCGTGCCTGGTTGCGCCGTCCGGACGCCCTACGGGTCGAAGATGAGTCCTCCGAACTGCTGTTCAGCACCACATCGATCCACGCGTCCCGCGATGCCTTCTACATCACGGGCAACCGCAGTTCCTGGCTGCTGCCACCACGTCTGGTGACACCTGTCTACGACGACGACGGGCTGATTGCCCGCCGCCCGGAAGCAGATTATGGTGACCCGGTCTTCGGGGATGCCCGCTGGTCCGCCATGCTCGATCCCGTGGAATTGGCCGGCAGTGCCCCGGTTCCGCTGGAATTCCCGTTGTCCAACGTCGTGGAAATCCATGAATTGAACGAAACCCGCCATGCGGGGCGGGCAGCGCTGGAAGCCGTGGTCTCACCCAATGTCACCTACACCCCGGAAACGGACGGGTTCCCGCTGTTGGAGGCCGGAAGGACCCGGCTGCGTATCGACCTCCAAACGGCAGTTTGTGTGTATACGGAGGCCTTGGACGGACCGGTTCAGGGCAACGGACACGACATCCGCATCCACGCCGTCAACGAGTACATGCTCGATGACCTGTTCGTGGAGCATTCAATGAACCTGACCGATGTCCGGGACCATATCCCCTGGATCATCCGTGGACCGCAGGCCAGCCGAGGCGGCGTGTAGCTCACCGGCCACGCCTCCAGCCCGGGGGGCCGCCACTCCCCCGCGGCGTCGGAGCATGAGGGCGAGGACGACGGTCGCTGCCAGCAGCAGGATAACCGTCACGACACTGGCCTCGAGCCCGAAGGAACCTCCGGTCAACCACTCGGGGCCCGTGAGGCCCGTATGCCATATCGAGGACGCCTTTCCGGTGCCCGAGATCGGAACACCCAATACGGGGCCATGCACGATGTTCCACAGCATGTGGTAGCCGATCACCACCCACAGGGAACGCGTCAAGGCGTATGACACCCCCAAAAGCAGGCCCGCCCCGATGGCAATAGCGATTCCCGCCCAGAGCGTCGCATCGGGGTTCGTTAGGTGGAACATTCCGAACACCCGCCCGGACACCACGACGCCGTCCACGTGCCGGCGAATTCTTCCAGCAGGCGAAGGCCCATCCCCCGGAACACCAGCTCCTCGGTCACCGCAGCTCCCAGCCCGGCGGCCAGCATGAGTTCCAAGATCCCCGGGACACCCACCCCGGCAGGGGCCAGGAGCCGATAACCGCCCAGGACCCTGATGAGACCGTAGGCGGCCAGCAGCCCGGCAGCCCCCAGAGGGCCCCCACGGCCAGTCCGGGCCAACGCCGGGAGCGATTTCATCAGGCACGAAGCGCCGTTCCACCCCGAGAACGACCACCCCATGGGCGCAGGTCACCGCCATCATCATGACGATGGAAGGGCCCACGCCGTCGGGTCTGCTGAATGAGTCGACGCCGCCAAGGAGGACCGCCAACAGGGTGAACAGGACCAGGAAGATGAGTGCTGCCCCCCAAAAAAGGCAACGAACCGCACTGCGGCATTCAGACGCATCCGGGAACCGGGGCCGACCGGCACGACATCCTTTCGCGGTGCGTCGCGGCCCGGCCCGTCGGGCCCAGGATCGTGGGTGGTGTCACTCTTGATCTCTATCAGAGGCGAAGAGCTATGCCCCCGATTCCTCGAGCATGTCGGTAACCAGCGCCGCGATGGCTGAACGTTCGGACCGGGTCAGGGTGATATGCCCGAATAAGGGATGCCCCTTGAGCGTTTCGACCACGGCAGCAACGCCGTCGTGCCGGCCCACCCTCAGGTTGTCGCGTTGAGCCACATCGTGGGTCAGTACGATCTTGGAGTTTTGTCCGATCCGACTCATCACGGTCAGCAGCACGTTCTTCTCCAAGGACTGCGCCTCATCGACGATGACGAACGAATCGTGCAGGGACCTGCCGCGGATATGGGTCAGCGGCAGGACCTCGAGTAGTCCGCGGTCGACGACCTCGTCCATGACATTCTTGGAGACGAGCGCGCCCAGGGTGTCGAAGACCGCCTGTCCCCACGGGTTCATCTTGTCGTCTTCGGAGCCGGGCAGGTAGCCGAGCTCCTGGCCGCCGACGGCATACAGGGGCCGGAAGACCACCACTTTCTTATGCTCGCCTCGTTCCATCACGGCTTCGAGTCCCGCGCAGAGGGCGAGGGCTGATTTCCCGGTTCCGGCCCGGCCGCCCAGGGAGACGATCCCGACCTCCCGATCCATCAGCAGGTCGATCGCCAGCCGTTGCTCAGCTGACCGGCCATGCAGGCCAAAGACGTCGCGATCGCCCTTCACCAGGCGGACCAGCCCGTCCTCTCCGACCCGGCCAAGGGCCGAGCCGCGGTTGGAGAGCAGGATCAAGCCGGTGTTGACCGGCATCTCGGCCGCCTCGGCGACCAACACCGGCTCGTGGTTATACAACTCCTCCACATCGGTATCGGCCACATCTAGTTCGGCGGTTCCGGTCCACCCCGAATCAAGCACCAACCCGTTCCGGTACTCATCGGCCTGCAGGCCCATTGCCGAGGCTTTCACCCGCATGGGAAGGTCCTTCGACACCACCGTGACATCGCGGCCCTCATCGAAGAAGTTCTTGGCCACCGCCAGAATGCGTGAGTCGTTGTCACCGGCCCGGAACCCCACCGGAAGCACCTCGGTGGACACGTGGTTCAGCTCAATCCGCAAGGAGCCCCCGTCATTCCCGATCGGCAGCGGGCGGTTCAGGCCTCCACGTTCGACGCGGAGCTCATCGAGGAGACGCAAGGCTTTGCGGGCGAAGAAGCCGACGTCGGGATCATGGCGTTTCTTTTCCAATTCGCTGATCACCACGATGGGAACGATGACCTCATGTTCGGCGAATCGCAGGACGGCCCGTGGGTCGGCGATCAGGACCGAGGTGTCCAGAACGTAGGATTTCTCTCCGATACTTTGCCGGGCACTCGTCACCGGGGTCGCTGCGGGGGTGGCGTGGGCCAAGCCGGCGGCGGGAGTCGGGCCCGTCCTGCCGATCTCGTCCGCCACGACGTTGCTGGACTGGATTTCGACTGCCACGATGACTCCCAACAGGGGCGTTGCGCCCCTAGGTAACCGTTCTGCGGGTGGTCCGGTCCAGCCTTGAGGCCGAATCCGGCCTCCCGTCGTTGACCGTGTGTCTCAACGCTCGGTGGCCTTTCCGTCTCGGCCGGCGGTAGTGCCTGCCGATGTCTTCAAGCTAGCCCGCAGACATGTCTTGTGGCCCAAGACACGCCGCCCGGTGAGCGAATGCCCGGTGGCCCGGAGGTGAACGCCTCAGCTCCCGAAGCGGCGTTGGCGGTCCGTGAAATCACGGAGGGCGCGCAGGAAATCGACTTTCCGGAAATCGGGCCACAGGGCTTCGCAGAAATAGAATTCGCTATAGGCGCTCTGCCACGTCAGGAAACCCGAGAGTCGTTGTTCTCCCGAGGTGCGGATCACCAGATCGGGGTCGGGCTGGCCACGGGTGTAGAGGTAGCGGGAGATGTCTTCGACTTCCAGCCCGCGGGCCACCTCGGCCAGGGAGGTTCCTGCAGCATCGGCATCGGATAACAGCTCCTTGACGGCGTCCACGATTTCGGCACGCCCCCCGTAGCCGATGGCGATGTTCACATGCAGTCCCGAAGCGTTTTGCGAGGATTCGGCGAGGGCGTGGAGTTTATTCGAGAGATAGTCGGGTAGTTCGTCATAGGCACCCATGGGCTGAACACACAGGTCGTGTTGCTCGGCGAGCCGGTCCAGCATATTGGCGATGATGCCCATCAGGTCGTCCAGCTCATCGTTTGACCGGCTCATGTTGTCGGTGGAGAGCATGTAGAGAGTGACGGTGGGGATCTTCAGTTCACGGCACCACCCCAGGAACTCAACGATGTTATCGGCACCTGCCTGGTGACCGTGCACTGTCGGTGCTCCGGCGAGCTTGGCCCACCGCCGGTTCCCATCCACGACCATCCCGATATGCCCGGGCAGCTTCTCTGTAGGAATATCCTTCTTGAGCACTTTGCCGTAAAGACGGTAAAGGACTTCGGGCAACCGCACGTCGTCCCCTTCCAGTCGCTCGGCCAGCACGGATCAACGCTGCTTGGTTGCCGCGACTCTAGGCTACCGGTTGGGCCGCCACGGTGTTGAGCGGCACGCCTGAAGAAGCCGGCTTCCCCGCCACCCACTTTATTACTCTCCGGTAGTATCGGACCATGTCGCAGTCATCCCCCAGCATGGCCCCGTTGGATGAGATCAAACCGCATTTACGCGGCTGGATCCACGCGGGGACCGCACCCTTGGCACTGGCAGCAGGCATCGTCCTCGTGGTGTTGGCCCCCGGGACCGGGGGTAAGGTTTCTGCGGCGGTATACGCCGCAACGGGACTGCTTCTGTTCACCATTTCTGCTGTGTACCATCGCGGAAATTGGTCCCCGAAGGTCAAACGGGTTCTCAAGCGGCTGGACCACACCAACATCATGCTGGTCATTGCCGGCTCGTATACGCCCCTGGCCTGGGCGCTGCTTCCGGAGGCGAAAGCCACCTTCTTGCTGTGGCTGGTCTGGATCGGAGCGATCCTCGGTGTCGCCTTCCGCTTATTCTGGACCGACGCACCCCGCTGGTTATACACCCCGGTCTACATCGCTTTGGGACTGGCCTGCCTGATCTACATCGGCGACTTCTTTGCCGCCAGCATCCCGGCAGCAGTCCTGCTCTGCGCCGGTGGCGCACTCTATATCGCAGGCGCCGTGTTCTACGCCCTCAAACGTCCGAACATCCACCTCGAATGGTTCGGCTTCCACGAGCTCTTCCACGCCTTCACGGTCGGCGGATTCGCTTGTCACTACATCGCCATCATGATGGCCATGTTGGCGGTCCGCTAGCTGTACTGATCAGGGACGTTAGTTAAACGATTGATGGGTGGCTGGTTCCCGATAGCGGTATGGGGCCTGTGGTGATTATATTCATGAATCCAGGCCGGCAACGCGTCTCGACGGGTGGCCTCGTCGCCGTAGAACTTGGCGTAGGCCCACCCGTCGCTCAAGGTCCGGTGGAACCGTTCGATCTTGCCATTGGTCTGGGGCCGGTAGGGCCTGGTCCTCTTGGGCTTGATCCCCAGCCCCCCGCAGGCATCGCGCCAGGCATGTGAGCGATAGGCGGAACCGTTATCGGATAGCACCCGCTCCACGGTGACGTCCCTGTCCGCGAACCAGGCCACGGCCCTCCCCAGCACGGCGATGGCCGTGACGGCCTTCTCATCATCGTGGATCTCGGCGTAAGCGATGCGGGAGTGGTCATCGATCACGGTATGTACGAACGCGGTACCCATTTTCGGGTTGTAGGTCGCATTGCGGGGCTTGTCCGGGGTCGCCGCACGGTTTTTGTCCCCTGCCTTTCGGCCTACGTATCGGTGCCCTCCACCGTCGGGGATGTTCCCAAACTTGGTGACGTCCACGTGGATCATGGATCCGGGATAAGGATGTTCATAGCGGCGGATCGGCTCGCCGGTGACCCGGTCGATATAACGCAACCGGTTGATGTGGCAGCGGACCAGCACCGCGTGCACGGTCGAGGCAGGTAGTCCCAGCCGGTAGGCGATCTGGACCGGGCCCAATCGTTTTCGCCAGCGCAGGGCAACGATCTTCTTCACCATGGCCTGCCTGGTGCGTGCCGGGCACGTCCTGGGCCGACTGGTTTTGTCGGCCATTGCTGCCGGGCCGTGGACCCGGTAGCGCTCTGCCCAGCGTTTGGCCGTAGGCCAGGAGACCATGAACATCTTCGCCGCGGTGGACACGCTCCAGCGATCGTCGACGATGAGCCTGGCAAGTCTCAGACGTGCTTTCGGGGTCAAGGCTGCATTAGCGTGGGACATGAAGGCCTCCTGTTTGTGAAGCGGTTTCTTAGACAGCTCCACTCCACATCAAGGGGCCTTCTTCATCCCATTAATTCATATCGTGTCGTGGCACGAGTTCAACCAACCTACTTGGGCAGTACAGCTAGCCGAGGCGGCCGGCGCGCCGGCCCCTCATCGCCCCCGCGGCCACGGGGCCTCTTCGATGCGCTCGACGTTCTCATTGAAGTCGCGCAGCAAACCCGAAAAAGCGCGCTGCTTCTCCTGCGGCCAGTCGGCCACGACATCACGCAATCCCTGCTCGTACGACCGGCGCGTTTCCAGTAGCGCCTCGATCCCCGCCTCGGTCGGGGCGATACGGCGGGCCACCTCACCCGCGACACCGGGCACGTAGGCCACATGCTCGTGACGTATCAGTGCACCGACCTGGCGGTGGATCGTCGAGGCATCAAGCCGCAGGGCCTGGGAGAGCTCCTTGAGCGTCATCGGCTCGGAGCGCTCAAGCCGGTTGAGCAACACATAAGCGGAACGCTCAAGGGTCGGACTGCTCTTATGGTGCGGACGCAACTGATACCGGAAAAACAGCATGAGTTCGTACTGCATCTCCTGCAGAGCATCAGTGTCTTCCGTCATTCTTCTCCCTCTGATTGTCTTTCCGCAGGAATCCACTATACAACGATATGCATTATGCAAAAGATATGTGCTCTACACTTCTCATGTATGGTGCACAAGCATAGTTCGGCGTATCACCCCATCCAGTTAGCGAGCCCCATGACTTCCACTCCCGCTCTATCCACGCACCGGCCACCCTCCCCGCGGGTCGCGGTCACCATCCTGGCCTTCGTGGGCATCGTGGTCTCCTTAATGCAGACCCTCGTGGTCCCGCTGATTCCACAATTGCCCACCATGTTGGACACCTCGGCCTCCGACGCGGCCTGGATCATCACCGCCACCCTGCTCGCCGGCGCCGTAGTCACTCCCATCGCCGGACGGTTGGGCGATATGTTCGGCAAACGCCGCATGCTCATCATTTCGCTGGCCCTCATGGTTGCCGGCTCGGTGCTCTGCGCCTTGACCAGCACGCTGGAAGTGATGCTCGCGGGTCGGGTTCTGCAGGGGCTGGCCATGGGGGCCATCCCCTTGGGTATCAGCATCCTGCGCGATGAATTGCCTCCGGCGAGGGTCGGGGCAGCCATTGCGACGATGAGCGCCACGATGGGCGTCGGCGGCGCCATCGGCCTGCCCTTCTCGGCCTTCATTGCCCAGGTCGCCGATTGGCACGTCTTATTCTGGACCGCTGCCGGCCTCGGCGCCCTGTGCTTGACCCTGGTAGCCACGCTCCTGCCCGAATCCGCGGTACGGACCCCCGCCCGCTTTGATGCCGTAGGAGCCGCTGGATTGGCCGCCGGCCTGGTCTCGCTGCTGTTGCCCATCACCAAGGGCAGCGACTGGGGCTGGACCAGCCCACTGACGCTGGGGTTCTTTGCTGCTGCGGCGATCATCCTGGTCCTCTGGGGTCTCTACCAGCTTCGGGTCAAGGCACCGTTGGTCGATCTTCGCGTCTCGGCCCGTCCACAGGTCCTGTTCACGAACCTCGCCTCGATGACCGTCGGGTTTGCCATGTACGCCATGAGCCTGACCTTCACGCAGTTGCTGATGGCTCCGGCAGGGACCGGTTATGGTTTGGGTCACTCTATGGTCATGGCGGGGCTGGTGCTAACGCCCGGTGGGTTCGTCATGATGCTCCTCTCCCCGGTCTCGGCCCGCCTTTCGGCACGCTACGGGCCCAAGGCCACGCTGATCCTCGGGTCTTTGGTCATCGCTTTGGGGTATGTGATGGCGTTCTTCCTGATCTCCGAAACCTGGCAGATCCTCGTGGCCTCCATCATCGTCGGCGGCGGCATCGGACTGGCCTACGCTGCCATGCCTGCCCTGATCATGGGCGCCGTCCCGCTGACCGATACCGGGGCAGCCAATGGCTTGAACGCCCTGATGCGTTCTGTGGGTTCCTCGGCAGCGGCAGCGGTCATGGGCGTGGTTCTGGCCAGTATGACCATGTCACTGGGTGCGGCGCAGGTCCCCACCCTCGAAGGCTTCCGCGTCACCTTCGCCTTCTCAATCGGTGCTGCCTTATTGGCTGCACTCTTTGCCGCACTCATCCCGCGAAAGACGCGCGAGACCCCTGCAGCTGTGGGCGCGGAACGCGAAAGCATCAAGGCCTAACCCCGGATCTGCGAGTTCTGCCAGCAGAGCACCGGCTAGCGGGTCACCTTGATGATGCCCCGGGCGCCGCGTTCGGCGTCGACCATGGAGTGGGAAACAAACGGATAGTTCCCCGCCTCGGTGAATTCGAGTTCCGCGAAGCCGCCCTGCGCCACCCCGATGTCCAGGGTCTGGGACCCGGCATGGGGGTCCGAACCATCCAGGAGGTAACGTCCCTCCCGATAGGTGGTGTCGAATTGGCCGCCGATCACGTGGAATGCCGAGCCCCGGTTCGGTCCGGCCGCCACAACCCAGAATCGCGCCCGCTCGCCCACTTTCACGTGGAGGGGGTCAAAGGCGTACTGGGATGCGTACCCGTTGAAGACCACCGCGTCGGGGGTTTCGGCATCGATTTTTGTCTGCTCAGCCGTCCCGCCCGGTTTCCCGAGGTACAACTCGTTCTGGACCATGATGAATTCATGGTCCACGGGGGCCAGATCGGGCGGGTCGATGATCACCGCACCGAACATGCCGTTGGCGATGTGCAAGGACATGGGCATCGTGGAGCAGTGGTAGAGCCAGGCGCCAGCACGGGTGGCGGTGAACGTGTAGGTCAGCTCCTCTCCCGGCTCGATGGTCCGCATGGGCCGGTCCGGTGCCAGTGCTCCGGCGTGAAAGTCGATGGAGTGCCCGGTGGTCCCCTCGTTGCGCAACGTGATGCGGAATTTGTCCCCCACTGTGCCTCGGAGCGTCGGCCCCGGGGCCGTGCCGTTATAGGTCCAGAGCGTTTGCGCATAGTCGGCGCCGACATCACGTTCGGTGCCCTGGGCGGTCAGGGTGTAGTGATGCGTGGGGGCCTGCGAGGCTGCCGGCAACCGGGCATCGCGGGCGACGAACACCTGGCCGGGGGCGCGCATCGGGTCGAACCCTGCTGCCGGGTTCCCGGCGGTGCCCGATGCGTCCTCAGCTGAGCCTCCGTGGCCGCCATGGTCCTTCGAGTCCATCCCCTTCAGGGGCTCCGAGTCCGCCGCGGCAGAGTCCTGCGCACCATCGGCAATGATGGTGAACACCATGCCCATCTGCCGATGTCCGGCCAGCGAACACCAGCCTTCGGTATCGGCGGTGATCACCCCGGCGTCGACCTTTCGATGGGCTCCGGGAGCCACCCTGCCCGAGGCGGCACCGTTGGCCGTCAGCAGGTCGTGGCCCCTATCGTCCTGATTCACCACGTCAATGACCAGCCGGTCCCCTACGGGAACATGAACAGTGTCGGGGGTGAAGCGCATATCCTTCATCGACATCTGCACGTGGGTGGTGTCCCCCGTGGCCGCAGGCCCCTGCTGGGCCGACCCGGCACCTGACTCCCCCTCGGTGGTGGCACTGGCCCCTACTCCTGCAGCTGCCGGGTCGGCGACGATCCCGAGGGCAACAGCCAGGACGACGCCGGTCAGCCCGGCCACCGCGCTCATCATCAACCGTTTCCCGGGCTGCTCACTGCCAGCTACTTCTTGCGGGGCGACCGGGGAGGCCTTTCCTGCGCGGAGGCCCTTGAGCACCAGGATCAAGAACCACACCAGGGCCACGAGCACCAGGGTGGCTGTGGTGACCTTGACCCAGCTCGGCACGGGCAGCAGCGCCACTCCCAGACCGAGATTCAACAAGACCAGTCGGGCCCCGGCTGCTGAGTTGAACACAGCTGCGCGGACCTTGAACACCGCGGGTCCCCCACCGAGGACCACCGGCAGCAAATAGCTCAGCGCCCCGAGGAGTACCTGAGACGCAAAACCTGCAGCGAGCGCCGGGACCACCGACTGGACCTGCTCGTACAGCGTCTCCCACGAGGGCCCCCTCCCGGCCATCACGGCCAGGACCGCCACCGAACCGGTCAGCCACAGCAGGGAGGCGCCCGCGGAGAGTGGAGCAAAGTCCGTCGGTGGTTTGCCCAGGATCCCCCGGATCACCGGAAGCGCCGAATGGATGATCCCCCCGACGTAGATCACCAAGCCGGCGGCAACCAACCACATCCACCCCAGGCCCGACCCTGCCCCTGCCACGGCGACGCCGCCCAGCAGCGGGAGCCAACCGTGGCGCACCGCCGATTCCGCCCCCTCGGCCACCCGGGTCCGCAGCATGGTCGGTAACAGGGTCGCCAAGGTGCCCAAAACGGTTAGCCCCACGAACCCCAGGACGTTGATCACCGCATGGGCGACCAGGAGCCGCTGACGGATCTCGCCGCCGTACCCGGCGGCCAGCAGGGCACCGAGCGCCGCACCAACGGGCAATAACCAGCTGGCGGCGATGTAGTAATTCACCGTGGCGCCGAAACGCGAGGGCAAGGCCTTGCTGGCCCGCACGGCGAAGGAGATCCCGTGCAGGGCGAAGGCGGCGCCGACCAGGATGCTCCCGCTCAGTACCAGCACCCAGAGGTTGGCGACCATGCCGACGACGGTGGCGATCACCCCGGCATTCAGCCCGACCAGCCTCCAGGCCAGATAGACGCGACCATGATCCGGGCCCCGGAGCAGTGCCTGGGCAAAATGCGAACTCCAGACCATGATGGCGTTGCCGATCGCGCCCAGCAGGAGCAGGTGCACCATCAACCAGGTCGCCACCGGAAGGAACCGGTGGGCCGCGACGACGACCGCTAGGTGTACTGCCCAGCAACGTTGGTTGAACTCGTGCGACGACACGGTCTGAATTGATGGGATGACGAAGGCCCCCCGATGTGGAGTGGAGCTGTCTAAGAAACCACTTCACAAACAGGAGGCCTTCATGTCCCACGCTAATGCAGCCCTGACCCCCAAAGCACGTCTGAGAATCGCCAAGCTCATCGTTGACCAGCAGTGGAGCGTCTCCACCGCAGCGAAAATGTTCATGGTCTCCTGGCCCACCGCCAAACGCTGGGCCGACCGCTACCGAGCCCACGGCGCGGCCGGGATGGCCGACAAGCCCAGCAGACCCCGGACAAGTCCTGCACGCACCCCGCAGGCAGCGGTCAAACAAATCGTGGCACTGCGCTGGCGCAAGCGCTTGGGGCCCGTCCAGATCGCCTACCGGCTGGGCCTGGCTGCCTCGACGGTGCACGCAGTGCTGGTACGTTGCCGGATCAACAGGCTGCGCTATATCGACCGGGTCACCGGTGAGAAAATCCGCCGCTATGAGCACCCCTATCCGGGATCGATGATCCACGTGGACGTCACCAAATTCGGCAATATTCCCGACGGCGGCGGGCACCGGTTCGTGGGCCGGCAGGCCGGAGACAAGAACCGTGCAGCAACCCCGGACAAGCCCCGCAATGCGAACCACACCCCGAAAATGGGAACCGCCTTCGTGCACACGGTCATCGATGATCACTCGCGTATCGCCTATGCCGAGATTCATGATGATGAGAAGTCGGTAACGGCCATCGCGGTACTGGAACGGGCCGTGGCGTGGTTCGCTGCCCGTGACGTCGTCGTGGAGCGCGTGCTATCTGATAATGGGTCCGCCTACCGCTCGCATGCCTGGCGTGACGCCTGCGCCGAGCTGGCCATCACGCCCAAGCGGACCCGCCCTTACCGGCCCCAGACCAATGGGAAAATCGAGCGGTTCCATCGGACCCTGAACGACGGTTGGGCCTACGCCAGGTTCTATGGCAGCGAGGCCACCCGCCGCGAAGCACTGCCGGATTGGATCCATGCGTACAATCACCACAGGCCCCACACTGCAATCGGGAACCAGCCACCAATCAGCCGCTTAACTAACGTCTATGGGCAGTACAGCTAGGGCGATCAGCCAGAACAGCATCGGGGCATTGGCCCGCAGATGCCACTGCGCACGGGAGAACCGCGCCGGATCCGGCCCGGGGGTCGGCCGGGATCCAGGGGAGGATGCCCCGGGGACTGTGGGGATCTTCATGCGGTGCCGGAACCCTTTCGTCGAGCTGGTGTCCGTGATGCGCTCCGGCTGCCGGAGATCACCAGGCCCGCCGCCAGGCCGGCGAAGAGCATGACGGCGATGATGTTCAGCACGCCGGCGAATTGTCGCGTCGCCCCGTCATCCAGGACGTCGGCGACGAAGACCCGCAGCGCGAGAGAGACATGCAGCAGGACCGCCGGCAGGATCAGGACCGGGCGGTAGGGCAGGGGCCGGCGCAGCACGGCGGGCAAGATCACGGGGGCGTGGGCCATGATCATGGACAAGGTGAAGCCCAGGAACACCGCATGGGTCGCCGCGTCATAGCCGGCCCCGCCCGGGGGTCCCCCGCGAAGTCCGGCCACCAAGAAGATGGCGGCGGCCACCGCCAACCAGCCATAGCCAACCAGCAGGCACCAGGCGATGTAGCGTGGCAGGCCGATGGCGCGGATCGTCTGTCGGGCGACGTCATAAACCGTCAGCCACACCACCAGAGCCCCCAAGGCGAGACCGAACAGCACCGTTCCGGCTCGGGGCCACAGGACGGCGCCCATACCGGCTGCCAACAGCAGGGTCGACAGCCCGACCAGAAGGGGTTCCGCTGCAGAGGATCCAATGTGGATGCGTGCTAGTTCAAGCCGTTCCCCACCAATGGTCAGGACCACAAAGACGACGAGCAGTGGGAGTAGCGGTGCCGTATCGGCAATACGCAGCCACAGGGCCGTGGCCGCGATGGCGGAAGCCGCCCCGAGAATCTGGATGAGCACCGCTGCTTCACGTTGTCGCCGCCAGAGCGGGATGTAGACCCACAAGAGTCCAAGGCTTCCCAACAACAGCAGCGTCTTGCCGACCTCCAGTGGCAGGGGCGACACCAGGGCCAGGCCTCCGAGCCCTAGCAGCGTCGGTGCCAGGTATCCCGGGGCCCTTCCCCACGCGACGGCTCGTTCCAGGGCGATGACGGTACCGATGAATCCGAAGACCAGGAGCATGCCGTGGCTGGCAGCCAGGTGCTGGCCGAACGGCAGATGTGGCAGTCCCAGCAGGAACAGCGCGGCGTTCAGCCCCAGCAGCATTGCCGCCCCGCCGGGTGCGAGGAACAGCAGCCGGACGCCTGGACTGCGGAACAGTCGGCCCCGCACCGGGACGGCGGTGGTACGGCTCATGAGGCACTCGGGGGGTCCAGCCGCAGCAGGCACGCGTCGCTGGCGGCGAAAGGTAGCAGTTGTGCCCGTATTCCGGAGGCACCTGCGTCATCCAGGAGCCCCTGCACCAATCCGAGGTGGACGGAGCAGACGACGTCGGGGTGTTCCCGCGCCGCATCCAGCAACGGGCAGCGGGTCAAGCGCAGCACCGTGGCGTCCTCGGCGGACTGTTCGGCGGCGAACCCGGTTTCGGTCAGTGCGCCGGCGATGTTTTCGCTGACCTCCTGGACGCTCGGGCGGTGATTCGGGATCGCTTCCGGTGGCCCGGTGCGCAGTGTTGCGGCCCAGGCACGGCCTGCCGCGATGCCTTCCGCTGGGGCATCGGGGCGTGCCGCCAGTTGTGCGGCGAGCACCGAGGCCAGGGTGGCGGCGGCCGCCGGTGCCGTGGCCTGCTCAGCGACCTGGTAGAGCCGAGCCGGGCGACCTCGACCAGCCGGTTGCGGCGCCGGGGCGCGCTGTACGTGACCGGATTCGACGAGTGCTTCCAGATGCTCGCGAACGGTGTTGGGATGTTGTCCGCAGGAACGTGCGAGCTGATCAACGGGGCACGCCCCGCCGTATTCACCCAACCGGGTGAGCAGGTCTCGCCGGGCCCGAGACATGGCTTGTGGTTCCTCCACGGCAGCCGGGCGGGGGCCCATCCCTGACCGGGCGACGAGGTTATTCGGATTATTATTTACCACGGAATATATTGTAGTAAAGTTCGTCTCAGGGCACCATTCGCCTCCCGTCAACCCAGGAGAACACCGTGGAGAACCTCACTTTGGCCTCATCGCAGACCTCGGCCACCGCGCTCGAATCGATCCGTCAACTACTGGCCGAGTGGTCTTCAAAGGTGGCCTCCCAGTCAGGGGATCCCGCCGCTTTGCAGCGGACACTCACCTCCGATATTGATCCCGGACTGGGCGCCCTGACCCGCAGCTTGGCCGCCGCAGGCAACAAAACCGATACCGCCTTGGTCGCCCGGTTGCTGGACCACGCCACCACGGCGGCCGCAACGGCTTCCACCCGGCTCACCGAACAGCCCTCCGAAGGCCGGGCAGGTGCTGCGGCGCAGGCTGCGGTCACGGCATTGGAGATGGCTTCCACGGAGGCTCTTCCGGACTTGGCCGCCTCCCCGGAGGTAGACCTCAACCGCGTACTGGCCGATCTTTCCGCCCCCTCAAAGGACTCCGCAACCCAGGAGGAGTCCGACGGCGGTGTCGCAGCTGTTTCGGCGCCCGCCGGCGGGGGTTGTGCCTGCGGTGGACACGACGAGGAAGGTCTGGCGGAGCTGGACACCCGGGTCATCCCGCATGCCATCCGCCATGCGACGATCTTTGGTGCGTTGGAGGGCTTGGCCCCGGGCCGGGGCATCTTGCTGATCGCCAACCACAACCCGTTGCCGCTCTTGGCCCAACTGGAGCAGCGTGCCGCCGGTCAGTTTGCCGTGGAGTATGTCGAGGAGGGGCCGGAGACCTACCGGTTGTCGATGATCCGCCGCTAGCCCCCCACCGTCGCTCCCGCGGGAACGCCAGCAACCAAAGAATTCCGGGCACTACTGATCTTGATCAGTAGTGCCCGGAATGGTTTTAGCAGCCTTCCGGATGCCGCTTCCCGACCGCAGGAAGGGGTTGCTACCCCAGGGTGTGGGCCGTCGCCCCCGGGGCTTCTCCCGCTGCGACGTCCTCGTCGGCCGGATCTTGTGCCTGCGCGCCAAGGTTGCCGCTGGTGAGCTTATTCATGATCATCGCGATGGCGCCATCGCCGGTCACATTCGTGGCCGTGCCGAAGCTGTCCAGAGCAATATAGGCGGCGAACATGAGCCCCACCTCTGCCTCGCCGAACCCGAGCATCTGCGTGAGCAGCCCGGCAGCCGCGGCGATCGCCCCGCCGGGCACGCCCGGAGCGGCAATCATCATGACACCCAGCATCAGGATGAACGGCAGGTAGGAGCCGAAGCTGGTTTCCCCGCCCGTGAGTAGCAGGACGGCGAACGAGAAGCAGGTGATCTTCACCATCGACCCGGAGAGGTGGATGGTGGCACACAGCGGAACCACGAAGCCCGCAATGGAGTCGGAGACGTTATTCTTTTTCGTCGAGGCCAGGGTCACCGGAATCGTCGCCGCCGACGAGGAGGTACCCAGCGCGGTGAAGTACGCGTCACGCATATTCCATAGGGCCTTCAACGGGTTCACCCCGGCCATTCCGCCGGCCACCGAGTACTGCGCCAGCAGCACGACGAAGGTCAAGGCAAAGGAGACCACTGCCACGAGCAGGAACTTCGTGAGGACCGTGACCGCGGAGCCGCTGGCGGAAAGATCCATGAAGATCCCGAAGATGAACAGGGGCAGGGCCGGCACAATGATGCGCCGAATCACGATCTCGATGATGGTGCGGAACTCGACGGCTCCACGGAACAGCACCTTGCTGCGGAATGCCGTCAGGCCGATGCCGATGATAAAAGCCAGGACCAGCGCGCTCATGACACCGATGACCGGTTCTAGAACGATTTCCGTGGCAGAATCTCCTGCGCTGGCCACCACCGTGAGGTAGGGGCTGAAACCGGATCCGGAATCTTCGCCGATGGTATCCAGGCCCCCGCCCGCCAACGACGAGGTGAACAGCCAACGACTCACGAAGTAGGCCAGCAGTCCAGCCAACACCGTGGAGCCATACGCGATCAACGCCGTCACCCCCAGCCATTTGCCGGCGCCCTTACCGAGTTCGGCGATCGCGGGCATGACGAGCCCGAGGATAATCAGCGGCACGATGAAGCCCAGGAAGCCAGAGAAGATCGAGTTGTAGGTCATGAAAACCCCGCCGAGCCAGGCAGGCATCACGGGGCCGGTCAGGACTCCCAAGACGATGGCGATGATGACCCAACCGAGCAGCGGGAATGATTTGAGCAACTTGATGACGGTCCTCCGGTCAACTGAATTACAGCGCGCCGGAATGCACGACGCGATTGTGGCGCAGGCCACGCCTCGGCAATATTAGACGGAGCGTGGCAAAACACACAATCCAGCAGAGGGCCCTGCTGGCGGCCACTGGTTCCCGCCCGGGCCGGAACTGCGAGGGAACGCCAGATCCCGCGGATCAGCGGGCCGGGCCCTGGCCGTCGTCGTCGTTCTCGGTCCCGTCGCCGAAATGAATACTGCCATCGGGGCCCGGGTTGCTGCGTGGCGGGAACTCGTCGCTGGCCGCCTGGCGTTCGCGCCCGCGTTCCACCAATTCGTTTTGGCGTTCCTCAGCGGTTCCGGCATAACGGACCCGCCGGATGCGCCGTGTCATGTCCCTGATCAGGAAGATCACCACGATCACCATCGCCGCGGTGGCAACGAAACCCGCGAAGCCCGGGCCGATCTCACGGGCGGCATCTCCGGTGGGGACAGCCGGAGCGGAGCTGGCGGCGACCAGCACTGAAGACAACAGGTTCACTTTTGCTCTTTCTTGGTGGGTACCGGCCCTGGCCGGCCCGCCTAGTCTACCCGTGAGGCGGACAACGGCAGACTTAGCGTAGACCCGCGAAAAGATCTGTTTCGGGTGTCGGGGCTTCGACACGGGAGGTGACCAACGTGTAGTCCTCCCAGGGCCAATACTTTTCGTAGACCCACGTGGGAACGGCAAAGAAGAAGCCCGCCGGGTCGATCTGCGTCCGGTGTGCCACCAAGGCGCGGTCACGGGCTTCAAAGAAGTCGGAGCAGGCGATCTGCGTCGTGGTCTCGTGCGGGCTGACCCAGCGGAACATCTCTTCGTCGGGGTGCGCTTCGAAGGCCTTGACCCGCTCTTCGTAGGGGGAATCAATGCCGTTCTCCACCATGGCGTAGTGCAAGGTGCGAATACGGTCCGGGCTGAAGGCGCGGTCGTAGTAGAGCTTGGAGACCTCCCACGGCTCACCCAGTTCGGGGTAGCGGGCGGGATCGGCAGCTGCTTCGAAAGCCTCGACGGATACCCGGTGGGTCATGATGTGGTCCGGATGCGGGTATCCCCCATTTTCGTCGTAGGTGGTCATCACCTGCGGACGGAACTCACGAATCAATTTCACCAACGGGGCGGCAGCCCGCTCGAGGCTCTGGGTGGCGAAGGACCCGAAAGGCAGCGGTGGCAGCGGGTCCCCCTGCGGAAGGCCCGAGTCCACGAAACCGATCCACCGGTGCTCGATGCCCAACGCGGCGGCGGCTTCGGCCATTTCCTTGCGACGCAGGCCCGCCAGATCCCGGTGGGCGTGGGCCAGTTCGCCTGCGGACGCGTTGAGAATGTCTCCGCGTTCCCCACCGGTGCAGGAGGCCACCATGACACGCGCCCCGGCATGGGCGTAGGCGGCCATCATGGCCGCACCCTTACTGGACTCGTCATCCGGGTGGGCATGGACAGCCAGAAGTCGGAAACCCTCTGACGGCGGGACGGGAACGACCCGGGATTCTTCCACGATGAGCTGCTCCTCAATGCCATCAGGACGGCCGGTTTGCCGTCCTGCGAAAAGACCTAGACTGGTGGGGATGAACACCCAGCAGCCGGCGCCCCCTCCTTCAACGGACGACGCGCCACCGTCCAGCGTAGCCAATCGTTATGGCGCACCCAAGCGCGGCCTGACCCGGCGGCGCAAAACCGTCATGATCTCCGTGGCCCTCGTCCTGGCGATCATCGCCGCAGGCGTGGTCGCCTGGTGGAACGTCAAGCCCTATTCGAGCAAAGATGTTGCGTTCGACATCACCTCAAACACGAGCGCCAACGTCACCATCCAGCTGGAAAAGAAGCCCCGTGACACCGTTTCATGCAATGTGCGGGTGATGAATGAGTCCTACGCCGTCGTCGGTTGGAAGACCGTCACGTTCGGGGCCACCGAAGGCACCGGACGCGAAACGATCATCAAGGACTTTGACCTGCGCACCGAATCGCTCGGAGTCACCGGTGGAGTGACCACCTGTTGGGTCGCCGGCTAGGCCAAGTATGACCACCGTGGGGTAGGCCACTTGGGGTTTCGCCGGATAATGGCTAAAATCGTTCACATACGATCCACCCCGCCTTGAACTGGTGACGGACCGCGGTTCTTCACCACGTATGGCGGGGTCTTTGCTTGCATCGCCTCGGGCGGGGCAAACACTGCAGTTCAGTGGCCGGTCATCCGACCGGCCCATTTACTACAAGGAGAAGTACGTTGACCACCAACCATGAACCGGCTCTCTGGCTCACCCAGGAGGCATACGACCGCTTGTCCGCTGAACTTGAGCACCTGCAGGGTCCCGGCCGCGCTGAGATCGTCGACAAGATCGAGCAGGCCCGTTCCGAGGGCGACCTGAAAGAAAATGGTGGCTACCATGCCGCCAAGGAGGAACAGGGCAAAGCCGAAGCCCGGATCCAGTACCTCTCGGACTTCCTGCAGAAAGCCGAAGTCGGCGACGCCCCGGCCGATGATGGCGTGGTGGAGCCCGGCATGCTCGTCGAGGCGAATATCGCCGGCGACAAAACCACCTTCCTCTTCGGCAGCCGCGAAGTCGCCGGCGACTCGGGTCTCGAGGTCTACAGCGAAAAGTCACCCATCGGCGCTGCCGTCCATGGCAAGAAGGTCGGCGATAAGCTCAGCTACACCGCGCCGAATGGTAAGTCGATCGACGTGGAGATCATTTCCGCGACGCCTTACGTCGGCTAAGTACCTGCCGCTGCGGCCTGCATCTCCCCCCGGGGAGATGCAGGCCGCAGGTTTTTAACCAGAAAACCTGCTCAGGTGGTGATGATGAGCGGCTGGAAGCCTTCCGCGCGCAAGTTGTCCAGCACCTGTTCGGAATGCAGGTGGCCCTTGGTCTCCATATCAATGGTGATGGCCACATCCCCCATCGACAGCGAACCACCGATCCTGGTGTGGTCCACTCCGGTGACGTTGGCATCGGATTCGGCGATCACCCGGGAAATCGTGGCCAGCTCTCCGGCCCGGTCATCGAGCATCATCCGCACCGTCAGGTAGCGTCCAGCGACCGCGAGGCCACGCTGGATCACCTTCAGCAGCAGCAACGGGTCGATATTGCCTCCCGAGAGGACGACGGCGGTGCGCTGAGAATCGATGCCCAGTTCGGCCAGTTTGCCCTCCAACAGGGCCGCGACCCCGACGGCGCCCGCCGGTTCCACCACGAGTTTGGAGCGCTCCAGCAAGAACACCAGGGCCCGGGCCAGCGCATCTTCGCTGACCGTCACGACGTCGTCCACCAGCTCACGGATGATCGTGAACGGCAGTTGGCCCGGACGGCCCACGGCGATGCCGTCGGCGATCGTGGAAACCTTCTCCAAGGGCACGAGCGCGTCGGCGGCCAGCGAGGGCGGATAGGAGGCAGCATTCTCGGCTTGGACGCCGATGACCCGGATCTCCCGGCCCTGTTCGCGGGCCTTGGCTTTCACCGCCGTCGCCACGCCGGCCAGCAGGCCTCCCCCACCGACTCCCATGAGCACGGTGTCGACGTCGGGCAGTTGTTCCAGCAGCTCCAACCCGATGGTTCCCTGACCGGCAATGATGTCGGCGTTGTCGAAGGGGTGCACAAACACCGCTCCGGTGGCGTCGGCATAGCGTTGGGCCTCCGCAAGCGCCTCATCGACGTTATGCCCGTGCAGGATCACTTCGGCACCGTGATCCTTGGTCGCGGTGAGTTTGGGCAGGGCCACACCCAACGGCATATAGATCCTGGCGGTGATACCCAGTCGTGCGGCGGCCACGGCGACACCCTGGGCGTGGTTGCCGGCCGAAGCGGCGACGACACCGCGGGCCTTCTCTTCCTCGCTCAGCCGGGCCATGCGCACATAGGCGCCACGGACCTTGAAGGAACCAGCACGCTGGAGGTTCTCGCATTTGAGGTAGACATCGCTGCCGGTCAAGGTTCCCAAGGCACGGGAGTGTTCCACCGGGGTGTGCGCGATGACGCCCTCCAGGAGCTCGGCGGCTGCTTCGATATCGGCCAGGGAGACGGGCAGGGTCTGGTGGGTGGTGGTATCGGGTGGCTGCTGCATGGGGACGCTTTCATCAAGGGAGTCGGTCACCGGGGGGGTTCTCCGGTGCGGGGGCCGGGCGACGGGACGGCATCGGTTTCGCCGTCGAGGTCTGCCGGCGCAGTGAATGGCGCGCTGGGACCCGGGGGCGGATCGCCATCCACGGCCCACGCCCCGGGGGTTTCCCAGCCGCGCGCCGAAATATAGCGGATCATGGTGTTCAGCACGGCCATCACCGGCACGGCGAACAGGGCGCCGGTGATACCGGCAATGAGCGTGCCGCCGGTCACGGCCAAGACGACGGCCAAGGGGTGGAGGCTCACCGCCCTGCCCATGACCAGCGGCTGCAAGATATGAGATTCTGCCTGCTGGACCAGCAGGACGACGGCGAGCATGACGAGCGCGTTGATCCAGCCGTTGGCCACCAGGGCCAAGAGGACGGCCAGGGCGCCGGTGGCCAGCGCACCGATGATGGGGATGAACGAGCCCAGGAAGACCAGTCCACCCAACGGAAAGGCCAGCGGTACCCCGAGGATGGCGGCACCAACACCGATACCGACGGCGTCGATGAAGGCGACAAAGAGCTGCACCCTGGTGTAGTTGACCAGGCTGATCCAGCCCCGGCGTCCGGCGCCATCGGTCGCGGCGCGGGCCCGACGGGGCATCAGCCCCACCACGAACGTCCAGATGCGTTCGCCTTCGAGGAGGAAGAAGACCAACGAGAAGAGGGCCAGCAGCAGGCCGGCGGCACCGTGCCCGAGCGCACTGCCCCAGGACACGGCACCGCTGAGGATCGTGTCACTATTGGATTGCAGCTGGCTCAGGGCCCCGTCGAGGTAGCGATCCAGGTCTTGGTTGCTCAGCTGGAGTGGCCCGTCCGATAGCCAGTGCTGGACCTGGGAAACGCCGGCCAGTGCCTGCTGCCATAGGCTCATCATGCCCCGGGCCATGGTCCGCCCCACCAGCGAGAGCAAAATGGTGATGACGGCCAAAAACAGCAACATGGTGACCCCGGTGGCCAACCCGTTGGGGAGCTTCCACCGCCGCAGCAACCGCACCACCGGCATCAGCAACCCGGCCAGAAGTGCAGCGATCATCAGGGGGATGACCAGCAGGGAAACGTGGCTGAGGAGCCAGAGCATCAGGCCCGTCGTGGCCACGATGATGGCTACTCGCCAGCTCCAGGCTGCGGCCATTCGCACACCATACGGAAGATCCCCGGTGACGTTGCGGTGTCCCGGCTCGGGGGTTAGAGCCATGATTCGATGCCCCAACGCCCGATCAGGTGCTCATGTGGGGCCAACCAGGTCAGTCCGTCACCTGAATTGAAGGCATTCGCCGGCGCCGTCATCGGCTCGATGGCCACCGCCAACGGCTGGCCGGCGTACCCCTCGGTGACGAAGACTTGGGCGTACCCGAAGCCGGCATCGGCCCACAGCCCGACGGCCCGCCCGTCGGGCGCGGTGAGACGGTGGTGGTGTACCCCGTCGTCGTGCAGGGTCAGTCCGGTCAAGCCGATATCGATGCGCAGGTCTCCCACGCGGCGTCCGGCGCGCAGATCAGTATCCCCGTCCACGGGCGAGGTCCCGGTGGGGATGAGTCGTTCGTCGGTTTCCAGGACGGTGTCGGCCTGCACGGTCACCAGCAGTTCTTCGGTGGGCACCTCCCCCAACCGTAGATAGGGGTGGGCCCCGAGTGCTGCGGGGGCCTTGCGTTCACTGTGGTTCAGCAAATCCTGGGTGACCGAGAGCCCGCCTTCTGCGTCGAGGGCGTAGGTCACGGTATGGGTCATCCGGAAGGGGAAACCGTGCTGCGGGAAGATCTCGGCCGAGAGGCAGATCAACGATTCGCTGGAGGCCTCGAGGCGGTATCCGGTATTGCGCAGCAGGCCGTGGATGGCGTTGCCGTTGGCCACCTCGGTCAGGTCCAGTTGCTGGGTCTGCCTGTCCAGTTCCCACCGCCCGTCACGGATCCGGTTCCCCCAGGGGGCCAGCAGGATTCCCGAGCCGGAGGGCGGCAATTCGTGTTCACCGAAGGGCTGGGCCAGGTCGATGCCGTTCCGGCGGTAGATGCGCAGGGCCGCAGCCAATTCGGTGACGACGGCTTCGGCTCCGCCGCCGCGGATCGTGAACTGCCGACCCGTGGGCGCGGCCGTGGTTCCACTCATCGCTGTTCCCTTCCTGGCTGGATGTTCTCCTACGATATCGCCGCGGGGAACCGGGTGCCGCATACATGACGACGGCGGCACCCTGAGGGGCACCGCCGTCGTCCGTGATGGATTCGTGCCTAGAGTTCTCGCATGATGGCGATGATGCGCAGAATCTCCACGTACAGCCACACCATGGTCACGGTCAGGCCGAAGGCTGCGGTCCAGGCGAACTTCGCCGGGGCGCCCTGTTCGACGCCGCGCTGGATCTGGGTGAAGTCCAGCACCAGCGAGTAGGTGGCCAGCAGGACGGCCAGCGCACCGATCGCGAGGCCCATCCATCCCGAACGGAGTCCGAACATGGAATCGGTGACGCCGAACAGCATCAGGCCCAGGTTCACCAGGCTGAACAGCAGGTAGGCGCCCATGGCGATGGTGAACATCTTGGTCATCTTCGGGGTCGCCCGGTATTTGCCGGAGCGGTAAAGCAGCAGGGTCACGGCGAAGACGGAGAAGGTGGCCAGTACCGCCTGGACGGCAATGCCCTCATACATGCCGTTCAACACCGCCGAGATGGCACCGAGGAACACGCCTTCGGCCGCGGCATAGAGCATGATCAACACCGGGGAGGGCTCGCGCTTGAAGATGTTGACCAGCGCCAGCACGAAGCCGACGAGCATCCCTGGAAGCATCAGCGCCGGGACCTGCCAGCCGATCACTGCCGTGATGACCAGGAGGCCCCACATCAGCACGGTCTTGGAGACGACGTCGTTATAGGTCAGCCGTCCGGTCTGGGCCGGTGAGGCTGACGGTGAGTTGTAGAGATCCTGCAGGGACTGCGAGCTCATCGGCTCGGCCGTGCGCTGGTCACTGGTGGTCGTGTTCCCCTCGGGCCGCATTTGCTCGCGGAACGCCTTGGACTGGAACATCGGGTTGCCCCCACGGGCCATGGTGTTCTCCTCAATAAGTTCGTTTCACTGATCCTACCGGGTACAACGCATGGGCCGACAAAAATGATCCCCGAAGTGACAACGGTTTTTCCGGCGCTCTTCCCGCCGTCGCCGCTCCGCCACGGACGCCGCCTACTCGCTGATCGTGGCGAGCACCTCGACGAGTCGGGTTGCCGCGTTTTCCTCGGCCACGGCCAACGGCTCCACCCGGTCGGCGATGGCTGCGAAATGCCCGCTTCGTTCATCCGGGTCGATATCGGGATCAATCATGTCGGTCAGCTCATCCCACTGTCCGGCCACAGCCCGGTAGTCGGGGCTGCACTCGGCCAGCCGTTCAAGGCCCGGCAGCTCCGAGGCCTCGTCGAGGAAGTCTGCGTAGAGTCCCCGCAGTCCTCCCGGGCCTCCGTAGCGTCCATCGGTGAGGAACTCGACGACCGTGTCCAAGGCGTGGGCCAGCCGGCCCGGTTCGGAGAGGAGCCCGGTCCACCCCTGAGCCGAAGTGGTGTCACGCAGTTGCCCGGCCCAAGTGCGCAGGCCGGTAATCCCCACCTGTGGGGCGAAGTGTGCCGGCAGGTCGTTCAGATCGCTGGTCCCCAGCAGACGCCCGGTGGTCTCTTCGATGGCTTGAAGGATGTTTCTTTTCAGCGTTTCAACATCGGGCCCACCGGAAGAAGGCACCCATGCCTGCCAGTTCTTCAGGGCCTTGAGTCGACTGCGGGCAGCGGCCAAGGTTTCGGGGGCAATCAGCTGCAGTTCCCCGGAGCCGTCATCGATGATCAGCTCCTCCTCGTCATGTTCGCCGAGTACCGCCACATCCACTGGTTCGTCCTCATCGGCGATGCCGATCTCCATCCACGGCAGGGAAGCCCTGCTGATCCGGACGACGACGGCACGGCCGGCGTCCAGTCCGGCGTCCAAGTATTGGGCAGCCAGCCGGGCGCTGCCGGTCTTCTGCTCGCGAACCTTTGCCCCGCTGCGGGTTAACAGATTCGCCGTATAGGGCTCGGGGTGGGCCCGGGTGACCACCGTGGCGGTCGTGGTCGATGCATCGTCGAAGACGAACACCATGAAACCGATGCCCCCGGCCAGGCCGGCCAGCAGTGCCTCGCTGAGCGGCTGGCCGGTCAGCGGGTGGGCCACCCCGGCCTGGGTGAGCACCCGGTGCCAGAGACCTGCGTCGTACTGGGTCACCCCAGCCGGTGCCGGGTACTCCGGTAGCTCATGAGGATCCGCCGCCGGTTGACCCGACCGGGCAGCCGGATCGCCCGCGCGTATCGGGGTACCCGCTGGAGCGGGGCGCGCCGAGGGACGTTCGGGACGGCCGTCGAGGAGGGCCTTGCGTGCTGTGGTGTAGGACTCCCCCGTACGCTCCATGCGTTCACGGGTGAGCTTCTTGAGCTGCTTCGGCTGGGCCACGTGGTTAGCGCGTTCGGTAGTTCGGGGCTTCGACGGTCATCGTGATGTCGTGGGGGTGGGATTCCTTCAGCCCCGCAGCGGTGATGCGCACGAATTTCCCACGCTCCTTCAACGCCGGAATCGTGCGTCCGCCGACGTAGAACATGGTCTGGTGAAGCCCGCCGACCAACTGGTGTGCGACGGCTGCGACCGGGCCGCGATAGGGAACCTGGCCTTCGATGCCTTCGGGGATCAGCTTCTCGTCCGAGGGGACGTCGGCCTGGAAGTAGCGGTCCTTCGAGAAGGACGTGTTCTTCCCCCGGGTTTGCATGGCGCCCAAGGAGCCCATGCCGCGGTAGGCCTTGAACTGTTTGCCATTCATGAAGACCAGTTCACCCGGGGATTCGGCCGTGCCGGCCAACAGGGAGCCGAGCATCACCGAATCGGCGCCGGCGACCAGGGCCTTGCCGATATCGCCCGAATGCTGCAGACCGCCATCGGCGATCAGTGGCACGCCTGCGGGGATGGCCGCCTTGGCGGATTCGTAGATGGCGGTGATCTGCGGGACACCCACGCCGGCGACAATACGCGTGGTGCAGATCGAGCCCGGACCGACCCCGACCTTGATCGCGTCCGCGCCGGCATCGATGATCGCCTGGGCCCCCTCACGGGTGGCCGCCTGACCGCCGATGACATCCACATGGGCTGCCGCCGGGTCCTTCTTCAGCCGGGCGATCATATCCAGCACACCCTGGCTGTGGCCGTTGGCCGTATCCACGACCAGGACGTCAACCCCTGCCTCGACCAGGGTCATGGCGCGGTCGTAACCTTCACCGAAGAAGCCGACGGCTGCACCAACGCGCAGACGCCCCTCCTCGTCCTTGGTGGCCAGCGGGTACTGCTCGGCCTTATCGAAGTCCTTGACGGTGATCAGGCCCTGCAGGACGCCGGCGTCGTCGACCAGCGGGAGCTTCTCGATGCGGTGCTTGCTCAACAGTGCGATGACTTCATCGCGGGGAACACCGACCCTCGCGGTGATCAGCGGCATCGCGGTCATCGCCTCGTAGACCTTGGTGGTCAGGAACTGTTCGAGGGGGATGAAGCGGGTGTCCCGGTTGGTGATGATGCCCAGCAGCTTCTTTTCCGCATCCACGACCGGCAGTCCGGAGACCCGGTAGTGGCCACAGAGGTCATCCAGCTCCTGCAAGGTAGCATCCGGGCTGATGGTCACCGGGTCGGTGATCATCCCTGATTCACTGCGCTTGACCTGGTCGACCTGGCGGGCCTGGTCGTCGATGGAGAGGTTGCGGTGGATGATGCCGATGCCGCCTTGGCGGGCCAGCGAGATCGCCATCGGCGCCTCGGTGACCGTATCCATGGCCGCGGAGAGCAACGGGATGTTGATGTTGATCCGCTTGGTCAGCCGCGTGGAGGTATCCGCTTCCGAAGGGATGACGTCCGTGGGCCCGGGCAGCAGCAGTACGTCGTCGTAGGTGAGGCCTTCAAGGGCAAAGGGATTGAACTCGGACACGGGGAACCTTTCGAAGCCGTCAGAGGATTGCTTACATCCTAGGACCTTCGGCGCCCGACTGACACGCCTTAGCTCCGGTGGTGTGTGCAACGCAACCCTGGGGCGGGGTGCCTTTACCAGTCCAGTGCCGATTTCAGTCGGCGTTCGAACACCTCGGAGGTGCTGCGCGCGTAGGTCTTGGTCAGATGGGATTTGTCGAGATAGACCAACACGTTGCCGATGACGGGGCGGCAGATTCCGTCCGGGCAGAGTTCGCTGGTCATATCCAAAAAGCCCAGGTCGCCCGGGAGTTCTCCCCTCATGGCTTCGGCGTGGAGGTCATCCAGCGGGGAGTCGGCGGCGATGAGCTCATCTCGGGGGACCTGGCATTGTTCGGAGTCCGGCCCGTTGAGGTCCACGCATTCGGGCACACCGAGCCCGAAGCGGGGGGTATCGCGCATCGCAATGACCTGTTTGCCTTGTTCGAGGAAGGGCCGGATTCCTTCTTCGTAGCCAGGGACGACGGTCTCCTCATCGGCAGGGGTGCGCTCATCGGTGGACCCGTAGGCCTGCGTGAGAGTACCGAGCGTCAGTACGGCGTCTGCCTCGTGGTCCAGCACGTAGTCGGTGGCCGCCTCGTTGAATTCGTTGCATTCGGCATCACGGCTGCGGTCCTCGGCGCCGAACCGGCAGGCGTTGCGGTTGATCAGCACCCACGCCCAGTTGTTCTTCTGGGCCGCCTGGTCCAGTGCGCTGGTCCAATGCTGGGCGTGCGAATCCCCCAGGACGATGATGGTCTGATCGGCGGTCTGCGGATCCCCGCCCATTTGGCAAAATTCCATGACCGGGTCCGTGAGTTCATAGCCCTGGCCACATTCACCGCCGTAGTTCGCCCACTCCCCCGAGAGTTGGGTCGCTAGTGGACGCACCATGGCTTCGGGGTCTCCGGTGGGCTCGTAACCCGGCGTCAAGGATGCGGCACCGGGGTTGTCCAGCTTCGGTTGGGACTGGGCTGCCGTTTCGTCGGCGGCAACCCGAGCCTGCCAGCCGCTCAGGGGCATCGCGACCATGCCCACCAGCAGACCGACGACGAGTCCGAGCCGTCGGCGCCGTAGCGTGGGCCACCGCCAGCCGTGGAATGGGGTCTCAACGCCCTTGGTCGTCACCCAAGCCAGCCCCAAGGACAGTCCGATGACGCCAAGACCACCCAGAAAGTCGGGTTCATCGAGTCGATTCACCGACAGATAGATCACCAGGATGGGCCAGTGCCAGAGATACAGCGCGTATGAAAGGTCCCCCAGCCGGGTCAGCGGGCGGGCCGCCAACAACCGGTCGACGCCGAACGGATGTCCCGTCCGTCCGGCGGTGATGATCGCCGCAGCCGACAAGGTCGGCCAGAGGGCGATGTATCCGGGAAACTGCTGCTGGACCTGCAGCAGGATGCCGCAGGAAAGCATCGCCAGCAGGCCAGCCCACCCCAGGGCCACACGCACCGCCATCGGCAATTGGCCGATATGGGGAAGGAGCACGGCCAGCAAGGACCCGAGAGCAAACTCCCACAGCCGGGCCCCGGTGTCGAAATAGGCCCAGGACTGGCTGGTGCTCGTGATGTGGATCGAGTACGTCAAGGAACCGATGAAGACGAGGCCGAAGGCCACCGCTAGGACGGAGCCGAATCCTACGTGTGGACGAGCCCTGCGGAGCAGTTTCCAGACGAGTGCGGCCGCTCCGATGACCAGCGGCCACAGGATGAAGACCTGCCCTTGGATCGACAGCGACCAGAAGTGCTGCAAGGGGCTGGCGGCTCCATGGTTTTCGGCGTAATAGTCCACCGATTCCCGCGCCAGCGTCCAGTTCTGCGTATAGAAAAGAGTCGACCAGGTCTGTTCGAAGACCTCGCCCCACCGGGTCCTGGGCAGCAGCGCCGCGGTAGCTAGAAGAACGGCCAAGAGGACGACGACGGCTGCCGGCAACAGTGATTTGAACCGGTGCAACCAGTACCTCAGCAGCCCGATCGGCTTCCCCGCGGACACTTTATAGGCGAACGATGAGGTCAGCAGGAACGCCGAGATCAGCAGGAAGACATCGACGCCTCCGGAGACGCGTCCCAACCAGACGTGGTAGGTGACCACCATGAGTACGGCGAAAGCGCGAAGGCCCTGAACTTCGGGGCGGTAATGCGGTTTGCTCGGGGCCGGAGTCGCGGTTCCGGGTCGGTAGCGGCGTGGATCAGACATGGTTTCGCCGCCTTCCTGTGGCTGGTACCTAACATCCGCCGGGGTCCGCCCCTGCCCGGCGTCCACCACTCTAGCAGCCCACCGTTACCGAACTGTTACAGGACGGGTGGGTCCAACCGAGGGCCACCACTGCTCAGGCGGCACAGCCCACCCCCGTTAACGCAGGAGACCCTCCCACCGCAGTTGATGCGGGGAGAGGGTCCTGCGTCGCGTGACGACCTAGTGCTGATGGCCGTCGCTGTCGTCGTCTTCCTGCTTATCGGCGACCAGGGTCTCGGTCGTGAGCACCAGGGCGGCGATCGAAGCGGCGTTCTGAAGTGCTGAACGCGTCACCTTCACCGGGTCGATGACACCGGCTGCCAGCAGGTCCTCGTACTCACCGGACTTGGCGTTGAAGCCCGAGTTCACCGCCGACTCGGAGACGTGGTTCGCCACGACGTAGCCATCGAAGCCTGCGTTCTGGGCGATCCAGCGCAGCGGCTGGACCAGTGCACGGCGGACGATGCCCACCGCAGCAGCGGCGTCGCCTTCGAGGGCGGTCACGTTCGGGTCGGTGTCCAGCACGGAGAGCGCGTCGACCAGGGCGGTACCGCCACCGGCGACAATGCCTTCCTGGATCGCTGCACGCGTGGCGGAGACGGCGTCTTCGATGCGGTGCTTGCGTTCCTTGAGCTCAACCTCGGTGGCTGCGCCGACGCGGATCACGCCGATACCGCCGGAGAGCTTGGCCAGACGCTCCTGGAGCTTTTCCTTGTCCCACTCGGAATCGGTGCGGCCGATTTCGGCCTTGAGCTGGGCCACGCGATCATCGACATCCGCGGTGTCGCCGTTGCCGTCGACAATCGTGGTGTTGTCCTTGGTGACCGTGATGCGGCGGGCGGAACCGAGAACCTCGGTACCGACCTGGTCCAGCTTCAGTCCGAGGTCCTGGGACACGACCTGGGCACCGGTGAGGATCGCGATGTCCTGCATCATGGCCTTGCGGCGATCGCCGAAGCCCGGGGCCTTGATGGCCACGACGCTCAGCGTGCCACGCAGCTTGTTGACCACCAGCGTGGACAGGGCTTCGCCCTCAACGTCCTCGGCAATGATGAACAGCGGCTTATTGGCCTGCAGGACCTTCTCCAGCAGCGGCAGGAAGTCCTGCACGGCGGAGATCTTGCCGGAGTGAATCAGGATCATGGCGTCTTCGAGGACGGCTTCCTGACGTTCCGGGTCGGTCACGAAATGCGGGGACAGGTAGCCCTTGTCGAACTGCATGCCCTCGGTGATGGTCATTTCGGTCGAGGTCGTGTTCGATTCCTCGATCGTGATGACACCTTCGGCGCCGACCGTGCCGAACGCCTTGGCCAGCAGCTCGCCAATTTCGTCGTCCTGGGCGGAGATCGCGGCCACGTTGGCCACGTCCTCGCCTTCAACGGGGCGGGCGTTCTCTGCCAGACGGGCCGTCACGGCCTGGACCGAGGCCTCGATGCCACGCTTGATCTCGCCCGGCGCAGCGCCGGCCGCGACGTTGCGCAACCCTTCCTTGACCAGTGCCTGAGCGAGCACCGTGGCGGTGGTGGTTCCGTCACCGGCGACATCGTTGGTCTTGGTGGCGACCTCCTTGGCGAGCTGGGCTCCGAGATTCTCGTAGGAATCGTCAAGCTCGATCTCGCGGGCGATGGTCACGCCGTCATTGGTGATCGTGGGGGCTCCCCACTTCTTGTCCAGGACCACGTTGCGGCCGCGCGGGCCGATCGTGACCTTGACGGTATCGGCCAGCTTATTGATGCCGGCCTCGAGCGCCTTGCGGGCGTCGTCGTTGAATGAAAGCTGCTTTGCCATGTTGCTACTCCTTGCTCACCGCGTGAAGCCCCGGCCGCTGGGGCCGGGGCTTCACGCTCGGGAACTACTTGACGACGATGGCCAGAACGTCGCGGGCGGAGAGGACGAGGTACTCGGCGCCGCCGACCTTGACCTCGGTGCCGCCGTACTTCGAGTAGATGACGACGTCGCCCTCGGCGACGTCGACGGGAACGCGGTTGCCGTTGTCGTCAACGCGACCCGGGCCCACTGCCACGACCTTGCCCTCCTGGGGCTTTTCCTTGGCGGTGTCAGGGATGACCAGGCCGGAAGCCGTGGTCTGTTCTGCCTCGAGCGGCTGAACAACGATGCGATCCTCGAGAGGCTTGATGGAGACCGACATGCGGATCTCTCCTTTGCGTGAGTTACCAATGGTTACGGGGCCGTTGGGGTGTACCAACCGTCGTCGCGGTGCCAGCTGGCAAGTACCTCAGGCTTTAGCACCCGATGTCTTCGAGTGCTAATACAGACTCTATGAGGTCGCTGGCACTCGGTCAAGGCGAGTGCCAAATCAGACGCTGTGAGCAGCCTTGCCGCGCTGGATGCCCCAGACCCCGATGCCCATGCCGATGAGGCAAAGCAGAAGGACCGAGATGAATCCCCCGACCGGTAAGGACAACAGTTCCCTCGCCGTGCTCGCCTCGATACCGGAGCCGAAGTATTCGCCTCCGCCGCGGAGATAGGAGCCGGTCAATACTGCTTGGATGCCCCAGGCCGCGATGAGAGACAGTCCGGCCACCACGCCGATGGACAAAGCTGCATAGAGGACGACCCGGAATCCGAGAGCCGAACCACGGGGCCAGATGGCCTCCCCCGCGTCGACGTCTCCGGCTGCCAGGGCTTCCGGGAAGCTGTCCAGAAGTCCGTCACCGGTTTCAGGGAGGCCCTCAGCTGCCTTCCCGTCCCCCGGGATCGAAGTAGCCGGGGCACCTGGTGAGGGGGTGGGGAATTCATCGGCGGGGTTCATGATCCAACGGTACCTGCCACCGACTTTGCGCGCGCCCCCCGGCTCTTCATTGACATTCCGCGGTGCGGGCGCGGAAATCCCCGCCAAGGTCACCGTGAAGTACACCGCCGTAACCCTCGATGAAGCTAGTGAAGTTGAAGAGCCAGCCCGATCTCCTGGCTCATGGTTTTCCAGACATGTGCCGATGGCGTTGCTTGGACCATCATGGTCCCTTCCGGGGAGCGGCCAATCGCAAAGTGTCCGGCACTCCCGGCATTAAGCCACGCTCGTTCCATGTCCAGATCCGGCATCCTAAAGCGCCACACGAACCAAGATTGGGCCCATGCTCGCTCCAAAGCGCGATCCGCTCCCGCAGGCGGGGCGCCGGAACCTTCAAGCCTGTTTTCAAAGGCCGCCATGGGAACTTGGTCGACGCTTCCCGGCACGCTCCACGCGGGCCCCAGACCGGCCCAGGCAGCGATGACACCCGGCAGGCTCCCCTCACGGATCACGTCCAGGCGTGCAGCCCCCGGCGGGACGGCGTTTTCCGTCTCACCGAGCACCAGCTGCGCATGCGAGGGCCGCGAGGCGACCAGCACGCCGCCTCCCCCTGCCCAAGCATCAAGCTGGGTGGTTTGGGTACCGTACTGGCCTTCGACGACAAACCGTCGTCGAGCCGAATTCAGGGGAACCGACAACAGCTCGAAGGCGCGGGTGAAGGCGCCGTCCGGCTCCATGAGTCCTACGGCCACTAGTTCGGCGCACTCCCCGGCCGCGGCCATCATCTGCATCTTCCCCAGCCGACGCTGCCCGGCATGGTCCATGACCAAACGGAAGGCCGCATCAGTCAACACGGGGCCTGCCGGTCGATACGGCTGGATCCGGCAGACCCGGTCCACGGCTTCGGCACGGATCCCCGAGGCTTCCTGGAGGTACGGGTCCAGCGGCGGTTCACGCATGGGTTCGGGCATCGATCCATCGGCTACTGCATCATCGATGATCGCCCCAGCAAGGATCTCGGCGAACAGCGGGGCAATGTCCTCCTGTTGTTCCACGGTGTAATGCGCAGCGATTTCTACGGCGTTCGCTCCGGCGAAACACAACCAACGGTCAATCAGCACCGTGTGTTCGTTGGTGGAGAAGGTGAATAATTGACCACGCGCAGGCCGACCAGCCACCTCCCCGCGATCGTGTGCGATGCAATGGGAGCCTGGTATCCCACCCAATATTCCGGCGAGTGACTGCGCGCCCAGCGCCGGAAGCGAACCAGAGGTGGGCCGGCTGCGCACGACGATGTTCGGACGGAACGTATCTGGAGAGACCTCGGGATAGGCCAACACCATCGTGTCGGCTTCCCCCGCACGCCTGACCCACTCCGGTGGGCAGGGCAGGCCAACGGTCTGGTGAACTTCCCTGGGCCACCCCCTGTCGGGATGTCGGAGCTCATCGGCTCTCCCCATCGTCATCCGGTTTCGCGCCCCGGGGCCCGCCCTGTCCCCCGTTGTGGTGCCGGGCAGCGACGCCGAGACGGCCATAGAGTGCACCACCAGGCGCGAGTGCCTGAGAGAGCCGATCCTCGCCTGCTCGTATTCTTCTGCGGGTTTCCTTGATCCAGGCCGGAAGCATGAAGGAAGGGAGCCAGAACACGGCGATGATGCCCACGACCAGACTCGGAAACAACAGGAAGAAATGGGCCAGCTGAAGCAAGGGTGGCGCATACCCCAGGACTAGGGGCCCCACGCCGATCATCATGAAGGCCACCCCGAGATACAAGGAAGCCAGCCCCGGCCAGCCGGGCATCAACGAGCCCTTGAGCATCAGCCAGGCTTGGCATCGGCCACGATAGGCCAGTATCCCGGCGATGAAATTCACCAGACCGAACGCGAAGGACACCCACGGGGCCAGTTGTTCTGCCGTCATGTGCGGCCTCCTTGTCGTTCGCCACGCCGGTCGGCAACGTGGCCGGTCCGCGCTCGAGTTCCTGGCTGCCCGCATCCACAGACGGGCTACAAACTATCCGAACACTGAATTCCACGCGTCGCTGACCTGATCGCCTGCGTCCCCCAGGAGATCCTTGCCACCATCCCAGGCGGCTTGGGCGATGTCCTTGATTCCATCGCCGATTCCGGATTCGTTCAAGACCCAGCTGAGGCCGATGCCGACGCCGAAACCGATCACCGTGCCCACGGGGCCACCCATCGCAGTGCCGATCGCAGCGCCCGCCAACCCGGCACCAATGTCCAGGCCAACCTGGACCGTTCCCTGAACACCAGCCATTTCTCGGGCGCGGGCTGAAATTTCGTCCTGGGTCCAATCAGGGTGGTCGGTGACCAGCTCGGCCTCGGCCTGATCGTACTCGTCCTTATCGGTGAGTCCTATCGTGGCAACGGTGGCAATCGGCCCGGCCACGCGCAGGGCCTTGGTGAGTTTGCCACCATTGCGCATCGCATCGTCGAAGTCGAGGATCCGTCCCTTCACGTCCCAGAAACGAGGCCCACCCTGGGTATAGAGGGTGGAATGGGTATCGACCCGGTTCTTGTACCAATCAAAGCGCTCATAGGCCCACTGGTTGATGGGAGTCCGCATGCCGGTCCACGCCTTCTTGGTCCCGGTATGCTCAACGTCCTGGATTTCTACCCGTGACCCCACCTGTTCTGGTCCAGTGATGAATGGTGCCCGAATGATATCGCCGTCGACGTCGACTACCCAATCGGCGCTCGGAGCAGTAGTGCTGTAATCCCACAAGGGAACCTCGACCGCAGTGGAAACCGTGTAGTTATAGACCACCGAGTCGAAAGTCGCCCAGGCGGCCATGGTGACGTAGTCACCCGAGCCCAATTCCGGTTTCAACAGCCCGGCGTTTTCAATGGCCTGTCCATCGATGCCTTCCAGCGTGGAGGAACAGTTCTCTGCCGCCTTGACCAAGTCCCCCACGAGGATATTGACGCATTCCTGAACCAGGTCCGTCGTCTAGATGCCCGCGGTAACCTCCGTGCCCGCGGCCACGAGTTCATCGTGTTCGGAGATACGCAGACGGGCCTCCGTCTTGCGGATTTCCAGCTCGCGGATCTTCGACGCGAAGTCCTGCGTGGCATCCTTGACGAGAGACGTGGCACCCTTGACTGCCGCACCGTGGGTCGTGATCAGGTCGAACAACTCTCTGACCTTTTCCTGCGCCGTCTCGGGTTTCGTGGTGAACCCCGGGTACAAGCCTTTCCACGCCGTCTCGCAATCCTCGACCTTTTCGCAGAGGTCTTTGCCCTTCTTGGCGAGAGCCGAAGCAGCAGAGTCGATAACTGCGGGCTCCGGCCAGTCCTCAAGCCCCGTCGCGTCAATGACCATACCTGTTCCTCCACGGTCAGTGCGTCGTCGATTTCCACAACAACACTCTGCTGCATTGAGGTTTGTGCACTGTCCATCATCGTGGCATCGCCCTGTTCGAAGGCCTGTACCGATTCCTCCATGCCGGTGACCGCATCTTCGTCGCTTCCATCAGGTCTTCCATCGTCCCCAAAAGTGCTTCGCGCTGAGAATCCAGGTCCTCCCGTTCGCTTCTGACTTGTCGCAACGCGCCGCGCACCGTCGCCGGGACAATCGCGTACCCGTGCACACCGCTCGTCTGCCTCTGCCCCGCTACTCGTGATACCGGCAACCATCCGAGTTTTCAGCCGGTCCCCGAACTTCCTCACCCACCAAGATATCCGCGCCCCTGCAGCCACGCCATGGGCAGAACTCCCCATGGCGGGCACCAAGCACAGTTGACTCCTCGACCCAACTACCCTTCTTGAAGGCGATCGGACGAGCCAACCGGCGACTAGGCTGGTTCCCATGCCATCCCCCGCGCCTGCCTCGGAAAATCTTGCCGCCATCCTCTCCCCCGAGGGTTTTGGCCTGCTCAACTCCCTTCCCGTCGACGCGGCGACCACCGACCAAGAGGCGTTGGAACTGAACCTGCGCTTGCGCAAGGAGGGGCACGAGGCCGAACTGGTCACCGCCGTCGTCCACCAGGCCCGACTCCGCGCCCAGGGAACCAGCAAGCTCGGCCCGTTCGCCGAGCACATGATCTTCACCCGCGCCGGACTCGAACAGGCCACCCGGCTCAATATCGCCGCCCTGCATGCCCAACGGTTCGTCGGTGCCGGATTCTCCAAGGTGGCCGACCTCGGTTGCGGGCTGGGCGTCGATTCCATGGCCATGGCCTCCCTGGAACTAGACGTCACCGCCGTCGAACTCGATGAGACAACCGCCGCGGCGGCCACCGTGAACCTCATGCCCTGGCCCAATGCCCGCGTGGTCAACACGGATGCCACCACCTTCGACCTGGAAGGCTTCGACGCCGTCTGGTTGGATCCGGCACGGCGCACCACCTCGTCGTCGGGCACCTCCCGGCTCTTCGACCCCGAAGCGTTCAGCCCACCGTTGTCCCATGTCGAAGCATTGGCGGACAGCGGGCTGCCCGTCGGGGTGAAGCTCGGTCCCGGGATCCCCCATGAGTCGCTCCCGGCCAACTGCGAAGCCCAATGGGTTTCGGTTAACGGCGATGTCACCGAAGTCGCGCTGTGGTTCGGCCCGCTGGCCCGGGCAGGAGTCCGTCGAGCCGCCTTGGTCGTGGGCACTGCGGGTTCCCACGAGCTGACCTCCTCCACGGACCACGACGCCGGGGCCTCACTGCGCGGTGAGGTTCCCGTCGGCGACATCGGAGGCTACCTCTACGAACCCGATGGGGCGGTCATCAGGGCCGGACTGGTGGCCGAGGCACTTCAGCAGGTCGGCGGCCACCTGGTGGACCCGCATATTGCCTACTTCTGCGCTCCCGAACATATACAGACCCCCTTTGCCCGGGCCTACGAAGTGCTACGTGTCCACCCCTATAACGTCAAGGCGCTGCGCATGTGGGCAAAGTCCGAAGGGATCGGCATATTGGACATCAAGAAACGCGGGCTCGATGTCGCACCGGAGGAACTACGCAAGATGCTGTTGGCCGGCGTGGGGAAGAAAGCCAAACGCCGGGCGACGCTGGTCCTCACTCGGATCGGCGATCGCCGTGTGGCCATCGAGGTCACACCGCTGTGAGCTGGTTGTCCCCAGCGGCCGGTCCCCCACAGCTAGACTGAGCCGGTACTCATACCCACCGACGTCAGGAACGCGGATGCAGATCGATTTCGCCGACTCCCGGCAATCAACGCTCGGCGTCGAGTGGGAAGTTGCGCTCGTGGACCACGAGAGTGGGGATCTGCGATCGGTAGCCCAACAGGTGTTGGAGGGCATTCATGCTGCCCATGGCGGGTTGGATCCCGATGAGGAGCACCCGCATGTGAAGCAGGAGCTGCTGTTGAACACGGTCGAGATCGTGACCGGAGTCTGTGAAACGGTCAGCGAGGCCAAGACCCAGCTCCACGAGAACCTCGGGGTCATCCGCAAGGTCACCGATCCCCTGGGAATCGACCTCTATAGCGCCGGCTCCCACCCCTTCGCCTCCCCCAAGCTGCAGCCGGTCACCGACCAGGAGCGCTACGCCAAGCTCATTGATCGCACCCAGTGGTGGGGCCAGCAGATGGTGATCTACGGGGTGCATGTCCACGTCGGCCTGGATCGTCGGCAGAAGGCTCTACCCGTGGTCGATGGCCTGATCAACTACCAGCCCCACTTCCAAGCCCTTTCGGCCTCCAGCCCGTTCTGGGGCGGGGAAGACACCGGCTACGCTTCCCACCGGGCCTTGATGTTCCAGCAGTTGCCCACGGCGGGGCTGCCCTACCATTTCGAGACCTGGTCGCAATTCGAAGGCTACGTCGCTGACATGCTGCACACCGGTGTCATCGACGACATCTCCGAAATCCGCTGGGATGTCCGCCCGGTCCCCCGGTTCGGAACCGTGGAGATGCGGATCTGCGACGGTTTGTCCTCGCTGCAGGACATCGGCGCCATTGCGGCCCTCACCCAGTGCCTGGTGGATGACATGTCCACCACTTTGGACCACGGCGGCAGCATCGACGTGATGCCGCCCTGGCATCGCACGGAAAATAAGTGGCGGGCCGCCCGCTATGGCATGGACGCGATCATCATCCTCAATGCCGCCGGTGATGAAATGCTGGTCACCGACCACCTGATGCGAGAGCTGAACCGGTTGGAGCCGGTGGCCCGCAAACTGGGGTGCAGTGATGAACTCGCCGACGTCGAACGCATCATCCGAGGTGGAGCCGGCTACCAGTGGCAACGCAAGATCGCTGCCGCCAATTCAGGGGACCTGCGCGCCGTGGTGAAGGACAACATCGCCAGAATGCACATCGCCTGAGCAGCGGGCTACAGGCTGATGGCCGATACCGGTTGGCCGGAATCGGCGGAGAATTCCAGACCGGTGGGCTCGACCCCCTCCATCACCAGTTGTGAGGCCAGCGCCGCCACCATCGCCCCGTTGTCGGTGCATAACCCGATCCGCGGAACCCTCAAAGTAATGCCGGCAGAGGTGCACCGGGCGGCAAGTAGTTCACGCAGGCGCGAGTTCGCCGCGACGCCACCACCGAGCAGGAGGTTGTCCAGCCCGTGTTCGGTGCAGGCCATGATGGCTTTTTTGGTCACCACGTCGACCACCGCTTCCTGGAAGGAGGCGGCGATGTCCGCCACCGGGAGTTCTTCGCCGCGGGCCCGGTATTGTTCCACGCAACGGGCCACCGCTGTTTTGAGTCCCGAGAACGAAAAGTCGTAGCGGTGCTTTCCCGGGGATTCGGGGGTACCGGTGAATTTCGGCAGCGAAAGCCCGCGGGGGAAGCGGATGGCTTTCGGGTCGCCCTCACGGGCGATCTTGTCGATAACAGGTCCGCCCGGATAGCCCAACCCCAGGAGTCGGGCCACCTTGTCGTACGCTTCGCCGGCAGCATCATCGATGGTGGCCCCGAGCAGCTCCACATCGGAGGCCAGCGAATTCACCCGCAGGATCTCGGTATGTCCCCCGGAGACCAGCAAGGCACCCAGCCGGTCGGGCAGAGCCCCGCCGTCGAGCACCCCCACCCCCACATGGGCTACCAAATGGTTGATGGCATACAGCGGTTTTCCCGAGGCCAGGGCCAAGGCTTTTGCTGCGGCCACTCCGACCATGAGCGCCCCGGAGAGACCGGGGCCCGAGGTGACGGCGAGCGCGTCGACGTCGGCCAGGCGCACGCCGGCAGTGGAGAGGGCTTCCTCCAGTGTCGGTACGAAGGCTTCCAGGTGGGCCCGGGAGGCAATTTCGGGGATGACTCCCCCGAAGCGGACGTGTTCGTCCATGGAGGAGGAGACCGTGTTGGCCAGTAGTTCGGTGCCTCGGACGATCCCGATACCGGTCTCGTCGCAGGAGGATTCAATGCCCAGAACCAGGGGTGCCGCGGAAGTCATGGCTCCAGTTTAGTGCTGTCCGGGTCAGCTGCCGGCCAGCCCCAGTTTCATGATCCTGGCGTCCACACCGCCGGGATAGTATCCGCGCCGGGTGTGGATGTGCTCGAACCCTAGATGTTCGTAGAGTCCCTGGGCGCGAGGATTATCGGCACGCACCTCCAACAGGACATCTTTCGCTCCACGTTCGGTGGCCTCGGAGATGAGTCCACGCAGCAGCGTGGATCCGATCCCGCGCCCCTCGTAGACGGGAAGGACGGCAATGGTCTGGATATCGGCCAAGGGCAGCACGCACATCATGCCGCAGTAAGCCACAATTCGCCCTTCCTCCTCCGCCACCCAGTAGCGTCGGGTTCCGGTCTGTCCCAACTCCTCGTGGAACATGCGCAACGGCCAGGCGTCCTCGGGGAAGAGCTCTAGTTCCATCTCCCACACGGCCGGGATATCTGCTTCGGTCATCTCGCGGAACTTCATGAGGCCGGGGTCCCCTTCATCTGCCGGGGCACCTTGGCATCGGATTCGCGCAGGTACAACGGGGTGGTGGACAGCAGCTCCTGGCCCCGGCCCAGGACCCGGATGGCCCAGGCGCCCAACGAGGCTGCCGCGGGCCGGCGTTCGGCGAAGCCAGGTTCCACCCTCGCCCCGATGGCTTCCAACCGTTCCGCATACAGCCCGGCTCCGGCACCGTGCATCGGCAGTGCCGGCAGGGTCTCCGCGGTTCCGACCTGTGGCCCATCAACCAGTTCGCCAGCTGCTGTGTAACGGGCCCAATACAGTTCCTTGCGCCGGGCGTCGATGGCGACACAGAATCCGCCGTCACCTGATGCGGCGCGGCCCCCACGTTCCCTCTCGGACATCACGTCCCAGGCGATCGCGTCCAGACTCATGACCCCGTGGACGGGTATTCCCCAGACGAAACCCAGGGTGCGGGCGGTGGCAATGCCCACACGCAACCCCGTGAAGGGCCCGGGGCCGACCCCGACGACGATGCCATCCAGTTCGGTGCCAGCAATCCCCGCCTCGGTCAGCAAGGAGTCGATGCCGGGGGCCAGGACCTCGGAGTGGGTGTTCGTTTCCGTGGTTTCGAAGGAGGCGAGCACCTCGGAGGGACGGTCGGTGGAAGGTTGCGAGAGCACTGCCGCGGAGGCAGCTGCGGACGTATCTATGGCCAGAATGAGCACCGGTCCATCGTATGCCGGTCCGGCCCCACGTGTCAGCCGGGCTCTCAGGCGGCCCACACCATCCGCTCTTCCAGTGCATCGAAGTCGGCGATGAAGTGGCTGAAATGATCCAGCGTGCAGGTCGCCGCAATTTCCAGTGTGGTCGCCCCGGCGTCGATGACCCACCGCCGGGTGAACAGGGCCACCCCGCGATGCCTGTGGGTGAGATCCATCCTCCACGCCTGCTGGCCGGCCATGGTGGAGGCGGTCTCCTCGATGATGTGCAGCCCCTCGATCCCCTCCAGCAGGTCCCGGGAGGGGTATTCGACGGCGATGATCGTGCTGGGCAGTGCCGTGGATTCGGGGCGTCGGGAATCGAGCTCCCTGCTGATCGAGTCCAGGATGTCCAGCCCGTGGACGGTGACCGGCACAGCGTCGCTGCCCACGAACAGTTGGGTGTGTTCCGGTGGCGGCGGGGCTCCGGTATGAAAAGCCAGAAAGCGGCATCCTGCGGTATCGATCTGCTGCCAGCCCGCTGGCAGCTGCGCGCTGACCTTCAACATTTCCGTCCGGCTTCCATCCGATCCACCCTAGGGCGGCGGCCCGGAACCCGCGATGGGGAGAACTCCCCATCCGGTGGCTTCAGAAAAGTCGGTGGTCCGCCCACCGGGGCCCGAAGGCGGCAATGGTCAGGGTCCGCGGATCCTCGTCCTCTGTTTCGGAGTAGTCCAGCACGAGTTCGCCGCCCGGTTCGGCCATGGTTTCGCCGGTGGCACGCAGCAGGGCGATCTCCAGGCGTGAGTCGCTGAGCTGCTCGGCTTTACCGGCGCCCCATTCGATCACGGTGACCGCCGATTCCAGGCTCTGGTCCAGGTCCAAGTCGTCGAGTTCGGCGGCCGTTCCGAGGCGGTAGGCGTCCACGTGGACCAGATCGGGGCCGCCACGGGTGGAGGGGTGGATCCGTGAGAGCACAAAGGTCGGCGAAATGATCCCTGACCGCACCCCCAAACCGGCACCCAGTCCTTGGGTGAACGTCGTTTTCCCGGCACCGAGTTCACCGTTGAGCAGGATCAGGTCCCCGGCTTCCAGCTGTTCTCCCACGCTGGCTGCCAGTTCCTGGGTCGCCGTCGCCGACTGGGCGGTCAGCTCGACGGTCCAGACCGGGAGGGCCCCCACTGCCGGTTCAGCCATCGGCTGGCCCCCATGAGCCCTCAACGTAGACCCGCGGGACGCGTTGGGAGACCCGAGTGACGATCTCGTAGTTGATGGTGCCCGCCGCGGTGGCCCAGGCATCGGCTGCTGGCCCGTCACCGCCGAACAGGACAGCTTCGGTTCCCACCAGGGATTCAGGATCCTCGAGGGGACCCAGGTCAACAACGAACTGGTCCATGGCGATCCTGCCGCGGCTGGGTAAGACTCGTCCGTCCACCAGCACCGGCGCCTCCACCGCTGAACGCGGTACCCCGTCACCGTAACCGAGCGGGATGAGCCCCAGCGTCGTGGCTTCCCCCGTGCGGTAGGTCAGCCCGTAGGACACCCCCTGGCCCTTCGGCACCTTCTTCACATTCGTCACCCGGGCGACCAAACGCATGGCAGGGCGCAACCCCAACTCAGCCGAACTCTGGTCAGCGAAGGGGCTCAGCCCGTACATGCCCAAGCCCAGGCGGACCAGGTCGAAGTGCGCATCCGGACGAGACAGAATGGCCGGGGTGTTCGCCGCATGCCTGACCTCGAGGTCGAAACCTGCGTCTTCGGCCAGGCTGACGGCCTCACGGAAGGCCGCCAGTTGTTCATCGGTCTCTTCGCGGTCAGGTTCATCGGCAACGGCCAGGTGGGTGAAGACCCCCACCACGCGCAGTAAGCCGTCCTCCTGGTAGGCATTCGCGGCGCCGAGTAGTTCATCCCAGCGGTCCGGCGGGCAACCGTTGCGGCCCAGACCGGTATCGATTTTCAGGTGCACCCGGGCGGGCAGCTCGGCCTGTTGGGCTGCCGCAGCGATATATTCCAGTTCCCAGCCGCTGGAAACTCCCAGGTCGATATTGGCGGTGATGGCTTCGGCGAACGGGGAGTCGATGGTGTGCAGCCACGCCAACAGCGGCGCCGTCACGCCGGCAGCGCGGATGGGTAGCGCCTCACTGATGTGGGCGGCCCCGATCCACCCGGCTCCTGCCTGCAGGGCAGCCTGGACGACGGGGATCGTTCCGTGGCCGTAGGCATCGGCTTTCACCACCGCCATCACGGTGGCCGGCGCCGCCAATTCGATCACCCGCTTGACGTTGTCTCGGATGGCCGAGAGGTCGATTTCGGCGCGGCGTTCGAAGCCGGGGGCAGTCCCGGGACTTCCGGCAACGCCGGGCCCGGTGAGGGGGTCAAGGTTCGCAGTCACGGTTCCATTCTCGCACTTGGCCTGCGGCCGCGGGCTCAGCGAGGCGTCTCAGTGCAGCAATTCCAGCAGGTAGGCCCCGTATCCGCTCTTGAGAAGCGGGCGGGCCAGCGCTTCGAGCTCGGCATCGGAAATGAACCCCTGCCGCCATGCGATCTCTTCCGGGGCGCTGATCTTCAGCCCCTGCCGGGCATCCACCGTGCGAATGTAGTTCGACGCATCGTTCAGCGATTCGAAGGTCCCGGTATCTAGCCACGCCGTACCGCGGGCCAGCACCGAAACCTGCAGCTGGCCCATCTCCAGGTAGCGTCGGTTGACGTCGGTGATTTCCAGTTCCCCGCGCGGCGATGGTTTCAGCCCCCGAGCGATCTCCACGACCTGGTGGTCATAAAAATACAGTCCCGGGATCGCATATTTGCTGCGCGGTTTCTCGGGTTTCTCCTCCAGCGAGACGGCCCGGCCCGTGGTATCGAATTCGACGACACCGTAGGCGGTCGGATCGGCCACCTGGTACCCGAAGATGGCAGCGCCTTCCAGGTCGGCGAGCTTCTGCAGCTGGGTGCCCATGCCGGAGCCGTAGAAGATGTTATCGCCCAAGACGAGCGCCACGTTGCCGCCGTTGATATGTTCTTCCCCGATCAGGAAGGCCTGGGCGAGGCCGTCAGGGGATTCCTGGACGGCGAAATCCAGGGTGATCCCCCATTGCGACCCGTCCCCCAGCAGCCTGCGGAATTGCTCCACGTCCTGGGGTGTGGTGATCAACAGAATGTCCTTGATGCCGGCCAACATCAGGGTCGCCAACGGGTAGTAGATCATCGGCTTGTCATAGACCGGAACGAGTTGTTTGCTGATGCCTTGGGTGATCGGGTGCAGCCGCGACCCCGTACCACCGGCCAGAATAATTCCCCTCATGGGCCTTACGCTACGTTGCCACGAGACGAATGCGGAAGAGTGCGACGCCGGTGCCACCGGGTAACCTGAATCTCATGGACAAACTTGTGGTCACCGGTGGCGCCGGTTTCATTGGTTCGAACTTCGTGCACTATCTGATGGAGAACACGGCTACGCAGATCACCGTGTTGGACAAGATGACGTATGCCGGCAACCGGGCTTCACTGCAGGGGCTGGACCCCCAACGCTTTCGGCTGGTCGAGGGCGATATCTGCGATGCGGCCCTGGTGAACCAGCTGGTGGGTGAGGCGGACGCCGTCGTGCACTATGCGGCGGAATCGCATAACGACAATTCCTTACGCGACTCGCGCCCCTTCCTGGATACGAACATCATCGGCACCTACACGCTGCTGGAGGCCGCCCGCACCCACGATGTGCGCTACCACCACATCTCCACCGACGAGGTGTATGGGGATCTGGCCCTCGATGAGCCCCAACGGTTCACCGAGCACACCCCCTATAACCCCTCCAGCCCCTACTCCTCGACCAAGGCGGGCTCGGATCTACTGGTCCGGGCGTGGGTGCGTTCCTTCGGGGTGCGGGCCACCCTGAGCAACTGTTCGAATAACTACGGCCCCTACCAGCACGTGGAGAAGTTCATTCCACGCCAGATCACCAACCTCATCGACGGGGTCCGTCCACGGCTTTATGGCAGCGGGGAGAACGTGCGCGATTGGATCCACGCCAACGATCATTCCAGCGCCGTGTGGAGAATCCTGACCGCAGGCCGGATCGGGGAAACCTACCTCATCGGTGCCGACGGGGAACGCAATAATCTCCAGGTGGTGCAGTCGCTCCTGGGCATCATGGGCCGGGATCCCGACGATTTCGACCACGTCACCGATCGTGCCGGCCACGACCTGCGCTATGCCATCGACTACACCAAACTGCGCACCGAACTGGGGTGGACCCCCGCCCACGCGGATTTCGATTCAGGTTTGGCGGACACTGTGGACTGGTACCGCAACAACGAATCCTGGTGGCGCCCCCAGAAGGCCGCCACCGAAGCCACCTATCGGGCAGCCGGGCACTGAAATGACCACGCCTCAGCCCCCGACGGCCCCACTGGTCACCGCTTCGGAGACGATTCCCGGCCTGTTGGTGGTCCGCCTGCCAGTTCACGGGGACAACCGCGGCTGGTTCAAGGAGAACTGGCAGCGGGCGAAGCTGGTCGCCCTGGGACTACCTGACTTCGGGCCCGTCCAGAACAACATTTCCTTCAACGCCACCGTGGGCACCACCCGCGGTATCCATGCCGAGCCCTGGGATAAATACGTTTCCGTCGCCACCGGCAAGATTTTTGGTGCGTGGGTGGATCTACGTGCCGGGGAATCCTTCGGGAAGGTCTTCACCCTGGAGGTGGATTCCTCCACAGCAGTCTTCGTGCCCCGCGGGGTCGGCAACGCCTTCCAGACACTCGAACCCGATACCGCCTACACCTACCTGGTCAACGACCATTGGTCGGCCGCAGCCCTCGAGAAGTACGCGTTCTTGAACCTCGCCGATGAAACGGCAGCCATCGACTGGCCGATCCCGCTAGAACAAGCCGAACTCTCCGAGAAGGACCGCAAGCATACCCGCCTGGCCGACGTCACCGCGGTCGCCCCCCTGAAGACCCTGGTCCTCGGGGCGGGAGGCCAGCTCGGGGCGGCCCTCAAGGGGCGCTTCGCCGGCCGGGAAGACGTGGACTTCGCCACCCGCACCGAACTCGACCTCACCGATGCCACAGCTCTGGCAGGCCACGACTGGTCGGCCTACTCCACGGTCATCAATGCCGGCGCCTACACCCGGGTCGACGAAGCCGAAACCGCTGCCGGAAGGGTAGAGGCCTGGGCGGCCAACGCCACCGGCGTCGCCGCCCTGGCCCGGATCTGCACCGAGCACCGCCTGACACTGGTGCACATTTCCAGCGATTACGTCTTCGACGGCACCTCCCCGAGCGCCTATCCCGAGGACGCGCCGTTCTCACCGCTCGGGGTCTATGGGCAGTCCAAGGCGGCAGGCGATCTGGCCGTGGCCACGGTCCCTCGTCACTATCTGGTGCGCACCAGCTGGGTCATCGGCGATGGAAACAACTTCGTGAAGACCATGCTTTCCCTGGCCGAGCGGGGCATCGAGCCCACGGTGGTCAACGACCAGTACGGGCGGCTGACCTTCACCGATACCATCGCCGATGGTATCGCCCACCTGCTTGACAGTGGGGCCGAGTACGGCACCTATAACCTGACCAATGGCGGGGAGGCACTCAGCTGGGCGGACATTGCAGCAGAAGTCTTTGCGGCCGCTGGGCGGGACCGCGGCGACATCACGGAAGTGAGTACCGCCGAGTACTTTGCCGGAAAGCAGGTCGCCCCCCGACCTCTGAATTCGGTTCTGGACCTGTCGATGATTCAATCGACGAACTTTACGCCGTCAGACCAACGCCTCGCCCTTCGAAAATACTTGCGCTGCCGGTTTTCCGAGGGTCGCTGAGAAGCAGACGAGGAACACTCAAGGAAACTGGAAAAAGACGGTCCAGGCCGGTGCTCCACACCTGTACTCCTTCTGTTCTGGCTTGTGGATCTGGCAGATAACGAATTAGCCAAGTCAAGGTTTAAGAACGCCGGACCGCCAATCTAGCAACTTCAGCTACGCCCTTCACCTCGCGTCTGACCGGTCTGATGAGGACTATCAGCAGTAGGCCGGCGACCGTTGCAAGTACTATCCCTAGAAGCAGGGACAACAACGGAGGAAATTCAGAAAGGTTCGAGATACTAGCCGCTCCGCCTACAGGAAGTGCAAAAAGCATGATTCCTCTGAGCGCACTAAAGAGTATAAGTTTCGCGTCAAGACCAGCCGCTCGACCAGAGACCAAAGTTGCTACGGGCCAATAGACTAGCCACGCGACAGCGTTCCCCGTGGCCACGCCGTAGACACCCCATGGAAGTCCAGCAAGGGTAAACAGTATAATTGCAGGTTGGGACCACAGGCTGAACTTGAGTGCACTTGATGTATTTCCTGACGCAATGAAGACCCACTGCGTAGACTGCCCGAGAGTTCGAAAGATCGCACCGACGGACAAAATTCTAAGTACATGTCCAGCGAGTTCCCAATCGGGTCCAAGGACTGTGAAGATCAATTTCGGCGCCAATGCAGCTACAACTGCAAAACCAGTCGCCGTAGAGTAAGTAAGTACCGCCTGTGATCGAAGTACGTACTGCGTCATCCGATCTGGAACGCCCTTCAGCCGAGAAAGGACCGGTACGGCTACCTTCTGGAGCTGGTCGACAGTAGCATTTATCGGCATTACGGCAATTTGGTGAGCTCGGTCGTAGTTTCCAAGCGCCGAAGGTGTCACAGCAAGTGCCATTATGGGCATTAATATATTTCGAGATCCATCCCTAAGCACGGTTGTTCCAAATACCCTAAGCCCAACCAAGAGCAGACCCTTGACCTCACTTTTCCAGTTCCCAGGCATCCCCGGAATCAAGCCAGCCGCTAAAACAGAGGCAGCTCCTTGGACACCGACGAAGACGACGCTCAACGAGAGTACTGCCGAAATACCGTAGCCAGAGAATGCGAGCGTTATGGCAGTCAAAGTGGCAACAATTTGCGCTAGTACATCAGAAATTGCGAGGTAAGTGAATTTGAGCCGCCTAATTAGGTGAAGGCGAAACTGCGATTGAACCCCGCTGATTAGAGGCACAACCGCGAAAACTTGCATCATAATCACTAAGTCTGGTGCACCGTAAAAATCCGCAACGCGGTGTGCAGAGACAAACATTAGTAGCCCAAGAAGAAGACCAAGAGTGGCGTTTATATAGAGCAGGGTGGAAGTCGCCCGAAGGCTAATAGTCCGCGCCTGGAGAGTCGCCATCGGCAGTCCCAAATTGATTATATTGGAGGAGAATGCCCCAATCGCCCCAACCACTGCCACCAACCCGAAGAGTGACGGCGGCAGCAAGCGTGCAAGGACAACCATTCCGAGAAGACGGATGAAAATGGAAGTGCCCTGAGCCAGCATTGTGGCTAGGCCTCCTCGAGCGCCATCTCTCGCAAGACTCATCTGCTATTCTCTTCTGGATATTTTTTAGTCACAAATACTCTTTGAGTTTCTCGGCGCAAGCTTTGGGACACTATCAGCCTTCTGATGGACATATCCGCACCTTAATCAAATGTCAGACACATCTGCAGGCGATTTCCGGCGACCTGCCAAAACCTCTTCATATACGCCTTTCAGATTCGCGCCGACCTGTGCGGGAGAGAAACTTCGAAACCAGTAATCTCGCGCTTTCATCGAAGCGACTTCCAAGCCCTGAGCAGACGTTTCCATAATATCCATTAGACGAGAACTCCAGACCTGAGGGTCGGCTGACGCTACGATATATTGGGGATCTAGTGGCCTTACGATCTCCGGAAGCCCACCAACCCCAGACACCATCGGTAGTGCCCCGGATGCAAGGGCTTCAACGGCGACTCTCCCGAATGGTTCCTCCCACTGCGAAGGAACTAGTACAACTTTCGCATCGGCCATCAGCTCAGCAGTCGCTGGCGATGAGATCTCCCCAAGGAATTCAGAATTGTCTAGGCTATCGATTGCAGCAGAAATTACGGGAGACTCAATTCCGCTCCCCGCGAAGCAAAAGCGCTGGTCGGGCATTTCTTTAGCCATCTCAACGGCGATATGAGCCCCCTTCTCCGCTGATAGTCTCCCCACGAAAACGGCATCGAACTTGCGTTCCGAAAACCTAGAAGGAGAGGCGACATCGCGGGGCTTCACCGCATTGTGGACTACGAACGAAGGAGTACCTAACGGAAGAAGTGGCAGTAGAATCTCGGACATTGCATTACTCACGAATATATAGGCATCCGGCGCATATCGCGCCTCGGCCTTAGTTTCCCAAAAGGCGTAATTGGTGGCTCCGAGAGAAGCAACGTAGCTTTGGCGATAGCAACGATGCATCACCCCTGGAACGCGTCCAAGCGACCCCAGACAATCAGTGCAGCTACTGCCGTTCCTCCGAAACGTACCCGCTATGCACCCTTTACGATAATTGCGAAGCGTCCGCACCCAAGGAATATTGGTCAGCTCTAAGGCGTGAATTGCACTCGCACCGAGCCTAGGAAAGATATTCTGAGCGTGGACGATGTCCGGTTGAAACCTGCGTATCTCTTCTTCAAGCGATCGCCTCACCGCGCTCTGCGGAAAAGTGCTCCCGACTCGTTCTACGACGCTAGCCGTAGCTAACCTTTCGTTGTCGACGCGGTGTAGATGTACATCAATTCCAAGCCCGCGGAGCGATTCAACCTCCGTAGTAACAGATTGCCGTTCGCCTCCAGATCTCAGGTAATCGTTATAGAGCATGAGAACTCTCAAGAAAAGCCCCTATTCCAAATAGATTAAAATTCCGAAGCGGCGCGCTGTTGCAAACTAGCTAGGCATGCTGCCTCGAAATTCTTGGCATTGCCTTCAACTGTGAACATGGCTAGCGCGCGCCTGCGCAACCGTTCACCGCAAAGAGACCGTTGAGAAGGATCGATGAAGTTCAATAGCTCCCGTCTTAGTGCATCGACGTCACCCGCCGTGATAACTGGCGCGATGCCTCCTGTAGCCCAAGGCATAGGCTCGATGTTTGACGTTATAACTGCCCGCCCCAACAACATGGCATCAATTAGCTTTACTGGTAGCTGTCCCCTCGCGTTCAAATTGTCCTCGCTGGGAAGCACGACTAAATCCGCCTCCGCGGTTATTTGGAGGCCCTTTTCCAAAGGAACGGGTCCAACCCAATCCTCCCAAGATTTGGCGTCGACGGGAGCACTAGCAGTGACAATAAGACGAAACCCTTTTGAGGCAAGGCCTTCAACAGCAGCACGAAGGGTGTCGATGCCTTTGTGTGCCCTTGGAGTCCCCACAAACGCAACAACTGGTTGTCGGCTTGTGTGTCTGGCCCCCAGCCCAACATCGCCTCGTACATGGGGGACCACAAGACCACCGTAGCGTTCGTTCAGAACGGGATTGCTGACCATAATTGAGCAATGCTTGCTAAGGCCTTTCAACAGACACGCTTGAACCCAAAATCGATAATTGTAAAGACGCCACGCTATCCCACGCCATATTGGGCGCCAAGATAAACGCAGCTCCAGATCAGGGTCATCTATATCTAAGACAAGCGGAAACGGCTGTATTTTTCGGGCTCTTAGCGCGATTCCTAGAGAGTTTGGTAGCGGTTTCACGGCAATAACGACGTCAAAGTTACGTGCCTCGTCGGCTAACAGCTCGGCGCGCGCGCGCCGTGTCTTTAGGTTTGCCACTGTGCAGTCAGCCGCAAACTCCGTATTCTCCAAGGGACCCCAAACGCTATTTCCCTTAAATGAAAGAACTCGAACACGATATCCAAGTGACCTAGCTAGTAACCACAATGCAAACGTTCGCCCCGTGGAGTTATCAGTAATATCTGGCGTTAGTAAAAGAACGGAATTTATATATCCGGAATCGCGCATTTTGTGATTAACCAAGCCTTGAAATTATCGCCTAAAAGGAACGCCGAACTCTTACGAACGCGTGATTCAACTGCCAAAAGGCTATCGTAGTATGTAGCTCAAGAGCAGCGCGTTCAACCCAGATTCAGCAGGCAAATACGAGCATCGTGGAGTTTCAAACTTCGGAAACTGATGCATCTACCTACGCTGCTCACCATAAAAACAATTAACGGAGCCATCAGCCCTCTTGGGCGGTGCGAGCTCGGGTTCAATGGACGGAGACCACCTATGGGCGGCACCACTCTTCTTATCGGGGCATACGAACGTGAGAATTTTGGCGACTTACTATTTTTGAGTCAAACAGAATCATACTTGAAGTCGACAGCGACCTTGGCGACAGCACCATTCCCCGGTGCAATGAAAGAGTTTATCGATAAAGACATAATCCAATACGGGAGGGCTATCGAGAGCAATCGTCCCAGAGCCGTTTGGTGCGCTGGCGGAGAAGTCGGCGGCACTTCATTGAAGCAGGCATTCAAAATGTCAGCAGTCGACCATGACGTTGACAGAACAGCGAAATTAAGTTTGAGCGATTTCCATCAGTTTCTACGCAGCAATACAGGACTATCGGAATTCAGTTCCCCGTATCTGCCGCGCATGTCGGCCCACCGGCACACGCATGAAAGCGTCATGATCATTAATTCGGCCGGCCTGTCGGGCCTGCGACGCCTTATTGGAAGTCGCCGAAGTGAGGCTTGGGGGGCTGTTCGGGAAGCGCGTTTCATATCTGTACGAGATCAAGATTCAAGCAACCTACTTAGGCGTCATAGAGTTCCCCATGCCCTGGCTCCCGACCTAGTTCATACACTCGGGCTCGATGAATCGTTCAGAAATGCCGCGGAGCCGGATCTTGCCCTCGTGCAGGTCAAAGCTGCGGTTTTGGAACGCGTAGGAACCGAAACGCTGGCTAAAGCCTTGGTCGAGAGTCCTGCGTTGAAACCTTTCAGGATCAGACTATTCTCAGCAGGATCCGCGAGGGGCCACGACGACTCACGTTTATACGAACAAGTCGAATGTCGAGTCAGGGCAATGGAGCCCAGGCGGGACATCAGCATCTCTCAGACGACACGTCCGCTAGATAAGGCACGCGAGATCGCCAATAGTGGATTGTGGATCGGAACGTCTCTTCATGGGCTAATCATCTCCTCAACTTTCGGAATTCCGCGTATTGGCCTTCACCTTGAGAAGCTCATCCGCTACGCAAAGACGTGGAACGACGACATGCCGGTCGGAGCCGAAATCTCCGAGATCAATGCTGCTGTCGAAAGGGCATTGCATGTCGCAACGAGAACAGAGCAATCCTCCGCTGGCCTCAGACTGGCTCAGCTTGCAGATGACAATATCAAAGCTGCCATCAAGAGCTTAGAAAGTGCCCCACTATCGGACCTTCACCGAGACCAGCGAAACGCGGTCCATGACAGGCGAAGGAGTTCTGTATCCATTTTTCTGGATTTTATCGAGAATCGCAGGTGATAGGCCACCCTAGAATTCAAACTGGTCATGAACTGCTGATGCTAGGAGTACCTTCTGAGGTTATGCGCCACCATATTCTTTTAGAAATAGAAAGTCACTAAGGAGAGAAGAAAATGGTGGCAGCCAAACATTCCGTCGTCTACTTATCCGCGTACGCGTGCGACCCAGACGAGGGGAGCGAGTCTGGAGCAGGATGGGCGGCACTAATTAGTGCCGAAGCGAATGCAAAATGTGTAATCTTATTCACCCGTGAGGGAAATGCCCCAAACTTGGAGACAAAAATCGCGGAGTTGAATCTGAATGTAGAGACTGTGCGTATTCCGACATCGTACGACTCTCGAGACTCTACCTACCGTCGCTATATCCAGTGGCTATGGCGGGCCTCGAAGATAGTGAAAACACGGACGACTACTCCGGGGGTATTCCAGCACGCCACATTCGCTTCGGATTGGATGCCAATTCCAATATTCGCTGGCTTCGGCTCTCCACAACGCGTGGTATGGGGCCCAGCAGGCGGGTCTACTTATCCGCCCTTTAGAATATCCATGAAGATCGGCCTTGGTTTCGCACTAAAAGAAGTTTTTAGGCATTTTCTGACAGCGTCAGTGCGTAGATCCACGCATCGTCTTCTTGCTTCCAAATTGAACGCATTCATCGCATTGAACGCAGATGCGGTTAGGCACGCCCCAAAGAACATACCAGTACTGACGCAGCCAAACTGTGTGATGGACTACGATCGCCTACCTAGCCGCGATATGAATGCCACACGAAAGGTGGTCTTCGTAGGGAGGCTTATCGAGCTCAAGGGAATTCGGCTAATCTTCCAAGCATTCGAGCATCTGCCCAACGATTGGAGTCTTACAATCGTTGGAGACGGCCCACTTCGAGTTCATGCGAAAGATCAAGCACGCACAAGCGACGGAAGGATTACGGTAACTGGACAATTGACCAGGGAAGGTACGCTAAATGAGATTGCCGCCGCATCGGTCATGATTTTTCCCAGTCTTCATGACTCGGTTGGATGGGCTGCGGCAGAGGCTTCAGGAATGGGGGTTCCGGTCGTTTGCCTCGATTTAGGCGGCCCACAGTTGGTGGCTGGGCCCAACGCAAAGGTTGTTGCCGCTAGCCCCGGGCGGTCTCTTGCTAGGCGACTCTCACAAGCGGTTGCAAGCGCTGACTACTGGGTCGGTGAGCCGTTCAGGAACTGGACCAAGATGCGTATGGATTTCACTTTTTCCGAAGCATACGGTCCCCCTCGCCCCAGCCAATAAATTCTTCCCGCTCGTCGAAATCATGTCGTCCTCCAAAGCGACTTTCTTGATTCGCCCTGGTCGGGTTGGTTGGGGCCCTATCAGGACTGCTAACGGGAACCAACCAGCACTTCCGAAGCGCGGTTAAAATATTCTGTCACGCGTGAACTAGAACTTGCTCATGCTGTCCGACGATTTTCGCTTACCCTGAGTTTGTCGGCCATCCGGCGCGGTCAAGCATGCCAGAGCCAGGACAAAAGCGAGGTAACCGAATGGAGACTCGAGGATAACGCCAGCTGAGGCTGAAACCAGAATCCCAAAAGCCAAGCCAAGCCCAAGCGGTTTCAACTTCTCGGCCGGTTCCCGACGTAGCTTCACCACTTGGGCGAATATGAGAATAAGTGCGCCAATTACAAGACTTAAGCCCACAACACCGGTCAGGGCCACCCAAGTGACCGCCACGTTGTGTGCGGCTCTGACTGTGGGATCTCCAGACAGATAACGAAGAGCACCACTCGCTGCTACCGGGTTAGAACCGAATCCATAACCAAACCAAAGGGTCTTCCAAGAGTCTAAAACGTAGTGAATAACCAACGCCCAAGCATCCAGACGTGCTTGCCAAGTATTCTGACCACTCTGGTACTGTGCACTCTGATTTGGAACAAGCCGAATAAATCCGGCAGCCCACCGAGGCGGATTGCTCAGTAAAAATACCCCTGCAACCATTGCCGGTGCTGAGGCAACTAGGAGCAATCCGAGGCGATGCATCCGGCGCCTTGTACCGAGACCAGATTTTCGAGTTAGCAGTGTCACTAGATATACCGCGAGCGCCGCGAATAGCCCAGCACGGCTTCCACCTAAGAGAATCGAGAGCATCGCCAAGCCCATCAAGGGGACCCTGACCGTGAAGTGGAGCCGTTCGTCTATATGCAGCGCAGCAAGGGCAATGCCAGACACTAGAAGATCGAAATCCCCGCGCGTGCTAAACGCGGGAACACCAGCAAAAGGAACTGCAATTTCCGGCAAAACTCCCATCGCAGCTGGCAAGTACCAAATTAGGTGAACTATAGCTGCGTTCCGAATCCAGCGAAAAGTACTTCCACGCCCCAAAATACGAACAGCGTGATAAAACCCGGGTAGCAGGCTTAGGTACACAAACGGTGCAGCGTCGCGGAACGTGTATATGGAAAATTCTGGCGCACCCAAGATCCCGACTGCCAACACCATGAGCATGAGGAGTGCGCTTAGTGTCAAGAGTGGAGGAGTTCTGATTCGCATCGTGCTTGTGCCGGCCAAATACGACAAAACCAGTAGCGCGAATCCAGACATGATCAGCAGGTCGGCAGCGTACAGCGGCGTACCCGGTACACCCAAATAGCTCCCCCACCGTCCAAAGGCGACACCTACTAGACAACCTAGGACTATGATTTTCGAAGCCGCAATTTCTGACCACGACCTCAGCATGAGAGTTTTAACAATCTATCCTCTCAGGAACAGCGTTTAAGTGCGACCAAGAGTAAGTATACTTAAACGGTGCAAATCTTAGCGATGGCTTGTTGCGCCTTCATCCTCGACGCTGTTTCCAAACTCTGTACAGCTGCAGGCCAAGCACTTCAATACCCGACTGATACGGACAAGTTTTGATCCACACGAGCGAGCCGCCTAGATTGAACGTGGGCGGAGTGAAATTTCATGCTGTTCGCAGTTACAAAGAAGCGATACAAACAGTCTTCGACGCTACGAACACATCGAAGAATGGTCTTTCTGTACGCTTTTCAAATGCCTACTGTGTCGCATTAGCCTCCAAAGATCTTGGATACCGCGATGTCCTGAACGGCCCTGGACTAACTTATCCAGACGGTGCACCGGTAGCTCTTCTCATGAAGCTCCTGAAGAGCGGCCGCCACAGATCAAATCGTGTTCGGGGACCATCATTTTTCGAAACAATGCTGGATTCTTGCTGCGATAAGACTTCGATCCACGCATTCGTTGGGACGACCGATACGACGCTGGCGAAACTATCGACGAAGATTGCTTCTCGTTACCCTTCAATTGTGAACGGCGGCACATACTCACCACCGTTCACCTCTGACCTGGACACTCTGGTAGATGGCATAGCTGCTTGGCTACCCAAAAGAGTCGACTATGTGTGGCTCGGACTGGGTAGTCCCAAACAGGACCTAGTCGGAGTGCGCCTTGCACAGATCACAGGAAGTACAGTTCTTGGCGTCGGAGCGGCTTTCGACTTCATGGCAGGAACTTCACGCGAGGCGCCGCCGTGGATTCAACACGCTGGCGCCGAATGGATCTATAGATTTCTGTCCGAACCACGCAGGCTGTGGCGTCGATACATATTCGGCAATACACGATTCATATTGCTCGTCCTTGCTCAATTCTTTACGAAGATCAGTTCCGGCAAAAAACGTATCGTCTAAACGCCGGACCGCATAACCTCTAGGAAATCGCAGTGCCCCTCCTAAGAGGATTCGAAACGATGAAAACAAGTCTGGCGAGATCAACTAGCATCTCCATTGACAGCCAATCTTAATGCAATCCGAAAATGAACTGGTGGGGGTATATTGATCAAGCGAGCATTGATAACGGGGATTACGGGACAAGACGGTTCCTACCTTGCTGAATTGCTTCTAGGAAAAGGGTACGAAGTTCACGGACTAATCCGGCGAGCTTCAACCTTCAACACGGCGCGCATCGATCATCTCTACGTTGATCCCCATCAGCCCGACGCCAAGATGTTCCTACATTACGGCGATCTCTCGGATGGGGTCCGACTCGCGACGCTTCTGGCGCAGATCAATCCGGACGAGGTTTACAACCTCGCTGCGCAATCCCATGTTCGTGTTTCCTTCGACGAACCGGAACACACCGGGGACACCACAGCTATCGGAACTATTCGCCTCCTTGAAGCCATGCGCATGGCCAATGTTGATGCTCGCTTTTACCAGGCTTCGTCCTCGGAAATGTTTGGCGCTACTCCTCCACCACAGAACGAAGAAACGCCCTTCTACCCGCGTTCGCCGTATGGTGCGGCAAAGGTCTACAGCTACTGGGTCACCAAGAACTACCGCGAGGCCTACGGCATGTACGCGGTTAACGGGATTCTCTTTAACCATGAATCTCCCCGACGCGGCGAGACTTTCGTGACACGAAAGATCACGCGTGCCGTAGCCGCAATCAAGGCGGGCACTCAGCACGAGCTCTACATGGGCAATCTCGACGCAGTTCGGGACTGGGGATATGCTGCTGAATTTGTCGAAGGCATGTGGCGCATGCTGCAGGCTGACGAGCCGGACGACTTCGTGCTGGCGACGAACGCAGGCTACACCGTCCAAGATTTTCTGCAATTGTCCTTCGAACATGCAGGTCTCAATTGGAAGGACTATGTGAAGTTTGACGAGCGCTACCTTCGTCCTACGGAGGTCGATGCCCTGGTCGGCGACTATTCGAAGGCCGAAGAGAAGCTCGGCTGGGTGCCGACCGTGAAAACACCCGAACTTGCCCGGATTATGGTGGATGCGGACATCGAAGCGCAGAAGAATGCCGGCACTCCCTGGATCGACAACGTGGCGCTCAAGAGCTGGATGGTTTCTGCCTAGATGCCGGACGTCCACTACACCGCACGGCCCCTCGAACGCGATGCAAGAATCTACGTCGCCGGACATCGAGGTCTCGTCGGGTCTGCGATCAAACGTAAGCTCGAGGCCGAGGGATTCACCAACATCATCAGCCGGACGTCGGCCGATCTTGATCTCAAGAATCGCGATGCCGTATTCGACTTCTTCGCGAAAGAGAAGCCACGCCACGTTGTGCTGGCAGCTGCCAAGGTAGGCGGCATCTTGGCCAACGACAACCACCCCGCGGACTTCCTCAGTGAGAACATGCAGATCCAGGTCAACACCATGGACGCTGCCCTTGCATACGACGTTGACCGCCTACTTTTTCTGGGTTCGTCCTGCATCTATCCAAAAATGGCGCCCCAGCCGCTCAAAGAAGAATACCTGCTCACCGGGCACCTAGAGCCAACCAACGACGCCTACGCGATCGCCAAGATTGCTGGCATTCTCCACGTGCAGGCTGTGCGACGCCAGCACGGCAAGCCATGGATCTCCGCCATGCCCACCAACCTCTATGGCCCGGGGGATAACTTCTCCCCCGCGGGGTCGCATGTCCTACCGGCACTCATCCGCCGGTACGACGAGGCGGTTACCTCTGGACTTGAATCCGTGACGAACTGGGGAACCGGTTCCCCACTTCGCGAGTTCCTCCATGTCGACGACATGGCATCGGCGTGTCTGTTTCTTCTCGAAAACTACGATGGGGGCCAACAAGTCAATGTTGGCGTCGGAACCGACGTCACCATCAAGGAACTCGCGGAGACAGTAGCCAAGGCAGTCGGTTACGCCGGCGCCATGGAATGGGACACCAGTAAACCTGATGGAACGCCGCGGAAACTGATGGACGTCAGCAAGCTCTCGAAAGCAGGGTGGAAAGCGTCCATACCCCTCGAGCAGGGGATTCAGGATACTGTCGATTGGTTCCGGGACCATCAGGATTCCTTCCGCGGTTGACGCCGACGCGTGGGAATTCGAACGTCCGGGTGTGTACTTAAAATCGACATCTCGACATTGAACCGTTCCCTGATTGGACTAGGCAATGACAAAGCAACAAGGGGGTAGAGAACCGTGGCACTTCACATAGCGGTGATCGGTACTGGTTACCTCGGGGCGACTCATGCAGCGTGTATGGCAGAGCTCGGTTTCGAAGTTCTCGGACTTGATGTCGACCAGGAGAAGGTCGACAGTCTTTCTCGTGGCGAGCTACCATTCCACGAGCCTGGCCTGCCCGAGCTTTTGCTCAAGCACATCGACTCCGGACGTCTGCGCTTCACCACATCCTACGAGGAAGTCGGCGCATGGGCAGATGTCCACTTCATCGGTGTGGGTACACCGCAGTTGCCGGGCGAATACGCTGCGGACGTGGCTTTCGTGGACGCGGCAACCGTGTCGCTCGCGAAGAACATCACCAAGGATGCGCTGATCGTCGGCAAGTCCACAATCCCCGTGGGAACAACGCGTCGGCTCCTGGGCCTCATCGCTGAGCACCAGCGCGAAGACGTCCGGATCGATCTCGCATGGAACCCAGAGTTCCTGCGCGAAGGATTCGCCGTCAAGGACACGATCACACCGGATCGATTGGTTGTGGGCGTAGACAGCGTGCGTGCAGAAGAGACACTCCGCGAGGTCTACGCTTCCGCGTTGGCTCTCGACACCCCCTTCATCAGCACGGACTTCGAGACCGCCGAACTCGTGAAGGTTGCGGCGAACGCCTTCTTGGCAACCAAGATCTCGTTTATCAACGCCTTTTCGGAAGTCACCGAGGCCGTCGGCGGGGACATCCGTACGCTGGCCGACGCCATCGGTCACGACTCCCGCATCGGCCGCAAGTTTCTCAATGCCGGCCTCGGTTTCGGAGGTGGCTGCCTCCCCAAGGACATTCGCGCACTACAGGCGAGAGTAAGCGAACTCGGCCTCGACCGGACCATGCGCTTCCTCACTGAAGTCGATGAAATCAATCTTCGGCGTCGTGAGCGGGTCGTGTACCTCGCTACCGAGATCCTTGGTGAACTTGCAGGCAAGAAGATCGCCGTATTGGGCGTGACGTTCAAACCCGACAGTGATGACGTGAGGGACTCTCCCGCTCTGGACATTGCAGCGAGGCTGTATGGATCAGGAGCCGACGTCACCGTCTATGACCCCGAAGGCAATGCGAATGCTGCCAAACGCTTTCCGCGCCTGCACTACGTCGATGACACGTCCACTGCCGTCGCCGAGGCGGACCTGGTGATGCTCCTGACGGAGTGGCCTGAGTTCAAGGCCTTGGAGCCCGCGTCACTTGAGAGCTTCGTCAATGAAAAGCGGATCATCGACGCGCGAAATGTCCTCGATGCCACTTCGTGGGAAAAAGCCGATTGGCACTTCACCGCCCTTGGCCAGTACTTCGAGCCCACGGCGCCCCGCTAACGCAAGAACGAATACCCAAAGTTGGACTGCTCAGCGGCCAACGAAACGATTCCGGGGGGAATATCTTGAAAAACCCGCACGACGATTGGCATTCGTCGATTCCCAGGCTTTGGGGGATCGTGGATCTGTTGTGCATCTCTGTTGCCGTCGTCGTTGCCCAGCTCGCACGTTTCGGCGCATCAAGCGACCCCGAACTAGCTGGCGCGGTCCCGACCAACTACTGGCTGGTCACTGTCCTCATCGGTTTACTCTGGTGGGCAGCCCTTGCCGGGTGGCAGTCTCGGGACGTCAAGATCCTGGGCGCCGGAGCCGAGGAATATAAGCGAGTCGCCGTCGCATCCCTTTATCTCTTCGGCGCCATCGCGATCGTCTCCTACGCAGGCGAGATCCCCACGGCCCGTGGCTATGTTGGCGTGGCCCTGCCTTTGGGGATCTTCCTGCTTCTAGCGAGTCGTTGGTTCATGCGGAAATGGCTCATTCGGCGCCGCGCCGCAGGACGGTTCACCCGCAAACTTCTGCTGATCGGCGCTCCTTCCGCGGTTGAGCATCTGCACGAAAATCTGTCCAGAGATTTCGGCGCGGGATACACACCAGTGGCCGCCATCCTCCCCGGCCATTCGCTGCACTCCCCCACGGGTCAGGAACTCCAACTTCCGGTGGTCAGCGTGAGCTCAGAGCTCCCGGCGGTGCTGGAGGCCATCGAAGCGACCAACGTCGACGCGATCGCCATATCAGCCGGATCCCACCTCAAGCCCCGGGTCATCCAACAGCTCGGTTGGGAACTTCAGGACCGCGGTGTCAGCATGATCATGGCGCCGGCCCTGACCGGCGTCGCCGGACCGCGAATCCACACCCAGCCAGTGGCTGGCCTACCACTCATCCACGTCACCACGCCAAAGCTCAACGGTGCCAGTTCGTTGGTCAAGCGCACCTTCGACATCGCCGGCTCGGGTTTGGCCCTGCTGGCGATTTCTCCGATTCTTCTGGTGACCGCCCTCCTGGTTCGGGCCGGCAGCCCTGGCCCCGCCTTCTTCCAGCAGGAGAGGGTCGGGAAGCACGGAGAGACATTCAGGATGCATAAGTTCCGTTCCATGGTTGTCGATGCCGAAGAACGCCTTGCCGCGCTGCAGGAGGCCACCGAGGGAAACGGTACGCTTTTCAAGATGAAGGCAGATCCTCGTATCACCCGCCTGGGTGCTTTCATCCGCAGATACAGTATCGACGAGCTCCCACAGCTGTGGAACGTATTTATGGGGGATATGAGCATGGTTGGTCCACGGCCACCACTGGTCTCGGAAGTCGAAACCTACGAAAAGTATGTGCTACGTCGTTTGATGGTCAAGCCCGGCATCACCGGGCTCTGGCAGGTTAGCGGACGATCGGATTTGTCGTGGAATGACAGTGTCCGGCTGGATCTTTATTATGTGGAGAACTGGTCGCTCATGAGCGATCTGATCATTCTCTTCCGCACGGCCAAGGCAGTTCTGGGCAAGGACGGCGCCTACTAACGCTCGACGCGGCCCGCCTTGCTCACCCCCTGCTGATGGAACGTGCCAGTGCTTGGGCATGGGGCTGGCCTTCCACGGCGATGCGCCGTCCAGCTTCTGCGTGGACATGGGCCGATGTGGCCGCCAGCTCTACTCGCGAGCGTGTCGATGAGCCATGTTGGCTGTCGACAGCCAACATGGCTCCCAGAATGCCGGTCAGCACATCGCCGCTTCCCGCTGTAGCCAACTCGGGTCCGCCGTTGTTGCTGACGATGGTCGGGCCGTCGGGCGCCACGCATACCGTGGCCGGTCCCTTCAACAGCACCACCGAGGAGTACGCCACAGCGGCCCACCGCGCCCACCGAACGGGGTTCTTCTCAACAGCTTCCCGATCCAAACGCATGCCAGCGCGCTGGAGCAGCTCGGTGAGCTCTCCTGCATGCGGGGTCAGCACCAGTTTTGAGTGGCCTTGTCCCTGAGACAGCTCTGCCAGCGCGCTGGCGTCAACCACGCAGGGCAGTCCGGAGGAAATAGCCGTCCGTGTTGCCGCGAGTTGATCGGCATCCTCGCCGATTCCCGGGCCTACCGCCCAGGCTTGCACATGCGCCTGAGCATCCTGGGCTGCTACCGCTTCGGGGACGGTCTGGGACAAAAGTGGCCGGACGGTCTCGGTGGTTACCGTCCGAAGCATACCGACGCCGGTGTTCACCGCTGCCGTCGCCGAAAGGACGGCAGCGCCCGGGTACTCGTCGGAGCCGGCCACCAAGCCCAAGACTCCTCTGCTGTACTTCTGTGCGCTGCGCGCTGGACGCGGGGACAGTCTGTGGGCATCGCTATCTTCCATGACGAACAGGTCTGGTTCCCCGAGGTACGGGCTCAGACCGATGTCCACGACTTCGACGCGTCCCGAGAGCAGGTGTCCGGCACCGACCGTGAGCCCGGTTTTCATCGCACCAAAGGTCACTGTGAGATCTGCTTGAAGCACAGCATCTGGCGCGCTTCCCGTATCGGCGTTCACTCCTGAGGGCAGATCGCAGGCGACGACCAGAATATCGTCAGGAATCGTGGGCATCGAGACGCCCCCACGGGCCCCCGTTCCCAACACCGCGTCGATGACCAGGTCCACTCCGTTGAGTGCTTCAGTGGCCCGATGCCAACGGCGGTTGCGCCCCCGTGATCCTGCGGCTCCTTCCCTCCCGGCTTCGACGACCTTGCCGCCAGCCCGCTTGAAGGCTGCCAGGCCTTCTACATGGACCTTTGGCGCCATGAGAACGGCCGTGCAGGCCACCCCGCGGCTTGCCAGCCGTGCCATAGCGAAAAGTGCGTCGCCACCGTTGTTTCCGCTTCCGATGAGTGCGGCGATCCGAGCACCATAGACGCCGCCAAAACTCTCACGCAGCAGGTTCATGGTGTGGTGGGCCAGCCCGTGGGCCGCCCGACGCATCAGGGATGCCCCGTCCTGCCCTTGGAGGAGCCCGGCCTCGGCAGCACGGATCTGGGTTCCGGTATAGGCATTAATCATGTTCTAACGCTCCGCAATGACCATGGCCGTGGCCAGGTCTCCATCGTGGCTGAGGGATAAGTGCCAATGACGGACACCCTTGGCTTCAGCGACCTCGGCCACCGTGCCGTCGATCTTCACTTGTGGGGCACCTGCGGCGTCCATGACGACCTGGCAATGCTGCCAGTTCATGCCGGCCGGAGCACCGAGAGCTTTGGCGACCGCTTCCTTCGCGGCGAAGCGTGCCGCCAACGACCGCATGTTCAGCGCGCGCTCTGCCGGCACAAAAAGTCGCTCACATAACGCCGGGGTTCGTTCCAATTGCGTCGTGAAACGGGAAACCTGCACGACGTCCACTCCAATGCCCACAATCATTCCCCCAGCCTATCGGTTTCGGAGTCCTCATATGGTGGTCATGCGCAGGTGACGCGCGCTATCGCTGAACCGGTTCCAGGCGTAGCGTCGCTGACATACCTGTCGGCCGCCATCGTGCCGGAGGAGCAGCCCACGAAAGGACCACCGATGAGCGCGAATATTGCCCGCGAACTTCTACGCGACGGATTCGATCGTGTGGCGCAGACCGTCCGTTCGGTCACCAGCGGTACCGATGCCAGCGTTCTGCTGTATCAGCCCGACCCCCAGTCGAATCATGCCGCTTGGCTGATCTGGCATCTGACCCGTGTGCAGGACGACCATATGGCGGACCTCGCTGCCGTGCTCGGCGGTGCCGCGGCTCCCTCCCCCGGTGCGGCACAGCACATCCCAGCGGGGCAATTATGGCTCGAACATGGCTGGGCGCACCGTCTGGCGCTGCCCTATGAAGAGTCGGACACCGGGTTCGGACATGACGCCGAGCAAGTCCGGGCCTTCGACAACGGCGATTCGGGCCTTCTCTCCGCCTACCATCAGGCGGTCCACGACCGCACCCTGCAGATCCTCGAGTCCCTCGGTAGCGGGGACTTCGAACGGATCGTCGATACGCGGTGGGAGCCTCCGGTGACGGCCGCCTCCCGTTGGGTGAGTGTTCTCAACGACACCACCCAGCATGCCGGTCAGGCAGCCTATGTGCGCGGACTCGCCGAACGGGCGTTGGGGTAGGTGATCAGCGAAGGAGCCCGGTGCATGAACACATCGGGCTCCTTCAGCGGGTGCGGATCTGCCTACTCGACCGTGACGGACTTCGCCAGGTTGCGGGGCTGGTCGACGTCAAAGCCCTTGGAACTGGCCAGTTCACAGGCAAAGAGCTGCAGCGGCACGGTGGCCAGCAGCGGCATCAACAACGTCGGAGTCTCCGGAACGTAGAAGACAAATTCGGCGTAGTCCCTGACTGCTTCGTCCCCGGATTCGGCGATCACCAAGGTCTTGGCTCCTCGCGCCCTGACCTCCTGGATATTAGAGACGACCTTCGAATGCAGTGAATGCCGTCCCCGCGGGGAGGGCACGACGACGAATACCGGCTGGCCGTCATCGATCAGCGCGATGGGCCCGTGCTTCAGCTCGCCCGCGGCGAAACCTTCGGCGTGGATGTAGGCGATCTCCTTGAGCTTCAAGGCCCCTTCCATGGCTACCGGGTAACCGACATGGCGTCCCAGGAACAGCACCGAGCTGGCCTCGGACATCGACCGGGCCAGCGTCTTGATCTCCTCCGCCCGGTCGAGGATGTCCTGGATCTTGGCGGGGATGTCCTGCAGGTCGGCCAGGATGTCCTTGATTTGGCCGGTGAACAGGTTGCCGCGCAACTGGGCCAGATAGAGTCCCAGCACGTAGGTGGCGGTGATCTGCGCCAGGAAGGCCTTGGTCGAGGCCACGGCGATCTCGGGGCCGGCGTGCGTGTACAGCACGGCGTCTGACTCGCGCGGGATCGTGGAACCGTTGGTATTGCAGATCGACAGCGTCTTGGCCCCTTGTTCGCGCGCATAGCGCACTGCCATCAACGTATCCATGGTCTCCCCCGACTGGGAGATGGAGACGATCAGGGTGTTGGCGTTCACGATCGGGTCCCGATACCTGAACTCGTGGCTGAGTTCGACCTCCACGGGGATGCGGCACCAATGTTCGATCGCGTACTTGGCGACGGAGCCGGCGTAGGCGGAGGTTCCACAGGCCAGCACGATGATCTTGGAAATATCGGCCAGCTCCGCGGAATCGATCCGCAATTCGTCGAGGGTCATCCGGCCCTCGGCGTCGTACCGGCCCAGGAGGGTATCGGCGACGGCGGCCGGCTGGTCGAAGATCTCCTTCTCCATAAAGGAATCGAATCCACCCTTTTCCGCGGCTGCCGCGTCCCAATCAACATGGAATTCGGTGCCTTCGGCAGGGTTGCCTTCAAAGTCGGTGATGACGTGATGATCCGGGGTGATGGTGACCACCTGGTCCTGCCCCAGTTCCACCGCACGCCGGGTGAAGTCAATGAAGCCGGAGACGTCGGAGCCCAGGAAGTTCTCGCCCTCCCCGAGCCCGAGGACCAGCGGCGAGTTCCGTCGTGCGGCCACGACCACGCCGGGCTGGCTTTCATGGATGGCCAACAGAGTGAACGCGCCTTCGAGCCGCTGGCAGGCCAGCTGCATGGAGCGGGCCAGATCCCCGCCGCCGGCGTGAGTGTAGATATCGCCCAGCAGCACGGCGGCAACCTCGGTGTCGGTTTCCGAGTCGAAGACATGGCCAGCAGCGAGGAGTTCGGCGCGCAAATCTGCAAAATTTTCGATGATGCCATTGTGGATGACGGCCAGCTTCCCGCCGTCGGCCAGATGCGGGTGAGCATTGACGTCAGAGGGGCCACCATGGGTGGCCCACCGGGTGTGGCCGATGCCGGTCAGCGACGGCGGCAGCGGACGGGCTTCGAGTTCGCCGATCAGATTGGCCAGCTTGCCGGCCTTCTTGCGCGATTCGAGCCCTGCTTCTCCGATCACCGCGATCCCTGCGGAATCGTAGCCACGGTATTCCAACCGGCGCAGCCCCTCCAGAACCACGTCAAGGGCCCCATGGTTACCGGTCGTTTTTTCTGGACGGCCTACATAGCCAACAATTCCACACATGCGCACAAGAATACCGCGCCGAAGAACCGATATTGATCATTTCCGGCCCCCGAAACGAGTGGCCGCCACGGCTGGTGGCTGCGCTCCGGTTTGGGAATACGAGGACCTGCTTGGCACAATTCAGTGGTGAGCGCCCCCCGAGACCACGACGCCGGAGTCTCCCCTTTTGTGGAACTGGACCGGCAGACCTGGGCACGACTGTCCAACGAGATCACCCAACCGCTCGACGAGGGGGATCTGATCAGGCTCAGTGGGTTGGGTGAAAAACTTGATCTCAAGGAAATCAAGGACGTCTACCTTCCCCTCTCCCGCCTGCTGAACCTCTATGTGCAGGCAGCCGGACAGTTACATCAAGCCACGAACACCTTTTTGGGCGAATCGACCCGACGCACCCCCTTCGTCATCGGCGTTGCCGGCTCCGTGGCCGTCGGGAAGTCCACGACGGCCCGCGTACTCCAGGAGATGTTGCGCCGGTGGCCGGATACCCCCAATGTCGAGTTGGTGACCACCGACGGGTTCCTGCACTCCAACGAAGTGTTGGAACGCCGCGGGCTGATGCATCGCAAGGGGTTTCCTGAGGCCTACGACCGGCGCGCCTTGCTCCGCTTCGTTTCGGCGGTGAAGTCCGGTGCCGAGGAGGTTCGTGCCCCCTGGTACTCACATCTGACGTACGACATCGTCCCCGGCAAGGAAGTCGTCGTTCACCGCCCCGACGTGCTCATCGTGGAGGGACTGAACGTGCTGGCCCCGGCCCAGGTCAGAAGCGATGGGACGGCCGGTTTGGCGCTCAGCGACTTTTTCGATTTCTCCGTCTACGTTGACGCCCAGACCCAGGCGATCGAGAACTGGTACGTCAAGCGGTTCATGAAACTGCGCAGCGGCGCCTTCGCGGATCCTGCCTCCTACTTCCACCGGTACTCCAGACTGTCCGACGATGAAGCCCGCGAAACCGCTTTGGGGATCTGGCGCCGGATCAACGAACCAAACCTCCGGGAGAATGTCCTTCCCACCCGTGGCCGCGCCCAGCTGGTGCTCACCAAGGACAGCGATCATTCAATCCGGCGCATGCTGCTGCGCAAAATCTGACCAACAGGTCATCAATAAAACCATTGGATCTAAATCCCCACGTGCCCGGCAGACATCTGTATAGTTGTTCGCATGTTACAGGGATTCAAGGAATTCATCATGAAGGGCAACGTCGTTGACCTTGCCGTCGCCGTCGTCATTGGTGGCGCCTTCGCCACAGTGATCGATGCGTTAGTCAACAGCGTTCTGATGCCGTTGATCTCGGTGCTCGTCGGCACCCCGAACTTCGATAACTTCCTGGCCGTCGGCCCGGAGCACGCGATCAAGATCGGCGTCCTGCTCACCGCAGTCGTCAACTTCTTGCTCGTCGCTGCGGCAATCTACTTCGTCGTGGTCATGCCCATGAACAAGATGATTGAACGCCGCAACGCCCGTCTGGGCATTCTTCCCGAAGAGGAGGAAATCGATCCACAAGTCCTCCTGCTCACCGAAATCCGCGACTCCCTCCAGCCGCGTACTTAGTTTTCCTTGAAGGACCGGCTGCTACCTGCAACCGGATAAACCCAGCGGGCCCCGTCTCAGGACGGGGCCCGCTCGATTTTCATGGTTAGGTTCTGTTCGACCTGCCGGCCTCTGTGGTCAGAGCGCCAATTCGTTCTTGACGACACCGGCCAACCGGCTGGCCACATCGTCGGCGACGAGGTGGTCGGTCGCCTCGACCATCACCCGGACGACCGGCTCGGTACCGGAGGGACGCAGCAATACCCGTCCGGCACCGCCTAATTCGTTTTCCGCGCCCTGGACGGCCAATGAGACCGCTGCGTTGGAGTGCGCGGCGTGCTTGTCCACGCCCTTCACGTTGATCAGCACCTGTGGAAGGACCTCCATGACGGCCGCCAATTCCTTCAGGGTCTTCCCCGTGGCTGCCACGCGCGCGGCGATTTGCAAACCGGTCAGGACGCCATCACCGGTGGTGGCGAAGTCGGAGAAGATCACGTGCCCTGACTGTTCACCACCGAGGGTGAACCCGCCGTCGCGCATGCCCTCCAGAACGTAGCGGTCCCCCACCCCTGTTTCGGCGATGGTGATGCCCGCGGCCTCCATGGCCATCTTCAAACCCAGGTTACTCATGACCGTGGCTACGAGCGTGTCATCCTTGAGCTTGCCGGCTTCCTTGAACGCCACGGCCATGATGGCCATGATCTGGTCCCCGTCCACGACGCTGCCTTCGTTGTCAACGGCCAGGCACCGGTCGGCGTCCCCGTCGTGGGCAATACCCAGGTCGGCCCCCTCGGACAGGACCTTCGCCTGAAGCATCTCCAAATGGGTCGAGCCGCAACCGTCGTTGATGTTGTTTCCATCGGGATTCGCCCCGATCACCACCACCTCTGCCCCAGCGGCGGCGAAGGCATCCGGTGAGCAACCGCTAGCCGCGCCATGGGCACAATCCAAGACGATCTTCAGCCCTTCAAGACGGTGCGGCATGGTCTTGAGCAGATGGACCACATAGCGGTCCTCCGCATCCGCGAAGCGTTGAATCCGGCCCACGTCCGCGCCGAGCGGCCGGGGGGACTCCCGATCCAGCTCGGCTTCGATGGCATCTTCTTGAGCGTCGGAGAGCTTCTGGCCTCCGCGGGCCAGGAATTTGATGCCATTATCGGGTGCCGGGTTATGGGAAGCGGAGATCACAACACCGAAGTCCGCTTCGATATCGGCGATGAGGTAGGCGGCCGCCGGGGTCGGCAGGACGCCGGCATCGAAGACGTCGACCCCCACGGAGGCGAAACCAGCTTCGATGGCTGCGGAAATGAAATCACCACTGATTCGAGGGTCACGTGCGATCACGGCCACCGGGCGGGTTCCCTCGGCAACAGTTCGCAGACCAAGCACCACTGCTGCTGCCTGCGCCAAGTTCATGGCGAGTGCCGGGGTGATCAGTTCGTTTGCTTTTCCACGCACACCATCGGTGCCAAATAATCTAGCCATCCCGCCCATCTTATCGCCCGGAAACGATAAAAATGTGGCGGCTGGCAACGATCCGGCCACACTTTCACCCTCGCACGGCCCCATTAAGCGGCCGAGGGCCCCACGGCATATGCCGTGGGGCCCTCGGTGGGAACCCTGCGGTTCCAGGGAAGCAGATTAACGCTTCGAGTACTGCGAGGCCTTGCGTGCCTTCTTGAGGCCAGCCTTCTTGCGCTCGATGACGCGGGCGTCACGAGTCAGGAAGCCGGCCTTCTTCAGGGCCGGACGGTTGTTCTCGCGGTCAATCTCGTTCAATGAGCGAGCAACACCCAGGCGCAGTGCGCCGGACTGGCCGGAAGGCCCGCCACCGTGGATGTTGGCGATCACATCATACGCACCGTCGAGCTCCAGGAGCTTGAACGGATCGTTGACTTCCTGCTGGTGCAGCTTATTCGGGAAGTACTCCTCCAGCGTGCGACCGTTGACGGTCCACTGGCCGGTGCCCGGGGACAACCGAACGCGGGCGATAGCCTGCTTGCGACGGCCGACGGCGGAGCCACCGACAGTCAGTGCCGGACGTTCCTTGACGACGGTCTCTTCGGCCGCCGGGGACGACTCGGAGGTGTAGGCGGACGGAGCCGCACCCTCGGTTTCATTCAGCTCTTCAGTGTTCTGAGCCACGATTCTCCTTGAAAACTAGTCTCTTGTTTCGGGGCCCAGCGCTACTGCGCGACCTGGGTGATTTCGAAGGTCTTGGGCTGCTGGGCAGCATGCGGGTGCTCGGCTCCGCGGTAGACCTTGAGCTTGCCCAGCTGCTGAGCAGCAAGGGAGTTCTTGGGAAGCATGCCCCTGATGGCCTTCTCAACTGCCTGAACCGGGTTCTTTTCCAACAGTTCGGCGTAGCTGACGGACCTCAGACCACCCGGGAAACCGGAGTGGCGGTAGGCGCGCTTCTTTTCGAGCTTGGCGCCGGTGAGGGCAACCTTCTCGGCGTTGATGATGACGACGAAGTCACCCATGTCCATATGAGCTGCATAGGTGGCCTTGTGCTTGCCGCGCAGCAGGGTTGCGGTCTGGCTGGCGAGTCGGCCCAGCACGATGTCAGTGGCGTCGATGACGTGCCACTGGCGATCTGCGTCGCCGGGCTTCGGAGTGTACGTACGCACGTTTATTGCCTTCGTTTCCTTGGATACTGGTCAAGCGTTCCACCTGCGGCAGCTGTGAGATCCACCAGCAGGGAAGAGCACTGTGTTATCGATGCGCTGTACCAGTTCTTCAGGTGAGGTCTGAATCTAACCGGCCATCCATCAGCTGCCTGCAGTCTCCACAGACCAGGGCCCTGCAACTGGGCCGTCACGCGGAAAAAGTTGTGTCAGGCATAGGACATGCACAACAGCAGCCTACTTTACCGTATGCGCGGCCCGGCACCAAAAGCCGCGATACCGGGCCTTTACTGCTCCCCTGTTCTGGGCCCCAGGGCGCCTCAGGATCGTTGCAGGTCTTCGGGACGACGCCGCGCGCGGGTGGTTTCGGCACGCAGGCCCAGCTGGTCGTCTTCCGGGTAGGCCACCTGTTCCAACACCAGCGGATGCGGTGCAGCCATGCGGGTCCGATGGTCTCGGATCGGCTCCGCGATCCGACGTTCCACCCATCCCGGAGCTTCCTCCCCATCGCCGACCCGCAGGACCGCGCCGATGAGGGTGCGCACCATGTTGTGGCAGAACGCGTCGGCTTGGAGGCTGGCCACTAATATGCCGTCCTCGGCCCGGGTAAAGGTAAATGCTTCCAGGGTCCGAATGGTGGTGGCGAAGTTCTTGGGCCGGCAATAGGACAGGAAATCATGTCGGCCGAGGGCAACCTGTGCCTCGGCGTTCAGCAGGCCCGGGTCCAGCTCCCGCGGATGCCATAACGTCATGGACCGGGTGAGTGGGTCCCACCGATGCTGCCCGTCGGCGATGCGGTAGCTGTATCGGCGCCAGAGAGCTGAGAATCGGGCGTCAAAACCATCGGCTGCAGCCCTCGCCTCGTGGACGAAGACCTCTCCCCCGATGCGGGACGTGACACCGCGGACGCGTCGCAGCAGCGCCTCGTCTTCGGTCAGGTTCTTTCCGCGGGGCAGGGCCCGGTATTCGGCTTCGGTCAGATCAAAATGGGCGACTTGGCCCCTGGCGTGGACTCCCGCGTCCGTCCGGCCGGCGACCGTGGTGCGGACGTCACGCCGAAAGAGCAGCCCCAGGGCCTCCTCAAGGCTCCCCTGGACCGTACGCCGCCCCGGTTGGGTGGCCCAGCCGGAGAAACTAGAGCCGTCATAGGCCAAGCGCAGGCGGATGCGCACGGTCGCTGGTTCCACGGTGTTGGCCCCGGCCACGCCGGTTCCAGCGTCGGGCACACGTCCGCTGGCGGTGTCGAGGGGGAAGTTCATGAACCGAGTCTAGAAGCGGTGCACGCTGTGGCGCCATTTGGGTGGGGCACGCCGCTCACGACGAAGGGGCCGGGACCATCCCGTGGGATGGTCCCGGCCCCTTCTGAAGAGGAGTCGGCTTTAGGGCCGGTCCTTACTTATCGTCGGATGCCTCGGTGGCTTCCGCCGGAACCTCGGTCTCGGCGACCTCGGGCTCGGCAACCGGAGCGGACGTCTCGGCAGCCTTGGTGGCTTCCTTCACGACGGCCTGCTTCGGGGAAACGGGCTCGAGGACCAGTTCGATGACAGCCATGGGGGCGTTGTCGCCCTTGCGGTTGCCGATCTTGGTGATGCGGGTGTAGCCACCTTCACGCTCGGCCATGGCCGGGGCGATGTTGGTGAACAGCTCGTGCACCACTGACTTGTTGGTCCGGTTGCGCGAGGCAATAGCCGCCTGGACGCGACGACGCGAGGACAGGTCTCCGCGCTTCGCGAAGGTGATCAGGCGCTCGGCGTAGGGACGCAGGCGCTTGGCCTTCGTCACCGTCGTCGTGACCGACTTGTGCTCGAAGAGCTGGGTCGACAGGTTCGCCAGCATGAGGCGCTCGTGGGCTGCTCCGCCTCCGAGGCGCTTTCCCTTGGGTGGGGTAGGCATTGTTTTTTCTCCTAGATGGAGCCCGCCGCCCCGCGCAAAGGCGCGGGCCTTGGGGCAAAGTACATTACTTTGAAGGCGGCCTTAGGCCTCTTCGTCACCGAATTCGGCGTCGTCCTCGTCACTGGCGGCTACACGCGCGGCCAGATCAAACCCTGGAGGTGAATCCTTCAGGGACAGACCCAGCTCGATCAGCTTGGCCTTGACCTCGTCGATGGACTTGGCACCGAAGTTCCGGATGTCCATCAGGTCGGCCTCGGAGCGAGCAACCAGCTCGCCTACCGTGTGGATTCCCTCGCGCTTGAGGCAGTTGTACGACCGGACGGTCAGCTCGAGATCTTCGATCGGCAGAGCCATGTCGGCGGCGAGTGCGGCGTCCGTCGGGGACGGGCCGATCTCGATGCCTTCGGCGGCCGAGTTCAGCTCGCGGGCGAGTCCGAACAGTTCAACCAGGGTCGTACCTGCCGAAGCGACGGCGTCGCGGGGCAGGATGGAGTCCTTGGTCTCGACGTCGACAATGAGCTTGTCGAAGTCGGTGCGCTGCTCGACACGAGTGGCCTCCACACGGAAGGTCACCTTCAGAACGGGTGAGTAGATGGAGTCGACCGGAATACGGCCGATCTCGGCATCAAGGCTCTTGTTCTGCGCCGCCGAAACGTAGCCGCGGCCACGCTCGATCGTGAGTTCCATATCGAACTTGCCCTTCGCGTTCAACGTCGCGATGTGCAGATCCGGGTTGTGGAACTCGACGCCGGCCGGCGGGGTGATATCCGCGGCCGTGACGACGCCGGGGCCCTGCTTGCGCAGGTAGGCGACGACTGGCTCGTCATGCTCTGAGGACACAGCAAGGTTCTTGATGTTCAGGATCAGTTCGGTGACGTCTTCCTTCACACCCTGAACGGTGGTGAACTCGTGCAGCACGCCGTCGATGCGAACACTGGTGACAGCTGCACCAGGGATCGAGGACAGCAGCGTGCGGCGCAGCGAGTTGCCCAGGGTGTAGCCGAAACCCGGCTCCAAGGGCTCAATCGTGAACCGTGAACGGTTCGGGGCAACTACTTCTTCGGTAAGGGTGGGGCGCTGTGCAATAAGCACTTACATTTCCTTTCAGCGAGCATCCGCTATATGACGCAACACATGTGGGTGGAAACGACGTCTGCCGTCAGGCGTCCGTCTAGATCGGGCGAATGATCCGCAGTTGGCGCGCGCCGCCGTCGTCCCCGGAGTACGGAGACGACGGCGGCACAGGCCTATAACTGGGTCAAACTAGACGCGGCGGCGCTTCGACGGGCGGCAACCGTTATGGGCGCTCGGGGAAACATCCTGGATGGATCCCACTTCGAGGCCGGTGGCCTGCAGTGAGCGGATGGCGGTTTCGCGACCCGAACCCGGTCCCTTCACGAACACGTCGACCTTCTTCATGCCGTGTTCCTGGGCACGCTTGGCGGCCGACTCGGCTGCCATCTGCGCGGCGTACGGGGTCGACTTGCGTGAACCCTTGAATCCGACCTCGCCGGCCGAGGCCCACGAGATGACGGCACCGGTCGGGTCCGTGATGGACACGATGGTGTTGTTGAAGGTGCTCTTGATGTGCGCCTGACCAAGCGCGATGTTCTTCTTGTCCTTGCGACGCGGCTTGCGGACCGCTCCACGAGTCTTTGGGGGCATTGCTAACTCCTACGAAGTATTTGGCTGGGACCGCTGTTTAGCGGGTCTTCTTCTTACCGGCGACGGTGCGCTTCGGGCCCTTGCGGGTGCGAGCGTTGGTCTTGGTGCGCTGTCCGCGGACCGGCAGGCCCTTGCGGTGGCGAATGCCCTCGTAGGAGCCGATCTCTACCTTGCGGCGGATGTCGGCCGAAACTTCGCGGCGGAGATCGCCCTCGACCTTGAAGTTGCCCTCAACGTAGTCGCGCAGCTGCAGGAGCTGGTCGTCACTGAGGTCCTTCACACGAGTTTCCGGGGTGATCCCGGTCTCGGCAATAGTTTGTTCTGCACGGGTTCTACCCACGCCGTAGATGTATGTCAGCGCAATGACAACACGCTTTTCGCGCGGGATGTCTACGCCTGCAAGACGAGCCATATTGGTGTCTTCCTTACATGATTTTCGGAGGTCTGGAGGCAGCACATCCCGTTTCCAGGTCCCCGGCCTCCGTGCCCGGGGGTATGCGTCCCGCGTAATGGACGCCGTACTGCCGATATTCGATTACTACGCGCAGGTTGAGATTCCCGAAGGAGACTTAGCCCTGACGCTGCTTGTGGCGTGGATTTGCGCAGATCACCATGACCCGCCCATTACGGCGAATCACCTTGCACTGCTCGCAGATCGGCTTCACGCTAGGGTGAACCTTCACGGTATTTCCTTTGCGGTTGCGGTTTCAGTGGAACGATAACGACCTTCGCTCCCCCGGAAGACCGGGAGGACGGAAGTCCCTACTTGTAGCGGTAGACGATGCGTCCGCGATTGAGGTCGTACGGGCTGAGTTCCACCACTACGCGATCCTCAGGAAGGATTCGAATGTAGTGCTGACGCATCTTTCCCGAGATAGTGGCAAGTACCACGTGTCCATTCGGCAGCTCAACGCGGAACATCGCGTTGGGCAGTGCTTCCGACACGGCGCCTTCTACCTCGATGACACCCTCTTTCTTGGCCATATCCTCCGCTAACGTTTGTGCCGGTCGCTGACGCTTCCGACGTGTATGTTCGTGGCTGACGAGCGCCCGTGCCCGACAGCAGCATAAGACCGCGTGTTTTTTGGGCACAAACGTAGAGACAACCAACAAATAATCCTACGCTCTGGAACCCAATATGCGAAATCCCCGGTTTGATCACTGCGCACCTGCCGGAAGAGTGGTAATGCTCCTCGACGGGGACCTTTCTTCTGCCGCGGCACCTAGTCCTGGAGCGGTGCCGGGGTGATCCCGAACGGTGCCAAGCCGGCCGCACCGCCGTCGTGCGCTGACAGTACCCAGATCCCTCCGAGGTGTACCGCCACCGAATGTTCCCACTGCGAGGCTCTCGACCCGTCGGTGGTCACGACCGTCCAGTCATCATCCAACGTGCGGGTTTCGATGCCCCCGCGGACCAACATCGGCTCAATGGCCAGGCACATGCCCGGCTTTACCCGTGCGCCGCGGTCCCCGGACCGGTAGTTGAGCACGTCCGGGGCCTGGTGCATCTCCGTGCCAATGCCGTGGCCGACATAATCCTCCAGAATCCCCAACGGCTCACCTTCGACGGAACTGACGTAGTCGTCGATGGCTTCTCCGATGGCGCCAACGAATCGTGCGTTGGCCAGGGCGGCGATTCCCCGCCACATGGCTTGCTCGGTGACATCGGAGAGCCGCTGGTCGGCGGGGTCAGGAGTACCCACCAAAATGGTCCGCGCGGAGTCTGAATGCCAGCCATCGATGATGGCCCCACCATCAATTTTCAGAACGTCCCCATCGGCGAGTACATAGTCGGAGGGGAACCCGTGAACGACCTGATCGTTCACCGAAGCGCAGATCGTGGCAGGGAACCCATAGTAGCCCTTGAAGTTCGAGGTGGCCCCATGACGTTCCAGCACGCCTTCGAAGAGCGCATCGAGTTCTGCCGTCGTGGTCCCGATACGTGCGGCGTCAACCACGGTGTCCAACGCTTCGGCCAGCACCAGTCCGGCTTCTCTCATTTTACGGATCTGTGCGTTGGACTTGTACTCGATCTTGGGCTGGCCGAATGCCATGCGGTGTTCCTTTGTTTCGTTGTTCATCTGCGGGGTGCTTCTCGGTAAACACCCCTGAAATGCCGCGACGGCCGCCCCACGCGAGAGAGATCACGTGGAGCGGCCGTCGGTTCAGGCGGGTGACGTTAGGACGCGTCGCCTTCGAGGGCGCTCATCACACGGTTGGTGACCTCGTCGATGTCGCCCAGCCCGTCGACGTGGCGGACGATACCCCGTTCGAGGTAACGGTCCACAACGACCTGGGTCTGCTTTTCGTAGACATCCAGGCGGTGCCGGATGACTTCCTCGGTGTCGTCTGCCCGGCCTTCGACCTCGGCCCTCTTGAGCAAGCGTGCCACCAGCTCATCGGAGTCGGCGGTCAACTGCAGGACGATATCCAACGAGGTCTTGTTTTCCTCTAGGATCGCGTCGAGTTCGTCGACCTGGGCCGAGGTGCGCGGGTAGCCGTCCAAGAGGAAACCTTCGGCCACGTCATCCTGCTTGAGACGGTCGCGCACCATGCGGTTGGTGACCGAATCGGGGACATAGTCGCCGGCGTCCATGTATTGCTTGGCTTCGATCCCCAACGGGGTTCCGCCCTTGACGTTGGCACGGAAGATGTCGCCCGTGGAGATCGCAACGATCCCCAGCTGCTCCGTAATACGTGCTGCCTGCGTTCCTTTGCCCGAACCAGGCGGGCCAATGATCAAAAGTCTGGTCATCGCAGAAGTCCTTCGTAGTGTCGCTGTTGCATCTGGGCGTTGATTTGCTTGACCGTTTCCAGTCCCACACCAACCATGATGAGGACCGAGACGCCGCCGAACGGGAAGTTCTGATCGGCCTTGATCAGGACGAAGGCGATCAATGGCGTCAGGGCGATCAGGCCAAGATAGATGGCTCCGGGGAACGTGATGCGGCTGAGCACGTAGGACAGGTAGTCCGCCGTGGGCTTGCCGGCACGGATACCCGGAATGAATCCACCGTACTTCTTCATATTGTCCGAGACCTCGATCGGGTTGAACGTGATCGCGACGTAGAAGTAGGTGAAGAATATGGTCAGCAGCAGGTAGACGAGCATGTACAACGGGCTGCTACCGCTGAAGTTGCTTTGGATCCAGGCGGCCCAGCCGGGCAGCGAACCATCGGGGTTCATATTGAACTGGATGAGCATCTGCGGCAGCGCCAACATCGATGACGAGAAGATCACCGGGATCACGCCGGCCATGTTGACCTTGATCGGGATGTAGGTGGAGCTGCCCCCGACGGTGCGTCGACCCACCATGCGCTTGGCGTACTGCACCGGCACACGACGCTGGGACAGTTCGACGAAGACGACCAAGGCCACGACGCACAGCCCGATGATGATGACTCCGGTGAAGACGCCCCACCCCTGGGTGCTGGCGATGGAGCCCATCGAGGAGGGGAAGCCCGAAGCGATCGACACGAAGATCAGGATGGACATGCCATTGCCGACACCCTTTTCGGTGACGAGTTCGCCGAGCCACATGATCATGCCTGTGCCGGCGGTCAAGACGATCACCATGAGCAGGATGTGCACAATGCTCTGATCGGGAATGATCGGCAACTGGCAGCCTTGGAAGAGGTTTCCGCTGCGGGCCAACGACACCAAGGTGGTGGCCTGCAGGAGTCCGAGGGCGATCGTGAGATAGCGGGTGTACTGCGTCAGGGTCGCCTGACCGGCCGCGCCTTCCTTATGAAGGTCTTCGAACCGGGGAATGACCACGCGCAGCAGCTGCACGATGATGGAAGCGGTGATGTAGGGCATGATCCCGAGGGCGAAGATCGAGACCTGCAACAGGGCGCCGCCACTGAAGAGGTTGACGAACTGGTAGAGCCCACCGGAAGTATCGCCCATTTCAAGGCATTGTTGGACGTTGCCGTAGTCGACCCCTGGCGCGGGAATGTAGACGCCGAGACGGTAGATGGCAATGATGCTGAGCGTGAACAGCAACTTACGTCGCAGGTCAGGCGTCCGGAAGACCCGGGCAATGGCGCTGAGCAAGCGTCCTCCTGAAAGGTGTGGTTTCGGCCTGATGCCGTAATGGACTTCTGAGAGTCTACCGGTTCTCGGGACTGTTCGAAGCAGTGGGACGGCCGGTGCCACCGTGAAGTGGCCCCGGAACTAGGTGCCCGGCAGGTGGTGGGGTTCTCCCATCGTTCCGTGGGGCGGGATGCGAAAGGTCCCCAGCGCGCCGGGACCTGCCCGGGCGTTGGGGACCTTTCAGCTGTGCCGTGCTTTCATCGGGACCTTAGAGCGAGGTCACCGAGCCGCCGGCGGCAGCGATCTTATCCGCGGCTGACGCCGAGAAGGCGTCGGCCTTGACGTTCACCTTGACGGTGATGTCGCCGGAACCCAGGACCTTGACGGGCTGGTTCTTACGAACCGCACCCTTCTCGACCAGGTTGTCGACGGTGATGTCGCCGCCTTCGGGGAACAGTTCCGAGATCTTGTCCAGGTTCACGACCTGGTACTCGATACGGAACGGGTTCTTGAAGCCGCGCAGCTTCGGCAGGCGCATATGCAGCGGCAGCTGCCCGCCTGCGAAGCCGGCCTTGACCTGGTAGCGGGCCTTGGTGCCCTTCATACCACGGCCTGCGGTCTTGCCCTTGGACGCTTCACCGCGACCCACACGGGTCTTGCTGGTCTTAGCGCCTTCGGCGGGACGCAGGTGGTGTACCTTCAGTGACTTTTCGTTACTGGCCATGATTACTTCGCCTCCTCAACCTTTACGAGGTGCTGAACCTTGTTGACCATACCGACGGTCACGGCATCGGCGTCACGCACCACTGTGTGGTGCATACGCTTCAGGCCGAGTGACCGCAAGGTGTCACGCTGGTTCTGCTTGCCGCCAATGACGGACTTGGTCTGGGTGATTACCAGCTTCGCGTTGCTCGCGACAATGTTCTTCGCCACAGCTTACGCACCTGCCTTCTGGTTGAGCGTGCGCAGCATCTGGGCCGGCACGACTTCGTCCATCGGCAGTCCACGGCGCGCAGCAACTGCGGCCGGCTCCTCCAGGGCCTTCAACGCCGCGACGGTGCCGCGAACGATGTTGATCTGGTTGGCGGAGCCCATGGACTTCGACAGAACGTCATGGATACCAGCGCACTCGAGCACGGCACGCACCGGACCACCGGCGATAACGCCGGTACCCGGAGCAGCCGGACGCAAGAGCACAACGCCAGCGGCGGCTTCACCCAGCACCAGGTGCGGGATGGTGGTGCCGACGCGGGGAACGCGGAAGAACGACTTCTTGGCTTCTTCAACGCCCTTGGCGATGGCCGCGGGAACTTCCTTGGCCTTGCCGTATCCGACGCCGACCATGCCGTTGCCGTCGCCCACCACAACAAGTGCGGTGAAGCTGAAGCGGCGGCCGCCCTTGACGACCTTGGACACGCGGTTGATAGCTACCACGCGCTCAAGGAACTTGTCCTTGTCATCGTTGCGGCTGTCCTTGGAATCGCGGCCGCGGCCACGTCCCTCGCCACGGCCACGGCTTTCGCCACGACCGCCCTTTTCGCCGCTCTTTTCGTTGCGACGACCGGCGGAGGTGTTCTCCGTCGTGGTCGTAGCTGCCTCAGTGGTTTCCGACACCTGAGTTTCCTTCTCGTTAGTAGCTTCGCTCACAGTGCCAGCCCACCTTCCCGCGCGCCGTCCGCTACCGCGGCCACTCGGCCGTGGTACCTATTGCCTCCGCGGTCAAAGACCACGGTATCGATGCCTGCGGCCTTGGCACGCTCAGCGATCAGTTCGCCGACGCGCTTGGCCTTGGCGGTTTTGTCACCGTCGAAGGAACGAAGGTCCGCTTCCATGGTGGACCCGGATGCCATCGTGACGCCCTGGCTGTCATCGACAACCTGGACGAAGATGTGGCGAGCCGAACGGTTGACCACCAGGCGCGGGCGCAGGCCCGAACCGGTGACACGCTTGCGGACGCGCAGATGGCGACGGCTGCGAGCTGCGGCCTTGCTCTTACCCTTAATTGAAAGAGCCATGTTTACTTACCAGCCTTTCCGACCTTGCGGCGGATAACTTCGCCTTCATAGCGGATGCCCTTGCCCTTATAGGGATCCGGCCGACGGAGCTTGCGGATGTTGGCTGCAACTTCGCCAACCTGCTGCTTGTTGATGCCGGAGACAATCACCTTGTTGTTGCCCTCAACGGCGAGCGTGATGCCCTCCGGAGCTTCAACGGGGACCGGGTGCGAGAAACCCAGAGCGAACTCCAGGTTGCTGCCCTTGGCCAGCACGCGGTAACCGGTGCCGTGGATTTCCAGCTTCTTGGAGTAGCCGTCGGTGACCCCGGTGATCATGTTGGAGATCATCGTGCGGGTCAGGCCATGCAACGAACGCGATTCGCGCTCGTTGTCCGGACGCGACACCGTGAGGACATTGTCCTCCAGGGCAACCGTGATCGGGGAGACAACGGTGAAGTTGAGCTCGCCCTTGGCGCCCTTGACGGCAATCTCGGATCCGTTGACCTTCAGGTCGACGCCGGCAGGGATAGTGATTGGAAGTCGTCCAATACGTGACATGGTGCTTCTCCCTTCCCGTTACCAGACGTAGGCGAGGACTTCCCCACCTACACCCTTCTTGGCTGCCTGGCGGTCCGTCAGGAGACCCGAGGACGTGGACAGAATGGCGATGCCGAGTCCACCAAGGACATGCGGCAAGTTGGTGGACTTCGCGTAAACGCGGAGGCCCGGCTTGGAAATACGGCGGACGCCAGCGATGGAACGCTCACGGCTCGGACCGAACTTCAGGTTGATGGTCAGGTTTTTGCCTACCTCGGCGGCCTCTTCGACGAAGTCGCCGATGTAGCCTTCCGCCTTGAGGATCTGGGCAACGCGCACCTTCAGTTTTGAAGACGGCATGGACACGGTGTCGTGGTATGCCGAGTTCGCGTTGCGCAGACGAGTCAGCATGTCTGCGACAGGATCTGTCATTGTCATTTGGGCTGAGGCCCTTCCTCGCTACGGTTTCCGCTCCCGCGGACCTGCAACGTAGTTGATCTAGTTATCGTCGGTCCTGAACGGGAAGCCCAACGCCTTGAGGAGCGCGCGGCCTTCTTCGTCGGTCTTGGCGGTGGTCACCACAGTGATGTCCATGCCGCGGACCCGGTCAACCTTGTCCTGGTCGATTTCGTGGAACATTGCCTGTTCCGTGAGACCGAAGGTGTAGTTGCCGTTTCCGTCGAACTGCTTGCCGTTCAGACCGCGGAAGTCGCGGATACGCGGCAGAGCCAAGGTGACCAGGCGGTCAACGAATTCCCACATGCGATCGTTGCGCAGCGTGGCGTGGGTGCCAATCGGCATTCCCTCGCGCAGCTTGAACTGTGCGATCGACTTGCGGGCCTTGGTCACGAGCGGCTTCTGGCCGGTGATGGCCGTCAGGTCGCGAACAGCGCCTTCGATGAGCTTGGAATCCTTGGCTGCCTCGCCGACACCCATGTTCACAACGACCTTGACCAGGTTCGGGACCTGCATCACGTTCGTGTAGCTGAACTCGGTCTGCAGAGCTTCGCGGACCTCGGAGCGGTACTTCGCCTTCAGGCGCGGCTGAACCTTTACTGCTGTTTCAGTCATTAGAGTGCCTTTCCGGAAGCCTTGGCGTAACGAACACGCACAGTCTTCTTCACGCCATTCGTTTCCACGGTTTCTTCGCGGAAGCCAACGCGGGTCGGCTTCTTCGACTCGGGGTCAATGACCGCGACGTTCGAAACGTGGAGGGGAGCCTCAACGACCTCAATGCCGCCCGTGGAGGCGCCGCTTTCGGTCTGGCCGGCCCGAGTGTGCTTGGTGACGCGGTTGATGCCCTCGACGAGCACGCGGTTCGCCTCGGGGAACACCTTCAGGACCTTGCCCTGCTTGCCGCGGTCTCCACCGCGATCGGCCTTGGCGCCGGTGATGACCTGAACCAGGTCACCCTTCTTGATTTTTGCGCCCATGGTTACAGCACCTCCGGAGCCAGCGAAACGATCTTCATGAACTTCTTATCGCGAAGTTCACGCCCGACGGGACCGAAGATACGGGTACCCCGCGGCTCGGTGTCCGCCTTGAGGATGACCGCTGCGTTCTCGTCGAACTTGATGTACGAACCGTCGACGCGGCGACGTTCCTTCTTCGTGCGGACGATGACGGCCTTAACCACATCGCCCTTCTTGACGTTGCCGCCAGGGATTGCATCCTTGACGGTGGCGACAATAGTGTCGCCGATGCCTGCGTAGCGACGTCCGGATCCACCGAGAACACGGATGGTAAGGATTTCCTTAGCACCGGTGTTGTCAGCCACCTTGAGTCGCGACTCCTGCTGAATCACTTTCAACTCCTGTCGTCTCGCCGGTTCTCCTAGGGAGCCTTGCGGAACGGATATGGTCCATCTGCGACGCTCGCTTACCCCCATCTCCAACACAGGCAGGATTCACGGGGAATCCGATGCTGCTGGGGAAATCGGGCCGAGGCGAAATGCCGCAGAGCCGTGCCGCGCACCGAGCCCGGATCAGACCGGGCCGCGCACGAATGCCTGCCATGAAGGTGGATAGTCCTCGCAACAGAGCGCACAGGCTGTCGAGTCTACGCCAGAGGTGCGCTGAGGGCCAAACCCGTGATATGGGGGCCACGCAAGCGGCCTCTTAACAAAAGCACGACGCCGGTGCGCTCCCCTCTCGGGGCGCTCACCGGCGTCGTGCTTTAGATCCCTGCGGATCGGGAGGAGGCTACTTGGCCTTCTCCACGATCTCGACCAGGCGCCAGTTCTTGTCCTTGGACAAGGGGCGGGTCTCAGCGATGATCACCAAGTCGCCGATACCGGCGGTGTTGGCTTCGTCGTGAGCCTTGATCTTCTTATTACGACGCATGACCTTGCCGTACAAGGCGTGCTTCACACGGTCCTCGACGTCAACGACGATGGTCTTCTGCATCTTGTCGGAAACCACGTACCCGCGGAGGGTTTTGCGGTAACCGCGAGCTTCTGCTGCTTCAGCCACTGCGTTCTCCTTCTCGCTCATTACTTGGCTTCCTCAGGTGCATCGGCCGGCTCGGCCGTCTTCGAGGACTTCTTGGCCTTCTTATCGGCCTTGACTTCCTCGACGGGGGTCGAAACCTCCGCACGAATTCCGAGCTCACGCTCGCGCATCACGGTGTAGATGCGTGCGATATCGCGCTTGACCGACTTCAGACGACCATGCGACTCGAGCTGACCGGTGGCGGACTGGAAACGAAGGTTGAACAACTCTTCCTTCGCCTTTTTCAGTTCCTCGACCAGACGGGCGTTATCGTAGCCATCCAGCTGTTCGGTGGCGAGATCCTTGGATCCGATTGCCATACCTATTCACCACCCTCACGACGCACGATGCGTGCCTTCAGCGGCAGCTTGTGGATCGCCAGGCGCAGGGCCTCGCGAGCTACCTCATCGGTAACACCGGAGAGTTCGAAGAGAACCCGTCCCGGCTTGACGTTTGCAACCCACCACTCAGGTGAACCCTTACCGGAACCCATACGGGTTTCGGCAGGCTTCTTGGTCAGCGGGCGGTCCGGATAAATGTTGATCCAGACCTTACCGCCACGCTTGATGTGACGGGTCATGGCAATACGGGCAGCTTCGATCTGACGGTTGGTCACGTAGGCCGGTGTCAGGGCCTGGATTCCGTAGTCACCGAAGGAGACCGTGGTGCCGCCGCTAGCCATGCCCGAACGATCCGGGTGGTGCTGCTTGCGGAACTTTACTCGGCGTGGGATCAGCATTTAAGCCTGCCCTCCTTCTGCGGACGCCGGAGCCTGAGCCGCCGGAGCAGCTTCGGTTGCCGGAGCGCCGGTGTTGCGGTCGTTACGACGACGGCGATCTCCACCCGGTCCACCCGGACGTCCACCGCCACGCTCGCCACGGCCACGGGCCGGGGCAGCAGCGTTCTGTGCAGCAAGTTCCTTGCTGGTCAGGTCGCCCTTGTAGATCCAGACCTTCACGCCAATGCGGCCGAAGGTGGTCTTCGCTTCGAACTTGCCGTAGTCGATGTTCGCGCGCAGGGTGTGCAGCGGCACACGACCTTCGCGGTAGAACTCCTTGCGGGACATTTCCGCACCGCCCAGACGACCAGCGCACTGGACACGGATGCCCTTGGCGCCTGACCGCATGGCGGACTGCATGGCCTTCTTCATCGCACGGCGGAAAGCCACGCGTGAAGCAAGCTGTTCGGCGATGCCCTGGGCAACCAGCTGAGCTTCGATCTCGGGGTTCTTGACCTCGAGGATGTTCAGCTGAACCTGCTTGCCGGTGAGCTTCTCCAGCTCGCCGCGGATGCGATCGGCTTCGGCGCCGCGGCGGCCGATGACGATGCCCGGGCGGGCGGTGTGGATGTCAACGCGGACACGATCGCGGGTGCGCTCGATCTCCACCTTGGCGATGCCGGCACGGTCCATGCCGGTGGTCATGAGCTCGCGGATCTTGACGTCCTCGCGGACGAAATCCTTGTAGCGCTGACCCGGCTTGTTACCGTCGGCGAACCAGTGCGACACGTGGTCCGTGGTGATGCCGAGACGGAACCCGTTTGGGTTGATCTTCTGTCCCATTTACTTTTCCCCACCCTTCTCCGGGCTTGAAACAACCACGGTGATGTGGCTGGTGCGCTTGTTGATGCGGTAGGCGCGGCCCTGGGCCCGCGGCTGGAACCGCTTCATCGTCGCACCTTCGTCAACGAAGGCTTCGCTGATGAACAGCTCGTCCTCGTTGAACGCAACACCATCACGGTCGGCGGCGACACGGGCGTTTGCCACGGCCGACGCAACTACCTTGAGTACCGGCTCCGAAGCACCCTGCTGGGCAAACTTCAGAATCGCCAGAGCCTCATTCGCCTGCTTGCCACGAACAAGGTCGACGACGCGCCGGGCCTTCATAGGCGTTACGCGGATATGGCGCGCAATTGCCTTGGCTTCCATTGCTTTCCTTCTCTCGTCTATCAAAGGGATGCTCAGCGCTCAATAACCCTTGCGGGTTAGCGGCGCTTACCCTTCCTGTCGTCCTTTACGTGGCTGCGGAATGTCCGCGTCGAGGCGAATTCGCCGAGCTTGTGCCCGACCATCGACTCAGTGACAAACACGGGAATGTGCTTGCGTCCGTCGTGTACGGCGATCGTGTGCCCGAGCATGTCGGGGATGATCATCGAACGGCGGGACCACGTCTTGATGACGTTCTTGGTGCCCTTTTCGTTCTCAGCAGCTACCTTCACAAAAAGGTGCTGATCGACGAAGGGGCCTTTCTTCAGGCTGCGTGGCATGTCTCCAGGCTCCTATCGCTTGTTCTTGCCAGTACGACGACGACGCACAATGAGCTTGTCGCTTTCCTTGTTCGGACGGCGGGTACGGCCTTCCGGCTTGCCGTTCGGGTTGACCGGGTGACGACCGCCACTGGTCTTGCCCTCACCACCACCGTGCGGGTGGTCGATCGGGTTCATAACCACACCACGCACGGTCGGGCGAACGCCCTTCCAGCGCATGCGGCCGGCCTTGCCCCAGTTGATGTTCGACTGTTCGGCGTTGCCGACATAGCCGACCGTCGCACGGCAGCGAACGTCCACGTTCCGGATTTCGCCGGAAGGCAGGCGGAGCTGCGCGAAGCGGCCCTCACGGGCAACCAGCTGGACCGAAGCGCCAGCCGAACGTGCCATCTTGGCACCCCCGCCTGGACGCAACTCCACTGCGTGGAGCACGGTACCGACCGGAACGTTGCGCAGCGGCAGGTTGTTGCCCGGCTTGATGTCGGCGTTCGGGCCGGCTTCAACCGAGTCTCCCTGGGAGAGCTTGTTCGGAGCGATGATGTACCGCTTGGTTCCATCAATGTAGTGCAGCAGCGCAATGCGGGCGGTGCGGTTCGGGTCGTACTCGATATGAGCGACCTTGGCCGGCACGCCGTCCTTGTCATGACGACGGAAGTCGATCAGACGGTATTGGCGCTTATGTCCACCACCCTTATGACGGGTAGTGATCTTGCCGGAACTGTTGCGTCCACCGGTCTTGGTGAGCGGGCGGAGCAGCGACTTTTCCGGGGTAGTCCGGGTAATTTCTGCGAAGTCGGCCACGCTCGAGCCACGCTGGCCCGGGGTAGTCGGCTTGTATTTACGGATTGCCATGTTTTATTCCTCGTTAAAGTGGTCTCCGCTTATGAAAGCGGACCGCCGAAGATGTCGATCGTGCCTTCTTTAAGGGAGATGATCGCTCGCTTGGTAGCTTTGCGGGCTCCCCATCCGAAGCGGGTGCGCTTGCGCTTACCTGCACGGTTGATGGTGTTGACGGAGTCAACCTTGACGGAGAAGATGCTCTCCACCGCCAGCTTGATTTCCGTCTTGTTCGAGCGCGGGTCGACCAAGAAGGTGTATTTGCCTTCGTCGATCAGGCCGTAGCTCTTTTCCGAAACGACCGGCGCCAGGATGACGTCGTGCGGGGACTTGGAGAAGGTGGCGCTCACTTGGCGTCCTCCTTGTTGACCAGGGCATCGAATGCGGCCTTAGTGAATACCACGTCATCGGCAACCAGAACATCGTAAGTGTTCAACTGGTCGACGTAGAGAGCGTGGACGTCCACGAGGTTGCGCACGGAGAGTGCTGCAACATCATTGGCGCGGTCGATGACTACGAGCAGGTTCTTGCGCTCGGTGAGAGCGCGCAGGGTGGCCAGTGCTTCCTTGGTGGACGGCGTGGTGCCGGCAACCAAGTTCTCGATCACGTGAACGCGATCGTGACGGGCACGGTCCGAGAGGGCTCCGCGCAGGGCGGCGACCTTCATCTTCTTGGGGGTGCGCTGCGAGTAATCGCGAGGCGTCGGTCCGTGGACGATGCCACCACCGGTCATCTGAGGTGCACGGATGGAGCCCTGACGAGCCCGGCCGGTGCCCTTCTGCTTGAACGGCTTGCGACCTGCACCTGAAACCTCGGCGCGGGTCTTGGTCTTGTGCGTACCCTGACGGGCGGCAGCAAGCTGACCTACGACGACCTGGTGCAGCAGCGGAATGTTGGTCTGGACATCGAAGATCTTGCCCGGGAGCTCGACCTTGAGTGCTGTGTTAGCCATTTGCTTATGCTCCCTTCACGGCGGTGCGCACGAGGACGACCCGGCCGCGGGCGCCGGGAACGGCACCCTTGATCAACAGGAGGTTCTTCTCGGCGTCGACTCCGTGAACCGTGAGGTTCATCGTGGTCACGCGCTCGTTGCCCATGCGGCCAGCCATGCGCTGTCCCTGGAAAACGCGGCCGGGCGTGGATGCCCCGCCGATGGAACCGGGCTTGCGGTGGTTCTTATGTGCACCGTGCGAGGCACTGGCGCCGTGGAAACCGTGGCGCTTCATGACGCCGGCGAAGCCCTTGCCCTTGGAGGTGCCCACGACGTCGACCTTCTGGCCGGATTCGAAGACGTCCACGGCCAGTTCCTGGCCCAGGCTGTACGTATCGGCATCCGCGGTACGCAGCTCAACGACGTGGCGACGCGGGGTGACCCCTGCGGCCTCGAAGTGACCGGCCAACGGCTTGGTGACCTTACGCGGGTCGATCTGGCCGTAGCCGATCTGAACCGCTGAGTAGCCATCCCGTTCCGCATTGCGGAGCTGGGTGACGACGTTGGAATCTACCTGCACGACAGTGACGGGGATGAGGTTGTGGCTCTCATCCCAGACCTGGGTCATGCCGAGCTTCGTGCCCAGCAGGCCCTTTACATTACGGGTTGCGGTCATAGTTTCTCAGCACCTCCCCTAAAGCTTGATTTCGATGTTGACGTCCGCCGGCAGGTCGAGACGCATCAGCGAATCAACAGCCTTCGGGGTCGGATCGACAATGTCGATCAGACGCTTATGCGTGCGCATTTCGAAGTGCTCACGGCTGTCCTTGTACTTGTGGGGCGAACGGATCACGCAGTACACGTTCTTCTCCGTCGGCAGCGGCACTGGGCCGACTACGGTTGCGCCTGCGCGCGTGACCGTCTCAACGATCTTCCGGGCAGAAACGTCAATGACCTCGTGGTCATACGACTTCAGCCGGATGCGGATTTTTTGTCCCGCCATGGCGTCATGCCTCTTTCTAAGTAGCACTCTCTGTACAGTTACTGTGCACTAACGGGCCCTTACGGACCGGCACACCTCGCACGGGCTGAATCCGGGTAGACCCGGGTTCCTCACCCCGCCGAAGCTCCGACCCCCGCGGTCGGGCGTGTCGCCTAGATTTGGCTTCACGCTCCACAGGAATGGGGGCGGGTCATATTTGGTCCTCGATGTTTCCGTCGTATCCGCCCCTGCTCCGGGCATTATCCCGGACGGGACGCAATCTCGGTCGAAACCGGCCCCTGCCCCGGTATCGGCGAACCGATCGGCGAGCACAAGGCACAAAGAGGCGCTTGAACAACTTATCCAGTGTGTCAGAAGTTCGCTGGATTTACCAATCAGGCGACGTTGGGGGTCTAGCTCTTCGTCTGGCGGCCGTCTACCTCTTCTGCTGCTCCGGGGCCGGCACTCCCGTTTGTTTTTCCTGCGTGGGAGCCGGAGGCGCCGAATCCGGTCCCTCCGGTTCCGGGACGGGAGCCTGCGGCACCTCCTTGTCCTTCCCCAGCCGTTGGAGTCGCCAGATAGCCAGGGCAATCAACCCGGCAGCCAGGAACGCGAGCAGCAGGATCGTGAATCCACGCAGGAACCACAGGATCATCAGTGCAGCGGCAACGGCACCCCACACCACATACAACCGTCGGTTGAGCAGGAGTCCGGCTGCCAGCAGCAGGACATGAGCCAAGAGAAGCCAGGCCTGTCCCCACCCTTGTTCCAGAGCCAGACCGAAGGGTGCCGAGCCGGAGAGCAATACCGCCGAGGCGATCAGTGGGTAGTCGGCGTCCTTGCGTCGACCAGCCCTGATTTCGTAGGCCGCAAGCAGAGCGAACAGGATGACCCAATACTGTGTCATCCAGAACCAGCCGGGTTGCCCGTAGGCCAGATGCCAGGCATGTTGGGCACAACCGGCAATCACCAGGGCGGCGACCTCGCCGCTTCGTTCACGGTGCCTGCGGGGGAATTCCGCGACGGTAGCGACTGCGGCAACGGCAATCATGAAGGTCCCGATGTAGGCCAGTGTCGTTGCTGGTCCTGCGGGGCCCTCACGGGACTGCATCACGCTGGCTTCGAAACCGTCAATGAACAACACAACGATCGCCCCGCCCGTCAAGAAACGAGCATGTAACCAGGACCAGCTGCGCGGTGCGGTAATGAGACCCGATTCATCCCGCGTCTGTGGACGCTGTAACCATCCGGCGGCATAAAGCAGGACGGCCGATGACACCGCCGAGATCATGTACACCTTCGACAGGACCACCCTACTTTCGGGATCCCCGACCCACTGGGCCAAGGCCAAGGATACCGCCCACGGCAGGAACACGATGGCCCCCGAGAGCAGCAACGGCAGTCCCCTCGTCACCGCGAACACCACACAACCGGCGGTTGCGGCCAACAAGATCGCCGCAAACCAGAGGTCGCACCCCGGAACCGTTGCCGGGTTGGAACCTGCAGAGGTGTTTGAGCCGCCGAGGACGACTGCGGCGGCGAAGCCCAAATAGCCGGCCACGGCAATAGCCCTCGCCATCGGATGGGCGCTGTTCTCGGGGCCGGGGCCGGATCGGCCCAGCAATCCAGCCCCTTCCCTTCCTGCCAGGAGCGAGGTGACACGTCGGCGTAGGGCAGTATCGGGAGCCAGCGCTTCGAAACCCATCATGAGCACGGAGAACATGAGCAGCAAGACCAGCAACACCTTTGTGTTCCACAGCGGCTCCGTCAACCAACCACCTTGGCGTAAGGAAATCAGGCCCGAGGGAATGAGCAGCAGCCAGACCCACGCATAGGCAACCACCAGGATCTGCATCCTGGTCACGGTCCGCCACATGCTCGAGGCGGTGTTCGGCGCCGCCACATCGGTGCGCCACTTCAGCAGCCCCACGGACAGCAGACAGAAGTACTGCACCAGAAGCGAGACCATATCCACCCCGGATCCCGGGCCACCATGGATTCCGAAGTACACCAGGGGCCCCAGGAACAGCAGCACGAGGGTCGCGTTCGAAATCGTCGAGCCGTAGGTCGACGGGGTCCCATCGCCCCGCCGACGCGTCCAGAGCCGTGCCGTCTGCCCCACGGCCAGGCTGATGGCAAATACAGCCCACCGTACGTGTGCGTCAGCATGTAATTGGTAGGACAGTTCGAGGATCGAGAGGGAGAGGAACAGCTGCGCCGTCACGGCATAAGCCAGTCGTTCCTTCGCCCCGACGGCTCGGAACAAACGCCAGGCAGCGTGAGACAGTGCTGTCAGACACACGGCAAGAACCAGCCAGCGGTTCTCGATCTCGAAGCTTGCCAACCAGGTGCCGACGATGACCAGTGGTGCCACGCCCTGGGCGATGAGGCTCTTGCGTCGCGCGGCACGTCCGCTCCCCCTGGAGAGTGTTTCCAAAAGGGTGTTGGAGCCGAGGACAGACAGCACTAGGGCGGCCAGGGCCACGGCGGTCGTCCACGGGTCACTGCCGGACTCCAGCGAGCTCAGGCGGACTTCGGTGACGACCACCACGACCAAGCTGCTCAACATGAAGCCAGCTTCCAACGTCCAGGCCGCCAGTGCGGCGAGGGCCATCCACGAGATCACAAAGATGAGGATGGCGATGATCATGAGGTCTCGGGTCTCAGTTCCCCCTTCGGCCCACCGGCTGGGGTCACCGAAGAACCAGGCAGTCAGGCTCGGTCCCGATGTTGAGGTCGTGACGAGGAATCCGCTGGTGGCCCAGGCGCCGATCGCTGTAAGCCCGATCGGCAGGACGGCGAGGATTCCACGACGCAGCCTGCGGAAATGGCGGCCAACGGCCAGCCGGAGACCGGGGACCGCGCAGGCCAGCCCCACCACCAAGAAGGCCACCTGGCGCCACGGTGAGAGCACAACCCCGGGTTCCAGAAGGCCTGCCAGCCCCATGAGCAGGGCAATCCATGGAAGGAATTTTCTGCCCCGCGCGCTCAGTGCCGCCGAGCTCAGCGCCACCAAGAGGAGCAAGTAGTTGATCGAGGCCCAGCCGGTGGAACCACCGCCGTTGAATGCTTCGTTCAGCACGAGCACCAATGCCGCTGCCCCGGCGAGCAACCCTTGGATTTCGATGCCAACCAGCGCGCGAACCTGCGGGGCCACGAAGCGCCGGTACCGCTCCCCCGCATAGTGCACGGCGACGGCTTGGAGCAGGAGGACGATCCCCAGGGTACGTGCCATCCCCCAGGGGCCAGCACCAAACACGTATGCGAGCAGCACGATGGCTCCGGTGGCACAGACCCTTCCAGCGACCAGGTTCAGGGCGCGTTCTGGGGCCGGGCCGAAAATGGTCACCGCCACGTAGTATATGGTGCCCGCGATCAGGAGCAGGCTCAGGTCTTCGGCGCCGAGCGTCTGCCCCAGAAGAATTGCGGCGAGCAGGGTGGCAGGTGCGAGGAAGCGATGGGTCTCGGTGAAGGCCCTGAGATACAAGTTGCCCAGCCAGCCCGGGCGGCCGTAGGCCAACGCCGTGCCAACCGCGGCCAGCACCATGGAGAACATGAAATACCAGAACAGCCCCCGGTTCAGCACCGCACCACCCGCCCATGCCGAGGAGACCAAGAAGGTGAGGCTGAGATAGGCCACGACGCGGCTGTCCAGTCTGGCGGCAGCATAGACGAACGCCGCGGTCCCCACGAGCGACGTGACCCACCACGCCGTCACCGGGTCATGCACCACCAGGGCAGAAAGTGCCAGACCGCTCACGGGAATCAAGGCCAGACCCGTCCCGGCGAAGGCCATGCCTGCGGGGCGAAGCCGCTCACTGAACGCGTGGATCACTAGTCCTGCGACATAGAACATGGTGGTTACGGCGACCAGCCCGCCGAACTTCGCCAACGGCGGCATGGCCAGACCGATGAAGAGCGAGGCTGCTGCCACCAACAGCAGAGAGGCCGCGTAGAGAGTGATGTTGATGTTGCGCAGCGTGGCCTTCTCACGTTCTTGCGCGGACCGCGGTGGAGGCGGCTGCCGAACGCCCACCATGGGAGGCGTTTGTCCAGGCGCGGGAACATGATGATGGCTCGGAGCTAGGGGAGACGGATGGGTCTGATACCGCTGAGCAGGAATTCCGTCGACGTTCGCCATAGCGTGCACCGGTTTTGGCCCGTTCTCTAGTGGGCGCGGAAGGACGGGAAGGAAGTCGCCATCTTTGGCCAGGGCGGTGGCTGGTGTGAGGTCGCCGGGGGCACCTGTCTCTACCGTCGGCAAAGACGCGGAGGCCTCTTCACGGAGAGCGGAGTCGCGTCCCTCTTGCCAGGCTTGCGCCAGTGCAGACGGCTGGATGCCGCCTGAGGTGACCTGCGCTTTGCCATGCCGGGAACCCAACAGCCAGCCAACCAAGCCACAGGCCACTAAGGCCACCAAAACCAGAACGGATCCCACGCAGACTCCCACGCCGTCGAAGATATTTATTCACAAGACTAGTGAAACCCTACCTTGACTCGTGGGGATACCGGCGGACAGCGCCCCGGCCACGGATGGGCCCTGTTCAAGATGGTCAGGCACACAGACACGAAAAGGCCCCGCTGTCGAAACAGCGGGGCCTTTTCTGACCAATGGTCAGATCATTAGGTAGTGACTACTTGGTGATCTTCGTGACGCGGCCTGAGCCAACGGTGCGGCCACCCTCACGGATGGCGAAGCCGAGGCCGTCTTCCATGGCGATGGGCTGGATCAGCACAACGCTCATTTCGGTGTTGTCGCCAGGCATAACCATTTCCGTGCCCTCGGGCAGGGTGATGACACCGGTGACGTCCGTGGTGCGGAAGTAGAACTGCGGGCGGTAGTTCGAGTAGAACGGGTTGTGACGTCCGCCTTCATCCTTGGAAAGGATGTAGACGTTGGCCTCGAACTCCGTGTGGGGAGTGATCGAGCCCGGCTTGACGATAACCTGTCCACGCTCGACATCGTCGCGCTTGATGCCGCGGAGCAGCAGGCCACAGTTCTCGCCGGCCCATGCTTCGTCGAGCTGCTTGTGGAACATCTCGATACCGGTGACCGTGGTCTTCTGGATCGGACGGATACCGACGATCTCGATGTCGGAGTTGATCTTCAGCGTGCCACGCTCGGCGCGGCCGGTGACGACCGTGCCACGACCCGTGATGGTGAAGACGTCTTCAACCGGCATCAGGAACGGCTTGTCCTTATCGCGGACCGGGTCCGGGATGTACTCGTCCACTGCCTGCATCAGGTCCTCGACGGACTTGACCCACTGCGGGTCGCCTTCAAGAGCCTTCAGCGCGGAGACACGCAGGACCGGGGCGTTGTCGCCGTCGAACTCCTGCGAGGACAGAAGTTCGCGAACTTCCATCTCCACGAGGTCCAACAGCTCCTCGTCCTCGACCATGTCGGACTTGTTCAGCGCGACCAGCAGGGTGGGGACACCAACCTGGCGGGCCAGCAGAACGTGTTCGCGGGTCTGAGCCATCGGGCCGTCGGTTGCTGCAACCACGAGGATCGCACCATCCATCTGGGCGGCACCGGTGATCATGTTCTTGATGTAGTCAGCGTGACCCGGCGCATCGACGTGTGCGTAGTGACGCGCTTCCGTCTGGTATTCGATGTGCGAGATGTTGATCGTAATGCCGCGCTGGCGCTCTTCCGGGGCGGAGTCAATCGCCGTGAAATCACGCTGGTCGTTGAGATCGGGGTACTTGTCAGCAAGCACCTTCGAAATGGCAGCCGTCAACGTCGTCTTACCGTGGTCAACGTGACCAATGGTGCCGATGTTAACGTGCGGCTTAGTCCGCTCGAACTTTGCCTTCGCCACAGGTTCCTCCTAGAACGTTTTCAGAAGACTTACCCCGCCTGCGCGGTTCGCAGGCGAAACTTAATAAAGTCTACTGGGGGCTTGTTTACTTTTTGAAATTGCGGTTTCCGTCCGGCCCCGCTATGGGAACCCTTCGTTCGCCTTGGGGAGGCCAGCCGGACATTGCTGCCCGGCTGGCAAACCCGGTGTCGCTCACCTTTCGGCCTGCGACTAGTTTAGTTCCCTGGGGTGATTACTCGCCGCGGGACTTCTGGATGATCTCCTCGGCAACTGCCTTGGGGACCTCTGCGTAGCTCTCGAACTTCATCGAGTACACGGCACGACCTTGGGTCTTGGACCGCAGGTCGCCAATGTAGCCGAACATCTCCGAGAGCGGAACGCCGGCCTTGATGACCTTTACGCCCGATGCGTCTTCCATCGACTGGATGGAGCCACGACGGGAGTTCAAGTCACCAATGACGTCACCCATGTACTCCTCAGGAGTGCGGACCTCAACGGCCATCAGCGGTTCCAGGATGATCGGGTTGGCACGACGTGCGCCCTCCTTGAATACCTGGGATCCGGCGATCTTGAAGGCCATCTCCGACGAGTCAACGTCGTGGAAGGCACCATCGAGAAGCGTTGCCTTGACCCCGACCATCGGGTAGCCGGCCAGGATGCCGAACTGCATGGCGTCCTGGATGCCTGCGTCAACCGAGGGGATGTATTCGCGAGGGATACGTCCACCGGTGACAGCGTTCTTGAACTCGTAGAAGGTCCCGTCGCTGGTGTCCAAGGGCTCGAAAGCCATCTGGACCTTAGCGAACTGGCCGGAACCACCGGTCTGCTTCTTGTGGGTGAAGTCGACCTTCGCGACCGAAGACTTGATCGTTTCGCGGTAGGCAACCTGGGGCTTGCCCACGTTGGCTTCCACACGGAACTCGCGCTTCATGCGGTCCACCAGGATATCCAGGTGGAGTTCTCCCATGCCGCCGATTTCCGTCTGGCCGGTGTCTTCGTTCAAGGAAACGGTGAACGTGGGGTCCTCGGCCGAGAGCTTCTGGATGGCGGTGGAGAGCTTCTCCTGGTCACCCTTGGTCTTCGGTTCGATGGCCACGAAGATCACCGGGTCCGGGAAGGACATCGACTCAAGCACGATCGGCGCATCCAGAGCCGACAAGGTATCACCGGTAGTGGTGTCCTTGAGGCCAATGGCTGCGTAGATGTGCCCGGCATGTGCTTCCTCGACCGGGTTTTCCTTGTTGGCGTGCATCTGGAAAAGCTTTCCGATGCGCTCCTTCTTGCCCTTGGTGGTGTTCATGACCTGAACACCCGGGGATGCCTTGCCGGAGTAGACGCGGATGAACGTCAGCTGACCGAAGAACGGGTGCGCTGCGATCTTGAACGCCAACGCCGAGAACGGCTCGGTCTCGCTCGGCTTGCGCGTCATCGGGATTTCCTCGTTGCGAGGATCGTGCCCGATCATCGGCGGCACGTCGATCGGTGACGGCAGGTAGGAGATGACGGCATCGAGCATCGGCTGGACGCCACGGTTCTTGAATGCTGAACCGCAGAAGACCGGGTAGGCCTCGGAATTGACAGTCATCTTACGGATGCCGGCCACCAGTTCCTCGTTGGTGATTTCCACACCTTCGAGGTACTTCTCCATGAGCTCATCGGAGGACTCGGAAACATCCTCAATCAGCTTGGCCCGGTACTCCTGGGCGCGCTCCTGCAGGTCCTCGGGGATCTCGCGGGTCTCGTAGGCGGCACCCATGGTGACATCGCCCTTGGAGTCGCCAGGCCACACGAGTGCCTTCATCTTGATCAGGTCAACGACACCGATGAAGTCGCTTTCGGAGCCGATCGGCAGCTGCATGACCAGCGGCTTGGCACCCAAACGCTTAACGATGGTGTCGACCGTGTAGTAGAAGTCAGCGCCCAGCTTGTCCATCTTGTTGACGAAGCAGATGCGCGGAACGACGTACTTATCGGCCTGGCGCCAGACGGTCTCTGACTGCGGCTCGACGCCTTCCTTGCCATCGAAGACGGCAACGGCGCCATCGAGTACGCGCAGAGCGCGCTCGACCTCGACCGTGAAGTCAACGTGGCCAGGGGTGTCGATGATGTTGATCTGGTTGTCGTCCCAGAAAGAAGTCACGGCGGCAGACGTGATCGTGATACCGCGTTCCTTCTCCTGCTCCATCCAGTCAGTCGTCGATGCACCGTCGTGCGTTTCGCCGATCTTGTGGTTCACACCCGTGTAAAACAGGATGCGTTCCGTAGTAGTGGTCTTACCGGCATCGATGTGCGCCATGATGCCGATGTTGCGGACCTTCGTGAGGTCGGTGAGCACGTCCTGTGCCACGTTGTCTCCCTTTGTCTATGGTTTCGAGTCACACGGCGGCGAGGCACCGGGGTGCCTCGCCTCGCCGTCGTACAAGAGGCGATTTACCAGCGGTAGTGGGCGAATGCCTTGTTGGATTCAGCCATCTTGTGAGTGTCTTCGCGGCGCTTAACAGCGGCACCGAGACCATTCGAGGCGTCCAGGATCTCATTCATGAGACGCTCTACCATCGTCTTTTCGCGGCGGGCCTTGGAGTAGCCAACGAGCCAGCGCAACGCCAGAGCCGTCGCGCGGCCCGGCTTGACCTCGATCGGCACCTGGTAGGTTGCGCCACCAACGCGACGGGACTTGACCTCAATGGAAGGACGGACGTTGTCCATGGCCTTCTTCAGGGCAACCACCGGATCGGCATTGGTCTTGGCCTGCACGCCTTCGAGGGCACCGTAGACGATGCGCTCGGCGGTGGACTTCTTGCCATCGACCAGGACCTTGTTGATCAGCTGGGTGACGAGCGGTGATCCGTGGACGGGATCGGAAACGAGGGGGCGCTTGAACGCCGGACCCTTACGAGGCATTACTTCTTCTCCTTCTTGGCGCCGTAGCGGGAACGAGCCTGCTGACGGTTCTTCACGCCCTGCGTGTCGAGCGCGCCGCGGACGATCTTGTAACGGACACCCGGGAGGTCCTTCACGCGACCGCCGCGAACGAGCACGATGGAGTGCTCCTGCAGGTTGTGGCCTACACCGGGAATGTACGCGCTGACTTCCACGCCGCCGGCCAGGCGCACACGGGCAACCTTACGCAGTGCGGAGTTCGGCTTTTTCGGGGTGGTGGTGTACACGCGGGTGCACACGCCACGACGCATCGGGTTGCCCTTCAGGGCAGGGGCCTTGGTCTTGTTGACCTTCGGCGAGCGGCCCTTCCGGACCAGCTGCTGAATAGTAGGCACTTTCGTGTCCTCCGGTTTCTTGGTTCTGCTGCGCCCGACGCCCACATGCGGCGTTCCGGACACTGCGCTTTTGGTCGTTTCATCGCAGCGCTTGCGGAGTCGACCGTAGGCGTGCAAAAGTGTGGCATTTGTTGCGCAAGTTCCCCGCAACCCGGACCGTGTCCATTTGCCACACATAAAAACAATTAGTCATAGCTTATCACGCCGTCCAGTCCGACCGTAACCAGCAATCACGAGGCCTCGATCACGCCCCGCTGCTGGGCACCGTCACCATCACGGGTCGCAGGTCACTCATCATCCACCGCCCATCGTGACGTCGACGATGAATAGTCGTCTTTACATCCAGTGGACTACTCCCCTATCCATACGATGTGTTGTGATTCGCAGGGACCTGTTCGCCCAGCACCGCGTCCAGGCCGCTGCCAGGGTCCCGGTTCGTGGAAGGCTCGGAACCAGGGACAGTTTTGTCCCCGCCCCCCACAGACGACTATGGCCGGCACCCCGCGAGGGATGCCGGCCATGATGCCGATCAGCTGATCAGCTGGTGCCTAGCGGAAATCGTTGCCGAGATCGTAGTCATCCATCGGGATGGCGTGGAACTCCGGGCTCATACCCGGCTCGACACCTTCATAATCGAAGCCCGTGAAGGCGCTCGGACCCGTGAAGAGGTTGGCCTTGGCTTCCTCCGTCGGTTCCACCGAGACCTGCGTGTAGCGTTCCAAGCCGGTACCGGCCGGGATCAGCTTACCGATGATCACGTTTTCCTTCAGGCCCAACAGCGGGTCGCTCTTGCCTTCCATCGCGGCCTGAGTCAGAACACGCGTTGTCTCCTGGAAGGAAGCGGCCGAGAGCCAGGAATCCGTGGCCAACGAGGCCTTGGTGATGCCCATGAGCTCGTCACGACCCGATGCCGGAGTCTTCCCTTCGGAAACCGCCTTGCGGTTTTCGCTGGTGAAGCGGGCACGGTCTGCCAACTCGCCCGGCAGCAGCCCGGTGTCGCCGGATTCGATGACCGTGATGCGGCGAAGCATCTGGCGCACGATGACTTCCACGTGCTTATCGTGGATGCCCACACCCTGGGACTGGTAGACCTCCTGGACTTCGCGGACCAGGAACTTCTGGGCCTCGCGGGGTCCGAGGACACGCAGCACCTGCTTCGGGTCGATGGCGCCGGCCACCAACTGCTGGCCCACCGCCACCGAATCTCCGTCGGCCACGAGCATACGTGAACGCCGAAGCACCGGGTAGGCGCTTTCCTCGGAGCCGTCATCGGGGGTGATGACGATCCGCAGCTGCTTCTCGGCGTCCTCGATGGTGACTCGTCCAGCAACTTCAGCGATTGGCGCGACGCCCTTGGGGGTCCGTGCTTCGAAGAGTTCCTGAATACGGGGCAGACCCTGGGTGATGTCATCCGCGGAGGCGACACCACCGGTGTGGAAGGTACGCATGGTCAGCTGGGTGCCCGGCTCACCAATCGACTGTGCGGCAATGATGCCCACCGCTTCGCCGATATCCACGGTCTTGCCGGTGGCCAACGAACGGCCGTAGCACAGGGCACAGGTGCCGACGGCGGATTCGCAGGTCAGAACCGAACGGACCTTGATCTCCTGGACGCCCGCTGCAAAGAGTTCGTCGATGAGGATATCGCCCACATCAGCGCCGGACGCTGCCAGCACCTTGCCATCGTCGCCAACAACGTCGACGGCCAAGGTGCGGGTGTAAGCCGAGTTCTCAACGGTCTCGTGCATACGCACGGTACCGATCTCGTCGACGTAGGCAATCGGCACATTGAGGCCGCGTTCGGTGCCACAGTCCGCTTCACGGACGATGACATCCTGCGAGACGTCCACCAGACGACGCGTCAGGTAGCCCGAGTTAGCGGTCTTCAGCGCGGTATCCGCGAGCCCCTTACGGGCACCGTGGGTAGCGATGAAGTACTCGAGAACCGACAGACCCTCACGGTAGGAGGACTTAATCGGCCGCGGGATGATCTCACCCTTCGGGTTCGACACCAGTCCACGAATACCTGCGATCTGGCGCAGCTGCAGCCAGTTACCACGAGCCTTCGAGGTCACCATGCGGTTGATGGTGTTCAGTTCCTCCATGCCGGCCTGCATGGCCTCGGCTACCTCGTCGGTGGCCTTGGTCCAGACATCGATCAGCTCCGAGCGACGCTCGTCATCTGCGATCAGACCCTTGTCATACTGCGACTGGACCTTCAGCGCCTGCTCCTCGTACGGGGCGAGGATGGACTTCTTGTCCATGTTCGAGGTGATGTCAGAGATGGCCACGGTGATACCCGAGCGGGTCGCCCAGTTGAAGCCGGAGTCCTTGAGATTGTCCAGCGTTTCCGCGGCGACGTTCTTCGGGTACCGCTCGGCTAGATCGTTGACGATCTCCGAGAGCACATCCTTGCCGGTGACCTGGGCAACCCAGGGGTAGTCGGCGGGCAGCGTCTCATTGAACAGAACCTGCCCGAGGGAAGTCTCGATCAGCGCCGGGGTGCCTTCTTCCCAACCTTCCGGGGCCGGCTGCTCGGAAGAAGGCACGAAGCCATCCACGCGCATCTTGACCAGGGCGTTCAGGTGAAGGTCGCCGCGGTCCATGGCCATGATCGCTTCAGCCACCGAGCTGAAGGCATGACCTTCGCCGGCTTCCCCGGGACGCTTGGTCGTCAGGTGGTGGAGTCCAATGATCATGTCCTGCGACGGCAGTGCCACGGGGCGTCCATCGGAGGGCTTGAGGATGTTGTTGCTCGAGAGCATCAAAATCCGTGCCTCGGCCTGGGCCTCGGGGCTCAGCGGCAGGTGTACTGCCATCTGGTCACCGTCGAAGTCGGCGTTGAACGCTGCACAAACCAGCGGGTGCAGCTGCAGGGCCTTGCCCTCCACCAGCATTGGCTCGAAGGCCTGGATACCCAGACGGTGCAGGGTGGGTGCACGGTTGAGCAGCACCGGGTGTTCGGTGATGATTTCTTCGAGCACGTCCCAGACCTGCGGGCGGTACCGCTCGACCATGCGCTTGGCGCTCTTGATGTTCTGAGCGTGGTTCAGATCCACCAGACGCTTCATCACGAACGGCTTGAAGAGCTCCAAGGCCATCTGCTTGGGCAGACCACACTGATGCAGCTTCAGCTGCGGGCCGACCACGATGACCGAACGGCCGGAGTAGTCGACACGCTTGCCGAGAAGGTTCTGACGGAAGCGTCCCTGCTTGCCCTTGAGCATGTCGGAGAGCGACTTCAGCGGACGGTTGCCCGGTCCGGTGACCGGGCGACCGCGACGGCCGTTGTCGAACAGCGAGTCAACAGCTTCCTGGAGCATGCGCTTTTCGTTGTTCACGATGATCTCGGGAGCACCAAGATCCAGCAGCCGCTTCAGGCGGTTGTTGCGGTTGATCACGCGACGGTACAGGTCATTCAGGTCGGAGGTCGCGAAACGGCCACCGTCCAACTGGACCATGGGGCGCAGCTCCGGCGGAATCACCGGGACGGCGTCCAGGACCATGCCCATGGGGCTGTTGGTCGTCGTCAGGAACGCGTTGACGACCTTCAAACGCTTCAGGGCGCGGGTCTTACGCTGGCCCTTGCCGTTCTTGATGATGTCGCGCAGCAGTTCGGCTTCGGCTTCCATGTCGAAGGAGGCCAGACGCTTCTGGATCGCCTCGGCGCCCATGCAGCCTTCGAAGAACAGGCCGTACTTCTCGCGCAGGACGCGGAACAGTCCTTCATCACCTTCGAGGTCGGCGACCTTGAGGTTCTTGAAGCGGTCCCAGACCTGCTCGAGACGCTCGATCTCGGCGTCGGCCCGCTTGCGCACCTGGGCCATGGTCTTATCGGCGAGGTCGCGGACCTTCTTCTTCTCGGCAGCCTTGGCACCTTCGGTTTCAAGCCGCGCGAGGTCGTTCTCCAGGTCGCGGGCGATGGCCGCGATATCGGAGTCCCGGTTGTCCACGAGCTGCTTGCGCTCGACGTCGTGCTGGGCCTGCAGGTTCGGCAGCTCAGCGTGACGACGCTCCTCGTCAACCGAGGTGATCATGTAGGCGGCGAAGTAGATGATCTTCTCAAGATCCTTCGGTGCCAGGTCCAACAGGTAACCCAAACGCGAGGGCACGCCCTTGAAGTACCAGATGTGGGTGACCGGGGCGGCGAGTCCGATGTGACCCATCCGCTCACGACGCACCTTGGCACGGGTCACCTCGACGCCGCAGCGCTCACAGATGATGCCCTTGAAACGAACACGCTTGTACTTGCCGCATGAGCATTCCCAGTCGCGGGAAGGACCGAAGATCTTTTCGCAGAAAAGACCGTCCTTTTCCGGCTTCAGGGTGCGGTAGTTGATGGTTTCCGGCTTCTTGACCTCGCCGTAGCTCCAATCGCGGATCTCTTCCGCGGTGGCCAGGCCAATGCGCATATTTCCAAATGAGGATTCGCTGGACATATGGTCCCTGTCTCTCTCTTGTTCTGAAGAAGTCTAATGTTCTGCGGCGGGCACTAGGCCCGCTGGGGTGGGGAAAAGGAAAGCGGTCGACGACGGACGCCCGGCATGGATGCCGGGCCCCCGCCCGTCGTGCTAAACCTCGTCGACGGAGCTTGGCTCGGCCCGGGAAAGGTCGATGCCCAGCTCTTCCGCAGCCCGGAACACTTCTTCGTCCGAGTCCCGCATCTCAATGGGATTGCCATCGGTGGAGAGGACCTCCACGTTGAGGCAGAGTGACTGCATTTCCTTGATGAGCACCTTGAAGGACTCCGGAACACCCGGTTCCGGGATGTTCTCGCCCTTCACGATGGCCTCGTAAACCTTCACGCGGCCGTGGATGTCATCGGACTTGATGGTCAGCAGTTCCTGCAGCGTGTACGCCGCGCCATAGGCCTCGAGGGCCCAGACTTCCATCTCACCGAAGCGCTGGCCACCGAACTGTGCCTTACCACCCAGCGGCTGCTGCGTGATCATGGAGTACGGTCCGGTCGAACGAGCGTGGATCTTGTCGTCGACCAGGTGGTGCAGCTTCAGGATGTACATGTAGCCCACGGACACCTGGTCCGGGAAGGGCTGTCCGGAGCGGCCGTCAAACAGCTTGGCCTTGCCGGAGTTGCCGATCAGGCGATCGCCATCCCGGGTGACATTGGTGTGGTCCAGCAGTCCGCGGATCTCGTCTTCCTCTGCACCGTCGAACACCGGAGTGGCGACGGTCGTGGGGCCTGATTCGCGGGGCAGGTTGGGCAGTTCCTTCACCCAGTCCGGCTCACCCTCGATCTTCCAACCCTGCTTCGCTGCCCAGCCAAGGTGGATTTCCAGGACCTGTCCGACGTTCATACGGCCAGGAACACCCAACGGGTTCAAGACGACGTCGACCGGGGTGCCGTCCTCCAGGAACGGCATGTCCTCGACCGGCAGGATCTTGGAGATGACGCCCTTGTTGCCGTGACGCCCGGCCAGCTTGTCGCCGTCGGCGATCTTGCGCTTCTGGGCCACGTAGACGCGGACCAACTGGTTCACGCCCGGAGGCAGTTCGTCGTCGTTATCCCGTTCGAAGATCCGGACCCCGATGACGGTGCCGGATTCGCCGTGGGGAACCTTCAGGGAGGTGTCACGCACTTCGCGTGACTTCTCGCCGAAGATGGCCCGCAGCAGGCGCTCTTCAGGGGTCAGTTCCGTTTCGCCCTTGGGGGTGACACGGCCAACGAGGATGTCACCGGCCTCGACCTCGGCACCGATGTGGATGATGCCACGTTCGTCGAGCTGTCCCAGAATTTCTTCGGAAACGTTCGGGATGTCTCGGGTGATTTCCTCGGCACCAAGCTTGGTGTCGCGGGCATCGACCTCGTGCTCTTCGATGTGGATGGACGTCATCACGTCGTCGGAAACCATCCGCTGGGACAGGATGATGGCGTCCTCGAAGTTATGTCCTTCCCAGGACATGAAGGCCACCAGCAGGTTCTTACCCAACGCCAGCTCACCATTGTCGGTGGACGGGCCGTCGGCGATGATCGACTGGTATTCCAGACGTTCGCCTTCGGAGACCCGCACCCGCTGGTTGTAGGCGTTGCCGTGGTTTGAACGGGCGAACTTCATGATCGGGTAGGCGGAGTCGGTTCCGTCGTCGTTCATGACGGTGACCAGATCGGCGGACACCTCGGTGACCACGCCCGGCTTGGCAGCGGTGATGGAGTCGCCGGCGTCGACCGCCACGTACTTCTCCATGCCGGTACCCACCAGCGGGGCTTCCGAAGCCAACAGCGGCACGGCCTGGCGCTGCATGTTCGCACCCATGAGGGCGCGGTTGGCGTCGTCGTGCTCCAGGAACGGGATCAGCGCGGTGGCCGCGGAGACCATCTGGCGCGGGGAGACGTCCATGTAGTCGATTTCGGCCGGTTCGACGAGCACGGGCTCGCCGCCGCCGCCACGCTCACGGCAGAGGACCAGGTCCTCGGCGAAGCGCAGGTCATCGGTCATCGGTGCATTCGCCTGGGCGATAATGCTTTCGAGTTCCTCGTCGGCGGTCAGGTAGTCGACCTGGTCGGTGACCTGGCCGTTGACGACCTTGCGGTACGGGGACTCGATGAAGCCGAAGTTGTTGATGCGGGCGTAGGTAGCCAGCGAACCGATCAGGCCGATGTTCGGGCCTTCGGGGGTTTCGATGGGGCACATACGGCCGTAGTGCGAGGGGTGCACGTCACGGACTTCCATGCCGGCTCGGTCACGGGACAGACCACCCGGGCCCAGCGCGGACAGTCGACGCTTATGCGTCAGTCCGGCGAGCGGGTTGTTCTGGTCCATGAACTGCGAAAGCTGTGAGGTTCCGAAGAACTCCTTGATCGCAGCGACCACGGGTCGGATGTTGATCAGCGTCTGCGGCGTGATGGCCTCGACGTCCTGGGTGGTCATCCGTTCACGGACGACGCGCTCCATGCGGGACAGGCCGGTCCGGACCTGGTTCTCGATGAGTTCGCCGACGGCGCGGATGCGACGGTTGCCGAAGTGGTCGATGTCATCGACCTCGACCCGGATATCCGCCTTTACGCCCTTGCGGACGCCAGGAACGGTGGGTTCACCGGCGTGCAGAGCAACGAGGAACTTGATCATCGCGACGATGTCGTCGATGTTCAGCACCGATGCGTCAGCAGCGTCCAGCGGGGTCTCCACGCCGAGCTTGTGGTTGATCTTATAGCGACCAACCTTGGCCAGGTCGTAACGCTTGGAGTTGAAGTAGAGGTTGTCAAGCAGCGCTTCAGCGGCATCGACCGTCGGCGGCTCACCCGGACGCAGCTTGCGGTAGATGTCCAGCAGCGCCTCCTCCTTGGTCTCCGTCGCGTCCTTTTCCAGGGTCGCGCGGATGGAGTCGTACTGGCCGAACTCCTCGAGGATGCGGCCTTCGGTCCACCCGAGGGCCTTCAGCAGTACGGTTACTGACTGCTTGCGCTTGCGGTCCAGACGCACGCCGACCTGATCGCGCTTGTCGATTTCGAGTTCGAACCAAGCACCACGGGACGGGATGATCTTCGCCGTGAAGATGTCCTTGTCACTGGTCTTGTCCGGGGTGCGCTCGAAGTAGGCGCCCGGGGAACGCACCAGTTGGGAGACCACGACACGCTCGGTGCCGTTGATGATGAAGGTGCCCTTGCCGGTCATCAACGGGAAGTCACCCATGAACACGGTCTGCTGCTTGATTTCGCCCGTGTTGTTGTTCATGAACTCGGCCTTGACGTACAACGGCGCGGCGAACGTGGCGTCGCGGTCCTTGCACTCGGCTTCGGTGTACTTCGGGTCCGCGAACTCCGGTTCCGAGAAGCTCAGGGACATGGTGCCCTGGAAGTCCTCGATCGGGGAGATCTCTTCGAAGATCTCTGCCAGACCGGACGTGTCGGCGACACTGGTGATGCCCTCGGCACGCGCCGTCTCCAGACGGGCCTTCCAGTTATCGTTGCCGACGAGCCAATCGAAGCTCTCGACCTGCAATGCCAGCAGGTTCGGCACATCCAGAGGTTCGTGGATCTTTGCGAATGAAATTCGGCCAGCCGCTTCAGCGGTACGAGCCGAACTAGCGGTTTGATGATTTGAGGTGCTCGAGGCGACCAAGAGGGATCCTTCCACAGACCGTCAGGTTTCCGGCGCCAACCCCCGCCCGGGATGAGGAACCCGGAACACCACCGAACATCGGGCCCACCGCTATATGAAGGCCGATTGGAAAGAGGGAAGACGCAAAGATCCACAGTACACGTCCGTAGAGAATCTGTCTACCATACTAGATGCTCGCAAGAAATGCCCGTAGGCCGGAAAAATAATTTCCGACCCCGCCTTCAGTCTGCGCCATCTCCGAGCGAAGCAGCCCGCTTTGGTCTTTATGCTCCACGTCACGATAATTGAACATGAAGTAGTTCCCCCAGCGAAAGCGAGCACCACCATGTCCGATCCACGTGAGGCAGTCCTCGTTTCAGGAGCCCGGACCCCCTTTACCCGCCTCAAGGGCCAGCTTGCGGGCTTTAGCGCCGTAGAGCTCGGCGCTGCCGCCATCACCGGCGCCCTGGAGAAGGCCGGCGTTCCGGCCGCCGATGTGCAGTCGGTCATCATGGGCCACGTCGTCCAGGCCGGCTGCGGACAAAACCCTGCCCGGCAGTCGGCCATCAAGGCAGGCATTGGATGGGACGTGCCCACCGTGACCATCAACAAGGTCTGCCTTTCGGGCCTGGCCGCAATCACCGACGCCGCCCGCATGGTCCGCCTGGGTGAAGCAGACGTCGTTGTGGCCGGCGGTCAGGAATCCATGACCAACGCCCCGCATATTCTGCCCGGCAGCCGCAAGGGGTGGAACTACGGAAGTTTCACGGCCATTGACTCCGTCGATCACGATGGGCTCACCGACGCCTTCGACGGCCAGTCCATGGGCGTCAGCACCGAGACCCGGAACGGCGAACTCGGCATCGATCGGGCCTCACAGGACGAAGTCGCCGCCGCGTCCCACACCCGGGCAGCAGCTGCCCGTGAAGCCGGGATCTTCGACGAAGAGATCCTGTCGCTCTCCGTTCCGCAACGCAAGGGCGATCCGCTCACCGTCGACTCCGACGAGGGTATCCGGCCGGACACCACGGCCGAGAAGCTCGGTGGCCTGCGCTCGGCTTTCGCCAAGGAAGGCACCATTACTGCCGGAAATTCCTCCCCACTCTCCGATGGTGCCGCGGCAGTGGTGGTGGCATCGCGCGAATACGCGGAAAAACATGGCCTGGAGATCTTGGCGGTCATCGGCGCTCCGGGGCAGGTTGCCGGCCCGGATACGTCCTTGCACTCACAACCTTCCAATGCCATCACCGCGGCCCTGGGCAAGGCCGGCTGGACGGTATCGGACCTGGACTTCATTGAAATCAACGAGGCCTTCGGTTCGGTCGCCTGCCAGTCGCTCAAGGATCTGGACTACCCACTGGAGAAGACCAACCTCCACGGTGGCGCCATCGCCTTGGGCCACCCGATCGGCGCCTCGGGTGCCCGGCTGGCCTTGCATGCAGCACTCGAGCTGCAACGCCGAGGTGCGGGCAAGGCAGCTGTCAGCCTCTGCGGCGGCGGAGGCCAGGGCGAGGCATTGCTGCTCTTCCGTGATGCCTGATAGGTAGGAGCATTCCGCCTTCGGGCGTCAGGGAGCGGTCCGCGGCTGGTTGTCGCGGACCGCTTTCAGTTTCTTTTCAGTTCCTGGCCTCCCCGGCCGGTGCATGGCCACGGCACCCCGGGACCGCCAACCTTCCAGTCCGGCCTCGGCTGGTCCGGCACGATGCGGTGGCGGAACGCTGCCGGGGTGAACGCCTTGCGCCGTTGCCCGTTTCCGCATCACCCCCTCCGGCTAAAGGCCCCGAGTGATTCCTCCTTGGGTATGGGGAACCACGCGGGCGGCCGACTGGCGCCGGGCGTCGGCTCGATTGACCCGTTCGGCGAGTCCCCTCCCCCTGTCCAGCAAGACTGTCAGGTCATCGACCCGCGCGGTGACGGCTTTGCCCAGGCGCCGGCCCAGTGTCTGCTCGACGAACCGATACACCAGATAGGCGGCCACCGCCGCGGCCCCCATGGCGATCATCAGGACCACCGGCCGCGGGAGGTATCCGCTGAGCTGGTCGATGATCCACCAACCCCAGATCTCGTGCAGCAAATAGATGGGATACGTCAGCGCCCCCGCCAACGCGAGTCCAGGAAGATTGACCCGACTCAAGGGCGTCAACGTCAGCAGGGCGATCAGGGCGAAGATTCCGACGACGATAGCCCAGTAGGCCTGTTCCGGGATCTGGTATCCGACAAGGCTGGCGGCTTCCTCCGCCCCCTTCTGACCGGTCAGCACCGCAGCTTGGACCACGTTCAACCCCAAGGCAGCCCATCGCATCGGCGTGTGGCCGAACCGGTAGATGAGGAAGAGGCAAATGCCGCCAGCAAAAAGGGCAGCATGTTCGGGGATCAGTGCCTGCCGAACAAAGTTACTGGGAATCAGTGGAGCTAGGAGGCCGACCAGCGGCCAGATCACGGCAAACGCCAGTATCCGACGACACGTCACCCAGCCCAACATCATCAACAACAGGACCAGCCCGTAGAAGCGCATTTCGGCCCAAAGGGTCCAGTAGACGCCGTCGACATACGGGACGTTGAAGCCGCGCTGCATCATCGTCAGGTTCACGGCCCAGTCGGAGAAGGAAAGCCGCTTGCCCATCACTGGCCAGATGAAGAAGATGAGCACCCCGGTGGCGAGCACCGCCACCCAGTAGGCGGGAAAGAGCCGGCCGACACGTGAACCGATAAATTGTGCCGGCCGCTTCCCATAGGCCGAGAGCAGGATGACGAAGCCGCTGATGACGAAGAACAGCTGGACTCCCATGTTCCCGAATACTGACAGACGGGAGAGATTTGGCCAGGCGGCCTTGGCCGGCTCGACGCCCCAGTAGCCGTGGTGCCATGCCGTGTAGTGGTAGAGGATCACTCCCACGGCGGCTACGAGACGTAGCCCGTCAAGCAAAGCCATACGAGGTTTGCCGCGGGGAGCTTGTCCCGCATCCGGCGGAGTACTGCCAGCCTCGGCTGCCGTGGTGACAACCCCGGTGGGGGCCTGCTTTTGGAGTGTTGCCGTGCCGTAGTCCATGCCGCCCACTCCTGTCGCTCTCCGTCTACGTTATCAAGTCGTTACATGTCACGCTAGCAAAGCGGAGTGGAACTTCTTCAACAATATGACGGGCGTCACGAGGGCTGGCTCCTTCTGGCCACCGGTTAAACAGCGTTGCCCCGCCCACCTGGTCGGTGGACGGGGCAACGCTCATGTTGCTTGCTGGTTACTTGAGAGTAACGCTAGCGCCGGCGGCCTCGAGGGCCTCCTTGGCCTTGTCGGCAGCATCCTTGGATGCGCCTTCCAGGACGGCCTTCGGGGCGCCGTCAACGAGGTCCTTGGCTTCCTTCAGACCCAGTGAGGTCAGTGCGCGGACCTCCTTGATGACTGCGATCTTCTTGTCGCCGGGGCCTTCGAGGATGACGTCGAATTCGCTCTGCTCCTCGGCTGCCTCAGCGGCACCGCCGGCCGGGCCGGCAACAGCAACGGCTGCAGCGGTGACGTCGAAGGTCTCTTCGAAGGTCTTAACGAACTCGGAGAGCTCGACGATGGTCATTTCCTTGAAGGCCTCAAGGAGCTCTTCTGTGCTGAGCTTCGCCATGATGTGGCGTCCTTTCAGTGGGGCGGCACGCTATGGTGCCACGAGATTTTTGGTGGTTTGAAGAGCCTTTAGGCTTCTTCGGTGGCAGCGTCGGCAGCAGGTGCTTCCTCGGCCTCGGCGGCAGAAGCTTCGGCCGGAGCCGACGCTGCACCACCTTCTTCACGCTTGGCGCGCAGTGCATCGATGGTGCGGACTGCGGCGGAAGCCGGAGCCTGCAGGACACCGGCGATGCGGGCCAACTGGTGTTCGCGGGACTCAAGCGCACCGAAGGCGACCACCTGAGCGGCGTCCATGGACGCACCCTCGAAGTAGCCGGACTTGACGATCAGCTTTTCGTTGGACTTCGCGAAATCCGTCAGGCTCTTGGTCGCGGCCACTGCATCGCCCTTGATGAAGGCGATGGCGGTCGGGCCGGCCAGCTGGCCATCGAACGAATCGATGCCGGCTTCCTTGGCTGCGATGCCCGTCAGGGTGTTCTTCACAACCGAGAACTTGGTGTCTGCACCAAGCGCACGGCGCAACTCCTGGAGCTGTGCAACGCTGAGCCCACGGTATTCGGTCAGGACAGCGGCGCTCGACTCCTTGAAGTCGTTGATGATTTCCTGAACTGCTGAAATCTTGATTTGCGTTGCCATAACCCTCCTTCCGGGGATTGTTTATGAGTCGGTCTGACCGGTCCACGAGCCCGGAAGGGCTGGCATAAAAAACGCCCCGCGCAGATGCACGGGGCTTGGCTTTTTCCAACGGGTAATCGCCAGAAAAAGAAAGGCTTCGTTCACCTGCGTAGGCCGCCCAGAAGCTGGGACTTTCGGATGGTTTCCCATGCTGGCACGGGCTACCACCGACCGACGGTCTTTGGTTCGTCTAGTTTATCTGTAGACCTACCCGAGTACCAAATCGGGTCTGGGTGGCGCCGTCGAGGTTCCGCGGGCGCCACCCCATCCATCAGCGCAGCAGGCTAATGAGGATGCCGCCGACGGCGACGATGCCTGCAATGACCACGAAGACGTTGGAGGCCCTCCCCCGGAACCGGGCCAGGGCGGGAACCTTGTGGATGGCGTACATGGGCATCAGGTAGAGCACGGCGGCGATCACGGGGCCAGCCAACGATTCGATCAGCGACAGGATGCTTGGATTGAGGATGCCCGCTACCCAGGTCGTGACGATAAGGAAGGTGCTCACCCCGATTTTCAGGGCACGGTCGCTGATGCGCTTCTGTTGCGGATCCACCATGGTCCGGACGATCGCCGTGGCTCCTTCGGCGGCACCTAGCCAATGGCCGAAGAAGGAGGAGGCGATGGCGGCAATGGCCACCGCTGGGCCCAGCCAGGCAATGATCGGCATGTCCATGACATTGGCCAAGTGGGAAAGGACCGGCAGATTCGCATCCTTGGCATCCTGTAGCCCCGCCGGGCCTAGGGCCAGGACGCATGACCATACGAAGCCCATCGTGAAGACGACCAGCAGGGTTGCGACCCCGCGCAGGATCGATGAGGCCTTATCCACCGACCCGACGCCATAGCGTTCGCGTAAAGACACGGAAAACTGGGAGATGGCCGGGGAATGGTTGAAGGAGAAGACCAGGACAGGAATCATCAGCCACAGCGACATCGCGAAGTCGCCAACTGCGGGAAACGCACCGAACCCTTCGAAGGACCAGGACGGGATGAGCAGGAGCGTGACCGCCAAGAGCACGGCGATGAGCGGGTAGACCAGCCATTGGGTGACGACCAGCATGACTTTCTGACCGGCGACCATCACCGAGGACAGCAGGAGGATGAGCAGCCCGGCCAAGAGCCAGCGAGGCCACGGGTCCATCCCGAGCTGATTGACCATCAGGCTTTCGACGGTATTGGTGATGCCCACCCCGTAGATCAGCACAATGGGGTAGATCGCCAGGAAGTACAAGAACGTGACCACGCGGCCGGCGTTCTCCCCGAAGTAGTTCCGCACTACCCCGGTGATGTCCTGGTCCGGGTTCGGCGAGGCGCAAACGATACGGGATAGCGCCCGGTGGGAATAGTACGTCATCGGCCAGATCAACACCGTAGCGATGAGTAGCGGCCATAACCCTCCCAGCCCGGCGTTCATGGGCAGGAAGAGAATGCCTGCGCCGACCGCGGTACCGAACAGGCCCAGAGTCCAGCTGGTGTCGAACCGGTTCCAGGCCGGAACGACGGCCCGCCTGGTGGAAACCGTCTTCTCGGGAGGGACGGGTGGTTGGCTCGTTGACATGGGAGAACTCCTCCGTTGGCGGTTCTTCAACATTTGGCATGGAGCCCCGAAGACCAACAGAGTGTTGGGCCTGGGCAGCAAGGGGACTTTCATCTGCCGGTGGTGTGGGACCTCGGGATCTGACCGATGCCGCAGCATTGGGTCGCAGAAGGCTCCGCTGCCATCTTCCCCCAGAACGGACCTTGAACGCCATTTAGCCGTTGGGGGGCAGGGGCACCCCCGAGGTCCGGGTCCATTCGCCTTCGACCATGCAGGCGGCGAACCCGAGGGCCTCATTGACGTGGAGCATGTAGGAATTCTCCGCAGCATTCCAGGTATAGATGCGCTCGACCCGGGGCAAGGCGTCCAGGATCCGCCGATGGTTGGCCGCCTTGACCCGTAAACCGAGGCGGTGGCCCCGATGTTCCGGAAGAACGAGTGTCCCCTCTTGGAAGGCGATCCGTTCCTGCCCGTCGAAGACCACCAGCTCCGTATAGGCCACGAGTTGGCCACTGCCGAGGTCCCGGGCGACCGTGACCACGGAGGTGGTTCCCTGCTTCCGTCGCCGCGCCTCCATCGTGCGCAGCCGATCGCCGTCCCAGCGCGAGGGTTCGAAGCTCAGTCCACCTGCTGGAGGGTCGATGTCCATTCGCTCAATAATCCTGCAGTAATCTGCCACGTGGGCCTCGGGAACCGGCCCCGTCCAGGATTCGAGAACGTACCCGGGCCCGGCCACGGCAGCTTGCTTTTCCAGGCGCACCAACGAAGCACCGTCTGCTGCGCTGATCCCCACTCGGCTGCCACGGTCCACCAGGCCCAGCGTGAAGCCGTGCCGGTGGGCAAAGGCGGGCCCCGGCGCCGCGGTGCTGATCCATCCGGCCCCCGAATCCGGCCTCAGGATTCCCTCCGCAGGGTCCGCGGCCACCCCCTCGCCGCCGTTTTCCAGCGAGACTCCGGTATAGAGGTTCAGTACGGTGCGGTTGTCTTCCAGGCAGAGGTCGGCAACCCGCCGAAGGAGCCGGCTGCCCAGCCCGTGGGACCGCCTCGGCCCAGCCACGACGAGATCGATGTCGGCCGACTGGCGGTTTTCGGCCAGCGGCAGGAAAACGATGGCCGCAGCAATAATGTCCGCTCCCGGCTCCTCTCCGTCACCAATCATGTGGATCATATGCCTGCCGTAGGCGCTGGGTTGGACACGGGCGATTTCGACGGCGTCCCCGGTGACCAGGTCATCGTGTCCGAGCTCTTCAATCCCCGACTGTCGGAAGAGGCTGCGGATGGCCGAGAACTCGGCGCCGCCGGGCCCTTGCAGGGTGGCCGGAATGGGCAGCTCTCGAAGCGTGAGTTGTTCTGGCATGGCGGCCTTCCGCTGGTGGTCAGAGCGGCAGACAGCTACATCAAACCACTGATTGGCACTTCTCAATCAATATTCTAGCGAGTCCGGTCCTCCCGGGTAAAGGGGCCGGCCGATCCACTTTCCGCTCGCACGGGTTAACCCAAAAACCCCCGCACCGTGAGGTGCGGGGGTTCCTGCGGTTCCACCTGATCGGGGAGCCTCTGCCAATTAGGCGTCGGCGATGACCTTGGTCACGTTCGGGTCCACCGGGATGCCGGGGCCGAAGGTGGTGGCCACGGTCGCCTTCGAGATGTAGCGGCCCTTGGAAGCCGAAGGCTTCAGGCGCAGAACCTCTTCGAGCGCTGCTGCGTAGTTCTCCGCCAGCTTGTCGGCGTCGAAGGACACCTTGCCGATGATGAAGTGCAGGTTGGAGTGCTTGTCGACGCGGAAGTCGATCTTGCCACCCTTGATGTCGTTGACGGCCTTGGCGACGTCCATGGTCACCGTGCCGGTCTTCGGGTTCGGCATCAGGTTACGCGGGCCCAGGACCTTGCCCAGACGTCCAACCTTGCCCATGAGGTCAGGGGTGGCCACGGCGGCGTCGAAGTCGGTCCAGCCGCCCTGGATCTTTTCAATCAGGTCGTCGGAGCCAACGAAGTCGGCGCCGGCGGCGATGGCCGCTTCGGCCTTATCGCCGTTGGCGAAGACCAGCACGCGGGCGGTCTTGCCGGTGCCGTGGGGCAGGTTGACCGTACCGCGGACCATCTGATCGGCCTTACGGGGATCGACGCCCAGGCGGAAGGCGACCTCTACGGTCGAATCCGTCTTCGCGGAGCCGGTTTCCTTGGCCAAGGCAATGGCCTCGGTCGGGGAGTACAGGTTGTCGCCATCAATCTTGGCGACAGCTGCCTGGAATGCTTTGCTGCGCTTTGCCATCTGCTTGTTCTCCTTATGCAGTCGTGGTCATTCGTGGATCGCGCTGGACCCTGCCACTAGGACGTCGGTGGCTGCCACCGGTTGGAGGCTTCCGACGTCGTTCTTTGATGTTTGGTGGGTGTTTCCGCCGGGACGGAAACGGTGAGGCGGTCTTAGCCTTCGACGGTGATGCCCATGGAGCGGGCAGTGCCGGCGACGATCTTTGCGGCGGCCTGGACGTCGTTGGCGTTCAGGTCCTCCATCTTGGTGTTGGCGATCTCCTCGACCTGTGCGGCGGAGAGCTTGCCGACCTTATCGGTATGCGGCGTGGAGGAGCCCTTGGCAACGCCCGCAGCCTTCTTGATGAGCTCAGCAGCCGGCGGCGTCTTGGTGATGAAGGTGAAGGAACGGTCTTCGTAGACCGTGATCTCCACCGGGATGACGTTGCCGCGCTGGGATTCCGTGGCGGCGTTGTACGCCTTGCAGAACTCCATGATGTTCACGCCGTGCTGACCAAGTGCCGGACCGATCGGCGGGGCCGGGTTGGCGGCACCTGCCTGGATCTGCAGCTTGATGAGGCCGGAAACCTTTTTCTTCTTCGGGGCCATATCGGGACCTTCTTCTCATTGCGTTTCCCGCGGAACACAGGAGCGTGTTCCGGGGTGGTGGCCGCCGTGGCGCGACGGCCTTGGTCGTTTCCAGCTGCGGAAAGCGGCCGCGCTGGGAACGAAGTCTTCGGTGATCCCTACTGGATCTTCGTGACCTGGCTGAACGACAGCGTCACCGGGGTCTCGCGTTCGAAGATCGACACGAGGACCACGAGTTGCTGGGACTCGAGCTTGATCTCGCTGATCGTTGCCGGGAGGGTTTCGAACGGACCATCGTTGACGGTCACGGACTCCCCCACGGTGAAGTCGACGTTGACCTCGGTGATCGGGGCGCGCCCCGGCTTCGAGGAGCCGCCTTCCTGCGCGGGTTCCTCGGTCACGATGGTGTGCTCGAGCATGGAGAACACCTCGTCGAGGCTCAGCGGTGTCGGGTCATGGGCGTTGCCCACGAAACCTGTGACACCGGGGGTGTGACGTACGGTGCCCCACGATTCGTCGGTCAGCTCCATGCGCACCAGGACATAGCCGGGGATGCGCACGCGGCGAACGATCTTCCGGGTCGTGTTCTTGATTTCCACGACCTCTTCCATGGGGACCTGGATTTCATAGATGAAATCCTCCATGCCCAGGGTCTGGGCGCGGGTCTCCAGGTTCACCTTCACACGGTTCTCATAACCGGCGTAGGAGTGGATGACGTACCAGTCACCGGGCTGGCGGCGCAGCTTGGTCCGGTATTCCTCCTTGGCGGCCGCAACGGCCTCCTCGGGGGACAGTTCGGGAGCCCCTGCTGCTTCGTCCTCGCCCGTGGCGGTGGATTCATCGGCGTTGGAGGCGTCGTCCGCGGTTTCCTCGGACGCCTCGGCGGCCGGGGTCTGTTCCGAAACGACGGAATCGACCGGCGCCTCTACGGCGTCGGCCTCGGTTGCCTGCTCAACGGCGTCGTCGTTGGCCTGCGGTTCGAGTTCCTGCTCGGACACTGCGGTTCCTGCTTTCTTTGACTGGTAAACCAGAACATTTCATCGTGGCTGGGCCGAGGGATACCGACATCGCCCTCTTCGGGGGCGTCGGCAGCCGCTACTGCTCCGGTGGGTTGGTGAAGACCAGGATCGCGCCGTTTCCGAACAACAGGTCCAGCCCGCTAACGATCAGCATCACCAGGATCACGAAACCCAGAACGGTCAGCGTGTAGTTCACCAACTCGCTACGGGTCGGGGTGACGACCTTCTTCAGCTCGGAAATGACCTGGCGGAAGAACAAGGCGATACGCGCAAAGAAACCGCCCTTGGCGGGCTTGCCGCCTCGGGGGGAGCCCGTGGAGCGTCCCGTTGTTGCTTCGGTCACTGTGCCTCGATTCGAGTTCTTCGCATCTTGAAACAATCACGGTGTACCGCGGCCTGTCGGCCGCAACACACCGTGACGTGGATTTCGCCGAGCCCCCACATCCAAGATGTGGGTTGCCACTGCGCAGGGCAGACAGGACTCGAACCTGCAACCTGCGGTTTTGGAGACCGCTGCGCTACCAATTGCGCCACTACCCTTCGGATTGGTCGTCCGTCCCGCCGTGGTGGCCCTTCAAGCACACCGCGTCGAGGCGTAATCCAACACCGAGGGAACAGTCTACGCATTGACCACCCACAAGTCGAACCGGATCGACCTCGCGGACCGACTGTCTTGGCCTGACTTCCATGGGCCTGGTGACGCATTCTGTGCCGCCCGGCGGAGCGCGGCTAAGCTGGAATCAGCTAGGCCCCACGCCCTCGACCCCAGGAAGCGAACCCATGTCACGCATTTCCCGACGCATCGGATCGATCGCCGAATCAGCCACGCTCGCCGTGGACGCCAAGGCCAAGGCGCTTAAGGCCGCCGGGCGTCCCGTCATCGGGTTCGGTGCCGGCGAACCCGATTTCCCGACGCCCGACTATGTTGTGGAGGCCGCGATCGAAGCGGCCCGCAACCCACGATTCCACCGCTACTCCCCCGCCTCGGGCCTGCCGGAATTGAAGGCAGCCATAGCAGCCAAAACCCTGCGGGATTCGGGCTATGCCGTGGAGGACTCCCAGGTCTTGGTCACCAATGGTGGCAAGCAGGCGGTGTACAACACGTTTGCGACCCTGTTGGATCCTGGCGACGAAGTCATCGTCCCCACCCCCTATTGGACGACCTACCCCGAAGCGATCCGCTTGGCGGGCGGCGTGCCGGTGGAGGTCTTCGCAGGTCCCGAGCAGGGGTACTTGGTGACAACCGAGCAGCTCGAGGCAGCGCTGACCGAGCGCACCAAGATCCTGGTCTTCGTTTCCCCCTCCAACCCGACCGGCGCCGTCTACCCTCCGGAGATGGTCGCCGAAATCGGCCGGTGGGCCGCGGCGAAGGGCCTATGGGTCGTCACCGACGAGATCTACGAACATCTGACCTACGACGACGCGAAGTTCACCTCGATCGCCACCGCAGCCCCGGAATTAGGTGACCGGGTCGTCATCCTCAACGGCGTGGCCAAGACCTATGCGATGACCGGTTGGCGGGTGGGTTGGATGATCGGCCCCTCGGATGTCATCAAGGCGGCCACCAACCTGCAGTCCCATGCGACGTCGAACGTCGCCAACGTCCCCCAGATGGCAGCTTTGGCTGCCGTCGCTGGCCCGTTGGATGCCGTGGATGAGATGCGGACTGCCTTCGACCGTCGGCGCAAGGCCATCGTTGCTGGGCTGAATGCCATCGACGGGGTGGAATGCCCCACCCCGAAGGGCGCCTTCTACGTCTACGCCGATGTCCGCGGTCTTTTGGGCCGGGAGATTGACGGCGTCCGCCCGCAGACATCTGCCGAGTTGGCCGCCTTGATCCTGGAAAAGGCCGAGGTGGCCGTGGTCCCCGGCGAGGCCTTTGGTCCCTCGGGTTTCCTACGCTTGTCCTACGCGCTCGGTGATGACGATCTGGCCGAAGGCATCGGTCGGATCGCCACCCTCCTGGGCCGCGCCGCCTAGGTGCACCGGTCCCCGGTCGGGCCGTGGAGCCCAGGATCAGAGAATCCGGCGGTCCACGGCCCATCGGGTGAGTTCGTGACGGTTGGACAACTGCAGCTTCCGCAGGACCTTGGAGACGTGGGTTTCCACGGTCTTCACGGAGATGAATAGTTCCTTGGCCACTTCCTTATAGGTGTATCCCCGGGCGATGAGTCGCATCACCTCCAGCTCCCGGTCGGACAGCAGGTCCAGTTCGTCCTCGGCGCTGACGCCGGCCTGGGTGCCGAAGGCGTCCAGGACGAAGCCAGCCAGTCGCGGGGAGAACACCGCGTCTCCTGCCGAAACCCGGATCACGGCGTCGGAGATCTCGGCACCGGAAATCGATTTGGTCACGTAGCCGCGGGCCCCTGCCCGGATGACGGTCACGACGTCTTCGGCCGCATCGGAGACGCTGAGGGCCAGGAAACGCACGTCGCCGAGTAGTTCTGAGCATCCCGCCAAGACTTCCGCACCTCCGCCCCCACGGCCGCCGGGCAGGTGCACATCGAGGAGGACGACGTCTGGACGTCGCTCGCTGACGGTCCGGATGGCCTCTTCCACGGTGGCGGCCTCGCCGACCACCCGCAGCCGATCGTCCAGATCGGATTTCAACCCGGAACGGAAGATCGCGTGGTCATCGACCACCACGACACTGATCTGCCGAGCTGCCGCTGTCGGTTCGAGGGTATTCACCGGTTCTGCTCCTCCATCGGTTCGTGCTTTATGGCCAGGTGCACTTCGGTGCCCCCGGTCGTGCTGGAAATCGTGGCGGTACCTCCGTTGCGTTGCATTCGGCCGATAATTGATTCCCGCACCCCCAGCCGGTCCTGTTCCAGATCCTCTGGATCGAAGCCGGTTCCGCGGTCACGGATGAAGACATCGACCCTTCTCGGCGAGGCCTCCACATAGACGGCAACCGTCCCCCCGGCATGTTTGGCAGCATTCAGCATGGCCTCGCGGGCCGCCTGCACCACGGCATCGTGCCCTTCGAGACCTTCGAGGTCCCCCACGGCGACGACGTCGATCACCGCGTCATGGGACTCCTCAAGCCGGGCAGCTTCGACGCGGATGTCCTCACAGATACCGCCCTCCGCCCGCGGAGTGTCCCGGTAGAGCCATTGACGCAACTCCCGTTCCTGGGCCCTGGCTAGCCGGAGTACTTGGGCCTCGTCTCCGGCGCGCATCTGGATCAGGGCCAGGGTTTGCAGGACCGAATCGTGGAGATGTGCGGCAATTTCTGCTCGTTCCCCGATTCGGACCCGACTCGCCCGTTCGGATTCATAGTCCCTCCAGAACCTCAGGCCCCACGGGGCGAGGACCAGCAACACCCCAGCCAGGACGATGACCGCGACGAAGACCCCGTTCCACAACGCGTCCAGGCTGACGGCGCCGGAGACCAGGAAGATCAGTCCCAGCACGACGAGGGCAACACCGCCCACCAAGCGCACCACTCCTGCTGCCCGCTCGGCCCCAGCGGCCTTGCGTAAACCTTGCCGGCGGACTCCGTCGAGTTGCAGCCAGGCCAGAACGGCACCGGCGATAATCAGCACGGCAGGCCAGATGAGCCCCCACGCCACCGGCAGGCCCTGCATCTGGGCGAAGAGCAACAGGCTCAGCAACAGCAGCCCGGCCCCGGCCAGGACCTGACGGCCTGCCAGGCCGCCTAGACGCCAGTGCAGCCAGGCACCGGTCCCCTGCGGGGCGGCAGGATCACCGGTAGCCTGCTGTTCCCCTCCTGCCCCGGTCCCGAGGAAGCCCCCGGTGTCGGTGGCCAACGAGATCGGTGCCCCGGCACGGGAGCGTTCGGCATCCTCGAGGGCGTCCTCCCGTGAGGGGACCATGACCCACAGCCAGCCATACAGGACAATCCCGGCACCGGCGAAGAGGGTCAGCAGAGCCATCCCGAACCGGATATTGCGCACCGGGTACTCCAGGTGGACCGCCAATCCGGCGCAGACTCCGCCCAGCACGCGAGGTTCAGCACGCAACAGGGGCGGGCGGCTGCGCGTTTCGGTCATGACCCCATACAAACATGCCCCGGACCGTTCGCTGGTCCCACTCAGGGGAATCGGGGGAAGGATCAGGGGCCGTTCAGGGCAGACCCCGATGGTGGCAGGAGCCCTAACAGGCAAGGATGAAAACATGAATCACGCACCTGTAGAAAATTCCTTCTTCCGTTGGCTCCGGGGGCTGGGCGTCGAGCGCGGTGAACACCACTGGATTGGTGGTGTCTCCTCGGGCTTGGCGCGGCGCTTCGGCATCGACACAGCCCTGGCCCGCGGCCTGCTGCTGATCGTCGTCATCTTCTCCGGAGTCGGGCTCCTGCTGTATGGCTTGGCGTGGGCCCTGCTGCCGGGCCCCGATGGACGTATCCATCTCCAGCAGGCAGGACGCGGGCAGTGGAGCAGCGGGATGACCGGTGCGCTGATCTTCGTGGTCATCGGACTGGTCAACGGGCCCTCCTTCTTGGGCGGATGGCGCTTCGACACCAGCGATTCATGGTGGAGCAGCCTCATCTGGACCGCCGTTTGGGTGGGGGCCATCATCTGGTTCTTCTCCACACGGTCGTCGCGTCGACAGAAGCGTCTGGATCATCAGGGCCTCCCGGCCGACGGCGTCCCGGGCCAGCCTGCGCCCGGTACGGACCCCACCCAGGGCCCCTCCGGGTCCGCTGCGACTCCTCAGGCTGGCGCGGGTGCGGACTCCGAAATGAATACGGGCATCACCCACCCAGGAAAGGCCCCCACGGCCAAGAACCGCCAGCCCCGGCCATCCCGGGTCCGCCCAGCCATTCCGGGTCACCATGTCGCGATCTTGCTGGGCGTGGCCGTTCTGGTCGCCGGGGCCGTCATGCTCACCGCGATGGAGGCGATCTTGGACTACGGCGGCCGCGAGGTCACAGTGGCTCTGGCTGCCGCACTGACGGTACTGGGCGCCGGCCTGGTCGGCGCCGCCCTGCGCTCGTTGCGTGGAGGGGCCCTGACCGGATTCACGATCGCGCTGCTCGTCCCCACCCTCCTGGTCGGCGGAATCGGCACCCAGTACGCTCCGAGCACCAGCTGGCCTGGACCAGTCGTGCAGCGCTCTGGCAACGAATACACCTACGTCTTCAACAACGGAACCCTTGACCTGAGTCGGTACGGGCAGGACATGACGGAGGACACGAAGCTGAAGGTGAACAACGTCTTCAGCAGCCTGAAGGTCATCGTTCCGGACAACCTCCCGGTGAAAATCACCGCCGACTCAGCCTTCTACTCGCTGCAGGTACCTGACGGCGAGGGGGTCCGAAAATACTCGGGGATCGCCAGTGGAGACACCATCAACATCAACCCAGAAGCCGATGGCCCGATCCTGCACCTCGACATCGACGGGGCCTTTAATTCCATCGACATCACCTCCAAGGAGGTCACACCATGAGCGATCCCAGTACCGGACATGAGCCCGAACAGGGCCCGGTAGAATCTCAGCCGGAGCAGCCGACCCGTCCCATCGGCCCCCCGGAACATCCGACGACACCGATCGGCAGTACCGGGCCGACCCCGTCTCCGAAGGAACCCGGCCCGATGCCAGGGGAACCGACGACGAACGCCGACTTCTTCACGGCACGACCCGGGCCGCTGGGCGTCCCTGCCGAAGAAGCACCGCCGATGGCCCCAGAGAACCACGGCATGCCGTTGGGGACGTTCGTCTTCGGGCTCGTGGTCATGGCCATCGGACTGTTGATCCTGGTTTCGGTCTTCTACAACATCACCCTGAGCGGAAGTACGGTGGCCATCGTCCTGTTCCTCGGTGCTGGTCTGGTGTTGATCGTCGGCGGCCTGGTGGCCGCACGCCGTTCCTCCCGGACACACCCCGCCCGCTCCTGATACCGTCACAGTCCAGCAGCACACCTTGAAAGGAATCCCCATGGAATCCGTTTATCAGTCCCTCCGGGCCATCCGCTTCCGCCGCGGGCCGAAGCGGATGGCCGGCGGCATCGCCGGCGGAATCGCCCAGGCCACCGGCTGGGATGTGACGATCGTCAGGATCGCCATCCTGCTCAGTTTCCTGCTCCCGTTCATCGGGGTGCCGCTGTATCTCGTGCTGTGGCTCATCCTGCCCTTCCACGACGACAGCATCCCACTGGAGCGCATCATCAAAACGGCCCGCTCGTAGCGTCGCCGGCTGCCCTGCCCCGCTGAACGGGGCAGGGCAGTGTGACGCGTTCCGACATCGCTGTGGTGGCCGTCTCATGGGCCAGTTGCTAGCATCGAGGTGTTGAGCTCAACGTCGCGCTCCCCTGAAGGTCCCACAGTGGGACGAGAACCCGACGAAAGCACACACATCACCATGCGCATCGGAATCCTGACCAGCGGCGGAGACTGCCCGGGGCTGAACGCCGTCATCCGCGGGGCGGTCCTGAACGGCATCAAGAGCCACCACCACGAATTCGTCGGTTTCCTCGACGGCTGGCGTGGAGTCGTCGAAGGTGATGTGGTCGATTTGCCGCGCGAACGCGTCCGTGGCATCTCCAAACAGGGCGGCACCATCCTGGGCACCTCACGCACCAACCCCTTCGATGGGGAAAATGGTGGACCCGAGAAGATCCAGCAGACCCTGGACCGGCTGGGTATTGACGCCGTGATCGCCATCGGCGGTGAAGGAACACTGGCCGGGGCCAAACGACTGACCGATGCCGGGCTGAACATCGTAGGGGTCCCCAAGACCATCGACAACGACCTCGACGCCACGGACTACACCTTCGGCTTCGACACCGCCGTCGCCATCGCCACCGAGGCCATTGACCGGCTTCGGACCACCGGAGAATCCCATCACCGCTGCATGGTGGCCGAGGTCATGGGACGGCATGTGGGCTGGATCGCCCTGCACTGTGGCATGGCCGCTGGTGCCCATGCGATCCTCATCCCCGAACAGCACACCACCATGGAGCAGATCAACGCCTGGGTCCTCGAGGCCCGGGACCGCGGGCGTGCTCCGCTGGTCGTCGTCGCCGAGGGATTCGTCCCCGAAGGCTCTGAAGAGGCCTACTCGGATCGCGGCCACGATTCCGTCGGCCGCCCCCGGCTGGGCGGGATCGGCGACCAGTTGGCCTACCGCATCGAAGCAGACACCGGCGTCGAAACCCGGGCTACCGTCCTCGGACATATCCAACGGGGTGGCATTCCCAGCGCCTTCGACAGGGTTCTGGCCACCCGGCTGGGCATGGCCTCGGTGGACGCCGTGGAGGAGAAGGCTTGGGGGAACATGGTGGCCCTGCGCGGCACCAACATCCACCGGGTTCCCTTCCAGGCCGCCCTGAACAACCTCAAACGGGTTCCGCAACAACGCTACGACGAGGCCTCGCTGCTTTTCGGCTAGCCCAATGGGACTGAAGGCCCGGCGATCAGTAGTGTGGTGATCATGGAACTGGAGACCGGAACGCTGGCCATCATCGCGTTGGCGTGGGCCCGACGACTGCACATGGAGGACTCCGCCCTCGCCTCCGTGGCGATGGGCGGTGACACCCCGCTGCGCATCAACCACATCGACGAAGAGTCCTCAACGGTGACGTTCCTGCGCTTCGGCGCCGGGTCGGTGCTCTGCGGTCCCGACTGGCTGCTCCGGGCCGCCGCCGAGACCTCGGATGAGGAGCTGGCGGCCGAAGCGGTCCTGCTGGGCCTGCTGCGCGACCACGGCGATGTGTCGGCCAGGGGGTTGGGCGAATCGCTGCTGTACCATGCCGACCAGCCGCCGGAAATCGTGGAATCGACCACGACCCTAGTCTCCGATGAGGTATCCACCGCCGTCGAGCTCGAGGAGTTGTGCCCCCGTGACGATCTTGCCGGGGTGCGTCTTTCCCACCAGGACAAATCCTTCACCCTCATCTCCGAAGAGGGCCAAGCCCCTCTAGCAGGCGCCGGGTATTCGGTGTGGGAGGGTCTCATTGCAGATCTGGCGGTTCTCACGGCGCCCTCCCTGCGCCGGCACGGATTGGGGACCTATATCGCAGCGGTGGCCGCCGACGATGCCCTCAGTGAGGGGTTCGTCGCCCAGTTCTCCGCCGATGTGAACCATAAGGGTGCCCAGCGGCTGGCCGATGCGTTGGGCCTCGTGCTTTCCGGTTCCCTCACCCGGGCGAGCCTGGGCGGGGAATAACACGGACGACGACGGAGCGCCGCGGAAGGCCTAGCGGCGCGGGCGAAGGAAACCGGTAGCCCGGCCCACGACTTGACCGGCGTCCGGAGTCACGATGGTTTCCTGGTTCACCGGGTACTCCTCTTCACCGTCCAGCACGGTCAAGACCGCTTCGGGGTCGGTATTGCGGCGTACGACGGCCAGGGCGACCGGCCCGGCTTCGTAGTGCCAGGCGACGGAAGTGACCTTGCCGACGGTCTTCTCCCCCAGCTTCACCTCGCTCCCGGCGGCAGGATGGGAGTGCATGCTGCCGTCCAGGTGGAGGAAGACCACACGCCGCGGTGGACGGCCGAGGTTGTGAACCCGGGCGATCGTCTCCTGGCCCTTATAGCAGCCCTTATCCATATGGACCGCGGTGCGCAGCAGATCCAGTTCGTGGGGAATCGTCTTTTCGTCGGCGTCCACGGCCACCCGCGGGCGCCATGCCGCCACGCGAAGCGCTTCGGCTGCCATCGTCCCGGACAGCCGGAGCTGACCGACGGCGACTTCCAGTTCGACCCGCGGAACCAGATATTCGATCCATACCCGGCCGGCCGCCGGATGGTCGGGGGTCGAGTAGGCGTAGCCGCCGGCGCTGATACCGGGCCAGGGGTCATGCCAGGCGGTGAAACCGGCCAACGACTCGATGGGGGCACCCGCGCCGACAACAGCCCAATCGGCCGTGGCATCGTGGACTTCGACGCGCAAGGTGAAGCGCATGGAGTCCAGCCATGCGGCCAGTGGAGCGGCATCGGCAGCCTCCACCAAGAGCCAGGCCGTCTCGCCATCGTCGACGACGTGGCAGGCGTATTCGATGCGTCCCTGCACGGTGAGCAGGAGTGTTTCGGCGCCTTCTCCCGGAGCCAGGCCGAGCAGCAGCTGACTCGAGAGGGTGTTCAGCCACGACAGCCTGTCGACACCGGCGACGGTGACGACCCCGTGATGTGACAGATCGACGACGGCGTCGCCCTCGTCGAGTCGGCGTTGTTCGGGCAGCGGTTCGCCATAATGGGCGGCGACACCTGCGTCGATTCCCGTGCCTTCGATGGCCCCGTCACGTCCGAGCAACGGCGATTTCCACGTCATGTCATGCCTCTTTCGTCAGGGCGGCAGAAGCATGCGCCGCCAAGGCAGTACCGCCGGCCGCGACATCCCAACGCCAGAACAGCTGTCCGTTGACCAAACCGAACATCCGTGTGGCCGCAGAAAACTCCTTGGAGTTCGAACCGCGGACCACCATATCCGTGGCCAACTCGATGCGCGGCCCGTTGATGCTGCCGTAGTACAGCTCACACACTCCACGCGGGTGGGCGATGTTCACCACGATATTGAACCCGCCCTCGGGCGCGCGGAGCGCCTCGACGTCGTCGGCGGTGCGCAGGGTGGGAACGATATCGCCGGGGATCAGGCCGGGACCGCCGTCGGAGTCCTCCAGCGGGCGGTCCAGCCCCCAATAGCCCTGTTCGGTGGCCAGCGGGCGCAGCTTATTGCCCTTTTCGTCGCTCAGCCAGCTCTCGGCCCGGTAGGACAAATAGGGCGTGGAGTCGTGGGTGAACTCGACACGCTGCACAAAGTGGGCGTCCTCGCCCTCGCCTTCGCCCAGTCGACCGGCACCTTCCCAGGTGCCAATCAGCCAGGAGAGCGGGACGAGCTCGGGGGTCAGGTCGGTAGGTAGCTCAATGGGCATGCAGCGTGGTCCTGCTACCTCTGGCCCTTGAACAGGCGCGTGACGACCAGACCGGCAAAGCCGGCCATCCCCAGCCCGGCAACCACCAGCAGGGTGATGAAGAAGATCTCTAGTGCCATGTAATTCGATTCCATGCCACCATCCTAACGCCGTGTCGGCACGAAAGGGATTCGGTGTCCGGCACGGGGGTCGCCACTTAGTGCAGGAGCAGGCGTTCCACGTAGTAGACCAGCGCCCCCGAGGCGATGACCGAGGCCACGCCCACGGCAATGGCCCCCCAGATACCCAGGACGCCGGAGGGGGCCACCGTCGCGCCCTCCGGCGAAGAACCCGGAGTGCCCGCGGCTTCGTCGGCTGCCCCGGCAGGGGCACCGGGCACCCCCGGGGCCACGGCTGAGAAGGAGCCTGCCCGCAGCACCTGGGCCTCCGAAACCACGAGCACGTGGAAGCAGACGACGACCGAACCCACCACGGCCCCCACCACCACGGCAGGGATCACGGGAACATCAGCGACCAGAACACTGGCGACCCCACCGACCAGGATGGCGGCCAGCAGGCCCAGCGGCGCCGTGAGTCGCTCGGGCCACGGAATGGCGCTGACCAGGACGGCGGAGGCAATACTCAGTCCCGAGAGCAGCATCATGGAACCGTTGGTGGCGTTGGGGGTCAGCCGATCGGCGGCGACCCATCCGCTGCCGAAGACCACCACGAGGACGCCCGCGCAGCCGCCCAGGGTCGATTCGAGGCGTTGCCGCTGGCCCGTCCCGCGCACTAGTTGGGTCACGAAGACCAAGATCACCCCGACGGCGCCGAAGGCCCCCATCCACTGCAGCGGAGAGGGCATCGGGGCCACGGTGGCCGCCGTCGCCGCTCCGATGCCGGCGAGCGCGATCACCGTGCTCACGGGCAGCGGGGCGGGCATCCCGACCAGACGGGGATATCCCCAGGCAAACACGAGGATGCAAGCACAGACCACCGCCCAGATGGCCCAGCTCCCGGCTCGGTCCGGGCCGATGTAGCTGGAGGCGACAAGTGCGGCGACCGCCACGAGCGACGCTGCGGCAAAGGTTTTGGTTCTCACGCCTTATATCCTGCCCTATATGAGCCCGGTCGTGGCCAGCACGGTGTCCTGTCCTCCGAGGTGACGTCGAACCACGACGCGCCCCGACAGGGGTCGCGGGCTGCACAAGCAGGTCCAGCGGGGATATGTTGGGTGCATGAGCGCGACCCAGAACACCGATTGGACCATCACCCTTGTCAACGGCAGGCCTGATCAGGACCTGCTGCGGCGGATCACCGCCCTAGCGGCGGAGGCCGAGGACAGCGACGGTAATCCGCCGCTGAGCGACCAGACGATCGTGGAACTGCGGACCGGGGAGGCCTCCGAGGGCCTCATGGTTGTCACCGCTTGGCTCTGCGACGACGATGGCGCGGTTTCCGGGGAGTTGGTGGGCGTCGCCGTGGCTGTTTCCACCGGCGATCCGACCCCCGGGACCCTTGAGCTGGTGGTCCACCCCGAATACCGTAACGATGGGATCGGTGCCGCACTGCTGGCCTCCCTCGATGCCCGTTCCCCCTTGGAAGCGATGCAGGCGTGGTCGCACGGCAACCATGCTGCTGCGTCCCGGCTGGCGCAGCGCCACGGGTTCGTGCCCATTCGTGAGCTATGGCGTATGCGTTTGATGCACGACGCAGGACTTCCGGCCGCCGAGATGCCTCCCGGGTACCGGCTGCGCCGGTTCGTTCCCGGACAGGACGAGGAAGCCTGGTTGGCGGCCAATGCCGCGGCATTCGTGGACCATGCGGAGCAGGGTTCGATGACCCGGGCAGACCTGCTGGCCCGGATGGACGAGGACTGGTTCGACCCCGAGGGCTTCCTGATCGCCGAGGCTGGGGACGGTTCGATCGCCGGCTTCCATTGGACCAAGGTCCACCCGCCGTTGAAGGACAGTGCCACCGGAGCGCACCAGAGCCTGGGGGAGGTCTATGTGGTCGGTGTGGTCCCCGCAGCCCAGGGCACCGGGCTGGGCAGGGCCCTGACCATTGCCGGCATCGAGCATTTGCGCTCTCGTGGCCTCCAGGCCGTCATGCTCTACGTCGATGCCGACAACACCGCCGCCGTCGGGCTCTATAACAAGCTCGGTTTCACCCGTTGGGACGTGGACGTGATGTATGCGCACGGCACGACGACCGCCGGGTAAAGTAAAGCAGGAACGCACCGTCGCGCCTGCGCCGGAATCGTGGGCGCCCCGGAGCTTGTCGCAACTCCACACATTTGTACGTTAGGACGGACCCGATGGACAGCACCTCCGTAGCCGCAGCGAGCTTTGGCGACGGTGATGTGCCATCGGCCCGGGCGACCCAGGACCGCATCGAACTACCGCTCTTCGATCCGCCGCTGGGTCCTGAGGGGGATTTCACTCTCGACCGTTTCCTGGACCGTGAGGTCAGCTGGCTGGATTTCAATGCCCGCGTACTCGAGCTCGCGGAGGATCCCGACCTGTACCTGCTGGAGCGCATCAGCTTCCTGTCGATTTTCGCCTCCAACCTCGACGAGTTCTTCATGGTCCGCGTCGCCGGTCTCAAACGCCGGATCGCGACCGGTTTGGCGGTCCCTTCGGCCGCCGGGGTGAGCCCCATCGACCAGCTCGAGGAGATCCTGGTGATGGCCAAGGATCTGCAGTTGCGTCATGCTCGGGTCTTCGCCGAGACGCTGCGTCCCGCGCTGGCCGCCGAACAGATCGAGATCACCCGCTGGAACCAGCTGGACCAGTCGGCACAAGAGGAGATGCGGCGGTGGTTCGTCGCCCAAGTCTTCCCGATTTTGACTCCCCTGGCCGTGGACCCGGCCCACCCGTTCCCCTACATTTCGGGGTTGTCGCTGAACCTTGCGGTGATCGTGCGCAACCCGGTCAGCAGCAAGGAGCTCTTCGCCCGGCTGAAGGTCCCCGATATGCTGCCGCGGCTGATTTCGGTGGACGGGCCCCGCGCCGGAAACACTGCAGGACGACTGGCCCGGTTCATCCCCCTCGAAGATGTCATCGCCCAACACCTGGAATACCTCTTCCCGGGGATGGAGGTCGTCGAACACCACACGTTCAGGGTGACCCGCAACGAGGACCTTGAAGTCGAGGAGGACGACGCAGAAAACCTGTTGCAGGCCCTCGAGAAGGAACTGCTGCGCCGTCGTTTCGGCCCTCCGGTCCGCCTCGAAGTCGCCAGCGACATCAACCCCACCATCCGGGACTTGCTGGTGCGGGAGCTCGGGGTCGAGGAGGACGAGGTCTTCGAGGTACCCGCGCCTTTGGACCTGCGTGGTCTTTCGGTGATTGCCAACATTGATCGCGCCGACCTGCACTACCCCAAGCAGTTGGCCCACACCAGCCGCGATTTGAACCCGTCGGAGACCTCGAAGGCCGCCAATGTGTTTGCTGCGATGCGCCGCCGGGACATCCTGCTGCACCACCCCTACGATTCATTCTCGACCTCGGTGCAGGCCTTCCTCGAACAGGCAGCCTCCGACCCGAAGGTCCAGGCCATCAAACAGACCCTGTACCGCACCTCGGGGGACTCCCCGATCGTCGATGCCCTCATCGACGCCGCCGAGGCGGGCAAGCAGGTCTTGGCCCTGGTGGAGATCAAGGCCAGATTCGATGAACAGGCAAATATCTCGTGGGCCCGGAAGCTCGAAGAGGCGGGCGTCCATGTGGTGTACGGGATCGTGGGCCTAAAAACCCATTCCAAGCTGTCCCTGGTCATCCGTCGTGAAGGTGACCGGCTGCGTCGCTATTGCCATATCGGCACCGGCAACTACCACCCGCGCACGGCCAGGTACTACGAGGATCTCGGCCTATTGACCACCGATGAGCAGGTCGGAGAGGATCTCTCCCGGCTGTTTAATCAGCTCTCTGGCTATGCTCCGCGTTCGACCTTCAAACGCCTGCTGGTGGCTCCCCGATCACTTCGTTCCGGACTGATCGACCGCATCGACCAGGAGATTCAGCACCGCGAGGCGGGGCGTGAGGCCCGGGTGGTCATCAAGGTCAACTCCATGGTCGACGAGGCCATCATCGATGCCCTCTACCGGGCCAGCCAGGCCGATGTGAAGGTCGATGTGATCGTCCGGGGCATCTGTTCGCTGCGCCCCGGGGTACCCGGGCTGAGCGAAAACATCAGGGTCCGCTCCATCTTGGGCCGTTTCCTGGAGCATTCACGGGTCTTTGCCTTCCATAATGATGCGGACCCGGTGATCTACATCGGCTCTGCAGATATGATGCACCGCAACCTGGACCGCCGGGTAGAGGCCCTGGTCAGAATCTCCAATCAGGAGGACGTCGCAGAGTTGCAGCGCATCCTGGACCGGTATCTGGACGAGGGGACCGCCAGTTGGCATCTTGACTCGGACGGTGATTGGACCCGCCACCACCTCGGCCCGGACGGGGAACCGCTCTCCGACGTGCAGTCGTGGCTGCTGGAATCCCGCCAGCGCTGGACGGCCCGCCGCTGATGTCACTGGTACTGCGCACGTCCGATGACCCCCTCGTCACCGGCGGGACCGTCAAGGTGCTCGCGGGCGGGGCGATCCCCTGGCGGATCTCCGAGGGAAACCTCGAGGTTCTCCTGATTCACCGGGAGAAGTACGACGACTGGTCCTGGCCCAAGGGCAAGCTCGACGATGGTGAAACCCTCCCGCAGTGCGCCGTCCGGGAAGTGCAGGAGGAAGTGGGCCTCCGGATCACCCTGGGCATCCCGCTTCCGGCGATCCGCTACCCCGTGAAAGCCGGACAGAAGGTCGTCTACTACTGGGCGGCCCACGTCCCCAGCGAGCACTTCGCGCCCGATGGCCACGAAGTCGATGCCGCACGCTGGGTTTCCTGCGCCGAGGCAAGGCGCCAGCTGACGAACCCTTCGGATATCGACCCACTGGATACCCTCGAGGGCGCCTATATCAATGGCCGTCTGGCCACGGTCCCCTTCATCGTGGTCCGCCATGCCAAGGCGAAGCCGAGGTCGAGCTGGACGAAGGAAGAAGGCAAACGCCCGCTCGCCGCCACCGGTAAGCGACAGGCATTGGAAGTGGACGCACTCCTGTCCTCCTGGCGCCCCGAACGGGTCGCCAGCAGCCCCTGGACACGATGCATCCAGACCGTCTCCCCGTATTTGAAACGCCACGACCTGGGCGTGAAGCTGGTTCCTGCGTTGACCGAGCATGAGGCCAAACGCCGACCGTCCACGGCACGCAAGGCAGTGTTGAAGCTGCTCAATAAGGGTGTCCCGCAGGCCGTGTGCACCCACCGCCCGGTCTTGCCCCTCGTGTTCGACGCGTTGGCCGAGCGGCTCCCCGGGCCCTTGGCCCGTTTCCTGCCGGCCGCAGACCCTTATCTGCGCCCCGGTGCCATGGTTGTGTTGCATCTGCCGGTGACGAAACTCCGTAAACCGGTATCCGTTGAGGTCTTTGAAACCTTCGATGACTGATACCCGGCCGTTGGGCAGGTAGTGCCCGGGCGGGGCGCCGAGTAGGCTCGGTGAACAGCTATCCGCCGTTCCAGGAGGTAATGTGACCGCCGACCACGAGCAACAGCCCGCAGTGCCGGGCTGGCGTCCGGAAAAGATCGTCCATGAGGGTCTGCGTCTGGAACATGACGCGGACCGCGGCCGGTATGCGCTCTGGCAGGGCGAGGAATTCATCGGCTTCCTCGGCTACAGCACCGACCCGCAGAGCGGGATCGTGACGCTGCAGCACACCATCATCGATGAGGCCCATGGCCGCCATGGGTATGCCCGGGCCCTGGTCACCCTGGTGCTGGACGAGCTACGTGCGGCACGGCGCCGAGTCATCGTCGAATGCAGCTACATCCAGGACTATCTGGATCGCTACCCCGAATATCAGGACCTGGTCCTCGAATAACCGAATCAGAACGACGTCAGCAGGCGGGCAGCCAACGCCGGACCCCCTAGGATCGAAGGCATGGGGATGACGATCACTGACAAAGAGTTGACCCGCGGTCGTGGAGGAATTTGGCTGACCTATCTGGTGGGGCTGCTGCTTCTCCTCGCCACCCAGCTGTACGGCTTGAGCCTGTATGCGGGGTTGCCCGAAACGGTCCCCACCCACTGGGGACCCTCCGGCGCCCCGGACGCCTTTGCGGACAAATCCCCCGGCGCCGTTTTTGGCATGTTGTGGATCGGCGCGGGGGTCATCGTCGTGCTGGCTTTCATCGCCGCAGTGGTCCCTGCGATGTCACCGGCTCGTACCCGGGCCTCCGAATATCGCCGCGTTCGTCGCGAGGGGATGATCCGGGGAACCATGAACGCCTTGGGCGTGGCCTCGATCGCCCTCGCTGCCGTGTTCTCCAGCCTGGCCCTTCAAGGCTGGCTCAGACCGGAGCACGTGGGCGGTTGGTTTGCCGTCTTCCTCGCGCCGATCCTGCTCGTTCCCATCGGCTGGGCCATGTGGCGGGGTTCGCGCTGGGGCCAACGCCGCGTCGTCGAACTGGGCATCCACCCGGATGAGGACGAAGCCGCCGAGGAACGCCGCTGGGTCGCCGGCGGGCTGTTCTACAACGATCCGGTCGACCCGCAGATCCTGGTCCCCAAACGGGAGGGAACGGGGACGGGGTTGACCATCAACATCGGCAATCCGAAGGGAAAATGGGCCATCGTGATCTTCCTGCTCGTGATCCTCGGCCTGCCCATCGCCATGTCACTGGGCATCGCGGCGGGCACCGCCTAGGCCCCCTGGAGACCGGTAGACTTTGGCCATGGCTATACCCACCCCCTATGAGGATCTGCTCCGCGATGTGCTGGAAAACGGCACCCCGTCCCCGGATCGAACCGGAACCGGCACCCGCAGTGTCTTCGGCCGGCAAATTCGTTTTGATCTGCAAGCCGGATTCCCGCTGATCACCACCAAGCGCGTCCACTTCAAATCGGTGGCCGCCGAACTCTTGTGGTTCCTCCGCGGGGAATCCAACGTCTCCTGGCTGCAGGAACAGGGCGTGCGGATCTGGAACGAATGGGCCGACGAGAACGGCGACCTCGGGCCGGTGTACGGGGTGCAGTGGCGCTCCTGGCCCACCCCTGATGGTGGACATATCGACCAGATCACCCAAGTGGTCGACGCCCTGAAGACCAACCCGCATTCCCGCCGCCATCTCGTCTCGGCCTGGAACGTGGCCGAACTGGAGAACATGGCTCTGCCGCCCTGCCATGTCTTCTTCCAGTTCCATGTCTCCAACGGCAAACTCTCCTGCCAGCTCTACCAGCGCAGCGCCGACACCTTCCTCGGGGTCCCCTTCAATATCGCTTCCTACGCCCTGCTCACCCATCTGGTAGCCCAGCAGGTCGGCCTCGAGGTCGGGGAGTTCATCTGGACCGGCGGGGACGTACATATCTACGACAACCACCTCGACCAGGTCAACGAACAGCTCGGCCGGGAACCCTACCCGGCTCCCCGGCTGCGGTTGACCCGCACCCCGGAGTCCATCCTGGACTACCGGCTCGAGGACTTCGAGATCCTCGACTACCAACACCACCCGACCATCAAGGCACCGGTGGCCGTATGAGCCGCCACTCCGCCGACGCGACCACGGACGCTACGCCGGCAGGCCAGACCGGTGCCGCCGGGCGCATTGGCATGATCTGGGCCCAGACGGTGGACGGGGTGATCGGCCAGGAAGGCACCATGCCCTGGCACCTGCCCGAGGACATGAAGCATTTCAAGAACACCACCATGGGCCACCCGGTCATCATGGGCCGGCGGACCTGGGCCTCGATCCCACCGAAGTTCCGCCCCTTCTCGGGCCGTACCAACATCGTGCTGACCTCCGAAGCCCAGACGGCATCCGAGGTAGCCGAAGCTGGCGCCTCGGTGGCCGGATCCCCCCAGGAGGCACTGGATATCGCGGCCACCGCCGAGGGCCCGGCCGAGACCTGGATCTGCGGCGGTGGTGAGGTCTACGCCGCCTACGAGCCGTTGGCCGACACCGCAGTGGTCACGGTCATCAACATCGACGCCGCGGGCGATACCCGGGCTCCCCGGTTGTCTCCCGTCTGGAAATTGACGCTCAGCGAACCGTCGCAGGGATGGCTGACTGCCGCCAACGGGACCGAATACCGCCACGAACTTTGGGAGCGCAGCTAAGTGAAGGAAGCTTTCAAGGAACTGACGACGAAGCCGGAACCGCTCTTCGCGATCGGTTTCATGCTCTTCCCCCTGTTGGCCCTGATCTGTGCCGCACTCGGGCTCTGGATGATCATCACCGGCCAGGTCATCGGCGGGATCATCGTGTTGTTCACGATCACCCAGGCCTTTGCCCTGGGTGCCTTCTGGGCCATCAACCGCCGCGCCAAACTGCTCTCCGATCAGTAGCCCAGGCCCCACGAAAAAGAGTCAGGATCCGGCTGGGAAGCCCGGCATGGGCGGCTGGGCGAAGTAACCCGGCTGGGGTTCGACCCCCTGCCCACCGTACGATGGTTGAATGACTTCTACCGTTGGATTCATTGGATACCGAGGCATGGTTGGCTCCGTGCTCATGCAACGCATGCTCGACGAAGGGGACTTCGAGGGCATCGACCCGGTCTTCTTCTCGACCTCAAACCCGGGTGGCCCCGCCCCCTCGTTCGCCGCGGGTGCGGACGTTTTGCAGGATGCGTACGACGTCGACCAGCTGGCCAAGCTGCCGATCATTGTCACGGCCCAGGGTGGTGACTACACCCAGCGCGTCCATCCCGAACTGCGGGCCCGGGGATGGAAGGGCCTGTGGATCGATGCAGCATCCACCCTGCGCATGAACGACGACTCGATCGTCGTGCTGGACCCGGTGAACCGCAATGTCATTGACGCCGGACTGGCCGGCGGCACCCTGGACTTCATCGGCGGCAACTGCACCGTCTCGTGCATGCTCATGGGCCTGGGCGGACTGTTCCGCAACGGGCTGGTCGAATGGGGTACGGCGATGACCTACCAGGCGGCCTCCGGTGGCGGTGCCCGCCACATGCGCGAACTGCTCAACCAATTCGGTGGGATCCATTCCTCCGTAGGCACCGAGCTGGCAGATCCTTCCTCCGCCATCCTGGAGATCGACCGCAAGGTCCTCGAGGCCCAGCGCAGCGGCTTGGATGCCTCCGAGTTCGGTGTTCCGCTGGCCGGCTCGCTCATCCCGTGGATCGACGCCGATCTGGGCAACGGCCAGTCCAAGGAGGAATGGAAGGCCGGAGCGGAGACCAATAAGATTCTGGGCACCACCGCGGATAACCACATCATGCTCGATGGTCTCTGCGTTCGCGTCGGCGCCATGCGCTCGCATTCGCAAGCCCTGACCCTGAAGTTGACCGAGGACCTGCCGCTGGATGAAATCGAGCGCATCCTCGCCGAAGACAACGAGTGGGCCACCGTGGTCCCCAACTCCAAGGAGGCCACCATGGAGCAGCTGACCCCGGTTTCCGCTTCGGGAACGCTGGACATCCCGGTTGGACGTCTCCGCAAGATGGAAATGGGCCCGAAGTACCTCTCGGCCTTCACCGTCGGCGACCAGCTGCTCTGGGGTGCCGCCGAACCGCTGCGCCGCATGCTGGCCATTGCCCTGGGGCGCCTCTAGTCCCTGAACCCGCCACGACGACGGCTGCCCTCCGGGAGCCGTCGTCGTCGTTTAAGCGGGGCTGCAGCCCAGCCTGTTGCCTGCACGGCTGCCCGGGTCCAGACTGGCCTGACCAACCAGTTGTGGAGGTGGCCATGTGCCGCTGGCTTGCCTATGTGGGATCACCCATCACCATGGATACGGTGCTGACCAGGCCAAATCATTCACTGTTGGACCAGAGCCTGCTCGCCCGGGATCTCCAACTGCCCTCGCTGGCCATGTCTTCTCAGTTCCGCGACCATGCCTTCCCCACCAACGGGGACGGGTTCGGCTTGGCGTGGGCGGGCGTCAACGGCACGCTGGGGCAGTACCGGGAGATCACTCCCGCCTGGGACAGCCAGAACCTTCGTCATCTTGCGGCGCAGATCTCCTCCGGATGCTTTCTGGCCCATGTGCGTGCCGCCCCCGGGGGAACCATCGCCCAGGACAACTGCCACCCCTTTGTCCATGCCGGGTGGATGTTCCAGCACAACGGTGACATCAACGGCTTCAGTGCCGTCAAACGTGAACTGACCTTCGATGTGGCCCCCGAGCTCTACCCCTTCATCCGCGGTAATAGCGATACCGAGGTCTGCTTCTTCCTGGCCCTCACCTACGGATTGGCTACCGACCCCGTCCGGGCACTGACCCGGATGATCCTCCGGATCGAGCAGGCCCGGAAGGACCGGGGCCTGGCCGAGCCGTTCCGGGCCACCATCGCCGCCTCGGATGGGGAGCGGCTGTACGTCCTGCGGTGGGTCAGCCCCGACGCCCCGGCGGTCAAGGCCCCCTCGCTCTTCCACTCCTCTGGAGCGATGACACTGCATGTCGGCGTCGGCTTCGGGGCCGGCACCGGAGAGTTGGAGATGCTGCCCGCCGACGCCCAGCTGGTGGCCTCCGAACCGCTGGAGCTGCATTGGAGCAAACGGCACTGGGTTGAAGTTCCCCCGGCCACGGTGGGGGTCTTCACCCGCGGCCACGACCCGGTCTTCACCGCCTTGGAAACTACCGGCGGCTAGGCCTGCCGCCGGCTAGGCCCCGGCCACCCGGGCCCGGGAGACGCGAAGGGCGGGGGTACCAGCGGTTCGACCCGCGGTACCCCCGCCCTTCGAGGCATAGCCAACCGGCTCGCGTTGACTCAGGTGTCGTGGCGGGCGCGTCCCACATCCTCATGTGCCGTGTCATAGAGTCGCTGCAGCGAGGCCATCCGCTCATCGCTGATCTCCCCGGCAGCATGGGCCGCCTTGCCCTGGTCGAGCAAGCGTTTGGCTTCCTTCATGTTGCCTTCGGCCAGATCCATCGCGTGTTCCAGGCTCGTCTCGTGTTCCATGCCTCAATAATGCGTCAGTTCAGCCCTAAAAGTCCACGATGACTTGCACGGGGAGGAAATGTTAATCCTTCCGTGTCCTTAGAGCTCAATACCGATGAGCAGCGACTCGTTATGCAGGGTGACCCCGAAACGTTCGCTGACGCCGTCGCGAACGGCCCGGGCGATGGCCAGCAGGTCCTGCGCGGTGGCCTCACCACGATTAGTGATCGCCAGGGTGTGTTTGGTGGAGAGCGAAGCCCTCCCCCCGGCCAGTGAAGCGCCCGGGGTGCCGGGGAGCCCGAAACCTTTGGCGAAGCCGGCTCGGTCGATCAACCAGGCCGCAGAGAGCTTGGTTCCGCCCTCGGCGGGGAAACGCGGTGCGTCCTCGGGCAGGGATGCAGCGGTCTCGGCATCGACGATCGGGTTCGTGAAGAAGGACCCGGAGCTATAGGTATCCCGGTCGGAGGGGTCCAACACCATGCCTTTTCCTGCGCGCAAGCCCAGAACGGTGGAGCGGACGGCTGTCGACTTCGCGCGTTCGCCGGCCTGCACGCCCAGGGTCCGGGCGAGTTCGGCATAAGCGATCGGAGCTCCCCATGCGGAGGTCTCCAGCACGAAACTGACGTCCAGGACCACATAACGGGGGGAACCCTCCACCGTGGTCGCCTTGAGGAGGGAGTTCCGGTATCCGAAGTCCAGATCGGCGGCACCGAAAACCACCAGGCGGGCTTCCTGCCGGTCCCAGGCCCGCACCGATTCCAGTGTTTTGGACACATCGGTCCCATAGGCACCGACGTTTTGCACCGGGGTGGCTCCTGCCGAACCGGGAATCCCCGATAAGGCCTCGAGCCCTACCAGGCCGGCGTCGAGGGTGTACCGGACGACGTCGTCCCAGGGGTGCCCCGCCTGTACCGTGACGCGGGTCCCGCCGGGCGCGCTGGCAATATCCACGCCCCGGGTCGCCACCCGCAGCACGGTGCCCGGGTAGCCGTCATCGGAAATGACCAGATTGGAGCCGCCACCGACCAGCAGGATCCGGTGGCCTGCCTCGTCCGCTTCCCGCACAGCGGTGATGAGCTCTTGCTCGGTCCGGGCCTCGAGGTAGGTCCCGGCGGGTCCCCCGACCCCATTGGTGGTCAGAGTGGACAGCAGTGGGCCCATCAGAGTTTGACCAGTGCCTGCGCCTTGACCAAGACCTTTTCCCCACCGGCCATGACCGTCAGGTCCACGCGGACCGTGCCTGCCTCGAGATCCATTGCCCCGATCACACCGGTGACATCCAAGGCGGTGCCCTGCGCGTCGGAGGGGTTCGTGCCGGCGGGATCCTCGACGATGACCGGCTTGGTGAAGCGGCTCTGGTAGTCGATGACCGCTCCCGGGTCACCGACCCAGTCCTCCACGAGCGTGACGGCGGCGCCCATGGTGAACATGCCGTGGGCGATGACCCCGGGCAGTCCGACCTCGGTGGCGAAGCGTTCGTTCCAGTGGATCGGGTTGAAGTCACCGCTGGCCCCGGCATAGCGCACCAGATCGGCTCGATTCACGTGCAGCGTGCTGCTGCCGATCTCCTGGCCTTTTTCCAGGGTGGCGACATCGATGTTGCTCATGCTGCTTCCTCTCCGCGGACGAGAATCGACGAAATGGTGGTGGCGACGGATTCCCCGCAGGCCGTGGTGATTTCCGCGCGCGTGGTGATCATCGCGCCGGTTCCCATACCGCGGACCTTGTCCACATGCAGTTCGGCCACCAGTTCATCGCCGGCAACGATGGGGCGGTGCAGGGTGAAGCGCTGGTCGGCGTGGACCACCCGGGAGAAATCGATGCCCGACTCCGGATCGGCAATCAACTGGGCATCGGCCCGTTGGGCGACGATGATCGCGAAGGTCGGCGGCGCCACGAGATCGGCATGGCCGAGCGAGGCTGCGGCTTCAAGGTCGTAGTGGGCGCGATGGGTGGCCTTCGTGGCCGTCGCAAATTCGCGAATCTTCTCCCGGGAGACCACATAGGTCCCGCCCGCCGGATAGCTGCGCCCTTCAAGGGCCGGATTGATGCTCATATGTCCTCGCTGTCAGGCACGTCGATGGCTGGAACTGCTCGGCCTCCAGCCTATGACACCGGGCCCCGGCAGGGGGCGAACGGTGGTGGAACGTGGCTCGTGTTCCCGACCACGCCCCCTCCGGTATGATGGATTGATCAAGTCAGCGAGTTGTGGTGAAAGGCGACATGTTCCTGGACGATGAGCAACGGCCCCTTTATGAAATCAAGGCCAACCTTTTCAAGGGCCTCGCCCACCCGGCACGCATCCGGGCCCTGGAAATCCTGTGCGCCGCCGAGGGTGGGACGGCCACGGTGTCCGACCTCTTGGAGCAGATGGACATCGAGTCCAGCCATCTATCCCAGCATCTCAGGGTGCTGCGTCGCCACCAGGTGGTGACCTCCGCGCGCCGAGCGAGCCACGTCTATTACTCCCTCGCCCACCCGGGGATCTCTGAATTGCTGGATATTGCGCGGATCTTCCTGAACGACCGGACGAGTGCGGGACCACGATGAAGGCCATGCGGCGCATCCACTCGTTCCTGCCGACCCTGAACGATTACGCCGAACTCCCCACGACCTGGCGCGCCGACATCCTGGCCGGGGTGACGGTGGGGATCGTCGCCCTTCCTCTCGCCCTGGCTTTCGGCGTGACCTCCGGAGTCGGCGCGGCAGCCGGACTGGTGACGGCCGTCGTCGCCGGATTCGTGGCGGCCATCTTCGGTGGCTCCCATGTGCAAGTTTCCGGCCCCACGGGGGCCATGGTGGTGATCCTCGCGCCCATCGTCGCCACCCATGGGGCGGGCTCGATCGCCCTGCTCTCGGTGATGGCCGGAGTGATCGTGTTGTCCGCGGGATTCCTGGGGGTGGGCCGCGCCGTGGCCTACATCCCGTGGCCCGTGGTGGAGGGGTTCACGCTCGGCATCGGGACCATCATCTTCCTGCAACAGGTCCCGCTGGCCACCGGTACCACGGCGCCCGCCGGACTCAACACCGCGGTGGCTGCCTGGTTGGCCGCCTCGACCTCGCTGTGGCCCACGGCAGCCATCACCCTGGGGATCGTGCTTTTGGTCGCCGCCTTGATGGTGTTCGGCCCCCGGATCCATCCCGGGCTGCCCGCCAGCCTGGCCGCCGTCGTGCTCATCACCGTCGCCGCCGAATGGCTCCAGCTGGATATTCCCCGGATCGGGGAACTCCCCTCGGCGCTCAGTGCCCCCTCCTTCCCCAGCTTCACGGTGCCCCTCATCGCCGACCTGGCGGGCCCCGCCCTGGCCGTCGCGGCCCTGGCAGCCATTGAATCGTTGCTCTCCGCGCGGGTCGCCGCCGGCTTGGTGGGCCCCAACGGCTCCGCCACGGGCCCTTACCAGCCCGATCGCGAGCTGTTTGGCCAGGGGTTGGCTTCGATCGCCGCGGGGCTCTTCGGGGGCATGCCAGCCACCGGGGCGATCGCTCGGACTGCGGTGAATGTGCGCAGCGGTGCTCGCACCCGTTTGGCCTCCGTGGTGCATGCCCTGCTGCTCCTGGTGGTCGTCTATGCCGGGTCCCAGCTGGTGGGACGCATCCCGTTGGCCGTGTTGGCCGGGATTCTCATGGTGACCGCTACCCGCATGGTCTCCCGACACACCATGGCCTCCATTCTGCGTTCGAGTCGAGCCGATGCCGCCCTGTTCGTGATCACCGCGGTCATCACCGTGGCCTTCGACCTGATCGAAGCCATCCAGATCGGAGTGCTCGTGGCCGCATTCTTCGCCCTGCGCACCGTCGCCAAGGCCTCAGGAGTCGCCCGGGAACCGTTGGAAGGCCCCGCAGCGGAGGGCGACGAACGGATCGCCATCTTCCGGCTCGACGGGGCCATGTTCTTCGGGGCGGCAGAGAAAATCCTGCAGGACCTGCAATCGGTGACGGGAGTCGAGGTGGTGATCCTGCGCCTGTCACGGCTGCGGATGCTCGACGCGACCGGCGCCCACGCCCTGGTGGAGATCATCGGGGCGCTGGAACGCCGCAAGGTCACCGTGCTGATCAAGGGCATCAAACCCGAGCATCTCCAGCTCGCCGATACCGTCGGGGTGATCGCCGCCCTGAGGCACTACCGCCACTCTTTCGATGAGCTGGAACCGGCGATCGACCATGCCCGCAAACATGTGCGTGAGAACCGCGAGGCCGACGAGGCCAGCTGAGCGTGTCTTAGCGCCCGGATTTCTGTTGGGGGGCTGGCGGGTTCTGCCGCCGATAGGCCTTCACATCTCGGCCACGGACCATCAGACCCCCCACATGGGTCAGCAGGCCGACCAGGATAATGGCGACCGCCGTGTACATCAGCGGACGGTTGGTGGTGTTGGCGCCGACCAACGCCAGGATGATGCCCAGTCCGGAAATGGACATGGAGGCGATCACCAGGAGCTTATAGAGGCTCGACGCCGATTCCCAGGGTGTGCTGATCATGCCCTCCAGTGTATCGGGGTCAGAACAAGGAGTCCTGCGCGGCGGGTATCGCCGTGGAGTACTCGCCCGGGGTGACCCTGCGCCCCTTGAGCACCGCGGCATCGGCGGCGTAGAGACGTTCCGAGCCCTCCAAACGCACACCCAGGCTCTGGCCCAGCACGGATTCGACGACGAAACCGTGGGTACTGGCGCTGAGCCATCCGGGGTAGGCATAGAGCTCCCCGGCATCCCAGGCAGCCAGCATCATCCGAGCCTGCCGGGGCGGGGCGAAGGCCTCCTCCGCGGGTTCGACCTCGAGCTCGCGGACCGCGGGATCCTCGGCGAGCAGGGCCAGCACGCGCTCCGCTGCCGCCTGGTGCACCCCGGCCAGCGAACCGGCGTCGTACACTCCAGTGGCAGAGGGGCCGCCCTGCCCCGGCTCGGTCAATCCCGAGGTTTTGGCCGAGGACCGCACGGCTTGGCTCAGACCGAGTCGTTCGGTGACCAGGTCCTCGAGTACGCGGACCACACGTCCGTCGGCTGCCAACGCCACGTAGGTGCCGTTGACGGCACCCTGCTGGGCGAGCCGGCGCCACTTATTGCCCTCCCCCGCGGTACCGACCTTGGAGGCCCCGTTGGCGAAGGTGGCGACGTAGAGCCACTGCGGGCGGGCCAGATAGGCGCGTAAACCCGGCGGGGCGATCCCCGAGCGGTGAAAGTCGTGCATGAAGCGGGCTTCGTCACGCGCCACGCAGGACCCACATTGGGTTCCGCGTTCGGCACGTGCGGCGTCGGGGCAATCGACGTGTTCCCACCCCTCGGTTGCGTGGACCAACGTATGGCCCAGGCACCAGCGTCCGGGGGCCACGGCGAAGGAGCAGCTTGTTCCCGGTTCCAACACGATGTCGGCTCCTGCGCCGTGACGGGTGCGCCGGGTCCAGGAGGGGGTGGTGCCATCGGCGGGCCATTCGATACCGCTACTGAGCAGGGCCGGTGATTCCATCCCTCCAGCATAGATGGAGGGGTTCGGGATGCTGCGGCCGCGTTAACGACGAAATCCGCCCCGCGAACGGGACGGATTCCTATGGGTAGCGGTGCCGGGACTCGATCCCGGGACCTCACGATTATGAGTCGTGCGCTCTAACCAGCTGAGCTACACCGCCACGAATGTGAAATGCCCGCGTCTGCGTCGGTTTCTCTCGCGAGTCGACACGGACGCGGGCTTTCCATTCAGAGCCCCCCACCGGAATCGATCCGGTGACCTCGTTCTTACCAAGAACGCGCTCTACCACTGAGCTAGGGGGGCAACGGAGAAAAACATTACCAGCATTTCCCGCCCGGATGAAATCGGGGGCACTCCTTGTGTTGGACGCCACATAATGAGCGCACGCACGGACCTCATCGGACCGACGACTACCCCGTCACCGCGGGCCCCTGGACGGGCTGAAGGCCGGGCATCCCCGTGGGGACACCCGGCCTTCAAACCTTGTCAGTCGGCGGGCCGCAGTGGGCCCTGCGGCTGCTAGTAGCTGCGGCCGCGGCCGCCTTCGAAGCTGCGCTGGGAGCTACGGGGCTTACGCGATCCGCCGGAGCCGCCACGGCTTCCCTCGTCCTTGCGGTAGCCTCCGCCGCCGCCACGGTTGCCGTCGAAGCCGCCACGGTCCTTGCGGTAGCCGCCCCCGCCGCCTTCGCGTTCGCGGCGTGGCGCACGGCCGGTATCCAGCTCCAGGCGGATCAGCTCGCCACCGATGCGGGTGCGGGACAGCGAGTTCCACTGGTCCTTGGACAGTTCGGCGGGCAACTCCACCAAGGTGTGGTCGGCGCGGATATCGATCCCGCCGATCTGGCCGGAGTTGAAGCCGCCCTCATTGGCCAGGGCACCGACGATCGATCCGGGCATCACGCGTTGGCGACGTCCGACGGCGATCCTGTAGGTCGCGTTGCCTTCGGTGAGGGTGCGTGTCGGCCCGCGGGAGCCGAAGCCATCCTTGGCGCCCTTGGACATGCGTGCCTGCTTGGCCGGCGGGGTTGGCAGTTCCTCCATCAGCAGCGGGCGTCCACCCTGGGCCATATGGGCCAGGGCTGCGGCGACCTCCACTGCCGAGACGTCATGTTCGGCCTCGAACTTCTCCACGAGGTTGCGGAAGACGCCCAGCTCCTGGGAGGCCAGGGTTTCGGAGATCTGGCCGGCGAAACGCTCGAGGCGCTTATCGTTGACGATATCGACGCTGGGCAGCGCCATGGCCTCGACCGGCTGGCGCGTGGCCCGCTCGATGGCGCGCAGCATGTGCTTTTCACGCGGGGTCATGAACAGGATCGCGTCACCCTGGCGTCCGGCCCGGCCGGTGCGGCCGATGCGGTGCACATAGGACTCGGTGTCGTGCGGGATGTCGTAGTTGAAGACGTGGCTGATGCGCTCGACATCGAGGCCACGGGCCGCAACATCGGTGGCGACCAGGATGTCGATCTTGCCGCTGCGCAGGTTCTCGACCGTGCGTTCGCGCTGCTGCTGCGGGATGTCGCCGTTGATGGCTGCGGTCGTGAATCCGCGGGCCTTGAGCTTATCGGCAAGGTCCTCGGTGGCCATCTTGGTGCGCACGAAGGCGATGACGCCCTCGTGGGCTTCGGATTCCAGGATCCGGGTCATCGCGTCGAGCTTATGCGCGCCCATCACCTGGACGTACCGCTGGCGGGTGTTCTTGCCGGTGGTGGTCGAGGACTTCACCGACACCTCCTGCGGGTTGCGCAGGTACTGCTTGGAGATCCGGCGGATGGAGCCGGGCATCGTGGCCGAGAAAAGGGCCACCTGCTTCTCCTCGGGGGTGGCCTCGAGGATCTTGTCGACCTCTTCCGCGAAGCCCATGCGCAGCATCTCGTCGGCTTCGTCGAGGACGACGTACTGCAGATGCGACAGGTCCAGGGACCCCTTGTTGATGTGGTCGATCACACGCCCCGGGGTGCCGACGACGACCTGGGCGCCACGGCGCATGGCCGAGAGCTGCGGGCCGTAGGGGGAGCCACCGTAGACGGGCAGGACGGTGAAGTCACCCATGTGCTTGGCGTAGGAGGTGAAGGCCTCGGCGACCTGTAGCGCGAGTTCGCGGGTCGGGGCCAGGACCAGAACCTGGGTATTGCGGGCGGTCCCGTTCTGATCGGCCAATTCGGCCATCCGTGACAGGGCGGGGATCGCGAAGGCTGCGGTCTTGCCGGTGCCGGTCTGGGCCAGACCGACGACGTCGCGGCCTTCCAGGAGCATCGGGATGGTCGCGGCCTGGATCGGGGTCGGGGTCTCATAGCCGAGGTCCTCGACGGCTGCGAGGACGCGGCCATCGATCCCGAGGTCGGAGAACTTCACCGGGGTCTCTTCGGAGGGGGTTTCGGGCGTGTTGGTGGACATGTCGGAAGACACGGGGCATTACCTCATTCATAGGGGCGGATAACCCGTGGCTCTGACGAGGCGGGATCCGCGGCACATTCGGACTCAAACACCAGTCCGGCCGCTCCCCTATGAAGAAACTGCCCGCTATTTTGCGGACTCACACACGATGAGCTCCTGCCTCAAGAATTGGGCAGGATGCGAGGGAAGCCGGATATCGGTGAGATCCCAGTCTACAGGAGGGTGCGGCACGACGACGGGCCGAACGCTGTGCGGTTGGGCACACCCAGTAAGCTGGCAGGCGTGAACAAACTTCCCCTCACCCTGCGACTGGCCGTCGGCTGGTGGACCGTGCTGGCAGCCGCCCTGCTGGGTCTGGGCATCGCCTCGTGGGGGAACTCCAAACTCTTGGACGACCGCGGCCCATCGGGGCTCGTGGCACTCGGAGTGCTGCTGGCCCTGCTGGGCCTCGGCGTTGGTTACGGCGCCTGGCGCCTCTCCCGCGGAAAACTGGCTGGGCGCGCCTGGCTGACGACCATCGGACTCATCGGCGGGGTTCCACTGATCCTGCGCGGCCCCCGACTCGGGGTCATCGGGGCGACCCTGCTCATCGGCGTCGTCCTGCTCTGGTTGCCGCCGAGCCTGGCCTATTTCAAGGAACAGTCCCGGGCAGCACGGGCCGAGCGCAAGGCCCAGCGCCGTGCCCTGCGCAGCCTTCCTCCGAAGTAGCCCGAACACACCGTGTCGCAGCTCACGGTGGGGCGATAGGCTCGGGGCATCCCGTCACCGCTTCGAAAGGGCTTCACCCATGAGTCTGCTGGCCATCATCAACGCGCACGTCGTCCCCATCGAGTCCGAACCCTATGACGGGGCGGTCATCGTCCGAGACGGCAAAATCGAGGCCAGCGGCCCAGATATCGTCGTTCCCGCCGGCGCGGACATCGTCGACGCGAACGGCCAATGGCTGCTGCCGGGGTTCATCGACGCCCACGTCCATTTGGGTATGCACCCCGAAGGGGAGGGTGGCGCCAGTGCCGACGTGAACGAAATGACCGACCCGATCATGGCGGCGGTCCGCGCCATCGACGCGGTGGATCCTTTCGACCCCGGCTTCGACGATGCGCTGGCCGGGGGCATCACCACGGTCAACGTCAACCCCGGATCCGGGAACCCGGTCGGCGGGCTGGCCGTGGCCATCCACACACATGGCCGCTATATCGACGAGATGGTGCTGCGCTCCCCCAGCGGCCTGAAGTCGGCCCTCGGAGAGAACCCCAAACGTGTTTACGGGGAGAAGAAGCAGACCCCTTCCACCCGGCTGGGCACCGCCATGGTGATCCGCAAGGCCTTCATCGAGGCACAAAACTACATGGCCAAGGCCGACTCCGAAGCCATCGATCCGCGCATGGAAGCCCTGGCGATGGTGCTGCGCCGAGAAATCCCCTGGCGTCAGCATTGCCACCGGACCGATGATGTGGCCACCGCCATCCGTTTGGCCGATGAGTTCGGTTACGACCTGGTCATCGACCACGGCACCGAGGCCCATCTGATTGCCGACCTGTTGGCAGAACGCAAGATCCCGGTGTTGATTGGTCCGTTGTTCACCACCAAATCCAAGGTCGAATTGCGCGGGCGTTCACTGGCCAACCCGGGAAAATTGCACGACGCCGGGGTAGAGATCTCCGTGATTACCGACCACCCGGTGGTGCCGATCAACTTCCTGGTCCACCAGTGCACCCTGGCGGTGAAGGAAGGGCTGGACCCGGTGACGGCGCTGCGCTCGATCACCATCAACCCGGCCCGCGTGCTCGGCCTCTCGGATCGCCTCGGTTCCATCGAAGCGGGCAAGGACGCCGACCTGGTGTTGTGGTCGGGGGACCCGTTGGACGTGATGCAGCGGGCCCAGCAGGTGTTCATCGGTGGCCGGAAGGTCATGGAGTTCGATGCCAGGACCCGCCTTCCAGTCGTCGTCGACCGGGCTGTGGCCCGCCCGTAGTTTCTCTCCACTCTTTCGAAAGGAGCCCTCGTGTCCCCCACGAATGCACCGTCCCCCTCGACCGCCGGCGGCCCGTTGGCCGGCTACACCGTTCTGGATCTGACCCGGGCGTTGGCCGGACCTCATGCCGGCATGATGCTCGGAGACCTCGGGGCCCGGGTCATCAAGGTCGAAACCCCCGATACCGGGGATGACACCCGGATTTGGGGCCCACCCTTCGTGGGTCCCGAGGACGACCCGCAGGCCACCTATTTCCTGTCCTGCAACCGCAATAAAGAATCCCTGTCCCTCGATCTCAAATCCGAGGAGGGCCGGGCCACGTTGACCGCGTTGATCCGCCGGTCGGACGCCCTGCTGGAAAACTTCAGGTCGGGGGTGCTCACCCGGTTGGGGTTCTCCATGGAGACGTTGCAGGAGCTCAACCCCCGGCTCGTCATCCTCTCCATCACCGGCTTCGGCCATGACGGTCCGGAGGCGAAGCGCAGCGGCTACGACCAGATCGTCCAGGGGGAGGCGGGGCTGATGTCCCTGACCGGTTCCGGGCCGGATGATCCCCAACGCGTCGGCGTGCCGATCACCGACCTGCTGTCGGGGATGTACGGCGCCTACGGGGTCTTGGCTGCCCTGCTGGAACGGGAGAAGACCGGTCGCGGCCAGGTCGTGCGGACCTCGCTCTTGGCATCGGCCATCGGTGTGCACGCTTTCCAGGGCACCCGGGCCACGGTCGCCGGGGAGGTCCCGAGGGCCCAAGGTAACCACCACCCCTCGATCGCCCCCTACGGTCTTTTTGCCTGCCGCGGCGGCAACGTCCAGATCAGCGTTGGTAGTCATAAACTCTGGAAGGCCTTGACCGGGGCCTTCGGCATCGATGGAGAGGACCCCGACTTCGCCACCAATGCCGAGCGCGTCCACCACCGTGAGAAGCTCATTACCGTGATCGAGGACGCCTTCAGTGCCTATGCTCCTGCCGAGCTGTTGGAGAAGCTGAACGAGGCAGGGGTGCCTGCAGGAAAGGTCAGGACCCTGGATGAGGTTTATGCCTGGGAGCAGGTGAAATCCCAGGGTCTGCTGGTCGACGTCGAGCATCCGGTGCTCGGGACGATCCAGCTGCCCGGCCCGCCGCTACGGTTCTTCGACGCGGCGACCGCCGAGGAGACCACCCGCACCGCCCATACGTCCCCTCCCCTGCTCAACGCCGATGCCGAGTCCATCCGGTCATGGCTCGAGGAGGAGAACCCCGCCCCGTCGGCCGGGGTCCCGGACGCCACGGATTAGGTTCGGCTGCCCCGCCCTGGGGGCGGGGCAGCCGGTTCGGTTACAGCTGGCTGAAGGCGCGTTCGAGGTCGGCGATCAGGTCCTGAACGTCTTCGATCCCGCAGGACAGGCGCAGCAGGTTCGCAGGAACCTCCAGTTCGGTGCCTTTCACCGAGGCGTGGGTCATCTCCGCCGGGTAGTTCATCAACGATTCGATGCCGCCGAGCGATTCGGCAAGGGTGAAGACCTGGGTGGACTCCGCAATTTTCCGCGCGGCCGTCTCGCCTCCGGTGAACTGCACCGAAACCATGCCACCGAAGCCGCTCATCTGTGATGCCGCCAATTCGTGGCCCGGATGGTCCTTCAGACCCGGGTAGAGGACCTTTTCGACTTCGGGACGGCCCAGCAGCCATTCGGCGACGGTTTGTGCGTTCCGGCAATGCCGATCCATCCGCACCCCCAAGGTCTTCAGGCCACGAGTGGTCAAGAAGGCGTCTAATGGTCCGTTGACCGCCCCGGCGGCGAACTGCAGGAAACCGATCTTCTCCGCCAGCCCGGCATCCTTGACGATCACCGCTCCGCCACCGACGTCGGAGTGTCCCCCGATGTATTTGGTGGTCGAGTGGACCACCACGTCCGCGCCCAGATCCAACGGCTGCTGCAGGTACGGCGATGCAAAGGTGTTGTCCACGACCAGCAGGGCACCGGCGTCGTGCGTTGCCTGCGCGATGGCGGCGATATCAGTGATCTTCATCATCGGATTCGAGGGCGTTTCCAGCCACACCAGGGCGGTCTGGTTGGCCGCGATGGCTGCGGCCAGCGCCTGGGGGTCTGCCATGTCCACGGGGGTGTTGCCGATGCCCCAGTCCCCGAAAATACCTGAGATCAGTCGGTAGGTTCCGCCGTAGGCGTCGTTGCCGAGCACAATGTGGTCTCCGGGGCGGGTCAGCGCCCGGATCAACGAATCCTCGGCGGCCAGGCCGGAGGCGAACGTGAAGGCGTGGGCCCCGTTTTCCACGGCCGCCAGCTGCTCCTGCAGCGCATCACGGGTCGGGTTGGTACCGCGGCCGTATTCATAACCGTCACGCAATCCGCCGATGCCGTCCTGGGCATAGGTGGTGGAGAAATGTACGGGCGGCACGACGGCGCCGGTGCGCGGTTCGAAGGCTTGTCCCGCGTGGATGGCACGAGTGTTAAAGCCGTTGGTCGGGCTGCTCATGGAAGTTCTGCCTTTCGCTGGAGGGGTGGGTCAGTGGTTCAGGTGGTTCAGCAGGTCCTGTCGGGTCAGCACGCCCACGGGGCCACCGTTGTGGGTGACCAGCAAAGCGTTGGCTTCCTGCAAGTGGAGGCGAGCAGCACCGATCGTTTCTCCGGCACCAATCAGCGGAATGGGATCGCCAACATGTTCGGAGACCGCCTCGGTCAAGGTGGCTGCACCGGAGAAGAGCAGGGCGGTGAGCTCACGTTCGTCGACGCTGCCAACGACTTCTCCCAGACGCACCGGGGGCTCGGCGGAGAGGACGGGCAGCACCGAGACACCGTACTCGTTCATGATGTTGATCACGTCGCGCACCGATTCCCCCGGATGAGTGTGGATCAACTCCGGCAGGGTGCCGGTCTTGCCGGCCAACACCTCCGCCACGGTCCCCTCCTCACCGTCGGTGATGAACCCATAGGACTTCATCCACGAGTCGTTGAAGATCTTCGCCAGGTAACCGCGTCCGCCGTCGGGCAGGATGACCACCACGACGGCGTCTTCGTCCAGGTCCTGCGCCGCCCGCAGCGCGGCCACGACCGCCATACCGGAAGAACCTCCGACCAGCAGGCCTTCCTCCCGGGCCAACCGGCGGGTCATCGCGAACGAGTCCGCATCGTCCACGGCGATGACCTCATCCGGGATTGCTGGGTCGTAGTTCCCCGGCCACATATCCTCCCCGACACCTTCGACGAAATAGGGCCTCCCGGTGCCTCCGGAGTACACCGATCCGTCGGGGTCCGCAGCGATGACCTTGACCTGACCGGTGGTGCGGTCCGCCGAAACCTCCTGGAGATAACGCCCGGTACCGGTGATGGTTCCCCCGGTGCCGGCGCCGATGACCACATGGGTCACTTTTCCGTCGGTGTCGTTCCAAATCTCGGGGCCCGTGGAGGCGTAGTGGCTGGCGGGTGCCGCGGGATTGGAGAACTGGTCTGGTTTATAGGCACCGGGGATGTCCCGGACCAGCCGGTCGGAGACCCCGTAATAGGACTCGGGTGAATCCGGGGCCACCGACGTCGGGGTCACCACGACCTGGGCCCCGTAGGCGCGCAGGACATCAAGTTTTTCGGCGCCCACCTTATCGGGGGCCACGGATATCGTCTGATACCCCTTGGCTTGGGCCACCAGGGCCAGTCCGACGCCGGTGTTTCCCGACGTCGGTTCGACCACCGTGCCGCCGGGTGCCAGTTTTCCGGATTTTTCCGCGTCCTCGATCATCTTCAACGCAATCCGGTCCTTGATGGAGCCTCCCGGATTCAAGTATTCGACCTTCACCAGGATCGTGGCCCGGACACCCTCGGTGACCTTGGACAGCTTCACCAACGGGGTGTTGCCGATGAGCTCCAGAACGGATTCCGCGTATTTCATGGAACCGACTCTACCGCCGGGCTACCGCGGTTCCCGGGTCGGACGAAACCCTAAGTCATGGACCGGGCACGCACCACCGGCTGGGTCTTGGCGCGCGTCGGTGGGATCATCGGGGGATGACCCCCAGTGCAGCTCCCGGCTACCCGGCACCGGCCGCCCTGCTGCGCCCGACCGGCCCGGTGGACGCCCCGGAGGCCTACGGCCAGTGGTCCGCTCCGCGGGGATACGACCTGGCAGCGACGCTCGGTGTCCTCCAGCGCGGCACTCATGATCCGTGCACCCGGGTGGGCGCGGACCGGGCCTGGTTGTGTTTCGAAACCGGGGAGGGAGCGGCCACCTTGCTGGTGATGCTGCACCGTAGCGGTGCCCGGCAAGCCGATGGTCCCCTTGAGGGGCCGAGGATTTCCCTGCGGGCTTGGGGTCCCGGGGCCTCCCGGGCCGTCCTGTCGGCCCCTGCCTTGCTGGGCGCGGAGGATGACTGGTCAGGTTTCGACGTGGGCCCGCGGGAAGATTTACCCGACTGGATCGGCGAGGCACGACGGCGGAATCCCGGCTTCCGCCTGCCCTCGACGGCGCGGGTCTTCGACGCCTTGGTGCCGGTCATCCTCGAACAGAAGATCACCACCATCGAAGCCCGCCACGCCTGGCGGTATCTCGTCTCCCATTTCGGTGCCCCGGCTCCCGGTCCGGCGCCCGAGGGGTTGGCGATCGCCCCCGGGGCCCACCGCCTGCGCCTCATCGGAGGATGGGACTGGCATCGGGCCCGGGTTGACGATTCCCGCCGTCGGACCGTGCTCCGGGCGGCCGAAGCGGCAGCCGGCATCAACCGGCTCGGCGCCCTCGACCTCGCTCAGGATCCGGGCGGGAAATTGCAGTCGCTTCCGGGGATCGGCCCGTGGACTGCCGCCGAAACCGTGCAGCGCAGCCATGGTCACCCCGATGCTGTGTCCATCGGTGATTTCCATCTGCCTGCCTACGTCGGCCATGCACTGGCCGGCACGGCGACCGACGATGCGGGGATGCTACGGCTGCTGGCCCCCTACTCTGGGCATCGCCAACGCGTGGTCCGACTGATCGGGCTGACAGGATTCCACAAACCGTCCTTCGGACCCCGGCTGGCGCCGATGGATCACCGTGACCGCTAAGGTCGGCACCGCGGGCTAGTTCCCGGCGACCATCCTGATGGCTTCCTGACGCATCTCCACCTTGCGGATCTTCCCGGAGATCGTCATCGGAAAACTGCTGCGGATTTGTACGTAGCGGGGGATCTTATAGTGGGCGATCCGCCCGCCACAGTATTCGCGCACCGTTTCCAGGGTCATCTCCGGGGCCCCTTCGTGCAGAATGATGCAGGCCATGATCTCCTCCCCGTATTTCTCGTCGGGAACCCCAATGACCTGGACGTCCTGGACATCGGGGTGTCGGTAGAGGAACTCCTCGATTTCCCGGGGCGAAACATTCTCGCCGCCACGGATGATCAGGTCCTTGATTCGCCCCTCGACCCGAAGATAGCCGTCCTGGTCCATCGAGGCCAGATCCCCGGTATGCATCCATCCGTCGGCGTCGATCGCCGCGGCCGTTTTCACTGGTTCCCCCCAGTAGCCCTTCATCACGGCGTAGCCCCGCGTGCACAATTCGCCGGTCGAGCCCCGGGGAACCACCTTTCCGGAGACCGGGTCAACGACCTTGGATTCGAGTTGGGGCATGGTCCTGCCGACGGTCTGGGTGCGGCGTTCCAAGGAATCGTCGGTGCGGGTCATCGTGGAGACCGGCGAGGTTTCGGTCATTCCGTAGCAAATGGCCACTTCAGTCATGTTCATCTCGGAGATCACCCGCTCCATCACCTCCTCCGGGCAGGTCGACCCGGCCATGACCCCGGTACGCAGGGTGGTCAGGTCGTAGTCGGCGAAATCGGGAAGGGCGAGTTCGGCGATGAACATCGTGGGCACCCCGTACAGGCTGGTGCCTCCATGGGCCTGCACGGCGTGCAGGGTCTCCTCTGGTTTGAAGGCCCGCCCCGGCAAGACGGTTGCCGCCCCATGGGAGAGCGCCCCCAGGTTGCCGATCACCATGCCGAAGCAGTGGAAGAACGGGACGGGCAGCACCACCCGGTCGTTCTCGGTGTAGCCGAGCAATTCGGCGATATGGAAGCCGTTGTTCAGGATGTTGTGGTGGCTTAAGGTCGCACCCTTGGGAAATCCGGTGGTCCCCGAGGTGTATTGCAGGTTGATCGCATCATGGGGATCCAGGGACTTCAAGGTCGCTTCAAGGCTCGCCTGCGGTGTTTGATCTGCCAGCTCCAGTAAGGACTCCCAAGTGAACTCCCGTCCGGGGTTCTGGGCGACATCCGCCGAAGCATCCCATCCGGTGGGATCAAGGCCGTCCGGGCGCGGCAGATGGATCAGATCCTGCAGCGGGTTGTCCTGTGCGGCCACGGTCCGGGCCATCGCGGTGTAGTCACTGCTCTGGTCCGAGGGTGCGACGGCCAGAGCCCGCATGCCGCATTGCCCGACGACGAAGGAGAGTTCCTCCAGGCGGTAGGCAGGGTTCACATTCACCAGAATGATGCCCGCCTTGGCGGTCGCGTATTGCAGCAGCGTCCACTCGGCACAGTTCGGGCTCCAGATACCCAGCCGGTCACCGATGCCGATCCCCGCAGAAATCAAGGCTCGGGCGAGCTGGTCGGTGGCCCGGTCCATCTGCGCATAGGTCCAGCTGCGTCCCGTTGCTACCTCGATGACGGCCGGATATTCAGGGAACCGGGCCGCCACCGATCGGAAGTTCTCCCCGATGCTCTGCTCCAGAACCGCGGGAACGTTGCCCCCGTGAGTGTAGGAATCGGCGCTAGCGGGGTTCTCGGTATCCATCATCGACGGCACCTTTCAGGGATTGCGGTCCAACTGTCTGTGATCCACAACATATCAGCCCCGCGCTGGCCTCTCGCGCCCCTCCCCGAGGGACGTCCTACGCTACTGGCCGGGGGTCTGTTCGGCGAGCTGGGCATGGACTTCCTGCATGTCGATGCCCTTGACCGCCTCGATCAGGTCATCGAACTGGGAGGACCCGATGGCGCCGGGCTGGGAAAACACCAGCACGCGGTCGCGGAAGGCCATGAGCGTGGGAATCGAGGTGATCCCCGCCGCCGCTGCTAGGCCTTGCTCGGCTTCGGTGTCCACCTTGGCGAAGGTGATGCCGTCATGCTTTTCCGAGGCGGCAGCGAAGATCGGGGCGAACTGCTTGCAGGGTCCACACCAGGAGGCCCAGAAATCGACGAAGACGATGTCGTTGTCCTGGATGGTCTGCTGGAACTGTTCTTCGGTGATGTCGATGGTAGCCATACCTCCACGGTAGCCTCCCGTCCTGCCGCATGTCTGCCCCGGCGTCGTTCGGTGGAGGGGTTTTCCACAGCTTGGCGCTCCCCCTGTGCCGGGCCATGGCATCTACCTAGGCTCATTTCTAGAGGGAATCGACCCTGAAGGAGGAACGCACATGCCACGCTGCACACTGCTGTTCGTGATTGAAGGTGAACTTCTGCGGGAGTCCATCCGGGCCAGCTGCGAACTGGCCGATGAATATCAACGACTCATGCCTCAGGTGATGGAGGTATCCAAGTCCGAGATTTTTGCTGTCGGTGAAGCCCCACGAATCCAACGACGCATGCGGCTTCCCCATCCGCTGGACGACTGCTCCTCGGCTGCCACGAGCGCCGGCCCGATCCACGCCCTCTGGTCTCCTGCCGGGTGGTGGACCCCTGGCGATTGTCCCCCGGCTCCCCCGGATTCCAATGGTGCGACCGCGTGGCAATGGGCCCACTATGGGACCGTCATGAAAGCCAGTCGGGATGCACATCTCATCCTGTGGGATCTGTACATCAGGCACGTCGGCAACGAGCTGGCCGCCTGAAGCTCGTCACTTGACCTATCTCTGCGCGGGCCGGTTCCGGACATGAGAAAACCCCGGACTCGTGAGTCCGGGGTTTTCAGCGGTCCGCGCTGGGACCGTGGGTGGCAGATACTGGATTCGAACCAGTGAAAGCGATGCTAGCTGATTTACAGTCAGCCCCCTTTGGCCACTCGGGAAATCTGCCCGAAGTTCCGTAATGGAACGAGTAGAAACTTTACCGAAATTCCTGCCAAGAATCGAATCGGCTTTCCAACCGGGCTCCGGCGACGTGCTGAAGCCTGGCTCCCGGCGCCTTGATGGGGTGCCCCAGTGCGCCCCTGCCGATAGGCTGGAGGCCAATGCAGGAAATCAACTTGAGGAGGACTTGTGGCCAGTGAATCCACATTCGATGTCGTGAGCAAGGTCGACAGCCAGGAAGTTTCGAACGCGATGAACCAGGCCCAAAAGGAGATCTCGCAGCGCTATGACTTCAAGGGCGTCGGAGCCGAACTCGACTTCAGCGGCGACAACATCTTGTTGAAAGCCAGTTCAGAAGAACGTGTCAAGGCAGTGTTGGACGTCTTCCAGTCCAAACTGGTCAAGCGAAAGATCTCATTGAAGTCCTTGGACGCGGGCGAACCTTACGCCTCGGGCAAGGAGTACCGGATCGAGGCCTCCATCAAGGAGGGGATCGCCCAGGACGTCGCGAAGAAGATCAATAAGCAGATCCGTGACGAAGCACCCAAGGGCGTGAAGTCCACCATCCAGGGCGACGAGCTGCGGGTCTCTTCAAAGTCCCGCGATGATCTGCAGGCGACGATGGAGATGCTGCGCAAATTCGAGGATGTTGACTTGCAGTTCGTGAACTTCCGCTAGCTCTTCACCTCACGCACGCTGCGGGGCCGCCGTCCTGCTGGATGGCGGCCCCGCAGCATCTGGGCTTCAGGTTTAACGAGAGATCAGTTGATGGCCCCGGCCGTTAGTTGTCCGTCTCCGGTGGGGAGGTCAACGTCAAGGTTTCGCCGTCCGGACGCGGGATTTCAATGCCGCCCAAGTCATCGGCGGTCTCAGTACCCATGGCGAGCGTGATCGAGTGATCAACGTTGTCCATGATTTCCACGGGTGGCCGGAGGTCCTGATGGTTTCCGGGGATCGCCAGAATGGTCTTTTTCACTTGTGGCATCTCCATGTCCGGTGGGAGCAGGTGGGCCACCAGACCATCAGAGCCCTCGCCCTGATCCACGCGTACTGAGAGCCCCTGTTGCTGGACCTCCGGAATCGTGCTGCATTGGATTCCGGGGCTTCCGTAATCCACCGGGGTAGCATCCCCGTGGCCCGGGGTCGCCCAGGCGATGAAGCAGAGGTTGTCCTCCGAGTCGGTGGCTATAAATTGTGCGGTATACGACGAACTACCCAGCCAGCGAACACTGTCGCGGTTGATGTTTCCGAGGTCGGCCTTTGCGGGCAGCTGATCATCCTCACCCGGTGTGCGTTTCAGGGCGGGGTAGAGCTCTTCCGCTTGGGGTGGGGGCGTCTGCTGCGCTGTTTCGGTTGCCGGTCCAGAGGAATTACTTCCCTGGACTTCGCTCGAGCTGGCTGGCGCGGATTCGGGTTCTGAAATACAGGCGCTGCTACCGACGAGAACAGCTCCCACCGACAATGTGCTGATGATGAGTCTTGCGTGTTTCACAATCATCGTCTCCTGAGCGTTGTCGCGGACCTACCGTCGTCTCCGTAGGACCGCACCGTGCGTTAATTGCCGTCGTTTTCCAATGATTCAACACACTGAGTCTAGGAAGTTACTGCCGCCACTTCAATGATGCATTACTACGGAATACCAGTGACAGTTTTTGCTCCTGCCTACGAGTGTTTGCGTTATATGGCGCACCGTCGGGTGCTGTCAGGAGCAGCGGCGCGGCTATGGGACAGAAGCAACGGATCAATCTCGCGTGCACCCACTCGCGAGAGACCTCCGGCCACTCATGAAACCTGGCTTCGACGCGATTTTACGTCGCTGACTTGAACAGGCCTTCGCCCAGGTAGCCATCCGGGTCGGTCACCCCTGGGGGAACGGCAAAGAGACCTGACCCCGTGTGTTTCAGATACTCAACCAGTAGATCGTTCTTGGCCATGGCCATTTGCATCGGCACGTAGTGGGTACGCGGATCCACCACGTAGGCAATGAAGAACAGACCAGCGTCGAGCCGCCCCAGACCATCGGAGCCGTCCGTGTAGTTGAATCCGCGGCGCAGCATCCTCACACCCCCGTTCCGGCTCGGATGGGCCAGGGCGACATGTGAGTCCCCCGCAATCAATGGACCTGCGGAACCCTTCATATCGAAGTCGGGTTCGTCGAACTCGGCGCCGCCCGAAAGGGGTGCACCTTCTCGTTTGGTCCGTCCGATGTCCAGTTCTTGTTCGCGCAACGATGTGCGGTCCCAGGTTTCAATGTGCATCCGGATCCGGCGAGCCACCATATAGGTCCCGGCATTCATCCACGCTTGTCCGCCCGTGGCCCCTGAGACCCACACGTGGTCGGCCACGGCCTGGGTTTCCTGCGATTTGACGTTCGCGGTCCCATCTTTGAAGCCGAAGAGGTTTCGTGCGGTGACCTGGTCGGTCGAGGTGGAGGACGTGCGTCCGAAGCCGATTTGGCTCCACCGCACACGAGCACGACCGAAGCCGATCCGCGCCAGGTTGCGGACGGCGTGGACGGCGATTTGCGGATCGTCGGCGCAGGCCTGGACCACCAGATCACCATCACTACGGTGTTCTTCCAGCGCGTCACCGGGAAAGTGCGGTAGCTCGATCAGCGCCTCGGGCATCCGATCGCCCAACCCGAAACGGTCCTTCCCTCCGTGGGTGAAGAGGCTGCGTCCAAAGCCGATGGTCACGGTGAGGTGGCTCGCGGGAAGATCCAACGCTTCGCCGGTGTCCTCCGGTGGAGCGTCATAGGCGCCCCCCGTGGCCCCCTTTGGGCCCCCGACCGGCTGGCCAGCGGTCATCGATTCGATCGCGGCCGTCCAATCCTTCAGCAGCGAGATCAGCTCGTCTCGGTCAGCTGTCGTGACGTCGAAGGCGGCCGTATGCATCCGGTCCTGTGCTTCGGTCTCGATTCCCGCCTGGTGCTCCCCCCTGAAAGGAACGACGTCTTGTTGTGCTTTCGGAGTGGAAACACGTTCCACGGCGGCGGCCCCCGTGGCACCTGCTGCAGCACCGACCACGCCGCCGATGCCTGCGGCTGCGAACAAGGTCCGGCGTCGTAGACCACGGGCCGGCGGCCCCTGCTCCTGGACCGTTGCCTCTTCGAGGTGTTCTTCCTCCACGGCTGCTACTTCACCACCGCGGCGGTGAGCCGGGATAATGGTTCCGCCAAGGCGTCGACGCCAGCGGCGAGTTCCTGGGTCTGGGTTTCGGTCAATTCGTCGAAGTACACGAACCCGTCTCCACGTTTGTACTGGTCCAGGAGCTTCTGCAGCGCGGTGAAGTTCTTTTCGAGGCTGGCATCGAGCTTCGCGTCGTCCTGGTCGAGCAACGGTTTGAGATCCTCGTAGGCGATGCGGGCCCCGTCGACGTTGGCTTGGAAGTCCCAAAGATCCGTGTGAGACCAGATCTCCTCTTCACCGGTGACCTTCCCCGTGGCCACCTCGTCAAGGAGTTCCTTGGCCCCGTTGGCCAGCGCATCCGCAGTGAACTCGACTTCCAGGGTGCGGGCCTGTAGCTCCTCGGTATCGGCGACCATCTGGTCGGCGATCTTCTGGCGTTGGGCGGAACTCATGTCCTGATAGTCGCCCTTCGGCGGCCACAGGTCCTTCTCCGCCCGGTGCCAACCGGTCCACTCCTGCCCCGGCTCCAGATCGGCTTCTCGGGCGTCAAGGATCGGGTCCAGGTCGCCGAATGATTCGGCCACCGGCTCGATGCGTTCCCAGTGCATACGCGTCGATGCGTAGAGCTTCTTGGCCTGTTCCGTGTCACCTTCCGCGAAGGCCCGGGCGAACTTTTTGGTACCTGACAGCAGCTGGTCGGTCTGATCCTTGACGTAGGCGCTGTACTGCGTGGTGGCGGTCTCCTGCAAGGCAGCCCGGTCGGCGCTGATCTCCTCGCCCTCGGGCACCGGTCCCACAGCAAAATCCGCCCGGATGCCGTCGCCGACCATGCCTGGTTTGCAAGCAGTAGCGTAATTTCCTTCCGGAGCCACCACCACCAAGTCCCGGCTCAGACCGGGCCCGATATTCTCCACCTCTCCAATAATGCGCAGACCGTCTTCTGCCAGCAGATAAAATTCGGTGACCTGGGATCCTTCGTTTTTTACCGAGAATTTAAGCGTTCCCCCGGGCACGCTTTCGGCGCTCACCTCGCAGGTGTCATCGGTGCTGGTCACCGCAATGGTGCCGTCCTCGCCACCGGCTGCGGTCGCATTGTTATCGGTGCAACCGGCCAGAGTGAGCGCGGCTACCGCTAGGGCGGCGATAGCGGGGAGGGTGCGGTTGGAGGTCATGGGGATCCTTGTAGGGTCGAGGCGAATTCGCGGAGGCGACGTAAATTTAGGCGTTTGAACCGACGGCGGTATCGGCCGATGAACTCGTCCGGGCCTTCGGGCTCCCGCGGCGCAGGCCCCGGAAGTAGAAGTAGAAAACGGGGACGACATAAGCTGTCCATGCGGTCGCCTCAAGCCAGGTGGTGGCCGGGGAGAAATTGAAGACCCCCTTGAGTACGGTGCCGTACCAACTCGAGGGCGGGATGATGTGGGAGACGTCGAAGGCCAGGCGATGCAGCCCCGGTAGGATGCCGGCTTCCTGCAGATCGTGGATGCCATAGGCCAGGACACCTGCAGCAACGATGATCAACGCCGCGCCGGTCCAGCTGAAGAACTTGGCGAAGTTGATCTTGACGGCACCGCGGTGGATCAAGGCGCCCAGGACGACGGCGACGGCGAGGCCAAGCCCTGCACCGGCGATGGGTTCCCACGTCTCGCCGGTGGCGCGGGCTGCAGCCCAGATGAACAGGGCAGTTTCCAAGCCCTCCCGGCCAACGGCCAAGGCGGCAACGAGGACGAGCACCCAGGCCTTCCCATCGGCCGCGCCGTCTACTTTATGGCGCAGGTCGGTGGCCATGGACCGTGAGGTCCGGGCCATCCAGAAGATCATCCACGTGACGAACCCGACGGCGACCAGGGAGAGGGTCCCGCCGATGGCCTCTTGCGCTTCGAAGGTCAGGCCGCGCGGGCCGAAAGTCAGCAGCGCCCCGAAGGCCAGCGATACGGCTACCGCGACGCCGACACCTGCCATAATCCGCGGTACCAGATGGGTCCGCCCGGTCTTGCCCAAGTAGGCCAAAAGGAGCACGACGATCAGAACGGCTTCGAGCCCTTCCCGCAGGCCGATCAGAAAATTCGCGATCATTATGGTGCTTCCGGATGGGCGTCAAAGTGTCTAGGTAAGCCTTACCTATGCCCATGACGATACGCAACCCTTGCCCAATGACCAAACGGGCGTTCCAGGGTCAAGGACCTGCCAACGCCCACCCGCCGTTGACGTCAGTGATCCATCCGGCTATTCCAGCGGGCGACCTGCCATCTTTTCCAGCCGGGCAATCCTGTCGGCCATGGGCGGGTGCGTAGCAAAGAGCTTCTTCGCGCCACCGAGGAAAGGATTGGCGATCATGAGGTGGGAAGTGTTGACCAGGTTCTGCTCCTCGGGCAACGGGGCCCGCTGGACTCCCGTTTCAAGCTTTCGCAACGCAGAAGCCAGGGCCAGCGGATCGTTGGTCAACGTGGCACCGTCTTCGTCGGCGTCGTATTCACGGGTCCGACTGATCGCCATCTGGATCAGCGCCGCTGCCAGCGGGGCCAGCAACGCTGTCGCGATCATGGCCAGTGGGTTGGCATTGCGGCGGTCACCTCCGCCGAAGAAGAGCATGAATTGGGCCACGGAGGTCACGACCCCGGCGACCGCGGCCGCCACCGAAGAGGTCAGGATGTCCCGGTTGTAGACGTGCATGAGCTCATGCCCCAGCACTCCGCGCAGTTCACGTTCGTCCAGCAGGTTCAGGATGCCCTCGGTGCAGCAGACGGCCGCGTTTTGCGGGTTCCGACCGGTGGCGAACGCATTCGGGGCCGCCGTCGGGGAGACGAACAACCGCGGCATCGGCTGGCCGGCACTAATGGAGAGCTGGTTGACGATTCGGTACATCGCCGGCTGCTCCTGCTCGGTCACCGGATAGGCCTGCATGGAGCGGATGGCGATCTTATCGCTATTCCAATACCCATAGGCCGTGGTCCCCAGCCCGATGAGGGCGAAGATCCAAATGAACGACGAGCGGCCCGTCCCGGAGGCGATCAGCGATCCGATGACCAACAGCAGGGCGAACATGCCGCCAAGCAGGGCGGCCGTCTTGAGACCGTTGAAATGGTTGTGCACCGGGTTCCACTCCTTGATAGTGCTTCTGACCATCGAGATGACGGCCGGGTTACTGGTTAACGGCCCGCTTTCCCCCGGTGTTCCGGATGAGCCGCGGATCACACCGCGGGAGAGCCGGAGTAGCGGGCACACCGACCCTTGATCCTATGACACCCTCCGGGGCATCACACAGCCCCCTTGATCAATGGCGGTCGACTTAGCGTGCCCTATCTTGACTTCATCAAAATAGGGAGTTGAATAGGGGTATGGATCACACGGAGCAGCTACACGAATTGGGACTGCGCGTGACACGCCAGCGCCTGGCCGTGCTGCGCTTCTTGGAAACGAATCCGCACTCCTCCGCCGACACGGTGGCTTCCGGGGTGCGTGAGGAGTTACCCGAGGTGTCCATGCAGTCCGTCTATAACGTGCTGAACGACCTCACGGCGCTGGGGATGTTGCGGCGGTTTACTCCGCCCGGCTCCGCGGCCCTGCACGAGACGCGCGTGGACGACAACCACCACCATGCGGTGTGCATGGCCTGTGGACGGATCGAGGATGTCGAGTGCGCGGTGGGCCACGCCCCCTGCCTCTCTCCCTCCGATACGCATGGCATGAACATCCAGATCGCTGACGTGGTCTATCAGGGGGTATGCGCTTCCTGCAGGGAATCTGCGCAGGCCACCGAAGTTGCCGGTTCCGGGGCTCCGGTTCCGGAGAACGTCGCCTGAGACCGCCCAGCCATCGACCAGAAACCATCACCTGAAGGAGAACCTCTTGTCTGAGAACTTCACCACCACACAAAGCGGTGCCCCCGTCCCCAGCGACGCGCATTCGCTGACCACCGGCGCCAATGGCGTCACCGCCTTGCATGACCGTTACCTGGTCGAGAAGCTGGCCTCGTTCAACCGCGAACGTGTCCCGGAGCGCAACCCGCACGCCAAGGGTGGCGGCGCTTTCGGCGAACTGACCATCACCGAGGACGTCTCGAAGTACACTCGTGCCGCGGTTTTCCAGCCCGGTGCGAAGTCCGAGACCCTGGCCCGCTTCTCCTCCGTGGCCGGCGAGCAGGGCTCCCCCGACACCTGGCGTGACGTACGTGGATTCGCACTGCGTTTCTACACCACCGAAGGCAACTACGACATCGTCGGCAACAACACCCCGGTGTTCTTCATCCGCGATGGCATCAAGTTCCCGGACTTCATTCACTCGCAGAAGCGCCTGAACGGCTCAGCCCTGCGTGATGCCGACATGCAGTGGGATTTCTGGACCCTCTCCCCCGAGTCCGCACACCAGGTCACCTACCTCATGGGCGACCGCGGCCTGCCGACTTCCTGGCGTGAGATGAACGGCTACGGTTCACACACCTACCAGTGGATCAACGCCGAAGGCGAGCGCTTCTGGGTGCAGTACCACTTCCAGTCCCGCCAGGGCGTCCACAACATGAACAACGAGGAGGCAGAGAAGCTCGCGGGCTCCGACGCCGACTTCTACCGCCGCGACCTGTACGACAACATCGAGGCCGGAAACTTCCCGACCTGGGACGTGTTCGTGCAGATCATGCCGTACGAAGACGCCAAGACCTACCGCTTCAACCCCTTCGACATCACCAAGGTGTGGCCGCACGCCGACTACCCGCTGGTGAAGGTCGGCCACTTTACGCTGAATCGCAACCCGCAGAACTTCTTCGCCGAGATCGAGCAGGCCGCCTTCTCACCGTCGAACATGGTTCCGGGCACCGATATCAGCCCCGATAAGATGCTGATGGCCCGCGTCTTCTCCTACCCGGATGCCCAGCGCAACCGCATCGGAACGAACTACAACCAGTTGCCGGTCAACCAGCCGCACGCTGCCCACGTGAACACGTACATGCACGAAGGCAACATGCAGTACCACTTCAACGACGCGACGACCCGCCCCTACACCCCGAACTCGTACGGTGGAGCGGCAGCCGAGCCGGAGCGTGCCGGCGAAGGCAGCTGGGAAACCGACGGCACGCTCGTTCGTGCCGCGCAGACCCTGCGGAGCGAAGACAGCGACTTCGGCCAGGCCGGAACGCTGTACCGTGACGTTTTCAGCGCCGAGTCCAAGGAGCGCTTCCACGACAACCTACTCGGCCAGGTCGCAGGAATCACCCGTGACGACATCCGTGAGCGCTTCTTCCAGTACTGGACGAACGTGGACGAGAACCTCGGTCAGATTCTGCGCGATGGCTACGCAGCAGGCAATCAGGGCACGACCGATGGCGCGTCGGAGCAGTCCGGCAAGGCCTAAGCACCCCGCCACCGGTACCCATCGGTGACCCGCAGAAAAGCCCGGGATCCCTTCAAGGGGATCCCGGGCTTTTCTCGTGGCCTCGCGGAACTACTGTTGCTGGGAGATGCGCACCATCTCGTCGCGCTCCACCACTTTGACCCGCTCGCGGGACACGGGCCCGCGGCTGGTTTCCACCGTGCCTGCCGCCTCGCCCAGCGCATGCTCATGGGCGTCCAGCGCGACCCAACCCTCCCAGGTCGTATAAGCGACTTCGCGTTCCGCGAGTAGTTCGATGATCGCCTGCTCATCGGGGTGTATCGCGGCGGGCAGTTCGAGCCGATCCTCGAGCAGGTTACCAATGGTTTCCAGGGCATCACCCTTGGTGCTTCCGATCAGGCCCACCGGCCCCCGCTTGATCCACCCGGTGGCATACAGTCCCGAAATCTTCTCCCCGTCATCGTGCAGGACACGGCCGCCCTCGTTCGGAATCACGCCACGGTTCGGGTCGAATCCGACCTCCGCGAGTTCCGAGCCGAAGTAGCCGATGGCCCGGTAGACGGCCTGGACGTCGTAGTCCACGATGTCCCCGGTCCCGCGCACGTTACCGGTGCCATCGAGTTCCTGGCGTTCGAATCGGATGCCTTCGACGGCCCCGTTGTTCCCGGTGATCTCCACCGGGGCGTGCAGGAAGTGCAGGTGCAGTCGCCGCGAGGCAGGGGTCCGGGTACCGGCCTCCTCGGCCTCTTCACGGTCTTCCTGCTCGATGAGCCAGTTGGTGAGGGTGTTGACCATGGTCTTGGCCTGGTTGTTGGTTTTGATCGTCTCATCGGAGGCGGCATCGAATTCGAAGTCCTCCGGGTAGAGGACGATGTCCACGTCCTTCGAATGCGAGAGTTCGCGCAACTCCAACGGGGTGAACTTCACCTGGGCGGGGCCGCGACGGCCAAAGATATGGACATCGGTCACCGGGGAGGCCGCCAGGCCCGCATGGACGTTATCCGGGATCTCGGTGACCAGCAGGTCCTCGGGATGTTTGGAGAGCATCCGGGCGACGTCCAGGGCGACGTTCCCGTTGCCGATGACCGCGATCTGCCGCGCGTTCAGGGGCCAGGTGCGCGGGACGTCGGGGTGCCCGTCGTACCAGGAGACGAAGTCCGCGGCCCCGTAGGCGCCGTCGAGTTCCATGCCGGGGATGTTCAGGTCGGCGTCCTGGATGGCCCCGGTGGCGAAGATGACTGCGTCGTACATGTCTCGAATATCGGCCAGAGTGATGTCTTGGCCATAGTTGACGTTTCCCAGGAAGCGGATGTCCCCGCGGTCCAGGACCTTATGTAGCGCCTTGACGATGCCCTTGATCCGTGGATGGTCCGGCGCGACACCGTAGCGGATCAACCCGTAGGGGGTCGGGTACCTGTCGAAGAGGTCGATGCTGACCTCGAACTCTCGTTCGGCCTTGGTCAGGATGTCCGCAGCGTAGACGCCAGCCGGGCCGGCGCCGATGATGGCGACTCGCAGCGGACGATCAGCAGCAGGGTTGGACACTGTTTTTCCTTTCGGCGGTACTCCTGGGATGTGTCACTCCGGAGAGGAATTAACACACAGCCACCTAGTCTAATTGCACTCACGCCGCCCCGCGTATTTGTGTGGGAGCGCACACACTCATGGGGCGGGTGACCGACCGGCCACCCGCCCCATGACGGACCTCAACCGCAGCGTGATAAACCGCGATCCTTGAGCAATTAGCTCCAGATGCCTTGGACCTTCCCGCTGGCGTCCTTGGCGGTCACGGAGTTTTCTCCCAAAAGCTTCCGCGCCCGATGTACGAGCTGGAGAGTTTCATTGGCGGCATCGATCCAATCCTTTTCGACGCTGGAGTAGGCATCTCCCGAGTTGCTGTCCTCCCAGTTGTCCTTGACGAATTTCGTCTGGGATTCGCGGTCGCCGATGATGCTTTCAATACGTCCGGCAATGCGGATGATGTCGCCTTCGGCGCGCGAGGCGGCGTCGCTGTCAAACTGAATGAGGTCGTCTGCCATGTTCAAATCCTTTGCTGTGGGTCCGTGCCGGACCGGTATATCGGGCTAGTGAGGCGATACCGCCCCGTCAGCAGCGCCCCGAGGCACTGCGAAGCACTGGCTACTGCTAGAAGCGGAAGTTCGAGGTTTTGGCTCCGGACGCCTGGTTTTCGGCTTCCTTGCCGCCGGCTTCGAAGTCGTCATCCATCTGGACGTAATGCTTGGCACTCTCCGCCTGGCCCTGCGAGATGCCCGAGAGGGCCTTGACGAGGTCCTGCTGGACCCGCTGGGACTCGGCCATGAAGTTCTCGTAGGAGACCGCACCGTTGCCCTTGAAGGTGGTCTTCAGATCTTCGACTCCATCGACCAGTTCCTCGACCAACCGCACCAGCTCATCACCTGAACCGCTGGCCTCCTCAGCCGCCTTGCCGATGGCATTGACATCCATCTTTCCCTTAAAGCTCATATCCCTGTTACCTTTCCTCGATGCGGGGCGGACCCTCGCTGTCCGTGCCTTGCTTGCTACCAGCTAACGGCACGGCGATAAACAGGGTCAAGCGTCCTGCATGGGGAGAACTACCCATGCTCCCGGTTTTCTGCCATTTTTCATCCATTCACCTGACATGATGGACTCACACCAACACATCGTTAGATCGAGAGGGAACCGTGGCGACTGAATTCGACAACCAACTCATCGAGTCGGTCGCCGTCCGTCGCAACCGGGTTACCGATGCGCTTCTCTATGGTGAGAATCCGACCGAGCGCCGCTGGAAGGCGACGACTAAGCAGTTCCTGTTCAGCCTCGTCGCCGCGGCACTGATCACTGCCATCTGCATCGGGGTCTCCTTCGTCTCAAACATGCTCGCAACCCGGGCCGCGGAAAAGAAGCAACGGCAGGATCAGATGCAGAGCTCTGCCATCCTTTTCTTGGCGCCTAACCAGTCAGCCTGGCCCTCGCCCAGCCCGAGCCCCGGAAGGATGGGGAACTAGCCCGTCATGGCCCAGCCCTACACACGCGTGACCCTCGTGGGAGAACGCCGCAATGCCGACCTCTTGCTGCCCGCCACCGAATCCGTGGGAACACTGATGCCACAGATCCTGGACCTGCTCGGAGACAGCCCGGGCGACTCCGTCGCCACCAAGGTTCTCCTGACCGCCACCGGGGAGCCCATCCCCTCGCGGGAAACGTTGACCCAAGCGCAGGTCGTCGACGGTGCTCGCCTCACGCTCGTCAGCAACAGTGAAGCCCCACCACCTGCCGTCGTCTATGACATCTCCGATACCGTCGTCGAGCAATCCCGGGAAGTGCGGGGTTCATGGGACCGCACCCATCTGGTGACCGCATCGGGGATCTTCGCCGCGTTGGGGCTCTGGCTCGCCCTGGATATCTTGCTGGGAAGGTACCTGCCTGAGGCCCGTTGGTGGATCCTGCTCGCTGTGGGGGCCGGGCTCCTGGCATTGGGCGCTTCGGTATCTGCTGCGTCCCGGCCCGTCTCCTCTGCCCTGATGGGCGCGGGCTGGGGTGCGGGCATGATTGGCCTGCTTCATTGGTCCGCTACCCCCTCGTTGCGACTGTTATTGGCCGCTGCGGGCACCGCCGCTTTCGTCGCCTGCTTGGCGACGGTGCTCAAACATCCACGAGCCGTCCTGTTGGGCGCCGGTGTTCTGGGGACGCTGACCGGCATCTGGGCCGTGGCCCTGCCCTTGGCCCGTTGGGCATCGGCCAGTACCGATACCGACCTCGAGGTCGGCGTCGGCGCCATCGCGGCAATTTGTTCCATCCTCATCATGGGTCTGCTGCCGGCCTTGGCACTGTCACTGTCGGGTTTGTCCACCCTCGACGACCAGCGGGCCAAAGGCACCTCCATCTGGCGCCGAGATGCCATCACCGCCATCCGCTCGGCCCATGCCGGACTCACCCTGGCCACCGTGGCCGCTGCCATCTCCGCTGCCGTCGGGATGTGGTTGGTCGCCACGGATGATCGGCATCCCGTGTGGACACTTCCCCTACTCCTGGCTCTCGCATTGGCAACCCTGCTGCGCTCCCGGGCCTTCCCTCTGGCTCTGGAACGCTACGCGCTCTATGCCGCCACGGGCATCGGGGTCCTGGCCGGCGCAGGGGCACTGACTCGGTTGAACGAAGACACCGTGTGGATCGTCGGGCTGTCCATCCTGGTGCTGGCCGTCGTGATCGGCCTGGGCTTGGCGGTGGATCTGCCAGACCATATCGAGGCACGAATCCGGCAGATCTGCGAACGACTCGAAACCCTGGCCATACTCGCCACGATCCCCCTGCTCATCGGCTACTTCGGCGTCTACGCCCAAATGCTGGACACGTTCTAGCACGGAGGACCTTCCATGACCGCATCTCAGCATCCCGGCCACCCGGCGGGCGAGCAACAACTCGACCCATGGGGGCAGCCACTCAATGATCCCTGGGCACCCACGCCGGATAGCCGACGGGGTGGCTCCGGAGGGGTTCCCGGCCCCTCCACACGGCGGGCCCGGCCCTCCTCCGATACGTTGGGCGCACCGTTGGAGAACGACCGCCGCCGGCTATCCGGTGTCCGGGCCACCGGCGGATCCCTCCGGCGCATCCTCGGGATGTTGTTCGGTGGCAAACACCGCGCGACGGAAATTAGTCAATTCGCTGCCGGCGTGCAGGCCCCGGTCACCACCGGTCGACGGATCGCCGTGGTCTCGACGCGTGGCGGTGCAGGAAAAACGACGGCCGCCGCGCTCCTGGCCCGCACGTTCTCTGCCCTACGGACCGACAGCGTCTGCGTTCTGGACCTCGACCCGGGCCATGGAAGTCTCGCCCTGCGCCTAGGGATCGATGATGCCCTCGCACTAGACTCCATCGTCCCAGAACTCACCAACGGCGCCCAGCCCGGCGCCGCGCATCTGGCCGAGTTGCTTGCCCCGGCCGCCGACGGGCTTTACGCAACGGGGCCACGCTCAGGCTCACCGCAGCGGACTGCGGCTCCGCTGCTACGGGAAGCCGCGTCCACTGTCTCCCGGTATTTCCCCATCACGTTGCTTGACTGCCCCACCGGTCTGGAAGCTCCCGAAACCCAGGCCGCACTGGCTGACTGCCACGGGGCCCTCTTCGTGGTCCCGGCGACGCTCTCGGGCCTCGATGACGCTCTCACTGCCTTGTCCAGGTGGCGGATGAACCCGCTCCTCGCGCCAGTGCCCCTGACGGTGCTGGTGATGCAGCAGGACCATTCATCGGCGCTGCAAGCCCTCGACCAAGCGGGCCGGCTCTCCCGGCTCGGTTTCGATGCCCACGCCATCGGCTACGACCGGCATCTAGCCGCCGGTGCACGAGTCACGCTGCCATTGATGCTTCCGGCTCATCGGGAGGCAGGCACCGTCCTGGCCGCCCGTAACCTCGAACTGGCCAACGGGGTCCAGTAGCCGATGGCTCAGCGAATCATTCACCGCCCCGCGCGGACCTCGACACCGTTGCGTATTTTCCGTCCCTTCCTTCTTGACGGGCCCCCACCGGTCGAGGGCGAAGCCCCCGGTCTGAACTTGATGTCTATCGTGCCCATGCTCGGCGGCGCGGTATCCATGACGGCCATGATGATGTTCCGCAACTCCCCCTTCGCGGCCATCGGAGCCATGATGATGATCGTGACCGTGGTGATCGCCATCTTCATGATGTTCTCCAACCGAGGTAAGGCCGTGCGGACCCGCACCCAACTGCGCGAGAACTACATGCGCTACTTGGAACGTTCCCGCGTGAAAATGCGTGCCGACGAGATCGAGGCGCTCGGGGTGGCCCGGCAAAGTGCCCCGCCACCCGAGGCTTTATTCGATATCGTGCGCACGCCCATGCGGCTCTGGGAGCGTCGCCGCGGGAACGAGGACTTCCTGGACGTTCGGCTCGGCTCAGGGGCCCGCCCTTGCCGGGATATCACGGTCAGCGAGGTTTCCGGCGCCACCCAGCAGACCGATTCCTTCATGGCCGCCGAAGCAGAAATCCTCAAACGCCGTTTTTCGACCAGTCCCGATATGCCGGTGACGGTTCCCCTCGATTCGGTGGGGAACGTCAGCATCATCGGCGACCGCGAATTCGTCACCTCCACCACCCGGAACCTCCTGATTTCGGCCAGCGCGTTCCATTCCCCCGAAGATTTGGGTCTGGGCATCAGCACCCCCGAACATTTGAGGGACGACTGGCAGTGGGCCACGTGGTTGCCGCATCTGGCGGATCAAAGCCGAAGTTCGGGGGTGGAGTTGGAACGCCGGATCGCCCCCGACCTTGCGTCGTTGGCCGACGTCATGAATACCGATCTGCAACGCCGGGCCAAGATCGCCGTGGAAGCAAAAAAAGTGAATAGTCGGGCGGGGCAGGCCCTGGCACGACTCGTCGTGGTCTCGGATACCCATGGAACACAGGCACAAGAGCTCCCCTTGGCCGACCGGTTCCTCTCCCCCGGAGACCTCGGCCTCACGGTCCTGCACTTGGTGCACGATCGCAGCGAGGAACCCAGCGACATCACCATCAGGATCACCCAGACCGGCGAGGGATTCCAGGTCCAGGACTACCGCTCGGACTCGGTACATCCCGAAGTTTCCTTCGGGTCCTTGGACCCGCTATCCGTCGCAACAGCCGATGCGTTGGCCCATGAACTGTCCCCGCTGCGGCTTTCAGCCGATTCCTTGGAACATGGCGGTTCCGGACAAGGCGCCGAGAGCTATTTGGGGATGCTCGGCCTCAGCTCGAATCTGGACCGTGCCGATATAGAACGCACCTGGAAACCGCGTGGCGACGCCGAGTTCCTTCGGATCCCCCTGGGACCAGACGACGCTGGCCGTCCCACGGTCCTAGATTTGAAGGAGTCCGCCCAGTTCGGCATGGGCCCACACGGGTTGTGTGTCGGGGCTACGGGTTCGGGAAAATCGGAGATGCTGCGTTCACTCGTCTTCGGATTGCTGGCCACTCACTCCCCCGACGTTCTGGCAATGGTCCTCGTGGACTTCAAAGGCGGTGCCACCTTCGCCCCCTTCGAGGGCGCTCCACAGGTCACGGGCATCATCACCAACCTCTCGGACGACCTTTCCCTGATCGAGCGCGTCTACGCCAGCCTCAACGGGGAAATTTTGCGTCGCCAGGAAGTCCTCAAGGCTGCGGGAAACATTGCCAACATCACCGACTACCAAGTTCACCGCAATGAGCGACTAGCCCGTGGCGAAGACATGGCACCCTTGCCGCATCTGGTGGTGATCATCGACGAGTTCGGTGAGCTGCTCACCGCCCGCCCGGATTTTATCGATCTGTTTCTGTCCATCGGGCGCATCGGCCGGTCTATCGGCGTCCACCTTCTGTTGAGCAGCCAGCGCGTTGAATCGGGAAAGCTCAAGGGGCTGGAAACCTATCTGTCCTACCGATTGGGCCTGCGCACACTGTCCGAATCAGAATCGCGCACGGTGTTGGACAGCCCCGATGCCTTCCATTTGCCCCCGGTCCCCGGATACGGCTTCCTCAAGGTCGACACCACGGTCTATACGAGATTCAAGGCCGGCTACGTTTCCGGCCCGGTCGAGGACGTCAGGCAAGATGAGGCAGACGAGATGGCCCCTGCCGAGGTCGCCGATGTGCTCACGGTCCCCCGCTATGCGGGGGAGGAACCGGAAGGGGAAACGAGCACCACCCAGAAGAAGGACGGAGCAGCCAAACGCACCACCGGCCCCACCGTGATGTCCACGCTGATGGACACGTTGCGTTCGTTCCCGCGCTCGGTCCAAGAAATCTGGTTGCCTCCGCTGCCCGCCGCCATCTCCTTGGATGCCGCAGCTGGCGGCGTCCATCCGGGCAAACATGGCCTTCAACTGGGTTCAGGAGGCGGGTTGCGCGTACCGATCGGTCTGCTCGACGACCCGGCCAAACAGTGGCAGGGTCTCTGGCATATCGATTTCACCTCAGGCGGCGGGAACCTGATGATCACCGGTGGCCCCCAGTCGGGGCGCAGCACGTTATTGAGGACCGTCGTGGCCTCCATGGCGTTGACTCACTCTCCCCATGAAGTCGGCATCTACTGCATCGACCTGCTCGGCTCCGCACTGCTACCCCTTGGCGGGCTGCCCCACGTCGGCGGCACGGCCATCCGTACCAACCGCGAAGTCGTCCGCCGCACCGTGGAGGAACTGGTAGGCATGCTCCTGGTCCGTGAACGAGTCTTCGAACACCACCAGATCGATTCCCTCACGACCATGCGCCGCATGCATGCCGATGGTCGGCTCCCCGAACTACCCAGCGCCGACATCTTCTTGGTGATCGACGGCTATGGGCAGATCGCCGACGACTTCGAAGAGATCCAGGAGAACGTCTTCGCGTTGATCATGCGCGGTGGAGGCTACGGCATCCATGTCGTGACCACCCTGAACCGCAATGCGGAACTTCGCATGGCGCAGCAGGGCTTCTTCGGCAACAAAATCGAGACCGCCCTCGCCGAACCGTCAGACTCGCAGATCGACCGGAAGGTTGCCCCCGGTGTCAATCCTGAGGCCCCCGGACGGGCGTTGTCGGACCGCAAGTTGATCGGCCATGTGGCGCTGCCCCGGATCGACGGAGTCGATGATCCCGAGGACCTCTCCGACGGCCTGAAAGACCTCGTGGCCCAAGTGGCCGAACACACCACCGAAACCGCCATGCAGGTCCGTGTTCTCCCGGCCAGCGTCGGCTGGGAACAGGCGCCCCCAACACCGGGCCAGGGACAGTTCCCACTGGGCCTGCGCGAAGTCGACCTCGGCAACCACGTCTTGGATCTGCAGTCCAAGGACCGGCACCTGATCATGCTCGGTGACGAAGAATCCGGCAAATCCAACATTCTGCGCAATGTCATCGCCACGCTGGTTGATCAGCACACCCCGGATGACCTGCTCTTCGGTGTCTACGATCCCCGCAAGGGACTCGACGACGTCGTACCCGACGACTATCTGGGTGGCTACGCCGGCAGCGCCATCGTCGGGGAACAGCTTTCCGCGGCTTTGGCAGCCGAGTTGGAGCTACGCAGCACGGGAGGTGACGATGACAACAAGCCCAGCAAGGCGAAACTGGTCGTCATCGCCGATGATTACGACGTGCTGACGGCCAGCGGTTCCTCCCCCTTGTCACGCCTCACCAAATACCTGCCCATGGCCGACGAACTTGATCTTCACGTCATTTTGACCCGCAAGGTCCGCAGCGCCAGCCGAGGCATGTATGAATCATTCTTTTCCACACTGCGCGACGCCGGAACGGCTGCACTGATCATGAGCGGGGACCGTTCCGAGGGCGGATTGATCAACAACATTCGTGCCCGGCCCCTGCCCCCGGGCCGCGGGCAGCTAGTCCAGACCGGGCGTCCGGTACAGACGGTACAGACCTACCTGAACCCCGACACGGAATAGTGTCGGAATGTGGAATAGGCCGGGGGCACCCCGGGTTGCCAAGAGTATGCCCCACGAAAGTACCTCCGAAGCCCCTGCACGCCCGGGGATGACCGGCACGACGACACGGCCGAGCCGTGCCGGGTTGGGCCAGGGGCTTGGCGCTTACGCGCTGTGGGGCCTGATGCCGCTGTACTTCATGACGATCGCGATCGCCTCCCCCACGGAGATCGTCGCCAACCGGATCGTGTTCAGTCTGGTCTTCTGTCTGCTGCTCATCACCTTCACCCGCAGTTGGAATGACCTGCGCGTGCTTTTGCACGACCGCCCGGCCCTGCGACGGCTCGCGCTCGCCGCGGTGCTGATCACGGCGAACTGGGTGACCTACGCTTTTGCCGTGCTCAACGGGCACGCGGTGGAGGCGTCACTGGGCTACTTCATCAACCCGTTGGTCTCCGCCGGCCTGGGAGTGGTCTTCCTGAAGGAACGGCTGACCCGGCTGCAATGGACGGCCCTGGGTTTCGGACTCGCTGCGGTACTGGTGCTGACCTTCGCCTACGGTTCGGTGCCGGTGATTGCGTTGACCCTGGCCTTCTCCTTCGGTCTGTACGGGTTCGTGAAGAATCGTGTGGGGCGCACCGCCACGGCCGTGACCAGCCTGACCGTCGAGACTGCCTTTCTGACGGTTCCTGCCATGGTGTACTTGGGATGGCTGATGTCCCGGGATGAGTCGACGGTGCTCAGTAACGGTCCGGGACACTTCTGGCTCATGGCGGCGAGCGGCATCGTCACCGCGGTACCCTTGCTGCTCTTTGGCGGCGCGGCCCGCAGACTGCCGTTGAGCACCTTGGGAACCCTGCAATTCTTGAACCCGGTGATGCAGTTCATCATTGCCGTGGCGATCTTCGGAGAGGCCATGCCTCCTGTACGGCTCGCCGGTTTCGCCCTCGTCTGGGTGGCCATCATCCTGGTGGCTGTCGACATGCTGCGCCGGCCAGGTCCTCCCCGGATGGCGCGCCGCTCAGCAACTGCCGCCGCGATTAAGCACGACGGCGCCGGACCAGCCAACGGCTGATCCGGCGCCGAACGTCGCCTTGATCGGTCAGGCGTGCTGGCGAATGGCTTCTTCCAGAACATCGAAGGCGTCGGCCAACAACTCGTCGGAAATGACCAGTGGCGGCAACAGGCGCACCACGTTGCCGTAGGTGCCGCAGGTCAGGATGATGACCCCTGCGGCCAGGCAATCAGCGGCGATCTTCCGGGTCACCTCGGCGTCGGGTTCCTTCCCTCCGACCTTGACAAATTCGATGGCCAGCATGGCTCCACGGCCGCGCAGGTCCCCGATGGCAGGCACTTCCTGCTGCAGTGGGCGCAGCCGGGTGTAGAAGGTCTCCTCGATGGCCCGGGCGCGGCCGTTGAGGTCCGCTTCGGCCATGTATTCCACGGCAGCCAACCCCGCGGCGACCGCCACCGGGTTGCCGCCGTAGGTTCCGCCAAGCCCTCCGGGGTGAACTGCATCGAGGAGTTCGGCCCGGCCGGTGACAGCCGAAAGCGGCAGGCCACCGGCGATGCCCTTGGCCAGGGTGACGATGTCGGGGACCACGGATTCGTGGTTCACCGCGAACCAGTCGCCGGTGCGGCAGAAACCGGACTGGACCTCATCAGCGATGAAGACGATGCCTTGTTCCTTCGCCCATTCGGCGATGCGCGGCAGGAATCCCGTGGCGGGGACGATGAAACCGCCCTCGCCTTGGATGGGCTCGATGATGATGGCGGCGATCTGGTCCCCACCGATCTGCTTTTCCATCGAAAGGATCGCCCGTTCGGCGGCTTCCTTGCCGGAGATGTTCGGGTTTTCCTCACGGAAGGGGTAGCTCATCGGCATCCGGTAGATCTCCGAGGCCAACGGCCCGAATCCGCGCTTATAGGGAGCTGCCTTGGCGGTCAGGCCCATGGTGAGGTTGGTGCGGCCGTGATAGGCGTGGTCGAAGGCGACGACGGCGGTGCGTCCCGTGGCGACACGGGCGACCTTGACGGCGTTCTCCACGGCTTCTGCGCCGGAATTGAAGAACACACTCTTCTTGGCGTGCTCGCCAGGAGTGAGCTCGGCCAGCTTCTCCGCCAATTCCACGTACCCCTCGTAGGGGGTGACCATGAAGCAGGTGTGGTTGAAGCGTTCCGTCTGCTGGCTGACGGCGGCAGCGACCTTCGGGTTGGAGGCGCCCACGGTCGTCACCGCAATGCCGGAGCCCAGGTCGATGAAGGAGTTCCCGTCCACGTCAACGATGACCCCACCATCAGCGTCCGCGGCATAGACCGGCACTGAGGAGGCGACGCCGGCAGCAACGGTCGCGGCGCGACGTTCGGCCAGGGCCAGGGAGGCGGGGCCGGGGAACGCCCCGGTGATGTTGCGCTTTTGTTCGAGCCGGTATTCGATCTCCACGGCGGCTTCCTTCCATTGGGTACTGCGGTTGGGGCCATGCTTCGGCATTGAGCCTACGGTCAGCCGTCCAACGGACGCTAGGGTGCCTGGCACAGGGCTACCCGTGATGCGTTATGCATCCGCACAGCACACAAACGGCGGTGCTCCCCATCCCTGGAAAGGGACGAGGAGCACCGCCGGTGAGGGAAGAGGCTAGAGCTCGGGTGCGATGTTCTCGGGCAGGTCGTCCTCGGGCTCCTCGGGGTGGCGGGAGAGGTTGATCAGCGCAAGCGCCAAACCGCCCCAGACCGTCACGATGGCAATGATCAGCATGGTGATCGCAATGGGTGTCATGGCTGGGTCTCCTTGTTTTTCGCGGCCGTATACGCATCCTCGTCGGCCTTGACTACGTCGTATTCCGGGTCGTTATTGGCCTTGGATTTCTTGCTCCAGGGAACGAGCGTCAGCAAGAGGGCGATGACGATCAGCGAACCGGCCATCCCCCATCCGAAGACTCCGTTAAACCAGGCAGGGTATCCGCTGTACTGTTCCGTGGCCTTGTCCTGCAGCTCGGAGATCAGGATGTAGCCGAGCACGATCGGCGTCAGGCCTCCGAGCAAGATCCGCCAGAGCCCACCCATTTTGAGGCTGGACGTGCGGTTGAGGTGCTCGTGCAGTGCCGGCAGCTTGGTCACCCCGACAGTCACCACGATGACCGCTGCCAAGGCCACCGCCATGATGCCGAAGCTATTGACGAAGGCGTCGGTGGTATCCAGCAACTGCAACCCCGTGGTGGTGGGGAAGAGCACCAATGAAATCAAGGCGATGGGTACGGTCACCACCAGTGTGGAAGAAACACGCCCCCAAGCCAGCTTGTCCTGGATGGCCGCGACGATCACCTCGAGAATGGAAATCAGCGACGTGATGCCGGCGAAGACCAGGGCCCCGAAGAACAACACGCCCAGCACCGAACCGAAGGGTGCCTGCGAGACGATCGTCGGGAACGCCACGAAGGCCAGCCCGATGCCGCCGCTGACGACATCGTCGATCGCCACGCTCTGGGCCTGCGCCATGAAGCCCAGCACGGCGAAGACGCCGATGCCCGCCAGCAGTTCGAAACCGGAGTTGGCGAAAGCCACCACTGAACCGGATCCGGTCAGGTCGGTTTTGCGTTTGAGGTAGGAGGAATAGGTGATCATGATGCCGAAGGCGATGGAAAGGGAGAAGAAGATCTGCCCGTAGGCTGCGGCCCAGACTCCGGGGTCCGCCAAGGCGCCCCAATTCGGGGTGAAGAAGGCGTTCAGTCCTTCCATGGCCCCGGGCAGGAACAATGCCTGCACGACCAGGATGACGAACATGACGACGAGCAGCGGCAGGAAGATGCTGTTGGCCTTCGAAATGCCCCGCCGGACACCCAGGACCATGATGGCGATGATCACGGCCCAGACGATGAACAGCGGGATCAATACCCCCGGTACGTAGTCGAAGCTCAGACCGGGGACTTCTGCGACCTTCAGGAAGTCGCTGGAGAAGAAGGTGTCCGCGTCGTCGCCCCAGGCCTTGTTGAAGGAGAAGATCGTGTACATCGCCGCCCACGCGATGATGACCGCATAGTAGATGGCGATGACGAAGCAGATCAGCACCTGCCACCAGCCCAGCGGTTCGGCGGCACGGTGCATGCGCCGGTAGGCCAGCGGCGCTGAGCCGCGATATTTATGCCCCACCGCATAGTCCAGGAAGAGCAGTGGGATGCCTGCCGTCAGCAGGGCCACCAGATACGGGATCAGGAAGGCGCCGCCGCCGTTTTCGTAGGCAACGTAAGGGAAACGCCAAATATTGCCCAAGCCGACGGCGGAACCGATGGCCGAAATGATGAACAACTTGCGCGAGGAGAAAGTTTCTCGTTTATGGCTCTTGGCTGTCGCTGCCCCGGCCTGAGATGGAGTGGTCATGTCATACACCGTAAACTGCTGTTGCCCTCGTCACAATTACCTCGAGTCGCGTTCGTCATAACACCCAACGATTTCGGTACGCATAAGGCCAATGCACAATCACCGACTAGACTGGCAGACATGGCGATGACGCTTTCCGGACTGCTGTCCTCCCCCACCCTGAATCTGCGGCCTCTGACCGGCGTCGACGACGCCGAAGACCATCCCCTCTCCTGGGCCGCCGTCACCGAATTGGCGGACCCCACACCGTTCCTGGCCGGCGGAGAGGTCCTGCTCACCACCGGCGTCCGGCAGAAGACCGTTGCCTCCCAAACCGGCTTCGTCGACCATGCCGTCCACGCCGGTGTGGTGGCCCTGGGCTATGGGACGGGGCTGACCCACACCAAGGTTCCTGCGGCGGTCATCCGGCGTGCGGCGGAGGTGGGCCTGCCGCTCTTCGAGGTCCCCTATGAGACACCCTTCGTGGCCATCACCCGGATCCTGGCCGAAGCGCTGGCCGCCGAAAACGTGGCCCGGATGGAACGACTGTTGCAGGGTCACCAGCGACTGGCTTCAGCGCTCCTTGGCGGCGGCCTGCACCCACTACTGCGGGAACTAGGCCGGCAACTCCAGCGACCCGTTTCCCTCACCCAATATGGTGCCCGGATCCACGGCCCCTCCCCGGCTGCCGATGGCTGGCAGAGCATACCCGTTTCCACTGGGCTGCAAGATCGATGCACCCTGTTCCTGGAAGGACAGGAGGCTGGCGGGGGGCTCATCGAATACGCGCAGTCGTTGATCAGTGTCGAACTGGCCGGGCGGGCTCGGCTTCGTGAATCCCACCGGACCACCAGCGGGCAGGTGCTCACGGACCTGACCCGTGGAACGGTCGAGGGCCAGGATGCCGCCCTGCGCCTGCAAGCAATCGGCATCGCTCCCCATGCCGCCCACACCATCCTGCTGGTTGAAGCTGTCAGACCGCGCAGCCGGGCCTTATCCACCTTGCCGCTGCCGCCCGGACGGGAGAAGGGCGTCTCGGCCATGGTCGAGGACCGGCTCGCAGTGGTGCTCGAAGCCGGGGACGGCGAAGCCGCTGCCACGGAGTTTGCCGCTTACCTCTCCGGTGCCGGCATCCCTGCCAGGGTCTCCTACGGAGGTTCCTACGCCCAGGTGACGGGTCTGCGCTGGAGCTACTTCGAAGCCATCGAGGCGCTCCGTCATGGGGCCCGGATCAACCACCCCTCAAGAATTTCGTTGACGTCGCTCCTCTTGGCAGCCCATGACGTGCCCCTGCAGGCCCTTGCGGCCGAGGCCCTGGAACCGTTGACTGATTTTGATGCAGCGCACGGCTCCGATCTGATGCTCACCCTGCGGCGGTTCCTGGAGCTCAACGGCAGCGTCGGCACGGTCGCCGAAGCACTGGGTCTGCACCGAAACACCGTCAGGTACCGGCTGCAACAGATCGCCGACCTCAGTGGTTATGACCCGTCGAACACCCCGGACCGGGTCCAGTTGTGGCTGGCGCTTTCGGCCCGCGACGTCTACTGACTCCCGGGACCGATAGTATTTAGGCATGGCTGAAATGTTCGTGGAGAAGTTCCGTTCCCTGATTCCCAAATATCTTGATGACCAGTGGGTTTCACAGGATGGGTTGACCTCCGAAGAGCTCGGGGACGAGCTCTCCGAGGCCGGCGTCGAGATCCCCCAGGTGCTCCAGGAGTTTTATTTGGCGGTCGGCGCTTGCGATGACCTCATGGAGGCCTATTACTTCTTCTTCGACCCGGATGAGCTGGAGATCGAGGACGGCTATTTGCTATTCATGGAAGATGAGGATGAACAACATGTCTGGGGTTTCCGCGCCGACCAGTTGGACATCCCGGATCCGATCGTCCACCGCCGTCGTAATTCCAATGGATCGTGGGACAGCGAGGAGGGGACCTTCAGCGAATACGTACTCGACATGTTCGAGTGGGTCTTCGAGGAGCTGGAACCCGAACTGGAGGTCTAGCGCACGTGCCGGCGCACCCCTATGGAAGTCATGAGCCGCCCGGGTACAACTGCCCCTTCTGCGAGCTACTGGCCGGAGGACCGCTGTCGGAAGACAACCTGTGTGTGCCAACCGACCTGGTGTACAGCGACCCGACCGTCGCCGTCATCATGGCCTGCGATGGATTCGGTGACTACGGCGGGCATGCCATGGTCATTCCCGCCGCCCATCTGGAGTCCCTCTACGATCTGGACGATAGCGTCGCTGCAGCGATCATGATCATGACGCGCAAACTCGCTTTGGCCATGAAACTGGCGTGGAATCCGGAGGGCACCTCGACCCGTCAACATAATGAGCCGGCCGGAAACCAACATGTCTGGCACTACCACCAACACGTATTTCCGCGCTATTGGGACGATAACCTCTACCGCCAGCTACGCCATCGGGTACCCGCTGATATCAGGGCCCGCAAGGCCACCGAGTTGTCGGCAGCCCTCGCCGAACTCGGCTGAGCCCCACCTGCGGTGCGAGCCAGCCCGCGCGGTTAGTTCTCCCGCGAGACCACAGCCTCGGCAAAGGCCGCCAGCGAGGACTTCACCGGCCCTTCGGGCAAGGGAGCCAGCGCCGCAATGGCGTCGGCAGACCATTGGCGGGCCACCGCCCAAGACTTCTGGGTGACGTCATGGGCCGCTAGTGCCGCCACGGTGCGGGCCAGGTCCTCGTCACTGGACAGATCCCCGTCGACGAGCGTCAATACCTCGGTCGCGGACCTGTCCCCCGCAGCTGCGGCTTCACGCAGGAGCAGCACCGGAAGGGTGGGGACGCCTTCTCGCAGATCGGTTCCGGGGGTTTTGCCCGAAGCCACCTGGGCCCCGGTGACGTCAATGACATCATCGGCCAGCTGGAAGGCCACCCCCACCTTCTCGCCATAGTCACGCATGACCTCCACATGTTCGGCTGCCCCGCCGAACAGCGCGCCAAAGACGCCCGAGGTGGAAATCAGCGATGCCGTCTTATCCCCGATCACGTCGAGGTAGTGCGCCACCGGATCCTCCCCCTCACGGGGACCGACCGTTTCGTGCAATTGCCCCAGGCAGAGCCGCTCGAACGTCTTGGCCTGCAGTTCCACGGCCTGGGGCCCGAGTTCGGAGCCGATGACCGATGCCCGGGCGAAGATCAAGTCACCGGTGAGGATGGCCGTTGAATTGCCCCACACCTCGTGGGCGGTGGGGGCCCCGCGCCGGTAGGAGGCCGAGTCCATCACATCGTCATGGTAGAGCGTGGCCAGATGGGTGAGTTCGACGATGGCAGCCGCCTTGATGGTCTCAGCCGTGACTCCTTCACCCAGCAGTGACGTCAGGATGACCAGCAGTGGGCGGACACGCTTGCCGCCGGCTTCGACCAGGTGACGGCTCGTGGCGTCGATGAGCGGATCGGAATTAGCGACGGCGGCGCGCAGCACCTTCTCGACCTTGGCCATGCCCTGGGAAATGGCGGGGCCGAATTCTTCGTCCTCGGCGACGGCTCGGAATCCCGGCGGCAGGTTGATGCCGGCGGCGATGGCCGAGGTTTCCGCGAACAGGTCAACGGATTCGGGCACACCGTGTCCGGCGGTCGTCCAGTTGGTCGGGGAATCATTCACGGTTCTAGGACCTGCTTGTCATCTGGGTGGGTCGTTTCTCGGGCCGTGCCCTGGGAGCCTGCCGGTTTTCGGTGGGCGGGGCCAGCCGTTCCAGCACATGGATCACTCTATCCTCAAAAGAGCGTCCACCCTCGTCGGTGAGATTGGCGAGCATCCTGACGACGAACCGCATCAGCACCGGGGTGCTCATGCCGGTGCGCAACGCCAGCTTCATGATCTTCGGGTTGCCAATGAGGCGGGCAAACAGGCGACCGAGGGTGAAATGGCTGCCCCAGGCGTTCCGCACCATGTCGGGGTAGGAAGCCAGCAGTGCCTCCCGAGCTCCCGGCGTCGTACCGTGCAGACCCGAATGGGCATCGATCACCAGTTCGGCGGCCATGCGCGCCGATTCCATCGCATAGCTGATTCCTTCTCCGTTGAAGGGCGAGACCATGCCTCCGGCATCGCCGAGCAGCATCAGTCCCGGGGTGTAGTGGGGGGTGCGGTTGAACCCCATCGGTAGGGCGGCCCCGCGAATGGGTCCGACCTGATTCTCCTCGGTGAATCCCCATTCTCCAGGCATCCCTGCCGTCCAATCACGCAGCACCTGACGGTAGTCCATCTTGCCAAACTCGCGGGTGGAGTTCAGGATGCCCAATCCGACGTTGGAGGTTCCGTCGCCGACCCCAAAGACCCAGCCATAGCCGGGCAACGGGCGCCCCGACTTATCCGGTAGTTCGAGCCAGCCTTCCATCCAGTCGTCATCGTGTCGCGGGGAAGTGAAATACGTTCTGTAGGCCACGCCCATCGGACGGTCATCGCGCTTATGCAGTCCGCTACTGACCGCAGTACGTGTTGAGTTCCCGTCGGCGGCCAGGACGATATCGGCGTGGAATTCACGGGTCTGGCCCGTTTTGCGACCCCGCTCGTCCAAGATGTTCGCGCTGACGCCGGTGACACGGCCCGTCACGTCCCGGACCACGTCGGAAACACCGTGGCGTTCCAGCACCCGGGCGCCACCGGCCTGAGCGTGACGGGCGAGTGTTTCGTCGAATCCTTCGCGGGTACGGATCAGTCCGTAGTCGGGGAAGTCGGTGAGTTCGGGCCAGGGGATCTCCAGTGAACGTCCACCGGCGACCAAGCGCAGCCCCTGGTTCCGGCGCCAGATGCCCGTCTCGGAATGGTCGACTCCGAGACGGGCGAGTTCGCGCACGGCGCGCGGGGTCAGGGCATCCCCGCAGACCTTCTCCCGGGGGAAGGCGGTCTTCTCTAAGACCGTCACCTCGATGCCGGCACGGGCCAGATAGCTGGCTGCGGTCGAGCCGGCAGGCCCGGCCCCGACGATCAATACAGACACGAGTGTTCCTTTGTCGACAAAGTGGCTAGCCGGCCGGACGGGCGGCGGACTGGGGGTCCACCGGTTTGGTGGCCCGGTGCACGGCGACGATGCCGCCGCTGAGATTGCGGTACCTGCAGTTTTCCCACCCGGTTTCGGCAACCCAGCCGGCCAGGCCTTCCTGGTTCGGCCAGGCACGGATCGATTCCGCGAGATACACGTAGGCGGCGGGGTTGGAGGTGACTTTCCGGGCCACGGTCGGCAACGCCCGCATCAGGTATTCGGTGTAGATGGTCCGGAAAGGCGCGAAGGTGGGATGGGAGAACTCGCACAGCACCAGGCGCCCGCCCGGTTTGGTCACGCGCAGCATCTCGGCCAGCGCCTTCTGGGGATCGCTGACGTTGCGGAGGCCGAAGCTGATGGTCACTGCGTCGAAGCTATGATCGGCGAACGGCAGATTCATCGCGTCCCCTGCCACGAAATCGATATCCGGGCGGCGCCGTTTACCGACCTCGAGCATGCCCAACGAGAAGTCGCAGGCCACAACTTCAATCCCGGCATCGGCGTAGGGCTCCGAAGACGTCCCCGTTCCTGCCGCCAGATCCAGCACTCGCTGACCGGGCTGGGCCCCAACGGCGTCCACGACGACCTTGCGCCACAGCCGCGCCTGCCCCAAGGAGAGGATGTCATTGGCCAAGTCATAACGCGGTGCAACGTCATCGAACATGGCTTGGACTTCTTCTGGACGTTTTTCCAGCGATGCACGACTCATGTTCTCAGTATCTCAAAATTCGACGTCAGGGCGAAAAGCGCCCCACGGCCACGGGTAGGCTGGAACCATCATGAACATTGATCTTCCCGGCTCCGTCGCGCCGGAAACCGGTAGCGCGCAGATGCAGGACGCACCCGCGCCCCGGCTGCGCAGTATCACCATCCCCCGCGCCCCCGGGCAGGAAAGCTCGCTGTTGGACCTGCTCGTCCGCGACGATTCCCTCGTCTGGGGCCGCCGTGGCGAGGGCCTGGTCGGTTTCGGGGAAGCGGTCCGCTTCGTCGCCGACGGGCCGGATCGCTTCCGCAGGCTCCGGCAGTGGTGGGCCGACGTCTCGACCGCCGCTGAGGTCCAGGACGACGTCGACCAGCCGGGAACCGGGCCGGTCGCCTTTTCCTCCATCGCCTTCTCGGGCACCAGCGCCCATGCTTCACGGCTGATCATCCCGCGCGTGCTGGTGGGGCGATCCGGGGATCACGGTTGGTTGACCCTGATCACCGACGACCCCGAGGCCGAACTCAGTGCTGCCACAGCCGAGGCCGAACTGGCCGGACTACTCGAGGAGGCCTCCATCGAGCGCGACCTCAGCCCCGGCAATGACCAGCTGGTCCCCGGCCGGGTCTCGGAGGACCAATACCAGGAGTCGGTGCGTGCCGGTGTCCGGGCCATTGCTGCCGGAGAACTCACCAAACTCGTCCTCGCCCGGGATGCCGTGGCCGAACTGGGCTCTCCGCTGGCCGTTTCCCAAGTGCTGCGGGAGTTGGCCCTTCGCTATGCCGATTGCTGGACCTATTCGGTCGACGGACTGATCGGTTCAACCCCCGAGATGCTGGTTAAGGTCTCCGGGAACACCGCACGGGCCCGGGTGCTCGCCGGAACCCTGGATCGAGCCACGGCACCAGCCGGTGACGACGGGTACGCCGAGCGGATGCTCTCGGGGAACGAGAAGCAACGCCACGAACACCGGTTGGCCATTGATTCGTTGACGCTGGAGCTGGGACCGCTGGTCACCGGAATGGTCTCCCCCGAGGAGCCCTTTGTCCTGGAACTACCCAACGTCTGGCATCTGGCCTCAGATGTCGAAGCGCAGTTGCGTGTCCACGACGACGGGACCTCACCGTCGGCCCTGGATCTGGCAGAGGTCCTGCACCCGACTGCGGCGGTTTGCGGCACACCGACGGCGACGGCCGCTGACCTCATTCTTCGGTTGGAGAAGATGGACCGCGGCCCTTACGCAGGGCCTGTCGGGTGGGTCGATGCCATGGGCAACGGGGAGTTCGGCATCGCCTTGCGGGGTGGAGTCATCGAATCCCCGACGAGCGTGCGCCTCTATGCCGGTTGTGGCATTGTGGCCGCCTCGGATCCGGCCGCCGAGTTGGCCGAGTCGTGGGCGAAAATGCGCCCCATGCGTGAAGCGCTCAATTTGTAATCTTTTTGTCACCAAAACAACTTGTTTACTGGAGCGACACCACTGTAGCTTGTGATGAACATCTCATTCAGCCCATCCCCGGGCTACACTGGCCATCCCGGCGAGGATGTCCGTCGGTTCACTCGAGAAGGACACTTACATGCGGATTCACTCCAGCTTCACTAAAGCTCTGGCCGTTTCGGCCGTTGCCTTGATGTCATTGACGGCTTGCGGCGGCTCGGACGGCGGAAGCGAAACGTCCGCCTCGGCTGGCGGCGATGATCTGGGACTGGTGACCGCGGGCACCCTGACGGTCTGCTCGGACATCCCCTATTAAGCCCTTCGAATATGAGGAAAACGGTGAATACACCGGCTTCGACATGGACATGGTGGGCGAGATCGCCAAAGCCATGGACCTGAAGCTGGCCATCAAGGACGTCGGCTTCGACGGTCTGCAGTCCGGCGTCGTCCTCGCCTCGGGACAGTGCGATATGGGGGCCAGTGCCATGACGATCACCCCGGAGCGCGAGAAGAAGCTCGCCTTCACCGATGGCTACTACGACTCCGAACAGTCGCTGCTGGTGCCCAAGGGCTCGGATATCAAGTCCATCGATGATCTGGCCGGCAAGAAGGTGGGCGTCCAACAGGGCACCACGGGCGAGAAGTACACCCGCGAGAACGCGCCCAAGGACGCGAAGATCAAGGCCTATCCCTCGGACGCCGAGATCTTCCCGGCCTTGCAGTCCAAGGGTGTGGACGCGGTGTTGCAGGACCTCCCGGTCAACCTGGAGCACACTCAGGGCGATAAATTCGAGATCGTCGCGAAGTTCAAGACGGACGAGCAGTATGGTTTCGCCGTGAAGAAGGATGGCGGCGAGGCCCTGCTCAAGGAGCTCGACGCCAAGCTCGCCGAGCTCAGGGACAACGGCAAGTACGACGAGCTCTACGACAAGTACTTCTCCACGAAGTAGTAGTAGCCCAGACGGGTTCGCCCCGGGGGTTTCTCCCCGGGGCGAACCCCTGACAACACCCGGAAGGCAACATCGTTGAAACCCTCCACCCGCAGGCGCCTCTTCCGTGGCAGCCTCTACGTCATACTGCTGCTCGTCGTGGTGTCGCTGCTATTCATCGCAGACTGGAAGGAGATCAGATACAACTTCCTCGACGTCGACATCGCCAAACAGCTTTTCCCCCAGATCATCATCGTGGCTGCAAAAAACACCGTAATCTACACGGCCGTTGCCTTCGTTGGTGGACTGTTCCTGGGCCTTCTGCTCGCCCTCATGAAGCTCGCCCCGATTGGCCCCTACCGGTGGATCGCGACCGCCTACATCGAACTCTTCCGCGGGCTGCCGGCCCTCCTGGTCATCTTCGGCATGGCGTTCGCCGTCCCCTTGGCCTTTGGCTGGAATCCACCGGGAGGTAGCGCCAGCGCGGGTTTGATCGGTTTGATCTTGGTCTCCGGCGCCTACATCGCCGAGACCATCCGTGCCGGCATCCAAGCGGTTCCTGCGGGCCAACGTGAGGCGGCCAGTTCTTTGGGGATGGCGCCGGGCTGGACCATGGTCTCCGTGGTGCTTCCTCAGGCCTTCCGCATCATCACCCCTCCGTTGACCAACGAATTGGTCATCATCATCAAGGACACCTCACTGCTGTTCATCGCGGGCATGGCGCTGGCAGACCGGGAGCTGACCACCTTTGCCCGCGATGCGCTGTCGCAATACGGCAACTCCACCCCGCTAATCATGGCGGGTCTGATGTATCTGGTCATCACGCTGCCGCTGACCCAGCTCGTGGCCAAGCTCGAACGCCACCAAAACAGAGGACGGTAAGGCCCATGAACTCACAGGAATCAGTGGCGGCCCATCCGGCCATCGAGGTCCGCGGCCTGCATAAGAGCTTCGGTGACAACGAGGTCCTCACCGGTATCGACTTCCATGTCGGCCAGGGCGAGGTGGTTTGCGTGATCGGCCCCTCCGGTTCGGGCAAGTCAACGTTGCTGCGTTGCGTGAACCGGCTCGAAGAACCGACCCAGGGAACCATCCTGGTCGAGGGAATCGACATCACCGACCCGGAGACGGATCTGAACAAGGTCCGTACGCGGATTGGCATGGTCTTCCAGCAGTTCAACCTCTTCCCCCACCTGAACGTGTTGGATAATTTGGTTCTGGCCCAGCGCCGGGCCAAGAAGCGCGGAAAGGCCGAAGCCCGTCGGGTCGCGCAGGGGAACCTGGAGAAGGTCGGGCTCGCAGATCGCGGCAAGGCATTCCCCAACCAGCTCTCGGGTGGCCAGCAACAGCGCGTGGCGATCGCCCGGGCGCTATCGATGGACCCGGATATGATGCTCTTCGACGAGCCGACCTCGGCGCTCGACCCCGAATTGGTGGGTGACGTGCTGGCCGTCATGCGCCAACTAGCCGACGAGGGCATGACCATGATGGTGGTGACCCACGAGATGGGATTCGCCCGAGAGGTCGGTGACCGGGTGGTGTTCATGGACGGCGGAGTCGTCGTCGAACAGGGCAAGCCCGACGACGTGTTGGGCAACCCTCAGCACGAGCGCACCAAGGGTTTCCTCTCCAAGGTCCTCTAACCCCACGTCACTAGTCCGATAGCGTGGCTCCTGCTCTGGCGGGAGCCACGCTATCCGTTGGGCTGTTGGCCTCCCCGGTGCTCTGACGGCCCCGCGTTTCAGCGACGGCTGCCATGATGCTCTGGTGTAGTCCGCGCACTCCGGCCCGGTCGATCCTCACGTCGACGATGCGGCGGCGCACCTCCGAGTCGGCCGTCGGACCGGCAGCCAGGACGGCTTCCAGAGCCCGGCGATCCTCAACACGGACATAGTCCAAGCCGTAGGCTGCGGCCAGTGCGCGCAGGTCCACGCTGTGTGGGGTGGCGAAATAGCGTTCCACGGTCCGCGCATAGGCCGGCTGCTCGGCCAGGGCACCATGTTCGAGCGTGGAGAAGATCGCCCCACCCCCGTCATTGAGCACCACCAGGTCCATCACCGGCACCGTCTCGCCGGCACCGATGAACAGGCCTCCAACGTCGTGGAGGAAGGTCACATCCCCTACGAGGACCGTGGTGCGTTCCCCGACGTATTGCTGTGTCCCCAGGGCGATACCCGTGGCGGTGGCTAGGGTCCCGTCGATTCCTGCGAGCCCGCGGTTGGCGTAGACGGCACGACCGGCACGGCCGGGGTTGCCGGCGAGGTCGACATCGCGGATCGCATTGGAGGAGCCGAGGACCAACGGTCCGGTGTCGGCGCTCCAGACCAATTCCGCCAAATCCAGTCCGGTCAGCTCCGTCGCCGACGTCGCCTCCGCGATGATGGTGGTGGCCCGTTGTGCAGCCGTGGTCCATTCGTTGAGCCAGGTAGCGGGTCCCCGACCGGCGAAGCCCGCCAGCTCGCCTAACTCGGTGATCACCCGGTCTCCACGGTGTCCAGCATCGAACCAGGCCACCGGCTCCGGGACGTAGAGTGCCGGGGGCAGCTCGCGGTGGGCCAGCAGCCGTCCCACCTGACGATTCAACGTCGGCCTGCCAAAAACCACGACTCGTTCAATCCTGGCTTCGAACTCGGGGATCAGTACCCGATAGGGGCCGATCGCGTTGGGACCGAAACGGGCGTTCGAACTCGGCTCAGCCAAAAGCGGCAGGCCCAATACCCTGGCGAATCGTTCGGCTACGGCGGTGGCGTCATGCCCGGCGATGACCACCGTGCGGCGACTCTCGAGCTCCACCTCCCGGAACTGTTCCAGCACTTTGCCCGACGGCAGGTCCTCGACCGCGGCGGTGTCCCCCACAGCTACTGTGCCGCGCCCGGGGGCATCCATCAGGACTTCACGGCTCTCGTCAGTGTCCGGAATGAGCGGGTCCCGGAAAGCGAGGTTGATGTGTACCGGACCACGGGCAGCGAGTTGGACGGCGGGACGCAGCGCCCTCGAGGCCGGACTGGGGGTGCTGACGTCCACGGCATGCACTCCGGTTTTGGAACCTGCAAGGGGTAGCCCTTCGCCAGCCAACAGGGCACGTCTGACGTCCGGTGACGGATCCTGACCCGCGGGGATGTCCACGCAGTACCGCACATGCACCCCGAACAGGCCGGCCTGGTCGGTGGTCTGGTTGGCCCCCGTTCCACGCAACTCCTCCGGACGGTCGGCGGAAACGACCACCAAGGGCACCGCCGCGTGGTTGGCTTCCATCACTGCAGGGAGCAGCTCCCCCACCGCGGTGCCGGAGGTGGTCACGATCGCTACCGGTCGGCTCGTGGCCAGCGACATCCCCAAGGCGGTGAAACCGGCGTCCCGTTCGTCGATGCGGATGTGCACACGCACTTCCCCCCGGGTCTCGGCCTCAGCCAGCGCATAGGCCAGCGGGGCACTACGGGAGCCCGGGCACAGCACAACTTCACGGACCCCGTCCTCGGTGAGGGTCCCTACGGCGAACCGTGCCGCGTCCATGGAGGTCAGGAGACTTTCCGACAACGTCATCACCCCATCCTATGGCTGGCGGGGCCCCAAAAGCCCGGCACAGCGCCGTAGGCGTTCCCTCCACCAACGCTGCCGTTCAGGAGTCGCAGCATGCCGGCGCAGCAGCTCGTGATCGGCGACCACGTCGCGGACCTGAAGCGACCCCCCATGGGCTTCATACCGGTTGGTGCAGACATCGTCGGCAAATAGGGACACCGTCCCGAGCCCACAGGCGTGGGGCAGCTCGGGTAAAGCTGCTGCCAAGGCCACCCCGGTACGGATCCCGACGGAGGAATCCAACGCCGAGGAGACGACGGCGGGCAGACCTGCTTCGGCCACGATCCGCAGGGCCGCACGGACCCCTCCCAGAGGCTGGGCCTTGACGATGATCAGATCAGCGGCATCTGCCCGAGCCACCGCCAGTGGATCCGATTCCTTGCGCACCGATTCGTCGGCGGCGATTTTTACTCCGAGCCCCCGGTGCAGGACCTCCAGGCGCAGACGACGCAGCCCGGCGATGCCGGCGACGGGCTGTTCAGCGTATTGCAGGTCGAAACCGGCGAGCGCTTCGAGGCCCTCGAGAGCTTGTTCGTGGCTCCACCCCGCATTGGCGTCAACCCGGAGTGCCGCATCCGGCAGCAAACGACGGACTTCGGCGACGCGAGCCACGTCGTCGTCCAGGCTTTGACCTCGTTCGGCGACTTTGATTTTGACCGTGTGCGTGGCATCAAAAGAGGTCAGCACCGCTTGGACACCTGAGGCCGGAACCGCGGGGACGGTCGCGTTGACCGGGATGCTGGTCCGCACGGGTGCGGGGAATCCTTGCCACCCGGCTTCGAGGGCGCAGCGCAACCACGGTGCCGCCTCCGCGTCGTCGTATTCGAGGAAAGGGGAGAATTCTGCCCACCCGGCAGGCCCGTCCAGGAGCAGGACCTCGCGGTGAGTCACTCCCCGGAAACGCACCCGCAACGGCAGCGACACGATATGGGCCGAGGCCATGATTTCCTCGAGCGAGGGGAGACCCCCGGTGGCATTGATCTCGCGTGACTCCGGCGCGGGAACGCCTAGGGTGCGCGATGCGTTATCCGGTGTAGCCATCACACCATCGTATCGGCGGCGGGTCCGCCCGAACCCGCCCGGCTCATGGGATGCTAGGAGCGATATGAACGAGACCAGGGAAATCCCCATTCAGGGCGGACCGCCCCACCGTGCAGCCCGCAATCCTGGGTTGTGGATTCTGGCGATGCTGTTGGTCGCCGGACTGTTCAGTGTGGCTTATTGGGCGTTCGTGCTCACCGCCACGGGACAGCAGGCCGACGATGATGCCCTGCGGGGTGCGACGGCCTTCCTGGACAGCGATACGGCCCGTGCTGCGGCCCTGTCATTCTTGAACCAGCTGCCGTTGATCTCCGGCATCGTGGCGTTGGTGGCGTTGCTGGCTGCCGCCATCCTGCGGCGCGACCTGCAGGCACCAATCGTGGCCGCCCTGTCCTTCGGTGCGGCCGTCGGCAGCACCCAGGTGCTCAAGCACCTCATGCTCGTCCGACCGAACCTCGGTATTTCCGAGGCCACCGGTAACTCGTTCCCTTCGGGACACACCACGGTGGCTACGTCGGCGCTGATCGCTGTCTTCCTGGTGACGTCCCCCCGGTGGCGCCCCCTGATCGCCACCTGTGGCGGACTCTATGCTGCGGTGACCGGTATTTCCACGTTCGCGCTGGGCTGGCATCGGCCCTCCGACGTGGTTGCCGCCTATTTGGTGGCCGGCTTCTGGGGGTTGCTGGCCGGGCTGATCATCCTCCGCAGGCAGCCGGGGTGGAACCGCTGGAAAGGACCAGATTCCTCCTGGTCCTCCTCCGGAATCTGGCCTACCCTCTTATGGTTTCCGGGGATCCTCGGGTTCCTTGGCTCGGCGGCGGTGTATCTGTTCGTCACGCATCTGGGCCGGACGGCGGGGACCTCGGCGCGCAGTTGGTTCCTCGTCGCGGGGGCACTACTGATCATCGGTGCAGCGGGCAGCCTTTTCGGGCTGCTATGTGGGGTTTTTTCCCATCAGACCCGGGGGCGCGCCCCCCTGTCCTGATCCGGGTTGCTACCGTCCCGGTGTCCGTGCGCTGCGGGCATCGAGGCTTCCCGGTGGTGCTTGGCGCGGGATGAGCCAGGCGAAGAGCCCTCCCCCGGCGAAGGAAAGCACCGCGACGGCCAAGACGCCGGCACCCAGGCTGGCGACGGCGGTCACCGCCGACAGGAGGACGGGCCCGGACATCACGCCCACATCCGAGATCAGCCGCCAGAAGCCCAGGAACTGCGGCCTACCCACCGATGGTGAATGATCGGCGCCCAAGGTCATGACCAGACCCGAACCGATCCCATTGCCCAGCCCCAACAACATCGCCACCAGCAACAGGGGCAGGGGCTGATGGGTGAATGGCATCAGGGACAGGGCAACACCCATGACCACCATGCAGGGCACGGCAATCCAGGTCCGCCCCCAACGGTCCATCATGGCCCCTGCCGGATAGAACACCAACATGTCCACCGCCCCGGAGATGCCATAAATCAGCGAGGTGGCAGAGGCGTCCATGCCCAGGTGCTCGGCCCAGAGCGGGATGACTGCCTGGCGCGTGGCCCGCACCGCGGAGATCACCATGATGGCCGTCCCGATCGTGGCATAGGTGCGCCAGTGCGCGGCCAGGATCCTCCCCAGGGTGACCGTCGCGGCCTCCGGCGCCGGGCGGGCACCGGTTCCGGCGGTTCCCTGATGCGCCGTCCCGTCGGGGATCTGGAGTTCAGGGATGCCGATGCAGACCCCGGCGGCGGCAACCATGGCCACCAACCCGACCCAGTAGGCCCCTTGCAGGCCGAGGAAGTGCATGGTGGCTGCACCGACGAAAGGGCCGATGAACAGCCCAATACGCAGGGTTCCACCCAGTCCCGACATGGCTCGGGCCCGGTAGGTGATCGGCACCGCATCGGTGAGGTAGCTCTGCCGGGCGAGGTTGAAGACGGAGCCGGCCATCCCGATCATCAGCACCCCGGCAGCATAGAGGACCAGGTTGACTGCGCTCAGGCAGGCCACCATGCCGGCGCTGGCCCAAAGCGCTGCACCGATCATGGCGGTGCGCTCACCGAGCCGGGCGATCAGCAGGGACGCGGGGATGTTGGTGATCAACGATCCGACACCGATGAGTGTGATGACCAATGCTGCTTCGGCAACCGTTGAACCGTGGCCGCGGGCGCTCAGCGCGATGACCGGCAGGATGCTGCCCTGGCCCACCGCATAGAGCAGAGACGGCGCGTAGATCCGGAAGATCAGCGTCCGTAGAGGAGTCCCCCCACCGGGGAGCGAGGTCGAGGTGATGTCTCTACTCCCCTTGCGGCCCGGTGGTGTCCCTCACCCGGCGAAGCAGGTGCCGCGACTGCGCCGGGGCATAGGGCAGGGAGGGAATGACCCGAGCCGGGTCGGTGGAGCGGTCTTCGAGCGCGACACGGCACAGCTTGATGGCCGTGCGAAGCTCCTCCCGCTGGTCCCGCACGAAATCCAGGTCCACGAACTCCCCATGTCCGGGCACGACCACCGGGTGGCTTCCACCCAGGGCCATGAGCCGTCCCAGGGCCTCGTTCCATGAGTCGGGGAAGGAGCCCCCGAATTGGGGTTTGGCCCCCTCTTCGACGAGATCGCCGACAAAGAGCACATCCCCGGAAGCGATGAGCAGATCCCCTTCGGTATGGGCGGGGCCGAGGTGGAAGAGCGTGATGGACCACCCCCCAAGATCCAGTTCCACGCCGTCGATTCCCACGGTTCGGTTCGGGGCAAGAATTTCGGTGTGTGGACCGCGGGCCGCAGCCATGGCCGGGTCCACCTCCAGCACCAGGTCGCGTTGTGCGGCGCCGTGGCAGGCGATCGACGTGGCGGCTGCGGCGTGACCCCAGATATCGACCACGCCCTGGGCCCGGAAGTACGCATTGCCGAAGAAGTGGTCACCGTGTGCATGCGTATTGATCAGCATCAGGGGCAGGTCGGTCAGGGTGCGGACCGCCGCGTACAACTCGGCGGCTTCGGCCGGCCCTGCCCCTGAATCGATGACAGCCGCCCGCTCATCACCGATCACCAGACCGGCATTGACGGCAAAGCCGTCCAGACGCAGGGCATAGCTACGCTCCCCCGCCCGCCGCCAGGGAGCTGCTGTGGCCTGGGCACTCATGATCCATCCTTGTCCCGGCGCCCGTGGGCGGGCCCCGGTTCGCCGCAGTGACTGTCGATGTTCCGACTCTATTCCCCCTTGCCCACGGGGCGCGGATCCGGTGGCACCCGTCGGGGCGGCCCCGGTGGGTAGGCTCGAGAGGAATAAGGCACCGGCGAGGATCCGTCGGGAGCATCCAGAGGACCGGGGGAAACACCGATGAAACGCATTTCGTTCAAACTCATGATCTACGGGGTCGCGATCCTCATCATCGGTGTGGCACTGCAGCTGCTCTCGATGAACCTCCTGCAGTTCCTCTTCGACAAGGTCGATCCGCAAGACATGGTCACCGCCAACGCCTTGAGGGCGTTAAGCACGATTTTCAGCACCGCCGTCATCCCCCTGGGCACCACGTTCATTGGCGCTTCGGTGGTGGTGCGCATGCTGGAAAACCATCTGCATCTCGACGAGCGCAAGTCCCCCGCCGAGCCGAGCAATGACGCCGGGTCCGAAGGAACCGAGGTCCCCGACAGCGCGGCCACCTCCGAGGGCGACGACGACTCGGTGGAGACCTTTTCCGATGACTTCTACCGCCGCTAGATCCCACCGCCTGCACCAGATCCGGGGTTCAGCCCCACCTGTGTGGCCAGGAGCCGGACGGTTTGTTCGAAGATCTCCCCGGGGTCGCCGAAAGTAGCTGGCCCGTAGTGGCCGAATACTTCGAAGGTGACCGCCCCGAACAGACCGGACCAACAACTGAAGCCCCGGGCCACCAGTTCTGCGGGCATGACGATTCCATATTCTTGTTTGATCGCTTCGAGGTCCTGGCCGAGCCGCACCGGGAAATGTGTTTTTTGCTGCCCATCGGAGCCACTGGCCGCCGTCGTGATGGTCCCGTTGTTCCAGGCCTCGTCAAGAATCGTGAAGAGGGCAACCACGACCCGGGTACCTGCTTCGTTCGTGAGTGCGGCCGGTGCTGTATAGCCCGGGACCGGGGTCCCGAACAGCAAGGCGTAGCGGGCGGCATCGCCCAGCGCCCAGCTGCGAACGGCCCGGGCCAGCACCTCGAATCGCTCCAGCGGGTGTGCCGGGGCATCGGCCACTGCCGTTTCAACCTGCTCGCCCAGATCCGAATACGCCTCGACGATCAGGAGGGTCAACAGTTCGTCCCGGCTGGAAACATAGCGGTAGATGGCCGAGGAGACGATACCCAGCTGCCGGGCCACGGCTCGTAGCGATAGCGCGGCGGGCCCCTCGGCAGCCAGTTGTTCACGGGCGATACGCAGAATTTCGGCCATGGTGCGCTCCCTGGCTTGTTCGCGCGGCGTCAACGTCCTGGTCATGATCTCATCAAACGACACCTCTGGGAGCACTGTCAACTTAAGAGAGCACCGCTCTTGACCACATCATTCCTTGACGGTAGCTTTGCAACAGAGAGCACTGCTCTCATTTCCGTCCTACGAAAGAGCAGGCCATGTCCCAGCAATTCCTGGTCGCCGGATCCGGCCCCGTCGGTTCCACCGTCGCCCTCCAACTGGCCGATGCCGGCCATACCGTGGTGATGGCCACCCGCTCAGGCAGCGGGCCGGCCCACCGGCTGATCCACAGGGTCCGCGCCGACGCGACGGATGCGTCACAACTGGCCAAGGCCGCCACCGGCGCCTCGGCGATCTTCCATTGCGTCCACGCCGCCTACCGGGCCGACGCCTGGCGAGCTATGCTGCCACAGGCCGAAGAGGTGGTTTTGAAGGTCGCCGGTGAACTGGGGATTCCCGTCGTCTTTCCCGAAGGTCTGTACGCATACTCCGAGCCGGACCAGGTCATGGACGAAGACTCTCCACGCGAGGCAGCCAGAGGCAAACGGGGCATCCGCACTGGGCTGCTGACTGCTCGGCAGGCCTCAGGGACTTCGACGGTCAGCATGGTTGCTTCGGATTTTTTCGGACCACTGGTGGAGAACGCCCATGCCGGGTCGCGTATGTTGGAGGCTGTTTTCTCGGGCAAACGCCTCTTCGCGATCGGCCATCCGGGCCAGCCCCACTCTTTCACCTTCGTCCCGGACCTCGCTGCGGCGATGATCCGTGCCAGCGAACGGCCGGAATTGTGGAACCGGGTCCTCCATGCCCCGACGGCGGTTCCCACGACACAGCGGGACCTGGCGGCCGCGTTTGCGCGGGCAGGAGGGGTCAAACCACCCCCGGTTTCGGGGTTGCCAGGGTGGTTGCTGCGCCTGGTGAGCGTCGCCGCTCCCGGCCTCCACGAAATGACCGAGATGGCCTACCAATTCGATCGACCGTTCATCATGGACTCCCACGCCAGCCAGGAAGCGCTCGGTCTCGAACCCACTCCCCTGCCCGCGGCCGCGGCAGCGGCCGTCCACTGGTGGCAACATTCCCGGCTGGCACTGGCCTGAAGCCTTTCCTTCCGGAAGGCTTCCATCGACCGCCACGGACTCGGCGGATGCCCACGGTCGCCGGATCAGTGAGCTGCCGAGATGGAACTGGCGCGGAAGAAGGTTTCCCCCGCGCCGGTTCCTCACCTCGACTTCTGCAGGCCGGGGCCTACAGGTCCGCGAGCACCGAGCCGGGGTTTTCGATGGCGTCGGCAATATAGCGCAGGAACCCACCCGCGGTGCCGCCGTCACAGACCCGGTGGTCGAAGGTCAGGGTCAATTCGGTGACCTTACGGACGGCCAGCTCCCCGTCCACGACCCACGGACGGTCAATGATGCGCCCGACGCCGAGAATGGCAACTTCCGGATGGTTGATGATCGCAGCTGAGCCATCCACCCCGAAGACACCGTAGTTGTTCAGCGTGAACGTGCCACGAGTGAGCTCGGCGGGAGTGCATTTGCCCTCACGGGCCACCCCGGCCAACCGGCGAACCTCGGTGTCGAGCTGCCGGGCGCTGAGGTCTTGGGCCTGGGCAATGCTGGGCACCATCAGACCGCGATCCGTCTGGGCGGCGATACCCAGGTTGATCCCGTCGAAACCGATAATTTCCTGTCCCCCATCGGAGGCGTCCTGGATCCGGGTGTTCAGTTCCGGGTACCGGGCCAAACCGGCGACGGTGAAGCGGGCGATGAACGCCAGCAGCCCGGGAGTGTTCCGGGGATCTGCCGCCTTGAGCTTGGCCCGCATGCGGACCAGTTCGGTGGCGTCGACGTCGACCCACACCGTGGCCTCCGGGATTTCTTGGCGCGAGGTGCTCATGGCTTGGGCAATGGTCTTACGGACACCCTTCAACGGTGTACGTGAGCTAATGCCCAGCCCCGAACGGGGGTCGGCCCCGACCACGCCGCCGGCCGAAGCCGCAGCCGAGGAGGCTGCCGACACTGCCGGCGCCCCGTCCGACGAGGCGTCGATGGCCCCCTGGACATCGGCACGCATGATCAGCCCGCTCCGGCCAGAACCGGTCAGCGTTGCGACGTCGATCCCGTGGTCCTTCGCGAGTTTGCGGACCAGTGGGGAGATCACGGTCGGTGCCGTGGCTCGGAACTGCGACGGAGTCTCAACCGGTAGCGCCGCCGGGGCCGCGGCGGTGGAGGGCGCCTTCGCCATGGCGGGCGCCGAGGAGCGCGGACGGCGGGTCCGCTTGGTCGATCCGGCCCCGCCGGGGGTGCCGTAGCCGACCAGGACGTTGCCCGAGCCTTCTCCGGCTCCGGCCCGCTCCTCCTCGCGGTAGGACTGTGCCGTTTCCACGGGGGCCGCCTCGGTCGTGGCCGGCGCTTCCGCCGGAGCGTCACCGTCGGCCACCCCCTCACCGTCATCCACGGAGAGCAGCGCCTTGCCGACGTCCATGGTGTCGCCGGCGGCACCATGGAGTTGATGTACGGTGCCGGCGAACGGGCTGGGTACCTCGACCAGGGATTTGGCGGTCTCGACTTCGGCGATCGGCTGGTCCACGACGATCGTGTCCCCCTCGGCCACGAGCCAGTTCACCAAATCCGCCTCGGTCAGTCCTTCGCCCAGATCGGGAAGCAGGAATACCTTGATGCTCATGTCTAGTCCTCCCACTGCAGCGAGTCGACGGTGTCCAGAATGCGGTCCACGCTGGGCAGGAAGAAGCCTTCCAGCTTTGGCGCCGGGAACGGAATGTCGAATCCCGTCACCCGCAATACCGGGGCGGCCAGGGAGTGGAAGCAGCGTTCCTGCACCCGGGCAGTGATCTCCGAGGCGACGGAGGCGAATCCGGGGGCTTCGGAAATGACCACGGCGCGGCCCGTCTTGCGCACCGAAGCGCAGACGGTCTCGTCATCGAAGGGGACGATGCTCCGGACGTCGATGACCTCCAGTGAACGACCTTCCTCGGCGGCCGCCGCTGCGGCAGCCAAGGCCGTGGAAACCGACGGGCCGTAAGCAATCAGCGTGGCGTCGGTTCCGGCCCGGGCGACGGCAGCATGGCCTTCGGTGGGGTGTTGACCCGCGGCGGCAGCGGCTTCATACTCGGCACGCAGTCCCTCAAGATCCACCGGATCCTTGGAGAAGTACAGTTTCTTCGGCTCCAGGAAGACGACGGGGTCGTTGGAGGCGATGGCTTCGCGCATCATCCGGTAGGCGTCGGACACCGTTGAGGGCGTCATGACCTTCAGCCCGGGCGTGTGTGCGTAGTAGGCCTCCGAAGAGTCGCAATGGTGCTCGACACCTCCGATGCCACCGGCATACGGGATGCGGACGACGACCGGCATGTCCACGGCACCGCGGGTGCGGTTGCGCATTTTGGCCAGATGGGAGGCAATCTGTTCGAAGGCCGGGTAGGCGAAGGCGTCGAACTGCATTTCGATGACCGGGCGCATACCGTTCATGGCCATGCCAATCGCCATGCCAACGATGCCGGATTCGGCCAACGGGGTGTCAAAGCAGCGTTCGACGCCGAAGCGTGCGGTCAACCCGTCGGTGATGCGGAAAACGCCGCCGAGGGTACCGATATCTTCCCCGAAGAGGACGACGCCGGTATCGGCTTCCATGGCGTCGGCCAGGGCAGTATTCAGTGCCTTGGCGAGGGTGACCGGACGGGGGCCTGTGGCTTCGGCACGCTCGGCGGCACGCTCGCTCGCACGGGCCGTGGCGGCGCTGACATTGCCGTTGGCCTCGGATGAAGTGGTGATATGCGGGTTCACTTGGCGTCCCCTTCCCGGGAGAGTTCATCCGCGAGCAGGGCGCGCTGTTCGGCGAGCTGCGGGGTCTGGGTGGCGTATACATGATCGAAGAGTTCCAGCGGGTCGATCTCCGGGTCCTGGTTCAGCCCGTCACGCAGGGCCTGCGCCGTGTGTTCTGCCTGGGCAGCAATACGTTCGGTGACCGCATCGTCGAGCAGGCCCTTGTTCTGCAAGTACGTGGTCATCCGGTTCAGCGGATCCTTCCCCCGCCAAGCCGTCACTTCCTCGTCCTCCCGATACCGGGTGGCATCATCGGCGTTGGTGTGTGCCTGCATGCGGTAGGTATGGGCTTCCACCAGCAGCGGGCCGGACCCGGTACGGGCCAATTCCACGGCACGCCCCAGCACGGCCATGAGGGCGACCAGGTCGTTACCATCCACGCGTTCGCCGGCCATGCCGTAGCCGACGGCCTTATGGGCCAGCGACGGGGCCACCGACTGCTGGGACAGTGGAACGGAAATGGCGTACTGGTTGTTCTGCACGAAGAAGATCACCGGCAGGTTGAACACAGCGGCGAAGTTCAGGGCCTCGTGGAAATCGCCTTCACTGGTGGCCCCGTCGCCACACATCGCCAAGACAACAGTGTCCTCGCCGCGCAGCTTGGCCGCATGGGCGACGCCGACCCCGTGCAGCAACTGGGTGGTCAACGGGGTGGACTGGATGCCGACCTTGTATTGGCGCGGATCGTAGCCGCCATGCCAGTCACCCCGGAACAGCACCATCGTCTCCACCGGATCCACTCCCTTGGCCATCACTGCCACGGAGTCACGGTAGGTGGGGAACATCCAGTCGTTCTCCCCCAGGCACAGGGCCGCCGCCACCTGACAGGCTTCCTGGCCATGGCTGGAGGGGTAGACGGCCATCCTGCCCTGGCGGACCAGGGCTGAGTTCTGGTCGTTGGCGCGCCGGCCGATCACCAGCTGCTCGTAGGCCTTCAACAGGGTCTCGTCGTCGGGAAGCGGGTATTCATGACCCGGCTCGGTCCCCTGGTCCTCGACGGGTCGCAACGAACCACCCTCATCGACGATCTGGATCTGGCCGCGTGAGGGCAGCAGGTAGTCCTCCACGGAAATGCCGAAGTGACGGCAGACGCTGTCGAGGTCGGCAGCTTCGGTGGCTTGCGGCTCACCTGGCACGGCGCTCATGATGTACTCCTTCGTAGAATCCCGGGCGCCCGACAGACCGCATCAGCACGGCACCGTCGAAAGCACTTCGTGACTCAAGTATGCGAAGGAGCAACCGATCGTATCCAGTTAAGGACAAATGCCTAGAAAGATGCGAATAAATATCGTATTCTTGAAGACAGATCGTCACTGTGAGTGACGTTACATCGTCTTTCGTAGACACCCGTCCCGGAGGAAACCATGGACTCGATTCCCGTTAAGCTCGACGACGTCGACCACCGCATCATTGCCGAGCTGACCCGTGATGGCCGGCAATCGGTGACCACCGTGGCGCAGAACGTCCACGTCTCCCGCGCCCACGCCTACTCGCGGATCAACAGGTTGCAGGACGAGGGGGTCATCACCCGGTACATGGCCGTCGTCGACCCGGTGCGGGCGGGGCTGCGCTCCTCGGCCTATGTCACGTTGAAGTTGCGCCAGCATTCATGGCGTGAACTCCGCGAGCGGCTCGCAGCCCTGCCGGAGGTCCATCACATCGGCCTGGTGGGCGGGAACTTCGATGTGATCCTGTTGGTCAGGGCCAAGGACAATGTGGATCTGCGCCGCGTGGTCTTCGACAACATCCAGTCGATGCCCGGTGTCCTGGACACCCAGACGTTCCTGGTCTTCGAGGACGTCGACACCCGCTAGCGAGTGCGGGCCGGACGGTAACCGCCCCGCCCGGATCAGCCCTTGAAGTGTGGCTTGCGCTTCTCCTGAAAGGCTTTGAATCCCTCGGCGTAGTCGGCAGTGGCGCAGAGTCCATCCTGGGCCCGATTCTCGTGGGCCATGGACTCCCAGAGCCCGAGCCGCTGGTCGCGCACCTCGGCCACCAGCGCTTTGGAGGCCACGAAGGCCTGGGTGGCCCCCTGGGCGACCGTGCCCACGATTCCCCGCGTGCTCTCCAGGAGTTCGTCCGCTGGCATCGCCCGGCTGAAGAGGCCCGAGCGCACCGCTTCCGCCCCCGAGATCAGCTCGGCCGTATAGATCATGTCCAGCGTCCGATGGGCGCCCAACCGCTCGGTGAACAACCAGTGGCCGCCCGAATCCAGCGTGGCCCCGAGGTTGGCGAAGGGCGAACCGATCTTGGCGTTCTCCGCCACGTATACGACGTCGGTGGCAATGGCCAGACCCAACCCGACGCCGAGGCAAGCTCCCTGGACGGCGGCAAAGGTCGGGGCCGGGAACCCAGACATCTGGCGCAACAACGGCTGCACCAGACCGCCCAGGTAGCCCTGGACGTCATCCTCCGCCGGGTCAACATCGGAGATATCCCGCCCGGCGCAGAAGCCACGGCCTTCACCGCGCAACAGGAGGGCCCTGACCTCACCGGATCCCACGGCTTGGGCGGCCCGCTCGTAGGCATCGGAGAGTTCGCGCAGGGCGCCCTCATTGAGGGCGTTCATCTTCTCGGGCGCGTTGAGCACGACGTCGGCGATGCCGTTGGAGATCTGCAGTTCGATCATGCGGTGCCTCCTAGGCGTCGTAGTTCACGGACACGGCGTCCGAGGTCGGGTGCGATTGGCAGGTCAGGATGTAGCCGGCTTCGATCTCTTCGGGTTCCAACGCATAGTTCTCTTCCATCTCCACCGTCCCCGTGACCAGTTTCGCGCGGCAGGTGCCGCAGACGCCACCGGCACAGGCGAAGGGGACGTCCGGACGCACGCGCAGGGCGGCGTTGAGGATGGTCTCGCGGGCGGAGAGCGGCGATTTCACTTGGCCTTGGAGTCCGTCCAACCGGAATTCGATGTCGTAGTTCTCACCTGAGTCATCGGCTTCCACGGCCCGACCGATCTGGCCTTCGGGACGGTTGGGCCGGCCGGTGGTGAAGAGTTCGTAGCGCACCTTCTCCGGCGAAACCTCCTGCTCGCTCAGGTGGTCGCGGACCAACTGGACCAGTTCGAACGGGCCACAGAGGAACCATTCGTCGATCTGGTTGGTGCGGATGACCGACCCCAATAATGAGGTGAGCTTTTCGGCGTCGAGCCGTCCGGAGAGCAGCGGGGAAATGCGCTGTTCACGCGAGAGCACATGGTGCAGGGCGAAACGCGAGGGGTAGCGGTCCTTCAGATCCGCCAGTTCCTCCAGGAACATGACATCCATGGCTGCTCGGTTGGCGTAGATGAGGTCGAAATGGACGTGCTCGTTGGCTGCCAGCACGGTCCGGGCGATGGCCATCACCGGAGTGATCCCCGACCCGGCGGCGACGGCGACGAAGTTGTGGCTGATCGTCGTGTCGATCGATGCCGGGTCGTTGAGCGCCGTCATCTTGTGCTTGGAGATGAAGGCACCCGAGGGGCTCATCACCTCCATCGTGTCCCCGGCCCGCAGCGATTCGTTGGCCCAGGACGAGAAGAGGCCGCCCAGATCGCGTTTGATGGCCACCTTGATTTCACCCGGCTTCGGCTCGGCACAGATGGAGTAGCTGCGCCGGACCTCGGAGACGTTGCCTTCTTCATCGGGCAAGTCCTTGCGCAGGGCGACGTACTGGCCGGGAAGATAGTCGTACTCCCCCATCAGATCCTCCGGCACGGCGAAGGTCACCTCGATGGCCGCAGCCGTCAACCGGCGGACCTCGCTCACCTCGAGGGTATGGAAGGCAGCCCGACGGCGGGACGTGGTTCCGGTTTCGGAACCGTCTGCCGCTTCGGTGTCGTCGGCCTCGGGCAGGGGGGTCGTTGCAGTCATGAAAGCACCTTGAAGTAGTCGAAGGGTTCCAGGCACTCCCGGCACTGGTAGAGCGCCTTGCAGGAGGTGGACCCGAAGCGGGAGAGTTCTTTGGTATTCAGGCTGTGGCACAGCGGGCATTTCACGGCCATGCCGAGGGTGACCGGGCCGCGGTGACCGGTTCCTGTCGGCGGCGCGATCCCGTATTCCTCGAGCTTGGCCTTGCCGGATTCGCTCATCCAGTCGGTGGTCCATGCCGGGGAGAGCACCAGATCGACGGTGACGTCGCCGTAGCCCTCGGCGTGGAACGCCGTCTGCAGGTCCTCGCGGATGGCGTCCATGGCCGGGCACCCCGAATAGGTCGGGGTGATGACCACTCGAACACCGCCGTCCTCGTCGAGTTGGACATCGCGCAGGATCCCCAGGTCCTCGATGGTCAACACGGGGATCTCGGGATCACAAACCTGCGCGGCGATGGCCCGCAGGGTCGTCGTGCTCGTGCTCATGGCTTGCTCCTTACCAGCTGGCGCCGGGGTGCTTGCGCGCCAGGACCTGCATTTCGGCCAACAGGTGTCCCAAATGTTCGGAGTGCTCGCCGTGGCGGCCGCGGCACAGCGCGAACGGACCGGTGGGGACCTCGAGGCCTGCCGACTCAAGAATGGCGGCGAACTCTTCGTCCCACCGTTCACGCAGGCTTGAGGGCCATACCCCGGCGTCGCCCAGTTCGTCGTACAGGTCCTCGTCTTCGAAGAGTTCGCCCACGTAGGGCCAGAGGACCTCGAGGGCATGGCGCATCCGGCGGGCCGATTCCTCGGTACCGATGCCCAGCCGGCGCGTCCACATCATGGCATGGTCACGGTGGTAGTCGACCTCCTTGACCGCCTTGGCGCAGATCGCCGCGATGGTTTCGTCGGAGGAATCCAGTAGCTCGGTGTAGAGCAGGTGCTGGTAGATCGAGATCATCAATTGGCGCATGATGGTGACGCCGAAGTCGCCATTGGGCTGCTCAAACAGGTGCAGCGAGCGGAATTCCTCCTCCTCGCGCCAGTAGGCCAGATCGTCTTCGCTCTGGCCCCAGGCCAACCCGGCATAAGACAGGAACGACCGGGCATGGCCGAGCTGGTCCAGGGCGATATTGCCCAAGGCGATGTCTTCTTCGATTTCCGGGCCGCGCGAAATCCAGTTCGACAGACGTTGGGCCAGTATCAGGGCGTCATCGCCTAGACGCAGGGCGTACTGTGCCACCGCTTCGCTCGGCGCCCCCTTCTGGAGCTGAATATCCTCCGGACGCAGGGCGTTTCCGGGGGTGATGCGGGTGGCCGAGGCGGTGGAGTCGCCGTAGCTCTCGGTGGTCTCGGTGGCGCTCACAGGTGCTTCACGCCTTCGCTCTTCTTGTAGTACGTGGCGTGCCGGTAGTCCTTACCCTGAGGGGACTCGAAGAACTGGCCCTTGGAATCCGGGTCGGAGGCGATGATATCCGTGGAGGCCACCACCCAGAGCGAGACACCCTCATTGCGGCGGGTGTACAGGTCCCGGGCATTGCGCACAGCCATTTCGGAATCCGGTGCGTGCAGCGATCCGGCGTGCACATGCGACAGACCACGGGCGGAGCGGACGAAGACCTCCCACAGAGGCCATTCGCGTGTGGCGGGGGTACCGGCGTCGTGCTGGTTCTTTTCCTGGGCCACCTAGGCCACCTCTGCTTCTTGTTGCATCTTCTCGGCATATGCTGCGGCGGCCTCGCGGACCCAGGCGCCTTCGTGGTGGGCGTCGCGGCGGCGCTGCAGGCGCTGGGCGTTGCACGGCCCGGCCCCGGCGATCACTGCCTTGAACTCGGCCCAGTTCAGGTCCTTATGCATCCATTTGCCGGTTTCCTCGTCGAAACGCAGTTCGGGATCGGGCAGGGTCAGCCCCAGGACCTTGACCTGCTCGGCGATCATGCCCACGAAACGCTGGCGCAGATCGTCGTTGGTGAAGCGCTTGATCTTCCATTTCATCGTCTGCTGTGAGTTCGGCGAATCCCCGTCCGGCGGACCGAACATCATCAGCGAGGGTTCGTAGAAGCGGTTGATGGCGTCCTGTGCCATCTGCTTCTGCGACTCGGTGCCGGCAGCGAGTTCCATGAGGATCTCGAAGCCCTGGCGCTGGTGGAAGGATTCCTCTTTGCAGACCCGGACCATGGCCCGGCCGTACGGCCCGTAGGAGGCACGGCACAACGGAACCTGGTTCACGATGGCGGCTCCGTCGACCAGCCAGCCGATGGCACCCATATCCGCCCAGGAGCGGGCCGGGTAGTTGAAGATCGAGGAGTACTTGGCCTTGCCGGAGATCAGCTGCTCGGTGAGCACGTCACGGGGAGTGCCCAGGGTCTCGGCGGCCGAATAGAGGTAGAGCCCGTGGCCTGCCTCGTCCTGGACCTTCGCCATGAGGATGGATTTGCGCTTCAGGCTCGGTGCGCGAGTGATCCAGTTGGCCTCGGGCTGCATGCCGATAATCTCGGAGTGGGCGTGCTGGGAAATCTGCCGCGTGAGGGTCTTGCGGTAGCCCTCCGGCATCCAGTCGCGCGGCTCGATGCGCGAGTCGTCGGCGATCACCGCGTCAAAATGCTCCTGCGCCGCCTCTTCCTCGGGCGTCAGTACCGCGGACAGGGGCCCTTTCGGGTCGTTCTGTGCAGCCAAGGGGCTCACCTCACTGTGACAAGTTTCGAATTACTGACCGTTCGTTCAGGATATGGGGCAGATCACCTATCCGTCAATTGATGAGCTTCAACCTACGAAAGATTGACACACTTACTAGTTAGACAGACAATCTACTTATGTCCGCCCACCCAGGAACGCACGACGACGGGACGCCAGGACCCCCCTGGCCCACTGACTGGATGCGTGCACTCCTGGGGCTGTGCACGTTGCGGGCCCTGGAAACCGGGCCGTCCTACGGCTATGCGATCATCGCCGAACTGGAGCAAGCAGGTCTGGGTGTGGTCAAGGGCGGGACCCTGTACCCGCTGCTGACGCGGTACGAAGGCGCCGGCTGGGTGGAGACCGAATGGCGGGCCGGAACCTCGGGCCCGGGTCGCAAGTACTTCTCCCTGACTACCGCGGGGCGGGCCGAGCTCGAACGCCATCGTCGGCGCTGGCAGGAATTCGCGGCAGTGACCTGCGACTTCCTGGGCCCAGGACCACCCGGTACCGACCTCCCCCTGTCAAACACTACTGAAAGGCGGACCGGGCCATGAGCTCCACGCAAACCGACGAGTCCTGGATCGAAGCCTTCATCTTCGCCTTGCGCCTGCGCCGCGTGCGCGGAGATGCCATCGGCGATGCCGTGGCCGTGGTCCGCGAACATATTGCAGATTCCGGACAGGGCGCCGACGAAGCCTTCGGCACAGCCGATGACTACGCGAAACAGCTGGACTTACCCACCGTGCCGACCGGCCGTTGGACCGATCCTCCGGTTCTGGGAACCGCGGTGTCCCTGGTCGGGCTCATCGCCTTCGCACCAGCCATTTCCACCCTCCTGCGGAATGCCAGCATGGAGATGTCGCTGCCGCAGCTGTTCCTGTTCGCCATTCCTGGCGCGCTGCTGCTGACCTTGCCGTACTACTTCACCTACGGCCTGCGTCATCCCTGGATCTTGAGTACCGGGGCCGTCCTGGCGATCCTCGCCGGCACCAGCGCGGGGCTGCTGGCCCCGGAGCGCGGCTTCCAGGCCATCGCCGCGTGGGAACCGTGGTGGCTTGCGCTCGGGTCAGGGGCCGCCATCCTGGCGGCCAGCGGCTGGGCCGCAGTCAACGCGTGGCGCACCGGCCCTGAACCAATCATCGATCCCACGACCCGGCCACCTGCCCCGGTGGGGCGCGTCCAACGACTCATCCGGTTGATTCCGCACCTGCTGATCCCGCTGATGGCCTTGGCCGTCCTCGTCTCGGAGCTATGAATGCCATGACTACGCGAAGCAGCGAACACCACGTCTCGGCGTCAACCGATCACGAAAGGCAGATCATGGGCCCCCTGCAGACCGACAAGTCCTGGATCAACGACTTCATCTTGGCCCTCCGCCTGCGCGAGGTACGCGGCGATGCCATCGGCGATGCGGTGGCCATGGTGCGCGAGCACATCGCCGATTCCGGCCACTCCGCCTTCACTGACTTTGGGGACCCTCGTTCCTACGCCGACGAGCTGGAGCTGCCCACTGTTCAAGGCGTCGTGTGGTCCAGTTCAGCCGTCATGGCCCCCGTGGTGTCCCTCATGGCAATCTTTGTTCTGGGTCCCGCTGCTTCTGCGGTCTTCGGCGGTTCCACCCTCGACTTCTCGGGGCCACAACTGAGCCTCTTCCTCGTCCCGATGACCCTCATGCTCGGGTTGCCGTACTACTTCAATTATGCCGTGCGGCACCTGTGGGTCTTTGCGCTGGTCTTCGTTCTGGCCACCGGCGCGGCGGCCCTGGCAGGCTTCTTCGACCCCCGACGTGGAACACCGACCGTCGTGGCCCTGGAGCCGGGGTGGGTGCTCGGCGCAGCCGCTGCGACGATCGCCCTGGCGACCGTCTGGCAGCTCCGCCGGGCGCTGACCGATAGCCCGGATTCACTGGTGGATCCGCTGCAACCATCATCGGCGCCCGAACGCCACTCCAGACTCGCGGCCGTGCTGCCAGCGTTGTTCATGCCGGCCGGGGCACTCATCGTCCTGGCCGTCGCCTGGTTGGCCCGGTAGGCACCGGGTTCACGCGACACTGCCCGGACCCCCTGGTGGAGACCATGGGGGTCCGGGCAGTGTCTTGGACGGTCCAAGGAAGCTATTCGACGTCGCCCAGATCCTCCTTGATGTCAGCAGTCAGGTCATCGCCGGCATCCTCGGCCAACGCACGGCCCAGCCCCTCGTCTTCCTCCTCGTCAATGGAGGCATTGGCCAGTCGGTCGGCCTCCGGGTCCGAGAGCTCACCCTGGTCTTCCAGGACGTCGACTTCTTCATCGACGAACGGCAGGTCTTCCTCTTCGGTGGAGGTGGGTTCGCGCAGCGGGTCGCCCTCTTCCATCATGGCGACGTCGTCCGATGACCCTTCCGCGGGCTGTCCTCCCCGACCATCGGTGGGTACCGGTTCCAGCGGATCACCGGTGGCCTCTTCCGGGTCCGGCACGAACTCGGATCCGAGGCTCGGCTCCATGTTGGGGTCTCGTTCTGGCGTTGCGGAACTCATGACTCGCTCCTTCGCTGGTTACCTGCAGGGCGGCGGATGCCGCCTTGCCGTTCCCGGATTGCGGCTCCGGAAACGTCCATCTTCACCGTAGGCACGTAGAGCGTCCCCGGACAAGGAGCCAGGACCCCAGGAAACAGCAGCGGCGGTGAAACGGCCATCGCCAAGCCGGTCCACCGCCGTCGTACGGCGTTCCCCTTCCGGGGTCAGAGGACCTTGGAGAGGAACTCCTTGGTGCGTTCCTGCTGCGGGTTGTTGAAGAGCTGCTCGGGCGTCCCTTCCTCACAGACGACGCCGTCGGCCATGAAGATCACCCGATCCCCCACTTCACGGGCGAAGCCCATCTCGTGGGTGACCAGAACCAGGGTCATCCCCGAATTGGCCAGATCCCGGATCACTTGCAGGACCTCACCCACCATTTCCGGGTCCAGGGCACTGGTGGCCTCGTCAAAGAGCATGATCCCCGGGTTCATGGCCAGCGCCCGGGCGATGGCCACACGCTGCTTCTGCCCGCCTGAGAGTGCGGCTGGCCGGGCATTGGCCTTCTCGGCCAACCCGACCCGGGTCAACAATTCCATCGCCTTCGCGCGTCCCTCTGCCTTGGACGCCTTCTTCAACTCAACCGGAGCCAGCATCACGTTCTCCGCCACGGTCATATGCGGGAAGAGGTTGAAGTGTTGAAACACCATGCCGATATGGCGGCGGACGTCGTTGATGTCCACCTTCGGGTCGGTGAGGTCGAACCCGTCAACCACCACCGTGCCCCCGGAGATGTCCTCGAGCTTGTTCAGGCACCGCAGGAACGTCGACTTGCCCGAGCCCGAAGGGCCGATCACGCAGACGACTTCCCCTTCAGCCACCTCGGCGTCGATCCCCTGCAGGACCTCGTTGGAACCGAACGATTTGCGCAGCCCACGCACCTCGATCATCAGCTTGCGGTCCGTGTCCGTTGTCGACGCACTCATTTGTTGAACCTCCTGTCAGCGAAGTTGGCCAGCTTCGTCAGCAGCATGACCGCGACGAAGTAAATGACGCCGACGATCAGCAGCGTCTCGGTGACGCGGAAGTTCGCCGCGTAGATTTGCTGGCCCTGGTACAGCAGTTCGGCGAAGCCGATGGCCAGCAGCAGGGACGAGTCCTTGAGCATGATGATCAGCTGGTTGATCAGCGATGGGGTCATCATCTTGAACGCCTGCGGAACAACGACCTTCTGCATGGACTTTCCGTAGCCCAGGCCCAGAGACCTGCTGGCCTCCATTTGGCCCGGGTCCACCGATTGGATGCCGCCGCGCACGATTTCCGCGACGTAGGCTCCCGAGTTCAGCGACAAGGTCAGGACGGCGGCGACCCAGATATTGATGGGTAGACCCGTCAATTGGGGGATGCCGAAGTAGAACATGAAGGCCCAGAGCAGCAGTGGGGTGCCGCGGAAGACGTTCACGAACGTGGTGGAGATCCCGCGCACGATGATGTTCCGCGCGATCTTCATGAATCCTGCGGCCAGGCCGATGATCATGGCGACCACGAAGGAGATCCCGGTGACGACCATCGTGTTCTTCAGACCTTTAAGCAGTGCCGGCAACGAACTTTCCAGCAGTTCCCAGAAGGTCGTGGGCTGGGCCGCCGTGGGATCCCCGAGGTACTCGTCGAGGATCTTGTCGTACTTCCCCGTCGGCCTTGAGTTTGGCTAGTCCGTCGTTGAAGGCAGCCAACAGGTCGGCGTTCTTTCCCTTGTTCACGGCGAAGCCATAAGAGCCGCCCGGCACCTTGTCGGTGACCGTTTTCAGCCCGTTGTTTTGGGCGATACCGTAGGCCAGCACGGGGTAGTCGTCGAACACGGCGACGGCGTTTCCGGACTTCACCAGTTCGTACATGCTCGCCGACTGGTCCAGTGATTTGACCTTGAAGCCGTATTTCTTGGCAATGGACTTGGCGTAGGTCTCGCCTTCGGCGCCGGTCTTCGCGGTGACGGTCTTGCCCTTGAGATCCTCATAGCCGGTGATGTCGTCATTGCTCTTGGCAACGGCCATCTGGACGCCGGATTCGAAGTAGGGCTCCGAGAAGTCGTAGACCTCCTTGCGCTCATCGGTGATGGACATGCCGGCAATGACGCCATCGACCTGGTTGGAGGTCAGCGCCTGCAGTGCGGCATTGAAGCCGAGCGAACGGATCTCGACCTTGAAGCCCTGGTCTTCGGCCACCGCGCGGACAATGTCCATATCGATGCCGGTCAGTTCGCCGTCGGCACCGCGGAATTCAAAGGGCGCGAACGTGGTGTCCGTGCCGATGACGAAGGTCTTGCCTTCGACGGCCGAATTACCGGAACCGGATGCCGACGTATCGGCTGCCGCTCCCGTCGCACCGAATAAAAGCGAGGCCACGGCCAGGAACGCCGCGACCACCAGCCCTGTTCGACGGCGCCCGGTGCGGGCCGTCCTGATGTGATGTCGCACGTTCTGTACCCCGTTCACTAATGGTGCGGCCCGTCTTCACGGGTCTTGGACTCACTTAGACAATAGGGCATGGTGACCCGACTCACAGGGAGTGTTCAGCGGCGCGTGTTATATCCAGCCCTGCATCCGACGACGGCTGCGGTCTGGCCGGGTCAGCTGGCGGGGTTCACGACCCGCGACGGAACATGAAAATCGGTTTGACGGACCAGTTTCATCCCACCGGGGCCACGGATGACTGCGGCTCCGGCGGCATCGAAGGCAAAAACGAAGTCCTCCCCGTACCCGCCGAAGCCGTTGGGGTCGCGCGTACGCAGGGTCCGGGCATCCACATACTCCAGTGGTTCGGTCAGCGCCGGGTCAGGGGATGCACCGAGGGACAGGCAATACAGCTTGCCACCGAGCTCGACGATGTCCTGGACGCCCCAGAGTCCCGCGAACCGCCCGGTGAACCGGTTCAGCTGTTCCACCGGGACATCGGCGTACGAGGACGGGATTTCTGCGGCTGCCAGGGATGCCAGTCCGATGAGCTGCTCACCCCAGGTCGTGGCTGGTCCGTCGATGGCGTTGGTCAGCACGCTGAGGGCCACACCTGTTTTCGGCAACCCCCAGCTGCGGCTGATATGTCCCGGGTAGCCGCCACTATGGCCGAAGGTTTCCTGCCCATGGACTTCTTGCAGGATCATCCCCAACCCGTAGTCCCTGCCGGGCACCCCCGATTGTTCGAGCGCGCGTTGCATACGGCGTTTGGAGTGTTTGGAAACCGGAGACCCTGCGGCCTGCTGCCCCGGGCGCTGCGGCAGATGGGCCGTGAGGAATCGAACGACGTCGCCGGCGGTGGAGTAGAAACCGGTCGCAGCACTCAGTGCCCCGGTATCCACATGGTCGATCGTGCATCGATGCTCGAGGGTATAGGGCTCACCCATCACGGCCAGCGCCCCGTAGCCGGTCGCCAGTTTGGTGGCCCCCTCATCCAGATCCGGCCCGGTATCGTGCAGCGCCAACGGATCAATCAGCTTCTCCCGGACGTACCCGCGGTAGTCCTGCCCGCTGGCGGCCTCGATGATCAGTCCCAGCAGGCCATAGCCGATGTTGGTGTATTTGAAGTGGGTGTGGCGTCCGATGACCCGACCGTTGGCGGCGGTTTCGAGGAGTACCCCTCGTCCGGGGAAGGGCCGGGACAGGACCCAGAAGTCCGAATCGGTGCCGTCGCGGGTCAACCCGGAGGAGTGGGAGAGCAGCTCCCCTACGGTGACCTTCCCCGTTTCCGTTCCGGCCAATTCGGGCAGGTGGTCGGCGACCGCGTCTTCAAGTGTCAGGGACCCTGCTTCGACCAGCTGAAGGATGGCGGTGGCCGTGAACATCTTCGAATGCGAGGCGATGCGGAACTGGTGGGCGTCCGTCATCTCGGTACCGGCGGCGACATCGGCGTAGCCGCCGGCGATGGTCCCGATGACCGTCCCGTCGACGGCGACGGCGACCTGGTAGCCGGGTTGCCGATCGAAGGAGCGCAGATGCTCCAGATAGCGAGGTGCGTAGGCGAGGACGGATTCCCAGGCGGCGAGCGCGGGATTGGTTTCGGCTGTCGGTTCTTCAGTGGCCATGGAACCATCCTGCCACCAGGGGTTTCTGCTGCCGTTCATCGTGTGGAAAGGTGCTGGTCTTCTGCCTGAGGTTGGCTCGTGGATATGGATTCCTTCCGGCCCGGCGCCTCGCGCCGTTCACTGCTCAAAGGCGCGGCTTCCGCTTCGACTTTTGCCGCCGCCTCGCTGATCGTTCCCCCCGCTTCCGCCATGAACCCTGCGTCAGCCATCGCTTTGTCGGCCCGACGCCTGACTCTGCCCTCCGGCATCTCCACCGGAGACGTCTCGACGAACTCTGCCGTCTTATGGTCCCGCGCCTCGGGGCCGGGCCGTCTGCACGCGGTGCTCCGCGCCGCCGGTCAGGATGGCGAGGCGCTCCGCGGACGCCATGCACGAACGTTCCACCTGTCGGGTTCGCAGGCCCGGGCGAGCACCGATTTCACCGCCAAGTTGCACGCGCGCAGGCTGCCCGCGGGCATGCGCTTCGCCGTCGAACTGTATTTCGAGGACGACCACGGCCGCCGCAGCGAAACCGGCCGCGGTTCCTTCACCACGGCCCCTGCACACGGCCACCGGCACGGCCATGACTCCTCATCGCAGAGCTTCGTCTGGACAGCGGACACCGCCGGGCAGGGCTACGGCATCAACGAGGACATCGGGGGAATGCGCGGTTACGCGGCCATGCACGCCACCGGACCCGATTTCTTCCTGCATTCGGGAGACACCATCTACGCGGATGGTCCCCTGGAAGCGGAGATGAAGGAGCCCGATGGCCGGATCTGGCGCAACGTCGTCACCGAGGAGGTCTCCAAGGTGGCCGAGACGCTGAACGAATACCGGGGTCGCCACCGCTACAACATGATGGATGAGAACCTGCGGGCCATGTATGCAGAGGTCCCGGTGGTAGCCCAGTGGGATGACCACGAGACGATGAACAACTGGTACCCCGGTGAAATCATTGATGATCCGCGTTATGCCGTTCGCCAGGTCGACACCCTGGCCGCACGCTCCCGGCGTGCCTGGCAGGAATACATGCCCATCGCCGATCGGCGGGCCCTGCGACCGGGAACGGGATTCGAACCCACCCGCATCTACCGTCACATCGAACGCGGACCCCACCTGGATCTGTTCGCCCTGGACATGCGCTCGCACAGGAGCCCGAACACCTCCGGGCTGGAATCGCAGGCAACCAGCATTCTTGGCGAGGAGCAGTTGCAGTGGCTCATCCGCTCGCTGCGCCGTTCCCCGGCCACGTGGAAGGTCATCGGCAACGACCTGCCACTGGGGCTGGTCGTCCTGGACGGCAAGGGCCAGGAATCGATCTCCAACGCCGATCACGGTGCCCCGCTGGGACGCGAACTCGAACTCGCCCGCCTGCTCTCGGCCATCAAAAGGCACCGCATCAGGAACGTCGTCTTCCTCACCGGCGACGTGCACTACTGCGCGGCCCACCACTACTCCCCCGAACGCGCGGCCTTCCGCGATTTCAACCCCTTCTGGGAGTTCGTCGCCGGGCCGATCAACGCGGGATCCTTCGGACCCAACGCCCTGGACCTGACCTTCGGCCCCCAGGTCGACTTCCAGCAGGCAGGACCTCCTCTGGGCTCACCGCGTTCGGGTGAACACCAGTACTTCGGGCACGTCAAGGTGGCCGGGGATGGCTCCGAGTTCACGGTCAAACTCATCAACGCCCTGGGCCAGGTCCAGTACTCCAGGACCCTGGTGCCCGAACGCTAGTCCGTGCATGGGTTCCCGGTACGACGCCGTATCGCTAGCCTCGGTACCATGTCACCTTCACAGCAGAAGCACCTGGCACTGGTCACCGGCGTCAGACGCCGCCGGTCGATCGCCTCCGGCATAGCGCTGGGCCTGGCCCGGGACGGCTGGGACCTGATCCTGAATCATTGGCAGCCCTACGACGAGCGCATCGACCTGGAACGCGGCGAGGACGATCCACATGCCATCGCCGATGCCTGCCGCGAGTACGGGGCGCAGGTCATTCTCGTGCCGGGCGATCTGGGCGAACCGGTGTTTCCTGGCCAGCTGATGGGCTCCGGCCCGGCGGGGCGCACGGTGGCTGGTCTGGTGCTGGCACACTGCGAATCGGTGGACAGTTCGATCCTGACCACCGATATCGAGAGCTGGGATCGGCATTTCGCGGTCAACGCCCGCGCCTCGTGGTTGCTGATCAAGGCCTTCGCCGAACAACTTCCCTCCACCGGGCTTTCCGAGGGAGGAGTCGGCGGCCGGATCGTCGCGTTGACGAGCGACCACACGGCGGGCAACCTGCCCTATGGTGCCAGCAAGGGCGCCCTGGACCGTCTGGTCATCGCCTCCGCCCTCGAGCTTGCCGAGCGGGGCGTCCGCTCCAATGTCATCAACCCCGGGCCCATCGACAACGGCTGGATGGATGAGGAACAACGGGCAGCCCTGGTGCGTGCGACACCCGGGGGCCGGCTCGGCACGGGCCGGGACACCGCCGAACTGGTGCGTTTCCTGTTCTCCGACGCGGGGTCCTGGATCACCGGCCAGTTGCTGCACAGCAACGGAGGGTTCCGGACGTCCTGAGCGTGGCGCCGGAATCCTAGAGCAGGCCCAGTGAGGTGACGGCCTCGCGCTCGGAGACCAGTTCGGCCACCGAGGCGTCGATGCGCTCCCGCGAGAACGCGTCGATCTCCAGCCCCTGGACAATCGAATACCCGCCGTCGGCAGTGGTGACGGGGAAGGACGAAACCAGCCCTTCGGGAACCCCATAGGAGCCATCCGAGGGCACTGCCATGCTCGTCCATCCGCTCTCACCGGTCTGCGTGCACCACAGGCGCAGATGTTCGATCGCGGCATTCGCCGCCGACGCCGCCGAGGAACCACCCCGGACGTCGATGACCTCGGCACCGCGGTTGGCCACCCGGGGAATGAATTCCTCCCGTGCCCAGGCCTGTTCCACCCTCTCGGTGGCCGGGCGGCCGTCGATCTCGGCGTGCGTGAGGTCCGGGTACTGCGACGCCGAGTGGTTTCCCCAAATGGCGATATTGCGGATGGTGTCGACGGGGGAGCCGGTTTTGGCGGCCAGCTGGGCGACTGCCCTGTTGTGGTCCAGACGCGTCATCGCGGTGAAGCGCTGCGCGGGGATGTCGGGGGCGTGGGCCGCGGTGATCAGCGCGTTGGTGTTCGCCGGATTGCCGACCACCACCACCCGCAGGTCATCGGCGGCGTGCTCGTTCAGGGCCTTGCCCTGGACCGAGAAGATGCCGCCGTTGGCGCTCAGCAGGTCGGCCCGTTCCATGCCGGGTCCCCGCGGGCGCGCACCCACCAGCAGCGCGAGGTTGGTCCCCTCGAATCCTCGGTTCGGATCATCGAAGACCTCGACGCCGGCGAGCAGCCCAAAGGCGCAGTCGGTGAGTTCCATGGCGGTGCCTTCTGCGGCACGGGTCGCCTGGGGGACCTCCAGGAGATGCAGCCTGACAGGAACATCGGGTCCCAGTAGCGCGCCGGAGGCGATACGGAAAAGGAGGGAGTATCCGATCTGTCCGGCGGCTCCGGTGACGGTGACGGTGACGGGCGGGATCTGGCTGGTGGTGTCCATTTCGTCAGTCTAGGCCGAAGCCAGACCCGGCGTGCCGCGCAGCCGGTCTCGGGAACCGCTGCCCGCTGGAGTCGATCTGGAGCGATCCCACCTTCACTGTTGTGCCGCATCAAAGGCTCGTTGGGTGAGATCGCTCAGCTGTCAGACGCTAGCGCCGGGTATTTCACTTTTCACAAGCCACCCCACGACGAACGAGCAGAGGCCCTCGACCTTGCGGGCAACACCCTCTACTTTTAGGCGATCTCCACGTATCCATCAGAAGATTTGTCCGTACGTGGACTCGTATCAGCTGTTGAGACAGTGGCAAGTGTTGTACTTGCTTGCCGGGTAGGGCCCGCGAGGCCGGGTCAGTTGTGAATCGCACCGGGTTTGACCGAGACGCCCAAAATCCGGTGCGATTCACCGTCGAGACCCGTTATACCTGCGAGACAGCAGAGGCCAGATTGCCCAGTGAGGACTCGAGGTCTTCCTGCGGGATGGCCGGAAAGCTAATCTGCTTCAAAACATCCTTATCCGTGACCGAGCTCCAGTCGTACGTGACCGAAACCTTGGTGGAATCCGGCCCCTGGGGTTCAAGTTCCCAAACCCATTGCCACCCTGGGGGCTGCTGTCCCTGCGGGGCGGTTTCCCAAGCCAAAAGCTTGTTTTCGTCGAAACCAACCACATGGTTGTCTGTCTTGTAATCCCCTCCCATTTTTTCCCAGTGCATGTTCATCGTAAACATCTGGCCCACCGCAGTGATGCGGTCGGACTTGTCATCGGACTGGACCAATCCCGAGCCATCAAGCTCGGCGTGCCTCTCCGGGTTGGAAAGGACACTGAAGAGGGTGTCCGCCGGGGCATCAATGGTCCTCGACGCTGTGATTTCCTTTTCCGACATGGTCTGCTCCATTCTTTTGCACGAAAACGATCGCTCGACCGCATCCCTGGAACTGGGAACGGACTCGACACACTACGCCCAACAACATCCTCGTCAACCGGAATCCGATGTGCCACAAGTGGTGTGCTTGAAAAATTGCTCATGAGCCATGACTCCTCGGGTGAGAGAAGCCACGGCCCCGGCCCGGAGGTGGCCGGGAAATGGTGAATACAGAACCCGTCTCCTGGGCACGATTCCACGATCTTGATGGCTTGTCTCCCACGTAGCGACGTGGAGCAGGGCGCATATCGGGGCTGACGTCTGAACAACACGCCGCTGGCGAACAGCGCGCGAGGCGCCAACGTCATGGCGTTGAATGGGACGCATGAGCGAATCCCCCATCGAAGCGCAGCCTCCCGTCGCTGCCAAGATCCCCGTCCAGCGCACTCACCACGGCGATACGTTCGTTGATGACTATGAGTGGTTGCGCGAGAAGGAGAATCCGAAGGTCATCGCCCACCTCGAGGCCGAGAACACCTATGCGGAGGCGGTGACCGCCGGGCAGCAGGAGCTGCGTGAGAAGATCTTCGCCGAGATCAAGGAGCGCACCGAGGAGACTGACCTCTCGGTTCCTGCCCGCAAAAATGGTTGGTGGTATTTCAGCCGGACCGCGGAGGGCCAGCAGTATGCGGTGCACTGCCGCGCCGCCGCCACCGACACCGGTGATCCTGTCGCCGACTGGACGCCGCCGGTCATCGAAGCCGGAAAACCGTTCGAGGGTGAGCAGATCCTGATCGACGGTAATGCCGAAGCCGAAGGCCAGCCTTTCTTTGCGCTGGGCGGTTTGGCCGTCGCCGAGGACGGGAACCTGCTCGCCTACGCCCAGGATAATGCCGGTGACGAACGCTTCACCCTGCGCATCAAAGACCTCTCCACCGGGGAACTACTTCCCGATGTCATCGAGAACGTTTTTTACGGGTTGGCTTTCTCCCCGGACGGCACCCGGGTCTACTACACGGTGGTCGATGATTCTTGGCGTCCGAACCAGGTCAAGGTTCACACCCTGGGCCAGGACCCCTCCCGCGACACCGTCGTGCTCCAGGAAGACGATCCGGGCATGTGGATGGGCTTCGACCTCTCCCCCGACCGCCAGGAACTGCTGATCTCCATCGGCAACTCCGAATATGCGGAGACCCATTCGCTGGATCTGGTCGATCCACTCGCCGCTCCCCGCCTGCTGCTGGGCCGCGAGGCACAGATCCTTCATGGCATGGACCCGGTGACCGTGGACGGCCAGCGTGCCTATCTCCTCACGCATAACCTCGACGCCGAGAACAACATGGTCTCCCTGGTCGCCGCCGACGAGTTCTCCAAACCGTTGGCCGATCAGCAGTGGGCCACGGTCTTCGCCCACCGCGACGATGTGAAGATCGAGGGCACCGCGGTCACCGCCTCTCATGCCATGGTCTCCGTCCGCCAGGACACCATTGAACGAATCCAGGTCCTTCCGCTGGCCGGGCTGGGCACCGAATCCCAGGCCTCCGTGACCGAACCGGACTTCGACGAGGAGCTGTACACCTGCTCTTTGGCCGGCGCCGAATACGATGCCCCGGTCATCCGTCTGGTCTACACCAGCTTCCTGGTCCCGCCGCGCATCTACGACTACACGCTGAACTCCGGGGAGCTGTCGCTGCGCAAGGAGACCCCGGTCAAGGGAGGGTACGATGCCGATGACTACGTGGCCGAACGAGAATGGGCCACCGCCGCCGATGGGACCCGGATCCCACTGTCGGTGATCCGCCGCCGGGAGGTTTCCAGGGATGGTTCCAACCCGGCACTGGTCTATGGCTACGGCAGCTATGAGATGAGCATGGACCCCGGTTTTTCGATTCCCCGGCTTTCACTGCTCGATCGTGGCGTCGTCTTTGTCATCGCGCATGTGCGCGGCGGTGGCGAGTTGGGTCGCCACTGGTACGACGACGGTAAGAAGCTGGCGAAAAAGAACTCCTTCACCGATTTCGTCACCGCCACCGAGCACGTGGTCGCCACCGGGTGGGCCCACCCGCGCCGCGTCGTGGCGATGGGCGGTTCGGCCGGAGGCCTGCTCATGGGCGCCATCGCCAACTTGGCACCGCAGTTGTACACCGCGATCGTGGCGCAGGTCCCGTTCGTCGATGCCCTGACCAGCATCCTGGATCCGGAGCTGCCGCTCTCGGCCTTGGAATGGGAGGAGTGGGGCAACCCGATCACCGACGCGGACGTCTACGCGTACATGAAGTCCTACACCCCGTACGAGAACATCGTCGCGGTGCAGTACCCGAAGATCGCCGCGGTCACGAGCCTGAACGACACCCGGGTGCTCTACGTCGAACCGGCGAAATGGGTACAGCGCCTGCGTGACATCAGCACCGGCAGCGAACCGATCGTGTTGAAGATCGAAATGGACGGTGGGCACGGCGGCGCCTCGGGTCGTTACGAGGCGTGGAAGGACCGGGCGTGGGATTACGCCTTCGCCCTCGACGCGCTCGGTGCCACCGAACGTATCTGAGCAGAACTCACCTGAGGTTTCGGGCAGGGCGGGATCCATGCGGATCCCGCCCTGCCCCGTGCGTTAACAAAGCCTCTCCCACGGTTCATGGCTTGACTTGAATCACATTTCAAGATTACCTAATGAACGTTCAGTAATTCGTGGATGGAGTCCCAGCATGACCGATACCGACGTCGATGCGGCGGCAGCGGAAACCTCCCCGCAGCACGCCGTGCTCACCAACGACCACGCCTCGGAATGGCTCGGGATCAAGGTGGTCCACGTCAGCGAGGGCGAGGCCACGATCACGATGACCCTGCGTCGTGAAATGCTCAACGGCTTCGGCATCGGCCACGGCGGAATGATCTTCGCCTTGGCTGACACGGCCTTCGCGATGGCGTGCAACCCCGCCGAGGGCTCCGCGGACACCGTCACCGTGGCCTCGGGCGTGGACATCAACTTCATGAAGCCGGGCCTCCCGGGCCGACTGCTCACCGCCGAGGCGACCCGCCGTCACCAGTCGGGGCGCAGCGGCCTGTACGACATCCAGATCCGCCAGAGCACGCCGGAGGGCGGCGAGGAGATCGTCGCCGAGTTCCGCGGTCGTTCGCGCACCGTCACCAAGCGCTAGATGCCCGCCGCCGGAACCACTCCTGCGACCTCACGCATCCTCCACCCCACCCAGCTATCACCAAAGGGCCAGCAATGACGCATACAGTCCCAGAAACCGAACTCCCCAACCCGCTCGATGCCGAAGAGACGATGAGCCGGGACCAGATCGAGTCCCTCCAGCTCACCCGGTTGCAGGAGACCGTGGCCTACGCCTATGACCGCGTCCCGCTCTATAAGGAGAAGTACGACGCCGCAGGGGTCCACCCCACGGATCTGAAGGAACTCTCCGACCTGGCCAAGTTCCCCTTCACCGACAAGGAGGACCTGCGCAAGACCTACCCGTTCGGGATGTTCGCCGTCCCGCAGCACGAGGTCGCGCGGATCCACGCCTCCTCGGGAACCACCGGGCGGGCCACCGTGGTCGGCTACACCCAGACCGATCTGGACGACTGGGCCAAGCTCGGCGCCCGCTGCCTGCGCCTCTCGGGGGTCAAACCGGGGTGGAAGGTCCATAATGCCTACGGCTACGGGTTGTTCACCGGCGGACTCGGCGCCCACGCGGCGGCCGAACGGCTGGGCACCACGGTGATCCCGATGTCCGGCGGCCAGACCGAGAAGCAGATCACGCTGATCAACGACTTCGCCCCCGAAGCCATCCTGTGCACCCCCACCTATCTGCTGACCATCGGTGACGCCATGCAGCGCAAGGGCATCGATCCGCGGTCCACCTCGCTGAAGGTCGCCGTCCTCGGCGCCGAGCCATGGACCGAGGAGATGCGCCATGAGCTCGAGGTCATGTTCGATATCGATGCCTGCGACATCTACGGCCTCTCCGAGGTCATGGGCCCGGGGATGGCCGGCGAATCAGGTGAGACCAAGGACGGCAGCCACATCTGGGAGGACCATTTCCGTCCGGAGATCATCGATGCCTTCGACCCGTCCCAGGTCCTGCGCGACGGCGAACACGGCGAGCTGGTCTTCACGTCCCTGACGAAGCAGGCGCTGCCGATCATCCGCTACCGCACCCATGACCTGACCCGCCTGTTGCCGGGCACCGCGCGTCCCGGGCACCGTCGCATGGGCCGGATCACCGGGCGCAGTGATGACATGATCATCCTGCGCGGGGTGAACCTCTTCCCCAGCCAGATCGAGGAGATCGCGTTGAAGGTCGGTGGACTCTCACCCCACTTCCAGCTCGAAATCACCCGTCCGGGCCGGATGGACGAGCTCGCCGTGAAGATCGAACGCCGGGTGGACTGCACCTCGGACCGGGCCATCGAGGCCAGCCGCGAACTGCAGAAGCTCATCAAGATCCATGTCGGCTCCAGTTGCCGCGTCGACGTGGTGGACCCCGAGTCCCTGCCACGTTCGGTCGGCAAGCTGCGGCGCATCTACGACCTGCGCAACAAGTAGGATCGTCGGCATGCCCACCACCGCCAGCAGACCCTCCGGGGCCAAACGCGGCCGCCCCGGCCACGACCAGGACTCCGTCTTGTCCATCGCCGTCCAGGTCTTCAACAGATACGGCTACGATGCGACGTCCATGGGGACGCTGGCGGACCATCTGGGCATCAGCAAATCGGCGATCTACCACCATGTCCCCTCCAAGGGAGACTTGTTGGACCGGGCCCTGGACGAGGCCCTGGTGCCGCTGGAGGCCCTGGATCAGGATCCCCGCGCCTCCAACGGCACCGCCGGGCAGCGTCTCGAGTTCATCCTGCGTTCGACCATCAGGGTGCTGATCGAACGCCAGTCCTATGTGACCCTGCTGCTGCGACTGCGCGGGAACACCGAGATCGAACGTCTGGCGCTGGAACGCCGGCGTGCCGTGGACCGGCGTCTGGCCCGGTTGGTGATCGATGCCCAGCAGGAGGGCACGCTACGTCAGGACATCGACCCGCGCACCACCACGCGCCTGTTGTTCGGGACGATCAACTCGCTCGTGGAGTGGTACCGCACCGATGGCCCTTCGACTCCCGAGCAGGTCGAGGACAACGCAATCGCGATGATGCTCGACGGCCTTCGCCCCTGATTCCTGCCCTCGCCCGGCCCCGGATCGCTCCCGGCGTGGATTCGAATGCGGCCACGTTCCGGCGGTACCATCGTGGGGTTCCCTCCGTGTGGCTCCCCGCCCACGCCTGCTCCCATCCGTTCGATAGGCATTCTTCGTGGACCAGCTCTTCCAGACCCTCTTCAACCAGACCGCTGGCACCGCCGAGGCAACGATCCTCGCGCTCGACGCGCTGGGTGTGCTGCTGACCGGGATCGCCTTGCTGTTGCTGGCCCGCCGCAACGACCTCGGCTGGTGGTTCCAGATCATCGCCGTGTTCGCCGGTCCGATGGTCATCGCCCTGCAATTCGGTTACGACGGCTTCTTCAAGGCCGTCCCCTATCTGCTGGTCCCGATCTACGGTCTATGGCGTTTCAGCAAGTACCGCCTGCAGGGGAAGTTCGGCCGAGCCGTCGAGGTCAGGTCGTTCACGGCCTCCTCCCTGGTCTGGGGTTTCGTCATCACCCTGCTCATCGCCTTCGCCTCGGCCCTTCCCACGATCTTCAGCGGGCAGATCCTGGGCAGCATCCAAATCAGTTTCTGGTTGACCCTGGTCTTTTCTGCCTTGGTTCCCGCCGGCCTGGTGGGGGTGGCCAACGGCTTCCGGTGGGCCTGGCTCGTGGTGGCGGCATCGGCCGTCGCCCAGGTGGCCGTCTACTTCGGCAACCAGCCGGCCTTCGCCACGCTCGGGGTGCTTGTCCTGCAGTTCGGTGCCTCGCTCTTCGGCTGGTGGGCCTGGCGTCAACTCCCGGCCGAGGCCGTCCAGGACGACACCGTGGAATACCCGCCGAGCCCCTACCAGGAGGCCTGACAGCAGTCGGTTCCCGTCGCCACCGCGGCGTAGTAGCCTGTCGATCCATGGCCACCGACGAAGAAATCATGAACCATCATGATGAGGAACCGGATCCCGGCGTGTGGGTCACCGGCCCTCCCGTTCCACGTCCCATCGTCATCGCGGAGCCTGATCCCCTGTGGCCCGCCACCTTTGAACTCATAGCCGCACGTCTCCGCGCGGCGCTTGGCCCCACGGCCCTGGCGGTGGAGCATGTCGGGTCCACCGCGGTTTCCGGGCTGCCGGCCAAACCGGTCATCGACATCGATGTCACCGTCGCCGATCCTGCCGACGAATCCTCCTACCGCGAGGCGTTGGAGGGTGCGGGGTTCACCCTGGTCGTCCGCGAGCCGGACTGGCATGGGCACCGGTGCTTTCGGCTCGAGACCCCGGAGGCCAACGTGCACGTCTTCGGCCCCGACTGCCCCGAAACGATCCGCCACAGGCTCTTTCGCGACTGGTTGCGCGTCCACCCCGGGGACCGGGATCTGTATGTCGAGGCCAAACGCTCCGCGGCGGCGGCAACCATGGCCGCCGGCGGCGTCGTCATGGACTACAACCGCCGCAAGGAAGACACCATCCGGGCCATCTCCGACCGGATCTTCGCCACCTCGGGACTGCAGGCCACGGACGGTTGAACCCCTTTCCCCTGGCCGGCGGGCCTCACCCCGGCAGGATGTCCAGGGGGACGGTCTCAGGGGACGGGTCCGTGGCCAGCCGGGCCCAGAGCGCGGTATCAAAACGCTCCCAGGCCCCGCCGTCGTCCTGGTAGCGCAGCTTCTGGCGTTCGACGCCCTCCCGGATGAATCCCGCAGCCGCGGCGACGGCGCCGGAGGCCGGGTTGTTCAGCCGGTGCCCCAACTCCAGCCGATACAGGCCCCACGTCCTGAAACACGTGCCGGCGAGTGCCGCCACCGCGGCGGAGGCCAGCCTCTGGCCACGGGCCGAGGGCTCGACCCAATAGGACACCCAACCGGTCTGGTGCCGCCATTCCATCCCGGACACCATGACGTGTCCGACGGCCACGCCGTCCACGTCGATGGCCAGTGCCTGCAACGTGACCGGATCCGGCCCCTGGTCCTGGGCCTCCTCGGCGGTCGGTTCCCGGACCTCGGCGCGCGGGACCATGACGTCCAGCCAGGTCCGGGCCCCAGCGGCATCGGTGATGGGCCGCGCCGACTGTCCGGCCATGTCGGGTGCGGCGTGGGCCCGGATCACCGAGGCGATGTCACGGTCGCTGAAAGTCCAGGGGCGCAGGACGGCCACCCGGCCCGTGACGGTGTGGGAACTCTGGGTCATGCTCCCCATCCTACGGACGGACAGCCGCCGCCGGGACCCCTGTTTCATGACGATGCCATGTCGGTGTTTCTGGGACCAGAAGCTACTGTCCGGTAACTTAGCTGTCGGCACGCACGGACGCTTCGGCTCCTTCCCGGAGCCCGTGTCCCCAGTGACGGTTCATTCAACGGCGAAAAAGGTCACCCATGACAACCACCCCGCACGCATCCACCGCAGCCGATCCCACCCCGGCCCGGGGGTCGGCTGCAACCGGCACCACGACCGCCGGCCATCTGATCGTTGAGACCCTGGTCGCCCACGGAGTGGAGCGGGCCTACCTCGTCCCCGGCGAAAGCTACCTCGATGTCCTGGACGGGTTGCACGACTCCCCCATCGACACGGTGGTCTGCCGCCACGAAGGCGGGGCCGCCTACATGGCCGAGGCCGACGGCAAGATGAACCCGCGGCCGGGCATCGCGATGGTCACCCGTGGCCCCGGGGCGGCCAATGCCCACGTGGGCCTGCATACCGCCTGGCAGGATTCCACCCCGATGGTCCTCTTCGTCGGGCTCATCCCCTTCGAGCACCGGGAAAAGGAGGCCTTCCAGGAATTCGATCCCAAGGCCTGGTTCGGTACCGGCGCCAAACGCGTTATGATCCTCGACCACGCGGAACGCGCCTCGGAGGTCGTCGCCGAGGCGATGTTCGCCGCCATGTCCGGGCGCCCGGGGCCGGTGGTCGTCGGCCTGCCCGAGGACATCATCACCCGTCCCGTCCCCGCGGAACTGCACCCGCGGATCCCGGTCGCCTCCGGAGGCATGACCGTCACCGATTGGAAGGCACTGAACGGGGCCCTGAACGAGTCCGAGAAACCATTATTCGTTTTCGGAGGCAACGACTGGACGGCCGAGGGCGCCCGGGAATTCACCACCTGGCTCGAAGAGCACGACCTTCCGGCTGCCGCGGAATGGCGCTGCGAAGGTACCGTCCCCTTCACGTCGCCCTCGTATGTGGGGCCCATCGGTTACGGACGCCCCAAACCCACCTACGACCTGCTCGAGGAGACCGACCTGCTCATCTTCGTGGGCACCGTCCCCGGCGACGTCATCACCGATGGCTTCGCGGTCCGGCAGAACTGGGAGAAGAAGAACTTCCTGGTGACCATCGATCCGTCCCTGCGCGGGCGTTCGGGCCCGGTATCGCATCAGATCGTGGCCAAACCCGATGTCTTCATTCGTGACCTGGTCCGCATGGAACTGCCCGTGAAGGATTCCTGGCGTGAATGGACCACCCGGATGCGCGCCGAACAAGAGAAGTTCGCCGCCTTACCCGAGAACGGCCCCGGGGACGGACCGGCCCGGATGTCCACCCTGATGGCCCAACTGGTTCCCACGCTGCCCCGTGACGCCATGGTCACCTTCGGCGCCGGGGAACACACCAACTGGGCACACCGCTACTTCCCCACCAACGGCTATGCCTCCATGATCAGCGCCCGCAACGGGTCGATGGGCTATTCCATCCCTTCGGCCGTCGCCGCCTCCCTCGCCCACCCCGGCCGTCGCGTGGTGAGCATCGCCGGGGACGGGGAGTTCCTCATGAACGGCCAGGAACTGGCCACCGCCGCGCAATACGGGGCGACACCACTGGTGATCGTGATGGACAACCAGGAATACGGCACGATCCGCACCCACCAGGAGCGGGAGCATCCGCACCGGGTGTCCGGCACCCAGCTGAAGAACCCCGACTTCGCCCTGATGGCCACCGCCTTCGGCGGATTCGGCATCCGCGTCCAGGACGACGACGAGATCCCCGCGGCGCTTCAGGCGGCACTGGCCGCGATCGACGACGAGGGACGCTTCGCCCTGATCCATCTCATCGTCGAGCAACGCGTCAAGGCATACTAGGAAGCCTCTCATCTGCGGCTCATCCGAAGGAGGAACACTAGGGGCATGAGACGGTTCGTGAATCTGACCGCCGCCATCGTGATTCTGCTGGCGATGGTGGTCGGCGCCTTTGCTGCTGCCCGGGCGCTGACCACCCCGCACGATCAGGATGTGGGCCCCGGCCTCGTCGTCGACAACGGAACGCTGCCGGCACTGCCGGGGAACCTGAACGCCCCCGGCTCCGGCGACAAGGCCTCCTATAGTCCGCCGATCAACGCGACCGAATGGCCCGTATCGTCGCCGGCTTCCTCCCCGCCCGCCGACTCCTCCTCCGCGGAGGCGAGTCCCTCCAGCGCACCGGCAGCCCCGGCGAAGACGCGCGTCCCGCCCCAGACCAAGGCCCCCGTCGCGCCGCTTCCCCCGTCCCCCGCGGACGACGATGACGACGATGATGACGATGATGACGATGATGACGATGACGACGAGGATGATGACGATGAGGAGGATTAGCCCGGCCCGTGGGGGCTGGTCGGTCAGATCCCGCGTCCTCATCGGGATGATCGCCATCGTGACCATCACCCTGGTGGTCGCCGGGGCAACGATCTATCTGCTGCAACGGTCGGCCCTGAACGACCGGATCGATGATTCCCTGCGCCGGACCGTCGGTGAGTTCCAGGTCCTCGCGGCCCAGGGCCTGGATACCGAAACCGGCAAGGCCTTCACCGAGGCGAACGACCTGCTCTACATCGCCATGCAACGGACGTTGCCGGCCCGCACCGAGGGCATGGTCAGCTTCAGCCAGGGGAACCTGCAATGGACGGCCCCCGAAACGGTCGACCTCCGGTTGGAGAACGACGAGGAATTCGTGGACTGGGCGGCGACCACCGGCCCACCGCACCGGATCGCCCTCAGCTCAGTCACGACCTCCACCACCACCTACCGGGCCGTGATCGTCCCGGTCCAGCTGGCCGCCGACCAGGAACCGGCCCGACTCGTGCTGGCCTACGACTACGGCGCCGAGGTCAGGGCCCTGGATCGCGGCTTCGAATTCTTCATCGCCGTCGGTGCCGGCGTCACGGTCCTGGCGGGCATCGCCAGCTGGCTGATGGTCGGACGGATGCTCCTACCGGTCAGGCTCCTGCGTGAGACCGCCGTGCAGATCTCGGAAAACGATCTCTCCCAACGCATCGATACCGTGGGGAACGACGAGTTCGCCGATCTGACCCTCACCATCAACGCCATGCTCGATCGGCTCGAAACCGCACTGACCTCCCAACGGCAACTACTCAACGACGTCGGGCACGAGTTGCGCACCCCGGTGACGATCATCCGGGGCCATCTGGAACTGATGGACGACCACGACCCCCAGGACGTCATGCAGTCCCGGGACATCGCGGTGGATGAACTCGACCGCATGTCACTGCTCATCGACGACCTGGTCACGCTGGCGAAATCGGATGGCCCCGATTTCGTGGTTCCCCGGCCCGTGGAACTGGGTCCCTGGCTCGATGAGCTCCTGGACAAGGCCCGCGGCCTCGGTGACCGGAACTGGCAGGTGGACCAGCGCGCCGACGTGTCCGTCGCCGTGGACCCCCGGCGCTTGACCCAGGCCGTGCTGCAGCTGGCAGCCAACGCCGTGAAGTTCAGTGGCACCGGGACGGCGATCGGCCTCGGCTCGGCCATCATCCGCGACGGCGGTCCCGTCGGCGGACCCGGGACCGACCGGCTGCGGCTGTGGGTTCGCGACCAGGGAACGGGGATCGAGCCCACCGACCAGCAGCGGATCTTCGAGAGGTTCGGCCGGGGCCGCAACAGCACCCGGAGCTTCGGCTCGGGGCTCGGCCTGAACATCGTTTCGGCCATTGCCGCCGCCCACGGGGGTATTGTCGAAGTGGACTCCGCCCCGGGGCGCGGTTCGATCTTCACCCTCACACTTCCCGTCCAAGAGGAGAACACCGGACATGAGCCGGATCCTGATCATCGAAGATGAGCAGCGCATTTCATCCTTCGTCGCCAAGGGCCTGAAGGCGGCGGGCTTGCAACCCAGCGTCGCCGATACCGGCGAAGCAGGTCTGCGGTTGGCCACCGACGGGGAATTCGAGGCCATCATCCTGGATCTTGGTCTGCCCGATCTCGACGGATACGAGGTCCTCAAACGCCTGCGGGCCTTCGGGTTGCAGACCCCGGTGATCATCCTCACCGCCCGCAGCAGCATCGACGACACGGTGACCGGCCTGCAAAGCGGAGCGGACGACTACATGGCCAAGCCCTTCCATTTCGAGGAATTGCTGGCCCGGCTGCGGTTGCGTTTGAAACCCGAAAACAGCACCTCGGATCCCGCCCTGCTGAGCAATGGCGACCTGGAGATGGATTGCCGGGGCCGCCGGGCCCTGCTCCAGGGCCGGGAAGTCGACCTGTCGGCCCGCGAGTTCGCCTTGGCCGAGACGTTCCTGCGCAACCCGGGCCAGGTCCTCAGCCGGGAACAGCTGCTCTCCCGGGTCTGGGGCTACGACTTCGATCCGGGATCGAACATCGTGGACGTCTACGTGAGGTATCTGCGCAATAAGCTCGGCGCCGAACGCTTCGAGACCGTCAGGGGGATGGGATACCGGATGGTGGATCTGGGATGAGCTGCCAGCGGCACTCGCCGCCGGCAGGTTCCCGGAGGCCTCAGTCGCGCGTCGACCAGTCCCGGTAGATGGTGTCTTCCTTCTCCACCAGGGTCAGCACGTCATAGGTCGCCACGATCTCATCGTCCTGGTTGTGGATGATGGCGTCCCAGGCGACCTCTCCATACTCGTCGGTGACCCGAGGGGTGATCCGCTTGGCGGTGAGCGTGACCCGGACCCGGTCCCCGGCCGGAACGGGGGTGATGAACCGCAGGTTCTCCAACCCGTAGTTGGCCAGCACCGGCCCCGGGGCCGGCTGGACGAAGAGCCCCGCCGCCCAGGACACCAGCAGATACCCGTGGGCGACGACCCCGGGGAAGAACGGGTTGGCCGCCGCCGCCTCCTGATCGGTATGGGCGTAGAAGGTATCGCCGGTCGTGTTCGCGAAGGCGGTGATCTCGTCCAGGGTGACTTCACGCAACGGGGAGGCGAAGGCGTCGCCGATCCGCAACTCGGCCAATGATTTGCGGAACGGGTGGATGGCTCCTTCCACGGCCCCGAATTCGGGGGCCCCGGCGATGACCCGGTCTGCTCCGGCATGCCAGACGCCGGTGACGGCGGTCAGCAGGTTCGGGGAGCCCTGGATGGCGGAGCGCTGCATGTGGTGCTTGATGGACCGGACGCCGCCGAGTTCCTCGCCGCCGCCGGCGCGGCCCGGCCCGCCATGGACCAGATGCGGGACCGGGGACCCGTGACCGGTGGAGGTGCGGGCGGTCTCGCGGTTGAGGATGTGGATCCGGCCATGGTGGCCGGCGATCCCGATGGTCAGGTCACGGGCAACGTCCCCGTCGTTGGTGCACACCGTGGCCACCAGCGAGCCGCTGCCGCGGGCGGCGAGCTCCACTGCCTCGTCCAGGTCCGTGTAGCCCAGCACGCTGGCCACCGGGCCGAAGGCCTCCAGCGAGTGGACTGCTTCCGCCTTCGCATCGGCCCAGGTCAACAGCAGAGGGGACATGAACGCGCCCTCGGCGACCTCGTGTTCCTCCCCCGAAGCGGTTCTGACCACGGGGGCATCCAACGTGCCGTAGGCGATCTCGCCGCCGGCAGCCAGCATGTCCTGGACCGCGCCGCGGACATCGCGCAGTTGGTCCAGCGACGCCAGGGCCCCCATGGTGACCCCCTCGGCCCGCGGATCCCCCACGACCACCCGCTGGGTCAGTCGGGCGCCGATGGCGGCCACGACGTCGTCTTCGAGTCCCGCCGGGACGATGGCGCGGCGGATGGCGGTGCACTTCTGGCCGGCCTTGACAGTCATCTCGGTGGTGACGGATTTGATGAAGGCCTCGAACTCGGGGGTGCCGGCCACTGCGTCGGGGCCGAGGATCGCGGCGTTGAGGGAGTCCGTTTCGGCGGTGAAGCGGATGCCGCCGGAGACGACGTTCGGATGGGATTTCAGGGCGTCCGCGGTCGAGGCCGAACCGGTGAAGGAGACCATGTCCCGGTAGTCGAGCACGTCCAGCAGGGTGCGGGCGGAGCCGGAGACCAGTTGCAGGGAGCCGGCGGGCAGGAGTCCGGATTCGACCAGCATCCGCACGACGGCCTCGGAGAGGTATCCGGTCGGGGTGGCGGGCTTGACGAGGGTGGGGACACCGGCGATGAAGGCGGGGGCAAACTTCTCCAACATGCCCCAGACCGGGAAGTTGAAGGCATTGATCTGTGCGGCGACCCCGGGGATGCGGGTGAAGATATGGCCCCCGAGGAACGAACCGTCACGGGATAGCGGCTCGGCGGGGCCGTCCTGGACGACGTTGGAGTTGGGCATCTCACGACGGCCCTTGGAGGACAGGATGAACAGGGCCCCGATTCCGCCGTCGATATCGACCATGTTGTCGACCTTGGTGGCGCCGGTCCGGTAGGAGACGTCGTAGAGTTCCTCGCGGCGTTCGTTGAGGTACTGGGCCATCTCCTTGACCCGCAGGGCCCGCTCGTGCAACGTCAGCTTCCCGAGCTCACGGTGCCCCACGGAGCGGCCGTGGTCCACGGCCTCGGCCAGATCGAGACCAGCAGCGCTCACCAGGGCCAGCTGTTGGCCGGTGTTCGCGTCCAGGACCGTCGTGGCCCCGTCAGTGCCCTCGGGAGTCCACCAGGAGTCCTGGATATAGCTGGGTACCAGCTCGGGGGTCTGCGTTGTCATCGTCGACAAGTCCTTCCTGAACGATCGGTCGGTATTTGAGGCCCAGCCTACATGACGGCCAGTGGGGCGCGGTCGATCCGAAAGTGATTGACTTTCCTCGATCACTGTTGTTGACTCAGGGTCCCGCCCATCACCGACTCCCGGGAGGCCGCCATGACGACCCTTGTTGCCCCACACGCCCCGACCTCCATCGACCACCTCCCCGGGAGCCACCACCTACATGACTTCGAATTCCGCTACTGATCCGGAAACCACCTTCCAAAAACTGACGCCCGCGACGTCCGGACACGGCACCGGCGAGGAACGCCCCGCGGGATGGAACATGCTCGACGATTCCCTGGCCGCCAATCAACGCTGGTCCACCTGGAACAACGTGGAACGACTGATGCGCGGCCCCACGCCCCGCCCGGGGTTCATCATCGAGGACGCCGGGGCCATCGACACCGAACTCGGGATCCTGAAAACCGGCAAGGAAGCAGACGTCTTCCTGCTCGAACGCGCCACCGACACCCGCCGGTCCCTACTGGCCGCCAAGAGGTACCGGCCCCCCGAACAGCGCGCCTTCCGCCGCTCCACCATCTATACCGAGGGGCGCACGGTACGGCGCAGCCGGGATGCGCGGGCACTGAAGAACGGTTCCTCCTATGGCCGCCAGGTCGAGGCGGCCCAGTGGGCCGCCGCCGAATGGAACTTCCTGGTCCGGGCCCACGAAGCCGGGATCCCGGTCCCCTACCCCGTGCAGGTGGATGGCACCGAGATCCTCATGGAATTCATCACCGACCCCGACCATCCCGACGCCGCAGCCCCCAGACTGCAGCAATTGCGGCCGACGCGGCCTGTGCTCCAGTCCTTTTTCGACCAGCTCGTCGAGGCCATGGGCGGGTTCGCCTCGCTGGGATACGCCCATGGAGACCTCTCCCCATACAACATCCTGGTCTCCGGAAACCGGTTGGTGATCATCGACCTGCCACAACTGGTCGATCTGGCCGCGAACCCGCTGGGCGCCGATCTGCTGGCCAGGGATTGCCGGAACGTCTGCTCCTGGTTCACCAGCCGGGGACTCGACCAGGATCCCGAGGAGTTGCTCGCCGACCTTTTGGCCGCCGCCTGGACCTGACGATGATTCAACTCAGCCCAGTCGGTTGATCAGCTCCGCCTCGTGATCCGCGCTCAGTCCCGAGCGCAGCTCCTCGGTGGGGTCGTGCGCGGCGATGATATCGGAGAACGTCTCGGCCAACGGACGGCGCACCAGCCCCCACTTCAGGGCCCTGCGATCCGACCGGCGGGCGAAGCCGGCGAATTCGGTCCCGGCGGGCAGGATCAGCGGGAGCGAGCGGGGGCCCGACCAGGGGGCGACGGCGTCGTCCGGCATCCGGTGCAACGGGTAGGGCACGACGGCGGCACTGTATCCCGCGGCACTCTGGGCGCTGGCGATCACGTCACCCAGCGGCATCTCGGCACCGACGACGTTGACCGGTCCGTTGCGGGCCTCGAGCCCGGCGCGCAGGATGAAGGCCGCCAGATCGCGGACGTCGACGATCTGGACATAGCGGGCCTCGCCGTCGTCGTCGGGGACGAGGACCGGCTCCTGCCCGCGGGCGAACCGCAGGGGCCAGTAGGTGGACCGGCCGGTGGGGTCCCCGGGGCCACCGATCAGTCCCGGACGGACCAGCAGTGCCGCATTGCCACGGGAGGCAACGGTGAGCCATTCGCAACCGGCCTTGGCTTCGCCGAACTTCTCGTCGCTGTAACCCAGGCTGGAGTCCTGGGCCACCAGGAGCTTCGAGGCCTCGGCGGCCCCCGCCCGGGAGTGGACGGCGTAGGCGGAGCAAGAGGAGACGAAGACCCAGTGTCCGGCTTGCGGGGACAAGGCTTCCACCGCCGCCTTGGCGTGGGCGGGCCGGCAGGTCAGTTCCACCACGAGGTCCCAGGGTTCGGCCGCGGCCCCCGCGTAGGCGTCCTCGACCTCACGATCGACCCGGAATTCGCGGACCCCCTCGGGGAAGCCGTCCGAACTGCCACGGGCCAAGCACCCGACATCGTGCCCGTCCTCGACGGCCTGCAGCGCAAGGGTTCGGCCCAGCCACTGGGTACCACCGAGGACGAGGATTTTTGCCATGCCAACCAGCCAACTCCCCCGGCCCGGGTTCTGGCAAGTCGAATTCGAAAAATCGTTGGATCGGACGATATGTGTCCTCCCGCCGATCCCCGACCGGCAGCGGTCAGGCCCGGGAGCCCGCGAGCAGTTCCCGCACCGCATCGATCTCGGCGACCGTCAGCCCCTGCCCGAGCAGAAAGGCCTCGACGTCGATCCCGTCGACGAATTCGGCCAGTGACTGCTGGCGTCCGGCAATGACCGGGGCCAGCTCTTCCTCGCTCAAATGCCGTTCATAGGGGTGTTTGACCGGGCTGATCCGGTGCCATTCGTTGATTCCGCGCGCTCCGGCATCGTATTGGCCGGGAATCAGATCCTGCCTGCCGACCAGGGCCAGCGCCATGGAGATGATCATTCCCGTCCGGTCCCGGCCGGCGGAACAATGCACGACGACGGAGCCCCGGGCCGCCGCCAGGGCACGGAAGACGCCGGCCACCAGCCGGGGGAAGTGCTCCAGGTTCGCCGGGTAGTAGCGCGGATCGCTGAGGTACGGGGTGTCTGCCGAGGCGGCCGCGGCCATGAATTCCTCATGGGCCTGGTCCTCGGTGGGGCAATGCAGCACGGTGATCCCCGCCAGCGCCCCGGGGTCGACCGCGGGGTCGGTGGGCCGACGTCGACGCTCGTCGGCATTGCGCAGGTCGATGACCGTGCGGATGCCTGCGTCATGGGCCTGGGCCCACCCGCGTTCGGTGAGCCATTCGCTGCGGCCCATCCGGTAGAGCCGTCCTGCCACGCGCCGCGCGTTGACGGCGCCTTCCCAGTTCACCTCGTTCATGGGCCCATCCTGCCATGCGCCCCCATCGCCGGCAGGAGGGGCCCCACGGATCAGCTCCAGTCGTAGAAGCCCTGCCCGGTTTTGCGGCCCAGGTCCCCGCGTTCGACCTTCCGGCGCAGGATCGCCGGCGGGGCGAAGCGTTCACCGAGCTGCTCGGCCAGGTATTCGGCGATCCCCAGCCGCACGTCCAGCCCCACGAGGTCCGTGGTCTTCAACGGGCCGGTGGGGTGTTTATAGCCGAGCACCATGGCGTTGTCGATGTCCTCGGCGGAGGCAACGCCCTCCTCGAGCATGCGCATCGCCTCCACGGCGAGCATGACCCCCAGCCGGGAGGAGGCGAAGCCGGGGGCGTCGTTGACGACGACGGCGGTCTTGCCCAGACCGGCCACCCAGCCGCGGGCCTTCTCCACCAGGGCCGGCGCGGTCTGCTCGGCGATGACGACTTCGATCAGGGTCGAGGCCGGGACCGGGTTGAAGAAGTGCAGCCCCAGGAAGCTCCCGGGACGGGCCAGATGACCGGCCAGGCCGCTCATGGACAGCGAGGAGGTGTTCGAGGCCAAGACGGCCTCGGAGCCCAGCTCGGCTTCTACCGCCTGCAGCGAGGAGACCTTCAGGTCCCAGATCTCCGGGACGGCTTCGACGACCAGTTCGCGGTCCCCGAAGTCGGCGTAGTCGGTGCTCACCGTCAGGTGGGCCAGATGGTCCTCGACGGCTCCTGCCAGGCCGCGGTCGATGGATTTGCCCACGGCCGTGGCGACCCGTTCCCGGGCGGCTTCGGCACTGGGTGCGTCGCGTTCGACGATGAGCACGTCGGCTCCCTTGATGAGGAAGCCATGGGCGATGCCGGCGCCCATGCGGCCCCCGCCCAGGACCCCGACCCGGGTGGGCAGGGACGTCGAGGCGTCGGCCTCGCTCGGGACGGCGGTGTTCTTTTCCGGGGTGCTGGGGGTCATCGTTACTTCTTCTTCCTGTCGAGGAATGCCTGCATGCGGTCGAATTTGGCTTCTGACTCAAAGAGCATCGACTGGGCCAGGGTGTCGATCACCGGGTGGGCTTCCCGCGGGGTGTGGAACACGGCCTTGGTGACCCTGACCGCCAATGGGTCCTGGGCGCCGATCCGGTCCGCCAGCCCCTCGGCGGCACCGCCCAGTTCGGCCGAGCCGACCAGTTCGCCGATCAAACCCACCTTCAGGCAGTCCTCTCCGGTGAGCACCTTCCCGGCGAGCAGGATCTGTTTGGCCATCGGCTCCCCGACGAGCTCCTTCAACCGCCAGGTGGCCCCGGCGGCTGCCATGATGCCCAGATTCGTTTCGGGGTTGCCCATCCGCAGGGCCTCGGTGCCGATCCTGAAGTCGGCGGCGTAGGCCAGCTCGGCACCCCCACCGAGCGCGTAACCGTCCAGGGCGGCAATGACGGGCATCGGCAACCGGGCGATCCGCTCGAAGAGCGAGGAGTTGATCCCGGCCAGGGCGTCTTCGCGGCGGCGTTGGCGCAATTGGGCGATATCGGCGCCGGAGGCGAAGATGCCCTTGGCCCCGGTCTCCGGATCCGAGGGGGTCCCCGAAAGGATGAGGATCTTCGGGGAGGCCTCCAGATGGCTGCAGACCGCATGGAGTTCATCGACCATCGTCTGGTCGATGGCGTTGCGGACCTCCGGGCGGTGCAGCCGGACGGTGATCCGGTCGGCTGCCTCGGTGACGATCAGCGTGGCGAAGCCCGCGGCGTCGAGCCCGGCTGCGCCGTCGTGCTGCTCCTGGGGACCCAGGTCTTGTGCACCCACCACTAGACCCCCTCGACGAGCAGGGCGGCTCCCTGGCCGACGCCCACGCACATGGTCGCCAGTCCCAATTTGTTCCCTGCGGAGGCTTCACGGTCCAGCCGGCCCAGCAAGGTCAGGGCGATGCGGGAGCCGGAGGAGCCCAAGGGGTGGCCCAGCGAGATGGCGCCGCCGTCGTTGTTGACGATGTCGGGGTCCAGGCCGAGTTCGCGCATGGAGGCCAGGGACTGGGAGGAGAAGGCCTCGTTGAGTTCCACGGCGGCGAGCTCGTCCACGGTATGCCCGGTGCGTTCGAGGACCTTCCTGGAGGAGGGGACCGGGCCCATCCCCATGATTTCCGGGGCCACCCCGGCCGAGGCCCCGTCGAGGATGCGGGCGCGCGGGGTCAACCCGTATTTCTCGATGGCCGCCTCGGAGGCGACGATGATCGCCGAGGCGCCGTCGTTGAGCGTCGAGGCGTTGCCTGCGGTGACGACCGAACCGCCCTTGACCACCGGGCGCAGTCCGGACAGGACCTCCATGGTGGTCCCGGCGCGCGGCCCCTCATCGGTATCGACGATGGTCCGGGCGCCCTTGCGCCCGGTCACGGTGACCGGAACGATCTCCTCGGCGAAGCGGCCGGCGGCGATGGCTGCCAGGGCGCGTTCGTGGGAGCGTACGGCGAAGGCGTCGCAATCCTCCCGTGAGGTGCCGAAGACGCGGGCGACCTCTTCGGCGGTCTCGGGCATGGAGAAGGTGGTCTTCCCGTCGCGGGAGAGCTCCCCGGAGAGGAAGGCCGGGTTGGGGAACCGCCAGCCGATCGAGGTGTCGTAGGTGGCGCCGGGCTTCGCGAAGGCCTTGGAGGGCTTCTCCATCACCCACGGGGCGCGGGACATCGATTCGACCCCACCGGCGACGACGATGTCGGCGGCCCCCGCCTTGATCATGTGGCTGGCCATCGTGATGGCGGACATCCCCGAGGCGCACAGCCGGTTCACGGTGATCCCCGGGACCGAATCGGGGTACCCGGCCAGCAGCCAGGCCATGCGGGCGATGTTCCGGTTCTCCTCCCCGGCCCCGTTGGCGTTGCCGAAGATGACCTCGTCCACCAGCTCCGGATCGACTCCGGCCCGTTCGACGGCGGCCCGGACGGTCAACGCCGCCAGGTCATCGGGACGCACGGAGGCCAGGGCCCCGCCATAACGACCGACCGGAGTGCGGGCTCCGCCCACCAGGAATGCTTCGGACATGAAAACCCCTCTTCGGTTGGCCTCTGTTCAGGCATCTTTGCCGGCCGTGGAATGCGTCTCGGGACACAATTACCGACCAATCGTTCACTAAGAGATTCCCACCCCGCATCCCACCGGTCAACTCACCCCGGCCCTGATGACGAAATTGACCGCTTTTATACCTGCCGGTAATATGGATGCCTTTGACAGACTCCGATGCTCGACACCGGATCGTGGACCGTCGCCGGCCCTCCGCCCTGGGCGCTCAGAACCGGCCCCTGTCGACGAAAGCTGAAGAATTTTGGGAGGCACCCATGCCACCGAACGACAGCACAGACTCCCCCTCGACGGAGGGCACCCCCGACGCCACCGCACAGGCCCCCATCGACTACTCCGAGGACATCGGCCCGGATCTTGACACCGCCGAGGGCCGCTCGATGATCCACAAGGCCACCGCGGCTTCAGCCATGGGCAACCTGACCGAATGGTTCGACTACGGCGTATATGCGGTGGCGGTGACCTACATCACCGCTCATTTCTTTCCCGGGGAGTACGGAACGATCCTGGCGTTGGCCACCTTCGCCGTCTCGTTCGTAGTGCGCCCCCTGGGTGGAATCATCTGGGGCCCGCTGGGCGACAAGCTCGGACGCAAAACCGTCCTGACCCTGACCATCCTCATGATGTCCGGGGCCACGTTCCTCATCGGCGTGCTCCCGACGTTCGACATGGTCGGGATCCTGGCTCCGATCCTGCTGATCCTGCTGCGCCTGGTGCAGGGTTTCTCCACCGGCGGCGAGTACGGCGGCGCGGCGACCTTCATGGCCGAATACGCCCCGGACAAGAAGCGCGGTTTCTTCGGCTCCTTCCTGGAGTTCGGCACACTGGGCGGCTTCGCCCTCGGTGCTGCCGTCATGCTGCTTTTCCAACTGGTGCTCCCCGAGGCGGCCATGGATTCCTGGGGCTGGCGGATCCCGTTCATGCTGGCCCTCCCGATGGGCCTGGTCGGTTTGTACCTGCGTAATAAGCTCGAAGACACCCCGGTGTTCCAAGAGCTCGAGGAGACCGGCGGGGTGGAGGAGGGCGGCAGCCTCAAGGCCGTGATCACCCAATACTGGCGCCCGATGTTGGTCATGTTCGGCATGGTCTCCTGCCTGAACATGGTGAACTACACCTTGATCACCTACATGCCCACCTATCTGGAAAGCCAGCTGGGAATGGATTCGAATCAGGCGCTGATCGTCATCATCCTCGGTGAGGTGGCCATGATGTGCGTCATCCCGTTCGTTGGCGGCCTCTCCGACAAGGTGGGTCGCAAGCCCATGTGGTACGCCTCCACCCTCGGTCTGATCATCTTCCCGGTACCGATGTTCTGGCTCATCGGCCAGAACTTCGGGCTGGCCATCATCGGCTTCGCGGTACTGGGTCTGTTGTACCTCCCGCAGCTGGCCACGATCACGGCCACCTTCCCGGCGATGTTCCCCTCCCAGGTCCGCTTTGCCGGCTTCGCCATCACCTACAACGTGGCCACTGCGTTGCTCGGTGGCACCGCGGCCATTGTCAACGAGGCGGTCATCGACAGCACCGGATTCGTGCTCTTCCCGGCCGTCTACATGATGATTGCGGCGGTCGTGGGTCTGATCGCCGTGCGTTACATGGTCGAAACCGCCGGCGCATCGCTGCGCGGCACGGAGACCCCGAATGCCAACGACACCGGGATCCTCGCCGAGGATCCCCGCTAGGCCCTGGAGGCAACTACGGCGGGCCCGGAACCATCCTGATGGTTCCGGGCCCGCCGTCGTCAGGCAGTCCCCCGGTCCGGCCCCGGCACCCCGGGGCCGGGATCCGGCTCGACGTCCGCCCCCGAGATACCCATGCCGGTGCCCTCCCCGGGATCCCCGTCGGGGCTTTGCCGGACCTCCTCATGGGCTCCCCGGGCCTCGGCGGCCTGGGCCAGGTTCCTGGCCAGTTCGTCGAGCCGGGCCTTGGGGTCCTCCTCGTCGTCCCCCAGCAGGCCGTGCAGGAGCCCCGAGTCCCGGCGGTCGAGCACCACCGTGCACCCGAATTCGGTCTCGGCCAGTTCGAAGGTGATCTCCGAAGCGTCCAATCCCCACCCGGGGCCCGTCCGCCAGGTCATGCTCCGGCGGTTCGTGGCCGTGGTGACCTGCATCCGGGTGCTGTCCTGGCCCTCCGGGCCGAGCAGCGTGATGGACTGGCCGTCCTGGATGCCTCCATCGACGTGCTCGACCCCGGGGACCCAGCGGCAGTACTGGGCACCGTCCTGCAGCACACTCCACACCACATCCGCGGTGGCGTTGACATCCTGTTGGGTTCGCAACGATTCCATCCTCGGAGCCTACCGCCCTACCCCCGCGGTGTTCAGTACCTGAAGATCGCGGAGATCGGGCTGTCCGGGTCGGCCGGTTCCGAACTGGCATGGACCAGTCCCCCGCTGCCCATCGTGGCGACCGCTGCCGCCTCGATCTGCTCGCAGCCGGCATACCGGTCGTCCCGTCCCAGCGCCACGATGGTGTGGGGTCCGGAAGCAGCCTGCTCCCAGCACCACGGATCGGCCTGGATGAACAGGGTCTCGATCCGCCCGTGCAGGGCGGCTTCATGGATCTCGGCACGATCGCTGGAGACCCTTCCGGTCCCATGGAGGGAACGGAACTGCTCGATCAGCTTCGACCTCTCGGCACGCAACCGGTCTTCGATGACGGGCCAGGCCAGCCGATGCAATTCACCGGAGGACAGAGGGTCCGGGTTGCGGATCACGGCGTCGTCCAGGATGTGGGGATAGTCCCCGGCGCCCCGATATTCTCTCACGAGCAGATCGGGGCCCACAAGCACCAGGGGCAGTCCGCGTTCGAACAGCAGCGGACGCAACCCGCTGGCGGCTTCACGCACGAACCGTGTCACTTCGTTCTTCTTGAAGTGTTCATCGGCGGCACCGTGGCCGTAGAACACGGCCGAACCGCCCTTGGTTCCGGCGTCGGCAGCCGGCCGGGCCATCGTGTCCGACCGGGGTTCCTGGGCCTCGACGACGTCGCGCAGGGCAGTGGGCACCCCGTTCAGCTCGAGTTCGGCCACCTGCTGGCGGTCGCCCTCCAGCAGGCGCAGGTTGCGTTGGCTGACGGCCAACAGCAGGAATTGTTCATCGCCCGAGAGCAGCCGGAACAGCGGCCCCAGCACCAGCCGGTCACCGACCGTGGAGAATTCGGGGACGGAATACGGCACCCGGTAGCTGGCGTGCCACCCCGGCCGCATGAATAATGCGACCCCGTCGCTCATGTGCTGCCAAGCCCAGGCATCGTCACGCAGCTGCCTGGCAGGGGCGAGCAGGTCGTCGATTTCGGCCGGGCGTAGACGCCCTTCCAGGGATTCCTCGAGCGCGCTGAGCAGGTTCTTCCAACGCAGCTGGTCCGCCCGGGACTGGTCGCCGAAGCGGTGGGTGGGCATGAACATCGAGATATGCAGTGCCGCCGTATCGGCTTCAGCCAAGAACGGTAGATCGGCACGGGTGATCATTTCCAACGTGTCCTCCTGATTCCAGTGGACACTTCATTCTACAGGGTGTCGAAAAACCCGCCCGGACGAGGTCCACGACCCTGCTGGCGCTAGACTCGTGGGCGTGATTGAAAACGTGCTTCCACCCCAGGTATCCGATCTCTTCGACCCCACCCGCTGGCGGGTCGTGGAGGGTTTCGATTTCGAGGACATCACCTACCATCGGCAGGTGGAACGCGATGCCCAGGGCAGGATCCTCCGTGATCTGCCCGCCGTACGCATCGCCTTCGACCGGCCCGAGGTGCGCAACGCCTTCCGCCCCGGAACCGTCGATGAACTCTTCAGGGCCCTCGATCATGCCCGCATGACCTCCGATGTGGCCACCGTGCTGCTGACCGGCAACGGCCCCTCCGCCAAGGACGGGGGCCACTCCTTCTGCTCCGGTGGGGACCAGCGCATCCGTGGCCGGGACGGCTACCGCTACGCCGGCGGCGAGACCGCCGAGTCGATCGACCCGGCCCGGGCCGGGCGCCTGCACATCCTCGAGGTCCAACGGCTGATGCGCACCATGCCCAAGGTCGTCATCGCCGTCGTCAACGGGTGGGCGGCCGGCGGCGGCCACTCGTTGCACGTGGTCTCCGACCTGACCATCGCCTCCCGTGAGCACGGCAAGTTCAAGCAGACCGACGCCACGGTCGGCTCCTTCGACGCCGGCTACGGTTCGACCTTGTTGGCCCGGCAGGTCGGCCAGAAGAATGCCCGCGGCATCTTCTTCCTGGCCCGCGAATATTCCGCCGAGGACATGGTCTCGATGGGAGCCGTCAACGAGGCGGTGGACCATGAGCGCCTCGAGGAGGTCGCCCTGGAATATGCGGCCGATATCGCCCGCCAGTCACCGCAGGCGATCCGGATGCTCAAATTCGCCTTCAACCTGGCCGACGACGGGCTGGCCGGCCAACAGGTCTTCGCCGGGGAGGCCACCCGCCTGGCCTACATGACCGATGAGGCCGTGGAAGGCCGGGATGCCTTCTTGGCCAAACGCGAACCCGACTGGTCCTCGCACCCCTACTACTTCTAGGAGCCCGGGATGGACATCGCAGAGATCCTGAAGGCCCTCGCCGCGACCCTGAACGACGAGGGGCCGGCGGTCGAGATCCTGCCCGGCGAGGCAGCGGGCAGCCACCGGATCGACACCCCGCAGGACGTCCCGGAGGGCACCGCCGCCGTCGTCCGGACCTCTGGTTCCACGGGGACACCGAAACGCACCGTGCTGCCCACGGATTCCCTGGCGGCCTCGTCCATGGCCGCCGCCGAACATCTGGGCACCGAAGGACAGTGGTTGCTGGCCCTGCCCGTGCACTACGTCGCCGGCTTGGCGGTGCTCACGCGCAGCCTCTACGCAGGAACCCGTCCCTGGGCCATGGACCTGGCCGGCTCGTTCACTGCCCAGGCCTTCACCGCTGCCGCGGGCGAGCTGACCGACAAGGTGCGCCTGACCTCCTTGGTGCCCACCCAGCTGGCCCGCCTGCTGGAGGATCCGGCACCGGAAACCATCGCGGTGCTGCGTCGGTTCAACACGATCCTGCTCGGCGGCGGGGCCGCCTCGGAATCGTTGCGTTCCAGCGCCCGCTCCCACGGCCTGAACATCGTGCGGACCTATGGGATGACCGAGACCTGCGGTGGCTGCGTATACGACGGCAAACCGCTGCCCGGGGTGCACCTCGACGTCGCCGCCGGCAGGATCCGCCTGGGCGGGGACGTCCTGGCCGCGGGCTACCTGGACGACCCCGCCCACACGGCCGAGCGTTTCCTCCTCGACGCCGCCGGGCGGCGCTGGTTCACCACCGATGACCTGGGCAGCTACGAGGACGGGGTGCTCAACGTGCTCGGGCGCATCGACGATGTCATCAACACCGGTGGCGTGAAGATCTCCGCCGCCGCGGTGGCTGCCGCCATCGAAGCGGTCCCCGGGGTCCGCTCCGCCCTGGTGGTGGGGGTCCCCGACCCCGAATGGGGCTCCGCCATCGGTTCACTGGTCACCGGGGAGGCCACCGGAGAATCCATCCGAGATGCCGTCAGGTCCTCGCTGGGGCCCGCGGCCGTCCCCCGCCGGTTGCTGCAGGTCCCCGAGCTTCCTGCCCTCCCGGGCGGCAAACCCGACCGTCGGGCGGCAATTTCCCAGTTGGCGGCGGCAGGGAGAGAATAGGACGCTGGACCAACAGCCAGCACCCACCCGAGAGGACCCTGCCGTGGCCACACCCGCCCAATGGATCGAAGGCGCCCGGCTGCGCACCCTCCCGATGGCCATCGCCCCGGTCATCATCGGCACGGCGGCGGCATTCGGGGTGGCGGGCGAAGTCCATTGGATCCGCGCCGGGCTGGCCGCCCTGGTGTCCTTGCTGCTGCAGATCGGCGTGAACTACGCCAACGACTACTCCGACGGGATCCGCGGCACCGACGACGTCCGCGTCGGCCCGTTGCGGCTGACCGGCTCCGGCGCGGCGAAGCCTGGCCGGGTCAAGGCCGCTGCCTTCGGCTGTTTCGCTGCCGCCGCGGTGGCCGGGCTGGCCCTGGTGGTCCTGTCCGAGGCCTGGCCGCTGCTGCTGGTCGGGGTCGCCGCGATCTTCGCGGCCTGGGGCTATACCGGCGGGGACCGGCCCTACGGCTACCAGGGCCTGGGCGAGGTGTTCGTCTTCTTGTTCTTCGGCCTCGTCGCCACCCTGGGCACCACGTTCACCCAGGTCCTCGAACTGCCTGCGACCGCCTGGGTCGGTGCCTGTGCCACCGGATTGATCGCCACGGCCCTGCTGATGGCCAACAACGTGCGCGACATCCCCACCGACCGCGAGGTCGGCAAAAGGACCCTGGCGGTGCGTCTGGGCGATGACGGGGCCCGCATCTCCTATGTGCTGATGCTGGGGCTGGCCCTGCTGCTGCCGCTGCTGGTCGTGGCCGACTTCCCCTGGCTGATGCTCGTCGTCCTGATCGCCCCGCTGTGTCTGATGCCGTCCTGGGTCATGTTGCGCACCCGTCGGCGCGCGGCCCTGATCCCGGTGCTACGGCAGACCGGGTTCATCAACCTCGGCTACAGCGTGCTTTTCGCCATCGGCATGGTCGTGACGGTCGTGCTCCGTCAGCAGGGCTGATCCGCGCTGGACTACTGGAAGTCGTCCTCGGCGTCCTCGTCCTCACGTTCGACCGTCCCCTTGTGGGTCCCCGGGTTCCGGCGTAGCTCCTCCACCCGTCCCTGGACCTGCCGGACGCTTTCAGTCCGCATCCGGTTCAGGAACAGATAGGCCACGCAGAAGGCGATCACGGCCGCGATGATGGCGGCCAACCAGGGGGAAAAGCCCAACAACCAGTACAGGGCGGCGAAGACCGCGAAGAAGAGGACCAGACGAATGAGGGAGTACTTGAGGAACTGCACTCTTCGATTCTACCGGCTGGAGCAGCGGCACGTTTTCTTCACTACAATGGATCCATGGTCAGAAACTTGATGCTCGGTGCACTGGTGGCCCTCGCCGTCACCATCTACGCAGTGATCCAGTGCGTGCAGACACCGGCGAACCGGGTGCGCAGCATCGCCAAGCCCTGGTGGATCCTGGCCATCATCCTGCTTCCGCTCATCGGGGCCCTCTTATGGTTCTGGCTCGGCCGTCCGGACGACTCGGGCTCGGGCCCCTCCCAGGGCCAGCGGCCCACCCGTGGCCCGGCGGCCCCCGACGACGACCCGGACTTCCTGCGCAGCCTCGAAACCCAACGGCGCCAACGCGCCAAGGAGGAGGACCTGCGTCGCCGTGAGGCCGAGCTGAGGGCCCGTGAGGAGCAAGCCCGGAAGAACCAGAACCCACCGCATGACGATGGGACGCATTCCTCCGACCAGGACTCGAACCCGCCGAGCAGCTAGGCACCCTTCCCGGGCCGAAGGGGCCCTGCACAGTTCAGTCGCGAGGCTGCTTTGCTGCTTCCTTCCGGACGCGGGCGAAGAGGATCCCCAGGCTCACACCGCAGCCCACCACGAAGAGCATGGCCAGCCCCAGCAGCACCAGCTTGGCCACCAGTGCCGCCAGGAACGTCGAAACCAGCGCCAGCGCGATGGCGACCATGGCCAGCAGCAGCGGCAACATGGCAGTGCGGTGGAAGGGCAGGGGGTCCTGGGCTGAGGGCATCAAACCACTCTAGGTCATCGCCCGGGCGCCGGAGGGCACACTGCCGGGGCTTGCGTCGTTCCCTGCGGTCCCGCCTCCCGCCTGCCGTCCCGAGGCCACCCTCTGGACGAAGAGGGCCCGGGAGGAAACCTTGCGGTCTCCTCCCGGGCCCCTCGGGGATCCGGCGGTGGCTAGACTCCCGCGTAGGAGTGCAGGCCGTTGAAGTACAGGTTCACCACGGTGAAGTTGAAGACGATGCACAGGTAGCCGATGATGCTCAACCAGGCCGACCGGGTGCCGGTCCAGCCACGGGTGGCCCGGGCGTGCAGGTAGCCGGCGAAGACCACCCAGATCACGAAGGTCCAGACTTCCTTGGTGTCCCAGCCCCAATAACGGCCCCAGGCGGCTTCGGCCCAGACGGCACCGGCGATGAGGGTGAACGTCCACATCACGAACGCGACGGCGTTGATCCGGTAGGCGAAGTTCTCCAACGCGGCCGCGCTGGGAACCAGACGCAGGAACGCCAATTTATCGGATTTGCCGGCGGCCAGCTTCGATTGGCGGTCTGCCTGCATCAGCTGCAGGACGCTCAACGCGAAGGTGATCGTGAACAGCGAAGAGGCCAGGACGGCAATGGAGACGTGGATGACCAGCCAGGGGCTCTGCAACGCCGGGACCAGATGCGCGACCGGGGTGGGGAAGCCCATCGTCGCGGCACACAGCATCAACGTCACCAGGCCGATGACGAAGGTCCCCATGAAGCGCAGGTCCTTGCGCAGCAGCACGACCAGGAACACCGCAGCCACCAGGAAGGCGCCGGTGGTGAGGAATTCATACATGTTCCCCCACGGCACCCGGCCGGCAGCGATGGCGCGGGAGACGACGGCGAACCCGTGGATCAGTACGCCGATCCAGGCCACCGAGACTCCGATGCGGGCTGCCGTGCGCTTGCCGGCATCCCGGGTGTAGTTCATCGATTCGTTGACCAGCAGGCCATCGTCTTCGGCGGGGGCATGCGGACCAGCAGGAGCGCTGGTCGCGGCGGCGCCACGTGCGGATCCCGTTCCGGCGGCACCGGCCATGGCCAGCTGCTTGGCCTCCTCGGCCAGCAGGCCCGATTCGAGTTCACGGATGGTGCGGCTCGATTTGGCCAGATCCCAGGCGAAGGCGATGAAGGCAATGGCGTAGGCCATGGCCGCCAGCAGCATGAAGAGGTCGCTGTAGGCGCCGAGGTTTTCGTTGATCGTGGGCATGCGTTTTTCCTCTGTCTCCTAAACTTCGGTCCGGTCGGTGCCGGTGAATTCACGCTCAAGAAGTGTGCGAATCTCCCGGGCTTCCTGCCGTACACGCGGGTCCTCGCCACGGGCGAGCACTCCGTATTCGATGATACGCCCACTCTTTTCCCCGGAGCCACCCGATTCGCCCGCGGCGGGGTGCACCTTGATCCAGGCACGCCGGCGGGGGGTGAACAGGGAAACGGCCAGACCCATCAGGGCCAAGGCGGCGAAGATGCCCACCGGCAGCTTGCCCGGATCGTGGTGGACGTCCAGGGCGGCGTAGCGTTTGATGCCCTTGAAGGTGATCGTGCCCTTGTCCTGGGGCAGTTCCACCGTCTGGCCGGCATTGACGACCAGGCCGCCGGCGTCCAGCTTCCTGCTGTTCAGTTCGTTCAGGTCGTCGGTGTCCAGGACGAAGACGTTCTGTGGATCCCCGGAGTCCAGACCGAGGTCACCGTAGTAGGAGTTCAGCTGCAGTTGCGGTTCCGTCGGGCTCGGATCCAGGGAGACCCCCACCCCCTCGGCGGTGATCCCCGCCGTGGGGAGGAACAGGCCGACGAAACCGAGCTGGTCGGGGGCCGCGTCGGGGACCTTCAGGACCAGCAGGGAGGTGAAGACCTCGTCCTGCGGCACCGCCACCACCGGGCCGGAGTAGGCCACCTTGCCGTTGCCGTCGTGCACGACGATGTCCGGGGCGTACCCGTTGCCCACCAGATAGACGGCGGTGCCACCGATCCGCAGCGGATGGTTCACGCGCAGATCCTGCTTCCGTGGCTTCTGGCCGGGTTCGGACGTGGTGACCTGGGCATGGAAGTCGATGGGCTGGCCGAAGTGTGTGGTCGATTCGCGGTCGTAGGTGACATCGAAGTCGTCCAGAGCGACGGAGAAGGGGCTCAGCGAGCCTTCCTTGAAACCGGTTCCGGGATTGAAGGAGTCGTAGGAGACCAGCGTGTTCACGAAGGACTCACCCTCCACGACGATCCGCTGGCCGGTGTACCCGTAGACCCCACCGATCGCGACGGAGGCCAAGACGCCGATGAGCGAGAAGTGGAAGACCAGGTTCCCGATTTCACGGACGTAGCCGCGTTCGGCGGCCACCGACGGCGTCGTGCCCCCGGGACGTTTCTCGACCCGGTAACCGCGTTTGCGCAGCAGGGCGGCGGAGCGGTCGAGGACCTCCCCGTCGCTGCGGGCGGCCGGATCGTCGGCCAGTTCGAAGCTCCCGTTCTCGGGGAGCCGCGACAGCCGGGCCGGGGTACGCGGTGGCGGGGTGCGCAAGGTCTTGTAGTGCTTCTTCGCCCGGGGAAAGACACAGCCGATCAACGAGATGAACAGCAGCAGGTAGATCGCGGAGAACCAGACGGAGGAGAACACGTCGAAGAGCTGGAAGGTATCGAGCCATTCCCCCAGCACCGGCTTGTTCTCCAGGTAGGCGGTGACCTCCGTCGGGTTCACCGGGCGCTGCGGGAACAGCGATCCCGGCACGGTGGCCACGGCCAGCAACAGGAGCAGGAACAAGGCGGTACGCATGCTGGTCAGCTGGGTCCAGGCCCACCTCACCATGCCCCAGGGCCCCAGGGACGGTACCGCCACCTCGGGCTTGCGGCCTCCCCGGGGGTTCTTCCCGCCCGCGGAACCCGAAGATGCGTGATTGGACTTGCTGTTCAGGGCCATCAAATCGGCAACCTTATCTCGTTGGCGAACCATGTTTGCAGTTGCACGACCCATTCACCCCACAGCCCCGTGACCATCACGAGGCCCAACAGGATGAGCAGGAGGCCGCCGGCGCGCATGACGGCCACCTGGTGGCGCTTGAAGAAGGCCAACGTCCCCGCGGCCCTCCTGAATCCCAGGGCGATGAGCAGGAACGGCACCCCCAGGCCCAGGCAGTAGGTGAAGGTCAGCAGGGCACCGCGGGCCACATTCGCGTCGGGACCGGTACTCATGATCAGCACTGCGGACAGGGTGGGCCCGATGCATGGGGCCCATCCCAGACCGAACGTCATGCCCAGCACGGGGGCACCCCAGAGACCTGCCGGGGGCCGGTGGTGGATCTTGCGATCACGCTGGAACCAGGAGAATCCGCCCATGAACACGATGCCCATGACGATGACCACCAGGCCCAGGGCCTGGGTGACCCAGTCCCCGTCCCGGGCCAGCCAGACGGTCGCCTTGGTGAAGACGATCCCGATGAGCATGAAGACCACGCTGAAGCCGAGGACGAACAACCCGATGCCGGTGACCATCCGGCCCCGTTTCTGTTCGGCCAGATCCGCCCCGGTCAGCCCGGTCACATAGCCCAGGAACCCGGGAACCAACGGCAGGACGCAGGGCGATAGGAAGGAGACGAGCCCGGCGAGGACGGCCACCGGGATCGAGAGCAGCAGCGAGCCGTCCTGGACGGCCTCGGCGAAGGGGTTGCCCTGGACGCCCAGCGCCGGAAGGGCAGTGACGAGCCCGGCGATCACGCGGACTCGGAGACCAGGTCGGAGATCAGTGCCTTCAGCGTGGACTCATCGGCTTCACCCAGCAGGCGGGCCGCCACCCGGCCCTGGCGATCAAGCACCAGCGTGGTGGGCACGGCCTGCGGGGGGACGTATTCGGTCATCGAGAGCAGGATCGATCCGTCGGCGTCGGGCATCGAGGGGTAGTCGATCTTGAAGGTGCGTTCGAACGCGTGCGCCGTGTCCTGGCCATCACGGACGTTCACCCCGTAGAACTGCACGCCCTTGGATTTGAAGGCCTTGCTCAGTTTGGCCAGATGCGGCGCCTCGAGCCGGCACGGGGCGCAGGCGGCATACCAGAAGTTCAGGACGGTGATCTGGTCCTTGAGCTGCGCCGAGTCAATGGTTTTGCCCTCGTACGTCGTGCCGTCCAGTTCCACAGGTTTCCCGCGGCTTGCCTGGTCGTATTCCTGGACGGAACCGTCCCCGGCAATGTAGTTCTTCCCGTTGCCGGCCTTGGCCTGTTCCGCCAGCGGGTCCTCGGTCGCGGCGCAGGCGGCCAGCGGCAGGACGGCGGCGAAGAGCGCGGCGGAGCGCAGGACGTGTCGTCGGGCGGGAAACGGTGAATCGGACAGGCGGGACGGATGGGACGGCATGTGTTCTTCAGGCTCCGGGGATGTTAGCCGCGTTGGCCAGCAGGTCAGCGCAGGGTTCGGTATAACGAACGGCAACGAGCCGTTCCCCCTCAAAATCCAGGCTGGTGACCGACGTGAGCGTGCATTGCCGCTTCCGGGGGTCATGCCACAGGTGCTTGTTTTCGGCGGCCAGGCGCGTCACCCAAATGGGTAGCTGGTGGCTGACCAGCACGGCTTGGGCTCCGGGGCCGCCGAGTGAAACGGCCCGGTCGCGGTGATCCTTCACCGCGGCCATCATGCGCTCGACCTGGACCCGGTAGGGCTCCCCCCAGGACGGACGCAACGGGTTGATGAGGTAGGGCCAGTGCCGCGGGTTGCGCAGCTGCCCCTTGACTCCGGAGAGTCCCTCGAAATGGTTTCCGCCTTCGATCAGTCGATCATCGGTGGCGATCTGCAGGCCCAGGGCCTTGGACGTCGGCTCGGCCGTTTCCTGGGCCCTGACCAGTGGCGAGGCCGCCAGATGCACGATTGACGCGCCGGCGTCGCGCTGGGCCACGAAGTACTCCGCGGCACGATCCGCCATGGTGCGGCCGAGATCGGAGAGGCGGAATCCGGGCAACCGGCCATAGAGCACCTTGTCCGGGTTGTGGACCTCCCCATGGCGGAGCAGGTGGACGGTGGCGACAGGCATGCATCTAGTGTCTCAAACCTTTGCGGCGTCGCCTAAAAGGGGGACGGTGATCCACTTCACGCATCCCTCGCGGGCGCATAGTGTCAGCCTTCGTGATGATGCCCCGACAGGGGTCGGGCGCATTAGTCTGGGAGCTGGGCCCACCGTACGCAACACCAATGGAGGACAGACGATGAGCACCCCCACCCCCGAGGACCCGCAGCAGGACCCGGATGCCACCAACGACGGCACCACTCCCCCGGTTCCCGGTCCCCCGCAGTTCGGACAACGCCTGCCCGAGACCGGGGCCGACGCCACCGGGTCCCCCCAATACGGCCAGAACCCTCCGGGCCAGCCGGGCCAGTACGGCCAGGGCACCCAGGGCCCCGGTTCCTCCGGGCAGCCGGGGGCGGGCCTGCCTCCGGGCTACGGCCAGCCCGGTCAGCCGAACCTGCCCCCGGTGGGACAGGGCCATGCGAATCCCGCCCCCTCCCCCTATGGCTACGGTTACGGCCAGCAGCCGGACGGTGGGGCAGCGGGCTTCGGGGGAACTCCCGGCACGCGGCCGGCACCCCCGAAACAGCTCAAGGCGGCATTCTGGTTGATCATTGGCGCCGGGATCATCACCCTGGTGCAGGCGCTGATCCTGATCTTCCTGCCGAACGCCATGGTCGTTGAGGCCATCCGCGAAGCCATCGCGCAGCAGGGTCCCGAGACCCAGCAGCAGCTCGACGACGCCGGGATCGACCTCGAATCGATGATCAGCGCCCTGAAGGTCGTCGTCCTGATCATGATGGTGGTCGTGGCCGGGGTCTACGCGCTGATCGCCAGCTTCATCCGCAAGGGCAGCAACGGGGCCCGCATCACCGGCACCGTCCTAGCGGCGATCTCCCTGTTCGGGTTGTTCACCCCGTCGGATCCGATCTCGCTCCTGGTGATCCTGCTCGGCGTGGCCGGCATCGTCCTGGCCTGGCTGACGCCCTCCTCGAACTACGTCAAGGCGATGGCCCAGCGTAAGCGGGGCGGCTTCCGCTAGCAGCCCTCAGTCCTGGTCTGCCGGGCGGCCCGCCCCGAAGCCTGCGTGGTAGGCCAGGATCTGCAGTTCCCGGGCCATGTCCACCCGGCGCATGTGGATGCCCTCGGGAACCTGGAGGATCACCGGGGCGAAACTGAGGATGTTGGTGATCCCGGCACCGACGACCCGGTCGCAGAGTTCCTGGGCCGCCGGTCCGGGGACGGCCAGCACGGCCATGTTCAACCCCAGTTCGGCCGTGGCCGCAGCCAGTTCACCCACCGGACGGACCGCCAGCCCGCCCACGGCATCGCCAATGACGGTTTCGGCGATGTCGAAGACCGCTTGGATGCTGAACCCGCCTTCATGGAAACCGGCATAGCCGGCCAAGGCGCGGCCCAGGTTGCCGGCACCGAGGATGCCGACCCGCCAATCCCGTTCCAACCCCAGGGTCTCGGAAATGGTCTCGGCCAACACCTCGATCCGATACCCGACGCCCCGGGTCCCGAAGGTCCCCAACAGCGAGAGGTCCTTGCGCAGGATCGCGGAATTCACTCCGGCGGCGGCGGCCAGGACCTCCGAGGAGATCGTCGGGCGACCGACCTCACGCATGGCCTCCAGGGCGCGCAGATAGCCGGTCATGCGACTCAGCGTCGCCTCGGGAAGTGCCTTTTCCATCGGATTCACGCACTGATCAACTTCTCGAGCCGATCCGCATCAATGACCCAGAAATCGCGTTGCACCCCATCCACCAACAGCACCGGCACCTCTTCGCCGAATTGCTGCATCAGGGCCGGATCGTCATCGATGAGGACCTCGTCCCACGCGACTCCATGCCGTGCCGTCACCGTCTGGACGGTGGCGCGGGCGGCCCCGCAGAGGTGGCATCCGGTCCGGCTCAAGAGCCTGACCCGGGGTGGTTGAAGCGAAGAATCCATACTCCAAACCTACCGTTACTCCCCCTCGGCCGGGCAGAAACGATCCTCCCCGTGACGCACGGCACCGCTCGCGTGGCCCGTCTCGGTGGATAGACTATCCAGATGCCAGAGCAGCCCCGAGCCGCCCATGTACCGGCAGCCCCACCATCCCCCGGGCATGCCGCCGCCTTCTTCGACGTCGACAACACCATGATGCGCGGGGCCAGTCTGTTCGCCGTGGCCCGGAAGATGTATAGCCGGGGGGCGTTCAGCCTGCGCCACGCCCTGTGGATGGGCGTGCAGCAGATCAGCTTCATGGTGCGCGGCGAGGACCTCGCGCAGGTCCACCGGATCAAGGACCAGGCGCTGGCCCTGGCCGCCGGCATCCTGGTCGATGACATGAGCGCCCTGGGCGACGAGATCTACGACGAATTCATTGCCAGCCGGATCTGGCCCGGGACCCGGGCGCTGGCCCAGGCGCATCTGGACGGAGGCCGGCCGGTGTGGCTGGTCACCGCCACCCCCTTGGAAGTGGCCGAGGTGATCGCCGACAAGCTCGGCCTTTCCGGTGCGCTGGGCACCGTGGTGGACCAACACGAGGGGGTCTATACGGGCCGGCTGGTCGGCGAGATCCTGCATGGCCCGGCCAAGGCCACCGCCGTGACCGAGCTGGCGGCCCGCGAAGGCCTGGATCTTTCGACCAGCTGGGCCTACAGCGATTCCTATAACGACGTGCCGCTGCTGACCGTCGTCGGACATCCGGTGGCCATCAACCCGGATGTACGCCTGCGCCGCCACGCCCTGGCCCACAACTGGCCCGTATATGACTTCCGCCGTGGACGGCATGCGGCAACGATCGGCATCCGGGCGGCCACCGTCTCGGGCGCCGTCTACGGGCTCTGGCGCGGCCTGCGGATGATGCGCCGACGCTTCCGCCCCTAGGAGCCGGGTGGGGCGGGCCCTGCCTCCGGCAAGGCCCGGACATGACGACGGCGGGGCCCCACCCGAAGGTGGAACCCCGCCGTCAAGCATCAGGGGCGGGATCCTGTCCCGCCGCGTGCTACTTCTTGTTGCGACGCTGGTGGCGCGTCTTACGAAGCAGTTTACGGTGCTTCTTCTTGGCCATCCGCTTGCGGCGCTTCTTGATAACTGAGCCCATTTGGTTCCTCACAGACTAATGATTGATTTCTGCTGACGACCACGCGGGGAGCAGGCAGCAACCATCGCGGACGTTAAATGTTCCCTACTAGTTTACCTTGCCCAAGGCGACCGTGCGGACCACGCCCTCAGGCGGTCTCCGACGTCCCGTCCACACGCGCGGTTTTCAGGTAGTCCTCGACGGCGGTCTCCGGCACGCGGTAGGAACGACCGAAGCGAACTGCCGGAAGGTCTCCCGCATGCACCAGGCGATACACAGTCATTTTCGACACACGCATCATCTCGGCGACTTCCGCCACCGTCATGAAGCGCGCATTCGAAAAGTTCTTAGCGTCGGCCATCGGCAATATTCTCCTGGTTCGGATGATAAAGGAACACCCCAGCAAGGCATCGCGTGGAAAAACCCGTACGCAGTACCATCTAGCAGACCACACTAGTGGCTGGTGATGCGATTGTGAAACCCGTCGCAGCAACCCGGCCCTCCGGTGTTCCCCCCCGACCAGGCCCCGGACAGCGCGAAGCAGGCGCCTCGGAGCCCTGGTGCCGGTCAGCGCCGCAAATGGCGGTATTCACGGGAGAAGTGGATCAGTGGATCGTTCGCGCCGGCGTCGTCGTCGGTGGTGCCCATCGCGACGACCTCCCCGGCGACCACCAGATGTGTCGCCACCTCGTGCACCGCCGTCGTCCTCAGCTCGAACCAGGAGATGGCCCCCTCGATCACTGCGGCCCCACTGACCGGGGCGCGCCGGAAGGGGACCTGGCTCAACAGGCCATGGACGGGATTGGCGGGGCTGGCCAACCAGTTCGCGATCCCCTGGTGCTCCCCGTTCAACAGCGACAGCGTCCAGCCTTCGGACTCGGAGACCGCCTCCCCGATGCGTCCGTCCGCGTAGAGGCTGACCAGCATGGTGGGCGGATCGTAGGAGACGTCCAGGAATCCGGTGACCGTCGCGGCGATGTCCCGGCCATAACGGCGGGTGGCCACCACTGCGGCCCCCGAGGCGATGTCCCCGGCGAGCAGGCGGTAGGTGTCGATGTCGTCCTGCTCGAGCGCCTCGGGGTCGATGCGGTGGGCGGCGAGTGCTTCGGTGTTCTCCATCCCCCCATGTAAACACCCCGGACGCAACGATGTCCCGGACACCGCGGTGCCCGGGACATCGCCGGCCCGTCCAGTCCGGTCCAAGGCCCCTAGATGACTCCCAGGGCGAGCATCGCGTCGGCGACCTTCATGAACCCGGCGATATTGGCCCCGGCCACGTAGTTCCCCGGCTTACCGTAGGCATCGGCCGTCGTGGCACAGGTGGTGTGGATGCCGACCATGATCTCTTCGAGCCGGCGTTCGGTATGCCCGAAACTCCAGGAGTCACGGCTGGCATTCTGCTGCATCTCCAGGGCCGAGGTCGCCACTCCGCCGGCGTTGGCTGCCTTGCCCGGGCCGAAGAGCACCCCGGCTTCCTGGAAGATGGCGATCGCATCGGCGGTGCAGGGCATGTTCGCACCCTCGGCGACGGCCAGGACGCCGGTTTCCACCAGTCGCTTGGCATCCTTGGCCTCGAGTTCGTTCTGCGTGGCGGCGGGCAGCACGACGGTGGCGTCCACATCCCAGACGCAGCCGCCCTCGACGTATTTCACGTTCCCGCCGCGTCGATCCGCGTAGTCACTGATCCTGCCGCGCTCGACTTCCTTGATCTCGCGCAACAGCTCCACGTCGATGCCGGCTTCGTCGACGATGTATCCGCTGGAATCCGAGGCCGCCACGGCGGTGGCCCCCAGGGATTGCGCCTTGGCGATGGCGTTGATGGCCACGTTGCCGGAGCCGGAGACGACCATCCGCTGCCCGTCCAGGCTGGAGCCACGAGTCTTGAGCATCTCCTGGGCGAACAGCACGGCCCCGTAGCCGGTGGCTTCGGGACGCAGCAGCGAACCGCCCCAGCCCATGCCCTTGCCGGTCAGGACGCCCGATTCATAGCGGTTGGTGATGCGCTTGTACTGGCCGAAGAGGAAGCCGATCTCCCGGCCACCCACGCCGATGTCTCCGGCCGGGACGTCGGTGTATTCGCCGATGTGGCGGTACAGCTCGGTCATGAAGGACTGGCAAAAGCGCATGACCTCACCGTCGGACTTGCCGCGCGGGTCGAAATCGGAGCCGCCCTTGCCGCCGCCGATCGGCATGCCGGTCAGTGCGTTCTTGAATACCTGCTCGAAGCCCAGGAACTTAACGGTGCCCAGGTAGACCGAAGGATGGAACCGCAGTCCACCCTTATACGGGCCCAGCGCCGAGTTGAATTCGACACGGAAGCCACGGTTGATCTGCACCTTGCTCTCATCGTCCACCCAGGGGACCCGGAAGATGATCTGGCGCTCGGGCTCGCACATGCGTTGCAGGATGGCGGCGTCGGCGTATTCGGGGTGCCGGCCGATGACGGTGTTGAGGCTTTCGAACACCTCGGTCACGGCCTGGTGGAATTCGGATTCACCCTGGTTGCGGTGGAAAACGTCTTCCCGGATATCGAGCAGATTCTGATCCAAGGGGTACTCCTTCAAGAACTGAGAGGTGGGCGCGACGGCACCCATGGGGGGGTGGTGAGCGTCGGCGCTCCGAGAAGAACAATGACACGTCGGAGGGCATCGAACCCAACCGATCGTAAAAAATCCGTGAATCGCCCGTAACGTGGAACGGCCCGTCCACCGCCCCTAGCGGCGTCGCCCGAACTTCGGTTTCTGCAGCCTTTCCAGCAGATCCTGGGCCCGGCCGGTGACCTGTTCGACGGTCCGCCCCACGGTCCGCCCCAGCTGCTGCGGAGCATTCCCGGAGCCCGGGATGGCGGGGTTTTCGTGCTCGAGGTCCGTCGCGTCAACCGTCGGAAGCCCATCCTGTTCGCGCTGTTGGGCGGCGCGGTAGGAAGCTGCCACCTCCAGGGCCCGAACCGTCGCTTCCTCGTCGGTGCCGTCACCGCTACCCGCCGCGTCGCGGGCATTGCCGAATGCCATGTCCTTCTTGTACTCTGCGCCCGTGAGCCCGGTCACCGCCGCTTCGGTGCCGGGGTGGCCGGGGAAGGCGGCCAACCAGGTGGCGGCCCGGTGCAATGCCCCGGGTTCGACGGAATAGATCCGCCGCTGGCCGTCGGCCCGCATGCGCAGCACCCCGGCTTCGCGCAGGACCTTCAGATGCTTGGATACGGTCGGCTGGGATACTTCAAGAAGCTGCACGAGGTCACCGACGGAGTTCTCCTCTTCGCGCAGGGCTTCGAGGATCCTGCGCCGGGTCGGATCTGCCAGGACGGAAAAGACATCGTCGAAGGTCATTCCATCACCTTATCCGCAGAAGTTCTTCCGGGCATCCCGCCCCGGGCGGCGCTCAATCAAACCAGGGGTCCAACCCGAAGACGGGAAAGACCTCCTTGCGCGTGGCCATGATGGTCCGGTCGATGAAATCCGCCGGATCGTAGCCGACTTCCCAGGAGCGCCACCAGAGGTCGACGCCGTCGTTCATCAACGCGGGACCGGTGGCACCATATTTTTCCTTCACGTAGGCCAACCAGCTCCCCGGCACCTCGGTACGCAACGGGACGGGCCGGCCGCCGGCGATGGCCACCAGGTGGCTCCAAGCCCGGGGGACGACCTGGATGAGGTTGTATCCCCCACCGCCGGTGGCGATCCACCGGCCGCCACAGTGGCGTTGGGCCAGATCGGATATATCCAGTGCATTCTGCCGCTGCCCGTCGATGCTCAGCCGCAGGTTGCTCAGATCATCCTCGCCGTGCCCGTCACAGCCGTGCTGACTGACGATGACCTCGGGTTCGAAGGCGGCCACCAGTTGCGGCACGACCGCATGGAAGGCCCGCAGCCAGCCGGCATCTGTGGTCCCGGCGGGCAGGGCGACGTTCACGGCACTGCCCATGGCCTCGGATCCTCCTGTTTCGTTGGCGAACCCGGTTCCGGGGAACAGGGACATGCCTGATTCGTGCAAGGAGATGGTCAGTACCCGGGGATCGTCCCAGAAGATCGATTGGGTTCCGTCCCCGTGGTGGGCATCGACATCGATATAGGCGACCCGCTGCGTTCCACCGTCCAGAAGCCGTTGGACGGCCAGCGCGGCATCGTTGTAGACGCAGAATCCGCTGGCCTTGCCGCGGGAGGCATGGTGCATGCCGCCGGCAAAGTTGACCACGTGCAGGGCCCGTTCGGCCAATACGGCGTCGGCTGCCTGCAGCGACCCGCCCGCCAAGCGGGCACTGGCCGCGTGGATATCGGCGAAGGCCGGGGTGTCCTCGGTGCCCAGCCCGCGTTCCTCGTTGATCTCGTCCGGATGTTCCCCGGCGTACCGGACGGCGGAGATGTACTCCGGGTCGTGCACCAGGGCCAGTTCCTCGTCGGTGGCGACCTCCGGTGCAAGCAGCGAGATGTTCCTGCGCTCCAGGATCCCCAGCCCCTCGACCAGGCGCATCGTCAGATCCAGACGCGAGGGATGCATCGGATGACTTTCGCTGAAGCGGTAGGACATCAGCTCCTCGCTCCAGAGGACCTCGGTCGGCGGTGACGGCGGTGTACTCAAGCTCACGGGCTCAGGCTACGCGATATCCGCCTTTCGCGGGTGGATGTCTCCGCCGCGGCGGGTGTCCACCACCGTGCCGCGCACGGGTACTCTACTGTGGACAGTGCCGGGAAACGCCCGGAGCCATCGTTTCCCGGAGCAGCCCGCGACCATGTCCTCCACACCATCAGCCACCCCGCTCAGCTGGGGGAACGCCGTACCGCGTATCCTCCACGGGGTGCGAGACTTCGTCGACACCGTCGCAGCGACGTCGCCGGCCCGGCTGGCTATCGGTGTGTTCCTTCTGGTCATCGCCCTGTTCACGACCCTGCTGTCCTTGCCGGTGGCCTCCTCCACCGGGGAATTCACCCCGCTCCACGATGCCCTCTTCACGGCCACCTCGGCCGTCTGCGTGACCGGGCTGACCGTGGTATCCACCGCGGTGCACTGGTCCTTCTTCGGCCAAGTGGTCATCATCGTGGGCATCTTCATCGGCGGGCTGGGCATCCTGACCCTGGCCTCACTGCTGTCCCTGGCGGTGAGCAAGCGGCTGGGGGTACGCGGCAAGCTGCGCGCCCAGGAGGCCATGAACATCCAAAACGTCGGGCGCCTCGGTGAGGTCGGCACCTTGCTCCGGGTGGTCATCACCACCTCGGTGACCATCGAGGCGCTGCTGGCATTGGCCCTGGCCCCGCGTTTCCTGGTGTTGGGCGAGTCCATCGGCCAAGCCATCTGGCATGGGATCTTCTACGCCATCTCGGCCTTCAACAGCGCCGGATTCACCCCGCACTCCGATGGCCTGGTCCCCTACGAAACCGATTTGTGGGTCCTGGTCCCCATCACCGTCGGGGCCATCATCGGGTCCTTGGGTTTCCCGGCCCTCATGGTGCTGATCGTCTTCCGCAGCAAATTCCGCAAATGGAACCTCCACACCAAACTCACCGTCGTGGTGTCGGGCATCCTGCTGCTGGTGGGCAGCCTCAGCTGGGGTCTCATGGAGTGGAACAACCCGCAGACCATCGGCGGGATGAGCCTGTCCGATAAGCTCATCCACTCGTTCTTCGCCTCGGCGATGACCCGTTCCACGGGTTTTTCCCTGGTGGACCAGAACCAGCTCGAATCCTCCACCCTGCTGCTCACCGACGCGTTGATGTTCGCCGGCGGGGGTTCGGCGTCCACGGCAGGGGGCATCAAGGTCACCACGATCGCGGTGATGTTCCTGGCCATCGTGGCCGAGGCCCGGGGCGATAAGGACATCAAAGCCTTCGGGCGCCGCATCCCCGAGAGCACCATGCGTGTGGCGATCTCCGTCACCGTCCTGGGGGCCACCCTGGTCAGCGTGGGCACCGGGGTGATCCTGTCCATCAGTGATGAACCGTTGGATCGGGTCCTCTTCGATTCGATTTCCGCGTTCGGCACGGTGGGGCTGAGCACCAATCTGGCGGCCGAGCTCCCTCCCGAGGGCAAGTATGTCCTCTCCGCGCTGATGTTTGCCGGACGCGTGGGCACCATTACACTGGCGACGGCACTGAGCCTGCGCCAACGCAACCAGCTGTACCACTACCCCGAAGAGAGGCCGATCATTGGCTGAGAACTCGTCGAAACATAATGCCCCGGTGCTGGTCATCGGTCTGGGCCGCTTCGGCGCGGCGGTGGCCAATCAGCTGGTGCGCCAGGGCCGGGAGGTCCTGGCGATCGAGCGGAACCAGGATCTGGTGCAGAAGTGGGCCGGCACGCTCACCCATGTGGTGGAGGCCGATGCCACCAACGTCGATGCCTTGCGCCAACTCGGCGCCCAGGATTTCAACTCGGCGGTGGTCGGGGTGGGCACCTCGATCGAGTCCTCCGTGCTGATCACCGTGAACCTGGTCGATCTGGGCGTCGAGCACCTCTGGGTCAAGGCGATCACCCCATCGCACGGCAAGATCCTCTCGCGGATCGGCGCCAACCACGTCGTCTACCCGGAAGCCGACGCCGGGGTCCGCGCGGCCCACCTGGTGGGCGGGCGCATGCTGGACTTCATCGAGTTCGACGACGGGTTCGCGATCGTGAAGATGTATCCCCCGACGGAGACCCAGGGCTTCACGTTGGGCGAATCCCAGGTCAGGTCCAAATACGGCGTGACCATCGTCGGGGTGAAATCCCCCGGCGAGGATTTCACCTACGCCCAACCCGATACCAAGGTCACGCGGCGGGACATCCTCATCGTGTCGGGACACGTGGACCTGCTCGAGCGGTTCGCCTCCCGACCGTAGGGCCGGCCGGCGGGCTATCCGGCCAGTTCGCGGGTGATCTCCGCGGCCCGTTCGGTGGCCGCCTTGACCCCGGAGCCGATACCGGCCCGCACGCCGGCGGCGTCGAAGCCCTCCAAGGCCGCCTGGGTGGTTCCCCCGGGGCTGGTGACGGCGGTGCGCAGCGCGGAGGGATCGGCGTCGGGCTCGTCGAGCATGACCCCGGCGCCGGCCACCGTGGCCCGCGCCAGATCCCGGGCCAACCCGGCTTCCAGCCCCAGCTCCTCACCCGCGGCGGCCATCGCCTCGGCCAGGTAGAACGCGTAGGCGGGTCCGGAACCGCTCACTGCCGAGACGGCGTCGATCTGGTCTTCGGAGACGATCCGCACCATGCCGGTCTCGGAGAGCAGCGCGGACACCGCTTCAAGGTCCTTCTCGCCGGTCGAGGTGCCCCCGGCCAGGGCCACGACGCCCTTGCCGACGGTCATCGGGGTGTTCGGCATGGCGCGCACGACCGGCTGTCCCTGCGGCAGGGCCTCTTCGATCATGGAGATGGTGACCGCTGCGGCCACGCTGACGACGACGGCCTGCGCCGGGAGGGAGGCGGCGATATCGCGGCAGGCGTCCTGGATCCCGACCGGTTTGACCCCGACGAAGACGATGTCCGCCGCGGCGACCGCCTGCTGGTTGGCGGTCTCGTCCACGGTGGTGGCGAGGGAGCGCACCCCGGTGTCGGCGGCCAAACGCTCCGCTTTTTCGCTGCCACGCACCGTGGCGGTGATGGATCGGGGGTCGAAGCCACCGGCGAGGATGCCGCGGAGGATCGCCCCGTTCATGTTGCCGGTGCCGATGAAGGCCAGACGCCGGCCGGTCGACGTGGTGTCAGGAGTGTGTTTCGAAGATGCCATGGAACCATTCTTCCACGGGGCTCCGGCGGGCGTAGTCCCTGACGGTTCGTCGGCGATCGGCCGGGCAGCGGCCCGGTGGTCCGCTCAGGAACGCAGCGTGGAGGAATCCGAGGTGTTCCCGGCATCGCCTGCCTCGTTGGTGCCGGCGGGGGGGTCGACCGCTTCCAAGTGCTTCCGGGCAAAGCGCAGGGTCTCGGCGAGCCATTCCTCGCGCCCTCCGGCTCCCTTGGCCTTGCGGGTCGATACCTCCACGACGACGTGGCCGTCCCATTCGCTGTCGCGCAGGAACTGCAACGATTCCGCGACCGGCTGGGTGCCCCGTCCGGGGACCAGGTGTTCGTCCTTGCCGTTGTCGACCCCGTCGCAGAGGTGGACGTGGCTCAGCCGGCTCCCCAGCGCCTTGATGGACTCCAACGAGTCCACGTTCGCGATGGCGGCATGGGAGAAGTCCCAGGTGACGTATTCGTAGGGTTGCGGCACGGGGTTCCAGTGCGGAAGGTACATCTTGGCTTCACGACCGCGGGCCCGCCAGGGATACATGTTCTCCACGGCGATGCGGACCCCGTAATCGTCCATGATCTTCTTGACCCCGTCGGCAAAACCGGTGGCATAGCCCCCCTGCCAGCGGAACGGGGGGTGGACGACGACGATGTCGCAGCCCACATCACGGGCCATCGCGGCCGACATCTCGATCTTCGACCAGGCGTCACCCCAGACCTGCTGGGTCAACAGCAGCGTGGGGGCGTGGATCGCCAGGATCGGTTGATCGTAACGGGTACTGAGTTCGTGCAGCTTGCGGGGGTCCTGCGAGAGATGGTTTCCGGTGACCAGCACCTCGACGCCGTCGTAGCCCAGATCATGCGAGACCGCGAAGGCATCGTGGACGTTCAGCGGGAACACCGACGCGCTGGACAACCCCACCTGGATCGGATCCTTCGACATTGCCTGGCTCCCTCTTTTCAATCGACCGCGCCCACGGTGGGCAATCCCGGCAGTTGGCCGAGTTCGACGTGGCCAACTCCCACGCTACTCCCCAGTGGTAAAGGTCCGTCAAAGATCAAATGGTCGAAGCGGCGCAGGATCAGCCCCTCACGCAGCGCCCAGGGGCAGATGCGCAGGGATTTCACCCCCAGCGTGTTCATCGCCACGGAGGCCACGATGGCCCCGGCGAGCATCTGCGGTGCGCGCACTTCGGATACCCCGGGCAGCTCGGTGCGTTCGAGGGTCGTCATGGCTTCAAGCCGGCGGGTCCAGAGTTTCAGGTCATCCAGGCGCAGGACCCGTTTGACATGGATCCCTTCGGCGCTCGGGGCGGCCCCGGTGATCCGGGCCAGGGACCTGAAGGTCTTGGACGTCCCGGTGACCAGGGTCGGCTTCGGATGCTCGGCGATCAGCGCCAGCGGTTCGGCCAAGGTCTCCTTGACGTGGGCCCGCAGCGCCTTCACATCGGAGGTGCGGGGCGGGTCCCCGGGCAACCAGTCACGGGTCAACCTGCCGGCACCCAGAGGGACCGAAAGGGCCAGTTCGGGAAACTCGTCGGTCCCGTAGGCCATTTCAAACGACCCACCGCCGATGTCCAGGTCCAGGATCCTTTCCGAGCTCCACCCGAACCAGCGACGGACCGCATGGTAGGTCATCCCCGATTCCTGCTCGCCGGAGAGCTCCGCCAGCTGGATCCCGGTTTCCTGCACCACCCGGTCCAAGACGGCGGGACCGTTGCTGGCACTGCGGATCGCCGAGGTGCAGAACGCCAGCAGGTCCTCGGCCCGGTGACGGGTGGCGAACAAGGAGGCCTCGTGGACGAAGTCAAGCAGCTCGCGTTGGCCGTCCTCGGTGATCGCCCCGTCCTCATCGAGGTAGGCCACCAGGGACAGCGGCCGCTTATGCGAGGCGAAGGCCGTGGGCCGGGCCCCCGGGTAGGCATCGATCAACAACAGATGAACCGTGTTCGAACCGATATCGAGGACACCCAGTCGCATCTCTGACCCCGCCTGCGCTACTTCTTCTTCTTGGCTGCCGGGCGCTTGGCCGGGGCCTTGCCAGCCCGCTTGACCGGACCCTTGGCGCGCTTGTCCGCCAGCAGCTCCACTGCCTGCTCGCGGGTCAGGTCCTCGATCGCGGTCCCGCGCGGAACCGTGATATTGGTGGCCCCATCGGTGATGTAGGCCCCGAAGCGGCCCTCCTTGACGATGATCGGCTTCTCGGACACCGGGTCGTCCCCGAATTCCGCCAAGGGCGGGGTCGCGGCGCGGCCACCACGCTGCTTGGGCTGGGAGTAGATCTCCAGTGCCTGTTCCAGCGTGATGCTGAAGATCTCTTCCTCGGTCCCGATGGAACGCGAGTCGGAGCCCTTCTTCAAATACGGCCCGAAGCGACCGTTCTGCACGGTGATCTCCGCGCCTTCGGCATCGGTCCCGAGCACCCGAGGCAGGGAAAGCAGCTTCAAGGCCTCCTCGAGGGTGATGGTCTCCAGGGACATCGACTTGAACAGCGAACCGGTGCGCGGCTTGATCTTCTCCGGCTTCTTCGGGGGCTTGGGCTTGCCGTTCTTGTAGTATTCGACCGGCCTGGCGGCCAGCTCCTCCTCGGTCGGCGGGACGATCACCTCGGAAACGAAGGGTCCGTATCTCCCGTCCTTGGCCACGATTTCGCGTCCGGTCTCCGGATCGATGCCCAGCGGGCGCTCCGAGGGCCCGGCATTGTCCATCAGGTAGGTCGCCTTCTCGGCGGTGAGCTCATCGGGGGCCAGATCCTCGGGGACGTTCGCCCGTTCGGGGTCGGTGCCTTCCGGGGAGCCGGCCGGGGCGGGACGTTCCAGATAGGGGCCGTATTTGCCCACCCGCAACACGATGCCCGGGGCGATGTCGATCGAGTTGATGGCCCGGGCGTCGATGTCGCCGAGGTTCTCGACCAGGCCCTGCAGACCCTTTTCCTCCCCGTCACCGAAGTAGAAGTCCTTCAGCCACGCCGAGCGAGCCAGATGTCCTGCGGCGATCTCATCGAGGTCGTCCTCCAACCGTGCGGTGAATCCGTAGTCGACGTACTGGGCGAAGTGTTCCTCCAGCAGGCGGATCACCGAGAAGGCGATCCAGCTCGGCACCAGGGCGCCACCGCGTTTGCTGACGTATCCGCGATCCATGATGGTCGAAATCGTGGGGGCGAAGGTCGAGGGCCTGCCGATCTCCCGCTCTTCGAGTTCGGCGATGATCGATGCCTCGGTGTAGCGCGGCGGAGGGGTGGTTTCGTGGCCGGAGGCCGTGACATCCGTGCCCACCAGGGCGTCGCCCTGGGCCAGCTGCGGCAGCCGGCGCTCGGCATCCTTCTCGGCTTCCTCGGCGGCCGAGACGTCCTTGCCTTCTTCATAGGCGGCCATGAAACCGCGGAAGGTGATGACCGTGCCGGAGGCGGAGAATTCAGCGCGGCGGCCGTCGGTGGCTTCCCCGGCCAGCCGGACCGAAGCGGTCGAGCCCTTGGCGTCGGCCATCTGCGAGGCGACCGTGCGCTTCCAGATCAGTTCGTAGAGCCGGAATTCGTCGGCCCCCAACTGGGATTTCACGTCCCGGGGGCGGCGGAAGGCGTCACCGGAGGGCCGGATGGCCTCGTGGGCCTCCTGGGCGCTATCGGATTTGGCCTTGTACATCCGCGGCTTCGAGGGCACCGATTCCTGCCCATAGAGTTCGGCGGCCTGTTTCCGGGCCGCCGAGACGGCCTCGTTGGAGAGGAACACCGAGTCGGTACGCATATACGTGATGTAGCCGTTTTCGTACAGGCGCTGGGCGACCTGCATGGTCGACTTCGAGGACCACCGCAGTTTGCGCGAGGCCTCCTGCTGCAGCGTCGAGGTGGTGAACGGGGCCGCCGGGCGGCGGGTATAGGGCTTGGTGTCGACACTGGTGACGGCGAAATCGCTATCCTGCAGGCCAGCGGCCAGCGAGGTCGCCGCTGCTTCGTCCAGGTGGACGACTGCGGTGCCGGATTTCGGGGTCTTCAGTCCACCCCGGTCATCGAAGTCACGGCCGGCGGCCACGCGGCCCCCGTCGACGGCCACGAGCTTGGCGCGGAAGGACTCTCCCGCTGTGGTCGCGAATTCCCCGGCCAGATCCCAGTAGGAGGCGGAGCGGAAGGCCATGCGTTCGCGTTCACGTTCGACGACCAGCCGGGTGGCCACCGATTGCACACGCCCCGCGGAGAGACCGCGGGCCACCTTGCGCCACAGGACGGGTGAGATCTCGTATCCGTAGATCCGGTCCAGGACCCGACGGGTCTCCTGGGCGTCCACCAGATCGGTATCGAGTTCACGGACGTTCTCCATGGCCCGGGCGATACCTTCGCGGGTGATTTCGGTGAAGGCCAGACGGTAGACGGGGACCTTGGGTTTGAGGACCTGCAACAGGTGCCACGCGATGGCTTCGCCTTCGCGGTCCGCATCGGTGGCCAGATAGAGTTCGTCGGCATCCTTGAGTTCGGCCTTGAGTTCCGAGACCTTCTTCTTCTTGTCCGGATAGACCACGTAATAGGGCTCGAAGTCGTTCTCCAGATCGACGGCGAACTTGCCGACCGAGGACTTCTTCAGTTCCGCCGGCAGCTCCGAGGGTTGGGGAAGATCCCGGATATGACCGACCGAGGCATCGACGATGAAGCCATCGCCCAGATACTTGGCGATCGACTTGCTCTTGGCCGGTGACTCGACGATCACGAGCTTCTTGCCGGTTTTTTCCTTGGCCTTGGGGGGCACAACACTCCTATTTGCCGCTGACGGCACGCCGTTGGGGGCGCACCTGCTCATTCTGCACTAGGTTAGCCGCTTCGGGCACACCAACCGCAAGCCAGGACCTCCCGGTGTGGTCAACGCCGCGTTGCGCGGGTCAGGAATCGGTGGCAGGTGCCTCGGGGAGGAAGGAGAGCATGTAGTAGATGCGTTCGCCTTCCACCCCGCGCTCATCCGGTTGCGCCAGGGCCTCGTATTCGTCCACCAGCCCGTAGACCCTCTGGGCGAACTCCTCCTGCAATTCCTTGCGCAGGAACACCATGCCGGTCGTCAGGACCGGTGGTCGGTTCGGGGAAGGTTCGATTCCTGCCTTGCGTTCCTCATCGCGACGGTTGATCTCCACGCTGAGCCGCTCGCGGAAGGCGTTGAGCTGGACGTTGAGGAAGGAATTCTTGGCTGCCGTCGAGTCGTTGAAGGATCCGACCACCAACTGGTCCCCCGCCGCCTTCCAACGGCGTTCCCGGCCATCGCCCTCGCTGGCTGCACGTTCGACGTAGCCGTACTTCTCCAGGGCCCGCAGATGGTAGCTCATGGCGCTGGGCGTCAGGTTGCAGCGCGAGGCAAGTTCGGTCGCGGTGCGGGTGGACTGCGAGGCAAACAGCTCTTCGAGGACCTCCAACCGGGCCTCGTGGGCCAACGCACGGATGGCCTGCGGGTCGCCGATGACCACCGGTTTCTGGGCCTGTCGCCGGAACTTCGCCTCAACGGGCGGCTCTTCTCCGGATGTGTTCTGAGTCATACGGAAAAAGTTTAGCCTTTGTTTCGCACTTCGGTGACGAACCCCTGGGTAACGAGTCGATCAACACTGGCCAGTAGGTTCGCCGCGGTCTCCCGTTCGTCCCCTTCCACGAGGGAGGCCACGGCCTGGGCCAGCACGCCGGCGCTGAATTCTCCGTCGCAGGCCGAAACGAATCCGGCCTCCGCCGAACCGAGCAGGGTGGTGCGTCGCAATCCGGCCCCCTGGCGCAGCAGGATGACCCCGGGATGTTGCGCGCCGGGTCGTTGGTGGCGTTCTTCGGTCACGTCGTCGGCGACCACCAGGACCAGCTCCGCCCGGTCACGCCCCAGCAGGGAGTCGGTGGCCTCGATCTGCGCCTGCAGATACGGGGCGACGGGCTGCTCCAGGGGATGGGTGATCTCTTCGAAACGCAGGCCGAACGGCAACCGGTCCGGCTGGGCCGGCCGTCGGAGCCAGAGCATCCCGAAACCGATCCCGGCCACGTCGCGGTCGGCGAAATCCCTCAGATAATCCCGGTAGGCCGCGTCATGGGCCTCCTGGTCACGCCCCTGGGAGGCATCGCGCAACCAGGTTTCGGCATAGACCTCCGGTGCGGTGACATCGCGCTGGATGAACCACGCTTCAGTGCCCTCGCGGATCCAGGAGCGAGGACCGGCCTCCCACGCATCAGGGGACTCCTCACCCGGTGTCATCTCATCTACGTGGTTCTCGCCGTCATCCGACGCCGCCTGGGTTCGGATCTCCCAGTTCGCCAGCATCTGCGCCGTCCCTCCGGGAGCGAGCACGTCCGGAAGGTCCCGCACCAGGGATTCGACGAGGGAGTCCCCCGGCATCCCTCCATCCCGGTAGGTGTACCGGTCTTCGGGCCGTTCGCTCGCCGAGCGGGGGGTGATCACGAAGGGCGGGTTGGAGACCACGAGGTCGAACTCCTCCCCGGCGACGGGTTCAAGCAGGGACCCCAGGCGAAGCCCGACCCGCTCCTCGAGTCGTTCCGGATCCACTCCGAGCACCCGGTGGTTCAGCAGCAGGTTGAACCGGGCAAAGGCCAGCGCCCGATCCGAGATGTCGGTGGCCACGATGCGTCGGCAATGGCTGAGCAGGTAGAAGAGCTGGATCCCGGATCCGGTGCCCAGCTCGAGTGCCCGTTCTACGGGCCGGCGGATGACCGCCTGCGCCAGGGTCGCCGACGCGCGGCCGACACCCAGGACGTGGTCATGCCGCAACGGCCCGGGCCGTTGGTGGGCCCCGAGGTCACTGGCGATCCATGTCTGCGCAACGACATCGCTGGCGTGCGGGCGCAGATCCACCGCGGCACGGAATCCTTCGCCGTCGGGTTCGATCAGCTGAAGCCGGGACAGCCCGGCGGTACCGGTGCGCGGGAACGCCATCTGGAGGGCCTCGTCGGGGAAGGACATCCCCAGCAACCACAGCCCGACCAGCACCGGGAGGGCCCCGGCGCCCCCGGCGCCCAGGGACCGTTCGACCACCAGCTTCGCCGGCACGATCTGGACCCGCCCCAGGGCCTCGTGGGACGCGTCTCCGAGGAGGGTGGCCACGGCCTCCTGGTGATAGCAGGCCCGGGTCAGATCGTCGGCCAGGGCATCGAGCAGATCCTGCTCGTTGCTATGGGGGGCATGGTTGATGACGGAGAAGGGGGCCGAGGTATTCACCGTTCGAGCCTAGCGGCGGATAGGCTTCCGATGCATCGACCCGCACCGGAACCCCAGGAGCAGCCTTGACCTTGGTCACCACGACATCCCTGCAGATGACTTCCGCCCGGTCCCTGACCCCTGCCGCACGCCCGCTGCCCCGGGGGTGCCGGATCGAACGCGTCCCGGGGATCACCGCCGACTACAGCAAGTTCCTCTACCGCTCGGTGGGCGGGTCGTGGAACTGGGTGGATCGGCTGGGGCTGACCCGGCAGCAGTGGGCGGCAGAAGTCCAGCGTGAGGGCAGCGAGACCTGGGTGTTGACGGTCGACGGCGCGCCGGCCGGGTACATCGAACTCGGTGGTTCGGCCGACGGGGTCGTGGAAATCATCTACTTCGGCCTCTTCCCCGAACAACTCGGTCGGGGTCTCGGTGGGGTGCTGCTCAGCGAGGGGACGGCACGGGCCTGGGACCTGCATACGCGGTGGGAGGGGTTCGCCGCGGTGCACCGGGTCTGGGTCCACACCTGTTCCCTGGACGGTCCCGCCGCCCTGGCCAACTACCGGGCCCGCGGCTTCGAGGTCTTCGCGACCGAAGAGGCCGATCAGGTCGTGGAGGACGCCTCGGCCGGCCTCTGGCCCAAGGCATAGCAGTCGGGGCATAGCCGCAGTTGGTCATCGGCGGCACACCCGGCGCAGAACAACCGCAACTTCCGGCATGAGGCCGTGGCGCAGTTCTCGAACTTGTTCGTCGGGTCCTGGCAGCCCACGCAACGTCCGACCGTCACCGCCTCGGGAGTGAATTCCAGGTGCATCCGACGGTCGAAGACGTAGAGCGATCCCTCCCACAGTCCACGGTCCCCGTATTGCTCGCCGTAGCGCGCAATCCCGCCTTCGAGCTGGTAGACCTCCGTGAACCCCCGGTTGAGCATCAACGCCGAGAGCACTTCGCAGCGGATGCCCCCGGTGCAATAGGTGACCACCGGCTGGTCCTTGAGGTCATCGTATTTTCCCGAGTCGAGTTCCTTGACGAAGTCGCGCGTGGTCTGGACGTCGGGAACCACGGCGTCGCGGAATTTGCCGATCTGCGCTTCAAAGGCATTGCGCCCATCGAAGAAGACCACCTCCTCCCCGGAGGTCCTGCGGTTTTCGACGAGTTCATGCAGCTGGCGGGGGTTCAGATGCCGGCCGCCGCCCTGCACCCCGTCGTCGGTGACCGCTAATTCGCCCGGGGCCCCGAATGAGACGATCTCCTGACGGACCTTGACCGAGATCCGCGGAAAGTCCTCGGCGCCACCCTCGCTCCACTTCACATCCAGGCCGTGGAAGGCCGGGTATTCGCGGGTGGCCTTCAGGTATTGCTTCACCGCACGGATCTCCCCGCCCACGGTTCCGTTGATCCCGTCGGGGGAAATGAGGATGCGCCCGCGCAGTTGCCATTGTTCCAGGAGTGAACGCTGCCACAGGCGGATGGCCTCGGGATCGGGCAACGGCTTGAAGACGTAGAAGAGGGCGATGCGGTGCTGGGCCATCCTTCAAGGATAAGGCGGCCATCGTCCTCGGAGCGCGTCGGGCCCGGGGCCGCGCCCACCCGCGCCGACGCCAGCGGTCCATGCGGTGGTCGCCGTCGTTAACAATTCGCTACCGAAGTGCCGAAAATGCCCTCCCGACTCTGCAGTGGATCGCGGCACCGGGTATTGTCTGGAGCATGGGATCGACTGCAACTGACAAATTGATTGGCGTCTGGGTCACCGGCTGGGTCGGTGCCCGCGGTTATGAAAGCCGTACCGAGGGCCGGGTCCATGCCGCCCTGCGCCATGACACGAGCGGGGACTGGGAATACATCATCAACGACCCCACCTCCGAGGAGCTCGTGGCGGTCAGCGAGACGCTGAACAAACACCCTGCCCGCCGGCTGACGATCGTCACCGGCGATTCCCTCAGTGTCACCGAGGCGGCCCTGGCCGCCGGCTTGGGCGTGGTCACCTCGGATGAGGCCCTGATGGTCGCCGACATCTCGGGACACGACGTGGAGTCGCCCCGCCCGGCCGAGGGCTTCACCATCGAGACCGAACGCGATGGCAAGCACGCCTACGTCTCCATCCACCTGGAGGACGACCCCGACGTCGTTGCCGCCAGTGGGCACGTCGCAATGGTCGACGAATACGCCGTCTTCGACCGGATCATCACGGCCGATGACTTCCGCCGCCGTGGGCTCGGCAGCCTGGTGATGCGCGCACTGGTCGCCCTCGCCCTGGAGCATGACGTCGAAGAGGGTCTGCTGGTGGCCTCCACCGACGGGCAGGCGTTGTACCACTACCTCGGCTGGACCCCCATCGGCAGCATCGTCACCCTCGAGGGCAAGAAGGACTAATCATCTCCGGTCCCCGTTCCGTCGGTCAGTGATGCCACACTGATGCGGTGAGAGAACCCAACGCACTGATCGAGCAACTGGGCCATGGCGATTCCCCCGAGGCCTTGACGCATCTGCACGTCATCCCGGCCCGCGAAGCCGTCCATGGTCCGTGGCCGCAGTGGGCGCATCCGGAGGTCGTGGAAGCCTTCGAACGGTGCGGCGTCCAGACTCCCTGGTTGCACCAGGTGCAAGCGGCCCACAGTGCCCACGAGGGCCATCACACGATCGTTGCCACGGGCACGGCCTCCGGCAAGTCCCTTTCCTACCAGTTGCCTGCCCTGGACGCGATCCACCGGGCAGAGCTGGACCAGACGGTCAGCCTGCGGACCACCGGTTCGGTGGTGCTCTACCTCTCCCCCACCAAGGCGCTGGCCGCAGACCAGCGTTCCGCACTGATCGGCTTGGGGTTGCCCACGGTGAAGGTCGCCAGCTACGACGGGGACACCGACCCCGGCGAACGCCGGTGGATCCGCGATCATGCCAATCTCGTGTTGACCAACCCGGACATGCTGCATTTCGGGATCCTGCCCAACCATCCGGGGTGGGCCCGGTTCTTCCGCCGGCTCAGCTACGTCGTCATCGACGAAGCCCACAGCTACCGGGGGGTCTTCGGCTCCCATGTGGCCAACCTGCTGCGGCGTCTGCGCCGGATCTGCGCCCACTACGGTGCCGACCCCGTGTTCATCGGGGCCTCGGCCACCAGCGCCGATCCCGCCGAGTCCTTCGGACGACTCATCGGGGCCGAGGCCCGGGAGGTCACCGTCGATTTCTCCCCCCACGGCCAGACCGCGGTGGCGCTCTGGGAACCCCCTCTGCTGGAGGGGCGGGGGGAGAACGGTGCCCCGGTCCGCCGCACGGTCATCGCCGAGACCGCCGGGCTGTTGGCCCATCTGGTCAGCGGTCAGGTCCGTACCATCGCGTTCATCAAATCGCGGCGGGGGGCGGAGACCATCTCCAGCATCGCCCGCCGTCTGGTCGACGAGGTCCACCCGTCGCTGCCCGGCCGTATTGCCGCCTACCGTTCCGGCTACCTGCCCGAGGAACGCCGGGACCTGGAAACCCAGCTGCGTACCGGTGAACTGCTCGGGATCGCGTCGACCTCGGCACTGGAATTGGGCATCGACGTCGCCGGTTTGGATGCGGTGCTGGTGGCGGGTTGGCCGGGGACCCGGGCCTCGTTCTTCCAGCAGATCGGCCGCGCCGGCCGGGCGGGCCAGGATGCGCTGGCCACATTCGTCGCCAGCGACGACCCGCTGGATACGTATCTGGTCCACCACCCGGAAGCCATTTTCGAGACTTCGGTCGAAGCCACCGTCTTCGATCCGTCCAACCCCTACGTGTTGGGCCCCCACCTGTGTTCTGCGGCGGCCGAGCAGCCGCTGCGCACCGAGGAGGTGGAACTGTTCGGCGCGAGCGCGGCCGGACTGTTGGATTCGCTGGTGGACCGCGGGTACCTGCGCCGACGCCCGTCGGGCTGGTTCTGGACCCACCCGGAGAACGCCGCCTCGATGGTGAACCTGCGGGCGGACGGCGGTGGCCCGATGAACATCATCGATGCCGCCACCGGCGCCCTGCTGGGAACCATGGGGTCCCCACAGACCCAATACCAGGCCCATACCGGGGCGGTCTATGTGCATCAAGGAACCACCTATGTGGTGGAGGAGCTCAATGAGCAGGACCACTGCGTGCTGGTCCAGCGGGCCACCCCTGATTTCTACACCCAGGCCCGGGACATCACCACCATCGGGGTCCTCGAGGTCCTGCGCACCCTGGATTGGGGCCCGGTCCAGGTGCACTTCGGCGAGGTGAAGGTGACCACGCAAGTGGTCTCCTTCCAACGCAAGGCGTTGGTCTCCAACGAGATCCTCGGAGAAGAGCCCCTGGAACTCGAGGCCCGGGACCTGTTCACCAAGGCCATCTGGTTCACCGTGCCCGAACGCGAGATGGCGGCGGCGGGAATCCTTCCCGATGCCGCCCCCGGGGCCTTGCACGCCGCCGAACACGCGGGCATCGGCATGCTCCCGCTGGTGGCCACCAGCGACCGGTGGGATATCGGCGGGGTCTCCACTGCATTGCACGTGGACACCGGGATGCCCACCATCTTCGTCTATGACGGACATCCCGGCGGCGCCGGTTTCGTCGAGCGGGCCTTCGAGCAGGTCACCGTCTGGCTACGGGCCACCCGGGAGGCCATCAGCGCCTGTGAGTGCGACGCAGGATGCCCCTCCTGCGTCCAGTCCCCCAAATGCGGCAATCGCAACAACCCCTTGGACAAGGCAGGAGCCATCGCCTTGCTGGGGCTGTTGCTGCGGCACGCTTCATGACTGCCTGATCACCCCGGAGGGGTCCAGGCGGTCGTGGGGGGACCGGCCCTGGAACGACCCGTGGCTTCCACCCCCAGCGGGGCCAGCCAGGAAAGCCCCGGCCCGAGCGGGATGTTGGTCCGGACGTCGACGACGACTCCTCCGGTCCCTGACCTGTGGCATTGGGCCAGGCCGGCCCCGTTCCGGGCGGCCGTCTGGGCAGCGACGGTGCACGGTTCACCCGGGGCCAGGCCGCGGGCCGCGTCGGCCGCGGCCAATGCCGCCAGATCGGCGGCGCTGGCCGCCCGACCGGCCGCGGTGGCCACCGCGGACACGGACAGGACCACCACCAGGCAGAAGGCGAGGCCGGCGACCAGGGCCACGACCAGCAGTGTCCCGGAACCGCGCTCGGATCCTGCAGGGCAGCGGACGCAGACCCCCACGGGTCGCGGTTCAGCGACCATCGTGGCCCACCGGCCCGCCCGGGTCGGCCTCGGTTCGCGCCTGGGCCTGCGCGCTGAGCACCAGGAACTCCCGGTCGGAGAGCCAGGGCAGCGTGATCGTGCGGGTGACCTCCACCTTCCGATACCGGCCCGCGGATCCGATCCGGACGGAGGCGCCCTCCCCCGCCAGACGATGTCCGGTGTCCACGGCGTGGGCGGCAGGTTCACCCCGGGCCAGTTCCCTGGCTGCCGCCCGGGCCGCCTGTTCCACCCTGACCTGGGTGCTGCCGCAGACACCCACCCCCAGGACCAGGGCCAGGAAGGCGGCCACCACCGGCAGCAGCACGGCGAACTCCGCCGTGCTGCTGCCTCGCTGGTGATTGACGATCACCACCGGTCCTAGAAGGACAGGGCCTGACGCACCAGGCCCATCAGCAGCTCACGGACACCCCCGCTGCTGAGGATGCTCACCAACAACCCGGCAAACCCCACGGCGGCCAGGGCCACGATGGCAAATTCAGCGGTGGCGATCCCCTCCTCACCGCTTCCCGACCCGGAGCCGATTTCCGCGGCGTCCTCCGGGCCGCCGGCCCTGGTGTGGCCTCCGGGGTCGACCTGTTCGTCCTGCTCGTTCATGATGTTCTCCATTCCTTCCGGCTACGGGCCCCGGCACGGGACCTGCCTCCACCCTCCGGTGCCCACGGCCGGGGGCGGGGGCGGGGCCGGCACGCTCTGGACAACGGCGTGGCCGCCACCACCTGTGAGGGATCCGTCGGCGGCCACGGGGCCATGAAGACGCCCGTCCGGCTAGCCCAGCGCCGGGAGCAGGGCCATGACCACGGGAACGATCCCGAGGCAGATGAAGGCCGGTAGTGCGCAGACGCCCAGCGGGATGACCATCTTCACGCCCAGTTCGGCCGCTTCCTTCTCCGTTCTCCTGGCCTCGCTCCGTCGGGCCTGGTCCGCGGCGGAACGGAGCAGGCCCGACGTGGCCGCCCCGGTGAGGTGGGCGAAGGCCAACGCCTCACCGATTCCGAGCAGCTCCGCGGGGGCGGCTTGCCAGGCCCGCTGCCAGTCGATGCCCAGGTCCAGGCATCGGACCACCGGCTGCAACCCCCGGCAGGGGGCCACCTCACGCGCCAGGGTCGCCAGGACCCCGTTGACCGGAAGCCCGGCGTCGAGCAAGGTCGCGGCCAGTTCCAGCAACAGCGGAACATCCGCGGTCGTCGGGTGCTGGTCCCCGGCTCCGGAGGCCTGCTTCCCGGCCCCTGTCGCTGGGCCGGCGGCGGGGCCGGGTCCGGCCCACGGGCCGCGCCGGACGGCCAATGACCACCAGGCCGTCATCCCGGCCAGGAGCGCGGCAACCAGGACCATCACCGGCTCCGTCCCGCCCCCCGGGTGCGCCCCCGGCGCCGATGCGGCCGGGGCGGCCCCAATAGATGCCTGCTCCACAGCGCGTTGGCCCACCAGAGTCCACCCCCGGCCACCAGGCACATCCGTCCCAGATCGGTTCCGGTGAGTGTTCCGAGGGGGTCCGCCCCCATGAGTTGGGCCAACCCCAATCCCAGGGCAGGCAACCAGGCCAGCAGCTTCTGCGTCATCCGTGGTCCGGCCAAGGCAGCCTCGAGGGCCCGGCGACGGTCCTGTTCGGCTTCAAGCTGGTCGGCCAGGCGGTGCAGCAGATCGCCCAACGCGGCCCCCGTGGACTCCGAGAGGCTGATGCACCACAACAGCCGCTGCCAGGCGTGCCGGAATTCCGGCCGGTCACGCAGATGGCGTTCGATTCCCGCCGAAGACCCCGAACCGGTTTCCTGGCAGATCCGGGCGGCCCGACATCCCGACACGATGTCCCGGGCGCCGGCAGCGCCACCGGCCCGTGGGCCCCTGCCTCCCACAGCGGACCCGCCGGCTGGTCTTCCGGCTTCCCCGGCGTGCGGGATCCTCAGGTCCCAGCTGGATTCCAGCAGCAGCCAGGCTTCCCCCGGGTGGCGCCCCGAACGCAGCAAGGCGGCCAGTTGGCGCATCATTTCGACGTGGTCGTCCAGCCCCGCCCCCGATGCCGGGCCGGGGCGATGGAACCATCGGCGTTTCCTGCCCGGGTCTCCGCCGGCTCCGGGCTCCTGCGTCCTCCTCGCGGCAGCGGGCCGTCCCGCAGCGGCTGCGGGGACGGAAGGCAGCGACCGGCTGGTCGGCAGGAACCAGCAGGCGAGCCCGGCCAACACGCTGCCGGCGAGGATCACCAGGGACATGGGATCGACCTTTCGGCCAACAGTCCGGCCAACCATGGGGCCGAAGGTCCCGGCCGCAGGGCCTGATCGGTCCCTGGGTGCAGCACCGGAGAGACCGTGAGGAACCCGTGCCCGTCGGGGACCAGCCGCCCCAATTCCAGCGGGGTGCGGCGTCCTCCGATCCGGCCCATGTGGATGACCAGGTCCAGGGCGCTGCCGGTCTGGACGGCGAGCGCGGTGCCGGTCATTCCCGACAGGGCCGCCAGGGCCGCCAGCCGTGCGGGGACCGCGGCGGCGGAACTGGCATGCACCGTGCCGCCGGCGCCGTCGTGCCCCGTGTTCATGGCGGTGAGGAAGTCGCTGACTTCGGCACCACGGCATTCCCCCACCACCAACCGGTCCGGGCGCATGCGCAGGGCCTGCCGGACCAGTTCGGTCATCCCCACCGCCCCGGCCCCCTCGATGTTCCCGGTCCGGCATTGCAGGCCCACCACATGGGGATGGTCTGGTTCCAGTTCCCGGGCGTCCTCCACGATCAGCAGCCTCTCGGTGGGTTCCGATTCCCCCAGCAGCGCCCCGAGCAGCGTGGTCTTGCCGCTGCCGGTGCCCCCGCTGACCAGGAAGTTCAGCCGGGCCCGGACCACGGCGAGCAACACCGGATGCCAGGGGTTGGACGTGCCCCCGGGCAGGAGCGCTTCCAGTCCCGCGGACCGACCTGGTCTGATCCTCACCGAGATCAGGGGGCCGCCGGTGGAGATGGGAGGCAGGACCACATGGATGCGGTAGCGTCCCACGACGACGTCGGCGAAGGGTTGGGCCCCGTCCAGCCTCCGCCCTCCCGAGGCGGCCAACCTCACGGCCAGGGCCCTGATCCGTTCGGGGTCGGTGAAATGCAACGCGGTCCGGCACAACCCCTCCTCGCCGTCCCGCCAGACCCGTCCCTCGGCGTCGACGAGGACATCGGTGGTGCCCGGTTCATCGGCGATGGCCTGCAAGGGGCCCAGACCCTGCAGGTCCTCCTGGAGCAGGCGGATGACCTGGGCCGCACTACTGCTGCCGACCACCAGTCCCGAGGCCCGGACCGCGTCGGCCAGATCCGCTCCGGTCAACGGTCCGGCCCCGCCCAGGGCCCGTCGCCGCACCTCTTCGAGCAGGCGTTCGTCGAGGTCCGGACCACCGGACCGGGCCGCGGCCCGCGGATCCCAGCGACGCCGACCGGTGGGCTGGTCCCGGGCCCCGGCGGCGGGCGACCCGTTGAGGCTCATGAGGCCACCGGTCCGGTGTCTGCCGGGTCGTCCACAGGCGGGAGGGACCACCCCACGATGCCGGCGAGTCGACGGCGCAACCGGCGGCGCGTGAGCACCCCACCCAGCCGTCCTTCCCCGGCCGCCGCGGAGAATGCGGCGCTTGCGGGGACGTATCCCAGCAGTTCCAGCCCCGTGGCGGAGGCCAGCCGGCCGGCATCGACCCCGGTGGGCAGGCGTCCGGTGACCACCAGGCGGCAGGGGCTTCGGTGGGCAGGCCCGTCACCGGGCACCGGTGGTCCGGTGCCGGTCATGGTACCCGGGGCCACCACGATGACCGAGTCCGCCAGCGAGGACAGTGTCTGATCCACCCCTGCAGTCCTGCCGGCATCGACCACGACCGTATCGAAGGTCCTGCGCGAGGCGGCGATGACCTCGTTCACCATCGCCGGCGGGACCGGTGCCGGCAGGCCCCCGGTCCAGGTCAGCACGGTGGTGCCCTCGCTGGAGGGCAGGACCTCGGCAAGATGCCCGGGGGCGATGCGGCCCCTCGAGCGCATGAAGTCCTCCCAGCCAACCCCGGAAACCGCCGGCCGGCCCAGCAGTGGCCACAACCCCCGGCTATGCGGATCCGCATCCACCAGCAGGCTCCGGACACCGCGGCGGGCGGCTCCCACCGCGGCGAGCACGGCCAAGGTGGTGGTGCCGGCACCCCCGGTGGCCCCGGAGAACACGGTGACCCGTCCCCGCCCCGAATGCAGGGCCCGTTCCCCGAGATACTCCCCCAGCCAGGCTGCTGCCTCGGGCAGCACCGCCACCCGGGCTCCCGGGTCCCGGGCCGCGGCCCGCCAGAGGTCCTCACCGTCACGGCCGAACCCGATCAGGACCACCGGAACCCGGAATCCGCCGGCCGGGCACTCCGGTGCGGCATCGGGGCCCAGCAAGACCATGGAACATCCGTCCGGCACCGCTTCCGGAACGCTTCGGTGGAGCAGCAGGACCACCCCGCACGCGGCAGCGATGAGGGCCACGTGATCGGCCAGCTGCTCATCGCGGGTCACCAGGAGACAGCCGGTGCCCGCCGATTCACCCCCGCCGGCCTCCTCGCGCCCGGCCGGTGGCATCGGCCGGGTGGGCTGGCCCACCTCCCGGACGGCAGCGCCGGTGGGTGGGGCCGACGGGGTGAAGGCTGGCGACTGGTCCATGAGCCCACCGTGCCGCGGGCCCCGGCCACGGCAGGGCCCCGCCCCGCCCGTTGTGGACGCTGCGCGGGCCGCTGCCTTCCGACACCGGCTGTGCAGGGCCCGTCGGCTCCGGTGTCCCTGTCAGAATGGGACGGTGCCCGGTTATGCAGTCCTTGCCACCCATTCCACCGCCCAGGCGGCCCCCGACCAGGGGGCGGCCACCGCCGTCGTGCAGTTATTGGATGGGTCCGGTGTCGCCGAGGCCGACCCCGTCGTCCTGCTCCGTGACCAATTGGCCGGTGCCGTCCAGGAATTGGGGCCACGGCGGCTGCGCTGGGTCTGGGGGCGCACCAGCGACTGGTATCCGGGCCTGCTGGCCGCCGGGTGCACCGTGGAGCGGGCCAGTGACCTGAGCCTGAACCGCACCATCCTGCGTCATGCCCCGGCCGCGACGAACACCGAATATCTGGCTTCCCTGCGGGCGGACGGGGCCGCGGGGGACGACGGCGGCGAACCCGCCTGGTCCCTGCCGCCGGCCCGGGTGCCGGAGAACCAGGGGGCGCTCTTTTCCGAGCCGAAGGACGATCAGACCTCCATCGAGGCCGTCACCGCAGAATTCCGGGAACAGCAGCGTTCCGTACCCGGCAGCCAGCCGGGGCGTCGGCTCCAATTGCTCTTGGCCGCCGAATCCGCCGGTGCCCTGGTGGCCGCGGAGATGCAGCACCAGGGCATTCCGTGGAACCGCGGGGTCCACGAACAGCTCCTGGTCGACCAGCTGGGTCCCCGCCCCGCCCCCGGGGTTCGTCCGCCGCGGATGGAGGAGGTCGCTGCCGAGCTGCGTGCCGCCTTGGGCGCCCCGGGACTGAACCCGGACTCCCCCCACGAATTGCTGAAGGCCCTGCACCGCGTGGGCGTGGACGCCAAGAGCACCGGCCAGTGGGAGTTGCGCGACTTCTCCCACCCGGCCCTGGAGGTCCTGCAACGCTATAAGAAGCTCTCGCGGCTGCATTCGGCCAACGGGTGGGTCTGGCTGGACGAGTGGATCCATGAGGGCCGTTTCCGGCCCGAGTACGTGGTCGGCGGGGTGGTCACCGGACGGTGGGCGTCGCGCGGCGGTGGGGCATTGCAGATTCCGCACACCATCCGCGATGCCGCCCGGGCCGACCCCGGGCATCTGCTGGTCGTCGCCGACGCCGCCCAGCTGGAACCGCGCATCCTGGCCGTCCTGGGTCGCGATACCCCGCTGGCGGAGGCCGCCCGGGGGCAGGACCTCTACCAGGGCATCGCGGAAAAGGGGTTCGGCGGGGATCGTGCCCACGCCAAGATCGCGATGCTCGGGGCCATGTATGGCTCCACCACCGGTGAGGCCGGACGCCTCATGCCGCAGCTGACCCGGACGTTCCCGCAGGCCATCGGGGTGCTGGAACGGGCCGCCCGGACCGGGGAATCCGGCGGGTCCGTGCAGACCTTCCTGGGCCGTGGTTCCCCCGCTGCCTCGCAGGCCTGGCTCACCGGGCAGCGTGCCGCCTCCGCCGAGGAACAACGCCGGGCCGATGCGGCGGCCCGGGCCCGGGGGCGGTTCACCCGGAACTTCGTGGTCCAGGGAACCGCCGCGGAGTGGGCCCTGTGCTGGCTGGCCGAGATCCGCCTGCGGTTGCGGGCCGCCCGGGCCGCTGGACGGGACGACGGCGCACTGGTCTTCTTCCTGCACGACGAAGTGATGCTCCATGTCCCCCGCGAAGCGGCCGAACGGGTCTCGGTGATGGTCCAGGAGGCCGCCGAGCGGGCGGCAACACTGCTCTTCGGCACCGTCCCGGTGCAGTTCCCCGTCGGGGTCACCGTCGTGGAATCCTACGCCGACGCCGACTGAGCCCCTCCGATCAGGAGAACGGGTGGGGTCTGGTCCTGGACGGATCCCAGGGAAGGGACCATCCCAGGTCGTCGAGCAGCCGGGACAACACGATCCCGGTGAACCCCCAGATGAGCCGGCCCTGCAGGTCGAAAGCCGGCGACCGGTGCTGCTGGCCTCTGCGGCTGACTTCGATGCTCAGCCGGTTCCGTGGATCCACCAGATCCGCGACGGGGGCACGGAACACGGAGGCCGATTCCCCCTGGTCGACGGCAAAGACCTCGCAGGGCAGCTTCCACCAGCCCAGCACGGGGGTCACCACGAAGTTGGTGACGGGAAGTTCGGCCGGCGGCAGCTGCCCCAGGATCTCCACGCCTTCCGGGTCCAGCCCGGTCTCCTCCTCGGCCTCGCGCAGCGCCGCCGCCCGGCTGGAGGAATCGGTGTCGTCGATGGCCCCGCCGGGAAAGGCGACCTGTCCCGGATGATTGCGCAGGGTCGTCGCCCTTTCGACGAACAGCACGTCCAGATCCGCGGGTGCGGTCAGCGGTGCCGCCGTCGCATCGATGTCGTCCAACCGCCCGAAAAGGATCAGCACCGCGGCCCGGCGGGCCCGGGAGTGGTCCATGCCATCGAACATCCACGAGGAGGGCATCTTGCTGACCCCCGCGTCACCGGCTTCGGCCATCGGACGGTGGCGTTCGATCACCTCCAGCAGGTCCTCGCGCGCCAGCCCCGATGTCACCTGCCGTCCGGGGGCCGCCTGGCCGTTGGTCTGCCGAGCGTTCATGCGCCCAACCCGAAGCCCAGCGCCCGCAGTTCGCGCCGCGATGTGCCCGACCGCATCAAATCCAGCAGGTCCTCACGTCCGGGCGCCAGCTCATATTTCAGCAGTTTCGCCGCCTTCACCGGGTCGACTTCCCCTTCCCCGTAGGACGGGCACAACGTGGCGATCGGGCATTGGCCGCAGGCCGGCTTCCTGGCATGGCAGATGCGCCTGCCATGGAAGACGATCCGATGCGAGAGCATCGTCCAATCACGTTTTTCGAAGAGCTCCCCGACGGCATGCTCGACCTTGACCGGATCGGTTTCCAGGGTCCACCCCAGTCGGCGGGCCAACCGCAGGAAGTGGGTGTCCACGGTGATGCCCGGGAGGCCGAACGCATTGCCGAGCACCACGTTGGCCGTCTTGCGCCCGACCCCCGGCAGGGTGACCAGATCCTCGAGACGAGAGGGGACCACGCCGTCGTACTCGTCGACCACGGCCCGGGCCAGCGCGATGATGTTGCTGGCCTTGGTCCGGTAGAACCCGGTGGAGCGCACCAGCTCCTGGACGTCCTCGAGCTGGGCCTCGGAAAGGGACAGCGGGTCCGGGTAGGCGGCGAAGAGCGCCGGGGTGGCCGCGTTTACCCGCACATCGGTGGTCTGGGCGGACAGGACCGTGGCGATGATGAGTTCGAAGGCGTTCTCGAAGTCCAGTTCGGGGACGGCATAGGGGTAGGTTTCGGCCAGGACCCGGTTGATCTTCCGGGCCCGGCGTTTGAGCCCGATCATCGTTTCCCGGTCACGGGGCGTCGCCTTCAGGGGGCGCTCGGCGGTCACGGTCAGGCTCGCTCGATCCGGCTCAGATCGCGCAGGACCCCGACCGCACCGTCGGAGGTCTGGACGAGGAATTCATATCCACGGTCCTCCAGGGCCAGGATCCACTCCCCCGGTTCCAGGACGAAGGAGTTGCGGCCGGTGGCTTCGTTGACCGCGGTGCGGCGGTCGGGGACGGCGAACCAGAAGGCCGTGGAGGCCGCGGCGTTCCCTCCGCTGGTGGCGGCGAAGGACTGTTCGGCGTCCTGCCGGGTGGCGGTGTCGCTGCCGGCGGCCACCGGATGCACGGTCGTCTGCGGTGCCGGGGCTTCGGCGGCGGGTTCCTGCGCTGCCGGGGTTCCCACGATGTCCTCCTCGACGGCCGGGGACCGGCGATCGGCGACGACCGGCAGGGCCCCCGCATCGGTGGAGGGTCCCGCTGCCTCAGGTTCCTCGCCTCCTCCGGCGGGCTCGGACGGCTCCGACGCTGCGGGTGCCTCGGGTCCTTCGTGCGCCTCGGGCTCCTCGGGCTCCTCGGGCTCCTCGGGCTCCTCGGGCTCATCGGGTTCTGCCGCGGCGGGCTGCGGGTCCACGCCGTCCGTGGTGTCGGCGGCCCGGTCGGCGTCCGCGGATACCGGCCAGGCACCCGGAACCGGTTCGGGCGTCGTGCTGTGTCCGGCGGCCAGTGCGGTCGCCACCGTGGCCTCCGCCGTCGGATCGTGCGGCCGGTCCGCGGTGGACGGTTCCGTTCCGGTGGCGGACGGGGTGGCCGCAGCCGGGGCGTTCGACTCCGCGGGCCGGGTGTCGGCGCGGGGGGCGCTGGGGCGGATCGGACGGGTCAGCAGGGCCGTCTGACCGGGCGCGAAATCAAGCACGAACCCGGGAATGTAGGGGGCCGCCGTCGTGCCTGCGGCCATGACCAGTGCGCCAACCAGTCCCAGTAGGAACGCCGGGTTCATCGACATCACCGACGAGATGAAGAAGTACAGGATCCCCAGCAGGGACACCACCGAACCCAGCTGGTCCAGGGTGAGGGAACCAGCGGTCACCTTGGTCCTGCCGGCGAGCCGGCGCCAGGCGAACGCCCCGCCGATGATCAGCGGCAGGGCCAGCGAGATGAACTGGTTGAAGGCGGTCGTCTGATGGTTCCAGACGTTGGCATAGGAGCCGGCGCCGATCTGGAACGGCAACACGGATCCCACCAGCAGCAGCAAGGCACCGGCCATCACCACGACTTCGCGCAGGGTGAAGGGACCGGCCAGGGCCGGGGCGGCCCCCGACGAATCGGCGGAGGAACTAGCCACGATGACTCCTTTCGCCGCCCACTTCGTGACGGTCTGCAATCGACTGTGGGTCCCAGCCTATCGGCGGGGGACGGCCAACGCCGCACCCTTTCCGACGCCATTTCAGCCTCCGGGGCGCCTCGGGGCTACCGTTCACCGCAGAATCCGCACGGTGGGCGTCTCACTGCGTGATCGAGGCCACCACGAGCGGCGATCGGTTGTAACCTGACTCACAGCACTTAATTCCGCGCCGAAAGGATCCGCACCGTGTCGGACAAGCACTCCACCCTCGATAACCTCTCCCATGAGGACCGCAGCTTCGCGCCGAGCGCCGAATTCGCGGCCCAGGCGGTGGCCCGCGAGGAGTTGTACCAGCGCGCAGCCGAGGACCGGCTGGGTTATTGGGCCGATCGGGCCCGGGAGGCCTTGACCTGGGAGACCGACTTCACTGAAACCCTCGACTGGTCCGAAGCCCCGGTCGCGAAGTGGTTCGTCGGAGGCAAGGTCAACGCCGCCTACAACGCCCTGGACCGGCACGTCGAAGCCGGCCACGGCGACCGGGTCGCCATCCACTTCGAAGGCGAACCCGGCGATACCCGCCGCTACACCTACGCCGAGCTCACCGCCGAGGTGAAGCGGGCCGCCAACGCCTTCGGCTCGTTGGGCGTGGGCAAGGGCGACCGCGTCGCCGTCTACCTGCCGATGATCCCCGAGGCCGTCATCACCATGCTGGCCTGCGCCCGCATCGGCGCGATCCACTCGGTCGTCTTCGGCGGCTACTCGGCCGACGCCCTGCGCAGCCGCATCGACGACGCCGAAGCCAAGCTGGTCGTCACCGCCGACGGGACCTGGCGCCGGGGCAAGCCCAGCACGCTGAAGCCGGCCGTCGACGAGGCGGTGGCCGGTTGCGCCGGCTCGGTGCAGAACGTGCTGGTGGTCAAGCGCAACGGCGAAGACGTCGCCTGGACCGAGGGACTCGATGTGTGGTGGGACGACGTCGTGGCCACCGCCGAGCCCGAGCATGTCGCCGAAGGCCATGACTCCGAGCACCCGCTCTTCGTCCTCTACACCTCGGGGACCACCGGCAAGCCGAAGGGGATCATCCACACCACCGGCGGCTATCTGGTGCAGAACGCCGTCACCCACCGCGACACCTTCGACCTGCACCCCGAATCGGATGTCTTCTGGTGCACCGCCGACATCGGCTGGGTGACCGGCCACAGCTACGTCACCTACGGCCCGCTGCTCAACGGTGCCACCCAGATCATCTACGAGGGCACCCCCGACAGCCCGCACCAGGGCCGCTGGTGGGAGATCGTGCAGAAGTACGGCGTCTCCATCCTGTACACCGCCCCCACCGCGATCCGCACCATGATGAAATGGGGCCGCGACATCCCCGACGGCTACGACCTCTCCTCGCTGCGCGTGCTGGGGTCGGTGGGCGAACCGATCAACCCCGAAGCCTGGATGTGGTACCGCGATGTCATCGGTTCCAATGCCGGGGCCAACGGGGAGCGCAAGGAGAATCCGACGCCGATCGTCGATACCTGGTGGCAGACCGAAACCGGCGCCCACATGATCGCCCCGCTTCCGGGCGTCACGGCGGCCAAGCCGGGGTCGGCCCAGGTCCCGGTCCCGGGCATCAACATCGACGTGGTCGACGAGAACGGCGAAGCGGTGGCCAACGGCGAGGGCGGCTACCTGGTCATCCGCGACCCCTGGCCGGCCATGCTGCGCGGCATCTGGGGCGATATGCAGCGCTATAAGGACACCTACTGGTCGCGCTTCGACGGCATGTACTTCGCCGGCGACGGGGCCAAACGCGACGAGGACGGCGACCTCTGGCTGCTGGGCCGGGTCGACGACGTCATGAACGTCTCGGGCCACCGGCTCTCCACCACCGAGATCGAGTCCTCGCTGGTGTCCAGCGACCTGGTGGCCGAGGCCGCCGTCGTCGGGGCGAAGGACGAAACCACCGGGGAGGCCGTCTACGCCTTCGTCATCCTCCAGCGCGAAGCACGCAACGGGGAGGACGTCGTGCAGTTGCTGCGCAGCCACGTGGGCAAGCAGATCGGCCCGATCGCCAAACCCCGCGATATTTTCGTGGTCCCCGAGCTGCCCAAGACCCGGTCGGGCAAGATCATGCGCCGCCTGCTCAAGGACGTCGCCGAGGGTCGTGAGGTCGGGGATTCCAGCACCTTGGCGGACGCCTCGGTGATGCAGGAAATCGCTGATTCCGTGCGCCACTGATCCACCCGGTCCCGGCGGGGACTTTCCGCCCCGCCGGGACACTGTTGCTGCCACGCCCCGTCATACACCATGTGTAGGCGGGGCGTGGGGGTTTAATGAGGGCATGACTGTCACCACTTCGGAACCCCGCCGCGTCCTGGTCCTGAACGGGCCGAACCTGAATCTGCTCGGAACCCGCGAACCGGGGATCTACGGCACCGCGACCCTGGCCGACGTCGAGGCCCTGTGCCGGGACCGGGCCGCCGCACATGGCCTGGCGGCCGATTTCCTGCAGTCCAACCACGAGGGCGTGCTCGTCGATGCCATCCAGGCGGCCCGCGATACGGCGTCGGGCATCGTCCTCAATGCCGGGGCCTACACCCATACCTCGGTGGCGATCGCCGATGCCATCTCGGCGGTCGGGCTTCCGGTGGTCGAGGTCCACCTGTCCAACGTCCACGCCCGGGAGGAATTCCGTCATCATTCCTTCATCTCCCCCGTCGCCACCGCGATCATCATCGGGGCGGGCCTCAATGGATATGGGTATGCCATCGACCAGCTCGCCGGTCTACCCTGAGCTGAAGGACCCCCACCAGGCAGGAGCAGCCCATGGAGGAAACGCACGAGCCGGTGGCAGCGACCGCGGCCATCTACGACCAGTTCACCCGGCACTGGTTCGCCGGACATTCACCGCTCTATGCCGCCTGGGCTTCCCGGGTCGCCACCGACCGGGAGCTGGCCGCACTGGTGGCGACCCTGCCGCCGGCCAAACGCCAACCCAATCTGGTGTTCGCGGCCAGCCGTTTCCTGGGCTGTCCGGACCAGGACGCCGACACCCTGGCCCGGTTCCTGCGCGACCGCTGGTCCGAGGTCGCCGAGGTGGTCCTAGCCCGGCGCACCCAGACCAACGAACCGCGCCGGTGCGCCACCCTGCTTCCGGCCCTGGGGCTGATCGCCGCGGCCGAGGAACGGCCCCTGGCCCTGATCGAGGTCGGCCCCTCCGCCGGGCTCTGCCTGCTGCCCGACCTCTACGCCTATGAGTACGACGACGGCCCCCGACTAGGCACCGGGAGCCCCCTGTTGCGCTGCACCACCACGGGGAATCCGCCGTTGCCCCCGGCCCTGCCCCGGGTCGCCTCGCGGACCGGGGTGGACCTGAACCCGCTGGACGGCACCGATGCCTCCACGGTCCGCTGGCTTGAATGCCTGGTCTGGCCGGGGCAGGAGGACCGGCTGGCCACCCTGCGCGCGGCGTTGGGGAGGTTGGCGTCCCTGGGCCCTGAAGGGCCGACGCTGCTGGCCGGGGACCTGAACGACCGGGTCGCCGAGCTGGTGGCCGGGGTGCCGGACACCCATGCCGCCGTCGTCTTCCATTCGGCGGTGTTGGCCTATCTGTCACCGGACGACCGGGCCCGCTTCGCCGCCACGGTCAGGTCGTTGGACTGCCGGTGGCTCTCCAACGAGAACTTCTTCCTCGATGAGGCCGGCCGGACCGTCGACTCGGTCCAGGGGGACCGGTTCACGCTGGCCCTGGACTCGGTCCCGTTGGCCTACACCGGTCAGCACGGGGCCACACTGGATTGGATCGGTTGAAGGGCTCAGTGCGCCGAGCAGGCCCCGGTGGACACGGTTTCGGAATAGTCGGAGGCCTGTTCCAGGACCGGGCCGACTTCCTGCAGCGAGAGCGCATATCCCACCTCGGTGTCGCCCTTGGCCTTGGCGAAGATGACCCCGACCAGTTTCCCGGCATCGTCCAGCAGCGGGCCGCCGGAGTTGCCCTGTTGGACGTCGGCGCCGAGCTGGTAGATCTCCAGGGTGGAGGCGTCCGCCCCGTAGATGTTCTGCACCGAGATGCTGCGCAGCGACTGGACGATGGCGCCCCGGGCCTGGAACGGGCCGCCTTCGGGGTAGCCCATGTAGGTGGCCGAATCCCCGGTGGATAGATCCCGGCCTTCCTTCACCGGATCCAGTCCCAGGGAGTCCACCGCCAGCACGGCCAGATCCTGGGTGGAGTCGAAGTGGACCACCCGGGCGGGGAGCGCCCGGCCGTCGGCGGTGTTCACCACCGGTTCGGCGATACCGGCGACCACATGCGCGTTGGTCAGGATCCGGTCCGGCGCGACGACGAAGCCGCTGCCGGTCTGGTTGACCCCGCAGGCGAAGGCCGTCCCGGTGATCTTGGCCACCGACTCCTCCACCGTGTTGATGGCTTCCGGCTCCGCCTCCGCCGCGGCCCCGTCGGGGGCCGGGGCGAAGGGTTCGATCAGATCGGGGATGGACTGTCCCATGACCACCAAGCGGGCCTTGGCCATCGCCGAGGAGACCGGGTCGGGGGTGGCATTGCGGATCGTGCTGATCACCTGCGAGGAGGCGATCTGTTGGGATAGGAAGGGCAGGCCCATGCTCGCGGCGGAGAAGGCGATCGCCGAGATCACCAGGGCCGCGACGACGACGTTGGTGATCCCGCCCAGGAGCCGGTCGAAGGTCTTGATGACGGGGAAGTTCAGCAGCAGGCGCACCCGGTTGCCGACCGCCACCCCGATGGAATGTCCCAGCAGCACCAGGACGACGGCGGTGGCGATGACCCAGAAGACCCGCCAGCCGGCCGTGGTGACCCAGCTGGAGACGAAGGGGATCGCGTAGAAGGCTCCGACCCCGCCGGCCACCAGGCCGACCACCCCGCCCAGGGTGACGAACAATCCCTTGCGCAGACCCGAGATCAGGAAGGCGACGAACGACAGCAACAGCAGGATGTCGAGCCAGCTGAACCCGAAAATCACCAATATCTCCTACCGTCGCGTGGGGCTGCGGCGGGTTTCCGGCAGGCGCCGGTGCCCGCACGGCTCCATCAGTCTACGGGCACGCCCGGGTCAAACATTGGTGCTGAGGGCTGAAATCATGCCACTATCGTTGTGGAAGGTGTCACATCGGTTCTGACTACGGCACAATAGGACAAGCGCCATCACACTTGCAAGGAGAATTCATGGACATCGAGGTACTGCGCCGGGCACCACTATTCACGACGCTCAGCGACGAAGTATTCGCCGCCCTGACCGAGGAATTGATCGAGGTCGATTTGTCACGCGGGGCATCAGTGTTCCGCGAGGGGGATCAGGGCGACCAGCTCTACTTCATCGTTTCGGGCAAGATCAAGCTCGGGCGTACCGCCCCGGACGGACGGGAGAACCTGCTGGCCGTCCTCGGTCCGGGTGAACTCTTCGGGGAAATGGCCCTGTTCGACCCCAGCCCGCGCAACGCCACGGCAACCGCCGTGTCGGAGACCCGTCTGGCCGGGCTGCGCCACGAGAACCTGCGCAAGGTCCTGCAGAACTCCCCGGAGGTCTCGGTGCAGCTGCTCCAGGCGTTGGCCCGCCGTCTACGCCGGACCAACGAGTCGCTGGCCGATCTGGTGTTCTCCGATGTCCCCGGCCGCGTGGCCAAGGCCCTGCTGGATCTGGCGGACCGTTTCGGCCGCCCGGCCACCGACGGGGTGCTGGTCGCCCACGAACTCACCCAGGAGGAACTGGCCCAGCTGGTCGGGGCCTCCCGCGAGACGGTGAACAAGGCCCTGGCGGAATTCGTCCAGCGTGGCTGGCTCCGGCTCGAAGCCCGCGCCGTGGTGATCCTGGACATCCAGCGTCTACGCCAGCGTTCGCGCTAGGGCCGTAGCCTCCGGGCGGTACCCACCGCCCCTCGTTCCACCCCCGCCACCGGGGACGCCCCACGACGGGGTCCCGGGGTGGGGGTCGTTCGTTTAAGCGCCGGGCCGGCCGTGCTGCAGGGCTCGGCCACGTTGGACCCGGTTCAGCGTCCGCGGGCGCCGGCTCCGCCCTCCGTGGCGGTACTGATGCTGACGTCGAGGTAGAAGGACCCCTCGACCTGGGTCAGCTTGGGGTGGTAGGACTTCATCCGGCGGCGATGGGAGAGATAGGCCACCGTGCCGCGGGTGGTGGCCACCTTCTCCAGGATGAACTCCACGGCGGGTGTGGTGATCCTGCTCAGTTCCTGCCCGCGGGTGTCCTGCTGGTCGACTTCATCACCCAGAGACGAGGTGGCACGGCCCTTCAGGACCTCGGCGGCTGACTTCCAGGCGCCCCAGACCCCCTTGCCCTGCAGGAGGCGGGCCTGTTGCTGCGGCGGCAAGGCCGCGGCGAAGTAGCGGGTGTCGAAACGCCGGTGGGCGAAATCGGGGCTGATCCAATGTGAGAGCGGACGCAGCAGGTCGGTCCGCAGTCCCAGCCCCCGCTTGGCCAGCATCGCGGTGAAGGAAATGTCCTGTCCGGCGACGGCCTCGCGGATCTGCATCCATTCGGTGGTGTTGGTGTTCTCCACGATGGACAGGGCGTCGGAACCGGCCAGCAGGATACCGGTCTCCTCGAAGAGCTCGCGCACCGCGCAGATGATGTGGCTCCGGGCGAAGCGGTGGTCCAGCACCCCCAGTTGGGCGCCCCACCAGCCCAGCGACGGACCGAACCAGTCGGTGTTCTCGTCGTCGCCGGCTTCGAAGCTTCCGCCGGGAAAGGCCACCGACCCCAGCGGGGAACCGCCCGGGCGGTACGTGAGATAGGTCTCCACCCCCCGGGGCGAGTCCCTCAACAAGACGACGGACGAGGCCTTCCGGGCGGCACGCGGGGTGCGGCTGCCATAGGTGATCCAACTCTCCGCCGCCCCGTATTGGGACGGCGGGAGCGGAAAAAGTCGCCGGAGCATGCCGGTGCGGGGTGTGGCGGATTCCGCTGGACGCGGTCCCCCGCCCCGACCGGACACGCCCCCGACGACGGGTCGTGACGAATCAGCTGAATTCGGCAATCAATTCAACTTCGACACAGGCGTCCAGCGGCAGGGCCGCCACGCCGACGGCCGACCGGGCATGAATGCCCGCATCGCCGAAGACGGTGCCCAGCAGCTCGGACGCCCCGTTCACCACGCCCGGCTGGCCGGTGAAGGACGGGTCGGAGGAAACGAATCCGACGACCTTGACGATCCGGGTGACCCGGTCGAGGTCGCCGATCATCGATTTCACCACGGCCATGGCGTTGAGCACCGCCGTGGCGGCTTGTTCCTTGGCGGTATCGGCGTCGACCTGCGCACCGACCTTTCCGTTTGCTGTGAGTTCGCCGTTAATGAACGGCAGCTGTCCCGAGGTGTGCACGAGGTTGCCGGTGATCACTGCAGGCACATAGGCGGCCACGGGTGCTGCCACCTGGGGCAGGGTCATCCCGAGTTCCGCAAGACGCTGTTCGACAGCGGATGAAGGCTGGTTTTCCACGATTTCAGGTTTCCTTTCGGACTACTGCTTGGGGCGTTTGAGATAGGCCACTGGAGCATTGCCGTCGGGCCCGGGAATGACGGTGACAAGCTCCCAACCGTCATCTCCCCATTGGTCCAGGATCTGCTTCGTGGCGTGAATTATCAGCGGTAAAGTCGCATACTCCCATTTCGTCATACCGAATACGTTAGCCCCTCCGGCTAAACTGGTCCGCATGGCGTCTAGAAAGTCCCCCTTCTTCAACACTGCAACCACCCTCGGCAAGATCGTGGCCTTCTTCGGGGTCAGTGCACTCTGTGGGGTCCTGGCTGCCGGAATGCTGGTGCCCGCAGCCTCCGTGGCCGGCTCCACCGCAGCGATCGGGATGGACTTCTTCGACGCACTGCCGGCGGAGCTGAAACAGGAGCCGCTGTCCCAGCCGTCCAAGGTCGTGGCCAAGGACGGGACGACCCTGGCCACGTTCTACGCGGAGAACCGCACGCCGGTCGAACTCGACGAGATCTCCAAGGACATGCAGAACGCCATCGTCTCCATCGAGGACGAACGCTTCTACGAGCACAACGGCGTGGACCTGCGCGGCATCGCCCGCGCTGCCGCGCACAACTTCACCAGCTCCTCGCAGCAGGGCGCCTCCACGTTGACCCAGCAGTACGTGAACAACGTGCTGATCAACGCCAAGTTCCTCAGTGGTGCCGATAAATCGGACATCACCTACTCCGGTACCAAGGACCTCGCCGATAAGCTGCGCGAGGCCAAGCTGGCGATCTCCGTGGAAAAGGAATTCACCAAGAAGGAGATCCTGCAGGGATATCTCAACCTGGTGCTCTTCTCCGGGACCAACTACGGTGTCGAAGCCGCCGCGGAACGCTACTTCTCCGTCCATGCCAAGGACCTGAACATCCAGCAGTCGGCCATGCTCGCCGGGATGGTCCAGCGGCCGAACACCTTCGATCCGATCAAGAACCCCGATCTGACGCTCAAGCGCCGCAACACCGTGCTCGGTGCCATGCTCAAGACGGATTCGATCACGAAGAAGGAATATGACAAGGCCGTGAAGACGAAATTGGGGTTGAAGCCCAAGGACGTGAAATCCGGATGCGTGGCCGCCAAGTCGGCGAACTACTTCTGCGATTACGTCTCCCACGAGATCATGAAGGATCCGGCCTTCGGCAAGACGAAGAAGGAACGCGAGACGCTGCTCTACCGCGGGGGATTGACCATCAAGACCACCTTGGATCCGCGCCTGCAGAAGGAAGCGGAAAAGGAAACCACGAAGACCATTCCCGCCGACGACAGCTCCAACATGGGCTCGGCCATCGTCACCGTGGAACCGGGCACGGGCAACATCCTGGCCATGGCCCAGAACAAGAAGTACGGCTCGGATCCGGACGATTCGTCATACACGACCTACAACCTCACCGCGGGCCGCTCCATGGGCGGCACCAACGGCTTCCAGGGCGGCTCGACCATGAAGCCCTACACCGCGATCGCCTGGCTGGAGGACGGCCGGCATATGTGGGACAAGGTCAACGCCCAACGCCGGCTGTACGACGCGAACTTCCATTGGAAGGCCTCCTGCATGCCCAAGGGCTACGTGACCGTCGACGGCGGCTACGAACCGAAGAACTTCGACGCGGGCTTCCGCAAACCGATGACCGCGGACTACGGACTGTACTGGTCCATCAACACCGCGACCGTCAACGAGGCCTCCCAGCTCGACCTGTGCAAGATCGCCGACGTCACCGAGCGGGTCGGGCTCTTGAACGCCGCGACCGGCAAACCGATCACCGGGGCCAACCCCTCGTTCGTGATCGGCGCGGATCCGATCACCCCGCTGGCCCAGGCCACCGCGTTCGCGACCTTCGCCAATAAGGGCGAATACTGCAAGAACCGGGCCCTGACCTCGGTCACCGACGCCGCCGGAAACTCCTATAAGGTCCCCGGCGAATCCTGCGAGCAGGTCATCGACGAGCAGGTCATCGCCAACCTGAACGGCACCTTGAAACGGATCGCCGGCACCCGTGTCGCCAAGGGCACCATCGACAAGCCGATCGCCGGCAAGACCGGCACCAACAACACCGCGTCCTCCACCTGGTTCGTGGGCTACAGCACGGGCATGGCCACCGCTGCCTGGACGGGCCGCTTCGATGGGAACGCGCAGATCAAGGGCGTGGAGATCAACGGCAAGCGCTATTCCAACCCCGACTCCTCGACCCTGGCCGCGCCCTTGTGGCTTGAATACACGAAGGACGTCATCGACTACTATCCGGCCAAGGGCTTCGGGAGCAAGGATTCGAAGCCGGGCAAATCCCCGGACCACAGCGATTCGCCGGACAACGGTCCCGCCGGTGACGCCGGTGACGACAACAACGACGACGATTAACGGCTAGGACGAGGGAGGGCACCCACGCCATGGGCGCATCACAGGACATCACGCAGGCCGTCAAACGGGTGGTCCCGGTCGCGGGGGCCGCGGCCGGCATCGGGGCCTCGTTGGCCGGGCTGGCCATCGGCTACGGGCTGCTGGAACGCAACGCGTTCACCATCCGCCACGAGACCGTCCAGCTCCTGCCGCCGGGGATGCCTGACCTGCGGGTGCTTCATCTGTCCGATATCCATCTGGTGCCGGGCCAGGATGCCAAGAAACGCTGGCTTCGTTCCCTGGCCGGGCTGGCCCCCGACCTGGTGGTCAATACCGGCGACAACCTCAGCCACCGCGATGCGGTCCCGGAACTGCTGGAGGCCCTTGAGCCGTTGATGGCCTTCCCCGGGGTCTTCGTGCCGGGCTCCAACTGCTATTACGGCCCGCGTCTGAAGAATCCGCTGCGCTACCTCACCGGCGGGAGGGACAAGCCCCGCAACCTGGCCAAATTCACGCTGCCCTGGCAGCAGATGCATGCAGGGTTCGGCGCCGCGGGCTGGACCAATCTGACCAACCGGGCCATCTCCAAACCGCTCAACGGGGTCCGCTTGGACTTCTCGGGCGTGGACGACCCCCACCTGAAGCTCGAGCAGTTCGCCGGCTGGCCCCGCGGTTCCTCCACCGCCGGCGAAGCACCCCATGTGCGCATCGCCCTGACCCATGCCCCCTACCAGCGGGTGCTGGACCAGTTCACCGACTCCGGTGCCGACATCATCTTCGCCGGCCACACCCATGGTGGCCAGATCTGCGTGCCCGGCTACGGCGCCCTGGTCAGCAACTGCGATCTGCCGACCTGGCGGGCCCGCGGTCTGACCGAATGGGAGCACCGGGGCAAGACCGTCCCCCTGGAGGTCTCGGCAGGCATCGGGACCTCCAGATACGCCCCGGTGCGCATCGCCTGCCCACCGGAGGCCGTGTTGCTGACGTTGACCGCCCGCGACTGAAACCCTCGTGACAATGGCCCGGGAACCACGTCGGAAATCCTCTCCCGGCGCCTCCGGGCCCACGATCCACGCTCCCGGTGGACCACGACACCTCGCTGATTGATGAAACCCAACCGGTGGTTGTACGCTGTCTTTGATTGCTGTAGGCAAACACAACAGATCGAGGACGCCCTCCGTGGTGCAACACCAGAATAGTCAGCAACAACCCCAAGCCCCAGCGTCGTTCTGGCAGACCGTGAGCCGGCTCGGCCCCCAGGTCCGCCCCTACGTCCCCCGCCTTTTCGCGGGGTTCCTCTGCGCCCTCGGAGCCGGCGTGGTCGCGTTGACGATCCCGCAGGTCCTGGGCCAGATGGTCAAGTCCGTCCTGCATGCCGGTGGCTCATCGGCCGACGTCTGGTTCAGTGTCGGCATCGTCGCCGCCCTGGGCCTGGCCGAAGCGGTCCTGGTCTTCTTCCGCCGGATCTTCGTGATCACCCCTGCCGCACGCATCGAAACCGATCTGCGCGTGGGGATGTACCGGCATCTGCAACGACTCCCCGTGGCCTTCCACGATAAATGGGGGTCCGGCCAGCTGCTCTCGCGGTCAATGGCCGATCTCGGGCTTCTCCGCCGCTGGTTGGCCTTCGGCTCGATCATGCTCATCGTCTCCACGGTGACCGTCCTGGTGGGGCTCACGCTGATGTTCACCAGCAGCTGGCTGTTGGGGGCGATCTACCTGGTCGGGGCCATCCCGATCACCATCCGGGCCTTCTACTTCCGCAACGTCTTCCGCATCGCCAGCCGGCTCAGCCAGGACCAGGCCGGCGACCTGGCCACCAATGTGGAGGAATCCGTCCACGGCATCCGGGTCATCAAGGCCTTCGGCCGCGGCAGCGAGGCCCTCGAGGGATTCGGCGTCCGGGCCAGGCGCCTGCGGGATACCGAAATCAGCAAGGCCCGCACGCTCTCCGGCTTCCTGATGTTCGTGGTCTCCATCCCCGAAGTCACCCTCGGGGCGGCCCTGCTGGTGGGCATCTGGCTCACGGCCCAAGGCCAACTCGACGTCGGGGACCTGACGACCTTCTTCGCCACCGCCGCCGTCCTGGCCGCCCCGGTGGAGGGCATCGGCATGCTGTTGGGCATGACCCTGACGACCAAGACCGCCCTGGATCGCCACTTCGACGTCATGGACACCGTCAACACCATCGACTCCCCCGCCACCCCGATCCACCCGGAACGCCCCGACGGACGACTGAGCCTGCACGACGTCTCCTTCAGCTACCCCGATGCCCGCCCCGGGAGCGCCCCGGTCCTGGACGGGGTCGATCTGGAGGTCGAACCCGGAGAGACCATGGCCCTGGTGGGGACCACCGGGAGCGGCAAGTCGACCCTGCTGCAGCTGATCCCCCGACTGTATGAGACCTCCGGCGGTTCCGTGGCCATCGACGGCGTGGACGTGCGCAACTACGATCTCGCCGAGCTGCGCACCGCGGTATCCGTCGCCTTCGAGGACACCACCTTGTTCTCCTCCTCGATCGCCGAGAACATCCTTTTGGGCGCCTCCCTCCCCCCGGGGACCGACCCCCGCACGGCCCTGGCGGAGGCGCTCGACGTCGCCCAGGCCCAGTTCGCCCACCATCTCACCGATGGCGTCGACACGGTCATCGGCGAGGAGGGGCTGTCCCTGTCGGGGGGCCAACGCCAACGCATCGCCCTGGCCCGGGCGATCGCCGCCAAACCCCGCGTCCTGGTCCTGGATGACCCGCTCTCGGCCCTGGACGTGCGCACCGAGGAGGCCGTCACCGAACGCCTGCGGGCGGTGGTCGCCGACATGACCACCCTCATCGTCGCCCACCGGCCCTCCACCGTGATGCTCGCCGACCGGGTCGCACTGCTGCGCAACGGACGGATCGACGACGTGGGAACCCACACCGAGCTCCTCAACCGCAGCGCCCACTACCGCTACGTGATCGCCAGCCTGGACGACCCGCCCACGGTGGAGGACGTCCTGCAGACCAACACCGGAAAGGGGCCCGGAGCATGAGCGGCACCCGAGGCGTCGAGAACGAAGACCAGATCCTGCTCGGCCGCGAGGACCGGGCCCGGGTCAGGTCCCGGTCCTGGGCCCTGCTCAAACAACTGGCGGCCACGCAGAAACCCCTCCTGAGCCTCACCGTGGTGCTGGTGATCGTCTCCAACCTGGCGCGGGCCTCCTTCCCGCTGATCGTCGCATGGTCCATCTCCTGGGCCCTGCCCCGGCTGATGGACGGGGACACCGCCCCCTTCGCCCTCACGGGTGGGCTCTACATCGTGGCCGGACTGCTCGCGGGGATCCTGCTGGGCTGGTACAACCTCTGCACGGCCAAGGTCAGCCAGGCCATGCTGCTGACCTTGCGGATGCGGGTCTTCCGGCACACCCAACTGCTCAGCCTGGAGTTCCACGAGAAGTACACCTCCGGACGAATCATCTCCCGGCAGACCTCGGATCTGGAGACGCTGCGCGAACTCCTGGATCAGGGCATCTCGGAACTGGCCTCCGGCATCGTGTTCATCACCTTCACCGCCGTGAGCATCTTCCTGCTGGACTGGCGCTCGGGGCTGGTCATCCTCTGCGCGCTCATCCCCATCTCGGTGATCTTCCGGTGGTACCAGAAGCGTTCCGAACTGGTCTACCGCGAGTCCAGGGTCTTCTCCGCCCGGCTGATCACCTCCTTCGTGGAGACGATGACCGGGATCCGTGCGGTCAAGGCCTTCCGGAGGGAACGCGAGAACAACGAGAGCTACCGCAAGGTCGCCCACGACTACCGTGACAACTCCATCCGTTCCATCAACCTCTTCGGTGTCCTGCAACCGTCCCTGGTCCTCATCGGGAACCTGACGGTGGCCGCCCTGCTGCTCTTCGGCGGCTTCCGGGTCCTGGAGGGGACCCTGGACGTCGGGACGCTCATCGGCCTGCTGCTGGCCGGCAAACGGGTCTTCCAGCCCGTGGACCAGATCGCCATGTTCTACAACTCCCTGCAGGCCGCCACGGCGGCCCTGGAAAAGGTGTCGGGGCTGCTCGAGGAGGAACCCACGGTCGTGGAACCGGTGGAGCCCGAGCCGATGGAGGAGCCCACCGGGCATATCGAATTCCGGCAGGCGGTCTTCGGCTACGGGGACGGGCCGGTGATCATGGAACGATTCGACCTGGACATCCCCGCCGGCCAGACCGTGGCCGTCGTGGGCCAGACCGGCGCCGGGAAATCGACGTTGGCAAAGCTCATCGCCAGGTTCTACGACCTCTCCGACGGGTCGTTGTCCCTGGACGGGGTCGAGCTGAGCCGGTTGGCCAATGAGGACCTGCGCCGGGCCGCGGTCATGGTGACCCAGGAGGCGTTCCTGTTCTCGGGAACCGTGGCCGAGAACATCGCCCTGGGCAAACCAGGGGCCTCCGTCGATGAGATCGTCCTGGCGGCCCGGGCCGTGGGGGCCGACGAGTTCATCAAGTCCCTGCCCGACGGCTACGACACCGATGTCAATAAGCGCGGAGGTCGGGTCTCCGCGGGCCAACGCCAGTTGATCTCCTTCGCCCGCGCCTTCCTGGCCGACCCTGCGGTGCTCATCCTGGACGAGGCCACCTCCTCCCTGGACATCCCCAGCGAACGGCTGGTCCAGCGCGGCCTCCAGACGCTGCTGGGCCAACGGACGGCCCTGATCATCGCCCACCGGCTGTCCACCGTGGAGATCGCCGACCGGGTCCTGGTGGTCCATGACGGACGGATCGTCGAAGACGGCACTCCCGACGAACTGGTGCGGGCCGGCGGACGCTTCGCGGCCCTGCATGACGCGTGGCAGGACAGCCTGAACTAGCGTCCGGCACGCACGAAAATGGTCCGGCCCCCGGAGGGACCGGACCATTTCCTTCTGACATCAATGCTCCTGCGGCGTTCCTTCCGGAACCCCGGGATCAGGCGATGGCTGCGTGCGGCCAATCGCCGACGGCCACCGTCGAATGCGGCCAGTCGCCCACGTTGATCGTGGCGTGCGGCCAGTCGCCCACGGCAACTGCCGAGTGCGGCCAATCCCCGACATTGATCGTGGCGTGCGGCCAGTCACCGACGTTGATGGTGGCATGTGGCCAGTCGCCGACTGCTACAGAGGAATGCGGCCAGTCACCGACGTTGGGGGTGACGTGGGGCCAATCGCCGACGGCCAGAACCGAACCGGCCGCCAGGGCGGCCGTGGCCGCGAGCGCTGCAACAAGCTTTTTCAATGTCTTCTCCTTGTGTGGGTCGCCACGAATTCTTCGATATATACCTCAGTGAGTGGCGCATCACTTAACATTCATTGTAAATTGGAGGGAACATGTTTCGTCAAGGTTTGCTACCAGACCTTTTCGAATAACACCGAGTTATTCACTTCCAGTTCGTTCTAAGGGGTTTCCATGGGAATCAAATTCGGCGAAAAGCTCCGCCATGCTCGCCAGCAGATGAAATTGACCCAGGCCCAGCTCGGACACGGGAAATACTCCACGAGCTACATCTCCCTGCTGGAGACCGGAAGCCGCGAGCCGACCTCGGATATCATCACCGAGCTCTCCTCCCGGTTGAACCTGGACCGCGAACTCATGGATTCGTGGAACACCCCGGTTTCGGCCGATGAAGCCGAGTTCGTCCTCCTGGAGCACCGTGCCCGCCAGTCCTTCACCGCCCGCGAATATTCCGATGCCGGGGAAACCGCTGCCGAAGCGGCCTCGGTGGCGCTGCGGCTGAAGAATTCAAGTGCGTGGTGGAACATGATGTTCCTGCGCGCCGAGTCTTTGCGTGACCAGGGCCGTCACGATGAATACCGCACCACGGCCGAGGAGGTCCTGAACCACCCGCTGACGGACGAGTCCCTGGCGCTGAAGGTCCGGGCCGAAACGCTGGTGGCCAATGCCTATCTGGGATTGGGCAAGCTGCATATCGCCGTCGAACATGCGATCACCGCCGTGGAACTGGGCAAGAACCTGCCCGGTGATTCGCTGATCTACATCGGCGCCTTGTTCTCCCTCATCGCCTCGCTGGCCGAATCCGGACAGCTCGACGCCGCCTGGACCAGCTGCGAGGCCTTGGCGGATGCGGTGGCCGAGGGCGCCCCCAGCCAGACCGCCGGCAACGCCTACTGGGCCATCGGCAACGTGGCCTTCAAGCGCCAGGACATCGTCTCGGGGCTGAGCAACCATCAACTGGCCGCCCAACGCCTGCTGCCGGCCAGCGACATCGAACAGTGGGCCCGCTTCAACAAGGCCTCGGCGTCGATGCGGCTGACCGCCGGGGTGGTCGAACCCGAAACCCTGGAGTGCATCGAAAAGGCCGAACTGGCGATCAGCGTCATCGGGGGCAACCCGGCCGAGGCCCTGGAACTGCGCCTGATCCGGGCCCGCTGGCTGCACCTGAACGGCCAGCCCGAGCAGGCGCTCGAGGAACTGGCCCCCGTGGAGAAGGACCGCGAGATCCTCTCCCAGCACCTCCAGGGCGAAATCGACCTGCTCACGGCCCGCTGCATGGTCGGGATGGGCAACGGCACCGAGGCCATCGACCATCTCGCCCGGGCCCAGCAGGCCTTTGCGTTGGCCGGTTCCCCGGACCGCGCCTCGTTGGCGATCGAGCTGGCCACGGAGATCCGCGCTTCACGGCGTTAGGGACCCTCCGTGGCCGGCGGGGCCCGCCCGCTCAGGCCGTGAAGGTCTTCCCGGTCAGGCGTTCGTACGCCTCGATGTAGCGGGCCCGGGTCCGCTCGACGACCTGCTGCGGGAGCGGCGGTGGCGGGGTCGTGCCGGCACGGTCCCACCCGGAGTCATCGGAGACGAGCCAATCGCGGACGAACTGCTTGTCGAAGGATGGCTGGGCCCGCCCCGGGGCGTAGGTGCGGGCATCCCAGAAGCGCGAGGAATCGGGGGTCAGCACCTCGTCGCCCAGGGTGATGGTCCCGGTGGCCGGGTCCAGTCCGAATTCGACCTTGGTGTCGGCCAGGATGATGCCGCGCCCACGGGCGATCTCCTCCGCCCGGGTATAGATGCCCAGGGTCAGGTCGCGCAGTTGCCCGGCCACCTCGGCCCCGACCCGTTCCACGACGGCGTCGAAGGTGATGTTCTCGTCGTGCTCGCCGACCTCGGCCTTCGCCGAGGGGGTGAAGATCGCCGGTTCCAGTGCCGAGCCGTCCACCAGTCCCTCCGGCAGGGGAAGTGAGCACACGGTTTGGTGAGCCGTGTATTCGGCCAACCCCGACCCGGTCAGGTATCCGCGGGCGATGCATTCGACCGGGTACATCTGCAGTTTCCGACAGACCATGGCCCGTCCGGCGACGGCGTCGGGCACTTCGGTGGAGATGACGTGGTTGGCGAATCCGTCGAGCTGGTCGAACCACCACAGGGACAGCTGGGTGAGGACCTTGCCCTTATCGGGGATGGGGGTGTCCAGGACGAAGTCATAGGCGCTGATGCGGTCGCTGGCGACCACCAGGACGCGATCCGACTGCTCGGCGTCGATCCCCGCGGGGGTGTACAGATCGCGGACCTTCCCCGAATACAGGTGGTCCCATCCCGGTAGTTCCAGGGTCTCGGTGGTGAAGTCGGTCATCAGTGGCCTTCCGGTTCGACGATGATTTTTCCTTGTTCCGCACGCAGGCCGATGTCGGTGCGATGCTGGCTGCCCGCGAGGCCGATCCGTGCGATTCCCGCATAGGCGCGTTCCCTGGCCGCTGCCAGGGAACGCCCCAGTCCGACCACCGCCAGGACCCGGCCCCCGGCGGAAACGGTGGTCCCGGCATCGTCCAGCGCCGTTCCCGCGTGCAGGACGCTGACCCCCTCGAGGGCTGCCGCCTCGTCGAGCCCGGTGATGGCGTCCCCGGTCACCGGTGCCTCCGGGTAGCGGGCCGAGGCCACGACGACACCCACGGCCGTCTCCGGACGCCAGGTGAGCGGTTCGACGTCGTCCAGGGTGCCCTGGGCCGCCGCCAGCAGCAGCGAGCCCAACGGGGTCTTGAGCCGGGCGAGGACCGCTTGCGTCTCGGGATCGCCGAACCGCGCGTTGAACTCGATGACCCGGATGCCACGGCGGGTCAGCGCCAGCCCGCAATACAGGACCCCGGTGAACGGGGTCCCGCGGTCGGCCATCGCCTTGATGGTCGGTGCCGCCACCCGTTCGATGACGTCGTCAACGAACCCCTCGGGGAGCCATTCCAACGGGCTGTAGGCGCCCATGCCCCCGGTGTTCGGGCCCTGGTCGTCGTCGAAGATGCGTTTGAAGTCCTGGGCCGGTGCCAGCGGAACGGCATGCCGGCCGTCGGACAGGACGAAGAGGGAGACCTCGGGCCCGTCCAGGAATTCCTCGATGACGACGCTGCCGCCGGCGGCGAAGCATTCGGTGGCATGGGCCAGGGCCTCGTCGCGGTCCCCGGTGACCACGACCCCCTTGCCCGCGGCGAGCCCATCGTCCTTGACGACATAGGGTGCCCCGAAGGCATCGAGGGCGTCGGCCGCGGTGGCGGCATCGGTGGCGACCCGGGCCATGGCGGTGGGGACGCCGGCGACGGCCATGATCTCCTTGGCGAAGGCCTTGGATGCCTCGAGCTGGGCTGCGGCCTTCGAGGGGCCGAAGATCGGGATGCCCGCGTCGGTCAGGGCATCGGCGACCCCTGCGGCCAGCGGGGCTTCCGGCCCGATGACCACCAGGGATGCTTCCAGCGTCCGCGCCAACGCAAGGACGGCCTCCGGATCCTGGGCATTGATGGCATGGACCGGCACGTCGCCGGCGATGCCCGCGTTGCCCGGTGCTGCATGGACCTCGGTGACGAATGGATCGTCGAGGAGGGAACGGATAATGGCGTGTTCGCGGCCGCCCGGGCCAATGACGAGTACCTTCACGATCCCCTAGCCTACCGGGGCGGATGGCCCCCGGCGTGAGTAGGCTGGTCCCCGTGCGTAAAGAAACCCTGTGGGAAGCCCAGTGCAAGGAAAACCCGGGACATTCACGGTCCTATATCGAACGCTTCGAGTCCCTGCGGGCCGAAGGCGCCGACCTCGACGGTGAAGCCCGTCTGATCGATGCCATGCTCCCGCGGAGGAGCAGGATCCTGGACGCCGGATGCGGCCCGGGACGCGTGGGCGGGGAACTGGGCCGACGTGGCCACCAGGTCCTGGGCATGGACGCCGACCCCGTGCTGCTTGCGGCGGCGAAGACCGCGTTCCCGGAGCAGGGCTGGAGGGTCGGCGATCTCTCTGACTCCGGGCTGTCCGCGGAAGGGGCGGTATTCGACCTGGTGGTCTGCGCCGGCAACGTCATGGCCTTCCTGGCGCCGGGCACCGCCCCGGAGGTGTTGCAGGGATTCCACTCGGTCCTGGCCCCCGGAGGCCGGGCCGTCATCGGGTTCGGCACCGATCGGGGCTACGCCCCGGAGGACTTCCTGGCCGACGCCCGGGCCGCCGGCTTCACGGTGGACGGGCTGTTCTCCAGCTGGGATCTGCGCCCCCACCCCGGGGACACGAATTTCCTGGTCGCCGTCCTGGGCCGCGCGTCCGCGGATGCCTGAGCCGGATCGGCGGGGCGGCGAATACACTGGGGGCATGCCACAGACCCACTCCGACTTCGCCGACCTGGCTGTCATCGACCGCAGCGGCCTCGTCGAGTCGCGCCATGCCGGTACTGCCGTCGTCCTGGGGGCCGACGGGGCGGTCCTGCACGCGCTGGGCGATATCGACGCCCCGATGTACCCCCGTTCCTCGCTCAAACCCTTCCAGGCACTGGCCTCCATGCAATCCGGGGTCCCCTTGCGCGGCGCGGAGGTCGCCTTGGCCTGCGCCAGCCACGTCGGCAGCACCGAGCACCAGGAATTGGCGGCCTCGATGCTGTCCAAGGCGGGGCTGACGGACGACGATCTGCAATGCCCCGCGGCCTGGCCCCGGCATGAAGCCACCCGGATGGAGGCGATCCGTTCGGGCGGTTCCCCGTCCCGCCTGGCCTTCAATTGTTCGGGCAAGCATGCCGCCTTCCTCTGGGCCTGCACCGAGAACGGGTGGGACACCGCCACGTATCTGGATCCGGATCATCCCCTGCAACGCCGGGTGGTCGAGGTCGTGGAGGACTACGCCGGGGAGAAGATCACCCATCTGGCCGTCGACGGATGCGGGGCCCCGGTGCCCGCCATTTCGTTGCGGGGCCTGGCCTCCGCCACCGGACGGCTTTCCCGCTCCCCCGGCAACAAATCCTCCGACGCCCGCGCCACCACGATCGCCACCGCCATGCTCGACTACCCCTGGGCCGTGCACGGGCACGGGGAGGAGAACACGGTGGTCATGGAGGATCTGGGCGTCATCGCCAAGCTCGGTGCCGAAGGGGTGCTGATCCTGGGCACCTCCGATGGTGTCTCCTGCGCCCTGAAGATCCGTGATGGGAATGCGCGGGCCGCCACGCTGGTCGGTCTGACCCTGCTGGCCTCCGTCGACGCCGTCGAGATCGATGCGATGACCGCCGTCCTGGAAAAGATCAACAAACCCGTCCTGGGTGGTGGCCGACCGGTGGGGCGGATCCGTGTCGCCAAGCCGGTCCTGGATCTGTTGGACTAGGACATGGCCGTACGACGACGGATCCCCGCCGAGCAGGGGCTCGCGGCGCTGTCCACCTGGCGGCGGACCGACGCGGACGCCCGCGCCGACCTGCCCCGGCCCACGGTGGCGATGGCGGTGCGCTACGCCCTCGAAGAGCTTTCAGAACGGGCCGAGGGCAATTCGGTGGAGGTCAGGGTCCCGCCCTTCGGGGTCGCCCAATGCGTGGCCGGCCCGCGCCATACCCGCGGCACCCCGCCGAACGTGATCGAACTCGAGGCCGCCGTCTGGCTGCCGCTGGCCACCGGTGAACTGGACTGGTCCGAAGCGGTGGCCTCCGGTTCGCTCTCGGCCTCGGGGTTGCGGGCGGACCTGTCCGAACATCTTCCGCTCTTCGGTATCCTTTAGGGTATGGATTCACCCCGTTCCGCGCCCGTTCCCCCCGACCGCGACCGCGGCTCCGCTTCCGAGTCCGTCGAGGTCTCGGTGTCCAGTTCACCGAAGTTCTGGCCCTTCGTCGGCGTCGGGGCCTTCATCGGCGTCCTGGCGGCCATGTTCACCGCCCTGGCCGGGGATCCGGGAGCCGAGTTCACCCGCGGATCGGTATTCGGTTTCTTCGCCGTGGTCTTCGCCTTGGCGGGGGTCCTGCTCGGTTCCATCGCCTTCCTGGCCGTCGATGCGGTCCTGCGTCGGCGCTCCACCCGGGCCCGTGCGGTACCCATGGATGACGGGAACGCGTCAAAGTAGCAGCTTCGGGACCTTCCGGGCACCCACAACGTGCAAGAATGATGACCATGGTGCGTGGTGACGGAATGCTTTCACATGATCTTTTGGCCGACGAGAAGGGCCCGCAGGACGAATGCGGGGTCTTCGGTGTCTGGGCCCCGGGCGAGGACGTGGCGAAGCTCGCCTACTACGGCCTCTATGCCCTCCAACACCGCGGTCAGGAGTCCGCGGGCATCGCGACCTCGGATGGCCAGCGGATCAACGTCTACAAGGACATGGGGCTGGTGTCCCAGGTCTTCGACGAGAACACCCTGAACTCCATGAGCGGGCACATCGCCATCGGGCACTGCCGCTATTCGACCACGGGTTCCAATCATTGGGCCAATGCCCAGCCCACCCTGGGCGCCACCGCCGACGGCACGGTCGCCCTGGGCCACAACGGCAACCTCATCAACTCGGCCGAGCTGATGGAACTGGTCGTGGCCGAGCAGGGCTCCAAGTTCCGCGGCGAACTCGCCCAGGGCAACACCACCGACACGGCCCTGGTCACCGCCCTGCTGCGCGGCGAAGAAGGAACGACCTTCGAGCAGACCGCCCTGGACCTGCTGCCCAAGCTCCAGGGGGCCTTCAGCCTCGTCTTCATGACCGAAGGCACCCTGTATGCCGCCCGCGACCCCCACGGGGTCCGTCCACTGGTCCTGGGTCGACTCTCCCGGGGCTGGGTGATCGCCTCCGAACAAGCAGGCCTGGCCACCGTGGGCGCCAGCTTCATCCGGGAGATCGAACCCGGCGAATTCATCGCCATCGACGACGAGGGCATCCGCTCCCAGCGGTTCGCTCCCGCCACCCCAGCCGGCTGCGTCTTCGAATACGTCTATCTGGCCCGCCCCGACGCCGCGATCAGCGGCCGGTCGGTCTACGAATCCCGGGTGGACATGGGACGCCAGCTGGCGCGCGAGAGCGCCACCGACGCCGATATCGTCATCCCCGTCCCGGAATCGGGCACCCCGGCCGCCATCGGCTATGCCGAGGAGTCGGGGATCCCCTTCGCCCATGGCTTCGTGAAGAACGCCTACGTGGGCCGGACCTTCATCCAGCCCTCGCAGACGCTGCGCCAGCTGGGCATCAAGCTCAAGCTCAATGCCCTCGAACCGGTCATCCGGGGCAAGCGCGTCATCGTCATCGACGATTCCATCGTCCGCGGCAACACCCAGCGGGCGGTCGTGCGGATGCTGCGCGAGGCCGGGGCCGCGGAGATCCATGTCAGGATCTCCTCGCCTCCCATCAAATGGCCCTGCTTCTACGGCATCGATTTCGCCTCCCGGGCCGAATTGATCGCCAACGGGGCCACCATCGAGGAGATCACCACCTCCGTCGGCGCCGATTCCCTGGCCTACATCTCCCAGGACGGGATGATCGCCTCCACCCGGCAGCCGCGCGAGCGTCTGTGCACCGCCTGCTTCTCCGGGGAATACCCGATCAAGCTGCCCGACCAGGACCGTTTGGGCAAGAACCTGCTTGAGCGTCCCGATGCCGGCAGCCGCGGTTGCGATCCCGGACCGGACGCAGAGTTCGAGGACACCCTCTCCCCCGCCGACAAGACCCCGAGCTCCCAGTAAAGGACGCCCCCAGAATGACTTCCTCCCAGCCCGGATCCGCAGGCATCACCTACGCAACCGCCGGTGTCGACGTCGAGGCCGGCGACCGTGCCGTCGAACTCATGAAGGACGCCATCAAGGCCACCCATAATGATTCGGTCATCGGCGGAGTGGGCGGTTTCGCCGGTCTCTTCGATGCCAGTGCCCTGCGCTCCTACGACAAGCCCCTGCTGGCCACCTCCACGGACGGTGTCGGGACCAAGGTCGCGATCGCCCAGGCCATGGACATCCACCACACCATCGGCCAGGACCTGGTGGGCATGGTCGTCGATGACATCGTCGTGGTCGGGGCCAAGCCGCTGTTCATGACCGACTACATCGCCTGCGGCAAGGTGGTCCCCGAGCGTATCGCCGATATCGTCAGGGGCATCGCCGAGGGCTGCTCGCTGGCCGATACCGCGCTGGTCGGCGGGGAAACCGCCGAGCACCCGGGGCTGCTCGGGGAGCATGACTACGATATCGCCGGGGCCGCAACCGGCGCCGTCGAAGCCGATGCCCTACTGGGCCCGGAACGGGTACGCGACGGTGACGTGGTCATCGCCATGGCCTCTTCGGGCATCCATTCCAACGGCTACTCGCTGGTCCGCAGCGTCATCAACCATGCCGGCTGGTCGCTGGAACGCGAGGTCCCGGAATTCGGTGGGACGCTGGGTGAGGAACTGCTGGTCCCGACCCGCATCTACACGGCGGACTGCCTGGACCTGATGGGCCACCTCAATACCGGCAGCACCATGGCCCTGCACGGATTCAGCCACGTCACCGGTGGTGGCCTGGCGGCGAACCTGGCCCGCGTGCTGCCACAGGGACTCATGGCCTCGGTGGACCGTTCGACCTGGTCGCTGCCGGCGGTGTTCACCGTCATCAGTGAGCTGGGGGGTGTCCCCCAGTCCGACCTGGAGCGCACGCTGAACCTGGGGGTGGGCATGATCGCGATCGTCGACGGCGCATCGGCAGATGCTGCCGTGGCCCGGCTGAACGACCGCGGTGTCCCCTCCTGGGTCGCCGGGACGGTCGGGACCGTCACGGAGGAAGCGTCGAGCGCCGGTACGGACTTCGTCCAGGGTGCCAAGGGCGTCGACGGCGGAGCCGTGTTGATGCGCGGGGCCTACGCCGGCTGATCCGGTTTCCCCTGCCGACCGCCGCGTTCCCGCTCAGGGGGCGCGGCGGTCGTCATGGAGCTCCAGGCCAGCGGACCAACCCGCCGATCCGGGATGCGCCAGGGCTCTAGCTGGGGTCTTCGAGGCCCAGGGCCCGGGTCAGTTCATGCAGGGCAGGGGTGACCCGGGTGCGCCATCTCCAGTCGGCCTTTGCATCGCCGCGGCTGGGCCCGCCGTTGATGATGCCCACCGGCCGCCCGGCGGCCACGGCGTTGAGCACCAACTTATAGCCGCTCATGACCGCCAGACTCGACCCGATGACCAGCAGCCCCCGGGAGCCCTTCTCCAGGTGCTTCAGCGTCTCCTTGCGCTCCACCGGGACGTTCTCCCCGAAGTAGACGACGTCGGGTTTGAGTTCCATGCTGCCGCAGGACAGGCACCCGACCATGGTGAAGTCGGCGATCTGGTCTGCACTGAGAGTGATGTCGCCGTCGGGGTTCACCGAATCGGGGTCCACGACGATCCGATCGAGGTATCCCGGATTGGCCTCCACCAGCCTCCGGTCGAGATCGACACGGTTTTCCACGAAGCCGCAGTTCAGGCACTTCACCTCATCGAGGTCCCCGTGCAAAGGCAACACCTCGGTGGATCCTGCGAGACGGTGCAGGCCATCAACGTTCTGGGTCACGACGCCGTTGAGGAATCCCGCTTGCTGAAGTGAGGCCACCAACCGGTGCCCCTCGTTGGGCTCCGATCCGGACATCCTGCGCCATCCCACGAAACTGCGGGCCCAATAGCGTTGGCGGGCCCCGGAATCGTGTTTGAACTCCTGGAAGGTCATTGGCCGATGGGAGCGCAGGGAACCGTTCGGGCCGCGATAGTCGGGGATCCCCGAGTCGGTCGAGATCCCGGCACCGGTCAGGGCCAGGACGGATCCACCCTCAAGCATCGTGGTGATGCCACGCCGGGCGACGTCAGGGGCCTGGGGTGGTGCCGACTCGGCGACGACCCGCTCGATGGAACGGATCGCCGCCCGGTGCGCGTTGGCGATCGGCAGGTCCATGGGCATCATCCTGGCTTCCGGGCATGAAGAAGTACACAGGCGACACGGTTGTGTCGTCCGGCGTCGGTGCACCGTATCGGGTGGAACTCATTGCCACCGCATCCAGGGGATGCCGTGGTCAGCCGATCCGACGGGATTCGCCCTCGTCGTCATCGCTGGAATACCTGTCCGCATACTCCGCGTAGTCCGCGTCGTAGGAATCGTCGGCATGCGCAGAGGAGCCTGTCCCATGACCGCGGCCTTGTCCGAGCTCGCGTTGCAGGGCAGACAAATCAGTGGCCGGGGAATAGTACTTGATATCCCTGGCCTGTCGTGTCGCTTTTGCCTTCTGACGGCCGCGCCCCATGGCGTGACCCCCTTTATCGCTAGATCCGGAGGTGGTCCCTCACGTGAGGAGGAAGGCCCCGGAGAATGTGGCTGTTTCTTTCGTATTCCAAGGTTAACATGTTTCCCAGTCGGGTGCCGTCCCGACGACTCCCGGGCGCCCGTTAGAGTAGGTGGTAATACTCTCATCGCCGCACTCGTCCTGAAGGGAGCGTCCGTGGAGCAGCCCCCCGATCAGCAACCGCCGGGTTACCAACCAGCGCGGTCGGCACGGACCCAAGTCTCCCACCGGTTCGGGATCGCCCCCGTCTGGTTGGTGATCGGTTCCATCGGCATCATCCTGATCCTGGTCTTCGGCGTCACCCGGTTGGTCCAGTCCAGGCAACCGGACCCCGAACCCACGGACAGCGTGGCGCGCAACAGCTCCCCGGGGATCGACGGGATCATCGCGGAGAAGGCCCCTGCCTCGCAATTCGAGGTCGGCGACTGCCTGGCGGAGTTCAGTTCCCCGCTCGAGCCGGCGACGATCGTCACCTGCTCGACGCCGCATGCGGCCCAGCTCATTGGCCTCGAGACCCTCGAAGACGTCCCCTTTCCCGGGGATCCACGGGTGACCACGAAGGCGGAAGAGGCCTGCCGGGCGATCGAGCTCGATCCCGAGGCTGCGCTGGAAGGCAACTGGAACTATGCCTTCAGCCGCCCCTCCTCGGGAACCTGGGAGGCCGGGGATCGCAGTGTCGCCTGCTTCCTCGCGCTGGAGGAGGGAACGACGACGGTCTCGCTCCTCCCGGCCTCCGAAACGACCTCCACCTAGCTGGCGGTGCCTGTCGGCGCGGCAGTGGACCGGTTGACCGTCAGTGCCTCCGCCTCGGCATCGAGCTGGACGTCCACGGTGTCCCCGTCGACGATTGCCCCGGAGAGCACCGCCTTGGCCAGACGATCCCCGATTTCGCGCTGGACCAGCCGACGCAGGGGTCGCGCCCCGTACGCGGGGTCGTATCCGGTCCTGGCCAGCCATTCCCGGGCTTCGTCGCTGACCTGCAGGCTCAGCCGCCGTTCGGAGAGTCGACGGGCCAGGGTGGCCACCTGGATCTCCACGATCCGGCCCAGCTGGTCCAGGGAGAGCGGATCAAAGAGGATGACGTCATCCAGGCGGTTCAGGAACTCGGGTTTGAACGAGGTGTTCACGATGTTCATGACCGCTTCCTTCTTGGCTGTGGCGTCCAGCGCGGGATCGACCAGGAATTGTGAACCCAGGTTGGACGTGAGCACCAGGATGGTGTTGCGGAAGTCCACCGTACGGCCCTGCCCATCGGTCAGGCGCCCGTCGTCGAGGACCTGCAGGAGGATGTCGAAGACCTCGGGATGGGCCTTCTCCACCTCGTCCAGCAGGATCACCGAATACGGCCGACGGCGAACCGCTTCGGTGAGTTGTCCGCCTTCCTCATAACCGACATACCCCGGAGGGGCGCCGACGAGCCGGGATACCGCATGCTTCTCGGAGTACTCGGACATGTCGATGCGTACCATGGCGTGTTCGTCGTCGAACAAGAAGTCCGCGAGCGCCTTGGCCAGTTCCGTCTTGCCCACGCCGGTGGGTCCGAGGAACAGGAACGAGCCCGTGGGCCGGTCGGGGTCGGCGATCCCTGCCCGGGAGCGTCGCACGGCGTCGGAGACCGCGGTGACGGCATTGGACTGGCCGATCAGCCGCTGCCCGAGCAGGGACTCCATGTCCAGCAATTTCTGGCTTTCGCCTTGGAGCATGCGTCCGGCGGGGATCCCGGTCCAGGCCGAGATCACTTCGGCGATGTCATCGGCGGTGACTTCATCGGAGACCATCGTCTCCTCGTGGGCGCCTTCGGCCTCTTCGGCCTGGGCGGCGTCGAGCTGCCGCTGCAATTCGGGGATCTCACCGTAGAGCAGGCGCGATGCCTTCTCCAGGTCCCCCTCCCGTTGCATCCGCTCGGCCCGTGAGCGCAGCTCGTCGAGCTGGACCTTCAGATCGCCGACACGGTTCAGGCCTGCCTTTTCGGCGTCCCACCGGGCGTTCAGGGCATCGAGCCGTTCGCGCCGGTCGGCCATATCCGCACGCAGTGCCTCGAGGCGTTCCCGCGAGGCGGGGTCGTTTTCGCCCTTGAGGGCCAACTCCTCCATCGTCATCCGGTCCACCACGCGGCGCAGCTCGTCGATCTCCTCGGGAGCCGAATCGATTTCCATGCGGAGCCGGGAGGCGGCCTCGTCAACCAGATCGATGGCCTTGTCCGGCAGCTGGCGACCGGAGATGTAACGGTTGGACAGGGTGGCCGCGGCCACCACCGCCGAGTCGGCGATCTCTACCTTATGGTGTGCCTCGTAGCGTTCCTTGAGACCGCGCAGGATGCCGATCGTGTCGTCAACGCTGGGTTCGCCGACATAGACCTGCGCAAAACGGCGTTCCAGGGCAGGGTCCTTCTCGATGTTCTGCCGGTATTCGTCCAGGGTGGTGGCCCCGATCAGCCGCAGTTCGCCGCGGGCCAGCATCGGCTTGAGCATGTTGCCGGCATCCATGGCGCCCTCGGAGGCCCCGGCACCGACCACGGTGTGGATTTCGTCGATGAACGTGACGATCTGTCCGTCCGAATCCCGGATCTCCTCCAGGACCGCCTTGAGGCGTTCCTCGAATTCGCCCCGGTATTTGGCGCCCGCAACCATCGATCCGAGGTCCAGGGCAATCAGCGTCTTGCCGCGCAATGATTCGGGGACGTCGCCGGCGATCATCCGCTGGGCCAGCCCTTCGACCACTGCGGTTTTGCCGACGCCCGGATCACCGATGAGCACCGGGTTGTTCTTCGTCCGGCGGGAGAGCACCTGGACGAGCCGGCGGATCTCGGCATCACGTCCGATCACCGGGTCGAGTTTGCCCGAACGGGCGATGGCCGTCAGGTCGGTACCGAACTTCTCCAGGGCCTCGAAGGTGCTTTCGGGGTCTTCGGTATCGCGCGGATGATCCCCGCGCAGCCCCTCGACCGCGGCCTTCAGTGCCTGTTCGGAGGCCCCTGCGGATCGCAGGATCTCCCCCGTCCTCCCGGCGTCGGCCGCCAACCCCAGCAGCAGGTGCTCCGCCGATACCCGGCCGAAGCCCAAATCGGAGGCGGCCTTCGTTGCGGCGTTGATGACCTGCAGGAACGACCGTGAGTACTGGGCCTGGGCGACGGTGCTGCCCGAGGAAGCCGGCAGGTCACGAATCGCCCCGCTGGCGGCGACGGAGACCTGGTCCGGGTCGACCGCGGCCTTCTTCAGCAATTCGACGGCCAACGATCCGCGGTCGTCCATCAGCGCCTTGAGCAGATGCGCCGGTTCGACCTGCGCGTTGCCCGCGGTGGAGGCGTTCATGCCGGCAGCCGAGAGGGCTTCCTGGCTCTTGGTGGTGAATTTGGCGTCCATGTGGATCCTTTCCTGGGAGGTCCATCCTCGTTTCAAACTTGAGTCTACCTGACTCAACTCTATTTGGGGATGGGTTATTCCCGGGGCGAAGACCCGGAACCGGGAGTGCTTGTAGGATCCTGCTCAAAATGAGAATTTCCTATTGTCATGAGAATTTTTTGAGAATTAATCCGGACTAAACAAGAAAGATGTGACATAGTGTTAAATAGCGGCTTCTGGAACCGGTAGTCCACGTTTCGGGTACCGCCTCTCCATCGACCGGATACCGCTTCCAGGGGATGTGTTCTTCTGGTCATGGCAGCAACACACACGGTGTTGCGCCTTGACCCTCAAGGAGGACCGATGGCGGATTACCGAGCCATCATGCGGCTGCTGGTGCAGGGCCGCAGCTATCACGAGATCACCGCGAGCTTGAACTGCTCGCGCCGCGGGATTTCCCTGGCCAACAAGGCCCTGGCCACCCGGGGCATCACCACCACGGCACAGGTCCAGGAGCTCGCCGACCACGACCTGGACGACTGGTTCCCGGACGGCCGATCCGCCCGGTCCGAAGGCTATGAGCTTCCGGATTTCGAGCCGGTGCTCCAGCGGATGAAGCGAGACCGGAACTTCACCCTGCAGCAGGCCTGGCAGGCCTACGTCACCACCGCCGGAGACCACCGCAAATACGGGTATTCGAAGTTCTGTGCCCTTTTCGCCCGGCACGTGGCCACCAACGACCTGAGCGCGACGATCCACCACGAACCGGGTCGCTCGATGCAGGTCGACTGGGCCGGGCAAACGCTGCCGGTTACCGACATTTTCACCGGCCGGGTAGCCAAGGCCTACCTGTTCGCCGCAGTGCTGCCCTATTCGGGGATGGTCTTCGCCCGGGCCTCGCTGTCGATGAACCTCGAAGCGTGGATCGACCTGCACGTTCGGGCTCTTGAATATTTTGGTGGCGTCCCACAGATCCTGATTCCCGATAACGCCAAGACCGCGACATACCGGCCCGAGCGCCGGGATACCCAACGGGTGCTCACCGACCGGTATTCCCAGTTCGCCACCCATTACGGCACCGCGATCGTGCCAGCCCGGGTGAAATCACCGAAGGACAAGGGCGCCATCGAGCGGGCGGTGCGCACCGCCAACCACCGCATCATCGGCAAGCTCAGTGCCGAGGTGTGGTCCACGATCCAGGAGCTGAATGCGGCTATCCAGGTGCAGGTCGAGGAGGTCAACGACCTGAAGAATCCGCACGGGATCACCAAGCGCGAAATCTTCACCGCTGAGGAGGCAGCCCTCCTGGCAGAGCTGCCCGACCACCGGTTCACGCAGGTGACCTGGAAGCAGCTCAAGGTCCAGCGGAACTACCACGTCACCACTGATTACCAGCACTACTCGGTGCCCTACCGGCTGGCCGGGCAGATGCTCAAGGCCCGGTTGACCGGCACCACGGTGACGCTCTTCGCCGGGGAAGAGGTCGTCTGTGAGCACGCGCGCAAGCACGGGCGCAAGGGCCAGTACTCGACAAGCACCGAGCACGTTCCGCCGGCGCACCAGAACGTCGCCAACCTCTGGTCGCGCACCTGGTTCCTGGACCGTGCCAAAGGCTTTGGGCCCGCCACCGTCGGGGTGATCACCCAGGTCCTGGACCGGCACGTGATCGAGGCCCAGGGCTACCTCGACTGCCAGAATATTCTGGATGCGCTGGGCAAGAAGGGCAAGGCGCGCCTGGAGGCGGCCTGCCAGCAGGTGCTCAACACCTCCGCGGTCCCCACCTATACGACCCTCAAGCGGGTGCTGGCCACCATCACCAGCGACCAGCACGCTCCGTCGGTGCCCCGGGCCGCGGCCAATACCCTCAAGCCCGAGCACCTCGGAAACCGGGAAACCACCGGGCAGGTGTTCGTGCGCGGCTCCGATTACTACCAGGAGGGATTCTGATGCCCATCTTCACCAGCGAGGACCACGACAAGTTCAAAACCCTACGCATCACACGCGTCGCCGAGGCCCTCGAGCTGCTCCTGGTCGAGGAAGCGAACGAGCAGGTGCCCCCGGAGAGACTGTTCCGCCAAGCCGTCGATGACGCCCTCGAGCAGCGGCGCTCCAACAAAATCGAAAGACTGATCACCCAAGCCCGGATGCCGTTCGCGGACGCCACTGTCGAGGAACTGGACTACCGGGAAGGCCGCGGGGACCTGAACCCGGTACAAATGAGCCGTTACGCCGCCAACGATTGGAGCCGCGAGCAGCTCAACGTCGTCATCACCGGCATGTCCGGTTCAGGCAAGACGCACCTGGCCTGCGCGATCGGGGTCGCGGCATGCCATAACGAACACAGTGTCCGCTACTGGCGCATGGACGATCTGGCCCTGGCGCTGGTCAGCGTTCACGACGACCACATCGCCCACCGGAACCTGCTCAACCAGCTCAAGGAAGTCGAGTTACTCATCCTTGATGACTTTTTAACGGTCGGAGTCGATGCCAGAGCTACCAACGACCTGTTCGGGGTCCTGGCCGATCGGGACCGACGTGCGCCGACGATGGTCCTGGCCCAGACCGGACCGGAGTACTGGATCCAAATGATTCACGACCGAGTCGCGGCAGACTCGATCGTGAACCGGCTGGCTAACAACTCACGCCACATAAAACTCGGAACGGTTGATATGCGGCGTGAGCAAAACATGAGAAGACGCCAAACCGAGGGCCACTGGAACTAACCACGATGCCCTGGGACAAGACTACAGGGCCGAGCTGAATGGATATCGGCCGCCGACCTCGATCGGCGGCCGGTACCCGCCATGGAAAGGAGGTACCCGGTACATGGACTACCGGTTCCCGAAACGGCCATTTAACAACATACTTCATAAATGGAGGAACTCGCTACCGAGGTCCGGTTCCGCCGCACAGGCTCCGAAGATCTCGAAGTGACGAAACTCGCGCTGGTCGATGCTCATGAAGTGATCAGCGGCGATCCCATCCGTCTACCGCCCTCGCATAAGGGCCAACGAAATTTCCCCGGCTTGTTCTGGCTGGCCAAGACACAAAGAACAGTCGTTTACGAAAGCCTCCTTGAACGCGACCGCCTTTGGGCGGCTGATTTCGACCCGAACATCACAGCCGTCGCAACGCAACCACTCCAATTGCAGGGAAAAGACGGCGCCCACCTGCGCCGGCACATCCCCGACATGCTCTTCAGCCACCGCGACGGCAATTTCACCCTTGTTGACGTGAAGCCCGCGGACAAGCTTGCCAACCAGAAGGTGCAGGAGCAGTTCGCATGGACCGGGCGCTTATGCCACGCGAAAGGGTGGACCTACGAGGTCTGGTCCGGCGGGGAACCGGCCTTCATGCGCAACCTGCGCTTCATCGCCGTCGGACGGCGGGCCCGCTTCCTGTACCCGGCGCTATTGGACGAATTGGAACCTCTCGGGCTGCCTGGAATGACGTTGGACCAGCTCGAACAGGCAGCTACCGAACTGGCGGATCCGAAGATGCTGCGGATGGCAGTGATGGCCATGCTCTGGTCCGGCAGGTGGCACGTCGATATGAACGTTCCCCTGTCTAGCCGGACAGTCCTTCTGGAAGCAGGGACGTCCCATGGATGAGGTATTGGACCTGAACGTAGGGAACTTCGTTTGGTTGGATGGCCAGCGGTGGAAAGTCACCGAATTCCAGGCAGACACCGTCCTGCTGTCATCTGGTGCGACGATGCGCCGGACCACCATCAATTCCCTCGTGGGGCGAGCAAGCAACATCGATCCACTCCCCCGCGATAAGGCGTCCGAACGAGACGGATTCAAGACCACAGACCGTGCCTTGTTGGACTCTCTCTCCAAGTCGCAGCTCGAAACCATAGCCAAGCGGGCCGAAGTCCTCGACGGCCTGTTCAAGGCAGGAATCGGCGACAAGCGGACCAAAGAACGCCACGAGATCGCGGCACAAACCCTGGGTGTCGGCGTCAGCACCATCTATCGACTGAAGAAGCAGTACAAGGACCGAGGCCTGGCCGGGCTAGTCGACACGAGGCTCGCACGGGAATCCCGGGACCTGTTGGACCCGGGATGGGAAGCGATCTGCCAAGAGGTCCTGGCCTCGTACCGGGATGCATCGAACCCCACCATCGGAACAGTCATCTCAAAAACGAATCGTGCCTTCGCTGCAAGCTTTCCCGACCAGAAGCCGCCGTCCAGGTCCGTCGCGTATATCCGGGTGAAGCAGCTCGACAAGGGCCGGTACACGTTTGGTGCCGCGAAACAGCGCCGGTCAGTCGCCGGCCGCCCGGACGGTCCCTACGGGCGGCTGCAAGCTGACCGGCCCGGGCAGTTCATCGTCATGGACACCAACAGCCTGGACGTCTTTGCGATGGAACCCGTTTCCTGCCGCTGGGTCAACGTGGAACTCACCGTGGCAATGGATGTTCATTCCAGGGCGGTAACTGGGGTCACGCTGCGGCCCGTCGCCGCCCAATCGGTCGACGTCGCCTCCGTTCTTCACCAGACCGTCACACCGCAGAAGTGGGGTCCAGCCAAAAATGCGCCCACAGGGCCCTATATCGGGATACCGGAGCAGGTTAGCGCGGAGGAAGGGAGCAAGGCCAGTCACGAGCTCCTTCCGGACAGCATCATCGTGGACCATGGCAAGGCATACCTCTCACGTCACGTGCTCGCTGTCTGCGACCGGCTGGGAATCAATGTGCAACCTGCTCGCCCGATCCAACCCACGGACAAGGCCATGATCGAGAGGTTTTTCCGCACCCTCCGGCAATCGCTCCTCGAACACCTGCCCGCCTACAAGGGACCGGATGTCTTCTCGCGGGGCAAGGACGTGGAGAAGTCGGCCTTCTTCTTCGTTTCCGAGCTCGAGCAGATAATCCGCGAATGGGTGGGCATTTACCACGAAACCCCCCACGATAGTTTGCGGGACCCCCACATGCCCGACATCATGCTCACCCCAAACCAGATGTTCGAACGCGGCATTAGCCAATCAGGTGTCCTTCGCCTTCCCGCGAACGACGACGTGGTCATGGAATTCCTTGCAGTGGAGTGGCGACAGATTCATCACTATGGGGTCGAAGTCAACGGTAGACGGTACGACGGGGCAGGCATTTCGCCGTACCGTGGCCAAAAATCTGCGTACACCGGAAAGTTTCCCGGAAAATGGCCAATCTACGTCGACAGGGACGACGTCAGGTGGGTCCACTTTAAGGACCCCGCAGACGGGACGTGGCATAAGCTCGAATGGGAACACGCACACTTCCTGGATACCCCCTTCAGCGCCGAAGCAGCCGACTACACGAGGCGCCTCAGCATCAGCGAAAACAGGTTCCACGACCCGCAATCCGCCGTTATTGCGCTGTTGGAGGACTGGCACGAGAACAAGGTCACCGACCGACGCGCCAGAAACATCGCCAAAAGGGTCAGCGCAACACGAGCGCACCCAGACGAGAGCAGCGACGGGGACACCGATCCACGTGATCTTGCATCCACCCCAGGAATCATCGACATGCTCACCCGCGCCAAAACCAAGAACGCCACCGGCACCCGCGACGACCTGGACGTCTTCGAAAACGACACCGGGCCCGAAAACGAAGGATTCGAGGTCTTCGACGAATGAGCAACCCCTACGCCGACTGGCTCAGGCAACACGGAACAAAGCACTTCAACCTGGGCACCAAGGCCGGGTGGATCGACTTCGTTAACACCGGGATCCGGCCGGACTTCCGGACCCTGACCATGGACGAAATGCGCGGACTCGACCCCGAAACGCTAGAAGACTACAACCAGGCCAGAAACGTCTGGAACTCGAACCCCGCCACAGTCAAAACCCCGCAGCTGAAGAACGCCCACGACCTCATCGATCAAGTTATGGCCTCATCCCACCGGGACGGCAGTAGCGTCCGCGGAGCCGTCGCACTCGATGCCCTCCCCGGCTTGGGGAAAACCACCATCGCCAGCAGCTACGCCCGCCACTTCGACCAACAACAACGCCGACGGTACGGACACACAACCGCCGATGGAAACCCCCGGCTACCCGTAGCGTTCATCCCGCTCTCCGCTGGGATGACCCTGAAACAGCTGAACCAGAAAATCCTTCGCTTCTATGACCACCCGGCCGCCACCCGAACATCAAAGGCAGAACTCGGCACCCTGGCAATGGACTGCATCCACAGCACTGAAACGCGCCTTATCGTCCTGGACGACCTGCACTTCATCAACTTCAACCACCGCACCGGCGTGGAAGTCAGCAACCACCTCAAATGGTTGGCCAATGAATCTGCTGCCACGTTCATCCACGTGGGAGTCGGCCTCTCCCGCAAGAAATTCTTCGACGAAGGACTCGGCGGGGACCCGTCACTGTCGCAGACTTCCCGCCGAACCACTTCCTGCCCGGTAGCCCCGTTCACTCTTTCCACGGAATCCGGGAATCGGGCATGGCAACGCCTACTCTCATCTTTCGAATCCCACTTGAAGCTAGCCAACAATACCGAGGGAACCCTGACCGGCCTCGGGGACTACCTCTTCGAACGCACCCAAGGCCACATCGCCTCCGTAACGAACCTGATGGACAGGGCCTGCGCGGCAGCCATCACAACCGGCACCGAAACGATCACCTACGACATAGTCAAGAAGGTGGTCATCGACAATGCTGCCGAAACCGCTTCCTCAAGGAGATGAATCAGCACTCCCACGTAGGCGGCGCCTCGACGAACTCATACCTGTTGAGCACCGCACCCGTTGGCCCATCCACGTCCCGCCGATGCCCAAGGAACCCATCCACAGTTGGGCCGCCCGCGCCAGTCACCGGTATGGGCTCACGCCACGCCAATTCCTTACTGCCCTCGGTATCCCCAACGAGCAGACTTCCGCCCGTCTCCTGGCGCACGTGCCGGAACACTTAGCCAAGATTACGGCAGCTTTGGGAAGGATACCCACCGGCTACCAGTTCCAGGACAACCGGTCCGTCGCCAAACCCTACATATCCGACGCACCTTCACAATACTGTCCTCGTTGCCTCGCTGAAACAGGCGCTTGGAGTACAGACTGGCAAACCGAATGGGCCCTCACCTGCCCCACACACCAAATCCTGCTCAACATCTCCTGCCCCGCCTGCGATTCCAGCCAATGGACCCCGTCCAGTTGGCTCAGCCGCACCGCGCTCCCCCACCGCTGCACCGAACGCACCCCCACAACACCGTCCACTACAGGGCGCAGCTCCGTTCGAGAATGGTGCAATCAAGACCTCCGCGAAGCCTCCACACGGCCGGCCCCACCCGAACTCATCGAAGCCCAACAAACCCTCCACCAAGCACTCCGAGACCAAGCCGCGACCCCGGATGCCCTCCACCCCTTCGGTCCCTGGGAGTTCGTCACCGCCCACCAGAAAGCCCACGCCTTCAAAAAGCTCATCAGCTACACCGCCACACAACCCCCCGGACTCGGCGGACAAGTAGCCACCCTCCTTGAAGCCTGGAACGCTTACACCGAACTCTCTTCCACCCCCGGAACGGGCCCCAACCTCAAACGGCTCCTAGACGATCCATCAAAGACCGGCCTCCTAGGCCCACCCAGAACCGCACAAGCATCCGCGCTCGGCCCCATCCTGACTGCAGTCGGCCTAAGACAGCACGGCCACCTTTCCGCGAACAAGCAACTCGCATTCCGAACCGGCAGAAGCTGGCCGGCGCACCCCGCCGACTGGTCAACCAACTCGTCCCATCCGACGCAAAACGCTGAACAATTACTCCTCCCCGAGCACCAGACAAAACCCATATCGCCCCCCGCCGAATGGATCCCCCAAGTCCTCTGGCCCGGATTCAACACCAAAACCCCCACTGACGACCCCGGGGAACGCGCAACCCAGTCAATGCTCCTCCTCCACCTCGGAAGAGCATCCCGTTGGAGCCACCTCGCCCTCGAACTCGGCCTACCCCGCCAACTCCAACACCAAGCCCGAACACACGTACAACACCTCGCAGCAACTAAATGGGCCGAACAGATAGCCTGCCTCGAACACCAATTCAACCGACTCCTCGACTCTCCACCACCCATCAACTACAGGATCCGCCGCGTCGTCGCCCACGACCCGGCCGACCTCCAAAGGGCCTTGCACCAGGCCACCAGAACCAATCCAGGCCCCGACCTGATCCGACACTTCTGGGAAGCCTTCACCGGCGGCGACATCTCCTTGGCACCACCACCACTCGGAATGGACCCCACATCCAGCCAATACGCCATATTCAAGACACAGCGGCCCACCGCACGCACCGAACACGAGAGCGACTTCACCAAAGCGTTGGGATTCCTCCAACACGAATACGGGATGGCCCCGGGAGAACCCCTGGTCTGGTCCCCACCCCCATGAAAGGGACACTCCAAACGGGCAACTCGAGCACCATTGCCCGCGGAGGCCCACCTCGGCAACATCTTCTGGTGGTCAGTTACATGGAGATCAGAACTCGTGCCCCGGTGGCCGGCGCACGACACAACCCACCCGATCTCCGACGTCACCGACGTGCTGCGACGGGACGGATGGGCCTACGAACCGTTGAGCTACACGACCACACGCCACCAACTCCTCGCCGCCCTATCTCACACATGCGGTCCCCTCACAGAGTTCGAAGACCTCACACGTACAGTCCCGCAAAGCAACCTAAACACCCAGTGGCAGCTCCTTCCCGATGAGCACTGGACCGAGGCGTACGAACGGCTGGCCGGAGGCCCGCAAGGGCCGCTCCGCTCCTGATAGACCTCCATGAAGGGGCGCGCCTTGTGAATAAGCAAAATTCCGACGCTAGCCCGGTATCTCAACAAGAGAGTCCACGCCCTTGTGTGCCATCTCTACGGAAGCTGATTCCAGCTTCCACGGCAGAAATCCTCCGGGCTCAAGTCCGCAAGTGGCCCGTTCATCGGACGAATCACCGGACAGGGTAAAAGGGATGATGATGGCCGCCGCTTCTCATGTGTGCTGGTCAGCCCGGTCGATGTCCGGTGGAGGACCGGCATACGGGCAGCGCTGTTGGGTAACGGGATCCGGAATAAGCTGAAGCCTGAGACAGTGACGTGGGATCTGAATGTGGGGGAATGATTTGAGCGACTATGGTGAGGACTATCTGCGGCGCCTACTCGATGCTGTTCAACGCTTCGAGGCGGTTTTCAATGCATGGATGGAAACGCAACAAGAATCTGATCATCTGTCTTCCCGCGGGCTTCTTCCAACCGTCTGGGTTAAGGACGGAGTTGACTCTGCGCTGGTGCGCCGCCTCGAACTCGATGTGGCAGAGGCCGCCGGGCTGGCAGCACGCGGCGTCGCCGTTACTGGGGCGTACATTTCCGTCGCAGGGCTGGGTGTTATCGACCCGATTTCCAACTGGTCGTTCATGTCATCACCCAAGGCTCCGCTTGCACCGCGCGACATTCGAATGACAGCTGCAAACGTCAAAGGCCGGTTGGAAGCCATGCTCATCGACGCGCAGAGCATCGCGGACTCTAGCCTGCCAAGCTTTTCCCCCGCGCAGCTGCACCCTGTGATCTGGTCGGGTGCAGCTGCGCACTGGACGGCGCACCAGTTCCGCGTCGCCGTCCGCGAAGCAGCTGAAGGGCTGACGGTCCATTGGAAGCAGAAGCTTGACCGCAACGACGTGGATGACACCGTGTTCTGGCAACAGACCCTGTCAGCGGGTGAGGCAGCCGATGGCCGTCCCAAGCTTACTTGGCCCGGTCCCGTCGACGACAAAACCGCCAAGAGCATGCGCGGCGGTCTTGAACCTCTCGCCAAAGCTTTAAACGCCCTGGCTACTGGCCTGAATCTGACTGTCCGAAACGTTACTACCCACACTAGAGACGAGCTCACTGAGCAGCAAGCAATGGAGCGCCTTGCCGCGTACAGCTTCCTCGCCCATTTACTCGACCAGTGCCAGATAGACCGCTTCGAGAATGATCCCGCCCGGTGAAGAATCGCCTTATGAAATGCCCGGAGATGTAGTCTCTGGTGCTCGACGCCCCCTCGTAGGCGGCCGTTCGAGATTCGGATGGAGCGATGCGTGACGCCCGAGAACGCATCCGGCGCAGTAGATCACCTCTTGGTGGCGTTCCTGGTCAGCGGCCTAGTTCTTCGGTGGTCATGACGTGGACTGACAGGCCCGTTTCATTTGGCCGGACATCAGGCTCGAGGTCCCATTCCGCCGTGTAGTCGCCTTGAAACTGAGGCCGATACGGAATTGGCTCAGCATCAAAGAGATGGCTCAGACGGCGCCCGAGTCTTTTTTCCGCGAGGTAGTAGCTTTGGGAGTCGGTGAAGTCAGCACTGGGGAAAGCTACCGGATCAATGACATCCATTCCCGTATAGGCGAAGGTCCCGTGGAGGAGCCCGAAGAGCAGCTCGTGGAGTTCGCCGCTCTTCCCTCGCGGACCGATGGCGCGTTCCCTGTCGCCGAGGGTCATGACGACGAGCACGCGTTTGCCGCGGAAAGGTCCCTGTTCGAACCTAAGCCGTTTCCCGGTGTCGGGGTTCTTGCCGAAGGCGAAGCCGCTGATGAACACGCGATCGATCCAGCCCTTGAGTATCGCGGGCAGTCCGTACCACCACAGAGGGAATTGAACGACGATCGCATCTGCGGCCCGGATTTTCTCCTGCTCCGCCGATACGTCGTGGGGCAGCCGGCCTTCGAGGTAGGCCTGACGGGAGTCGGTGGTTGCGTTGAATCGAGTCCCAGGGGGAACGATGCCGTCGCCGGTCACAACGGGATTCCAGCCCATTTCGTAAAGGGGCGAGGTCACCACCTGGTGGTCCATACCAACTAGCTTGTCGATGCCCGCGGATCGGAGGGAACCGTTCAGCGAGTGGGGTTCGGGGAAAGCACTGACCCAGAGAATTTTTCGCGAAGTTGTCATAGGTTCATGATTGCAATCTTGTGTCGACTTCGTAAGTAGGGTGATTTTTGGCTTATAGTGGCAGTTTGGAAAGTATTGGAGGTTGCTCGGATGCGCGATCCTGTTCGAACTGCCATGGAGATATGCCCGGTCGAGGTCGCCATCGCGGTTCTCGGTGGAACATGGAAAATGACCATTGTGAAGCATCTCTTGGAATCGACGCTTCGTTTCGGTCAGTTGCAGCGCCGGCTGAGCCCAGTGAGTACTCGGACACTGACCCGTCAGCTACGCGATCTGGAAGCCGACGGGATCATCCACCGTGAGGTGTTCGCTGAAGTGCCCCCACGCGTTGAATATTCGCTGACTGAGCTCGGGCGCACCCTGGGTCCGATCGTGACCCAACTTGATCAATGGGGAGCTGGATACGCCCAGTCTTGATCACATAGTGGCCTCAGGCCGCGTCTCACACATAACGGGATCAGCCCGAGCAATTGCTGTGTCGAGTTCGTGGGCACCTGCCCGCAGAGCGTTCCCCCAGCGGACGGCCTCATCGATCCCTTTGGCGTTGTCGCTAGTCGCCTTCAGACCGTCCGCCACCTGCTTATGGCGCTTTGCCGTTGATGCTCATCACACAGTGGCAGCCTTATGTCCGGAAGCCACTCACAGGAGTTCGGCAACGTCCACAACGCTAGTGGGCACTACCAGATATTCACTGTGGGCTCGCATATTCTTCATTGCTTCGTCTTTCCTTGCGGCCGCAAAACCCGCAGGGGCTCCGCATACATTTGTGCTCTTTTCGAGTCGATCTTTCGTTTCATATGGCAATGCAACTCGCACGGCGAGGCTAGCAATTACTGCGGACTACCCTGAGTTGGCAACGTTCCGGAGACGTTCAGCGCATCGCGTGGAAATCCTGAAAGCTTACCTGCGGAAATTTACTCAACGGAAAATGAAATGAGATGCCCTGTCATCCATTTGTCTGTCGTATGTAGGGTGCTATCACAAACCGTTAAACAGGAGGCATCAAGAAAGATAATCCAGAGGCCACTTCAAGTCCCGGTAGTTAGCCAAACACCGTCCACCAGCGATCCAGACCCAGCGAGCAGTCCAGCCAAGAACGGCAGAACCGCAGAACCGCAGAACGGAAGTATGACAATGCGTTACGTCCCCATCCTCAAAGCAAAAAGGGCCGAATTAGCTGCGCTCTCCACCCAGCAAATCAGCTGCCCAGTCGAGCCGGTATTCGAAATCCAAAACGCGCTCTGGGACCCGACAGGCACGAACAAATCCATCGGCGCAGATGCAGCATCTTTCATCGATAACCTCCGCCGCCAATGGTGGAAGCCCTCATTTGTGGACCTCAGCCGCGTGGCCTCAACCCGTCCAGAACGCACAAACTGGTGGGTTGCCCTCAACGCCCTCATCAGCCTGCCCGGCGTACCCACACACCATCTGGCCCCGGTACTGAGCACCACGGACGACAACGCAGTGCTCAACAGCGCAAAGCCACTCGCAAAAACAGCAGGAAAGGCACTCGTCCGCGTTACGGCGCCCTGCCCCGACATTCCAGCACTCGCCAAGTTCGTCAAGAACTGCGCCAACACCCTGGACCTACCAGCCACCGCAGTCGAACTACTGATCGACTGGGGTGACTCAACCGAACAGCATGCCTTGGACTCCCTGGAGCACCATGCGCAGGCCATCCTCGGTGCAGTCCCGGCCGCTACTCCCGTCATCGTGGCAGGTACCCCCGACACCACCACTTGCACACAAGCAGGGCAGTGGGACTTCACCCGCCGGGAGTGGTGGCTGTGGCTCCGCCTGAATGCACAAAACCAAGACGTCAGTTTCGGCGACTACGCCCTGTTTCCACCCCAGCAGCCGGGCCGCGGGCGTCCTACCTATGGACACTTGCGCTATTCAGCCGGCGACGAGCTGCATATCGAACGCCAAGTCGCACCAACAGGCGGTATGGGGGCCGGCTTCAAGATGTGCTGCGACAACCTCGTCGCCTTGCACATGTTCGCGGGCCGCGCGTTCAGCCTCGGCGACTCCACGATCGACGATGTGGTCCATTCCGTCGGAAAACCGAAGGGCAGCCCTGAAGCATGGCGAACCATTGCCCTGCAACATCACCTGCGCCTGGTCGAGGATCAGCTCACGGCACCGCCAGCGGCACCACCGGCCGGTACACCTTAGGCGACAGACAGGGCCTGCGAAGCCCTCCGTGACTTCGCTACCCAGTCTTCGCGCGTCCTCATCACCGTGATGGCTGCTTGCGCGGTCTTGGTGGGGCCGAGCCGGTCCAACAAGAGGAAACGCATTTCATCCACCGTCCGCGTTGAGAGACGGGCCTCACCGAGCTCACGGAGCTTCCCCGTCAAGTCCGACCGTGACATGTATGTGGTGAGCATGATCGGGTTGAACTCGGGGTTGCGCCGTGCCCTGCGAACTTCTTTGAGCTTTACTCCCGCTGCCCCCGGCGTGGCAGACCAGATCCCCCACCATGAGGGCAGGAGGGATGTCGCATGGGCCCGTAGCCGGTTTCCGACGACGAGGTGTGCCCGCTGCACGAAGGGGTTGTATCCGCGGATCTGGCGTTCGAGCCGGGCGACACTGTCCTTGTCGCTTTTGATCTCGTATCCAGAGACCTTATCGGTGATGAGCATCTCATCGATTCTCACCGGGGTCCCCCATCGGACTTCGACTTCTGGGACGAGCAGGTGCGGCTGACCATGCAAGCGTGTTTCGAGTCGCCCCCGTAGGGCCGCTCGTATGTCGGAGTCGTACATCGTTTAACCCTGCCTAAGTCCCTGTAGATCCCTATGGATGTTACTTCCTCCACGCATTCGCCATTTCCCTTCTGCTTATAAAGGCGACGATAGTAACGTTACGATTGTAACAACTATCGAAAGAGAACGAGCTTGCGACGAGCCGAAATTAGCCAGTGGCGCCTCCCTATCCCTCGGGAAAAACTCAGCGCCTACATCCACTCAGCCCGATTGGGAAGAGGAATTTCCCAAGACGAAATGGTTCGTGGCACGGAACTCTCCTTGAGTACACTAAGAAAGATCGAAAACGGCACGACAACGAACCCCGGACTTTTCACTTTGCACCGGATCTGGCACAAACTCGACCTGCCGTGGGATGCCCTCGGCCAAGTCACCCAGGAACTCACGTCATCCCGGCGCCGAACCCCTTGACCACATAGCAGAGCCCCTCGGCCCCTCCGATCGCGGCAACCAAGTATTGAGCCCGGCGAACGCGCCGAACTCGGAGTAGTGGCGACCGCGCGGGACCTCATGTTTCAGCCGGGTGGAAGCCTGAACCGAAGTGCCCCCAGCGATTTCGCCAAATACCCGGAACCCACGGGCCTAAACCCTTAGACCTCTAGTGAACCCACCTACATCGGTCCAGGAAGGGCTGACTCATCTCGAACAGATAGCCGATAGCGGACAGGGACACATCAACAGCTATTCCAGCCCCTAGAAACCAAGCACGGAAACGCCCAACCCGTCATTCCTCGTCGAGCTGGCCGGCGATGAGTTTCATGAGCTCAAAACGGGACTTGACTCCGCATTTGCGGTACACGTTGGTCAATCGCAGCTCGACTGTGCGTACAGAAATGAATAATTCATGTGCGATGCTCTGGTTTTTGTATCCCTTGGCGAGTAGCCGGACAACGGGCAGTTCCTTACCGTCGAGCAGCTCTAGGAGCGGCGATCCCGCTGAGGCCGGTTGTTCATCGTGGCAGGGCTCTATCTTTGAGCTCACCCCTATCTCATGGAAGATGCTCAAGGCTTCGCGTCTGGCTTCCATGCTCCGCCTGCCGTGGCCAAGTTCCTGTAACTTGTCGGCATAAGAAAATAATGTTCTCGCTCGCAAATACTCGTAGTTTCCATCAATCCACGACTCCACCAGCTCAGCGAATGCTTGAAGGGATTCCTCTCCGTCCAAAAGCTTTGCCTCACACCGTCTCAGGGTAAGGGCAGCCCAATTCGACGGGGTGTTCCCAGCAGCAACCTCAAGCTCCTGAAAAAGTTCTGTCGCCAGTTCGCGCTGCCCCAAAGCTAGCAACGTATCGATGTAGTCCCCATGGAATCTTAGAAATTGAGGATTCATCAGGTCCGCACCAACCTTCCAGGCCCGCGCGAAGTAGAACGACGCGACCTCGTGGTCGCGCGTCATCATCGCGATACGGGCCTGCCTTACCGCAATGAGCGCCTCTTGGGCGGGGCTCTGCCCCGGAGTGACTAGCTGGGCGGTCTCTCGCACAATCTCATTGGCACGTTTGGCGTCCCCGTCCAAGCTGGCCAGCGTTGCGGACATCAAGCCACGATTGACCTTGAACGATCGGCGCATCCCTCCACTTGCTTCGATCACTTCAAATACACCACGTGCGCGTTGATAGTTGCCTGCTCGACACTCGTTGAACCATTGCGCCTGTCTGGCCCCGTCGATCCAGAACCTCGGCACGCCGGTTACCTCGTCGAAGACCCGATTGAGTACGCCACGCGCATCCGCATAACGTTCCCCCAGCGTCAAAGCCCTCGCCACAAGAATCCGTGAAATTTCCCGCCCGAAGGCCACTTCGATGACGTGCAGAAGTGGCTCCAAGTCACGAGGCGCGGGAAGCGGCCGTCCTTCGAAGGCAAGTGCGTGCAATCGCAGGACTTCCGACGCGCCAGCCACGCTTTCAGCGCCCGCCCCGGTCAAGGAAATAGCCTGTCCCAGAACCTCGCGCGCCTCCGGCAATTCCCACCTTTCCAACAGACCGAGAGTCACGATGCACAACACCCGCGCACTACCGCCAGCATCCGTCTTTGGACGTTTCGCCAGTGCGGCCATGCTCGACGGCACGGAAACAATCTGATGCTGTGCAAAGTCGAGGAGGCCCATGAACACCACGAACTCCAACGGAAGCTTCTCCGGATGGACCGTTCCACGGGCAAACCGCAAATATCTTCGGGCAAGGTCATACTCCGCAGTCAGGATCAGTGACCTCACCAGGGGAACAAAGTCCTGGGCGACATCGGCGCCGTCGCTCAATGCCAAAGCACGCTCCGCAAATTCAATACCCACCCGGATAACGCCTCGCTCGACCGATAACGCCGCCGTGGCGAGCAGCTCAGCCGAATGTTCCCCGGACACCTGCAGGAAACTCGCGTGCCAAGCGTAGAGCCCTGGCCGCGTTTCCTTGCAAACATCCGCGAGTTGCTCATGTAGCTTCAGTCGCGCTGTCGAAGACAGCGCCCAAAGCCCAGTCGAATAGGCCGCGGAATCCTTGACAACGAGATATTCACCCTGCCGTTCCACGAAATCCTTGGCAATAAGCTCCTCAAGCCCTTCCAAGGACGCATCGTCCAGCAGGCGGAACACAGACTCCGGAATATAGGGTCCGCAGACCAACAAATCCAAAGAGCGCCGTGTTTCAACTCCGAGTCCGTCGAGGAAATCGGAAGTGAGAGCAGCCAGCTTCTTGCCGGGGCGCATGGGCACCGGTAGCGGTGTCGCCCCTTCGAGGACACTCATAGGCAACTCGCCCAAAATGCTCTTGAACGCCATGGGGCTGCCTGCGCTTGCGCGCGCCACACAGTCAAGAACCACGTAGCTGGTCGACGGAGGGGCGAGCGATCTACCCAGCTCAATGAGCGTGGCAACATCTAGGGGACGAAGTACTAAACGCGGGATACCAGCAAACGGACAGTCTGGTGTCACGCAAGCAACAGTCAGGACGGTACGCATACCCGTTGCAGCCATCCGACGGAGGACATACCCCAGCACCTGCTGGCTAGGTTCGTCGAGGAGATCCGCGTCGTCAATCAACACAAGAAGAGAATTAAGGTTCGCATCGCGCAAGAGCAAAACAATTTCCTGGGCAAGTTCAAAGGACGACTCGCGAGGCTTCGCGCGATGAAATACGGACAACAAATCGGTCCCTTGAGCGTCATCGATCGCAGCCAGAAACGCCGTTACCCCCGCCAATGGCCAGCAAGTCTCGATAGGATTTCCCCGAACAATTGCCACGTGGGAGTCAACTGAGGACGCAGCTGCATTCAGAATCGCCGTCTTGCCGCTCCCGTGTTCACCAACAAGTGCCAACGCCTCGCCTGCAGACGCTCGAACAACGCCCAGGACAGCCTTCAGTTCAGTGTTTCGACTAAAGAATTCCATGTGTTGGGCCCCCTTTTCTACGCCCCCGGGACGGTTGCGTTTCTACTGTGGTCGCAACCGACCATTCCGGCCCCGATGGAGACCCTTGGAATCATTGAGACCGTTCCAGGGGTCAGCCGCCCATTCTGTGCCGCCGGAGGCATAATGCACTACCAGCAACCGCTGTTCGCTCTATACAGTGCAGCAGCGGGTCAGCGTGGGCGGACTCTCAGCGAAACCGCTCTCTCCCAGGAAGCGGGTCTATCCCGATTCTTCATGAGAAGGCGATGCGTCTCATAAAGCGGGGCGACGAGGCCGTTTCTCACCATATAGGCCATGAGTTCCCAACCCTCACCTTTCCCCCGGAAAATGCGGACAACTCGGCACAACATACGGAAACTGCGGGATATGGGACACAGTTCTTCGCAAATGAGTCCTAGAAAGTTCTTTAGACGGCCCCTTCTCTGGGACAACGCCCGTCAGGAACAGCTCAATCACAGCAACTTGTGACCGCGCTCCCCCAATTAATCCGCAGGTTGTGTTCCCTGTCACCGAGCGGGTCCGCACCGTTCCTTAAAAACTCGCCAAGTATCCGCACAATGCCGCATTCGCCTCTCCTACAGGCAAATTCAGCCCATAACGTCGAATTGAGAACCGAAAATGCAAACGCAACCCACCCCGCATTTCCTTGCTCATTCAATATCTGAGGTCCACCATTGCTTAATTCATACCTTCCCACCCAGACAAGAGTCTTGAAGCAGCGCCGGGTATCTCGGCAGAACCAATCGCTTGCCCGGATAGCGTCAGGGTTCGCCCGAGCCGCAGGCGAGGGGCACTCATGATGCACGTCGCCAGCCTCACCGTGGCAGAACAAGCAACTCTCGGCCAACACGGAACGATGTTCGAAGACGTGCTGGGCTTCGTGGCACAGCTGAGCATGGTGCTCTGGAGTCTGGTAATCCTAACCACGATCATCCGCTTCATCGGCATCCAGAAGTACCGGCGAAACTCCAACAGGACCACTGGCGCCGAGGCACCAACCCCGAGCACCACCGTTACAGCCCCCCATCAGCTGTCTGACTCCGGATTGGCCCGCCTCGGTCTGATCGAGGTCGACACGGCTGAAGCAGAGGCCATACCCGCCTCGGCTGAACACTCCTACGTCTTGACGAGAGAACCAATCAGGAACGCTACCTTCGACGAGATACGCCCGCCAAGCCAGACGCGGACCATTGCTCCCACTTCCAAGAAGGTGCAGCATCCCACGCCTGACGAACGGCGCACCGAGTCCCGGCCACCCGCACTGGCCGGCAACTCCACGAGGAACTGAACATGGACATCGCGCTAGTGGCCATCTGGTTATTCGCCGGCGTCAGCATCCTCTACGTTGCGCACTTCGGCCTCTACCTAGTCGGGGCCAACTTCTACGACGTATGGCAGGAACGGCGAAAGGGCCTGAAGAGCCTCCTATCTCCCGTCCCCTACGAAACAGACTGCGCGGCGACAGCTACCTCCAGCGCCCGCGCGCTCCCTGAGGTGCCTGGGTTGGTCTCTATAGTCGTTGCCGCCCACAACGAAGAGGCAGTGATCGTCCAGACGCTTACTTCCATCCAACAAAGTACCTACCCCTCCTTCGAGGTCCTCGTAGCTGACGATGCATCCTCCGACCTCACCGGTCGACTGGTGCGCGACTTCCAAGTGCGTCACCCCGAGATCGAGCTCCGCCTCGTGCGGATGGGCAAGAACGTCGGCAAGGGCGAGGCCCTCAACACGGCGCTTCGCCGGCACGCACGCGGACAGTTCGTCATGACCCTCGACGCAGACTCGACAATCGAGCCGGACGCCATCACGAACGCACTGTCCTACTTCGACGACCCGTATGTAGCCGGTGTCGCCGCCAACGTGCAGATCCTGCAAGAGAAGTCATCGCTGGGCATCCTGCAACGGTTCGAGCACATGATCGGATACCGCTCGAAGAAGCTCTACTCGCTACTGAACTGCGAGTTCGTGGTGGGCGGAGTGGCCTCCACTTATCGGATGTGTGTGTTGCGCATGGTTGGTTTCTACGACACGGACACTTTAACGGAGGACATAGGCCTGAGCACGAAGATCACGAGTCTGGGTAATCGGCGCTTCCGAATGATCTACGGCGTCGACGTGGTCGCAAAGACAGAAGCAGTGCTTACGCTCCGTGCCTTGGCAAAGCAACGCTTCCGATGGAAGTACGGAAGCCTCCAGAACCTCATCAAATATCGTGGCATGATCCTCAATCCACGCCGTCGATTCACGCGCACGTTGACCTACTACCGGATGCCGATGGCGGTGCTCAGCGAATTCACGCTTCTCGTCTCGCCCCTGATTTGGGCCTGCGCCATCTACTGGTCGGTCGTCATGCAGACGTACGCGCTGATGCTCGGCGCATATGTGACGATCGTCGCCTACACGCTACTGACGGTCTGGATGGATGAGAACTTGACACCGCGTGAGCGTCGTTGGCTTTACCTTTTCGCGCCGACCTCATACTTCCTGTTCTACATCATGGAGATGGTACAGCTCGCTGCGGTGCTTCGATGTTTCGCCCAGCCACGTGGCCTGTTCCGTGGCTCCGAGAGCAGCACCTGGAAGTCGCCGCAACGGTCCGGCAGATCGGTGGCAGATCGTGCCGCATAAAGCTCCGGAGAGTTCCCCGTGTGCTAAAAATCCCGCTCACCGTGGTCGCCAAGAAGACCAGCCGGTCCCTACCGTGCACTGATGGTGGGACCCCCTAGCCAGAATCCTGCCGTTTAGGAACCTGCCCCCAGAGCCCCATCCGCCTGAGGCAGCCGAACCCAGCCCATCGCCCAGGCGTTCCAATATTTGCAGGGCCCGTGCTAGCCGCCCTGCTCTAGTGCCCGACGCTATCGCCCGCCAGAAGTGAAGAGGAAAATCATGACCAGAACCAGATCCAACATGGCCCGTGGGCAAGCCAAGCTCGTGACTCTCGTAGTTGCTGTGGGAGCCATGTCCGCCTCATTGCTGACCCCCGGGGTGGCGAATGCCGCAGTAGGCAACTCCGAGCCGTCCGCTTTGGTGTCTTTCACCTTTGATGACGGCCTCCTTAGTTCCATCACCGAGGCCGCCCCGACTCTCCAGAAGCACGGTCTTACGGGCACGAACTACGTGATCACCGACTGTGTTGGCATGACGGCTGTCCCGAACTCCTGCCGTGCCAACAGCGACGCGCCGTACATGACCTGGGCCCAGACAAAGCAGCTGCAGACCAAGTACGGCTGGGAGATCGGATCGCACGGAGTCGACCACCAATGCCTCGCTTCGACCGGTGACGACTGCCAGGCCGAAAGACTGACTGCGGCTCAGGTCGACGACCAGATGGCAAACAGCAAGGCCGCGCTGGCCGCGCAAGGCATCACCGCGACCGCCTTCGCACCGCCGTACGGCGACTACGATCAGACGGTAATGGCCAAGACGGCCAAGCACTACACGTCGATGCGTGGGTTCAAGGATACCGGAGTAAACCATTGGCCGTTCAGCGACTACTTGATCACCAATGTCCCGGTCCAGGAAGGCGTTGACACGGTGGATACCCTCAAGGCAAAAGTCGACCAGGCAATCGAATCCAAGACGTGGGTGGTGTTCACCTTCCATGACATCGTCAAGAAGCCCAGCAAGGACCCGGATGACTACCAGTTCGGTTCCAAGGAGCTGGACAAGCTTTCCGCTTACGTAAAGAAGAAGGTGAAGGGAGCCCAGATCAAGAACGTCAACGTTTCCGATGGCCTCGCAACGGGAACGCCCAACAAATTGCCCAACGCCAGCTTCAGCTCGGGAATCGACGAGGGCTGGAGGACTGACTCTCCATCAACCATCACAGCCGATGCCGAAGGTAATGGCAGTTTCCCCGACCCGACACACTCGGTGAAGCTCACCTCTGGGGAAGCTCCCTCGCACTTGTTTTCGCCACGGGTCCCCGTGAGCCCCGGGACGGATTATCTGTTCAAGACGTTCCTCAACGTCTCTTCGCTAACCTCTGGGGAGGTGGCGTTTTATGTCGACGAGTACGATGCGGCTGGAAACTGGGTCTCCGGGCAATACCGCAGCCGGGAGAACTCCAAATGGGTGGAGGCACTCAACTTCACCTACACTCCGAGCTCGAAGAACGTTGCCAACGCAAGCCTTCAGGTGGTCGTTCAGGGGAGCGGCATTACTGCCTACCTGGGCAACGTGGAGATGCTCGCCCTTGGAAAAGAGGCGACACCGCCACCGCCGCCTGCCAATCTAGTCGCCAACGGCACCTTCGATGCCGGACTCGGTGACGGCTGGAGGACCGACTCTGCAACGTCCATCATGGCCGACGACACCGGCAAGGGAGCCAGCGCCAACCCCATGAACTCCGTGAAGCTGCAAGGAACAAGTGACACCGGCCACCTATTTTCACCGCAGGTCAAGGTGGCATCAGGCGACTACAACATCTCGGCGCACCTCGACATCAAGAACCTCACCGCTGGTGAAGTTGGCTGGTACATCGACGAATACGACACCAATGGCAACTGGATCTCCGGGCAGTGGAAGCTCGCCAGCACCACAACCGGCGTCTCCAAGATCGACTTGGCCTACTCGCCGAGCACGGACAACGTCGCAAAAGCCAGCCTGCAGGTCTATGTCCCCGGCAACTCCGGAGTGCTCGCCTACATGGACGACGTCCGCTGGTGGCAGCGCTAAGGGGCGGGCACCAGTGCGTACCGATCCTGCTGGTGTCCGGCCTTCTGCTCATCCTCGCCGGTTGCTCCTCGAACGCCCCCGCACCGGAGCCCGACGTGTCCGTTGACCTGCTCCAGCAGGATTGGCGGCACATGCCAGGAGTAACGGGAGAAGGCGGCGGCTTGCATGTCGGGACCGACAGCGAGCGGAGCATCGTCGAACAGAATGGCCGCCCAGGCCAGCCGAACCCGTCGATCAACTTAGCCTCGATCCACCGATGGGAGCCGGTGAAGCAGGACGTCATTAACGCGGAGATGCCCGACTTTTCAAGGATAATTGGACTTGCGACAGTACAAATTTCCTGAAGAAGAAGGGCATCTCGCAGATGCAAGTTTCCCACACTCCCACGGCCCTGTCAGCCGCGTTCGACGAACCGAACCTCATCGCGGCGGCAGGTCTGGTCCCGGTCATGGAACTGGCCCGCGACTCTGGCCTGCATGAGCTGGCGGACAGGCAGCTGAGCGTGCCGACCGACAAAGGTGCCAACGCCGGCGCGAAGACCGCAGCGCTGGTTGCCGGGATGGCCGCCGGAGCCGATTCCATCGATGACATGACCGTGCTGCGCCACGGCGGGATGAAACGGCTCTTCGGCTCCTGCTACGCCCCCTCGACCCTGGGATCCTTCTTGCGGTCCTTCTCCTTCGGGCACGTCCGCCAGCTCGACGCCGTTGCCTCTCGTTTTTTGGGAAACCTCGCAAACAGGGCACCGCTGTTGGGCGATCCTGGTGCCGAGGAGTTCGTGTTCGTTGATGTCGATGACACGATCATCGAGGTCCACGGCTATGCCAAGCAGGGCTCCGGGTACGGATATTCAGGGGTCCGTGGGCTCAACGCGGTGCTGGCCATCGCCTCCACCGCCGATACTGCCCCGGTGATCCTGGCCCAGCGCCTGCGCAAAGGGGCCGCGAACTCGGCGCGTGGCGCCAAACGTCTCGTTGCCGATTCCCTGGCGACCCTGGGACGGATCCATGCCGAATCGCCAGTGCTCTGCCGCTTCGACTCCGCGTATTACGGCCATGCCGTCATCTCCACGGCTCTGGCTGGCGGTGCCGATGTCTCGGTGACGGCGCGCATGGACTCCGCGGTCAAACGCGCCATCTCCGGAATCGAGGAGGCCGCGTGGGAAAGCATCGAATACACCGATGCGATCTTCGACGAGACCGCCGGTGCCTGGATCTCGAAAGCCGAGGTCGCCGAAATTGACTTCACCGCTTTCTCCTCCCGGAAGAAGGCCGACCGGGTTCCCGGCCGACTGGTGGTACGCCGCATTCCGGAGCTGAATCCGAAGGCAACCGACGGGCAACCAACCTTGTTCGATGCCCATCGGTTCCACGCGTTCTTCACCACCGTGTCCATGGAAGCCATGGGCACCGTCGTCATGGACAAGACCCACCGCCGCCATGCGGTTATCGAGCAGGTGAACGCGGACCTGAAAAACAGTGCCCTGGCGCACTTGCCTTCGGGGCACTTCGGAGCCAACAGTGCCTGGTTGGCCGCCGCGGTCATGGCCTACAACCTCACCCGGACCGCCGGGGTACTGGCGGCGGGAAGGTTCCGCAAGGCCCGCACCGCGACGATCCGGGACAAACTTGTCAACGTCCCGGCCCGGATCGCCTCGAGTGCCCGTCGAATCCGATTGCACCTGCCCGAGGCATGGCCCTGGCAACAGGCGTGGGAGAAGCTCTTCGCTGCCGTTCATGCACCACCTCAGCGAGTCTGACTGATCGTTCACCAGCCGGACAACGGCATCATCAGGAACCATCGTGGAACATCATCGGCAGCGAGGCCGGGCCCTGAGTAGTGCCCAGTTTCCTTACACTCAAGACTTCAAAGAGCGTCCCGGTCCCTCATGGCAGGTCGGTGGATCAAGGCTTAGCCGGCACACACCTGGTGGCCGAAGGGAACTTCACTCTCAAGGCATCTTTCACCGACGTGTCCGCCGACGCATCATGGGCCGTCTATGACAGCCCCCCGGTGATCGCCGACGAGTTTCGGATTGAGCCAGCGGGTCTACGGCTTACCCTCCGCGGTGACGAGCTTGAGATTGCGGTCTTCGACGGCTCGCCCCAGCACGACGTTCCCCGACCTCAGCCGACGCACAACGAGTACGCAACGATCTCGAATCCGGAGGCCGTGCTCTCCGTGCACCGCTCTGGGGATACGCTCGAGATTGCCAGCGGAGGAGACACCGTGTCGTCATTGCCCCTCGGTGGTGTGTTCAAATCGGGGGACCTCTGGCTGGGGCTATCCAGCGCCAGTGGCTCATTCCAGGTCAGCTCCCTCACCGCCTCCGCGACGGAAGGCGCCGCCCTGCGTACCGCTGGCCCAGCAATCGCGCAGGCCGAGCAGTCGTCGGACGGGCTGCAGGCCCTAGTTGGCCTTATCCGCCCGGACTTTAGGCTTGGTGCGGCCGTGGCTTTGGGTCCGCTTGCCTCGGACGCGGACTACGCGCGAGAGCTAGTCGATAACTTCGGCGCTGTCACACCCGAGAACGCCATGAAGCCTCAAGCTCTCTCCCCGCAGAAGGGTTTGTACACCTTCGAAGAAGCCGACGCGATAATAGCGATCGCCGAGAGCAAGGGCATGACGGTGCACGGACACACCATCGCTTTTACCGAGGCCATGCCCCGGTGGATGCAGGAACTCCCCACGGGCTCCGACCGGGAGCGCCGCGACAGTGCAGAGGCCCTGCTCGACTACATTACGACCGTGGTGACACACTTCAAAGGAAAGCTCGACTCCCTCGACGTCGTCAACGAGCCGTTCGACGTGGACCAAGGGACCAGCTTCCAGCAGAACATCTGGTACCGGGTCTTCGGGCCGGACTACCCAGCTGTCGTCTCGCAGGCCGTTTATGACGCCGATCCGGACGTCAAACAGTTCATCAACGAAAACGGGGCTGACGTGCCGGGAACCCGTCAAGATGCCCTCCTCAAGCTAGCCGTAGACACAAATACTCTGGGTGGGCACATCGACGGTGTTGGCCTCCAGGCCCACGTCTACGACCTCGAGACCGACGCCATCTCCGCGGATGACCTCACCACCACGCTAAATATCTTCGAGGCGGCTGGACTCCACGTCCGCATCTCGGAGAACGACGTCACGGACGACCAAGGGACGGATGCCCAGGCGGAGCAGTACGCCGTCGTGCTTGCAACATGCCTGCGCTCACGAGCCTGCGTCTCCTACACGACGTGGGGCATAGACGACCGCTACAACTGGTGGATCGATGAAGACGGAAGCTTGCAGCAAGGCCACGACTACCTCTTCGATCACGGACAGCCGACACCGGCTTACGAAGCGATAAGGCGTGTGCTAGGCAACTGACCGTTCCATTGCTGGCGGACCGGCCAAGATGGACAGTAGCTTCCGGGGACATGAGACACCCCGACGACCGAGAGACCATTTTCTCGGGTCTGGGGCCTCCGATTTCTGCCGGCGAACACAGAGATGCTTCGGCTGGGTTCCCCCGTACTAGCCTCGATCAACCAACCCTTCTGCTAATGGACCACGATCGCTGCTTCGATTCTCCTCTCCCGGACGATGGGCCAGTCGTGGATGGGTCTTCCTCGACCGACAGCAATGGAACGGGCGTGAATTTTGGCCATCCTCGTGGAAGTCTGGCCAGAACACCCTCCAGCGTTACCGATCAGAGGCCCTAGCTCGGTGGCTGATGGGTCGCTTGTTGCCGATAGCAGCACGGACCCTGTGCTGATTGCATGTAAGAGTCCAGGCCCTTAGGGCGCTTCGGAGGGTTATCGCGCCGCCGTAGAACTTCGCAAGGTCCCCTTCGACGGCCGACGAGCACCACTTGGAACTACAACTCGACGAGCACTTGTTGAAACGAAGTTCGTCCAGAGCCGTCAAACGCGGCACATTGTGACCGCGGTCCCCTAGCGAATCCGCAGCATGTGCGCCACGTCTCCAGCCCGCCCCGCAGCCTTCTCCAAAAACACGTCAGATATCCGCAGGATGCCGCAAATTCCGCCGCAGCACCGTATGGACCCCACTAGCGTCGATTTGAGAACGGAATGAACATACACATTCCGCCCCCTTTTCCATCCTCGTTTAGAACTTGGAGCCAGGAAACTGGGGAGGCCCCCTGGTTATTAGGAACAGAAACACATGCTGCTATTTGTAATAGGCGCTTCTCTCGCCGGAGTCATAGCCATTCAAGCGTTTAGCGGAAGTGGGTCCAGGTGGCTCGTTCGTAATTTCCATCAAAATCACCGCCATCGGATCACCATCGCCTCACTCGCCGCATGCGTGTTTGCAGTAAATCTCTGGTGCCTGTTCTTTCCCATCGGTGCGGCTATCGGAGAGGTGGTCATTGGGGTCACGTTAGTGCTCTTTGCAGGCCTCATCGTCTGGCTCTACCGGTCAGCAGCCAGCCCGGACAGAACACCGAACCAAGCCCAGACCGTTCTAGCCGTGGGCGCCCACCCCGATGATCTGGAACTCGCCTGCGGAGGAACACTGGCGAAGCTGGTGGATTCAGGGTATGAGGTGCATGCGCTGATCATGAGCCACGGCCAGGTCGGCGGCGACAAGGCGCGCCGCCCCTCTGAAGCACTCGCCGGCAGCAACTATTTGGGTCTTTCATCTCTTGACGTCCTCGACTTGCCTGATACGTACCTCAGCCAGCACAACATGGAGATGGTGGAGGCCATCGAGGAGAAGATCAAGTCCCTCGGCCCGGTAATCGTGTTCACGCATTCTTCACACGATCACCATCAGGATCATCATGCAGTCCATCTGGCGACGCTTCGTGCTGCCCGCAGACACCCCTCGATCCTGTGTTTCGAAAGCCCGTCAACGACCCGAGGCTTCAATCCCAGCATCTATGTCGACATCGACGCCTATGTCGATATCAAGGTTCAGGCCGTCCAACTTCACCGGAATCAGAACGGAAAGCCCTACATGAGCGCCGACAGGGTCCGGGGCGTGGCTTCATTCCGCGGCAGCCAGGCCAAACGTGAATTCGCCGAGGGCTTCGAACCGGTCCGCCTACTCGCCTCAACCCCTGGAGCGTCACTATGAGAATCCTGATCACCGGTTGCGAAGGACCCGCCGGGCGTGCACTCGGTAGGCAACTCGCTTCCACCAAACATACGGTCATCGGTGCGGACATGACCCGCAGCTTGCATTCGATCTTCCAGACGACCGTGACCGTGCCGGCAGCGGCTGATCCGGCCATGCTGCCAGCCCTCCGACGGTTGTTGAAGGAGTACGAAATCGATGTTCTTATCCCGACAGTCAGCGACGAACTACCGCTCGTGGCTTTGGCATCTTCTTCCTTACTCACCCACGCGTCGGTCGTGATCGGCAATGAGACAGCCGTGACAACCGCTCACGACAAGTACCTGACCATGGCGAAACTGGCTTCGCAGTCCGTACCCGTACCGAACTTCGCGCTACCCAGTGATTTCTCGACGACCAAGGAAGCCCTGTCGCATTTTAGTGGCCCGGTCGTCGTCAAGCCCCGCGTGGCCAGGGGAGGACGTGGCGTGCTGGTGGTGGAGAAGCCCGGCGACATCGACTGGGCGTCCCTCGATGATGGCCAAATAGTCCAGGAGTTCGCCCCCGGAATCGAGTACGCCCCGATGGTCTACCGCCCCAAAGCTGCCCCTGCCAGCAGAGTTATTGTCGTTGTCGAGAAGACAGGTCTGAAGGAGGGCCGGGTCGGCAACGCCACCCACGTCAAGAGGGTCCCAAACATGGCCGCCCCTGACGTGGCGAAAACTGCTTTCCAAGCCACCGAGGCGCTCGGACTGGATGGACCAGCAGACCTGGACATTCGCCGCCGGACCGACGGCTCTCCCGTAGTGCTCGAAGTCAACGCACGATTCGGGGCTAACAGTGAGCACGCACCAGAAATCCTGAATGCCGCTCTCCTTGAACACCTGACAGTGGCGTTCCCAGAGGTGGGCTGACCCATGTTCTTGCCCGAAGACTGGCTCGAAATAACACTCTTGGTACTTGGCGGCGTCATACTCGTATTCGGGCTCCTGAAGCTCCTCTACGTCCCCCTGGCCATCAGTTTCGAACTGCTGGAGGGAAAGCGCCGGCGCAATAACCGTTGGACTCTACTCGATGAAAAGCCACTCGTCAGCATCGTCGTCCCTGCCTTCAACGAGTCGGTCGTCGTAGCCAATTGCGTCCACTCAATCATTGAAGCGCAGTACCCGCATAAGGAGATCATCCTCGTTGACGACGGGTCGACTGACGACACCGCGACAGTAATGGCCGCCTTCGCCTCTGAGCATTCAGAAGTGAGGGCCCTCAAACAGAAGAATGCAGGCAAAGGCGCGGCCTTGAACGCAGGAGCAGCCCTTGCTTCCGGGGACGTCCTGGTTTTTGTGGACGCAGACAGCCTCTTCCTCACGGACACCATCGAAAACATGCTGCGAGGGTTCAATCACGAAAAAGTTGGTGCCGTCTGTGGTGACGATCGGCCCGTCAACCTGGACTCCGTCCAGACCCGCCTCTTGACTGTCATCAGCCACATCGGGACCGGTTTGGTACGCCGCTCCTTGACGATCATGCGTTGCCTGCCAATCGTGTCCGGAAACTCCGGCGCCTTCAGACGCGACGTTCTCGAAAAGACTGGACCCTTCAACACAGATACCGTCGGCGAAGACCTCGAACTGACTTGGCGCGTCCACAAAGCCGGCTACCGGGTCAATTTCGCCCCACGCGCCCTGGTCTACGCCGAGTCCCCATCCACTATTCGGGGTCTGTGGAAACAGCGTGTCCGTTGGGCCCGTGGGCTACTTCAGACAACGGCGATGCACCGGGGCATGGTCGGCAACCTTCGATACCGGGTATTCGGTGCCTTCCTTGCCTTCAACACGATCACCATGGTCATTATCCCCATGATCCAACTGCTCGTTCTCCTGCTGCTGCCCGCAGCGCTCCTGACTGGTAGCAACCCGCTCCCCACCTCTGTCTGGCAAACCATAGGGTGGCTCGGTTTGATCACCACGGTGGTTCTGGCGGTGATCTCGATAGGGCTGAACAGTGCTTGGTCCGACCTACGTCACCTCTGGACGCTGCCAATATGGCCAATATATTCGGTATTCGTGGCCCTCACCATGGCGTCAGCCTTGTATATGCAAGCCGCGCGTCGCCCGAGCGTGTGGAACAAGCTTGAACGTACGGGGGTGGTCAGCGTCAACCATCCGGGGCATGCTGCCCGAACGAGTGCATGAATGAAGACAGCCAAACCCTCAGACAATTTACACGGCGACGCGTCTTGACCCTCGCTGGTGCCGCAACAACGATCGGATTAACGGCTAGCTGCATGTCCAGAGCCCATGTGCCCAGAGAACGCTCAGTCAGTTTCGGTTTCGAGGATGTCGTCGCCGAGAAGCCGCGATGGAGCTACTACGGAGACCAGCTCCACCGGGTGAACGCGAATGCGATGTCAATTAGCGTCGGCCGGGCCGACTGGACGGCTTTCCCCTGGGCCAGCCATCCGACCGCAACTGCGTCCAAAGTGTCCAAGACAGGCAGGGACTACGTCGCCGAAACAATCGACGCTCTCCAACCACGCCTAAGCGGTGACCAACAACTAACCCTGACGATCGACACGCTAGCCCCGGCACGACTAAAGGCCACACCAACGTTCGCTGGCGTCAACCCGCAGGGCAAAAAAGCAGACTCCTTCCCAAGTGTCAGCGCCCTATCCACTGGTCCGGTAGGTGACCGAATTGTAGAACTCACATCAGACGTCTGCTCACGCTACAACCCAGACCGGGTGTCCATTACCGAGCTCATGTTCGACGACTACACCTTCGGCAAGGAAGACCTGAACTCCTATAGAAACCACACCGGTGAGGCAGGATGGCCGCGCACCGCCAGCGGAGAAATCGACACAGAAGACCCTTCACTGGGTATCTGGCGCTCCGACGCCTTGGCTGAGCTTCTGTCGCGCATCAAAGCTGCGGCGTCCGTGCACGGTGCGAGATTAGACATGGACGTCCGAACTTCCTGGTCCAAACCCGGCGGCGATCGTGCTCATTCCGGACACTCTTACGATGTAGTGCTCGAAGAAGCGGACAGGATCGTTGTCTGGAACTATTTCGCCATCAACGGAAGCACCCCCGAGTACGGCGCCAAAATCGTTGATGCTCTGAAAGGCCGTGTGCAAGGCCGTTTCGTCATGTCAACCGGATTGTGGGCCGACGACGGCGTCATCAGTTCAGAAGAACTGGAAGCAAGCCTGACTGCGCTGGCACGATCAAACGTCGACGCCGTATCTGTGACTCCTGCGAGCCTGATGACCGAAAAGCATTGGGCAGCCCTGGAGAAACTGTGGAAGGTCTGAAATACCAAACAGCTACCCCTAAGAAATTCAGGACGCCAACAGAGCCAACAGAGCCAACAGAGCCAACAGAGCCAACAGAGCCAACAGAGCCAACAGAGCCAACAGAGCCATTAAACGATAATGCCAGTGGTCCAACGCTTGGCAGAACTTACGCAGAACCGACCAATGGCCAAGACACGGGGCACCTGGTCCGGAACGCTGAAGCTGCCGACAAAGCCATAAACCGCATGGGCACATACGACCCCTACTTGTCCTCCCTACCTGCTCCCGCCGCAAGAGCAGTCCTTGGACACATGCAGTCCGCAGCCACCCGGCTCACACCACTCATCGGCCTACTAACGACTGGCATCCGCCGTTCCCTCCACAAATACGAGATGATTGAGGAGAGCGGGGCGAACCCGGCCATATCTGTGGCAACCGCAACCGCGCATCTGGACCAGGCAAGAAAGCTCGCCATAGAACTAAGCCACGAATTGCTGGCCGCAACTGAGGCTCTGGCAGGACAACGCCCCTGTCTCAGACCCAGCGAACCCGCACACGCACAATCCAGTGCTGCGAAAAAGTTCTTCGAAGCCCATGGATATGATTACATGTCCGCCAACGACCGCGTGACCTATACAAGGCTCCGGGAAGGCGGATTCGGTTCGAATTGACCGTGCCCGTGAGGCGAGTTGTTTTGGCCGGCGGCATTTGGGCCGTGGAATCGTTCTTCGCGCTGGCGCAGGAGTCCGTTCTCGAGCCCCGTCAGCGGACGCGAAGAGTCGATTTGGGTATCATATTCGGGACCTTGTTCGATTGGTTGTTTGGCCAGCGGCGTTCTCAACTCCGGCTCGATCACGAGACCCTACGGAGTTCGAAGGAATCTTAAACCTTGCGCCCTTGCCGCCAGACGCGCAAACCGCTGGCCCTCCGTGCATCAGTCCCTTCTAGTCGGCGGTCTCCTGAGAGAGTCGCTCTTGAGGGGGCAACATGCCACGGAGACCTAGGATTATTAGCTTCCGAGCCGCATCATCAAGAAGCCGCAGTTTCTTTTCCCGAAAGTTCTCGGTTGAATCTCCAGAGAATATCCCGAAAAACAATGGCCGAGCCCCGGGGGTGCTCTCCCCTCCATGCAGCCTTCCGTCGTGAACGGTGCGTGACCGGTGATTGTAGAGTGGGTCGAGCTCTCCCGCATCGCTTTCGCTGAGCACGACCCGAAGTGCTGCCTTGAATTTTTTTGCGATGCCCAGTGAAGTCTTGCACGTTGGACACCGTTCTGTTTTGAATAGCTTGGAAGCAATGATTTCTATGCTGGCAACATAGGCAACGGCGGCCAGTGAAGGATGCCTTTCCTTCGCATATCGCGCTTCCAAATAGGCGTCAACCGCATACGATATGTGGGGTTTTTCATGAAGTGTTGTCCACGCATCGCAGATCCAGGCGGGAACCCTGTGTGCGTGCCATTCCTGTGGCTCGTCTGGAACATCTAGGGGTTCTCCATACCAGGGCCGTCTTTCTCTACCCTTTCGCAGCCCCCAAGATAGGGGTGCCGCGGGCTGGGCGACCTCGTACTCGTGCTCCCAGCATATCGAGAGTAGCCCACACAATGTTCGTAGGGTCCGGGCGGCCTTCTTTGACGCATCTCCATCCCAAGCGTATCCGTCGGTTTGTCCGCAAACCCGGATAGGCACTGATTGACGTACGCCCCAAGTACCTTCGAGGATGCTGCCAGTGGGGGCACTCGGAAACGGGTCTTTGAAGATTATCCCGAGTGGTTCAAGCTGAAGGTCTCCGATGCTGACTTCCGCAGTTAGGCGTTCAGCGGCTGGCGCTAAGGATTTTGGGCTCTGGACCAGGACGGCTGACCAGGAATGGGCGGTCGTGGGCCCATTGCCGACTTGCTGAGATGCGAGAGTCACTGCTCGCATCACTGCATCCAAGAGCGCTAGTGATGGTTCCTCACCATGACCGTCCAGAACGAACCTGACTGGTTGCTCTTCATAGAAGACACGTAGGCAAAGTTGCGATTCTGCACGCCCCACTCGCAGCCGCACAAGTAGCCACGGATTGTCTGTGCTGTACTCATGTCCAGAGACCGCAAGCGATTGCCCAGATTCGGGAAGTACTTCGCCAAAGCGAACGAGCCACTCTTGACCATCCTGATCGAAATGCAGGTCACCGCTCCCGATGTTTCTATACCAACCGCGCAAGTCCACTTAAGCATCCTCCCAGACGACGCCGTGGCGCCAGTTTCGTGGACAGCATTTTGCTTCTGAAGTATGCGCAAAACGAGAGATCATTCTGCTGCGTTCGCACCGGGAACGGTAATCACGATACATAGGTGGGCGAACTAGACCAGCGAGGAATCGATTCGCATCTGGCGTCAAAGTTGTTCAACTGTTCCTCGCCGGAGAACCCGAACCGTCGTTGCCTCCTCACTCGGTATGGCGGATGCACACTTTCGCGATGAGGTTCTCGAGCGGGATTCCTAGGGCATGCGCCAGCGCGTGGACGGATGCGATCGTGGGGGTTTTGTGGCCCTGTTCTATGTTGATGATCGTCTTTCGGGAGAGCTGTGTGTGTGATCGACTGTTTGTAGGCCAGTTCAGCAAGGAAAACCTGCCAAGTTAGTGGCAGGAATCCCGCCAAAAGAGCGATAAGAATCCGGCCACCACAGCGACAACCCAAACCGGGAAAAGCGCTCTGAGAAATGATCACCCTGATGGCCAGGACCATGCCCGAAAAGGAAGGAAGGACATGGGCCCGCCACCACTCATATAAGTTCCTTACGGCGCCGCCATTCCACTAGCAAATGGCGCCGGAAGGGCTGGAAAGCAGATGACGGTACCCATGTCCATGCAAGAAGATATCAGGCGTCTGGACGCCGAGGGAGCCACAGGGCGGGCGATCGCCCGACAGCTGGGCATCAGCCGCGACTCCGTGGCCAAGTACGTCGGGCTCGAGGATTGCTCGCCAACACCACCAACACCACAAACACGCCCCGGTGGTTCGGTGCTGGCAGGGTTTGAGGAGACCATCGATACCTGGCTCAGAGAGGATGCGCGACGCGCACGCAAACAACGCCATACCGCCAAGCGCGTCTTCGACCGTCTGGTCGCCGAGCACGGTTTCTCAGGCTCCTATTCCCCGGTCCAACGCCACGTGAAGCGCTTTCACACCCGGCACCGGAGACCGGGCGAGGGCTACGCGGAACTAGTCTGGCCCGCGGGGAGCGCGCAGGTCGATTTCGGCCAAGCCGAAGCCATCATCGCCGGGGTGCGGCAGCTGCTTCATATCCTGGTGATCACGTTCCCGTTTTCGAACATGCGCTTCGTGCAGGCCTACCGCGGCGAAACGGCGGAATGTGTCTGCCACGGGCTGCGCACCATCTTCGAACGCATGGGTGCCGCCCCACGGCACTTGGTCTTCGACAACGCGACCGGCGTCGGCCGGCGCACCGGGGAGAAGGTCGTGGAGTCCAAACTGTTCTCCGCGTTCAAGCTGCATTACCGTGCCCAGGCACGCTACTGCAACCCGAACTCCGGGAATGAAAAGGGCAACGTGGAAAACGCGGTCGGGTTCCTGCGCCGCAACTTCATGGTCCCCGAGCCCGAAGCCGAATCCCTGGCTGGCCTCAATGAGGTCCTGCTGGCCCGTTGCGAGGAACTGGCCACCGCCACGCATTGGCGCAAGGGCCTGGCCATCGGTGAACTCTTCTCCGAGGACATCGCCGCGTCGATGGAGTTGCCCGGGGTTGGTTTCGACCCGGTGCGCTACGAGTCCCGTAGGGCCGACAAGACCGGGAACGTCCTCATTGACGGCAACACCTACGCCGCCGGACCCTCGATGCATTCGCGTGACCTCACGGTCGGGCTGCGCCACGACAAGGTCGAGATCCTCGACGAGCAAGCAGAACCCGTCATCACGTTCAACCGGGTCTTCGGCAAGCAGTCCAAGACGGTGTTCGAGCCGGCGACGTTGTTGCCGTTGTTGGAGCGCAAGCCCGGTTCATGGTCGCATTCACCGCTGCGTGAGCTGGTTCCGGACCCGGTGCGTGACTGGCTCGATACCGCCAGGTCACCGGATCGGCGACGCCTGTTCAACGCGGTGGACGCCGCTGCGGGCTCGGCCGGTTTCGATGCCGCCGTACAGGCAGCCGAGACTCTGATACGTCGCGGCGATGCCCCGGATGCCGCCGGTTTGGGGATGCTCGCCCGCCGGATCGCCAACGGGGCCGAACCTGACGTGTCCGGGGTGGACCTGGGCGTTTATGACAACCTCGTCGCCACTGCCGGAGAACCGGCATGAGCGCGGTCGTGGAGGTCCAGGACATCGTGGACGCCGGTAGGGCGGCGTCGTTGACGAGCAGTGTTCTGGAGCAATGGGCGCTGAAGGGGACTCCGAAGCAGCGTGAATACCTGTTGGGGATCCTGCAGGCGGAGCATGCCTCGAGGCAGGAATCCCGTCGCCAGCGTCTGCTTCGTGCTGCCCGGCTGCCGGCACTGAAGTCCGTGGAGGGCTATGACTGGTCGGCGGTGCGGTTCCCGACCGATTATGGCCGCGAGGCATTGCTCTCGCTGGACTTCATTGACCAGGCCCAGGACCTTGTCCTTTATGGCGACGTGGGCACCGGCAAGACGCATCTGGCATCGGCGTTGGCTGCCGCTGCCTGCCGGAAGGGCATCCCGGCGAGGTTCTTCACGACCTCGGCGTTGGTGATGCAGTTGCGTCGGGCCAAGGAGGAGCAACGTCTGGATAAGGAACTCGCTGCCTTGGCCAGGAACCGGGTTTTGATTATTGACGAGCTTGGCTATCTGCCTATTGATACCGAAGGGGCACGCCTGTTGTTCCAAGTCATATCGGATGCGTATGAAAAACAGAGTCTGATTTTGACAACAAATTTGGAATTCTCCCGGTGGGGAACCGTGTTCGGCGACGACAACATGGCTGCCGCGGTGATCGATCGCCTCGTCCATCACGGTCGTCTTTTGCAGTTCCGCGGGGAGTCCTACCGGGTCAAAAATGCGCTGATGAAATAGCTTGGTGCTGATTTGGCAGGAAAGCGTGCCGCAGTGGCCTGATTCTTAGCGCTTTAATGGCCGACTTCGAGTTGACGAAACACAGAGCTGGCTAGCGTCGCCAAGTTTGTCCAATGACCATCCACGCGTGAGGCGTTGGCGTGCGATTTCTATGCCAAGGGCATGGAAATCGGGTTTTGGTATAGCAGGCACCAAACAATCGTCTGATGGTGAACCATAGGAGACAGTCCCCTGCGGTACCCTATTTGGAGCAGCCAGAGAGAGGGACTCCACGATGAACCGAGCTCATACCGGAATTGCTATTTGCATCTTGGCCACCACCACAATTGCCAGTTGCTCCAGCACGCCGGCCCCAGTGAACAGCGAAGAAACTAACACTCCACCAATCCCCGAAATCGACTACCCACAAGAGGCCTTTGAACCGGCCAGATGGGGCACCAACGCGGCAAGTGCCGACGACCCCTATCTGGCAACTAGCTCAAACTTCGTCTACCTCAACGAAGAGGCATTGCACGGCATCGACGCCAAAGGAGAACCGGCATGGGAGGTGAATATAGAAGGGACCCCGACCGATGAGCACAGCAACCAACTTCCGGAACTGCGACTCATCGACGACAAGACCATCGCCGTCATCGAGGAAGGGGAGACAGCGGGCGCCGGGCTCGAAGAATCCAGATCCATCATCCGGGTGACGGTCGTCCACATCCAGACCGGTGAGAAGGTGGACCAACAAGACATCGAAGGGTACGACGACTTATCCGAATTCGGTGTCGCTTTCCCCACAGCCGGCGACAAAGCTGGCAGACCCATGGTGACGGCAGCAGCAAAGGTCAAACTCATGCCCGATAGCAAAATCGATTTGTTAGGCGGGAAAGTCAACCGATCACTACTCGGAAGTTCCGGAGGCACCCCAATTTTCAAGCTTGCGGCCGTAGCCGCAAAACCACAGTCCATCCTCGACAGCTCCAAACCCGCCGAAGAGTCGAAGCTTCAAAGCGGATTCGCAGGTACAGACTGGAATTCTGTTGAAACCAACCCCAAAGCCGGACCTCGACCCCGGGCATCCATCGCAGCGGCCGATAACCACTTCGTGGTGGGGACATGGGTTTCATCGGACAAAACGGCTACCGAAAAAACGTCTGGCATCATCAACAGTAAGAGTGGCAAGCTACTCGGGACAGCCAAATGCGGGACCACCGGAGGCAACCAGCCACTCGTGGCCAGCCCAAATGGGAAGTACAGGGTCCTCGAGAATCTCTGGTTCGATTCGAATGGGGCCACAGAGTGCTACGGCGGTGGGCAAGGACAAAAAACCGTGGACTTCACTGCAGTGGCCGACGACGGAACGGCCATAGGCAGCGCATCAGGACAAGCTGATGGCGAACGGCTGCTGGTCACCGCTATCCCCGGGAACAAAGCCGAAACACATCCAATGCCCGAAGACGCATATCCCCCGATCATTGTCATGGACGGCGACCTTGGCCTTTTTCGCGACGACGAGACCGGCGCAGTCAGCGCCAACAGGCTGAAGTGACCATCAAGTATGCAAGGACCCGAAAATCCACAAAGCATCCGTTCTCGATATTGCCCAGAATCAGTGTGTCGCCCAGGAAATTCTTGCTCGTCGGGAAATGTCTAACGCGGCTCCAAAACACATCGCGACCTGACGCGTCCCCAACGGATCCAACCTGGAGCCACACAATGGACAGCAACAAAGCTGCTCGCTTTCGAGCAACCTCCAACAAAAAGACAGAAACATACCCATTCCGATACAACGTCGAACAACGCAGATTGCTCCACTTCGCTTCAGAAGTATCAGGGCAATCCATGCAGAGCATCATTGAAGATCACCTATGGGAAGATCTCGAAGAGCTCTACGGTCATTCGGTACCAGTGAAAGTTCCAAATAACCCCCATGAGCCGACCAGCGCCTGATCGCTCGTCTAGTAACTGTCACTTCTCAGACACGCACCAAAGCCCATCCAAGCCAAGAGAATCTGGCCAGAGCCAAGGTGACACGCGGTATGGGCCTTCAACTGTTGCTCCACGGCATCATCAGCTAGGGACTCATACAATAAAACGTTTGTTGCCAAGGAGATGGTCCGTGCCGAGTGGGTCGGTCCTCATCACTCCGGCGTGCGATCACTGCCGGATTTTGCGTTGAACGTGATGAAAATACACAAAATTCATTTGGGCCGTCACTCTGGATTGCGTCCCCAATGGCAGAGTGCCCTACAGGGCGCCCGAGGCCTGGAAAAAGTCAACCGCAACGCCAAGGCGATCGGACCTACGGTGCTTGCCTTGGAATTCTCTGCAACGGTAATCATGTTAAGTCGGCTGGGCGGCGGATGACATGGTGTCAAGCTCCGAGTGAGTAAGTAGTGCCCCATAAGGTGGTGTAGCGTCCGGTCACCCGCCGATATGGAGTGCGGCCACCGGACGTATCCTTCGAGGAATCTCCTACAACCCACTCGAAAGGACATCGCCGCGATGACCGCTACCCAAATTATCGACCCTCAACGCCTGCTTGTCGAAGCACTCTCCGATGCCTCACCGGACCTGATGCGCTCGATGCTGCAGACCATGATCAACGCTCTGCTGTCCGCTGATGCCAGCGCCGTCTGCGGCGCCGAATACGGCACCGCATCCCCGGAACGGGCCAGCCAGCGAAACGGATACCGGCATCGACCCCTGGACACCCGGGTCGGCACCGTTGACGTCGCGGTGCCGAAGTTGCGGCAGGGGAGCTACTTTCCAGAGTGGTTGCTCGAGCGCCGCAAACGCGCAGAGACCGCGATGATCACCGTCGTGGCGGACTGCTACCTGGCCGGAGTCTCGACCCGCAGGATGGACAAACTCGTGAAGACCCTGGGCATTCATTCCCTCTCCAAGTCCCAGGTCTCGCGCATGGCCGCGGACCTCGACGAGCAGGTCGAGCAGTTTCGTCACCGGCCTCTGGGTGAGGCGGGACCCTTCACCCTCGTGGCAGCCGACGCGTTGACCATGAAGGTCCGTGAAGGTGGACGGGTCGTGAACGCGGTCGCCATGGTTGCCACCGGGGTCAACGCCGACGGGCGTCGTGAAGTGCTCGGGGTGAAGGTCGCGACCAGCGAGACCGGGGCGGCTTGGAACACGTTCTTCGCCGATCTCGTCGCACGCGGACTGGACGGCGTGCAGCTGGTGACCTCGGACGCCCACGCTGGGTTGGTTGAGGCGATCCGGGCGAACCTGCCAGGGGCCAGCTGGCAGCGGTGCCGTACCCACTACGCCGCTAATTTGATGGGGATTTGCCCGAAGAATCTGTGGCCTGCGGTGAAGGCGATGCTGCACTCGGTCTATGACCAGCCCGATGCCGAGAGCGTCCACGCCCAGTTCGACCGGCTGCTGGACTACGTCCAGGAGAAGCTGCCCAAGGTCTTCGAGCACCTCGACGAAGCCCGGGCCGACATTCTGGCGTTCACGGCGTTCCCGAAGGATGTGTGGCAACAGATCTGGTCCAACAACCCCAACGAACGGCTCAACCGCGAGATTCGCCGGCGCACCGACAGCGTTGGTATCTTCCCCAACCGCGACGCGATCATTCGGCTGGTCGGCGCGGTGCTGGCCGAGCAAACCGATGAGTGGGCAGAAGGCCGCCGCTACCTCGGATTGGACGTGCTGGCCAGATGCCGGCTCAGCCTCGTCAACGACGCTGACAACACCCTGAATGCGGAGGAGGCGCCTGCAGATCCCTTCCAAGCGTTGACCGCCTAAAAGCAATCACCGAAGGAAACCACCGCTACACCACTTCCCGGGGCTTGACCAGTGAGTATTTGTTGGAGACCAATTTAGTCGGAAATCAGCACTGCTTTCGGCTCGACGACCTGGGTAGTCAGGTGTTCACATTCGACAAGTTGAACGTGGCCGAGTTCGTCATGAGGATGCCGGGAAATTTACCAAACGTCCCACTCTTGGGCGTCGACCTCCACACGTCTGAATTCGTTCTGTCTTTTTCACTGACCGGTCGGCTAGTATGTCGATTATCGTTGATGCTTAGGGGAGGAAGTCCGGTCATGGGTACTTTGTCAGTTCGGGTTTTGGGATCAGGGGAAGCGCTACCACGACGGATCGTTCCGACAGCGGAGGTTGCCGCTCTCTGCGGAATCTCCGCGGAGGAAGCCATACAGCGGACCGGGATACACCATAGGCATTGGATCAGTGCCGACGAGGACCCTCTAGCGCAGGGCGCTTTGGCCGCGGAGAGGGCCATTGAAGATGCCGGACTGATCCTGAGGATATCGACCTGGTGCTCAATGCCTCGGGAAGTCCCATGCAGGCCATCCCCGACGGAGGTGCACTCATCGCTAGCCAGTTGGGGATAACCGGAAAATTTGCGTTCTCCATTCATGCAACTTGCATTTCGTTCCTGGTGGCCTTCCAACAAGCGGCTCTCATTCTTGAAGCTGGCCTTGCTGCCAACATCCTGGTGGTTTCGACGGAGGCTGGTAGCCGCGGACTGAATTTCAGTCAGCCAGAAAGCGCCTGTCTCATCGGCGATGCAGCGGCGGCAGTGGTGCTGGGAAAAGCAGATCGTTCGGGCCAAGGAATCACGGATTCATCGTTCTTCACGGATCAACGGGGGATTCGTGATGCCGAAATTCGCGGTTTTGGCAGTCGGTTGCGCGTCGATGACGCCCCCGCACACCCGGAGGACTTCCAGTTCGATATGCAGGGCCTGAAGTTGCTTCGGGGCGCCATTGGAACTTTTCCGCCCTTCCTCGAAGCTCTCCGCCCCGGGTTGAGCACCAGCGCGGAGGGGATCGACCATGTGATTCCCCACCAAACGAGCAAAGCCGGAATGGAAATGATGGCCAGGTTCTGGGGACGGGAGAAGATGACCATCACCCTGGCGGAGGTGGGCAATACCATCGCCGCCAGCATCCCCCTGGCCCTGCATAGGACGCGGATCCGACCCGGAGAGACCGCGTTGCTGGTGGGAACGGGCTCGGGAACGCACTATGGAGCGCTGATCGTCCAGTGGTAGCTACACACCCGACCTATATCTCGACCAGTGGCGCGGGCCGGACCTTCGGCACCGGACACGCCCGAGTCGTTGCGCTGGCGGACGTGAGTGTCCAGATTGCCGCCGGTGAGTTCACCGTTATCCTCGGTCCTTCCGGGTCGGGGAAGACCACTCTACTGAACATCATCGGGGGCATGGACAGCCCGAGCACAGGCACCATCCGTGTTGGCGAAGACCATCTGGAGTCGCTGTCGGATCGTGCCCTGACGCAGTATCGGCGCGCTCAAGTCGGATTTGTCTTCCAGTTCTACAACTTGGTGCCCAATCTGACCGCCGTCGAGAATGTTGCCCTCGCGGCTGCTCTGGTCATGTCACGTCGCGAGGCGGGGAGCATCGCTACTGATCTGTTGCGTCGCGTCGGACTCGGACACCGGCTCAACCAGTTTCCTCGCCATCTCTCGGGCGGGGAAATGCAACGAGTGGCGATCGCGCGGGCGCTGGCCAAGAGGCCGGCCCTCTTGCTTTGCGACGAGCCCAGTGGTGCCCTGGATTCTCAGACCGGGGTGGAGATTCTCGCCCAATTGCAAGAAACCGCGCACGCTACGGGCACCGCCGTGGTTGTTGTGACGCATGATCAATTGTTGGCTGCCGCTGCCGATAAACTCATCCGTCTGGCGGACGGAAAAATCATTGAGGACACCCACAATGCGACCCCCGAGATCATCGGTCGGCAGGCTTCCGCATGATGGTGCTGTTCATCCACAAACTCGGCAGGGACCTGCGAGAGCATTGGGCCCAATTCGCCGCCGTTTGCCTCATGGCAGCCCTCAGCGTTCTAATCTTTTCGGGTCTGGAAGGCGGGTGGAAGGGAATCGAAATGGAGCTTGATTCCTTTGCCGCTGAGAACAGGATGCCTGACGCATGGATCACCGGTCTAGACCTCACCGATGAGGATCTTGCCGAAGTCGAGCAGATCGGTGGTGTGGACGAGGCCGCCCTGGTGTCTTCGATCCCGGTCACGGTAACCCGTGGAGGGACGGTCGATGATCTTGAACTGTCCACCAGAGGCGTCAGCGACATCAATTCGCCGCGGGTCGTCACCGGCGCCCCGGTGGACTCCTCGGACGGAGTTTGGCTCGACGAGTCCTACGCGAAAGCCAACAATCTGGACACAGGCGATCGGATGACCGTGACGCGTGAGGGGGAGGAAACAGAACTACGCATCAATGGGCTGATACTCCAACCGGACAAGATAGCCTATGCCGGTAGTGGGATGGTCGCCCCCGACGCTTCGACCTACGGCTATGGGCTGGTCAGCAACGAGACCGCCATGGAACTGGCCGCCCAAGCACCCGTCAGCCAGAGCATCGTGGTGAGCGGGGACCCCGCACAATTGGGTGATGCGGTCAGGACGATCCTGGGCGATCGGTACGGGTCGTTTACTGAAACAGATACTTACCCCCATGTCGCGACCGCGTACGAGCGGGTGGACCAGATCCGGAGTCTGTCGTACCTGTTCTCGTCGTTGTTCCTCCTCGTGGCCTTGCTATCGATTTCCACCTCCATCCGGCGTCTCACCGATATCCAACGCGCCGAGGTGGCCATCCTGAAAGCCCTTGGCTACTCGAATCGAGTTATCGCCTCCTACTACACCGCGGTGGGGATCGTCGCCGTATCGGCAGGTTGCGTCGCGGGACTGGCGCTGACGCCCGCGTTGTCCCGCTATGTTCTTGATACGCAGCAGGGCAGCTTCTCGTTGCCCATCTGGCAGCCCGCCTATGCCATCGACAGCGCTGCCCTTCCACTCGTGCTGATTACGGTCTGTATCGTCGCGTCCTGGTCTGCAACCCGCCGCATGCGAAGGATGAGCCCGGCAGAGGGGATGCGGCCAGACACGGGGAGGGCTCGACGGACACCACTTGAACGCCTGCGCGCCATATGGCAGCGGATTCCCTATGGCAGCAGGTGGGCCATTCGGGATGCCACGGGTAGTCCCGTCCGGGTCATTATGGGGGTCATCGCGACGACAGGATGCATGATGCTACTTGTCACCGGCTTCGGGATGCCGGATACGCTCAATAAGCAGGTGGAGCTGTCTTACGAGGAACAGTATCGTTACGACACACGTCTGCAGATCTCCCCGCTGGCAGGTGCGGGGGCACGAGACAGGATCGAATCCGAAGCCGGGACCGGACAGTGGATCGAGCAGTCCCCGGCGCGCATCGACTCTGATGGAGGTGTCGAGCACACCTTGACAGTTCTGGGAGAGGGGGATCTCTTCCGGGCTCTCGATTCAGGCGGAGACCCGGTGACGGTGAACGACGGCGCAATCATCAGTGAGCGGCTCGCTAATCAACTGGGCGTCGATGTCGGAGACGAGATCAACGTGGAAACGACGGATGGCTCCGGTATCGATCTCCAGATCACCGCGTTGACCTCCATCTCCGAACCCCAAGGTGTCCTCGTCTCGGATTCCACCTGGGACGCAGCCGGAGGGATATTCACGCCAAACGGCTATCTGACCGAGAAGTCCGTTGGCCAGGAGGTCATCGACCTGTCCGCCGTGGCCGGGGCGGTCACGCTCGACGAGCAGAGCGAAAATGCGCGGTCGCTGGTCGCGTCCCTGACCAGCGTTTTCACGCTCATTAAGGTCTTTGCGATCATCCTCGCCGTCGTAGTCCTTTATAATCTCGGCGCGATGAGCTTCACCGAACGTATCCGAGACTACGCGACCCTGCGCGTCTTGGGCTTCCATCATCAGGAACTCCGATCTCTGGCCAGCCGCGAGAACATTTCCACCACCTTGATCGGGTGGCTCTTGGGCATCCCGGCCGGGTGGTGGTTCCTCGGTGAATATGTTGGCCTGTTCAGCACGGATCGAGCCAGTTATCACCCGTTCATTACGATGGGAAGCTGGGCCATTGCGTCCCTGATTACGATCGTTTTCGCGATGACTGCGACGCTGATGTTGACCAGGCGGATCAAGGGCATCGATATGACGAGCGCGCTCAAAGGCGTCGAATAGCAGCACTACCACGTGCGGACCCGGTGGCTGGTCCTGTTCTGGGAAGGAGTCAGGTAGCTTTTAGCTCGTGCGTACTGCCGCGATCCCGGGCAGAAACATTTCCCACATCGCTTCAACTCGCTCGACGAGATCGGAGCGCCCAGTGAGCTGGTGGGATATTTCCTGGGCACCGAAGAAGCCGGCAACGATCTGCCACGCGACGGCGTCGAGATCCAGATCGGGGCGAACCTCCCCCCCGTGGCGGGCTTCACCCAGATGCTTTGCGACCGACTCGACCCATGCGAGGAACGGAGTCGGCAGGTCGATGCCAACGAGATTGGCTTCGCGCATCAGTCGGAGTGGTGCCCGGACTCCGGCGTCATCCCGATAGCGGCGCGCGACTTCGGCCGAGAGCCAACGCAGTGCTGTCAGTCCTGTCAGTTCGCGATCGGAGATTGCCTGCACGAGTGACTCCCACGCCGAGAAATACGTATCGATCACGGCTTTGGCCAGGTCGGACTTGGAATTGAAGTGGAAGTACACCGATCCTTTGGTCAATTCGATGCGCTTCGCGATTTCGCTCAGGGCGACCGCAGCATATCCACGCTCGTCAAATTCCTCCGCAGCCACCCGCAGGATCGAGGCCCGCGTGCGCTGCCGCTGCTGTTCGCGCATCGCCAGTTCCACTGCGCTCTCATCATCCACTAGTCGGTCGGTATGCCAATACCTTATCAGCCGTTGATTTCCAGTGAATGGCACCCATCCCTACATCAGGTTTTTGGAGCCCGTGCCTGCGAACGTGAGCCGGGTTCTGCCCGGAGTTAGGCCGTGGCAACTTCGTCTGGATCGTGGTGCGGGCGGGGAAGTGTGTGAGCTTCGGGAATTGGCAGCGCGGAATGTCATACGTCGCTGTTGAAGTGAAACTAGAGGCCCCGCCTTAGCAGGGAACTTTGACCAGTCGCCTCAAAATCTCTTACCGGACCTCTTGCTTTCAGTAGTTCAACTCACGGCATCGATGTTCGTCGGATTTACGAGTCGGGGCTCTATGAGGCAGCTGCTTGGCATAGGTTTTCATCGCTGCTGCGAGCCACGGAGGCAAGACGGGATCGATCTTGCTGATCCACGCTCGTTGCTGGTTGTCACTCAAGTAGAGATCGGCCAAGGCCTCGTAGGAACTGGCATCTGGCTGCCAGAATCGGCCCATGGAGTTGTAGTGCTCGCCGACGAGCTCCTGAGCGGGGCCCGCACATGGTGGGACGCTTTGATGGAAAAGGGCCGCCATTCGGTGCAGAAGCTCGCGGCTCTTGGTTGCCGCCTGCTCGTAGTCGGCGACTTCCCAACTGGAGGTGGCCGCCGCGGCACTGCTGAAGGTGGCCTCCACACCGGGGCCGTGCACCGCCGACAAGTGGTTCCGTAAGCGGAGACGGTCTTGATGGAGGCCACGGAAGAAATCCTCGGGATCCATGACATCATTGCCAGTGAGGTCTGTGATGGTCCGCTCGATCGTCTCGATGACGGCGTCCAGACGATCTCGCTCAGAGAGGATTTGATCGCGTTGAAAACGCAGCGCGGAAATCTCGCTGCTCTGCCCGCTGATTACCTGCCCAATCTCGACCAGGCCCAGGCCCATCTGTCGCAACAACAGGATGCGTTGGAGCCGACGTAGCTCGGCACGGCCGTACCAACGGTAGCCATTGGCACCGACTTCACTGGGGGTAAGAAGGCCGATGGCGTCATAGTGTCGAAGTGTTCGAGAGGTGACGCCAGCGATCTTTGCGACCTGGCTGATGGAATGTCGCACCAAAGAAGCCTAGCCGCTTGACCTTCTCGTTAGGTCAACTTCTATCATCGTGGACATGAGCCTCACGATCACCAACATTCGGGTATTTGATGGCAACCGGATCACTAAGGACAGCGCCGTACGTATCGTTGACGGATGGATCGACGACGTCGGCGGCCCGGAGTTAGCCGACCCGTCGGATCAGGTTGTCGACGGAGCCGGGGGGACACTGCTGCCGGGGTTGATCGATACCCATCTTCACTTGTTGCCAGGAGCGCCGCAACAGGCGGTGACATTCGGGGTGACGACCATCATTGATCAGTTCAGCAAGCCGGAACTCGTCACACCGATCCTTGCCGGCAACGGATCTTCAGACGTCGCCGAGGTCCGGACCTCAAGTATCGGAGCGACCGCCCCCGGAGGGCACCCGACGATGGCATACTCTCCGTTTCCCTACGTCACTGGCCCCGAGGAGGCCTCTGGGTTCGTAGCGGACCGTCTTGCCGAAGGCGCGACCCACCTGAAGGTGCTGTACGACGACGGATCCACCAGCCCCGTGCCGATGCCCTCATTGGGCTTGGGCACGTTACGGGCGCTGGTGGAAGCAGCTCATGCTGCAGAGATCATCGTCGTCGCGCACGTCATGACGGCCGCCGCGGCCGTCGACGTCGTCAGCCAGGGCGTCGACGTGCTGGCTCATGTGCCCTTTGAATTGCTGAATCCCACGCAGGTGGAGACGTTGGCGGCAGCCGAGGTGGCGGTGATCGCCACGCTCGACATCGCTGATGGCTTCCCCGACTCCGAGGGCCGGATGCCGCTGTTGACGCAGCTCGGGCTAGCCACACGTCTGGGGCCGGCATGGACCGGGATGCTCGAACGCCAGGCACAGCGGTGGATGCCTCCTGGACTTCCGGACTTCGCTGCCGCACGTCGAAACGTGCACGCACTGCATTCCCGAGGAGTTGTTCTTCTGGCTGGCACGGACGCCCCGAACCCCGGTCTGGTCCCCGGTGCCAGCCTGCACCGTGAACTCCAACACCTGACCGAAGCCGGACTCAGCCCCTGTGAAGCACTCGCTGCCGCGACGTCCCGACCTGCTGACGTTTTCGGTTTGAACGATCGCGGATCGATCCTCCCGGGAAAACGAGCCGACCTTCTTCTGGTCGTAGGATGCCCAGACCAAGAAATCGTCGCAACACAGGCCATCGCTGCCGTGTGGAAGCAAGGGATACCGGTCGTGCTCGACGCCTACGTGGGCAGTGTCCAGGAGGACGAGAGCCTGACCGCGCTCCAAGCAACCAACGAGAAGATCATCGCCGCCATCACGAAGATGTGGCCGGAAATCTCCAGCTAAAGCTGGTCCTAGGCTCTTGGCCGAACTTAGCAAAAGCTCCAGCGGACGGGCAGCACGATGTGTGTCTCATCCCACAGGCGACGCCCCTAGGAAGTGCTTTCCGATTTGCCCAACTGTGAGTCAGATCCCACAGAGCTAAATCGCCTAGATCTGGGCGGCCTATTCCAGATAGGGCGCGCAGGAATCGCATGCGATCCAGCCTTGCGACAACGCGGCTTTCCCTTCCAAAGCGAAATCCAAATGTTCTGGAACAGTGCCTGGCGCTTACCCTAAATAGGATGGGGGTAGGTCTAACTCGAGGGGGAAATTTGCGAATCGAAAATATCAAGTCCATCAAGGACTTCAGGATCTTTCAGGGCTGGTCCCCTCCAACGGCATTCACCGGCTTTAGAGATATCAACCTTATTTACGCCAACAACGGCAGTGGGAAGTCCACACTCGCGTCGCTGCTGTGCCCGCCGCAGTCCCCTGACGGCTGGGCTGCTGGCGTCTCCTTGGAAATCTCTGAAGGAAAAGCCAATCGAGAAGTCACCTCCCCCGAGGACCCACTTTGGGAAAGGGTCTCGACTTTCAACAAAGCCTACGTGGAGGAGTGTTTCGATTTCCAAGCGGGCGAAGCCAAAGCACTTCTCGCCCTTGGAAAAGAAAATGCAAACCGCGAAAAAGAGCTGCGGGCTACACGCGCCCGGTTGGATGAACTGATTCTCGAGTCGCCAAAGCTAGAGAGAGCGGCCGCGCAAAAGGAAGCATCCCCCAAGATGATTCTCAAGAACCTCGGGACACTTGTCACTTCAACGCTTGGGGGTGTGAACGGTTACGGTCGTGGATACGACGCCCGCAACGTTCATAAGGCACTTTCGCGGGCGATGAAAGACAAGCTGAGAGCAGCTTTTGATCCTGAGGCGGAGATAGAAAAGGCACAATCTACCTTTCTCGAAAAAGTGACACGAACACCGCCGCTGTCCCTCGAAGTGCTAAGTACAGAAGACATTGCGGAAATACTGGCACGGATCCCAACAGCCAAGTTGATTAATTCTCTGATCACACATCCAGAGCACTCCGACTGGGTGCAGAAAGGTCTTTCACTTCACGGGAACCGAAGGACTTGTCTTTTCTGCGCCAACGATCTCAATCATGACCGGCTCGAGACACTGAACAGGCACTTCGATGAAAGTACAACGGAACTGCAGGATGAGCTTCGGGAAGCTATCGAAAAAGTCGAAGAAATCACAACGTTGCTTCTTGAGCAGAGCACCTACTTTCCAGACCCCGGACTTCTGTATCCCGAGTTCCGAAAGGAATACAAGTCACTACTTCAGGCTCTCCAGGAGCGAACTGACGAAATCACTCAAGATCTCATAACCGTGCGCGAGTTGCTCGATGCCAAGCTGAAATCCCTACACGAGCCTGCTCATCTACCAGAGCACTTGAATCAAAATTCCTTCACCCTCCCGAACATCGATCGGCTAGTGACGCTTCTGGACAATCACGACGCCCGAAGTGTGGCCTTCGCTAAAGTGCGCGAAACAGCATGCCAACAACTCGAGGCGTTCTGGATTGGCGAGCAGAAAGACGCTTACGACACAGCCATCCGCGAAGCCGACACAGCCAACAAAACACTTCAAGACAATGACACGATGGTGTGTGCTACCCGAGACAAGATCGTCCAGCTGGAGTCTGAAAAGCATGATCCTGGGCCGCCAGCCGAGTGGCTGAACCAGAGACTACACATCCTGCTCGGCCGGCCCGATATTCGGATTGTCCCCGTGGAAGAGGGACGTTACGCAATTTACAGGTATGGCTCGCCAGCGCTCCACCTTAGCGAGGGAGAATGTACCGCATTGGCTTTGCTGTACTTCGTTAAGAGCCTCAGCACTCAAGGCCGGAATCGCAGTGAGCAGATCGTCGTCATAGACGATCCCGTTTCAAGTTTGGACGACAACTTCGCAATCGGCGCCTCCAGTCTCTTATGGGCGGAGCTGGTGCAGCCGTCCGCATGTGGCTGCGGCCAGCCCGTTGCCTGCTTATGCAACCAGAAGCCTGTCCGAGACTGCGGTCAGGTGTTCCTGATGACCCACAATTTCGAACTCTTCAAAATCTGGGCAAACCAACTGGATCGCCTACCCAACAGCCCCCCCAAGGAGAAACGAGACTTCAAAATTCTCGAGCTACAAGCCCAGGCTCAGAAAGTCGACGTCGGGGTAGTCCGTCGCGTTCCCACGTGGCGCGACTGGGGATCGGACAAAAAGGACAAGGCCTTACGAACCCGTCTTCGTTCGGAATATCACTACCTCTTCTGGCGATCAGCAAGAACGCTGATTGACTGTGGCGATCGACCAACAATCGAGCAGGAAATGGATGCGGCTGTCATCCTTCCCAATGTATGTCGCCGTCTTCTCGAGGGCTTTCTCAGTTTTCGATTCCCCGAACAGATGGGCGACTTCAGGGTTCAGATGCAGACTGCACTCGACGGGATGGACGATGGCCTCACCCGCCAGAGACTAGTCACATACTTACATCATTATTCCCACAATGAACGCGTGGAGACAGGCCGGGGAATCAGCAGGCCAGAAGCAGTACACATCCTCCACGCCGTCTTTGAACTTATCCGCAAGGAAGATAAGAAACACTTCGTGGCCATGTGCCGTGCCTTAAAATTGGAGCCTCAGCTTCTGGCAGAAGGCACATCTCGCGCACCCGAAGAACCGGAAGAAGACGAGAAACAGGACCGAGCAGGTCAAGCCCCGGGAAGTGGTGTAGCGGTGGTTTCCTTCGGTGATTGCTTTTAGGCGGTCAACGCTTGGAAGGGATCTGCAGGCGCCTCCTCCGCATTCAGGGTGTTGTCAGCGTCGTTGACGAGGCTGAGCCGGCATCTGGCCAGCACGTCCAATCCGAGGTAGCGGCGGCCTTCTGCCCACTCATCGGTTTGCTCGGCCAGCACCGCGCCGACCAGCCGAATGATCGCGTCGCGGTTGGGGAAGATACCAACGCTGTCGGTGCGCCGGCGAATCTCGCGGTTGAGCCGTTCGTTGGGGTTGTTGGACCAGATCTGTTGCCACACATCCTTCGGGAACGCCGTGAACGCCAGAATGTCGGCCCGGGCTTCGTCGAGGTGCTCGAAGACCTTGGGCAGCTTCTCCTGGACGTAGTCCAGCAGCCGGTCGAACTGGGCGTGGACGCTCTCGGCATCGGGCTGGTCATAGACCGAGTGCAGCATCGCCTTCACCGCAGGCCACAGATTCTTCGGGCAAATCCCCATCAAATTAGCGGCGTAGTGGGTACGGCACCGCTGCCAGCTGGCCCCTGGCAGGTTCGCCCGGATCGCCTCAACCAACCCAGCGTGGGCGTCCGAGGTCACCAGCTGCACGCCGTCCAGTCCGCGTGCGACGAGATCGGCGAAGAACGTGTTCCAAGCCGCCCCGGTCTCGCTGGTCGCGACCTTCACCCCGAGCACTTCACGACGCCCGTCGGCGTTGACCCCGGTGGCAACCATGGCGACCGCGTTCACGACCCGTCCACCTTCACGGACCTTCATGGTCAACGCGTCGGCTGCCACGAGGGTGAAGGGTCCCGCCTCACCCAGAGGCCGGTGACGAAACTGCTCGACCTGCTCGTCGAGGTCCGCGGCCATGCGCGAGACCTGGGACTTGGAGAGGGAATGAATGCCCAGGGTCTTCACGAGTTTGTCCATCCTGCGGGTCGAGACTCCGGCCAGGTAGCAGTCCGCCACGACGGTGATCATCGCGGTCTCTGCGCGTTTGCGGCGCTCGAGCAACCACTCTGGAAAGTAGCTCCCCTGCCGCAACTTCGGCACCGCGACGTCAACGGTGCCGACCCGGGTGTCCAGGGGTCGATGCCGGTATCCGTTTCGCTGGCTGGCCCGTTCCGGGGATGCGGTGCCGTATTCGGCGCCGCAGACGGCGCTGGCATCAGCGGACAGCAGAGCGTTGATCATGGTCTGCAGCATCGAGCGCATCAGGTCCGGTGAGGCATCGGAGAGTGCTTCGACAAGCAGGCGTTGAGGGTCGATAATTTGGGTAGCGGTCATCGCGGCGATGTCCTTTCGAGTGGGTTGTAGGAGATTCCTCGAAGGATACGTCCGGTGGCCGCACTCCATATCGGCGGGTGACCGGACGCTACACCACCTTATGGGGCACTACTACCGAGCATGAACCGCCGCTCAACACTCCTGCGCGTATTCGATGAAGCCGGTACACCCGTCTGAGCGGTTCCTCCGTATGGCTCGTCGTGGAACGATCTGGGGTATAGGGATATTTGTTTAGCCACCTGATGTGCAAAGCTTCCCTGCCCTACGAGGCCCCGAACGCCGGGCACTTTGAGGACCTGCGCTGGGCGTGTTAAGACGGAGCTTCGGGTAGCGCCTGTGTAACGAAGTGGTAGCAAGTGTGCGGGTAGCGGTGTCGCGGAGGTTTTCGCCACCGTCCAACTGGGGGTCACCGCGGCCGTGGGTGAATGTCGCAAGACCCCGCTCATGACCAACTTCCGCCAAGTGCTTGCCTTGCTTTCGTGAACGCGCCCCCAATCCGCAGAACGAAAGGAGGGCCGCTTGTTCGCGCCGCGATCGCCAAGGCCTGGCGCGCGCTCGTCGACAAGCAGCAGTGCAGGCGGGAGGAGAGCAAATCGCTCACCGTCAAGGACCTCGACTGCCTATTTGCCGATGGTGAGAAAGTGCTATCCGATAGCCGTGCCCGCGCTACGGGATGTCTAAACAAGAGCTATCGGAAGCTCCGTCTTAAAAAGTCTCGTCCTCCTCCGACTATTTGCAACCGGACTTCTTTCGCAGCTGCAACCGAAACACCTCAACGCACGTCAAGAAGTTCTCATTTTGCGTGGATTAAGAATTCTCATACTGGCAGGAACTTCTGCAAAATCGATACAAAAATTCTCAAATTGTACCGGACCCTACAAGTGCTACCGCCGGCTCAGGAGCCACCCCCCGCGCCCGGCTCCGAGGCAGTGGCGCCGAACTGCGGCAAATGGCCCAACTGATCCACCTGTTCGGCCAGGGCGTCGATCACGGAGCGCAACTGGACCTGGGCCACCCGGGTGTAGGTGCGGACATACTCGATCTCCGGGACCGGCTCCCCGTATCCGGGGACGGCCGGGGCGGCGGCGGAACCGGCGCTACCCGCATTGTCTTCGGCCTTCTGCAGGATTTCCGAATATTGCTTTCGGGCCCCGTCGATGAGGTCATGGGCATATTGCTCGGCCTCGCTGACGTGCTTATCGGCGATGACCTGCGCCCGACTGAGCAGGTTCACGGTTTCGGCACTGACATCAAGGCCGGAGCCCCGATCCTCTTCAGCGCGTCGTCGCAGCGTCCGGATCTCCTCGCGGTCCGAAGCCATCTGGACGGAGGCATCGGCCAGGAACAGATTGATGGCCACGGGGTCGAGCCCGCCGACCTCCACGGCCGGGAACATGGCGTCACGGACGGCCTCCGGTGTCAGGGCGCGGGCTGATCGGGTGTCATTGGCATAGGGCATTATCGTGATCCTTCTTCGTCACTCTGGCCGATGGCCGAGGAACTCTCATCTAGGGTTGCGAACGTCTCGAAGCGGAGATCATCCGGAGCAAGTCCGGCGGTCCCCAGTTGGGCCACGGCATGCCCGACCATGGGCGGGGACCCGCAGACCAGGGCCGTCCGGCCGGCCCACGAGCCTTCGGCGGCCGCCGCGGAACCCACCAGTCCACGCAGCCCGTGGAAGGTCGGATCGTCCGAGACGACCGGTCGGTAGGTGAACCAGGGCTGTTCCGCCAGGCGGGTGAGCTTCTCGTGGTCGTAGAGGTTCCACGGCAGGCGGGCCCCATGGAACAGGTCAACCCGCGGCCCGGTTCCTTCGGTCGTCCACTGGGTGCCGACCTGGTCCAGGACCGCCGCCAGAGGCGCCAGCCCCGTGCCGCCGGCCACCAGGAGAAGGTCCTTCCCGTTCCGGGGACGGGTGAGCTGGTCGCCCATCGGGGCTCCGAGCCGGGCCGTGTCCCCGGGACGGATCTTGCGTACCGCGGTGCTACTGAACTGCCCGCCGGGCACCAACTGGATATGCAGTTCCACCAGGCCGTCCGGCTGCGGCTGGTTGGCGGGGGTCACGTAACGCCATAATCGGGGCAGCCGCCCCAGTTCCATGGCCATGGATTGGCCCGGCAGGTAGTCCATGGCCGGGGTGGTCCGCAGCTGGATCACCGTCACGTCGATGCTGCGCCGGTCAACGGAGACCACCTCGGCATCCCACCATGGGGGTGAATCCTCGGCGGCGTCCTCGGCGGCCACGACCATGATCTTCGCGATCTGGCCGTAGGCCGCGGACCAGTCCGCCGCGACGCTTTCGGTCCATTGGCTGCCCAGGAACTGCTTGAGGGTCGCCAGCAGCGAGGAACCAACGGCGGAGTAGTGTTCGGGTTCCACCGCGAATCGCCGGTGATCGCGGCCCAGTTCCTCGACGAATCCGGTATCGGAATCCAGTTTCTCCACATTGCTCACGATGTGCCCCAGCGCGCCGAACAGCTTATCGCGTTGGCTGGCCATGGAGACCGGGAACATCTCGCGCAGTTCCGGATGGGTGATGAACAGATGGGAATAGAAGTACAAGGGGGCTTCGTCGCCCGCCTGGGACATATCGGCCCAGGTGCTCTTGAGCATTTCAACATTCATGGCAGCCCCCGAAGTCCTGGAACACGGACGCTTTCGGCGTCGTCTCCCGACTCGATGCGGCGGCCCTCTGACCTATTCGGTCCATGTATTGCTATCAACTCTCATTGTGGGGGCGATCACTAACGGTCGATAACTATGCCACATAAGTCAAGGACGGAAGAGTGCAATTCGAGAGGAATCGTCTTCCCTGCCGGCCCGACCGGCGGCTGGAGGCCCGGGTCGACGGCCTCGGGGCACATGCCGGGGCGGCGGGATCCGCGGGCCCGGCAGGCTGCTTGGTTCGCCGGACCCGGAACCGTTCAGGCGGCCGGGCCCATCGGCAGGCGCGACCCCGAGGGCACGATGACCTTGCCCAGGGGCACCAGGGAGACGGGGATCAGTTTGAGGTTGGCGATGCCCAGCGGAATGCCGATGATGCTGACGAACATCGGGATGGCGGTGACCACATGCCCGATGGCGATCCAGATCCCCGCCACGAGGATCCACACGACATTGCCCACGGTGGAGAAGAAGCCGGTCCGCCCGCCCCGGTCCACGATGGTGCGGCCGAAGGGCCACAGCGCATAGTTGGCGATCCTGAACGAGGCCAGCCCGAAGGGGATGGTCACGATCAGCACGCAACACACGACCCCGGCGGCCAGGTAGCCCAGGGCCAGCCAGAATCCGCCGAAGACGAGCCAGATGATGTTCAGGATCAGGTTCAGGGGTCCGTTCATGTCTCCAGTGTGCCCGTCCGCGGCCGGCGCCGCCATCCGGGAAGACCCTGACATGACGTCCATCGCGGCGACGACTAACGTGGACCCAATGAATGATCCCGCAGCCCCCAAGCCCCCTGTCAACGGCCGCGCCGCCGACGATTTGCGCTTCTACCGGACCGATCCGGTGTCCTTCGTCCGTCGCGGGTCCCGTTTGCACGGCAAGCGCAAGGACTCCTGGGACCGGCTCTCCGGGGACTACGTCATCCAGGTTCCACGCCATCATGCAGACACCTCGGTCCACGAGGATTTCCGCTTCGACGCCGAGGAGGCCTTCGGCCGTCAGGCCCCGCTGACCGTGGAGATCGGTACCGGGCTGGGCGAAGCCATCGCCGAAGCCGCCGAAGCCCATCCCGAACGGGATTTCCTCGCCGTGGAGGTCTATCTGCCCGGCCTGGCCCAGTTGATGGCCCGGATCGACGCGAAGGGGCTGACCAATGTGCGGGCCGTGCAGGCCAACGCCCCCGAGGTCCTCGATGTGATGCTGGAGCCCGGTTCGGTGGATGAACTCTGGATCTTCTTCTCCGACCCCTGGCATAAGACCCGGCATCACAAACGCCGGCTCATCAAGGAATCGTTCCTGCCCAAGGCCGCCCGTGTGCTGGCCCCCGGCGGCATCTGGCGCCTGGCCACCGATTGGTCGCAGTATGCCGAACAGATGCGTTCGATCCTCGACGCCTCGAAGGATTTCACCTCCCTGCACCCCGGTGAAGGCGCCGGGGAGGACTCCCCCCTGACCCGGGTCCGCCGCGGCGGTCTAGAGGGCCACGACCCGGAACCGGGTTTCACGGACGATCTCGGGGGGTGGGCCCCACGCTACGCGGGGCGGGTGCGCACGAGCTTCGAGGCCAAGGCCGTGGCCGCGGGCCGTCTGGTCTTCGATCTGGCCTACCGCCGGGAACCGGAGGCGGACGGGGACCGCCGGGGGCCGGTCAGCTGAACGGAGGGGTCCCCCCGATGAGGATCCGGGCCAGGTTGTGCAGCGAGAGCGTGCCGGGGTCCCGATAGCCGTATTCGGGGTCATCGGATCCGGGCACGAAGCGGGAGGTGTTGTGCCCGGTGACGGCATGCAGCCCCGATTCCGGGTGTCCTTCCACGGCGAACGGCAGCCCGGCGACCGTGGTCCGCCCACTGAGGAGCCGGCCGCATCGGGCCAGCAGGTCCCGGCTCGCCACGGCCTCGTATCGGCGGCTTGGTGGGATGCCCAAGTCAGACGGGTCCCGCAACAAGCGGTCCGGAATTCCCGCCGAACCAATGGTGGCCAGCGTGTCGATCAAGGGGCCCGCCTGGCCGGCCGGGGGTGGTTCGGCATCCAACCGGGCGAGCGCGTACGCGGCCAACGTCGCCCCGTAGGAATGTGCTTCGATCGCCATCCTGGCCGTACGGGGAAGGAGCTCCCCGACCCGACGGATGTCGAAGGCCAGCCGCGCGGCACAGGTCCGGGCGGTACGGTCCGAGAGGGCCCTGAACATCCCCGGTGCGGGATACCCGAGCCAGGCGATGACGGCCGGGGCTCCGGCACCGGCGGCCCGCTGTTCGAGCAGGAGTTCGCCGGCTTCACGGGCCGTGCCCCACATGGCGGTTCCGGGACGGATGCCTGCCCCGGAGACCTGCCAGGTCAGGTGGGTGGCATGGTCGGGGTCCCCGAGCACCACGGCCGCCAACGGATGCGGTCCTTCCAGGTCCAGGAAGAGCAGCCGTCTGGCGGGAAGCCGCCGGTGCATGGACGTGGGCCTCAGCGCATGGGCGACCCCGTCCACTGCCGCCTTGCGGTCCTGATCGAATCCGTCACGCCGGCCCTTGGTGATCTCGAAGCCGCGCTCCGCCCGCTCGATCAGCTCGGCAACGGTCGCCAGCGTCCCGGGGACCATGAGGTGTCCGCCTAGTCCTGGGCTCGCCAGATGACGACGGCCTGGCTGCGGGCCCTGGGGCGTTCCCCCCGGGCCAGGGTGACGACGTCACCGCCGCCGGCTCCGGCGGCAAAGACCCGTTCCATCTCCGAGGACCTGCGGTCGGCTTCGGCCAGTTCCTGACTCAGTTCCGCCACACGGGAACGCAGCGCCGCAACCTGGTTCTCGAGTTCCAGGACCCGCCGGATCCCTTCCAGCGAGACCCCCGCCTTCGAGAGGCTCTGGACCTCCCGCAGCAATTCGACATCATGCTTGGAATAGCGCCGCTGCTTGCCGCGCTGCCGCGAGGGCGAGACCAATCCCATGCGGTCGTACTGGCGCAGTGTCTGCGGGTGCATATCGGCCAGTTCGGCCGCGACGGAGATCACGAATACCGGGATGAAACGATCGTTGATGGCCAGTGCCTTGCCTACCGCCATGTGCTTGCCTCCTCCTGGTGTGTTCGGTTCCGCCGTGCTTCCCGCGCCCCGGGCCCGCCGCTAGAGTACCGCCTTGGTGGCGATCCCGGCGCGGGGATCCGCGTCGGCGGTTGCTTCGGCGAAGGCCTTGACGGCTTCCTGCGCCTCGGCATTGAGCTTCTGCGGTACGACGACCTCGACGGTGACCAGCAGATCGCCGACGGCCTTGGACGTCTTCACCCCGCGCCCCTTCAGCCGCAGGGTCCGCCCCGATGAGGTCCCGGCGGGGATCTTCATCTTCACGGTCTCCCCGGTCAGCGTGGGGACCTCCAACGTGGCTCCCAGGGCGGCCTCGGAGAAGCCCACCGGCAGGTGGATCCGGATGTTGTTGCCCTCGCGGGCGAAGAAGGCATGCGGTTTGACCGAAACCTTCACCAACAGGTCCCCGTTTCCTGCCGGGCTGCGCTGGCCCTTGCCCCGGACCCTGACACTCTGGCCGTCACGGATGCCCGCGGGGATGCGCACGTCGATGACGTCGCCATCGGGTTCGCGCAGTCCGATGCTGGTGCCGCGGATGGACCCGGCGAAGGAAATCGTGGTCGAAGCGGTCCGATCGGCGCCCTTCTGCGGGGCCTGCTGGAAGCCGCCGAATCCGCCACCACCAAAGAGGTCCGCGAATTCGGGGGGAACCTGGCCGCCTCCGGGGAACCCGCCACCGCGGCGTCCCCCGCCCCCCTGGTTGAACAGGTTGCCGAAGACGTCGTCGAATCCCGCGCCGCCACCGGAGGGCCCTCCGGCGCCTCCGGAGGTGAACCGGGCGCCGGATCCCATCGCCCGGATGGCGTCGTACTGTTCGCGTTCCTCGGGGTCGGACAGCACCGAATTGGCCTCGGTGATGTCCTTGAACTTCTTTTCCGCGGCCTCATCGCCGGGATTGGTGTCGGGGTGGTATTTGCGCGCCATCTTGCGGTAGGACTTCTTGATATCGGCGTCGCTGGCGTCCTTGGAGACGCCGAGGGTGGCGTAGAAATCCTTGTTGACCCAATCCTGACTGGCCATCGGGCGCCTCCTGTTTCCTGGTTGTTTCTCAAGCTAATGGGGTCCCGGCCGCCCCACCGGTGGTGGGGCGGCCGGGGGTGGTTCATTCTCCCGTGGAGACAACCACCTGGGCGGCACGGATGACGCGCTCGCCCTTCTGGTAGCCGATCCGCAGGACCTGGGCCACGTGGTCCTCGGGGACCTCGGAGCTGGGTTGCTGCATCAGGGCCTCGTGGAAGTTCGGGTCGAAGACGACCCCCACTTCCTCGATCCGGGTCAGTCCGTGGCCCGCGAGGATGGCGTCGATCTTGTTCGCCACCGCCGCGAACGGCCCTTCCTCGAGATCGCCGTGCTTGCGGGCGGCGTCGAGATCGTCGAGTACGGGCAGCAGGCTGACGAGCACCGACTGGACGGCGAGGTCGCGCACGGATTCCCGATCGCGCTCGACGCGCTTGCGGTAGTTCACGTACTCGGCCTGCAGACGCAGCAGGTCGTTACGCAGTTCCGCTTCGACGTCGGACGCCGCCGCGGGCTGCTCCTGCTGGTCGCCTGCCTCGTTGAGGATCTGCTCGGCCTGGGCCAGCGCATCCTCCGACTCGGCACCTTCCGCTGCAGCGGTCGCTTCCTCATGCCCTTCGGCGCCGCGCACTTCGCCCGTCTCGGGATCGACCTTGCGCTTATCGGTGAAGCGCACCGGCTCGTCGCCGTCGTGCTCTTCTTCGTTGCCGTGTTCTGGCATCAGATTCGAACCGCCTTACTTCTTCTCTTCGTCTTCTTCGTCGACAACCTCGGCGTCGACGATGTCCTCGTCGGGCGCCTCGGTGCCTTCGGACTCCCCGGCTTCACCGGCGGCGCCTTCGGACTCGGCCTGGGCGTAGATGGCTTCGCCGAGCTTGGTCTGCGACTCCTGGAGCTTCTCGTACGCGGCCTTGACCTCGTCGTCGTTGTCCTGGCCCTCAAGGGCAGCCTTGACGGCGTCGACGTCGGCCTGGACCTCGGTCTTGACCTCCTCGGGCAGCTTGTCCTCGTTGTCCTTGATGAGCTTGTCCACGGAGTAGGCGGACTGCTCGGCGGAGTTGCGGGTGTCGGCGGCCTCGCGGCGCACCTTGTCCTCGGCGGCGTGCTCCTCGGCTTCCTGGACCATGCGGTCGATGTCTTCCTTCGCCAGCGAGGTACCGCCGGTGATGGTCATCGACTGCTCGGTGCCGGTGCCCTTGTCCTTGGCGGAGACGTGCACGATGCCGTTGGCGTCGATGTCGAAGGTGACCTCGACCTGCGGCACGCCACGCTGGGCCGGCGCGATGCCGGTCAGTTCGAACGTGCCCAGCGGCTTGTTGTCCCGGGTGAACTCGCGTTCGCCCTGGAAGACCTGGATCGACACGGACGGCTGGTTGTCGTCGGCCGTGGTGAAGGTTTCCGAACGCTTGGTCGGGATGGCCGTGTTGCGCTCGATGAGCTTGGTCATCACCCCGCCCTTGGTCTCGATGCCCAGCGATAGCGGGGTCACGTCGATCAGCAGGACGTCCTTGCGCTCGCCCTTCAGGACACCGGCCTGCAGCGCGGCGCCCACGGCGACGACCTCATCCGGGTTGACGCCCTTGTTGGCTTCCTTGCCGGCCAGTTCCTGGACCAGCTCGGCAACGGCCGGCATGCGGGTGGAGCCGCCGACGAGGATGACGTGCGCGATATCGGAGACCTTGACGCCGGCTTCCTTGATCACGTCGTTGAACGGCTTGCGGGCCCGCTCCAGCAGATCCTTGGTGAGGTCCTGGAACTTGGCGCGGGAGAGGTGCTCGTCCAGGTGGACCGGGCCATCGGCGGTGACCGAAAGGTACTGCAGCGAGATGTTGGTGCTGGAGGCGCTGGAGAGTTCCTTCTTGGCCTGCTCGGCCGCTTCCTTCAGACGCTGCAGGGCGATCTTGTCCTTGGACAGGTCGGCACCCTTGGCCTTGGCCTGGGACAGCAGCCAGTCGACGACGCGCTGATCCCAGTCGTCGCCACCGAGGCGGTTGTCGCCGGAGGTCGAGCGCACCTGGATGGTGGAGAAGTCGTCTTCGTCCTTGCCGACTTCGAGCAGCGAGACGTCGAAGGTGCCGCCGCCGAGGTCGAACACGAGGATCAGCTCGTCTTCCTTGCCCTTGTCCAGGCCGTAGGCCAGTGCGGCAGCCGTGGGCTCGTTGACGATGCGCAGCACGTTCAGGCCCGAGATCTCGCCGGCTTCCTTGGTGGCCTGGCGCTCGGCGTCGTTGAAGTAGGCCGGGACGGTGATGACCGCGTCGGTGACCTTTTCGCCCAGGTAGGACTCGGCGTCGTGCTTAAGCTTCATGAGGGTACGGGCGGAGATTTCCTGCGCCGTGTACTTCTTGTCATCGATGGTGGTGCTCCAGTCGGTGCCCATGCTGCGCTTGACCGAGGAGATCGTGCGATCGATGTTGTTGACTGCCTGGCGCTTGGCGATTTCGCCGACCAGGACTTCGCCGGCCTTGGAGAAGGCCACCACGGACGGAGTGGTGCGTGCGCCTTCGGCGTTGGCGATGACAGTGGGCTCGCCGCCTTCCAGGACGGAGACGACCGAGTTGGTGGTTCCGAGGTCGATACCTACGGCACGAGACATAATGCATCCTTCTTTCCGGTGGGAAATGCTGGTTCCTCCGCCCAACCGGGGAGGTTGAGCGTTCTGCACTCAAGTCTACTCGGGCTCATTTCATTGTCAATTCGAACTTGAGCGCAGTTGGCTCAAGTTTGGATTCCGGCCCCGATCCGGGCACGCAAAAGGCGCCTTTGCCCCGTCAAATGACGGGGCAACGGCGCCTGGGACGGTGAACGGGGTGATCCGATTCACCTCATGCGTGGAGGTCTAGCCCTTGGAATTGGACTGCGGTGCTCCGGCTCGACGGCTACCGCGACCGCGCCCCGGGCGTCCGGCGCCAAGGGCTTCCTGGGTCTTCTGCCCGATGGCGTCACCGATGGTGTTGCCCTGGCGGGCCCCCGATGAGGTGGGACGCGGGGACGAGGACGGGCGGCTGGTGTTGGCATCGCGCCCCTCGGGACGCCCCGACCCCTGGCGCTGTCCGGAACGGCTGCGGCCGCCCCCGGAACGCTGGCTTCCGGCACGCTGGCCGCCATTGCGCCCTCCGGCACGCTCACCGTTGCGTTCCCCGCGCACGGGGCCCGGACGGCCGCCGCGCTCGCCACGGGGCCGGTCATCACGTGACCGCTCGCCTCCGTCGCGTCCGCCACGGCTGTCGACACCGGCTGCGGAGCCTTCGCCACGAGCCGCCGGACGCCCCGGACGTGAGTTCCCGCGCCCGCCCCGGCGGCGTCCACGGCCTCCGGCGGCATCGGAATCGGCCAGGGTCTTGGCGCGCGGGTTCGATTGCGGGCGCGGCGCCACATAGGTGACCGGCTCGGCCTTGTCGCCGCGGACGGCGGCCACGGCCGCGGACTGCGGGCTGACCTTTTCGAAGGGGACCTTGATCCCGGCGGCCCGCATCAGGGACTTCACGTCCCCCTGCTGGTCGGGGGTCGCGATGGTTGCCACCGCGCCGGCGGATCCGGCGCGGGCGGTCCGGCCGGAACGGTGCAGGTATGCCTTGTGCTCGGCGGGCGGATCGATATGGACGACCAGCTCGACGCCATCGACGTGCACACCACGGGCGGCGACGTCGGTGGCCACCAGCACGCGGGCATCCCCACCGGAGAATGCCGCCAGGTTGCGGTCCCGGGCGTTCTGGCTCAGGTTCCCATGCAGGTCCACCGCGGGGACCCCCGCTTTGGATAGCCAGACGGCCATCTTCTTGGCGTGGTGCTTGGTGCGCATGAACATGATGCGTCGTCCGGTCCCCGACGCCAGTTCGAGCACCAGCTCCTTCTTGGAGTCGGCGTCGACGACGAACACGTGGTGGTCCATGGTGTCCACGGCGGCCTGCGAGGAATCCACCGAGTGGACGACGGGCTGGTCGAGGTAGCGCTGGACGAGTTTGTCGACGCCGTTGTCCAGGGTCGCCGAGAAGAGCATGTGCTGGATGCCGCGCGGGGTCTGGTCCAGGATCCGCTTGACCACGGGCAGGAAACCGAGGTCGGCCATGTGGTCGGCTTCGTCCAGGACGGAGACCTCGACGCGGGAGAGGTCCACGACCTTCTGGCGCAACAGGTCCTCGAGGCGGCCGGGGCAGGCGATGACGATGTCGACGCCGGAGTTCAGCTCCTTCTCCTGGCGGACCTGGGAGACGCCACCGAAGATGACCGTGGTGCGCAGATCCGCGCCTTCGGCCAGCGGGATGACGACCCGGCTGATCTGGGTGGCCAGTTCACGGGTGGGAGCCATGATCAGCGCCCGGGGGAAACGCGCCTTGCGCGGTTTCGGGTTCGCTGCCAGCCGGGCCACCAGCGGCAGCGAGAAGGCCAGCGTCTTGCCGGAGCCGGTCCGGCCCCGACCCAGGACGTCCTTGCCTTCCAGTGTGGAGGGAAGCGTGGCTTCCTGGATGGGGAAGGCGGTGTCGATGCCCTGGCCGGACAGGATGGTCGCCAGGCGTGCGGGCACGCCGAGGGAAGTAAAGGAAACGCTCACGGGGCTGCTTTCGGTCGTTGCTGTGCGCAACCGGGTTCGGCGCGCTATCTCGCCGAAGAAAAGGAATGCCTGGGCCCGGTGGTTCTGGGCTCCGCCGGACCTCCACGGGGGTGGCCGGCCTTCCGCCGCAACGTAGTGCCCCGCTCAAGGCGGGACGACGGCGGGAAAAGGATCAAATCTGTCGACGCATGGCTGGTCCACCGCACATCCTGCCGGTGGGACGAGCCACAAGGGCCCATCCTACCAGCAGGCCGACCGGCCGACCTCCGCTAGTTCCCGACCTTGGACAGTTTCGAGGGCCACCAGATGGCCTTTCCGAGGTCGTGGGCCAGTGCCGGCACCAATAAGGAGCGCACCACCAGGGTGTCCAACAGCACACCGAAGGAGACGATGAAGGCCAGCTGGGCCAGGAACATGATGGGGATGACACCCAAGGCGGCGAAGGTCGCAGCCAGGACGACGCCGGCCGAGGTGATCACCCCGCCGGTGACCGCCAACCCACGCAAGACCCCCTCCCGGGTGCCGTGCTTGAGCGATTCCTCCCTGACCCTGGTCATCAAGAAGATGTTGTAGTCCACCCCGAGCGCCACGAGGAAGACGAACCCGAACAGGGGAACCGAGGGGTCGGCCCCGGGGAAGTCGAAGATCCCGTTGAACACCCAGGCCGAGACGCCCATGGCCGTCCCGTAGGACAGCACCGTGGTGATGACCAGCAGCACCGGGGCCAGGATCGAACGCAGCAGCAGCATGAGGATCACCAGGATGGCCAACAGGATCAGCGGGATGATCTTCACCAGGTCCTCCTCGGCAGTGACGTTGGTGTCCAGGGAGATCGCGGTGGGACCGCCGATGAGTGCGTCCGGATCCACCTGCCGCGCTTCTCGGCGCAGCGACACTACCGACTGTTCCGCTGCAGCGGAATCGGCCGCCGCGTCGAGGGTGATGGAGATCAGGTTCCGTCCGTCCACCTCCTGGGCGGGGCGCTCCCGCCCCGGGGCTCCGACCCCTGCCGGCCCGCCGCCCTCCGCCTGCAGGTAGGCCGAGGCCACGCCGTCGTCCTTCTTCACCGTCTCGAGCATTGTCCCGGCGCTGCCGCTGGCGGTGATCAGCACCGCCGGGCTGCCGGCTCCGGCGTCGAAGTGCCGGGCCAGGACGTCCTGGCCGGTCGCCGATTCGGTCTCGCCCAACACCAGCTCGCTTTGGGGCACCCCGGTGGCCTTGAGCTGGGTGATGCCCAGGGACCCGACGATGAGCACCAGCGCCGTGGCGATCCAGATCCGGCGTGGATGCCTGCCAACCAGCCGGGCCACCGAGCCCCAGAGGCCGATCGCGGCCACGGGAGAGGGATCGAGATGATCGGCATGGTGCGGAACGAACGGCCAGTAGGCGGTCCTGCCCAACAGGGTCAGTGCCGCCGGCAGGAACGTCAGGACGGCAATCACCGAACAGATGATCCCCGAGGCCCCGATCGGCCCGAGCGCCTTATTGGAGTTCAAGTCCGAGAACGTCAGGCACAACAACCCGACGGTGACCGTCCCGGCCGAGGCGACGATGGGTTCGGCGGCCCCCTTCAGCGCCCGGGCGGCGGCATCGAATCCGCGGTGGCCGGCTGCAATGGTCTCCCGATGGCGGGCCACCAGCAGGAGCGAATAGTCGGTGGCGGCGCCGATCACCAGGATCGAGAGGATCCCCTGGCTCTGTCCATCGAGTTTGATCCAGTCCCATTTGGCCATCCAGAACACCGCAAGGATCGCCAGGCACAGGGCGGCGACGGCGGTGAACAGCACCGTGAACGGCAGCAGCAGGGAACGGTAGACCAACAGCAGGATCACCAGGACGGCGCTCAGGGCCACGAGCAGCAGGATCCCGTCGATCCCGGCGAAGGCCTCCACCAGGTCGGCGGTGAATCCCGCCGGGCCCGTGACATAGGCGTCCACCCCGTCGGGGACCTGCTGGGCCAGGACCTCGCGCAGCTCGGCCACGGCGGCGTCGGCTTCCATGTCCTCGGTCAGCGGGACCACCAGTTCCAACGCCGTGCCGTCCTCGGACGGGAAGGGCCCGGCGATGTCCCCGGAGACCAGGTGCTCCGCCTCGATCTTCTTCTTCAGTGCGTCGGCGTCGAAGGAGTCGACATCGGCCGCGGTTCTTCCTTCGAGCACCACGACGGCGGGGACTGCTTCGCTCTCGCTGAAGCCGGCCTGGGCGTCCAGGGCCTGTGTGGCCTCGGCCGTGGCCGGGAGGAACCCCGCCTGGTCGTTGGTCTGCACCTGGTCCAGCTTCCCGAAGGTCGGACCTCCGACCCCGGCCACCCCGAGCCAGACCGCGACCACGAGCACCGCCAACAGGGCCCGAAGCACCGGCCCCCGGTTCCGGCGGCTCCCGGCCGGTGTCAAGGGCGAACCGGTCTGGGGGTCCTGGCTCTGCTGGGTCATCTCTACTCCTCGGCCCGGGCGGCACGGCCGTCCCCGATGTTCGTTTCCCTCAGATCCTACTTTAGTTCCACCATGAAATAATATGATTTTCTGATAAAATTATCGGCCTCCACGTCTGCCCGGCATAAACTGTCTGCATGGAAAGCCCGCCGGATCGTCGCCTCATCGAACTGCTCCAACGGTTCGTCATGGCCACGGACCGCTACGTGGAGACCGCCGGCGCGGGGCACGGAATGCACCGGACCGATCTCAATGCACTGTCCTTCGTCATGCGCACCGAACAGGAAGGCCAGGCCCCGACGGCCAGCAACCTCTCCGCCGTGCTGAACCTGAGCTCACCGGCGACCACCGCCCTACTCAACCGCCTCGCCGCCTCCGGACACATCACCCGCGAGCGCAACGACGACGATCGCCGGGTGGTCAGGATCCGCAGCACCGCCAGTGCCGCGCAGGACGGGCGGGCCATGTTCACCGCCCTGGCCACCGAGCTCGGCGAGGTCATTGCCCGCTTCGACCCCGCCGAGCGCCTGGTCCTGACCCGATTCATGGCCGACGCCTCGGCGGCCGTGGACCGGGCGACCGGGGCGCACCGCCCCGAAACCACGTAGCCGGCTCCGGACCCCTAGAATCCTTGGGTGACCCTCTCCCTCTGGCTTTCGCTGCTGGGTGCCTGCATCCTGATCAGCTTCACCCCCGGCGCCGGGGCGATCAACACCATGAACAACGCCCTCAATGCGGGGTTCCGGCGCTCGTTCTGGGGCATCCTGGGACAACAGGCCGCCTTGCTGGTGCACGTGATGATCGTCGCCGCCGGCATCGGGGTGCTGGTGGCCAACTCACCGGTGGCCTTCGCCGCCATCCGCTATCTGGGCGCCGCCTATCTGGTGTATCTGGGCGTGGGCCTGCTGCGGGCCAAACCGGACCCCGATACGGCGGCGGTTGACGTCAGGGCCCATGAGTCCGGCGTGTCCATGTTCCGGCGCGGGCTCTGGGTGAACCTCCTGAACCCGAAGGCGATCGTCTTCTTCCTGGCGTTCACCCCGCAGTTCATCCGGCCCGCCGCTCCCCTGCTGCCCCAATACCTGATCCTCATCGGGACCATCGTTGCGGTGGACATCCTGGTCATGTGGTTCTTCTTCGCCGCCACGGCCAAGGGATTCCGCCGTTTCACCCGCAATGCCCGCGGCCAACGCATCCTGAACCTCTGCTTCGGGACCTTGTTCATCTTCGTGGCCGCCCTGCTGGTGCTGATGCACCAGTAGCCCCGCCGGGGCGTGAGGCTGTCACCGGAACCACGGCGCACCTAGACTGGCAGCATGTACAGGATCACGACAGTGTGCACCGGCAACATCTGCCGGTCCCCGATGGCCGAACACCTGCTCCGCGCCGCCCTGCAGGAGGCCGGCGTCGAGGGCGTGGACGTCGATTCGGCGGGAACGAGCGACTGGGAGATCGGGCGTCCCATGGATCCGCGGGCCGCCGAGCTGCTCAGGCGCCAGGGCCTCGACCCGTCCGGGCATGCCGCCCGCCAGTTCGCCGCCGAGGACTTCGCCGACACTGATCTGGTCCTGGCCCTGGACACCGACCACTTCGGGGCCCTGCGCCGGCTGGCCGGAAACGAATCCGATCGTTCAAAGGTCCACATGCTGCGGTCCTTCGACCCCGAGGTGGCCCAGAAGGCCCCCGCCCAGCAAGGCATCTACGACCCCTGGTACGGCGACGAGGCGGACTTCGCGATCACCGAACAACTCATCACCGCCGCCGTGCCGGGGCTGGTACGCCACATCAGGACCCGGACCGCGGATCCGCGTGGCGCGTAGATCACCGGTCATCATTGCGGTCGATGGCCGCTCCGGGGCCGGCAAGTCCACCCTGGCCCTGGAACTGGCCACCAGTCTGAGGGTCCACCGCAGCGTCTCCCTGTTCCACCTCGAGGACATCTACACCGGCTGGGACGGGCTCGCCCGCGGCCGCGAACGCTATGTCACCGAGGTGCTGGACTCCCTGTATTGGGGTGAGGACGCCCGCTGGACCTCCTGGGATTGGGAGCACGGCACCGACGGCGAGCGCCGCACCACGGTGGCCGCCGACGTCGTCATCGTCGAGGGGGTCGGGGCCTCCTGCCGTCAAGCACGCGCCTATCTGGATGCCAGCATCTGGGTCGAGGTGGAGGACGACGTCCGACGGCGGCGTGCCCTGGCCCGGGATGGCGACACCTTCGCCCCGCATTGGGAGCGCTGGGCGGCACAGGAGCAGGGGTGGCTGGACCAGGACCCGGTGATCGAACGCGCCGATGTCATCGTGGCGAACCATGCCGACGGCAGTGCCCCGCCCGATGCACTCCGGGCCCTGACCCAGCTGCCGGTGCTGCAGGAACCCCTGCGGCCCGAACTCCAGGCGGCAGCGAACGGGTCGCTGCTCGCCCGCCGTCTGCCGCTGCCTGACATCCCACAGGTCGCGACCAGCCTCTTTGAACGGTTCTTCCCCGGCGAACATGCCGTCCTGCTGGAATCCTCGAACGCCTCCTGCCCCGGGGCCACCCGCAACCGCTTCAGCATCCTGGCGGACGATGCCGGCGAGGCCGCCGCCCGGGCCGAACACCATGACGGCCTGACCGAGGTGGTCATCGGTTGTGCCCGGGTGCGGGTGGCCGGCCCGTTCTTCGCCTGGCTGGACCGCAACTGGGGCACCGCCCGGCTCCAGGGGCCGGCGGGACTGGACTGCGGCTTCGCCCTGGGGTGGCTCGGCTGGCTGGGCTACGAGCTCGGCCGCGAATCCGGGGCGGTCCCCAACGCCTCCAGCCCGACCCCCGATGCCGCTCTCCTGCACCCGGGACGGGCCCTCGTGATCGACCATGAACGCGCCGAAGCCTGGCTGCTGGCCCTGGAGTCCCCGGATGCCCGCAACTGGCTGGATTCCACGGCCGACGCACTCCGGCGGCTCCCCGGCCCCCGGGCCCATCCGGCCATGGGCGAACCGCCCCTCCCCCCGGAGCCCGCCGCCGCGACGAACCCACCCCCGCGTTTCACCGCACGGGACACCCGGGAGGGATACCTGGCCAAGATCCTTGCCGCCCAAGCCCAGATCACCGAGGGCAACAGCTATGAGATCTGTCTGACCACCGCGGTGGAGGCCACCGTCGCCCCGGAGGCCTTCGACCCGTGGCGGACGTATCTGGCCCTGCGTCGGACGAGCCCCGCCCCGTTCGCCCACTACATCCGGTGGGGTGGCACCGTGGTGGCCAGCTCCTCCCCCGAACGTTTCCTGTCCCTGGACGCGGCCGGCCTGTTGCGGGCCGAACCGATCAAGGGCACCCGCCCGCGCTCGCAGGACCCGACCCTGGACGGCAGGCTGGCCCACGATCTGGCGACCTCGCCGAAGGACCGGGCGGAGAACATCATGATCGTGGATCTGCTGCGCAACGATCTCTCCCGCTTTGCTGTTCCCTCGACCCTGCGTGTTCCGCGCCTGTGCGCGGTGGAGAGCTACGCGACCGTCCACCAGCTGGTGTCCACGATCGAGGCCCGGCTGCTCCCCGACGCCCCGCGGGCCGAGGCCGTGGCCGCCGCCTTCCCGCCGGGGTCCATGACCGGGGCCCCGAAGATCTCGACGATGGCCATCCTGGACCGGCTCGAGGAGGGCCGGCCCCGCGGGGTGTATTCGGGGGCCGTCGGATACTTCTCCCACACCTCGGCCGCCGATCTGGCCGTGGTCATCCGCACGCTGGTCGCCCGACAGGATCCGGGGACCACCTCGGGGCCCGACGTCGCGCAGGCAGCCCCCGGCCCGTGGCGACTCGGCCTGGGACTGGGCGGGGCCATCACCGCCGATTCGGATCCGGCCGGGGAATGGGATGAGGTCACGACCAAATCCCGGGGCGTGCTCTCGGCCCTGGGCACCGGGTTCGACGCCGGGGACTGACCGCCTTGCCCTACTGCAGGGTTGCGGTCAGCCGGGCCACGTTGTCCAGGTAGCGCATGGTGCGTGGACGGTCCAGCCAGTCCTCCAGGGTGAGCAGGGTGCACTTTTCCTTATACGCGTCCTGGACCTTCTTGATCTCCCCCACGGCCCGGGATCCCAGCAGCATCAGGGACACTTCCAGATTCAGCGAGAAGGACCGCATATCCATGTTGGAGGACCCGAAGACCGCCACCTCGTCGTCGACGGTGAAGCACTTGGTGTGCAGAACCATCGGCTGCTGATACCGGTAGATCTTCACCCCGGCCTTCAACAACTGCAGGTAGTAGGACTGTTGGGCGTGATGGACCAACGCCTGGTCGCCGCGTTCGGAGACCAGCAGCTCGACCTCGACCCCCCGCTGGGCCGCGGTGGTGACCGTGTAGAGCATCGAATCATCCGGGACGAAGTACGGGCTGGTGATCGTCAGTTTCTCCGTGGCCGAATACATCAGCGTGTTGAACAGGCGCAGGTTGTTCTCCGACTCGAATCCCGGTCCGGAGGGAACGATCTGTCCGGTGGTCGTCCCGCAAGGCAGGGGGACACCGCCCTCGTTGAGGTCCTCCAGCAGGTACTCGTCCGTCTCCTGCGACCAGTCCGTGGCGAAGACGACGTCGAGGCCGGTGACCATCGGTCCTCCGACGCGGGCCATCAAATCGATCCATTCGCGGCCGAGCTTATGCGAGGACTTGCGCTTATAGCCGGGCTCGATGAGGTTCTGGCTCCCGGTGAAGGCGGTTTCGCCGTCGATGACCAGGATCTTCCGGTGGTTGCGCAGATCCGGGCGCCGCCACTTCCAGCGCAGCGGTGAGATGGGAAGCATCCGCCGCCATTCGATGCCGCTGCCGCGCAGACGCCGTAACAACTCGCGGTATCCCTCGGTGCGCATGGTGCCCAGATGGTCGAAGAGGAACCTGACGCGCACCCCGCGGTCGGCGGCATCCTCCAGCGCCGTCAGGAAGGGGCCGGTGAGCTCGGGATCGTCGCCCACGATGTAGAACTGGGCGTTGACGTAGTCCTTCGCCTGGTTGATCGCCTCGGTCATCCGGCGGATCGATTCGCTCGAATCGGTGATGAAATCGAACTGGTTTCCTTCCTGCAGGGGGAAGGCCCCGAGGTTGCGGTTCAGTTCGATCGCCGACCGGACCCACTCCGGGGCGTCCGGGGGGCCGTTGTCCACGTCCAGGGTCGCGGTGGCATCGATCACCCGTTGGTTGACGTCGGTTTGCCGGTCGATCCGGCGTTGCGAGAGCTTGAAGTTCCCGAACAGCAGGAACAGACCCAGTCCGACGACGGGGAAGAAGAAGATGGACAGCAGCCAGGCCATCGCGGTGGTCGGCCGCCGGTTCCCGGGGACGACACCGAGCATGACGATCCGGATCCCGAGGTCGACCACCCAGAGGAGCGACACCATCCATCCGGGAAGGTTCTGCCAAAGGAACAGCGATTCGGTCAAGGACGCACCTCTCAACGATGTCGGGACGGTCCAAGCCTAGTGGCAGGAACAAACCGCAAGGGTATTCTTGGCCCATGACAGTCTTGGTGTTCTTGGACCCCTCCAGGCCGGCCGGCCGCCTCGCCGATGCCTCCGCCGCGCAGTTGCTCGTCACCGATCAGGGGGTCATCCGCGGCGACGGGGTCTTCGAGTCCATGTTGTATACCGCCGGCGCCGTACGGAAACTGGACGCCCACCTCTCCCGGCTCAGGGGCTCGGCGGCCAGCTGCGACCTGGACCTGCCCGGGGAGCAGTCCTGGCGGGCGGCCATCGCCACCGCGGTGGCCCGGTATGACCAGGAGCGTACCGCGGACCCGGAGGACCCCGATGAGGCCGTGGTGAAACTGATCGCCACCCGGGGCCCGGAGGACCAGCCCCACGGCACCGCCTGGGTCACCGTCTCCCCCGCCCCGGAGTCCGGACGCCGCCAACGCACCGAGGGTGTCGCCGTCGTGCTCCTGGACCGCGGTTACGACTCCTCGTTGGCCGAACGGGCCCCGTGGCTGCTCCAGGGCGCCAAGACGCTTTCCTACGCGGTGAACATGGCCGCCCTGCGTCATGCCCACACACTGGGGGCGGAGGACGTCATCTTCACCTCCAGCGACGGACGCGTGCTCGAGGGGCCGACCTCCACGGTGCTGCTGGCCACCCGAGTGAACGGGGTCAAGCAGCTGGTGACCCCGATGGTGGAGACCGGAATCCTTCCCGGAACCACCCAGGGCGCGATCTTCGCGGCCGCCGAAGCCGCCGGCTGGACGTTGGGCTACGGCCCGTTGGAACCGGCGGACCTGTTCGATGCCGACGCCGTATGGCTGGTCTCCAGCCTCCGGCTGCTGGCCCCGGTCACCTCGATCGATGGCACCCCGATCTCCCGGGATCGGGCCCTGGGCACCGAACTGGCGGCCCTGCTCGAAGCCGTCGGCTAGGACCGGCTAGCCCCAGACGAGGTTCCAGGCGCCGGTGAGCAGGGCGGCCGCCGTGGCCACCACCCCCAGGGACAGGCCTCCGGCCACCAGGGCCCCGTCCCGCCAGGAGAAGGTGGCGGTCCGCGCCCAGGTGCGGTGGGTCCCGCCGAAGCCCTTGGCCTCCATCGTGACCGCCAGCCGCGAGGCGCGGCGGATGGCCTGGACCATCAGCCCCAGGCTCTGCCCCGCATTGGCCCGCAGACGCTGCACGAATCCTCCTTGGGCGCCCACGCCCCGGGCCCGGCGGGCCATGCCCAACGTCACCCATTCCTCGGCCAGCAGCCCGATCAGGCGCATCCCGGCCAAGGCACCCAACACGAAACGGTGCGGAAGCCTGGCTTGTTGGGCCAGGGCATTGGCCAGATCGGTGGGGTCGGTGCTCGAGAGGACGATGACCGCGGGAACCGCTACCGCGAAGATCCGCAGTCCGGTGGCCACCCCGGAGACCAGGGACCCCTCGCTGATCGTGGCCACCCCCAGGTCCAGCAGGACCGCGCCGGCATCGTTGCCGACCAGCGCGGTGCCCCAGGCGGCAAACAGGGCCGCCACCAGTAAAGGCCACGCCCGCAGGAGGAAGCGTCCCGGGGCGATCCCCCCGAGCCGGAGCAGCAGCAGGCTGGCGAGGACGACGATGCTGGAGGTCACCAGGTCCAGGGAGGCGATCAACGGCACCGTGGCCAGCACCACCGCAGCAAGCTTGGCCAACGGGTTGCACAGCCCGAAGAAGCTCGCCCGGGCCCCGGCATCGGGTTCCAGCCCCGGCATCCCCCCGGAGGCCCGGGCGGTGGTGGGGTCCGGGCCCTGCGGTGTGGTCCTGCCCGGTTCCCGGCAGGGGCGTCGATCGGCGACGACCTCGACCGTGGAAGCCCCCAAGGCGGCGGCGAAGCCCGCATCGTGCGTGACCGCGACGACGGCGACGCCGTCCTGGAGTTGTTCGCGCAGCAACAGCGCCAGTTCCCTCCAGGTATTGGCATCCTGGCCGAAGGTCGGTTCGTCGAGGATCAGTAGTCGGGGGCGGGCGGCGAGCACGGTGGCCACCGACAGCCGGCGCTTTTCGCCTCCCGAGAGGGTGAACGGGTTCGCCTCGGCCAGATGCCTCAGCCCCAACCGGTCCAACAGCTCATCGACCCGTCCGGTGATTTCCTCGTCGGTGTACAGCCGGGTCTTCGACCCCGGTCTGCGGGCCCGTCGTGGGCCGAAGGCCAGTTCCTCGCGCACGGTGGCGGTGACGAATTGGTGCTCGGGCTCCTGGAAGACGGTGCCGATCCGGGCGACCAGTTCCCCGGCCCGCCACCGGTAGGGCCGGTCGGCGTCCCCGGGGTCGGAGGCCCCCGCGGCGCCCTGGTCGCCGCTGAGGCCCGGCAGGGCGGCGACGCTGCCGGCCCGTTCGGGCAGCAGCCCGGCCAGGGTCAACGCCAGTGTTGATTTGCCCGCCCCGTTGGCCCCGGTGATGCACAGCGCCTGCCCGGCGTCGATCCGCAGGTCAAGACCCGATACGGCGGCAGGACCCTGGGCCGTTCTGGACACGGCCAACCCCCGTCCCCTCAACAGGCCGGCGGCCGGTGCTGCCGGCTTCGGCCGGGCCGGCAGCACGGGAGTGTGGCCGGGAACCCAGACCCCGGCGTCGATGAGCCGGTCCCGGATGGGTCCGGGGGCGAAGAGCCGGGCCGGTGTGCCCTGGTAGGCGATGCCGCCGCCGGGCTCCAGGACGATCACGCGGTCCACGGCGTCGGCCCAGGCCGCCAGCCGGTGTTCGACGATGATCATCGTCGCCCCGCTGGCGCCCACGGCGTCGATCACTGCGTCACGGACCTCCAGCACCCCCTCGGGGTCGAGGTTCGCGGTGGGTTCGTCCAGCAGGACCAGTCCCGGGCGCATGGCCAGGATCCCGGCCAGGGCCAGTCGTTGCTTCTGTCCCCCCGACAGGGAGGAGGTGGGGTGGTCCAGGGGCAGGCTGAGCCCGACGGCGTGCAGGGATTCGATGACGCGGGGCCAGATCAGTTCCGGATCCACCGAAAGGTTTTCCGCCCCGAAGGCGACGTCGTCCCCCACCCGGGCCTGGACGATCTGGGTCTCGGGGTCCTGCTGCATCAGCCCGGTCCGGCCGTGGGCGGCCGCGGCGGGTCGGCCATCGATGAGCAGTTCCCCTGCGGAGGCGTTGTCCTCATCGTCCTGCAACACCCCGGCCAGGGCATGCATGAGGGTCGATTTACCGGCCCCGGACGGGCCGACGAGCAACACCTTCTCCCCGGCGTCGATGTCCAGGTCCAGCCCCAGCACGGCGGGCTCCTCGCGTCCGGCATGCTGCCATCCCCAACCGCTGGCCCTGACCGCCGCCGCGCGGACGTCGCCGACCCCGGTGGCCGGTGAAGGGCCCCGGGCCCCGGTCGGTGCATCATGTGTCATCGGTTCAACCCAGGACCCGTTCCTGGGCGGCCTTCCGCGACGCCATCGAGGACAAGGCCCCGGTTCGCGACAGGGCCCGGGTCAGTGCCCAGGATCCCAATCCGGCGATGACCAGGCCCGAAATGGCCATGAACACCACATAGGCCAGTTTCATGCTCTCGGTGTAGTCGGGGAACCAGGAGAAGACGAAGGCGTCGTTCACTCCACCGAAGATCCCGGTCAGCAGCCCGGCGAACAGCGCCACCGGCAGCGACCAGCGGCGGTAGAGCAGCACGGCGAAGACGATTTCGGCGCCGAGGCCCTGGATGATCCCCGAGGCCCAGACCGTCCAGCCGTATTCGGAGCCCAGGAGCGAGGAAACGACCGCGGCTACCATCTCGCAGAACAGTGCGGCCCCTGGTTTGCGGATGATCAGTGCCCCCAGGACGGCGGGGAAGAGCCACATTCCGGCCAGCAGGGCGGATGAGGGCGGGAAGGCCACGAAGATGAAGTCGAAGGCGTGGTGGGTGGTGTTCCAGGCCCAGAAGATCACCCCGGAGGCCACGGCGATGACGGAGGCGACGACGATGTCCACGACGCGCCAGGTGTAACGGGCGGTCGGTGCCGCCGAGAGGGTGCTGCTCATGTGGTGTTCCTCCTTGGGTCCAAGGAGGGGAGGACCCCGCGGCGGTTCCGCGGGTCCTGAGATTCTCGACTCCCTTCGCCGGTACGAGCCGGAGCAGGTTCGAGGGTCTGCGGTGTTCCGCACTCTCAGCGTCGAAGATTCCGGCCGTGGCCGGTCGGCGACGCTCCCCTGTCGTAGGTGATTCAGTAGGGCCGAGTCTACAGCGCGTTATGCTGGGCAGGTAATCACCTACCGACGGGAGAATCGTTCGTGAACGCATTATTGAAGATCGTCGGCGCGGTCGTGTCGATCGGCGCCGGCTTCGTCGGCGGCAAGCTCGTGGACACCATCTGGTACAAGGTCACCGGAGAGAACCCCCCGAAGCCGAACGACAAGGAAGCCCAGGCCGAGGCATCGATGCGTCATGCGCTCGGGTTCGCTGTGGTCTCCGCCGTGGTGTCCGCAGTGATCCAGGTCCTGACCAACCGTGGCACGCAGCGGGCCATTGCCCGCTTCAACCACACGGCCGACGAGGTCTGATCCTCGTCAGCGGCCTTCGTCCAGGCGGCGCTGGGCCTCGGAGACCACTTCATTGAGGTCGTCGAGGACCAGCGTCTCCTGTTTGAGGTGCCGGGTCCGGTAGCCGGCACGACCGACCATATGGGCGGTCACCGGGGCGGTGAGCAGCTGGAAGAACCAGGCCAGCACCAGTATCGGCACCGCGGACCAGGCCCTGATCTGCAGGGCGACGGAGAGCAGCATCAGGAACAATCCCAGGACCTGCGGTTTCGTGGCCGCGTGCATGCGGGAGAAGAGGTCCGGGAAACGCAGCAGGCCGATGCCTGCGGCCACGGACAGCAGAGCCCCGGAGACCATGCTGATCACCACGATCCAGTCCAGGACCTGGTCCAGCATCCCGCCCTCGGTCAGTCCAAGCACGATCATTGCCCCCTCCGATCGGTGACGTAGCGGGCGATGGTGACCGAACCGATGAAGGCCACCAGCGACCCGACGACGATGAACACGATGTGGTTCAGATGCCGGTTCACGACCATGTCCACGCAGAGTCCGCACAGGATGATGATCAACAGGACGTCCAGGGCCAGAGTCCGGTCCAGGATCGACGGGCCCCTGGCCAACCGGATCAGTGCCATGACGGCGCCAAGCGCCAGGGCGACCCCGGCGATCCAGGCAGCGACGATGATCATGGGTGCTCCTTCATCGATCGGTTCGCTCGTGCTGCGGGGTCGGGGCCTGCGGGGCCCTCGGCGTCCAGGGCCGCCAGTTCCTCCCGGCTGCCCATCATCCGGATGATCCTCGCTTCGATGGACCTGACCTGCCGCCGGAAGTCCTCGGCCTCCTGGACGGTGTTGATGTCCAGCACGTGCAGGTAAAGCGTGGAGGTCGTCCGGTCGATCTCCACGACGAAGGACCCCGGGATGAGGGTCAGCACATGCCCCAGGACCGTGGCCATGAGGTCTTCCTGGCTGCGCATGCGGATGCCGATGACCGCGTTGCGCACCTTCGGCCCGCGCCGGAGGACCACGAGCACCACCTGGATGCTCGCCCGCACGATTTCACGCAGGAACAACACCGTGAACACCAGCCCCTGCCAGGGGTTGAACCGGCCGGAGAGCTCCACGGGAGGCAGTTTGAAGGTCGTCACCACCCCCAGGGCGATGACGAACCCGAAAATCAGGTTCCCGGGGCTGAAGTCCCGCCAGAGGGCGCCCCACACCAGGACCAGCCACAACATCAGGGGAAGTTCGATCAGGAAGCGGGCACGACGCCGTCGTGCCCTGGTCCGGGCGCTGCGGGCCCCGGTGAGCAGTTCCGAGGGCCGTGCCGGACGCGGATGCCGGTGCGGGCTCATCGTCCGCCTCCCGTCTCGGAGGCGCCCAGGACGGCCTCGATGTAGGGCGTGCGTTCGAGCATCTGCTGCGAGGCCTGGTCGGCCAGGTCGAAGAGCGGCCCGGCGAAGATGGTCAGGGCCACCCCCAGGGCCACCAGCACCCCGGTGGCGAAGACCATGGTCGGGGGCAGCACGGCCGCATCCCCCCGTCCGCTCAGGCGATGTGGCTGGGTTTTGACGCCGGTCGTCCCGGTGGCGGGACGGCGGGCCTCCTCCGCGGCGATCAGCAGGATCGGGTCGGCGTCCTCGGCGTCCTCGGCGCGACGCCAGAACGCCCGGTTCCAGACCCGGGCGACGGCCAACAGGGTCAGCAGGGAGGTCACCAGGGCCCCGGCCAGCAGGACCCAGGCCAGCGGGGTCCCCAGGTCCACGCCGCCGCGCAGCAACCCGACCTTGCCCAGGAACCCGGAGAACGGCGGGATGCCGGCCAGGTTCATCGCCGGGATGAAGAACAGTACCGCCAGCACCGGTGACAGCTTGGCCAACGACCCGAGCCGGTCCACGTTCGAGGTCCCGCCCCGGCGTTCCATCAGCCCGGCGACCAGGAACAGCGAGGTCTGCACGATGATGTGGTGGGCCACGTAGTAGACGGTGGCCGCCAGGGCGACGGCGCTGCCGGTGGCGACCCCGAACATCATGTAGCCGATGTGGCTGGTCAACGTGAAGGAGAGCATGCGTTTGAAGTCGGCCTGGGCGAGGGCGCCGAGGATCCCCACGAGCATGGTCAGCAGGGCGACCACCAGCAGCGCCGTGTTCAGCCGGCCCCCGGGGAAGAGCAGGGTTTCGGTCCGGATGATCGCATAGACACCCACCTTGGTCAGCAGGCCGGCGAACACGGCCGTCACCGGCGCAGGAGCCGTCGGGTAGGAGTCGGGGAGCCAGAAGGACAGCGGGAACACCGCGGCCTTGACGCCGAAGGCGACCAGCAGCATCACATGCAGGATCTGTTGGGTTCCGGGGTCGATCTCGGCGAGCTTGCCGGCCAGATCGGCCATGTTCACGGTCCCGGTCGCGGCGTAGACCAGCCCGATCGCCAGCAGGAACAGGATCGAGGAGACCACCGAGACCACCACATAGGTGACCCCCGCACGGATCCGGGCCGTGGTCCCGCCCAGGGTCAGCAGCACGTAGGAGGCGGTCAGCAGGATTTCGAAACCGACGTAGAGGTTGAACAGGTCGCCGGCCAGAAAGGCGTTGGACACCCCGGCGACCAGGATCAGGTAGGCGGGGTGGAACACCGAGATGGGCCCGTCCTCGTCCCCGTCGGCCATGCCTTGGCCGGTGGCGTAGAGCAGCACGGTCAGGCTGACCGCCGTGGAGACCACGAGCATCAGTGCGGAGAACTCGTCGACCACCATGGAGATCCCGAACGGTGGGGCCCATCCGCCGATGACGACCGCTTGCGCCCCATGTCTCCAGGCCGATACCAGGAGCCAGGATTCCAGGGCGAGGGTCAGGCACAGGGTCCCGATCGTCGCGGTGCGCTGGGCCAGCGGGTGCCGTCGCAGCACGAAGGCCAGGGCGGCGCCCAGGATGGGCAGCAGCACCGCCAGGGGGGCGACGTCGATCGCGGCCAGGTCCTCCATCATCGGGCCTTCCTGTTGCGTCGTTTGTTGTTGGTTCCCGCACTCTCCTCGGAGGAGGCCTGCCGCAGTTCGCTGGCCAGCCGTTCCCCGGCGACCCGGGCGGCCGCCGCCCTCCGCGATTCCTCGGTGTGGACCCCCTCCCCCTCGTCATCGATATCGGCCGGGAACTCCGAGGTCTCCAGCTCGACTTCGGAGTCCTCCTCGAAGTCGAAGGTGTCCTTGGAGGCTACCCGGCGGTCCTCGGCGTCGTCGGTGAGTTCGTCCCGGCGGGCGATGACCCAGGACCGGTAGATCATGGCCAGCAGGAACGCGGTGACCGCGAAGGTGATGACGATGGCGGTGAGGATCAGCGCCTGCGGAAGCGGGTCGGCATAGTCCTCCGCCGGGGTCCCCGCCTCGTAGAGGGGGGCGAGCCCGCTGCGCCCGCCGGCGGCCAGGATCAGCAGGTTCACCCCGTTGCCGACCAGGATGATGCCCAGCAGCACCCGGGTCAGACTGCGTTCGAGCAACAGGTAGATCCCCGCCGCGAAGAGCACGCCCATCACGATCAGCAGGGTCATGTTCACACTCATTGCCGGTCCCCCGCCCGTTGGACGACGGGCCGGCGAGGCCGGCGCACCCCGCCGGAGAGCAGTCCGCGCTTCTCGGTCTTCTCATCGATCTCCGAGCCGAGGCTGCGCAGCACGTCCACGACCAGCCCCACCACCACCAGGTACACCCCGATGTCGAAGAACGTGGAGGTGACGAATTTCTGCTCCCCGAAGACGGGCAGGGCGAATTCAAGGACCGCGGTCTGGAACAGTTGGCCGCCCAGCAGCAGGGGGACGACGCCGGAGAGGGCCGAGGTGGCCAGACCGAGGCCCAGCAACGTGCCGGGGCTGATGGGGGTGGCTTCGGCGAGTTCGAACCGCCCGCCGGCCAGATAACGGATGGTCAGGGCCAGTCCGGCCAACAGCCCGCCGGCGAATCCGCCGCCGGGGGAATTATGTCCGGCCAGCAGGAGGTAGATGGAGAAGATGATGATCGTGTGGAAGACCAGCCGGGCAACCACTTCGAAGATGATGGACCGGCGTTCGGGGGCCAGCGTCTTGCCGGCCACCAGCCAGGCGTCCTTCGCCGACTGGGCGAAATGCCGGGCGGTCGCCAGGGCCGCCGCGGCGCGGGTGCCGCCGGGCTGTGGTCTGGCCCGCCCCACGGATCCGGGTTCCGCCTCGACCACCCGGTGCCTGATGTCGCCCCGGCCGCGGACGAAGATCAGCGAGGCCACCCCGGTGGCGGCCACGGCCAACACGGTGATCTCCCCGAAGGTGTCCCAGACACGGATGTCCACGAGGGTGACGTTGACGATGTTCTTGCCGGCCCCGCCGAAATAGGCCAGTTCCGGGAAGGACAGCGACACCGGGTCCGCGGTACGTGAGGCCATGGCGGCTGCGGCGATGCCGATCATCGCCACCCCGAACCCGATCCCCAGCAGGGCCCGCGCCATGCGGTGCCCCGTGGGGTTCAGCGTCCAGAGCGGTGGGGGAAGCACCCGCAGCGCCAGCACCATCGCCACCAGGACGATCGTTTCCACCAGCAATTGGGTCAGCGCCAGGTCCGGGGCACCCTGCAGGGCGAAGATGAAGGCCATGCCGTACCCGGTGACGGAGACCATCAACACGGCCAGGAAGCGCCGGTTGGCCCGGATGGCCGCCAGGGCCCCGACGATCATGCAGAGTCCGGCGATCAGTTGGGCGGGGGTGTCGAACCAGACGATGTTCTCCGGCAGGGGTGTCTGGTTGGTCAGCCCCGCGACCGCCGGGACCACCAGGGCAACCAGGAGGATGACGCCCAGGTAGAACGGCAGCGAACCACGCTGGGTCCGCCCGGTGGTCCAGACGGAGACCTCGTCGACCGCGTTCAGCGACCACTTGTACACCTGCTCGGCTTCGAGCAGGGCCGGGACGCGGGACTGCAGGGCGCCGAATCCGGCCCGCCACCGATGCACCAGCAGCCCGGCGGCGATGACGAGCACCGAGAAGCCCAGCACCGGGGTCGGACCGTGCCATAGGGCCAGCTGGACCGGGTGCTCGGAGGCCGGGAACAACGAGGCGAATCCGGCCGCAGCCTTCCCCAGCGGCGTCGGGAGGAACCCGAACACCACTGTTGCCGCGGTCAGGACCGCCGGCGCCGCCAGGAAGGACCACGGGACGGCCTTGAACGCCGTGGCCGGCATGCCCGGTTTGGAAGCGAAGCCGCCCCAGATGAATCGTGCGCTGTAGGCGACGGTGAAGACGGAGCCGAGCAGCACCCCCAGGAACACGATGATCCCCGCGATGTCATGAGCACCGGCCAATAGGACCTCGAGCACCGATTCCTTGGCGACGAAGCCATACAGCGGTGGGATGCCGGCCATCGAAGCCGCCGAGATCACCGCCACGACGAACAGTTTCGGAGCGGTCCGCCACAGTCCCGACAGCAGTCTCACGTCGCGGGTTCCCGCCTGGTGGTCGATGATCCCCACGACCAGGAACAATGCCGCCTTGAAGAAACCGTGGGCCAGCATCAGGGCCAGCCCGGCGAGGGCGGCATCCGCGGTGCCCTGCCCCACCACCAACATGATGAAACCCAGCTGGGAGACGGTCCCGTAGGCCAGCACCAGTTTGATGTCGGTCTGTCGCAGGGCCCTCCAGCCACCGACGAGCATGGTCGCCAGCCCCAGCCCGATGATCATCCCGTCCCAGTAGGTGGTCCCGGAGAATCCGGGGGCCAGGCGGGCCACCAGGTAGACCCCTGCTTTCACCATGGCGGCGGCATGGAGGTAGGCGGATACCGGGGTTGGTGCGGCCATGGCACCGGGGAGCCAGAAATGGAAGGGTACCAGTGCCGATTTACTCACGGCCCCGAGAAGCACCAGGGCGATGGCGATATCGATGAGGGTTCCGCGCGAGGCCAGTTCCGGGGCCATGGCCATGATTTCGGAGAGCCGGTAGGTGCCGGCGGTCTGGCCGATCATCACCAGGCCCAGCAGCATGGCCAATCCGCCGAAGGTGGTCACCAGCAGCGCCTGCAGGGCGGAGCGGCGGGCGAAGATGCGGGTCCGGGCGAAGCCGACCAGCAGATAGGACAGGATCGTCGTGATTTCCCAGAAGATGAACAGGAGGATCAGGTCATCGGCGATCACCAGCCCGAACATGGCCCCGGCGAAGGCCAGCAGCTGGGCGCCGAAGGGCCCGATGTTGGCGTCCTCGTTCTTGAAATAGCGCGCGCAGTAGAACAACACCAGCGCACCGACGCCCAGGATCAGCAAGCTCAGGACCGCGGCCAACGCATCCATCCGGAAAGCCAGGTCCAGTTGCAGGACGGGGATCCAATGGAGCAGTAATCCAGGTGGCGCATTCGGTTCCCCGGCGGCCGCCGATTGGTCGGCGGAGATGAAGGAATCAAAGTTGACCAGCAGCCACACGAATGCGGCGGCGGGGACGGCACCGAGGAGATAGAACGAAGCCCGGCCGAAGCGGCGGAACAAAAGCGGCGCCACGGCGCTCACCGCAAAGAGCGCGATGAGGACCACGGCCACGATGTTCTCCTGAGGGGTTCTGGGCCACGCATGGTTCGACACTGCAGCACTCGGTCAGGTAATTAATTTAGTTTAACAGTTCATCAATCCGATTCCGTAGAAAGCACCTTAATAGGCCGGTAATTTCGCGCAGGGCGTTACGCTTCAGGAATGAGCCCGAACGCCACGCCCACGGCGCTGCCCGAGCGCGGAGCACGAACGATTTCGAAACAAGTCATTGCCTGGGCCTCCTGGGACTGGGGCGCCTCGGCGATCAACGCGGTGATGACGACCTTCGTGTTCACCGTCTACCTGACCAGTTCCGCGTTCGGGGATACCGATTCCAACACCTCCGCGCTGTCGCTGGCGCTGACCGTCGCCGGTTTCACGATCGCCCTGTTGGCCCCGGTGACCGGCCAGCGGTCGGATGCGGGCGGCCGCCGCCGCTTCTGGCTGGGCGTGAACACGGCCCTGGTGGCCCTGGCCACCGCCGCCGCCTTCTTCGTCTTCCCCGATCCGCGCTTCCTGGTGCTGGGGGTCGGTCTCATCGCCGCAGCCAGCGTCTTTTCCGAATTCGCCGGCGTCAACTACAACGCCATGCTCCCGCAGATCTCCACCCCGAAGACCATCGGCAAGATCTCGGGCTTCGGATGGGGCATGGGCTACGTCGGTGGCATCCTGGCCTTGTCCCTGGTCTTGTTCCTCTTCGTCCAGCCCGTGGTCGACTGGCCGGGTTCCAACACCGACAACGCCTTGAACATCCGGCTGGTCGCGGTCTTCTCCGCCCTCTGGTTCTTCGGTTTCGGGCTGCCGGTGCTCTTCGCCGTCCCCGAGGTCTCCCGGCGGCAGAAGATGGCCAAGGTCAGCATCCTGGAGTCCTACAGACAGCTGGGCCGCAACGTCGCCTCGCTCTGGCGCACCGAGCGGAACACGGTCTTCTTCCTCATCGCTTCGGCCGTGTTCCGCGATGGGCTGGCCGCCGTCTTCGCCTTCGGCGGGGTGATCGCCGCCGGAACCTTCGGCTTCGAACTCTCCGAAGTGATCGTCTTTGCCATCGTCGGGAACCTCGTGGCTGCCGCGGGCGCCCTGGTCGGTGGGGTGCTGGATGACAAGATCGGCCCCAAGGCGGTCATCATCGGCTCCCTCGTGGGCCTGCTCGTCGCCGCTGGGGGGGTGTTCCTTTCCCCCGACGCCACCGGCTTCTGGATCTTCGGCCTGATGCTGACCCTGTTCGTCGGGCCCGCACAGGCCTCGTCCCGCGCGTTTCTGGCCCGGCTGGCCGCCGAAGGCCGCGAAGGCGAGCTCTTCGGCCTGTATGCCACGACCGGCCGCGCGGTCTCCTTCCTGGCCCCGGGCTTCTTCACCATGGCCATCGTCCTGGCCACGAGCCACGTGGCTGAAGGCGGCGCCCAGCGCTACGGCATCCTCGGGATCATGCTGGTCCTGCTGTTCGGATTGCTCCTGCTGCTGCCGGTGCGCAAACCCACCCCCTCAACCGATCAGGAGAACGCATGACCATCCCCCCGAACACCCCGGAATCAACCGTCCGTGTCGCCGTCGTCACCGGTGCCGGCTCGGGGATCGGCCGGGCCGTGGCCCATGAACTACTGGATCACGGCTGGTACGTCGCGCTGGCAGGACGACGGTCCGGGGCCCTGGAACAGACGGCACGGGCCAACGACCGGGCCCTGGTCGTCCCCACGGACATCACCGACCCCCAGCAGGTCGAGGCCCTGTTCTCGACGGTGACCGGAACCTGGAACCGGGTGGACGTCCTGTTCAACAACGCCGGCGCCTTCGGCCCCCGCGCCTCGGTCGACGAGATCCCGCTTTCGGATTGGAACGACGTGGTGGCCGTGAATCTGACCGGCAGCATGCTCTGCGCCGCAGCGGCCGTCAGGGCGATGAAGTCCCAGGATCCGCAGGGCGGCAGGATCATCAACAACGGGTCGATCTCCGCCCACGCACCGCGACCGCAATCGGTGGCCTACACGACGACGAAACATGCCATCACCGGGCTGACGAAGTCCATCGCCCTCGATGGGCGCACCTCACGGGTCACCGCCTCACAAATCGACATCGGCAACACCGCCACCGAATTGACGGCGGGATTCACCACCGGGACCCTCCAGGCCGACGGCAGCACGAAGAACGAGCCGGTCTTCGACGTCCATCATGCGGCCCGGGCGGTGAGGCAGCTGGCCGAACTCCCCTTGGAGGTCACCGTCGACTCATTGGTCATCACGGCCACCGGCATGCCGTTCACCGGTCGCGGCTGAGCCGGTTCAGGCCTGCAGGTCGGTGCGGTGGAAGTTCAGGTGACTCCGCGACGCCGTCGGACCGCGTTGGCCCTGGTAGCGGTTCCCGTAGGGTCCGGAACCATAGGGGTGCTCCGTCGGCGAGGTGAGCTTGAAGAAGCAAAGCTGGCCGATCTTCGATCCCGGCCACAGTTTGATCGGCAGGGTCGCCATGTTCGACAGTTCCAATGTCACATGCCCCGAGAAGCCTGGATCGATGAAGCCCGCGGTGGAGTGCGTGAGCAGTCCCAGCCGGCCCAGCGATGACTTCCCTTCGAGCCGGGCCGCGACGTCGTCGGGCAGCGTGACCCGTTCGTAGGTCGAGCCGAGCACGAATTCCCCCGGGTGGAGGACGAACGCCTCGGTGGGGTCGACTTCCACCAGGCGGGTCAGCTCCGGTTGGTCCTGCGAGGGGTCGATATGGGCGTATTTGTGGTTGTCGAAAAGCCTGAAATAGCGGTCCAGGCGGACGTCGACGCTGGCGGGCTGGATCATCCCGGGCTCATACGGGTCCAACCCGATGCGCCCGCTGTCCAGTTCGGTCCGGATGTCGCGGTCAGATATCAGCACGGTTCCCAAAATAGCCTATGCCGGGCCCCCGGCGTTATCCTGTAGCTCGGTGGGTCGAACGGCCCTGCGAGGTCCGCAGGCTGCTCCACGCACCACACACACCATGATGACTACACCCGACACGCTCCGCCGTCTTCCCGCAGTGGCGACCAGCATCGCGCTCGCGGCTGCCTTCCTGCTGCCTGCCGCCACGGCCCAGGCCTCCCCCGTCGGTGACCTGCAAAGCACCCAGGCCACGCCCTCCAGCGCGGCCACCGCAGAGGCGACGCCCGGGAAGAATTCGAAGTCCTCCACCTCCGATCACCAGTACGCCGCCTACAGCACCGACCCCGCCTCCCCGTTGGTGCTGGTCAACAAGGATCATCCGTTGCAGCCGCGCGACTACGCGCCCAAGGATCTGGTCTCGGTCTCCGGAAACGGCACCGAGATGGTTCCCCGCGCCGCCAAGGCCATGAAGAAGCTCATCGCCGGCGGCGCCCGGGATGGGCAACGACTCACGGTCATCAGCGCCTACCGCTCCTATGACCACCAGCTCGCCCTCTTCCAGCGGTACACGAGGAAGTACGGCAAGGACTATGCCGCACGCATCTCGGCCAAGCCGGGAACCAGCGAACATCAGCTCGGGCTTTCCGCCGACGTCGGAGCCGCCAGTGGCCAATGCGCCCTGAAGGCCTGCCTGGCCGATCTGCCCTCCGGCAAATGGATCGCCGCCCATGCCGCCGACTACGGTTTCATCGTCAGGTACCCCCAGGACGAGCACGAAACCACCGGCTACAACTTCGAGCCGTGGCATCTGCGCTATGTCGGCACCAAGGCGGCACAACGGATGGACCAGCAGGACATGGCCACCTTCGAAGAGTATTCCGATCATTTGGTGGCCGACCGGAAGAAGCAGAAGTCCAAGACCGCGAAGAAGGAAGCCGCGGCAGAACGGCAGGCCGCCCGGGAAAAGGCGGCCCGCGACGCCGAATGGGAGCGTCAGGAGCGCCGCGCCGAGGAAACCCGCTGGTGGCCCGACTGGGCCCGCAGCGCCTTCACCGAGTAGCCTTCCGGCCCCGGTCCGGGGCGCCTAGCTGTACTGCCCATAGACGTTAGTTAAGCGGCTGATTGGTGGCTGGTTCCCGATTGCAGTGTGGGGCCTGTGGTGATTGTACGCATGGATCCAATCCGGCAGTGCTTCGCGGCGGGTGGCCTCGCTGCCATAGAACCTGGCGTAGGCCCAACCGTCGTTCAGGGTCCGATGGAACCGCTCGATTTTCCCATTGGTCTGGGGCCGGTAAGGGCGGGTCCGCTTGGGCGTGATGGCCAGCTCGGCGCAGGCGTCACGCCAGGCATGCGAGCGGTAGGCGGACCCATTATCAGATAGCACGCGCTCCACGACGACGTCACGGGCAGCGAACCACGCCACGGCCCGTTCCAGTACCGCGATGGCCGTTACCGACTTCTCATCATCATGAATCTCGGCATAGGCGATACGCGAGTGATCATCGATGACCGTGTGCACGAAGGCGGTTCCCATTTTCGGGGTGTGGTTCGCATTGCGGGGCTTGTCCGGGGTTGCTGCACGGTTCTTGTCTCCGGCCTGCCGGCCCACGAACCGGTGCCCGCCGCCGTCGGGAATATTGCCGAATTTGGTGACGTCCACGTGGATCATCGATCCCGGATAGGGGTGCTCATAGCGGCGGATTTTCTCACCGGTGACCCGGTCGATATAGCGCAGCCTGTTGATCCGGCAACGTACCAGCACTGCGTGCACCGTCGAGGCAGCCAGGCCCAGCCGGTAGGCGATCTGGACGGGCCCCAAGCGCTTGCGCCAGCGCAGTGCCACGATTTGTTTGACCGCTGCCTGCGGGGTGCGTGCAGGACTTGTCCGGGGTCTGCTGGGCTTGTCGGCCATCCCGGCCGCGCCGTGGGCTCGGTAGCGGTCGGCCCAGCGTTTGGCGGTGGGCCAGGAGACCATGAACATTTTCGCTGCGGTGGAGACGCTCCACTGCTGGTCAACGATGAGCTTGGCGATTCTCAGACGTGCTTTGGGGGTCAGGGCTGCATTAGCGTGGGACATGAAGGCCTCCTGTTTGTGAAGTGGTTTCTTAGACAGCTCCACTCCACATCGGGGGGCCTTCGTCATCCCATCAATTCAGACCGTGTCGTCGCACGAGTTCAACCAACGTTGCTGGGCAGTACACCTAGCCCGCCCGGACTGGGATCGCGGTGAAGGTCGGGGTCAGGGGCTCGGCGAAGAAGTCATTGCCCTGGTCGTCGACCACGATGAAGGCCGGGAAGTCCTCCACCTCGATGCGCCAGATGGCTTCCATCCCCAGCTCCTCGTACTCGAGGACCTCGACCCGGCGAATGCAATCCTGCGCCAACCGGGCCGCGGGGCCGCCGATCGAGCCCAGATAGAAGCCGCCATGCTTCTGGCAGGCATCGGTGACCTGCCGGGACCGGTTGCCCTTGGCCAGCATGACCATCGAACCGCCGGCCGCCTGGAACCGGTCGACATAGGGATCCATCCTCCCCGCCGTGGTCGGGCCGAAGGAACCGGAGGCCATGCCCTCGGGGGTCTTCGCCGGGCCGGCGTAGTAGACGGGGTGGTCCTTCAGGTACTGGGGCATCTCCTCCCCGGCATCCAGTCGTTCGCGGATCTTCGCGTGGGCGATGTCGCGGGCCACCACCAGCGGACCGGTCAACGACAGGCGGGTCTTCACCGGGTGTCTGGATAGTTCGGCGAGGATCTCCGGCATCGGACGGTTCAGGTCGATCCTGACCACCGAGGAGCCACCGGTCCCGCTGACACCGTCGGTGTCGTCGTCGTGCGCGGCGACCGCCGGGTGATCCGTTTCGGGCATGAAGCGGGCCGGGTCGGTTTCAAGCTGTTCGACGAAGACGCCTTCGGCAGTGATCTTCGCCAACATCTGGCGGTCGGCCGAGCAGGAGACGGCGATCGCCACGGGAAGCGAGGCACCATGGCGGGGCAACCTGACGATGCGGACGTCGTGGCAGAAGTATTTGCCCCCGAACTGGGCTCCGATACCGAAGTGGCGGGTCAGCTCCAGGACCTTCTCCTCCAGGTCGATGTCGCGGAATCCCCTTCCGGTCATCGCCCCGGTGGTCGGCAGGTGGTCCAGGTATTTGGCCGAACCGTATTTGGCGGTCTTCAACGCGAATTCGGCGCTGGTTCCCCCGATGACGATCGAGAGGTGGTACGGCGGGCACGCAGCGGTGCCCAGCGAGCGCAGCTTCTCGTCGAGGAAGGCCAGCATGGCATTCTCGTTCAGGATCGCCTTGGTCTCCTGGTAGAGGAAGGACTTGTTCGCTGATCCCCCGCCCTTGGCCATGAACAGGAACTTGTACTGTTCCTCGTGGCCGGGCTCGGTGTCGGCATAGAGCTCGATCTGGGCCGGCAGGTTGTTCCCGGTGGAGGTTTCCTGCCAGGTCGTCAGCGGGGCGAGCTGCGAATAACGCAGGTTCAACTGGGTGTAGGCATCGTAGATGCCCTGCGAAAGGGCCTTCTCGTCCGGGCCTTCGCTGAGCACCTGCTGGCCCCGCTTGCCCATCACGATCGCCGTGCCGGTGTCCTGGCACATCGGTAGGACCCCGCCGGCGGCGATGTTCGCGTTCTTCAGCAGGTCAAGCGCCACGAACTGATCGTTCGCGCTGGCTTCCTCGTCGTCGAGGATGTTGCGCAACTGCTGCAGATGGGCTGGACGCAGGTAATGGGAGATGTCATGCAGGGCGGTGCGGGCCAGATGCGCCAGGGCCTCGGGGGCGACCTGGAGGAAGCTCCGTCCCCCGGGGCCCTCGAGGCGGCGGACCCCCTCGGTTCCGATGAGGCGGTAGGGGGTGTCGTCCTGGCCGATCGGCAGCAGGTCCTCGTACTGGAACTCGGTCATGGGGCATCCTTGGCATCCGGTGGGTTGGTTGCCGCCCAGTCTAATTCGGCCCGCGTCCGAACCCCGAACCGCCAGCTACTTGATCCGGGGCACGGCTTGCACATCCTCTACGGGCGTGATCGGCTGGAAGGCATGAGCGACGAGCCAACGCAGAACCCATCCGAAAATCCGGACCCCGACGAACCGCAAACGCACCTGGAGACCGTGCTGCAGCAGGGCCAGGCCGATGAGGCCATGGCCGGTCAGGTCATTGCGACCTTCCTGTCCGAGGAAGTCTTCTTCCTCAGCCGCGAGGAAGTAACCGAGGAGACCGACAACGTCCAGCCGCTGCTGCTGCAGAACAAGGACGGCGAGCCCGTAATCGCTCTGTTCACGCAGGTGAACCGGATCCCCGAGGCCTACACCACCGAGGCCCCCTACGCCGTGCGCGTGGTCGGCGCAGCGGTCGTCGACAACCTCAACGGTGCCGGTGTGGTCCTGAACCCGGGCCACCAGCTCGGTTTCGAGATCCCTGCCGAAGGCGTCGACGCCATCCGCCGCGATTTCGCCCCCGATGGTTCCCCGGCACCGCAGGAGCCCACCGAGGGCACCGCCGACGGCGAATCACCCCCGGAGGCCTGAGCCCCGACACCACCATCACCCAAGGGCCGTCGCCGGAACACCGGCGGCGGCCCTCTGTGTTCGGTGCCCCGGGGCTGCCAGGGACTGCCCCGGGGTCTACGCTGGTGTCATGAATCTGGAAGAAACGCCCCTTCCGGGCATCGGCACGCGCCGCGACGTCATGTTGGCCACGGGACGACGCGTCGGCGTCGTGATCAAACGCGAGGGCGGCATGGAGCTGATCATCTCCGAAAAGCAGGACCCCGATGCCTGCCAGGCGGCCATCCCGCTGACCTCGGAGGAAGCCGCGGCGATCGGCGGCCTGCTCGGTGCCCCGCAACTGGTCTCCGATCTTTCCGCGGAGCATCGCGAACTACCGGGGGTGAACACCCAGCAGTTCGTCATCAGCCAGGACAGCCCCTACGCCGACCACACACTGGGTGACACCCATCTGCGCACCCGCACCCACGCCTCCATCGTCGCTATTTCCCGTAGTGGCCAGGTATTCGCCTCCCCCTCGCCATCATTCGAACTCGAAGCCGGTGATGTCGTCATCGTGGTCGGCACGGCCGAGGGCCTCGACAAGGCCGCCCACCTGCTGAATCACGGATAGGGCCTGCCCGTGGACCCCACCACCATCGTCCTGATCGAACTCGGCGCCGTCTTCCTCGGCCTCGGGCTTCTCGGACGTCTGGCGGCCCGGGTCGGCATGTCACCGGTCCCGCTGTACCTGCTGGGCGGGTTGATCTTCGGCCATGGCGGCCTGGTCCCGCTGTCGGGGATCGAATCGTTCGGGGACGTCGCCAGCGAAATCGGCGTGGTCCTGCTGTTGCTGATGCTGGGGCTGGAATACACCGCCAAGGAGCTGGTCACCGGTCTGCGCCGGTCCTGGTTGGCAGGTCTGGTCGACCTGGTCCTGAACTTCGTCCCCGGTGCCGCCCTGGCCCTCATCCTGGGATGGGGGGTCATCGGCGGTCTGGTCCTCGGCGGGGTCACCTACATCTCCTCCTCGGGGATCGTGGCCAAGGTCCTGACTGATCTGGGGCGGTTGGGCAACCGCGAGACCCCGGTAGTGCTGTCCATCCTGGTGCTCGAGGACCTCGTGATGGCCGTCTACCTGCCCATCCTCACCGCGGCCTTGGCCGGGGTGAGTTTCTGGGGTGGGTTCCGGGCCGTGGGCGTCGCCCTGCTGGCCGTGACCCTGGTGCTGCTGCTGGCCCTGCGGTATGGACCCCAGATTTCCCGGCTCGTCCACTCCCCCGATCAGGAGAACTTCCTGCTCAAACTCATCGGCGCCGCGCTGCTCGTGGCGGGCCTCGCCGCGGCCTTGCAGGTCTCGGCGGCCGTGGGCGCCTTCCTGCTGGGCATTGCGATCTCCGGTTCCACGGCACATTCCGCAGCCAAGGTCCTGGCCCCCCTCAGGGATCTGTTCGCCGCCATGTTCTTCGTCCTGTTCGGCATCAACACGGACCCGGCGACGATCCCCCCGGTCCTGGTCCTGGCCCTGGCTTTGGCCCTGGTGACCTCGGTGACCAAGGTCCTCACCGGGGTCTGGGCCGCCCGTCGGGCCGGGATCGGCGTACCGGGCCGGATCCGCGCCGGCACGGCACTGATCGCCCGGGGCGAGTTCTCGATCGTGATCGCCGGACTGGCCGTCGCCGGTGGAGGTGCCTCCCCGGAACTGGCCGCCCTGGCCACCGCCTATGTCATGTTGTTGGCCGTTCTGGGCCCGATTGCCACCAAGCTGGCCGAACCGGTGGCGCGGGCCCTGACGGGCCGCCCGGGCCGGTCCCCCCAACGGGCGGGGCATGATTAGCACGCTGGGTGGGTGGAGTTCCAATATGCATGTGAACGCCCATTGGGCTATGCTGAGATGCACCCGCGGGTACGAACGGACCGGCGGGTGTTTTGCGGGCGTAGCTCAATGGTAGAGCGCCAGCTTCCCAAGCTGGACACGCGGGTTCGATTCCCGTCGCCCGCTCTCTTCATGCCAGGGCCGGGAGTCCAACCACCGCACGGCGCGTAGACTAGGAGTGCCATGAAACGCACAATGTTCAAGTCGAAGATCCACCGCGCCACTGTGACCCATGCCGATCTGCACTATGTCGGTTCGGTGACCGTCGACCTCGATCTCCTCGAAGCCTCCGACATCCTTCCCGGGGAACTGGTCAGCATCGTCGATGTCACCAACGGCGCCCGGCTCGAGACCTACACCATCGCCGGGGACCGCGGAAGCGGGGTCCTGGGGATCAACGGTGCCGCCGCACATCTGGTGCATCCGGGCGATACGGTCATCCTCATCAGCTTCGCCGAGATGGAGAATGCCGAAGCACGCAGCTATGTGCCGCGCATCGTCCATGTCGACGCCAACAACACGATGATCGCCCTGGGGAGCGACCCCTCCGAGTCGCTGTCCACCAATGCCGTGCGCCCACCGCACGCCATCGCCGGCTCCGCCGCGGACTCCTAGGACCGTGCTCGGGGTCCTCTCGGGATTCTCGATCGTCTGGGCCGTCATCATCGTCGGCTACCTCGTCGGACGCACGGGGGTCCTCGGACCCGAGGCCCGCTATGTCCTGAATCGACTGACGTTCTTCGTCGCCAGCCCGGCCCTGCTCTTCGTCACCGTCGCCGACGCCGATCCCCGCGCCGTCCTGGGGCCCAGCCTGGCCGTGGCGGCCATCAGCGCCACGGGTGTTGCCCTGCTTTATTTCGGTGTCACCGGCTGGTGGTTGCCCCGCGGGCGCCCCGAACGACTGGTCGGGGCCATGAGTGCCTCGACGGTGAACTCGGCGAACCTCGGGCTGCCGATCGCCGCCTATGTCCTGGGCAGCACGGCGCATGCGGCCCCGGTGATCCTCTTCCAGCTGGCCCTCTGGAGTCCCGTCTTCCTGTCCCTGCTGGATTCAAGCACCTCGGGCCGACGTACCACCCCGACCGCCCTGGTGCTCAGCACCCTGCGCAACCCGATGATCGTCGCCTCGTTGGCGGGACTGTTGTTCGCCGTCTTCGACTGGACGCTCCCGCAGCCGATCGCCGACCCCGTCGAGCTCATCGCCGGTGCATCCATTCCGGCGATGCTCCTGGCCTTCGGCATTTCCCTCGTGGGTTCCAAACCCCTGGAAAAAGCCACCCACCGACGCTCCGACGTCCTGATCGGCACCGGGTTGAAGCTGATCGCCCACCCGGTGCTGGCCTGGCTCGCCGGGGCCCTCCTGTTCCGGCTGCACGGGGCGGAACTGTTTGCCGTGGTCATCATGGCTGCATTGCCCTCGGCCCAGAACGTCTTCGTCACGGCTTCCCGGTATGAGCAGGGCCTGGTGGTCGCCAAGGACACCGTCCTGCTGACCACGATCGCCGCCGTCCCGGCGATGATGCTCGTTCCCTTGCTGCTGAACTCCTGAATCAGCCGGTAGGGGAAAGAGGGTGCGGCGGCTTCGGAAGGCCACCGGCACCCGGGATAATTGATGCGTGGCTAGGAAGCGTCTTGAAATCAGTTGGATCGGATCGGTCGGCTCCGCCTTGGGCGCCGTCACCTCCGCGGTGGTGTTGTCCACCTTGGGTGTGGGCGGAACCATCATCGGGGCCGCGCTGGGTAGCTTGGTGATCACCGTCGGCGGGTCGATCTACTCGCAATCCCTGCAGCGGACCAAGGACCACGTGGGCGAAAGGGTCAACGTCGGGCGCCCCAAGCCCCGGCCGTCCAACGGCGCGCAGCCACCACATGCGACAGCGCGGGACGCCGGCCCTGTTGGAACGAGCGTCGATGAGGTCGACAAACCATCGAAGGACGCCGGGCGCGGAATCCTGCAACGGTTGCCGTGGAAGCACATCATCGGCGTCACCGTCGCCCTGTTCGCCATCACCATGGCCCTGATCCTCGTCTTCGAGCTCTCTGCCGGGCGCAAGGTGTCCTCGTTCACCGGCGGTACCAGCGGAACCGGCGGCACCTCGATCCCGGGGATCAGCGGGACCACCCACCAGAGCGATGACTCCGGAACCATCAACCAGGACCCGGACGCCCCGGCAGGAGACGACGCGCCCGACCAGGAACAGCAGCAGGAACCGAACCAGGAGCCCGCACCGCAAAACCAGGAACCCGCCCCGGCCCCGGCACCGGATCAGCCTGTGGAGCCGTAGGCCACCAGCTGCCAGCGGAATCTGGACGGGACGTCCAGTACCGGAAAGCCAGCAAACTCCGACGGGGCTCACAGTGCGGTCAAAGGACCGTTTCCTAGTATTGAAAGTGCCTCATCAAGGTGCGAGTGATGCATAAGGTCCCAGCCGTTCCCCCTCGGCTGGGACCTTTTTGCGTGTCACGGCGCCGCGAACCTGGCCCCTAGGGTGCCGGCGGCCGGTGGAGATCCTGATCGTTAGCCCGGTGGCGCCCCTTGGCCGGTAGCTCGGCTGGGGCGGCAACGTCCTGCGCCTCGGACCGTCCGGGCTCCTCAACAGAGGGGGATTCCTGAGCCGGTTCCACCCCTCCCACCTCGGTACGTAGTGCCTGTTCATGAATGAACACCACCAGGACAAGCCCGGCCAGCATGACCGGAACGCCGTAGAGGAACAGAGGCGGCAGGGCCTCGGCGAACCCCTGGGCGATGAGTTCCTGGACCGGGGCCGGGAGCTGGGCCAAGAGTTTCGGTGTTAGTGAGCTGACGGAGTCCGCGCTGAAGCCCCCCTTTCCGGCGCTTGCCGGAAGCGATGAGAAGGCATCGGTCAACCGGGAGACGAAGAGCGCCCCGAACACCGAGATGCCCAGCGAGGCCCCGATCTGACGGAAGTAGGACGCCGAACTGGTGGCTACTCCCACGATCCGGTGGGGGACGCTGTTCTGTACGACGACGACGAGGTTCTGCATCGAACACCCCACCCCGAGCCCGACGACGAACATGGCCAGGGCGGTGTACCAATACGGGACGCCCACCCCGATCTGCGCCAGCATGAACAACCCCGTGGCACCAATGGCGGGCCCGACCAGCAGCCACACCTTATAGCGCCCGGTGGAGGAGACCAGCCGCCCGGTGGTGATCGTGGCCAGGAGCATGCCGGTGGTCATCGGGATCAGCATGAGGCCGGATTCGGTGGCGTTGACCCCCTCGACCATCTGCAGGTAGGTCGGCAGATAGGCGATGGTGGCAAACATAGAGATGCCGATGGTCACCCCGGCCAGGGCCGGGAGGATGAAGTTGCGTTCGGTGAACAGGGTCAACGGGATGATCGGCTCGGCGGCCCGACGTTCGGCCAGCACGAACACCACCGCCGACACGACTGCCACGGCGCCCAGGACCAGCACCTGGACGCTGCCCCAGGCGTAGGTGGTTCCACCCCAGCTGGTGATGAAGACGGCCGCCGCGCTGAACACGGCCAGAGTCAGGGTGCCCAGGACGTCGATCCGTGGTGCTGCCCCGGAGGGCCGGGGCAGGTGCAGGGCGAAGATCACGGTCCCCAGCGCCGCCAGGCCCAGCGGGATGTTGATGTAGAAGATCCACCGCCAGCCCATGTTGTCGGTGAAGAAGCCGCCGATCAGCGGCCCCGCGACGGAGGCCAGACCGAATACGGCGCCCATGAAGCCCATGTATTTTCCGCGGTCACGGGGGGAGACGAGGTCGGCGATGATGGCCTGCGCTCCGATCATCAGGCCACCGCCGCCAATGCCTTGGATGGCGCGGAAGATGATCAGCTGGATCATGTTCGTCGCGGTCCCCGACAGGATCGAGCCGGCCAGGAAGACGACGATGGCGAACACGAAGACCGATTTGCGCCCGTAGAGGTCACCGGCTTTGCCGTAGATCGGTAGGCCTATTGTTGCCGCCAGCATGTAGGCGGTGATCACCCAGGAAATGTGCTCGAGCCCGTTGAGGTCGCCGACGATGCTGGGCAGGGCCGTCGCAACGATCGTCTGGTCCAGTGCTGCCAGGAGCATGGCCAGCAGCAAGCCGGTGAAGGCCCAGACGAACTCGCGTTTGGTGCGGACCGGTTGCCGGTCGTCACGAGCTGGGGATTCTTGTGCCGTGTCGTGTGCCATGTGGGTTCCTGCGGTTCTGGAGGGGAGGTACGGGTGGTGTTGCCGGCCTCCCGGACAGTGAAAGCGTCTAGCAGGAGGGAGACGGTGTCGAAGCAGCCGGGGCGCCCGGCCAGCCGTCGGCACTGAGCAGGACCTTGAGCAACAGTCGTCGAAGTTCGACGCGCTCGTCCTCGGCCAGTCCCGAGAGGAGGTTCAGCTCCGCCTCCGTGGAAGCCGCGGCAACGTCGCGAGCGATCTCAGTTCCGGCACTGGTAATGGCGACGATGATGCGTCGTCGATCCGTGGGGTCGGGGCGTCGTTCAATGAGACCGCTGCGTTGGAGGGATTCCACGTAGGTGCTCACATGAGATCGGTCGGTGTTCAGCCGGGTCGCCAACTCGTGGGGAGCCAACGGGCCGAGATCCACCAACGCCATCAATACCGCGTAGTGAGGGAAGCCCAAACCGCGGTCTTTGAGCGTGGCGACCATGCCTGCTTTACCCAGTCGGGCCAAGTTTCCGGCCAGATAGGTCGTCCGGGACATGAGCGATGGCGGTGGAAGACCGACCTGCTCTTCAACTTGAGGCATGGGACCATAATAGCGCGATGCCACTACCGACGAACAGGGTTCTGGACTGCTGGATTCAAGCCTCGCGGTTCGTCAGGCCCCGGGTCCCGACCTACCGGAACCAGCCGTGGCCGTCCCCGTTACCGAGCTCATCAGCCACGCCCGGGCTACCGGGCGCCCACCGGCACGCGTAACGAGGCGACGGTGGCCAGCGCCTGGTCCAGGTCCCCCCGCAGGTCACGAACGTCCTCCACCCCGACCGAGAGCCGCACCAGATCCGTGGGGGCGGCCAGCTCGGTGCCGCGCACCGAGGCGTGGGTCATTTCCGAGCTGTAGCAAACCAGGGATTCGACTCCGCCGAGGCTGACCGAGAGGCCGAAGAGACGCGTGGAAACGGCGAATTTCCGGGCGGCGGCCTCCCCTCCGGCCAATCGGATCGAGACGATGCCGCCGAAGCCGTCCATCTGCCGAGCGGCCAACTCGTGCCCGGGATCTTCGGGGAGTCCCGGATAGTGCACGGCGGCGATCTCCGGCTGAACCCGGAGCCATTCGGCGAGCGCGAGCGCATTGGCCCCGTGCCGGTCCATGCGCAATCCCAGGGTCTTCAGCCCGCGGGCGGCCAGATAGCAATCCTGCGGCCCGGCGACGGCCCCGGCGGCGAACTGCTGGAAGCCCACCAGTTCGGCCACCGGCTGCCCGCGGTGGAGGGCGTCGGAGACGACGACGGCTCCCCCGAGCACATCGGAGTGGCCGCCGATGTACTTCGTGGTCGAATGCACCACGACGTCGGCCCCCAGGTCCAGGGGGCGCTGCAAATAAGGCGAGGCAAAGGTGTTGTCCACGACCAGCAGCGCCCCGGCGTCGTGCGCTATCCGCGCCCATCCGGCGATATCGGCGACGGCCAGCAACGGGTTCGACGGCGTTTCCAGCCACAGCACCACGGTGCCGGAGGGGCGCACCGCTGCCCGGACCGCCGCCAGATCGGTGATGTCCACCGCGGTGTTCTCCACGCCCCAGCGGCCCAGGATCTGGGTGATGAGCCGGTGGGTTCCGCCGTACCCGTCGGCACCCAGGATCACGTGGTCTCCCGGGGACAGGACGGCACGCAGCAGGGCATCCTCGGCGGCGATGCCCGAGGCGAAGGCGTAGGCCGAGGCGCCGTGTTCCAGGGCGGCGAGCTGGGTTTCGAAGCCGTTGCGGGTGGGGTTGGAACCACGTGAATACTCGTGCCCCCCGCGCAGGACGTTGATGCCGTCCTGGATGAAGGTGCTGGTCTGGTAGATCGGTGGGATGACGGCCCCGGTCAGCGGGTCCGGTTCCTGCCCGGCATGGATGGCCGTGGTGTTGAAGCCCCGCGGCTGGTCGGTGGCACCATGGATGGTCATTTCAGGCCCTGCTTCCTGCGGTGGAGGGGGCGGAACGGCCCCGGTGGTCGGTGGGGACGGCTTCGCCGACGACGGCGTCCAGGCACCGACACAGATCGGCGATGAGGTCCTCGGGGTCCTCCAAACCAATGGACAGCCGGATGGTGGTCGCCCCGATGCCGGCCGCCGTGCGCTGGGCCGCACTGAGCCGGCAATGGGTCATGGCCGCCGGATGGGCCACCAACGACCGGGTGTCACCCAGGTTGGCGACCAGCTTGAACAGCGACAGGGCGTCGATGAAGGGCCCCACCGTCTCGGCGGTGGCCGCCAGGTCGAAGGAGAACACGGACACCTGCCGCCGCCGGTCGGGTCCCCCGGCGTCGTCCAGGCCGGGGTGGTGGACGCGGGCGACGGCGGGATGGGTGTCCAGGAACCGGGCCACCCGCAATGCGTTGGCCCCGTGCCGTTCCAGACGCAAGCCCAGGGTCTCCAGGCCGCGGCTGATCTCTGCGGCTGCCGGCGCGGACAGGCTGGGACCGAGGTCGTGCAGGTATTTGCTGCGGGCCAGGGCCAGATAGGCGGCCCGGCCGTGGCGTTCACTGAGAACCTGTCCCCCGTATCTGGCCTTCGGGGTGGCCAGTTGCGGCCATTTGCCCGGGTCGGCGGCGAAGTCAAAGCGTCCGGCCTCGACGATGACCCCGGCCAGCGCGGTGCCGTGGCCGCCCATGAACTTGGTGGCCGAATGCACCACGATGTCGGCCCCGTGGTCGATCGGCCGGTACAGGGCAGGGGTGGCCAGGGTGTTGTCCACGACCACCGGGACGCCTGCTGCGTGGGCGATCGTCGCGATCGTGGCGACGTCGGGCAGCGTGGACAACGGGTTGGTGATCGATTCGACCAGGACGGCCCGGGTGTCGGGCGTGATGGCCCGTTCCCAGGCGCCGGGATCGTCCTGGTCCACGAAGTCGACGCGGTAACCGAAGTCGGCGAAGGAGTCGGTCAGCAGGTCCACGGTTCCGCCGTAAAGCTGGGAGGAGGCCACGACATGGTGCCCTCCGGGCAGCCGGGCCCCGTCCTCATCGCGTCCCCCACCAAGCAGGGCGAGCAGAGCGATGGCGACCGCCGATTGTCCGGTGGCCGTCGCGATCGCCCCGATCCCGCCCTCCAGCGTGGCCACCCGTTCCTCGAAGTCGGCCACGGTGGGGTTTCCGGTCCGCGAGTAGGTGAAGCCGGGGGTCCGCAACGCGAACATCTCCACGGCGGTGGCATGGTCGGGGAATTCGAAGGCCGCCGAATGCACGATGGGTGGGGCCACGGCAAAGTGCGGGGCGGCGGGGGTGTAGCCGGAGTGGATGGCCGCGGTGGCCGGGCCGATGGGTGCTGCGGGACGTTCCGGGGTGCTGGTGCTCATGGCGGGGCTCCTGGTCCAGAGGCTGGGTGGTGGAAGGTGGTCTCCGGTGCCGTGCCGGCCGGAACCGGCACGGCACCGGAAGGGGATCAGGCTCCGGCGACGACGGCCGGTTCCCCGGCGGTGAGCCCGCTGCGGGCGGATCTCGCCGCGGCCACCAGATGGCGCAGCGACTCCTCGGTTTCGGCGTAGCCGCGGGTCTTCAGCCCGCAGTCGGGGTTGATCCACAGCCGGGAGGCGTCCAGCCCCTGCAAGGCGGTGTCGATGAGCCCGGCGATCTCCTCCTCGGTCGGCACCCGCGGGGAGTGGATGTCGTAGACCCCGGGCCCGATGCCGCGGCGGTAGCCGAAGCCGGCCAGGTCGGCGACGACCTCCAGGCGGGAGCGGGCCGCCTCGAGGCTGGTGACATCGGCGTCGAGACCGTCGATGGCGCTGATGACCTCACCGAATTCCGAATAGCACAGGTGGGTGTGGATCTGGGTGGCATCCCCGACCCCGGAGGTGGCCAGCCGGAAGGCGGAGACGGCCCAGTCGAGGTAGGCGTCCTGGTCGGTGGCCCGCAGCGGCAGCAGTTCACGCAGGGCCGGCTCATCGACCTGGATGATGGCCGTTCCTGCCTCCTCGAGTTCGGCGATCTCCCCGCGCAGGGCCAGGGCCACCTGGTTCGCCGTTTCGGCCAGCGGCTGGTCGTCGCGGACGAAGGACCAGGCCAGGATCGTCACCGGTCCGGTGAGCATCCCCTTGACCGGGCGGGCCGTCAGCGACTGGGCGTAGCGGGTCCATTCCACGGTGATGGCCTCGGGCCGGATCACGTCCCCCCACAGGATGGAGGGCCGGGTGCAGCGGGACCCGTAGGACTGGACCCACCCGTGCTCGGTGGCGGCGAAACCATCCAGGTTCTCGGCGAAGTACTGGACCATGTCGTTGCGTTCGGCCTCGCCGTGCACCAGCACGTCGAGGCCGATGTCCTCCTGCAGTTCGATCACCCGAGCGATTTCACGGCGCAGGAACTGCTGGTAGTCGGCCTCGGACAGGGTTCCCTTCCGCGCCGCGGCGCGGGCGGTGCGGACCTCGGTGGTCTGCGGGAAGGAACCGATGGTGGTGGTCGGCAGCAACGGCAGCGACAGGCGTTCGCGCTGGTCTCCGGCCCGGGCTGCGGCGTCGCCGCGTTCGAAGTCCGCCGGGGCCAGCGCGGCGGTACGCGCCCTCACAGCCTCGAGGTGGACGCCGGCGCCGTGTTCACGGGCGGCCCGCGCCGCGGTGGCGGCGTCGAGCTGCGTCCGGATGGCCCCGGAGCCTTCGGCCAGGCCGCGGGCCAGGGTCAACACCTCGGTGGCCTTCTCGTCGGCGAAGGCCAGCCAGTCGGCCAGGTCAGCGGACAGGGAGGTTTCCACGTCGAGGCGGTGCGGGACGTGGAACAGCGAGGTGGTGGTGGCCACCGAGGGGGCCGTGGTGGTCTCCGCCAGGTTCTCCAGCGTGCCCAGCGAGGCGTCGAGGTCGTTGCGCCAGATGTTCCGTCCGTCGACGATCCCGGCGACGAAGCGGGTCCCGAAGGCCCCGATGCGCAGCAGCGTCTCCGCCTGGGGCAGGGCCCCGCGCCGCAGATCCGCGTGGACGGCGTCGACCCCGAGTTCGGCCAGCACCGCCAGGGTCTCCCCCGGGGTGTCCCGCGACCCGGCGGTCCCGTAGCCGGTGGTGACCAGCACGGCAGGACGGTGTCCGCCGTGGTAGGAGGTTCCGCCGTCGTCGGCGGCCAGCAACGAACGGTAGGCGCGTTCGACGGTTCCCGTATGGGCGGCCCCGCGGTCGGTGACCAGACCGGGTTCGTCGAGCTGGATCCATTCGGCCCCGGCATCGGCCAGGGCGGCGAGGATCCCGCGGTAGGCGGCGACGACGTCGTCCAAGCGGTCGAGCGGGTCGAAGCCTTCCGGTGCCCCGTCCTCGGCCTTGGCCAGCAGCAGGTAGGTGAACGGTCCGACCAGGACCGGGCGCAGCGTCCTGCCGGCCCGCCGGTGCCCGGCGATCAGGCTGGTCAGTGCGTGGGCCAACGGGGCGAAGGGGGTCTCCGGGCCGATTTCGGGCACGAGGTAGTGGTAGTTGGTGTCGAACCATTTGGTCATTTCCAGCGGCTGGCGCTCGGCATCACCGCGGGCGAGGGTGAAGTAGCCCTCCGTGTCGATCGATCCGTCGGGACCTGCCAGGTCCGCGAAGCGGGCCGGCAGGGCGCCCAGGGCGACCGTGGCGTCCAGGACCTGGTCGTAGAGGGAGAAGTCGGCCGGGATGGAGGAGTCGGTGGCGGAGAGGCCCAGTTCGGTCAGCCGGGAGATGGTGCCCTCCTGCAGCGCCTGGCTGGCGGCCTGCAGTCCGGCCGCGTCGAGCCGTCCGGCCCAGTGGGCGTCCAGTGCCTTCTTCAGTTCGCGGTTCGGTCCGATGCGCGGGTAGCCGAGGATGGTTGCTGCGGGGAAGTTCGCGGTGCTCATGGTGGTGCTCCTGTCGGTGGTGGTCATTGGGTGGGTGGTTCGGTGGGGCGGTGGTGACGCGGCTCAGGCGGGTACTGCCGTGAGCCGGCCGTACTGCGGGGCGGGATCGCCGAACCGGCCGGTGAGGCCGAGGCGGTCGACCACGTCCAGCGGGCCGCGGTGGTCGTTGAAGGTGTACAGATGCAGACCGGGGGCCCCGTCGGCCAGGGCGCTGCGCCCGAGCTCCACCGCGGTTTCGACTCCGATCCGGCGGCGTTCCTGCCCGTCGCGGGCGGCTTCCAGCCGGTGGGCCAGCACCGGGTCCGGGGCGATGCCGGCCAGTTCGCTGAGTCGGGTCAACCGCCGGACGGAGTCGAAGGCGATCAGCCCGGGCACGATGGGGATGCCCACCCCCGCCTCGCGGGCGCACTGCAGGAGGTGGGCGTAGTCCCCGGGACGGAAATACACCTGGCTGATGGCGAAGTCGGCGCCGGACCGTTCCTTGGCCAACAGCACTTCGACGTCGTGTTCGAAGGACGGTGATTCGGGGTGGCGTTGCGGGTAGGCGGCGACGCCCACGGAGAGCCGTCCGCCGCAGAGGGCGGCGGAGTGGCTGCCCTCCACGTCGCGGATGAGTTCGATGAGGTCCCCGGCGAAGGGCAGGTCCCCCCGCGAGGTGCTTCGGTCCTCTGGCAGGTCCCCGCGCAGGGCCAGGACCCCGCGGACCCCCAGGCCGATGAGGCGTTCGACCAGGGACGTCAACGAGGCCCGGCTCTCCCCGACGCAGGTCAGGTGGGCCAGCGGGCGCAACCGGGTGTTGGCGGCCAGATGCCCGACCAGTTCCAGGGTGGCTTCGCGGCGCTGTGGTGCCCCGCTGTAGGTGACGGCGACGTAGTCGGGTCGGGCGGCCGCCAGTTCCCCGATGGTCTTCACGACCTTCGGGACCGCCGCGTTGTCCAGCGGCGGGTAGAGCTCGAAGGACAGGGCCGGTGGGGCCGTGCCGTTGCTGTCATGGGGCATGTGGTTCCTCGCAGTGTCGGTGCGAGGGAGCGCACCGGCCTGCGCCGGATCGAACGATCCCCCGGGGCCACGGGCGGCCGTGGTTCCGAGGGGTCCGCGGATGCGTCTCCATCGCTTCTGGCGGGAGCACCGGTCGCCTGGTCCCCGGTCCTTCCGGGGGGCGGTGGTTGCTGCGGCGTCGTCGATCCAGATCTCTCGGCCGCTCTTGATGGGTTGGTCCAACCATCTAACGCAGCCCCGCAGCGCCACGGCAAGCGGCGTCGACCCGGCCGCGTCATGATCGGGAACATGACCCGATGTTGCGCGGATCCGAGCCCGTACGGCGTCATCCGGGGCCCGGGGCCCGTCATATGACGGCTCCATGACGGGAGGCCTCGGCAGGCGGTGGCGGGCGGGCCCACAGCGCCCTATCCTCGCGCGCGTCGCCGGTTCCTGCCTCGCCGTCGTCGGGGGTCCACCGCGGCGCCGGCATTCCCGGTAACGTGGAGCAGGTGAAAAACGCTTCCCCGCCCATCCGTGTCCTGGCCGCCTGGCTGGCCGCACTGATGGTCCTTGCCGTGGCCGCGGTCATCACCATCACCCTGGTGAACCAGAAGGTCTTCAGCCCCGAACAACAGGTGGGCCAGTACTTCTCCCTGCTCCAGGAGGGCGAGGGCGAGCAGGCGATGGGGCTGCTCGATCCGGAAACCCCGCAGGGCAACTCCGTGCTGCTCGACGGCGAGGCGCTGCAGGCCTCCGTGGAACCGATCCAGGATTTCCAGGTCGAAGACGCCCGGGAGGTCACCGATGGCGCGGTGGAGGTCGCCACCAACTACACGGTGGACGGGCAGAAGCACCAGACCATGTTCCATCTGAAGCGCAGCGGCCGGGACTGGCTGTTCTTCGACCGCTGGCATTTCGCCGCGACCGACATGCCGCAGCTCTCGGTGTCGGCCGATACCACCAACCAGGTGCGCGTCAACGGCGAGGATGCCCCGCTGACCAAGGGCACCGCCAAGCTTCCGGTCTTCCTGCCGGCCGTGGTCGACGCCAGCTACCGCGAGAAGTACTTCCAGGGGGCCAAGCGCCGGGTCGTCGTCGATTCCCCCTCCGCGGCGGGGACCGATGGGTTGGAACTGACGACGAAGCCGACCAAGGAACTGGTCCAGGAAATCGACGACCAGTTGCATGAATATCTCGATGATTGTGCCGCCCAGCAGGTCCTCAAGCCCGCAGGATGCCCGCTGAGCTACAACACCGAATCCCGGGTGGCCGGCGATTCGATCCATTGGAAGATCACCGATTACCCCGAGGTCAAGGTCGGCCCGTACGACGGCGGATGGGTCCTGCGCTCGCTGAAGGTCGGCACCTCGTTGAATCTGGTGGAGCAGAACCTGATGACCGGTGCCAAGAGCGGGAACACCGTCAGGCACGACTTCGGGTTCACCGCCAAGCTGGAGGTCTCCGGGGACTCGGTGACCGTCACCCCCGTCGTCGGGGACTGAACCGGACTACGCCGTCGGTTTCCCGCTGCTGGTGGGGACCCCTCCCCCGCGGGTGTCCTGGGGGTCCTGGGGGTCCTCGACGGTGGCGAAGACCGGTTTGTTCAGCTTGCCCTTGCGCACATGCTGCAGCGCCCAGAGCCCTGCGGCCAGGGCGATGAGCCCTCCGGCCGCGATCGACCAGCGGGCTCCGAATTCGGTGCCGAGCCAGCCCACCAGCGGGGCACCGATCGGGGTTCCGCCCTGGATGACCATCACGTAGATGGCCAGCACCCGGCCGCGGAACCGCGGTTCGACGGAAAGCTGGATCGAGGTGTTGCAGCTGTTCAGGAACGTCAGGGAGGCCAGCCCGACCGGGACCAGGGCGATGGCATACAGCCAGAACGTCGGCATGACCGAAGCGGCCGTGGTGAAGACGCCGAAAAGGATCGCCCCACCGATCAGGTAGCGCAGCCGGAACCGTCCCCGGCGGGCCGCCAGGAGGGCCCCACCCAGGGTGCCGACGGCCATGACCGAACCCAGCAAACCGTATTCGCCCGGGCCCACCCCGTAGACCCCGGTGGCCATCATCGCGTTGGTGATCTGGAAGTTCAGTCCGAAGGTGCCGATCAGGCCGGCCAGGACCAGGATCATCACCAGATCGGGGCGGCTGCGCACATAGTGCAGCCCCTCGCGGATCTGTCGCTTCCCGCGGACCGCCGGTTTGGGGGTGTGGAGCAGTTCGGGCTTCATCTTCCAGATCGAGAACAGCACGGCGGCGAAGCTGGCGGCATTGATCAAAAAGGCCGGGGCGGTGCCCACCGCGGCGATCACCAGGCCGGCGACCCCGGGGCCCGCCAGCCGGGCCAGGTTGAAGGAGGCGCTGTTCAACGCCACCGCGTTGGGGACGTCGTCGGGGCCGACGATCTCCGAGACGAAGGCCTGCCGGGCAGGAGAGTCGAAGGCGCTGGCGAGGCCGAGCACGAAGGCCAGGGTGTAGACATGCCATAGTTCGGCGGTTTCGGTGAGTACGAGCAGCCCCATGACCAGGGCGCAGAGGCCCATGACGCTCTGCGTGACCAGCAGCAGCTTGCGTTTGTTGTACCGGTCGGCGACCAGTCCCGCATAGGGGCCCAGGAAGAGGATCGGGACGAACTGCAGACCGGTGGTGATGCCGGCGGCCGTCCCCGAGTTGTCGGTGAGGATGGTGAGCACCAGCCAGTCCTGGGCCACGCGCTGCATCCAGGTGCCGATGTTGGACACCAGGGCACCGGAGACCCACAGCCGGTAGTTCGGCGATCCCAGGGCCTTGAACATCTTGCTCACCAGGCGTTCATCTCCTTGAGGAGTTCGGCGGCGCGCCCCAGGACGGCCCGGTCGGCGGGGCCCAGCTCGGCGACGTGCCGTGAGAGCCAGGCGGTGCGCTGGCCCCGGACGTCCTCCACGATGGCCCGGCCTGCGTCGGTGATGGCGATGAGGACCTGCCGGCCGTCCTCGGGGCTGGTCCTGCGTTCGACGTAGCCTTGTTCCTCGAGCGCCTTGGCGATCCGGGTCATCGAGGGCGCCTGGACGCGCTCTCGCTCGGCCAGCTGGCCCAGGGTGCGCGGTTCCTTCCCGAGGCAGATCAGGACCGAATACTGTCCTGCGGTGACCGCCCCCGCCCCGACGTCGACCCGGAGCCGACGCGATACACGCATGATCGCCACCCGCAGGTGGACGGCGAGGTCGTCATCGACGACCGGTTCGGGGGCATTCGGGGACACTGGACTCCTGGTCTCGATTCCGGGGCGGACGGGCGGCATCCACCACGGGGAATTAGTTGCTTAGCACTGCTAACCATACTCCGCTGGTTTCCCGTGCGCCATGGTTCCCGTCACGAACCCGGGAGCGCTCCGTCATGGAGCGCCCCCGCAATGACTCAGTCCAGTCCGCGCAGATCCAACGTCAACCCGTCATCGCCGTCCCGACGCAACACGACCGGGATGCCCCAGTCCTGCTGGTACAGGTGGCAGGCGGCATGATCGGGGATCGCTCCCCCGGCTTCGCCGTCGCAGGCCGCGGCGCGGGCCGTGATGTGCAGGACGCCCTCGGGGACCTCGGGGTTCAGCTCCAACTGCCGGTGCAGCCCGGTGGAGGTCCCCCCGCCGGAGAGGAGCAGTTCCTCGGGTGAAGAGGAGATCTTCAGCTGGGTGGGATCCCCCCACCGGTCGTCGAGCTTCTGCCCCGTCGGAGCGGAGAAGCGCACGCTGATCCGGTGCCCGCCCGGGGCGACCGGAGTCTGCGGGCGCTGGGTCTGCGAGGCTCCTTCGTCGACGCTGAGCGCCTCATGGGGCAGCGGCAGCCGGACCAGCCGGTGCTGGTTCGTCTCGACCACCAGCAGGACGGGGTCCCCGTCGAGCGAGGTGTCCAGCAGGACGTCCGAGGGCTCGGCGAGGTCACGGGCCAGGGTGGTAACCGACGACGTGCCCGGATCGTAGCGGCGGACCGCCCCGTTGTAGGTATCGGCCACCGCCACCGAACCATCCGGCAGCACGGCCACCCCCAAGGGGTGCTGCAGGCGTGCCTCGGCGGCCTGGCCGTCACGGAACCCGAAGTCGAAGAGCCCGGTCCCGATGGCCGTCTCGACCGTGTCGACGGATCCTGACTGGCCCACGCGCAGCACGCGCAGGGCCGAGGTCTCGGAGTCCGCCACCCAGATCTCCCCTGCGGGCCCTTCGGCCAGTCCGGAGCTCTGGGCGAACCAGGACCTGCCGGGGGCCCCGTCCTCCAGGCCTTCGAGCCCGGTGCCGGCGAAGACGTCCAGGGCCCCGGTCACCGGGTCGAAGGCGAATATCTGGTGGGTTCCGGCCATCGCGACGATGACGCGGGAGGCCTTCGCGGACCAGAGCACGTCCCAGGGCGAGGACAGCGAGGTGTTCAGCGGGTCGTCCCCGAGATCGCTGATCCAGGCATCCGGGTCGTTCGCCGCCTCACCGGCGGCGAGTGCCTGTTCGGCGTCGAGCAGGCGTTGGATGCCGTTGCCGGCGACCGTGGTGACGTTGCCCGTGGCCAGGTCCACCCCGCGCAGCCGGTGGTTGACCGTGTCGGCGACGACCAGGTCGTAGCCGGTCCGACCGGCGACCTCGGCGGGCAGCAGGGCCAGACCCTGCGGTTCGTTGAAGGAAGCCGCCTGCGCCGTACCGTCGGCGTGACCGCGTTCCCCGGAACCGATGGTGCGCAGCACCGTCTTCAGATCCGAGTCCAGTTGCACGATCCGGTGGTGTCCGGTGTCCCCGACCAGGAACGTGCCATCGGGCAGGGTCAGGACCTTGCCCGGGAAGCGCAGGTCCCCTTCCCGCGGGGCGGGGGCGACGTACGGGCCGTCTCCGCGGTTCAGTGTTCCCTGGGCCTCGTGTTCGGCCACGAGCTCCTCGATGAGCGATTCCAGGCCCGGGGCATGGCCCTCCCCGGAGAGGTGGGCGGCCACGTAGCCCTCGGGGTCCAACACCACCAGGGTCGGCCAGGCCCGGGCCGAGTAGGCCTGCCAGGTCTCCAGTTCCGGGTCGTCCAGCACCGGGTGGGCGATTTCGTAGCGTTCCACGGCGGAGGCGAGGGCGACGGGGTCGGCTTCGTGTTCGAACTTCGGGGAGTGGACGCCGACGATGACCAGCAGGTCCCGGTACTTCTCCTCCAACGGGCGCAGTTCGTCGATCACATGCAGGCAATTGATGCAGCAGAAGGTCCAGAAATCGAGGATGACGATCTTGCCGCGGAGTTCCTTCAGCCCCAGTTCCTTGCCGCCGGTATTCAACCAGTTGCGGCCCACGAGCTCGGAGCCGCGCACCCGGTAGGCGGCACGGACTGAATCGGTGGTGGAATCTGCACTCATGTAACGGCTCCCGTTGGTAGTTGGCTGGCATGGGGTCCCAACCCCAGTATGGCTTCAGTTGTTCCCGGCAGCGGGATCGATGACGCCCCACGGCACCGGAACCCGCCGGTGCGCAGGCCGCGTGGGCCGGCTCAGCCCAGGTCGTTCAGCGTGGCGGTCAGGATCCCGTCGGCCATGGTGGCGAACTTCGGGTCGTCGATCCCGCGGGGCCCGATGAACGAAACCATCGCGACCTGACCCGCCCGTTCGCCGATGAGGACCAGTGCCTGCTGTTCCAGCTCGCTGCCCGTCGAGGCCCTGCTCCAGAGCAACGCCGATTCCGCTCCGGCCTCCGGGCTGGTTTCGGGGGCGCTGCTACGCAGGGGGACCTCGGATCCGGAGATCGACAGGGTCACTTCGGAGCAGTCCCCGAGCATCTGCTTCACGGTGGCATAATGCTTGCGCAGCTGGGCCCGGTCGGTGACCCGGGCGACTTCGATGGATCCGGTGGCTTCCACCCCCTCGGCGGCGAAGTCGGTGCGGGCCGGGTCCTGGCCTCCTTGGGCCGGGGACCAGTTCAGCTGCCGGACCGCGTCCAGGCAGGAGGCCGGCTTTACGGTCGCCCCTTCCAGGGTGTCCTGCGGATCCGCGGACAGGGACTCCAGTTCGGCATCGGAGGCCACCGCGGAGAGCGTGAAGTTATAGGAGGCCGCCCGTTCCACGCCGGCGGCCACGGCCTCGGCGGCAGCACCCGAGGGGGCGGGCCGCGAGGAGGCTGCTGCCGGCGGGGCCGTGGCACTGCCCGACCCCTCGGCGGCCTCCCCCGAGGCGGTGGACTCGCCCCCGGCGTCGGAGGAACAGCTGGTCACCGCGATCACGATGGCGACGATGAGGACCGCCAAGGCCAACCAGCGGGCCACGACCAGTGCCGTCTTCTGGGCCCGGACCCCCGGCGGGGGTGTCCTGCCGGCTGGTTTACCTGCCACTGGCGTCGTACCTCCGGTCCTGCTCCTTCAGTTGCGCGAACATCTGGTTGTAGGCAGCCAGATCGGCTTCGTTGTTACGATCGGCTTGTCGGTCCCGGCGCACGGCTTCGCGGGTGTCGGACCGGTTCCAGGTCACCACCACCCCCAGAGCCAGCATCAGCGTGGGTACCTCGCCGATCCCCCACATGGCCCCGGCCCCGAGCTTCTGGTCGGCCAGGGGGGTCGGGCCCCAATCCCGGCCCATGTTGCCGAACCAGCTGGCCTGCATCAGCGATTCGCTGCCCATGATGGAGACGCCGTAGAAGGCGTGGAAGCTCATCGTGGCCAGCAGGATGACCAGCCGCATCGGGTAGGGCGCCCGGCGGGGCAACGGATCGCCGTCGATCATGTTCAGGGCGAAGATGTAGCCGGTGAGCAGGAAGTGCAGGTTCATCAATTCGTGCCCGGTGTGTTCGGCCAGGGCGAAATGGAAGGCGTCGGTCGCGTAGAACAGCACGATCGATCCGGCGAAGTTCGCTGCCGCGAACAGCGGGTGGGTGACGAGTTTGGAGAACCGCGAGTGGATCCCTGCGAGCATCCATTCACGGGGCCCACGAGTCCCGTCGGCGCGTGCGGGGATGGCCTTCAACGCCAGGGTCATGGGCGTGCCCAGGACCAGGAAGAACGGGGCCACCATGGTCATCGCCATATGCCCGACCATGTGCATGGAGAACAGGACGACGCCGTAGACGGCCATCGCCCCGGAGGTGATGTAGAACAGGGCGATCAACCCCAGGAACCAGGACACCGTGCGCATCACCGGCCAGGAATCGCCGCGACGGCGCAGCGTACGGATCCCCTGGAGGTAGGCGATGGCCAGGAAGATGACCACGGCCAACCAGAGCCAGTCCATGCGCCAGACGGTCAGCCAACTGGATCCGGTCAGTTCCGGGGGCAGATCGTAGCCGGTGAGGATGCGCGCCGGAGTTGCTTCGGGGGGCAGTTCCTCGGGGACCGGAGGCGCGGTGCGCGACAGGGCCGTCGCCACCGCCATGGTCGCCGCCATGACGATCACTTCGCCGGCGACGATCCGCCAGGCGGTCGTGGTCGCCCGCAGTTTGCCGGCCATCAGCTTCGGGATGACCCAGCGCCGGTGTCCCAGCCCCATCAATCCCAGCACCAGGGTCAGTACCGCCTTGATCAGCACCAGACCGCCATAGCCGCTGAGCAGCTGCGACCAATGGTCCATGCGGACGGTGGCACTGACCACCCCGGAGGCGAAGACCACGAAGAAGGACATGGTCGCCAGGGCCGAAAAGCGGTGCAGGACGACGCCGGCGAGCACCGGCCGGGTGGAGGAGAACTTCCCGGGGGCCGGGGTCTGGAGCTGTGGGGCGACGCAGGCCAACACGACGATCCCGCCCACCCAGATGCACAGGCCCAGCAGATGCAGCAGGATCCCGTTGACCGCGCCCCAGTGGTCGTCGCCTCCGGCGGCGTGGCCGATCAAGGACAGCGGGATGATCCCGAAGAGCGAGAAGACGGCGCTCAGGCCCACCCCCACCGGGGAACGGACCACGAAGGCCAAGGAGCTGGCCACCGCGGCGATCACGATCATCCAGGCCCACGCCTGGCCCAGCGAGATGTTGAGGATGTAGTCCTTCATTGAGTCCGTGTAGGCGGCATCCGCTGAAAGCGGCAGGCCGGAGACGTCGGAGAAGGTCAGGATCAGCACGGCCACCGCGGCCAGGGTCCACACCATGGCCGCTCCGGCCGCGATGTTCATCGTCCGGGCGAAGGCCGGGTGCACCTCCCCACCGTCGGTCCCGTGCGAGCCCTTGCGGGCCCGATGCGGTTTGGTCGACCTCGGCAGGACGGTGGCCGCGAAGACCAGGGCCCCGATGGTGACGGCCATGGCGCTGTGGTGGATCAGGGTGGCAAAGGGCAACGCCCACCGGGTGAAGGCCCCCGGGTCCGAGAGTTCGGTGCCTTTCGCCGCCCCAGAGAACTGCAGGGCCAGCACGAGCACGAGGGCGCCGATCGGGATCGCCGGCAGCACCAGGTCGGGGCGCCACGTCGACGCGGGCCGACGTTCCGGGCCACGGGGGCCCGCGCCGGACACCTTCTCCGGTAGTACGCCCTGGCTCATCGTTGCATCCCTGTCCGCATGCCTTCCATTCTCTCACCTTCGACCCGGACCGCACTGCCGTCGTGGCCCGGCTCACCCCCGGGCCCGACGCCGCTCATCCGAACAACTCCTCCCCGATGAACCCGCCCTCGGGACACCCCGGAGGGATGGCGTAAACGGCCGATCCGATCGGGGTGGTCCATTCGTTGAGCATGTCCGATTCGTCCAGTCGACGCTGGATCGGCAGGAACTGGCGGTCCACATCGGCCTGGTAGGAGGCGAAGAGCAGCCCCGAACCTGGCAGCCCGTGGGAGTCCGCGGCCCCGTCGTCGTAATTATAGGCCCGGCGGACGATCTTCTCCCCGGGCTTCTGCGCCGTGGCCCGGGCGACATGGCTCTGCGGGGAAATGACCTTCAGACCCCCGTCGTCGGTGGCGCCCAGGTTCGGCACATCGTGTTCCTTGCTCCCGGTCAGCGGGGCGCCGGTGCTCTGGTGCCTGCCCAGTGCGAAGTCCCGGCCGGGCCGGTCGACCCGATCCCATTCGTCCAGGTCCATGGCGATCCGGCGCAGCACCAGCGAGGTGCCTCCCGGGGTCCAGGCCGGGATCCGGTCCCCGCCCCAGAGGGCCTGCTCGCGGGCCTCGCGCAACGGATTTCCGGTGCCGTCGAGCTGGCCGAAGAGGTTGCGCATGGTCGCCCCCTCCTCGGCCGAACCATAGGCGGTGCGGAATCCCGTCTGGATCCACCGCAACCGGGTGAAGGAGCGGGCGTCCTTGAGCAGCATCCGTTGGGCATGGGCCAGGGCCAGCGGGTCGTCCGAGCAGATCTGCAACAACAGGTCCGTCTGCCCGTACTCCTCGGTGAGTTCGTCGATCCCGAAGGCCGGCAACGGGCGCAGCCATTCGGGCTTCTGCGCCGGGGCGACGGCATCCAGCAACCCGGGGCCGAACCCGAACGTGATGCTCAAATTCGACGGGGAGACCGCCAGCTCCGGTTCGCTGTCCGCCAGCGGCGGGCGCCCGGCACACAGCCGGGACGCGTCGTCGCTGAGCAGACGCAGGAGTCGGCGGACATCGTCGGCCGGTGGATGCTTCCGGCCCTTCGGGGCCAGCAGGTCCAGCCCCACGAACCCCGCATGCGCCTGGGCGGTGGTGTCGACCCCTGCCTGCCGGTTCCCGTGGAACCCGACGGTCGAGCCCGCGTTGGCCCCGTCCTCGTCGCGGCCCGCCGCCGGTTCCGGGGCTTCCTCCGAGGCCAGGGCCGCCGCCGTTCCACCGGCCCCCGCGGCGGCACCCACGGCGGCGCCGGCCGCCCCGAACAGGAAGCTGCGCCGTCGCGGATGGCGCGGGGAGACGGGGCATCCTTCCCCGGGTGTTCCGTTGTCGGGCACCATTACTCCTGCTCGCCGTATGATTCGTCGGCGCCGCTGTAGTCCTTCGTGGTGAACGGGACCGTTGCCGTGGAGCCGTCCGCGTACGTCAACGTGATGTCCACCGGGTCCCCGGCCTTCAGTTCGTCCTTGAGCTTCATCAACATGATGTGGTCTCCGCCCGGTGCCAGCTCGGCGCTCTGGCCGGGGGCGATGCTGAAGCCGCCGTCCTTCTCCTGCATCGACATCGACCCGGAGGTACCGGTCATTTCGTGCAGTTCGACCATGCCGGCCTCGGGGCTCTCGGCCTTGACCAGCACCGCCTCGGAGTCGGAGGTGTTGGTCAGGGTTCCGAAGGAGCCGCTCATATCGGTGTCGGTGGCCTTGGTCCAGGTGTCCTGGACCTCCACGGCGTGGGCCTGATCGGTCGCGGTGGACGCGGAGGGGGTGGAACCGGCCTCTGCGGCGTTCCCGGCACAACCGGCCAGGGCCACGGCGGCGGCGGCGACCAGGGCGGCGGTTGCGGTGGTGCGGGGGGTGGGAAGGGTGATGTTCATGGTCTGGATCCTTGGGGTCGTGGCGCAGGGGCGCCGGAAGCTGTGATGGGTCGGCCCGGCACGCCCCGCAGGGGGCGGCGGAGGGCAGGGCGTATCAGCGGATCCGCGACCCCGGGACGTGCCGGGGCGTGCCGGGGCGTGCAGAGCCTACTGAGGTCCCTCGGGTGGGGGCTGGGCTACTTGCCCGAGCCCGACTGACGGCGCACCTTGGCGAATACGACGCCGGCGGCGGCGATGACGGCGACGGCGAGGATCACCCAGATCAGGGCGGTCGGCAGACCCCCGTCGCTGGAGGCCTGCTCATCCGGGGCCTGGGTCGCCGAGGTGTCTTGCGCGGCGGGGGCCGACAAGGCCGTGTTCTGGGTCCCCTCGGCGGCGGAGGAGGAGCCGGTCGCCGGTGAGGAGGAGGGGGTCGAGGCTTCGGCCTCGCCACCCTCCACGGTGAAGGTCAGCGCCTCGTTGTTGTCGCTGGTCCCCTCGATCGGGTGTCCGTCGCTGGAGACCGCACGCCAGGTGAGCGTGTAGTCACCGGCCGGCAAGGCCTGCCCGAAATCCACGGTGAGCACATTGCGGCTGACCGAGGTGTCGGCGTCGTACTTCTTGCCCTCGGCGTCGGCGAGGCTGACCTCCGTGCCGATCGACTTGAGTTCACCGCTGAAGTTCAGGTCCACGGAGTCCAGCGGCTCGGTAACGGTCGCCCCGTTCTTGGGAGTGGAACCGATCAGCGAATCATGGGCCAGCGCGGCCGGTGCGGTGCTCAGCGCCAGCCCCATCAGCAGGGCGGCGGCGGCAGCAGCGAGGATCGCACGAAGCGTGCCGGGCCGCTGGCGGACCGCTGTTCGGGGGGCATGGGGGTGTTCGGTGTTCATCTTTGTCCTTTGGTATCCCCGTCTGGCGGGGCCTGCGTTCGACGTCTCTAGGATGCGAAGGCGGGAAGGACGGGCGGACCCCGGTCACGCAAGGCGCGCAGTGGCACACCCAGGTCGGGGAGACCGGGGACCTGGACCCAGACCAGGCGCGGCGGCCCGATGGAGGCGATCGGTGGACGGGGGCGCAGGATCCGGCGCGGTACGGCCAGGCCCAGGACCTGCATCAGGGCCAGGACCGCCAGCCCGCCCTTGCGCAGCACCAGGATGGTCAGGATGGCCGCGACCACGTGGGCGATCCACATGCCCAATGCCATGGCGTTCGCGTCCTGCGTGGCCGCCCCGGTCAGCAGGGCGTCCGGGTCGACGGAGATCAGGTGGCCGGCATGGGCGCCGGTGCCACCGGCAGACAGCAGATGGTGGTCGTGGCCACCGTGATGGCCCCCGAGCATGCCGAAGGCCGAGTGGTAGATCCCCTGGCTGATCAGCACGGCAGCAGCGGTGCGCCAGAAGGAAAGGGCCCGTCCGGCCAGGGCGGTGCAGGCGGCCCCGGAGAGGGCCAGGATCAACGCCAGCAGCGCCGGTTCGGGAAGCGCGCCTCCGGCCACCGTATGCGAGGCGGCCGCCAGGGCGGTTGCGGCCAGGGCACCGAGCCATCCACGCACCAGGCGCAGGCTTCGATACTCCACGACGGCTCCCCTTCATCGGGCCCGGCGGCCCTTCATGATCCATCAGGGATTCTACGCCATGTAGAAGCTTCTGCCGAAGCCGGTCCGCCCGGAGCCAGAACAGGGCCCGTTCCACCACCTGGTGGAACGGGCCCTGTCGACCGCTGGTGCGGGAACTACTTCTTGGAGACGGCAGCCTTCAGCTTCGAGCCGGCGGTCAGCTTCACGGAGTGGCCTGCCGGGATCTGGATGGTCTCGCCGGTCTGCGGGTTGCGGCCGGTGCGGGCGGCACGGTCGGTGCGCTCGACGGCGAGCCAGCCCGGGATGGACACCTTCTCGCCCTGGGAAACCTGCTCGACGAAGGTGTCGAACACCGAATCCAGCACGGCGTTCACGGCGACCTGCGAGTTGCCGGTCTTCTCGGCGACGACTGCAACGAGTTCACTACGGTTCAAAGCCAATGTATTTCCTCCTGGACTAATTCGTGCCCGCCCGTTTCCGGCCGGGTTGCCCTGCGGTTGCGGGGACTACTGTGAAGGAAACTATCAGGCCTCACTGACGGACACGCCCAGTTTTGGGGCGTTTGGCCGGAATTTTTTCGATATTCCCTGCAAATTGGCGGTTTTTGGGTCCCGACCGGGTATTTGGGGTCTTCATCCCACCCCGGCACCGACGGCACCGATCCACTGGCGGAAACCCTTGAGGGCCGGTGTCACGGGTCGCTACGCTGGAGCTCAGGAACCATCGGATCCAAGGCGGTGCCCACGATGAGCCCAGAACCTACCGCGTCCCATGACGCCGCCCGGTTGCAGGCCGCCCGTTACCGCGACGCGCAGGACGCAGTGTTGGAACCGGCTCCCGTGGACGAGTATGAACGCCGTTCCGGGGAACTCTTCAGGGCCAAGGCCGAACAGGCGGGGATCGAGGTCCAGGGTGCCCCGGAGGCACCGCCGGTGTTCCACTCCACGGACTCCGCCGGGCAGGTCGCCACCCCCAGCATCGACCGGGCCATTGCCCGGGGGGATTTCGACCACCTCGCCTATGCGGGCCTGCCGCTGCCCTCGCTGGATTCCACCGACCCCGACTGGTGGATGAAGTCGCTCATGCGGCGGGAGCGGATCAGTGGGGTCGGCCCGCCGGCCCTGCTGCTGCGAACCGAGGACGCCGCCCTGGACGACACGCTCGATGCCTTGCCCGGCGAGTTGGCCGTCCGCGAGACCGTCACCGATTTCAACGCCCGCATCCGGGAGGCCCGGCGCCAGCTGCTGGGTGGCCCACCGGTGATCACCGACCCCCGGGACCCCGACGAGGAGATCCGGCGCTGGCGGGAACGCCGGGCCGTTGACGGGCCGCCCCGCTCCCCCGCCGGCCCGACCGGGACACCCCGGCCCGCGGGGCGGTGGCGCCGCCTCTGGGTCTGGCTCTGGTCGCCGTCGACCTAGGGCAATCCGCAGGCCGCGGTGGGCCATGACCTGCTCCTGGGATTAAAAAAACCCGGGGCCCCTTCTGTTGCCAGAAGGGGCCCCGGGGAAAATCGCTGGTGTCTACCAGGACGACTTGGTGATGCCCGGAAGTTCGCCACGGTGGGCCATGTCGCGGAAGCGGACACGGGAGATTCCGAACTTCTGGAACGTACCGCGCGGGCGGCCGTCGATGGAGTCGCGGTTACGCACGCGAACCGGCGACGCGTTGCGGGGCAGCTTCTGCAGGCCCAGGCGGGCCTCTTCGCGTGCCTCGTCGGTGGCGTTTTCGTTGATCAGGGTCTTCTTGAGCTCGGCACGCTTCGCGGCGTAACGCTCCACGATGACCTTGCGCTGCTCGTTGCGAGCAATCTTGGACTTCTTAGCCATGTGTTTAGCGCTCCTCTCGGAAATCGACGTGCTTGCGGACGACCGGGTCGTACTTCTTCATGACCAGACGGTCAGGGTTGTTACGACGGTTCTTGCGGGTCACGTAGGTGAACCCGGTACCGGCAGTCGACTTGAGCTTGATGATGGGGCGTACATCCTGGACTCTTGCCATGTTAGAGCTTCACACCTTTCGCCAGCAGGTCAGCGACAACGCGGTCGATGCCACGGGCATCGATGGTCCGAATGCCCTTGACCGACAAGGTCAGCGTGACATTACGGCGCAGGGACGGAACCCAGTAGCGCTTCTTCTGGATGTTCGGGTCGAACCGACGCTTGGTGCGGCGGTGCGAGTGGGAGATGCTGTGTCCGAAGCCCGGAACTGCACCTGTCACCTGGCATACAGCTGCCATGATCACTCCTCAGTAGTAGTAAATATTGGCGGTACTCGATAAAACAGATCACAGCGCGGTGTTGCTGCCTCTGAACCTGCGTTGAAGAGTCCCGCCACCAGTTGTGACACCGTGTATTACTGCGACGTGCGAAGGTAACCAGGCTGGGTGAGAACCAACCGAAGCGCCTTACTTGCGCGAAAGACGGTGAATACAGCGTCCAGGTTGAGCATTTTTCCCTACTCGGTCGGGACGCGTTATTCGGTTTACGGGCAACCACGCGATCCCCTTGACCCACTCCTCACGGAGCACGCCACGACGAACACGTGACTTAACGCCTTACCATCCTAGAACGGCGGGCCGCAGATGACAAACTGCAGGGTACGACGCCGGTACCCCTCTCCCGCGTCGACTCGCCGGTCCCTTCCGGGTCGCCGGCCGCCCCCACGGGAGTGCTCAGCGGAGGATCCAGTGCTGCGGGTCCATCCCGCCGACCAGTTTGCGTCCGATCCGGGTCAGATCCACGATGTCCTGCTCGTCCAACCCGTCGAAGACCAGCCGCCGCACCGACTCCACGTGTTCGGGCGCCAGGCCGCGCAGCATGTCCAGGCCCGGATCGCGCAGGTGGGCGACGCTGACCCGGGCGTCGTCGGTGCTCTGGGAGCGTTCGACCCAGCCGCGGCCCTCGAGCTTCTTCACCACATGGCTCAATCGCGACAGCGAGGCATTGGTTCGTCCAGCCAATTCACTCATCGGCAGCAACCGCCCCTCGGACTCCGAGAGCATCGCCAACACGTGGTAATCAAAGAGCGTGATGCGTCCTTGCCGGTGCAGTTCGGTATCGAGCAGGCTCGGCAATTGCATCGAAAGGGCCATCAGTGCCATCCAGCACTCACGTTCCTGGGCTGAAAGCCAGCGGGTCGCGGTCATGGAAACCATGATGACACATGAACATTCAGCTAAATCCACGCGGCCGCCACCGGGGAGGAACCCCTCTTGATCCGGCGGCGTAGCCTTGAGGGACAGCGTGTGGGCCACCGTCCCGCGGCAGGCCCCGGTGCTTTCCACCGCGCGGCCTGCGGCACGCCGAGGTCCGAGGGAGTGGTCATGGACGCCACCGTTTCCAGCAGCACGATCGATGAAAAAACCGCCCGCGCAGTGGCCGAAGCAGCCCGCGATGCCGGTGACGCCCGCCCGAGTTTCGCCCAGGGCCTGTATCTGGGCAAAACCGATTTCGGGCTCATCCACCCGCATCCACGCCCCACCGCCGAGCAGACCGAACGCGGCGAAGCCTTCCTGGCGAAGTTGCGGGAGGCCGTCGCCTCCTTCGACGGGCGCCTGATCGACCGTGAATCCCGCATCCCCGACGAATACATCACCGTCCTGAAGGACCTGGGGGTCTTCGGGATGAAGATCCCCACCAGGTATGGCGGGCTGGGCCTGACGCTGGCCTACTATGGCCGGGCCCTGATGCTGTTGGGTTCCATCAGTCCCAGCATCGGCGCCCTGGTCTCGGCGCACCAGTCCATCGGCGTCCCCGAACCGGTGAAGATGTTCGGAACCGCCGAGCAGAAGGACCGTTTCCTGCCCCGCTGTGCCGCCGGTGCCATCACGGCCTTCCTGCTGACCGAGAACGACGTCGGTTCGGATCCGGCGCGTCTGGGCACGACGGCGACCCTGGCCCAGGACGGGCAGTCCTACGTGCTCGAGGGGGCCAAGTTGTGGACGACGAACGGCTCGGTGGCCGATCTGGTCGTGGTCATGGCGCGGGTACTCCCCCACCCCGGCCCCGACGGCACCCGGGAACGCGGGGGCATCAGCGCCTTCGTCGTCGAAGCCGATAGCGAGGGCCTGGTGGTGGAGAACCGCAATGTGTTCATGGGCCTGCATGGCATCGAGAACGGGGTGACCCGCTTCCACGGCGTCCGTGTTCCGGCGGCCAACCTGCTCGGGCGTGAAGGCCAGGGATTGAAGATCGCGTTGAGCACGTTGAACACCGGCCGCCTGTCCATCCCGGCGCTATGCGCCGGGGCCGGGAAATGGAGTCTGAAGATCGCCTACATCGCGGCGACCTCGTTCGCCGTGGAATCCGTCTTCGAGCTCTCCGCCGCACTGGCGGACGCAGGCATGAAGGATGTGCGGATAGAGGCGGCCCTGGCGAAGCTGTTCTGCAGCGAGAAGACCTCGCAGATGGCCGACGAGCTGCTGCAGATCCGCGGCGGCCGGGGGTATGAGACGGCTGATTCCCTGGCGGCCCGCGGCGAACGCGCCGTGGCGGTGGAGCAGTTGGTGCGTGACCTGCGGATCAACAGGATCTTCGAGGGCTCCACCGAGATCATGCATCTGCTGATCGCCCGTGAGGCGGTGGACGCCCACCTGAAGGCGGCCGGGGATCTGGCCAGCCGGGATGCCACCACCCAGGAGAAGATCCGTGCCGCTGCCGGGGCCACCGGGTTCTACGCCAAATGGCTGCCGACCCTCGCCGCGGGTCCGGGCCTGTTGCCGACGTCCTATTCCGGGGCCGGAAAGCTGGCCCCGCATCTGCGGTACGTGGAACGGGCTTCGCGCCGGCTCGCCCGGCACACCTTCGCCGGAATGGCCCGTTGGCAGGCGGGACTGGAGACCAAGCAGGCCTTCCTGGGCCGGGTGGTGGACATCGGCACCGAACTCTTCGCCATGTCGGCGTGCGTCTCACGCGTGGAGTTGCTGCGCGAGACGGAGCCGGGGCGGGCCCACGGCGCCGCCCGGCTCGCAGACGCCTTCTGCCACCAATCCCGCCACAGGGTGGAGGCGCTGTTCGATGACCTATGGGAGAACTCCGATGCCACCGATGCCCAACTGGCCAAGGAAGTGTTGGCGGGGGACTACGAGTGGGCGGAGGAAGGGGTGATCGACCAGTCCGAAGGCACCGGTCCGTGGATCGCCGGCTGGTCCGATCCCGAAGAACACCGCCCGGATCTGCGCCACCCCTACGGAAGTGACTAGGGGCCGCCCGATCAGGCCTTGGACAGCGAGTGCAGCAGGTACCCGTAGTCCAGGGCGGTCCGGCCGGGGCGCGCGGCGATATGGGCGTCGGCGACCTCGGCCGGGAACTCCAGCCGCAGGACGGCGTCCCGGTCGGTCGCGGTCTCGAACCTCCAGCTGCTCATCACCTCGCGGGTGGTCGCCCCGCGGGTGGCCCACCAATCACGAATGAACTCCCCGGCGCCTTGGTAGGTCTGGGCACTATCGGAGGCACGCAGCAGTTCGGCGAACTCGCCGTTAGCCTGGTCGTTGTCGATGACCACCAGCGTCCCGCCCGGTTTGAGCACGCGCATCGACTCGCGCAGACCCGGAAGGCAGTCATTGGCCGGGGTCGGGAAGAAGTAGGCGAATCTGGCGTGGACCACGTCCACGCTGGCATCCTCCAATGGAAGGTGTTCCGCCGAACCGTGAAGAACCTCGACGTTGGTCAGCCCATCACGCTGGACCCGTTGCCGGGCCAATTCAAGCAGACCGGAATCGGGTTCGACGCCGAGGACCGAGCCCGCGGTCGACGCATAACCCGTCAGCCAGAATCCACTGCCGCAGCCCAGATCCACCACGGTGCGCCCCGAAAGATCGGCGGTCTCCTCGAGGGCCTGCCACAGGGTGCCTTCGTGGTCGATGGCCCGGTTTTCGATCTCATATAAGCCGGGGGCACCCGCCTGGTTCGGGGCCGGGGTGAAGTCCGTCAGCTGCGTGGTGTCCATCGTGACAGCATAGTTGCCTTCAACCATTTTCTTGTTGACACTGCTCGTCAGATGCGGCTCCGGCCTGCTGCGGGGCCACCTTCCAGCGGTTGAAGTACCGTGGTTTGCGGGGGCGGGGGCACGCTCGATCACCGACCGCCCCTTCCCCGACCGCTGGAACAACGTTCAGTTGGAGGAAATCGTCATCGGAGGACAGTGGAAAAACTAGTACGCGTTGTCGGCACAGTGAGCATTTTCGTGGTCTTCTTCGCCGTATTGGGGGCATGGGACCTCAACGGTGCGGTTCGGGTGATCTTCTCCGCCATGTTCGCGGCCGCCTTCGGCGTACTGGTTTTCGGGCCGAGCCGGAAGAAGGCCACCCGGTAGATCCCTGCCGGCCCCCGCGCAGACCCGGGATCGTGCCACCGCTGGTTGACAGTAGTTATCCGGAGTCTCTAGGTTCAAAAGATGGAACACATCTGGGCTTTTGAGTCATCGGCCATCACCGCGGTCCTCGTGGATTTCCTCGATCCGGCCCTCGTCGATCAGCCTGATATCCGAGAACGCGGGGTACGCCTGGAGATCCGCCCGATGGAGGTGGCCAGCCCGAACACGATCTACTCCTCCCCCCTGGCCTCGTTGCGTCCCGCCGTCGTTCGGATCGACATGCTTGAATCGGCGCCCCATGAAGCCGACCGGATGCATTTCCATCCCGGCATGGTGGACGGGGAACCCGGGGACCGGACGTTCGACGAGCACATGGTGGAAAGTCCCATCGACTGGCTGCGCTCCTACCTGAGGCAGCTGCACGAGGTGGTGGGGCCTGTCGACGGCGCGGCCATTGCCGAGGCAGCGGAAGTCATCGCCCGGGAAGCTGCCCGTCTGCTCGAGGAGGCCCGCCAGCCGTGGCCCGACGTGACCCACGATGAGCGCGGTCTGGTCGTCGGTTAGACGGGACGATTCACGGCGCCGGCAGTGAGGCGTCCTGCCCTCCCCGCATCGATGACACACACCTCGAAGATGCAAACGATTCTCATTTAGTATAAGATGTGAGGGCTTCCTTCCCCTGCCCGAAAGGCCGCCCGTGCATTCGCGTTTCGTCGTCGTCCCCGCCCTCCTGCTGGGTCTGGGACTGTCCGCCTGCTCGGGGCCTGCTTCCGGAGAGGGGGACGACACCCTCACGGTGGTCACCTCCACGAGCGCCTACGGGGATATCGTCCGCCAGGTCGCCGGGGACTCCGTCACGGTGGATTCGATCATCGACAGGCCTTCACAGGACCCGCATTCCTACGAGGCCACCCCACAGGACAAACTCACGCTGTCCCATGCCGACCTCGTGGTGGAAAACGGAGGCGGCTACGATTCCTTCGTCGATCTGCTGATCCGGGGGCTGGGGATCGACGACTCGGCCATCATCACGGCCATCGACTACTCGGAGGCCGCCCACGCCGAGGACCACGAGCCGGAACCGGAGGCCGGGCCCGATGACCACGACGGGCATGACCACACCAGCTTCAACGAACACGTCTGGTACGACCTGCCCACCGCTTCGGCCGTGGCCGCGGAAGTCGCCGACCGCCTGGGCGAGCTGAAACCGGAGGAAGCGGAGACATTCACCGCCAACGCCCGGGAGTTCGCCACGAAGATCGACACCTTGGAGGAACGCCTCGGGAAGCTTTCCACCACGACGGAGGGCCACCAGTACGCCATGACCGAGCCGGTGCCCTACTACCTGCTGGAGCGGGCCGGCCTCTCGGATGGAACTCCCGAGGGATTCAGCGGCGCCATCGAAGCCGGCAACGATGTCTCCCCGCTACTGCTGAACGCCTTGGACGAAAAGCTTTCCGCGGGAGGGATCTCCCTGCTGGCCTTCAACCCCCAGACCAGCAGCCCGCAAACCCAGATAGTCCGCGCCCAGGCCGAGGATGCCGGGGTCCCGGTCGTGGAATTCACCGAGACGCTCCCGCAGGACACCGACTACCTGGGCTGGATGGGGGCGAACATCGACGCCATCCAGGCGGCCGTGAAGGACTGACCGCCGGCCGTCCGGGGGATGTATCCGCAGCCGGCGGGATGGACCACCGGCTGCGGAACGGCCCCGAGGATTCCGATCAGGCCGCTTCGGCCTTGGGCCACCGCAGCAGTGCCGCGATCCCGGCCCCTCCGGGAAGCACCCCGGCGGGGACGTACCTGATCGAGGCATCGGTCATGGCGACGGCGCGGAGCAGGACCTCCGGTGCGGGCCATGAGCCCAAGGCCCCCGATCCTTGGAGATCGGCCCCCTCGGAAGCCAGCCAGGGCTCCCCTTCAAGGGCCAGCAGCGAATGGTCGTCCTGGAATTCGGCCACGACGACCGTGGCGGCCTGACCCTGTTGCAGAGCCCAGACGACGTCCTCGAAGCCGAGCACCGCCCCCGGCTGGACGGCGTTGACCTGGTTGGAGATACGTTCCGAGAGTTCACGGATGTCCTCGGCCAGCAGGGCCGCGACATGCGCTTCGACTTCCTTCTCCACGGCCGTGGCATCGGCGCCTCCGGTCCGTGTGTGCTGGTCAAGTGTCACCGCCAGGGCCCGGGTCGGTTCGGCCAGTTGGGACAGGACGAGCTCGCGGGCCTTCGTGTCCCCGGACAGGACCACCAGCCGGGCCCGGGTGTCACGAGCCACCTCGTCGACCAGCCGGGCGATCTCGTCGGCGTTCCGGCGCCAGACCTCTGCCGTCTGGTGCTGGTTCTTCGATTCCTCGTATCGGCCGGGCACCCGCCGGGCATGGTGGGCGTCGTCGCGATCATTGGCCACCCGGTACTCCTCGGCGACCCCGGCCACGGCCGAATGGCGCAACCGCACCTCTCCCCCGTCACGGCCGACTTCGGCGACCAGGTAGGGGAACTGTCCACCGTGGGCCCGCGCCAGCGGCACCAGGTTGGGGAACTCGCTGCAGTCCACCTGCGGTGAATCGGTCTTCACCCCCTGGACCAGCTCATCCAGGACGACCTGTCCGTCGCAGACGGCGACGAAGCGGGAGACCGGCGAGGGACGCCCCTCGGCGGGATGCATGGCGGCGCGCATCGCATCTATGTCGGGGGCGCTGGCCTGTTGGCTTTTCAGAAGTCGGGCAACTGTATCGGGCAGGGCATCGGCGGCTTCCTGGGCTGCCGTAGTACCGAGCGAGGCATCTACGAAGGCCGTGCACCACGGACCTTCTTGTCGAAACAACGTGGCATCAATTCCGCTGGAACCTGCCCTATTTGCCATGGGGAAACTCCTTCCCACGCGACGCCTTCGCCGCGTGACTACTGGGTCCGTGAGCCCACCGTAGCATCGCCGGGACCCGGCGAACAGAGCCTGTTTCCCCGCCCCGGCAGCCCCGCTGCCGACCCTAGATACCCAGCACTGCCTTCGCGATCACGAAGTACAGGATCAGGCCGGCGGCGTCCACGAAAGTGGTGATGAACGGGTTGGAGAACACCGCCGGGTCGGCCTTGATCGCCTTGCCCAACAGGGGCATGATCCCGCCGACCGTGGCCGCCATCGTGCAGACCCCGCCCAGGGTCAACCCGATCACCCAGCCGATGTCGGGACTGTAGATCAGCGCCGCGATGGCGAAGCCCAACGCACCCAACAGCAGGCCCAGCATGGCGCCCACCCGTACTTCCCGGGCGAACACGCGCAGGATGTCGCGGGCCCGGACATCACCCAACGCCAGGGCGCGGGTGACCGTGGTGGCAGCCTGGTTGCCGGTGTTGCCACCGGTGCCGATCAGCAGCGGAATGAACGAGGTCAGCACCGCCACCTCCATCAGGGTCGCCTCGAATTCGTGCAGGACCCGCACCGTCAACGTGGCGCCGATGGCCAGGACCAGCAGCCACACCACCCGGGACTTGACGATCTCCCAGATCGGGGTCGCCAGATAGGGCCGGCGCAGCGGTTCGGTACCACCACTGCGGGCCGCATCCTCGGATTCGGCGGCTTCGATGATCCGCAACGCATCGTCGACGGTCAGGATGCCCAACAGCCGGTTCTCCGTATCGACCACCGGCAGCGCCAGCACCTGCAGGTCGGCGCAGCGCCGGGCCGCGGTCTCCTCGTCCACGGTGGCCCGGACGGATTCCGCATCCACCATGATCTCGCCCACCGTCTTGCCCGGATCCGCGCGCAGCAGGTCACGCAGGCTGATGATCCCCACCAGGGCCCGCCCGGCATCGGTGACCGGCAGGGTGTAGATGGTCTCGGCGTCGTCCAGGCCCGTGCGGACCTTCTCCAACGCCTGGTCCACGGTGGTCCAGGGGTGGGCGCTGATGAATTCGGGGCTCATGCTGCGCCCGATCGAGCCCTGTCCGTAACCCAGCACGGCGTCGGTCAGGGCGCGTTCCCGGCCGGAGAGGCCCAGCAGGAGTCGACGGGCCACCACCGAGGGAAGCTCGTCGAGCAGGCCCACCCGGTCATCCGGGCTCAGGTTGTCGAAGACCTCGGCGACGTCGGTGTCCTTCAGCCCCTGGATGAGTTCGGATTGCAGGGTCGGGTCCAGCCGTTCGAAGACGGCCAGGGCCCGGTCCTTGTCGAGCAGGCGGTAGAGCACCGCCCGGTCGCGGTCGTTCAGCCGTTCCAGTTCGTCCAGGGTCTTGGAGATGGGCAGGTGGGCAACCAGCCCACCCGCGGCGGCCAGGTCATCACGGTTGAGGGCCTGCTTCAGGGCCTCGATGGTGTCATCGATTTCCACGGTGTCTTCGGGGTTCATGATCCGGGTTCCCTCCGGTACGCGTCCCCTCGAGGGACGCTAGCTGATGACTGCGCGAGGCGCAGGGGAATACCGACGGCCCACAAGGAACGACGGCGAGGTGTGTGGACCCGCGGCGGGCGCGGGTTCTCGAGACGGTCCGTCGTCCATATGCGGGTCACCTCCCGATTCGGCAAGCCATACGCGGGCACGGGCCATCAGCCCGGCAGGCGTCGATCAGCGAAGCACGCCGATCCCGACGGCTCCAAGCCCCACCCTAATCCGAATCGGTGTTCCGCGCCAAAGCAGCACCGGTACCCCGGCAGCATCCCCCACGACCGGGAACTAGCACTCCACCACGTTCACGGCGAGCCCACCCATCGCGGTTTCCTTATATTTATCGCTCATGTCCTTGCCGGTTTCGCGCATGGTCACGATGACTTCGTCCAAGGAGACCCGGTGTTCGCCATCGCCCATCAGCGCCATCTTCGCCGCGTTGACGGCCTTGGAGGCGCCGATCGCATTGCGTTCGATGCACGGGATCTGCACCAGACCGCCGATCGGATCGCAGGTCAGCCCGAGATTGTGTTCCATGGCGATCTCCGCGGCGTTCTCCACCTGGGCCGGGCTGCCTCCGAGGACCTCGGCCAGTCCCGCGGCGGCCATGGAGGAGGCCGAGCCGACCTCGCCCTGGCAGCCGACCTCGGCACCGGAGATGGAGGCCTGCTCCTTGTAGAGCACCCCCACGGCGGCGGCAGCGAGCAGGAAGCGGACGATGATGTCTTCCTTGTCCTCGCCGGTGGCGTATTCGGTTCCGGGCAGGTAGTGCGTGGCGTAGAACATGACCGCGGGGATGATCCCTGCCGCCCCGTTGGTCGGCGCGGTCACCACGCGCCCGCCGGTGGCGTTCTCCTCGTTCACGGCCAGGGCGACGAGGTTGACCCATTCCTGCCAGTAGCGCGGGTCGCGGTCCTTGTCCTCCTTGGTCAGGCGCTCATGCCAGTCGGGGGCCCGGCGACGGACCTTCAGGCCCCCCGGCAGCAGCCCTTCGCGGGCGATGGCCGAATCCTTGCACTGTTCCATGACGTCCCAGATATGCAGCAGGCCGGCACGGATCTCCTCGCGGGACCTGTAGGTCAGCTCATTGGCGAGCATCACGTCGGCGATGCCCATTTCGCTGGCGTGGCAGTGTTCGAGCAACCGGGCCGCGGTGGTGAAGGGGTAGGGGATCTCTTCGTTGACCTCATCGAGTTCGGCGGCCGCGGCATCCTCGTCGCCGTCACGGACGATGAATCCGCCCCCGACGGAATAGTAGGTCTCATCCAGCAGGACGCCGCCGGAGGCGTCCAGGGCCTGGAAGCGGATGCCGTTGGTGTGCCGGGGCAGGATGGTCAGCGGACGCTGGACCATGTCATCGGCGGAATAGGACAGATCCTTCCGGGCCCCTAGTTCGGCGGCCAGGCGCAGGGTTCCGGTGGCGGCGATGTCCTCCAGCCGCTCCTCGACCTGGTCGGGCAGGATGCTCTCGGGCTCGAACCCCTCCATCCCCAGCAGGACTGCGGTGAACGTCCCATGGCCCTTGCCGGTGGCGGCGAGCGACCCGTAGACGTCGATCTGCAGATCGGCGGTGGCTTCAGCCAGTTGGCCTTCCACGAGGTGCGCGGCGAAACGCTGGGCGGCACGCATGGGCCCGACGGTATGGGAACTCGAGGGGCCGATGCCGATCGAGAAGAGGTCGAAGACGCTGATGGCCATGGTGTGGTTTCCTTTGCACGAGGTGGGTGCGGTCATGCGTCGGGCCCGGGGTTCGATGCCCCCGGGCCCGACGACGCCCGTGAGGGGCTGGAGGCGGCTCAGCAGAGCTGAGGAAGTTCCGGGTAGAGCGGGTGGGCGGTGGCCAGGGCGGTGACCCTGGCCTTCAACCCGTCAAGGACCGCCGCGTCGGCACCGCCGTCGGCGGTCCCGGCGATCAACGCCAACGCGATGATGTCGGCGACCTCGGTAAAGGCCGCCTCCGAGAAACCACGGGTGGCCAACGCCGGGGTCCCGATCCGTAGCCCCGACGTCACCATCGGAGGCCGCGGATCGAACGGGACCGCATTGCGGTTGACCGTGATCTCGATCTTCGCCAACAGGTCCTCGCCTTCCTGGCCATTGAGGACCGAATCCCGCAGATCCACCAACACCAGGTGCACATCCGTGCCCCCGGTCAACACGCTGATCCCGCACTCGGCGACATCTGCGGCCGTGAGGCGTTCGGCCAGGATCCTCGCCCCGGCCAACGTGCGCGCCTGGCGCTCGGCGAACTCTTCGGAGGCGGCGATCTTGAACGCCACCGCCTTGCCGGCAATGACATGCTCCAACGGCCCGCCCTGCTGACCGGGGAACACCGCGGAGTTGATCTTCTTGGCGATATCGGCCTCGTTGGTCAGGATGATCCCGCCGCGCGGGCCGGCCAACGTCTTATGCGTGGTGGAGGTGACCACATGGGCATGGGGCACCGGGGAAGGATGCAACCCGGCAGCGACCAGACCGGCGAAATGGGCCATGTCCACGAACAAGTAGGCACCGACCTGATCGGCAATGGCCCGGAAGCGTTCGAAGTCCAGCTGACGCGGATACGCCGACCAGCCGGCCACGATCATCTTGGGCTGGTGCTCGATCGCCAACGCCTCGACCTCGTCCATATCGATCCGCAGATCCGTTTCGGACACCGAGTACGGGACGATGTTGTACAGCCGCCCGGAGAAGTTGATCTTCATCCCGTGGGTCAAGTGACCGCCATGGGCCAGGTTCAGGCCCATGACCGTGTCCCCGGGACGGATCAACGCGTGCATCACCGAGGCATTGGCCTGGGCGCCCGAATGCGGCTGGACGTTGGCGAAACCGGCCCCGAAGAGGGCCTTGACCCGCTCGATCGCCAGCGACTCGATCACGTCGACATGCTCGCAGCCGCCGTAGTACCGGCGCCCGGGGTATCCCTCGGCGTATTTATTGGTCAGCACCGAGCCCTGGGCTTCCATGACCGCCTGGGCGGTGTGGTTCTCCGAGGCGATCATTTCCAGACCGTCCTGCTGGCGGGCCAGCTCGGCATCGATCCGCGAAGCAACCTCGGGATCAAGCTCCGCCAGCGGGGCCGTGAGGCTGGAGGAGAGGACCTGTGCGGATTCGATGGTCACTCGACATCGCCACCGTTGGCCGAGGCGTAGTCCGCTGCCGAGAGCAGCGGTCCCTCTTCGGAAACCTCGACGGTGAACAGCCATCCGCCGCCGTAGGGGTCGTCGTTCAGCAGGGCCGGGTTGTCCTCCACGGCCGGGTTGGTCTCCACGATGGTGCCGGTCACCGGCGCGTAGAGGTCGGAAACCGACTTGGTGGATTCGACTTCCCCGCAGGTCTCCCCGGCGGTGACGGTCGAGCCGACCTCGGGCAGGTCGACGTAGACGACGTCGCCGAGTGCGTCGGCGGCGACCTGGGTGATGCCGACCTTGGTCGGGGTGGAGTCGTCAACCCACTCGTGCTCGGCGGAGTAACGGAGGGTCGAAAGAACCTTGCTCATGTGTTGTCCTTAGTCTCTGGATCCACGGATGTGGGGGATTTACTTCTGGCGGGAGTAGAACGGCAGGGCGACGACCTCGAAGGGCTGGGCCTTGCCACGGAGGTCGACATCCAGTGCGGTGCCGGCCTCGGTGAGTTCGACATCGACGTAGGCCAACGCGATGGGGTGGCCCAGCGTGGGGCTGGGCTGGCCCGAGGTGACCTCGCCGACGACGTTCCCGTCCTTCATCACAGCGTAGTGGGAACGTCCGGCTCGACGCCCCAGGCCCTTCAGACCCACGAGCTTGCGCGCCACGCCTTCGGCCTTCTTGGCTTCCAACGCGGTCCGCCCGAGGAAGTCCTCCTCCTTCTTGAAGGAGACGATCGGTCCCAGACCGGCATCGAACGGGGTGATGTCCGTGGACAGCTCGTTGCCGTAGAGCGGCATCCCGGCCTCCAGGCGCAGCGAGTCACGGCTGGCCAGTCCGGCGGGAATGAGCCCTGCCTCGGTGCCGGCCTCGAGCAGTGCCTTCCACAGGGTGGTGGCCTCGGCGTTGGGCAGGTACAGCTCGAAGCCGTCCTCGCCCGTATAGCCGGTGCGGGCCAGCATCACGTTGATCCCGGCGACGGTGACGTCATCGGCCGCGTAGTACTTCATCTCCTGGACGGTCTCGACGTCGGCGCCGGTGACCAGCCCGGTGAGGATCCCCGCGGCGGCGGGTCCCTGGATGGCGATCAGGGCCGTCTCGGCCGACTCGTCGGTGACGGTGACCTCGAAGCCGGCGGCGCGTTCGGCCAGTGCTGCCGCCACGACGTCGGCGTTGCCGGCGTTGGGGACCACGAGGAAGTCCTCCTCGGCGCGGCGGTAGGTGATCAGGTCATCGAGGATCCCGCCCTCGGCGTTGCAGATCACCGAATATTTGGCCTTGCCGATCTTCATGATGGCCATGTTCCCGGCCAGCGCACTGTTCAGGAACTTCGCGGCCTCGGGGCCTTCGACCCGGACCTCGCCCATATGGGAGAGGTCGAAGAGCCCCGCGGCTTCGCGGACGGCCTGGTGTTCGGCCAGTTCGGAACCGTATTTCAGCGGCATGTCCCAGCCACCGAAGTCGGTGAAATGCGCGCCCAGTGATTCGTGTTCGCCGTGCAGGGGCGTCTGCTTCGGCGTGGTGGTGGTTTCGGTGCTCACAGCTCAGGCTGCCTTTCGTCGGGTTCCGCGGATCCGGTCTAGTTCTCGAATGCCTCGGGTGGCGGGCAGGAGCAGATCAGGTTCCGGTCGCCGCCGGCCCCGTCGATGCGTCCCACCGGGGCGAAGTACTTGTCCTGGCGCAGCCCGGGCAGCGGGAAGGCCCCCTGCTCGCGGGTGTAGGCCCGGTCCCAGTCGCTGGAGACCACGGCGGCCGCGCTGTGCGGGGACAGCCGCAGCGGGGATTCCGCCGCGGTGAACTCCCCGGAAAGGACCTGCTCCATTTCGGCCCGGATCGCGATCATGGCGTCGATGAACCGGTCGATTTCCGCCAGGTCCTCGGATTCGGTCGGCTCCACCATCAGCGTGCCGGCGACCGGGAAGGCCAGTGTCGGGGCGTGGAAGCCGTAATCGATCAGGCGCTTGGCCACGTCCTCGGCGGTGATGCCGGTCTTGGCGGTGGCATCGCGCAGATCCAGTATGCATTCGTGGGCGACCAGGCCCTGGTTGCCGGTGTAGAGCACCGGGAAGTACTCGTTGAGCCGCGAAGCGACGTAGTTGGCGGTCAGCAACGCGTTCTTGGTGGCGTTGGTCAGGCCCTCGGCGCCCATCATGGCCACGTAGGCCCAGGAGATGGGCAGCACGCCGGCCGACCCGTAGGTGGTCGCGGCGACCGCGGTGCCGGTGCGTGCGGTGGCTTCGCCGGCCGGGGCTCCGGGCAGGAACGGGACCAGGTGCTCGGCCACGGCGACCGGGCCGACGCCGGGTCCGCCGCCGCCGTGCGGGATGCAGAAGGTCTTATGCAGGTTCAGGTGCGAGACGTCGCCGCCGAACTGGCCCGGCTGGCCGAGGCCGACCAGGGCGTTGAGGTTGGCTCCGTCGATGTAGACCTGTCCGCCGGCGGTGTGGACCTTATCGCAGACCTCGCGCACATCGTCGTCGTACACCCCGTGCGTGGACGGGTAGGTGATCATGATGCCCGCCAGTGCCTCGCGGTGGGTTTCGATCTTCGCGTCCAGGTCGGCGGAGTCGATGGTGCCGTCGGCTGCGGTCTTGACGACCACGACCTTCAACCCGGCCAGCACCGCCGAGGCTGCGTTGGTCCCGTGGGCCGAGGCCGGGATGAGGCAGACGGTGCGTTCGGCGTCGCCATTGGCCAGGTGGTACTGGCGGATGGCCATCAGACCCGCGTATTCGCCCTGCGAACCGGCATTGGGCTGGATGGAGACCCCTGCGTACCCGGTGATGGCCGAGAGCCTGGATTCCAGGTCGTCGATCAGTTCACGCCAGCCCACGGTCTGGTGGGACGGGGCGTAGGGGTGGATGGAGGCGAACTCCGGCCAGGAGATGGATTCCATCTCGGCGGTGGCGTTGAGCTTCATGGTGCATGAGCCCAGCGGGATCATGGTGCGGTCCAGTGCCAGGTCGCGGTCCGAGAGGCGACGCAGGTAGCGCAGCATCTGGGTTTCGGAACGGACCGTGTGGAAGATCGGGTGGGTCATGTACTCGCTGGAGCGCACGACGGCGGCCGGAAGCTGTTCGGTGGCGGCGGCTTCGGCCTGTTCGATGGCGGCGGCCGCGTCGGCGACGCCGAAGGCCTCGGCGATCGCGACCAGGTGGGCGGTGGTGGTGGTCTCGTCGGTGGAGATGCCCACCGTGTCGGCGTCCAGGCGACGGAGGTTGATGCCGTTGTCCTCGGCGGCGGCCACCAGCTCATCGGCCCGGCCGGGGACCTGCAGGGTCAGCGTGTCGAAGAAGGATTCGTTGGCCACGGTGAAGCCCGCGTCACGGAGCACCGAGGCCAGGGCACCGGCCCGCAGGTGGGCCCGCTGGGCGATCGCCTTGAGGCCCTCGGGGCCGTGGTAGACGCCGTACATCGAGGAGGTGATGGCCAACAGCGCCTGGGCGGTGCAGATGTTGGAGGTGGCCTTCTCGCGGCGGATGTGCTGCTCACGGGTCTGCAGGGCCAGACGGTAGGCGGGTAGTCCGGTGTCGTCCTTGGACACCCCGACCAGGCGGCCCGGCAGCGAGCGCACCAGGCCGTCGCGTACCGACATGTAGGCGGCGTGCGGGCCACCGAAGAACAGCGGGACACCCAGGCGCTGGGTGTTGCCCACCGCGATGTCGGCTCCCTGCTCGCCCGGCGGGACGATGAGGGTCAGGGCCAGGATGTCGGCGGCGACGGTGACCATCGCCCCGCGCTCCTTGGCGGCGGCGATCACGCCTGCGTGGTCGGAGACCCGGCCCGAGTTCCCCGGCTGCTGGAGCACGATGCCGGAGATCTCGCCGTCGGGCAGCCCCTGGGACAGGTCGGCGATCTCGAGTTCGAAGCCCAGTGCCTCGGCGCGTCCCTTCACCACGGCGATGGTCTGCGGGAACATGTCGGCATCCAGGACGGTCTTGGCCTCGGCCTTGGCCTTGTTGGCGCGGCGCATCAGCAGGACGGCTTCGGCGACGGCCGAGGCTTCATCGAGCAGCGAGGCGTTGGCGATCGGCAGCCCGGTCAGATCCGAGACCATGGTCTGGAAGTTCAGCAGGGCCTCGAGCCGGCCCTGGGAGATCTCCGGCTGGTATGGGGTGTAGGCGGTGTACCAGGCGGGGTCCTCCAGAACGTTGCGCAGGATGACCGGCGGGGTGATCGTGTTGTAGAACCCCTGGCCGATCATCTGGGTCTTGACGATGTTCTTCGCCGCGATGGCACGCAGGTCATCCAGGACCTCGGCCTCGGAGCGGGCCGCCGGCAGGTCCAGGGGCTTGGCCTGGCGGATGTCGGCGGGGACCGCGGTGTCGACGAGATCGTCGAGGCTCGCGTAGCCGAGCTGCCGGAGCATGGTCTCGGTGGCGTCGCCGCGGGGGCCGATATGACGGTCGGCGAAGGCAAGTTCGCCGGCGGTGCTGGTGGTGGGACGGGCCGTGGTCTCGGTCATCAGGGGAACTCCAAGTGTGGTCGATGTGTGGTGCACACCGAATGAGCTTCGGTTCCTCCCCGACTCTGTATTGGACCTGAGAGATTCCGCTACGTCCGGAGTTGACCGGCCGCGGCTTGCACCGTCGGTGAGCGCTTCGCCTGCTGGTCGGGTGCCCCCGGCCGGCGATGCGTCTTCTTTCCAGAGTTGCCTCTGCGCGGCGGTACGGGGGCCTGAGAGATTCCCGGGGAGGGTATTGCTCCTACGGCGCCCGCCAGTGGATCTGACGGGACTCTCCCGCCGCAAGTCATAGGCGTGTGCCCTAGTGGACACGTCTTCATGATACGTGGAGACCCATGCCACGGACAACCTCCGCGTCGCGCCATCGATTTTCATATTCATGCATGATGGTGCGAAAATATGTAAGTTCATTTGCCGACACCGGCACCTGCCGCGATCCGACGGGCGCCGCCCGACCGCAGGCCCACCCGGCCCCGCCAAGGACCCAGTTGCAGATTCCATCGAAGCATCCAGCCCCGGACCTCCCTGCCCCGGCCGCCGGCCGCCGGCCCTTGACGCTGGGCCGGCAGCTCCTGCTCCGCAAGGACGTCGAAACACTACAGGCCGACGCCGGCCACGGTTCCGGCGGCGGGACCATGCGCCGCACCCTGGGGGTGCTGCAACTGACCATGATCAGCGTCGGTGCCACGCTGGGCACCGGCATCTTCGTCGTGCTGGGCTCCTCGGTGCCGATGGCCGGGCCCGCGGTCTGGATCTCCTTCACCATCGCCGGGGTGGCCGCCCTCCTTTCGGCGCTGTCCTACGCCGAAATGGCCGGGGCCGTCCCGGTTTCGGGGTCCAGCTACTCCTACACGTACGCGACCATGGGTGAAGGTCTGGCCTGGATCTGTGGCTGGTGCCTGCTGCTTGAATACGGGGTCTCGGTGGCCGCCATCGCCGTGGGCGCCGGGGAATACGTCAACGAACTCGCCGGGGTCTTCCAGCTGGACCTGCCCGCAGCGCTGACCAATCCCCCCGGAGCCGACGGCGGCCTGTTCAACGTCCCGGCCGTCCTGGTCGTCGCCCTGGCCATGGTCCTGCTGATGCGCGGGGCCAAGGAGTCCGCGACGGTGAACACGGTGCTGGTGTTCGTGAAGATCGTCGTGCTGCTCTTCTTCGTCGTCATCGCCTTCAGCGCCTTCCATACCGGGAACTTCACCCCGCTGCTGCCCATGGGCACCGCGGGCGTCTCGGCCGCGGCGGCCCGGCTGTTCTTCTCCTACATCGGTTTCGACGCCGCATCCACCGCCGGCGAGGAGGCGGTGAACCCGCAGCGCGATCTGCCACGGGCCATCATCGCCTCGATGATCATCGTGACCGTGCTCTACATCCTGGTCGCCATCGCCGCCGTCGGGGCCAAGGACTGGCAGTGGTTCATCGGCAAGGAGGCGGCCCTGGTCCAGGTCCTCGAAGCGATCACCGGCCAGGCCTGGGTGGCCCTGGTCTTCTCCGTCGGCGCGGTCGTGGCGATCATCAGCATCGTCATCACGGTGCTCTACGGCCAGACCCGCGTCCTGGTGGCCATGTCCCGCGACGGGATGGTCCCCCGCGTCTTCGGCCAGCTCAACCCACGGACCGGGACCCCGGTCCTGAACACCTTGATCACCGGCGGCGTCATCATGATCACCGCCGGATTGGTCCCCCTGGGGGAGTTGGCCGACGCCACCAGCATCGGCACGCTCTTCGCCTTCAGCCTGGTCAGCCTCTCGGTGATCCACCTGCGCCGCAACCGCCCGGAGCTGCCCCGCACCTTCCACGTACCGTTCTACCCGGTGACCCCGATCCTCGCGGTCGCCGGCTGCGTGTTCCTCATGGCCAACCTCGGGGTCACCACCTGGACCGTCTTCGGACTGTGGATGATGCTCGGCGCCGCCGCCTATCTGGCCTACGGGCGGCGCCGCTCCACGGCGGCCGCCTCCTATGCGGAAGCCCCACGGCACCCCGTCCGCTAGATCCCCCTCCACCGCCATCGGCTAGCGTGCCGGAAAACGCATATGTACCACTCAGCCCGAAAATGTAGATCCTGCCCACCCATGGTCTTGGGACAGTTCCTTGCGTATGGTGGGGCCATGAGCGATCCCACACCTCCTCCGCCCCAGCCCACCGGCCCCGCCATGCCCCCGACCGGCACACGCCCCGGGGAGCTCCTCGACCGGTTCCTGGCCCGGCTGATCGACGGCGTCATCCTGCTGATCGTCAACTTCCTGGTCGTAGGCCTGATCATCACCGGCGCGATCATGGGGGCCGGAGGAGCCGGCCTCGGGCTCGGCGGCAGAAGCTTCGGCGCGACGGCGGTGTCAGCGGTGGTCAGCGCCGTCATCTACGTCGGCTACTTCGCCTTCATGGAGTCCAGCCGGGGACAGACCGTGGGCAAGATGCTCATGAAACTGCATGTCGTGGGCGCCCAGGGCGGCCACCCGGATATGACCGAGGCGATCAAGCGGAACCTCTGGATGGGCTTCGGGATCATCGGAATCCTGCCGATCATCGGTACCGTACTTGGTTCGCTCGCCTCGCTGGCCGCGGCGATCGTCATCGCGGTGACCATCAACAACGACACCGTGAAACGCCAGAGCTGGTTCGATAAGTTCGCCGGCGGCACCCAGGTCATCAAGCAGGGCTGATCCGCTCCACCGGGGCCCCGGGCCGGGGCCCCGCTAGCCGGTGACCCCGCTGCTACCCAACCAGGTGCCGATGAGGAACGTGGCCCCCAGGGCCAGGATCCCGCCGACCACGACCCTCACCACCGGCTTGAACACCGGCGCTCCCCCGAGGCGCGCCCCCAGCCCCCCGGTCACGGCCAAGGCCACCAGGACGGCGAGGAAGGTCACCGGGATCCTCCACTGCGCCGGCAGCAGGACGGCCGTCAGGAACGGCAGCAACGCCCCGGCCGTGAAGGACACCGCGGACGCGGCGGCAGCACTCCACGGGCTGACCACGTCCTCGCGGTCGATATTCAGTTCGGCGTCGAGGTGGGCCCCCAACGCATCATGGGCGGTGAGTTCGGTGGCCACCGTCCGGGCGGTGGCGGCGCTGAGCCCCTTCCGCTCATACAGGTCGGCCAGTTCGTCGAGTTCCTCCTGGGGCAGGTGCGCCAGTTCGCTGCGTTCCTGGGCGATGAGGGCCCGCTGCGAATCCGCGGAGCTGGACACCGAGACGTATTCACCCAGCGCCATGGACACCGCACCACCGATTAGTGCCGCCGCCCCGGCGGCCAGGATCGGGCCGGTGGCAGTGGTCGCGCCGGCCACCCCGACCACGACGGCGGCGGTGGAGACGATCCCGTCGTTGGCGCCCAGGACCCCGGCCCGCAGCCAGTTCAACCGTTCGGCCAGTCCCCCGCCCTCATGCGGTTCGCCGTCGTGCTGGTTTGCTCCGGTGGATGGCTTCATGGCCACCAGTCAATCACTGCGCCGTCCTTCAGAGCCGGATGTAGGCCGGGTAGCGGGGGCCCATCGAGTCCCCCGAGGAGGTCCCCCGCACACGGCGCCCGATCCACGGCACCACGAATTCGCGGGTCCAGCGGGCGTTGGAGGCGAGTTGTTCCCTACGGGTCGGCTCCGGGGCGCTCTCCAGCTCCGGGGTCGCGATCGCGTCGGCGCCCTCGAGCAGGGTCAACACCTTCTTGGCCATCAGCGTATGCCCGGGGGGACCCATATGCAGCCGGTCCACCGCCCAGTACCGGAAATCGCTGAATTCACGCCAACGCCAGTAGTCGGCGACGAGGGCGCCATGGCGGTCAGCTGCTTCACGCACCCATTCGTTGTAGATGGCGGTCCGGCCCCGGGTCTTGCCGAAGACGGCCGAGGCCGAGGAGTCGAACCCGGTGAACACCACGACGGTTGCACCGGTGGCCCGCAGGCGGGCCACCATGTCGTCGTAACCGGCCATCAGCGCGTCGATATCCACCCGGGGGCGCAGGATGTCGTTGCCCCCGGCATAGAGCGTGACCAGGGTCGGTTCCATGGCCAGGGCCGTTTCGAGCTGTTCGTCGATGACCTGGTGGATCTTCTTGCCACGAATGGCCAGATTCGCATACCCCCAGGCCGGGTCGGCGGCACAGAGTTGCTCGGCCACCCGATCGGCCCACCCGCGGACGCCGTGGGGACGGGTCGGGTCCTCATCACCCACGCCTTCGGTGAAGGAGTCCCCCAGGGCCAGATACCGTTTCTCGAATTCCACCCGTCCAGCCTACGTCCACCGCTCTCCGGACGCCCGCCACCGGTCGATATGTATCCGCCCTCGGCGAAACCCGCCCGCCTGGGGCCGCCATGCGGGCCGGTCACAGGGTGTTCACAGTTCGGTTCGACAGGCTGGTTTCATGCAACACCGACAGGAACCCGTCCTCGAAAGGACCACCTCGTGAACATCCGCCAAGCCATCTTTGCTTCCGTGGCCTCCGCCGGGGTGTTGGCCGCCGGTTGGGTCGGCAGCACGCCACCGGTCGCCCAGGCGACACCGGCTCCCGCACCCTATCGACTCGGGTCCACCACGAGCGGTTCCGCGGTTGCGATCACCACGAGGCCGGCGGCCAGTCCCTCGACCCTGTCCAGTGTCAGGCGCCAGCAGCTGCGCGGTTCGGAGCCCGTCCAGCTCATCAGCACGCCGGACCACATGGCCCCGGCAGGTCTCGCGGGACCCCGGGCATGAGCGTGGTGGACGAAGCGACGGGCGGGCCGGCCGATCCGCGGATCCCGGAGCTGGCCCACCGGTCGTTCCAGGCCCTGGGCACGACGGTCGGCATCAGCGCGCCGCTGGAGCCCGACGAGCTCGACGCCGCCGTGGAAACGGTCCAGCGCATCTTCCTCGACGCCCAGACCTCCTTCGGCGTCGACGGCCAGGGCCCGGTGGAGAGCCTGCGTCGCGGGGACATCGAACTCCGGTACGCCCACCGCCGGTTGCGGGCGCTCTATGAGCAGGCGACCGTCTGGCGCCAGGCGACCGACGGTGCCTACACCCCGCACACCTCCACCGGACCGGTGGATCTGAGCGGGCTGGTCAAGGGGTGGGCCATCGCCCACGCCGGCCAGGCCATGATGGACCTCCAACTGCCGCATTGGTCGGTCACCGCCGGCGGCGACGTGCTGTGCAGCGGTTCGCCCTTCCCGGCAGAACCCACCGGAACCGACCCGTTCTATGGCAGGCATTGGCGGGCCGGGATCACCGATCCCTTCGATCCGGCGACCTTGGTCGCCGATGTGCCGTTGGCCGGGACCCCCGGGTTCACCGCGGCGTTGGCCACCACTTCGACGGGGGCGGGATCCGGGCCGAACGCCTATCTGCAGGTCAGCGTGTTGGCCGAGGAGATCGTCACCGCGGATGTGCTGTCCCAGGCCATCATGGTCGGCGGGGAATCCACCCTGGAGGCCGCCGTCCGCGATTTCGGGGTCGCGGTCCTGGTCTGCGGGCACGACGGCGAACTACTCGCCTCCTCGACCTGGCCCCTGCAGCAGAGCGCGTGAACCCCGGTGCCGCCGCTCAGCCGCCGGCGAGGGAGAGCAGGACCTGGCGTACGGCCACGCTGAGTTGCCCACCCCGGGTGCCGGTGCCGCTCTCCTCGGCCCGGGCCGGCACATAACCGAATCCGATGCCGTAGGCGGGGTCGGCGTAGGCCAGCGTGGCGTTGGCCCCGTCGTGGCCGAAGGACTGCCAGGACCCGAAGTCGTTGCGCGGGATCGATTTCATGAACATCACGGCGAACGCCCCGGTCAGCCCGTTGGCCCGGTCGAGGCCGAACACCTGCTCGGCGGCCACCGTCCCTCGCGTGTCCTCGGTCAGGAAGGGCCCATCGGCGGCCCCGTCGTCCCGGACGACGCCGGTGCTGGCCGCCGCATAGAGCCGCGCCAGGCCGCGGGCACTGGCCACTCCCCCGGCGGCCGCGAGGCCCGAGGCCCTGATCCGCCGGTAGTTGGGCAGGTCCAGCAGGTCGTAGCTGATGCCCTCTCCGATATCGAAGCCCGCCGTGGAGTTCAGCGCCAGACCCAGCGGACCATACGGGTCGATGAAGGGAAGCTCCGGGCTTTGCGCGGGTTTGAGCACCTCGCGGAACCGGGGCTCCTCGCCCTCGGGCAGACCGAGGTGGAAGTCGATGCCGAAGGGCTCCCGGATGCGGGTCTCGTAGACCTGCTGCAGGGTCTGCCCGGTGATGCGCCGGACGAGTTCCTCGGCGAAGATCCCGATGGTCAACGCGTGGTATTGGTGCGTGGAGCCGGGTTTCCAGACGGGAGGGGCGGCGGCCAGGCGTGCGGCGCCCTGGGATGATTCGGTGTAGTGCTCCACCGCCATGCCGCCGTCGACCCCCGGCAGCCCGGCCTGGTGGCTCAGCAGTTGCCCGACCGTGATGGCCTTCTTGCCCCGGGCCGCGAATTCCGGCCAATACCTGGTCACCGGTTCCTCCAAGTCCAGCAGGCCATCCTGCACCAGCAGGGCGATGACCATGCCGGCGGCCCCCTTGGAGGCGGAAAAGACCCCGGTCAGCGAATCCAGCTGTGAGTTCGGTCCCACCGCATGGTCGATGACGGGGTGCCCACCGGCGTAGACGCAGAGCTGGGCCGAGTAGTCGGGGTCCGCCGTGGCGAAGGATTCCAACAGCTCGGTGACGGGGGCGAAGCGCGGGTCGTTCACGGTGGGGCTCCTGGGCTCTGCCGATTCCGGGGAGGGGTCCCCGGCATTCGGGGATCTAGACTTCGGGGGTTTCCTGGCGGAAGCGCAACCGCCAGCGCTGCTCTTCACGCTGCCACAGGGAACCGACGGTGACCGCCGATTCCGTTCCGACCAGACGGTAGGTCAGGTGGATCGCCTCCACCCCCACGCGGATCGCCTCGAGCAGTTCGAAGGCACGGTCGATCCCGGGGCCGGCCGGCGGGGTCGACCATCCGCCGTGCGGGACGACGTCGTCCTCCTCGCCCACCTGATCGGCGGCTTCCAGCAGGTCCACGGCCCCCGAGGACAAGACGGTCACCGCGGTCTCGCGTTCGGTCAGCGTCCCCCGGGACGTGACTTCGCGGTAGTCCGGATGCAGCAGGAAGTTCAGCTGTCCCACTTCGCTGCGGACCCGAGGATCCAGCAACTCCCGTTCCAGGGCGACCACGGCATCGATCTCGGCGCTTCCGCGGCCCGTTTCGGCGGGGTCCTCGAGGGAGGAGAACAAGTCGTCCTGTTCCAGGGGGTCCGCACCGGTGGGGGCCGGCTCGGCCTGCGGGGAAGGGCCGGGGTCCGCCGGGCCGGCCTCAGGTGACCCGGATCCCGGGTAGCCCGGGCCCGCGTCGCTGCCCCGCCCGGACTGGTAGGCGGTGGCCGCAGCCCGGGCGCGGTCATCGGCCGCCTCGTTGAGGTGGTGCCCGGCATGGCCCTTGACCCATTCGAACCGGTAGTCGCGGCCGGTGATGGCCTCATCGATCTGCTTGAGCAGGTCCACGTTCAACACCGGCTTGCCGTCGGCCTTCTTCCATCCCTTGCGTTTCCACCCCGGCATCCACTTGGTGATGCAGTTGATGACGTATTGGGAATCGCACAGGATGTGCAGGTGCTCGTCGGCGACATGTTCGGTGGAACGGAACAGATCCAGCACGGCCATCAGTTCGCCCATGTTGTTCGTCCCGTGGGGCCAGCCGCCGGCCCGCCAGGCGGAGTCGTCGACGTACCAGGCCCAGCCGGCGGGTCCTGGGTTTCCAAGCGCGGAGCCGTCTGCGGCGGCGGTGATCGTCATGGGTTCCATCCTGCCATGCCACCCCGACGCTTCGCGTTGGCCCCCGACGGTAGCCAGGAGCCTGCCCATCGGGCACGCTGTCCCCATGCGCCCTCGCCTCATGGTTCCGCTGCTGGCCTTATGCCTGGCTCCAGTGGCAGGGTGCGGCTCCACCGGCGCGGGCCTGGAACTCCTCGATCGGCCGGCCACCGCGGAGGATGCCCTGCCAGCCGACACCGCCGTGGCGGGCTTCCAGCCGGGAACCACCCGGTTGCTCACCCGGACCGATGGCTTCTCCTTCTATCTGGCCCGGCCACCCCTGACGGGCGGTCCGGCGAACCTCCCGCCGGGGTGGGGGGCCTGCCTCATCGTCGCCGAGCCGGAGGTCATCACCTGCGGACCGCTGCCCTTGGAAACCCGGTTCCTCGGCGTCTCGGCCCGATTCGTGCCCGACGCTGAGCACACCCCGCACCCGGCACCCGAGGGGTGGGAACAGCTGCAGCGCCAGCTGTTCGTCAAGGGTCTGGACCACAGCAGCAGGACACCCCCACGCCATCCGGTTCCCGAGGACGAGGGGTAGCCAGAATCCAACGCGTCGGGGAGGCTGGCCCCATGCGACGTCACCTTCTGGTTCCGCTACTGGCCCTACCGCTCCTGGCCGGGTGCAGCAGCCCGGCGGATCAGGGCATCGAACTACTCGATGAGCCGGCCACCGCGCAGGACGAGTTGCCCTCCGATCTCCATGTCGGCGGATTCGAACCGGATACAGTGCGCTTTGCCGCCCAGGTCGACGGCCTCTCGTTCTATATGGCCCGCGCAGCCACCGGGGATGCCAGGCAGAGCGCCGAATCGGATGAGGGCCTCTGCCTGATCGTCGCGGAGGAAGATCACATCGCCTGTGCCGGCATGCCGTTCGACGTTTCGTTCTACGGCATCTCGGCCAGGATAGAGGCCGACGACTTCGAGGCCTCCAAACTGACCTCCGAGGGCTGGGACCAGGTCCAGAAAAACCTGTTCCTGAAGGGTCTTGACGATCGGGGGCAGCCCGGACGCAACGGGTAGCCGGACCTCAACCGGGATGGAGCGGGTTGTGCCCGGCGGTGACTTCCTCCCCGGCACGCACCGGTCCGGGCGCCGTTCCGGAGCCGAACGGGGAACCGCCCAGTTCCTCGCGTCCGTGGGCCTGGAGCCAGTTGTCCAGCGCGGGGCCCTGCGGCACGAATCCGGTGGGATTGATGTCCTCGTGCACGATGTAATAGTGCCGTTTGATCTGCGTGAAATCGACGGTGTCCCCGAACCCCGGGGTCTGGAACAGGTCCCGGGCATAAGCCCAGAGCACCGGCATCTCGGCGAGCTTGTTCCGGTTGCATTTGAAGTGCCCGTGGTAGACGGCGTCGAAGCGCACCAGGGTGGTGAACAGGCGGACATCCGCCTCGGTGATGGTCTCCCCCATCAGGTACCGCTGCCCGGCGAGGCGTTCCTCCAACCAGTCCATGGCAGTCCAGAGGCGCTGGTAGGCCTCGTCGTAGGCCTGCTGCGAACCGGCGAAACCACAGCGGTAGACCCCGTTGTTGACCTCGGTGAAGATCCTTTTGATGACCGGGGCCATCTCCTCCCAGCGCCCTGCAGGCAGCAGGTCGGGGGCCCCCGCCCGGTGGAACTGCTTCCATTGGGTCGAGAAGTCCAGCGTCATCTGCGGGTAGTCGTTGGTCACGACGCCGCCGGTGGGGATGTCCACCATTGCCGGAACGGTGATGCCCCGCGGGTAGTCGGGGAAGCGCCGGAAGAAGTTCTCCTGCAGCCGTTCGGTCCCCAGGACGGGGTCCCGGCCTCCGGGATCCAGATCGAAGGTCCAGGACCTGACATCGTGGGTCGGACCGGGCAGTCCGACACTGAACGCCTCCTCGAGCCCCAGCAGCCGGCGCACGATCAGGGCCCGGTTCGCCCACGGGCAGGCGCGGGCCGCCACGAGCCGATAGCGTCCGGCCTCCACGGGCCAGGCCCGGGCCCCCTCCGAGAGTCCGGCCCCGGGGTCCCCGATGGAGCCACCACCCTGGGCGGCTGAGGCCCGGACGGCCTCCGGATCGGCGACGATCCGATCATTGATGTAGTTCGTGTCACGGGTGAATTCCTCACCAACGTTCACATAGGCGCCGCGGGTGGAATACCGGTTCTCATCCATGGGCCCATCCTAGGCCGGTTCACGTCATCCCGCTGGCGTCATCGGGTCCCGGAACGATAAGTTAAGTGGACTTAACTCAAAGGATCCGTGCGATGAAACGAACTGGTTCGACGGCACCGTCCGTCGTGGAACGGCAAGGACACCCCCAGCGACGCCTGGTGTGGCTGCTGGGTCCGGCCTTCGTTGCGGCCATCGCCTATGTCGACCCCGGCAATGTCGCGGCGAACCTGACCGCCGGAGCCCAACACGGCTACCTGCTCGTCTGGGTGCTGGTGGCGGCGAACGTCATGGCCGTGATGATCCAGTACCTCTCGGCGAAGCTGGGGCTGGTCACCGGCAGGTCGTTGCCCGAGATCCTGGGCGCCCGGCTCTCGCGCGGCGGCCGCCTGGCCTTCTGGGGCCAGGCCGAGCTCATCGCCATGGCCACCGATCTGGCCGAGGTCATCGGCGGGGCCATTGCACTGCACATCCTCTTCGGCCTGCCGTTGCCGTTGGGCGGGCTGATCGTCGGGATCGTCTCGATGGCCCTGCTGACCATCCAGTCCCGGCATGGTCAACGCCCCTTCGAACTGGTGATCATGGCGCTGCTGGTGCTGATCACCATCGGATTCGTTGCGGGCCTGCTGGTCAGCCCGATGGACTGGGGTGCCGCCGCCGGCGGGCTCGTTCCCAGGTTCGAGGGCACGGGCACGGTCCTGCTCGCGGCCGGCATGCTCGGGGCCACGGTCATGCCCCACGCCATCTACCTGCATTCCTCCCTGGCCCGGGACCGGCATGGTGAAGGGCACACCGAATCGGGGATCCGGCGACTCCTGCATGCCAACCGTTGGGACGTCGTCCTGGCGTTGATCGTGGCCGGTTCGGTCAACATCGCGATGTTGTTGCTGGCGGCCTCGAGCCTACGCGGAGTGGAGGGCACCGACACGATCCAGGGCGCCCATGGGACCATCGTCGAGGCGCTGGGACCGGTCATCGGCGTCATCTTCGGCGTCGGACTCCTGGCCTCGGGCCTGGCATCGACCTCGGTGGGTTGCTATGCCGGTTCGGCCATCATGTCGGGCCTGCTGCAGCGCCGGATCCCCCTGCTGGCGCGCAGGGTCGTCACGCTGATCCCGGCACTGGCCATCCTCACCGTGGGGGTCGACCCGACCTGGGCCCTGGTGCTCAGCCAGGTCTTCCTCTCCATCGGCATCCCCTTCGCACTGGTCCCTCTGGTCCGCTATACGGGGATGCGTTCGGTGATGGGCCGGTTCATCAACGGCCTGGGCACCCAGGTCTTCGCGTGGGCGATCACCGTGGCCATCATCGCCTTGAATCTGCTGCTCATCTACCTGACCGTCACGGGGGCCCAATGAGACAAGAACACACTCCGGCAACCCCGCCCCCGGGCTCCGGGGAAATCAGCCGCGTCGCCGAGGATTTCCTGAAGGCCATCTGGTCCGCCACCGAATGGGGCGGCTCCCCGGTCACCGGAAAGGCGCTGGCGGAACGCTTCGGGACCACCGCCGCCAATGTCTCCGACACCATGCGCCGGCTTCACGCCCAGGGGCTGGTCATCCACGAGCCCTACCAGCCGGTCCGCCTCACCGCCGCTGGACAACGCCATGCCGTGGCCATGGTCCGCAAGCACCGTCTCCTCGAATCCTTCCTGGTCCGTACGTTGGGGTATTCCTGGGAGGAGGTCCACGACGAGGCGGAGAACCTCGAACATGCCGTCTCGGACACGCTGATCGAACGCATCGATTCCCTGCTGGGGCACCCCGTCCACGACCCCCACGGAGACCCGATCCCCACCGTGGCCGGAGCCACGCGGCGTCCGGCACATGCGGTCAACCTCGCAGAGGCCCTCCCGGGAACCTATGAGGTCACTCGCATCTCCGACGAGGACCCCGGTCTGTTGCGCCTACTCGCCCGGCACGGGTTGCGCCCGGGCGCGCTGGTCGACATCGCGGCAGCCGAAGCCAATGGCTCCCTGGCCCTGGCCCCGCACGACGACGAGGCCCGGGTGGTGTTGCGCCCCGAAGCCATCCGGGCCCTGTGGGTCACCGCCACGGCCGCCGATCACTAGGTCATCCACGCTTTTGTGAATTCAGGATTAGCTGTACCGTGGTACTCATGCATCCCACCGCCACCGCCTCGCATACCGCCGCACTGTCCCGCTTCGGCCATGCCGTATCCGACCCCACCCGCGTCGGTGTGCTGCTGGCCTTGCGGGAACGACCGGCTTATCCGTCCGATCTGGCCGAGGCCCTCGGCGTCTCCCGGCAGGTCATGTCCAACCAGCTCGCCTGCCTGCGCGGCTGCGGGCTCGTCGAGGCGATCCCCGAGGGCAGGCGTTCCTGGTATCGCCTGACCGACCCCCATCTGGCAGCCGCCATGGACGAACTACTCAAGGCCGCCCTGCGGATGGAACCCGACTGCTGTGCAGGGCCCGGATGCACGTGCTGAGGGCTCCCGGGGACCGCGACCAACGACGCGAGGTCCTGAAGCGCCGCATTCGGCTGATCGTGGCGTTGACGATCAGCTACAACGTCATCGAAGCAGTGATCGCCTTGGCCGCCGGCACCGCAGCGTCATCGGTGGCGCTGCTCGGCTTCGGCCTGGATTCCATCGTGGAAGTCCTCTCCGCCGCGGCAGTGGCCTGGCAATTCTCGGCCCCGGATCCGCAAAAACGGGAACGGACGGCACTGCGGTTGATCGCCTTTTCCTTCTTCGGGTTGGCGGTCTTCATCAGCATCGACGCGGTACTGACCCTGGCGGGGCTGCGGGAGGCCGAACACAGCACCGTGGGCATCGTCCTGGCCGCCGTCAGCCTCGTTGTCATGCCGTTCCTGAGTTTGTGGGAGCGCCGGACGGGCCAGGCCCTCGGGTCGGCCTCGGCCATCGCCGACTCGAAGCAGACGCTGATCTGTTCCTACCTCTCGGCGGCCGTGTTGTTCGGCCTGCTGCTCAACAGCCTCTTCGGCTGGACCTGGGCCGACCCGGTGGCCGGGCTGGTCATTGCCGTCGTCGCCCTGCGCGAAGGTCTCGAGGCCTGGCGGGGCGATGCCTGCACGCAACCGCTCTCGGCGATCACCGGCGAGGCCGAATCCGCCGGCTCGGACCCGCACTGCTGCTGATCCGCCCGGGCCGCCCCTGGGGGCAGTAGGCTGGTTCCACTCTGTCGGAAAGAGGGGCGCGGATGGAACTCGCAACAGGGGTCGTGCCGTCCCGGCCCTACGGCGCAACCACCGGCGGGAGCCGGGCCCCCGCACTCCCGGACCGCCTCACGGTTGCACACCGCGACCCCGGGGTCCCGCAGTGAATACCCGGGGCGTCTATCAACGCCTCGTCCGGGCGGATCGACGCGACCAGTCGCAGGCCCATCAACGGATCATCGCCCGCAACGGCCTGCGCCAGGTGGTCGCCAACTCGCTCCAGGCCGTCGGGGACCAGGTGGTCAACGCGAAGACCGTGTTGCCGTGGCTGCTCGCCTCGTTGGGAGCTCCGATGGTCCTGGTCGGGCTGCTGGTGCCCATCCGCGAGTCCGGATCCATGCTGCCGCAGGCGGCTATGGCCCCGATGGTGCAACGCCGGGGCCGGCGGACGACGGTCTGGATCATCGGCGCCGCGGGCCAGGCGCTGGCGACGGCGGCCCTGGCCCTGATCGCCGCGACGCTGGATGGACAAGCGGCAGGCGTGCTGCTCCTTGCAGCGCTGGCGCTCTTCTCGGTGTCCCGGTCGCTGTGTTCGTTGGCGGGCAAGGATGTGCTCGGGCGTACCGTGCCCGAAGGCGAGCGCGGTCAGATCAACGGGTGGTCCACGGTGTTCTCGGGCGCCGTCGCAATCACCCTGGGGCTGTTGATCCGTCTGCTCGGTGGTGATGACGTCTCGACAATGGTGCTGGCGGCCTTGCTTGGGGCTGCCGCTCTGGCTTGGGTCCTGGCCGCAGTGGTGTACCGGGGAGTCCGCGAGCCCGAGCAGGAGAATCCGCCGGCTTCGGCTGTCGAGGACGAGGGGTGGGCCCGTTCGGCATGGAACCTGCTGCGCAGCGATGCCGGGTTCCGCCGATTCGTCGTCGCCCGCGCCCTGTTGCTGGTCTCCGCGCTCAGCCCGCCCTTCGTCGTTGCCCTCAGTGCCGCAACCGGCGATGCCGGGCTCGGGTCGCTCGGTCCGTTCGTCATGGCCCAGGGCGTGGCGGCTTTGGTGGGTGGACGGCCCTTCGGCCGCTGGGCCGATCGCTCCTCACGCCGGCTGATGCTCTGGGGTGCCGCCTTCGCCACGCTCGTCGTGGTCCTGTTCCTCGCCGTCGTGCTGTTCATCCCGGGTAGCCGGGAACTGTGGTGGATCTATCCGGCGGTCTATCTGGTCCTGGTCCTGAGCCATACCGCGGTGCGGGTGGCACGGAAGACGTATGTGGTCGACCTCGCCGAGGGAGATCTCCGCACCCGGTACATTGCCGTGGCCAACACGGCGATGGGGGTCCTGCTTTTGGTCGCCGGTGCGATCTCCGGCGCCCTCGCCGCGCTGGGCCCCGAAGCCGCGCTGGGTTTCCTGGCCGTGCTCGGGGTCGCAGGGGTCGTCGTGAGCCATTCGCTCCCCGAGACCGGGAAAACCGGCTAGCTGCCGCACGGCACGCGGCAGTGGCCGGCCGTGACCGGGGCCTACCCCCTCGCCTTTTCGAACGCGGGGGCGCGTCGCTGATCGAAGATGGTAGCCCCCACCTCCTGCTCGGCCTGGTTGTTGATGGACAGGTTGATCCCGGGCCGATCCCGCAGGATCAGCACTGCGGCAATGGCCACGACGGTCATGAGCAGCAGATAGACCGAGATGGATGCCCCGGTGCCGGTGGCGTTGATCAGGGCCTGGGCGATGGTCGGGGCGAAGGCCCCACCCAGGATCGCCCCGAGGGCATAGGAGATCGACACCCCGGAGAACCGCACGGAGGCCGGGAATATCTCTGAGTACCAGGCGGCCTGCGGACCGTAGGTCAACCCGAGCCCGATCGTGAACAGTCCCAGCGCGAGGTAGAGCAGGGGGAGCGAGCCGGTATCGATCATCCAGAAGAGCGGGAAGACCATCAGTATCTGGATGCCGAAGCCGATCAGGTAGGTTCGTTTGCGCCCGATCTTGTCCGCCAGCACCCCGGCGGCGAAGGTGAAGATGAACCACATGGCAGCGGCGAAGGTCATGGCCACCAGGACATCCGTGCGGTCCAGGCCCACGGCATCACTGGTCGCGTAGCTGGGGATGAATCCGCCGGTGGCCATGTAGCCCGCGGCGTTGTTGCCCGCGAAGACCAGCGCGGCCAGGAGCACCAGCAGCCAATGCTTGCGGAACAGCTCGGCGATCGGCACCTTGGTCTGCTGCTTCTTCTCCGCGATCTCCTGGAACACCGGGGATTCGTCCACCGCACGGCGGACCATGTAGCCGACGGCGATCAGCACGACGCTGAGCAGGAACGGGATCCGCCACCCCCACTGGACGAAGGCCTCCCCCGGGGAGATCCACCCGGTCATCAGTGCGGTCACGCCAGTGGCCAGCAGCAGGCCCAACGGCACACCCAGCTGGGGGAATGCGCCGGCCCGACCCCGGCGGTCCGCCGGGGCATGCTCGACGGCCATCAGTACCGCTCCACCCCATTCGCCGCCGGCGGAGACCCCCTGCAGGATCCGCAGCAACAGCAACAGGATGGGGGCCAGGATCCCGGCGGTCCCATAGGTCGGCAACACGCCGATGAGGGTCGTCGCGGAGCCCATCATGATCAGCGTGATGACCAGCATCGGTCTCCGGCCGATCCTGTCCCCGTAATGCCCGGCAAGGAACGCCCCCAGCGGCCGGAAGAGGAAGCTGATGCCCACGGAGGCGAAGGCGAGCAGCAGTCCGATGGACTCCCCCGCCGGGGCGAAGAACACATGGGCGAAGACCAGGCCGGCGGCCGTGGCGTAGATGAAGAAGTCGTACCACTCGATGGTGGTCCCAACGATCGTGGCAAAGGCGACGCGTCGCTGGGTCTTGCGTGCGTGGGCATCGAGCCGTGCTGTGCTCATGGTTCACTCCTGGACTGGTGTGGCGGTTCCGGCGCCCCCACCTGGCTTCTGCTGCGCGACGACATCTCTGGCGCCACCTACAGATCCTGACTTAATATACTAAATCGTATATTATCCAGTGTGAGGGACGACACCCCCGCCGTCAACCCCGTCTCCGCCCCGGGGGCACCGAGTCGCACGAGCCCCGACGCCGGCATCGGAACTAAACTCACACCATGTCTTCCGTGATCCCGCCCGCCGTCATGGCGGGCTTGAAAAAAACGGCCGCCCGATTGGCGCTGGCCTTCGTGGCCTTGCAGGCCACGGTGGTGGCCGGCCTGGTGATCTTCGATTCGCTCAAACGCCGCCAACGGACCCGCCGGGCGGGGTTCCCGCGCCCGGGGGCATTCGACGCCCCCGTCAAGGACTCCGAGACGAAGATCTACACCTACGGCGAAGACCTCTACGCCGATATGCTCGCCGCCATCCGCGGCGCCGAAGAACACGTCTTCCTGGAGACGTACATCTGGAAGTCCGACGCGACCGGACAACGCTTCAAGGAAGCCTTGAACGATGCCGCGGCCCGCGGGGTCGACGTCTTCGTCATCTACGACGGCTTCGCCAACCTCGTCGTCCCCCGCTCCTTCTTCCGGTTCCACCCCGGGGTCCACGTGTACCGGTTCCCCGTCCTGCGCCCCTCACGGTTGTTCACCCCGCTGCGAAGCACCGGCCTGGACCACCGCAAATTGCTAATCGTGGACGGCGAAACCGGATTCGTCGGCGGCTACAACATCGGGGATCTCTACGCCACCGAATGGCGCGATACGCATCTGCGCCTCAAGGGTCCGGCGGTCTGGGAACTGCGCCAGGCATTCCTGGACGTCTGGAACACCGCCTGCGGCCGGCCGGAAATCCCCCACCAGCCGGCGCTGACGTGGGATCCGCACATCCGCACGGCCAACAACATGCCCTCCCATCTGGTGTACCCGATCCGGGGGGTCTACCTCGACGCCATCAACCGGGCCAGCGATCACATCTACATGACCACCGCCTACTTCATCCCCGATCGGCAGATCCTTGATTCACTGCGGGCCGCCAGCAGGCGGGGCGTCGATGTCAGGCTCATCCTCCCGGAGGATTCCAACCACGTCCTGGCCGACTGGCTGGCCCGGGGGTTCTTCACCACCATGCTGCGGGAGGGGATCTCCATCCTGCTCTACCGCGACGCCATGATCCACGCCAAAACCGCCACCATCGACGGCCAATGGTCCACGATCGGCACCGCCAACATCGACCGGCTGAGCCTGACCGGGAACTACGAGACGAACCTTGAGATCCACGACCCGGAGTTCGCGGCGAAAATGGAGAGGATCTTCAAAGTCGACAGCACCAACTGCCGGGAACTGACGCTGTCCGACTGGAGCCGGCAGAACCCGGCTGCCAAGATCAGCGAAGTCATCCTCATTCCGTTGCGCCCGTTCCTCTAGCCGTCCATCCAGCGCGACCGGAGCCCGCCCCTGCGAAGGACCGCGGCGCGCCCCGGCGTCGGCCCGACTGCCAGTTGCCTCCTACGGTCCGCACAGCCGGCTCCCAGCCGGCGCTCCTAGGCTGGGGAGTACCTCAAGAAGGTGCGAGTGATGAAAAGGCCCTTGGAAACCAGGCTGGGTTTCCAAGGGCCTACTCATGTCCCGGACCGGCCCCAGGCCGCGCCGCGGGCCCACCCGGCGGCTACCACGAGCCAACCGGCCCGCTGTCCTCCAGCCGCAGTTCGTCGGCCGCGGCACGGACCCTCAGCAGGCGGGCGAACGGGCCATCGGCCGACCGCAAGTCGGCAGGGCTCCCCCGTTCGACGATTCGCCCCGCATCCAGCACCACCAGCTGATCGGCCCGCTCCACCGTGGAGAGCCGGTGCGCGATCGTCACCGTGGTCCGTCCCTCCGAAAGCCGGTCCAGGGCGGCCTGGACCTGGGCCTCGGTCGTGTTGTCCAAGGCCGAGGTGGCTTCGTCCAGGACCAGGATCCGCGGATTGCGCAGGATGGTCCGGGCAATCGCCAGACGCTGCTGCTCCCCGCCGGAGAACCGGTGTCCCCGAGCCCCGACGATCGTCTCCAGCCCGACCGGCAACGCGGCGATCAACTCATCGATCCGCGCTGCCTCGAGGGCCGCCCACAACTGCTCGTCGGTGGCTTCGGGGGCCGCCAGGCGAAGGTTCTCCCGGATGGAGGCGTGGATCAGATAGGACTCCTGGGAGACGACCCCGACGATCCGGGCCAGGTCGGCGGGGGCCAGGTCCTTCACGTCGACCCCGTCGATGGTGATGCGCCCCGCGCTCGCCTCGTGCAACCGCGGGACGAGGGCCCCGAGGGTCGTTTTCCCCGACCCCGTCGCCCCGACGATCGCCGTCGCGGTCCCCGCGGGCACCACCAGATCGATATCGGCCAGGGCCCGGGATTCGCCGTCGTACGAGAACCCCACGCCTTCGAAGCGCAGTTCCCCGCGGACGGTGTCGGAGTCGATCCGCACGGGGTGATCGGGGGCGGTGATCTCCGGGACCAGGTCGAGGTATTCGAAGATCCTGCTGAAGAGTGCCATCGCCGTGACCCATTGGACCCCGACGTTCAGCAGTCCCATGATCGGGCGGAAGATGGTCGACTGCAGTGCGGTGAAGGCGACGATGGTGCCGATGGTCATCCCGCCGGTGGCGGCCGGGAAGCCGCCGGCGAGGTAGATGGCCGCGGGGATGGCCGCGAAGACGATCTGCATGGTGGCCATCCGCCAGCGTCCGGCCAGTTGCGAGCGCAGTTCGAGCCCGATGAGCCGGTGCGAGCTGGCGGTGAAGTCCGCGGCGTCGCGTTCGGTGGTGCCCAGCGTCTTGGCCAGGCGCACCCCGGATACCGAGAGGCCCTGTTCGACCTGGGTGTAGAGGTTCGCCAACTCCGCCTGGCGGTCCGCGGTGATATCGCGTCGCAGCAGGGCGACCCGGCGGCTCAGGAAGACCGCCGGCGGGATGACGATGAGCGAGAGGATGCTGAGCATCGGGGACAGGGCGACCATGGCGATGGCCGTGGCGACGGCGGTGGTCAGGTTCGTGGCGATGGATGTTGCCGTGGTGGTCACCACCGATTGCATTCCGGCGATGTCGCTGGTGAGCCGCGACTGGATTTCTCCCCCGCGGGTCCGGGTGAAGAAGGCCAGGGACTGGGCCTGGAGGTGGGTGAACATGCCGGTGCGCAGGGTGTGCATGACCCGTTGGCCCATGTCGGTGGCCATCCAGGTCTGCACGACGCCGATCAGGGCGGTGATCGCCGCGATGACGACCATGGCCCCGGCCAGCCAGGCCAGCAGCGGGACGTTTCCGTCGGGGATGGCGCCATCGATGATGCCGCGGATCAGGAACGGTTGGGCCAGGCCGGCCACCGACGCCACGCTGATGAGCAGCATCAACACGGTGATCATCTTCCGGTGCGGGGCGAAGAGCCCGGCGACCCGGCGCAGGCTCACCGGATGGCGGGCGAGCTGGTTGCGGTCATCGGCGCTGATCCTGCCGGGGCCCCCACGGCGGGGGGAGGGTGGTTCTGGAGTCCGTGCCGGTTTCATCGGCAGCACCTCCTGGGTTGAAGAAGTCGCCCGGGATGCCCGGCAACTATGCAGAGGTTACCTCATTATGTGGGAGGATCGCAAATGGGTACACTGAGGGCATGACCGCTGATGTGCCCCCCGGCCTGACCGAAGATCCCGATCTCGGCGACCTCTTCCACGCTGCCTTCCGGGGGCTCCGTCGCCGCTGGACGCACGAATTGGCCCCCTTTGAATTGACCCCGCACCAATGGCGGGCGCTGAATACGCTGGCTCGCGGGTGTGGACCCTGCCCGCCCGAGGTCCGGGGGGCGGGGGGCGGCCCGGAGGCCGGGCTGCGGCTGAAGGCACTGGCCGATCTGCTGCGGATCGCCCCGCGGTCGGCGACCGAAGTCATCGACCAGCTCGAAACCAAGGAGCTGGTGGAACGGGCGCCGGACCCGCTGGACCGCCGGGCCGTACTGGTCCGCCTCACCGCCGACGGGCAGGAACTGCGCTCCAGGATCCACCAATCGCGTCGCAGGCAGTCCACCGAATACTTCGGCCGGCTCGATTCCGGCGAGCGCGATGAGTTGGCCCGCCTGCTGGGCGTCCTGGCCGGGGACGAACCGGTGGCCCAGCACCGCTAGGGCGGACCCCGGCGGCGTCCACCGGCCCGGTGCCGCCGGTCAGTGCTGGTGGGGGACTTCCCCGATCGCATGCAGGGCGATGGTGGAGTGCGCGAAGGCGCCGCCGGCCCGCATTTCTGCGGCCACCCAGATGGCTTCCATGATCTGCTCGGCCGTGGCGCCCTTGCGCTTGGCGAGTTTGCTGTGGCCTTCGATGCAATAGGGGCATTGCGTGACATGGGCGACGGCGACGGCGATCAGTTGTTTGGTCTGCTCGTCCAGGGCGCCCTCGGCGAAGACCGCCTTGCTGAAGTCCTCGAAGGCCTGCGTGGCGTCCGGGGTCAGTTCCTTGCGACGTTTGGCCACCGCAGGGGTGGCCTTGGGGAAGAGATCGTCTGACATGGTGGGGTCCTCTCCTAGGGTGCGGCTGGCGCCGACACCTCCGCACCCGTTGCGCACGGGGATGACCACCAACCGGCTCCGGGCTCCACTGCTCCGCGGGGCCCTCTTTCACTGTAGGCAGGTGGCACAGATAAAGTCACTGCCCCGGTGCCGGGTAGGTCACCACGCCGTCGTCGTGCACCCTCGGCTCGGCTCCCCACCGGCCGAGTTCATGCTCGGTCGGCTTCGCGGTATTGGATAGGTGCACCACCGTCCACCCCCGGGCGGCGAGCACGTTGGCGATGAGCAGCCGGTGGCAACGCCAGGGCATCGGCTCCCCGCACAGCACCACGACCCGCCGGTCCCGGGCCCACCGCATCAGCCGCTCCAGGCCCGTGGCGAACTCCTCGGTGAGCGTATGGTCCGCATAGTTCTTGAAGCTGGCGTTCTGCCACCCGGCGTTGACCCTCGGGTCGATGCCATGCTGCCGCGGCCTACGGCCTCCCAGTTCGGGCACATGGTGGTATTCGATGCCGATGTCGGCCAACCAGGCAGGCATCTGATCCGCATCGAATTGTGGGCTCCGCCGCGATCCGGGCATCTTGCGCACATCGGCCAGCAATTCGATCCCGGCCGATTCCAACGTCTCGGCCACGACCTCCGGCGGACAGGTCCAATGCCCCAGGGTCCAGATGGTCCCCGCCGCGTTGCCGTTGGATGGTTCCGCTGCCATGCCTGCCCGCCCTTCGCCTGGATGCTCCCCTCCTTCAGGATGCACCACAGCACGGGCGGTTGTCGCCCCGGGATCGCCTGCGGGATCGAGGGGCAGGTCCTGCCCGGGCCCTAGACTGGGGCCGTCCATGTGAGCCGACCAGCAGGAGGAGCCCATGCCGCGCACCAGGTCCTGGAGCACCACCGATATCGGCGATCTCACCGGCACGACGGCGGTGGTCACCGGCGCGAACAACGGCCTGGGGCTCGCCACCACCCGGGAGCTGCTCCTGCATGGCGCCCACGTCGTGATGGCGTGCCGGGATCCGGGCAAGGGGCGGGCTGCCGCCGACCGGCTGAGACCGGAGCTGCTGGCCTCCGTCGGCGAGCTGCGCACGGAAGTCATCCAGCTTGATCTGTCGATCCTTTCCACGGTCCACTCATTCGCCCGGACGGTGCTGACCACCCACGAGCGGTTGGATCTGCTGGTCAACAACGCCGGCATCATGATGACCCCGTATGGGCTGACCGCCGAGGGGTACGAACTGCAATTCGGCACGAACCACCTGGGCCATTTCGCCTTGACCGGCCTGCTGCTGGATCTCCTGGCGGCGGTGCCAGGCTCCCGGGTCGTGTCGCTGTCCAGCCTGGCCCACCGGGGCGGGCGCATGGATTTCGACGATCCCCTGTTCGAAGAGGGTGGCTACACCCCCGTGGCCGCCTATAACCGCTCGAAGCTGGCCAACCTGCTGTTCACCGACGAGTTGGATCGGCGTTTGCGGGCCGCCGGCCAGGAAACGATCGCCGTCGCCGCCCATCCGGGAGTGGTGGGCACCGACCTCTTCGGCCATGTCTTCGACCGGCCCTCCCTGCGTCCGGCCCGGGCCCTGTTCAACGCCGTGATGCCCCGACCGGCCCAGGGGGCCCGGCCGACGTTGCGTGCGGCCTCCGATCCGAGCGCCCGCGGCGGGGAATATTACGGTCCAGGCGGTCCCGGGGAGTGGCGCGGGGCGCCCCGCCTCGCGCAGCGGGCGGAGGCGGCCCGGGATCCGGCGGCCGCCGGCCGGCTGTGGGAGCTTTCCGAGGAACTGACGCAGGTCAGGTACCTGGACGCACCGTCCCGGCCCTGATTCCCAGGGGCTGGTTCCCCGGCGGGGGCTGATCAGATGAGCGGCAGCGTCAGGCCCAGCTCCACCACACCGGGGCGGTCGGGAACCTCTTGGTGTTCCCCGGTTTCCAGGAACCCCTGGCGCCGGTAGAACTCGTGGCCGCCATGATTCCCTGCGACCACCCACAGATCCAATCGTCCGGCATCGGCCCGGCGGGCCCAGCCGGCAGCGGCGGCGACCAGTTCCCGGCCGACGTGCAGTCCGCGCACCGCCGGATCAACCCACATGCCGATGAGTTCACAGCCTCCGGTCCCCGGCCGCAGGACCGTTCCCGCGAGTCCGTCAGCCAGCTGCGTGGCGAGGCCGGTCGAGAGCGGGGACCAGGCCAGGAACCAGTTGCTTTGTTCCGCCCGTTCACGCCAGCGCTCCTCACCGAAAGCGGACTCGCGTTCCCACGTGGAGCTGAAGAGCGACGGCGCGTCCGCCAGTGCCCGGAGCCGCACCGCACGCAGCGCCTGCCAATCCTCGGTCATGGCCCGGCGGACCTGGGTGTGCATCATTCCCATATTTTCCCACGGCGGAAGTCAATCCCGTCCTGCGTGACGAGCCACGACGCGGATCAATCCCTAGGCTTCGGCCCGGCCCGCACGCCAATACCCCATGAAGGAGACCTGCTTGCGGTCGATTCCAACCTCACGGACCAGATAACGACGCAACGATTTGATGACCCCCGCCTCGCCGGCGAGCCAGGCGTAGAAGGGTTGGCCGGCTCCGGCCGTCGTCTCCCACAGGATGCCCTCGTCGACATCCACGTCCTCCAACTCGTCACCCGGGTCCACGGCACCGGCCCCCGGGAGCGCGATCGCCGAACGCACGGCCGTCTCCAGCAACGTGCCCGGGGCCTGCATGCCGCGCGGAAGCCACTGCACGGCAACCCCTGAACGGGTGAAGGAACCCTGGATGTCCTCGACGGACGGGACCTCGATGAAGGCGTCCCCGGTGATCCCCGGGGGCAGTGATTCCAGGATCGAACAGATCGCCGGGGCCGCCGTCTCGTCGCCGGCCAGCAGGATCCGTCGCGCCTTGCCGGGCCGGAATTCGATACCCCCGTAGTCGGGCCCGCAGAGCGCCCGATTGGGTCCCAGGATGATGACGTCGTCGCCGATGGCGGCCTCCGCCGCCCAGACGGAGGCCGGCCCGCCGACCAGGACGCCGTTTTCCCGGTGCACGTGCAACACGAAGTCCAGATCGAGTTCCGGGGTCGGCCCCGCGTTGCCGGGATGGCCTGCAGGGCGGAAGGAACGCACCGTATAGGTGCGCATGGATCCGCGCTCGGCGGGGTCCCGGGCCAGCCAGGTCCGGTACCAGCCGGCCGAATCCTCCGGGGTGATCCGGCCCCCGGGGGCCAGATCGGCGAAGAGCGTGCGCAGGCGGGCCACGGATTCCTCGCCCGCCGGCGGCACCAGGACCTTGATCCGCAGGTCCAGTGGATGCCCGCCGGTACCGAAGTGTTCGAGTTCCGGCCCGGCCAGGGTCAGGCGGCGGAACCCGGGCCCGAGCTCCTGGACGTCGACGACCTCCAGGCTGAACGCCAGCGTCGGGCAGACGTCCACGGCGGGGCGGGCCACGGTGGGGACGACCACGGATTCCAGGGGAGTCTCCGGCCTCGGGCGTGGTCCGGCAGGCTGCCTGGTGGGCGGTGGCCCGGCTCGGCCGGTGTCGGGGCGGCGGAACCGGTGGCGTCCGATCGGCACCATCAGGGGCGTTCCGGCCACCGGGTCGGGAATCACCCGGGCCCGGAGTCCGAAGACCTCGTGGACCAGTTCGGTCGTGAGGATCTCCGAAGGGCGCCCGGCGGCGATGATGCGTCCTGCCACCAGTGCGAGCATCCGGTCCGCGTAGCGGGCCGCCAGGCCGAGGTCGTGCAGGACCATGACCACGGTCGTCCCGCACCGGCGGTTCACCTCGGCGATGGCGTCGAGGACCTCGAGCTGCCCGGCGATATCGAGATGCGCCGTCGGCTCGTCCAGCAGCAACACCTCCGATCCGCGGGCCAGCACGTCGGAGATCCGTGCCCGTGCGGCGCTGGCTTCATGGCCCCCGGGGGTCTCCGGCAGCAGGGACAGGATGCTGGCAAGGTCATCGACCGGGTGGTCGTGCAGCTCGGTCGAACCGATCCTCACGGTTCCGGAATCCGGTTCCTGCGCTCCGGCCAGTCCGCGCAGCAGCGTGGATTTGCCGGCGCCGTTGGGGCCGATGACCACGGTGATCTCCCCGACCGGGATCTCCACGCTCAGGTCGGTGAGCATGGCGCCGGAAGGGTGGGACAAGGACAGGTTCTCTGCCGTCAGGCTCTGCATGTGTTCCTTGGGTTGAAGGGGGTTCCCACGAGGTCGTGGCGGGGGAAACGTCGTCTCGGCTGCCCTAGACTGTCGGCATGCCACAGCCGACGCCTTCCCCCATCCAGCACGTGAGCTCCTGCGCCGATCTGATCACGGCACCGAATCCCGGTCCGATGACGTTGGAGGGCACCAATTCCTATCTCCTGCATGCCGCAGGAGCCGGGACCGGCCCGGTGGTGGTCGTGGACCCGGGGCCCGCCGACGAGGACCATCTGCAGGCCCTGGCCGCTGCCGGACGCGTCGAGCTGGTGCTGATCACCCACCGCCACCCCGACCACACCGAGGGCATCGACCGCCTGCACGAACTGACCGGGGCCCCGGTGCGGGCGGCCCTGGCCGACCATTGTCGGCAGGCCCCGGTCCTGGGCGATGGGGAAGTGATCACCGCGGCGGGGATCAGGGTCCAGGTCGTGGCCACCCCCGGGCATACCTCCGATTCGCTGTGCTTCCTGCTGCCCGACGACGGACCCCACGGTTCGGTCCTGACCGGCGACACCATCCTGGGGCGTGGGACGACCATCCTGGACTTCCCCGACGGAACGCTCGGTGACTACCTGGCCAGCCTCGATGTCCTGTCCGGATTCGGCTCGGCGCTCATGCTTCCGGCCCACGGCCCCACGCATCCGCAGCTGGGTACCGTCATCGAGCAGTACACGGCCCATCGGCTCCAACGTCTCGAGCAGGTCCGTGACGCCGTGGCCCGGCTGGCCGCCGCTGATCCCTCCGGCCGGCCGGGGACGGCCGAGGTCACGGATCTGGTCTATGCCGACATCGATCCCGCGGTGCGCGGGGCCGCAGAGCATTCGGTCAAGGCCCAGCTGCACTACTTGTCCGGGACCACCCCGGCCCCCTAGGCCCCTACCCACCGGCACGTGGCTCAGTTCCCCGGCAAGACGGGGTCCTGCCCCTGAAGCAGCGTGAATCCACGATGGTCTCCCTGACGATCCTTATCCGGGACACCCCCGGAAAATCCTGATGTAGTTAGGCTAGCCTTGGTGGTCGGTATTACACAAAGTTCTAGTGCCCTATTGTGCTCCGGTGACGATTTCGCCTCACCCGCGCAGCCTCCTTGGACTGAATCGCACGCCCCGCTACAGTCAAGGCATGGCCAGTCCCACACAGCACCCCGAGACGCACTACTCCGCCCAGCCGACCGTGACCGCGCTCATCACCGGAGCCACCTCGGGACTCGGCGCCGAGTTCGCCCGGCAACTGGCGGCCCAGGGGTACTCCCTGGTCCTCGTGGCCCGTGACCAGCAACGACTGGATGCCACCGCCGAGAGCCTCAGCGCCCGCTACGCCGTCCAGGTGCAGACGATCAGCGCCGACCTCGTCACCGAGGCCGGCGTCCAGCAGGTCGCCAACCGGCTGGCCGACTCCACCAATCCGGTGACCACCCTGGTGAACAATGCCGGATACGGAATGGCCGGGAACTTCGCCGACAACGACCTGGCCGAGGAGCTGGCCCATGTCGGCATCCACGTGCGCACCCCGTTGATCCTCTCCCACGCCGCCCTGCGGGCCATGGCGAAGATCGGGGGCGGGCGGATCATCAACGTCGCTTCCGTCGCCGCCTTCACTCCTCGCGGCACCTACTCGGCGTCCAAGGCGTTCCTGGTGAACTTCAGTCGGTGGGCCAATGTCTTCTACCACGACCGCGGAATCTCGGTCACCGCCATCTGCCCCGGATTCGTGCACACCGAATTCCATGACCGGATGAAGATCGACAAGAAATCCATCCCCTCCTGGTCGTGGCTGGAACCCGAAGAGGTGGTGCGCAGCGGGCTGACGGACGCCATGGCCGGCCGTTCGGTGTCCATCCCCAGCACCAAGTACAAGATCATCACCTTCCTGGCACGGGTCGCCCCGGATGCCCTCGTGGCCCGTCTGGCCCAACGCGGCCGCTGAGCCGACACGTCACCACCGGTACGACGGCAAGCTGGCCGGGACACCGTGATGACGGTGTCCCGGCCAGCGGATTGCAGGTCCTACCGTGGATTAGTACCCGAGCGAATACAGGGTCTGCCCTGCATCGACCAGGCCGGCCCCACAGCCACCCGAGCAGCCGCCGGGCATGGCGCGCGTCCCCGCCTTGAGCGAGGATTCCACGGATGACGGGCTCATGTTGGGACTGTTGGCGCGCATCAGCGCCACCACACCGGCAACATGCGGGGCAGCCATCGAGGTGCCCTGGAACTCGGCGTAGGCTTCACCGCGCGGGGTCGTCCGTCCGGAGTTGATCGTGGACAGGATTCCCCCACCACGGCTTGAGGTGTCGCCACCGGGGGCGGTGACGTCCACGGACGAACCGTAGTTGGAGTAGAAGGCCCGCGAGCCGGACTTGTTGCTGGCCGCGACGGTGATCACGTTGTTGCAGTTCGCCGGCCGGGAGTTGGCGGCATTCTGCGATTCATTGCCGGCGGCCACCACGACGGACGTCCCCCGGGAAACGGCCGAGTTGATGGCGTTCTGGTAGGTGTAGCCGCAGGCTCCGCCACCACCGAGGGACATGTTGATCACATCAGCCGGGTTGGGGTTGGACGGAATGCCCGAGACGTTCCCACCCGAGGCCCAGACGATCGCGTCGGAGATATCCGAGAGCGAGCCACCGCATTTGGCCAGCACCCGCACCGGGACGATCTTGGAGGTGGGGGCGACCCCGGCGACTCCCTTGCCGTTGTTCGTCACCGCGGCGACGGTGCCGGCGACGTGCGTGCCGTGCCAGGAGGAGTTGCTGCCGTTGGCCGAACCACATTCACCGGGGTTGACCCAGTCGCCCTCGTCGGCGGGGTTGGAGTCGCGGCCGTTTCCGTCGCGGGCCGCGGAGGCATTGGAGACGAAATCGTAGCCGGGCAGGATGTTCGCGTTCAGGTCGGAGTGGCTGGTGATGCCGGTATCCAGGACCGCGACCACGGCCCCGCTGCCGGTGGAGTAGTTCCACGCGGATGGCGTGCGCATGCCGTTGGACCCGTGGAAGTCCCACTGTTGCCCGTAGTGGGTGTCGTTGGGGGTCGCCGCGATCGTCATCATGGCATCCGGTTCAATGGAGTCGATGGTCCCGGTCTTGGCCGCGTCGAGCATGAACTGCTTCGCCTCGGCGGTGGAGAGTTTCTCGTTCGTCTGCAACACGTGGCCGCCGGTGGCGGTGGGGCGCAGTTCCTTCACTGAGACGCCGGCTTCCTTGGCGGCGGGGCCCATGGAGTTCACGCGGGCCTGCTTCGTCGCGGAACTCGCCGAGTCCTTATAGGAGACGATGAACTGGTCGTAGCTCGTCCCGGATTCCAGGGCGCCGGTCGCGGCCTGGGCGGTGTTCGCGTCGGCGGCGACCGCGACGGTGTTCGAGACCGTCGGCCCGGACGTCGGTGTCGCGGCGGTGGCCGGCAGGCCGGTCAGCCCGCCGATCAGCGAACAGGATCCTACGAACGCTGCCGTGGACAAGACCACTGCGCGGGTCAATCTGATGGGTTTCTTACCCATGTTGCACTCCTTGCTTCGTTTTTCTGTGGTGTGCCCGGCAGCTCGACCTTGAGCCGATCCGGGGCACGCTACGGATGATAAGCACGAGTTGACCATATTTGAAAGTCTTGTTTGAAAACTGATAATTAGATATTCAAATGTAGTGTTTACAGTTCACAAATATTGTGATTGTCAAAGATCCGTCCACCGCTGAGCCTGCCGCGGCATCATCGCGATGCCGGGCCGGGGCCCTTGTTTACGCAAGTGCGGGAGAAACTCTACCGGTCAGTAGTAGACGGCCAGCGGGCCGCGGGGCCCCTCGATGACTTCCACGGGGGTGTCGAAGACCCTGCTGAGCACGGCGTTGGTCATGATCTGCTCCGGGGGCCCGAAGTCGACGACCTGCCCGTCCTTCACGGCGCAGATGTGGTCGGCATAGTGTCCGGCGAAGTTGATGTCGTGGATGACCACCACGATGGTCCTGCCCAGTTCCCGGGCGGCACGGTGCAGATGTTGCATCATCTGCACCGAATGCCGCATGTCCAGGTTGTTCAGCGGTTCGTCGAGCAGGACGTATTCGGTGTCCTGGGCCAGCACCATCGCCACGTAGGCGCGCTGCCGCTGGCCGCCGGAGAGCTGGTCGAGGTAGCGGCCCTCCAGTTCGCGCAGATTCAGGAAGTCGATGGCCTGGGAGACGACCTGCTCATCGACCACCGTCAGCCGGCCCCGCGAATGCGGGAACCTGCCGAAGCCGACCAGTTGGCGCACGGTCAACCGGGTAGTGAAATGGTTCTCCTGCCGCAGGATCGATACGATCCGGGCCAGGTCCTTCGAGGCCGAGGTGGAAACGTCGTAGCCGGCGATTTCGATGGCCCCCGCATCCAGGCCGAGCAGGCGCCCGATCATCGTCAACAGCGTCGATTTGCCGGCACCGTTGGGGCCGACCAGGGCGGTGATGCCCCCGACGGGGATCTCGAAGCTGACCGGCCCGATCTCGGTGCCGTTGCCATAGCTCTTGCGGACGTCGTTCAGCGTGATCACAGCCGACCCTTTCGCAGGATGAAATACAGGAAGAGCGAGCCGCCGATGACTTCGATGATGATCGAGACGACCCCCTCGGCGTAGAAGAGGTTCTTCATGATGAAGTAGGCCCCGGACAAGGTCACGAACCCGATGAGCGCGGCCACCGGGAAGACCAGGCGGTGGTCGTGCGTATCGGCGATCTGGTACGCCAGGGTGGCCACGAGGAAACCCAGGAACGTCATCGGGCCCACCAGGGCGGTGGAGGTGGCCATCAGCAGGGAGACCAGGAACAGGGTCCGCATGACCATGCGCCGGTGGTCCAGCCCCAGGTTCATCGTGGTGTCCCGGCCCAGGGCGACGACGTCCAGGTTCCGCGAGTTCGCCCACAACAGCACCCCGGCGACCAGGCACAGCGGGATCGCCACCGGAAGGTACCCGGCGTCGGCGTTGGAGATCGACCCGAACAGCCGGGCGGTGAGGACATCGAATTCGCTCGGCGAGAGCAGACGCTGCATGAACGTGGACACCGACGCCAGTCCGCCGCCGATGATGATGCCGATCAGCAGCATGACCTGGATGTTCGCGTATTTCCCCGAGAGAAGCCAGCCGTAGAGCGCCAGCGAGAGCCCCACCATGACCACCACCTGCAGCACGAATTGCGGCAGCCCCTGGACCGCGGTCACCCCGGCGGCCCCCAGGAAGAACACCGCAGCGGTCTGGACCGCCACATACAGCGATTCGAAACCCATGATCGACGGGGTGATGATGCGGTTGTTCGTCACGGTCTGGAAACTGACGGTCGCCATGGCCTGGCAGCAGGCGACGACGAGCATGACCACCACGCTCGTGCCGCGCAGTTCGGCGATCCGCCAATAACCAGACGAACCCGCGGGCATGGGGTTGTCCCAGATCAGCAGTCCGCCGCCGAAGCCCACGGCCAGGAGGGACAGCACGGTGACCACGATCAGGTACCGCCGGCGCGCCCGTCGGGTGGGAAAGGCGGAGGAGTTGCGCGGGGGCCCCTCGGGGCCCCGGCGCCGGGGGGAGGCAGCCAGCCGTGGAGGGGAAGCGGTATCAGCCATGTCGACGCTGCCTCAACAGGAGGCCGATGAAGACCACTGCCCCCACGATCCCCAGGATCAACGACACGGGAACTTCGAAGGGCATGATGATCGTGCGTCCGATCAGATCGCAGACGGTGACGATGCCGATGCCCAGCAGGCAGACCCACGGCAGGTTCCCGCGCAGGTCGTCCCCGCGGAACATGGAGACGATATTGGGCACGATGAGCCCGAGGAACGGCAGGTTTCCGACCACGACGGTCACGATGCCGGTGGCCACGGCGATCAGTCCGGTGCCCAGCAGGATGATCCGGTTGTAGTCCAGCCCGACGTTGGTGGCGACCTCTTCGCCGAGCCCAGCCACCGTGAAGCGGTCGGCCACCCAGAAGACGGCGGCCCCGACCAGGGCCACGATCCACAGCACCTCGTATTGTCCGCGCAGCACCGAGGTGAAGCTGCCGGCGAACCAGATGCCCAGGCTCTGGAGCATGTCGGTCTGCAACGCGATGAACGTGGATATGGCTCCGACGACGGCGCCGAGCATGATCCCCACGATGGGCACCGTCAAGGAGGCCTTGAGCGAAACCCTGCGCAGGAAGAGGAAGAACACCATCGTTCCGATGAAGGCGGCCACGATGGCCCCGATCATCTTGGCCATGATGCCTGCTCCGGGAGCGAGGATCATCACCGTCAGCAGGCCCAGTCCCGCCCATTCGGTGGTCCCGGTGGTCGTGGGCTCGACGAACCTGTTCTGGGTCAGCAGCTGCATCACCAGCCCCGACATCGCCATCGCGGCCCCGGAGAGCACCAGGGCCATGGTGCGCGGGATGCGCGTGATGGCGAACATCCTCCCCCCATCCTCGGCCCCGAAGATGTCATAGACCCCGGTCAGCAGGGAGAACCCGAGCAGGGCGACGACGACGGCGACGCCGACCAGAAGGGAAGGCTCGAAGAGCCGGCCTTTCCGGCCGACGCCGCGTCCGGTGGTGCTGGTGGTCATGGGTGCGCGCCGCGGCTAGCCCTCGAGGGCGTCGGCGAAGGTGTTGAGGAACTCGGTATAGGTCTGGATCCCCTCGTTGGTGTAGGTGTCGGCCGGCATGTAGATGACGTTGCCATCCTTGACCGCGGTGACGTTGCCCAGTGCGTCCGAAGAGGTCAGCAGTTCGTTGGCCGGCTGGTAGTCGGCATCGTCGGCGGCGATCGCCGCATCGCGGTCCATGGCCAGGATCCAATCCGGATTGGAGTCGGCGATCGCCTCCACGGAGATGTCGTCCCCCTGGTGGTCGTCGCTGGCGTCGTCGACTTCCAGTGCCGGGGTCAGGTCCAGCATGTCGAAGACCGGCCCGAGGGTGCGTCCGTTGGAGGGCGCCGAGTAGCCGATGTCCCCGCCCGAGGTGATGACCGCCATGACCTCGTCGCTGTCGTCGTAGGCGGCCTTTGCCCGCTCGATGGCGGCGTCGAAGTCGTCGTTGATCTTTTGTGCCTCGTCCTGCTTGCCGAAGACCTCGCCGAGCACCTCGGTCTGGCGTTTGAGCTCGGCGTCGAAGGGTTCGTCCTCGCGGGGGTCCAGTTCGAGGATGGTGGCATCGGGGACGAGCGAGGCGAAGTCCTCGTGGTACTGGGCGAAGCGCTGGCCATTGACGATCAGATCGGGTTCCGCGGCCACGACGGCTTCCAGATCCGGTTCGCGGTGGTTGCCCAGATCCACGATGGAGTCATCCTTCGTGTAGTCGATGGTTTCCGGCATCAGGGCCACGGCCCCGGCGGTCAGTTCCACGCCCCAGTCCGAGAGGGTCTCGAACGTCCGGTTGTCGGTGGCGACCACCGAGGACGGCGGATTAGGCACCGTCTGCGTTCCGTTGTTGTCTTCAACGCTCACGGTGCTGGCGTCGGAAGCCGTCGATGGGGCGTCGGAGGATCCGCCGCAGGCGGTCAGAGCGAGGGCCGAAGCGCCCAGTAGCGCTCCCAGGCGCAGTTTCAGGGAGGACATATGTTCCTTTCGTATGAGGCGGCCCGTGCGGGCCGTTGAATGGGACTTCGGTCCAACTTACCCCACCCTGAGTAGATAACGCACATTGAGCCTGATGTTATTCTCGTCACCTTTTCCGGGTTGCCGGGCTCCGTGTTTCCGGGTAATACGCGGGCCCGTTCAGGAACTGTGTAAAACCAGTCGTGCGCCGGCCAATGCCACGGAGGCCCGGACCGCCACCACCCCGGCGGCCAGGGTCCCCACCACGACGAGGATCGTCAGCGGGGACAGGACCAGGGCGACGCCGACCAGGGGCAGCAGCAGGATCCCTGCGATCAGGGCCGACCCCAGGCACACCCACAGCAACGGCCCCATCACCGCACGGACCCGGGCCCGGTCCATCGTGGCGGCATCCATTCCCAGCCGGCCCAGGTTCACATAGAGCTCCCGGCGGTCCAGCGTCTGGGCGCACTGGTTGATCACCGCCGAGCAGCAGACGCCGATGAAGGAGACCAGGACCGTCACCACCACCCCCGTCAAGATGTCCTGGGCCAGGGCCCGGTCCCCGGCCGCGGACTCCTCGGTGACCGAGGCCTTCATCAACGCGGCCCCGGACCCACCCAGCACGGCCACGAAACTGGTCATGGCCACGGCCGAGACCTGCCGCCACGCCGCCGCCGGGGATTCGAGGATCATGCGCGCGGCCAGCAGTCGTTCGGGGGTTTGTGCCCGTGTGAGCGAATGTCCGGCCAGCAGCCGCACCGCCCAGGGGCCCACGATGTTCAGCACCGCCAGCACGGCGGCGAAGGCCCCGATCAGCACCGCGATCATGAGCGCGAAATCCCGGAATGCCGAGAGGAACTGCAGGGCCGTGAACGCCGTGACGATGACGACTCCGGCGATCAGCGCCCGGATCCACCGTGCGCCCGGTGCTGCCGCGCGGGTCCGCACACCCAGCGGGGAGACATTCAACCGGCGCAACCCGACCACCGCGGAGACCACCCCCACGGCGACGACGGCCAGCGCCAGCAGGGCGATGGTACCGACCGGCATGAACATCGCCGCGCCGATCGCCTGCCCCCGGAAATGCAGCAGCCCCACCAGCGGGGCCCCGAGCAGGTACAACACCACCCCGATCAGGACCCCGGCGAGCGCGACGGCAGCGGATTCGATGACCGTGACCGCGGCGGCGAGCGCGGGGGTGCCGCCCAGGAGGCGGACGGTGGCCAGCCGCTGGTCGTGGGAGCGGGCCGATAGGCGCGCCGCCGCAGCACCCAGGACCGCCAACGGCACCACCAACAAGGCGACGGCGAGACCGGCCAGCACCAGATAAAGCCCACTGAGTTCGTCCTGCACGGCGGTGAAGGACCATCCCCCGGCCGCCACGAGCATCAGCAGGGCCGCGGTCAGGGCGTAGGCGGAGGCGGTGAGCAGCTGGGGTCCCAACCGTCCGCGGACCGGCCGGCCCAGCAACCACGCCAGGGAGAAGGCCTTCATGCCCGGGCCCCCGGACGGGCCGCGGAGGCATCGGCGTCGTGCCGGATCCTGCCGTCGAGCAGGTGGATGATGCGGTGGCAGCGCGAGGCCACCTCCTGGTCGTGGGTGACCATGACCAGGGTGTTCCCGCGGCCGATGGTGGCCTGGAGCAGGATCTCGAGGACCTCTGAGGAGGTGGCGGAGTCCAGGGCGCCGGTCGGCTCGTCGGCGAAGGTGACCGTGGCCCCGGTGATCTGGGACCGGGCGATGGCCACCCGTTGGGCCTGTCCCCCGGAGAGCTGGCCGATCCGACGTTCCTCCAGGCCCGCCAGCCCCAGTGCCTGAAGCCATTCGGCGGCATGGGGCACCGCGGTCGACCGGGGGATGCCGGTGATCATCAGGGCCATCGCGACGTTCTCGACGGCGGTGAGTTCGGGGATGAGCAATCCCGATTGGAAGACGAACCCGAAGCTCTGCCGACGCAACCGGGAGCGGGCCCCTTCACCCAGCGCGGTGATGTCCACGGCGCCGGAGGCCCCTGCCGGATCACGGAAGTGCACGGAGCCGATATCGGGGGCCTCAATGCCGGCCAGGGTGTGGAGCAGCGTCGATTTCCCGGAGCCGGAGGGCCCCATGATGGCCACGGACTCCCCCCGCCGCAGCTCCAGGTCCAGGCCACCCAATGCGTCGGTGGCGCCGAAGGCCTTCTTCAGGTTGATGGCGGAGAGGACGCCGGGGGCGGATCGGAGCGCCTCGTCCTCGGGGGTCGGTGTGTTTTCAGGCATGGATCCAGTCTCCGGGCCCACCGGGGTCCGGCGGATCAACCGCTGAGATGAACCTTCGACGGCCCCCTCCTACCAGGGTCTGATGCCGGGCCCGGCGCGGGGGGCCGGCCCGGGAGGGCCGCCCCCCGGGATCCCTGATCGTGATCCGGCTGTCCGCTGCGCGGATCCAGCCCGTTCCACGGACCCGAAATGCCGCCGTTTTGACGCCTTAACGGTGCTGATTCCCTTCCTTTTCCACTCCCGCATCACATTGGTGCACCAAAGTGAATAACCACTTCCCCCGGTCTCGTCCCGGGCGCATCATGGAGGCATCATCCACCGCAACATTCCTGGGAAGGAACACCATCATGAAGGCCATCAAAGTCGGCCTGGCCGGGGCACTGTTGGTCGCGGGCCTGGGGTTGGCCCCCGCACTTCCTGCCGCAGCAGCCACCACCGCACCGTATTGCGGCATCACCTGGGGTTCGCTCGCCGACTCCCACGGGTCTTCCTCCTCGGCCCGGGTCACCGGGGTACGCACCGGGGAGCATGCCTGCTTCGACCGGCTCGTCGTCGATCTGAAGGGCAAGGTCAAGGGATACGACGTCAAATACGTGAACGCCGTCCGCACCGAAGGCCAGGGCCGGCGCGTGCCGCTGACCGGCGCCGCCGATCTGCAGATCCTCGTGGCCTCACCTGCCAGCACCTCCTACGCCCCCGCCCACCGCACGAAGGCAGCCGACGTGACCGGCTACCGCACGTTCGGCCAGGTGGCCTATCTGGGCAGCTTTGAAGGCCGGAGTTCCTTCGGACTCGGCGTCCGCGCCCGCCTGCCCTTCCGCACCTTCGTCCTGGACGGGCCCGGCACCGGTTCACGGCTGGTCATCGACGTCGCCCACCGGTGGTGATGTTTTCGATGCCCGCAACCGTACGTCACGAAGCCGGCGGGGGCCTTCTCCGCCGGCTTCGGTGTGCCACCATGGCGCAATGCCCCAACGCCAGTTCCGCCAAGTCGACGTCTTCACTTCCACCCCCTATCTGGGCAATGCCCTGGCCGTCGTGCTCGATGCCGACGGCCTGGATGAGGAGGCCATGCTGCGTTTCGCGAACTGGACCAATCTCGCCGAAACCACGTTCGTCCTGCCCCCGACCGACCCGAGCGCCGACTACCGCGTGAGGATCTTCACCACCACGACGGAACTGCCCTTCGCCGGGCACCCCACGCTGGGTACCGCCCACGCCTGGCTCGAGGCCGGCGGCCGCCCCCGCCGCCCCGGGGTGGTCATCCAGGAATGTGCCGCCGGACTCATCGAGGTCCATACCGGGGACCGTGACGGGCAGGGCCGGCACCAGTTGGCCTTCCTGTCCCCTCCACTGCGCCGTACCGGCCCCCTGGAAGACGATGTCCTGGAGTGGGCACTGGCCGGATTGGGGCTGCGCGCCGCAGACGTCGTGGCCCACCAATGGGTGGCCAACGGCCCGCAATGGGCGGTGCTGATGCTCCACGACGCCGAGGCGGTATTGGCCGTGGAACCGGATTTCGTGGCACTGGAGGGCCTGGAGATCGGGATCATCGGCCCGCATCTGGTCCCTGCCGTTGAGGCGGTGCCCGCTGCGCGGAGGGACGGGGAACGCCCGAAGGGCACCCGCGCCGAACTCGAACCGCTCCTACCGGCCGATGACTCCGCCGCCTTCGAAACCGCGGTGCGGCCCATCCCTGCCGACTTCGAGGTCAGGGCCTTCTGCCCGGGCGAGGGGATGCCCGAGGACCCGGTGACCGGAAGCCTGAATGCGGGCATCGCCCAGTGGATGATCCCGGCAGGACTCGTCGCCCCCTCCTACACGGTGCGCCAGGGGACCCGGCTGGGACGGGCCGGACACGTCGGGCTTTCGGAGCACGACGGCGGCATCCGCGTCTCGGGGGACGTGGTCACCTGCATCGAGGGAACGGTGTGCTGGGACTGAGCCGACACGGGCCCGGGCACCGGAGTATCCTCTACCGGTGACCAACCCCCAAAGACCTGCCCCGACCGCCCCCGACGACCGCGCCGCCTGGTCCGCGCTCTGGGCGCTGGTCATCGGCTTCTTCATGATCCTGGTGGACTCCACCATCGTCGCCACCGCCATGCCGGCGATCATGCGCGGCCTGGACACCGGCATCAACGGCGTCATCTGGGTCAACAGCTCCTACCTGCTGGCCTTCGCGGTCCCGCTGCTCGTGGCCGGGCGGCTGGGCGACCGCTTCGGCCCGAAGAACCTGTACCTGATCGGTCTGGCCCTGTTCACCCTCTCCTCGCTGTGGTGCGGCCTGTCGCCGAGCATCGGCATGCTGATCGCCGCCCGGGTGGCCCAGGGGTTGGGCGCGGCCCTGCTGACCCCGCAGACGATGACGTTCATCACCCGCATGTTCCCGGCCGAACGCCGCGGTGCACCGATGGGCGTCTGGGGCGCCGTGGCCGGGGTCGCGACCCTCGCCGGGCCCATCCTCGGCGGCGTGCTGGTGGACACGTTGAGCTGGGAATGGATCTTCTTCGTCAACGTCCCCGTCGGGGCCCTGGCCATCTGGCGGGTCTGGCTCAAGGTCCCCCAGCTGCCCCGGCACAGCCGCAACTTCGATCTGTTCGGCGTCGCGCTCTCGGCGATCGCCATGTTCCTAATCGTCTTCGGGATCCAGGAGGCCAACACCTACGACTGGGGAACGATCATCGGTCCCATCACCGTATGGGGCCTGATCATCGCGGGGCTGGTGGTGCTGGCCGGATTCATCGTGTGGCAGCGCTTCAACCGGCGCGAACCCCTGGTGCCGTTGGGCCTGTTCCGCAACGTGAACTTCTCGCTGGCCAATGTCGCGATCACGGCCATGGGCCTGGCCATCATTGCGCTGAACTTCCCGATCATCCTCTACCTGCAATCCGTCCGCGGCCTGAGCCCGACGCTTTCGGCGTTGATGATCGCCCCGATGGCGATCGTCTCGGGGGTGCTGGCCCCCTTCGCCGGCAAGCTGACCAACCGGATCGACCCCAAGTTGTTGGCCGTTCCGGGGTTCCTGCTCTTCGGCGGGGGGATCGTGGTCTACGGGCTGATCCTCAGCCCCGACATCCCGTTCTGGGTGTTGTTGCTGCCCCCGGTGGTCATGGGCATCGGCAGTGCCGGCATCTGGCCCTCGGTCTCGTTGACGGCCACCCGCGATCTGGGCCAGGCCACCGCCGGGGCAGGTTCCGGGGTCTACAACACGACCCGCCAGGTCGGCTCCGTCCTGGGGTCGGCCCTGATCGCCTTCCTCATGGAGGCCCGCATCAGTGCCGAGTCCAGCGCCGTGCTGGCCGGCACGGACCGCGCCGGCGACGGCTCCTCCGCCACCCCGGCCGGAGCGGCGGCCACCATGGGCCAGGCGGTCCCGGATTTCCTGCACGGCGCGTTCTCCACGGCCCTGGGCCAGTCCCTGCTGCTGCCCGGACTGGTGGCGATCTTCGCGGCACTGGTCTGCTTGTTCTTCCAGCCCCCGGCGGGGCGGAAGGCCAGCCGGCGGTGAACGCCGGCCGTGCTAGATTCACCGGCATGGACCACACAGCCACCGTTCCCGAGGAAGCCCTGCGACTGCTGGTCGAACGCGGGTTCGATGCCACCAGCGTGGACCAGCTGGCGGCGGTGCTGGGGATCAGCCGCAGTACCTTCTTCCGCCGTTACCTCTCCAAGGAGGACATGGTCTTCGCGGACATGGACACCGTCATCGACGGGGTCCATCGCGAATTGGCGGCCCCCGGACGCCGGCTGGCCGACCGGCTGGCCGCCGCCGCCCTCTTCGTATTCGATCACCACACCGGCCGGCCCCGGGCCTCGCTGCTGCGCTTCGAACTGCTGCAGGAGGTTCCCGCCCTGCGCGACCGGGAACTGGTCAGCACCCATCGCTATGAACGGGCCTTCCGTCGCGGCCTGCGCGCCGCCCTGGACGTGGACCCGGGCCTGGACGACGTCAACCTGGCGATCACCTCCTATGCGGCCTCGGTGGTCGCGGTGCACAACGCGTTCCTGCGCAGCTGGCTGAACACCTGCGATGCCGGCCTGCGGTCCGGACTCGTGGACGAACTGGCCCAACTGGCTGCCCTGCATCTGCCCCGGCTGCAGGAACAGACCCCCCCAGCGGGGGCGCCCCCGACCCGGCCGGAGGTCGTCGTCACGGTGTCGAACAGCGGCACCGACCCCGAGCAGATCGTCGACGCCGTCCGCCGGGCGCTGGATCAACAGCCCGGGCGGACCCCACCCACCGCCTGACACTGAGTGTCTTGACCTGAACCTCGGTTTCATGGATGCTGGTACGGATCGATCCCCCGTGACCGGCGCCACCTCCCAGTGCCGGCCACGCAACGCCGAAGGACACCCGTGAGCACCTCAGAAACCACCTCCCCCCACCCCGGACACGACACCCCGATCGCCGAATTCCCGCTCGGTGTCGTCGAGCCCGACTATGAGCTCTGGGGCGAGGTCGACGTCGACCCCACCGGCCTCTTCGGCGCCGAGGACATCCCGGCGGACGACCGCGCCTACTGGGACCGGGCCCGGCGCTTCGGCCTGGACGAAGTCCGTCCAGAGATCGACGACTACTGGGACCGTGCCGACTTCCCGTTCCATCTGGCCACCCGACTGGGCGAACTGGATCTGCTGCGCGACGGCATCGACGTCGACGGCCACCCGGCCATGAGCACGCTGGGCGCCGGACTGGTGAACATGGAACTCTCCCGCGCCGACGGGTCGGTCGCCACCATCGGGGCGGTCCAGTCGGGCCTGGCGCTGCGCTCGGTCGCCTTCTGCGGCTCCGAGGAACAGATCGCCCACTGGGTTCCGAAGCTGGCCCGGGCCGAGGTCCTGGGTGCCTTCGCCCTGACCGAACCCACGCACGGCTCCGATTCGGTCTCCCTGGAGACCCGGGCCACCCGCGTGGACGGCGGCTACGTCCTCAACGGTGAGAAGAAGTGGATCGGCAACGGCTCCACCGGCGGCATCACGGTCGTCTGGGCCCGCGACGATGAGGGCAACGTCCGCGGTTTCATCGTCCAGCAGGAGTGGGAGGGCTACACCGGGACCACCATCGAAGGGAAGCTGAGCCTGCGCGCCATCTGGCAGGCCCATATCCGCCTGGAGAACGTGTTCGTCCCCGACACCCATGTCATGCCCGGCGCCAACTCCTTCAAGGACACCGCCAAGGTCCTCTTCGCCACCCGGCTGGGAGTCGCCTGGTCCGCCGTCGGACATGCCATGGCCTGCTACGAATCAGCCGTGCAGTACGCGACCCAGCGCACCCAGTTCGGCCGCCCGCTGGCCGCCGCCCAGGTCGTGCAGGAACGCCTGGCCCGCATGCACTCGGAACTGGCGACCATGCAGCTGATGGTCATGCAGATGACCCGCCGTGAGGAGCGCGGAGAGCTCACCGGCCCGCAGGCCTCCCTGGCGAAGTACACCTGTACGCGCACCGCCCGCCAGATCGCCTCCAACGCCCGCGATCTGCTCGGCGGCAACGGCATCCTGCTGAAGAACAGGGTGGCCCGCCACTTCGCCGACATCGAGGCCATCCACACCTACGAGGGCACCGAAACCGTCCAGGCGCTGATCATCGGCCGCTCGATCACCGGGCTCTCGGCCTTCAATAAGTAGCTTCACCCTGCAGGAACGGGAGCAGCTGGGCCAGGACCTCGTCGACGGCAGCCAGCGTCGAGCCGTGGGTCCTGCCCTCCAAGGGGACGAACCGGGCCGCCGGCATCAATTCCGCCGCGGCCCGGGAGTCGAGGTAGCGCCGGCGGTCCCGGGTACCGGCGAACAACAGGGCCGGCAGCTCGAGCGAGGCGACCACCGATTCCTCGATCCCCGCTTCGATTTCGGTGCGTTCGAAGTAGGCGTGCAGGGCCCGGGCGTCGTTGTTCATGAAGGCGAACCGGGTCTGCGGATCCAGCTGCTGCCCGTCGACGAAGGCCTGCATGCCGCCGGTGCGCAGGGCCTGGAGATAGCCTTCGAAGAACACCTCGGCGATCTGGCCGCCCTGCGCCTTGAACGTCCCCCCGAGGCTCACGAGCTTCTCCACCCGGCCCGGGGCTGCGGCGGCCAGCGAAAAAGCGACGCGCGCCCCGAAGGAATACCCCATGATCACCGCACTGGCCAGCTGTTCGGCGTCGAGCACGGCCACCACGTCCCCGACCAGCAGATCCATGGCGTAGTCCTGCGGGCGGTGGGGTTTGGAACTGCGGCCGTGTCCGCGGAGGTCGATCCGCACCACGGTGAACCCCTCGAGGCCCTTGACGTAGCCCAGCCCGCGCCAGATCGCCCGCGATAGCGCCGAACCGTGCAACAGGACGATGGCGGGGCCCTGCCCTGAAATGTCGTAGGAGATGGTGCTTCCGTCCCGGGGATTCTGCGTCTCAGCCATCCCCACAGGCTATCGGGCGGCCCCGCCGGGCCGGCCACCCGTGATTCACACGGGGCTCTTCGGCATTTTCCAGCGAACACCAAGCTTTGGACCTTATTGTTTTTAAGTACCTCTTGAAGGTGCGAGTGATGAGAGCACCGGCTGGACCATCGATGATTCCCCCCAACTATCGATCCAGTCGGTGTTCATCTCGTTAAGCCCCGGCCCGGGCGCTGACCTCGACACCTCGTGGTTTCAGGACCAGACTGATGGCATAGGCCCCGTCAACGAGGGAGGATGCCATGAGCGAGAACACCGAGGGACTGTCCACGGGCGGTCCGGACGCCAAGCCCGAGAGCGCCGAGGAAGCCGCGAAGAAGGCCCGTCGGGCACAACACGATCACGACGACGCGCGCGTCGACGAGTGGGAGGAGGAGTCCTTCCCAGCCTCCGATCCGCCGTCGAACTACTGAGTGGCGACACTCCCACCGAGCTGACACGGGGCGCACAGGTGGTTCCAAGTTTCGCTGGTTAAGCTGAAGGAACCTTCTCAAAGGTGCGAGTGATCAGAAGCACCGGTTATAGCGGTTTGTCGCCTCCTTGTCCGCTATGGCCGGTGCTTCACTCTTTTAACGTCTGCCGCTCAATCGCGTCCGCGCTGGTTCCCACCCCGGCGGGCCCCACCAGATGCCCCCGGCTGAGGGAGCTCCCCGCGACGACAGGGAGGTGGTGGCCCCGGGCAGGGCCGCTTAGACTGATGACGCAGCCTTCGCCCAGCCCGAGGAACGATCACCACGACATGGCCATGAGAAACCCCTATCTTTCCCTGGTCCGCAACCGGCTCATCGCCGCGTTGGTGGGCTCCGCAGTGGCACTGTTGTGGTTCGCGGCGTTCCGGGCTCCCGTCCTGGCCATCGCCGGGGACGTCACCGGGGCGGAAACGGCCGAAACAGGCACCCTGTCCATCATCCAGCTGATCCGCTTCGGCGCGGGAATACTCCTTTTCACCGTCGTTCCAATCCTCGCCTACCTCGGGTGGCTTCGACTCATGCGCCCCGATGCACGCAAGGTCGTCGGTCCCGGGGCACGGTTCGCGACCATTGCCGCTGCGGTGGTTTCAATCGCCTTCTTTGTCATCTGCTGGCTGCCAAGCACCTCACGTACCACTTCCGTCCTCGAGGCCTTCCGCGAAGCGGCTGCCACCGAGGCGCTACCCGAAGGAGTCTTCCTCGGAAACACGCTGGCCGGCGCGGCGGTGACGACCGTCTTGTTGGTGATCTTCGGTCTGATCTGCCTGTTCCTGGCGCCACCACCACGCCCTGCTGCCGACACCCCACACCCCGGCTTTCCCACCAACTGGTGGTCATGGGTTCCCCTGCCTGCCTTCATGGTCGGGGTCCTCGCGGGGGCGCTGCCCTTCGCCGGCTAAGGGACACCGCCTGGTATCGATCACTGAGGGGTAGTTCCCCGGGCACCGCGTAGCATGGGGCTGACCTTGTCTTCCCGTCCCCAGGAGCACCCCATGGCTGATGACGTCCACACCCCCCGCACCCCGGAAACCCACGATCCCTACGTCGCCGCCCTCGAGCGCTACGACGACCTCCAGTACCGCAGGGTCGGCAACTCCGGCCTGCTGCTGCCCCCGTTGAGCCTGGGCCTGTGGTGGAACTTCGGGGACAACAGGACCTTCGGCACCCAGCGGGAGATCCTGCGCCACGCCTTCGACCACGGGATCACCCATTTCGACCTGGCGAACAACTACGGCCCGCCCGCCGGTTCCGCCGAAGAGAACTTCGGACGCATGATGCGTACCGATTTCCGCCCCTACCGCAACGAGATGATCATCTCCTCGAAGGCCGGTTACGACATGTGGCCGGGCCCGTACGGGAACTGGGCCTCGGCCAAGTACCTCCGGGCCTCCGCCGATGAATCCCTGCAGCGTCTGGGCCTGGATTACGTCGACATCTTCTACTCGCACCGACCCGATCCGAACACGCCCATCGAGGAAACCATCGGCGCACTGGACCAGCTGGTCCGCCAGGGCAAGGCCCTCTACGTCGGCATCTCCTCCTACTCACCGGAGCGGACCGCCGCCGCGAAGGCCGCGGCCCGTGAACTCGGCACCCCGCTGGTCATCCACCAGCCCTCTTACTCGATGCTCAACCGCTGGGTCGAGGACGGGTTGCTGGACACCCTGGAGGAACTGGGCATGGGCTCGATCGCCTTCACCCCCTTGGCCCAGGGCCTGCTGACCGGGAAATACCTGGACGACAAGAACGCGGTCCCCGCCGGAGGCAGGTCCTCGCTGGCCGGACTCACCGAGGAGAACCTGTCCACGGTCCGCGAACTGGCCCGGCTGGCCGAGCAACGAGGCCAGACCCTGCCCCAGATGGCCATCGCCTGGCTGCTGCGCGAGGGCGGGGTGACCTCCGTGCTCATCGGGGCCTCCTCGACCCGGCAGCTTGACGAGAACCTTTCGGCCGTGGAAAACACCTCCTTCACCCCGGAGGAACTGGAACTGATCGATGGAATCACCAGCGGAGCCGACAGCGTGGACATCTGGCGCCGCTTCTCCCAGTCCTAGGCAGGTGCAGCCGGTGGACACCGCGCCCAGGAGCCGCTCCCCCAACGACCCCGCCTCGGCGGGCACCTCGCCGCAGCGGCACCGGCCGTCGCCGCCCTGAGCGGGGACCGGCTCCGGCGGCAGCGGCGGCAGCTTCTCCGGCTCCGGAAGCTCCTCCAGCGTCCAGCCCCGCACCCCCGCGGCCCCGGGCCCTTGCACTGAAGCAGGGCCGCCAAAATGTGCAGATGCAGTGACTCGATTCACAAAGCCGGGGATCCGGGACATGATGGATCCGTGCGGCCTCCGCCCAGGGCGCCGTGAGTTTCAACGAAGAGGAGACCGGCAGTGACCACCACCGCCCAGCAGTCCAACCCGTCCGGCTACCGCGTGCAGAACCCCGCCACCGGTGAGGTCGTCGAGACCTTCGAAACCGCAACCGACGCCCAGGTCCGCGAGGCCGTGGACGCCGCCCAGGCCGCCTACGATTCCTGGGGCGCCCTGCCCATCGCCGACCGGGCCGTCATCGTCAAGCGCGTCGCCGAACTGTTCACCGAACGGGCCGATGAGCTCGCCTCCACGATCACCCTGGAGATGGGCAAGCCGTTCTCGGAGTCCAAGGACGAGGCCGAGTTCTGCACCGACATCTTCAACTACTTCGCCACCGAAGGCCCCACCCTGGCCGCCGATCAGGAGATCAAGGCCATCGGCGGGGGCCGCGCCATGGTCCAGCGGTTGCCGGTCGGCCCGCTCCTGGGGATCATGCCGTGGAACTTCCCGTACTACCAGGTCGCCCGCTTCGTCGCGCCGAACCTGATGCTGGGCAACACGATCGTGCTCAAGCACGCCGAGACCTGCCCCCGCTCGGCCTTGGCCATCAAACAGATCATGGACGACGCCGGGGTCCCGGCGGGCGCCTACGTGAACCTGTTCGCCACGCATGACCAGATTGCCGATGTCATCGCCGACCCGCGCATCCAGGGGGTCTCGCTGACCGGTTCCGAGCGGGCCGGGGCGATCATCGGGCAGCTGGCCGGCAAGAACCTGAAGAAGGCAGTACTTGAACTCGGGGGTTCGGACCCCTACGTGGTGTTGGATTCCGCGGACGTGGCGGCCGCCGCCAAACTGGCCTGGGACACCCGGGTCGAAAACACCGGACAGGCCTGCAACTCCAATAAGCGCATGATCGTCATGGAGGACATCTACGACGATTTCGTGGCGGGTCTCACCGCGCAGGCCCACGGGCTGGTCCCCGGGGACCCGGCCGCCGAGGAGGCGGGCACGTTCGGCCCGCTGTCCTCCCGCGCCGCCGCCGAGGCGGTGCACGAGCAGGTGCAGGACGCCGTCGCCCAGGGCGCCACCCTGCATGCCGGCGGAACCCTCCATGACGGCCCGTCCTGCTACTACTCCCCCGCCGTGCTGACCGGCGTCACCGAGGACATGCGGGCCTACCGCGAGGAACTCTTCGGCCCCGTCGCGGTCGTCTACAAGGTCTCCTCCGACGAGGAGGCCATCCGCCTGGCCAACGACACCCAATACGGTCTGGGCGGCGCGGTCTTCAGCACCGACGAGGAGCGGGCCCGCAAGCTCGCCCAGCGGTTGCAGGTCGGCATGGCCAACGTCAACGGCATCGGCGAGGACGCTGATCTACCGTTCGGCGGGGTCAAGCGTTCGGGCTACGGCCGCGAACTGGGCCCGCTGGGAATGGATGAATTCGTGAACAAACGTCTGTTCTACATCGCCGATTAGCAGGTCAGCGCCCGGTTGCTCGCCTAGAGTGGTGGCATGAATCCAGAGGTCATCCGATGAGTCTTCGTTTATTCCGTCGCCGCTCCAGGCGCAGCAATGCCCCGGCGCTACCCGTCAGTCCCGGCGCACGCCACGCCCAGATCGATTCGCTGGGAGCCGCGGATCCCCGCGTGGCCCCCACGGACCGGGTGGCATTGCTGTGGTCCAACGCCTTGGGCCGCACCGCGACCCGGGCCGCCCAGGTCCTGCTGGTGCTTGTCCTGGCCGGTGTCGCCGTTGTCGGGCTGGCACAGGTCAGCGTCGTCGTGCTACCGCTACTGATCGCCCTGATCCTCACCAGTGCCCTCTGGCCGCTGGTGCTGCTGATGCGGCGCCATGTCTCCGCGATGTTGGCCGCCTGGACGGTCTTTCTGGGCTCCTTCGTGATCCTGGGGGGCGTCGGGACGGCGATCGTCTTCGCTGTCCGCGCCGAATGGTCGGGCCTGGTCGACCAGGCCGTCCAGGGGTTCGGACAACTCCAGGACATGGTCAAGGACCTGCCCATCCAGATCGGCCAGAAGCAGATCGATGAAGGTGTCCACGTCGTCACCGATTTCCTGACCAGCAAGCAGTTCGGCGCCGGCGCCCTGTCGGGCCTGTCTGCGGCCGGGAGCTTCTTCACCGGCCTGTTGCTGCTGCTGGTCATCCTGTTCTTCTTCCTGAAGGACGGCGACAAGATCTGGGCCTTCTTCCTGTCCTGGATCCCGCGCAGCCACGACGCCCAATGGCGTGCCAGCGGCTACCGGACCATCCACACCCTGGGTGGCTACATCCGCGGGACCGCCACCGTAGCCTTCGTCGATGCCGCAGGTATCGGCATCGCCTTGTGGATCCTGCAGGTCCCCCTGGCCCTGCCCCTGGCCGCCATCGTCTTCATCACCGCCTTCATCCCGCTGGTCGGGGCCACCTTCGCCGGGATCCTGGCGACCCTCGTGGCCCTGGTCGCGAACGGTCCCGTCGTGGCCCTGATCGTTTTGGGCGTGGTGATCCTGGTCAACCAGCTCGAGAGCAACTTCCTGCAACCGGTCGTCATGGGCCAGGCCCTGCACCTGCACGCACTGGTCATCCTGCTGGCCCTGACCGTGGGCACCGTGCTCAGCGGTGTCGTCGGCGCCGTGCTCTCCGTCCCGCTGACCGCCGTCGGCTGGGCGATCGTGAAGATCTGGACCGGACGCGACCCCGAGGCCGTCAACGAATACGAGCCCGCGGCCGTGGAGGAGGAGTAGCGCCCCGGCGGCCCCGCACCGATCCCGGGGCAATGCCCACCCGGCGTACAGCCAACTCAAAGCTTCGGCCCCTAGAGTCATAAGTACCTCATCAGGTGCGAGTGATGAAACACAAGGCCCCAGTCCTGCCCGGACTGGGGCCTTCATCATGTCCGCCCCAGCCCCCCCCCTGGGCTGCGGCCATGACCGGAACCGAGGGGTTCGCAGCCAACCCCCACCCCACACACAGCGGGCAGCTAGGTTCGGCCCCTAGTGTTTTAAACACCTCATCAGGTGCGAGTGATGAATCCGGCCCCGGCTTTCTCCCCCCCGAAAGCCGGGGCCTTCCTCATGCCTGGGTGGTCCGCCTCCGGGCCCCGGCCCCGGGCTGGACGGCGAAGATATCCGGGGGCCGGTATCCCTCGGCGGCGAAGCGTTCCCGAACGGCGGTCCCCACGGCCTCCGCCGCGGCGACGTCGACCAGGGCGATCGCCGACCCCCCGAAGCCTCCCCCGGTCATCCGGGCCCCGAACGCCCCGGCCTGCTGTGCCGCCTCCACGGCGGCATCGAGTTCGACGCAGGAGATGCCGAAGTCATCGCGCATCGAGGCATGGCTGGCATCCAGGAACGGGCCGATGGTGCGCGGGCCCCCGGTCTCCAACGCCGCCACCGTGTCCAGGACCCGCTGGTTCTCGGTCACGATATGGCGCACCCGGGCGAAGGTCGCGGCGTCCAGGACCTCCGCGGCCTCGACAAGCCGCTCGAGACCCACATCACGCAGTGCCGGGACCCCCAGCCCGGCGGCACCGCGGGCGCAGGCTGCCACGAGGTCCTTGTACCCGCCGGATTCATGCGCGTGGACGACCTTGGTATCGATCACCAGAAGCACCAGGGATTCGGCGGCCAGATCCAGCGGCACCTGCCGGGAGAGACGGCTACGGCAGTCCAGGAACAACGCATGGCCCGCGGTGCCCAGCAGGGACGCGGACTGGTCCAGGATCCCGGTGGGGGCCCCGACGAAGTCGTTTTCCGCCTGTTGGCAGACCAGCACCAGTTCCTCCCGGTCGATGCCGGCGTCCAGGAGCTCATCCAGGGCCAGGGCCACCGCGCATTCGATGGCCGCCGAGGAGGACAAACCGGCGCCCGAGGGGACGTCGGAGTCCAGCAGGACATCCACCCCCGGCACGTGGTGCCCGCGCTGTTGGAGGGCCCAGATGACCCCTGCCAGGTATCTGGCCCAGGGGACGACGTCGGCGGGCTCGAGCCGGTCCAGGTCCACCTCGGCGATTTCCCCGGCGAGGGCCGTCTGGCCGGTTCCCGCAGGATCCGCCCCCTGCAGCGAGGCCACCCGCAACCGGGCCGGCCCCGAGGGCCGTAGGGCCACCGCGACCCGGGCACTGTTCCGCAAGGCGAAGGGCAGAACGAACCCTTCGTTGTAGTCGGTGTGTTCGCCCATCAGGTTCACCCGGCCCGGTGCCGCCCAGATGCCATCGGGCCGGCCACCGAAGAGGGTGGCGAAGCCGGCCGAGAGCTGCTCCAGGGATGCGGCGTCCTTCTCCCCGGGCTTCATGCGCTGGCTCCGGTCGGCGTTGCGAGGGCGGCCCGTAGGCGTGCGGCGGTGGTTTCGGGGGTGACGTCGGCGATGAAGGCCCCCATCGCGGCTTCCGATCCTGCCAGGTATTTGAGTTTTTCCTCGGCCCGCCGCGGGGAAGTCAATTGCAGGTGCAGGCGCAGTTCCCCGGCCGCGGGGTGCCGGACGGGGGCCTGGAACCAGGCGGCGATATACGGGGTCGGAGTCGCATAGAGGGCGTCGACGCCGCGGAGCAGGCGCAGGTAGACATCGGCCAGGTCGGAGCGTTCCCGGGCCGTGAGCCCCGCCAGATCGGCGACGTGCCGGTTCGGGACCACATGGACCTCCACGGGCATCCGGGCGGCGAAGGGAACGAACACGGTGAAGTATTCGGTCCTCTCCACGATCCGGGTTCCTGCGGCCACCTCGAAGTCCAGGACGTCCTGCATGAGGTTGCGTCCGGTTTCCTCGCGGTGGCGTTGGGCCTGGTCCAGTTGGGTCAGGGTGCGCGGGGTGACGTAGGGGTAGGAGTAGATCTGCCCATGCGGGTGGTGCAGGGTCACCCCGATCTGCGCCCCCCGGTTCTCGAAGGCGAAGACCTGCTCGACGCCGGGCAGGGCGGAGAGCTCCGCGGTGCGCTGGGCCCAGGCGTCCACGACGGTCCGGGCCCGTGGGACATCCAGGTCGGCGAAGGAATCCCCGTGGTCGGCGCCGAAGGCAATGACCTCGCAGCGGCCCTCGGCCGGGTAGGTCTCCCCCATCGCCTCGGAGCGCTGCTGCTCCTGTTGCCCCGGCCCGAAGGAGGGGAAGCGGTTCTCGAACACGACGACGTCGTACTGTGCGGCGGCGACTTCGGTGGACCGCTCGGGCCCCGAGGGACACAGCGGGCATTCGTCGGCCGGTGGCAGATGCGTCCTGCCCTGCCGGTGGGCGGCAAAGGACACCCATTCACCGGTCAATGGGTCACGGCGTAGCCGGGCGGGGCTGGGCCGCTCCGGCAGTTCCCGCAGGTCCGCCGGGGGGACGAAGTCCTCATGCTGGCCGGGGTGGTCGAAGAAATACAGCAGTTCACGGCCATCGGCCATCCGGGCCCGGACGGGCTGGCGGAGGGCATCGGCTCCTGCGGTTTCGGTGGGGCTGTTCATGGTACTCACAAAGCCTCCAGTGCTTCGGCATGGAGCAGGATGGCCCGCTCGGGGTTCAGTGCGGGCAGGGCCAATCCCACGGTGGACAGATAACTGCCCGTGGCGGTGAAGCCGTCTTCCAGCCACGCGGGCGGTTCCCGGTGGATGAAGGTTCCCGGTTCGCGACCGGGCACGATGGCCCTGACCCGGTAGGTCTTCTCCTCCTGCAGGCCCGGCAGGGCGATGACTCCCGGGCCGGCGCCTTCGGAGGAACGCAGCAGCGCGAAGGCATACAGTGCTTCGCCGCCGTCGGCGGCGACGGTTCCGTAGAGGCTGAATGCCGCGTCCCCCAGGTCGGCCCGGACCTGGATACCGGAATGCAGCAGTCCGCGGTGCTTCTTATACAACCCGACCAGCTGGTGCAGGGTCGCCCGGTCGGCCCCGCGGGCTTCGCGGATATCCCATTCGAGCCCGAAGTGGCCGAAGAGGGCGGTGATCCCGCGGAAGGCCAACGCGTGGGTGCGCCCCGAGGTATGGGACGTGGCCGGGCCGATATGCTGTCCGACCAGTTCGGGGGCCAGCACGCGTTGGGTCAGTTCCTGGATGTGTTGGCGTTCCAGGGCGTCGTTGGAGTCCGAGGCCCAGACCCGGTCGGCGTGTTCGAGCACCCCGAGGTCCACCCGGGCCCCGCCGGAGGAACAGGATTCGATTTCCAATCCGGGATGGGCGGCCTTCAGCTGGTCCATCAGGGCGTAGGCGGCCAGCGTCTGCCCGTGCTGCGAAGGCCGGCCGGCCGAGGCCAGATCGGTCAGATCCCGGTTCTGGTCCCATTTCAGGAACGAGATCGGTGCCCCGGCCTGCGCGGCATCCGTCAACACCGCATCCAGGGCGGTGAAGAGGTGGGTGTAGGCCTCGGGCACGGTCAGGTCCACGACGTGCTGGTTCCGCCAGGTCGGGGCCAACCGGTCTCCCCGGGCCCGGCACAGCCAGTCGGGGTGGTCGGTGGCCAGTGCCGAATCGGGGTTGGCCATTTCGGGTTCGACCCAGAGACCGAATTCCATGCCCAACTCGTTGACCCGGCTGATCAACGGGACCAGCCCCTCCGGCCAGACCTGCCCGGAGACCTGCCAGTCCCCCAGTCCCGAGGTGTCGTCACGGCGGGAGCCGAACCATCCGTCGTCGAGCACGAATCGTTCCACCCCGGCCTCGGCTGCCGCATGGGCCAACGAGACGAGCTCGTCGAGGTCATGCCGGAAATAGACGGCTTCCCAGGTGTTGAGCACCACGGGCCGGGCCCGGCGCGGATGGCCCGGGCGGGAGCGCAGGTAGGTATGGAAACGGGAGGCGACCCCGTCCAGTCCTGCCGGCGAATAGGCGAAGTAGACCCACGGACCGGTATGGCTCTGCCCGGTCTCCAGGACGATCTCCCCGGTCCCCGGCAGTTCCCCGGCCCCCAGGGCGCGGGACGGGTCGGCGGTGCGTTCGGCGAAGACCGTGCTGTTTCCGCTCCAGCCCAGGTGGGCCGCCCAGAGTTCGCCGCGGCGGTGGGCGAAGCCGGGGGTTCCGGCGGCCAGGAGCAACGGGGCGTCGTGCCCGGTCCGACCCCGTCGTCCGGTCCGGGCATGGGTTCCGGTGACGAAGGGCAGGCGTTGTTCGGATCGTTCGCGGGACCAGCGTCCTGCGGTATCCAGTAGTTCGGTGGCCTGCTGTCCGACGGGGAGCATCGTGTTCAGCGCCCTGACCTCATAGCCCGCATCGCCCGTATTGGTCAGGGCGTGGCGCAGCCGCAGTAGTCCGCCGGGCAGCAATTCCACGGTGGTTTCCAGTTCCAGTCCGGCCTCGGCATCGGTGGCGGTGAGGACGAGCTGGCTGTCCCCGCGGCGCACCTCGGGATCGGTGAAGCGCACGGAGGTGTCCCGTCCGCCGCGTCCGCCCTCGAGCAACGGGGTGCCCGCCCAGCCGGCACTGGCCTGCGGCCACAACGGCATGCTCAGCGGGTGGTCGTAGTTCGAATGCAGCACCGGGCCGGTCGATTCCCGTCCGGGCAGGGCCCCCGGGTCGGCGCCGAAGTGCACGACGGCGGGATCGCCGGCGGTCTGCAGGAGCAAGGCGACCCCGTCCCCGCTGAGACGGTGCAGGCTCATGGGGTCCCACCGCGTTCCGGGAGCACGGCCAGTTCCAGGAGCAGCTCGGCACGACGGGCCGTGAAGGCCTCCGCGTCGGCGACGTCGATGCCGCAGGAGCGGCTGCCCAGCCCGTGCTGGCCGGCGTCGATCCCCAGATGCCAGTGGGTGGATTCGGGCAGTTCGGTGGGATGGCTGGCCCCGGCCAGTTCCTGCTGGCTCCAGGGGCTGAGCGTGAATCCGGTATCGGCCGGGCCCTCCAGGATGGTCAGCCGAAGGGTCCTGCCGTCCACCAGGTCCAGGTCCAGGGACCGCAGGTCGCCGCGGCGGCCGTTGGCCTGCGGGCGCGGGTAGCCGGTGCGCAGTTGCCCCACCGGCAACCGGTGGGTGCCGAAGCGTTGGGCCGAGCGGGAGTCGGCGTAGCTCTCGCCCGGTCCGGCCCCGGTGAATCGGGCGGTGCAGTCGTCGGTGAGCGCCGCGGCCGGCAGGGTGAATCCGAGGCCGAGCTGGGCCAGCGGGAATCCGTAGTCCTGCAGGGCCTGCATCTTCGCCCGGAGGCGCAGGGTCGTTCCGGTGGCGCTGAAGTGCAGATCGACGTCGAAGCCCTCGGGCCGGGCCGGGGCGCCATAGCGGTAGACGCTGGACAGTTCCCGGGCCGTGGCCCGCATGGACAGGGTCCGGCGTTGCAGCCGGTGCAATCCGGCGGTCCGCCAGTGTTCCGCCACGGCGATGACGGGGCCCGGGGCCAGCCCGGCGTAGGCCTCCCAGTCGAAGTCCTCCGGGGCCTGGGCGTTGTTCCCTGCCGTATCGGGTCCGCCGGGGCGCATGCCGCGGCTGGGTTCGATGGTGCCTTCGTCGTTGTCGGTGGGGGCCCTGTAGGCCAGTAGTTCGGGCCCGGCCAGTTCCAGGTCGGCGAGGGAGGCCAGCATTCCGGCCTCGTCGAAGGAGGCCAGTTCCCAGGGTTGCCCGGCATCCTGCGCGTGCTGCCCGGCCTGCCCGGGGGCTTCGGCAAGGGCCGGCGTTCCGGCGAGGCGTCCCTGCCCCCAGGCGACCTCGTGGCCGGCCGGCGCCCACCAGGTCGGGTCGGCCAGCTGCACGGAGACACCCAGCAGCGCGCCGGGATGCCGGCCCGCCACCACGGGGACGGGCACGGTGGCCGTGGACCGGGGCGCCGTAGGCGCCACGTCCAGGACCCCTTCGGCCAACGGTGTGCCGGACCCGTCGGGGGCCGGGTCGGCGGCGTCGAGCCGCCAACGGAAGAGGTAGTCGGAGGTGTCCGCGAAGTCCTGCCGGTTCTCGATCCGCAGCTCCTCCCCGACGGTGATCCTGACGGGTTCGATGACCTTGGCATATTCGGTCAGTCCGGGGCTCGGGGTGCCATCGGCGAAGACGAGTCCGTCCAGGACGAAGTTGGAATCGTGGATCGGTTCCGCGAAGTCCCCGCCATAGGCGTGGACCGGCTGGCCATCGGGGGTGGAGGCGAGGATGCCGTGGTCCTTGTACTCCCAGACGAAGCCGCCCGCGGCCCGGGGGTAGGCGTCGAAGAGGGCCTCGTAGTCGCTCATCCCCCCGGGTCCGTTGCCCATGGCGTGCACGTACTCGCACAGGATGTAGGGCTGGGTCCCGATGCGCCCGGAGCCTTCGGCACTGACCGAGGGGACGGGGTTCCCGGCCAGCAGCGACTCCGATTCGGTCGGGGTGGCATACATGCGGGAGTAGACGTCGGTGTAGCGGGCCTCGTGGTCGCCCTCGTAGTGGATGGGGCGCGTGGGGTCGTGGCGGCGCAGCCAGTCGGCCATGGCGGCCAGGTTGGCCCCGGTGCCCGATTCGTTGCCCAGCGAGAACATCACCACACAGGCGTGGTTCGCGTCGCGGCGCCAGGTGCGTTCGATCCTATCCAGGTAGGCCGGCAGCCAGATCGGGTCGTCGGAGGGGTTGGATTCCCAGCCGGTGGCGACGAAGCCGTGGGTCTCCAGATCGCATTCGTCGATGAGCCAGAACCCGAGCTCGTCGGCGAGGTCCAGCAGGTGGTGGTTGGGCGGGTAGTGGCTGGTGCGGATGGCGTTGATGTTGTGCCGCTTCATCGTTTCCAGCTCGCTGCGGGTGAATTCGGTGGTGATCGCCCGGCCGGTGACCGGATGGAATTCGTGCCGGTTCACCCCGCGGAAGCGGATGGGTGCGCCATTGACGCGCAGCACCCCTTCGGCGATGTCGACCCGCCGGAATCCCAGCCGCAGCGTGACGGTTTCCCCCGGGGAGGCCAGGGTGGCGGTGTAGAGCCGCGGGGTCTCGGCGGTCCAGCCGTGGACCCGGCCGACGGGGACGTCGAGCATGGCCGTGGACGTCCCATCGGTGGGGGCCTCGATCGTCTGCTCGATCCCCAGTTCCGGCAGTGAGAACCGCAGCGGGAAGGACCCCGCCGGGGCCGTCGCTTCCAGTGCCAGATGCCCGGCACCGGCGTCGTAATCGGCGACGACGTGGACATCACGGATCCCCGCGGCGGGTTCACCGATCAGGGTGACGTCGCGGAAGATGCCCGGCAACCACCACTGGTCCTGGTCCTCGAGATAGCTGGCGGCGGAGAAGGCGTGCACCCGCACGACCAGCCGGTTGGTCCCGGTTCCGTGGTGCACCGAGGAGGTGACATCGAATTCGTGGGTGAGCCGGCTGCCGGAGGCATGGCCGAGTTCGGTGCCGTTGAGCCAGGCCTTGAACGTCGATTCGACCCCTTCGAACCGCAGGATCACCCGGCCCAGGGAATCCAGGACCCCGGAATCGAAGCCCAGTTCCTCGAGCGTGAACTCGCGCAGGTAGTCGCCGGTGCCGTTCTCGTCGGGGACATGGGGCGGGTCCAGCGGGAACGGGTAGTCCACGTTGGTGTACCAGGGGCTGCCGAAGCGGTTGATCTGCCCGGTCACCAGCGGCCCGTTGGCCGCATCCAACACCCAGTGCCCGGGAACGGCCACCGCGTCGGGGAACAAGGCCTCCTGCGCGGCGGGATCCTGGTGGGCGGCGGCCACCGAGGGCGAATACCTGAACCCCCAGTCCCCGTTCAGGCTGGCTTCGGGCCGGTCCGAGCAGAGATGGGCCCGCGCCGGCAACAGGCCGGCTCCGGGTGAGGGGTCGAGGTGGTACGGCAATGCCTGCTGGTCGGTCACGGGGTTCCTCCTACTTGCTGCTGCCGAGGGTCAGCCCGGCGACGAAGTGCTTCTGCAGGATCATGAACAAGATCACTGTCGGCAGGGCGATCATGACCGCACCGGCGGCCACGAGGTTGTTGTCGGTGAAGAACGCTCCCTTGAGGTTGTTCAACGCACTGGTCACCGGCATGGCGTCGCCATCACGGAGCAGGACCAGTGCCCAGAAGAAGTCGTTGTAGATCCAGGCGAACTCGAGGGTGGCCAGGGCCGCCAGTGCCGGGCGGGTCAGCGGCAGGACGATCTGGTAGAACTGCCGCCAGACCCCTGCCCCGTCGACCTGGGCGGCTTCTCCGAGTTCGTCGGGCAGTGCCTTCATGAAGTTGCTGAGCACGAAGACGCAGAAACCCATTTGGAAGGCCACATTGATCAGCACGACCCCGAACTGGGTGTTGTAGATGTCCAGGGACAGGAACATCCGGTACAGCGGGGTGATGATGACCTGCTGGGGCAACAGGTTCGCGGCGGTGAAGAACATCAGCATGAACAGGTTCAACTTGAAGCTGAAGCGGGCCAGGACGAAGGCGGCCATCGAGGACATGAACAACACGATGATGACCGCCGGGACGGCGATGTAGAGCGAGTTCAGGAAATAGTGCGGCAGGTCGGCCTGCGTCCAGGCGGTGACGTAGTTGTTGAAGTTCAGCGTGTCCGGCAGGGACACGTAGCCCTTCTCCGCCGTCTCCGAATAGGGACGCAGGGAGGTGTAGACGGCCCAGGCCAGCGGGGCCAGCCACAGGACCGCCCAGACGATGAGGCCCACATGGAGGATGACCCGTCCGGGGCGCAACGGGGCCTTGTTCTTCCGCCCTGGTGCGGCGGAGGGGGCCGAGGTGCTGCTCCTGCGCCCGGTTCCATGGCGGCCCCGGGGCGGCTCTTCCTGCGTCACCACGGTGGCGGAGGATGTGCCGGTGCGGTCCGGATGGGATTCGTCGGGGGTCGTGGTGGCGGCACTCATCGGGCCCCCTCCTTCTTGAAGGTCTGAACCAGGTACGTGATGATGAACACCAGCGAGATGACCAGCAGGACGACGGCGATCGCCGAACCGAAGCCGATCCGGCTGGCCTCGCCGATGATGTTGTTGGTGATCAGCACCGAGAGCAGTTCCAGCCCGTTGGTTCCCTTGTTGATGATGTAGACGATGTCGAAGGCGCGCAGCCCTTCGATGACCGTCACCACCAGGACGATCACGTTGATGGGCTTCAGGGTCGGGAAGACGACCTGGAAGAAGGCCTGTCGCTGGTTGGCTCCATCGATCGCCGCCGCCTCCTTGATCGAGACGTCGACCCCCTTCAGTCCGGCCAGGTAGAGGATCATGATGTAGCCGACATGGCGCCAGCTGGCCGCCACGAGCACGGCCCAGAGGTTGATGTCCGAGTTGCCCAGCCAGTTCACGTTGGCACCGGTGAGCTGGTTGATCAGCCCCTGGTCCTGCGAGTAGAGCAGGGTCCAGATGAAGCCGACCAGGGCCAGGGAGAGCACCACCGGAAGGTAGAAGATGCTCTGGTAGACGCGGGTTCCCTTGATGTTCTTGTCCAGCAGCACGGCCAGGAACAATCCCAGTGGGGTGGCCACCAGGGCCAGGACCAGCAACCAGATCACGTTATGCCACATGGCCGGCCAGAAAGGCGGGTAGATGGTGGCCAGTTGCTGGTAGTTCTGGAACCCGACGGGTTCCATGGCCGTCACCCCGTTCCACCGGGTGAAGGAGAGGAACACCGAGCCCAGCGCCGGCCCCCAGATGAAGGCCAGCACCACCAGCGCCGGGGCACCGAGCATCAGGGTCAGTACCACCCGGTCGGTGCTGCTGTAGCGGCGGACCTTGCGGGGTGGGGCCGCAGGCGCGCTCTGTGTCGTCGTAGTCATGGTGTTCCTCTCCTGCAGCGGCATCAGGCGGTGAAGATGGCCTTCTTCTGCGCCTCGATGTCCTTCAGGATGTTGTTGATGTCCTTCGGGTCCTTGATGAAGGCCTGCAGCGAGGGGATCATCACCGTGGAGGCGAAGTCAGGGCGGGTGTCGCGGTCCAGGAACTGTGCGGTGTGCTTGGCTTCCCCGACCAGTTCCACCGCCTTCTTCTGCAGGGCCGTGTAGTTGGAGGTGTCCACGTTCGTCGCCGGGCCCACGATCGACTTATCGGCTTCGGTGTTGATCTGCTCCGCTTCGGCACTGCCCAGGAACTCGAGGAGGTCCTTGGCGGTTCCACCGTTTTCGGTCTTCGCGCTCATCATGAACCCGTCGGTGGGGGCGTCGATGGAGTCCGTGCCGTGTTCGTCGTTGATCTTGGGGAACTTGAAGAAATCCAGATCCTCCAGGGCCTCGCCGCCCTCCGCTCCCTGGAACTGCTGTGAGATCGACATGCCGAAGACCGCCATGCCGGTCTTTTTCTGCAGCAGCCCCTGGGCCATTTCCTGCCAGTCACGGCCCAGGCCACCCTTCTGGTGGTAGGGCATCTGCTTGGCCCACGTGTCGAAGACGTCCTTGACCTCATCCGATTCCCACGATTCTTCGCCGGCCAGGAGGCTGGTGTGGAAGTCGTAGCCGTTGATGCGCATGTTCAGGATGTCGAAGGTGCCCATGGCCGGCCACCCGTCCTTGTCGCCGAGGCCGATGGGGGTCAGCCCGTCCTTCTGCATCTCCTTGCTCAGGCTGATGTACTCGTCCAGCGTGGTGGGGATGTCGTAGCCCTTGTCCGCGAACACCGACTTGCGGTAGAACACGGCCCAGGGGTAGTAGGAGACCGGAACGAAATACTGCTTGCCGTCGGTTGCGGTCGCGGAGGCCTTGAAGGCCTCGCTGAAATCGTCACCGATGTTGTCCCAGACGGAGCTGACGTCCCCGGCCAGACCCTGGTCGGCGAAGAAGCGCATGCGGTAGCCGGCGAACCAGCTGAACACGTCATCGGGTTCACCTTGCAGGTAGGAGTTGATCTGCTCCTGATAGGTGTTGTGGTCCACCGTGTTGATGCTGACCTTGGAACCGGAGTCCTTCTTGAAGGTGTCGATCATCTTCTTATAGGCGGCCTTCGGCACGGCATCGGACTGGTTGGAGCCGAAGGAGATGGCCCCGGTGCCCTCCTTGACGTCCGAGCCTCCTCCGCCTCCTCCGCAGGCGGTCAACGCGGCCATGGCCGACAGGCCCACGGCCCCGCCGAGCACCGAGCGGCGGCCCACCGGGACGCTGAGACCAGCTCCGAGCGAAGACGGGCTGGGTGCGAACGAATATCCGCTCTTCCGGGGGTTGGACTGTGCCACGGTGACTCCTTGGGTTGTGCCGCAGACCCGTTTCAGGTGCCAGGCGACGGAGAATTCTTGAAAAACACTCAAAGTCGATCAGAAAGCAACGTAATCAGACTTATCGCTACTATGGCACGCGTCACTTTGGAGCGCAAGGGGTCGATGTCAACCAATTGTCGAGGGTGCTTTTGGCGGGATTTATCGGTATTTTTTGGAAAAAGAACCACTCGCACATTTCCGAACCTCGACTATGCTGATCTGACCGGGCCATCCCGCCCTCCGTCCGTCCGCTCCCCGCAATCCCCGAAAAAGGTGTCCCGAACATGGCAGAAATGCTCCCGCAGCAACGTCGTCGGCACATCCTGGACGAGTTGAACAAATACGGACAGGTGCGCGTCACCGAGCTCTCCCACGAACTGGGCATCTCGGAGATGACCGTCCGGCGGGATCTGAACGCGCTGGCAGCGGCCGGGGAACTGGTCAAGGTCCACGGCGGGGCCACCCGTGAACAATCGGCCACCAGCATCGAGCCCGGCTTCACCCGCAAACTCGGGCTCGCGGCCCCCGAGAAGGAGGCCCTGGCGCTGCGGGCGGCCGAACTGATCGAACCCGGCATGTCCGTGGCACTGAATTCCGGGACCACCACCTATGCCCTGGCCGGTCACTGCACGGGTATTGCCGACCTGACGGTGGTGACGAACTCCCCCCGCATCGCCGAGGTCTTCTACAGTGCCGACAACCCTTCCCAGTCGGTCATCCTCATCGGTGGCATCCGGACCCCCTCCGACGCCCTGGTGGGCCCGTTGGCCACGGCCGCCCTGGCCCAGCTGCATGTGGACATCTGCTTCATGGGGATCCATGGCATGACCGCCGAAGACGGTTTCACCACCCCGAACATGCTCGAAGCCCAAGCCAACCAGGCGTTCATGTCCGCGGCGGCGGAACTCGTCGTCGTCGCGGACCACAGCAAATGGGGCATCACCGGGTTGTGCCAGATCGCCGAACTCGGCACGGCGGATGTCCTGATCACCGGGGACAACCTCTCCCCCGAGGCGGTCGACATCCTCGGGCAATCCATCGAAACGCTCCTGCTGGCACCCACCGCCTAAACTGGCGGCATGCCCCAGCCCCTCAGCCCGGAACTGGCCCAGCGCGTCATCGACCAGGTCGCCCCGACGCTGGAGTTCAACATCAACATCATGGATCCCGCCGGACGGATCATTGCGTCCACCGACCCCGCACGGATCGGCTCGACCCACGCCGTCGCGCGGGCCGTGGCCGCCGGCGAACCGGGGATCGTGCACGACGGCGCGTCGCCCGCCGAACGCCCGGGGGCGAACCTGCCGCTGCGGTTGGACGGGAAGATCGTGGGCGTACTGGGCCTCACCGGACCTCCGGAGCGGGTCTCGCCCGTGGCTCAGGTGCTGGTTCTGACCACGGCCCTGCTGCTCGAACGCGAACGTGAACTCGATGACTCCGCCCGCCGCGAAGCAGCCGACCGCGAACTGCTGTCCGGGATGGTGGCCGGCGATATCGACGGTGCGGCCATCACCGGGGCGCTGGCCTCCGGGCTTCCCGGGCTGGCGGCCCCGTGGAGCCTCTCCGCCGTCCTGGACCGCCAGGAGAGCGGCACTGTGGAACCCGACCCCGGGGCAGTCCCTCCTCCCGGCGCCCAGCGGCGGGCCCGTTTCGGCGGGGCACAGTGGATCCTGACCGGGGCCCGGTCCACCCGCCCGGAAGACCGGGCCACGGCAGTCCCCCCGGCGGGGACCCTGATGATCGACGGCGGCCCCTGCGCCGACGGCGCCGAACTGGCCGGGGTGGCCCAGGCCCTGGGGGCGTTGGTCGCCGCCGCCGATCTGCTGCCGGAACCACCGGCGTCGGGGATCCTCAGGCTCGATGAATTGGCTCCCGAACTCAGCGTCTCCTGCCTGCCGGCGGCGACCCGCGCCTCGATGGCCCGCCGGGTGGACTCCCTGGGCGCGGGGCACCGAGGCACGGTGGTGGCCTTCCTGCGCTGTGGTGCCTCGGTCGCGGCCGCGTCCCGTGAGCTGTACCTGCACCGGAACACGACCGTGCAACGCCTGGAGCGCATCACCGAGCTGACGGGGCTCGACCCGCGGAGCCCGGCCCAGGCGGCTTCGCTGCAGCTGGCGATCATCGCCGCCCGCCGCCGGACCCGGTAGCCACGCAGGCGGCCGCACCTCCCGGGGGCCTTCCCCGACACATCCGGAAAAACAGTGCATATTGCACATGTTCTGGTGGACCAATGCACCAAAGACCGGACAACTCATCCATATTTCTTCGTTCGGCAGTGTCCTAGAGTGGAGCCATGAGCCCCCAATCACCTCCCGTCATCGTCGTCGCCCCCGATTCGTTCAAGGGCAGTGCCTCCGCCGCCCAGGCTGCCGCCGCCCTCGCCCGCGGGGCCCGCGCCGTCGCCGGACCGGCGGCCACCATCCTCGAACTGCCCATGGCCGACGGCGGCGAAGGCACCCTGGATGCGCTGCTGGCGACCTGGGGGACGGAACCGTTGACCATGGAAACCACCGACGCCCTCCGCCGCCCCGCCACGGCACGGTACGGGCTCTCCGCGGATGGGACCACGGGCATCATCGAGGCGGCCGAAGCCAACGGGTTGCCCCAGGTCGCCGATCTCGACCTGCGCCCGCTGGAGGCCGATACCTACGGGGTCGGGCTGATCGCCGCCCGCCTGCTGGACGCAGGGGTCTCGGAGATCCTGCTGTGCATCGGCGGCTCCGCAACCACCGACGGGGGTACCGGGATGCTCAGCTCCCTGGGGGCCCGGTTCCTGGATCCCGGGGGCGAACCCGTCGCCCCGGGGGGCGGCTCGCTCTCGGCCATCTCCCGGGTGGACGTATCGGGGCTGCACCCCCGGGCCGCCTCCATATCCTGGCGGATCGCCGTGGACGTGGACAACCCGTTGTGCGGGCCACGGGGTGCCGCCGCGGTCTTCGGCCCGCAGAAGGGGGCCGGCCCCGAGGACGTCGCGGTGTTGGATGCCGGTCTGGCCCATCTGGCCACGGTGCTCGACGCCGAGGAGGTGTCCCGGCACCCCGGGTTCGGGGCCGCCGGCGGACTGCCCCTGGCCCTGGTGTCCCTGCTGGGGGCCGAAACGGTTCCGGGGGCCGAACTCGTCTCCACCGCCGTCGGACTACGCACTGCCCTGGCCGGCGCCGACGTCGTGCTCACCGGGGAGGGACGGCTGGATAGCCAGTCCCTGGGCGGCAAGGTCGTCGACGCCGTCCGCCGCACCGCGGACCAGCACAGCCGGATCGTGGTCATCGCCGGTGCCGTGCAGCTCGATGCCGCCTCCTGCCGGGAGGCCGGGCTGACCGCGGCGTTCTCCATTGCCTCGGGAGCGGCGACGCTGGCCGAGCTGCAGGCCGATGCCGAGCGCCTCATCGAGGACGCCGCGGCCCAGGCCTGCGCGGCCCTCGGCCTCGGAGCGCCGGGGGCTTCGACCCGGTAGCTCCCGCCGCGGGCGGCTAGGCTCGGGGATCATGAAGATTCTGGACAAGGCAGTGCGCATCGATGCGTGGCTCTGGGGGATCCGCGCCTTCAAAACCCGCTCCGCGGCGACGGCGGCCTGCCGGGCGGGTCACGTCAAACTCAACGACCGCCCGGCCAAGGCCGCGGCGGTCGTGGTTCCCGGAGACATGATCCGGGTCCGGGAATCCGGGTTCGAGAAGATCCTCGAGGTGCGCGCCCTGATCTCCAAACGCGTCGGGGCTCCGGCGGCGGCCAGCTGCTACACCGACCACACCCCGGAACGTCCGAAGGCGCCGTCGTTGATGATTCCGGTCCGCGACCGCGGAACGGGGCGCCCCACCAAGAAGGACCGGCGCGAACTCGAACGGCTGCGCCGCGAACTGGAAGGCTAGGCCGCCTCGTCCGCGCCCGGACGCTCCGCGAGCTCCGCGTCCAGACGCAGCAACCCGTTCCCGTCCTCACCGATCAGGCGGACCCGGCCGATGATCTCCCCGACGGTCGCCTCCTCTTCGAGCTGTTCCTCGACGAACCAGTTCAGCAGCGGCAGGGCGTCGATGTCCCCCTCCTGCTGCGCCAGACGGTAGAGGCTGCGGATGGCTTCCGACACCTTGACCTCATGGGCCAGCGAGGCCTCGAAGGCCTCCAGGACGGTACCGGCCTTCACACCGGGTGCCTTGATGCCACCGATGGAGGGGCTCGCGTCGCGGTCGGTCATATGGGCGATGAACTTCTCCGCGTGGACGACTTCTTCCTGGGCCTGGGCCCGGAACCATCCGGCGATGCCCGGCAGGTCATGGACGTCCATTTCGATGGCCAGCTGGCGGTAGACCACGGAGGCCTCGAGTTCGAGGGTGACTTGGTCGTTGAATGCTTCCTTCAGTGCTCCAGTAAGTTTCATGTGGATTAATCTACGGTGATTCCACCGGGCTGTCATCGCAGTCTGGCCTAACTGACCCGGGCATGGATCCATTAGCGAACACGGGCGTTGTCCCCCACGGGACGGGGTTGGGAAGCCATGCCTGCCCGGCCCTAGACTGGCCGGATGGGTCATATTGATGTTGCCGGAATCGACTATTTCCTCTCCGACGGCACGCAGCTGCTGAACGAGGTCTCCTTCAAGGTCGGCAACGGCAGCAAAACCGCCCTCATCGGACCCAACGGCGCCGGGAAGACGACGCTGTTCAAGATCATTGCCGGTGACCTCACCGCCGACGGCGGGACCGTCGGCCTGTCCGGCTCGATGGGCATCATGCGCCAGTTCGTCGGGCAGGTCCGTGACGAGTCCACGGTGCGCGACCTGCTGGTTTCCGCCGCACCCCCGGCCCTGGCGAAGGCCGCGGCCGAGATGGCAGCCGCCGAGGAGGCCATGCTCGAAGACCATGCAGACCCCGCAGCCGAGGAGAAGACGCAGATGCGTTACGCCCAGGCGATCGTGGACTGGGGTGACGTGGGCGGATACGACATCGAGACCGTCTGGGACGTGGTCTGCATGGAGGCCCTCGGTCTGCCCTTCGAGGCCGCCGCCCACCGTCCGGCGACCACGCTCTCCGGTGGCGAGCAGAAACGGCTGGTACTGGAGGCGCTTTTCGCCGGCAACGACGAGGTCCTGCTGCTCGACGAACCGGATAACTACCTTGACGTCCCGGGTAAGCGTTGGTTGGAAGGCAAGCTGCGCAGCTCCGACAAGGCAGTGCTGTTCATCAGCCACGACCGCGAACTACTCAATCAGGCCGCCGAACGCATCATCACCCTTGAACCCGGTGTCAACGGTGCCTCCGCCTGGATCCATGGCGGGTCCTTCGGGAACTACGGCGAAGCACGTGCGGACCGCAACGCCCGCTTCGAGGAACTGCGCAAACGCTGGGACGAGGAGCACACCAAGCTCAAGGAGCTGGTGAACATGTACAAGAACAAGGCGGCCTTCCGTTCCGATATGGCCACCCGGTACAGCGCGGCACAGACCCGGTTGGCGAAGTTCCTGGAGATCGGCCCTCCCGAGGCGCTGCCGATGGAACAGAACGTCAAGATGCGGCTGAAAGGCGGCCGCACCGCCAAACGGGCCGTGGTGGCCACGAGACTGGAGCTCACCGGGCTGATGAAGCCCTTCTCCACCGAGGTCTGGTTCGGGGACCGGGTGGGGGTGCTCGGTTCCAATGGTTCCGGCAAATCGCACTTCCTGCGGCTGCTCGCCGCCGGCGGCACCGACCCCGAACGCGAACATCTCCCCGTCTCGGATATCGCCCTGACCGAGGTTCCCCACGAGGGCAAGGTCAAGCTCGGCGCCCGCATCCGTCCGGGCTACTTCGCCCAGACGCATATCCGGCCGGATCTGGGTCATCGTTCCCTGCTGGACATCCTGCACCGCGGCGACGAGCACCGCTCCGGCATGGGGCGCGAGGCGGCTTCGGGGGCCCTTGATGGTTACGGATTGGCTGCACAGGCCGAACAGGCCTTTGATTCACTCTCCGGAGGGCAGCAGGCCCGTTTCCAGATCCTGTTGCTGCAACTTTCGGGAGCGACCCTGCTCCTCCTCGACGAACCCACCGACAACCTGGACCTGCACTCCGGCGAAGCCCTGGAACGGGCGGTCAATGCTTTTGAAGGAACCGTTCTGGCGGTCACCCACGACCGCTGGTTCGCCAAGTCCTTCGACAGGTTCCTGGTCTTCGGGTCCGACGGGAGGGTCTACGAGTCCGAGGAACCCGTCTGGGATGAGGCCCGGGTCCAACGGACCCGCTGAGCGGGAATACCCGTCCCGTCCGGGACGCTGTGCCCGGCAGGTGACCGTTGAAGGACAACGGCCACGATTGATCGTCCCCCACCGAAGGAGACCACGTTGAGCATGTACGCCGTCACCAACCCAGCCACCGGAGAAGTCGAGAAGGAATACGAGACCTTCACCGACGCGGCCCTGCAGGAAGCCCTCGCCGGCGCCCATGCCTCCTTCGCCACCTGGCGGAACACCTCGGTGGACGACAGGGCCGCCCTGCTCGGACGCGTCGCCGACCTGTACGAGGAACGCCGGGACGAACTGGCAGCGATCATCACCCGTGAGATGGGCAAGCCCGTCATGCAGGCCAAGGGCGAAATCGGCATCGTCGCCTCCATCTACCGGTACTACGCCGCCAACGGCCCCGGCTTCCTCGCCGACGAGGAACTCGACGTCGCCGCCGGCGGATCCGCCGTGGTGCGCAAGGAGGGTCTGGGCGTGTTGCTGGGCATCATGCCCTGGAACTTCCCGTACTACCAGGTTGCCCGGTTCGCCGCCCCGAACCTGATGAACGGCAACACCATCCTGCTCAAGCACGCCCCGCAGTGCCCCGAATCGGCTGTGGCCATGGAGCAGATCTTCCGCGATGCCGGAGCCCCCGAGGGGGCCTATGTGAACATCTTCGCCACCAACGAACAGATCGCCGAGCTCATCGCCGATCCGCGGATCCAGGGCGTATCGCTCACCGGTTCCGAGCGCGCCGGTTCCGCGGTGGCCGAAGTCGCCGGCCGGAACCTGAAGAAGGTCGTTCTGGAACTGGGCGGTTCCGACCCGTTCATCCTGCTCGATACCGAAAACCTGGAGAAGACGGTCAAACGCGCCGTCAACGCCCGCATGGGCAATGGCGGCCAGGCCTGCAACGCGGCCAAACGCTTCATCGTCATGGCGGACCTCTACGACGACTTCGTCGAGAAGTTCACCGCGGCCGCCGGCGCCATCACGCCGTCGGATCCCACCGAGGACCAGACGGCAGTGGGCCCGCTGTCCTCGCAGTCGGCCGCGGACAATCTGCAGAAGCAGGTCGATTCGGCCATTGCCGAGGGGGCCAAGGTACTGGTCGGTGGTTCCAAGGTGGCCGAGGATTCAGCCTTCTTCCAGCCCACCGTGCTGACCGGGGTCACCGATGAGATGGAGGTGTTCCATCAGGAACTGTTCGGCCCGGTCGCCATGATCTTCAAGGTCTCCAGCGAGGAGGATGCCGTGGCCCTGGCCAACGACACCCCCTTCGGACTCGGTTCGTCCATCTTCACCGAGGATCCCCAGCGGGCCCAGCGGGTGGCGCATCAGATCGACGCCGGAATGGTCTTCATCAACGAGCCCGGCGGGACCGCCGCCGAGTTGCCCTTCGGCGGGGTCAAGCGCTCCGGCGTCGGCCGGGAACTGGGCAAATACGGGATGGAGGAGTTCGTGAACCGCAAACTCATCCGCACCCGCAAGTAGACACCCCGTCAGGCCGTTTCCTTCCCACGGGAAGGAAACGGCCTGTATGCCGTGGTGGCTCAGCCGACCTCGAAGCCTCCGCGGCCGGCACGCACCTCGATCTGCCGGACGTCGAGGCGTTCAACCCGGCCCGGGGCATCGGGCGAACGCAGCCAGTCGGCCAGGGCGGCCACCGCCGCCGCGGGACCCTGCGCAGTAACGCACACGCTGCCGTCGGGGAGGTTCTGCGCGCTTCCTTCCACCCCGAGGGCTTCGGCGCGCTGCCGGGTCCGGTACCGGAATCCAACCCCCTGCACCATGCCGTAGGCCATCGCCTCGACGGCCGTGACCGCGTCGCCGGCGTCCGGGCCGCTGCTGCCGCGGGTCCCCGGCCCGCCGTTCATGCCGCCCCTGTCGATCCGCCGGTCAGTTCGATGGGTGCCACCCCGGCGTCGAAACCGAAGACGTGGGCGTAGAACGCCAAGGAGAGTTCCTGGGCGCGTACGATGTTCGCTGCCTGCCGGAACCCGTGCTGTTCCCCGGCAAAAAGCACGTAGGCATGTTCGATCCCCTTGGCCGCCAGCGCGTCGGCGAACTTCTGCGACTGGTTCGGCGGGACGACCTTGTCCTCGTCGCCCTGGAGCAACAGGACCGGGCAGTCCAGGTCGTCGACGTGGTTGATGGGGGCCCGTTCGACATACAGTGCGCGGGCCTGTGGCCACGGGCCCACCAACGACTCCATGTAGTGGGCTTCGAAATCGTGGGTATCGGCGACGAGCGCCTCGAGATCGGCCACCCCATACCGCGAGATCCCGGCGCTGAAGGCCGTGGTGTTGGTCAGGCAGGCCAGGGTGGTCCACCCGCCGGCCGAACCGCCTTCGATGGCCAGCCGGTCGGGATCGGCCAGCCCGGCATCCACGAGGCCGCGCATCACCGCGACGGTGTCCTGGACGTCGGCGACGCCCCACTGTCCGGCCAACCGTTCCCGGTAGGCCCGACCGAATCCGCTGGATCCCGCATAGTTCACGTCCACCACGCCCAGCCCACGGCTGGTGTAGTAGGCGATCTCCAACGACAGGCCGATGTGCGCCTGTCCGGTCGGGCCGCCATGCACCATGGCGATGAAGGGGGGTTTCTCGTCCGTACCGCCCAGGTATCCGGCAAGCGCCGGTTCGTAGACGTTCGCGTGCACCACCGTCCCGGTTTCATCGGTGAACTCCATCGCCCGTCCGGTCGGCAGCACCCCGGGGTCGGGGAGTTCCGCCAGCGACCGGCGGATGGTCCTCATCTGGCAGGAAGCCAGATCGAGCACCCGGATGCCGTTGCCTTCGGTCGAGTTCTGCGACACGGTGAGGACCTGTGGGCCGGTGCCCTCGTCGTGGATCTCGATGGGCAGGGCATGGGTCAGCACGGCCTCGAGGTCCTCCAGGGTCCCTGTCCGTGGATCGAGCACGCCCAGCCGCATCCCGTGGGTGCCATGGGCGGCCAGGATCCTCCCGTCCTCGAGCACCGAATACCAGGTGCTGCCGATCTGCCACAGGGGTTCGGCGAATTCCTCCTCGCGTGGGCACAGCGCCCGGGCCGTCCCGGCGTCGACGTCTTGCCTGTAGAGGTTCCACCAGCCCGAGCGGTCCGAAATGAAGGCCAGGGCCCCGGCGTCGAGCCATTCGGGTTGCAGTACGGATTCAGCCACCGAACCGGCCAGCTCAGTCACCGAGGACACGATCCCTGCGTCGTCGAGTTCCCCGACATGCAGGACGGTCCCGTCCCAGGGCATCTGCGGGTGTTCCCAGCTGATCCAGGCGATCCGCCGGGCATCGGGGCTGAGCCGGGGATAGGCGACGAACCGGGACGGCGGCGTCACCCGGCGCAGCCGCGACGCATCCTGGGCGGCACTGCCGTCCAGCGGGATGGCGACGATGTAGCGTTCCGGGGCGGGCCCGCTGAGATCCTCGCAGACGGCGAGCATCTCGCCGGCATCCGCGGAGGGGACGAACTCGGCGAAGCGCAGTTGCGGGTCCGTCTGACCGCCGGGCCGGGAATCGGGGGTCAGGGCACTGATGCCCGCGGGTCCTCGCAAATGGACTCGCTGATCAGCGAAGTTCGTGAAGACGAAGCGGCCGGTTTGGGCGGAGTCGGCCAGCGGGGCCCAGGCCGCGCCCCCGTATTCGTGGACCCGGCTGCGGACATTGTAGGGCGCTGGAAGCAACTCCACCTGCGGGTCCCCGTCGGCCATGATGGTGTTGCGTCCGCCTTCTTCCGGGCGACCTTCAACCCACCAGACCACGTCGGCCACGAACCGGGGGAAGCCCACCGGCCTACGGGTGGCGATCAGTGATGCCGCGGTGAGTGGTGAGGGCCAGGAGCCGTATGATGCACGAATACTCATGACATACGAGCCTACCGGTGGGCCTTCCGCCGTCGAACCGGCCGAGGCAGGATGGACTCATGACACGCTTTGCCGTCTTCCTCCGTGGCATCAACGTCGGCGGGGTCCGCATCACCATGAAGGACCTGGCTGCCGCGCTGGCTGCTGCCGGATATCGACGGGTCATCACCGTGCTGGCTTCGGGGAACGTGGTGCTCGATGCCGACGAAGACGACGCCGGCTCCCTGGGGACGGCGCTGGAGGCCCTGTTGGGCGAGCGCTTCGGCTATCCGGCGCGGGTCGTCGCCACGACGACGGCCCGGGTGGCGGCGTTGGTCGGGGCCTACCCCTTTCCCCCGATCGACGACGGGGTTCCCCGGCACGACTACGTGGTCCTGGCCGCCTCCGAGACAGCCGTGGCCTCGGTCATGGCTGCGGCCCCACGGCCCGCCGACGGGGAGAGCTTCGCCACCGGGGACTCGGTGCTGTATTGGCAGGTTCCCCGCGGCGAATCGCTGAGCTCACCGCTTGCCAAGGTCCTGGCCCGCCCGCAGCACAAGGCGTCCTTGACCACGCGGAACCTGAACACCCTGCACAAGGTCCTGTCCCGGGCGGCTGCCGGGGACTAGACGCGTTCGGGTGTCCGGGCGGCTTCGGCGTCGTCCTCGATCTGCCGGGGCCCGTTGATCATGAAGGCACCGGCCACCATGACCACCAGGCAGATTCCCAGCATTCCGAAGGAGGCGCCCCAGCCGCCGGTGGCCTCGTGGACGACCCCGAAAAGCAGCGGGGCGATCGCGGCGCCGACGTAGCCCAGGCCCTGGCTGAATCCTGCCAGCACCCCGGATCCATAGGTCGTGCGCGAACGCAGGTTGATCATCAGCAGCGCCATGGCGAACGTTCCCTGCCCGAGCCCGGCCGAGGTGATCCACCACCAGGTCCCCTGGGTCGGGAGGAAGTACATGCCCAGATGCCCGATGACCCAGAGCAGGACGAAGAAGCCGACGGCGTAGATGGGTTGGCGCATCCGCGGGACCACCAGCGGCACCAGCAGGCTCACCGGTAGTCCAAGGACCGCGAAGTAGGCCAGCGCGCTGCCGGCCACGGCCGGGGAGATCCCCTCGCCGATGAGATAGGGCGGAAGCCAGGTGAAGTAGACGTAGGTCTGTCCGGAGTTCCCGGCCAGGAAGATGGCCAGGCCCCAGGCGACCCGGGAGCGCCAGGGGTTGATCCTGCGGTCCGCTTCCACCGCGACGACGCCGGCGAGTCGGCTTTTGGTTTCGGCCGGGGTCTCTGCCGCCGCCATCCGGGCATGTTCTGCCGCCTCCGCGCCCCGCCGGCGCCGGTCGGCCGCGAACTGGATGAACCAGGGCACCAGGACGACGGCGCTGGCCAGGGTCCAGAAGCCGATGGAGAACCGCCAGTTGGACACCTGCTCGAGCGGGACCGCGAACATGGGGCTCATGGCGGTGCCGATCGCGATCAGGGTCACGTAGCCGGAGGTGACGGTGGAGATCTTATCCGCGAAGTATTTCTTCACCAGTGGCGGCAGAACCACGTTGCCCATGCCGTAGCCGATCATCGTCAGCGCGGAGAGCAGCAGGAAGGAGGTCACGTCCCCCACGAAGGCCCGGCCCGCCTGTCCGACGATGGCCAGTGCCACCGAAAGCAACAGGGTCCGTTCCAGTCCCAGCATGGCTATCATCCGCGGGGTGAACAGCCCCGAGATTCCGAAGATGATCGGGGCCAGCATGGCCAAGAGTCCGGTACTGAAGGCGGTGAAGCCCAGCTCCGGGCCGATGAGGTCCAAAAGCGGCGGAACCGAAACGACGGCGGCACGCACGCTCAGGGCCATGAGCATGATCCCCACCAGAGCGGCGATGCGCCCCTTCCATGGCCGGGACTTGAGCTTCAAGGCCATCAGTGGCCTTCCTTGAGCCGGTCGACCTGCTCGAGCAGGGCGCCGATATCACTGCCGACCAGGGAACGGGACCAGGTGCCGGGCATCGTCGAATGGTAATAGAGGCCTTCACCGATCAGCATGATGGCTTCGGCGGCATGCGGGTCGGCGACGTCTTCGCGCACCAGTCGCTCCCAGTCGCCGTGCACCTGGTCCAGGGCGGCGACCGCCGGGGCATGGGCCCCCGCCGCCAGACGGACGACGGCCTGGTAGAAGGAATCGAATTCGGTTTCCTCGACCGTGGAGGTGCGCACATAGTACCGGGCGGCCCCCTCGGGGGCGGCTTCCATGCGTTCGCTATCCTGCTGCGCGGCGTCCAGCAGACGTTCGATGACGGCTTCGGCGAGGGCGTCCTTGGAAGGAAAGTGGTACAGCAGCCCGCCCTTGGAGACACCGGCCAGTGCCGCGGTCGCGTCCATCGTCGCCGCCCGTTCGCCATCGCTGCGCAGCAGGGCCGCATAGGCGTCGAGGATTTTCTCCCGTGCTGTTGGTGGTCTGGACATGCCTTCGACTCTAGCGTTTTCGACCGCCTCCGCCGTCATCGACATCATATGGACTCCATACCGTCCGGACGGTACAGTTACTCGGGAGATTCCTCCCCACCCCAAGGACACCGGCATGAGCGCGTTGGACGACCGGCAGACCCGAAGCCTGCACCCCGGACGAGCGCGCCGTTGGGCCGCCCTGGCCGTACTGATGTTCCCGGTGTTGCTGGTCGCCGTCGACAACACCGTGCTCAGCTTCGCCGTCCCCTCGCTGTCCCGGGCCCTGGAGCCCTCGTCGACCCAACTGCTATGGATCATCGACATCTATCCCCTGGTGCTGGCCGGCCTGCTGGTTCCCATGGGGAGTCTCGGTGACCGGATCGGCCGACGGAAGCTGCTGCTGATCGGCGGGGCGGGCTTCGGCCTGGTCTCGGCGGCGGCCGCCTTCGTCCCCGACGCCACGCTGCTCATCGCCGCGCGGGCCCTCATGGCAGTCTTCGGCTCCATGCTCATGCCGGCGACCTTGTCGCTCATCCGGAACATCTTCACCGACGACTCCGAACGCCGCACCGCCATCGCCGCCTGGGCTTCGGCCTTTTCCGGAGGCGCGGCACTGGGGCCGGTCCTGGGCGGCTGGCTGCTGGAGCACTTCTGGTGGGGCTCGATCTTCCTGATGGCCATCCCGATGCTCCTGCCCTTGATCGTCCTGGGCCCGTTCCTCATCCCCGAATCCCGCGACCCCCACCCGGGGCGCATGGACCCACCGAGCATCCTGCTGGCCGTGGGGACCCTGCTGCCGATCGTGTACGGCATCAAATCGGTGACGGGCGCCGGATCCCTGGCCGTGGGGATCGTGGCGATCTCCCTGGGGCTGGCCTGCGGCACCACCTTCGTGCGCCGTCAGTTGCGCAGCAGCTCCCCCATGCTCGACGTCCGGTTGTTCTGCAACCCCGTCTTCTCCGCTGCCCTGGTGGTGAATCTCTTCAGCGTCTTCGCGCTGGTGGGATTCATCTACTTCCTTTCACAGCATCTGCAACTCATCGCCGGCCTGTCGCCGATGGAGGCGGGGCTCTTCATGATCCCCGGCCTGGTGTTGACGGTCGTCTTCGGATTCGTCGCCGTGCCGTTGGTCAAGCGGATCGGGCCCGCCGGGGTGGTCATGACCGGTCTGGCCTTCAACGCCATGGCCTATGCCCTGGTCGTGGTGCTGGGACGTTCCGGATCGTTGGGGGGCCTGCTGCTGGCCTTCTGCGTCCTGGGCATCGGGGTCGGCCTGGCCGAGACGATCTCCAACGACCTGGCCCTCTCGGCGGTTCCGCCGGCCCGTGCGGGATCAGCTGCGGCCATCTCGGAGACCGCCTACGAAGTCGGGTCGGTGCTGGGCACCGCGGTCCTGGGGAGCATCCTCAACGCCGCCTACAGCCGGGGCGTAGCCATCCCGTCCTCGCTGGACGCGGACGCGGCAGACCGCGCCCGGCAGACATTGGCCGGGGCCAACGACGTCGCCGATTCGATGCCCCCCGGCTCCGCGGCCAGCGGACTGGCCGAATCCGCGGCACGGGCCTTCGATGGAGGCGTCACGATCACCGCGGCCATCGCCGTGGGCCTCATGGTCGCCGCATTGCTGGTCGTCCGCTTCGCCCTGAGGGACAGGATCCCGGAGGCAGGGAACCCCCTCGAGCCCCCGCAGGAAACCGGCCCGGGAACCTCGGAGGAGCCCGGCGTGGAGGCCCTCTCCGACCCACCCACCGAAGAAATCCCAAAGAATTTGACCATCCAATAGGTTCTTGGCGTGATCTCGCGTATCGTAGAAGGCGTAGTCGTAGTTTTCTCGCAGTAATTTCAGTGTCAAGGCCCCGTTCGCGGGGAGTGTCTCTTTTTGACTCGCGGTAAATACTCGTAGCTGCATGTCACCGTCAAGTCCGATGGTGACAACCCCTACGTCCCCTGCGGACAGTCTCGAAAGGACACATATCATGGCAATTGGTACCGTCAAGTGGTTCAACGCTGAAAAGGGCTTCGGCTTCATCGCCCCCGACGACAACTCGGACGACGTGTTCGCGCACTACTCCGCGATCCAGTCGAACGGCTTCCGCTCCCTCGAAGAGGGCCAGCGCGTTGAGTTCGAGGTGACCCAGGGCCAGAAGGGCCTGCAGGCCACGGACATCCGCACTGTCTAAGTCTTTCATGAGGCCCTAACGGGCCGATGTGAACACCTGGAAATGGTGGCATCCCCGCGGGGATGCCACCATTTCTTTTGGTCCGGACGCACTCTGGACGAACACCCCGGGTCATGGATACGTTGGGGATCCCAGACGAAGGACCGCCCATGACCTCCCCCGCGGAGTCTCCCCCTCCCCCCGGCCTCGAACTGGTGCGCGGATTCTCCTTGGAAATGACCGGCAAGGACCGGCGTTCCCTGGCCGAAGCCGCAGGATCCCTCCCGCCCCGGACCCGCGTCAACGTCACGTTCCTGGGCAACGAGGAGACCGGGCTGCGCGTCGCTGCCGCGGCCGATGTCCGCGCCGCCGGGCTCGAACCGGTCCCCCATATTTCCGCCCGTCGGCTGGTCTCCGGGGCTGAACTCGACGAATTCCTCGACCTGCTGGTCGGGCAGGCCCAGGTCACCGACGTCTTCGTCGTCGGTGGGGATCCGGTGGAGCCACTGGGCCCGTTCCCCGATGCCTTGTCCCTGATCACCTCCGGGCGCCTGCAGGCCCACGGCGTGGGAGCGGTCGCCATCGCCGGCTACCCCGAGGGGCATCCGGACATCGATGACGCGACCTTATGGGCCTCCCTCCAGAACAAGGCGACCGCGCTGCAGGAGGCCTCGTTGTCGGGGTCCATCATCACCCAGTTCGGCTTCGACTCGCGCGCGGTGCTCTCCTGGCTGGCCGAGCTGCGCCGTCGCGGCATCGACCTGCCCGTCAGGATCGGCGTGCCCGGCCCGGCCGGCATCAGGCGCCTACTGAGCTACGCCCGCCGCTTCGGCATCTCGTCCTCGGCGGGAATCGCCCAACAATACGGTTTCTCGCTGGCCAACCTGCTGGGCACCGCGGGGCCGGACCGGTTCGTCCACCATCTGGCCGCCGGCCTGGACCCGCCGACCCACGGTGAGGTGCGACTGCACTTCTATACCTTCGGCGGACTGGCCGCCACGGCCCGGTGGGTGGAGGATTTCATCGCCGGGGCCTGAGGGCGGCGCCCCCGGGGAATGTTCGGGGCCGCGAACGGGTTGACGCCGGTGTGAGTATTCCCCTTTCCCTTCTTGACCTTGCTTCCGTTTCCGCAGGAAGCTCCATCGCCGACACCTTCCGGGGGTCCGTCGAACTGGCGCAGACCGCCGAAGCCGCAGGCTACACGCGCATCTGGTATGCCGAGCACCACAACATGGCCAACATCGCCTCCAGCGCCACCTCGGTCCTGATCGGCCATATCGCCCAGCAGACCTCCACGATCCGGCTCGGTTCCGGCGGGGTGATGCTGCCCAACCACTCCCCACTGGTCATCGCCGAACAGTTCGGGACCCTGGAGACCTTGTTCCCCGGGCGCATCGACCTCGGGCTGGGGCGTGCCCCGGGAACCGACCAGGCCACGTTCCGTGCGCTGCGCCGTGATCCGGCGGCAGCGGACGCCTTCCCCCACGATGTCCTCGAACTGCAGGGCTACCTCACCGGGAACTCCCGGATCCCCACGGTGTCCGCCGTCCCCGGGGCCGGGACCAACGTGCCGCTGTACATCCTGGGTTCGAGCCTGTTCGGAGCCCAGCTGGCCGCCCAGCTCGGACTGCCCTACTCCTTTGCCTCGCATTTCGCCCCCGATGCCCTGCATGCGGCCGTCGCGGCCTACCGGGACAACTTCCAGCCCTCCGAGCAGCTGGCGGAACCGCATGTCATCGCCGGGGTGGGGGTCGTGGCCGCCGAAACCAACCAGCAGGCCCAGGCCCAGATGGAGCAGTCCCGGCGCGACCGGGTCGCCATGTTCCTCGGTCGCGGCCGGGAGGTCCCCTTCACCGAACCCGAGATCGACCTGTTGATGGAGTCCGCCGCGGGCGAGCAGATCCTGAAGATGATGGCGTACACCGCCGTCGGCACCCCGGACGCCGTGAAGGACTACCTCGAGGGTTTCGCCCACAGCGCCCGCGCCGACGAACTGATCACCGTCCACAACGCCTCCACGGCGGCCGACCGGCTCACCTCGATCAAGCTCACCGCCCAGGCCATGGGGCTGACCGGCTGAGGCCCGTTCCCATTGCGGGCCCCACGTCCTACGCTGGAGGAGTCAGACGTGCCCCGGGCATCAGGCCCGGCACGCGGACCAGGAGGGCGACGGCCATGAGCGGAATCTACGACGAGACGGTGTTCGACGAACAGCCCGACGACGATCTCGATGAGCCCGAAGACGGGCGCTACGGCACCCCCGAGGACGGCTCCTCGGACAACCCGGAGACCATGGACCGCATCGACCCGTTGCGCCGACACAGCTATCTGGTCGTGGATGATCTGGAGGACGGCGGGGAGTCCGTGGAGGGCGACTCCGAGGACGAGACGCTGGCCTCGCAATGGGAACTCGACGATGAGCAGGAAGCCGAGCGGGAGGACGACGAAGACTAGCATGGCATAACATTGCTTGCTGTCCCCCACCTCGACACCCAGGAGTGCTGTTGGTCAACCCGGTGCATCTGCACACCCTGCTGGAAGTCATCGCGCACGGCTCCTTTGCCGCGGCCGCGGTCCCCCTCGGCTATACGGCATCCGCCGTCTCCCAACAGATGACGGCGCTGGAACGCGATACCGGCGTCGCGCTCTTCCGGCGTTCGGCCCGGGCCATCGAGCCGACCGAAGCGGCCACGACGATGGCCCGGCACGCCCGCAAGGTCCTGACCGACATCGACGCCCTCCTGGCGGCGAGCACGACGGCGGCCGGCCGGCCCGGGGAGCACCCCGTCGAGGAGCTGCGGCTGGGGATCTTCCCTTCGCTGGCCACCTTCGCCCTGCCCCGGCTGCTGGGCTCCTCCGGCTGGAACGACCTGGGGATCAACCTGCGCATCAGCGTCGGGGAGCCGCACCAGACGATCGCCAGCCTGCAAAGCGGCAACGAACTGGATCTGGCCCTGGTCTTCCAGGTCGGCCAGACAGGGCTGGGATGGCCCGGCACCATGGACCGGCAATGGTTGGGCGACGACGATTTCCGCGTGGTCGTCCCGGCGTCCTGGAAGATCGCCGAGGGGGCCCAGGTCTCCGCCGCCCAATTGGCCGATATGCCGTGGATCATGCACCACGCCGGCACCTCGGATGCCACCGTGATCTCCCGCCTCTTCGCCTCCTGCGACCTGCACCCGCGGGTGGTGGCCTACTGCGACGATTTCAACGCCTCGCTGCATCTGGCCGGAGCCGGTCTCGGGGCCGCCCTGGTCCCGGCGCTGGCGATGCAGCAACGTCCCCCCGGGCTGGTGGTCCTGGATGTTCCAGAGATCCGGTTGGCCCGTAGCATCTTCGCCCTGCAACTGGGCAATTCCAGAAGCCCCAAGGTCGATGTCTTCATGGACAAGCTGGCCGCCGAGCTACGCAAGATCAGCATCGTCCCCTGAGCCGGCCCGGGCCTTCCTCGGTCGGCAGCCACGGGACACAGCCGGGCACGATGGCCCGCCTTCGGGATTCCACCCGCCGGGAGCGGTAGCTTCAATGAATGGGAACAACGCAGGATGCACCAAGGGGACTGGTTTCGATGACACTGACCAACGGAACGAATGCCGCGGACGATGACGACGTCCTGGTCGAGGTCATGGACGGCATCGGCCTGCTGACGTTGAACCGTCCTCGACAGATCAATGCCCTCACCCGGGGGATGGTCAAGATCCTGACCGACCAGCTCGAGCTATGGCGTGAGGACCCCGAGGTCGGCATCGTCGTACTGCGTGGGGCCGGGACCCGTGGATTCTGTGCCGGAGGGGACATCGTGGCCTTCCATACGGCCATCACCACCGGCAAGCAGCATGAGTTCCTGTCGTTCCTGGCCGAGGAGTTCCGCCTCGATGGACTCATCGCCGCCTACCCGAAACCGGTCCTCGCCTACATGGACGGGGTGTGCATGGGTGGCGGGGTCGGGTTGGCCGGACACGCCGGGATCCGCATCGTCACCCCGCGCTCCTCCATCGCCATGCCCGAAGCACGGATCGGCTACTCCCCCGACGTGGGCGGAACCCACCTGCTGGGGCTGGCGCCCGGACGGCTCGGTGAGCATCTGGCCCTGACCGCCTCGACCATGGGGGCCGGGGACGCGATCCATGCCGGCTTCGCCGACTTCTGCATCTCCGAGGACTCCTTCGAGGAGGTCCTGTCGGCGCTGCCCGATCTGGTGGGGCTGCCGGCCGGGGAGGTCTCCATCGCCCTGGAGATCCTCCACGGCACCCCGGCACCGCCCGCGCCACTGGTGGCCGAGGCCGGATGGATCGACCAGGCCTACGCCGCCGACGACGTCTCGGCCATCCTGGAACGCCTCGATTCCAGCCCCTATCCGGGGGCCGCCACGGCCGCCACCGCCCTGCGGGGCAATTCCCCGCTCTCCACACAGACGGCCCTGCGGGCGGTCCGTGCCGCCCGCGACGAGGCCCACCTGCCCTCGGCCCTGGCCCGGGAGTTGCGGGTGGCCGACTACCTGATGAAGCATCCCGACCTACCGGAAGGGATCCGCGCCCAGATCATCGACAAGGACCGCATGCCGCAGTGGTCCCCCACGGATCCGGCAGAGGTGGACCAGCAGGAAATCGCCGCGGCCATCGCCGTCGACTGACCGGGGATCCCCGGCTAGCCTCCGGGACGGGATTCGGGGCGGACGCCGGAGGTTTCGACCCGCTTGGTCTTCCCGGTGTCGGTGTCATCCATCTCGTCACGCGAGGGGCCGACCCGGACCTGGTCGATGGAACTGGTCTCATCCCAACGCGCCATGTCGGGCCGGTCCCGCCGTGGTCCCCCGGAACGGACCGGCTCGCCGGTTCCCGGGCCGCCCGAAGGCTGGAGCCACGGGATGGGGGCATGTTCGCCGAAATGGTCGGCGTCTGCCTCGTCCCAGTCCCCGCTCCACCCCCGGGGCGGATCCTCCAACAACTCGCCGGGGCGCAACCAGTTGTACAGGGCGGCGTAGCTGCTGGTGGTCAGATGGTCGATCCGCCGGCGCAGCATCCGCTGGTTCAGGTTCGCCGGGGTCGAGACCCCCATGGACGCCATGATCTGCTCGGCCTCGGTGACAGTGAGCTTCTGGTAGTTGTAGACGCGGTTGCCCTTGTCCTCGACGTCGACGGCCCGCATGAGCCGCGGGTTCTGGGTGGCGACGCCGACCGGGCAGCGGTTGGTGTGGCAGAGCTGGGCCTGGATGCAGCCGGTGGCCATCATCATCGAGCGGGCGCTCATGGTGAAGTCGGCGCCCTGGATGAGGCGTTTGACGATATCGCTGCCGCTGGCGACCTTGCCGGCGGCACCGAGGCGGATCCTGTCCCGCAGACCGGCACCGACCAGTGCGTTGTGCACCAGCATCAGGCCTTCGGTCAGCGGGGTGCCGATATGGTCCTCGTATTCCAACGGGGCGGCACCGGTGCCACCTTCGGAACCGTCGATGATGATGTAGTCCGGGGTGATCCCGGTATCGAGCATCGCCTTGCACATGGCCAGGACATCGGTCCGTGAACCCACGCAGAACTTATAGCCGATCGGTTTACCCTCGGTGAGTTCGCGCAGCGTTCCGACGAATTCCATCAGCTCGCGTGGGGTGTGGAACGCTGAATGCGAGGCCGGGGACACGCAGTCCCGGTCCATGGGGATCCCGCGGGCCTCGGCGATTTCGGGGGTGATCTTCGACTTCGGCAGCACGCCGCCGATGCCCGGCTTGGCGCCCTGGCTGAGCTTGATGGTGACGGCCTTGACCGCGTCGGTGGCGGCCTTGGTCCGGAAGGTCTCCGGGGCGAACCTGCCGTGTTCGTCACGGCACCCGAAGTAGCCCGACCCGATTTCCCAGAACACGTCGGCACCGTGCTCCAGGTGGTACTTGGTCAGACCGCCCTCACCGGTGGCGTGGACGAATCCGCCCATGGCCGCGCCCTTGTTCATCGCCTGGACAGCATTCTTGGACAACGATCCGAAGCTCATCGACGAGATGTTCATCAGGGCGATGTCATAGGGCTTGCGGCAATCCGGGCCGCCGATCCGCACCCGGTGGTGCTCCTCGGGCGGGGCCAGCGGGGCGCTGGAGTGCAGCAGGAACTCGTAGCCCTGCGAGTTCACATCACGTTCGGTGCCGAAGGCCTTATGGCTATCGGCCCCCTTGGAGCGGGTGTAGATCAGCGAGCGCGTGTCCCGGTCGAAGGGCCGGCCGTCGGTGTTCCGCTCGATGAAGTACTGCTGGATCTCGGGGCGGATGGACTCCAGCAGGTAGCGCATGCGTCCCAGCACCGGGAAGTTGCGCAGGATCGCATGCTTGGTCTGGAAAAGGTCATGCAGGCCCAGCCCGACCAGCAGGAGCACGAGCACGCCCAGGACAACCCAGCCGGTGGTCCCGAACGAGGCGGCCACGACGGCGGCCGCTGCCAGGACGACGAATAAGGTCAGAAGGAAGAAACGCACCATGGGGCCGAGTTTACGCGTCATGGGGCCGTGTCGACACAGCAGCGTCCGGTCGGAGACAATGTTGGGCATGTTGGAGCATCCAGGACGGTCCGCCGCACGCTTGACGGGGCTGGTCGGCATCACGACGATCGCCGTACTATTGACCGGCTGCGCCGCCGGGAACATGATCGATCCCGGCGCACCGGATGAGGCCACCCCGACCGTGACGCGGACCCCTGCCGACACGGTCCCCTCCTCTTCCGGGGCCCCGGAGGCGAGCATCCCCGCCCATGAGTCCCCGGTGCGCCTCATCAGTGAACGCGGTCTGCCCCTCTACGCCCCGGGGGACGAACTGGCGTTGCAGGGTTCCGAAGCCGAACCACGAATCACCTTGACGGTCACCTCGCTCTCGGTCGAGCAGACCTGCCCGATCGACGGTGGGAAACCCGATCACGGCGCCTTCGCCGTGCTGGAGATCGATGCCTCCTTCGCGGCCCCGGACGACGAGACACAGCGCCCGCTGCGCCTCTCCCCGCAGATGTGGTCCTTCTTCTCCACCGATAATGTCCCGTTCGACGACGATCTGGGCACCACCGCTGCCGCCTCCTGCCAGAATGCCGGCACGGCGTTGCCCGCCGAGCTCAAGGCCGGCGCCTCGGTCCATGGGACCCTCGTCCTGGACATCCCCGAGCCGGAAGGATCGCTCACGCTGGCCGATGCCGACACCGACATCGCCGAGTGGCAGCTTCCCTGACGGACCAGGCCTCAGGAGCGGACGTAGGCCGCCAGGTGTTCTCCGGTGATCGTTCCCCTCTCCGCCACCAGTTCGGCGGGGGTCCCTTCGAAGACCAGGGTCCCGCCGTCGTGTCCCGCCCCGGGCCCAAGGTCGATGATCCAATCGGCGTGGGCCATCACGGCCTGGTGGTGTTCGATCACGATGACGGTCTTGCCCGCATCGACCAGTCGGTCCAGCAGGCCCAGCAGCTGTTCGACGTCGGCCAGATGCAGCCCCGAGGTGGGCTCGTCCAGAACATAGATCCCGCCTTCCTCCCCCATCCGGCTGGCTAGTTTGAGCCGTTGCCGTTCGCCGCCGGAGAGGGTGGTGAGCGGTTGGCCCAACGCCAGGTAGCCCAGTCCGACCTCGCGCAGCCGTTCAAGGATCCTGACCGCTGCCGGAACCCTGGCCTCACCGGCGGCGAAGAAGCCCAATGCCTCATCGACCGGCATGGTCAGCACCTCGCTGATGTTGCAGCCACCGAGCCGGTAGTCAAGTACCGACGTCTGGAAGCGCCGGCCCTCGCATTCCTCGCACACGGTGGACACCGTCGCCATGACGCCCAGTTCGGTGAAGATGATCCCGGCTCCGTTGCAGGCCGGGCAGGCACCTTCCGAGTTGGAGCTGAACAGCGCCGGTTTGACCCCGTTGGCTTTCGCGAACGCCTTGCGGACCGGCTCCAGCAATCCCGTGTAGGTCGCCGGGTTGCTGCGTCGCGAACCCTTGATGGCCCCTTGGTCGACGGTGACGACCCCTTCCCGGCCGGCGATGGAACCGTGGATCAACGAGCTCTTCCCCGAACCTGCCACCCCGGTGATCACGCAAAGGACCCCCAGCGGAATATCCACGTCGACGTCGCGGAGGTTGTGGTGGTCCGCTGACCGGATCTCCAGCGTTCCCGACCCCCGCCGTGGCGTCTCCTTCAGTGCCGCCACATAGCCCAGGTGCCGGCCGGTGGGGGTGTCGCTGCGGCGCAGGCCCTCGAGGTCCCCCTCGTAGCAGAGCAGCCCACCCCCGGATCCTGCCCCCGGCCCCAGATCCACCACATGGTCGGCGATGGCGATCATTTCCGGTTTGTGCTCCACCACCAGGACGGTGTTGCCCTTGTCCCGCAAGCGCATCAGCAGCTGGTTCATGCGCGCGATGTCGTGGGGATGCAGGCCCACGGTGGGCTCGTCGAAGACATAGGTGACATCGGTCAACGCCGATCCCAGGTGGCGGATCATCTTCGTTCGTTGGGCCTCGCCTCCCGAGAGGGTTCCGCTGGGCCGATCCAGGCAGAGATAGCCCAACCCGATCTCCACGAACGAGGCCAGCAGCCCAGCCAATGAATCCAGCAGCGGTGCCACCGAGGGTTCGTCCAGGGTGCCGACCCAGTCGGCGAGATCACTGATCTGCATCGCGCAGGCCTCGGCGATGGACAGGCCCCGGATCCGTGAGGAGCGGGCCGCCTGGCTCAACCGGGTTCCCCCGCAGTCGGGGCAGTCGGTCAGTGTGACGGCACGCTCCACGAAGGCACGGATATGCGGTTGCATGGCGTCCAGGCCCTTGGAGAGCATGGATTTGCGGATTTGTGGGATCAAACCCAGATAGGTGAGGTTGATGCCTTCGACCTTGATCCTGGTGGCTTCCCGATGGAGCAGGTCCTCGAGTTCCTGCTCGGTGAATTCACGGATCGGCCGATCCGGGTCGAACCATCCGCAGCCCCGCAGGATGCGCCCGTGCCACCCCTGCATCGAGTAGCCGGGAATCGTCAGCGCCCCCTCGTTGAGGGATCTGTCGGCGTCGTACAACTGGGTGAGATCGAAGTCCGAGACGGTGCCGGATCCTTCGCAGAGCTGGCACATCCCGCCGGTGACGGAGAATTCCCGGCGCTCCTTGACCTTCCTGCCCCCGCGTTCCATGGTCACCGCCCCGGCACCACTGATCGAGGCGACGTTGAAGGAGTAGGCCTGCGGAGAACCGATCCGTGGTTCGGCGAGTCGGCTGAAGATGATGCGCAACAAGGCATTGGCGTCCGTTGCGGTGCCCACGGTCGAGCGCGGGTTCGAGCCCATGCGCTCCTGGTCGACGATGATCGCCGTGGTCAGCCCCTCCAGGACGTCGGCGTCGGGGCGGGCCAGCGTGGGCATGAAGCCCTGGACGAAGGCACTGTAGGTTTCGTTGATCATCCGCTGGGATTCGGCGGCGATGGTCCCGAAGACCAGCGAACTCTTCCCCGATCCCGAGACCCCCGTGAAAACGGTGATCCGCCGTTTCGGCAGGTCGAGGCAGAGGTCCTGCAGGTTGTTTTCCCGGGCTCCGCGGACCCTGATCAGATCGTGGCGATCGGCGGGGACGCCGTCTGCGGGGGCATGGGTATCGGACATGATCACCAGTGTAGGCGCACCCCGGCGAGGCGGAAGGCTACGGCGTCGAGCTCGCGGCAGCACTTTGTTACTGATTCGTAGATTTTTTCCACGAACCCCTTGAAAAGCTACCGGACAGTAGGTTCAATGTAAGGCAGGTCACAACCAACGACGTTTGTCCGCTGCGTAAATCCACCGCTCGGGCCACCGCGATCGCCTTCCACCCGGTGAGGCATCGCGGACCAATCCATCCGGTTACTGGATCCGGCCAGCACGCAGCGGCACCATGCCGAACGGTGCTGGGCCGGCCAGCCCGATCCGACCTCTTCGAGGAGACGCATGCATGCTCATCACGCTGCCAAGCAGCATTCGCTGATGCACACCATCATCACCGTCCTGCTGGGCCTGTTCCTGGTGGCCGTCCTGGCGTTCTACGTCATCTATTCGAGCCAGGTGGCCACCGGGGCCTCCAAACTGGACAACGGAATGGGCCAGGCCCAATCCGGCATCAGCGAACTGAACAACGGGGCCACCCGTGCTGCCAGCGGTGCCATCAAGCTCCACGACGGCACCGGGGAGCTCGACGACGGCGCAGCAAAGCTCTCCAAGGGCATCAGCACCGCCTCCAACGGCGCCGGGGAGCTGGACGACGGGGCCAAGGAACTGCACTCGGGCACCGGCGAACTGGCCACGGGGGCAGGAACGGCCGCCCAGGGGGCCACGAAGCTCTCCGACGGCGGCAAACGCCTGGCCGTCGGATCCCAGAAGGTCGCCGCCGGTGCCGGCCGCGCCGACCGCGCGGCCAAGAAGCTCGACGACGGCGCCGTGAAGCTGGTCGACGGCACCAAGAAGGCCGCCGCCGGCGCGGACGAACTCGACGCCGGGGCCACTAAGCTCGGCGACGGGGGCCAGAAGCTCGGCGACGGGGCCCAGGAGCTGAAGGCCGGCGCCAAGAAGGCCGCCGCCGGTTCCACCGAGCTCTCTGCGGGCACCAAGGAACTGCATACCGGCGCCCAGAAGGCCTCGACCGGCGCCAATGAACTCTCCGCGGGCACCAAGGAACTGAACACCGGCGCCCAGAAGGCCTCGACCGGAGCCAATGAACTCTCGGCAGGGGCCAAGAAGCTCACCGCCGGCACCGGGGAAGCCCTCGCCGGCAGCGCCCAGTTGAAGGAAGGCACGGCCGAGGCCGCCCCCGGCGCCCACGAGTTGGCCGATGGTTCGGCTGAACTGGCTGCCGGGACGCAGAAACTTCTCGATGCCGCCAACGGACCGCAGGGCGCGGTCCCGCTGGGGCTGCTGAAGGCGCAGCTGAAGGAACTCAATGACGGGGCCCAGAAAATCGCTGCCGGCAATGGCGAACTCGCCGCAGGAACCGATGAGCTCAAGGACGGGACGGCCCGCCTGTATGCGGGACTGAGCGAGATCGACAACGGCGCCAACCGGCTGAACGACGGTGCCGCCGAATTGGCCAAGGGCAATGCCGCCTTGGCCACCGGTGCCGGCAAGCTCAACCAGGGGGCCGCCAAGCTGGCCAAGGGCAACGCCGCCCTGGCCACCGGTGCCGGCAAGCTCAACAAGGGCGCCAAAAAACTGGACACCGGCAATGCCGCACTGGCTACCGGCGCCGGGGAACTCGCCAAGGGGGCCGACAAGCTCTCCGCCGGGTCCGTCCGGGTCGCGGCCGGGGCCTCGGAGCTCGCCGAGGGCAACCAGGCACTCGGCGCCGGTTCCATCAAGCTCCATAAGGGGACCAGCGAGTTGGCCCGCAAGACCCCCGATCTGGTGAGCGGTGCCGAGGAGGCCGCCGCAGGGTCGGTGAAGATCCGTGATGGGGCCGGGGAACTGGCCGTGGGCAACGGCAAGCTCGCCGCAGGGGCCGGCAAGCTCGATGCCGGGGCCGAACGCCTGGTGGCCGGCACCGGCCAGCTCGGCGATGGCCTGGGCAAGCTCGATACCGGGTCGAAGACCCTGCAGGCCGGCATCGGCAAGGTCGATGACGGGGCCGGCGAATTGGCCGACGGCAACACGAAGCTCTCCGACGGCACCGCGGAACTGTTCTCCGGCTCGACCGAACTGGCCGGCGGGACTGAGGAGTTGCGTGGATCCACCAACGCGGTTTCCGCCGACTCGATCGTCACCTCACCGAAGGGCCTGTTGCTGTTGCTCCCGCTGTTGCTCTTGGCGATCCCCGCCGTCCTGCTCCTGCGGGCACGCCGGCACCTGGGCCGCTAGGAGGACCCCGTCCGGCCCCCAGGCCGGACGGGCCGTCCGCGTCTAGTCGCTTGCCCGCTGCCCCAGTCGGGCCGCGGCTTCCCGATCCAGTACCACGGTGACCTGGGGATGGCGCTGGATCACCGAGGCCGGGAACTGCTCGCCCACCGGTCCTTCCAGGGCCAGTCGGACGGCGTCGGCCTTATGCGCGCCGTGGGCGATCAGCAGCAGATGCCGGGCCTCGAAGATCGTGCCGATCCCCTGGGTGACGCATTGGTCCGGGACTTCCGCCAACGATCCGAAGAAGCGGGCATTATCCTGCCGGGTCCTCTCGGCCAGCGGCACCACACGGGTCCGCGAGTCGAAGGCGGACCCGGGCTCGTTGAATCCGATATGGCCATTTGATCCAATGCCCAGGATCTGCACGTCGATCCCTCCGGCCGCCGCGATGGCCGCGTCGTAGGCCGCCGCGCGGGCCGCGTGGTCCTCGCCCTGCGGATCCGGAGTGTGCACCAGCGCCGGATCCAGTCCCAATGGTTCGGTGACCTCGGTGCGCACCACTTCCGCATAGGACTGCGGATGCCCCTCGGGCAACCCGAGATACTCGTCGAGGGCGAACCCCGAGACCGCCGAGAAATCGGCGCCGGAGGCCGCCAGGGCGGAATAGAGCGGCAAGGGGGAGGACCCCGTGGCCAGGCCGATCACTGCCGCCGGGTCGGTGGTGACCACATCCAGAAGCACCTGGGCGGCCAGACGGCCGGTTTCCTCGGCGTCCTCCCCGATGAGGATGCGTGCGTTCGGATGCTTGAGGCTGCTGGCCATGTGGTCTCCTTCTGCTGCGGTGGGGCTCATGATCGGGGTCCGTTTGGGGGAAGGGCGGCGTCGAACCAGCCGGTGATGCTGGTCGGATGGGTGATGGCCGTTCCCACCACGACGGCGTGGGCCCCCGTGTCGAGGGCCGCCCGGGCCTGCGCCGGGGTGTGGATGCGCCCCTCGGCCACCAACGGCGCCCCGAGTCCTGCGTCGGCGATCGCGGCCAGCAGCTGCAGGTCGGGTCCGTCGGTCTTCGGGCGTTCGTCCGTATAGCCGGCCAGGGTGGTGCCGATGAGGTCGGCCCCCGCCTCGACGGCGGCTCGGGCATCGTCCAAGGACCCGCAGTCGGCCATGACCAGGGCCGGGGTCTCCGCATGCACCCGGGCGATGGTCTGTGCCAATGTCAGTCCGTCGGGGCGGGGGCGGCGGGTCCCGTCGAGGGCCACGACGTGGGCTCCGGCGGAGGCCACCGCCAGGGCGTGGTGGGCCGTGGGGGTGATGAAGACCCCTGTGGTCCCGTCCTTCCACAAGCCGATGACCGGGACCTCGACGGCGGACCGGGTGAATTGGATGTCGGCCAGGCCCTGGACCCTCACGGCCGCGGCCCCGCCGGCGACCGCCGAGGCCGCCATCTGTGCCATGGCCTGGGGGTTGCGCAGCGGTTCGCCGGGATAGGCCTGGGCGGAGACGATCAGGCGCCCGTGGACGGTGGAGAGGAAATCTTCGGGCGACATGCTGCGGTCCTTCTGTGCGGAGGTGCTTCGGGGCGACGACTGCGGGGCCTGCCGGTCCCGTCCGCATTCTTCCACGCTGGGGATGCGGACGGGAACCCGGCGGGTCCTCCGGCCGGTGCATGAACCGGCGGATATCCGCCGGCTGCGGATCAGAGCAATCCGGCCCGGCGCAGGATTGCGGCGATGGCCTGGCTTTCGTCGTCGTTCAACGAAGCCATGGGCACGCTCATGGTGTTGGATTCGATGATCCCGAGCAGGACCAGCGCGGTCTTGAAGGAGCCCAGTCCGGAGGCCCCGCCCGAGACACGGGTGGAGTCGGGGGTGAAGGCGATCTCAAACAGGTTCGCCAGGCGGTCCTGCTCGGCGCGGACCGCCGACCAGTCCCCGGCCGTGGCGGCATCGAACATCCGCCGGTATCCGGCCGGATCAACGTTGCCCAGTCCGGGCACGACGCCGTGGGCGCCGCCGAGCAAGGCCCCGTCGACCACCACCTCGTGTCCGGTGAAGACACAGAACCCTTCGATATGGGCGGTGGCCAGCAGCAGGCGGCGGCAGGCCACGTCGTCACCGGAGGAATCCTTCACCCCGACGATGACCCCGTCCTCGGCCAGGCGGATCGCCACGTCCAGGGGTAGCTTGGCGTGGGTGCGCACCGGCACGTCGTAGGCGAAGAGATCCACCCCGGTCGCCTTCTTCACCGCACGGAAGTGGTCTTCGATCTCGGCGGCGTTGGACAACGCGTAGAACGGCGTCGTGACGACCAGGGCGTCGGCCCCGAGTTCGATCATGCGCAGGCCTTCGTTGATGACACGGTTGGTGGTCTGTTCGCTGGCACCGGCCAGCAGTGGAACCCGTCCGTTGTTGCGGGCGGAAATGGTGGTCATGACCAGCTCACGCTCGTCATTGGTCAGGTACGGGACCTCCCCGGAGGAGCCCAGGACGAACAGACCGGAGACCCCGCCGTCGATCAGGTGGTCCACGACCCGTTCCAGGGAGGCCGTGTCGATCGCCCCGTCCGAGGTGCGCGGGGTGACGACCGGCGGGATGACCCCGGAGTAGGTGCGGGTGGGTGCTGACGATGTTGCGGTCACGGAATGCGTTTCCTGTTCTGCTTGATACTGGAGGGAAATTTATCGGTGGCGGCCGGAACCGGCCGCCGGTCTCGGCTGGCGGGAACGGGCCCGGCTAGCCTGCGTGGAGCAGCGAGGGGGCCGCGCCGAGCAGTTTGCGGGTGTAGTCGTTCGTCGGGGCGTCGAAGACCCGGGCCGCGGGCCCCTGCTCGACGATCTCCCCGGCATTCATGACACAGATCCGGTCGGAGACGTAGCGGACGGTTTGGATGTCATGGGAGATGAACACCATGCCCAGGTTCAGTTCGGTCTTCAGGTCCGAGAGCAGGTTCAGCACCTGGGCCCGCACCGAGACGTCCAGGGCCGAGGTCGGCTCGTCGGCCACGATGACATCCGGGTCCAGGGCCAGTGCCCGGGCAATGGCCACCCGCTGTCGCTGTCCGCCGGAGAGTTGGTTCGGCACGGCGGCCCCGGCGGAGGCCGGCAGGCCCACCAGTTCGAGCAGCTCGGCGGCCTTCCGGCCGCGGCTGGCCAGGCTCCCGATCCCATGCACGGTCAGCGGGTCCATCAGGATGTCGCGGACCTGCATGCGCGCATTCAGTGCCGTGGAGGGGTCCTGGAAGACGACCGAGACGCTGCGCCCGAATTCCTTGCGCAGGGCGGCGTTGCGTTTCAGTGCCGGCTTCCCACGGAAAAGCACCTCCCCGGAGGTCGGCGGCTGCAACCCCACCAGGACGTTGGCCAGTGTCGACTTCCCGCAGCCGGATTCCCCGACGATGCCCACGGTCTCACCGCGGCCGATGGTGAAGTCCACGCCGTTCACCGCCTTGACGATCAAGGGTTTGAACGCCTTGCCGGAACGGGCCCGGTGATGGACGTGCAGGTCCTTCAGTTCGATGACCGGGGTGGCCTGCTGTTCCGATGCCGTCTGGCTCATGGCCGTACTCCCTTCGTGATGGTTCCTGCGGCCGGGTCCGGCGCCCTGTCCTGCGGGCTGGCCCAGAGGTGGCTCTCGTTGCCGCCGACCGGTGTCAGGACCAGTTGACGGGACGAATCGGCCCCCGGCAGCGTGGAGCGGTCGGCGAACCGGTCCCCCTCGCCGAAGTCGTTCGGGGACGGCACGGTCCCGGGGATCTGGTGGAGTCGTTCGGCCCCCGATTCGATGGACAGCACGGCCCCGAGCAGGCCCCGGGTGTATTCGTGCGTCGGGTTCGTCAACAGCGCGTTGACCGGGCCCGATTCGACCACCTGGCCGGCATACATGACCGTGACCCGGTGGGCCAACGAGGCCACCAAGGCCAGGTCGTGGCTGACGAACACCATGGCGAACCCCAACTGTTCACGGAGTTCGTTGAGCAGATCGACGACCTGTTTCTGCACGGTCACGTCCAGCGCCGTCGTCGGCTCGTCGCAGACCACGAGCTTGGGCGAACGGGACAGTGCCATGGCGATGAGCACCCGTTGGCGCTGGCCTCCGGAGAGCTCGTGCGGATAGGACTTCAGCGTGCGCGAGGGATCCAGCTTGACCAGTTCCAGCAATTCCGCGGGGGTCTTCCGGCCGCCGCGGCGGGTGAGCTGTCCGAGCTGGTCCTTGATGAGCATGGCGGGGTTCAGCGAGGACAACGCGTCCTGGTAGACCATGGCGATCTGTGAACCGCGCAGCCCCTTGTAGACCGTGGCATCCCCGGCCAGGGTTCCACCCCTTCCGTCGTCCGGCAGCAGCTCGCGGTCGCCGAAGCGGATGGATCCGGTGATCCGGGCGTTGTCCGGCAGCAGGCCCATGATCGCCAACGAGGTGATGGACTTGCCGCAACCCGATTCCCCGACCAGGCCCATGGTTTCGCCCTCGTGGACGGTGAAGGAGACGTTGTCCACGATGCGGGTCCGGCCATAGCGTTCCGGGAAGCGGATCGAGAGGTTGCTGACCTCGAGCACCGTGCCGGCATCGGTCCCGCCGCCGGCCAGCTGCAGCCGGTCGGTGCGGGCGGATTCCACCGACGCCAGCCGGTCCAGTTCCCGGGCCAGGCGTCGGCGGTCGGCCTCGGCATCCCCACGGGGGGAGCTTCCGGCGCCGACGGCTGCCGAGAGGTCCCCCGGACGGCTGCTGCCGGCCTCGAGGTCATGCACGTCGGAACCGTCATCCTCGGCGTCGGGGACGGTCAGTTCCTCCGTGACACGGCGGACGGTGGAGTCACCGGCGGCTTCGACCTCGACACTGGCGGTATCGGAGCCCTTGGACTTGCCACGCAGCTTCGGGTTCACCAGGGCGTCGGTCATCCCTTCGGCGAGGATGTTCAACGCCAGGACGGTCAGCAGGATGACCAGGCCGGCGAAGGTGGTGGCCCACCAGGCGCCGTTGAGCACGAGGGTGCGCCCGTAGGAGATCACGTTGCCCCAGGACGGGTCGGGGTCCTGGACGCCGGCACCGAGGAAGGACAGCGAGGCCTCGAGGATGATCGCGTCGGCCACCATGACCGTGGCGAAGACCAGGACCGGGGCCGCGGTATTGCGCATGATGTGCTTGATCAGGATGTGGAAGCGACCGGCACCGATGACGCGTTCCGCGCGGGAGTAGTCCTCGTCCCACTGGGAGAGCACGTTGGCGCGGACCACCCGGGCGATCTGCGGGGTGTAGATGATCGCGATCGCGATGATGATCACCGGAATGGAGTTCCCCAGGGAGGCCAGCAGTGCGGCGGCCAGCGCGATGCCGGGGAAGGCCATGAGCATGTCCATGATGCGCATGATGACTTCGTTGGTGGCCTTGCTGCTCGTGGCCGCCAGCGAACCCAGCAGCCCGCCGGCCAGCAGGGCCAACGCCACCGAGCCCAGGCCGATGACCAGCGAGGAACGGGCGCCGTAAAGCAAGCGGGAGAAGATGTCGCGACCGAGCCGGTCGGTGCCGAAGAGGTTCTCGGCACTGGGCTTCTGCGCAGGCATCCCGGAGAGCAGCGGGTCGTGCGGGGCGAGGACCGGGGCGAAGACCGCGGCCAGGATGATGACCACCAGGAAGCCCAGCGCGATCTTCGAACCGGTGGTCAGTGAGGTGAAGCGGGTGGCGCCGGAACTCAGGCGCGCCACCAGGGCATTGCGTGGTGCCAAGGGAGCCATCGGTTACACCGTCCTAATGCGGGGGTTGATCAAGAGGTATACGAGGTCCACCAGGATGTTGACCAGCACGAACGTCACGGCGATGGCCAGCACCACCCCCTGGACCAGATTGGTGTCGTGGGCGGTGATGCCGTTGAGGATCAGCTGACCCATGCCCGGCAGGGAGAAGATCATTTCGATCACGACGGCGCCGCCGAGCAGATAGCCGATCCGCAGGCCCAGCACGGTGACCGGGGTGACCAGCGCATTGCGCAGGACGTTGCGGCTGATCACCTCGTTGCGCGGTACGCCGTTGCCGATGGCCGTGCGGACGTAGTCCTTGTCCAGTTCCTCCACCATGGAGGTCCGCACCACGCGGATCAGTGAGGCCGACACGGGGATCGCCAGGGCGAAGGCAGGAAGGGTCATATGCGCCAGCCAGCCGCCCAGCCCCTCTCCCGGTCCCGCCATGCCGCCGGAGGGGAAGAGCGGGTTCTTGCCCAGGGCCAGCCACTGGATGAGCAGGATGCCCAGCCAGAACGACGGCGTGGCCACCGCGGCGATGGAGAAGACGCGGATCAGCTGGTCGGGCAGCCGGTCCCGGTAGAGCGCACCGAGCACGCCGAAGACCAGGGAGATCACCACGGCGATCAGCACGCCGAAGGCGGTGAGTTGCAAGGTCAGCGGGAAGGCCTGGGCGATCATGCCGGCCACCGGGCGCGATGGAGGGGTGGTGACCCCGAAGTCCAGCGTCAGCAAGCGGCCCAGGAAGGCGATGTACTGCACGGGCAGTGACAGGTTCAGACCGCGTTCGGCGCGGTAGGCTTCCTTGGCTTCGCTGCTGGCGCCCTCACCGAGGGCCTGGGTGGCCTCGTCCCCGGGGGAGAGTTTGAGGATCACGAACACCAGGAACGTGACGCCCAGGATCATGAGCGGAAGCGCGGCAAGGCGGCGTAGCAAGAGTCGCAGGAGGGTTCCCACGGTTGAACTCCCATGTGTCGGGGAAGGATGTGCTCGAAGAAGTCCGGTACGGGGTGGCGCGGACGGAGGTCCGGCGCCACCCCGTACCGGGTCGGCGCTAGGCCGTGGGGGTGACTCCCATGAAGGACACACCGGTGGTGGGCAGCGGCTTGAACCCCTCCAGCTTGTCCTCGTCCCAGGCGGTGGGCAGCTGGCGGTGGAAGATCGGGTAGAGCGGTGCCTCCTCGGCGAGGATGTTGATGATCTCGCTCCAGGCCTCGTTCGCCGTCGATTCGTCCTGGGCCGTCGCGGCCTCGTCGAGCTTCTTCTGGACCGTCTTGTACTCGGCGGTCTTGTTCCAGCGGAAGCGGTTCTTGGGCCACACATCGCCGCGATAGAACCAGCTCAGCAGCAGGTCCATGTCGTTGCCGAAGACCGAGGGGTCACCGGGGGCCGCCACGACCGAGAACTTGCCGGAGTCGACGTTCTCGTCGTACAGGGCCCCGGACTGCAGGCTCCGTAGGGTGACCTTGACGCCGGGGACCTTGTTCCAGGATTCCAGGATCAGCGGGGCGACGTCCTTGACCCAGGAGGTGTCGGTGGTCAGCAGCTCGAACTCCAGCGAGGTGACGCCGGCTTCCTTGAGCAGCGACTCGGCCTTGGACTGGTCGTAGGTGTAGACCGTATCGGCCTCCACGTACTGCGGGTGGGTGTCCTGGACGTAGGAGGTGGCCGGTTTGGCGTTGCCCAGCAGCGCGGTCTTGATGATCGACTCGGTGTCCATGCCATAGTGCAGCGCCTGGCGGACCTCCTTCTTGTCGAAGGGGGCCTTGGTGCAGTTGAACATCAGGAACAACAGACCGAAGGACTGGACCGATTCGACGTTGATCTTCGAATCCAACCGGTCCATATCCAGGTAGGGGACGTCCTCGATGGCGGCAACGCGACCGGATTCAGCGGCCGTGACCCGGGCGGCGGCGTCGGAGAGCAGGTACCAGGTCATGTCCGCGGCGCCGGCGGGGTAGTCGCCGTTGTAGTCCTCGAACTCCTTGAAGACGATCTTGTCGTCCTTGGTGGCCGAGACTAGCTGGTACGGGCCCGAGCCGATCGGCTTGGCGTCGAAGCCTGCCTGGTCCTTGGAGGCCACCTTCTCCGGAACGATCTTGACCACGGAGATGCGGGTGGCGAACAGCGGGAAGGCGTACTTGAGCTTGAAGACCACCGTGTCCTCGCCCTTGGCCTTGACCGATTTGATGAATGGCACGAATTGGGCGAACAACGAGGCGTTCTTGGGATCGATCACGCGCTCGAAGGAGTAGACGACGTCGTCCACGGTGACGTCATCGCCGTTGTGGAACGTCGAGTCGGAGCGGAGCTTGACCTCCCACGTGGTCTCATCCACTTCCTTCGGCTCCGCGGCGGCCAGCGCCAGGTAGGGCTCACGGGTGGCCGGGTGCAGATCGACCAACCCTTCGAAGATGTGCATGTTCGCGGCGAACGGGGTGGCCCCCGAGGAGGTCATCGGGTCGAATCCCGTCGACAAGGCATAGGAGATGCCGGCCTCGATCGTCCCCGTGCCGGCCGCCCCGGACGCTGCGCCGGCCCCTGCCGAATCGGTGCTGCTGCACGCCGCGATACCGGCCGAGAATGCTGCGGCGGCCCCCATCAGTCCGGAGACCTTGAGGAAGTTGCGTCGGCTGCCTTCTTTGGCCACCAGGTTATTGAGGGGCACGGTTTACCTCTTCTGTACGATGAGAAGTCGGACGTAGGATGTCCGACGTATTCATGTAGACTGTAAGCGTCATCACAGATGATGGTCAAGTGGTGTTGCCCACATTCGAAAGAGTCATCCGTCAAGGGACCGATCACCCCGGCCCCTCCCCCGAGGAAGGAAGCCCGCCTTGAGCGCTCCCGCACGTCATATCCGACTCGGCGCCCAGGAACGCCTGCGCGCCCTGACCACGGACCTCATGGACCTCATCATCGATCGAGGACTCAGGGCCGGGGACGCACTACCCACCGAGGCCGTCCTGACCGCGGAGCTCGGCGTGGGCCGCAACACCCTGCGCGAGGCCATCAAGGTCCTGCAGGCCCTCGGGGTGGTGGAGATCCGCCACGGCTTCGGCACCTTCGTCGCCGCCAACAACCTGGTCGCCCTGGCCGACAGCCTGACGTTCCGCGGACGGATGTCCTTGCGCCATAAGGGTCATGAGGCCCATGAACTCGTCGAAGTCAGGCAGGCCCTGGAGTCCGGCCTGATCGGTTCCGCGATCGACTCCCTCGATGACGCCCATCTGGACGAGCTCGAGGCCCTGGTCGCCCGGATGGAGGTCCTGGCCGCCGACGGGCGGACCTTCGTCGAGGTCGACCAGGAGTTCCACCGGCTCCTGTTCTCCCGCCTGGAGAACGAGTTGCTGACCAACCTGCTGGGAGTCTTCTGGCAGGTCTACCGCACCATCCACGAAGCCATCGACGGCCTCGGGGGCAACACCTCCGGGACCACCCTGCCCGAGACGGCCCAGATCCACCGCGACATCCTCGGGGCGGTCCAGTCCAAGGATAAGGACGCCGCCGCACGATTGATGCATCGCCACTTCGATGGCATCCGCGAACAACTCGCGGACTTCGCCCTCGAGGCCTAGGCGTATCGGGACCTAGGGGCCGGACGCGGCGGCCGGGCGGACGAAGCGAAGTTCGGCCCCCTCGGCGGGCTCGGGCCGGAAACCGTGGGATTCCAGCACCCGGATCGAGGCCTCGTTCCCCGGAAGGACCCGTCCCAGCAGGGCCCGCCCGCCGAAGACCGAACGGATCGGATCCAGGGCGGCACCGAGCATCCAGCCGGCGATCCCCCGCCCCCAGGACCCGGGGTGGACCCAGTACCCGATCTCCACGGCGGGACCACGGCGCGAGGAGACGAACAGACCCACGCGATGGCCGTCTTCGAGGCCGATGAACCATCGCACGGCGCCCGGGTCCCCGCCCGGGAGGCCACCGAGGGCGTCGCGGACGCGCCGGCCGGTGTATCCGGGGCTCCAGGGCTCTCCGTTGCCGACATAGCGGGTCACCCGGGGATCGCCGGCCAGCGTCGCGACGAATGCCGCATCATCGGCGGCAAAGTCGCGCAGCACGCGCGCGGCGGGGCCCGTGGCCGGAGCATCGGTCATGTCCCGATTTTTGCACCGACCCGGCGGGCCTGTCCACGCTGCGGGACCCGTCTAGCTGCGGACCCGCCGCCCCCACGTGTGCGGGGCCGGTTTGCGCGCCCCGGGAAGCGCCGTCGATTCGCGCCACTGCGTCGCCCACTCGGGCAGCTGCAGGTCCTCGGGGACTTCGGCACCGAAAGCCGTGAGGATCTCCTCATTGGTCAGCGGCCCCTGGCGCCCCAACAGGCGGGTGCAGATCAGTGCGCTGACATAGATCTCGCCGCCGGAGACGATCCGCTGCTCGAAGTAGATGCTGCGTTCGTCCATGCCGGCGATCCGTGTTTCCACGCTGAACTTCTGGTTGAAGACCACCGACTTCCTGAACGTGATGGTCTCCGCCTGGACCACCGGGGTCCAACGGCGGCGCTTCATCGTGTCCCACGCCCCGGCGCGGACCATCAGATCGAACCGTCCCAGGTCGAAGATCGAGAAGTACATGCCGTTGTTGATGTGCCCGGCCACGTCGATGTCGGTGAGCAGGGCACGCATCGGCATCGAATCGACGTCGAAAAGGTCGAGTTTCGGCCGGCGTCGGGCCTGCAGGAGCATGAGCAGGAGGCGGAAGATCATGTGCATGCCCTCATGTTACCCATGAGTAACCAGTTCGTCACTCCCCCGGCGGCGGGTCAGCGGTTGCGCAGGGAGTATCCGTTGATCGCATCCGCCGCACGAATGAGGGTCAGATGCGAGAAGGCCTGCGGGAAGTTCCCGGCCATCCGCCCACTGACGGTGTCGTATTCCTCGGCCAGCAGCCCCAGTCCGTTGGAATACCCCACGAGCTGGTCCATCAGGGACCTGGCATCGTCGATGCGCCCCGTGCGGGCATACTGCTCCACCAGCCAGAACGAGCAGGCCATGAAGGGATGCTCGTCACCGGCCAGGCCGTCATGTCCCGCGGAGGTCCTGTACCGCAGGAGCAATCCCGACTCGTCCATCAGATCGCGTTCGAGGCGTTCCACCGTTCCTAGCATCTTCGGATCGTTGTAATCGATGAACCCGACCTGGGGCAGCACCAGCAGCGAGGCGTCGACCTCGGTGTCACCGTAGGTCTGGGTGAAGCAGTTCTCCCCGGTGTTGAAGCCGTGCTCCATGATCTCCGCGTGGAGGCGGTCGCGCAGCTGTGCCCAGGAGGCGTCGTCGCCGTCGAGCCCGTGTTCACGCACCGCCCGCACGCCACGGTCGAACGCGGCCCACATCATCACCCGCGAGTGGGTGAAATACTGCAGGTCCCCGCGCATCTCCCAGATGCCGTGGTCCTTATGGTCGAAGTGCCGTTCCACGTACCCGAGCAGGGTCTTCTGCAGGGGCCAGGAGAAGTGGTCCTCCACGCCCCCGATGTTCCGCAGCTTCTCCAGCGCCACGAGCACCTCGCCGACGACATCACCCTGGTACTGGTCCACGGCTCCGTTCCCCACGCGCACCGGCAGCGAGCCCTCGTACCCGGGCAGGTGGTCCAGGTCGCGTTCGGGCAGCCGCCGCTCCCCGGCCAACCCATACATGATCTGCAGGTCCTCGGGGTCCCCGGCCACGGCGCGCAGGAGCCAGTCGCGCCAGTTGAGCGCCTCCTTCTCGTAGCCGTGGGTCATCATCGCCTCGAGCGTCAGGGCGGCGTCACGCAGCCAGCAGAAGCGGTAGTCCCAGTTCCGTTCCCCGCCGAAGTCCTCCGGAAGCGAGGTCGTCGGCGCGGCGACGATCCCGCCGGTGGTTTCGTGGGTCAGCGCCCGCAGCACCAGCAGCGAGCGCTTGACGACCTCGTGGTAGGACTCCTGGGCAGGAATGTCCCGGGACCAGCGCTGCCAGTAGGAGATGGTCTCCTGGATGCTCGACCCGGGATCGATGCGTGAGGGGACCTTGCGGTGCGAGGGGAACCAGCTCAGCTCGAAATCGACGGCTTCGCCGGCCGAGACGATGAAGTCCCCGAGGTGGCGGTGGCCCTCCCCGTGGGGCAGCCGGTCGCCGTGGAGCACCATGGCGTCGGGCCCGGCCATCGCGACGATCGAGCTCACCCCGGTGGAGGCGTCTTCATGGCGGCGGACCCAGGGGATCACCGACCCGTAGCCGAAACGGAAGCTGATCTCCTGGTGCATGGTCACGCTGCCCACGAGTCCTTCGACCCGGCGTACGATCGATGCCCTCCGAGCGCCGACCGGCATCAGATCGGTGACCAGCACCTGGCCTTCGGAGGTCTTCCAGAGGGTCCTGAGCACGAAGGTGGAGTCGATGTAGGTGCGCTGGACGACGACGGGGCGTCCGTCATCGGCCGGGCCGCCGGCCGACTCGGCGTCCTCGACCCCTGCGGCCCGGGCCGCCTTGATCCGCTCGGAGCGTCGGGCAGGGTGGTCCGACTCGCAGTCGTCGGCCGCGCCGGCGGGGGCCAGCAGCCAGCGACCGTGCTCGGAATCGCCCAGCAGGGCGGTGAATGCCGCATCGGAATCGAAGCGGGGGAAACAGAGCCAGTCGACACTGCCGGATTCGGACACCAGCGCACCGGTGCGCTGGTCGGAAAGAAGTGCGTAGTCTTCGATCAAAGAGGCCATCCCCCTAGCAAACCGCAGCGCGGGCGCCGGGGCAAGCCATCGTTGAAGGACACCATGTGGGCAGACGGGACCCTTCCCCACATAAGCCCGTTTATGTGTGTATTTCTGTTTTTCTGTTGACTTGCACTTCAAGGACCATCTAAAGTCAACGAAACACAGATTCATTGTGATGGAGACCACCGAAGGGACAACGCCATGTTTGCCGAGGAACGGCACCGTTTGATCGGCGACCGCGTCGCCGACCAAGGTCGGGTCACCGTCGCCGAGTTGGCGCGGCAACTGGATATCACCCGCGAAACCGTCCGCCGGGATCTGGCCCAGCTGGAGCAGGAGGGGGTCCTGCGCCGCGTCCACGGCGGAGCAGTCGCCGGGCGGACCACCAGCACCGTGGAGGAAAGCCTCAGCGTCAGGACCTCGTTGAACCACGAACAGAAGTCCCGTATCGCCGCTTCGGCCGTTGACCTGCTGCCGGCCGGAGCCACCTCGGTGGTGCTCGATGCCGGAACGACGACGGAACTGTTCGCCCAGCAGATGGCCTCCAGCCTGGGCGCTTCCCGGGCCGCGGACCTGTTGGTGCTCACGCATTCCGTCCCGGTCGCCTACCGGGTCGCCGCCAGCGGTTCCTTCCAACTCGAGGTCATCGGCGGTCGCGTCCGCGCCCTGACCAGCGCAGCGACCGGGGCCTCGACCATCGACCAGTTCCGTGCCCTGCGCCCGGATATCGCCTTCATCGGCGCCAACGGCGTCGACGCCGATTTCGGGCTGAGCACCCCCGATCCGTTGGAGGCCGCGGTGAAATCGGCGATCGTCGCCTGCGCGCGCCGCGTCGTCGTACTGGCCGACTCCAGCAAGCTCGGGGAACAGACCCTCATCCGCTTCGCCGCCCTGGAGCAGATCGACACCCTGGTCACCGACACGGCGCCGGGCCCCGAACTGGCGGCGGCGCTGGACCGGGCCGACGTGGAGGTGACGCTCGCATGATCACCACCTTCACCGCCAATCCCAGCATGGACCGCACCATCGACCTGGGGGCCACCCTGGTCCGGGGCGCCGTGCAGCGTGCCCTCCGCGCCGACGCCCAGGCCGCAGGAAAAGGGGTCAACGTCACCCGGGGGCTGGTCGCCGCGGGGGTCCCGACACTGGCCGTGCTGCCCGGGGACGCCACGGATCCCGTGGTGATCGGCCTCGGCATCGACCATCTGCCTCATCGGGCCCTGCCGATCGGGCAACCACTGCGCAGCAACGTCACGGTCACCGAACCCGACGGCACCACCACGAAAGTCAACGAGCCGGGCCCCACCATCGACGCCGCCCACCAGGCAGTCATCACCGAGGCACTGGTCCGGGCCGCCAACGGATCGTCCTGGGTCGTCCTGGCCGGCTCGCTGCCCCCGGGCCTGCCGACCGGCTACTACGCGGGAATCATCAACCACCTGCACGACTCCCTCGGAGGGAACTGCCCGCTGATCGCCGTCGACACCTCCGAGGCCCCGCTGACCGAATTGTATGCAGGAGCCGGCCCGCTTCCCGATCTGATCAAACCCAATGCCGAGGAACTGGCTAGCCTGGCCGGGAGCCACAGCGCGGCGGAACTGGAGGCGTGCCCGGAGTCGGCTGCCGCGGCGGCGCAGCGACTGGTCGAGCGGGGCACCGGGGCGGTCCTGGCCACCCTGGGCGCCCGGGGAGCGGTCCTCGTCACCGGCTCAGGCTCCTGGTGGGCCACACATCCGCCGGTGAAGGCCCGCAGTACCGTCGGCGCCGGGGACTCGTCCCTCGCCGGCTACCTCATCGCCCACGACCGCGGCGCAGCAGCCACCGACTGCCTGCGCTGGGCCGTGGCCTACGGGGCGGCAGCCACCTCGCTGCCCGGCTCGCTGATCCCCACCCCGGAACAGACCAGCCCGGATTCCGTCACCATCACGGAACTGCCCCCCTCCCCGATCGGCGGCCCCCGGTCCGCCGCACCCCAGACCGCTAAGGAATAACCATGTCCGAGCTCATCACCGCCGATCTGGTCCTGCTGGACCGGGACCTCGGCACCACCAGCGCCGAGGTCATCCGCGCACTCGCCGCGGTCGTCACCGAGGCAGGTCGTGCCACCAGTGCGGAGGCCCTGGCCGGCGATGGCATCGCCCGCGAATCCAAGACGGCCACCGGTGTCCCCGGAGGGATCGGCATTCCGCACTGCCGCTCGACGGCGGTCACCCGGGCCACCCTGGTGATGGCCCGTCTGGCACCGGCCGTCGACTTCGGGGCCAAGGACGGGCCCGCCGACCTGGTGTTCTTCATTGCCGCCCCCGAGGGTGCCGACCAGGAACACCTGAAGCTGCTCTCCAAACTGGCCCGTTCGCTGGTCAAGAAGGATTTCACCGCAGCACTGCGCTCCGCGGGCGCCGCCGCCGAGATCGTGTCATTGGTGGACGCTGCCATCTCCCCCGCCCCCGCCGCGCAGGCTCCCGTGGAAGCCACCGCCGCCCCGGAACCGGCGACCGGGCCTTCCACCCGCCGCACCTTGGTCGCGGTGACTGCCTGCCCCACGGGGATCGCCCACACCTACATGGCCGCGGATTCGCTCGTCGCCGCGGCGGCCGACGCCGGGGTCGACCTCCAGGTAGAAACCCAGGGCTCCTCCGGGTCGACCCCCTTGGACCCGGCAGTCATCGCGGCCGCGGATGCGGTGATCTTCGCGGTCGACGTCGACGTGAAGAACAAGGAGCGTTTCGCCGGGCTGCCCGTCATCCAGGTCCCCGTGAAGCGGGGCGTGGACGAGCCGGCCAAGCTCGTCGCCGATGCCCTGGCCGCCGCGGACAACCCGCAGGCCCGCCGCGTGCCCACCGGCGCGGGAACCGCGGATACCGATTCCGCCCCGGAAGGCCGGGAACGGGTCGGTGCCGCACTGAAGCGCTCGCTGTTGACCGGGGTCAGCTACATGATCCCCTTCGTCGCCGGCGGGGGGCTGCTCATCGCGTTGGGCTTCCTGCTCGGCGGCTACGAGATCTCCGATGTCGCCGACCAGGTATCGGTGGAGAACAACTTGTTCAACCTGCCCGATGGCGGGCTGCACATCTACCTTGCCGCCGTCGCCTTCAAGATCGGGAACCTCTCCATGGGGTTCCTGGTCCCAGTCCTCGCCGGATACATCGCCTATGCGCTGGCCGACCGCCCCGGCCTGGCTCCCGGCTTCACCGCCGGCGCCGTCGCCGGGTTCATGGGGGCCGGCTTCCTGGGCGGCATCATCGGCGGGCTGCTCGCCGGTGTCCTGGCCCGCTGGATCGGCAACTGGCGCGTCCCCAAGCTGCTGCGCGGGTTGATGCCGGTGGTGATCATCCCGCTGATCGGTTCGATCCTCGCCTCCGGGGCCATGTTCCTCTTCCTCGGCGGCCCGATCGCGGCCCTGAGCAACGGCCTGAACAGCTGGCTTTCGGCGCTCTCCGGCTCGGCCGCGGCCCTGGTCGGCCTCATCCTGGGGCTCATGATGGCCGTGGACCTCGGTGGCCCGATCAACAAGGTGGCCTATTCCTTCGCGGTCGCCGGTCTCGGGGCCGGGTCGATGGCCAATCAGGCCCCCTGGGAGATCATGGCGGCGGTCATGGCCGCCGGCATGGTGCCCCCGCTGGCCCTGGCCCTGGCCACCGCCCTGGACAAGAAGCGCTTCTCCGCCGCGGAACAGGAAAACGGGAAGGCAGCCTGGCTGCTTGGTGCGGCGTTCATCTCCGAAGGCGCCATCCCCTTCGCCGCGGCGGACCCGCTGCGCGTCATCCCCGCCAGCATGCTCGGCGCCGGGGTCACCGGAGCCATGATCATGGGATTCCACGTCACCAGCCAGGCCCCGCACGGAGGCATGTTCGTCTTCTTCGCCATCGGCAACGTGGCCATGTTCATCGTCTCGATCATCGTGGGCATGGTTATCTCCGCCCTCGCCGTCCTGGCCCTGAAGCGCTACGCAGTGAAGAAGCAGCCCGCCTCCGAGGACCAGGCCCTTCCGGTCACCGTCCAGGGATGACCCCGGACACCCTGACCCCCCCCTCGACACAGTAAGGACAGACAGATGAGCACCATCCACGGAATCGGCGTCAGCCCCGGCCGCATCATCGGTCAGGTCCGCCGCATGGCCGATCCCATCGACGCCCCGCAGGACCCCGGAGCCCAGGAACTGGCCTCCCCCGGATACGTCGAGGAGGCCACGGCCCGGTTGACGGAGGCCGGTCGGGCCGTCGCCGCGGGGCTGCGCGCCCGGGCCGGGCAGGCCCATGGTGCCGGCGCCGAGGTCCTCTCGGCGACCGCATTGATGGCCACCGACTCGATGCTCCACAAAACCGCAGGAAAGGCACTGGCCGCCGGACGCGGGCTCGAACCGGCGATCTGGGAGGCGGCGGAAACGGTGGCGGCGATGCTGACGTCGTTGGGCGGCTACATGGCAGAACGGGCCGCCGACGTGCTCGACGTCCGTTCGCGCCTCATTGCCGAGCTGCGTGGCGTCCCCGCCCCGGGGATCCCCGACTCCGGGAGCCCGTTCATCCTGCTCGCCCGGGATCTGGCTCCCGCCGACACGGCCACCCTGGATCCGGCACAAGTCACCGCCCTGGTCACCAGCGAGGGCGGGCCCCAGTCCCATACCGCCATCCTCGCCCGGGCCCTGGGCCTGCCCGCGATCGTCGCCGCGGTCGGCGCGGAGTCCATCGTCGAGGGCACCGACATCTATGTCGATGGTGCCGCCGGGACCGTCTGCACCTGCCCCGGGACGGAGGAGCAGGCCGCGGCCCTGGCCTTCGCGGCCCGGGGCCCTTTGGAGGTCTTCAACGGTCACGGCACGACGGCGGATGGGCATCCGGTGCCCCTGCTCGCCAATGTCGGCGGCGGGTCCGATGCCGTCGCCGCGGCGGCCGCCGGGGCCGAGGGCGTGGGGTTGCTACGCACCGAATTCTGCTTCCTGGGACGTGATGCCGAACCCGGGCACGACGAGCAGGTCGCCGCCTACGGGGCCGTCTTCGTCGAATTCCCCGGGCGGAAGGTCGTGGTCAGGACCCTGGACGCCGGAGCCGATAAGCCACTGCCCTTCCTCACCGATGCCACCGAGCCGAATCCGGCGCTGGGCGTGCGGGGGTTCCGCACCAGTGCCGGCACCCCGGGGGTATTGGCCCGGCAGTTGGCGGCGATCGCCGCCGCGGCCGCGGCCCATCAGGCGCAGGTGAAGGTCATGGCCCCGATGATCTCCACAGCCCAGGAGGCCACCGACTTCGCTGCCCTCTGCGCCGTGGCCGGGCTGCCGGACCCCGGGGTCATGGTCGAGGTTCCCTCCGCGGCGGTACGTGCCGCCTCGGTGCTGCGTCCGGTCGCCTTCGCCTCGATCGGGACCAACGACCTCACCCAGTACACCCTGGCCGCCGACCGCCAGCTCGCTCCCCTGGCCGCCTTGAACGATCCCTGGCAGCCGGCGGTCCTGGAACTCATCCGGCTCACCGTCGCCGGGGCCGAAGCCGCGGGGGATTCCTCCGCCCCGCTCCGGCCGGTGGGCGTCTGCGGGGAGGCCGCCGCCGATCCTGCCCTCGCCGTCGTCCTGGTGGGCCTGGGGGTTGCTTCCCTGTCGATGACCGCCCGGGCGTTGGCCCCGGTGGCCGCCGTCCTGCGGACCGTCACCCACGCACAAGCCGTCTCGCTGGCCGCCCTGGCGGTGGAGGCCGAAGGCCCCGCCCAAGCCCGCGCCGCAGTGCGCGCGGCCTTGCCGGTTCTGGACGAGCTTGGACTCTGACCACCCACCATCCGAACCACCACCACAGGAGAAAACCATGGCAGAACGTACCGCAACCATCGCCAGCCGCGTGGGGCTCCATGCCCGTCCGGCCGCCATCTTCGCCGAAGCCGCCGGGGAACTCGATCTGGAGGTCACCATCGCCCTGCCGGGCGAGCCCGCCGATGAGGCGATGGACGCCTCAAGCATCCTGTCCCTGATGGGCCTGGGCGCCGAACACGGGACCACGGTAGTCCTGCGGGCCGAAGGGCCGGGGGCCGACGCCGCCCTGGACCAGCTCGTCGGCATCCTCGAAACGGACCACGACGCCGAATAGGCTCCCGGAGGGGAGCCAGGGCGACCGTGCGTCGCCACGGCCTGCGGGTCGGCGGTGGAACCGCCGGCGGCTCGTCCCAGCACCGAATGTGCATTTTTGGTCCCAGGGCCTGGCCCGGCATGGACGCGGGTTGCCACCCGGTGCCAAGGTGGGGGGATGAGCGCCACCATCAACTTCTACTTCGACCCGGTCTGCCCCTTCGCCTGGATGACGAGCAAATGGGTGCGGCAGGTGCAGGCACAGCGCGACTACACCGTGGACTGGCGTTTCATCTCGTTGCGCCTGATCAACGCCGAGGTCGACTATGACGCGCATTTTCCGCCGGAGTACGAGGCCGGGCACACGGCAGGCCTCCGCCTCCTGCGGGTGGCCGCTCGAGCGCGTGCGGAGCATGGCCGCGCCTCGGTGGCCGGATTATATGCGGCCCTCGGGGCACACATCTTCGACGCTGCCCCCGACCCGGCCGACCAGCGAGGCGAGGGTGGGGTGCGTGAGCGTCGAGGCACGCGTGGGTTCGTGGAGCCGATCCTCGACGAGGCCGGCCTGCCCCGGGCGTTGGCGCAGGCCCTCGACGACGAGTCCTGGGACCGCGGGATCCGCCAGGAGACCGACGAGGCGCTGGCGCTGACCGGAAAGGACGTGGGCACGCCCATCATCCACTTCGAACCACCCGCCGGTGTGGCGTTCTTCGGGCCGGTGATCAGCCGGCTGCCGGACGAGGATTCGGCCGCCAAGCTGTGGGACCACGTGGTCGGGCTGGCCCGGTTCCCGGGCTTCGCCGAACTCAAGCGCAGCCTGCGTGAGCAGCCACAATTGGCTGCCCTCCGCGGCAACACCACCACGGTCGGCCAGCAGGAGGACTGGCAGGGCGGCAGAAAGGCCGACCCGTCAGGAAGGAACAACCCATGACCCGGACCGCCCTCCGCCACCATGAGCAGTCCATCACGGTCGCAGCCACAACCGGGACGCTCTACGATCTGGTCTCCGACATCCGCCGAACCGGGGAATGGAGCCCGGTATGCACCTCCTGCTGGTGGGACGACGAGGCCGGCGCCGGGCTGCCCGGCGCCTGGTTCACCGGCCGGAATGAACTCCCGCACCGGACCTGGGAGACCCGTTCGCAGGTCGTGGCTGCCGAGTACGGGCGCGAGTTCGCCTGGATCGTCGGTGGCAGCTTCGTCCGATGGGGCTTCACCATGACCCCCGCCGATCCCGGAACGATCCTGCGCGAATCCTGGGATTTTCTGCCGGACGGGATCTCGATGTTCGAGGAGAAATTCGGTGACGGAGCGGACGCCCAGATCACCGACCGTACCCAGCAGGCTCTCGACGGCATCCCGAAAACACTCGCGGCGATCAAACGGATCGCCGAGTCCATCGGCCTGCATGAGGACGCCCGGTAACCTCGCCGCCCTCCGGCGACCCAGCAGCGCGAACCACCCATCAAGTGGTCTCATTCTTCTCTCCTTGCGGTCTCATCTTCGTCTCATCTTCGGTCCCTAGAGTTGTCCACCAGAGCAACGAGAGGGAATCATGTTTACGTTTTGGATGGCCTTGCTGGCCAATATCCTGGGCACCGCCGTCCTGGTGTACGTCGTCTACTTCCGCAGGCACCACCGCCGGGATCTTGCGCTGGCCTATGTCGCCCTGAGCATGGGGATCTTCGCGGTCACCCTGCTGCTGACCACCAGTGACGCAGGAATGGGCCTGGGCCTGGGGCTGTTCGGCATCCTGTCGATCATCCGACTGCGTTCAAATACCCTGACCCAGGAGGAAGTGGCCTACTACTTCGTTTCCCTGGCCATCGGGCTGGTCAATGGCCTGCATCCGGATCCCGCCTGGCTCGCCCCGACGATCACCGCCGCACTGCTGGTGGTCATGTTCGCCGCAGACCACCCGCGCTTCGCCGCCACCACGACCCGCCAGGTCGTGACCATGGACACGGCCTACCCGCGCCGGGCGGAGATGGATGCCACCCTGGAGCAGCTGCTCGGGGCCCGCATCCTGCGCACGGTGGTCCTGGAACTGGACATGGTGCGTGACACCACCGTCGTGGATGTGCGCTTCCGCGAATTGCCGGCCAAGACCAGCCGTCGGGCCCGGGACACCGTGGCCGAGCCGGTCCCCCGGCAGGAAACCACCGGTGCTTCCGCGCCCGCCGCGGCCGAAAGGGAGTACGCCACCCAGGGCCAAGGCTCCAAGTGAAGGCCCGCCAGGCGTTGGAGGACGCCGTCGCCGCCCGGGAACCAATCGGGCTGCAGGAGGTCAACGAAGGGGCCGCCCTGCAGACCCGGGTGGACCATAAGTACCTGCTGACCCCCGGGCAGTTCACGGCCCTGGCCGCGAAGCTGGACGACCGGTTCCGGGTGCTCACCATCGATGGCAGACGCACCTTCCGCTACGAATCGGTCTACTTCGACACCCCGGAATTCGAGCAGTATCGCGCCCACCGGCAGGGTCGCCGCCGCCGCTACAAGGTCCGCACCCGCACCTATGCCGACACCGGGCTGTGCATGTTCGAAATCAAGACCAAGGGCCTGCGCGGGGCGACCGTCAAACACCGGATCCCCCACCAGATGGACGACGCCGGCCGGATGACCTCCGACGCCCGCTCCTTCCTGGACGGGGTGATCGCCGCCGAATATTCCATGTCCCCCGCCGCACTGCAGCCGGTGATGGAAAGCGACTACCGGCGGGCGACCTTCGTCGATCCCGTCGACGGCGAACGCCTGACCTGCGATGTCGATCTGGTCTACTCCGACCAGGCCCGCACCTTGCACGGCCCCGAGCTGTTCGTGATCGAAACCAAGACGGCCTCCGGGCAGGGGGCCGCCTCCACCGCACTGTCCGAACTGGGCATCCGTCCGGTGAGCATGAGCAAGTACTGCGTGGGGATCGCCATGCTCCACCCCGAACTCCCGGCGAATAAGTGGAGCCGGCTGCTCCGGCGCAACTTCCAGTGGGAACCGGACCGCGCCGCCGCCGCCTGATCCCCTCCCCCTGACGGGCAAGGCCCGGGCCCCCACGGGGCCCGGGCCTTCTTCATCGTTTCCGACCGGTGAGCTGCCACCAGCGGCGCCGGCGGGGAGTCCCCGCTGGGACCGGGGCGACCACCAGTGCGGTGACGGACCCGGGGGCGATTTCGGTGTGCCCGGCGTCGTGGATCAGTGGCCCGGCGCCCACGGCGGCCGCACCGGCCAGCAGTTCGACTTCCCCTTGCCACCCGACGCAGACCTGTGGGCCGGCCCGGAACCATTCGACGCTGGGTTCCGGCCCCAGTTCCATCACCCAGGCGAAGAGTGCGTGGGCCGCCTGGGCTGCCGCCTTCCCGGTGCTCATCCCCAGATCCCGGTTCAGCACGATCCTCGGCCGGTCACCGGGTCCTCCGGGCCCGCAGGCAGCCGGGTCCCGGAGACCTGGAGCCGGGCCAGCGTCCTGGGCAACGCATCCATCGGCAGCGGAGGCAGGGCCATGGCCCTGCCCCGGCCGTGGGTCGCTTCGACGGCTTCGGGGTGGGCGGCGGCGGTCTTCGCGTAGTTTTTGGCATCGGCCCGGCGCACCGATTTGCCGACGGGACCTGACAACCACCGCTCCCAGGCGGGATTGGAAGGGTCCCTGGCCCGGGCCATCACCGAGGCCAGCGCCACGGCGGCGAGGCCATCGGGCTCGGGGGCCGGGCTTTCGCGGTCCACGAGCAGGACAATGACCTGGACCAGGGCCGCGGAGGAGCCCGGGGTTTCTTCGCTCATGGGCGGGCGGCTTTCGTGATGGGAGGGTAGTTGACTCCACCGATGATGCCACACAGACGAACGACGCCGGCCCGGGGTCGGAACCCCGGGCCGGCGTCGTTGGACACGCTGCGGATCTAGATGATCGCGTCGCTGAGGTGGTCGGGCGTACCGAAACGGTGGGCCGTGATCGAGATCGCCTGTTCACGCAGGAACGGGAGCATCTCGACCCGCCCCGCGGCCACGACCGGGTGGTCGTAGATCGCGACGTCGGGTTTGCCCTGTGCCGCGGCGTAGGTGGCCCGCGACGAGGCGCCGATGTAGCGGATCCGGGTTCCGGAATCGGGGCCGGTCCGGCGTGCCAGACGCTCGACGTGTCCCTTCCACATCCGGTCGTCCTCGACCGCCACCTCGACGCCCTCGGAACGCAGTGCCGCCAGCACGCGGGCCGGCAGTTCGGTGGTGACGCTGACACTGATCCCCGCCCCCGGGCGTTCGGTGGTGCCGATCCGTCCGCTGGCCCCGGCGCTGGAGGTGGCCTTATGGGCGCGGAGCCCGGCAGCCACCACCCGCAACAGTTCGGCCATCCCGTGGCCGGAGGTGCCCTCCTCGTAGCGCACGGTCACCGGGACCGGACGATAGCGGAAGAGGTTGCGTTCGGCCTGCAGCATGGAGACGTCCTTGACGGCCCCGAACTCCTTGACCACCTGGTGGTAGTCGGTCGCCCGGGCGGTCTGCAGCCAGAGGAAGTCCTCGGCGGCGATGGCGTTGCCCGTCGCGGGACCGGCCTCGGCTGCGACGACCCCGAGGATGTCGCTGCCTCCGGCGACCTCCGCGTTCGAGGTGGCCGAGGTGTCGGTCCCCGTCGCGGTGCGCACGGTGGCGTGGGAGACGGCCGCATGGGATTCGGCCGCGGCTTCGGCCTCGGCGCTGACCGGGGCGTCGGCCCAGGAGCCCATGCCGACCAGGTAGTTCGGCCCACCGGCCTTGGTCCCGGCGCCGACGGCCGACTTCTTCCAGCCCCCGAACGGCTGCCGGCGCACGATCGCCCCGGTGATGCCGCGGTTGACGTAGAGGTTGCCGGCCTTGACGTTGTCCAGCCAGTACTCCAGCTCATCGGGGTCCAGCGAGTGGAGCCCGGTGGTGAGTCCGTACTCGATGTCGTTGACCATTTCGACGGCTTCTTCGAGGGTCTCGGCGGTCATGACCCCCAGGATCGGGCCGAAGTACTCGGTCAGGTGGTATTCGGAGCCACGCTGCACCCCGGTGCGCACCCCCGGGCTCCACAGTTGGCCGGTGTCGTCGAGTTGGCGCGGTTCCAGCACCCAGCGTTCACCGGCCCCCAGGGTGGTCAGCCCGCGCAGCAGCTTGCCCTGCGCCGGTTCGATGACCGGGCCCATCTGGGTTCCGGCGTCGTCCGGGTAGCCGACCTGTAGTGAACGGACGGCGTCGATGAGCTGGCTGTGGAAGCGCGGCGACTTGGCGACCGCGCCGACCATGATCACCAACGAGGCAGCCGAGCACTTCTGTCCGGCGTGGCCGAAGGCGGAGGCCGCGACGTCGCGGGCCGCCAGATCCAGGTCGGCCGAGGCCGTCACGATGAGCGCGTTCTTGCCCGAGGTCTCCGCCAGCAACGGCAGGTCCTCGCGGAAGGAACGGAACAGTTCGGCGGTTTCATACCCACCGGTGAGGATCAGCCGGTCGACGCTGGGATGCGAGACCAGCCGGGTGCCCAGATCGCGTTCGGAGAGCTGGACGAAGGAGAGCAGTTCGCGACCGATCCCGGCCGCGTCCAACGCCTCCCAGATGGCCTGGACCATGATGGCCCCGGAGCGCGCCGCCTGCTTGGCCGGTTTGATGACGACGCCGGAGCCGGCGGCCAGTGCCGAGAGGGTGGAACCGGCGGGGATGGCCACCGGGAAGTTCCACGGAGGGGTCACCACGGTCAGCCGTGAGGGGACGAACGTGGCCCCGTCGACGGTGTCCAACGCGCGGGCGGATTCGGCATAGAAGTGGGCGAAGTCGATGGCTTCGGAGACTTCCGGGTCGCCCTGGTCCAGGGTCTTGCCGCATTCGGAGGCCATGACCTCAAGTAGTTCACCGCGATGGGCGGCGAGCCGTTCGCCGGCGTGGTGCAGGACCGCGGCACGCTCGGCACCGCTGAGCCCGCCCCAGGATTCCGCTGCCGCGTGGGTGGCCGCGATGACGGCGTCGACCTCGTCGGTGGTGTTCAGCAGATGGGATTCGATGGTCTCGCGCCCCAGTGTGCTCTGCGGGACCCTGGCCAGGATGTCGTTGGCCCAGGCCCGGTTCCCGGCCAGATCGGGGTCGGTGTCGGGGGTGTTGGAGAACTTCCGTTCCCCCGAGGCGTATTCGGCGACCTCCGCGGCGGCTGCTTCGGTGTCGTAGCTGCCGCGGTCCTGGATGCGGTTCGGGGTGGGGACGACATCGCTCAGGTCCTCCAGGGAGGCCCGGAACCGGTCCGTCTCGCGTTCGAAGAGGGCTTCGTTCTCGTGCAGTTCGAAGACGGCCGACATGAAGTTCTCCTGGCTGGCCCCTTCTTCGAGCCGGCGGATGAGGTAGGAGATCGCCACGTCGAATTCCCCGGGGTGGACCACCGGGGTGTAGAGCAGCAGGGAGCCGACGTCGGCCTTCACGGCCGCTGCCTGGCCGGTGGCCATGCCCAACAGCATCTCGAAGTCGATGCCTTCGGAGATCCCGCGGGCCTTCGCCAGCAGGTGGGCCAGGGCGACGTCGAAGAGGTTGTGCCCGGCGATGCCCAGGTGCACGTTGGCGGTGCGCTCGGGACGCAGTGCGTAGTCGATCACTGCCTTATAGGAGGTATCCGTGGCCTGTTTGGAATGCCAGGTCGCGGCCGGCCAGCCGTGGATGTCGGCTTCCATGATCTCCATGGGCAGGTTGGCGCCCTTGACCAGGCGGACCTTCACCGGTGCGCCGCCGGAGCCGACGCGTTCGGCAGCGAACTCCTGGAGTTCGATCATCGCCGGCAGGGCGTCCGGCAGGTACGCCTGCAGCACGATGCCGGCTTCGACGTCCTTGAACTCGGGCAGGGCCATGAGCCGTTTGAAGACGGCCATGGTCAGGTCGAGGTCCTTGTATTCCTCCATGTCCAGGTTGATGAACTTGCGCGGGGAGGAATCGCGGGCCTGCCGGTAGAGCGGGGTCAGCTGCTCCACGATGTTCCCGACGGCCGTGTCGAAGTCCCAGTGGTTGTGCGGGGCGACGCTGGAGGAGACCTTCACGGACACGTAGTCCACGTCGGGGCGGCGCAGGAGCCGGGAGATGCCCGCCAGCCGGCGACCGGCCTCCTTCTCGCCGAGGATGGCCTCGCCGAGCAGGTTGATGTTCAGCCGCACGTCCTCCTGCTGGATCTTCTCGATGGCCGGACCGAGTTTGGCATCGGTGGCATCGACGATCAGGTGGCCGACCATCTGGCGCAGGACGCGACGGGCGACGGGGATCACGACCCCGGGCAGGGCGGGGGCCATGGCCCCTCCGAGGGCGACGGCGGAACGCATGTACCAGGGCAGGAAGGAGGGGACCTTCGGGGCCAGTGCCCGCAGGTTCCGGGCGGCGACATGCAGGTCCTCCGGGCGGATCACCCCGTCGACGAAGCCGACGGTGAAGTCCAGACCCTGCGGATCCTTCAGCACTCCGGCCAGTTGGCGGGCCGAGGCATCGACGGGTTGTTTGGAACCTTCGGTCAGCCAGTGGCGGACCAGGGCAATGGCGTCGTCGGCCAGGTCCCGAGGGGAAATGGGGTCCGTCCCGACGGAAGGAGAAGTAGTGGTCACGTCAGTGATGCTCCTAGCAGAAAACGACCGGTGGGGAACCGGCCTGCGCGACATGGGGCAGAGTCCCCCACGAAGTAAGTATCCAACGCCCATGAGTTAAGGAAAAGCGACGAATAGTGAAGGATGATGTTAAGCGGAAGTGAATCGACGATGAATCGTGAAAGGGGTCACCATGCTGGAGGTCAGGAGGCTGCGCCTTTTACGGGAATTGAGCATCCGCGGCACGGTATCCGGGGTCGCCGCGGCGCTGAATTACAGTCCGTCGGCTGTCTCACAACAGTTGTCCCTGCTCGAGAAGGAAGCCGGGGTGGCACTCCTGCGCCGTAGCGGTCGGATGTTGGCCCTCACCCCGCAGGCGCAGGTCCTGGTTGCACACACCACCGAGTTGCTCGCGGCGCTGGAACGCGCCGAAGCCGCCCTGTCCAGCACCCTGCCGGCGATCTCGGGGACCGTGCGGCTGGCCATGTTCCAAAGTGCCGTACTGGCCCTGATGCCAGCCGCACTGGAGGCCTTGCGCACCGACCATCCGGGAATTCGCGTGGAAATGACCCAACACGAACCGGAAACGGCACTGCATGAGACCTGGGCCCGCGATTTCGACCTGGTGGTCGCCGAACAGTATCCGGGCCATGCGGCCACCCACTACCACGGGCTGGACCGGCAACCGCTGGCACTGGACTCCATCCGGTTGGGGGTGGCGGCCGAGGCGACCGGCCCCTCGGCGGTCGATGCCCTGGAGCAGGCCGCCACCCTGCCCTGGGTCATGGAACCGCGCGGCACCGCCTCGCGGCACTGGGCCGAGCAGCTTTGCCGGACCGCGGGCTTCGAACCGGATGTCAGATACGAATCGGCCGATCTGCAGGCACATATCGCCCTCGTGGAGTCCGGGCAGGCGGTGGCCCTGCTACCTGATCTGGTCTGGGCCCACCGTGAACCGCGGCTGCGACGCCTCGAAGTCCCCTCACGCCCCTGGCGGACGACCTTCACCGCCGCCCGGGAATCCAGCACCCAGAACCCGGCCATCGCCGCGGTCCGCAAAGCCCTGGAGGACCAGGCGGACTCCTTGGCCCGGAACACCCCCCATGTGGTCACGGAAAGATAACACCCCCGTGACGCCAATCACACAGATCATTGACAATGCCCTACTCTGAGAAGCACACACTCGCATCGCCCGGTGGTTGACAAAGGTTGACAGCTGGCCGGACGTACCTTTCCGGGGACTCCTCGGACGCACATTCCACCTTCCAGCCAAACGAGGAACACCATGTCTGAACAAGCATTCCAGCTTGTGGCCATCGTCATATATCTCGCCGCAATGCTCGGGATCGGCTACTACGCCTACCGCCAAACCTCCGACCTCGACGACTACATGCTCGCGGGCCGCGGACTCCGCCCCGGGGTCGCCGCACTCTCCGCCGGCGCCTCCGACATGTCCGGCTGGCTGCTGCTGGGCCTTCCCGGTGCCATCTACGCCTCCGGGCTGATCGAAGCCTGGATCGCCATCGGCCTGACCGTCGGCGCCTGGTTGAACTGGAAGTTCGTCGCCCCGCGCCTGCGCTCCTACACGGAGATCTCGCAGAACGCGATCACGATTCCCAGCTTCTTCGAGAAGCGGCTCAAGGATAATTCGCACGTGCTGCGCATCGCCGCCTCGGCGATCATCCTGGTCTTCTTCACCTTCTATGTCTCCTCCGGCATGGTCGCCGCAGGCAAGTTCTTCGAGAGCTCCTTCGGCTGGAACTACACCATCGGCATGGTCACCGTGGCCGTGATCACCCTGGGCTACACGCTCTTCGGCGGCTTCATCGGCGCTACCCTGACCGATGTCGCCCAGGGACTGCTGATGTTCGTTGCCCTGATCACCGTGCCGATCGTGGGCGTGATCGCCACCGGCGGCATCGGTGCCACGGTCGACGGCATCAAGGCGGCCCAGCCCGGCGCACTGAACCTCTTCGATGGATTCGGTGTGGAGCCGACCGGGCTCTGGCTGCTGGGCATCATTTCCGCCGCGGCCTGGGGCCTGGGCTACTTCGGCCAGCCGCACATCATCGTCCGGTTCATGGCACTGCGGAGCCCCGCCGACGCCAAGGCCGGCCGCCGGATCGGCGTCAGCTGGATGGCCATCTCGGCCCTCGGCGCCGTGGCCACCGCCCTGGTCGGCATCGCCTACTTCGCCGACGACCCGGCCAAGGAAATCACCGACCCGGAGACGGTCTTCCTGCTGTTGAGCCAGATCTTCTTCCACCCCTTCCTCGCCGGCCTGGTGCTGGCGGCGGTGCTGGCGGCGGTCATGTCCACGATCTCCTCGCAGCTCATCGTCTCCTCCTCCGCCTTGGTGGAGGACCTCTACAACATCGTCGGCCGGGAATCGACGCCCAAGAAGCAGGTCGCACTGGGCCGGGCCGGCGTGCTGGTGATCGCCGTGATCGCCTTCCTCATCGCCCTGGACCGCGAGGCCAGCGTGCTGGATCTGGTGGCCTTCGCCTGGGCCGGCTTCGGCGCGGCCTTCGGCCCGCTGGTGCTGCTGAGCCTGTACTGGCGCAAGCTGACGAGCACCGGCGCCTTGAGCGGCATGATCGTCGCCGCGGCCACCGTGTTCATCTGGGGCAAGACCCCCGTGTTGACGGAGAACCTGTACGAGATCATCCCGGCGTTCATCCTCAACGTCGTCGTTGCCGTCGTCGTCTCGAAGATGACGGCGAAGCCCAACGAACTCATCGACGAGGAGTTCTCCGCCATGGAGGGCCAGGTGGCAGCAAAGCCCCGCCAGGCCTCCACCAAGTAGAAGCAGGCGACCGCCGACGGCGGCATGCCACCAGCGTCCCGGATTCCGGGATGCCGGTGGCATGCCGCCGTCGTCTTTCCCGAGGGGGTGGACGGCTCGTGGCGGACCTCACGGACGCGATGTGACGACAAATCTGGTCCAGAGCGATTTTTGTCAATTCTTGCTGCTAATATTTCGATACGTACCCCGGAGACAGCATGTCCCCGGGGCAAACCGCCCACGCCACGTGGGAACGTAAAGGAGGAATATCGTGCTGCATTTCCTGGCTTTTCTACTTCTTGGACTGATTGCCGGTGCCATCGCGAAGGCGATCCTGCCCGGTAGGCAGGGAGGCGGCTGGATCGCCACCCTCATCCTCGGCGTCATCGGCGCCATGCTGGGTGGTTGGATCGGCGGCGAGTTGTTCAACGCTAATACAGGCCAATTCTTCAGCATCGTTTCCTGGATCTGGGCCATCATCGGTTCGTTGATCGTTCTGGTCATCTGGGGCTTCATCACAGGGCGCCGCAAGGCCTAGGCCATAGCGGCAACACCGACGAAGGTGGCCATCCCGCACGGGGTGGCCACCTCACGCGTTAACGCCCCTTTTCATGGCCCCTGTTTGTCCGGTGGTTCGCGGCTAAGCTGAAACCATGGCCTGGAACCGCACGCAAGAGCATGTGCTCGCCCTGGCGCCGGACGATGTCTGGCGCATCATCTCCGATCCCGCCCGCCTGCCCGACTGGAACCCCGCGGTCAGGTCCCTGGTCCCCGCCCACGACGGCGCCCTGGTTCCGGGCAGCCGGCTGGCCTTCACCCCGAATCCCCCGTTGCTGGGCGCGGTGCATTCGCGGACGGCACCGGATGCGGTGGTCACACGCAACCAGGCGGGGGTCTCCTTTGCCTGGCGCCAGCCGCAGCCCGGTGGTGGCCTGCTGGTGCATTGGGAGATCGCCGAGCATCCAGCCGGGACCCTGCTGACCCAACGGGTCGCCATCGAAGGCCACGGGTCCTGGCTGTTCACCGAGTCGAACGCCAAGCCGCTGGCCTCGCACTTCGCGGAGAATTGTGCCCGGCTCTACCGATTGGCCGGCGGAACCCCGGATCCGTCCCACCGGATCGTCATTGCCGGCGGCAGCGGCTTCCTCGGCATCCGGTTGGCCGCAGATCTCCTCTGCCACGGCCTGGACCCCGTGATCCTCACGCGGAGTCCCGACCCCGTCTCTCCGTTCCGCCAAGTCCGTTGGGATGGGCACAGCCAGGGCGCCTGGACCACCGAACTGGACCCTGCCGAGGGCAGCGTCAGCCTGGTCAACCTGGCCGGACGGCTGGTGGATGCCCGCCCCACGGCAGAGAACATCGCCGAACTGCGCGACTCGCGGGTCGATGCCACCCGCGCACTCGTCCAGGCCAGCCGGAAACACGAGGTCCCGCTGGACCACTGGGTCCAGGCCAGCACGACCGCCATCTACTCCGATGCCGGTGATGAACGGCTCACCGAGGACTCCCCCTTGCCCGAGGCCACGGCCGCCCTGCCGCAGATGACCGGTGTCGCCCGGCCCTGGGAGGAGGCACTGAACGGCGCCCGGGCCCTCCGGTCCACCATCCTGCGCACCGGCGTCGTCCTGGAACAGGAGAGTCCTGCCTTCGACCGGTTGTCCCTGCTCGCCCGCACCGGACTGGGCGGCCCGGTCGGCTCGGGCGTCCAATGGGTCAGCTGGATCCATCTGACCGATTGGCTGCGCATCGTGCGGGCCGGCCTCGGACTGGAGCCCGGGATCGATCTGGATGAAGGGGTCGTGATCGCCGCTTCCCCGGCTCCGGTCCGCAATGCCGGGTTCATGGCGGCACTGAGATCCGTGCTGGCGCCGGGCCCGTTGAAACGTTTCTCACTGGCCACCCCGGAACCGATGCTCAAACTCGGCGCGGCCGCCCTCCGCACCGACCCCGCCCTGGGTCTGACCGGACGGCATGCGACGTCGAACCGGCTGCCCCGGGCCGGGTTCGCCTTCACCTATCCCGAACTCGATGGCGCACTCGCGGCCATCACCGGTTAGTCCGCCATGCTCCGCTACGCGTACATGGACTCACCGATCGGTCGGATCCGGCTCTCCGCCACCGGGAAGGGGTTGGCCGGCGTCCACATGGAAGACCATGCCCACCAGCCCGCGGGGCCGCCGGAAGGCACCGAGGTCTCCGATTCCGCGCCCTGCCCGATCATCGGGCAGGGCATCGACGAACTCGGCGAATACTTCGCCGGCACCCGAACCCGTTTCGACGTGACCCTGGATCCCTCCGGCACCGACTTCCAGCAGCGGGTCTGGGCCCTGCTGCGCACCATCGACCATGGGACGACGCGCAGCTACGGGGATCTGGCCGCCGCACTCGGTGACCCTCATTTGTCCCGCGCCGTCGGTACCGCCAACGGACGTAACCCGCTGTCGATCATCGTCCCCTGTCATCGCGTCATCGGCGCCGATGGGTCGATGACCGGCTATGGCGGAGGGGTCGACCGCAAACTCTTCCTGCTCCGGCTCGAGGGCGTCCTGCCGTCGGCCGAGGACCAGCCCCCGTTGTTCTGACGCCCGAGGAGGCACCATGCGTACCGTCGCCATTGTCTACTACGGCCGCCACGGCCCCAGCCGCGCCTATGCCCAGGCACTGGAGAATGCCCTGCGCGGTGCGGGGAACCTGGCCGAACAGATCCAGGTGCGTGACGCCGCGGCCAACGACGTCGTCTTCTACGACGGGCTGGTCCTGGTCGGGCCGCCACTCTTCGGCCGCCTGCATGGCCTGGCCCTGGCCCGCGCGCTCGCCCCCGAACGCCGTAGCGCCGTCGTGGTCCTCGGCGGAAACCGGCCGGCGGAACACTACCGGAAGCTGTTCCGTCCGGCCGAGCGCCCCAGCATCTCCTTCTTCCAGGAGCAATCCCACCAGGACACCTCGGTGGTCTTTTCCACGGTGGCCCCGGTGGTGGACTGGGCCAGGAAGCTCTAGGAACGGCCACGGCCTACCGTGGAGTCACCAGTTCCCCCGAAATCAAGGAGACCACCGATGACCAACACCGATCCTCCCGGAACCACGCAGGAACTGGACCTGCGGGAACTGGATGCCCCCGAGCGCCACCGGCACGTCCTGGAACGGTATGCGCAGCTGCCGGTCGAGGCGTCCCTTCTTCTGGTCGACGACCGCGACCCGCACGACCTGCGCCACGAGTTCGAGTCCGAACACCCGGGCAGCCACGAGTGGGAGCAGCTGGCCTCCGGCCCCGGACGGTGGCGTATCCGCCTCACGAAAATGGCCAGCACCCCGCTGCCTCGGTTGCTACTCGACACCCGGGCCGTGGCCGGGCGAACGGGCGAACCCGGGGTCTCGGGAGCGGTGTGGAACATTCCGGCCCGCGAACGCGACCTCGACTCGAACATCATCTCCCTGGAGCCTGGAGGCTCCATCGACGCCTACGCCGGCCCCGAACTCGATGTACTCATCCACGTCCTGGGCGGCGAGGGCACCCTGGGCACCGAACGCGGGGACGTCCCGCTCTCCCCCGGGTCGCTGGTCTGGTTGCCCCGCCGGTCCCGGCGGTCATTCGCGGCCGGGCCGGGCGGGCTGCGCTACCTCACGGTGCATCAGCGCCGGCAGTCACTGGTGCTGCGGACCACGCGTCCCGACGCCCCGGCCTGACCCCTCCTCAGGGTGCCGGTGCGGCCGCGGCCCGCCCGCCGGCCCGGAGCTGCACCAACGTCAGATCCACCAGCGGAGTGTCCACCTCCACGGCGCGGGCCCGCACCTGGAGGTCCCCCAGGATGTGTTCGGCCTCCGTGGCGTGTCCGGAGACCACATCACGGTAGAGCGAGGAAACGAACGCCGAACCGGGATCGGTGAGCAGACCGACGGCCTGGTCGTGGCTGGCCGTCTGCGTGCGATGCCCGGCCGCCGCGGCGACGGCCTCGGTTTCGGCGATCGCGGCATCGATATGGGCCCGCCCCCCGGCGGCGAGGATGTTGCCGACACTGTTGCGGAACAGGCAGGTGACGACCCCGGCGGCGGCAATGAACACCCACTTGTCCCAGAGCGCCTGCAGCACGTCGTTCGTTTCGAAGAGCTCCAGCCCGGGGACCCGCAGCGTGTCGGAGATCCGTGCAGGCACGGCACTGCCGTCGAAGGTGCCGATGGTCATGGTGGCCAGGTCCGTCATTTGCCGCACGGAACCCTCCTCGCCCAATGCGGCAATGATCTTCACCAACCCGCCCAGCGGGATTCCGGCCGGCAGGGACCGGATCAGGTCGATATGGCGCATCCCGTTGAGGAAGGGGACGACGGTGGTCCCGGTGCCGATGAACGGGGCCGCGTCGTCCAGGGCGGCGTCGAGGCCGGTGGCCTTCACGGCCAGCAGGACCAGATCGAATTCCCCGGCGGACTGACCGGCCGTGATGACCTGGACGGGCAGGACCCGGTCACCGTCCGGGGCCATGAACCGCAGCCCCCCGCGGCGGAGTTCTTCGGCCCGGGCGGCCCGGACCAGATAGGTGACGTCACGGCCTGCTTCCAGCAGTCGTGCACCAAAAGCACCACCGGTGGCCCCGGCGCCTACGATCAGTATCCTCATATCGACAGTATCCCCCACCCCCATGCCAGAATGTCCGAATGGACTTGAGTTACTTCTGGACCGGCTGGGAGCCGGTCATACATACCCTGCTCATCGGCATCGTCGGCTATCTCGTGCTGGTGATCCTGCTCCGGGGGACCGGGCCGCGCACCATGGCGAAAATGACGCCGTTGGACTTCGTCATCGCCGTCACCCTGGGGTCCACCTTCGGCCGCACCGTCACGGCGGTCGATGTCAGTCTCGCCCAGGCGGTGGCAGCACTGGTGCTGCTCGTCGGGGTGCAGTGGGCCCTGGCAGGTCTCCGGGCGCGCTGGAACGTCATGCGCCGTGTCCTGGACTCACCCCCGGTGCTGCTCTACTACAACGAGGAACTGCAGCACCGGGCGTTGCGCCGCCACCGGTTGACGGAAGCCGATGTGCACACCGCTGCCCGGCAATCGGGGCAGGGGTCCCTGGCGGACGTCCAGGCAGTGGTCCTGCAACAGGACGGCTCGCTGGGAGTCATCACCCGTTCCGCGATGGGCGACGGCTCCAGCATCCTGCCCTACGCCGAGCGCGAGGGTGAAGGCCACTAACCCGGGAAAGACAAAAAGGGCTTCCCGATTCCAATGAACCGGGAAGCCCTTTTCCTGTGGTGGAGGTAAGGGGATTCGAACCCCTGACCTTCTGCATGCCATGCAGACGCGCTACCAACTGCGCCATACCCCCGCAGGTCGTCCCCACCGTCGGCTTCCGACGTCCGGGACGATTCAATAATCTACAGCACCGGCCCCGTGATGCGCCAATCGGGGCCTCCCACGCGGGAGCGCCACCGGCAGGAGCACCCCTCCCCTTCACAAGCCCGCGCTGCGGCAGCAGGATGGGTGGAGGACACCACCGTGTCCGTTCCCCCGGACGAAGGGCACCACCATGAGCATCGGAATGACCCCCTACTTGAGCTTCGGCGGCAATGCCCGTGAAGCCATGGAATTCTACAAATCAGTTTTCGGCGGCGAGCTGAGCGTGCTGACCTTCGCCGAGGGCATGGGCGAAAAGGATCCGGAACAGAGCCAAAAAGTCATGCACTCCTCGTTGTTCCTCGAACGGGGCATCCACCTGATGGCCAGTGATCCGGGCCCGGGATGCGATCCCACCCCGAACGGGACCATCTCGCTGAGTTCGGACGGGTCCGAGGGCGGCGACGGGGACACCCTGCGCGGCTGGTGGGACCGGCTCGCCGCCGACGCCACCATCACCATGGCACTGGAAGAAGCCCCCTGGGGCGATTCCTTCGGACAACTGACCGATGGGTTCGGCATCAACTGGATGTTCAACATCACGGCCGCCCACGGCTAGGCCCCGGGCCGCCTTCCGGCCCCGGAGGGTGCTGGCTGTTCCGGAGGGGACCAGGACCAGTAGGCTGAAAACGGTGGACCAGGCCACCTCGTCCAGGTGCTTCGCCTGCCGTGGCAGCCCCACGGCCCGCGTCCCGACCATCTCTCAAGAAAGCCGCCATGCGCACAGAATCCCGGGACCGCACGAACCCTGCCCCGAAATCGCCCAAACTGGTCTACGCGGTCAGTGCCATCGCAGCGGTCGGGGGTTTCCTCTTCGGCTACGACACCGGGGTGATCTCCGGGGCCCTGCTGTTCATCAACGACGACTTCTCCCTGACACCGCTCACCGAAGGCGTGGTCGTCAGTTCCATCCTCGTCGGGGCGATCATCGGCGCCGTGGGATGCGGGCCCCTCGCGGACCGTCATGGACGGAAGAACACCATCATCGCCGCGGCAACCGTCTTCACGATTGGTGCACTGTTGGCGGCCTTCGCCCCCACGGCGGAACTACTGGTCGTCGCCCGCCTGGTCCTGGGTCTGGCGGTCGGGGCCGCGTCGGTGCTGGTTCCGCTCTTCATCGCCGAAGCAGCACCCCCGGCGATCCGCGGTCGGCTGGTTTCGGCCAACCAGCTGCTCATCACCATCGGCATCCTGGCTGCCTACCTGACCAACGCACTGTTCGCCTACGACGGCGGATGGCGGTGGATGTTCGGTCTGGGCGTGATTCCGGCGATCGTGTTGGGCGTGGGGATGCTCTTCCTGCCGGAGACCCCCCGGTGGCTCTTCGAGAAGGGGCGGACCGAGGAGGCCCGCACCGTATTGGGCCGGCTCCGGGACCCGCAGACGGCCGATACCGAGTTCCAGGAGATCCACCGGTCCCTGCATGAGGACCTCGAACCCAAGTCCACACTGCGCGACCTCACCACTCCGTGGGTCCGGCCGGCGCTGATCGCCGGCATAGGCGTGTCCATCTTCGGCCAGGCCAGCGGCATCAACAGCGTCATCTACTACGCCCCGACGATCTTCAACTCCACCGGGCTCGGAGCCTCCACCGCCATCCTGGGCACCGTGGGCATCGGGGCCGTGAACGTCGTCATGACCATCGTCGGCATGTCCCTGGTGGACAGGATCGGGCGTCGCATCCTGCTGATGACCGGATTCGCCGTCATGAGCATCACGCTCCTCGTCCTCGGCTTCGTGCTCCACGGCGACAGCCTGGACCCCTCGGCCGGGTGGATCGCCATGGTGTGTCTGGCCGTCTACATCGCCGCCTTCGGCGCCAGCGTCGGCATCGTCGTCTTCGTGCTGCCCTCCGAGGTCTACCCGCAGCGGATCCGCGGCTCGGCCATGAGCGCCACCCTGATGTGCAACTGGGGCATGAACTTCGTGGTGTCGCTGACCTTCCTGTCCCTGTTCGACGCGCTCGGCAAGTCGTGGACCTTCTGGCTCTATGCCCTCATCTGTGCGCTGGGCTGGCTCTTCGCCGTCAAGCTCGTTCCCGAGACCAAGGGACGCAGCCTGGAGGAGATCGAGTCCTGGTCACGGGCGCGGGCGAACTGATGCCCCCTGGGGTCTAGTTGGCCCCGGCGGCCGGGATTTGCGCCGCGGCCGCGTCGGCGGCCGCCCGGACCTTGAAGACCCGGGCGGTCAGCAGTGCCAGGCACAGACCCAGCAGGGCCAGGCCCGCCCCCAGGAAGGCCGGGGCCTGGTAGCCGAAGCCGAGTTTGATCACCACGGCACCCAGGGCCGCACCGAGGGCGTTGGCGACATTCAGCGCCGAGTGGTTCAACGAGGCCGCCAACGATTGGGCCTTCGGCGCCGAATCCATGAGCAGGGCCTGCAGGCTCGGCACCAGGATGGAGCCGGTACCGCCGAGGATGAAGACCAGGATCAGGGCGGGCACCGGGTAGGGCGAGAGGACCCCGAAGGCGCTCATGAACACGACCATGGCCGAGGTGGCGATGTAGATGCTGCCATGGACCGACCAGTCGGCCAGCCTCCCACCCAGCAGGTTCCCCAGGACCATCCCGATCCCGTAGAGGCTCAGGACCAGCGGGACGGCCCCTTTTTCCAGACCGGTGACATCGGTCAGGGTCGGTGAGATGTAGGAGTAGACGGCGAAGAAGCCCCCGAAGCCGACGATGCCGGTGGCCATCGCCAACCAGACCCGTCCGCTGCGCAACGCGGACAGTTCCCGGCGGATGCTCGCCCCCTCATGGATCGGGTTGTAGGGGACCCAGAGGCGGATGCAGATCAACGTCAGGACACCGACCAGGGCCACCGAGGCGAACATCCACCGCCACCCCAGCTGCTGACCCAGCCAGGTCACCGCGGGCACCCCGAGGACGTTGGCCACCGACAGGCCCATCATGACCCAGGCGATCGCCCGGCCACGCATGGTGGCGGGGACCAGGTTCCCGGCGAGGATGGCGGCGAGTCCGAAGTAGGCCCCGTGGGGCAGCCCGGAGAGGAAGCGGGTCACCAGCATCGAATCGTAGGTCGGGGCCAGGAACGAGGAGAAGTTGGCGAGGGTGAAGAACACCATCAGCCAGGACACCATCGTCTTATGCGCCACCCGGGCCCCCAGGGCGGTCAGCAGCGGGGCCCCGACCACGACGCCGAGGGCGTAGGCGGAAATCATCAGCCCCATGTCGGCGTTGCCGACACCGAGGTCCGTTGCCCCCTCCTGGAGCAGGCCCATGATGGCGAACTCGGTGGTGCCGATGCCGAATCCGCCCAACGCCAGCGAGACCATGGCAATGAACAGGGGACGCCCGGTAAGCATGGTGTTATGTGGCGGGTGGGTCATGCGGCGGTTCCTACCTTCGGGGTTCTGCGGTGGAGGGTGACCGGCCAGGTGCCTCTTTGCCGTCCGTGGCGCGTATCGACCACAACAGTCTATGGACCCCGTTCCATTCCCGCACCATCGACGACGCGGAGCCCCGCCCCGGGGCTCAGAGGTCGGCCAGTTCCACCCCGGTGTCGGCCAGCCGCTCCTCAGCCACCGTGCGGCCCACTATGGAACGCAGGGTGTCGTTGACATCCCAGATGTTCACGTTCATGGCCGCCGTAACGACGCCTTCCTCGAGCCAGAAGGCAATGAACTCCCCCGAGTCCAGGCTCCCCCGGACGACGGCCTGGGCACCGGGCCCGGCATGCCCGACGTATTCCATGCCCAGATCGAACTGGTCGGTGAAGAAGTAGGGCAGCCAGTCGTAGCGGTCCGCATGCTTCAGGATGGTCTTGGCCGCGAGTTCACCTTGCCGGATGGCGTTGTCCCAGTGCTCGACCCGCAGCCGGCCCAATTTGGTGTTCACCGCGTTGGCGAGGTCCCCGGCGGCGAGGATATCGGGATCGCTGGTGCGCAACGACGCGTCCACCAGCACCCCGTTGTCGGTTTCGAGCCCGGCGGCCTCCGCCAGGGAGGTGGCCGGGACGGCGCCGATGGCAATGAGCACGACGTCGGCCGGCACCTCGCCGTCCGAGGTGTCCAGGCCGGCGGCCCGTCCGTCCCGTTCGATGATGCCCTTCACCTGGGTGCCCAGGCGCAGCTGGACCCCGTTGCTGCGGTGCACCTCCGCGAAGTGTGCGCCGATCTTTTCGCCCATGACGTTTTCCAGCGGCGTGTTGTTCGGGGCGACCACGGTCACTTCCATCCCGGCCTGCCGGGCGCTGGCGGCGACTTCGAGGCCGATCCAGCCGGCCCCGACGACGGCGAGGCGCCCTCCGGCGGCCAGGGCGTCCTTGAGAATCTGCGCATCGCCCAGCCGGCGCAACATCATCACCCCGGGCAGATCGGTCCCGGGCAGGTCGAGGTGACGCGAATCGGCGCCGGTGGCCAACAGCAACTGGCCATAGGGGAACTCATCCCCCGAATCCAGCCGCACCACATGACGTTGACGGTCGATCTCGGAGGCGTGCCCACCGAGCACCAGGTTCACCTCGTGCGCGGCGTACCATTCGGCGTCGTGCTCGACGCCTGCCTCGGCGTCCTGCTTGCCCTGGAGGAACTCCTTGGACAGCGGGGGACGCTCATAGGGCGGGGTCGCCTCATCGGCGATCAGGGTGATGCTCCCGGAGTACCCCTGCTCGCGCAGGGTCTGGGCGGCATGCGATGCCGCGAGTCCCCCACCGATGATGACCGTACCGTCCGATGTTGCCATGATGACCTCCCGGCTGATGCTGCTTTTCCCCGGTATGGGGACTCCTTCCTTCAACGTAGGCCCGTCCCCGCCGGGGTGCAAGCACCGGTGGGATCAGGCCGGCTCGTGCGGGTACCCCAGCGCCCGGTGCTGGAATTCGAGGATCGCCGGGTTGGCGACCGCACCGTCCCGGATCTCGATGGCCCGGGTGACGGTTTCGCTGTTTCCCCAGGCGTCCGGACCGCCCATGACCAGGGGCAGGAACGGCAGAAGTGCCTCGCTGATCTCCCAGCTGGCCGAGTTCCAGAGATAGGACGGGCTGTGGTCCACCGCGTAGTAGTCGATGTTCTTTCCAACGGTGAACATCGGCTCCGCGAAGGTGGTGGGACGGGCCCAGTCGAAGCCCATTCCCGCGTCGCAGGAGACGTCGATGATCAGGCTGCCCGGTTCGAACGCCCCCAGGTCCTCCGTGCGCAGATACAGCAACGGGTCGTTGGGGTCCTGCAAGGTGCAGTTCACCACGATGTCGCTTTCGGCCAGGAACGGTGCCAGCGGGACCCGCCCCCGGTCATCGGTGATGACCTCGGAGAGGTAGGGGCCGCCGTCGTGGTCGAATTGGATCATCTGTGCGGCGTGGATCGGCGCCGCCACCGAGGCGACCTTGCGGTTGGTGAGCACCCGGATGTCGCTCACCCCGTGGGCCTTCAGCGCGGTGACCGCACCCCGGGCGGTGGCCCCGAAACCGATGACGACGGCGGTGAGCCGGCGCCCGTAGTCCCCGGTGACCCCGGTCAGGGCCATCGAATGGATGACCGAGCTGTAGCCGGCGAGCTCGTTGTTCTTATGGAAGACATGCAGGGAGAACCCGCCGTCACCGGCCCAGTGGTTCATGGCTTCGAAGGCGATCAGCGTCAGCTTCTTGTCGATGGCCAGCTGGGTCATTTCGCGGTCCTGGACGCAATGCGGCCACCCCCAGAGCGTCTGGCCTTCGTGCAGGTCCTCGAGGTCCCGGGCCTGCGGTTTGGCCAGCAGGACCGTATCGGCGGCATCGATGACAGCGGTACGGTTCGATACCCCGCGAACCAGGGTGGTCAGATCGGCGTCGGAATATCCGAACCTCTCCCCGTAGCCCTCCTCCAGAACCATGCGGGCCCGCAATGCCGGATCGATGCGTTCCAGGTGCGCGGGGTGGATGGGGACGCGATGCTCGTCGACTTTTCGCGATATGCCCAGTACGCCCAGAACGGGTTCCTTCTCAGTTGCCATGGTCCACATCCCTTATCGGGGCGCCGCCCTGGCGCCATTGGCCTTAGGCTACACCGCAGCCGGGCCCACGGTCCCCGGTCCTAGACTGGCACCATGGGGAAGCCAACATGACCGTGGTCATCGCGTTCATCGCCAACATCCTGGTGGCGATCGCGAAGTCGGTGGCTGCCGTGGTGACCGGCTCGGCCTCCATGGTCGCGGAGGCCGCCCACTCCTGGGCCGATGCGGGAAACGAGATCTTCCTGCTCATCGCCGACCGGCGTTCGGCCCGCCCGAAGGACTCAAGGCACCCGCTGGGTTTCGGGCGGGAAGCCTACGTCTGGTCGATGTTCGCCGCCGTGGGGATCTTCACCGCCGGCGCCGTCTTCTCGATCATGCACGGGCTCCAGGAACTCAGCAACCCGGCCCCCGTGGAGTCCCCCGGGATCGCCTTCCTCATCCTGGGGCTGGCCTTCCTGATCGAGGGCACCTCCTTCACCCAGGCCGTGGTGCAGGCCCGGCGCAAGGCCCAAGCGCAGGGCACCTCGACGTTCGAGCTGGTGCTGCGGACCTCCAATACGACCCTGCGGGCCGTGGTGGCGGAGGACTTCGCCGCCCTGATCGGTCTCCTCGCCGCCGGCACCGGCATCTACCTCCACCAGGTCACCGGCGATGCCCGATGGGATGCGGCCGGCTCGATCGTCATCGGCGTGCTGCTGGCCGTCGTGGCGTTGGTGCTCATCGACAGGAACCGGTTGTTCCTGATCGGCGCCAGTTCCACCCCGGAAATCCGGGCGCGGGTCGGCCGGGCCCTGCAGCGGCATCGGGAAATCGAGCGGGTCACCTACCTGCATCTGGAATACATCGGACCGGACCGGCTTTTTCTGGTCGCCGAAGTGGATCTGGTGGGAAACGATCCGGAGGAGGACGTGGCCCGGCAGATGCGCCGGCTCGAACGTGAGCTCGAAGCCCATGAAGGCATCGAAACAGCCGTGTTGTCGCTCTCGGTCAGCGACGAGGCGTCACTGGAGTTCTAGGCCTCACGCCAGCGGGTGATTCCACCGGTCCACGCCGGGAATCCGGCACCATCTACCGAGGCGATGTTCAGTGCTGCGGCCATCGCCGGCCCCTGGTCCTCCAGGTGTTTGCGTCCGGCCCGGGCCATCGCCGAGAGCAGGCGTGTCTGGGCCGGATCGGTGGACAGCCCGGGGGCCTCCTGCCCTCCTTCGGGGGCCGGGGCGATGGCGTCCCGGCGGGGCGGCTCCTGCAGGCTTTCGACCACGGCCTGGAACAGCGGGGACGCCAGCCCCGCCTTCTCGGCGGCCCGTTCAACGGAGATGGCTGACATCCCCCCGACCACCAGGTCCCGTGCGGTGTCCCGGGCGGCCGCCAGGAGGTCCGCTCCCATCCGCCGGGCCATTTCCGGGGCGCTCATCCGCGCATCCTCGCCGACTTCGTCGTCCGCCACCGCAGCGGTTCCCGCGGCGGCAGGAGTCTGGGCAGCGGCGGAGGTCACCGCATCGGGAACGGCACCGGTGGTCGCGTCGATGGCCTGGCGTCCGGCCGCCTTGCGGTCGGTGTGCCGCAGGCCGATCATCGCCGTGGAGACCGGCGAAACGACGGTCTGCGTGTAGTAGCGGGCCTCGATGGCGGTGGCTGTCTCCACGTCGACCTGTGCCCCTTCCACGGCGGCGGCGAGGATGGCGCGTGGCGCCGGGTTGTGCAGCGCGTCCGGGCGGCCGCGCAGTCGGGCGGGCAGGAACTGCAGGATCTCGGTCAACGCGTTCCGGCCGGGTCCGGTGGGAACCTGCGGTGCCCCGTCGGGAAAGACGTAGCCCTCGGCGTCCCAGGGCTGGCGCGCCACGGGATGCTCCCGGATCCACCGTCGTGCTGCCGGCAGCAGGTGTTCCTCGGTCTCGAGCGACTCGTCGATGATGCCCAGTTGGAGCCCGTCCCGGGCGCCCACGATGGTTCCGCTGAGCAGCAGTTCGTCCAGGGCGCGTTCGATGCCGAGCAGCCGGGTGGTGCGCAGGACGCCTCCGGCGCCCGGGCAGATCCCGAAATCGACTTCGGGCAGACCGAACCTGTTGCCGGGGGCGTCCACGGCGATGCGGTGGTGGGTGGCCAAGGCCAGCCCCAGGCCGCCGCCGATGGCCGCCCCGTTCAGTGCGGCCACGACGGGGACCCCGGTCGTTTCCAGGCGGCGCAGCAACCGGCCCCACCCCCGGGCCAGCTCATCCACCGTCCGGGCATCCGCGGCGGTCGCCGCGGCCATCGCCTCCAGATCGGCGCTGGCGCAGAAACTGCTCTTCGCCGAGGTGAGGATGATTCCGGCGACGGAGGCGGGGTCCGCGGCCCGGCGTTCGTCGAGGGCATCCAGCCGTCGGGTCATCGAGGCGATGAAGGCAGCATCGAGCAGGTTCACCGTCCGTCCGGGGGCATCGAGGATCCAGGTGAGGATCCCGGCGTCGTCCTCCTGCTCGCGAATGGCCTCTTGCTCTTCCATGTCCATCCTCCGGTTCAGCTGCGTTCGATCAGGGTGGCGACGCCCATGCCGCCGCCGATGCACAACGTGACCACCGCACGGCGGAGCCCGGTGCGTTCGAGTTCATCGACCATGGTGCCCAGGATCATCGCCCCCGTGGCACCGAGGGGGTGGCCCATCGCGATGGCGCCACCGTGGACGTTGAGCCGGTCGTCGGCGATGGCGAAGTCACGCTGGTATTTGAGTGCGACGGCGGCGAAGGCCTCGTTGATCTCCCACAGGTCGATGTCCTCGGGGCCCAACCCCGCGGTGGCCAACAGCTTGCGGGTGGCGGGGGTGGGGCCGGTGAGCATGACCGTCGGATCCGCTCCGGAGACCGCGGCTGCGGTGATACGCGCCCGCGGGCTCAGCCCCAGGTCCTCGCCCACGGTTTCGGAGCCGATCAGGACCAGACCGGCCCCGTCGACGATGCCCGAGGAGTTGCCCCCGGTATGGACGTGGTCGATCTCCGGGACCCAATGGTATTTTTCCAGCGCGACGGCATCGAAGCCGCCATCGGTGCCCATCCGGGCGAAGGCGGGACGGATCGAGGCCAGCGTGTCCACGGTGGTCCCGCGGCGCAGATGCTCGTCGTGGTCCAGGACGGCCACCCCGTTCTGGTCCTTCACCGGCACGATCGACCGCTCGAAGTACCCGTGGTCCCACGCCGCGGCAGCCCGTTGCTGTGATCTGGCGGCGAAGGCGTCCACGGTCCTGCGGTCGAAGCCTTCGATCGTGGCGATGAGGTCGGCGCTGATCCCCTGCGGGACGTAGGAGGTGTCGAAGCTGGTGGCCGGGTCGAAGGCCCAGGCCCCGCCGTCGGAGCCGATGGGGACCCTGGACATGGATTCGACGCCGCCGGCGATGACCAGATGTTCCCAGCCGGAGCGGACCTTCGCGGCGGCAAGATTGGCGGCCTCCAGTCCGGAGGCACAAAACCGGTTGAGTTGGAATCCGCCGACGGTGTCCGGAAGTCCGGCGGCGATGGCCGCGATCCGGGCGATGTCGGCCCCCTGGTCGCCGATCGGGGTGACCACCCCGAGGATGAGATCGTCGATGCGTGATTCATCCAGCCCCGGATTGCGTTCACGCAGGGCATCGATCAGACCGGTGACCAGCGAAATCGGTTTGGTCCCGTGCAGGGCCCCCTGGCGACCGCGACCGCGCGGGGTGCGCACGGCGTCATAGATATAGGCTTCGCTGCTCATGCCAGCTCGGCTCCCTTCAGCGCATCCGTCCTGCGTGCAACATCGCACGGTGGTTCCATCGTAGGCGGTTCGGCTCCACGGGGGCAGGGTCGGGTGCTTCACCGGTCGGCGGCAGGGAAACCATGGCCCGGATCTTCTGCGGTGCTGCCTGCGACTTCGCGGGCGAGGCATTATGCCTGGCCGTCCTTCCCACGGGCCAGCCGTGGGCGGCGGCGAACCAGCTGGCAGGAGCCGCAGGTGAACTCATTGGAAGCCCGGGACCCGGTCGGCCGAAGGGCAGAAAAAGAGTCCAGTCGGGGTGACACCCGGCTGGACTCCGCTGTGGTGGAGCTTGGGGGAATCGAACCCCCGACCTTTTCATTGCGAACGAAACGCTCTACCAACTGAGCTAAAGCCCCGCGCGCATGAAATCACACGCTGATACCACTTCCGTCAGCTTAACGCACTCCAAGGGGTCAACACAAAACATGCCGGCCCCGGCTCAGCTATTGCGGCCGCGCGCAGCCACGATCCAGCGGTCGACTATGTCGTAACCGGCCTCCGGACCGGTCCTGCCGTCCTTCCGCCGGACCACCGTCACCGCATCCACGAGATTCGGCACGAGGCACACGTGGTTCGGGATGACCTGCAGGACCTCCCCATGGCCCGGAAGCCGACTTCCCGCCGGGTACTCCACGGTCCCGTGGTGCTCCGATAGTGCCGAGACATGCGCCCGTGGGGCACCCAGGATCCGCCCGAATCCGGTGGCCCAGGCGGGGCGGTCCCCTCCGAGGACCTTCGACCCGGCATCGAGCACCACCTGCCCACCGCCCTCGGGGCGGTCCCGCCGGGAGACGACCGTTGCCGCGACCGTCAACGCGATGTCCCCGACGTCGCAGTGGCCCATTTCCAGCTGCTGGGCATCGTTGAACACATAGACCCCGGGCCTGACCTCGGTGGCCGCGCCGGGCTCCGAGGCATAGGCCGTCGGGGTTGAACCGCCACTGAGCTCCAACCCTTCGAAGCCGGCGGCCCGCAGCGAACCGGCGGCCTGACGCAGAACCCGGGATTCGTCGTCCACGGCGCCCGCGGAGGCGCCGGGGCCATAGCTGTGCCCGGGGAAGGTGAACAAGCCCACGATGCGCAGCCCGGCCTCGCGGGCCGCCACGGCAACGGACGCGGCCTCCTGCGGATCCGCGCCGCTGCGGTGGTGTCCGCTGTCGAGTTCGATCATGATGCCGGCCGTAGCTGCTTCCTCGCCCAGTCGGGAGGCCAGGTTCCGTGCTCCTTCGAGGGAATCGACGCCGACGCGCAACCGGGTCCGTCGGGCCAGTGCCGCCAATCGGGGTGCCATCGGCTCGCCCACCCAGAGCGGATAGGCGATGAACAGGTCCTCCACGCCGGCGTCGGCGAAGACCTCGGCCTCCCCGAGGGTCGCTACGGTGAGTCCGGTTGCTCCGGCGGCCCGCTGCATGGCCGCGATCTGCAGGATCTTATGGGTTTTGGCATGGGGACGCAGTCGCTGTCCCCGTGCGGAAACGGCCCGCCCCAGCGCGTCGATGTTCCGGCGAAGGATATCGAGGTCGATCAGGACCTCGGGGGTCTGCAGCGTCGAGGGGACGACGGCGGGGAGCTTGCTGCCCCTAGCGGCTTCCATCACTGGTGATGCCACCGTCCTGTTTGAGCCCTTCGCGGGTGGCGACATATTGACGCTCGATATAGGCCTCGAGTTCGCTGCGCTCCACGCGCCAGACGCCCCGCCCGCCGACCTTGATGGCGGGGAGCTCGCCGCTACGGACCAGCGAACGAACCTGGGGCATGTTCACGCTCAACTCCTCGGCGACGTCTTCCAGACGCATGAATCTCATATCTCGAAGTTAGCCCGTGTTTGACGTCGTTTCCAGTCATTAGGAGCACGTGGGGACAATCAGGGGTCACGTCACGTAGGCCCGCAGGATTCCCTCTGGGGGAATCTCGCGGGCCATACTCGTAGTGGACTATTGGTTGCGGGGCTTCTTGGGCCGTACCGTTCCGGAAGCGCTGGTGGTGCCGCCGAACCGTCAACCTGACCTTCGAATGCTTGTGGCATTGCCCAGTTCCTCTCATCAATAGACCATTCGCCGGTCAGACCGCGCAACAGTATTGATTTTGATTGATCAATATGACTACTCTTGGATTCCGTTCGCGGAGAACGTTGGTCATTTTGACCGGCATCCGGCCGAGGCCATCCGCAGCACCCCAGCAAAGGAGCACCGGGTGACACCCGAGCGATATCAACTCGACACCACGGATCGCCGCATCCTGGCCGCCATGGACCAGGACCCGCGCATCCCGATCATGATGCTGGCCCAGCGGCTGGGCCTGGCTCGTGGGACCGTACAATCCCGCCTCGAGAAGCTGGCAGCCTCGGGTGCCTTGCGTCCCAACAGCAGTCGCGTCACCCCTGCCGCCCTGGGCCGCGGGGTCTCCGCCTCCGTCTCCGCGGAATTGGACCAGTCCAAGCTGGACGAGGCGATCGCTGCGTTGCGGGACATTCCCGAGGTGCTCGAATGCTTCGCGCCGGCCGGTGACACCGACCTGCTCATCCGGGTCGTGGCCTCGGACCCGGATGACCTGTACCGGGTCAGTGAGGTCATCCGTTTCTGCCCGGGCATCACGCGCACCTCGACGTCGATGTTCCTGCGTGAGGTCATCCCCTACCGCACCACCGGCCTGCTCCACGAACCCTGATCCGTCGAAAGGCAGTGGGTTTCAGGCCCCGGAGCGTTGATGCGCTGCGCGGACCACGCGGTCCACCATGCTCTTGAAGATGACCCCATGGAAGGGCAGAACCCCCAGCCAATAGAGCCGACCCCATAAGCCGCGGGGGAAGAAGATCGCCCGCTGACGGTACATGCTTCCGCCCCCGGGCGCCGGCTCGACCCTCAACTCCAGCCAGGCGCCACCGGGCACCTTCATCTCGGCGCGCAACAGCAGTGACTTCCCGGGCTCGATGGCCTCGACGCGCCACCAATCAACGACGTCATTGAGCATGAGGTTCGTTTGACTCCTGCGCCCACGACGCAGCCCGACACCACCGGCCAGCTTGTCCATCCAGCCACGGACCGACCAGGCCAGGGGCATGGAGTACCAGCCGTTATCGCCACCGATGCCCTCGATGACCTTCCACACCTGCTCGGGGGAAGCGTCGGAGGCCCGTTCCCGGTCGTCGGTGAAAACGGTCCGCCGGGCCCATTCCGGGTCACTCGGCAAGGGTTCGGCCGGCTCCGCCAGTACTTCGGCATTGGCCCAGGACGTCTCCACGGCCCCCGCCTCGATCTTGATCAGAGCCAACTCCACCGACCGCTCATAGCCGGTCAGGCCGCCCTCGGGAGGAGAAATCAGATCATCGATGCGCCGGTCCTTCACCACGCAGTCATGCTGCAACGACTCCACCAGCGGGATGGCCAGTGCGCGGGGAATGGGCGTGACCAGATTGACCCACTGGCCGGCGAGCCACGGGGTGAGCACGGGCAGCGCAATCACCCAGGGTTGGCGCAGACCCGCGACCTTGGCATAACCGCGCATCATCTCCGAATAGGTCGGGGCGTCGGGCCCGCCGATATCGAAGGTTCCGGCGGCCCCTTTGGGCAACTCGGCGGCATTGACCAGATAGTAGAGCGCGTCCCGGACGGCGATGGGTTGGACCCGGTTCCTCACCCAGCGGGGCGCGGGCATGACCGGCAGGACGTCGGTGAGGTGCCTGACCATTTCGAAGCTGGCGGATCCTGAGCCGATCAGTAGTCCGGCTTGCAAGACCACCGTTGGGGTTCCCGAGGTGGAGAGGATCTCACCCACCTCCTTGCGGGAGGCCAGATGGCGGCTGAGCTCACCTTCGGGGTGGAGCCCGGAGAGGTAGACAATCCGCTTCAGACCAGCTTCGCGCGCGGCCTGGGCCACGTTGAGCGCACAGCTACGCTCGATTCGTTCGAAGGAGGCGTCCCCACCCATGGAGTGCACCAGATACATCATGACGTCGACCCCCTCGACCAGCTGCTGCGCGGCCCGGGCGTCCTCGAGGGCCCCTTCGACGACTTCCACCTGATGGGCCCACGGAATATCGCGGAGCTTGGCGGGATTGCGGGTCAGCACCCGCACGGTGTGCCCCCGTTCCAGCAATAGCGGAACCAACCGGCCCCCGACGTATCCGGTGGCTCCGGCCACGGCAATGCGGCTCATCTGCTTCTCCTTCGTCGGTGGTGCTCTTGAAAACTGGTGGTTCAACGAACAGCTGTCACGACCGCGCGACCTCGGCTGCCGGCCCGTGCGTGACCAGTCGTGCCGCCACGACGGCTACCAGGACGAGGGCTGCGGCACTGGCCGCAGTGACGGCCACGGGGGTGGATTCCAGCCCGCCGTCGCTGCGGCCGACGGTGATCCAGACCAATCCCCACGCCAGCGCCACACCGGGTCCCAGCCGACCGCGCGAGTACACCGCGGTTCCCACGCCGATCGCTGCGACCACCAGTAGGACGGCACCGGCGATGACCGGCACCGGAAGCCCGAAACCCGTGAACCCGGAGGAGGCCAGCAAGGCCGAGACGTTGGCCACTGCGGCCACCGACACCCACCCCAGATAGAGGCCAAACGTGCCACCGAGAACAACCCGGTCCAGCAGATTGGACTCCGGGGTGCGCCGCAGGATCACCAGGATGACGCACAGCGTGGCCAAAAGGGCGAAGATCACCACCACGCTGACCCCCAACCATCCCAGTTGGACCACCCCGAGCCACAGGGCGTTGAGCAGGCCGGACGCCGCCGCCCATCCTCGGAGCTTGCGGTGAAGGGCATCATCCCGCCGGGAGGGCAGGAACTGGACCACGGCGTAGAGCAGGAGGCCGAGATAGATGATGCTCCAGATCGAAAAGGCACCCGACCCCGGTGCCAGGATGGTGCCATCCGCTGACAGCCAGCCGTCCGCCACATCCTGCACCGACGTCCCGACCACGGCGCCGCTTCCGAGGAAGGCCCCGGCGATGGCCAAGGCCATGGCGGCAGCCGTCAGCAATGGGGCCAGGGTGCCCGAGCGTGCTGTCGTGGTCGGCATTCTTCGCTCCTGCTTCATCGTCTCCAGAGGAGTCGCACTCGACAAATGGTGATTCATGCACAAGTATGTAGCTAGATTTTCTTATTATCAAGTAAGGCTGGACCCATGGCAGAGAATGAGCAACCCACCTCCCCGGCGAGCCGAATGCACCCGGCATCAGTGCACCTGCGCAGGATCCTGGTGCTCAATGACGTCATGGAATACCGCATGCGGATGCACCTGAAAACAAACGACACCGATTTCCAGGCCATGCAACAACTCATGCAGCTGGGGCCGCTGACACCCTCGAAATTGGCTGGGGCCCTCCACCTGACCACGGCGGCCATCACCAGCGTCATCGACCGGCTGGAAAAAGCGGGCCATGCCGAACGCGTCCCCCACCCCACCGACCGCCGCGGGGTCCTGGTCAAACCCACCGACTCCTCGGTACGCGAGGCCATGGCGCAACTCATGCCGATGATCCTGAAAACCGACTCCCTGGTGCGGGAGATGGACGACAAGGAACAGCAGGCCGTCACCCGCTATCTGCAGGGAGCAGCGGATGCCGTACAGGAACGGATCGACGCGATGGCCCAGGAACACCAGGAGCAGTCGGAGGAAACCGGCGGACCCACCACCGCCGGCCCCACCGCAAAGGCGAAGAAGACGGAGGATGGGACATGAGTACCGAACTCCATGAGTGGAAACACGCAGGCTCATCCGGAAGCGTGTGCACGAGGCCGCCTCCTGAATCAACCGGCATGGCGCCTTCGCCCCAGGAGGCCTCCCCCTCCTTCGACGAGATGGTGCAACGAATACTCGATGCGGAGCAACGGGCGGACCGTGCGGCACCGGGGTTGAACTCACGGAACTACGACGCCTTGTGCCGGCGACTGGAAGCCACCCTGCACGGCGGCAAGCGGACGCGACCCCACCTGGTCCACGTCGCCTTCCGGGCCTTTGGAGGCCGGGATCTCGAGGCAGCAGCCACACTCGGTGCCGGATTCGAAATGCTTCACGCCGCCTTGCTGATGCACGACGACGTCATCGACCGTGATTTCGTCCGTCGCGGTGTCCCGACCCTGGGAGCCGGGTATCGCGACGATGCACTGGCCCATGGACATGCGTCGGGGACCGCCGAACATGCAGGACATTCAGCCTCCATCATCGCCGGCGACATCCAGCTGGCTGGTTCCATTCGCCTGGCGGCCTTGGCCTCGGCCGGCTCCCCGAACGCCCGCACCATCCTCGACGTGGTGCATTCCGCGCTCCTGGCTTCAGCCGCCGGGGAACTCGATGACCTGGTGTTCTCCCTCTCCCCGGCCAGGACACCTGAATCCGATGTGCTGAACATGGAACGGCTCAAGACCGCCATCTACTCCTTCGAAGCCCCGCTGCAAGCCGGGGCGTTGCTCGCTGGCGCGCCGCCACGTCTGGCGGCACGGTTGGGCGGGTTGGGCCGGAACCTGGGAACCGCCTACCAGATCATCGACGACGTCCTGGGGACCTTCGGGAACCCCCAGGAGACCGGCAAGTCCATCGACTCGGACCTACGCTCGGGCAAACGCACCGTGCTGACGGCCCAGGCGGAAGGCCACCACGGGTTCCGCTACGCCCGGGATGCCTACGCTGCCGGTCGTGCCGGCATCGAGGAGGTGCGTTCGGCGTTGGCCGATAGCGGCGCCGAACCCCGGGCCCGGGCCCTCGCGTCGAAGTTGGTCACCTCCGCCTTGAACGAGGCACGGGGTCTCGAGCTGACTCCGGCGATCCTCGACGAGCTCGCCACGATCGGCGAACATGTCCTGAATCGGAAGAAGTAGTCATGAGCATCGAGGACCTCTCCAAATACTCCGACGCGGCCGGCCGAAGTGCCGGCGTCGTGATTTCCCGCTATTCCTCCTCGTTCGGTCTCGCCTGCCGGATGCTGGGCCCCCGGGCCCGCCGGGACATCGAGAACATCTATGCGTTGGTTCGTGTCGCCGACGAAGTGGTGGACGGCGCAGCGGCTGCCGCCGGTCTGGATGTCGTCGCCGTGGGCGAGCAATTGAACCGCCTCGAACAGGAGACCGAGCTGGCGATGCTGTCGGGGTACAGCACCAACCTGGTGGTCCACGCCTTCGCCGGCACGGCCCGGGACTGCGGGATCCAGGCGAGCCTGACACAACCGTTCTTTGCGTCGATGCGAGCCGACCTGACGGTCACCCGGCATGATGCCGACTCATTGGAGGAATACATCTATGGTTCCGCCGAGGTGGTGGGACTGATGTGCCTGCGCGTCTTCCAGACCATGCCCGGAGCCAGCAAGGGCCACGACCAGGAACTGGAACGGGCGGCACGCAGCCTCGGATCAGCCTTCCAGAAAGTCAACTTCCTGCGCGATCTGGCGGCCGACGGCGAGGAACTGGGACGCAACTACGTTGCCGCCTCCGGCACCGCGCCCCTCGACGAGGCGGCCAAGGACCATTTGATCGCCCAGATCCGCTCGGAACTCATCGAAGCGCAGGCGGGCCTTCCCCTTTTGGCCCCCGGCGCCCGGCGGGCCGTTGGCTTGGCCCACGGGCTGTTCGTGGCCCTGGTCGATCGGCTCGACGCAGCTCCCGCAGAGCACCTGCTCCAACGCAGGATCCGGGTCCCGGGAGCCGAGAAAGCTTCGATCGCGCTGCGTGCCATCGCAGCACGGTCCCCGCGCAAGGCAAAGGCAGTTTGATGAGCTGGACTTCATTCCGACGTCGTGCCGCACGACGCTATTACGACCCCGCCGCCCGCTCCACGCGACGAAGCCGGCACGGTACCGGCGACTCGGTGCCCACCACCGGGCCCCCTTCCACCCCGGGCGAAGCAACCCGCAGGATCGTGGTCATCGGTGGCGGCATCGCGGGGCTGGCCACCGCTGGCCTATTGGCCCGCGACGGTCACGACGTCACGCTTTTGGAACGCGGGGAATATCTCGGAGGACGGGCCGGACGCCATGCGGTCGACGGCTTCACCTTCGATACCGGCCCCTCCTGGTACCTCATGCCCGAGGTCATCGACCACTGGTTCCGGCTCATGGGAACCAGTGCCGACGAGCAACTCGACCTCGTGAAGCTCGCCCCCGCCTACCGCACCTTCTTCGAGGGGTACCAGGAGCCGGTGGACGTGCGCACCGGCCGAGCCGACGTCGAGGCACTTTTCGAGTCCATGGATCCCGGGTCCGGGCAGAAGCTGCGGTCCTATCTCGAGTCAGCGGAACTGACCTACTCGCTGGCCAAGAAGCACTTCCTCTACGACGACTTCCGCACCTTGGCGGGGCTGGCCCACCCCACGGTGCTCCGCCACGGGGTGGACATGGCCCGGCTGCTGGCCACGAACCTCAACGCCTTCATCAGCGCAAGGTTCCGCGACCCGCGCCAACGCCAGTTGCTCGGATACCCCGCGGTCTTCCTGGGGACCACCCCCTTCAAGGCGCCGGCGATGTATCACCTGATGAGCCACCTGGATCTCGCCGACGGCGTCCTCTACCCTAAGGGCGGATTCGCCGCCCTCGTCGATGCCATGGAGGCCAACGCACGCGCCGCAGGCGTCACGATCATCACCGACGCCACCGCGCAACGGATCACCACCCGTGACGGGTCCCGCCGGCGTGGCGTGGTCGATACCGTGGAATACTCCGATGCCGCCGGGGCCCGGCAGGTAATCCAGGCCACCGACGTGGTGGCCGCCACCGATTTGCACCATGTCGAAACCGCTCTGCTCCCGCCCGGAAGGCAGAGCCACCCCGAACGGATGTGGCGGCGGCGCGACCCGGGCCCCAGTGCGGTACTGGTGTGCCTGGGGATCCGCGGAAACCTCGACGAGCTGGTCCACCACAACCTGCTCTTCACCGCCGACTGGCGGGAGAACTTCGGCCGGATCGACGCCGGGGAGGACCTGGCCGCGCAGACATCGATCTACGTCTGCAAACCCAGCGAAACCGATCCCGGCGTTGCCCCGGCCGGGCACGAGAACCTTTTCATCCTCGTCCCTTCCCCGGCCGTTGAGGCCTGGGGTGCCGGTGGCGCCGACGGCACCGGGGCGCCCATGGTGGAACGGGTGGCCGACGCCGCCATCGACCAGCTCGCCGACTGGGCGGAGATCCCCGACCTGCGTGAGCGGATCGTCGTACGGCGCAGCTACGGTCCCGGGGATTTCGTGGAGAACTTCAATGCCTGGAAGGGCAGCGCACTGGGTGCTGCCCATACCTTGCGCCAGAGCGCCTTTCTGCGACCGGGGATCCGCAGCGCCAAGGTAGACGGTCTGTTTTATGCCGGAAGTTCCGTCCGCCCCGGCATCGGCGTCCCCATGTGCATGATCAGCGCCGAACTGGTCCTCAAGGCCATCCGCGGGCAGACGTTCCGGGGCGCGTTGCCGGTGCCCGGGCCTCGAACGATCAGGGCGAATGCCGAATCCCCGGCGAGAACGGCATGACCTATCTGCTGATCCTGTTGTTCCTGCTCGGCTGCATGACGCTGCTCGATGCCCGCTTCGGCCTGTTCTTCTGGTCCCGCCCCTGGAAGGCGGCTCTCGTCCTGGCCCTGGGCATCGTCTATTTCCTGAGTTGGGATCTATGGGCCATCGCCGCGGGCATCTTCCTGCACCGCGACTCCCCCTTGATGACCGGCATCATGCTGGCCGACCAGCTTCCCCTGGAGGAGCCGGTCTTCCTGCTGTTCCTGAGCTACCAGACCATGATCGCGTTCACCGGATGCGTTGCCTGGCTTCGCCACCTGTTCCGGGACAAGACGGGCCACCGGGCCACCGTGCAGGAAGGACCGGTGGGCTCGTGAGCTATCTGGAACTGAACTACTTCTTTCTGGGACTGTCCCTGCTGACACTGCTCTGGGCCATCCTGGCCCGTCGGCTGGATCGCCGTCGGATGACGGCGATGTTGGTCGGTGTCTTCGCCCTGTTGATCCTGACGGCAGTCTTCGACAACGTCATGATCGGCTCAGGGCTTTTCGACTACTCCTCCGAGACGCTGGCCGGGCCGAGGGTCGGTCTGGCTCCGTTGGAGGACTTCGCCTATCCTCTGGGGGCCGCCATCCTGCTGCCTTCGGCTTGGTTGCTGTTGGATCCCCGTCCCCGAAAGGACCCATGAAGGACCTCATTGCCACCTCCCGCCCCGTCTCGTGGGTCAACACCGCCTACCCGTTCGCGGCTGCCTACCTGCTGGCCACCGGTGGCATCGACTGGATCCTGGCGGTGGGGACACTGTTCTTCCTGCTGCCGTACAACCTGGCGATGTATGGGATCAACGACGTCTTCGACTACGAATCGGACCTGCTGAACCCCCGCAAGGGCGGGGCCGAAGGGGCGGTGGTGGATCGAACCCGGCACCGGACGATCCTGTGGGCCTCGGCGTTGTTCGCGCTGCCCTTCGTCCTTGCCCTGGCCACGCAGGGCGGTTGGCCCGCCAACCTGGTCCTGCTGGTGTCCTTGTTCGCCGTCTATGCGTACAGCGCCCCGGTGTTCCGGTTCAAGGAACGCCCCTTCCTGGATTCGGCCACCTCCAGCATCCACTTCGTCTCCCCTGCCCTGTACGGGCTGGTCCTGGCCGGGGCCACCTTCACCCCCGGGCTGTGGTGTCTTTTGGCGGCCTACTTCCTTTGGGGGATGGCCAGTCATGCCTTCGGGTCGGTGCAGGACATCGTCCCGGACCGTGAGGCGGGCCTGGGCTCGGTGGGCACCGTGCTCGGCGCCCGCCCGACCGTCGTCGCCGCTGCCGCTGCCTATGTTGCCGCCGGACTGTTGATGCTAGCCAGTGCTTGGCCCGGGCCCCTGGCCGGGCTGTTGGCCTTGCCGTATGCGGCCAACGTCCTGCAGTTCCTGCGTGTTGACGATGCCGGATCGGGGGTCGCCAACCGTGGATGGCGCCGCTTTTTGTGGTTGAACTACTTCACAGGGTTCTGCGTGACCATGCTGCTGATCTGGTATGTGGGGATCCGATGAGTTCGATCATGTGGTTTCGCGACGACCTACGCCTCGCCGACAACCCCGCCCTCCTAGCGGCCACCCACGACGGCGGGGTCGTGGCCGTCTACATCCTCGACGAGGAATCCGAGGGGCTGCGCCCACTGGGTGGGGCCGCCCGCTGGTGGCTGCATCAGGCCTTGACCGGTCTGCACAGCGATCTCGCGGACCGGGGCATCCAATTGGTGTTGCGCCGTGGCCCGGCGGCCACGGTCATGTCGGCTCTGGTGCAGGAGCTGAACCCGGAGAGCATCTATTGGAACCGCAGGTACTGGGAACCAGAACGGGTAGTGGATACGGCGGTCAAGGAGAACAGTCGGGTCGCCGGAGTCCATGCCGAGAGCTTCCAGGCCTCGCTCCTTCACGAACCGTGGAAGGTCACCACCGGTCAGGGCGGGCAGTACCGGGTCTTCACGCCGTTTTGGAACCAGCTCAAGAAACTGGACTTCCGACACCCGATGGAAGCCCCGTCAGTTGGCGCCAACCCACGTGATCCGCGGCCGGGAAAGGAGATCCCCGCAATCGGTTCGGACGATCTGGCTACCTGGACACTGGTTCCTGCCGGTTCCACCTGGCCGGAAAAACTCGCGACCCATTGGAGCCCCGGAGAGGCCGCCGCCTGGCGCTTGCTGGAGGAGTTCAGCGAGGAGGCCGTGGCCGACTACGAAGAGGGGCATGATTTCCCGGGCATCGCCGGCACCAGTCGACTGTCGCCGTATCTTCGCTGGGGACACATCAGCCCCTTCCAACTCTGGCATGCCCTCTCCGAGGCTCCCGGCCCGAGCACGGCTGGCGCTGCGGCCTTTCTGCGGCAGGTGGGATGGCGCGAGTTCTGCTGGCATCAGCTCTTCCACCACCCGGAATTGGCCCAAGCGAACCTACGGCGGGTCTTCGACGGCTTCGACTGGAGATGGCCGACGGAACCCGGGTCGGCCACACCGGCCCGGCTGCGCGGTATCCGCAGCCCGACGGCGACCACCGAGCAGGCCGTCTCGGAGGAACCCGTGGACGCCTGGAAGGCGGGGTGCACCGGGCTGCCCATGGTCGACGCGGGCATGCGTCAGCTGTGGGAAACCGGGTGGATGCACAACCGCGTGCGGATGCTGGTCGCCAGCTTCCTGACCAAGAACATGGGGGTGCATTGGCAGGTCGGGGAACAATGGTTCTGGGAGACCCTGGTGGATGCCGATCAGGCGTCCAACCCGGCGAACTGGCAATGGGTGGCCGGTTCCGGCGCCGATGCTTCACCGTTCTTCCGGATCTTCAACCCGCAAACCCAAGCCAAGCGCTTCGACGCGAATGGCCGGTATGTCTCCCGCTGGGTCCCGGACGCAGCACTTCCCGACTATCCCGAGCCCCTCGAGGACCTCTCCGAGTCCCGTCGGCGGGCGTTGGCGGATTACGACCGGATCAAGAAGTCTAGCATGCATCGGGCTATTTGGCTCGGCGCAAGGTGGCCCCTGGAAGAAGGCCGGGTAGCGCCACCGCATGTAGAACATGACGACCACACCCAGGGCAAGCACCGCGATACCCAGGATGAACACCATCCCGAGCCCGGCGATGTTGCTTCCCGATCCGTACTCGGGGTCCATCGAGTCGACCGCGGTCTTGAAGAGCGCCTTCGACGTCGGTGACACCCCGCGGCAGGTCGCAGGCTCTTCGGCCGCAGCTGGAGCGCTGTTGAAAGGGCTGCTCTGCGGCCAGCACCAGGGCTAGGAGCCGGTGGCGCCCATCATCGACTGCATCAGATCGGGGTTGGCGGACTGGTAGGTCAGCCAGAGGATCCCGGCGCTCAAGGCCAGCGAAAGGCCGCCCCAGATGACCCCGAGCTTGGCCAGGAAGCGGACCTCGTCGCTCGGCATGGGGAGTTTGTCCGTCTTGAAATCATCGGCCAGACGCCCCATCCGCATCGCCGGGGATTCGGGGACGCGTTCGGTGAGCCCGGCCAGCGTGTTGGCGGCCCAGTCGGTGCGTCCGCCCTGCAGGCGGGCGATGGTCAGATCGTGCTTGCGATCCTGACGGAGCTGGATGATGCGATCACCATGGCGGGCCAGCAGGATGTCCTCGCCGAGATGCATCGTCCTGCCCGTTGCACGCTGCTGACGATCCGGTGCGACGCTCATGACCATGCTCCCTCCGAGTGAATCGACACTCCGTGAAATTCTTCGTACTATCAAAGTACGCCGCAAATCCGCGCCGACACGGTGAAGGGCGTTGGAAGGCGAGCAAACTCACAAGGGGGTGTGGGGCGCGCCGCCCCGCGGGGAGCGCCCACGTTCACCGAGCGGAAAAATGCCAGATGACCCCGATGGTCCAGACCGAACCGGCGAGCGCGGCGCAACCGAATTCGATGAGTATTCCGATCCCCGTGGACTTCAGTGTCCTCACGCTGGCGCGCATCGCGGATCCCAGGTTCCGCCTCCGGGCATATTCGGCCAGGAGCAGCCCGACACCGAACCCCAGGAAGAGCCCGACGATGGGGATCAGGAACATCCCGGCAATGCCTGCGGCCACGGCGAACAGGATCGTTCCCCGGGGGATCTGTTGGCTTTTGAGGCTGCGCCCGGTCAGGACCATCGACGCCGACCAGCCGGCCAGGGCCAGGACCATGCCCACCACCGCGCAGGTCCACGCCGCCGGGCCGCCGATGAACAGGGCCCATCCCAAGAGCGTGAGGATCGTCAGCAGGCTTCCCGGCAACACGGGATAGATCGTTCCTGCGACGGAAAAGACCAGCAAAAGGCCGGCGATGATGGTGACCAGGACCTGTGTATCCACGGTCCTAGTCTGCCAGCATCACCGGCCCGGAAACGTCTCGATCCTAGAGGTTGATCTTGACGTCGGCGTCCTTACGCAGCTTCTTCACCAGTGTCTGGGTGGCTTCGTTCTCCTTCTGCTGGACGAGCTGCTGCTTCAGCTGGGACTTGGCGTCCTTGTACTTGGGCATCTCCGGGGCGTCCTCACCGGATTTGCCCTGCTGCTTCTGGGCGTCCTCGGCCTTCTTATAGGCGGCCTTCAGCTCCTTTTCGCTGGGTTCGAAGGGACCGGCTTCCTTCTCGATGTAGCCTTCGACCTCGACCTGCTGCTTGATCTGCTTATCAACGGTCTTGCGCTCCATGCCCTGCTTCTTCAGGGCGGCCAGGAACTCCTTCTTATCCATCTGCTGGGACTTCGCCGCTTCGGTCAGCGCCTTGTCCATCTGCCTTTCGGTGGCTTTCACGCCGGCTGTCCTGGCCTTCTGGATCAGCAGTTCGGTGCCGACCATGCCGTCGGCGACCTGCTTCTTCATCTCCGTCTGGTCGGAGAGGTCCTGGCCGGACATCTGTGCCTGCATGGCCGCCTGCTGGAACTGGCTCTCGTAGACACGGGTGAACTCCTTCTTGGAGATGTCCTTGTCATTCACCGTGGCCACGACATCGGGAATGCCCTTCAGGTCCGGCGAGGGGGCGGCCGCCTGCTCACTGGACTGCGAGGAGGGTGCCGCGGACGAGCCATCGGCTTCTTCATTGCCGCCGCTACCGCAGGCAGTGACCAGGGAAAGCGACCCCACCAGTGCCAGTGCGGCCAGCATCTTCTTCTTGTTCACGTGCTACCTCCTGAGGATTTTGAATCTTGTCGAGGCTAGCAATGCGACCTGAACGTCCACTGAAGATCGCCCCCTCCACGGCAGATTTATGCTCTGGGCCAACTTCCGGCCCCTCCGGGCGGGGCCGGTTCTCCGCCGTGGCTGCTCCTCGCCGACGGCGGAACCAGCCCGCAACCATCGGATTGTTGAACAATCATTGTCTCTGGTGCAAGCTGGTCGGACCAGCAACCGGACGGAGACCACGGTGCCCACCATCGACCTGAACAGCGACGTCGGCGAATCCTTCGGCGAGTGGAGCAAGGGCGACGATGCCGCCATGTTCCGCTCCGTCACCAGCGCCAATGTCGCCTGCGGCTTCCATGCCGGCGACCCCTCCACCATGGGCCGGACGTGCCGCGATGCCGTGGCTGCCGGAGTAGGCATCGGGGCCCATGTCTCCTATCAGGACCTGGCCGGCTTCGGCCGCCGCTTCGTGGACTGCTCCCCCGTCCAACTGGCCGACGACATCCTGTACCAGCTCGGGGCCCTCGATGCGGTGGCCCGGGCGGCCGGCGGTTCCATCAGCTACGTCAAACCCCATGGCGCCCTCTACAACGCCATCGTCCACCACCGTGAGCACGCCCAGGCCGTCGTCGACGCGGTCAAGGCCTTCGGCAACGATCTGCCCCTGCTCCTTCTGCCCGGATCCGTGGCACTGGAACGCGCCGAATCCGCCGGATTGCGTCCGGTCATCGAGGCCTTCGCGGACCGTGCCTACAATTCCGACGGGTCGCTGGTCCCGCGCCGCGAAGAAGGGGCCGTGCTCCACGATGCGGCAGCCATCAGCACCAACATGGTCCGGCTGGCCACCCGGGGCACCCTGACGGCCCGGGACGGCTCGACGTTGTCGATCCCCGCCGAGAGCATCTGCCTGCACGGCGACACCACCGGAGCCGTCGAACTCGCGGGCGCGGTCCGCCGGGGACTGGAGGAGGCAGGCGTGGACATCCGGCCGTTCGCATGAGGACGACGGCGCTGCGTTGGGCCGGCACGCGCACCCTCCTGGTCGAAGTCGGCACGCTGGAGGACGTCGTGGCCCTCCACCGCCGGTTGACCGATGCTCCGTTGCCCGGACAGATCGAGGTGCTCGCCGCGGCATCCACCGTGATGCTCGCCTTCGACACCCGCGCCCACGCCCTGGCGGCCCCCGCCGCCCTGGACCGGTTGGATGACGGGCCGGCGACCACGGTGGGCGGACGCGAGATCACCGTGGACGTGGTGTACGACGGCGATGACCTCGCCGAGGTCGCCCGGATGACCGGACTGGGCGCCGACGGGGTCATCGCCGCCCACACGGCCCAGCTCTGGACGGCCGCCTTCGGTGGTTTCGCGCCGGGTTTCGCCTACCTCCACGGGGACGACGCGTCCTTGGAGGTACCGCGTCGGCAGTCCCCACGCACGGCCGTGCCGGCCGGATCGGTGGCCCTGGCGGGGAGGTTCTCGGCCATCTACCCGGCCCGGTCCCCGGGTGGTTGGCAGCTGATCGGCCGCACGCAGGCCGTGATGTGGGATCTGGACCGGGACCCTCCGGCGCTGGTCCGGCCCGGGGACCGGGTCCGCTACCGTGCCGTCCGTGAACTCGTTGAGCTCCACCCGACGGCCGGCACCCCCACCCCACGGGCCGAAGACACCGGAGGCGCCGAGGCCTCCGACACCTCCCTTCTTGTTCTTTCCCCGGGACCGCAGTCCCTGCTCCAGGATCTGGGCCGCCCGGGGCTGGGCGATCTCGGGGTTCCGGCGGCAGGTGCCGCCGATACCGCCTCGGCCCGGCAGGCCAACCGGCTGGTGGGAAACCCTGCCCACGCGGCGGTGGTCGAAACCCTGGTGGGAGGACTGCGGATCCAGGCCTGCGGCGAGCTGACGCTGTCCTTGACCGGTGCCGCCGAGACGGCGACGGTCTCCGGACCCCACGGCCGACGGCCCGTGGCGGCCCGCGCACCCTTCGCCCTCCACGATCACGAGGTCCTCACGGTGCAGGCCCCGACCAGCGGATTACGCAGCTACCTCGCGGTCCGCGGCGGACTGGTGGCCGAGGCGGTGCTGGGCAGCCGTTCGGCGGACACGTTATCGGGCCTCGGCCCGGCACCACTGGCGTCCGGCACCTCGGTGCCGGTCGCTTCCGTGGCCCGCGGGCATATCGTCACCCACCCCGAACCCTCCGTCCTGCCCCGGCCCCGGGAGGGCACCGTAAATCTGCGCATCACCTCCGGCCCCCGGGCCGACTGGTTCGCCCCTGACGCCATCGATGCCCTCTGCCGCCACCCATGGTCCGCCGGAAGCCAGTCGAACCGGGTCGGGCTCCGCCTGGAGACCGGCGACCGGCAAACCCCCGTGGAACGCATCCGGACCGACGAGCTGTCCAGCGAAGGCACGGCCACCGGCTCCCTGCAGGTTCCCCCCTCGGGGCTGCCCGTCCTCTTCCTCACCGACCATCCCGTCACCGGCGGGTACCCGGTGATCGCCGTCGTCGTCCCCGAGGACCTGCCGGCCGCAGCCCAGGTTCCCCCGGGCACGTCCATCCGCTTCACCGTGGTGGACCCCGACACCCTGCTGCCCCGACCACCAGCCAGGAGCCGGGAGCCATGACGCCTCCAGTTCATGAGCACGACGGCGCTGGCTCCCGTCACGCCCACACGGGGGCGTGGATCGCCGCGGTCCTTCGCCGGCGGATCGCAGCGGGCCTGCTGACCCCGGGGTCGAAGCTCTCCGAGCAGAAGCTCTCGGTGGAGCTCGGTGTCTCGCGCAACACCCTGCGGGAAGCCTTCGGGACACTCGTCGCCGAATCGGTGGTGGTGCGGATCCCCAACCGCGGGGTCTTCGTGGCCTCCCCCGGAGCCGAGGACGTCCGGGAGATCTACCGGGTGCGCCGGGTGATCGAACCCTCCGCCGTCCTGTGGGGCACCCCTGCGGAACGGGAACTGGAAGCCATGGACGCCATCGTCCGCCGGGCCGCGGAGGCCCGGGACGCCGGGTCGGTGCCCGGGATGGCTGACGCGAACCAGGCCCTGCATCAAGCGGTCATCGCCCTGACCGGAAGCCAGACGCTCCAGGTGCTCATGGACCGGGTGCTGGCCCGGATGAGACTGGTCTTCCACACCATGTCCACGACGCCGGATTTCCATCCGCACTACGTGGAACGCAATATCGGCCTCGTGGCCTGCCTGCGGGCCGGCCGGCCGGAGGAGGCCGCCCGGATGCTGCGCGATGGCCTCGATGCCGCCGAGGGGGAAATCCTGGCCCGCATCGAGGCCCGGGCCCCCGATCCGGAGGTCCGCCATCGCGCAGTGCCGGTCACGCCAATACGAAATAAATAGGTCTATCAAATAATTGATAACTAGAATATCGTACTACTTGAGACGAACGCAGTCCCACACCAGACCTGACTCACCCGGAGCAGGCACCGAAATTTCGTCCGCGACCGAAGAGGAAGTTTTGCGATGTCACAGGAAGCCAGCACGCCACAGGAATCCGGAGCAAACCAGGTCAGCGACTGGTCGGATCTGGGCCAGCAGTTGTGGTCCTATCTCACCGGACGCGGCGCAGCCGTGAACTACACGCTCGTTGACATGACCGTCGAAGTCCCCCGGGACATCGGTCCGGACGCACCTCGTGCGACCTGGAAGTTCGACGGCACGCTGCGGGTCACCACCAGCGATGATCAGGCCGTCGGCTCGGACCCCCACCGGGATCGGTGATGATCCGATGAGACTGGATATGGACCTCGCCTTCTCAGTCACCGTCCCGGCGACCGATACCGAGCCGGAGTCCACGGTGAACGGAACCATGAAGGCCAACGGGACCGAGGTGGTCATCAGCACCGACACCCCCGATCTGTACCGGATCGGTCCGCGTGCCGATCTGCGCTCGGTCAGGGGATTCGCCAAGGAGCTCAGCGAGTGGGGCCTGAGTGTTTCACTGGCTTCACCCGAAGGGACCATCGTGTCGCTGGGAGCCGTCAAGGCCAATGCCGCACAGCGGCTACTCACCAGATCGGCCCACATCCGGCCGGGAAAGGACGGGACTTGGTCCGCGCTGCTCCGCGGTTCCCCGGGCGATCCCGCACAGAGCCTGATTCCCCCGGGAACACCCTTCCCGCTCTCGCCCACGTTCCAGCGCAACTACCGGATGCGACCGACGACGACCCACTACACCTATGGTGGCGGCCGCCCACGGTTGATCTTCGTGAAGGACGGCGAAGCCTGGGACGGGCGCCCGGCGCAGGTCTTCGACCTGAGCGCAGAAACCACGGTGATCGGCGGCAACGCCGAGGCCGAACTCCGGCTACCGCAGACCAGCGATGCCCATGCCACCATCACCCACTCCACGGATGATGAGTACATCCTCACGGCCACCTCACCGGTGACCGGCAGCACCCGGTTGCCGGAGGGTGGCTCCTACACGTTGCGTACCGGCGCCCGCATCGGCATCGGCCCCTGGCGGCTGGTCTTCGTCCGCGAGGAATATGCCGACCATGGTCGCCCCCATGGCGGTCGGCAAGGCGGCGAGTTGGCCTACCAGAAGCCGCAGTACGATCACCGGTATGGAGCGGTCGAACACGACGCAATCTACGGACTGGGAGACCCGCGCGAGGACTAGCCCCGGGTGCCTCGCCACGCATGGCGCGGCGAGGCACCGGACATGCCCCACGACCCCGGCGGTGGTGTCGCGTGGACTCATTTGAACGGTACCCTCGAGCATGTGAAGTTTCTCAATGACGTCAACCCGTCCCATGACCTGACCTATAACGACACCTTCATGGTGCCCTCGCGTTCGGCCATCGCCTCACGCACGAGCGTGGACCTGACCACCCCCGACGGCATCGGAACCTCGATCCCGTTGGTGGTGTCCAACATGACCGCCGTCGCCGGACGGCGCATGGCGGAAACCGTGGCCCGTCGCGGAGGCATCGCGATCCTGCCCCAGGACATCAGCCGGGAGGCGGTCGACGACATGGTCGGCCAGGTCAAGGGCGCCCATACCGTCTTCGAAACCCCGATCACCGTCCAGACCACCGATTCCGTCTCGACCGCCCTGTCCCTGCTGGGGAAGCGGTCCCACGGGGCCGCCGTCGTCCTCAACGGCCACGAGCCGGTGGGCATCGTCACCCTGGGCGACTGCCAGGAGGTCGACCGCTTTGCCCGCATCTCCGAGGTGATGAGCGAGAACATCGTCACCGCTTCGGTCGACGAGGACCCGCGCGCCGTCTTCGATACGATCGCCGAACGCCATCTGTCCATGGTTCCCATGCTCGAGGACGGCCGGCTGGCCGGGGTGCTGACCCGCAAGGGCATCCTGCGCTCGACCATATACTCCCCCGCCGTCGACCCGCAGGGCCGGCTCATGGTCGGTGGCGCCGTGGGCATCAACGGGGACGTGGGGGCCAAGACCACCAGCCTGCTCGAATCCGGCGTCGACGTCCTCGTCGTGGACACCGCCCACGGCCACCAGGAGAAGATGATCGAGGCGCTGCCGCAGGTCACCGCCGCCCGGGATGAATTCGCCGAACGCACCGGCCGTCGGCTGAAGGTCGTGGCCGGGAACGTCGTGGCCGCCGAGGGGGTGACCGATCTGGTCTCCGCCGGGGCGGACATCCTGAAGGTCGGCGTCGGCCCGGGGGCCATGTGCACCACCCGCATGATGACCGGGGTGGGACGCCCCCAGTTCTCGGCCGTGCTCGAATGCGCGCAGGCTGCCCACGAATCGGGGGCCGAAGTCTGGGCCGACGGCGGGGTGAAGTACCCGCGCGACGTCGCCCTGGCCCTGGCCGCGGGCGCCGCCAGCGTCATGATCGGCTCCTGGTTCGCCGGAACCCACGAATCCGCGGGCGACCTGGTGGTGGACCCCCACGGCCGCTCCTATAAGGAAAGCTTCGGGATGGCCTCCGCCCGTGCCGTGCAGAACCGTACCAAGAGGCAGTCGGCCTTCGACCGGGCCCGTTCGGGACTATTCGAGGAAGGCATCTCGCATTCGCGGATGTACCTCGACCCGGCGCGTCCCGGGGTGGAGGACCTGGTTGATTCGATCATTTCCGGCGTCCGTTCCTCCTTCACCTACGCGGGAGCCGAGTCGATCGCCAGGTTCCGCGAACGTGCCGTCGTCGGCGTGCAGTCCAGCGCCGGCTATGAGGAAGGCCGTCCCCGCGAAACCTCCTGGTAGCCACCCGCTCCGGGCCGCCGGCCGGATGCGGGCCCACGGGCTTGACCCGTGGCCCCGGCAGGGATCTCATGGGTTCCATGGGCACTGAGGCACCAGCCATCGAAGTCGACGACCTGGTGGTCCGTCGCGGCCGGACCGTGGTCCTGGACGGACTGGGGTTCTCGGTCGGTTCCGGGGACGTGGTGGGGTTGCTTGGCCCCAGCGGCTGCGGGAAGTCGACCCTGCTGCGCAGCATCGTCAGAACCCAGCTGGTCCACGGCGGGAGTGTCCGGGTCCTCGGCGAGCCGGCCGGTTCCCGGCAGCTCCGCCGCCGGGTCAGCTACATGACCCAATCGCTGAGCATCTATGACGATCTCACGGTGCGGCAGAACCTCGAATACTTCCGCAAGGTCCTCGTCGCCCCCGGCGGGGACACCGACCGGGTGCTGGAGCTGACGGATCTGGCCGGTTCGGCCCATGAGGTCACCGAAAACCTCTCGGGTGGCCAGCGCAGCCGGGTTTCGCTGGCGGTGGCCCTGCTCGGGGGACCCCGAGGTGATGATCCTGGATGAGCCCACCGTCGGACTCGATCCCGTGCTGCGGGCGGACCTCTGGTCCCTCTTCCGGCAATTGGCCGCGGACGGGGCCACCCTGCTGATCTCCAGCCATGTGATGGATGAGGCGACCCGGTGCGACCGGTTGCTGCTGATGCGCGAGGGCAGGTTCATTGCCGACGATTCCCCCGCCGGACTGCTGCGGAGCACGGGAACCGGGACCACCGAGGAGGCCTTCCTGACCCTGATCGCCGCCAACGACCCGCCGGCCACGGCCACCCCGCGGACCCGCGGACGGCATCGCCGGGCCCCGGCCGGTCAGGCCCCGGGAGGCAACCGGTGAGCCCCTCGGGCACCTGGGCGACCGCCGGACGCGTCCTGGCGCAGATCCTTCATGATCCACGCACGATCGCCCTCCTGCTGGTCGTTCCGAGCCTCCTGATCGGCCTGGTGGCCTGGATCTTCTCCGAGACCGACGTCTTCAGCACCATCGGGCCGGCCCTCATCGCGATGTTCCCGTTCATCGTCATGTTCCTGGTGGCGAGCATCAGCACGCTGCGCGAACGTCGTTCCGGGACCCTTGAACGGCTGTTGACCATGCCCCTGGGCAAGGGGTCCTTCGTGCTCGGCTACGCGTTGGCCTTCGGTCTGCTCGCGGTGGCGCAGACGGCGATCGCCGTGGCATTCTCGATCTGGGTCTGCGGTCTGGAGATCAACGGCCGGCTCTGGCTGCTCTTCCTGGTCGCGGTGGCCGATGCCCTGCTGGGCACCGCCCTGGGCCTGCTGGCCAGTGCCTTTGCCCGCACCGAGTTCCAGGTCGTGCAGTTCATGCCTGCCTTCGTCTTCCCGCAGATCCTCCTGGGGGGACTCTTCCTGCCCCGCGCCCAGCTCCCGGACGTGCTGGAAACGATCGGGGACTGGCTGCCGCTCTCCCACGCCATGGACGCCCTGACCGCCGTGGCCACCGGTGACGAGGACTCCGGCTACATCGTGGTGCGGACCCTGTTCATCGGGGCATGGATCGTCGGTTCCATCGTCCTGGGGTCAATCACCCTGCGCCGCCGCACGCCCTAGAGCCAGGGAACTTCGCCGCGGGTATGTTCGAAGACCAGTGAGGTCTGCGTGGAGGCCACCGCCGGATTGGCCGAGAGGTTGTCCAGGACGAACTGGCGCACATCGCTGGAATCCTTGACCGCCACGTGGATCACGAAGTCATCCGTTCCTCCCAGGAAGAACAGCTGCATCACCCCGGCCTTGCTGCGGATCTCCTCGGCGAAACTGGACATCAGGTGCCGTGCCCCGGGGCGGATCCGCACGAAGATCAGCGCCTCGAGCGCATGCCCGAGGACCTCCGGATCCAGATCCAAGGTGAATTTGCGGATGACCCCCGTCTCACGCAGCGCGTTCATGCGGGCCAGGCAGGTCGAGGGGGCGATCCCGAGCTCCTCGGCCAAGGAGTTGTTGGTCCGCCGCGAGTTCTCGGTGAGCATCCGCAACAGACCACGGTCGATATCATCGAGCTCGTAATGCCGACTGGTCCGAACATTCTTCGCTGTGGCCACGTCACACTCTTTCGGGCGGATGGAAATTACGGATATTCTCGATTGTACCGAAATAAAATCTGCGTCACACCCGAAGAACCGCAGGAAAGCCACCACTGTTTCGTACCGCCAGCCGTCGACCCCTGGAGAGGAAATCCGAGGGTCCGTCACGGCGTACAGACCCACCAAGGAGTCCTCATGATCATCGGCGTCCCCCGTGAAATCAAGAACAACGAGTTCCGCGTCGCCATCACCCCGGCAGGGGTCTCCGAATTCGTCGCCCAGGGTCACGAGGTCCTCGTCGAGACCGGCGCGGGCCTCGGCTCGGGCATCCCCGACGAACTCTACGTCGACGCAGGGGCGACGATCGCCTCGGACGCCGACGGGGCCTGGGCCGACGCCGACATGGTGCTCAAGGTCAAGGAACCCGTCGCCGAGGAATACCACCGCATCCGTGCCGGCCAGATCCTCTTCGCCTACCTGCATCTGGCCGCCTCGAGCGAGTGCGCCCGGGCCATCATCGACGCCGGCGCCACGGCGATCGCCTACGAGACGGTCACCGCCGGCCGGACCCTGCCGCTGCTGGCGCCCATGTCCGAAGTCGCCGGTCGGCTCGCCGCACAGATCGGGGCCTTCCAGCTCCAACAGCCCACCGGCGGCTCGGGCATCCTGATGGGCGGCGTGCCCGGCACCCGCCCGGCCAAGGTCGTGGTCATCGGTGGTGGTGTCGCCGGTGAAAATGCGGCGGCGATCACCTCCGGCATGGGCGCCGACGTGACGATCATCGACATCAGCCTGGCCCGGTTGAAGGAAATCGATGTCGCCTACAACGGTCGGATCAAGACGCTGGCCTCCACGAAGTTCACGATCGCCGGCGAGGTCGCCGCGGCGGATCTGGTCATCGGTTCGGTGCTGATCCCCGGGGCCGCGGCCCCGAAGCTGGTCACCACGGAGATGGTCTCGCATATGCGTCCGGGATCGGTGTTGGTGGACATCGCGATCGACCAGGGCGGCTGCTTCGAGGGATCGCATGCCACCACGCATGTCGACCCCACCTATACGGTGCACGACGCCGTCTACTACTGCGTGGGGAACATGCCCGGCGCCGTCCCGCAGACCTCGACGGTGGCGCTGACCAACGCGACCTTGCCCTACGCGCTACGGATCGCCTCCAAGGGCTGGCAGCAGGCACTACAGGACGACGACGGGCTCGCCAACGGCTTGACCGTGCACGACGGCCACGTCACCTTCGCCCCCGTGGCCGAGGCCCTGGGGCTGGCCCACACCCCGACCGCAGAGGTTCTCGCCGCAGCAACGAACCACGCGTAGGCCCCTCCGCCGCTGCTCCCCGTCGGGCCCCAGCCGCCTACCGGTCTAGGCTTGAGGCTGGCGGAAAGGAAAAAGATGTGGGAAGAATATGGACTGACGTGGGTTGATGCCGGTCGGGTGGTGGTATCCGCCATTGCGCTCTACCTCGTGATTCTGGCATTGATCAGGGTCATGGGCCAGCGCACGATGGCGAGCCTGTCCAGCTTCGACCTGGCAGCCGCCGTAGCCCTCGGCGCCGTCGTCGGGCGGGCGATCCTCGGCTACACCCCGACGGTGGTCGCCGGCGCCCTGGGACTGGTCACCCTGCTGGCGCTGCAGGCGGTTACCGGTCAGCTGCGTCGGTTCCGGCGGGTCTCGGGAATGATCAACAACCGCGCGTTCATACTCATGGCCGGGGACGAGGTCATCCAGGCCAACCTGCGGCGGACCCACGTCTCCGAGCGGGAACTGGTGGCCCGGCTGCGCCAGGCAGGCATCCGCCACCGCACCGAGGTCGCCTGCGTGATCCTGGAGTCCACCGGGCAGATCAGCATCCTGCGTTCGGGAATCCTGATCGAACCGCGGATGCTCGAAGGCGTCGCGGGCGCGGATCTGGTCCCGGCCTCGTTCATGGCGGTCCCCTCCGACTAGGAGCAGGCCCCGTGGCCTAGCCGTTCCGGCGCCGGTACCTGATCCACAGGACGGCCCCGGCCACCACCACGACCCCGGCCAACGCGATCCACTGCCAGCCGACCGCGAGGGCCGCGTAGACCACCGCCATCCCCACCGTGGCGTAGATCAACGCCCACATCAAGCAGCCGACGATCACGGCGGGCAGGTAACGCGACAACGGCATCCGGGACATCCCCGCGCTGGCGTTCACCGCGGTCTGGATCCCGATGGTGAGGAAGGACAGCGGAACCGCCAGGATCCCCCAGCGAGCGACGAAGCGCTGGGCCCGGCGGTAGATCGGGCCTTCCAGGACGTATTCGAAGCGGGAATGGCTCACCCCCGCGGCGACCCCGCGACCCACCCAGTAGGTCGTGTTCGCCCGCGCCATGGAGAGCAGGAAGAGGAAGAGGTACGCCCAGCCGAAGGGAGCCTCGCGTAACCAATCCATTCACCCAGAATACCGCCGAATCCAGGGCGTCCCGACCACGGCCGGACCCTTAGGGAACGGATTTGATCCGATACACCAGGGCGGCCGCCGCCAGACCGATGATCGCCGCCAAGACGAACAGGGCCATGTAGCCGCCGAGGAACTTCACCGCCAGCAACGCCAGCGCCGGGGCGACCACCTGGGGCAGCGCGGCCGCGACATTGACCACCCCCATGTCCTTGCCACGGGCCGCTGCCGAGGGCAGCACCTGGGTCAACAGCGCGAAGTCGACCGCGAGATAGGCCCCGAAGCCGATGCCCAGGACCGCCGCGCCGACCATCGCCGCCGGCCAGACCTGGAAGAACGCCATGATCAGCGCGGCGCAGGCGATCACCGCCGAGGCCCCGGCGACGAAGACCTTGCGCTGTCCCACCCGGTCGCTCCACCGCCCGGCCAGCACGCTGGTGATGACCACCATGACCGCGTAGAGCCCGGTCAGCACCAGCACCCCGGCGGCGGGATCCGGATGGTGGATCACATCGGTGAGGAAGAACAGCAGGTAGACGATGACCAGCTGGTTGCCCACGAACATGAGGAAACGGGTCAGCCAGGCCCAGCCGAAGTCCGGATGCTTCACGGGGTTGATCCAGAAGGAGCGCAGGAACCGGCCGAGCCGGAACGGCGGATGGTGCCCCGGAGGAAGGACCGGATCATCACGATGGGTCAGGTAGGGGATCACCCCGACGGCGATGGCCGCCGCGCAGATCCAGTATCCGACGGCAATGTTGCCGGAGATGACGAATCCGACGACGGATCCCCCGAGGATGCCCAGGGTCTGGCCCATGGCCGCCAGCCCGCCCACGGAAGCCCGCTGGGCGACCGGCACCCGGTCCGGGACCGCAGCGGTGATGGTCGAGTACATGGCGTTGCAGCCGGCCTGGACCAACGCCCAGCCGATCACCAGGGCGGCGACCGTGGTGGCCCCGGAAAGGAAGAGCATCGCCGCGGTGCCCAGCACCGCTCCGGCGAGGATCCACGGCGAGCGCCGGCCCCATCTGGAGGTGGTCCGGTCCGACAGGGCCCCGGTGACGGGGTTGGCGACCAGCGCGACGGCGGCACCGCAGGCGGTCACCAGGGTGAGGATGGCTTCCTTGTTCCCGGCGTCGATCGCCGTGGCCTGCAACCCGATCAGGATGTTGATGGGCGCGAAGAACGCGACGTTGATGACCAGGTTGACCATGATCGCCCCGGTCACCCAGCGGGCTCCGACGCGTCGGGTCGGCTCGATCAGTGCTTCCGCGGGGGAGGCGGCGGTCCCGGCCCCGGTGGCGTCCTCGTTCACGACTCCCCCGTTCACAGGACGCCTTGCAGCGCACCGGCTCCTACGGTTCCTACCAGGGCGATGATCAACAGCCACGTCAGGGGCTTGGCGAGGGAACGAGTTTTTTTCATGATGTCGCCATCGTATTCGCAACCGCCCCCTCCGCCCATTCCACGTCGCCCCCGGCGTACCGTGGGGGTCATGACCGACGACGTTTCCCCCAACACCCCCTTGATCGCCATCACCGGCGCCACCGGCAAGGTCGGTTCCCGGGTGGCCCGCCGCCTGGCCGGAACGGTGCGGTTGCGGCTGTTCTCCCGTGACGTCGAACGGGCCGAGGCCGCGGCCCGCGCGCTGCCCCGCACGACGGCGGCCGCCGAGGCTTCCGCGGCGGCCCTGGACTTCGCCGATCAGCCGGGGGCCGTCCGTGCCCTGGAGGGGGTCGACGTCGTCCTCATGGTCTCCGCGGAGGAGGCCTCCGACCGGCTGGCCCAGCATGCCGCGTTCATCCGGGCGGCACGGGCGGCCGGGGTGGGACAAATCGTCTATACCTCGTTCTTCGCCGCCGCCCCCGATGCCGTCTTCACCCTGGCCCGCGACCACTTTGCCACCGAGAAGCTGCTGGCCGATTCCGGGGTGCCGCATACGATCCTGCGCGATAACTTCTACCAGGACGTCTTCCCGCTCTTCGCCGGTGACGACCATCTTCTGCGCGGCCCGGCGGCCGAGGGCAGGGTTTCCGCGGTGGCCCGGGACGACGTCGCCGCGGTGGCGGCAGTGGTGCTCGCCGAAGCCGCCGTGGCCTGGGCCGCCGGGCGGGAACCGGTCCATGCCGGCCACACCTACGACCTGACCGGGCCCGAGGCGTTCGACCTCCATCAGGCGGCAGCGGTGATGACCGAGGTCACCGGGGTGCAGACCCGCTACCTCCACGAGACCGTGGCCGAAGCCCTGGCCTCCCGGGACGGTCTGGGTGCCCCCGACTGGCAGATGGACGCCTGGATCAGCACCTACACCGCGATCGCCTCCGGGGAGCTGGAACCGGTCAGTGCGGATGTCGAACGGCTGCTGGGCCGTCCGGCGCAATCGCTGCGCCGGACGTTGGAACGCCTGCAGGACTGACCGGCACCCGCCCCCGGCGACCGCGCCGGGTCCACGGACCACGAGAACCAGTACGAAAGGCCCTGCCATGTCCCCCACCAACCCTCCGGCCCACCGGCTGGCCATCCTCGACGACCATCAGGACGTCGCCTTGGATTTCGCGCCCTGGACCACGCTGGAGGACGTCGAGATCGTCGTCTTCCACGACACCCTGGCCACCGCCCGGGACACCGTGGAGGCCCTGGCGGGATTCGACATCATCGTCGCCATGCGCGAACGCACGGCCTTCGATGCCGAGATCATCGCCGGCCTGCCCGGGTTGAAGCTGCTGGTCACCACCGGAAAGGTCAACGCCTCCATCGACCTCGACGCCGCCACCGGGGCCGGCATCACGGTCTGCGGGACCGCCGGGTCCACCACCGCCACCCCCGAGCTCACGTGGGCACTGCTCATGGCCTGGATGCGGGATGTCCCGGCCCAACAGGCGTCGTTGCGGGCCGGCACCTGGCAAAACGGTACCGACGTCGGCTTCGGCCTCTGCGGCAGCACCCTGGGCATCCTGGGACTGGGCCGGATCGGTTCACGCATCGCCGCCTACGGGGCGGCCTTCGGGATGGACATCATCGCCTGGAGCCAGAACCTGGAAGCGGACCGGGCCGCCGCGGCAGGGGCCCGGCTCGTGGGTCGCGAGGAACTGTTCGCCTCCGCCGATGTCCTGAGCGTCCACCTGCAGCTCTCGGAACGCACTCGCGGACTGGTCGACGAGACGAATCTTCGCCTGCTGGGGCCCGCCGGGCTGCTGGTGAACACCTCACGGGCCGCGATCGTGGACCAGGAGGCAATGCTTCGGGGTCTGCATGAAGGCTGGCTGGGCGGCGCGGCACTGGATGTCTTCGACGTCGAACCGCTCCCGGCCGACCACCCGGTCATCGCCGCGCCGCGGACCGTGCTCAGCCCGCATCTGGGCTACGTCACCCGGCAGACCTACGAGGTCTTCTACGGGCAGGCCTTCGAGAACGTGAAGGCCTGGCTGGCCGGTGCCCCGTTGCGTCGGCTGAACTAGGACGCGCCCGGCGGCCTCCGAACCCCGCGGTTCCTCGATACGATGGATCCATGTCAGCAGAGGAACGCCGCGAGGGCCAGTGGGCCCCCCGCAACCGGGAATGGAAGTTGGCGCACCACCTGCTTCCCGCCTTCGTCATGGCCGGGTTCCTCATCGGGCTGGGGATCTGGGCGCTGGTCCTGCAATCGCTGCTCTTCGGGGTCCCCCTGGTGGCCTTCGGGATCGGGACCGTCGTGTCACTGTTCCGCGAATTCCGGCTGACCCCCGACGCCCGGCTTCCCGAGCTCAGCGCAGTGGACACCTCCAGCGGTTTGCGGGCCTCCACCCGTTTCGCCTACCGCCATAATTCGGCGGCCTTTGCCGCGGCCACGGTCGGACTCGGGGTCATCGGGCTGGTCGCCGCGCTGGCTGCGGTGGGGAAATTCGCGCTGTGGCACGCAGGATTCGAACGCTTCTGGACCATCGCCGGCGCCATCGTCCTGGGCGTGGCCGGATTCATGATCCTGCGCGAGGGCCTGCGGTTGCTGCGCATCGCCTCCGCCGAGCAGCAACCGGGGGTCTTCCTGACCCGGAGCCGTGTGGTGGTCTTCGGCCCCCTGGGGCTCGCCGAGATGTATTGGCGGGACATGGGCTCGATCAGCGCCGAGAACCCCCGCGGCCGCACCCCCCTGGGCCGGAGAGGCCCGGCGTTGGTGGTCCTGCGTGGCCGCGACCGGACGGCCTCCGACGGTCCGGAAGACCACGGCACCACCGCCCGCAAGGAGGTGGTGGTGCAGGTGGCGTACCTGTTGGCGGACCCGAACGTCCTGCATTCGGCCTTGGTGCACTATCTCGAGCACCCGGCCGACCGGCCCGAACTGGGAACGACGCTGGCGCTGGAGCGCCTAGCCGGCGTTCGGTGACACTCCGGGGTAGAGCAGGATGTCCCCGTCGCGGACCTCGACCTTGTGGATGCGGGCGTTGACGGTTGCCGGCAGGCAGAGTGCCTCACCGGTCTTGAGGCAGAAACGGGCCGAGTGCACGGGGCATTCGACTTCGCCGTCTTCGATCCAGCCTTCGGCCAGCGACGCGGTTTCATGGGTGCATTCGTCGTCGAGCGCGTAGAAACCACCGTCTTCGCTGTGGAAGATGGAAATATCGTTTCCGGTTCCCGTGTCATCGGAGTCGATGACCTTGGCCTCGCCTTCTTCGATGTCTTCGACCGGTCCCACATTGATGGGTTCGCTCACGGTGTCACTCCTTGGTTGGTGCAGCGGGACACCAATCGGGTCCCTGTCTTTCCAGTGTTGTCCAACGCCGTTCGCCGCGCAATGTGGCCCGTCACAACGGGGGCGCCCCCTCCGGGAAGCACCCCCGTTGTGACATCGAGCCCGGACCCCCGGTTCCCGGTCAGTCCCCCTCGACGCCGGCACGGTGCGCGCCCCGTGGACGCTGCCCCGGTCCATCGCCTACCGGCTCCATGGCCTGGGCGGCCGGCACGGGGGCCATGGACGGCACGCGGGACGGTTCGCTGCCGCCACCACCGGCTCCCACGGACACCGGTTCACGGTGGTCCGTCGGCCCGGGCACGTCGCTGGCCGCCAACTGCCCCTCGGCCGCCGAGGTCGCCGGTATCTCACGCTCGATGCGGGTGGCCAGCTTCGATTCCTTCATGAAGAACAGGGCGATGGTCGCGGCGATGGCCAACGGGACCATCCACAGGAACAACGGGACCAGGGCCTCGTTATAGGCCGAGACGATGACCTCGCGGATCGGGGCCGGCAGCGAGGTGACCAGTTCGGGGGTCAGCGAGTTGGTGCTGGCTCCCGACGAGGCGCCATCGGGCAACTTATCGGCCAGGATGTCCTTCAACCGGCTGGCGAAGAGCGAACCGACCACTGCCGAGCCCAGGGTGGCCCCGACCTGGCGGAAGTAGTTCTGCCCGGCGGTCGCCGTGCCGACGAACTTCAGCGGGAAGGAGTTCTGCGCCACCAGGGTGAGCATCTGCATGCTCATGCCCAGCCCCAGACCGATCACGCCCAGGAACACACAGATCATGTAGACCTCCGTGTCGGAGTGGATGGTCGAAAGCAGTCCGAGGCCCAGGCCCAGCGTGCCGGCCATCATGACCTTCTTATAGCGCCCCGAGGCCGAGACCTGGCGCCCCACGACGATCGAGGTCACCAGCAGGGCGCCCATCATCGGGATCATCAGCAAGCCGGCTTGGGTCGGGCCGAAGCCTGTGACCATCTGCAGGTAGGTGGGCATGTAGCCGATGGCCCCGAACATCGCGATGCCGACCATCAGGGCCGCGAATGTCGTCAGGACGAAGTTGCGGTTCTTGAACAGCATCAGCGGGATCACCGGTTCGGAGACCTTGCGCTCGACCAGGACGAAGGCCACCGCGAAGACCAGGGTGGCCGCGAACAGTCCCAGGATCTCGGGGGAATCCCAGGCGTAGGTGTTCCCGCCCCAGGTGCAGGCGAGCACCAGGGTGGTGGTGGCGATCCCCATCATCATCATCCCGACGACGTCGATCTTGGGGCGGGCCTCGTTGACCGTCCGGGGCACATGCAGCAGGAAGATGGTGGCCAGCACCGCCAGGACGCCCAAGGGCAGGTTCAGCCAGAAGGCCCAACGCCAGCCCGGCCCCTCCGTCAGCCACCCACCGAGCAGTGGTCCGGCGACCGAGGACAAGGCGAAGACCCCACCCATGACGCCCATGTATTTGCCGCGCTCACGAGCCGGGATGACGTCGGCGATGGTGGCCTGGGAGAGGATCATCAACCCGCCACCACCGAGCCCCTGGACGACGCGGGCGAGGATGACGCCGTTCATGGTGCCGGAGAGGGCGCCGAGCACAGACCCGCTCATGAAGATCAGGATGGCGATGATCAGCAGCGGTTTGCGCCCGAAGAGATCTCCGAGCTTGCCGTAGACCGGCATCATGATGGTGGAGGCCAGGATGAACGCCGTGATGATCCACGCCATGTGTTCGACGCCGTTGAGCTCGCCCACCATGGTGGGCAGGGCGGCGGAGAGCACGGTCTGATTCAGCGAGGCCATCAGCATCGTGATCATCAGGGCCGCGAAGAGCAGCATGATGTGGTTCTTGCTGCCGAGCACCGGCTTGGCTCTGGTGGTTTTAAGCGTTGTCATGGGTGGCTTGCATTACCTCTCGGAAAATCTTGACGGTTGAGTCGATATGCAGATCGATGTCGGCGACGGTCCCTTGTGGATCGGAACGGTAGGCGAATCGGGTGATGGTTCCCGCGAGCATGAGCAGCGCCCGGGCGGAATCCTGGCCATCGGGCAGCAGGTTGAGTGTCTCCTCGGCAGCGTCGCTGTCCATGCGTTCGTGCAGGATTTCGTCGACCAGCTGTTCGGCGGCGTTGATGTGCTGGACCATCCGACCCTTGAGTTCCGGATACCGGGTGATGATGTCGCGCCTGACCTGGTAGGCGTGGCCCCGGCCGAGACTCGTCGCCATCACCCCGGCAAGGATCCTGACGATCCGGGTCAGCAGGTCCGCATCACTGCTGCGGAACTTCTCCAGCAGTTCATCGGACACCAAGGGTGCCCGCGTGCCCAGAATGGCGTCTTCCTTGGTGGGGAAATAGTTGAAGAACGTTCGTTTGGAGACCCCCGCACGGGAGGCGACCGCCTCGATCGTCACGGAGACCGGCCCGTCTTCGAGCGTCATGGCAGCTGCGGCGTCATGAATCGCGTTCCAGGTCTCGAGGCGGTTGCGCTCACGCTGGGTCAAGGGCACTTCTTGCATAGGTACAGTTTATGCACTCATGCAAAGATTGCACAACTGCAATCTTTGTGGAATAGACCACATTTTTTCCTTGACAGGCCCCTGTCGCTCGGTAGGATCGCCCGTACGCCACGGGTGTGTGGCACCTCACATTTCGCATCTTCGGGAGTCTCGATATGAAGCCACGCGCGCATTCGATCCAGAGAGCCGGCGTCGTCGTCGCGGGCCTCGCATTGGCCGCCACGACCCTGGTGGCGCCGGCCCAGGCCGCCGCCCCCGCGGGGGGCAGCCACGGAAGCCACCACGGTGGCGGGCCGGGAGGCCACCACGGCGGGGGCCACGGCAACGGCCATGGCGGTCATCCTGGCGGGGGTCATCACGGCGGGGGTCATGGATCTGGGCACCACCGGCCGGGAACCAGCACCATCCAGTTGCTGGGCATCAATGACTTCCACGGTCGGATCGAGGCGGGCGGCACTTCGGCCGGCGCCGCGGTGGTGGCGGGAGCCGTCAAGGAGTTGTCCGGCAAGAAGAAGCACAACACACTGTTCGTCTCCGCGGGCGACAACATTGGCGCCTCGACGTTCACTTCCTTCTCCCAGGACGACACCCCCACCATCGACGCACTACGCACTGCCGGGCTGGATGTCTCCTCTGTGGGAAACCACGAATTCGACCGCGGCATCGACGACCTGAAGAACCGGGTCATCCCGCGCTACGGAAAGCACAACAGGAACGCCGGGGCCGACTACGCACTGGGCGCCAACGTCTACCATGAGGGCACCCACCAGCCAGCGTTGAAGGAATATGCGCTGCGCAAGGTCCAGGGCGTCACGGTCGGCTTCATCGGCGTCGTCACCGAACAGACCAAATCGTTGGTCACCCCCTCCGGCGTGGCCGGCCTCGACTTCGGTAACCAGCTCGAGGCCGTCAACCGGGTCTCGACCCAGCTTTCCGACGGCAAGAAGTCCAATGGTGAGGCGGACGTGATCGTTCTGCTGGCCCATGAGGGGTCTGCCAGCACCGACTGCTCGGCGATCGCCGACGAGGACACCGCCTATGGGGAGCTCGTCCGCGGGGCATCGGCCGACGTCGACGCCATCTTCTCCGGCCATACCCACCAGGAATACGCCTGCTCTTTCCCGGTGGAGGGGTGGTCGTCCTCGATGAAGCGCCCGGTGGTCCAGGCCCATGAATACGGCACCACTCTGGACCGGGTGAAGATCACCGTGGACCGTCGTTCCAAGAAGCCGGTCGCCCTCTCGGGTTCACTGGTGGAGCTGACGAAAACGAACCACGCCGGCGAGACGGTTCCTGCCTTCCCAGCGGATCGGCGCGTGGCACGGGTCGTGAAGAAGGCGGCCGAACAAGCAGAGATCGTCGGCGCAGAACAGGTGGGCCGGATCAGCGCCGACATCCTGCGCGGCGGGAACGAGCCGGGGGCCGACCGCGGCGTCGAATCCTCGATGGGTAATCTCGTGGCGGATATGCAACTGTGGGCGACCTCCAACGAGGATTTCGGCGGCGAACCGGCACAGATCGCCCTGATGAACCCGGGAGGCCTGCGGGCCGACCTGCTGTATGGCACGAACGGGACCGTCACATATAAGGACGTGGCCAACGTCCAACCATTCGGCAACACCTTGTGGACCGAGGACCTCACCGGGGCTCAGTTGAAGACCGTGCTGGAAGAACAGTGGCAGCCCGATGGCTCCAGCCGGCCCAAGCTGCATCTGGGGATCTCCGAAGGCCTGGACTACACCTACACGGAGGATGCGGCCCGCGGCTCACACATCACCTCGATGACCTTCGACGGTGCGGCCATTGCCGACGACGACGTGTTCAAGGTGGTTATGAACTCGTTCCTTGCCGCCGGTGGTGACAACTTCACCACGTTGGCCGAGGGGGCAAACGCGACCGACTCGGGCCAAAGCGACCTGGTCGCTGCCCTGGATTACTTCGAGGCCCACGACGTCGTCGACCCGGCCCCGCTGGGCCGGGCCGTCGCGCAGTAGTCGCAGTGTCCGCGCCGGCCATTCGCCGGCGCGGCCGTTGCCGGCCGCCTTCAGCCCATGCGCGAATTCGCCAGGATGATGCCGATGGGGGCCGATACCAGGATGATCACGATCATCGCCCGGTATCCATAAAGCCACCACCGCTGTTCCGAGGCAGCACCGCGGGCCGCCCAGATGAACAGGCCCATGGCGACGACGATCAGCCCCGCACCAATCCACGTCAGCAACGTCAGGGAGAACATCGAGCCACCCAGTACGGCGATATTGGCGAGGTTGTACGTCAAGACTTCGGCCGAAACGAAGCCCTCCGACGGGGTTTTTACGGCCAACCGGGCCTGGCCCAGGCCCAGCACCACTTGCGCGACACCGACCACCAGCACCAGATAGGCGACCGCCCAGGCGGCCAAATAGGACGGGGAGGCGGCACTGATGGCGGAGAAGAGACCACCGAGCAGCATGCCGAGGCCACCGATGACGAGGAAGGGAGTCGCTGTTCTGTTCACGCCTACAGACTACGGATTCACCGTCTCCCGTGGAACAACCCTCAGGCCCGGTTCTTCAGGGTGTCTTGACGCCGAAACTCCCGCACCCATACGGAGAGCGTGAATCCGGAGCCTGCGACGATGAGCGCGCCGATCACGGGCAGCCACCAGGATTCCCCGAAGAGCCCGAAGACCAACAGCAGTAGACCCACGAGGATCATGGCGCAGTAGGCGGCAATCAGGAGGCGTTGCTGGGTGGAGAAGCGCATACGCGCACCGTACCGCGTATTCGCCGACCTTTCGAGAGGCGGGCAACACCTGAGAGACTCTGCCCATGAGCGTTTCCTTCCAGTGCACGACGTGGACCACCATCCCTCAGGAACACTTATTCGATCTGGCCCGGAACATCGACACCCATCAACAATCGCTGGCGAAGTCCCGGGAGGAGGCCATCGCCGGTGTCACTTCCGGCCTCATCTCACTCGGTGAGAACGTGACATGGCGGGCTTGGCACTTTGGCGTCCCCCTGAAGATGACCAGCCGCATCATGCAGATGGAAGCACCGCACTCCTTCATCGACGAACAGGTCAAGGGCCCGTTCCGCTGGTTTCGTCATATCCATGAGTTCAGCCAGGAGTCGGGGGGAACAACCATGGTTGACCGCGTCGATTTCGCCGCACCGTTCGGCCCTCTCGGTCGTTTGGCAGAGAAGCTCTTCCTGGCCCGTTATCTGCAGAAGCTCATCGAGGAGCGGAACCGCCATCTCAGCGCCGGGCCCGTGGACTAATTAGCGGCCCTGATTGCGCGGATGCTTCCGTGCAACGCGTTCATTTCCGCGCTTATGGTTGCCGGTGATTCGCGCCATGAGTGCCTGCGGTTCTTGTGTTTCGATGTCGGCCAGGAAGCACGTGGCCATCATCCCGCGCAGTGTTGACGCCCGCCGGCCCTGATGGAAGATCACGACGGAACCGCCACGGGCACACGGTTTGTCAGCCCCCTGCCGCACCAGCCGCGTCTCGCACCGCTTCCGGCCACGGCCGCCAGTGCCCATCGGAAGGGAGCATGGCTTCTGCCACCTCCATCCTTCCCTCGGGCACATCCTCGGCATGGATGCACCCGGCTTCTTCCCACCGGCCCGGCTCGGCCAGCCGATAATCGACAGATTGGTCGTCGTTGGGATTAATTCGTTCAAAATAGCCGCCTGAGACGACGGCTCGCACCACGGATTCAAGGTTTTCCAACAGCTCCTGGACATCGTCATCGCAGGCATCGCAACCGCATACCGGATAGTGGGCGTCGTAGAGGGCGCCAGCGTGCAGGAAGATCCCCGGGAACCCGGTGAAGACGAAGGTCAGCGGGGCCGCGAGCAGGTTGGACGGGACGACCCGGACCGCGTGGACGACGTCCTCCGAGGGGAACAGCAGATCGGAAGCAACCTCCGGGTCCCGTTCGGCGACGACGTCAAAGGCGTCCAACAGCCAGTCGAGCTGGGCATCAGCGACCTCATGCAAGGGAGCGAACCGGTGTCGATGGCCCACCGTGGAGTAGGCGCGCGAAGGCGGAGACATCCCTTCCCACCGATGGCCGTAGGCGATCGGGGCGCCCTGTCCATCGCGATGGATCTCCGGGGTGAACTCCGGGCGCCGGTATCCGCTCATGGCCCCACGATAACCGCTGGGATACCCCCTGGCGAGGGGAATCCTGCTGCGGGGATGGCGGGCTCTCCACCCGCGGATGACCCGGCGTATGTCTCCGGATGACGCGACGCGTTTGCCCGATCGGCGTTCCCGCCAGCAGAATCGAACCCAAGAATCAAGAGATCCAACCTGAGGCCCTGGCCGGTTGGACGGCAACCCCCTTCGCCATAGTGGGGTGCCCCAGGTGACGATTCGACGCCGTCCCGACCGGGAGGCGTAAGTATGGCGCAGCGCCACGCTCGCCATGACAGCGAAGGAACGCCATGACCCAGACCCTTGCAGAAACCAGCATTTCCAACCGCGCCGAACGCCTCGATTCCGCGGGATCCGCCTGGGCGGAACGGATCGGTCAGAACACTGCCAGCGCATCGCTGCAGTTCCGCGCGACGGCCGACCCGGTGGGCTCGGTCGGTTCGACCATCCGCGCCGGACGCCACGAATTCACCGTCGACGAACCGGCGGCATTGGCCGGGGACGACGTCGCCGCCAGCCCCGTCGAATACGCCCTCGGGGCGTTGATCTCCTGCCAGGTGGTGGTCTACCGCCTCTATGCTCACCAGCTGGGCATCACGATCGACTCGCTGGACATCTCGGCGGACGCCGACCTGGATGTGCGCGGCCTGTTCGGCATCGAGGACAAGGTCCGCCCGGGATTCGGTGATGTGCGGCTGACCGTGGACGTCTCGGGTCCGGCCACCGAGGAACGCTATGCCGAACTCCAGGCGGCCGTCGACGCCCACTGCCCGGTATTGGACGTCTTCACGAACCCGACCCCGGTGACCACGACCCTGCGGGTCAACTCCTAGAAGGCGGCCAGCAGCCGACTCCCAACAGGACCTCCGAACCGGCTGTACCTGCCGAATTGCACGGTGTTGTCCCTGGGGCTGCGGCTCCTGGTGTCCAGTCACGATCCATGAAGCAGCGATCTCTTGATGTTCATGAAGTGAGCTTCTGTCTAGTTCGACGGTCCAGTGACAACTGTCCGGCTCCCGGCACCGTGATGGCCAAGTTGAAACCGCTGAGCTGTCGTGGATCGGGGTCTTCCCCGAGGACCAGTGCGCCCAGGCCTGCCACTGCCGGCGGCGGGAGCCGTCAGCAGGGCAGTGGCGGTGGCCGGCAGCCTCCAGAGGTCCCCCTGAACCACAAGGTGTAGGCGGGCAATCCTCCGATGCCACCGAGCTAGAGGTAGCCGGTTGCCCCGGCGGCCTCGAGCTAGTCGGGGTGGCTCCGGGGGCCTACCCCACACCAAGGGCAGACACGACGCGACATGGGGAGTCCTCCCCATCGCATGTCAAGGCTCCATCTGGAAGACTACTCCCGATCACCCGAAATACTTTCGATGGAGGAAATTTTGAGCAGCAGCACCCCCAACCCCTATGGCAACCCCGGAGGGGTCACCATGCCCACCCATGGTGAGGCTCCCTTGGACCAGCCGCTCTACGGGGCCAGCTTCGGCCAGGCCATCAAGCGCTTCTTCAAGAAGTATGCGACCTTCTCGGGTCGGGCCAGCCGCAGCGAGTTCTGGTTCTTCGCGCTTTTCAACGCCATCGTCTACACCGTGTTCTACGGCTTGGCGATCGGATTCGGACTGGCCGGCTCCGACCCCGTCACCGGTGAAATGGGTGCCGGCGGGGCCATCCCCTCCTTGGTGATCGGGCTCTATGGGTTGGCCATCATCATCCCGTCCATCGCCCTGAGCGTCCGCCGCCTGCACGACGGCAACTTCAGCGGATTCCTGTACCTGCTGATCCTGGTGCCGATTCTCGGTGGGCTCGTGGTCCTCGTCCTCATGATCATGCCCTCCGTCCCCGAAGGTGCTCGTTTCGACGCCGATGGCGGCGCGGCAGCCTACGGGAACGCCTTTGGCACCTCTGCCGGGTACCCGGGAGCACCGGCTGCCGGCGGCGGTTTCGCGGGCCAGAACCCCCCACAGGGCTACCAGCAGCCCACCGACCCGACCCAGGGCTAGCCAAGCCCCGGCGATGTCCCGGCGGTCCGCCGCCGGGGCATCGGCCCCGCACGCCAGCGCACACCGCCTGGCCTCGACTCCCCCGGAGAACCCCTTGAGCGCTGGTTACCCCAACCCCTACGGCGGCCCCGCGGGATCCGTCGCCCCGTAAAGCAACCCCTCGGGGCGCACCGTCACCTTCGGGGAGGTCCCGGTGGAGCAGCCGCTCTACGGCGCGGATTTCTATCAATCCGTGAAGCGCTTCTTCGGCAAATATGCAACCTTCAGTGGTCGAGCGAGCCGGAGTGAGTACTGGTGGTTCTGCCTCTTCAACAGCATCGTCTATCTCGTCCTCTTCGCCGTGTTCATCGTTCTCGGGGTCGGTGGCATGGACCCGGTGACCGGCGAGATGGGGCTCGGCGCCGCCTTCCCGCTCCTGCTGCTCACTGTCTACTGGCTGGGGACCTTCGTCCCGAACATCGCGCTCTGCGTGCGTCGGCTGCATGATGGGAACTTCAGCGGGCTGTTGTACCTGCTCACCCTGATCCCTTTCTTCGGCGGGGCTGCTCCTCTTCATCCTCCTGCTCATGCCCTCGGCCCCCCGCCGGCGCCCGTTTCGACGCGGATGGCGGAGCGGCAGCCGGCGCGGCCATGCTCGGGGCACCCACCGGGCATCCAGGCTCCGCGGTCGGCTACCCCGGCGCCCCGGCCGGCGATCCCGCGGGGCAGTACCCTCCACAGGGCCACCGGCAGCCCACCGATCCGACGCGGGGCTAGTCACGCCCCACGGATGTCCCGGCGGTTCAATGCCAGCACCGAGAGCCCGATGCACACCAGACCCACCCCTGCCAGCAGGAGGGCCGCCGGGACATCCACCCCGCTCACCAGCGGGGATTGTCCGTAGGCCCAGTAGTAGGGCGACAGCCCGTGCAACCATTCCAGTTCCGGATTCTGGTTGCCGATGGCGTTGAAGGCGTATCCCAGCACCGCCACCACGGCTCCGACGCCGATCCCGTGGATCCGCCGCCCCCCGATAGCCCCGCCCAATAAGGCGAAGGAGCCGTTGAAGAACACCAGCAGGGCGAACATCAGCACCCCTGCCACGGCATGGCCGGCGTCGATCCCCAGTTCCGAGGGCCCCTTGAGGATCAGCAGCACGGCCAGGATGAACAGGTGCAGGAGCAGGATCCTCATGACCAGCGCCGCGGCCCGTTCGAGGACCAGCTGGCTGCGGGTCACGCCGTGGGCCAGGGTGAGTTCGAGCAGGCCCGATTCCTCATCCCCACCAATGGCAGCCGCCCCGGCGCCGACGGCCATGATCGTCATCAGCAGGAAGCCGATCAGGCCGAAGACGGTCGCCTGGGTGTAGCCCGGTCCGCTGGTGATCTGGCCGTAGTTCAACGCGTCGACGAGTTCGGGGGGCAGGGACTGGATCATTTGCTTCATCTGCTCGCTGCCCCCGATGGACGGGTAGAGCGGCAGATACAGGCCCATCACCGCCAGCATGGCCAGCGCCCAGATGAGCATCGAGGCCTTCGCATCGATGAGCGCCTTGGAGAAGAGCGGAAGGACTCGCGGACGGCTTTGCCGGCCGCGGTGCAGGGCGGTGGCGCTCATGAGGTGGTCCTTCCGGCGCCGTGGTGCCCGTCGGTGGTTCCCGGGGTCCGGTACAACCCCAAGACCACCTCTTCCAGATCCGGTTCCTCCACGGCCAGGTCCACGGGCCGCAGCCGGGGCAGGAGGTCCACCAGCTCAGCCACCGGACCGGACCACGTCGCCGAGGCCTGGCACACCGGCCGGCCGTCGCCGTCTTGCATCTGCTCCAGCCGTAACCCGTCGAGGCCTTCCAGCGCCCCCAATAGCCCCCGCACCTGGTCGACGGGCAGCGGGGTTTGGATGCGCAGGCGGCTGGTGGCTCCCTCGCGTAGTTCGGCGACCGTGGAGGTCGTGGCAATGGCTCCTTCGCGCAGGATCGCCACGGTGTCTGCCGCCTGTTGGATCTCGCTGATGACGTGCGAGGAGAGGAAGACCGTTTGCCCGGCTTCGCGTGCTTCGGCGACCAAGGACAGGAATTCTTGTTGCATCAGCGGGTCCAGTCCGCTGGTGGGTTCATCGAGGATGAGCAGTTCGGGTTCGTGCATGAAGGCCTGGATGATCCCGAGCTTCTGCTTATTGCCCTTGGACAGCCGACGGGTCTGCCGATCCAGGTCGAGCCCGAGGCGTTCCGCCAGCCCCTCGACCCGGCCGGAGGCGACGGGCCCGCTGATGTCCTCGAAGTGGCGCAATAGCCGCCGTCCGGTGGTCCTGCCCTCGAGGATCAGTTCCCCGGGCAGGTAGCCGATGCGTCGTCGGAGGTCCGGACCGGCCTGGCGCGGTGGGACGCCGAGGACACCGAGGTGTCCGGCGCTGGGCCGGATGATGTCCAGCAGGCAACGCATCAGCGTGGTCTTTCCGGCGCCGTTGGGCCCGATGACCCCGAACACGGATCCGCGCGGGACGGCGAAGTCGATACCGTGCAGGACCTCGTTGTTTCCGTAGCTCTTGTGCAGTCCAGTGACTTCAATGGCGTGGCCCATGACCGTCCTTTTCTTCGAGCGTGGTGGCGGCTTCCCGCGTAGCGTCAAGGAATGCGGAGTCCGTATACAACGGATGCGTATAAAGGTCGACGGCGGGGACCGCGAGTCGGTCGATGGCTTCCACACCGAACCCCTGCTGGCCCAAACCACGGGCGACATGGCGACCCAGGACCAGCAGGCCCAACGACTGGGTGACCATCAGGGCGGCAGTGGCTTCGGGGTCCCCGACCTGGCGCATAGTCCCGGCCCGGGCGCCGTCCTGGAGGATCTGCAGAGTCAGGGAGAAGTAGGCGTCGAAGAGGGAGTCCCCTGCCTCCGAATCCTCCACCACCGCTCGTCGGATATAGGCGAGCTCACGTTCATATGCAGCGGGGTTGGCCAGATATTCGGTCAGTGCGTCACGCAGCTTGGCGGGGTCTTGGGACTTGGCGGTGGCCGATTCATGGGCCGTTTCCAACACGTGGGTATCGCAGGCCCGGCGCAGCCCCTCCTTGGTGCCGAAATAGTGGATGACCAGCCCTGGGGAGACCTCGGCGGCGGAGGCGATGTCGCGCACCGTGGTCCGGGAGAAGCCGTGCCGACCGAAGAGGGTGATCGCGGCATCGCGGATCCTGGCCCGGGTCGTGACATCACCATCAATTGAACGCATGTTTAAGATACTAAACAACGGTTCAGCATAGTCAAGGGTCGGACGCTGCACGCACGCAAAGGAGGCGGCCCCGCAGTGGGGGGCCGCCTCCTTTCGTCAGGGAATGAGCCTAGGCATTCACTGCCTGGCATGCTCCCTTCCATGCCTCCCAGCCGGCATAGCTGCCGTCGAGCTCGATGACGTCGTGACCGGCACGGCGCAGGGCGCTGGCGGCGACCGAGTTACGCACCCCGCTCTGGCAGTAGGTCACGATGGTGCCCGAGGTCGGCAGCTCGTCCTGGTGCCACAGGACGCGCCCGCCACTGAGCTGTTCGGAGCCGGGGATGTGGCCCTCCGCGTGTTCGGTCTTATTGCGCACATCGAGCACGAGTGCCGCGTCGAAGCCCTCGAGTTCCTCTGGCTGGAGCAGCGCCGGGGTATGCATCGGCAGCCCCTCCAGGCCGGTGACGTAACCGGCGACCCGGTCGATCCCGACCCGCACCAGGTGGTCCCACATCTCCTGGGCTTGATCCTGGGTGTCCGCCAGCAGAACCAGTGGACGCTCATCGGTCTCCGGGTCCACCGCCCAGGCGCCATAGCTGGCAATCTTCTGACCAGCGGGGATGTTCAGCGAGTGGTCCACCGTGCCCTGGTGCACCTCGTGGTGTGATCGGGTATCGACGAAGCTCACCGTGTCCAGTTCGAGATCGCGGCGAACGTCGTCGGTGGAGAGCTCCTCCAGGGCGGGGCGTTCGCCCAGCATCGCCGGGCCATCTCGGTTTTCCCGCTTCATCCGACCGAAGTAGGCATGGGCATCGGGCTGGCCGTTGAGCAGCTCGTGAACGAAACCCTGCTCGTCATTAGCGGCAATGTACGGTCCCCACCAGGAGTAGAGGCGCTCATACCCGACGGTGGTCGCCGGGACCGCACCGAGGGCCTTGCCGCAGGCGCTGCCCGAACCATGGGCCGGCAGGACCTGGACGTAATCCGGTAGGGCCAGGAACTTCTCGCGCAGGCTCGTGAAGATGAGGCTGGCCCCTTCGAACCGGGTATCCACTCCTCCGGCTGCCTCGTCGAGCAGATCCGGCCGGCCGAGGTCCCCGACGAAGACGAAGTCCCCGGAGAGCATGAAGCCGGGCTGATCGGAGAAGGCCCCGTCGGTCACCAGGAACGAGAGGTGCTCCGGGGTATGCCCGGGGGTATGGGAGGCGGTGAGCTTGATGTTCCCGACGGTGATGTCATCGCCGTCGTAGAGCCGGTTGGCCTCGAAGTCATATTGCCAGTCGGGGCCACCTTCGCCGGAAACATACATTTCGGCCCCGGTGGCAGCGGCCAGTTCACGGGTACCTGAGAGGTAGTCGGCGTGGATGTGGGTTTCGGTCACCGCGACGATGCGCATGCCGTTTTCCGCCGCAAGGTCCAAATAGGTCTGGATGTCCCGGCGGGCGTCGACCACCACGGCCTCGCCGTTGCGCTGACAGCCGATGAAGTAACTTGCCTGCGCCAGATCTTGGTCGTAAATGCGCTCGAGTAGCATGCGATCTCCTTCGCGTGATTCGATACCCCGGGGGGTATTGGTTTCATGACGACAATAATACACCCGGGGGTATTTCTCAACCAATGGGTCCCCGGCGTCGAAACTGTTTTAGTAGTGCGTAGGGGTGTTTCAGGCGGGGATGGGGTGATGGGTTTCCTTCAGCCGGGCGGCGACGACGATCGCCGTGAGTACGCTCAGGATCGCTGCCATGACGACCGCGGCCTGCAAGCCCAGGGCGTCGGCCACCAGGCCTCCCGCGATTGCACCCACCGCGTAGCCCGCATCACGCCAGACCCGGTAGACCCCCACGGCCCTCCCCCTCCAGGCTGGATGGGCAACGTCCCCGACAACGGCCAGCAGCGTGGGGTAGACCATCGCGGTTCCGACCCCCAGCAGCGCGGCCGCTGCCGCCCAGATGCCGAACCCGTCTCCGGCGGCGATGACGGCGAGCGCAACTCCTTGGACGGCCATCCCCCAGACCACCAGCTGTTTGCGCCCGATCCGGTCGGACAGTGCTCCGGTGACTAGCTGCCCAAGGCCCCAGACGCCCGGGTAGATGGCGAAGAGGAGTCCGATCCGCCCGTCGCTGAGGTGAGCCGTGGCGAACAGTAGGGGGAAGACGCCCCAGGAGAGCCCGAAGTTCAGGTTGTTCACCAACCCCGCCCAGCTGGCCGAGGAGAGTGAGGGGTCCTTGAAGCTGGTCAGCTCGGCGATCCGCCGGTTGTCCAGCTGCGCGTCCGCCCGGGTGGGGCCCGCAGACCGTGCCGTCGCCTGTTGTTCTGCTTCCAACCGGGCGTGGCCCTTGGTTTCACGGACGAACAGGCCGGTGAGCACGAGCCCGAGGGCCGTATAGGCGATCCCGAGGAGGAACGGGGCGGGACGCAAACCGAATTGTTCGGCCAGATGCCCGGTCAGCAGGGAGGTGATGGCCACGGCACCGTATCCCGCCGCTTCGTTGAACCCCATCGCCAGGCCTCGCCGGTTCGGTCCGATCAGGTCGATCTTCATCACCACGGTGGTGGACCAGGTCAGGCCCTGGTTGACGCCCAACAGGATATTCGCGGCCACGACCCATCCCCAGCTGGGAGCCAGGATGAGCATCAAGGGGACCGGGACGGCGAAAAGCCAACCTATCATCAGTACTGGTTTGCGCCCGTGACGGTCCGAGAGCGTTCCGGCGAACCAGTTGCTGACGGCCTTGGCGATGCCGAAGGCCGCGACATAGGAAAAGATGAACGTGTACCCGGAGAGGCCGAACTCGGCGCCGGCGAGCAGGGGCAGCACCGTTTGCTGCTGGCCCACCATTCCACCGACGAGGGCGTTGACCGCCACGAGCAGCACGAACTGCGGGGCATTCGCCCGCAACCCCAACACGGGGATCCTCGCGCCGGACTTTTTCTTCATGCGGGACTTCCCTTCGGTCGGTGTCAGGCGGTTCGGCGAGAGCCGCTTCAGCGGCCCGGGTTTCAGGCTTGCTGACCCTGCTGCTCCAGTTGGGAGCGGACGGTATCCATATCGAGTTCCTTCACGGCTTCGATGACCTTTTCCAGCTCCTTCCCTGGCAGGGCACCCGGCTGACTGAATACGAGGATGCCATCACGGAAGGCCATCAGTGTCGGGATGGAGCTGATGCCCGCGGACGCCGACAGGGCTTGTTCGGCCTCCGTGTCGACCTTTCCAAAGAGTACGTCGGCATGGTTGTTCGAGGACTTCTCGTAGGTGGGGGCGAACGAACGACACGGTCCGCACCAGGCCGCCCAGAAGTCCACCAGGACGATGGGGTTCTCTTGCAGGGTTTTCTCGAAGTTCTTTTCGGTCAGGTCGATGGTGGACATGTTGACTCCTTTTCGTGGTGACGGTGGTTCCGTCGAATAGTTAGCGGGAGGTCGTGATGACGGGCTCTTCGTTGGAGGCGAGGAAGCGGGCCTTGCACGAGGGAATGAGGTACCTGCAGGCCACCGCGGCCACCGCCAGTACGACCCCGAGAATGCCGACCACCAGGTTGGCCGGGGCCGGTAGCTCCTGGACCAGGACGAACACGCCCATGGCCAGGACGAACACCCCAAATCCCTTGCGCAACGCGTTTTCGGGGATCCTGCCGGCCAGCCGCGAACCGACCAGTGAACCCAGGATCGCTGCGGCAGTCACCCCCGACACCAGGGCCCAGTCCAGGGAGATGGTGGTCAGGTACCCGCCCAGTCCGGCGAAGGACTTCAGGGCGATGACCACCAATGAGGTGCCGACGGCCACGGGCATGGACAGCCCGCCCATCAGCGCCAGCGCGGGAACAACAAGGAATCCGCCGCCGGCACCGACGAGCCCGGTGAACAGGCCGACGACCAGGCCTTCGAGGATGACCTTGCCCAGCGGAAGATCGCCGTCGTGCACCTGCGCACCTCCGCCCTTGCGGCCACGGATCATGGCCATCGACGTGGCAACCATCATCAGCGCGAAGGCGATCATGAGCACCGTTCCGGGGATATGTCCGCCCAGCAGTCCGCCGCCGAAGGCCCCCGCCATGCCGGCGGCCCCGAAAACCAGGCCGGTGCGCCACTTCACCCGGCCGTTGCGGGCATGACTCACGGCACTGACCGCCGAGGTGGCCCCCACCACGAACAACGAGGCGGCGATGGCCTCCTTGGGATTCATTCCTGCGACATAGGTCAGGATCGGAACGGTGAGGATGGAGCCACCCCCGCCGAGCAGGCCGAGGGAGAGTCCGATCAGCACCGAAAGGACGAGTGTCAACAGGAGGGTCAGCGTCATGGCAGGGTCCTTATCGGAAGTCGGAGGAAGGCGGGGGCCCTCGGGCTAGGCGGTGGGCAGGCCGGCGCCCTGCCAGGCGGACATGCCGCCGGCCATGGTGTCCGCCGTGTAGCCGGCGGCGTTGAGCGCATCGGCCACCTGGGCACTGCGGTTTCCGCTGCGGCAGACCACGATCACGGGGCGGTTGGCATCAAGCTCCTCCACGCGTTCGTTCAGTTGTCCCATCGGGATGTGCACGGCGCCGGGGATCATTCCTTCGGCGGTTTCGAAGTCCTCGCGGACATCGAGGACCTGTTCGGTCCTGCGGCGTTGGTCGGTTTCGGTGATCGTGGTTTCAGGCATGGTGGCTCCGTTGGGGTCAGGGGTGGAAATCAGTGGTTCGAACGCGGGATCTGGCCGATCACCGCACGAGGCGCCGGGCAGGTCGCCCCCTGGTTCCATGGCATCTTGGACAGCGCCTGGCCCATGGCGCAGGTGTTGGTGGCCGCCGAGACGGTCAGCCCGGTGCCGATCGCTCCGGAAAGCAGCCGGAGCCTGGGTGAGAGGAACTTCCCGGCCAGCAGGCCGGCGACGACCAGGGATCCAGCCACCAGGCGTACCTGACGCTCGAGATCCCAGCGCTGGACGCCACGGACGACGTCGCCCCCGGCGGCGGCAAAAGCGGGCACCCCGCCATCGAGCACCTGGGCATGGTCGACCCCGACGCCGTCGAGGCGGGTGCGCGCCTGGTCGGCACGGACCCCCGACTGGCAGACCAGCACCACGCGGCCGTCGAGTCGTTCGGCCAGTTCGGCGGTGTGCTCGGAAAGCAACGGAAGCGGCACGTTATAGGAGCCACGAATGTGCATGGTCTCGAATTCGGCGGCGGAGCGGACGTCGATGATCTTCACGTCCTGCTGCTCGTCGATCCAGTTGCGGACCGTCTGCGCATCGAGATCGGTGACGGCGGGTGTTGCAAGGGACACGTCTGCTTCTTCCTGTCGGATCAGTGGTTCCCCAGCAGTCTGGCATATACCCCCCAGGGTATGCAAAAACACCCAGGGGGGTATGATGGGACAACGCCAATCATCACAAGGAGCAGACATGCAACTCGACACCGCCGAACTCACTCCGGTCATCAATCGACTCAAGCGCGCCCAGGGCCAGCTCTCGGCCGTCACCCGGATGATCGAGGAGGGACGGGAGTGCAAGGATGTCGTCACCCAGCTCTCGGCGGTCTCCAAGGCACTGGACCGGGCCGGCTTTGCGATCATTGCCACCGGACTGGAGCAGTGCCTGGCCAGCGAGGACAACTCGATGGACAAGAAGGAACTGGAGCGCCTCTTCCTCTCGCTGGCCTAACTCGTTGGACGGCGCCCCATGCCCTGACTTTGATACCCCCGGGGGTATGTGTCACAGTAGGTTGCAGCAGGACGAATCCTGCTCGTGATGTCACCGAAACCAGGAGAAACCCATGTGCCGAGCCGTAAAATGCCGCAAATGCCAGAAGACGACGTGGGCCGGATGCGGTCAGCACGTCCAGCAGGTCATGGCGAACGTCCCCCGGGCGGACCGGTGTTCCTGCGATCCGAACGCCCCCAAGGATTCCTCGGCATCCGGCGGCTGGCTCTCGCGCCTGTTCAAGCGCACACCGACCAACACCGGGGGTTAAACTGGTCTCCTGACGCCCCTGAGAGGAGCCGCCACCATGGAGCACGACGCACGCCCCACCGTTCCCCCGGCCGATAGCACCCCGCTGCTCGGCGGAAACCCGAGCGCACCCGGCCTGCGGGAATCCCATGACCCGCAAGCCGGCCCCAGGAACCCGTGGCCGGCGCTCATCGGCATGATCACGACCCTGTCGGTTCTGGTGATCGCGCTGGTCATGCTGCTCTAGAACCGCCCTCCAACACCGCGGGTTAGGCTGGTGGACCGACGCCGGACACTGCCCGGCACCCCACCCCCTGATGACGTGGAGAAGAACATGGGCGCACACGCCGCCACCGCTGGACCCCGAAAGATCATCCTGGACTGCGACCCCGGACATGACGACGCAGTGGCGATCCTGCTGGCCCACGGAAACCCCCAGATCGAACTACTGGCCGTGACCACCGTCGTCGGTAACCAGACCTTGGCCAAGGTCACCGAAAACGCCCTCGCGGTGGGCACCATCGCGGGGATTACCGGGGTCCCCTTCGCCGCAGGTTGCGACCGCCCGTTGGTCCGACAGCTCAAGACCGCCGGCGATATCCACGGCGAGACCGGCATGGACGGACCCGCCCAGCCGGAGCCCACCATCACGGTGGATCGGCGTCACGCAGTGGATCTGATCATCGAGACGGTCATGGCCCACGAACCCGGCACGGTAACCTTGGTTCCCACCGGAGGATTGACCAACATCGCCATGGCCGCCCGCAAGGAACCGCGCATCGTTGAACGGGTGCGCGAAGTGGTGCTGATGGGCGGTGGCTACCACGTGGGCAACTGGAGTGCCGTCTCCGAATTCAACATCATCATCGACCCCGAGGCGGCCCATATCGTCTTCAACGAGGACTGGCCAGTGGTCATGGTGGGACTGGACCTGACCCATCAGGCATTGGCCACCGATGAGGTCATAGCCCGGATCGAAGCCATCGGCACCAGCCCGGCGACGTTCGTGCGCGAACTGATGGATTTCTTCGCCAGGACCTACCAGGACCATCAGGGCTTCGATGCCCCACCCGTGCACGACCCTTGCGCCGTCGCCTACGTCATCGACCCGACCATCGTCTCCACCGTGAAGGTCCCCCTCGACATCGAACTGCGCGGAACCCTGACCCTGGGCATGACGGTCGCCGACTTCCGGGCCCCGGCACCCCCTGGGTGCAACACCTCGGTCGCGGTGGATCTGGACCACGGACGGTTCTGGGATCTGGTCACCGACGCCCTCGAACGCATCGGTGACGTCGACCTGTCAGCCACCCCCTCGACTCCAGCGGAGGCCACGGCATGAACACCCCCGGCGGTGCCCCGATCCGCGGAGGCCGAGTGGTGGTCGTCGGTTCCCTGAACGCCGATCTGACCATCTACACCGAACGCCTCCCCTCCCCGGGCGAAACCCTGCACGGGGAAGGTTTCACGGTGAATCCCGGGGGCAAGAGCGCCAACCAGGCGGTCGCCGCTGGCCGGCTCGGCGCCGACGTGACTCTGCTCGGTGCCGTCGGCGATGACCCGCACGGCACCATGCTGCTCGAATCCTGTTCCGCGGCAGGCGTGGATACCCAGGCGGTACGGCGCGTGGAATCGGTGGAAACCGGCGTCGCCGTGGTGACCGTGGATGCCGCGGGCGAGAACAGCATCGTCATCTCCGCCGGAGCCAATGGAACCGTCTCGGCGGCGACGATCGCCGACGCGTCGGGGCTCTTCAGGGCTGCGGCGGTGGTGTGCCTGTGCCTGGAAGTCGCCCCTCAGGCCGTGCTGGCCGCGGCCCGGGCCGGGCACGACGCCGGGGCCACCGTGGTCCTGAATCTCTCCCCCTATGCCCCGATCACCCGGGAGTTGGCGGAGCTGACATCCGTGTTGCTGGTCAACGCCCACGAGGCCTCCCAGTTCCTGGACGGCACGGGCATCCCCGCTGCCGATGACGCCGATGACGCCTGGCACCCGGTGCTCGCCCGTTTCCTCGACCGCGGGCTGGACCGCGTGGTCGTCACCCTCGGTGCCCACGGATCGGTGGTGCTCGACCACCATCCGGACGCCGCGGCCCCGATCACCAGGATCGCCCCCACCCGGGTCCACGCGGTGGACACCACCGGGACCGGAGATGCCTTCACCGGCGCGGTGGCGACCCGACTGGCGGCCGGGGACACCCTGGCCGACGCCTCGGCCTTCGCCTCAGTGGCCGCCGCCCTGGCTGCCACGAAGAAGGGCACGCAGGCGGCCTACCCCGACGAAGCAGCGGTCGCCGCGGCACGCTAGGCCCCGCGGGCCCCGCCGTGATGGGATGGTGGCATGAAACTTGCCACCCTCCGCAGGCCCGGAACCGGGGCCACCTTCGCCGCGGTCATCCACGGCGAGAAGGCCCACGAGCTGACGGGCTTTCCCGACGTCGGGGCCTTTTTGACCGCCGACGAGCAGAGCCGCGCCGAAGCCGTCGCGGCGGCCGATCCCGCCGCCTCCCTGCGGACCACGCCCCCGGGGATTCCGGTGACCGAGGCCGACTTCGCGACCTTGGTGGGAGCCCCGGAGAAGGTCTTCTGCATCGGGCTGAACTACCGCAACCACATCCTGGAGACCGGGCAGGAACTGCCCGAGCACCCCACGGTGTTCACGAAGTTCGCCCGCTCGCTCACCGGCCCGATGGACCCGATCGACGTGCCGCCGGAGGACCACCGACTCGACTGGGAGGGCGAGTTGGCCCTCGTCATCGGCGCCCCGGGCCGCCGGATCCCCGAAGCCGATGCCGCCAAGCACATTGCCGGCTACGCGGTCGCCAACGACATTTCGATGCGCGGTTGGCAGGGCCGGACCACCGAATGGCTGGCCGGCAAATGCTGGGAGGCCTCCACCCCCGTGGGCCCCTATCTGGTCAGCGCCGACGAGTTTCCGGACCGGGCCCGCATCCGCACCCGCGTCAACGGCGAAACCATGCAGGAGGACTCGACCGCGGATCTGGTCTTCGGCCCCGCCCGCCTGGTCGCCTACCTCTCCACCCTGGTGACGTTGGTCCCCGGGGACCTGATCCTCACCGGGACCCCGGCAGGGGTGGCCCTGGGGCGTCGCAACGAACAGGGCCGCCACCCCTGGCTCAAGGCCGGGGATGTGCTCGAAACAGGCATCGACGGGCTCGGCACCCAACGCAACCGGGTCCGCTAGGAGGTCGCTGGGTCCTGGCTCAGCCGGCCTCGGTGAAGGAGAGGCAATACAGCAGGTTCGCCACCGTGCTGCGATCCGCGGCATCCGGGTCCGCGGCGGCGATCGCCTCGACCAGTTCCTCATGACCTTCGGCCCGGCACCCGTCGAAACCGCGGTGGAGGCGTTGGGCCAGCTTGGACCCGTGGAAGACGTCGCCGAAACTGGCATACAGTTCGACCAGCAGGGCATTGCCGGAGGCACGCGCCACCGCCAGATGGAACGTCCAGTCGGCGTCGATCCACCCCTCGATGTCCTCGGCCTCCCAGGCCCGACGACGTTCGGTCAGGATCACCCGCAGCTGCTCCACCTCGGCGTCCCCGGCGACGGCCGCGGCCAAGCGGGCGGCCTGGGCATCCAGGGCGAATCTGACCTGCATGACTTCCTGGTCGGAATGACGCTGGTAGACCTGCCCGATGGCGCCTTCGATCTCGCTGCGGGTGCGCACATAGGTCCCGTCCCCGCGCCGGACCTCCAGCATGCCCGCATGCGCCAGTGCCTTGATGGCCTCGCGCAGCGTGCCCCGGGAGACGGCGAAGCGTTCGATCAGCGCCGGCTCCGCAGGGATTCGCGCCCCGACCGGCCACTCACCAGAACTGATGGCCCGGCGCAGGGCATCGGTGACTTGTTGGACCAAGGGCGTCCGCGACGGAATGCTCATGCCGCCACCTCGCGCCGGGGCGACCTGCCGGCCCGGCGCCCCGGACCGCTCGGGCCATCGGAGGTCAACGCGAGCGCCAGCAGCAACTGGACCACGGCGACGGCGAACAACACCCACAACGGTCCGGTCCAGCCGCCCGTCCGGGTATGCAGCAGCGCGAGGCCGAAGGGTCCCGCGCTGGCCACCAGGTAGCCCACCGACTGGGCGACCGTGGAGATCGCCGTGGTTTCCGCGGCATTGCGGCCACTGCGGCTGATGACCACCAGCAGCAAGGGGAAGATCGTCAGTCCAAGGCCCAGCAGGACCACGGAGAGGACGGAGAAGTCGACCGGCAGCAGGATCAGGCAGCACAGACCCAGCAGGATCCCGACACAACAGACCATGAAGGCCGGGCGCAGCAGGTGCGGGCGGGTGGCCATGGCCAACAGCACCACCGTTGCGGGAATCGTGACCAGCTGCATGAGCCCCAACATGATTCCCGCGTTCGCGGGGGCCATGCCCCGGGAGATCAGGATGACCGGCAACCAGCTGATCAGCGAATAGACCAACAGCGCCTGGACCGTGAAGAACCCGGTGATCAGCAGGCCCTTGCGGGTCCGCAGGACGGCCAGCAGCGATCCCCCGGATTCGGCCGGGGCCACCGGGTCGGCGGCATCCTGCCGGGGCCGCGGTCGACCGGCGATCGCCAACGGGAGGAAGACCAGGACCGAGACAGCGGCCAGGATCGACCAGGCCGCCAAACCCAGGCTCGGGGATCCCAGCTGCCGGGCCAGCGGGACGCCGAGCGCCGAGGCGGCCGTGGCCCCGAGGGACATCGTGATCGTGTACGTCCCGGTCAGGGCCGAAGTCCGGTGGGCATAGTGCTCCCGGATGAAGGAGGGCATCGCCACGTTGCACAACGCGATCCCGCACATTCCGGCCACGGTGCCCACCAGCAGCATGCCCACCGAGGGGATCGCACGGATCGCCAGCCCGGCGGCCAGGATGATCAGGGCCAGCAGGATGGTCCGTTCCACACCGATCCTGCGGACCAACCAGGCCGTCGCCGCACCGGCGAAGGCGAAGGTGACCGTGGGGATGGAGGGGAGGATGGCGGCCACCAGCGGCCCGTACCCGAGCACGGCCTGCAGATCGTGGAACAAGGCGGCGGCACTGGTGATGCCGGCCCGCAGGTTCAGCCCCACCAGCACCACGGCGAGCACCCCGAGCACCGTGATCCACCGCCCCCGGGGCAGGACGACGGCCGGTGGATCGGTGGTTCTCGAGGAAGGCATGGGAAAACATTAGACGTCTGATGTTTACTGGACCAACTGTTGTGATCCACATCCTGTCCGTGGTTCGTTTTATGCTGGGTTCATGACTTTCACCACCTGCGACCTGTTCGACGACGACGAATCGCTCCAGACCCTGTCCCTTCAGCTGCAGAACCTGGGCGGTCGGACCCGCTTCAGCGGCCCGGTCCGGACCATCCGCTGCGACCGCGACAACGCCCTGCTCAAACAGACCCTGAACAGCCCCGGCGAGGGCGCCGTGCTCGTCGTCGACGGCGGCGGCTCGCTGGAAACCGCGCTCATGGGGGACATGATCGGTGAAGCCGCCGTGGCCAACGGCTGGTCGGGTGTGGTCATCCACGGCTGCATCCGTGACCGCGTCGCCCTAGCCGAACTGGACCTGGGCGTGAAGGCGATGGGCTCGAATCCGCGCAAATCCTCCAAACACGGCACCGGGGAGGCCGACGTCGTCCTCTCCTTCGGCGGGGTCGACTTCCGGCCGGGGGCCATGCTGCATTCGGACGAGGACGGGATCGTCGTCGAGGCCTGAGCCGCCCGGCGATAGTTCGTTGCGGCCACCGGCATGACGGGAGCAGACCCGATGAGCACCAGGGCACCACTGCGCCTGTGGCGTTCGATCGCGGTCACCTCCACGGTGATGGCCCTCGCTGCCGGGGCGCACGTACTCGGCGGCGGACCGCTGCCGGGACTGCCGGTCCTGGTGCTGCTCGCGGCACTGGTCAACCTGCCCGTGGTGCTGCTGGCGGGTCGACGCCTGTCCCTGCCCACGCTCACCGCCGTCCTGGGGCTCGGCCAATGGTCCCTGCATCATGCCTTCGCCTGGTTCGCCACACCACCGGACTGCACCGGCGGGGCACCGGAGGTCCCCTTCGGCCACCACGGCTCCGTGGTGGCCGGGATCTGCGGCAGCGCGTCCCCGCTGGCCCACGGGGCGGCAGCCCACTGGGGGTCCATGGGTCTGCCGATGATCACGGCCCATCTACTGGCCATCTTCCTCTCCGCGGTGGCGTTGGCCCGCGGCGAGGCGGCCTTGTGGATGCTCATGGCCTGGCTCTCCCCGCTGGCCTCGCTGCCCCGCCCGGCCCCCTTGGCACCGAAGGGCCCCGTCCAGCAGGCCATGTTCGCCCTGCCGCTCCTCCGGCCCCGGTCCAACGCCCGCGCCGAACGTCTGCGCGGACCACCCCGGGCACTCCTCCCGCGTTCGCTGCGCCCCTGACCCGACGGGGCGGCGGATTCGGGGCATCCCCTCCCACCCCGGGAACCGGAGTGGGAGCACCGTGAACCGCCCGAAGGCCGTGCCCCGCACGGCCCATTGCAAAGGAAACCCCATGACTTCTCCCCACGCCGCTCCGACCCGCCACCGGGTCCTGACCTCCACGGCGGCCCTCGCCGCCACCGGCGCCCTGATGGCCCTGGGTGCCGGGGCCGCCTCCGCCCACGTGACCGTCAGTCCGAACCAGACCGCCGAGGGCTCCTACGCCCAGGCGACTTTCAGCGTCCCCAATGAATCGGAGTCGGCCACCACCGACAAGCTGACCGTCTCACTGCCGACCGATACCCCGTTCATGTCGGTGAGGGTCAAGCCGGTCGACGGTTGGAAGGCCACCGTCAAACGCACCAAACTGGACGAGCCCGTGGAATCCCACGGTTCCACGGTGACCGAGGCGGCGAGCTCGATCACCTGGACGGCAGACCGGGCCCACCGGATCGGCCAGGATGAGTTCCAGACGTTCACCGTCTCTCTGGGCACCCTGCCGGAAGCCGGCACCGATGTGGTCCTGCCCGCCTCCCAGCATTACACCGACGGGTCCGTGGTGAAGTGGGACGAATCCGCGAAGGACGGTGCCGAACCCGAGCATCCGGCCCCCACCTTCACCACCACCGCGGCCGCCTCGGCGGCCCCGTCCGGCACGGCCGGGGCCGCGGACGCCCCGGCGGCCGGCTCGGAGGGAACGGCGACGGCCGCCTTGTGGATCGGGGTCGCAGGAATCCTGCTGGGCGCCGTCGCCCTGGTGCGGACCGTCGGTTCGCGCAGGAACCAATAGCACTACCCGGTGGCCCGTCGTTCCGGCGGGCCACCGGGCCCCGACTCTTTGAAAGCGAATCCCATGAACCAGCATCGGTCCACCCTCTCGTTGCGGAAGGCCGGCACCCGTGCGGCGGGCCTGCTCGCCGTTCTGCTCCTGGCCCTTCTGGGGCCCATCGGCGCCGCGAGCGCCCACGACCAGTTGATCTCCAACGACCCCGGCTCCGGCTCCACCGTGGAGGCCATGCCGCAGAAGATCGTCCTGACCTACAACAACACCCCCATCGCCATCGGCTCGGAGATCCGGGTCGAGGACGACGCAGGCACCAACTGGGCCGCCGGCCCCGCGAAGGTCACCGACCGCGATGTCGAACAGGCCATCCAGGACGGGACCCCGGCCGGCGAGTACACCGTGAAGTGGCGGGTGGTCTCCTCCGATGGCCATCCGATCCAGGGGACGTTCACGTTCACCACCACCAGCGGGGCGCCGGAAGGTGCCGCCACGCCATCGGCAGCCGCGGACGAGGACACCGGCGAATCCACCCGGGAGGCCGATGGGCAGGGTCTGGCCCCGTGGATCATCCCGACCGGGCTTGCGGTACTGATCGTCATCGGTGCCGGGACGGCCATCCTCTGGCGTCGACGCCCCGGCAACTAGGCCGGGCCGCCACAGACGGGATCAGGCGTTCCAGAGTCCGTAGGAGTCGGCCAGATCCGCGATCTTCTGGGCGCGGGCCAGACGCGGCAGGTAGGAGCCGTCGCCGACCGAGGCGCCGGCGGCGTGGGCCTCGAGCAGCTCGTGGGCCCAGGAAAGCTCGTCGGTGCTCGGGGAGAGGTCCTCGTTGATGTCATCGACCTGTGAGGCCGAGAGGCTCAGCTTGCCGGTCATCCCCATCGTGGCGGTGGTCCGGCAGCTGGCGTGTACGGCCTCGGAGCCGGCCCCGGCGGCCGCCGGACCGTCGATGGCCCCGGGCAGCTGGCCGACGCGGGAGGCCACCACCAGCTTGCCGCGGGCATAGGCCAGGGCCAGCGGGTCGTCGGAGACGCCGGTGTCCTTGCGGAAGTCGTTGACGCCGAAGGCCAGCCGGAACGTGCCGGGGGCCGAGGCGATCGGGGTGGCGTTTTCGATGCCGACCGCCGATTCGATCAGGGCCAGGACCGGGGTGCCGGCCTGCAGGCGCATCGCCGTCAGGGTCACCTGTTCGGGCTTTTCGGTCATCGCCAACATGACCCCGCGCAGCCCCTTGGCCTTGGACAACGCCGCCAGGTCCTCGGCCCAGAACTCGGTTTCGATCCCGTTGACCCGCACCCAGGCGGTCATCCCGGTGCTCAGCGCCTCGACCACGGCATCGCGGGCCTCGGCCTTCTGGTCATCGGGCACGGAGGCTTCCATGTCGAAGATGACGGAGTCCGCTTCGGAGGACAACGCCGGGGCAAACGATTCGGGGTTCGCGGCATTGACCAGCAACCACGAGCGGGAAAGTTTGGCAGGCAGGGACGCGGCGCGGCGGTTACGAAGGGACATACCTACACACTACCGAGTTGGCGCCCCCGCCTTCCACCGGACGGGGCGGGCATCACACCCGGCCCGGGAGGTTGTGCCTCCCGGTGCCTCATGCTTGACTTTCAGTGCCCACGAAAACCCACGTCAACCACTAGTCAGCGGAGGCTTCCATGCCAGGTCATCGCCACGCCACCCCGGAGAACGGCACTGCTGCCGATACCTCCGCGAAGGGCCGCAACGCCCCCTCGCCCGACGACGATCGCAAGCCCTCGGCCCCGACCGACCTACGCGGCCCCTCCTGGAAATACGTGTTGAAAAGGTCCATGCACGAGTTCACCCGGAACAAGTGCACCGATATGGCGGCGGGCCTGACCTACCACGCGGTGCTTTCGGTCTTCCCGGCCCTGCTGGCGATGGTCTCCCTGCTGGGCGTCGTCGGCCAGGCCGAATCCACCACCAAGGCGCTGATCGGTTTCCTCGAACAGTTCGCCAGCGAGGGGGTCGTCGATACGTTGCGTCAGCCCATCGAACAGCTGGCCAACACCCCGTCGGCCGGGTTGGCCCTCATCGTCGGCATCCTCGGCGCCCTGTGGTCGGCCTCGGGCTACACCGGGGCCTTCGGACGGTCGATGAACAAGATCTACGACGTGGCCGAGGGCCGCTCCTTCTTCAAACTCAAGCCGGTGCTGCTGCTGGTGACCCTGGTGATGCTGTTGGTCGCCGTCGTCGTGGTGGTCCTGCTGATCGTCTCGGGCCCCATCGCCAAGACCCTCGGCGACCTGATCGGTTTCGGCGACACCGCCGTCATGGTCTGGGGCATCGCCAAATGGCCGCTGGCCGTGCTGCTGGTCATCCTCGTGATCGCCATCCTCTACTACGGCACCCCGAACGTGAAGCAGCCCAAGTTCCGGTGGCTCAGCATCGGTTCGGTCATCGCGTTGGTGGTCCTGGCGGTGGCCACCGTCGGATTCTTCTTCTACGTCTCCAACTTCGGCAGCTACAACGCGACCTACGGGGCCATTGGCGGGGTCATCGTCCTGCTGCTGTGGATCTGGATCGCGAACCTGTCGTTGCTGCTGGGAGCCGTCTTCGACGCGGAGATGGAAAGGGCCCGCCAGCTCCAAGGTGGCATCAAGGCCGAACGGTCGGTGCAGTTGCCCCCACGCGACACCAAGGCCAGCGATAAGCAGGCCCTGGTCGAGGAACGTGACGTCCAGGCCGGCAGCTCTTTGCGGCACCAGTCGGTGCGCGAGCCCGAAGACAGCTAGCGGGCGAGCTTCTTGAGGTTGACGGCGGGGTCGGCCAATTGGGCGGGGTCCACGCGGATCCGCCGGTCGATGATCCGGCGGGCCGCCTTCACCGCCAGCCCGCCGTCGACCGCGGCACAGCCGAGCAGATAACCCTCGCCGTCAACCCGGAAGGCCATGACGGGCACGCCGTCGGCCTCGCGGATCACGGTGGTCCCCGGGGCGGTCATCGACCCCACGCCCTCGACGTGGACCCCGTGGCGGTCGGACCAGAACCAGTCGGCCCGTGGGGCCGGGGCGTCGCCCCCGATGATGGCCGAGGCGGCCTGGTGTCCGGAGTTCATGGCGTTCTCCCAGTGCTCCGCCCGGCGTTTGAGCACGCCGCCGGTGGTGCGGGTCCGGGCGCAGTCCCCCACAGCGTAGACGCGTCGGTGGCTGGTGCGTTGCCTCTCATCCACGATGATCCCGCCGTCGACCTCCAGCCCGGCCGACTCGGCGAGCGCCGTGTTGGGGGTGATCCCGACCCCCACCAGGACGGCGTCGGCGGTGATCTGCTCCCCGCTGGCCAGCGCGATCCGGTGGTGTTCCCCGTCGCGGGTGATGGTTTCGGGGATGCCGGTCACCACGGTGATCCCCTTCTCGGTGTGCATGGCGTGCAGACGCCGGGCCAGTTCCGGGCCGACGGCCGGGACCAGGGGCGGATCCATGGGGTCGATGAGGACGACGACGGCCCCGAGTTCACGGGCGGCGGACGCGGTTTCTGCCCCGATGAGTCCCGCCCCGATGATCGCCAACCGGGTGCCGGGCCGCAGCACCGTGCGCAGCCGGTCCGCGTCGGCCCGGTGGCGCAGCTCCAGCACGGTATCCAGGTCGCCGCCGGGGATCGAGAGCTTGCGGGCTGTCCCCCCGGTGGCCAGCACCAGCACGTCCGCGGCCAGGGCCGTACCGTCGGCCAGGACGGCTTCGCCGGCCCCCGGGCGCACGGTGGCCACGGTGCCGGTGAGGATCTCGACCTCGTGCTCCCGGCACCACGCGGCGTCGGCGAGCAGCAGGCCGGCCTGATCGGTGTGCCCGAGCAGATAGGCCTTGCTCAAGGGGGGCCTGTCGTAGGGCAGCCCCTCGGGATCCACGATCCGCACCCCGCCGGTATGGCCCAGGCTGCGCAATTGGCGGGCCACGGAAAATCCTGCCAGCCCGGCACCGATGATCAGGACCGAGGCTTCCGGCCCCGGTGCCGCCTGGTCGTGGCTGGCTACGGGGTTCATGCCCGGTTCCTCTCGTGGATGTCTTCGATGATCTGCAAGGTGGCCACGGCATCCGCCGGGTCCACCGGAAGCGGGCCGTGGCCGTGGACCCCGGCGGCGAAGCTGCGATAGAACTTCGGATAGGCGCCCACGTCGGAGGGCACCGTCTCCATGGCCCCCGGCACGCCGAGGCGGCCCCACTCGTTATCGGGCACCCGCCCATATCCGGCGTCGTCGGGTTCCATTCCGGCGTCGAGCGCCGCCTCCTGCCCGTCGGTTCCCCACGTTTCGAAGCCGGCCTCGGTCCCCAGGACCCGGAAGCGGGGTGCCGGGACCGCGAAGTGCAGCCCGACCGATAGATGCGAGTCCACCCCGCTGTGGTGCCGGATGACGATGGAGGCATCCTCATCGGCATCGGAACCGCCGGTGCTGAGGCGCCGGGTCAGCCCGTACACCGAGTCCGCCGGCCCGAACAGGACCAGTGCCTGGTCGATGACGTGGGTGCCCAGATCGAACAGGACTCCCCCGCCGCCGGCGATCCCCGCGCTGTCCTTCCAATCGCGCAACCCCGCGGGTTTCCACCGTTCGAACCGTGATTCGAAGGTGTGCACCTCGCCGAGCGCCCCGTCCCGGACCAGACGCGAGAGAGTCAGGAAGTCGGCGTCCCACCGACGGTTCTGGAACACCGAGAGTTTCACGGCGGCGGCCCGGGCCGCCTCGATGACTTCACGCCCCTCGGCAGCGGAAGTGGCGAAGGGCTTGTCGAGAACCACATGCAGGCCGTGGCCGATCGCTCTCAGGGCCAGGGCGGCATGGGTCGCTGGCGGGGTCCCGATGACCACCACATCGAAGTCGGCGGCCCGGGCGAAGAGGCTCTCGGCGTCCGGCATGATCAGCGTGTCGGGATGGGCCGCGGCGGCAGCAGCCGCGCGTTCGGGGTTGCCGGTGATGATCGCGTCGAGGGAATAGTCGGGGTCCGCGGCAATCAGGGGGGTGTGGAAGACCCGGCCGGACAGCCCGTATCCCAGTACGGCAGTACGCAATTTCGGGCGCGGGATCACGTTGGCTCCTTCGGGACGGTCATACGCCAAACCCTACCAATCCGGGCGCCGGCGGCGCGGGCACGTAAACTGTCCCCAGGGTCCGGAACGCATCCACGCACCGGCCCACCCCCGGCAGTCCGGGCCCGGAAACAACCGGGGACGGACGGAACCGGCCCGCGTCGACGAAAGGTAGTGCCATGGCCAAGGACCCGCAGGATCGCCCGAAGCCGGCGAAGACCCCCCGGGAGCCGGCACCCGGAACCCCCTCGGGTGGCGCACCCGCCGGAGGGACCCCCGAGCACCGCCCCGGAACCAGCGACGGGGCCGGACGCCCCGAGGACCCGATGCGGGTGACCCGCAGCGGGGTCATGTGGACGGCAACCGTCCTGGCGTTGGTGTTCCTGGTGCTGCTGATCATCTTCATCGCGCAGAACACCAATACGGTGCAGCTGCGCTACTTCGGCTGGGAGGGGACGGTCCAACTCGGACTGGCGCTCTTCGTTGGAGCGGTCGGCGGCGGCATCATCGTAGCCATTGCCGGTGCCGCCCGCATCGTCCAATTGCGCAGCCACGCCCGCAAGGGAAGAGTCAAGCCGGGCAAGCCCGGGAAGAAATCCACGCAGTAGGTCCCCACAGACGAAGGGCCGCCCCGCATTCCGCGGGGCGGCCCTTGACTTTTTCCCTGCCGGCGACCGGTCAGCCCTTGCGGGCCTGCTTGATCAGTTCGGCGCACCGCTCACCGATCATCATGGTGGTGATGTTCGGGTTCACGGTGACCTGCTCGGGCATCACCGAGGCGTCGGCCACGCGCAGCCCCGTGACCCCCTTGACCCGCAGTTCGGGGTCCAGCGGCGACAGATCGTCGTCGATGGGCCCCATGCGCACGGTGCCGACCGGATGGTAGACGGTGTTGTGCGTGCGCCGGATGTAGTCGGCGATCTCCTCGTCCGACTGGGTTTCCGTCCCCGGGTAGAGTTCGCGCCCGGCCCATTCGGCCATGGCCGGCTGGGAGACGATCTCGCGGGCCTTGCGGATGCCGGCGATCATCACGCGCATGTCATGGCCTTCGGGGTCGGTGAAGTAGCGCGGGTCGACCTTGGGCTTATCGCGGAAGTCGCCGCTGCGCAGGCGCACGGTACCGCGTGACTTCGCGTGGGTGACGTTCGGGGTCAGGCAGAAGCCGTTCTCCGTGGTCGGGTAGCCCTGACGCAGGGTGTGCATGTCGAAGGGCACCGAACCGTAGTGCATCATCAGGTCGGGACGATCCAGGCCCTCGGTGGTCTGCGTGAAGATCCCGATCTCCCACCACTGGGTCGATTCGGACACCATCGGCTGCTTCGCTTCCCACTGGATGACCCCCTCGGGGTGGTCCTGCAGGTGTTCGCCCACCCCGGGGGAATCCACGCGGACCTCGACCCGGTTCTCCTTCAGCTGTGCTGCCGGGCCGATCCCCGAGAGCATCAACAGCTTCGGCGAGTCGATGGCCCCGGTGGAAACGATGACCTCCTCGCGGGCGGTGAGGTGATGGGTCTTGCCGAATCCGTTGTCCACGACCGCGACGCCGGTGCACCTGTTGGCCTCGTCGAAGGTCAGGACCTTGGCTCGCAGCCCGGTGAGCAGATGGAAGTTCTTCCGGTCGGCAATCGGGTGGATGTAGGACACCGAGCTGGAGGAGCGGGTGCCGTCGGCCTTGCGGTTGATCTGGAAGAAGTTCGCCCCGTTGGTGACGGTGGCGTTGTCGTTGAACTTCGCCCGCGGGATCCCGGCCTGTTCGGCGGCGTCGAGCACCGCCACGCCGCTGGGATCCGCCGGGGGGACGTTCATCAGGTGCACGGGCCCGGAGTCGCCGTGGTGCGGGGCCCCGGGCCCCGCGTCTTCGTTGGTCTCCAACTGCTTATACAGCCGGAAGGCGGTCTCGGCGTTCCAACCGGTGGCCCCGTATTTCGACTCCCATTCGTCCAGGTCCTCGCGCGGGGCCCAGAAGGCGATGCAGGAGTTGTGGCTGGAGCACCCGCCCATCACCTTGGCGCGGGCGTGGCGCATGAACGAGTTGCCGTTCTCCTGCTCCTCGATCGGGTAGTCCCAGTCGTAGCCGGATTCGAGTAGTTCCATCCAGCGGTCCAGCTGCAGGATCTCATCGATTCCCCGGTCATCGGGACCGGCCTCGACCAGGGCCACCTCGAGTGAGGGATCCTCGCTCAGGCGGGCGGCGACGGCGGCACCGGCGGACCCGCCGCCGACGACGATGTAGTCGAAGGCCGAACCGTCCAACGTCTCGAAATCAGTCATTTTAAGTACTCTCCTTGGCTCAGGCTCGGAAACGGGCTAGGCGCGGTCGGCGAACCAGCCGGTGACTTGCGGGGCCGTGTTCTGGTAGATGTGCTTGGCTTCCTGGTACTCGCCCAGCCCGGTCGGGCCGAGCTCGCGACCGACGCCCGACTGGCCCATGCCGCCCCATTCGGCCTGCGGCAGGTAGGGGTGGAAGTCGTTGATCCAGATGGTGCCGTGACGCAGGCGTCCGGCGACCCGCTGGGCCCGTCCGGCATCCTGGGTCCAGACGGCGCCGGCCAGGCCGTAGACGGTGTCATTGGCGGTGGCAACGGCTTCGTCCTCGGTGGAGAACGTCTCGACGGTGACCGTGGGACCGAAGGCCTCGTCCGTGACGACGGACATGCCCCGGCTGACCTGGTCCAGGATGGTCGGCAGGTAGTAGTGCCCGGCCCCCAGCCCGGTTCCGTCCTCCTCGGTGGCGGCCCGACCGCCGGTGCGCAGACGGGCGCCTTCGGCGACGCCCCTCTTCACGTAGGCGTCCACCTTCTGAAGGTGGGCGGCGGAGATCAGCGGGCCGGTTTCGGCCTCGTCGTCGTAGGGGCCGCCGATGCGGATGTCCTCGGCCCGGCGGACCAGTTCATCCACGAAGGCTTCGGCGATGGACTCGTGGACGAGCAGCCGGGCCCCGGCTGAGCAGACCTGGCCGGAATGCACGAAGGCACCGTTGAGGGCGTTGTCCACGGCGGCGTCGAAGTCGGCGTCGGCGAAGACGACGTTGGGGTTCTTGCCTCCCAGTTCCAGCGCGACCTTCTTCACGGTTCCTGCGGCGCCTGCGGCGATCACCCGACCGGTGACCAGGCCGCCGGTGAAGGAGACCATGTCGATGTCGGGGTGGCTCGACAGCGGGGCCCCCGCGGTGGCCCCGGCACCGGTGACCAGGTTCGCGACGCCGTCGGGCAGACCGAGTTCGGCGAAGAGGTCCATGATCAGGATGGACGTCGACGGCGTCAGCTCGGCGGGCTTGAGCACGAATGAACACCCCGCGGCAATGGCCGGGGCCATCTTCCAGGCGGCCTGCAGCAGCGGGTAGTTCCAGGGGGTGATCATCCCGCACACACCGACCGGTTCGTAGGCGATGCGGGAGACGACCGTGTTGTCCCCGGCATCGACGACGCGTCCGGCATCCTGACCGGACAACCGGCCGAAGTACTCGAAGCAGTTGGTGATGTCGTCCATGTCGATCCGCGATTCGAGGATGCGCTTGCCGGTGTCACCGGTCTCGGCGCGGGCGAACTCCTCCTTGCGTTCACGCAACCGCTCGGCGACCTTGAGCAGGAAGGCCCCGCGTTCGGGAGCCGGAACCGAGGACCAGACCCCGGAGTCGAAGGCCGCCCGGGCCGCGGCGATCGCCCGCTCGGTATCGGCTGCTGCCGCCTCGGAGGCCGTGGCGACATGCGTGCCATCGGCCGGGCAGATGATCTCGCGGGTTTCACCGGAGGCTGCCGCCTCCCATTGCCCGCCGATGAACAGTGTGTGCTGGTTGGGGTACGGGGTCTGCGGCGTAGCGGTCATGCCTGCTCCTTCGGGTTGCGGGGTGCTTCGTCTTCGGGGCCGATGGCGGCGCCGAAGCAGGCGAACTGGTGGGTCAGCGTCCGGTCGGGTCCCGGGGGCCGTCACCGGCGGGTGGCCAGGCATTCGGTGGCCGGGCGGATCCGGCCGTTTTGCTCGAAGTCATATTCAGCACAGTAACAAGAAGGAGGGCCGACGTAGAGTGCCCGTGCATGTTAGCACGGGGTATCGGTGAGCAAACGCACACCGGAACCGGCCGGTCGCCGCCGGCTCCCCTTGGCCCTTCCCCCGGCATGACGCAGGATGGGGGCATGTGGTTCGGTTGGGTTGAGTTCGATGTGCTGCTCGGCGATGTGCACTCGCTGAAGGCCAAACGCGCCGTCGTCCGCCCCCTCGTGGCCGAACTGCGGCGACGCTTCGAGGTGTCCGTCGCCGAAACCAGCCACCAGGACCTCCACCGGCGGGCCGGCATCGCCGCCGGTGTCGTGGCCGCGGATGCCGGCCACGCCATCGAGGTGCTCGACGGCGTCGAACGCCTGGTCGCGGGCCGGCCCGAGATCGACCTTCTCAGCGCCCGGCGCCGGCTCCACTCCTCCGAGGACGAGTAGGGTCCTCCCCGGTCCGGCCTACTCCCCGGAGGCGACCTCCTGCACGGCCGCGGCCACCGCGGCGGCCACCCGCGGGTCCAGGGGCGAAGGGACGATGAAGTCGGCAGCCAGGTCCCCACCGACCAGATCGGCGATGGCCCGGGCCGCAGCGATCTTCATCCGTGGGGTGATCCGCCGTGCCGACGCGTCCAGGGCCCCGCGGAAGATCCCCGGGAAGGCCAACACGTTGTTGATCTGGTTCGGGAAGTCGCTGCGCCCGGTGGCGACGACCTGCCCGAAACGGGCCGCGACCTCGGGCATGACCTCGGGGTCCGGATTCGACAGCGCGAAGATGATCGCGCCGTCGTTCATGGCCTCCAGATCCTCCGCGGGGACCTGCGAGGAGGAGACCCCGATGAAGGCGTCGGCCCCGTCGAGGGCCTCGCGGATCCCGCCCATGACCGAATCGCGGTTGGTGATGGCCGCATATCTGGCCTTGATCGGGTTCAGGTCGTTCCGGTCACGGTGGATGACCCCCTGTGAATCGACCAGCACGACGTCGCCGATGCCGACATTGACCAGGATGTCGGTGATCGCGATGCCTGCGGCCCCGGCGCCGGAGACGACCACGCGCAGCCCGGCCAGCTCCTTGCCGACCACCCGGGCCGCGTTGGTCAGTGCCGCCAGGACCACCACCGCGGTTCCATGCTGGTCGTCGTGCATCACCGGGCAGTCCAGGGCCTCGATGAGGCGTTCCTCCAGTTCGAAGCAACGCGGTGCCGAGACGTCCTCGAGGTTGATCGCCCCGAAACTGGGACGCAACCGGACCAGGGTCTCGATGATCTCCTCGACATCGGTGGTCTCGAGCACCAGCGGAATGGAGTTCAACCCACCGAATTCCTTGAACAGGGCACATTTCCCTTCCATGACGGGCAACGACGCCGCGGCGCCGATGTCGCCCAGCCCCAGCACGGAGGTCCCGTCGGAGACCACGGCCACCAGCCGGGAAGCCCAGGTGTGGGTGGCGTGGCGGGCCGGGTCCTCGGCGATCGCGCGGGAGACCTGGGCGACCCCCGGGGTGTAGGCGATGGACAGGGCCCGCTTCGAATCCAGGGCCATCGTGGACTGGACGGAGAGCTTTCCGCCTTCATGGGCGGCAAAGACCTCCCCGCTGCTCACGGGCGTCGTGGGGCCGGGGGTGGTTTCAGGGGTGGTCGAGATGGACATGTGGATGCTCCTGGAGAAAGACTGCCGTTCGGGAAGCGGGCCCGGCGCGGATGAACGCGGACTGCCTGTTCTCCGGCGACCGGGTCGTCACGCGAAGGGCAGCCTGCCCTGCTCTGCGGCGGCCGGCCCGGGGTGGTGGCTCGCGGCGCTGGCGCAGTGGTCAGTACTTTCTTTAGACCGTTGTCCACCAGAGTAGGGCATCGATGGAGCCGACCCAACCATGACGGTGGCCCTAGCCGGCCTCGGCCTCGGTGGCCCCGGGGGCGACCACCCGGCCGTCGGGGCCGATCCGTCGGGCGTTGGCCAGCACCGGCAGTTTCCGGCGGGCCTGCTCGACCTCTGCGAGGTCGAGGTCCACGACGGTGAGCTCGGGGCCCTGCGGCAGGCAGGCCAGCGTGCGGCCCAGCGGTGAGATGACGGCGCTGCGGCCGACCCCCAACGGGGTGCTGTCGGTGGCGGGGCGTCCGCTGGCCGCGGGGTCGGCCTGGTCGCAGGCGACGATGAACGTCGTCGTATCCAGTGCCCGGGCCCGGATGAGGGCCTCCCACTGCTCGGCCTTGTCCGGGCCGTCGCCCCAGGAGGCACACACCAGGTTCACCGTGGCGCCGGCCGCCGCGTTCGCCCGGAACAGATCGGGGAAACGCACGTCGTAGCAGATCGACAGCCCGAAGACGACGCCGTCGAGTTCGAAGGTGGCGATCGATCCACCCGCGGTCACGGCATCGGATTCGGCGAACCCGTAGGCGTCGTAGAGGTGGATCTTGTCGTAGCTGGCCTCCACCCCGGGGCCGGTGGCCAGCAGCGTATTGCGCACGCGCCCGTCCTCGCCGGGGGTGAACATCCCGTGGACCGTGACGATGCCCAGTTCGGCCGAGAGGGCGCGGATCCGTCGGGCCCAGTCCCCGTCCAGGGGCTGGGCCACCTCGGCCAGCGGGTTGCCGAAGGCGCACATGGTGGCTTCGGGAAAGACCACGACGGCGGCACCGGCGTCCCGGGCCCGGGCCGCCCGGTCACGGACCAGACCGAGGTTGGCCTCCAGATCGGCGGTGGAGTTGATCTGGGCCAGAGCGATTTTCAACGTCATGTCTTCGAGGTTGCCATACCCCGCCGATCCGCCCAAGGGCCCCGCCGGCAGGGCATGATGGTCTCATGCCACAGGAGATGACTGCCTTGACCAGAACCACCCAGCATGAGGCGCTGGCGGGACCCGACGCCGCCCGGCTGGCCCGGGCGTTGGGGGAGTCCGCCGATGCGACGGTGTTCGTCAACGGCACGGCACTGCGCCTGCCGTCGGCGGCGGCCGGAGCCGTCTTGGATCTGCTCGGCCGCCTGGCCGACGGGGAAGCGGTCGTGCTCAGCACCGCCGAGCGATGGCTGAACACTTCCCAGGCGGCCCGGCTGGCCGGGGTGTCCAACACCTACATGCGCAACCTCACCGATGCGGGGACCATCCCGGTCGAGTACCGCGGCAGCCACCGCAGGATCAAGCCCGCGGACATCACGGCCTGGGTGGCCTCCCGGCGGGTGGAGGCCCCGCCCGCGGATCAAGGGGGCGGCGAGACCCCCGAATAAACATCTCCTCGGTAACAACTGTTGCCTCATGGTGAACCCATGTTGTTACGATGTGAGGGTGAACACAGCAGAGAACCCCACCGCCCAGGACCGCGAATCGTTGCCCACCGAATCGGAGCTTGCCCTTGAGCGGGCCGAGGCCTCGACCCGACACGAGAGCCTGTTCTCCGAACGCGCCGCCAACATCAAGCAATCCGCCGTCCGGGACGTCTTCGACATCTCGCTGCGCCCGGGGCTGGTCTCGCTGGCCGGGGGAAACCCCTACCTCTCGTCGCTTCCCTTGGAGAAGATCGGGACGATGGCCCACCAGCTCATCGCCCAGGAGGGGCTGACTGCCCTACAATACGGTGGTGGCAAGGGCACCATCGAGCTGCGCCAACACATCTGCGAGGTCATGGCCGAGGAGGGCATCACCGACGTCGACCCCGAGAACATCGTGGTCACCGCCGGCTCACAATCGGCCCAGGACGTAGCCTGCAAGGTCTTCTGCGACCCCGGCGACGTCGTGCTGTGCGAGGACCCCACCTACGTCGGGGCCCTGAACACCTTCGAGGCCCACCAGATCCAGGTCGAATCGGTCGCCATGGACGAGGACGGGCTGGTTCCCGAGGCCCTGCGTGAACGCATCGCCGAGGTCACGGCCACCGGTAAGCGGATCAAGTTCCTCTACACGATCCCCAACTTCAACAACCCCTCGGGCATCTCGCTGGCCGCCGCACGCCGTCAGGAAGTCGTCGACATCTGCCGCGAGGCCAACATCCTCGTCCTCGAGGACAACCCCTACGGGCTGCTGAAGTTCGACGGCGAGCCCTACCCGACGCTGCGGGCGGACAACCCGGACGACGTGATCTACATGGGCTCGTTCTCCAAGATCCTGGCCCCCGGCCTGCGCATCGGCTGGGCGTTGCTGCCCGAGCACCTGACCCGCAGGTTCTACCTGGCCAGCGAGGCGGTGGTGCTCTGCCCACCGACCCTGAACCAGATGCTGATCACCAGCTACCTCGACGGGCATGACTGGCGCGGCCAGATCTCCGCCTACCGCGGACTGTATGCCGAGCGTTGCACGGCCATGCTCTCCGCCCTCGAGGAACTCATGCCGGAAGGGGTCCACTGGACCACGCCGACCGGGGGCTTCTTCATCTGGGTCACCCTCCCGGAGGGGATCGACACCTACCCGCTGCTCGCCGAGGCCATCGACGACGGCGTCGTCTTCATCCCCGGGGCGGCCTTCACCCCCGGGGACGAGCCGAACAACCGGTTGCGACTGGCCTTCAGCGCCATCGACCCGGAGAAGATCCACGAGGGCGTCAAGCGTCTGGCGGTCGTGTTGAACCGGGCCATCGACGCCGCCTGATCCCTCCGTGGGCCTCCAGGCCCCCGGTTCGTTACCGCTGCCCTGCGGACTGTTCGTGGAACCACGGCCGGACATCGAGGGTGATCCGGTTCCGGGCCCCCGGGGGTCCGGGGTGCCCGTCCAGGTCGTAGGCCTCGTCGCCGGCCCAGGCCACGATCGGGTGGCCCTCGTCGTTGCGGGCCCCGACGCTTTTGAAGTCCGCCGGTTCACTGGCCCGTGCGGCGGCCACCGCCGCTGCCGCGCTCCGGTGGCCGCTCAACCAGTTCAGCGTCATCCAGGTGGGCGGGACCAGTTCCATGGACCCGCCGGCGTGGCGTTCCAGGGCCTCGGCCGGGGTCAGCCACGCGTGATCGACATGCTCCTCGGGACTGAGCCGGAGCGGCCCGGTGGCCTCTGTGTCCACCGCCGCCAGGAAGAACCAGGTGAGCAGCCGTTTCGGCACGCTGGGCGGCGGGGTCCAGATGGACAGGGCGGCCAGATCCTCCTGGGCGATCACCATCCCGGTCTCCTCCCGGGTTTCGCGTACGCCGGCACACCGGGCGGCCCCGGCGGGCGGATCGGGGCAATCCCGCGGGACCTCGTCCCGGTCCTCCGGATCGACGTGGCCTCCGGGAAAGACCCAGGCCCCGGCGAAGGAACCGCGGTGGGAGGGCCGTTCCAGCAACAGCACCTCCAGTCCGCGGGGCGCATCGCGCAACAGCACCACGGTGGCCGCATCACCGTGCAGGGCGGGCTCGTGCGTGGCCTCGGGCATCGACGGTCCTTCGTCCCTCATCGGGTGGGTTCCGGACCGGGACCCCGGTAGGGGATCTCCCGGGAGTCCAGCTGCTCCAGCTGCAACACCAGCCACGGACTGAAGGCCCAGGGGGTGGCGCGGACCGCGGCGACCAGGTCCTGCGGAGCCACCCAGTGGTGTTCGGCGACTTCGCTGGGCCGGGGGTCGACCCCGGAGGCGGCCCGGGCGAAATACACCGGGCAGAACTCGTTCTCCACCACCCCCGAGGCATCCTCGGCCCGGTAGGCGAACTCCGGCAGGACCATCTCGACGGCACCCAGCTCCATCCCGAGCTCGAACCCGGCCCGACGGTGCACGGCATCCTCGCGGGGTTCACCCGGTGCGGGATGCCCGCAGACGGAATTCGTCCACACCCCAGGCCAGGCCTTCTTGGCCAGGGACCTGCGGGTGACCAGGACGCGCCCTTCGGCGTCGAAGACATGGCAGGAGAAGGCCAGGTGCAGCGGCGTCGTCCCGGTATGTACTTCCGCCTTGTCAGCGCTGCCGTTCTCCTGGTGGTCGGCGTCGAGCAGCACCACGTTTTCGGCGGGCCCTGGTGGTGGCGTCCGGGTTCTCACGATGGGTTCCTCTCCCCTGGTCCTTCGGTGAAATCCGACATCCCCGGCGGATGCGGCTAATCGAGCAGCAGTGCCGGCTCTTCCATGATCGCGGCGATGTCGGCCAGGAAGCGGGCCGATAGATCGCCGTCGACCACCCGATGGTCGAAGCTACCACCCAAGGTGGTGATCCAGCGGGGGACGACGTCCCCGTCGACCACCCACGGCTTCTGCCGGATGGTGCCGAAGGCGATGATCGAGACTTCGCCGGGATTGATGATGGGGGTCCCGGTGTCGACGCCCAGGACCCCGATGTTGGTCACCGTCAGCGTGCCCTCGCGCATGTCCTCGGGCCGGGTCCGCCCTTCCCTGGCGGTGGTGGTCAGCTCGTTCAGGGCCATCGCCAGTTCCTTCAGGCTCAGATCCTGGGCGTCCTTGAGGTTCGGGACCACCAGGCCCCGCGGGGTCGCGGCTGCGATCCCGAGGTTCACGAAGTGCTTGACGTGGATTTCGGCGCCCTGCCCGGTATCCACCCAGCTGGCGTTGACGCCCGGGTTCCGCGCCGCGGCCCAGATGACCGCCTTGGTGAGGATCAGCAGCGGGGAGACCTTGATGCCTTCGAAGTCGCGGGACTTCTTCAGACGCTGGATGAACTCCATCGTCCGGGTGGCGTCGACATCGACGAAGATGCTCACATGCGGAGCGGCGGACACGGAGTCGACCATGGCCTTGGCGGTGGCCTTGCGCACCCCGCGCACCGGTTCACGGGTGATCCGCTGCGCCGTGGCCCCACCGGTGGGCCGGTGGTTGGTCAGGTCCTCGCGGGTGATCTGCCCGTGCGTACCGGTTCCGCGGACATCGGAGAGTTCGATGCCCAGGTCCTTGGCGATCTTGCGGACCGGCGGCTTGGCCAGCACCCGCTCGGGCGCCGGGGGCCCCGGGGTCGGAGCAGGCTTCGTGGCGGCTTCGGCCACCGGTGTTCCCGCGGGGGCAGGTGCGGGGCGGGCCGCGGCGCCCGGCGGGGTCGCGGAGGCACCGGGACGGGTGCGGGGGCGCCGGCGGACGGGATCCGACTTCGGGCCCGAGCCGACCAGCGGGCCTGGGGCCTGCTCCTCGACGGACGCCTCGGCCACCTCCCCGGGGGTCGGGGCCGGCGGCGGGGCAGCGCCGTCAGTGGGCGCCGGGGCGGCCGTGGCTTCCGGCTCGGCCGGGGCGCCGGGCTGTTGCCCGATTTCGTCGACGGAGAACAGCGGCTGGCCGACTTCCACGACCTGTCCTTCGGCGGCGTGCAGTTCGGTGACCACCCCGGCATACGGGCTGGGCAGTTCGACCAGGGACTTGGCGGTCTCGATCTCCACGAAGACCTGGTTGATCTCCACATGGTCGCCGGTCTTGACCTTCCAAGAGGCGATATCGGCCTCGGTCAGGCCTTCGCCGACATCGGGCAGGTTGAAGGTACTCATGGGTGGCTCCTTGGGCGCATGCTGTTCGGGGTCCCGGGCATCTAGTACTCGAACGAACGATCCACGGCATCGAGCAGCTTGTCGATATCCGGCAGGTACTGGTCCTCGACCTTGGCCACGGGGTAGGGCATGTGGAATCCGCCCACGCGGATCACGGGGGCCTCCAGCGAAAGGAAGGCCCGCTCCGAGACCCGGGCGGCGATCTCGCCGCCGATGCCTCCGAACGTGGGGGCTTCATGGGTGACGATGAGCCGGCCGGTCTTGCGGACCGAATCGGTGATGGTGTCGAAATCGATCGGACTGATCGAGCGCAGGTCCACCACCTCGATGCTGCGCCCGTCCTCCGTGGCTGCCTCGGCGGCAGCCAGGGCCACCGGGACCAACGGACCATAGGTGACGATCGTGGCGTCGGTCCCCTCACGGATGACCTGGGCGCTGAAGGCATCCTGCGCCGGATTCTCGGTATCGACCTCGCCCTTGAGCCAATAGCGGCGTTTGGGTTCGAAGAAGATGACCGGGTCCTGGCATGCTGCCGCTTGCTGGATCATCCAGTAGGCGTCGTGGGGGTTCGACGGGGTGATGATGCGCAGGCCCGCGGTATGGGCGAAGAGTGCCTCGGGTGATTCCGAATGGTGTTCGATGGATCCGATGCCACCGCCGTAGGGGATCCGGATGACCACGGGGGCGCCGAAACGGCCCTCGGAGCGGGCGCGCATCTTGGCCAGCTGGGTCGTGATCTGGTTGAACCCGGGGAAGACGAAGCCGTCGAATTGGATTTCGGCGATCGGCTTGTAGCCGCGCAGGCTCATGCCGATCGAGGTGCCGATGATCCCGGATTCGGCCAACGGGGAATCGATGACGCGTGAGGTCCCGAAATCGGCCATGAGCCCCTCGGTGACCCGATACACCCCGCCGAGCCGGCCGATGTCCTCACCGATCAGCAAGGATTTGGGGTTCTCCTCCAGCACGCGGCGCAGGCCGGTGGACAGGGCCTTGGCCATGGTCATCCTGGTCATCGGGGACCTCCGGATCCGGGGGTTGCTGCCGGGTCGGCATCGGTGAAGCCCGCCTCGTAGCGGCGATGGAATTCCAGTTCCTCGCGGACCAGCGGGTGCGCTTCGGCGTAGACGTTGGCGAAGGACTGGGCCAGGGTCGGGTCCGGGAAGTCCATGGCCTCCCGGCGGACCCGGGCAGCCATCTCATCCCCGTCCGCCGAAAGCCGGGCGAAGAAGTCCTCGTCGACCAGTTCCGCGGCGCGCAGGTACTTCTCCAGCCGGGCCAGCGGGTCCTTGAGATCCCAGGATTCCTCTTCGTCCGTCGTGCGGTATTTCGTGGGGTCGTCGGCCGTGGTGTGGGCGCTGCGTCGGTAGGTCTGCGCTTCGATCAGCACCGGTCCCCCGCCGCCACGGGCGTGCTCGAGGGCCCACCGGGTGACCGCATGCACGGCCAGGACGTCGTTGCCGTCCACGTGGATGCCCGGGAAGCCGTACCCGGCGGCCCGCGCGGCCAGCGGCACCCGGGACTGGACCTCGAAGGGGACCGAGATGGCCCACTGGTTGTTCTGGCAGAAGAAGACCACCGGGGACTGGTTGCTCGCGGCGAAGACCATCGATTCGTGGGTATCGCCCTCGGAGGAGGCACCATCACCGAAGTACGCGACGACGGCGGTACCCTCCTGCGCCAGACGCTCCTCGTCCCAGTCGGCCTGGTCGCGTTGGATGCCCATCGCATAGCCGACGGCATGGGGCATCTGGGCGGCCAGCACCATCGTGTACATGTGGAAGTTGTTCTCCCGCGGATCCCATCCACCGTTGGAGATGCCGCGGAAGACGCGGAGCATCTGCGGGAAATCGACGTCGCGGGTCAGCGCGACGCCATGCTCGCGATAGGTCGGGAAGAGGTAGTCGCGGGCTTCGGTGGCCCGGCCGGAACCGATCTGCGCGGCTTCCTGGCCACGCAACGGCACCCAGAGCGCCAGTTGCCCCTGCCTCTGCAAGGCGGTGGCTTCCTCGTCGAACCGGCGGGTCAGCGCCATATCGCGGTAGAAGCCGCGGAGCGCATCGGCATCCACATCCGCCAGATAGGGCGAATACTCGCTGTCGGTGACGAGTTCTCCATCCGGCGTCAGCAACTGGATCAGCTCCGGTGCCGCGGCCGCCTGGGCGGTTGAGGTCATGCGCGTGGGTACCCTTCACTTAGAAATATGCCTCCCGCGGCATAGGTTCCGCAGGAGGCATATAACGGAAATACCACTCCAGCCTACTGGCCCGTGGGCCCGTGGCCGGAACCGGCTACCGGCTAGGAAACGGCGGGTCGTTTTGGATACTTGCTACAAACCTCGAGGAAACGCGTATTGGCCTCCTCCTCGCCGATGCTCACCCGCAGGCCCTCGACACCGAAGGCCCGCACGGACAGTGCCTGCTCGTCGGCAACCCGGGCGAAATCGGGGGTATCGGCCCCGAAGTCGAGCCAGATGAAGTTGCCCTGGGGGTCGGGGACCTCCCAGCCGATGGCCCGCAGACCCTCCACGACACGGGTCCGTTCGTCGACCAGGTGTTGTACCCTTTCGACAACCTGGTCGATGTTCTCGATCGAGGCGACCGCCGCCTTCTCGGCCAGACTGGATACCGCGAACGGGGTGGCGATGACGCGCAGGTACTGCGTGATGGACGGATGCGAGATGGAGTAGCCGACGCGCAGGTTGGCCAGCGAGTGGGCCTTGGAGAAGGTTCGCAGGACCACGACGTTCGGGTACTTCCGGTACATCTCGATGCCGTCGACGGCGTCCTCGAGGCGGACGAACTCGTTATAGGCCTCATCGATGACGATGAGCACGTTTGCCGGGACCGAGTTGATGAACTTCTCCACCTCGGCGGTCGTCAGCGCCGGGCCGGTGGGGTTGTTGGGGGTGCAGAGCATCACGACGGAGGTCTGGGCATTCACGGCTGCCGCCATGGCGTCGAGGTCATGACGCCCGTCGGGCAGGTTCGGGATCTCCACGGCATCCGCGCCGGTGGTCTGGACCACGATCGGGTAGGCCTCGAAGGAGCGCCAGGCGTAGATGACCTCATCGGCGACGTCATCGTCGTTCTGGCCGGCAAAGGTCTGCAGGATCTGGGTCAGCGCGCCGAGGCTGCCGGCGCCGGTGACGATGTCTTCGGCGGGAACGTCGAGGTATCCGGCCAGTGATTCGCGTAGCTTCGTTGCCAGCGGGTCCGGGTACCTGTTGTAGTCCACACCCTCGCGGATGGCCTCCATGACTGCCGGGACGGGACCCAGCGGGTTCTCGTTGGAGGACATCTTATAAGAGGTGAGGCCGGAGACGGCGGTCGGAGGTTTGCCCGCGGCATACTTCGGAAGCAGATCCAGCACCGGACGTGGTTGCACCTTGACGGGGGTGGCGGGGTTCTTATTGCTCATGTCTCTACCCTAGCGTCGCCACGGCCTCCCCCGCCGCCCGGACCCCGGCATGGCTCGCCGATCCACCGGCCCCGAAACACCGGTCCTCCGGGTGGCGGTATGGAAAGATGGCAGGATGCTGCGCTTCATCGTCAGAGTCATCGTCAACGCCGTGGCCCTCGCTGCCGCCGCCTGGATCATCCCGGGGATCTCCGTCGGCTCCTCGGCCGCGAGCCAAGCCACGGGGAACGACAGTGCGGGCACCGTGGTGGCCTACCTGTTCATCGGCCTGATCTTCGGGATCGTCAACGCCGTGGTCCGCCCGATCATCAGCTTCCTCTCGGTACCCATCACCTGCCTGACCCTGGGGCTGTTCGCGATCGTCATCAACGCGGCCATGCTGCTGCTGACCTCCTGGTTGAGCAGCTACACCCCCATCGGCCTGCATGTGGACACGTTCTTCTGGGATGCGGTCCTGGGCTCGCTCATCATCAGCATCGTCTCGGCACTGATTGGTTGGGTCGTCCCGGACCGCCACGACCGCTAGGAACCCACGCCGCCTCTAATGCGGCGGGGTGCTGTCCAAGGCCCGATGCCTGGGGCGCCCCGGCGGGCGGGGGACCGGTTTGATCCGGGCCTTGCGTGGCCCGGTCGACGGCACGCGACGGAGCTTGACCGTGGTCACGGTGGCCGTGGTGGCGCCGGCGAACAGGGTCCCCAGGGCAGTACGGGCCTCCACGACGCCGGGGTCGTCGCTGGTGGCCAGTTCCCCTGAAAGCTGCGTGTAGTTGCCCAGCTGGTGCGCGGCCCCGAACCCACCGGCTTGCAGATCGGTATCCGGGGCATACCCCTCGAAGTGCACGGTGACCTGGTTGCTGCTCTCGGGGTTGGGCCGGCCATCCAGGCCCGGCACCATGTCATCGACATGCTCCAGGTGCAGCCCGCGGGTGCCCTCGGGCAGCACCGTGCTGCCGACGGGCGATCCGGTGGTGACGACGTATTCGACGTCGTACCGGGCCGCCAGGTCCTCATCCACGGCCAGGTTCGCCGCATGGATCCCCCCTTGGCTGTATCCGGTGATGACCAGCCGGTCCCCCGGGCGGGCCCCGGACGCGTCCAGCGCCTCGGCCGCGGCCTGGGCCACCTGCCTGCTGCCCATCCCGGTCCCCTCCACGATGCCTGATTCGTCGAAGGGATTCCTCGAGGCCCAGTACCGCCCCTGCCGGGCCGGTTGGGTCCCCGGGATCGTCAGGACATGAACGGGCCCGCGCGCTGTCCGGGTGGTGGTGACCAGCACCGCCCCCTCCCCCGAGACCTGCGCCTCCGCCCGGCGTTGGAGATCCATCAGGTCCGGCACCGTGCCCTCGAAGGCCTCCGGTGCCGCCGTCGACACGGCCCCGAGGCGAATGGTCCGCACATTGAAGATCCATCGCACGGCGGCCAGCCCGGAGAGCCCGGTGGCCATCCGTTCGGCCACCCCGCTGCGGAAGGGGCCCCCATGATCCCGATCCCCCAGCAGGCGGGCGACCACCGAGGACGCGGCCGCCATCGAGGGATCCGAGGCGGGCCGGCCACCGAGCAGCAACCAGGGAAGTCCGTAACCGGGAGCCGCATTGATCAGGTCCTCGGTGGTCTGCGTATCCGGATGGCCATGATTGGAGGAGAACCGGTCCTGCACGGCGGCAGGTAGCACGGCGGAGCGTTGCTCATAGGCCTTCAAGGCCGCCCTGCGTTCAGCCTGCTCATAGATTGCCCGGCTGGCATCGAGCCCGGCCCGGCACTCTTCCACGGTGTCGCCGACCCCGATCGCCAGTTGGTTCCCCGAGCGTAGATACGCCTCGGCCGCGGAGGGGAGGAACCGCCCCTCGACGGCGACCGGGGGCCCGGCATCGGCCAGAGCGGTGGTGATCAGCATCCGGGCCGCGATCAGACACTCGCCGGCCCGGGCCAGCCGTGCCGCGGCGCGTTCGAATTCGTCGAGTTGGAAGTCGGCGCTGGGAGAACCCCCCGAGCTGGAATGGCTCACGGGGCACCGGCCAGCGCGGAGGCCCGTTCACTGGCGAAGGCCACCAAGGCGTCCTCCAATTCGCGCGGCAGGGCCTCGAGCTGGCCCAGGCATGACTCGAGCCGGCGGCGGTAGGCCATCCCGGCCGGGGACCGCCAGTCCACGTTCAAGGCGGCCAACAACTGCCCCCTGGCTTCGGAGACCTCCCCCAGCGCCAGACGCGTCCTGGTTTCCATCACCTCACGATCCACCAGCACCCCTCCCGCCTCCGGACCCCGTCCGAGGTCTCCATGTCGCCGCGGATACCCCCACGGTAGGAGAAGCACCGGACCGGCACAGGCCCCGCCGTCGTTCTTGTGGATATCCGCGCGCCCGGCCCGCCGCGGGAGAGGTCATCCGGTCCCGCCCCGGGCGCGGCTCATGAAACAATGGGCCCCATGGCTGAATCCGCGCGCACCTCCCTTGCATCCGAACCGCTGGCCCTTGGCGCCCTCGACGGACGGTACCGTCCGGCCGTGGCCCCGCTGGTCGATCACCTTTCCGAGGCGGCCCTGAACCGAAACCGGGTCCACGTCGAGGTCGAATGGCTGATCCACCTGACCTCGCGGTCAGCGCTTCCGGGCGTCTCCCCACTGACCTCCGAGCAGATCACGGCCTTGCGGCGGATCGTCACCGACTTCGATATCGACTCGGTCTCCGAACTCGCCGAGATCGAGGCCATCACCGTCCACGACGTCAAGGCCGTGGAGTACTACATCAACCGCCGCCTGCCGGGGATCGGCATCGAGGATCTGACCCCGCTGGTGCACTTCGGGTGCACCAGCGAGGACATCAACAACCTCTCCTACGCGGTCGGGGTGAAGGACGCGGTCACGCAGGTGTGGCTCCCCGCAGCCCGGGCCCTGGTGGGGCAGATCGGCGCCATGGCCGAGACCACCCGCACCGTGCCGATGCTCTCGCGCACGCATGGCCAGCCGGCCACGCCGACGACACTGGGCAAGGAGCTCGCCGTCACCGCCTGGCGGCTGACCCGCCAGCTGGACCGGATCGAACGCACCGAGTACCTGGGCAAGATCAACGGCGCCACCGGCACCTACGCCGCCCATTACGCTTCGGTCCCCGACACCGACTGGCAGGAGGTCTCCCGCACGTTCGTCGAAGGCCTCGGCCTGGACTGGAACCCGCTGACCACCCAGATCGAATCCCACGACTGGCAGGCCGAGCTCTACGCCGACGTCGCCCGCTACAACCGGATCCTGCACAACTTCTGCACCGATGTGTGGAGCTACATCTCCATCGGCTACTTCGCCCAGGTCCCCGTGGCCGGGGCCACCGGGTCCTCCACGATGCCGCATAAGGTCAACCCGATCCGCTTCGAGAACGCCGAGGCCAACCTGGAGATCTCCAACGGCCTGCTGGACACCCTCGGCGCGACCTTGGTGACCAGCCGCTGGCAGCGCGACCTCACCGACTCCTCCTCGCAGCGCAACATCGGCACCGCCTTCGGCCACTCCCTGCTGTCCATCTCCAATGTGGCCAAGGGGCTGGAACGCCTCGACGTGGCCGAGGAGGTCCTGGCCGACGACCTGGAACACAACTGGGAAGTGTTGGGCGAGGCGATCCAGATGGTCATGCGGGCCGAGGCCATCGCCGGGGTCCCCGGCATGGAGAACCCGTACGAACGGCTCAAGGAGCTCACCCGCGGACACCGGGTGGACGCGACCCGGATGAAGGAATTCGTGTCGAGCCTGGGGTTGAGCGAACAGGCGTCGGCCCGTTTGAAGGAGCTGACCCCGGGGACCTACAACGGGATTGCCGCTGAGCTGGTGGACCACCTGGGGCGGTAGTTCCTAGTCATCCCCCACGCCGGCACGGAGGTGGGGGACGACCATGGGGGTGCCCGCTTGCGGGTCGTCCATGATCTCGGCCCCCAGGCCGAAGATCCCATGCACCAGTTCCGAGGTCAGGATCGACCGTGGTGTTCCGTGCGCCCGGATCGCCCCCTCCTTCATCACCACCAGATCCGAGGCGAAGCGTGCCGCCTGGTTCAGATCGTGCAACACGGCCACGATCGTCCGGCCTTCCCGGTTGAGCTCGGCGAACAGCTCCAGGAGGTCGTATTGGTGGGCGATGTCCAAAAACGTCGTCGGCTCGTCGAGCAGGATGATGTCGGTGTCCTGGGCCAGCACCATCGCCAACCAGGCCCGCTGGCGTTGGCCCCCGGAAAGGGAGGCCACGGGCGTCTGCTCCGATCCGAGGAGCCTGGTGCGTTCCAGGGCCGCGGAGATGGCCACGTCGTCGGCCGGGGACCATTGACGCAGCAGCGTGTGATGGGGGTGGCGTCCGCGGGCCACGAGCTCCCCGACGGTGATCCCCTCCGGGGCCACGGCGCCCTGGGGCAGCAACGACACCCGGCGGGCCATGGTCCGCCCGCGCAGGCGGGCCACCGGTTCCCCGTCCAGGGTGATCCTTCCGGCGGCGGGCCGGTTGACGCGGGCGAAGGCCTTGAGCAGGGTGGACTTGCCGCAACCGTTCGGGCCCACGATGACCTTGAAGTCCCCGGCGTGGATGTCCAGGTCCAGGTTCTCCACGATGGTGCGGTTCCCGTAGCCCAGACGGATGGCTTCGGCGCAGAGGAGCGGACCGCGGTGGCCGGTTTCGGCGGGTGGGCGGCTCATGTCTGCCCCTTTCTGAATTCGTGGACGAGCAGGAGTCCCAGATAGACCCCGCCGATGGCCAGGGTCAGGATCCCGACGGGCAACGCCTTCGCCCAGGGGGCTTGTTGGGCGACGAGGTCGGCGGCCACCAGGAGCACGGCGCCGGTCAGCCCGGAGAGCAGCAATTGGGGTCGCCCGCTGGCGGCGAGGCGTCGTGCTATATGCGGGGCGGTCAGGGCGATGAAGGCGATTGGACCGGCGACGGCGACCGCCCCGCCGGCGAGGATGACACTGAGCAGGACGGCACGACGGCGGGTACTCACCGCCGGGGAACCGAGCCCCTGGGCGACGTCGTCCCCCATTTCGCTCAAGGCCAGCGGGACACTCAACAACGCCAAGGGAATCGCACAGACGGCCAGCACGATTCCGACGATGGCTGCGTGCTCCCAGGATCGCGCTTCGAGGCTTCCGTTCAGGTAGGCCGAGAGCATGGTCGCCTGGTCACGGGCGACCAGATAGACGACATAGTGGGTGAAGGCGGCGGCCATCGCCGAGACCCCGATGCCGGCCAGGATCATGCGCAGTGGATTCCCGAATCCGGTTCCGGTGCCCAGGGCGACGAGTCCTACAGCGGCAGCAGCACCAAGCACCGAGCCCACCGGAATCGAGGCAGCACCGGGCAGCAGCAGGCCGAATAGGGCCGCGCCCGCACCGGCCCCGGCGCTGACACCGATGACGTCGGGGCTGCCCAACGGGTTGCGGGTCACCGATTGGAACAGGGCCCCCGAGAGGCCCAACGCCACCCCGGCCCCGATGGCCACGACCAGACGCGGGCCGCGTAATGTTCCCAAGACGAAGGCCTGCTTGGCGTCCTCGGCCCCGCCGAAAAGGGCCCCGAGGAGTCTGGACGGCTCGATCCCGAGTCCGCCCATCGTCAAGGTTGCAAATCCTGCAGCCAGCACTGCGGCCACCAGCAGGAACCCGACGGCCAGCGGGCGTCGGGACACCGGCAGTGCGACGTGGTGGCCCAGCCGCAGGACGGGTCCGACCGCCGCAGGCCTTGGCTCTGGTTCCCGGTGCCGTGGTGGCCGGGCTGCCGGTTCCTGCGCGGATCCGGGAGTGGTCTCTTCGTCGTCCCCCCGGGATACCGGGCGCGTAGTCAGATCACTCATGAGCGGTCCCCGAGTTTCCTGACCACCAGCAGCAGGACCGGGGCCCCGACGAAAGCGGTGACGACGCCGACCATGAGTTCCTGCGGGCGCAGCAACACCCTGCCGATGACGTCGGCGGCGAGCAGCACGGCGGGCCCGACCAGGAGGGATCCGATGAGTTGGCGGCGCATGTCCAGTCCGACCAGGGCCCTGACGATATGCGGTACGGCCAACCCGATGAAGGCGATCGGCCCGACGGCGGCGGTGGCGGCGGCACTCATCAGGGTCGCGGCCCCGAGCCCTCCGGCCCGGATGAGCCCCGTATGGACGCCGAGTCCGGTGGCGGCGTCGTTGCCCAGGGCCAGTGCGTTCATTCCTCCGGCGACGGCGAACGCCATGACGAGACCCAGCAGCAGGAACGGCAGGACGGAAAAGAGCTGGGCGTAGGCGCCATGGTGCAGGGAGCCGACGACCCAGAAACGGTAGTTGTCGAAGGTCTGGGGCAGACTGAGCGCGATCCCCTGGACGTAGGCGGTGAGTACCGCGGTCACGACGGCACCGGCCAGGATCAGTCGCACCAGATTGGCGTTGCTGGATCCCGCGGTGCCCACGACGTAGACGACTATCGCTGCCATCCCGGCCCCGACTAGGGCCACCCAGACCGCTGCGGGGGATCCCAACGTCAGGCCGAAGAGTGCCGTGCAGGTGACCATGGCCGCTGCGGCGCCGGCGTTGATGCCCAGCAGGCCGGGGTCGGCCAGCGGGTTGCGGGTGGCGCTTTGCATCAGGGTCCCGGCCACGGCCAGGGCGGCACCGACGGCGACGCCGAGCAGGGTGCGTTGGTAGCGGGCGTCGAACACGGCGGCCAGATAGGGATCTGCATGACCGCCGAGGGCATCGAAGACCTGGGTCAGGGTGGTGGGCTTGGAGCCGAGGGTCAGGCTCGCCAGGACGACGACGGCCAACACCAGCAGGCAGCCCACGAACACGGGCACCCCGCGCGGCAGGCGCGGACGGGGTGTCCGGGCCTGCCGCGTGCCGTCGGTGGTGGTGCCGAGGGTGCTGATGGCGGGGTTACTTTCCGGCCTGCTCGATGGCCTCGTCGATCATCGGGAGGTAGCGGTCCACGGCATACGGGACCGTCAGCGGGTTGATCATCGAGGAGGCGGTGACGAAGGCGTTGTCCTCGCTGGCGACCACCGCGCCCTGCTTGATGGCGGGGATCTGGGCGTAGAGCTTATTCGATAGGGCCTGCTTGCGGGCTGCGGCGTCGGAGTAGAACGTGAAGATCAGGTCGCTGTCGTTGAGCTGGTCGGCATTTTCGTAGCCGATGACCGCAGAATCGGTGCCTTCGGTCTCCTCCATCTCCTCCACGGCAGGGTCGACCTTCAGGCCCAGGGCCTTGACCATGGCGGCGCGCTGCTCGGTGGGTTTGAAGACCCCCAGGGTGTCGGGGGTGGTGTAGATGTAGGAGAAGGTGTGCTCGGCATAGTCGGGGTGCTCCTCGGCGACATCGGAGAGCTGCTGCTTCAGGTCGGAGACCAGGTCCTGGGCCTCGGCTTCCTCTCCCAGCGCCTGCCCGACGATGTCCATCTGCTCATCCCAGTCGATGCTCCAGGCCTGATCCGGGTAGGCGACGGTCGGGGCAATCGCGTCCAGGGTGTCGAACTGCTCCTGGGTCAGACCGGACCAGGGGGCCAGGATGACGTCCGGTTCCAGATCGACGATCTTTTCCATGTCGAGCTTCTCCCCGGCCCCGACGAGTTCGGGCAGCTCCCCGCCGTCGTCCTCCACTGCGTCGTGGATCCACGGCAGGTAGCCGGTGTCGTCGGCGGCCCACGCATATTCCTCCATCCCGACGGGGATGGTGCCCAGGGCGATCGAGGTTTCGGTGGAACCCTGGCCCAGGGTGATGACCCGCTCCGGTTTCTCGGGGATCTTTGCTTCGCCCAGGGCACTGTCGATCGTCACGGGGAAGCCGGCGGTCTCACCGGAGGAGGCTTCCTGGCCGTTGCCGGCGGCAGCGTCGCCGCCGGCACAGCCGGTCAACACGAGGGCCGACGCGGCGGTCAGGGCCACGGTCGCCCCGAAGGAGCGGAGAGAGGGAAGGGGCATGAGGATCCTTAGGTGATGCGGTCCCGCAGGGGTCCGGCGCGACTCCGGAAATGTACGAAAGTTAGGTTACCCCAACCTAATAAGCGATGTACAACGCCACGGGTTCATCATCTAATTATCGGTGCGGTGATCCTACAGCCACCCGCGCTCGGCGGCGATGCCCGCGGCCTCGATCCGGTTGACCGCCCCGGTCTTGCCGATGGCTGCGGACAGGTGGTTCCGCACGGTCCCCGCGGAGAGATGCATGGCCGCCGAGATCGCCGCGACGGTCCGACCGTTCCGGGCCTGTGCGAGAACCTCGCGCTCCCGCTCGGTCAGCGGGTTCCGCCCCTCGGATAGCGAGGTGGCCGCCAACTGGGGGTCCACCACCCGCAACCCGGCGTGGACCTTGCGGATGGCCTCGGCCAACTCGGCCGCCGGGGTGTCCTTGACGACGAATCCGCTGGCCCCTGCCTGGAGCGCTTCACGGAGATAGCCGGTGCGCCCAAACGTGGTCACCATCAGCGTCCGGCAGCCGGGTACCTCCTGGTGGATCCGGCGGGCGGCCTCGATCCCGTCCAGGCCCGGCATCTGGATGTCCAGGACGCAGACGTCGATCTCGCAGGAGGCCGCCCGTTCGACGGCGTCCACCCCGTTATCGGCTTCGGCCACGACGTCCAGGTCGGTTTCGAGTCCCAGCAGTGCCACGAGGGCACCGCGCACCAGCGCCTGGTCGTCGGCGACGAGGATTCTGATGCTCACCAGCTGGCCTCCACCCGAGCTCCGCCGAGCTCTGCTGCTCCGATGCGGAAACCCGCCCCGGCTTCGGCCATGCGCTCGCTCATTCCACAGACCCCGTTCCCGGCCGTGCTGGTCCCCCACCCGACCCCGTCGTCTTCAATGACCAGTGAATTGGGGCCGAAACGGATCACGCAGCGGGTGGCCTGGGCATGGCGCAGCACGTTCGTGCCCGCCTCGCGCAGGAACCAGCCCAGCGGCCCATGGAACTTCTGCGGGACCTCCCCGGCGGGCTCGCCTTCGATATCCACGTCGATCCCTGCCCCGGTGAGCGTGATGCGCAGCGCCTCGAGCTGATTGGGAAGGTCATTGCCCAGCAGTCCACCCACGGTGGTCCTGACGTCGGAGAGGGCTCCACGCACCAACGAACGGATTTCGGCGATCTCCGCGCGACTACGCTCGGGGTCATCAGTGATGAGCCGCTCGGCGAGTTCGGCCTTCACGGCCACCACGGTGAGCGTATGGCCCAGGACATCGTGCACATCCCGGGCGACGCGTTCGCGTTCGGAGACCACGGCGAGGTCGGCCTGAATCTCGTCACTGCGCGTCCCGGCCTCGATGAAGGCGAAGGTGACCATGTTCAGCACGAAGATCCCCGCCTGGATGGCCACGATGTACAAATAATCGGTGATGTCTCCGGCGAGCGCCGACAGCAGGAGGGTCAACCCGATGCTGGCGATGCCCACCGCCCAAGCCCCGGCCCGCGACAGCAGGAAGCAGGCGTAGGCGATCAGGAACGGGCTCATGTAGATCGCGTCGAGGCCGATGATGGCACCCATCCCGAGCAGGATGGCGACCAGTGCGGCCAGGCCCAACGGGGTCCAGCGGACCCACTTCGCTTCCGGGTCCAGCCGGTTGCCCAGGATGAAACCGGTCAGGTAGACGCCGATGAACAGGCCGATCAGCAGGAACGCCAGGACCAGTAATCCGGGGCCGAGGTCGGCCTGGACGACGGCGGCGACGGTATAGCCCAGGAAGATGAGCCAGATGGCCGAAAGGAGCCAGCCGTGGCGTTCCCAACCGCTCCTGGCAGACGACGGCTCGGCCGACGCGACGGACGGACGGGCGGCGGCCCGGGTCTCGGGGATGGTCATCCCGTCGTCTCCTAACGGCGTGCCTGGCCGCGGCGTACGGCCAGGACCGCGACGATTCCGAAGATGAGAAGCCATGCCACCAGATTAGCGATCAACCCCCACAATGGGTCGACTTCCGGCGATTGGGCCTGCGCCCCCTCGAGGATCGGCCACCGCACCAGCCCCACGTAGCCGTACATGGGGGTGAAGCGTGCGACTTGCAGCAGGGTTCCGCTCAGGGGGATGAAGACGTTCCCGAGGAAGGCCAATATCACCAGGGCTCCGGAGGCGACCCCCATGGCTGAATCGCTTTTGAAAAGCATGGCGATGGCGTAGCCGAAGAGGGAGAACAGGACCGAGCCGACCAGGGCGATGAGGAAGGTGACCGGCCACATCCACGCACTGTCGACGCGGGCACCGGTGAAGGCGCCGACCACGAAGACCACGGCGATGGCCAGCGCGGTGATGGCCAGGGCGACCACCGCCTTCCCGGCCACGAATCCTGCGGGCCGCAGCGGGGTCAGGGCGATCTGTCGCCCCCACCCCTGCATCAGCTCGACGGCGGCGACCCCGGTGACGGCGGTGGCGGCCACCGAGGCGCCATAGGCGGCCATCGAGGCCATGATGTAGAATTTCACGTTCCCGTGGCCGGCGGACTCCCCGCCGTAGCCGAAGGACAGCCCGAAGATCACATACATCAGGGCCGGGAGGATCAGGACGAACATCAGGTTCATGACGTCGCGCAGCTGGCGGGTCAGATCGATGCGGACGAAGGTGGCATTCATGACGGTTCCTTTGGCGTGGGGGCGAAGCGGGGCGGGGTTCAGGCGCCGGCGGTCTCGGTGGCCGGCTCGTTGGTCATCTGGACGAAGGCGGTCTCCAGGCTGGGGGCGGAGATTTCCAGGTTGGTTCCGCCCGTCCGGGTCAACAGGTGCAGGGCGACGGCGTCGGAATCGCTGGCCGTGACGGTGATGCGTGGACCGTTCACCACCACCGCGGTCACCCCGTCCAGGGCCTTCAGCTCGGCCAACCGCGGGTCGTCCGCAGCGATGGCCCCGTGCTCCTGCAGGGTCGCCGCGACGGTCCTGCCGGAGGCCAGGGCCCTGACACTTGCGGTGGTTCCGTCGGCGATGATCTTCCCGGCGTTCATCAGCACGATGCGCTGGGCGAAGCTCTCGGCCTCCTCCAGGTAGTGGGTGGCGAAGATGACGGTCCTGCCTGCCGTGGCATCCCGGCGCATGGTGGCCCAGAAGGCGCGGCGGGCGTTGACATCCATGCCCGCGGTCGGCTCATCGAGGATCAGTACATCAGGGTCCGGCAGCAGGGCCAACGCGAATTTGAGCCGCTGCTGCTCGCCACCGGAACATTTGACCACCTTGCGGTGGGCCAGCCGGGTGATGTCGGTGGCCTCCATGACCTGTTGGACCCGGTCCTGGGCCCCGTGGAGGGAGGCGATGGCCAGTACGGTCTCCTGGACCGAAAGGTCCCGGAGCAGGCCGCCGGTCTGCAGGAGGGCGGAGACCCGGCCGGCACGGACGGCTTCCTGGGGTTTGCCACCGAAGATGGAGACCGTCCCGGAGGTGGGGTCGGTCAGCCCCAGGGCCATGTCGATGGCGGTGGTCTTGCCGGCCCCGTTGGGTCCGAGCAGGGCGACGATCTCCCCCGGGGCGACACTCAGGCTGATGCCGTCGACGGCGTTGAGCCGGCCCCCGTCCACGGAGAAGGTCTTGTGTAGGTCCTGGAGTTCGAGGGCTGCTGTCGTGGTGTCCATGGGACCAGTCTTGTGGTTGAGCCGTTCCGACGCCTCTGGCAGCGATCACCTTCCGACCATGACCGTTGTCATGGTCCGGTCTCCGCCGGTCAGGCCCGCTTCGTGCCGCTGGACGGGAGGAGCGTGGCGGTGAGATCCGGGTCGGTCATGTCGGGATCAAAGGGGAACATGGGTCGCTCGATGTTCCGGTGGCCCAGTCTCAGGAGGTCCTGGTCCACCCCTCCGGGGGTCAGTGCCAGCATCCAGTCGGCGGCCACGTCGAAGAACTCGGGTTCCAGATAGCCGATCTTCACGATCACCAGGTCCGCCTCCGAGACATCCAGCCCGGCCGCTTCGAAGTCCGAGATCCGGTGGTAGGGCTTGCGGCGTTCGGTGATGATCGCTTCGATCGAGCCGATCTGGACCACTGCCACGCGGCCCGAGGTCTCATCCCCCGCGCTGATCTGAACCACGGTCCCGTCCAGGAGAACCGGTCCGGCGTGCAGATGGTCCACCGCGGCCCCGGCCGAAACCCTGAGGCGCGCTCCGACCCCCGCCTGATGGCACGCCTCCACCGCCGCCTCATCGAAGAGGGAGGCGACCACGGTCCGCGGGCCCCCCGCAATGAACCTGGGATCCTCGATCAATCGGGTCAGCGTCCAGGTCACATCCCCCGTGCCTCCGGCCGTCGGGTTGTCCCCGGAATCGGAGAGCACGTAGGGACGCGGCGCACCGTCGGCGAGCGCTACGTCGAGACAGTCGGCCAGGGACGCCGCCGGGGCGACGAAGGCGAAGTCGGCCCGCGCATCCCAATATGTGCGGGCCAGTTCGGTGGCCTGGGCTGCCGCGAGGTCGGCGTCGTCCCCGGTGACGACCACGCAGGCTGAGCACCGCGGTTCGTCCGCCCAGGCGTAGCCGACCCAGAGGGAGGCATCCACGATGCCATCCAGGGCTTCGATGCCGGGGATCGCCGCGTAGATGCCCCGCGCCGGTTCCAGTCGGGTGGAGGTCTTCTCTCCGGGCAGCAGCACGGGGATCCGGACGTAGGCCTTGGCCGGGGCTCCGGTGCCTTCGAGCAACCGGGTCTGCAGGTTTGCCATGGCCCGGGTCTTGGTTTGTTGCTCGTCCTCGTGAGGAGCCATGCGGTAACAGGTGATCAGATCGCAGGCGTTCACCAGTTCCGCCGAAACATTGCCGTGCAGGTCCATCGGGGCGGAGATCAGTGTCCGCGGCGTTCCCGCGGCCGCACTGGAGTCGTCGAGGGCGGTGCGGACGGCCCGGGCCAGATCGGCTTCGGCATCCTGCCGTCCCAGGACCGTCATGGCGCCATGGATGTCCAGCAGGAATCCGTCGAAGGGGCCGCAGGCACGGATCATGGACACCAGTTCGGTCTTCAACGCCTCATAGACCTCGGGAAGGACCATGCCCCCGGGCAGGGACCGGGCGTGGACCAGCGGCACCCACTCCACCTCGTCGGCGACCGCCGGATCATGTTCGGGGCCATCCGGCTGCAGGACCGCATAGCGGGAGAGCAGTTCGTCGTCGTGCGTGAACCGGAAGGCCTCGAACCCCGAACGGTGCGGGGAGAAGTTCGAGGCTTCGATGGACATCCCGCCCACACCGATGCGTGGACGTCCACCCCGACGGCGCATCAGCGCCCCGCCTGGAAGCGGATGATCCGTTCGATGGCTTCGGTGACGGCGTCTGGGCCGGCGGCGAAACTCAACCGGACCGCCCGGCGCCCGCCGACGACGTCGAAATCGGCTCCCGGTACCAGGGCGACCCCCTCCTGCTCCAGCAGCGCGGCGCAATAGGCCGTCGAATCCTCGAAGCCTTCAAGGGCCTCCCCCAGGTCCGCGTACACGTAGAACGCCCCGTCGGCCGGGGCGGCCTGGCCCCATCCGAGCCGGGGCAGGTTGTCCAGCAGGACGGCACGGGTGGCCGCGAACTGGTCTACGAAGGCTTCCGCCTGCCGGTAGGACTCCTCGGTAAAGGCCTCCACCGCGGCCATTTGTGCCGGCGCCGGCGGGCAGAGGGCCACGTTCCCGGCGAGTGCCTCGACCGCTGGCAGCAGGTCATCGGGCACCAACGCCCAGCCCAGGCGCCAGCCGGTCATGCCCCAGTATTTGGAGAAGCTGGAGATGACCACGCCGGTGCGCTCCAGTTCCCAGGCGCTCACACCCCGGACGTCGGGGTCGCCGGCGGCGGGGTAGGTGATCCCGTGGTAGATCTCGTCACTGACCAGCCGGGCCCCGTGGGCGGCACACCATTGCGTCAGTGCCGACAGTTCCTCCCGGGAGACCATGGTTCCGGTCGGGTTGGCCGGGGAGGCCAGCATCAGCCCCGAGAGCGGCCCGTGCTCGGCGACGGCCGCATCGAGCTGTTCGGGGGTGGGCTGGTACCGGGTCGCCGGACCGCAATCGAGTTCGACGACCTCGATGCCCAGGGTGCGCAGGATGTTCCGGTACGCCGGATACCCCGGCCGGGCCAGGGCGACCCGGTCCCCGGGGTTGAAGGCGGCCAGGAAGGTGAGCATGAACGCCCCGGAGGATCCGGTGGTCACCGCGACGTTGGCCGCCGGGACCTCGAGGCCGTACCAGCGCAGGTAGTGCCCGGCGATGGCCTGACGGAGTTCGGTGATGCCCAGGGCCGGGGTGTAGGTCAGCGGCATGGCCGAGGCGTGGATGGCCGCGGCCCGTGCCGAGACGTCCGATGGCGCCCCACCGCTGGGTTCACCGGCGCAGAGGGAGATGACGTCGCGCCCGGCGGCCCGCAGGTCGGCCACCCGGGAGAGGATGTCCATCACCTGGAAGGAGGGCACCTGGGCCCGGGAGGCAACGGTCAAGGGCTGGTTCATGGTGCTCCTTCGAGGTCGGGGGTGCCCGCGGCTGCTCCGTCGAGCCGGGTCAGGTAGTAGTGCATCGGGGCGTGGCGGATCCTGGCCGGAAGGCGGGGAAAGACCAGGGCGAGCCCTCGCATCAGGGCCCGGAAGACGGCGTCGTGCCCCGGCCCGTAGCGCAACCCGTAGGCGTGGCGCAGTTCGGGTGTCAGCAGGCCCGCGGTGAGGATCCTGGCCACGGGCATCGCCAGCCGGATCCAGGGCGGGGCGTTGTGGGCCTCCAGCAGGGCACGGCCCACCCGCATGGTGGTCCGATCCACCGTCAGCTCACCGGTCATGGCCTCCCAATAGGCGGCGAAATCGGCGCGGGTGGCCGGCCAGGCCCCTTCCGGGACGCGCAAGGCGGTGCCCAGCACCGAGTACCCGCGGTAGATCTTCTCGGCGGTATCGCCCGGTAACGGCCCGAAGACCGCCTCGTACACAATCATGGCCGAGTCGTAGAGGGTGGCGGCGACCCAGAGCTGGGAGTCCGGGTCATGGGCGTCGTAGGCTGGGTGGCTGCCGTCCGCGGCGGCCTCGGAATGCACGGGGGCGTGGACCCGCTCGACCCAGGTACGGGCGGCCTCGGCCTGGGCGTCGGTGCCGTTGGTGAGGGCGTAGATGTAGGTCAGGGTGCCGTGCAGCCGGGACAGGGGGTCCTGGACGAATCCCGAATGACGGGACACCCCGTGCCCGACCGGCGGGTAGGCCAGTTGCAGCAGGATGGCCCGGCCGGCCCCGGCCAGCATGACCGATTCGGGGGCCAGGTCCGCGATTGACTGTGGCCCGGTGGTGCCACGACTGAAGATCCCCATGACACCGATGCTAGTGCCATTTCACGGGCACGCGATGGCGGGGCCGCATTAGGCCACCGGTTCCTTCGTTCCGGCGCGGCCCTACTCCGAGGCGGCGAGCTGGCCGCAGGCGCCGTCGATCTCCTTGCCGCGGGTATCGCGCAACGTGGTGGGAATCCCGGCGTCGATCAGACGGTTGATGAACTCGTCGGTGATCTCCGGCTCCGAGGACGTCCAGACCGAACCCGGGGTGGGGTTCAGCGGGATCGGGTTCACGTGCACCCAACCGCGGCCGCGCTTATTGAGCTTCTTGGCCAGCAGATCCGCCCGCCAGGCGTGGTCGTTCATGTCCTTGATCAGCGCGTACTCGATCGACACCCGTCGCCCGGTGGCCTTGTAGTAGTTGTAGGCGGCGTCGATGGCCTCATCGGCCTTCCACCGCGAGTTCACCGGGATGAGCTCGTCACGCAGCTCGTCGTCGGGGGCGTGCAGGCTCAACGCGAAGGTGATCGGGATGTCCTCGGCGGCCAGCTTATTGATCGCCGGGACCAGCCCCACGGTGGAGATGGTGATGTTGCGTGCACTCATGCCCAGCCCCTCGGGGGCGTCGTTGATCATCCGGTGCACGGCGTTCATGACCCGCTTGTAGTTGGCCAGCGGCTCGCCCATGCCCATGAACACGATGTTGGTGACGCGTTCGGCGTCGTATCCTCCATCGCGGCGGCCGCCTCCGAGTCCGCCCTCGGCGATGACCCGGTTGGCCTGGACGATCTGGTCCAGGATCTCCGCGGCGGACATGTTCCGGGTCAGTCCGGCCTGGCCGGTGGCGCAGAAGGGGCAGTTCATGCCGCAACCGCATTGGCTGGAGACGCACAGGGTCACCCGGCCCGGATAGCGCATCAGCACGGATTCGACCAGGGAACCGTCGAAGAGCCGCCACAGGAACTTGACCGTGTCCCCGTTGTCGGTGGTCAAGCGCTTCACCTGGGTGAGCAGCGTCGGGAACATGGCGTCCACCAGTTCCTGGCGGCGTTCCTTGGGCAGATCGCTCATCTGCTCGGGGTCGGTGGTGTAGTGCTGGAAGTAGTGCACGGAGAGCTGCTTGGCCCGGAACTTCGGCAGACCGAGTTCGACGAGCTTGGCCTGGCGTTCGGCCAGCGTCAGATCGGCCAGGTGCACCGGCGGCTGGGAAACGCGCGCCTTGGACTTGAACTCCAGCTTCGGCCGGCCGTCGGGGGCCATGGCCTGGGTCCAGCCTTCTGCGGTGGGACGGACCTGGGCGCGGCCTTCCTGCCGGGCGCGGTTCTCCGACTGGCGGGAACGCTCGGTGGAATCGGGGGCTGCGGTCTCTTCAGGGGTACTCATTACACCCATTCTCCCATGCCCGTCCACCCGGCGCCCATTCAGGCCTCGGAGACCGGGTTTTCCGCGGGTGCTTCCTGCGCGGATGCGGCCCGTTTGACGGCACGACGACGGAGTTTCGATTTGCCCGCGACGGTGGGTGCGGGCAGGTTCCGGGTTTCCCACCAACTGATCACGTTGTTGATGGCCCGACCCAGGACCAGCGAGACGACGATGGCCAACAGCACGGCGACCTCGGTGGACAAACCGTCCCAGGCCCCGGACAGCAGGCCCACCCCGACGGAATACACCGACCAGAGGACCCCGGCAATGAGCGAATGCTGGAGGAAGACCCGCCAGGTGTGGGGAACCAAGGCGGAGCCGATGTTCATCGTCAACCGGCCCATGGGGATGAACCGCGAGGTCATCACCAGGGGAAGATCGTGGTCCTTGAGCCTATTGCGCGTCGCGGCCAGGGCCGCCTGCCAACGCCGTCCGGCCAGGATCCGCCAGTTCACGACGTCGAAGCGCACGGCCAACGCGTAGATCGCCGCGTCCCCGGCGATCGCGCCGACGAGCATGGAGGCGGCGAGCAGGAGGGGGTTCAGGGTGTCCGTTTGCGCGGCCAGGGCGCCCAACGCGACATACAGCGTCGTACTGGGCACCGGGGGGATCAGCGCGGACAGGGCCACCATCACCGCCCCGAAGAGATACACCCACGTCCCGTCGAGGGAACGCAGTCCCTCGCCTACTTCATTCACCGGTACTCCCTTGATTGCACGCCGTGGCTTCGCGGCCGAACAACGATCCTAGTGCAGTAGCCGTGGCGACCCGACCCCGCGGCGTCGCTCCGGGGCCCGGCTCAGGAAGCTTCCCACGGCAGCCGGGCGTCCGTGGCCACCGGGTGCAGTGGAACCACCAGGACCGGTCGATCCTGCCGGTGGGCCAGATGCACCGCCACGGATCCGCCCAGGAACTCACGAAAGCCCGAGCTGACGCCCGGCTCCCGCGTGCCGACGACGATCATCGCGGCCTCTTGTTCCGCGGCGAAGGCCGCCAGGGCCGTCGCCGTGTCCCCGACCAGGCAGCGCGTGGACCATTCCACGTCCAGCCCGCCCATGAGGCCTTCGATCCTGCGACGCACCTCGGGGTCGAAAGTGGGTTCGGCTGGTTCGTCGCTGTCCGGGTCGATCGGTGCGGACCACGTCGAGCCGTCGGCGCCGTTAACGGCATATCGGCTGGGATCCACGGTGGCAAACAGTGCCAACGCCCCATACTGCTGGGCGACCTCCGCCGCGGTCCGGATCAGTTCGTCCCGCGGCCGTGGAGGGACCCCGACGACGAGGCAGGCCCGGCGCGGGGACCCGGTGGATGGTGGCGTGCTCACGACGGTCCTCCAGTTCAGCGGATATGCTGCCCACTATCCCAGACCCGGGACAGCGCGTGAAGCGTTCCGGCCGCGTTGTGCGCCGGGAGGGCGGCCCCGGGGGGAATGTGGAACGATACTCTCATGCGACTCTGGTCCCTGCACCCCCGGTATCTGGATTCCAAGGGTCTGGTTGCCTGTTGGCGTGAAACCCTGCTGGCGCAAAAGGTCCTTGGCGGCGACACCGTTGGCTATCGGAACCACCCCCAATTGACGCGGTTCCGTGCCGGTGGCGACCCGATCTCCTTGATCGGCGCCTACCTCGAGGGCCTGGCGGCCGAGGCCGATTCCCGCGGCTACCGGTTCAACCGTGCCCTTGTCCTGGTCCCGCACGTCCCGGCCGGGCCGCTGCTGACGGTGACCGCCGGCCAGCTGGAGCACGAGCGCGACCACCTGCTGGCCAAACTGGCCGTCCGCGCGGTCGAGCTCAGGGGTTCGGTCCCCACGCCACCCGAGACGCATCGCCTTTTCTCAACGATTCCCGGCCCGATCGAACCGTGGGAGGTTCCGTAGCCGGCCGACCGGGTATCGCAGCGAGCTGCCGTGGGGCCGGTCCCGGACACGCAAAAGCGCGGCACACACCGAAGTGTGTACCGCGCTTCGCGGAAATCCGTCGGGACCTAGCCCTCGGCTGGATCCTCGACGACCAGCGGGTAGACGCCGTTCTCGTCGTGGACTTCGCGGCCGGTCACCGGCGGGTTGAAGACGCAGGCCATGCGCAGCTCGGTGGTGGCACGCACGGTGTGCTTCTCGTGGCCATCCAGCAGGTACATGGTGCCGTCGGCCAGGTCGTGGACCTCGCCGGTCACTTCGTTGGTCAGCGTTCCCTCGCCCTGCACGCAGTACACGGCTTCGATGTGGTTGGCGTAGTGGAACGTCGAGGTGGTTCCGGCGTAGATCACGGTGTCGTGGAAGGAGAAGCCGACTCCTTCGCGGGCCAGCACCATGCGGCGGCTGCGCCAGGTCTCCGACTTGATGTCGCGCTCGGTTTCGTTCAGGTCATCGCGGTTGATTACCTTCATCTGGTGTCCTCCTGGGGAAGTTGGGGAAAAGTCGGGGTGGTTATCGGGGTGCTGCGGAGCCTAGGCCGAGGCCAGGGCCGGCTGTCCGGTCACGGTGCGCACGGCGTTGCCGAGCACGGTCAGCCCGCGCTGCAGCTCTTCGGCGGTGATGGTCAGCGGCGGCATGATCTTCAGGACCTCGTCCTCCGAGCCGGAGGTCTCCACGAGGAGGCCGTTGGCGAAGGATTCGGCGGCGACCTTCGTGGCGATGGAGTGGTCCGGGAAGACGACGCCGGAGAGCAGGCCACGGCCGCGCAGTTCCGCGCCGTCGACCAGGGCGACGATCTCGGCCAGGCCATCACGCAGTGCGGTGACGGTGCCGGCGAGCTCGTTCTGGAAGTCGCCGGTGGCCCAGTACTTCTTCAGTGCGGCGGTCGCGGTGACGAAGGCCGGGTTGTTGCCACGGAAGGTGCCGTTGTGCTCGCCCGGGCCCCAGATGTCGAGTTCGCGCTTGAACAAGGTCAGCGCCATGGGCATGCCGTAGCCGGAGATCGACTTGGAGATGCACACGATGTCCGGCTCGATGCCGGCTTCCTCGAAGCTGAAGAACGTGCCCGTACGGCCGCAACCGGCCTGGACGTCGTCGACGATCAGCAGGACGTCGTGGCGCTTGAGCAGCGCGGCGAGGCTGCGCAGCCATTCGGCGCGGGCGGCGCGCAGGCCACCTTCGCCCTGGACGGTCTCCACGATGACGGCGGCGGGCTTGTCGACGCCCGAGCTGCTGTCTTCGAGCAGGTGCTCGAGCCAGACGAAGTCGGCCTGTTCGCCTTCGAGGTAGCCGTCGAAGGGGATCCGCGAGCTGTTGGCCAGCGGGACGCCGGCCCCGGCGCGCTTCATCGAGTTGCCGGTCACCGACAGGGCGCCCAGCGTCATGCCGTGGAACGCGTTGGTGAAGGACAGGACGTTCTGCCGTCCGGTCACCTTGCGGGCCAGCTTCAGCGCGGCTTCGACGGTGTTGGTACCCGTCGGGCCGGGGAACATCACCTTGTAGTCGAGCTTGCGCGGCTCGAGGATGAGGTCCTGGAAGGTCTGCAGGAAGTCCCGTTTGGCCGGGGTCATCATGTCCAGCGAGTGCACGACGCCGCCGCTGGTCAGGTACTCCACGAGCGGCTGGGTCAGGGCGGGGTTGTTGTGCCCGTAGTTCAGGGCACCGGCCCCGGCGAAGAAGTCCAGGTATTCCGTGCCGTCTTCGGCGGTCTGCGTGGCGCCGGAAGCGGTCGCGAACACTGCCGGCCAGCTGCGGCTGTAGGTGCGAACCTCTGATTCGCGGATTTCAAAGATGTCAGTCATGGTCATTCCCTTTCATAGGTCGATGACAGGCTTCAGGAGGGCGCAGGGCATCACGGTGGAGCCCGGGGCGCCGGAAGTCGTGGTGGGGGATCAGCCCTTGGAGTTGCTGGACGCCAGGTTCAGCGTGCGCAGATCGGCATCGAGTCCCAGCGGGGCGATGCGGTACAGGTACTCGGTGTCATGGCCATCCGGGTACATGCCTGGGGTGAACAGCGGCTCACGCTCGCATTCGGCCTCATGGCGTTCGGCGAAGCGCTGGAACAGGTGGTTCGACGCGCCGTTATCGGCCGTGATCGTCGTTTCCAGACGATCGGCATGGGTGCGCTCGGCCAGCTCGTCGAGCATCTTGGCGGCCAGGCCGCGCTTCTGGAAGCCGGCGCCGACGGCGACCTGCCAGATCAGCAGGGTTCCGGGCTCGTCGGGGCGCATGTAGCCGATGACGAAGCCGGCTGGCTGGTCGTCGATGACGGCCATCAGCGAGCTCTGCGCGAAGTCACGGCACCAGAGCAGGTAGTAGTAGGAAGAGTTCAAGTCCAGCACTTCGGAATCCTTGGCCATGTTCCACATGGCTGCTCCGTCCTCGGTGGCTGGGTGGCGAAATGTAGCCTCGGACTGTGTGTTTGCGAGTTCATTTTCCATCCCTACAAACCTAACGCGCTCAGGATTTCGATCAAGCCGGGGTGTGGCGATTTGACACGGATTCTGCCCGAGAGGACACTTTCGCCGCACCGACCCCATTCGGAGGCATCCCAAAGCTGCCAAGGGATGCCGCCGAGCGCCCCGTGTTGTTTTGACCCGCTAGCTATCGTTACCTCTTCGTTATATGACCGGAGCCGTCGTTGCGGGGTTTTTCGTCCTCCAGGGGGCCTGCGGGCAGACCGGGGACCGCGGGCTCGACGCCGGCAGAGGCCACCACGGCGGTGGTATTGCGGATGAAAACCACGAGCCAGGCGAACACGATTCCGGCCGCTGCGAGCTCGAGAGCCGTGAGGTTGTAGTACTGCAGCGGACGCCACAGGGCCGCTGCCGCCACGAGCGCGCCGACCGCCAGATAGGTGAGCAGAAAGAAGGCCTTGGGGAACCCCGGTAGCCACAGCGGAACCCCGGCCAGCAACACCAGCAGGAACACCGCGAGGACCCGCACAAAGAATGTATGCACCGGCTCGAATGTATTGACGGGGAACAGTCCGATGCCGACCATGCACACCCCGCCGGCAACCAGGCAGGTACGCACCACCCCGGGGCGGGGGCGCATGAGCCGTTGAACGCCCAGGGTCCGGTGCCAGCGCCGGGCACCCGATTCGTCGTGGCGTTTGGCGGCGGCGACGACGTCGGCCCATTGCTTCAGGTCACGCGTGATGAACGCGGAGAGAGTGGTCAGGATGATCCCTGAGGTCGTGATGGTGGTGTTGAACGTCCAGAAGGACGTCAATCCGGCTTGCCCGGTGCCCAGCTCGCTGAACATGGAGTGCCACCACAGCGGGTTCTCCGCATACAGCATGCTCACCAGCATCCCGGAGGACATGAAGACCGCCAGCATCACCGACAGGGCGATGGCGGTGATACGCGCCCCGGAGATATATCCGAAGTAGCCAGCGACACCAGCTGAAACAGCCAACATCACCGTTCCGGCCACCGGATCCACGGTCAGGCCCGAGAATGCCTGCTGGAAGAGTCGGAAAAGCACCAAGGCGGACATCGTCGCGATCGAGGCGTGCACCACCAGCAGGGCTGCGACGTCGAGGATCTGCCGGATGACCGGACGCGCACCGAGCCACAGATGGACGGTACGGATGTTCTGGACGTATCCGGCCACGAATCCGGCACCGGCCATCACCCCGGAGACCACCGAGGCATAGATCGCCACCGACCCGTCCCCGGCCAAGGGTGGCCGGTATCCACGAAACTCGATGGCACCGACGATGACAGCCAGGATCCCCGCGACGACACCGGCCCAGATCGACCGGGATTCGATGTCCAGTTGGCGCCGGGCAGCGCCGGGCGTTCCCTGGTCCTTCATCGGTCGGGGGCCTCCTGACGGCTACCACGGGGCGGGGGGGTGTTCACCTCGATTCTGTCATGGTTGCCCCCGCGGGGAGGACGCGCCGGGTCGCCTCAGTGGCCGATGAGTTCGCTGCGGATCAGGAAGCGGGTGCGAAGAACTCGAGCGCGTTTCCGTCGGGATCCGCAAACGAAAGCCCCGAACCATAGTGGGCTTCGACGATTTCGCCGTGCTCGATTCCCCAGGTGTCCAGCTGATCCCGCCAGCGCACGAGTTCTTGATAGTCGGCGCATCCGAAACCGACATGGTCCATCCCCGCTCGTCGGGCGTCGAACCGGTCGTTGGAGTCCGTCACCGGGTGGAAGTGCAGCCCCAGCAGCATTCCGCCGTCCAACGGATAGACCTTGTGCCAGAAACCGCCAGCGTCCTCATCCAACACGGGCGAAACACCCAGGAGCCGTTCGTACCAGGCCGAGCTGCGGTCCAGGTCTGTCACGGTCAACGCGACGTGGGCGATGGGAGGGAAAGTCATGGGAACTCCTTAGTTTGTTGATGGCGGCAGCTTCGTATACCAGCCGTCGGATCCGGTCTGACGGTAAGTGAGGCAAGGAAATTGGTTCCAGCCCAGGCGACTGGAAGAGGTGAGAATACTGGCCGGGTTGTCTCAGCAGGAACACCAGCCTGACGAAACATCTCGCGATTGTGGCCTGCCGGCCACCCGCCGGGGACTTCCCTGTCCCGAGTGATCTGTCCTCGCCAAGGAGCGCGGGTACCGGGTGGCCGATGGTCCCAGGCTCCCTGCGCCACGGGTCGGCCACCGGCTTGCAAGGTCGGGCCTCAGCCGTCGATGAGTTCGCTGCGGATCAGGAAACGCTTGCCTTCCGGAGCCTCGAGAGAGAAGCCCCCGCCCCTTCCATCAACGACATCGACGGTGAGCAGGGTGTGTTTCCAGTATGCGAACTGTTCCTTCGACATCCAGAAATCAATATCACCCAGCGGGGTGCCGTCGTCGTCCTTCAGTCCGAAGACACCCAAGCGGATATCGGCGTCGCCGGTGATGAAGTCCCCTTCCGGGAAGCACATCGGCGATGAACCATCACAGCATCCACCCGACTGGTGGAACATCAGCGGCCCATGGCGGGCCCAGAGGCTGCGCAGCAGCACCTGGGCGTCGGCGGTGAGCCGGACGCGGGTGAAGTCCTCACCTTCTATGTCGGGGCGGGCGTCGAGCACGGTATCCACGGCGTTCTCCTTCTCCTCAGGGGCCGTGACCCCGGTCCGGAACCGCTGGATTGCGGCTCCGGACCGGGGGCATGACGGCAGTGTTCCTTCCCGGAAACCGTTTAGACGGTGGTCCCCGTGTAGTCGATGACCACTCGGCCATCGATCTTGGCGTGGCGCATTTCGTCGAAGACCGCGTTCACGTCCTCGAGCGGGCGAGTGTGGAAGGTGGGCTTGATCTTGCCCGCCGCATAGAACTCCAAGGCTTCTATCATGTCCTGACGGGTGCCAACGATGGACCCCCGGATGGTCAGGCCCTTGAGCACAATGTCGAAGATGGGGGCGGGGAAATCTCCCGGTGGCAGTCCGTTGAAGACGATCGTGCCGCCGCGCCGGGTCATGCCGATGGCTTGACCGAACGCGTCCGGATGCACGGCCGTGACCAGCACTCCGTGGGCACCACCGGTGGCTTCCTGGATGGCTTCGACCGGATCGGCGGCGAAGGCGTTGACCGTCACTTCGGCGCCATGGCTGCGCGCCAGGGCCAGCTTCTCCTCGGCGACGTCGACCGCGGCGACCCGCATGCCCATGGCAACCGCATACTGCACGGCGATATGCCCGAGACCGCCGATCCCTGAGATGACCACCCACTGACCGGGCTTGACCTCGGAGCGCTTGAGCCCCTTGTAGACCGTGACCCCCGCGCAGAGGACCGGGGCGATCTCGTGCGGATCGGAGCCTTCCGGGATATGGGTGGCGAACTTGGCCTCAACCAACATGTACTCGCCGAACGATCCGTCGACGGAGTATCCACCGTTGGTCTGGGATTCGCAGAGCGTCTCCCAGCCAGTGCGGCAGAACTCGCAGTTCCCGCAAGCGTTGGCGAGCCAGGCGTTGCCGACCATGTCGCCGACCTTCACCTCGGTGACGCCTTCGCCGATCTTCTCGACATAGCCGACACCCTCGTGTCCCGGGATGAGCGGAAGCTTGGGTTGGACCGGCCAGTCGCCACCGAGCGCGTGAAGGTCGGTGTGACAGACGCCGGAGGCGATCAGCTTCACCAATGCCTGGCCGGGGCCCGGCTCCGGGACCTCGGCGGTGGTGATGTCGATGTCGTTGCCGAACTCGTGGACGATGGCTGCATTCATGGTACTCATGGTGTTTCCTGCTCTTTCGGGGTTCGGGGTTCGCGGGTTCCGGCGTCGGTGCCGGAACCCGTGGACTGCGGTTGGGGCAATAAATGGTTTAGAAGAACCCCTGCTTTTCCTGCGCGTAGGAGACCAGCAGGTTCTTGGTCTGCTGGTAGTGGTCCAGCATCATCAGGTGGTTCTCGCGCCCGATGCCCGAGGACTTATAGCCACCGAACGCCGCGTGGGCCGGGTAGGCGTGGTAGTTGTTCACCCAGACCCGGCCGGCCTGGATCTCGCGCCCCGCACGGTAGCCGGTGGCTCCGTCGCGGGTCCACACCCCGGCACCGAGACCATAGAGGGTGTCGTTGGCGGTCTTCAGCGCATCGTCATAGCCACTAAAACGGGCCACGGAGACGACTGGCCCGAAGATCTCCTCCTGGAAGATCCGCATCGAGTTGTCCCCGGCGAAGATCGTCGGTTGGACGTAGTAGCCTCCGGAGAGTTCGCCTCCGAGGTCGGCACGGCCTCCACCGGTGAGGATCTGGGCGCCTTCCTGCTTGCCGATGTCGATGTAGGACAAGATCTTCTCCATCTGGTCGTTAGAGACCTGGGCGCCCATCATCGTGTCCGTATCCAGCGGGTGTCCCTGCTTGATGGCTTCTGTCCGTGCGGTGACGTCGCCCATGAACCGGTCGTAGATCGAGTCCTGCACCAGGGCGCGGGAGGGGCAGGTGCAGACCTCGCCCTGGTTCAGCGCGAACATGGTGAACCCTTCCTGTGCCTTGTCGTAGAACGCGTCGTTCTGCGCGGCAATGTCCTCGAAGAAGATATTCGGGCTCTTTCCCCCCAGCTCAAGGGTGACGGGAATGAGGTTCTGCGAGGCGTACTGCATGATCAGCCGGCCGGTGGTGGTCTCACCGGTGAACGCGATCTTGCGGATGCGCTTATTCGACGCCAGTGGCTTGCCGGCCTCGGTGCCGAATCCGTTGACCACATTGAGCACTCCCGGTGGAAGCAGGTCCCCGATCAGCTCCATCAACACCAGAATCGACACCGGGGTCTGCTCGGCGGGCTTGAGGACGACTGCGTTGCCCGCGGCCAACGCGGGTGCCAGTTTCCAGGTAGCCATCAGGATCGGGAAGTTCCAGGGAATGATCTGTCCGACCACGCCGAGCGGCTCGTTGAAGTGGTAGGCGACGGTGTTCTCGTCGATTTGCGAGAGCCGCCCCTCCTGCGCGCGGATGGCCCCAGCGTAGTAGCGGTAGTGGTCGGCTGCCAACGGCAGATCAGCATTAAGGCACTCGCGGATGGCCTTGCCGTTGTCCCAGGTCTCGGCGACGGCAAGCATCTCGAGGTTCTCCTCGATGCGGTCGGCGATCCGGTTCAGTACGCCCGCCCGCTCGGCGGCACTGGTCCTGCCCCAGGCCGGTGCCGCGCCTTCGGCGGCATCGATGGCCGCCTCGATGTCCTCGGACGTGCCGCGGCCGACCTCGCAGAAGACCTTGCCGGTGATGGGGGTGATGTTCTCGAAGTATTCGCCCTTCACGGGGGCCTTCCATTCACCGCCGATGTAGTGCTCGTAGCGCGGCTTGAAATCCAGTAGTGCCCCATCGGTTCCGGGGGTGGCGTAAACGGTCATGACAACTCCTTTGTTGGCCACCGCTGGCATTGCCGGGCCGAGCGGCCCGGAGCCGCGATGGCGGATTCCGCGTGATGTGGATCACGGTACGTGGTCAGGGGTTGCATCGACGTTGCATCGCCGACCGGCCACGGCCGAAGGTCAGGCCAGTTCCGCGTCCAGCCGCTGCAGCCGGGCCACCACGACCGATCGGTGCGGTGAGCGCGCGGGAAGGACCTGCAGGGCGGTGCGCAGGCCCTCGACGTCGGTGCCGGCCTCCGGCAATTCGAGGTAGTCGAGCAACGTGTCGGGATCGGCATCATTGAGCATCGACTCGCGCAGGGCGCCGGCCACCTCGCCGCGGATGTCGATGATCCCGGGCGCCTCGGAGCGGGGCAGGACCGGACCGGTGTAGGCCGCCAGGGCCTGCCGATGGCGCCCCGCCCCGAGATGGCGCAGGACGTCCCGGGCATCGACCGTGACGGCGGGGCCGATGCGGTAGGGACGCGACTCCAACCCGATCCGTCCCGCCTCGGGTCCCAACGCCTTGCGCAGTCGGGCCATTTCGGCCCGGACACTGACTAGTTGTCCGACGTCCCCGAACAGCAGGTCGGCGAGTTCGGAGGCACCCAGCCCACCGCGGTTCCAGCCCAGCAGGGTCAGGATTTCGGCGTGGCGACCGCCCAGCACCCTGGCTGGTGCCGCACCATCGAGGGTTCCGGCCGCGGAGCCCAGGACCTGCAGCCGGGTCGCGGGCGAGGAGGCCCGCGGGGACGGCAGCACGAGTTGATGACCGCGGGCGGCGGCCTGGAGGGCGTCGACGTGCAACTGCGCTTCGGCGGCGGCGACCGCCGCCCGCAGCAGCGTCAACGAGTGGCTGGCCACCGCGTCGTCGTGGCCCGTCAGATCGACCACGCCGAGCAGTCGGCCGGTCACCGGGCAATGGATGGGGACCGCGGAGCAGCTCCAGCGGTGCGCCTCCGGGCTGAAGTGCTCCGCCCCGCTGACCTGCACGCCGGTCCCGGTGACCAGGGCCGTGCCGGGGGCCGAGGTCCCGACGGAGCGTTCGGACCAATCGGCTCCGGGGACGAAGTCCATCCGTTCGGCGGCGTTGCGCACCGAGGTGTCGCCTTCGACCCAGAGGAGGTGCCCGGCGTCGTCCCCCACGGCGACGAGCAGTCCCGTGTCCTTCGCCGGCTGGACCAGCAGGCGGTCGAAGACGGGCATGAGCGAGACCAGCGGGTGGCTGCGTCGGACATCGGCGAGCTGAGGATCGCTCAACCCGTGGCGGGCGGCGGCCCCGGAGGGGTCGTCGTGGAAACCCAACGAACGGATCCATGAGTCATGGACGACCGGACGCAGCCGGGGGAACCCGGGGTCCTGCACCCCCGCGGGCAGGGGTTGCCCCGAGGACAACCGGGCGTGGGCGCGCTCCGCGGAGCGTTGCCATCCCGGCGATGCCGGTGACGTCCAGGCCATGAGGCAATACCACCCTGACTGTGAAGGTGCGCGGCGGTCCGCACTCGCCACGGGCACCGGGGACCAGAACCACGGATGTGGCCCATGACACACAGTCTAGGTTCACGTCCCCGACCTTGTCTAGCGGCGCGGATGCCGAGGGGACTCTACGGCGTGGAACCCCCGTCGGGGTCCTCGGGCGCCTCGGGGTACACGTCGAGAAACCGACGCAAGGTCTGCAGGAAGGTGGCGGCATCGTCGGGTCCCAGCTGCTGCAGTGCTGTTTCGTAGGCGCCCAGGCTCGTGACCAGGTCCTCCTCGAAGGCCGCCACTCCCGCGGGGGCCGAGAAGAAGACGTAGGCGTTCCCTCCTTCCGGGCGTGAACGTCCCAGCAGTCCAGCGGCATGCGCCGCGTTGACCTGACGGTTCACGGTGGATTGCTCCAGCCGGAGGCTGTCGGCAATCTCACGCAGGGTCCGATGCCGGCCGTCGGAAAACAGCCACAGGATGCGCAATTCGGAGGTGCTCAAATGCAGCTGGGCCTCCAGGGCCCGGCGTTGCAGATCAAGGCTCGCGAGATAACTGGCCAGCAGTCGGGCCCGCGATACGCCGCCCGCCTCGGGCAGTGGCCACCGGTCACCCATTCTCATCTCCGCATCGTGTCGATTAGGTACACCTCTTCCAACATGTGTATTCTACATATCTTAGCTTATGTAACTTACACACCCAGGTGGGGTCGGGCCCACGCAACGAAAGAAGTACATGGAAGAATCAACGTCCACCGTCAACACCCCCCAGGAAGAATCCTCGGGCATGGCCCGGCATCCCCTGCTGGCGGTCGTCGTGCTCGGCTTCTCAAGCCTCTGTGCGGCCCTCACACAGTCGCTGGTCATCCCGATCCAGCCGGACCTGCCCGCCTTGCTGGACACCTCCGGGAGCAACGCCGCCTGGGTCGTCACCGCCACGCTCCTGGGCGGGGCCGTCGCCATGCCGGTGGCCGGCCGCCTGGCCGACATCAAGGGCAGGAAACCCGTTCTGGTGGTCTCCGCGCTCACCTTGCTGCTCGGCTCGCTCGTGGCCGCCGTTTCCAACGCCTTCATCCTCGTGGTCATCGGCCGGGTCCTGCAGGGACTGGCCATGGGATACATCCCGGTGGCCATCAGCTTCGCCCGCGAACTCTCGGCTCCCCGGATGAGGAATGCCGCGGTGGCCGGGATCAGCGCGACCCTGGGCGTCGGGGGCGCCCTCGGCCTGCCCCTGGCCGCGTGGATCTCGCAGGAATACAACTGGCACGCCCTCTTCTGGCTGACGGCCGGACTGGGCCTCGTGGTCACCGTGCTCTCCGCCACGGCGTTGCCCCACCGGGCCATCCAGCACCCCGCCACCTTCGACGCCATCGGCGCCCTGGGTCTGGCGGCAGGCATCGTCGGCATCCTGGTCGGCGTCTCGAAGGGCAACGACTGGGGCTGGCTCTCCATCGGAACCCTCGGCGCGATCGTCGGCGGCCTGCTGGTGCTGGCGTTGTGGGGGGGTCTACGAACTCCGGCATGACGAACCGCTGGTGGATCTACGCTCCACGGCCCGCCGCCCGGTCCTGCTCACGAACATCGCCGCGGTCCTGATGGGCTTCGGCATGATGGCCCAGTCCATCGTGATCCCGCAGCTGCTCGAGATGCCCTCCTCCACCGGCTTCGGCCTGGGCCAGAGCGTCCTGGAAGCGGGCCTCTGGATGGCACCGGGCGGACTGATGATGCTGCTGTTCTCACCGATCTCGGCCGGGTTGATGACGCGGTTCGGCGGGCGCACGACGCTGGCCCTGGGGGCCTTCGTCATGGCCGCCGGCTACGGCTTCGCGTTCCTGCTCACCGACGCCCCCTGGCAGCTCATGCTCGCCTCCTGCATCGCCTGCGCCGGCATCGGCATCGGTTACGCGGCGATGCCGATGCTCGTCATGGACAACCTGCCGGCCGCCGAGGCCGGATCCGGGGTGGGCGTCAATGCCCTGATGCGCTCCATCGGCACCACCAGCGCCGCCGCGGTGATGGCCATCGTCCTGACCAGCAATTCGGTCACGCTGTCCCCGGGGACCACCCCGGTCCCCACGCAGGACGCCTTCAGCCTGTGCTTCCTGATCGGCGCGCTGGCCGCCGTGGCCGCCGGTGCCGTCACCCTGACCATTCGTCGTCGCCCCCTGTTCGAGGCGACGCCCGAGGAGTCCGAAAAGGTCCCGGAACCGGCAGGCGTCTGATCCTGCCGCCGGCAGCCTGCACCGCAGGCCGCCGGCGGCAGGACCCGGGGGGACCACCCACGTCCCCGCCGAGACCCCTGCCCATGAAACCCGGCTTGTGTCGGCCACTTCCCGTCGCCTACCATGTCGCTTTCGATCCGTTGAATGCTCAGGAGAAACACATGGCTGTTGAATACGATGAGGTCCGTCCCGACGTTGCCGAACGTGACGAGGAAACCCTCAAGCAGGTCAAGCAGATTGACGCGCCCAACAAGAAGACCGCGGTCGAGGAGCTGGACGAGGAAGAGCCCCTTGATGGCGACGAACTGCCCGGAGCCATCATCGACGAGGAGCTCGTCGTCCAGGTGCGTCCACAGGCCCAGGACGAGTTCACCTGTGGTGAGTGCTTCCTAGTTCGCTACCGGTCTCAGCTGTCCCGCGAGAAGGACGGCATGATGATCTGCAAGGAATGCGACGGCTGATCACCGCCGGAAGGAATTCCACCGTCCGCGAACGGTGGAGCCGCTGCCCGGAGCGGGTAGCTCAGGCGGTGCAGGCCTCGTTGGAGCACCCCGCATCCCTGCGGATCCAGTGCGCCTCGGCCGATCCGGTGTCCTCCCAGACGACATGTCGATGCTGGCCGCAGGAATCACAGGCCGGAGCCACGTAGGCGGCCTTCTCCGCATCGGTGTATGCACGGTAATCGCCCATTGCTGCCTCCAGGTCTCGGTCGCTATGGCGCCACCATATGCCCGAACTCCGGCGGGCGGTACCCCCTCGGCAGCGGCGGAGGCTCAGCCCCGGTCGCGCAGGCGCATATAAAGATTGAACGCCGCGGCCACTGCCTTGTTCAGCGGGTAGTCCCACTCCCCCAGCGTCTGCACCACATCACAGCCCAGGGTGGTCTTGAACTGCGTCAGGCCGGCCAGGTGGTGTTCGTTGTCCAGCGTCGCAGAGACCCCGCCGAGGTCCAGGAACGTGCATCCTTCCGCCAGCGAATCGGTGATCATGCGGTGGATCAGCGCCTTGGGGGCATAGAGTTTGCGCTCCGCGCTCGAGGAGGCCCCATAGGTGTACCAGGCACCCTGTCCGGTGCGGACTCGGATGGCCGCAGCCAGGTCCCGCCCCTCGTGGACGGCGAAGTAGACCGTGAAGGTGCCTGGCGCGTGGGCGTTCAGGGCCTTCATCATGGTGGTGAAGTAGCTCGCCGGACGCCCGGTGAAACCATCACGTTCGGCCGTTTCCTGGGACAACGCGTGGAACCGTTCGATGTCGGCGATCCCCCCGACCTGGATCTCCAGCGGACCGGCGGCCGCCTTGCGGGCCTGCCGCCGGGAGTTCTGGTTCATCTGGGCCAGCACCCCGTCGAGGTCCAGCGCCTGGCCGTCGGCTGAGATCAACGGGATCCGTCCCGAGAACTCGGGCTGTCCGGCGGTGAAGTCCTCGCTGACCTCCTGCTTGGTCCAGCCCAGTCCGCGCAACTGCTCGGCGAGCGCGGCGGCCCGGTCATCGACCTGCAGAGGTTCGAGCTCGGTCACCAATGAATATCCGCCGGCTGCGAGGGCCTTCCGGACGGCGGCCGTCCCCCAGCTCCGGGTGATCACCGGCGGGCCCATGCGGACCAGGAACACCCGGCTGGCCTTGAAATGGGCCAGCATCGGCGTGGTGATATCCGTCGGATCCAGTACGGACCAATCGGCAACGGGCCCCTCGGGCAGGTAGGCCAAGGTGTACTTCAGGACCGGGACCGGGCGGTGCAGCACCTGCACCGACGCCCGCAGGGCGCCCTGTGGATCAAACCAGCCGAGGTACTCGGCGCGCCATTCGCTCTTGACCCCGGCCCAGGCCGGGAGCTGCATGAAGCTGGTCTCTGGAAATGAAGCAAGGTGCGCGAGGTGGTCGGCTGCGGGAATCTGGCGGACCGAAAGCTGGGTGGATGTCACGCAGGTCAGCATAGCAATGCCTGGCGGCTCGTTTGCGGTCCCACTCCGCACGACGCGGCACCGCGATCCTGGACACCCCGGCGTCCATGCACCGCCGTCACCCCGGGTCCCCATACCCCTATGGGGTACTTGACCAGATACCCTAGGGGGGTATAAATTGGCGTCATGGACACCACCTTGCCGACCGCTGGCCAGCCAGCAGACGAACATCGCGAGCACGGCTACACCGCCGATAAACAGGCCCTGCTCAAGCGGCTGGGCCGCGTCGAAGGGCAGGTCCGCGGGATCGCACGGATGGTGGACGAAGAAAAGTACTGCATCGATATCCTCACCCAGATCTCGGCGATCAACGCGGCACTGCACAAGGTCAGCCTCGGCCTGGTCGAGGAGCACATCGGCCATTGCGTCGTCGGGGCCGCCCAGGATTCGCTGGAGACCGGTGACCCGGAAATCGTCAACGACAAGGTCCGCGAGGCCTCGGCCGCTATCGGCCGCCTCCTCCGCTGACCCCCGAACAGGAGCATAAGTGAGCACCACCATCAGCATCACGGGCATGACCTGCACCCACTGCGTCGCCTCCGTCACCGAGGAACTCTCGGAGATCGAGGGCATCACCGGCGTCGAGGTCGATCTCGTCGCCGGAGGAGTCTCCACCGCACGCATCGAGTCCACCGGGCCGCTCGGTGAAGCGAGCCTCCAGGAGGCCGTCACCGAGGCCGGCTACGCCCTCGTCCCCACGAACACCTAAGTCGTCCCCGCCAGGAGCATCACCATGGAACAGCACGTCGACCGCACCACCGCTGAAGCCCGGGTCCTGGACCTGGACATCCAGGGGATGAGTTGCGCCTCATGCGTCTCACGGATCGAGCGCAAGCTGGGCAAGATCGAGGGCGTGGAAGCCAGCGTGAACCTGCCGCTGGAATCAGCGCGGGTCACCGCCCCGGCCTCGGTCAGCGACGCGGACCTGCTCACAGCGGTCGAGGCCGCCGGCTACGGCGCCTCGGTCAGGCAGGATCCACACCACCACCCCGAGTCCGATGCGCAGGACCACCCGGGCGACCCCGGCGAAGGCCCCGATCACCTGAACCACGGCGGAAGCGCCGAGGACCTGCGTCCGCGGCTGATCGGCGGGGCGATCTTCACCATTCCGCTGTTCCTGATCTCCATGGTCCCCGCCCTGCAGTTCCCCCATTGGGGCTGGGTGGCCCTGGTCTTGGCGACCCCGGTGACCTGGTGGTCGGCCTGGCCGTTCCACCGGGCCGCGGCGGTCAGCGCCCGGCACTTCTCCTCCACCATGGACACCCTGGTCTCCATCGGCGTGCTGGCCGCCTATCTCTTCTCCCTGTGGCAGCTGCTCCTGGACCCGGCCATGACCGCCGAGACCGGGATGGGCATGTCCGACCACCAGCTCTACTTCGAAACGGCCGGCGTCGTGGCCACCTTCCTACTGCTGGGCCGGTGGCTCGAGGCCCGCGCCAAGACCACCGCGGGCGATGCCCTGCAGTCGTTGCTGAGCCTGGGCGCCAAGGACGCCACCGTGCTGCGCGACGGTGCCGAAGTGCGCATCCCCGCCTCGGATCTGGTTCCCGGCGATGAGATCGTCGTGCGCCCCGGGGAGAAGATCGCCACCGACGGCTACATCCTCGAGGGGGAATCGGCCATCGACACCTCGCTGATCACCGGTGAATCCGCCCCCACCGACGTCGGCCCCGAGGACACCGTCACCGGCGCCACCATCAACACCTCGGGCCGGCTGCTGGTCCGGGCCACCCGGGTCGGCGCGGAGACGACGCTGGCCCAGATGGGCCGGATGGTCTCCGATGCCCAGACCGGCAAGGCGCCGATCGCCCGGCTGGCCGACCGGATCTCGGCGGTATTCGTCCCGATCGTGCTGGCCATCGCCGTGGTCACGTTCATCCTGTGGTTCGCCCTGTCCGGGGACCTCCAGTCGGCCTTCACCGCGGCGGTATCCGTCCTGGTCATCGCCTGCCCCTGCGCCCTGGGTCTGGCCACCCCCATCGGCCTGCTCGTGGGTACCGGACGGGGTGCACAGCTGGGCATCCTCATCCGCGGGCCCCAGGTCCTGGAGGACACCCGCCGGGTCGATACCGTCCTGCTGGACAAGACGGGAACCGTCACCGAAGGCCGGCTGGCCTTGGCCGACGTGATCGCCACCGCCGACGTCGACCGGGAAACCATCCTCGCCTTCGCCGGGGCCGCCGAATCCGGGTCCGAGCATCCGATCGCCCAGGCCATCACCGCGGCCGGCCGCGCCACCGGTACCATTTCCGCCTTCACCTCCTCCCCCGGAGGCGGAGTCCGCGCCACCGTGGGTTCCTCCGTCGTGATCGTGGGTTCACCCGCGTGGTTGGAGGACAACGGGACCGCGCCCGACGCCGCCTCGCTCACCGCCCTGTCCTCGGCCCGGAAACAAGGCACGACGGCGGTGCTGGTGGCCGTGGACAGCTCCGCCATCGGAGTGATCGGGCTGCGCGACACCGTCCGCGAATCCTCCCCGGCAGCGATCAAACGCCTGCGCTCCCTCGGCTTGCGTCCGATGCTGCTGACCGGGGACAACCAGGAGGTGGCCGCCCAGGTGGCCGCCTCGGTCGGCATCGACCCGGCCGACGTCTTCGCCGGGGTCCTGCCGGCGGGCAAGGTCGACAAGGTGGCCGAAATGCAGGCCACCGGCGCCGTGGTGGCGATGGTCGGCGACGGCGTCAACGACGCCCCGGCCCTGGCCCGGGCGGACCTGGGACTGGCCATGGGCTCGGGAACCGACGTGGCCATCGAAGCGGCGGACATCACCGTGATGGGCAACGACCTGGCCCAGATCCCGCAGGCGATCGAGCTCTCCCGCAGAACGCTGGGCATCATCAGGACGAACCTGTTCTGGGCGTTCCTCTACAACACGATCGGCATCCCGGTCGCCGCCCTGGGGCTGCTCAACCCCATGATCGCCGGCGGTGCCATGGCGGCCAGCTCGGTGCTGGTGGTCCTGAACAGCCTGCGTCTGCGCGGCTTCGGGAAGTAGCCGGGGCCCTCCCTTCCAGGGCTTTGTGCCAGCATTTTCCGACGCGGCAACTTGTTTGCTTACCCTAAACAAGTAAGTTATCGTGGTCCGGTAGCAACGCAAGGAGCCAATAGTGATCAATGACCAAGAAGCCGGCAAGATCCTCTCGGAAATGGTGCAGACCAGTCGGACTTTCCGCCTGGCCGGCCAACGCAATAAGGACCAGAGCTTCACGGGGACCAGGTTCGGATTCCTGCAGCATCTGCGCCACCGTGACGCCCGTTTGGGTGAGCTGGCGTCCCAGCTTTTCGTCTCGGCACCCGTGGCCTCGCGGGCCGTGGACTGTCTGGAAGCCGACGGACTGGTCGGGCGCCGCCCCGATCCCGAGGACGCCCGGGCCCAGCTCATCTCCATCACCGACCACGGGCGAACGAAGCTCACCGACAGTGAAACGCACGCCGTACGCCGGTTCGCCGCCTCCCTGACCGACTGGTCCACGGAGGACGCCGAACAGGCCATCAACCTCCTGCAACGCCTGAACCTGCACCTGGAAGAAATCACCAGGGACCCCGAACTTCATGGACCCCACGGGGCCGACAAGCTAACCACCTCCGACACCGGAAGCGAGTTGATGGGATGACGTCCTCCACCTCCACCACCGCAGCAATCAACACCGAAGAACCACGGGAGTATTCGCATCGCGAAATCCTCCAGGTGATGACCGGTCTGCTCGCCGCACTTTTCACCGCGATGATCTCCACCACCATCGTGTCCACAGCACTGCCCACCATCATGGCCGATTTGGACGGCACCCAGCGTCAGTACACCTGGGTCATCACCGCCAGCCTGCTGGCGATGACAATCGCCACCCCGATCTGGGGCAAACTCTCGGACCTCTTCAACAAAAAGACCCTGGCGCAGATCGCGATCATCATGTTCGTGGCAGGCTCCATCGCCGCCGGACTCTCCACGACCATCACCTTGATGATGACCGCTCGCGCGGTCCAGGGCGTGGCCATGGGCGGGCTCATGGCGCTGGTGCAGTCGATCATGGCCTCCATCATTGCCCCTCGTGAACGTGGACGCTACGCCGGCTACATGGGTGCCGTCATGGCCGTGGCCACGGTGTCCGGGCCGCTGATCGGTGGGGTCATCACCGATTCCCTGAACTGGCGCTGGACCTTCTTCGTCAGCGTCCCCTTGGCCGTCGTCGCGTTGATCCTGCTTCAACTCAAGCTCCATCTGCCGACCATCAAGCGTGCCAACCTCAGCATCGACTACCTCGGCGCCATCCTGGTCTCCGTATCGGCCGCCATTCCGATGCTCTGGGTGACCTTCGCCGGGAGCGAGTATGACTGGATCTCCTGGGAGTCCGGCGTCTTCTTGGCCGCCTTCCTCATCGCCGCCGTCTTGGCGGTGATCGTCGAGTTGCGGGCCCCCGAGCCGATAATCCCCATCCGGGTGCTGCGCAACCCCACTGCTGCGTGGATGATCGTCGCCAGCGTCGGTGCCGGTGTCGGCATGTTCGGTTCCGGCGTGTTCCTGACCCAGTACTTCCAGCTCGGTGACGGGCGCACGCCCACAGCTGCTGGCCTGATGACCATTCCGATGATCCTCGGCCAGACGCTCTCAGCCATGATCGGCGGACTCATCGTCACGCGGATCGGACGGTGGAAGCCGGTGATGATGATCGGCAGCGTCATCATGCTCATCGGCCTCGTCGGTTTGGGCACCATCAACCACGACACCTCCTACCTCTACGTCGCGATCTTCATGGCCCTCATGGGTCTGGGCATCGGCACTCTGGTCCAGAACGTCGTGCTGGCCGTGCAGAACACGGTCGACGTCACCGAGGTCGGTGCGGCCTCAGCGGCCATCGCCTTCTTCCGCTCCTTGGGCGGGGCCATCGGCGTCTCCATCCTTGGCGCCGTGTTGACGAGCCGCGTCAGCACCAACATCTCCGAAGGCCTCGAAAAGCTAGGCATTCCCGCCGGCGCCATGTCAGCAGGAGGCGGGGACACCGAACTGGATATCAGCGGGTTGCCCGCACCGGTTCAGGAAGTGTTCCACAATGCCTACGCCGATGCGTTCGGCCCGATCTTCATGATCGCCGCCATGATCGCCGCCGTCTCTGTCATCGCCATCGCCATCGTGCGCGGCGCCCCGTTGCGCACCACGGTGGCCATGAACCCCTCGCCCAAGACCCCGGTGCCCGACAGGAGTCAGGACGAGGACGGAACCCTGGAGGGCGACGGCGCGACCCAGCCGGGGACATCGCCCACAACACCACCATCCTCGGGTCACCAAGACTGAGAACGAGGAGAAACAGGAGTCGAACATGCAGGACATCAACACGATGAAGGCCTTCGTCCTTCCACATCGTGATGCCCAGACCGTGGAACCGGCCCGCGTGCCGGTTCCACGGATCGGCTCCGACGAACTGCTGGTGCGTGTGCACGCCATTGGCGTCGGGATCCACGATTCCTATTTCCTGCCCGGGGACGCCCAGTACCCCTACCCCATCGGGATCGAGGCGGCCGGCGTCGTCGAGGAAGTCGGCAACGACGTCACAAGCCATGCCGTCGGCGACCGCGTGTCCTTCGTCAGCGCCATGCAGCCGGGCGGAGGCACGTGGGCCCAGTGGACCGCAGTGAAGGCGGAATCAATGATCCTGCCGATACCCCAGGGCATGAGTTTCGTTGCGGCAGCGGCTGTTCCGGTGGCCGGGAACACTGCGTTGAAGGCGCTGCACACCGTGGCCGATGTCCCGTCAGGTGGGTCACTCTTTATCGCCGGCGGATCCGGGGCCATCGGCACGTTCGCCATCCAACTGGCCCGTCAGCGGGGCTTGCGGGTCGCCGCCTCGGCATCGGCTGCCAACCACGGCTACCTTCAGTCGATCGGGGTTGAAAAGGCCGTCGACTACCACGACTCCCGATGGCGCGAAGAGGTGCTGGCCTGGATGCCCGGAGGGGTTTCGGCCGTGATGGCAGTCCAACCCGGCACGACGGCGGACAGTCTGCCAGTGCTCAGGGACGGCGGGACCCTGGTCTCGATTTCCGGTGACCCGCTGGTATCCGAGCGCGGGGCCCACCTGACCGGGCTCCCCTACCAGCTCGACGTCCGGACGGAGCTCGGTGAACTCATGACCCGGATCGCCTCCGGACGGGTCCACCTCGAACTCGAGCGGGTGTACCCGTTCGACGAGGCCCTGGAGGCCCTGGCAAAGGTGCAGACCCGTCGGGCTCGAGGAAAGGTCGTCCTGGAGCTGGTCTAGCCTCCGGCGGCCCCGGCAGGCATGGGCGTGTTTTGGACCGCTCGTATGCCGTTTTGTGGATATGTGACAAAGCCCCGTGTTAACGTGTCCTAAGCGTCGGCCCGGGCTATCTCCGGGCCATGGGGCGCGTGATCCATCGAATAACCCGACTTGAGGAGCGCCAAAAACGCGATGAGCGATCTACATCCGGCACCTGCAGACCAGGCCGACAGCGAATCCGGTGGTGAGCCGCCCAAGGGTTCGGCGCCGGTCAGGTGGCCGGTTTTCATCGCCTCGCTCGTCGGGGTCCTTGCCGTCGCGATCTGGACCCTGTCCGCGCCGGATCAAGCCGAGGCAGTCATCGGTGAACTGGTCGCCTTCGTCTCCACCAGTTTCGGCTGGTTCTACATCCTGCTGGCCACCGTCATCCTGGTCTTCGTGATCTACCTGGGGATGTCCCGGTTCGGGCACATCAGACTGGGACCCGACGATTCCCGCCCCGAGTATTCGACGTTCGCCTGGGCCGCGATGCTCTTCGCCGCAGGCATCGGCACCGACGTGATGTTCTTCTCCGTCTCCGAGCCGGTCTCGCAGTACCTGAACCCGCCGGTCGGCCAGGGCGAAACCATTGATGCCGCGCGGGAAGGAACCTTCTGGACCCTGTTCCACTACGGAATCACCGGTTGGGGCATGTACGCGTTGATGGGCATGGCCCTGGGGTACTTCGCCTACCGGTTGAATCTGCCGCTCGCCGTCCGTTCGGCCCTCTTCCCGCTCTTCGGGCGACGCATCAACGGCGTGCTCGGTCACGCCGTGGACACCGCCACCGTCCTCGGGACGATCTTCGGCGTCGCGACCAGCCTGGGCATCGGCGTGGTGCTGCTCAATGCCGGACTCAACATCATCTTCGGCATCGCCATCGGAACGGCGGCGCAAGTCGGACTGGTGGTCCTGGCCGTGATCATGGCAGCCATCTCGGCGACCACAGGTGTCGACAAGGGCATTCGCTTCCTTTCCCAACTCAACGTGATCCTGGCCATCGCGCTGGCCGGCTGGGTCCTGGTCACCGGAAACACCCGTTTCCTGCTTGATGCGATCGTGATGAACGTCGGAGACTTCATCAGCATGTTCCCGGGCATGACGTTGCAGACCTTCGCCTTCAACGACGTCGACGAATGGATGTCGCTGTGGACGTTGTTCTTCTGGGCCTGGTGGGTCGCCTGGGCTTCCTTCGTCGGCATGTTCCTGGCCCGCATTTCGCGCGGTCGGACGATCCGCCAGTTCGTCCTCGGCACCATGGTCATTCCCTTCAGCTACATCGTGATGTGGGTATCGATCTTCGGAAACGCCGCCCTGTCCCGCGTTCGTGGCGGGGATACGGAGTTCGCCGACACGGCAGCATCGGGCAGCGGCCTGGGCTTCTTCAACCTCCTGCAGCAGTACCCGCTCTCCGGGGTGGTCATTGCCGTCGCAGTCCTGGTCGGCCTGCTGTTCTATGTCACCTCCGCCGACTCCGGCGCCCTGGTCATGGGCAACCTGTCGTCGCGCCTGCGGAGCGTCCAGGAGGATTGTGCCCCCTGGTTGCGCATCACCTGGGCCGGGACCACCGGCCTGTTGACGATGGGCATGCTTCTGGTCGGCGGGATCACCGCGCTGCAATACGCCACGATCATCATGGGCCTGCCGTTCTCGATCGTCTTGATCCTGGTGATGATCAGTCTGTGGAAGGCGTTGCGGGTGGAGGGCCGCAGGGCCGATACGACCACCGGCACCCGGGCCCATATCCTGGCGGCACGGTTCGAAGGCCGCGAAACCTGGAAGACGCGACTGTCCAGGGTCACCAACTTCGTGAGCCCCGATGATGCTCGACGAGATCTCCGGGACCTGGTGCTCCCTGCCTTGCAGGAGGTCTCCAAAGAGCTCAACGAGCGCGGCGTGCCCGCCCGGGTATCGGTGGAAGAGGGCGAGAGGCCGGCAGTACAGCTGACCACCAACGCCTCGTCGGACCCGTTTGTCTACCGGGTGCAATTCGAGCTCGTTCCGGTGCCGGCCTACGGCGGCCGGATGGTCGGGAGCAGGGACCAATACGCCCGGCTGGAGGTCCACCTGTCCGCCGGCGGGCAGGACTACGACGTGATGGGCTTCTCCAACACCCAGCTGATCCACGACTGCCTCGACCACTACGAGGAACATGTGGAATTCCTGAGGACCGCGGACTAGACACCACGGGGCAGGCGCCCTCGCAGCCGCTGCTCAGCGGAGTCCGTTCCCTGCCGAACGGGCTCCGCTGCCCTTTTTAATTGCTGCCCCGCGGAGCATGAACACCCCGGCCAGGGCAATCGTCACGCAGTAGGAGACCGCCGGCGGCTCCTGCGGCCGCAGGGAAGGAGGGGAGTCAACGCGGTGGCGACCGCCCGGGTCGATGCCGACTCATCCGCATGGGTGCGGGTCCTCTACGACGGCCTGTCCCTCGAGGACGCAGGGGTGCAGCTCGACGGTCGGCTCGAGGACGCCCGGACACTGATCGACCAATTCACCACCGCTGGCACAGCGAAGGCCGGGTCGCGAACTCCTCGCGGCCCGGCCTGAGACATCACGGCTCTAGCGCCAGGCGTTGCCCGACTTCTCCTCGTAGCCCGCGAAGGCCTTCTCCAAACCGGCCAGGACTTCGGCGGATGTTTCGAAGAGGGCCTTGAAGCGCGGTTCGTCGACCTTGTCGACGTCCTCGCGTAGATGCTCGGCCAGCTCCGTCAGCCGGGAACGAACCTGCATGGTGTGCCGGCGCGGATCGCTTTCGGGCAGGGACTTCGGGTCGGTCATGGCGTACCTCCATTTCATGGCTCCGGTCGGGAGGCCGGGGCCGAACGAACCATCGTCATCGATGGCCTACCCCCATGATCCCACCGCTCCGGCTCCCCGGACAGGGAACGTCTCGGAGATCACCCGGGGCAAAAAAGCACCGCCGGCGCATGGCCTGGCCATGCGCCGACGGTGTTGATTTCCTTCCGGGGCCTAGGGGGCCGGGTTGATGACACGCCCCCAGGTGGACTTGTTGCCCCAGATGTTCTGCCGCAGGCCCTCCAGCTGGAGGATCTGCGAGTGGTCCACGAACAGGTTCACTTCGTTCCCGTAGTTCTTGATGTACCACTCGAAGACCGGTCCGTCGGCAGCCTCGAACATCACGTTTTCCAGCCCCACCGAGTTGATGATGGATGCGGCGGCACCGGTGTTCCATTCATCGACGTTCTCGGTGATGCCCTCGGATTCGATCATGATGATCTCGGCCCCGGCCTCCAGGCACCGGGTGGCACGGTCCGTCAGGTCGCCGATGTCCTTCATCGACTCCGCCGCCAGTTCCGCCTCCCCGGAGTCCCCTCCGGAACCGACCTGGATGCCCAGCTCCGGTTTGGCCTTCAAACCCGCCTGGGTGACCTTTTCGACCAGACGTAGCAGCCCGGTGGTGTTGAGCATGATGAAGCCGGTGGAGATTTCGATGGTGTCGAACCCCACGTCCTTGGCCTCCTTCAGATACTGGTCCACGGCGTCGTTCCCGTAGCGCAGCACGGTCTCGATCCACCCCCCGGAGGAGACGTAGGATCCGTGGTCGTGGGCGATGTCGCTGAATTTCCTGACCTGTTCGGGTGGCACCAGGGCGAAGGAGCCGCCCGCCCATTTGATGCCGTCCACCCAGGGGCCCGCCACGTCGAAGACGTCCTGCAGATGGCGGGTGCCGAAGGTGGAGTAGTAGGGGGCGCGGATCTCGGTCAGTCCCGTGGTGCGCGGCTTCGCCGGACGGTACGCCCGGGGAACGAAGTTGAATGAAACGTCTTGGGCAATCTGGTTGGTCATGCTGTCTCCTGAGAAAACTCGCGCCGATTCGGGCTCGAGGGTGTACTGGACCGCCGGGTGCCGACCTGGGCCAGCAAGACGGTCAGATCCGTGACCTGGTGTTCGTCGATGGTGTGCACCGTCTCGGCGATGCTGTCGCGCAGCTCGTGGCTGGCGAAGGGTGCGGCGAGGGCATCGAACTTCTCTCGTGCCCCCTCCCAATCCAATGGGTCGTCGTGGAAGCCCTGGTAGGAATCCCGGGCCGAATGCAAGCGGGTTCCATCGGCCAGGATGACTTCCAGGTCCGCCGGCATGTGCTGCGGGAAACGCCGGGAGAATTCCGGGTCCTCGCTGATCTCCACCCGGCCCATCAGATCCTGGACGTCCCGGGCGACGATGCGCTCGGGGGTGTACTGCCCGGGGGTAACCTCACCATCCAACAGGGCGACGGCGAGCATCCACGGCAGGGAATGGTCGGCTTCCTCCTTGGTGGTGATGTTGCGCTTATCGCCTTCCTCCCCACCCCCGATGATGTTCCAGGCGACATCGAAGGTCCGGAGACGGACCGAACCCACCTTGGCGGCGTCGAAGCCTTCCTGGCTGCGGATGTCCAGGGCGGCCTCCAGCGCGGACTGCGAATGGATTTCGGCATTGTGCTTCTTGATGATCGTGCGCAGCACGCTTTCCAGGTCCTCGACCGACCAGTCGATGCTGAAATCGCCGGCGATGGTTTCCTTGAAGCCCTTATTGCCTTCGAAGACCTGGGCCGGGCCGGTGATCCCGCGTGAAGCCAGCAGTGCCGACCAGGTCCCTTCCTTCGCGACGTGCGGGTAGGCCAGACCCTTCCAATGGCTGAGGTCCCCGGTCCGGGTCACCCGCAGGGCGTTGTTGGCGGTGCCGGCCATTGCGATGGCGTTGGCCGTCTGCTCCGCCGTAAGGCCCATCGCCTTGGCGGCGGATGCGGCGGCCGCGTAGGCCCCTTGGGTCGTGTGGTCGAAGCCCTTGTCCCGGACCGGGGCGACATCCGAGAGGCGGGTGTGGACCTGGTAGGCGACCGCCAGGGCGTCCAGGAAGGTCTTGCCGCTGGCCCCGGCCATTTCCGCCGCGGCGAGCGCCGCGCCCAGGTTGTCGGAAGGGTGGTTGGTCTCCTTGGGGGCCAGATACGAATCCATGAAGTCCAAATAGCGTGAAAGTGCCGAGTTGAAGAAGGCCACCCGTTCGGCAGTGGACTTCCCGCCTCCGATCATGGTGGCCTGCTCGGTGCCTCCCAGATCCTCCAACAGGCCCCGGATCGAGGAGATGGGTTCGGCGTCGAGGGCCCCGATCGCGACCCCGAGCGTATCCAGGACATGGATCTTCAGCTGCTCGCGCGCCGCGGCCGACATCCTGGCCGAGTCTGCTTGATGGACGAAGGCTGCTAGTTCCTGTACCTCAGTCATGTGCACTCCCCACTGTTGAAACGGAACCCTAATTATTTATTAGGTTTACCTTACTTAGTTTAGTCACGTCTTTATGCCCTATCAAGGGTGGGGGTGTGTGATGTTGAACGACCCACCGGGGACGCCGGCTGGCCGTCGGCGGGCCGGGGCTCTCGCGCACCCCAAATATTTGATTTATGGTGAAGGGGATTACTCCCGAACGAGGTGGGTGGATCCACGTCGGCCAGGGCGCGGGTGCCGAAGATCCGAGCATCCGACCTCCTGGTCCCCCGCTCCTGCGGACGAGTCGACCCCTGGCCTTCGGGAGTTCCGTTCTTCGAGGTGGAGGAGTTTCATCATGTGCGCATCGGGTCCGGTCAACGACGGCGTCTCGCCGATCGCCCTGTCCGACATCAAACAGGCCAGGGAACTGCTCAGCGGGGTGACAGCCTGCACGCCGATCGAAACCAGCTCCTCGGTCAGCGACCTCGCCGGGGTGCCGGTGTTCCTCAAATGCGAGAATCTGCAGCGGACCGGCTCCTTCAAACTGCGCGGGGCCTTCACCCGGCTCTCGGCGCTCGGCCAGGACGAACGCCGACGCGGGGTCATTGCCGCCAGCGCGGGCAACCATGCCCAGGGGGTGGCCCTGGCCGCCCGCGAGTTGGGGATTGATTGCCTGGTCTACATGCCCGTGGGGGCGGCCCTGCCCAAGGTGACGGCCACCCGCGCCTACGGTGCCGAGGTGCGCCTGGCCGGTGGCGACCTCGCCGAATCCATCGAGTTCGCCCAGGCGGAGGCCGCCACCAGTGGACGCGTCTTCATCCCCCCGTTCGACCACGTCGATATCGTGACCGGCCAGGCCACCCTGGGCCTCGAGGTGTTGGAGCAGGTCCCCGACGTCGGGACGATCATCGTCCCCACCGGGGGCGGGGGCCTGTTGGCCGGGGTCGCCACTGCCGTGCACCTCTCGGGATCCCGGGCCCGGGTCATCGGGGTGCAGGCCGAAGGGGCCGCCGCCTTCCCTGCGTCACTGCTTGAAGGAGCCCCGGTCCGCCTGGACAAGATGTCCACCATTGCCGACGGGATCGCGGTGCCTTCGCCCAGCGAACTCACCCTGGGCATCGTGCGCGATCATGTCGCCGAGATCCGTACGGTGACGGAGGAGCAGATCGGCGAGGCGATGCTGCTGCTGAGCGAGCGGGCCAAACTGGTCGTCGAGCCCTCGGGGGCGGCGGGCGTCGCCGCCGTGCTCGAAGGGGGCGGGGATCTGGAGGGGCCCGTCGTCGTCGTGCTCTCCGGCGGGAACGTCGACACGCTGGTGCTGAACCGGGTGCTGCAGCATGGCCTCGTGGCGGCGGGACGCTTCATGCAGATGATCGTCCGCGTCCCGGACCGGCCGGGGTCGCTGGTCGAACTGCTGACCGTGCTGGCGCGTACCGAATGCAATGTGGTGAACGTCGAACACGACCGCACCACCAGCGGGCTCGCGGCCACCGAGGTGCAGATCGGGGTGAAGGTCGAGACCAAGGGCCAGGACCATAAGGTGGAGATCGTTGCCGAACTCAAACGGCTCGGCTACGAGGTCTCCTACCCGGCCTTCGAAACCGCCTGAGGCCCCTAGACGGAGGCCCGGCGGCCGGCTTCCTGGACGAGGGCGATCGTCATCTCCAGCGCGTCCCCTCCCAACCGGTAGGAGGGGCCGGCGACACCGATCTGGGCTACCATGAGCCCGTCCGCCCCGAAGACCGGTGCCGCCACGGAGGTCAATCCCGCCTCGAACTCCTCCAGCGAGAGTGCATAGCCGCGCTGCGCCGTCGTTCTGATTTCCTCGGCCAGCACCGCACGGTCGGTGATCGTGGAGTCGGTAAAGCGTTTCAACGACCGGCGCAGCAGCCGCTCACGATCCGAGGCGGACTGGAAGCCCAGCGAGACCTTCCCCGGTGACGTGCAGTGCAGCGGGGTGCGGCGCCCCAGCCAGCTGCGCCCCACCACCGAGGACGCGGGAAGGATCTGGTCGATGGTCACCGATTCCCCCGCCTCCGTGACGTTCAACGTGACCGTTTCCAGGCATTCCGCGGCCAGCCAGATGCACGCCTGGTGCACCTGCGGGCTGAAGCTGGCGGTCGTCGGGACGGTTTGGGCCAGTCGGACCAGGCCGTGGCCCAGCTGGTACTCGGTGCTGTCGGAGCGCTGCTCGACCAGACCGTGCCCGGCCAGCGTGTTCAGGATCCTGAAGGCCGTGGACTTGTGCACCTCGAGTTCCTGGCCGACGGCGCTGACGGTGCTGGCCCCTTCGGTGGCAAGGAACTCCAGGATCAGGGCGGCCCGATCGACGGACTGGATGCTTCCCCTGGCGATGCGTTCACTCGGTGCCGTCATGGCGCTCACGCTACCAGCAGGGCTTGCCGCGATGGTGCCGGCGGCTTCTGCTGGTCCACGGCTCCTCCTGACGGTTCCGGGTCGGTGGCCCATCAGGCCTTCGGCGTCTCCTTGGTCGGGTCGATGAAGGGTTTGCGCACCACGGTCCCTTGCCGGGCGCCTTCGGGGGTGTGCACCACCATGGTGGTCCCCTCGGCGCTCAGGCCGATCGGGACCATGGCCAGTCCGATGTTCGCCTCCAGCCGCGGGGAGAAGCAGGCGCTGGTGACCCGGCCGAGTTCGTCGCCCCCGGCCTCGGACACCGGGAAGTGTTCGATCATGGAACCGTCGTTGTAGCTGCCCATGGGTGGACCGTCGATCCGCAGGCCGACCATCAGCCGCTTGGCGCCCGCCGCACGAATCCCGCGCAGGGCCTCCTTGCCCACGAAATCCGCCTGCTGGTCCAGGTTGATCATCCAGTTGTAGTCGTAGCCGACCTCCAACGGGTTGGTGTCCAGGGTGATGTCGCATCCATAGGCGAGCATGCCGGCCTCGATGCGGCGGATGTGGCAGGGGCCGATGACGCGTAGGTCGTGGGCCTGTCCGGCATCCCAGACCAGATCCCAGAGCTTGCCGCCGTCGCGGCTGGCGTTCTCCAGATAGATCTCATATCCGGTTTCCCCGGTGTAGCCGGTGCGGGAGACCACGACCGAGAGGTCTCCGAGCATCCTACGGGTCAGATAGTAGTATCCGAGGTCCAGGATGTCCTCGCCGAAGAGGTCGGCCATCAGGGCCTTGGCCTTGGGGCCCTGGATCTGGATCGGGGCCACGTCGACTTCCTTCACCGACACGTTCCATCCGCCGGCATGGGCCAGACCCATCGCCCAGAGGTGGACGTCGCTATCGGCCAGCGAGAGCCAGAACCTGTCCTCCTCGACCCGGAGCAGTATCGGATCGTTGATGATCCCGCCGTCGGCCGCGGTGATGAAGACGTATTTGCACTGCCCGACGGCGCATTGATGCAGATCGCGCGGGATCAGGTAGTTCGTGAAGGCGAACGCGTCGGGACCACTGATTTCCAGCTGTCGTTCGACCCCGACGTCCCAGAGCGTGACATCGGTCAGCAGCGACCAGTATTCGGAGACCGGATCCCCGTAGTGGCGGGGGTGGTACGTGTGGTTGTAGACGCTGTAGGCGGCCACCCCGTGTTCACGGGATTTCCAGAAGTACGGCGACTTGCGCAGCCGGGTATACAGGGTCACCGCGGGATGCGGATTGACGAGGGACCCCGTGGTGGATGAATGGAAGGCACCGGTATCAATGGTCTCGGACATGATCACTCCCTGATCTGGCCCCCCGGCGCCGACCTGCTGTCGATTGTTGCGCATGGTGCGCGACACTGCGCCATGTGCAACCAGTGTGAACCCGGATCGGGGCTGGGTCAAGGGTCCTTGGCCGCACCGGGCCGCGGCTCCGCCCGGCCGCGGGGAACAGTTTCCGGCGTGGGCCACAAAGGGCCCAGTCAGGGGGTTTTGAGCTCGTCGGCGCGTACCAGCAGGACCCCGGCCACAATGGCGGCGCCTCCCAGCAGTTGGACCGGTGCCGGCAGCTGCCCCAACAGCAGCCAGGCCCACAGCACGGCGAAGAGGACCTCGGTCAGCGAGATGAACGAGGCGACCTTCGAGCCCAGCGCCCGGGCGGCCATGATCCCCGAGACATAGGCCAGTACCGTGGACAGCAGGACCAGCCCGGCCAGTGCGACCCACCAGCTGGTTTCGAAACCGGCGAACCCGACCCGGCCGAAGGTCGCCGTGAACGGCAGCAGACCGCTCACCCCGAAGACCAGCATCAGCAGGGCCCCCACCAGCAGCCCCCCGGTGGCCAGCACCAGCGGCGGCAGCGACTCATTGGCCTTGGCCGTAACGAAGAAGTACACCGCCAGCCCGACCGCGGCGCCGAGCCCCCAGAGCACCCCGATGAAGTCGATCGTCTGCGCTCCGGCCAGATCCAGCACCAGCATCAGCCCACCCAGGGACAGCAGCGTCCCGATGATGGTCAGCGGTTTGGGCATGCGCCGGCTGTTGGCCCAGAGGACCAGGACGATGAGCACCGGCGCCATGAACTCCAGCAGCAGGGCCACCCCCACGCTCAGGCGGCCGACGGCCTGGAAGAAGGCGAATTGGCAGACGCCGACCCCGAAGACCCCGAAGAGCAGGATGGGCTTCCAGTTCGCGGGCACCGAACGCCACCGCCCGCGCAGGGTCAGCACGGCCGGGACCAGCAGGACCAGGAAGGCACCGAACATCCGGGCGGCCACGGCCGCCCCGCTGCTCCACCCCGCCTCGAGCAGCGAGCTGGCAAAGGAGCCGGAGATCCCGAAGACCGCCGAGGAGAACAGCGCGATCCACACCCCCGGGACCCCCGGGCGGGACACGGCGCCGGACCGGGTCCTGACCTGCTCGGTCATGCTGCTCCTCGGGGGTCGTTGCGGATGGGTTCGAAGCCCGGCCTCCGGGCTTCAGCGGCATCAGGAGTAAAACTCCGTATACTAGTGACATACTATACGCCGCCGGGTTCATGCGAGGTAAAAGGAGTCATATGAAGTTTGCCCCTGACACGGAAACGTCGTTGCAGACGGTCGTGAACCTCCTCAATACGGCGCTGCCCGAGATCGATGGGCTGCGCACCGGCGCCGACCTGGACGAGTTCGTGGCCCGGGAGGAATACACTGGTGCCAGGGCCCACGACGAGGCCGAGCTACGCAGCGTCAGGCATTTGCGCGGGACCCTGCGCGCCCTGTGGATCGCCGAGGAGGACGAGGCGGTGGTCATCGTGAACAACATCCTGCGCAATGCCCGCGCCTTGCCGCAGCTGGTCAAGCACGACCACTGGGACTACCATCTGCATGCCACCAGTCCGGCGGCGCCCCTGGCCGAACGGATGGCCGTCGAGGCGGCCATGGCCATCGTGGATGTGTTGCGCTCGGGGGAGAAGCAGCGTCTGCGCATCTGTGCCGGGACGGGCTGCGAGGCAGCGGTCCTGGACCTCTCGCGGAACCGGTCGAAGCGGTACTGCCAGACGGGGAACTGCGCCAATCGCGAGCATGTGCGCGCCTACCGGCAGCGCCGGGCGGCCCTGCGGCCCTAGACTGGTGGCAAGCGGCCTCGTCGCAGGCACCGGCGTCGGAAAGGAAGAGATTGTGAACACCTCTGAACAACCCCAGGAACACCATGCCTCGGAGAACTACGAGGTGGATCTCGAGCATGCCTCGGACGGCACGTTCAAGGCGGCCGGACGGTGGTTCGTCGGGCTGGCGGATGCGGTCCTGGGCGGCGACGGCTCCGATGTCATGGGGGCCACCGCCGTAGTGCGCCGCCTCGACAACGATGCCGAGATCCTGCGGGTGACCGGGAACAACATCGACGAGGCCGAAGGTCTGGCGGCGTTGCTGCGCAAGGACCTGGCGGAGATGACGCGCGAACAGTTCCTGGAGGAATGGAACGGCAAGGACGGCGTGGAGACCACCGACTGAGCCCGGGAGGCTACTCCTGGCCGGGCTGCTTCTGCGTCGGTCGATCCGAGGCCCGGTTCACTCCCGAGCCTTCGCTGAGTTCACTCGGGTTCTCCTTGCTGGCCATGGCCAGCACGGAGATGACCACCAGGCTGGCGACGAATGCCACACCGAAGGCGATCAGTCCGATGTCCACGCGCAGGGGGTTGTCCCCACCGCCGGTGGCCGAGATGGACGCGACCGCTGCGGCGATGATGCCTGCAACCAGCGCGAAGATCAACGGCGATTTGATGCTCTGCTGCCATGTGGTCTTCGGCCGAGACGGGTTGGAACCCACGGGGATGCCTCCTGAAAGAATTTGGAACGACTCCAGTCTACCGCTCCGTGGCTCCCTCGCGTGCATCGTGCCGGTAGCCGAATGCAGCGATGAGCAGGAAGACCGCGACGATGATGGAACCGCCCCCGGCGATCCCGAGGACCCCATGCTGGTCCAGGCCCGGCCAGGCCAGCAGCAGCACGCCGGTGACCAGCGAAACGGCACCGGTGAGCAGGAATTCCCGCACGGGGACCAGGTCCCCCCGATGGCGGAAGTAGGTGGTCAGTTCCAGCAGGCCGGCCACCGCCAGGCCGAGTCCCCCGGCGATCACGGCGGCGGTGGTGCTGGCGAACACGAGCAGGAAGACCGCGCTGAACGCCCCGGCGATCGCGGCGCCTCCGAGCAGCCCGCGGACCGCGAAGGGCACGATGCGGGCCACCGCGAAGTCCCATACGGATTTCGCGCTGAGCACCAGGAAGGCGGCAAAGAGGTAGGCCACCACCGCTTCGCTGGGATCCTGCCAGAAGACCGACAGAGCTCCGAAGGCCGTGGCCACCACGGCGCGGAACATGACTGGTTTCCAGACGGCGGAGGCTTCTTCAGGGGGGGTGGGGATGGCAGGCACCCTACGATCCTAATGGGAATCGGCGCTGGCCTGCTCCACCTCCCCGGGGGCTTCCCGGCTTCTGGTCGGGACGGCGCGGGATCAGGCCGGTGCGCCCAGGGCCATCCAGCGGTCATTGCGGATCCGCCACAGCAGGGTCGCGCCCCGCAGGGCCATGTACCCGAGGCCGAAGGCACACCACAACCACAGGATCGGCAGATCCGGCAGCAGGGGCAGCCAGGCGGCACCGGCCAGCAGGGGAAGGTAGAGCACCAGGGCGATGACCCCGGCCAGGGCCAGATAGCGGGCGTCGCCGGCACCGATGAGGACCCCGTCGAGCACGAAGACCAGTCCCGCCAACGGCTGCGAGGCCGCCAAAACCCACAACCCGATGGCCGCCGCCCGCTGCACGTCGGGATCGGAGGTGAAGACGGCACCCAACACCGGGGCCACCAACGCCAGGACCACCCCGGTGCCCACCCCGAAGATCAGGCCCCACCGGGTCATCAGCCGGGTCAGTGCCGAGGCGGTGGCCCGGTCCCCCGCCCCGAGTTCCTTGCCGATGAGCGCCTGGGCGGCGATGGCCAGGGCGTCCAACGCGAAGGCCATCAACGTGAAGATGGTGAACACCAGTTGATGGGCCGCCAACGTCAACGCCCCGTCGGAGGTGGCGACCCAGACCGTGGCCAGGATGCCGGCCCGCAGGCTCAGCGTGCGCAGCATCAGCCAGCTGCCGACCTTGCCGGTACCCACGACCCCGCCGGGATGCGGGCGCAACGGAACCCCTTCGGCCCGCAGCCGCGGGACCAGCATCGCCAGATACACCACTGCCATCCCCCATTGGGCGATGGAGGTGCCGATGGCCGAACCGGCCACCGATAGCCCGGCCCCGTAGACCAGGGAGAAGTTCAGCACGATGTTCACCCCGAACCCGGCCCCGGCGACGATCAGCGGGGTCCTGGTGTCCTGCAGCCCGCGCAGGACCCCGGTGGCGGCCAGCACCAGCAGCATGGCCGGCAACCCGGGCATGGACCAGCGCAGGTAGTCCAGCGCGAAGCCCAACACCTGGCCCTCGGCGCCCAGGGCGCCCAGCAGTGCGGGCCCGGCGAACCAGCCCGCCACGGCCAGCACGAGCCCCAGGACCACGGCCAGCCAGATCCCGTCCCGGCCCGCGGCCAGGGCGAGGTCCAGACGCCTGGCCCCGAGCCAGCGGGCGACGGCGGGGGTGGTGGAGTAGGCCAGAAAGACCATGAGTCCGACGGCGGTCTGCAACACCGTGGTTCCCAGTCCGGCGCCCGCGAGTTCATTGATCCCCAGATGCCCGACGATGGCGGTGTCGGCCATCAGGAACAGGGGCTCGGCGATCAGGGCGCCCAGGGCAGGAACGGCCAGGGCCAGGATCGTGCGACCGAGCCGGGCCGGGATGCGGGCCGGGCCCTCGGCGGTGGTGCCGGTATCCGGCGTCGTGTCTCGGTCTTCAGTCATGGACCGTCGCTCCCGTCATGGGTCGGCGGGCCCCGGAGGCCCGAAGGAAGATGGCTGCCACCCCGACGGCGACCCCCTGCAGCAGGAGCACGAACAGGACCGCGCCGGCCCAGCCATGGGGGGCGAAAGCCAGTCCCACGGCCCAGCCGAACAGGGAGGAGCCGGTGTAGTAGGCGAGGTTGTAGAGGCTGGCGGATTGGGCCCGGCCCGTGCGTCCGATCAGCGGGACCCAGCCACTGGCGATGGCATGGGCCGAGAAGAAGCCTGCCGTGAAGATCACCAGGCCCACCAGCACGACGGCGATATGCGGCACCAGGGTCACCAGCAGGCCGACCGCCATCACGGCGATGGACCCCAGCAGGGAGGGCAGCCGGCCGAATTTCCCGACCAGGCGCCCGGCCTGCCGGGAGGACCAGGTCCCCGAGAGGTAGGCGAGGAACACCAGTGAGGTCAGCGAGGCGGGGATCAGGAAGGGCGCGGCCTCGAGCCGGAAGCCCAGGAAGTTGTAGACGGCCACGAAGCCGCCCATCAGCAGCAGCCCCTGCGCGTAGAGGGCGAGCAGCCGGACGTTGGCCAGGTTCGTCCATAGTTTCCGCCCCAGTCCGGGGGTGCCCGGGGAGCGGCGCGGGACGGGGGCGAATCCCTGGGGTTTCGGGGCCAACGCGATGAAGACCGCCGCGGCCACGGCAGCCAGCAGGGACACGGCCAGGGTCCCGACCCGCCAGGAGACCAGTTCACTCAGCGGCCCGGCGACCAGCCGTCCCGAGAGCCCGCCCAGCGTGGTGCCCGAGATGTAGGTGCCGGCGGCGATGGCCGAATGCAGCGGATGGATTTCCTCGCTGAGGTAGGCCAGGGCGACGGCGGGGATCCCTCCCAGCGCCACGCCTTCCAGGAAGCGCAGTCCCAGCAGGGCCTGGAAGCCCGGGGAGGCCGGGACCAGCAGGCCCAGGATGACCGCGGCCACCACGGCGCCTTGCATCGCCTTGAGCCGTCCGACCCGGTCCGCGACGGCGGACCAGCCGATGACCGAGACCGCCAGGCCCAGGGTGGCGGCCGAGACCCCCAGTGCCGCCCGGGCTTCGGAGATCCCTTCGGAGCGGGCCAGGGCCGGGAGCACCCCCTGGACCGAATACAGCTGGGAGAACGTGGCGACCCCCGCGGCGAAGAGCGCCAGGATCATGCGTCGATAGCCGGCCGAGCCGCGCTGGTGCCCCGGGAACTGGCCGGTTTCGCTCATGCCCCGGGCACCAGGGGAAGCAGGTAGTAGGCCACCGTCAGGGCGATCAGGTTGTTCAGCAGGTGGATGAGGTAGGAGTAGGCCAGCGAACGGCCGGTCAGCACGTAGGCGACGCTGATCACCGCCCCCAGGCTCAGATAGGGCACCGCTGCCATCGGCTCGAAGGAGCCCGTGCCCAGGAAATGCATGCCGGCGAACAGGATGATCGAGATGGCCACGCATACCCAGACGTTGAGTTTGCGGCTCAGCTTGCCGATCAGCAGGTGCCGGAAGATGTATTCCTCCACGAACGGCCCCATGACCACCGCCATCACCAGCATGGTCGGGAAGGGGACCGTGGTGGTCATCCCCTCGATGGCCAGCTGGTTCTCGCTCTTCACTCCCCCGCCCAGGGACATGATGATGATGGTGGTGACCACCAGGTTCGCCACCCAGGCCCCGGGGATCATGAACACCTTGGCCCAGGGGTTGGATCCGAAGGTGCCGAAGGAGTGTTTCAGCGTGGGGAAGGCCATGATCATGGCCCCGCTGAACAGCACGGCGTAGACGATGAAGTTCATGGCCGCGGAGGCCGTCTCCGCGGTGCTGAAGGTGTCCGTGAAGCCCGGGATGAGCCTCAGCAGCGAGGCGGCCCCGGCGACGAAGAGCACCACGTAGGCCAGGACCATGACCGCATCCCCCACCCGGAAGGCCCCCGGGAGGAACCGTGCGTTCCTGCCGGGCCGCGGCACACGGGGGGAGGGTCCCGGCGCGGCCGGCTGCGTGGTGGGATGCATGGTTCCACCCTAGCGACTGTTGCCGACAGCGACCGTCTCGACCGGCTCAGGTTTCGGGGGCGATGAGGACCTTGTATCCGCTCTCTTCCAACTGCTGCCGCTGCTGCGCGGTGATCCCCGGGTCGGTGATGACGTGGCGCAGATCATCCCCGTCCACCGAGGCGAAGGAGCGCACCCCGATCTTGGAGGAGTCGACCACCAGATAGCTGCGCAGGGCCCGGACGCCCATGAGTTCGTTCACGGCGGCCTCCCCTTCGTCGGCCACGGTGGCCCCGGCCTGCGCATGCAGGCCGCCGACCCCGATGAAGGCCAGATCCAGGGTGACCCGGCCCAGCGTCTGTTCGGCGAAGGGTCCCACGAGTTCGTAGGAGCGCGGGTTGAGCACCCCGCCGGTGACCATGACCTTCACATGGTTGCGCACCGCCAGCGTCGAGGCGATGTTCACCGCATTCGTCACCACGGTCAGGGTCGGCCGGGCCGGCTCCTGCTGCAGGTCGGCCCTCAGCCCCAGGGCGGTGGCGATCGCCGAACTGGTCGTGCCCCCGGAGAGCCCGATGCTCATATCTGCTTCGACCAGCGAGGCCGCGTAGGCCCCGATCCAGCGTTTGCGGGTGGCCGCCGGGTCCCTGTTGTATTTTCCGGGCAGATCGTAGGCCAGGGCATTGGTCGTGGCCCCGCCATGGGTGCGGGTCAGCAACCGCTGGGAATCCAGCGAATCCAGGTCCCGGCGGGCCGTGGCCGGGGAGACCCCGAGCTTGTCCACGATCTCGTCGACCTCCACCTGTCCGTCCTGGGACAGCAGGGCGAGGATGGAGCTGAGCCGCTCGTTGCGTGTCATCCCGGCGCTACTTCGTCGCCCCGGCGGCCAGGCCGCCGATGAGACGCTTCTCGATGAGCATGAACAAGATGATCACCGGCAGGATCGCGACGATCGAGACCCCGAACACGTACTGCCATGCGGTGGAGTACTGTCCCACGAAGCGGGTCAACGCGACCGACAGCGGCTGGTTCTCCGCCGTGGACAGGATGACCAGCGAGGCGGCGAATTCGTTCCAGCAGGCGACGAAGGTGAAGATCAGCGCGGTGACGATCCCCGGCCACACCAGCGGCAGGTTGACCGTGAACAGCACCCGGAGCTTTCCGGCGCCGTCGAGCTGGGCCGCTTCGTCGACCTCCTTGGGGACCCCCGCGAAGAAGGTGTGCATGATCCACACGGCGAAGGCCAGGTTGAAGGCGGCGTTGATCAGGATCATCGCCAACCAGGTGTCGTAGAGGTTGAAGACCAGCATTTCCTTGAACAGCCCGACCGTGAGGATCGCCGGCTGCAGCATCTGGGTCACGATGACCAGGAACATGAAGGCCATTTTTCCGCGGTACTTGAACCGGGCGCTGTAGTAGGCGGCAGGCATGGCCACCAGCAACACCAGCAGGGTCGCCGCGACGGCGATCACCACGGTGGAGATCAGGTTGTAGGCCACCGGGGTCTCGGGGGTGTCCCACATGGTCAGGTAGTTCGACCACTGGGCTCCATCGCGCGGCAGGTAGTCCGGGGGCACGGAGAGGATCTCCGAGCGGGTCTTCAGGGACCCGATGAACATGACGGCATAGGGGATCAGGAAGATGGCGGCCACGATCAGCCCGACCGTCATCCGGCCCACGACGACCCGTCGGCTCGCGTGGTCTTCGGTGGTGAGAAGTGCCACGGTCTAGACCTCCTTCATGGGTTTCACGGCCCAGACGTAGATGGCCACGATGACGACGACGATGCCGAAGTTGACCACCGACAAGGCACTGGCGATGTCGATCTGGCGATCGAACTGCAGGACCTTGAAGATGTAGGTCATCAGGGTGTCGGCGTCGTAGCCGGGGATCGACCCGGTCATGACCTTCAGGATCGGCAGGTTGTTGAAGACGTTGATGATGTTGATCAGTACCGAGACCGCCAGCGCGCCGCGCAACTGCGGCAGCACGACCAGGAAGTACGTCCGCCAGCGTCCGGCGCCGTCGACCTTGGCCGCCTCCAGCGTGTCACCGGGAATGGCCTGGATGCCGGCCAGGATCGTGTAGGTGGTGAAGGGGATGGACACGAAGACGGCCACCGCCATGGCCACCATCAACGCCGATGAGGCGTGCTGGGTGAAGCCGTAGGAACTGTCCAGCAGCCCGGTATCGGTGAGGAACTTGTTGAAGATCCCGTAGTTGGGGTCCATCGAGTAGTAGAACAGCGTGGTGGTCATCACGACGCTGGCCGCCCAGGGGACGATCACTGCCATGCGCACCAGGGTGCGGCCGGGGAACGGCTTGGACAGGAACTGGGCCAGGCCCAGGGAGATCAGCACGGTGAAGAACACCACGACCACGACCCACAGGACCGAGTTCAGCATGATCCTGGGGATGTTCGGGTCGCTGAAGACCTGGCTGAAGTTCGCCAGCCCCACCGAGCCCAGATCGGTGCCGATCTGGCTGATCTTGCGCGTGGAGTTGTAGATCATGTACCCGGCGGGGAACACCACGATCACCAGGATCAGGACCAGCGCCGGGGAGATCCAGGGCAGGGCGGATCTGAAGGAGGAGCCCTCGGCCGACGTGCGCCGTTTGGAGCGCCGGGGTTTCGGGGGCCCGGGGGGATCGGCCACCCCGGTCCTGGCCGGTGCGGTGGTGCTCATACTGGTCTCCTGACCTGGTCTTCGTCTGTTCCGGGCCCCACGAGGCTCCGCGGCCCGCCGGCTATGCCAGCGGGCCGCGGAGTCGGTGGGCCCTTCCGCCGTGGTCGGCGGGTCCGGCCGCGGGCTACTTGGCCGCGTCGGCCTTCTTCTGGATCTCGGCGAGCACGTCGGATGCGGACTTGCCGGTGGCGATCTGGCCCATGAGCGACTTGAAGGCGCCATCGGTGGCGTTCCAGGCCGGGTTCGTCGTCGGGTAGAAGACGGCGTTGGGCAGCAGTTCCAGGAACGGCTTCAGCGTCTCGTCGGAGGACATCTCCTCGGAGACCGAGGTGGTGGTGGGCAGGAAGCCCTCGGTCTGCACCCAGTTGCTGTACACGTCGTCGCTAAAGAAGTAGTCCATGAACTTCTTCACGGATTCGGACTTGCTGCCGTCGTTCTTGAAGGAGAGCATGCGGTCCGCGACGCCCAGCGTTGCCGGGTCACCGGTGTTGGTGGCGACGGGGGCGATCCCGTACTTCAGGTCCGGGTTCTCCTCCTCGATCTGCCCGACGGTCTGCGGCAGCACGTAGGCGAAGCCTAGCTTGCCCTGGATGAAGGTGTTCAGCATCGGGGTGCGCTGCGTGGAGCCGGGGTTCTTCTGCGTGGCGCCTTCCTTGACCATCTTCTGCATGAACTCGGCGGCCTCGACGTTCTTCGGGGTGTCGACCTCGATGGACTTCTCGTCACCGAAGTCCCCACCGTTGCCGGCGAACCAGATCAGCGATTCACCCTGGGCCTCCTCGGACCCCAGCGGCATGCCGTAGCCGTCGGCCTTGGTGTCCTTGCTGATGGCCTTGGAGGCGGTCAACAACTCGTCCCAGGTCGTGGGGACCTCGTCGACGCCGGCTTCCTTCATGAGGTCTTCGTTATAGGCCAGTGCGCGGGCCGAGGCGATCAGCGGCAGACCGTACTGGGTGCCGTCGAACTTCTCGTTGTCGGCGAAGGAGGTCTGGAAGTTCTCCAGCGTATCGGCGGAGGCGATGTCCTCGGCCGGGGCCAACAGGTCCTCTTCGGCGAAGCCGGCGAAGGCGCCGCCGCCGTAGATGTCCGGGGCCTTGTCGCCCTGCAACTTGGTCTTCAGGACGCTTTCGATGTTCTCCCAGGACTGGATCTCCAGATCCACCTTGACCTCGGGGTTCTCCTTCTCGAAGCCGTCGATGACGTCTTGCCACAGCGCCTTGGTGCCATCGGAGTAGCTGGGCACCAGCATGCTCAGCGTGGTGGTGTCCCCGGAGGCGTCCCCGCCCTCGTCGCCGCCGCCGAAGCCGCAGCCGGTCAGGACCAGCGAACCGGCAGCCACGCCGGCCAGCAGGGTTGCGCGTAGTGAACGTTTCTGCATGATTCCCCATCTCGAAGGTGTGCGTCGGCGAGTGATCCGAAGCCAATTCATAATTGAAAATGCTCTAATCGACCTTAAGTCGATCAATAAAGAACATGATTATGACAGTAATGTGACTGGGGTCTCGTCGTCAAGTCCCCTTGTCAACTGCTTTGGCACGACGTTCCGACCCCCTCGAAGCGGCGGGAACGGGCTAGGCCGGTGCGCTTCCGTCGTCCTGCAGGGCAAACAGCCCGAGCATGCGGCCGGCTTCCTTCGCCATGCGGGCCCGACCGGCTCCGACGTATTTGCGGGAGTCGACCACGGTCTCGTCGGCTGCCAGGTACTCGCGGATCCCGGCGGTGAAGAATCCGTTGAGATGGGTGGAGACGTTGATCTTGCGCATGCCTGCACGGATGGCGGCCACGATGTTCTCGTCGGAGACCCCCGAGGAGCCGTGCAGCACCAGGGGAACGTCCACGGCATCCGCCAGCCGGGAGATCAGCTCCACATCCAGTTCGGCGGATCTGCTGGTCATGGCATGGGAGGATCCGACGGCGACCGCCAGGGCGTCGACCCCGGTGGCCGCGACGAAGGCGGCGGCCTCGGCCGGATCGGTGCGCACGCCCGGCGCGTGGGCCCCGCCCTTGCCCCCGACCTTGCCCAGCTCGGCCTCGATGTAGACCCCCCGGTCATGCGCGTAACGGGCCACCCGGGCCGTGGCGGCAACATTGTCGTCATAATCCAGATGGGCGCCGTCGTACATGACCGAGCCGAAGCCCAGCTCCACGGCCTGGAGGGCCAGCTCCTCGCTTTCGGCATGATCCAGGTGCACGGAGACCGGCACGGACGCGCCGCGGGCGATCGCCAGGCAGGCCAGGCCGATCGGCTCCAGGGCACCGTGGTAGGCCACGCAGTTCTCGGAGATCTGCAGGATCACCGGCAGACCCGCTTCCTCGGCCCCGGCGACGAGGGCCTCGGCCGTTTCCAGGTGGATCACGTTGAAGGCGCCCTGCCCCCGCCCGGCGTCGGCGGCGGCGGTCATCAGTTCACGGGTGGTGCTCAAGGCCATGGAGGGTCCGGCTTTCGGTTGAAGGGGTGGTTCTGGGTGGCTGCGGTTTCTAGTGCCGGGTGACCACGAGCCGGCGGGCCAGCTCCGGATGGCTGGGGTGCAGTTCCCCGGCGGCCGGCATGAGTACCGCCGAGGCGGACCAGGCGGCCGCGCGGCGGACCAGGGCCTCGGCATCGAGCCCCTCGGCCACCCCGGAAGCCAGGGCGGCCACGCAGGCGTCGCCGGCCCCCGTGGGGTTGCCGTGAAGGGGTTCGGGTAGCCGGGCCGATATCGACCGTCCGGGGGTTGCGGCCTCGAAGAGGCTCAGCCCGTCTTCACCGGCGCTGACGACCACGCGCCGTGCCCCCAGTTCCAGCAGGAGCCCGGCGCCCCGGGCGATCTCCGATTCCCCGGTGGCCTCGAGGAGTTCGTGATGGTTGGGTTTGAGCACATCGGCCCCGGCCCTGGCCGCGGCCAGCAGTCCGGCCCCCGAGGTGTCGATGAGGCAGGGGACCCCTCCGGCGCGGGCGGCCCGGACCAGCCAGGGGTAGAAACCGGAGCCGTATCCGGCCTCCTGATCGGCTTCGGCCTCCCCGGGCCCGGCGGCCCCACCGGGGAGCGAGCCCGATCCCACGACGACGTCGGCCCCGGGGATCGAGTCCAGGACGGCACGCTGGACGGCGTCCCATTCGGCGGCCTCGAGGCCTCCGCCGTGTTCGTTGAAGATCGTGGTCATCCCGGTCCCGCGGTCGACCAAGGCGAAGCTGCGTCGGGTGCCGGGGGCCACGGGGACCAGCGTGTTCCCGATGCCGGAGGCGTCCAGTTCGGTGGCGAAGGTCTCCCCGGCCCCGCCACCTCGGGTGGCGATGGCGTGGACGGAACTGCCCTGGCGGTGCAGGATGCGGGCGACATTCAGCCCCTTGCCTCCGGCGCGGACGCCCGGGGCGGGGACCCGGTTGGTCCCACCCACGGCGAGATGATCGACATCGTAGGTTTCGTCCAGGGCCGGATTGGGGGTGATGGTCAGGATCACGGGGTCTCCTTGGTTGCGGCCGACCGGGCGGCCTCGGCCCGCAGATACGCCCCACGCAATCCGGCGTCCTGGCCCAGTTCGGCGGTGATGATCCGTGGTGTGCGGTGGAAGGACAGCCGGGCGTCCACGGCGGCGCGCAACGGAACCAGCAGGTCGTCCCCGGCCTGGGCGAGCCCGCCGCCGACGATGACGGCCTCGGGGCCCACGGAGGCACAGAGCTGGGCGATGGAGAAGGACAGGGCCTCGACGGCCGCGTCCCAGCAGTGCGCCGCGTCGGTGTCCCCGGTACGCCGGCGTTCGAGGACTTCGCGGGCACCATCGACTTCCGTTCCGGTGGCCCGCGTGTAGTTCCGGGCAATGGCGGCGGCGGATCCCACGGTTTCGAGGCAGCCGTGGGCGCCGCAGGGGCAGTCCAGGCCCCCCGGGACGGCGGCGTGGCCGATCTCCCCGGCAAAACCTCCGGCTTCGAGCCGGCGGCCGTCGACGAAGAGCGCCCCGGCGATGCCGGTGCCGATGACCAGGACGGCCGTGTTGGCCGCCTGCCGACCCAACACCCGGCCGGCGCCCAGGGCTAGTTCGGCCTCCCCGGCGGTTCCGACGTCGTGGCCGAATCCGGTGGGGATCCCGAAGCGTTCGGTGCACAGCCGACGGAAGGGCACGTTGCGCCATCCCAGGTTCGAGGAGAAGACCCCGGTGCCGGCCTGCTCATCGACGGTTCCGCACACCACGACCCCGGCGGCCACCGGGGTCAGCGACGGGGATCCGGCCAGCAACCGGCCGCGCAGCACGTCGAGCTCGGCCAGGACCGCGGCGGCCTCCGGGTCCCCGGCCTGCGGGGTCGGGGACCTCAGGACCGTATGCAGGGTGCCGTCGGGGGTCGCCAGGGCGGCCTTGATGTCGGTGCCGCCGATGTCGAAGAGCAGGTAAGCCGGTTCCATGGGTGTGGTGCGCCAGACCGGGGCGGACCCTAGGCCTGCTCCTCGAGGATCACCGAACGCGAGAGGTTGCGCGGGGCGTCCGGGTCCAGGCCGCGGTGGCGGGCCCGGTCCAGGGTGACGCGGTGCAGGCGGGCCAGCTCGGCCAACGGGTGGCGCGAGGATTCGACATAGAGGGCCCCGGTGCGTTCCACGTCCGCGGCCAGTCCCTCGGGAGCCGGCCCGAAGGACCAGGTGACCCGGCCGGGGGCGGCGATGGCGATGGGTCCGTGGCGGTAGTCCATGGCCGGGTAGGCCTCGGTCCAGCCCTGGACTGCTTCACGCATCTTCAGGGCGGCCTCATGGGCGAGCCCGACGCTCCATCCCTGTCCGAGGAAGGTGAACTGCTCGGCCTCGAGCAGATCGGTGCCGGTTTCCTGGTCGACGGCGGTGCGGGCCTGTTCGATGGCCTCGCCCAGGTCCATGCCGACACTGCTCAACAGATAGGCCAGCGCGGTGGTGGCGAAGCGCGTCTGCACCACCGACTGCTCGTCGGCGTAGGGCAGTTCCACGACCCGGTCGACCATTTCCACGATCGGCGAGGAGGTGTCCCCGACCAGGGCGATCGTGGTGATGCCCGGTTCGAGTTCCTTGAGCAGCGTCAGGACCTCGGAGGTGGTGCCCGAACGGGTGATGGCCACGACCGCGTCGTAGCCGCGGCCGGCGATGCGGGCCTCGGAGGCGGCGAAGGCGTCGGTCACGCCGTGGCCGGCGGTCTCCCGGGCCGCGGCGTAGGACTCCGCCATGAACCAGGAGGTGCCGCAGCCGACGACGGCGACGCGGGCCCCGGAGGCGGGCAGCAGGTTCTCGGAACCGGCCTGGGTGACGGCGCGCTGCCAGACGTCGGGCTGGCTGCGCAGCTCCTCGTCCATGTGCTGGCCAAGTGATGCGTTCGTGGTCATCGATACTCTCCTGGGGTGGTTCCGCCTGGCGGGATTCGGCATTGATCTCCCCCTATGATCGCTTATGAGCGTTCGCTATGTCTAGTAATCATAGTTGCTCACATTCTGGACGGCCGGTCAGCACGTTTACAGCACCCGCAAACCCGCCTCGGCGGCGAGGAGCGGGGCCAGGTCCTGCAGCTGCAGTTCGCCGACGGTCGCACCCCGCAAACCGCCGACCCCGGACAGTCCCGCCAGCGCGGCCCCGCGCAGGTCCACATCCTTGAGCTTCGCCCCATGCAGGGACAACATGCCGATCCGGCAATCCTGGAACGCCACCCTCTCGGCCTGGACCGCCCCGAGATCGAGCTCGTCGATGATCATCGAGCGGACGAGCACGTCCTTGAGCTTCGCCCCGCGCAGGTTCACCAGATCGAGTTTGCCGCCGTCGAAGAGCACCGAACGCAGGCCGGCCCCATGCAGTTCGGCGGAACCGATGCGGGTGCGGGCCAGGCTGGTGTTCCACCAGCCGCTGTCCGGGGCCCGCAACGAGGCGGCCCCCAGATCGGTGAACTCGCAGTTCCCGAAACTCGCCCGGTTCAGTTCCGCCCCCATGAGCGAGACCCGCCGGAAGGTGCACTCGGTGAAGACGGTGTCTTCGAGGTCCTGCCCGTCGGCGTCGTCGGAGTCGAACAGCAGGCCGTCGCTGCGTCCGTCCAGGTCCAAGCCCGTCAGGTCCCCCGGCGGACGGTTCCCCGGGGCGTTGAAGGAGGGAATCCTGGGCGGTCGGGGTTCAGCGGGCATCCGGTTCATGGGCCGAGACTACCGGGGCCCGCTCAGAGGTCCGAAACCGGCACGGCTCCGGCCCCGTCCCCGGCGTCGGGGTCGATATCTGGGTCCTCGGCAGGTCCGGCGAACTGGGACATGTACAGCCGGTAGTAGGCCCCGCGGGCCGCCAACAGCACCTCGTGGCTGCCTTGTTCGACGATCCTGCCCGCTTCCATCACCAGGATGGTGTCGGCGTCGCGGATGGTCGACAGCCGGTGGGCGATCACGAAGCTGGTCCGGTCGGTGCGCAGCGCGGCCATGGCATGTTGGACCAGCACTTCGGTGCGGGTATCCACCGAGGACGTCGCCTCGTCCAGGATGAGCAGCGACGGGTTGGCCAGGAAGGCCCGGGCGATGGTGATCAGCTGCTTCTCACCGGCGGAGACGTTGGTGCCCTCGTCGTCGATGATGGTGTCGTAGCCCTCGGGCAGCGCCTTCACGAAGCGGTCGACGTAGGTGGCGGTGGCGGCCTCGTGGACTTCCTCGTCGGTGGCATCGAGCCGACCGTACCTGATGTTCTCGATGATCGTCCCGTTGAACAACCAGGCGTCCTGGAGCACCATGCCGACCTTGGAGCGCAGTTCGGCCCGGGACAGTGCCGTGATGTCGATCCCGTCCAGGGTGATGGCCCCGCCGTCGAGCTCGTAGAAACGCATCACCAGGTTCACCAGCGTGGTCTTCCCGGCCCCCGTGGGGCCGACGATCGCCACCGTATGGCCCGGATGCGCCTCGAAGGACAGGTCCTCGATCAGCGGCCTGGCCGGATCGTAGGAGAAGGTGACGTCGGTGAACTGGACGTGGCCTTCGGTGCGGGCCGCCAGCCGGGCGGTGGGGGTTTCCGCCTCCTGCTCCTGGGCGTCCAGCAGCTCGAAGGTCCGTTCGGCGGAGGCGACCCCCGACTGGACCTGGTTGGCCATTCCGGCGATCTGTCCCAGCGGCTGGGTGAATTCGCGGGAGTACTGGATGAATGCGGTGGCATCGCCCAGGCTCATCTGCCCCGAGGCCACCCGCAGGCCGCCGACGACGGCGATGCCCACGTAGGCCAGGTAGGAGATGAACTGCATGACCGGGAAGATGGTGCCCGAGACGAATTGGGCGCCGAAGGAGGCCTTGAACAATTCCTCGTTGCGCTCGTCGAAGCGGGCCACCGATTCCTCCTCGCGGCCGAAGACCTTCATGAGGTCGTGGCCGGAGAAGGACTCCTCGATCTGCCCGTTCAGCGTCCCGGTGGACTTCCACTGCTCGGCGAACAGGCCCTGGGCCCTGGTCCCGATCAGCGCCGCGGCCACCGCCGAAAGCGGCAGGGCGACCAAGGCGATCAGTGCCAGCTGCCAGGAGACGATGAACATCATGATCACGATGCCCACCACGGTCAGGATCGATTCGAGCAGCTGCGAGAAGGCCTGCTGCAGGGCGGTCTGGATGTTGTCCACGTCGTTGGTGACCCGCGAGAGCAGGTCCCCGCGCTGACGGGTGTCGAAGTAGTTCAGCGGCAGTTTGTTGAGCTTGTCCTCCACGTCCTTGCGCAGCCGGTAGACCACGCGCATGACCAGTTTATTCAGCAGGTAGCCCTGGGCCCACATGAAGACGTTCGCCACGAAGTACATCATCAACACGAAGGAGATGATGACGCCGAGCTGGTGGAAGTCGATGCCTGTCCCGGGAACCAGGTCCATCCGCTCGAGCATGTCGGCCAGATTGGTCTTGCCTTGGGCCCGCAGCCCGGAAACGGCCTCCGCCTTCGAGGTGCCCGGAGCCATTTGTGAACCGATGACGCCCGAGAAGATGACGTCCATGGCCCTGCCCAGGATCTTGGGGGCGATGACGGTCAGCACCACGCCGACGGCGACAAATAAGAGTACGACGGCGATGCCGGCCTTTTCGGGGGCCATGAGCCCCATGAGGCGTTTGGTCGCGGGCCAGAACGCCTTGGCCTTGCGCACCGGCCGCTGGTCCCCGAATCCGTCATCGGCGGATACGGCGAAATCCTCGAGATCCTCGACCTGTGCGGCCGGTTTCTTCTCGGCCATCTAGGACACCTCCTCCGCACTGATCTGGGATTCGACGATCTCCAGGTAGGTCGCCGAGCTTTCCAACAGTTCCTCATGGGTGCCGCGCCCGACGATTTCGCCGTCGTCCAGCACCAGGATCTGGTCGGCGTCGATGATCGTGGACACGCGTTGGGCGACGACGATCACCGTGGCCTCACCGGTGGTCTCCTTCAACGCCGCCCGCAGCCGGGAGTCGGTGGTGACGTCCAGTGCCGAGAACGAATCGTCGAAGAGGTAGACCTTGGGCCTGGCGGCCAGGGCGCGGGCGATGCACAGGCGCTGGCGTTGTCCGCCGGAGACGTTCGTCCCGCCCTGGGCGATTCCCGACTCCAGTCCACCCTCCTTCCCGGAGACGAAATCCCGGGCCTGGGCGATCCGCAGGGCCTCCCAGAGTTCGGGATCCGTCGCCTCCCGGTTGCCGTAGCGCAGGTTGGAGGCGACGGTTCCGGAAAAGAGGTAGGGCCGTTGCGGGACGGCGGCCACCCGTTCGGAGAGTTGTTCGCGGGTCAACGCCGACACGGGGGTCCCGTCGATGAGCACCTGCCCGGCATCGGCGTCGTACAGGCGCGGGATGAGGTTCAGGAGCGTGGATTTACCGGACCCGGTGGATCCGATGATCGCGGTCATCCGACCGGGTTCGGCGGTGAACTGGAGATCCTTGAGCACCGGTTCCTCGGCGCCGGGATAGCCGAAGGAGACCCGGCGGAATTCCACGGTGCCATGCGCCGGGGCGTCCACCGTGGTGACCTCGGGGTCGCGGAGCGAGGGTTCGGCCTGCAGGACCTCGTCGATCCGTTCCGCGCAGACGGCGGCGCGCGGGATCATCATGGCCATGAACGTACCCATCATCACGGCCATGAGGATCTGCAGCAGGTACTGCAGGAAGGCGGTCAACGAGCCGACCTCCATGTTCCCGTCGGCCACGCGGTGTCCACCGAACCACAGCACCGCGGCGGTGGCCAGGTGCAGGATCATCCCGATCAACGGGAACATCAGCACGAACAGTTGTCCGACCCGGACCCCCACCTCGGTCAGGCGTTCGTTGGCGGCCCGGAAACGCTCGGTCTCGTAGGGTTCCCGCACGAAGGCCCGCACCACGCGGATGCCGATGATCTGCTCGCGCAGCACCCCGTTGATGGAGTCGATGCGTTCCTGCATCAGGCGGAACAGCGGCATCAGCAACCGGATGAGGAAGCCGACGATCACCACCAGCAGCGGGACCGACACCCATACCAGCCAGGACAGCCCGGCATCCTCACGCAGGGCCATGATGATCCCGCCCACGCACATGATCGGGGCGGAAACCATGAAGTTCAGGCCCATCAGCACCAGCATCTGGACCTGCTGGACGTCGTTGGTGCCGCGGGTGATCAGGGTCGGGGCGCCGAATTCGTTGACCTCCCGGGCCGAGAACCCGGCGACCGAGTGGAAGACGCCACGGCGGATGTCCCGGCCCACGGCCATCGAGGTCTTCGCCCCGAAGTAGACGGCGGCGATCGCGGTGAGGACCTGGATGAAGGCCACCATCAGCATCATCGCGCCGGTGCGCCAGATGAAATCGGTATCGCCCTGCGTCACTCCCTCGTCGATGATCCGCGCGTTCAGGCTCGGCAGGAACAACGTGGCCATGGTCGTTCCGAGCTGGAAGACCAGCACCGCGATGATCCACGGTCGATAGGGTTTCGCGTGCTTGAGGATCAGGCGCAGGAGCATGCAGGGGTGACTTTCTGGACTAACCACACCGGGGGCTGGGTCGCGTCGGCGGGTGATGGCCCGGGCGGCTGTGGCCGTTCGGGGCACTGGCAACTGTACTCGGCGCGTCGGGCCTTTCAATCCCTCCGCCGAAGGATTTGCCCCCGGGCCCTATCGCGACACCCAAACACCCTTATAATGGTAATGGAATACCACCATGCGAAAATCTAAGGAGAATCACATGTCAGAGGCCCCCACCCAGCTTCAGGCCGGCGATCGCGCACCGGACTTCACCCTCACCGACGCCGACGGCGCCACCATCAGCCTGTCCAACTACACCGGCCGTTCGGTCGTGGTCTACTTCTACCCCAAGGCCGCAACCCCGGGCTGCACCACCGAGGCCTGCGATTTCCGGGACAACCTGAGCTCGCTGGCCGGCGCCGGCTACGACGTCCTGGGCATCTCCTCCGACGGGGAGGACGACCTGCAGGCCTTCGCCGATGACCAGTCACTGACGTTCCCGCTGCTGTCGGACCCGGACCACCGGACCGCCAAGGCCTACGGCGCCTACGGGGACAAGGACCTCGGCGGAAAGACCGTCACCGGGACCCTGCGCTCCACGATCGTCGTCAACCCCGACGGGACCGTGAAGTCCGCCGAGTACAACGTCGCCGCGGAGGGCCACGTCTCCCGCCTGCGCGAGCAGCTCGGGGTCTAGGACCCGCGACCGCGGCGCCGCACGACGGCGCAGGCACCGCCCACGCAGAATGCCCATGGGGACTTCGGTCCCCATGGGCATTGTGCGTGGTGGCGCCGACCGGACCGTTCGACGTCCGGGTCTCTAGCCTCGGCATTTCATGAGGTCGTCGCCCCGGAGGCGTGTTTAAGCCCGTAAAGGTGCTCCTGACCTGCGAAAATAGTAGTTACGACACAACTGCTTTCGACAGGAAAAGGAGCACCCTTACGGTGAAGAAGTCTACCCGTTTCTACCCGGACCTCGACGTCGACGACGCAGGGACCGGGATCGTGTCCCAAGCCGGCGCCGTATTGCTGGCCGAGACCGCGAAGGCCGTTGCCCTGCCAGCAGCGTTGAGCACCGCCATGAAACCGTGGCGCAAGCCCTACGCCATCCACGACCCGGGCAAGATCCTGCTCGATGAGGTCCTGTCCCTGGCAATGGGCGGGGACGCGTTCTCCGACGTCGACCGGCTGCGCACCCAGCCCTGGGTGTTCGGCCCCGTCGCCTCCGATCCCACCGTTTCCCGCCTACTCAAGGCCCTCGCCGACGACGCCCCGGCAGTGCTGGAGGCGATCAACACCGCCCGCGCCCAGACACGTGCCCGGGCCTGGGACGCTGCCGGGCACGATTCACCGGTCCACGCCGCCAGCGATGAAAACCCGCTGGTCGTGGACCTGGACGCAACCCTGGTGACCTCCCACAGCGAGAACAAGGAACAAGCGGCCCCGACCTACAAGCGCGGCTTCGGGTTCCACCCTTTGGCCTCGTTCGCCGACCACGGCGCGAAGGGCACCGGGGAGCCGTTGGCGATGCTGCTGCGCCCGGGCAACGCCGGGTCAAACACGGTGGCGGACCACATCACCGTGACCGACGCCTCCCTGGCCCAGCTCCCACCCGGACACCGTACGGGCCGGGCGATACTGGTGCGCACCGATACCGCCGGTGGCACCCACGGATTCCTGGATTGGCTCACCGACCCGGTGCGGGACCTGGCCTATTCCGTGGGCTTCGGATTCTTCCCGGCCATGGAAAAAGCCCTGGGAAGCATCGACAACAACTCCTGAGTGAAGGCCCTGAACAGCGACGGGATCGAACGCGAAGGGGCCTGGGTAACCGAGCTGACCGGCGACCTGTACTTGTCCTCGTGGCCGGCCGGGATGCGGGTGATCGTGCGCAAGGAGGAACCCCACGTCGGGGCGCAGCTGCGCATTACCGACATCGACGGGATGCGCTACACCGCGTTCGCGACGAATCAGGCCGGGGACGATCTGGCCCGGTTGGAAGTCGCACACCGTTTGCGGGCCCGCTGCGAGGACCGGATCCGCAATGGCAAGGACACCGGATTGGAGAACCTCCCGTTGAAGGCCTTTGCCGGCAATGAGATCTGGGTCCACCTGGTGATGCTCGCCCTCGAGCTCACCGCATGGACGCAGATGCTTGCCCTGACCGGGACCGAGGCACGGCGGTACGAACCCAAGCGCCTGCGAACGCGGATCTTCGAAACGGCCGGCAAAATCATCACCACCGGCAGGCGCAAGATCCTGCACCTTGCGGCAACGGCTCCGGAAACACCATTGATCCTCAAAGCCCTGGAGCGACTTCGGAGCCTCCCGGCACCTGGCTGACCAGCCCCCGGACCATCCCGACGAAGCAAGAAGCACATACAGCGGAACCAGTGGAGATTCCGGCCCGATCCGAGGCTATCGGGCAATCCGTCACACCCTCATGCCAGAATCAGTACCGCTAGGCAGAAGGTAAGTCCTGGCCCGCAACCAGCACAGCCCGATGAAAGATCGAGGCTAGGGCCTGGGTCGGGGCCGTGTGGCCACCAGCTCGGCAAAGCGGCTGATGTAGTCCTGCAGGAACCCGACCGTGGACTCCTGGCTGATTCCGCCCTCCTCGTCGATCAGCCCCGGGGACCGGGACAGGAACACCTCGGGCTGGCCCGGGGTGGGCATGTCGAAATAGGACAGCGCCAGCCGCAGGTTCTTCTGTGAGCTGTACCCGCCCATGCGGCCCACCGAGTGGCTGATGATCCCCGCCGGGAGGTTCTTCCATGCGACGTCGGCATTGGGCTTGGAGCCGATGTCCACCGCGTTCTTGAGGCAAGCCGGGATGGTGCGGTTGTTCTCCGGGGTGACGAACAGGACGCCGTCGGAGGCCTTGATCGTTTCGCGGAAGCCGGTGTATTCCCCGGGCAGGGGTTTATCGGCGACCTCGGGGGTGTCGTAGTCGAAATCATAGAGCGGCAGGTCGCGGATCTCGACGATGCGGGCCTGGTAGCCAGCGGGGAAGAGGTCGATGGCGTTCAGTGCGATCTTGCGCGCATAGGAGGCACGGCGCAGGCTGCCGACGATGACGGAGATGTTCCTGGTCATGGAAATGGGGTTCCTTTCGGGACGGTGGGCAGGCCGGGCGGGCGTCGGGACGCACCCGTGGTGCCTGCGACTCCCACCCTGGCCTACGAAGAACCGTACTTGAAAGTTCGATAGACCCAACATTAGGCTGGCCCCACGACATGAAAGGAGGTGCCGCATGCACCGGGACGGCATATGGCTCGAGGCGATCACCCTGTTCCAGGCCATCCGCGAGGGCAATCAGCCTGCGGCCAAACGACTACTGGACTCCTCCGCCCATCGGGACGAGGTCTTCGAGGGGCTGCTGAGCATGCTCGGGATCTTCCTGCGCGGACAGCAGGCCACCGAACTGGACCATTTCATTTCCGCGGCCCACCGCGCCGGCCCTCCCCCGCCCTTCGGGGCCCGCCCGTATCTTCCTCCGTTGAGCTGAACCGTCCGCGGCGTTAAAACACGGTGCCCCCTCCACCGGGAAGAGTGGTGGAGGGGGCACCGTCATGCCCACCCCGGATGGATCGACCATCCCGTCCGGGATGAACACCCGGGCTGCGAGGTAGGAGCTCGTTGGCCCGGGAGCCTACCGGCACCGCGCCGGTCACCGGGCGGTGTCGTGGAGCCTAGGATTCGCCGCGGCGCAACAATTGTCCGTGGGGGGTCGTGAAATCGACCTTCTCCCCGCGCAGCCAGGTGCCGGCGACGACGCCGTCCAGGGTCTTGCCGGCGTAGGCGGACACGGGGTTGCGGTGCTGGAGCTTGGCGACGTCCACGACGAAGTCCTCTTCCGGGGAGAAGATGGCGAAGTCGGCATCGGAGCCTGGCGCCAACTGACCCTTGCGCTCCAGACCGGCCAGCTTCGCCGGCCCCGAGGACATCCAGGCCAGCACCTGATCCAGGGCGATGCCGCGTTTCCGGGCTTCGGTCCAGATCAGCGACAGACCCAGCTGCAAGGAAGCCACCCCGCCCCAGGCGGTGCCGAAGTCCCCGCCTTCGGGATACTTCAGCTCCACCGTGGACGGCGAGTGGTCGGAGACGATGAAGTCGATGGTCCCGTCGATGAGTCCCTGCCAGAGCAGCTCGCGGTTGGCATCCTCACGGATCGGCGGGCAGCACTTGAATGCCGTGGCCCCATCGGGGATCTCCTCGGCGAGCAGGGTCAGGTAGTGCGGGCAGGTCTCGACGGTCAGCCGCACGCCTTCGGCCTTCGCCGCGGCGATCACCGGCAGCGAATCGGAGGAGGACAGGTGCAGGATATGTGCCCGGCCCCCGGTCCGCCGTGCCGCGTCGATGACCCGCTGGATGGCCAGGTTCTCGGCCACCCGCGGGCGTGAGGCCAGGAAGTTGGAGTACTCCCGGCCACCGATCTGCGGCGCTTCCTCGATGGTGTGCGCGTCTTCGGCGTGCACGATCATCAGCGAGTCGAAGGAGGCGAGCTCGGCCATGTCGGCCTCCATCTCCTCCGGCTCCAGGGCGGGGAATTCATCCACCCCCGAATGCAACAGGAAGCACTTGAAGCCGTACACGCCCTCGTCGTGCAGTTTGCGTAGTTCCTCGCGGTTGCCCGGGACGGCACCGCCCCAGAAGCCGACGTCGATGTACGCCTTGCGCCCGGCGACCTCGCGCTTGAGCTCCAGGGCCCCGACATCCACCGTCGGGGGGATCGAGTTCAGCGGCATGTCGATGATGGTGGTCACCCCACCGGCGGCGGCGGCACGGGTGGCGGAGTCGAAGCCCTCCCACTCGGTGCGCCCCGGCTCGTTGACGTGGACGTGGGAGTCCACGAGGCCGGGGATCATCACTTCCCCGGCACCGAGTTCGATGGTCTCGCGTCCCACCAGGCCCTGGCCCGGGCCTTCGATCGCTGCGATCCGTCCATCACGGATGCCGACCTCGTGGGCGCCGATGCCCTCACCGGTGAGGATCCGCTCGCCGCGGACCACCAGGTCGAATTCCTGGTTCTTTCCTGCCGGAGCAGTGCTGCTCTGGTTGCTCATATGCCGATTCCTCCTCGAATCCTGGCTGTCGGGCCCTGGATGTCCCGACTTCTTCCCTGACGATTATCCGCCCTCGCCTCCGCGGGGCGGGAACCGGCCAGGACCTGGGCCCTGCCGGTGGATGGACGCGGAACGGCGGACGGACCCCGTGGAGCATGGCTCCCGGTTCCGCCCGCCGTTGACCGTTTCCGGTGGCTACGCGCCGGCCGTTGCCGCCTCACGGGCCGGCTTCAGCGGAACGAGCGCCGTCGGGGCATCGGCCACGGTCTCGGCCAGATCCTCGAATTCGGTGACGTTGTTCAGCTCGGTACCCATGGAGATGTTCGTGACGCGCTCGAGGATGACCTCGACCACAACCGGCACCGAGTGCTCCTCCATGAGGCTCTTGGCCTCGGCGAAGCCCTTGGCCAGGTCCTTCGGGTCCTTGACCCGGACGGCCTTGCAGCCCAGCCCCTCGGCCACCTTGATGTGGTCCACGCCGTAGCCCTCGGTCTCGGGGGAGTTGATGTTATCGAACGCCAGGGACACGTGGTAATCCATCTCGAATCCACGCTGCGACTGACGGATCAGTCCCAGGTAGGAGTTGTTCACGACCACGTGGATGTACGGCAGCTTGAACTGCGCGCCGACGGCCAGCTCCTCGATCATGAACTGGAAGTCGTAGTCACCCGAGAGGGCGGCGACCGGCTTGCCGGGCTTGCCGCGGACGACGCCGAGTGCTGCCGGTCCGGTCCAGCCCAGCGGGCCTGCCTGTCCGGCGTTGATCCAGCGGCGCGGGCCGAAGACGTGCAGCATCTGTGCCCCCTGGATCTGGCTCAGGCCGATGGTGGAAACGTAGGTGGTTTCCGGACCGAAGGCCGAGTTCATCTCCTGGTAGACACGCTGCGGCTTGACCGGGACGTTGTCGAAGTTGGTCTTGCGGTGGCCCTCGCCCTTGCGGTCCGCGGTGGTCTGCGCCCACTCGGAGTAGTCGGGCAGGGTGCCGGCGTCGCGACGCTCGGTGGCCACCTCGATGAGAACCCGCAGGGCCTCACCGGCGTCGGAGACGACGCCGAGGTCGGGGGAGAACACGCGGCCGATCTGCGTGGGCTCGATGTCCACGTGCACGAACTTGCGTCCGGCGGTGTAGGTGTCCAGGCCACCGGTGTGGCGGTTGGCCCAGCGGTTCCCGACACCGAGGACGAAGTCCGAGTCCAGGTAGTTCACGTTGCCGTAGCGGTGGTGGGTCTGCAGGCCCACCATGCCGGCCATCAGGCGGTGGTCATCGGGGATGGCACCCCAGCCCATCAGCGTGGGCTGGACCGGGACGTTGAGCAGTTCGGCGAGGCGGACCAGGTCGTCGGAGGCATCGGCGTTGATGATGCCGCCGCCGGCGATGATCACCGGGTGCTCCGAGGCGAAGAGCATGTCCAGGATCTTGCCTGCCTGCTTGCGGCTGGCCTTGGGCTTCTCGACGCCGAGGGGCTCGTAGGCATCGATGTCGAATTCGATCTGCGCCATCTGGACGTCGATCGGCAGGTCGATCAGCACCGGGCCGGGACGGCTGGAGCGCATGAGCTGGAAGGCCTTTTGGAAGGTCCCGGGAACCAGTCCCGGCTCCAGGACGGTGGAGGCCATCTTGCACAGCGGCTTGGCGATGGACTCGATGTCCACTGCCTGGAAGTCCTCCTTGTGCAGCTTGGCAACCGGGGCCTGACCCGTGATGCAGAGCATCGGGATGGAGTCGGCCTGGGCGGCATACAGGCCGGTGATCATGTCGGTGCCGGCGGGCCCTGAGGTACCCAGGCAGAGCCCGATGTTCCCGGCGGCAGCGCGGGAGTAGCCGTCGGCCATATGCGAGGCGCCCTCGACGTGGCGGGCCAGGGTGTGGCGGATGCCGCCGTGGGCCTTGATGGCCGAGTACAGCGGGTTGATGGCCGCCCCGGGAAGGCCGAAGGCCTCGGTGGCGTTCTCCTTCTCGAGGATGAGGACGATCGCGTCCACGGTGCGCATCTTGGTCATGGTGTTCTCCTTGGTGGAGGGCCCCGGAGGGGGGCCGGAAATAGTGAAGTTTGGGCGGCCGCCGGTACGAACCGAACATAGGTACCGGCGGCCGGGCTGTGGGGACCGCCCCGTGCGGGGCGGAAGCCGGCCGGTGAGCGACGTGCGGCGGACGCCGCCTAGCTGGCGGAGGAAGCGCGGGGCCCGGTGCCGGACCCCGGGCCACTTACTTGGAGTCGGAGCTACCCGACAGGCGCTCGACACCACGGAACAGACCCGAGTGGTCCAGCGAGCCGTCGCCGCTGGCGACGGTGGAGGCCACGAGCTGGGCCACGAGGGCCCCCTGCGGGAGGACGACGCCGGCTTCGCGGGCTGCGGAGGTGACGATGCCCATGTCCTTGTGGTGCAGGGCCAGGCGGAAGCCCGGGTCGAAGTTGCGGTCCAGGATCTTCTGGCCCTTCTGGTCCAGGACCTTGGAGCCGGCCAGGCCGCCACCGAGGACCGATAGCGCGGCCTGGGTGTCGACGCCGTAGGCCTCCAGGAAGACCACGGCCTCGGAGAGTGCCTGGATGTTGGAGGCCACGATCAGCTGGTTGGCGGCCTTGACCGTCTGGCCGGATCCGGAGGGACCGACATGGACGATCGTCTTGCCGATGGCATCGAGCACGGCCGCGGCATCGTCGAAGTCGGCCTTCTCGCCACCGACCATGATGGACAGCACGCCGTCGACGGCTCCTGCCTCGCCACCGGAGACCGGTCCGTCGAGGGGGCGCAGGCCGGCGGCGCGGGCGTCATCGGCCAGGACCACGGCGACATCGGGGCGGATGGTCGAGTTGTCGATCCACAGTGCGCCCTTCTTGGCGTTGGCGAAGACCCCGTCTTCACCGTGGACAACTGCTTCCACGTCCGGGGAGTCCGGAACCATGGTGATCACGACGTCGGCATCGGCGACGGCTTCGGCGACGCTGGCTGCGGCGGTTCCGCCGGCCGACGCCAGATCCTTGGCCTTTTCGGGGCTGCGGTTGAAGCCGGTCACCTGGAACCCGGCCTTGACCAGGTTCTTGGCCATGGGCAGGCCCATGATCCCCAGGCCGATGAAGGCAACGTTCTTGTTTTCGCTCATGTTGTTCTCCTTGAAGTTTTGGTGGTGCGTACCGGTCGGGGCCTAGGCGCCCTGGCGAATCAACCAGTCGAAGGCGACATCGGAGGAGGCCTTGTATTCCAGGCCGATCGGTCCTGTGTAGCCCTTGGCCCGGCTGCTCTCGATCCACTCGCCCAGCGGCAGGTTCCCGGTTCCGGGAGCCCCGCGTCCCGGGTCGTCGGCGATCTGGATGTGGCCGAAGTCGGCGGCGTGCTTGTTCACGACGTCCGCGACATCATCGCCGTTGACTGCCATGTGGTAGAAGTCGGCCAGCAGCTTGACGTTGTCCACGCCGGCTTCCTGGGTCTTCGCGATGACGCCCAGAGCGTCGGCGGCGGTCTTCAGCGGGTAGGCCTCGGTGCCGGAGACCGGCTCCAGCAGGACGGTGCCGTCGATCTTGGCGACCCCGCGCGCGGCGGCCACGAGGTTGGCCAGGGCCAGCTCGTCCTGCTCGGCGGCCGACTGGCCGTCCTGGCGGTTGCCGTAGAGGGCGTTGAAGCCGCGGCAGCCCGTGGCCTGTCCGATGGCGGCGACGACGTCGATGTTGTCGGCGAATTCCTTCTCGCGGCCGATCCAGGAAACAATCCCGCGGTCTCCGGCGGGCATTTCGCCGGCCAGGAAGTTCAGTCCGGTCAGCTGGACGCCGGCGTCGGCGAGCGAGCTGACGAACTTTTCCACCTCGGCGTCGGCCGGAACGGCCTCGGCGAAGGGCCACCAGAACTCGACGTTGTCGAAACCGGCCTTCTTCGCTGCCGCCGGGCGCTCCAGCAAGGGGAGCTCGGTCAGCAGGATGGAGCAGTTGACGGTGTAAGCCATGTGGATTCCTTTCGGAACGGTCATTTCCAGATTGTGGAAGTTTACTTCTGCCTACTGAAAACATTAGGTGAGTCCCGCATCACCTGTCAAGACTTCGGGGTCACGGCCGGTCGGCGCGCGGACCGGCCGTCCGGGAGCACCGGACGCTGCCCCCGGCACCTTCAGGGGGCGTGGGAGGGCTGGATTCGGCCTCTGATCAGGGCCTCGGCTGAAATGGGTGTGGGCCTCCGCGGTGGTGGGGCCGCGGGCCAGTGGCCCGCAGCCCAACCACGGTCGGTGGCCCACGAAAAAACCGGCCACCGGGACGAAGCCCCGACGGCCGGTTTGTTCATTGGTCGCTACAATGCAATCTGGCGATTGACGTCCTTGTAGAGCAGGTAGCGGAAGTTCGCCGGCCCACCGGCGTAGCAAGCCTGCGGGCAGAAGGCGCGCAGCGACATGTAATCGCCTTCCTGCACCTCGACCCAGTCGGCGTTAAGCCGGTAGACGGCCTTGCCTTCCAGGACGTAGAGGCCGTGCTCCATGGTGTGGGTCTCCGCGAACGGGATCGAGGCGCCGGGCTCGAAGGTCACGATGTTCACGTGCATGTCGAACGCGAGGTCCTCGGGGTCGAGCATGCGGGTGGTGCGCCATTTATTGTCGGTACCCGGCATGGCCTTGGGCTCCAGATCGCGCTCGTTGCCGACGACCGGACGGGCCGTATGCCCCTCGAGCGGCTGGTAGCGCTTGCGGAACCAGTGGAAGCTGGCAGCCTCCGTGCCGTCGTTGTTCACGCTGTAAGCGGTCCCGGCGGGGATGAAGGCAAAAGCACCTTCGCTGAGCTGGTGGGTCGTTCCGTCGATCACCAACCGCAGCGATCCCTGCATGACGAAGAGGAATCCCTCCACCTCGGGCTGCGGCTCGGGGTTCTGCGAGCCGCCGCCGGGGGACACCTCGACGATGGTCTGGGAGAACGTGGTCGCCCCACCGGACACCGGACGGTTCAGGACCCAGGAACGGGTTCCCGTCCACTCCGGAAGAACCGAGGTCACGATATCGCGCAGGACCCCGCGCGGGATGACCGTATAGGCCTCGGTGACCACGGCGCGGTCGGTCAACAGATCCGTCTGGGGCGGATGACCACCCTGGGCCGTGTAGTAGGGGGCCTCCACCGGAGCGGTGCTGGTTTTAGACATGGGTTTCCTTTGCGTTGATCGCGGGACGACCCAGAGCCAGGGCCCCGAGTTGTGCCTGGGTGATTTCGACGCCGTTCTCGACTTCGCTGGCCGTCAACGCACCGCAGGTCAGACCGCGGTAGATGAACATGGCCAGGGCCCGCGCGGTGGCCGGCTCGTCCATGATCGAGGATTCGACCTGGTGCACGTAGTTGCGCAACCGGTTGGCCGCTGCGTCGAAACCGTCGCGGTAGAAGGCGTAGGTCGCGAGGTAGCGGGTGGCCAGTTGGGCCGGGTGGAGGTCCCACCCCTGGTAGATCCCCCGCTCCAGATGCCGGCGCACCAGCCGGGCGTGCAAGGCAAACGCCTTGCTGACATGGTCCGGCTCGCCGATGGGCAGGATGTTCGTGGACCCATCGGAGAGATGGACCCCCGTTCCGGCGACCGCGACCTGGAGCACGTTCTTGGCGTGATCCGCAGCGGGGTGCTCCATCGACTGGTACTCCGCGGCGATCCCCAGCGACGCCGAGTAGTCGTAGGTTCCGTAGTGCAGCGACGAAACCCTTCCCCGTCCTGCGTGGATCAGCTGGGCCGACGGCACCGTGCCTTCGGCCGAGAGGATCAGCTGCGGGGTTTCCATCTGGACCTCGAAGCGCAGCCGCCGTGCCGGCAGCCCGTGGGCGGCCTCCAGCTTCTCGCATACGAAGACCATCGCCTCGACCTGGGCCACCGTGGTCACCTTGGGCAGCGTCAGGACCAGCCCGTCGGGCAGTCCCCCGGTGTCCATCAGCGAGCCAATGAACAGGTCGAGGGTGCGAAGGGCACGCTGCCGGGTGGGCAGCTCGAAGCATTTGAAGCGGATCCCGATGAACGGCGGGGCGATGCCCGCGGCAACGGCCCGGTTCACTTCCTGGGCGGCCCGGATGGCGTGGGCGTCCTCTTCCTCGTCGGGCCGGTCCCCCAACCCGTCTTCGAAGTCGATGCGCAGGTCTTCAATCGGCTCGTTGTCCAGCTTCTGGGCCACGAGCTCGGCCAGCAGATCGGCGCGCGACCCGGCGGTGACGTCGGCGCCGCCTTCGGCGTCGAGGCCCACGGAGCGGGCCAGCACGGCCAACCCACCGAACTCGCGGGCGGCCGCCAGGGCCTGCCGGCCCCACTGGGCCGGCGTGTCGGCCGTGAACTTATCGGCGGGGACGTAGGCGGTATGCACCGGCTGACGGACTCCGCTATCCCCCGGGTAGGAACGCTCCAGGAGCTTGTCGGTGGCCGCGAGCCGGGTTTCGACCGTCTTGAGGATGGTCTCGTCCAGGACCGGGCTTACGCTCATCGGTTCACCAACTCGGTGGACAGGAGGCGGTAGGCCGGCAGCGTGAGGAAGTCTTCAAAGTCCTCATCGCGCCCGGAAACCAGACGACCGATGAGCTCGCCCGCCGGAACGTAGTACTTCTCGAAGGTTTCCTTGTCGTCGACTTCGGTGCGCAGCCGCTCGATCTCCTCGGCCAGGGCGGCCTTGACGAGTTCGGCGGTGATGGTGTTTCCGGTGTCGTCGGCCACGACGCCGTTGCGGATCTGCTGCCACACCTGCGAGCGGGAGATCTCCGCCGTGGCGGCGTCCTCCATCAGGTTGTGGATCGCCACCGCACCATTGCCCGAAAGCCAGACGGCGGTGTAGGCGACCGCGACATACAGGTTCGCGTGGACCCCCTGCTCGGTGACCTGGCCCGGAGCAGAAGCGACATCCAGGAGGTCCTCGGCGCCGACGGAGACCTCGGGACGCTGCTTGTCCAGCTGGTTCGGGCGATCGCCCAACACGGATCCGAAGACCTCGGAGCAGATCGACACCAGATCCGGGTGCGCCACCCATGAACCGTCGAAGCCGTCACCGGCTTCACGGGTCTTGTCGGCCCTGACCTTCTTGAAGGCGGCCTCGGTGGTTTCCGGTTCGCGGCGGTTCGGGATGAAGGCGGCCATGCCGCCCATGGCGAAGGCACCACGCTTATGGCAAGTCTGCACCAACAGGTCGGTGTAGGCACGCATCATCGGGGCCGTCATCGCCACATCGGCGCGGTCCGGCATGATGAACTTATCGCCGGAGGAGCGGAAGTACTTGATGATGCTGAACAGGTAGTCCCAGCGTCCGGCGTTCAGGCCCGACGCGTGGTCGCGCAGTTCGTAGAGGATCTCGTCCATCTCGAAGGCGGAGGGGATCGTCTCGATCAGCACGGTGGCCCGGACGGTCCCGTGCTCGATGCCCAGTTCTGCCTCGGCGAAGGTGAAGACGTCGTTCCACAGCCGTGCCTCGAGGTGGGATTCCATCTTGGGCAGGTAGTAGAAGGGCCCGTCGCCCTTGGCGGCCAGCTCCTTCGCGTTGTGGAAGAAGTGCAGGCCGAAATCAACCAGCGCACCGACGGTGGGGGCGCCATCGACGAGCACGTTGGCTTCGGGAAGGTGCCAGCCGCGCGGGCGCACCACCACGGTGGCCAGCTCGGCATCGGTCCGCAGGTTGTATTCCTTGCCTTCGGGCGAACGGAACGACAAGGTTCCACGAGCCGCCTCGCCCAGGTTGACCAGTGCGTCGACGACGTTGTGCCAGGTGGGGGTCGACGCGTCTTCGAGGTCGGCCAGCCAGACCTTGGCGCCGGAGTTCAGCGCATTGATGGCCATCTTGGCCGGTGAGGCCGGTCCGGTGATCTCCACACGGCGGTCGCGCAGCTTCTCGGGGGCTTCGGCGACCTTCCAGTCTCCGGCGCGCACCTCTGCGGTCTCGGGAAGGAAATCGATGGTCCCCTTCTCGGAGGCGGCCTGCTGGGCCGTCTGACGTGCGGTCAACAGCTCGTCGCGGGTCGCCGCGAAACGACGCTGCAGCTTCTCCACGAAGGCCAGGGCCTCGTCGCTCAGGACGTCCTGGGCTCCGTCTACGTCGGGAACGTGCGTTAGTGAAATGCTCATGATGATCCTCCTACTTGCTGCCGCGTGCTGCGGCGACTACGGCGTCGGCCACGTCTCCGGCGACGTGCGGGTCGAACACGCTGGGAATGATGAATCCGGAGTTCAGCTCGTTGTCGTCCACCCGCGCGGCGATCGCGTCGGCTGCGGCAACCAGCATTTCCGGGATGATATCAACCGCGTGGGCGTCGAGCAGGCCACGGAAGAAGCCCGGGAACGCCAGCACGTTGTTGATTTGGTTCGGGTAGTCACTGCGGCCGGTGGCCACCACTGCTGCGTGGCGGCCAGCAACGACCGGGTCGACCTCGGGGTCGGGGTTGGCCATGGCAAAGACGATCGCGCCGTCGTTCATGGACTCGATGTGCTTCTCCTCGAGGATATTGGGGGCGGAGACACCGATGAAGACATCGGTGCCGACCATGGCCTCGTGGAGGGTGCCGCTGAAGTTCTCCGGGTTGGTGTTCTCCGCCAACCAGGCGCGGTGGGAATCGCTGTGTTCGGTGTTGCGGTCGATGGCACCATTGCGGCCACAGGCAATGACGTTCTTCGCCCCACGGGCCAGCAGCAGCTGGACGATGGCGTTGCCCGCAGCGCCGACACCCGAGACGACGATGCGCACGTCCTCGATCTTCTTGTCCACCACACGCAGCGCATTCTGCAGGGCCGCCAGGGTGACGATGGCCGTCCCGTGCTGGTCATCGTGGAAGACCGGGATGTCCAGTTCCTCCCGCAGGCGGGCCTCGATCTCGAAACAGCGCGGTGCGGCGATGTCCTCGAGGTTCACGCCCCCGTAGACCGGGGCAAGGGCCTTGACGATGCTGACGATTTCATCCGTGTCCTGGGTATCCAGGCAAACCGGCCAGGCATCGACGTCGGCGAACTGCTTGAAGAGGGCCGCCTTGCCCTCCATGACCGGCAGGGACGCCTCGGGGCCGATGTTGCCCAGCCCCAACACCGCGGAGCCGTCGGTGACCACGGCGATGGTGTTGCGCTTGATCGTCAGGTTGCGTGCCTTGGAGCGGTCGTCGGCGATGGCCTGGCAGACGCGGGCGACGCCGGGGGTGTAGGCACGGGAGAGGTCATCGCGGTTGCGCAGGGCCACCTTGGGAACCACTTCGAGCTTGCCGCCCAGGTGCATCAGGAACGTGCGGTCGCTGACGTTGCGGACCGTGACGTTCTCGAGGTCGTCCAGTGCCTCGCGGATGCGTTCGCCGTGCTCGGCGTCCGTGGTGTTGCAGCTGACGTCGATCACCATGATGCTGTGGGTTGATTCAGTGACATCCAGCGCCGTGATCGCACCGCCTGCAGCACTGACGGCTGCGGCAAGATCGCTCGTGGCCGTGAAGCTGGCCGGTGCCTCGACCCTCAGGGTCATTGAATATCCGGGGCTGGGATTCGCCATGAATTCCTCCTACTAGAACTGATGGTCGGTCTGCTTTTGCAGTACCTGCCATAAAAAACATTTCCGTATAGTGGATAATATTATTTGTACTACGGAAAATCAAGGTCAGCGTACAGATTCGTTCCTCGAACGCTGGATGAACTTTCTCGGCTAACGGAAAAAGTTTTCCCACTTCAAGTACTCTGGATCAAAACGCCGCTCCATATCCGGCCAGACCGTGCGGCATCCCCGGCCGGCGACCACGTTTCAAGGAGAAACCATGCCCACCAAACCAGCCACCGGTGTCCAATCAGTGGAGCGCGCCTTCGATTTGCTAGAACTCATCGCCCGGGCCGGCGGGGAATGCACCCTGAGTGAGTTGGCGGCCGAAACCCCGATGCCGCTGCCGACGATCCACCGGCTGCTGCGCACGCTGGTGGGCATCGGGCATGTCCGCCAGCTGCCCAACCGCCGCTACGCGCTGGGCCCGCGCCTGATCAGGTTGGGCGAGGTCGCCAACCGCCAACTGGGCTCGGTCGCGGCGCCGCTGTTGAAGACGCTCGTCAACGAGCTGGGCGAATCGGCGAACCTCTCGGTGCTCGACGGCGACATGATCACCTACATCAATCAGGTCCCCTCCCCGCACAGCGTGCGGATGTTCACCGAGGTGGGCCGCCGGGCCAACCTCCACGACACCGGGGCCGGCAAGGCGATCCTCTCGGTCATGGATACCGAGCGCGTCGACCGCCTGGTCGGCCAGGCCGGCATGCCGACCCCCACGCCCCACAGCATCGGGACGTTAAAGGAACTCCACGCCGAGCTCGACCGCATCCGCAAGGCGGGCTATTCGATCGACGAGGAGGAGCAGGAGTTGGGAGTGCGTTGCTTCGCCATGGCCGTTCCGGGCGCCCCGACCCCGATGGCCGTTTCCATTTCCGGCCCGACCACCCGTGTCGATCGTGATTTCGGTGATCGCGCCGTTCCTGCCCTGCAGCGGGTGGCCGATGCCATCGCCACTGCCTTGCGCGGCTCCAACGGCTCCTAGGCCCACGGCACCGGCTGCGGGCCCGGCTGCGGGCCCGGCTGCGGGCCCGGCTGCGGGCCCGGCTGCGGGCCCGGCTGCGGGCCCGGGCTTCCCGCCTCGAGGCCCGGGGCCCGCAGCCGGTCAGCCAGGGCCCGCGCACTGCGACTGCGCCACCACGGCAGGATGATCCGGGGTTACAGAGCCGCATCGGACAAAGAACAGCCCGCCTTCACCAGGTTTCCCTGGTGAAGGCGGGCTGTTCTCATTCGTGGGGCGGCGGGGCCGGACCCTAGGCCCTATGGGCCCCGTGTTCCGAGGAACCCGTCTCGCCCTCGTCCTGCTCGTGGAGGGCGTCGGCACGTAGTTCCTGGCCAGCAGCCTCGGGCTGCGCGGCAGTGGCTTCCGTGGCACCGTTCTCACGCACGGCCTTGACGTTCTCGGCTTGGCGCTTGACCTCCTCCGGCTCCATGCCCTCGGGCAGGGCCGCAGGGATGCCTTCGGCCTCACAGGCCTTCACATGCTCGGCCATGACCACGGTGTACTCATCGACGCTGACCACCGGGATCTCGTCGCCGTCCACCGAGATCAGCTTGCCGGATTCGTAGTGGTCCCCGTCCTGCAGGCTGTGCACCTGGTCCTCACGGACCATACGCGGCGGGGACGCAGCGAACACCGAGGCGTTCTTGGAAGGATTACCCAGCTTGAGCTCGTTGAACAGGATGTTCAACAGCACGGCCATCAGGGCTGCGGAGCTGATGCCGGAATCCAGGATCGTGGCCAGCCAGGTGGGGAAGGCATCGTAGAAGTCGCCCTTGACCACGGGGATCAAGCCGAAGGCCAGCGACGCGGAGACGATGATCATGTTCATCCCCTTGTCGTAGTTGACCTTCGACAAGGTACGGATGCCGCTGGCTGCCACCGTGCCGAAGAGCACGATGCCGGCGCCGCCGAGTACGGGAAGCGGGATGGCTGCCACCACGCGCCCCAGGATGGGCAGCAGGCCCAGGACCACCAGGATGCCGCCGCCGGCAGTGACCACGAAGCGGCTCTTGATGCCGGTGATGGCGACCAGCCCGACGTTCTGGGCGAAGGCACTCTGCGTGAACGTGTTGAAGAACGGTGCGACGAAGCTGGAGATCATATCGGCGCGCAGGCCGTCTCCGATGCGCTTGGAGTCGACACGCGTCTTGGCGATTTCGCCGACGGCCAGGATGTCTGCCGTGGTTTCGGTCAGGATCACCAGCACCACGATCGTCATGGAGATGATGCCACCGATTTCGAAGACCGGCATGCCGAAGGCCAACGGCTTGGGGATCTCGAAGATGGGGCCGTCTCCGACCGTGGCGAAGTCGGCAATGCCGACCGCCCAGGCCACCAGGGTCCCGATGACGATGGCCAACAGGATCGACAGGCGTGAGATCGCGGCATTGCCGACCTTGCTCAACAGGAGCACGATGAGCAGCGTCAACGCGGCCAAGCCGATATTGGCCAGGGAGCCGTAGTCGTCCGTCGTATCGTCGCCACCCATGGACCAGTTCGCCGCCACCGGGGTGAGCGAAAGGCCGATCATGGTGATGACCACACCGGTGACCACCGGCGGGAAGAATCTGATGATGCGGGCAAAGAACGGTGCCACAAGGAAACCGATGGCCGCGGCGACCATGACGGCCCCGAAGACCGCTTGGATGCCACCATCACCCTTGACGATGGTGACCAGCGTCGCGACGGACGCGAAGGACGTGCCCTAGACCAGCGGCAACTGGGCGCCGAAGAAGGGGACGCCGACCGTTTGCAGGATCGTGGCCAGACCGCCGATGAACAAGCAGGATGCGACCAGCAGGGCCAGATCGGTGCTGTCCATGCCCGCGGCCGCGCCGATGATCAGTGGCGGAGCAATGATGCCGCCATACATGGTGAGCACATGCTGCAAGCCATAGGCGAGGGTGCGCCCCAGTGGTAGCTTCTCGTCTTCCGGACGGGCTACTGCTGTGGCGTTTCGATGTTGCTTGGCTTTCACGGCTGACCTCCTTGTGCACTTCCGTGAGGGCCGGGCGCCCGCAATGCTGCGGGCGCCCGGCGTGTACTACCGCTTAGCAGAAGCCTGCGGCATTTTCCCAGATCGGGTGCGTGGGCGAAACGCCTTCACGCTGGATGGTTGCTTCAATGAGGCCGTACGGGCGATCCGCCGCGAAGAAGACCTCGTTGGGGTTGTCCTGGCCGAACGGCGACAGGTCCACCAGGAAGTGGTGGCTGTTCGGCAGCGAGAAACGGATTTCCTCGATCTCGGGATGCGTCTCGAGAACCAGGCGGCCCATTTCGTACATCGTCTGCTGCAGGGCCATCGAGTGGGTCTCGGCGAAGGCCTTGAGCAGCAATTCACGCACGGAGGCGTAGATGCCGTTGAAATCGGTGTCCTCCGAGGTCGAAGCCTCGGTGTTGTAGCGCCACCGGGTGTTGACATCCGTGGCGAGAACGCGCTCGGAGGTCTCCTTCAAGGTCGTGTACTTGTCGACCGGGAAGCCGCGGAACTCGCTGCCCGTGGACTTGAGCACGGTCAGTCCGGAGATGCCGGCCAGGATGCTCTTCTGTCCGTCGGCGATCTCCAGGATCGCCGTGCGGACCTCGCTCATGTTGCGCGAGAAGGAGTGGTCGTGGTCCTGGATGCGGTCCCAGAAGTACTGTTCCGCGGCCCAGCGCCCACCGGTCACCCAATCGAACTCGGAGACGAAGTGGTCACCGAGACGCTTGATGAACTTCTCCGGGGACCCGACTCCGTCACGGGCGAAGCCATAGACGGTGTTCTTCTGCGTGTCGGTGGGGACGACGTGGCCGTTGTCTCCCTCGGTGTGCGCGGCTTCGAAGTCGCCGTGCAACTGCGAGGAGACGTTGAGGTCCTCGATCTCGTGGCGGGCGGTGTCGCGGGTGATCTTGACCAGGCGGACCTCGGCCTTGCCGTATTGATTCTTTGCCAGGACGATCTTGGTGCTGGGCTTAGAAGCGGTGGTAGACATGTCTAGCTCCCTCGGTATGTCGAATATGCAAACGGGCTGATAAGAAGAGGTACGTGGTAGTGCTGGCCTTCGTCGGCGATGACGAATCCCAGCGCGACCTCGGGGAAGAAGGTTTCCGTTCCCGTCTTCCCGAAGTAGGCCCCGGTATCAAAAGTGATTCGGTATTGCCCTACTTCAACCGCGACCGGCCCGAGGTTGTTGATCCGACCATCCTGGTCGGTGCTTCCTGAGCCGATTTCTTGCCAGCCGGACGCCTGCTTGGCTTCCAGCGTGGCCTTGACACCGGAGGCGGGCCTCCCGGTCCCGGTGTCGAGAATGTGGGTAGTGATGTGACTGCGTTCGGACGCTGCTGCGCTCATCGAATTGCTCCTTGGGATGGGTCGCTGGGTGCGGGGGCGGGCCAAAGACGGGGGCCCGGCGCCGATGCTTAGGTGGTGGCGAAGAGTCCGCGGAGACGCAACAGTGCGATCTCGCGCAATTGCACGGCGACCTCGGCACTCTCGGCCTCCTCGGAGTTCGCCTGGCGGCGTTCCAACTCGGCCAGGATCTCTTCCGCGCTGCGACCTGCAGCACGGATGAGGAACACCCGGCCGAACTTCTGCTCGTACTCCTTGTTTCCCTCCAGGATCCTGCGTGCCGTTTCCGACTCCGCATCCACCGCTGATTGTTCGTCCCGGCTGAGCGTGGCTTCGGCCGACTGGCCCTTGGCCTTCTCCCCGATGCGGGGGTGATGCGCCAAGGCGGCATCTACTTCACCGGCACTGAAGGGGGTGGCCTCCGCTTCGGCGCGGGCGAGGAGGTCCTCGACCCCGGCATACGGCCGGTTGTCGACGACGCCCTGGATCCAGCGGTCGATGTCTGCGCAGGGGCGCAACGTGGCAACGGCCTGCTCGGCAGTGGCATTGTTGAATTCCTGGAGATCCATTGGTGTCAGCTCTTTCACAGTCAGACTGCTTCCACCTTGGCGCTGAACACCCTTACCGTCGAGGGTTGGCCCTCAAGTTGACTCGATGTTTCTGTATGGTGGAATTTTTATTTCGTTATCTACTGTAACCCCGCTCACATATCGATTGTCAAGACGCAGGGCGGATCATTCTTCACCCCTTCCGCCCGCCGGCGGCTTGACCTGGGCGCAGAACTTGCCGCGCCATTCGAAAAAATCCCAGCACCCCTTGCCAGACCATCAAATCGAGTCCATACTTATTCCATATCCCAAAATAGTTTTTCCGACTACCGGAAAACGAGCATATCGAGGAGGACCGCATGACCACAGATCAGGATCGCCGGGACGACACCGGGCACCAGCCGCGGGTCAGCCACTCGACGCCACGCCCCTGCACCGAGCCCTTCTACGCCGTCGGAGGCCTCGACCCCGACTTCGCCCCGCCGCTGCACACCCCCAGCAAGCCGGGCCTCTTCTCCCGGCTGGGCGCCAGCTGGCGCCGCGCCACCACCACCCGCTAGGCGTTCACGGGCAGGACCGGGCAGAGGACCGGCCCCCAACGGAACCGGAGCGGCACAGACGATTATTCGGACAGCGAAGCGCTGGCCGGGGAGCACTCGACCCCGACCAGCGCTTTATTGCGTCCAGGGCACGGGCCCCGGCAGCATGCGGCGGGGCCCAGCGGGCAGCGGCGATGAGCCTTCGCACCCTCCTCCGTCGGCGGCCCCCTTCACGAGGGACACGGACCCGCCACCAGGACACTCGCCCGACGCCAGCCGCCCGTCTCGCCGCGCCGCCGCCCACGCCCCACACATGACACCGCCGCCCGCCCCCAAGGGGACGGGCGGCGGTGCTGACGGTCTCTATTCGGCGTTCTGGTCGAAGCCGTAGCGCTCGTGGGCCTGGCGGGCGACCGAGGCATCGATCTCCCCGCGGCGCGCCAGCATCTGCAGCGTGCGCACCACGACCGATTGTGCGTCGATCCCGAAGAAGCGCCGAGCCGCGGGACGGGTGTCCGAGAAGCCGAAGCCATCGGCCCCCAGCGTCGCGAAGTCGTTCGGGACGAACTGTCGGATCTGGTCCGGAACCTGACTGGCATAGTCGCTCACGGCGACCACCGGCCCCTGGGCCTCGGCGAGCTTCTCGGTGACGTAGGCCTGCCGCGCCTCGTTTTCGGGGTGGAGGAAGGAATCACGTTCGGCGGCGACGCCGTCGCGACGCAGTTCGTTCCAGCTGGTCACCGACCAGACATCGGCGGAGACGCCCCACTCCTCGGCGAGGAGCTGCTGGGCCTCCAGGGCCCACGGCACCGAGACGCCCGAAGCCAGCACCTGGGCCTTCGGGCCCGCGGTTTGGGAGGGCGATAGGAGGTAGATGCCCCGCAGGACCCCCTCGACGTCCAAGCCCTCGGGCTCGGCAGGCTGCGCAATCGCCTCGTTGTAGACAGTGAGGTAATACATGACGTTGGGGTCTTCGTGCTCGCCCCCGTACATGCGCTCCAGGCCGTCCCTGATGATGTGCCCGATCTCGTAGCCGTAGGCCGGATCGTAGGTGACCACTGCCGGGTTGGTGGAAGCCAGGATCGGGGAGTGCCCGTCGGCGTGCTGTAGGCCCTCGCCGGTCAGCGTGGTCCGCCCGGCGGTGGCTCCGATGATGAACCCGCGGGCCATCTGGTCACCGGCAGCCCAGAAGGCGTCGCCGGTGCGCTGGAAACCAAACATCGAGTAGAACACGTAGACGGGGATCAACGGTTCGCCATGCGTGGCGTAGGAGGTCCCTGCCGCGGTGAAGGCAGCCACCGCGCCGGCCTCGTTGATGCCCGGATGGATCAACTGGCCTTGCGGGGATTCCTTATAGGCCAGCACCAGATCCCGGTCCACGGACAGGTATTCCTGCCCGCCGGGGTTGTAGATCTTCGCGGTCGGGAAGAAGGCATCCATGCCGAAGGTCCGGGACTCGTCGGGGACGATCGGGACCACCCGGTTGCCGAACTTCTTATCGCGCATGAGGTCCTTGAGCAGACGCACGAAGGCCATCGTGCTGGCCGCCTGCTGCTTGCCGGAACCGCGTTTGGCGACTTCGTAGGCCTTGTCCTCGGGGAGATGGACTTCTGCATGCTTGGTCCGGCGTTCGGGAACCGCCCCACCCAGGGCCGCCCGGCGATCCATCATGTACTTGATCTCCGGGGCGTCCATGCCCGGGTGGTAGTACGGCGGGGTGTACGGATCGGCTTCGAGCTGCTCATCGGTGATCGGGATCCGCAGCAGGTCGCGGAAGGCCTTCAGGTTGTCGGCCGTGAGCTTCTTCATCTGGTGGGTCGCATTGCGCCCCTCGAAGCTCGTGCCCAGGCCGTAGCCCTTGACCGTCTTGGTCAGGATGACCGTGGGCTTGCCCTTGAACTCGGTGGCGGCCTTATAGGCGGCATAGACCTTGTGGTAATCGTGACCGCCACGCTTGAGGTTCCAGATCTGGTCGTCGCTCAGATCCGCGACCATCTCCTTGGTCGCCGGGGTCTTGCCGAAGAAGTGCTCGCGCACGAATCCGCCGGATTCGGCCTTATAGGTTTGGTAGTCCCCATCGGGGGTGGTGTTCATGATGTCCACCAGGGATCCGTCGACGTCCTTCTCCAGGAGGTCGTCCCATTCGCGGCCCCAGACCACCTTGATGACGTTCCAGCCGGCACCGCGGAAGAAGGCCTCCAGCTCCTGCATGATCTTACCGTTGCCCCGCACGGGGCCATCGAGGCGCTGCAGATTGCAGTTGATCACGAACGTGAGGTTGTCCAGCTTCTCGTTGGCCGCCAGCTGCAGGAAGCCACGCGATTCCGGCTCGTCCATTTCGCCGTCGCCCAGGAACGCCCAGACGTGCTGGTCGGAGGTGTCCTTGATGCCACGGTTCTGCAGGTAGCGGTTCGACTGGGCCTGGTAGATCGCGTTCGCCGGGCCGATGCCCATGGAGACGGTGGGGAATTCCCAGAAGTCCGGCATCGAACGGGGGTGCGGGTAGGAGGGCAGGGCATGGCCCTTCTTGGACTTCTCCTGCCGGAAACCGTTGAGGTCCTCTTCGCTCAGCCGGCCTTCCATGAAGGCGCGGGCGTACATGCCGGGGGAGGCGTGGCCCTGGAAGAAGACCTGGTCGCCGCCGCCGGGGTGGTCCTTGCCACGCCAGAAGTGGTTGAACCCGACCTCGTACATCGTCGCGGCACCGGCATAGGTGGAGATGTGCCCGCCGACCCCGATGTCGGGGTGCTGGCCGCGGTGGACCATGATGGCGGCATTCCAGCGCATCCAGGCGCGGTAACGACGCTCGATCTCTTCATCGCCGGGGAACTCCGGCTCACGGTCCACCGCAATGGTGTTGACGTAATCGGTGGTCTGCGGCCGCGGAACCTCCACGCTGCGGTTGGAGGCCCGTTCCCAGAGGCTGCCCATGATGTCCGAGGCGTGCCTCGTCCCCCTGGCCTCCACCAGACCGTCGAAGGACTCCAGCCATTCGGCGGTCTCCTCCGGATCGGATCCGGCGGCGGTGGGCGAATCGTCGATGATACTCATGCATGCCTCTCTGACGTGTCCGGAACGGGTGACATTCCGCGGTCAACACCATCTAAAATAAATCTCGCCTTGTGGAAGTTTCTTCTCACAGAGCAATATCAAGTGAACGCGGTCACGGCCACGCTGTCAATCCATCAACGAAATATTGATTCTCCATCCCGGTGGAACAACTATTGCCCACGCCCTCTTCCGGTGATGCACTTCTCCCATGACCACCACCATGATTGCCATCGGAACGAAGAAGGGCCTCTGGATCGCCACAAGCGGGAACGGGCGCGACTTCACCCTGGGCGAGCCACATTTCCTGAACCAGGAAGTAGCCTCCGTCGCCATCGACAGCCGCGGCCCGCAACCGCGCATCCTCGCCGGACTCAACGACTGGCACTGGGGCCCGACCGTGGTCCATTCGGATGATTTCGGGGCCACCTGGTCCGAACCCGAAGACGGAGCCATCGCCTTTCCCGCAGATACCGGCGCCGCACTGGAGCGGGTCTGGCATCTACGTCCCGATACCCCGGAGCGGCCCGGCGTCATCTGGGCCGGCTGTGAACCGACCTCCGTCTGGAAATCCACCGATGGCGGCGAGAGCTTCGAATTGAATCGTGGCCTCTGGGACCATCCACACCGCCCCGAATGGGGAGCGGGATTCGGCGGTGCCGCCGTCCATACGATCGTCCCCCACTCCACCGACGCGGGGACCGTCCACGTGGCGATGAGCACCGGCGGGGTCTACCGCACCCACGACGGGGGCAGCACCTGGCAGGCCAGGAACCGGGGGATCTCCGCAGGGTTCCTGCCCGCCGAGGAACCGGAGTTCGGCCAGTGCGTCCACCGGATCACCGCCGATTCGACCAATCCCGACCGGCTCTACGCGCAAAACCATGGCGGCGTCTACCGCAGCGACGACGGCGGCGACCACTGGGCCGATATCGCCTCCGGCCTGCCCTCCGACTTCGGCTTCACGTTCCTGACCCACCCGCACCGTGCCGATACGGCCTGGACGCTGCCGCTGGAGGCGGACATCCAACGCATCCCACCCGGAGGCAGACTCAGCCTGTACCGCACCACCGATGCCGGTTCCACCTGGACCGAACAGCACCGCGGACTACCGGACCACGAATACAACGTCGTGCTGCGCGACGCCGCCGACGTCGACGTTCCTGACCCCGAGGGCCCCGCTTGCCTCTATCTGGGGACCCGCGGAGGCGAGGTCCACACCAGCAGTGACGAAGGTGGGAGCTTCCACCAGGTGGCCTCCCGTCTGCCCGACATCCTCAGCCTGCGCGCCGGCTCGGTGCGGTGACGGCCATGGCCCACGCCAACCTCGAGATCCCCGCGACGTTGGCCCCCCTCTGGGGCCGGCAACGCCGGGCCGTGATCGAGTACGACGCCGGAACCCGGCTGGAGGGGTTCCTGGACCTCGCAGGGCAGGGACACCCCCGATTCGCCCGGCGCTTGCGCGACGAGACCGGAGCGATCCGCCGCTACGTCAACGTGTTCATCGACGGGGAGAATGTCAGGGTCCTGGAAGGTCTGGACACGGTGGTCCCCGACGGGGCGAACGTATTGATCATCCAGTCCGTCGCCGGAGGCTGAATCCAGCGGCCAAGGATAAGCTGACAGCACCCGCCAGCAGCCCGAAGGGATCCAGACCATGCCAGCCGCACCCCTGACCTCGCCACGGCCCCCCACCCCCGGCACCACACCGGCGGGCCTCCGACGCAGATTCGCGGCGACGATCTCCGATCTCCCACCCTCGTGCTTCGCCTTCGTGATGGCCACCGGCATCGTCTCGGCGGCCCTGCTGAAGTCCGGCCGACCGGTGCCGGCGGAGATCCTGTTCTGGGTGGCGATCACGGCGCTGGTGATCCTGATCGCCGCAACACTCTGGCGCGCCATCGCCCACCCCGGGAAGTTTGCCGCGGACATCATCTCCCCGGCCAAGACCTTCGGGTTCTTCAGCTTCGTCGCCGGGCTGGACGTCCTGGGGCTGCACTACGTGATGACCGACCGGGCGGACATCGCCCTGGTCCTGGGCTGCCTGGCAGCCCTGGCCTGGCTGGTGCTGACGTACCTCATTCCCGGCGTACTGCTGCTGCGCCCGCAAGGCACCCCCGTCCTCAACGCGGCCAACGGCAGCTGGTTCCTCTGGGTCGTCGCGACCCAATCGCTGGCGTCGGCCGCCGCGGGCGTCGCCAGCGCCCATTCCAGCAACGGACTGGCAACCCTGGCGGCGGCGCTGTGGGGGGTCGGGGTGATGCTGTACATGCTGATCGGCACCCTGATCACCCTGCGGCTGATCACCCGGGCCAACCGGCCCGCCGATCTGAGCCCCACCTATTGGATCTTCATGGGGGCGACAGCCATCTCGGTATTGGCCGGTAGTGCCCTGTTGAAGCTGCCGGACAGCTTCGAGGCCATCGCCGCGACGCGCGGCTTCATCAGCGGAACCAGCTTCATCCTCTGGTCCCTGGGCCTGTGGTGGGTCCCGCTGCTCATCCTCTTCGGGATCTGGCGCCACGTCGTGCACCACCACAACATGCGCTACGAAACCGCCCTGTGGTCCATCGTCTTCCCCCTGGGGATGCTGGCCACATCGTCCATGATGTTCGGTCAGGGTCAGGGGATCGGGATCATCGACCGGATCGGCCACGTGACCGTCTGGGTCGCGGTACCGGCCTGGAGCATCGCCGTGATCCTCATGGTGGTCGCGGCGGCCCGGTGGCTGCGCACGCCGCCCGGGGAACCCACGCCGCCGGTCCAAGAACCCGGCATACCGTGAGTAACTTCGAGAAGGACCCCCCGGAAATCCTCTGCGCGGACCGTCCCACCACCGGGTCCGGAACCACCACACCCGAACTTCTGGTTCCCCGCGACGTCCCCCTGGGAGGGCCCCGAGGCATGAACGTGCGACGGACGCTCCCCCAACGCCGCCGCAGTCTCATCGGCTCCTGGTGCTTCCTTGACCACTACGGTCCCCGGGATCTGACGGACAGCCAGGGAATGAACGTTCCCCGCCACCCGCATACCGGCCTGCAAACCGTCAGTTGGCTATTCTCCGGGGAAATCGAACACCGCGATTCCACCGGAACACTGGCCGTTGTCCGCCCCGGGGAACTGAATCTCATGACGGCCGGCAGCGGCATCAGCCATTCGGAGTTCTCCACGCCCGAGACCACCATCTTGCATGGAGCCCAACTTTGGATTGCCCTACCGAATACTTCCCGCGACACCGCACCCGCGTTCGAGCACTACCGCCCCGACCCCATTTCGGGTCAGGGCTGGGTCGCCAGGGTTTTTCTCGGATCATTGCTCGGTGACAGCGCCCCCAGCGCCGTGCACCGCCCATTGGTGGGCGCCGAGCTCCGGCTCGAGGAAGGCGCCACGCTCGTCGTAGATACGGAACCGGGTTTCGAATACGGGCTCCTGCTCGACGCCGGGAGCCTCCTGGTAGATGAAACCGAGGTCCCGATGGGCCATCTGGCCTACCTCCCGCAGGGTTCGACATCGATGTCGTTGCGGGGGCTCGACGGCGGGGCCCGCCTGCTCCTCATCGGCGGGGAACCGTTGGGTGAACAAATCGTGATGTGGTGGAACTTCGTGGGGCGTTCACACCAAGAACTCGTCGACTTCCGGACCGCGTGGCAGCAGCAAATCGACCCTGAAGCCTCTCAGTGGTCGTCAGATGGCCACGATTTCGGACCCTTCCCAGCCGGGCAGCCAGCGGCTCTGCCGGCACCGGAAATGCCCAACGCCCGGCTGAAACCGCGGAGCTAGGGGGAGCGGCAACCCGCCCTTGCGGGTTAGAACCCCCCGCCGCCTTCGGTGGCCATGTTGTTGAAGCGCTGGTAATGGCCCTGGAAGGCTACGACGATGTTCTTGGTCGGACCGTTGCGGTTCTTGGCCACGATGATGTCCGCTTCGCCGGCGCGTGCGGATTCCTTGTCGTAGATATCCTCGCGGTGCAACAGGATCACCAGGTCGGCGTCCTGCTCGATCGAGCCCGACTCACGCAGATCCGAGACCATCGGCTTCTTATCGGTGCGCTGCTCGGAACCACGGTTGAGCTGCGAGAGGGCGACGACGGGAACATCGAGTTCCTTGGCCAACAGCTTCAGTGCCCGAGAGAACTCCGAGACTTCCTGCTGGCGCGATTCCACGCGTTTGCCCGAACTCATCAGCTGGAGGTAGTCCAGCACCACGAGCTTCAGGTCGTGCCGCTGCTTCAGGCGCCGGCACTTGGCCCGGATCTCCATCAGTGACATGTTCGGGGAGTCGTCGATGAACAACGGCGCCTCGTTCAACCGCCCCATGGTGGTGGCGATCTTGCCCCACTGCTCGTCCTTGATGGTGCCCTTGCGCAGATCCTGCAATCCGATGCTGGCTTCGGCCGACAGCAGACGCATGGCGATCTCGTTGCGCCCCATCTCCAGGGAGAAGACCACGGTGGTCATGTTGTTCTTGATGGATGCCGAACGGGCGATGTCCAGGGCGAAGACCGACTTGCCCACCGCGGGTCGGGCGGCCACCACGACCATCTGTCCTCCGTGGAGGCCCTGGGTCAGTTCGTCGAGTTCATAGAGGCCGGTCGGCACCCCGATCATTCCCTCGCCACGCTGGCCCGCCGATTCGATCTCGTCTACGGTGCCTTCGATGATGTCGCGGAGCGGGACGTAGTCCTCCGAGGTGCGTCGTTCGGCCACCGCGTAGATCTGGGCCTGCGCATCGTTGACGATCGCGTCGACCTCGCCGTCCTGGCTGTAGCCCATCTGCACGATCTTGGTGCCCGCTTCAACCAGCCGGCGTAATACCGCCCGTTCACGGACGATCTCCGCGTAGAACCCGGCGTTGGCCGCGGTCGGCACCGACTGGATCAGTGTGTGCAGGTAGGCGGGTCCTCCGACACGGGAGATCTCCCCGCGTTTGGTCAAGTGGTCGGACACCGTCACCGCGTCGGCGGGTTCGCCCCGGCCATAGAGGTCCACGACGGCCTCGTAGATCGCCTCATGCGCGGGCCGATAGAAATCGACGCCCCGCAGGACCTCGACACAGTCCGCGATGGCATCCTTCGAGAGCATCATGCCACCGAGCACGCTTTGCTCCGCCACGAGGTCCTGGGGCGGGGTCCGCCCCATGTCCGATGAATTCGACGACCCTGATTCGGTGTGCGTGAGCGTCACGTCCGGTTCCTTCCCTCTCAGCGCGGCGCCGGTGATGCGGCGCAGCCACGTCCCTCTAGTATCCCAGTGAATGCGACCCACCGACACAATGGTGCCGCGGGTGACGAACGGGGAATCCAGCCCGGTTGGAGCCGGGGACCCTGTCACCCTATGCCCCCGACGGGCAGAACCAAAGAGAGTTATCCACAGCCCATGTGGAGAACCTGTGGGTGACGCGGCGTGTTGTGTGCACAGTCTGGGGACGGGCTTGTGGATTACTTTTATTTTCCTTCAATAACCCTGCTCTGACTAGGCATTTTACTTGTGGATAACAACTGATGGAAGAAAACTTTTCGTCAACATTCACCCCCTACTTGCAGGTTGCCAAGCAGCACACATGTGTGCAGGCGCCACTTATCCACAAGTTGGCCATGGTTCTCCACAGACACGCCGCCAGCTGTGGGTAGCTTTGACTTTCGCGTCCTCGGGCCGGGCCGGGACATCCATTGCCGTCGCCGAATCGCACTGGCACGCTGGCACGATGTCAGCAGCGAAGACCCGACCGACAGAGGTGGATCCACGTGATTTCCTCGCTGCCATCGAGCACCCCGCGCGGCGGGACGACGCCCACGCACTTCTGTCGATGATGCAGGAAGCCAGCGGTCGGCCCGCGATGATGTGGGGAACCAGCATCGTCGGGTTCGGCTCCTACCATTACCGCTACCCCAGCGGGCGTGAAGGAGATACCCCGGCGATCGGGTGCTCTCCCCGCGCCTCCTCGCTGGCCCTCTACGGGCTGACGGACCCCCCGGCCGCGGCCGGGCTCCCGGCTGGACTCGGCAAGCACCGACTGGGCGCTTCGTGCCTCTACGTCAACAAGTTGGCCGACGTCGGGCTCGGGATCCTGCGTGAACTCATGGATACTGGACACCACCACGTGATGACCGAACTTCACCAGCCCTGAACGGGTCCGGAGCCAAGGCACGTGAAATAATGGAGGAAAGACCGTCGCCCGCGCGGCGGCCCCGAACCCCAGGAGGGGACATGTCTGAAATCAGCGGTTCCGAACTGCTGACGGCGATCGTCGCGATCGTCGTCCTTTTCGCGGTGTTCGGTGCCTTGACCTGGATCTTCAAGACACGACCCTCGGGCCACCCCAGCGATGCCGAGCAATACATCGCCCGCCTCAATGCCACGGCGGCCCACCAACAGCAGATCGACACGGAGAAGGCGGAAAAGCTCCGGGCGGCGACGACGGCTCGGGCGGCCCAGGCCGCCCGCAACTCCCCCGGACGCACCGGCCAGAGCACCGGGTTCGACCTCGAACATCCCCCGGGGATGGCGCCCGGTCCGGGAAACCCCAATTTCGACCGCGTCATGCAGCTGATCAATCAAGGAAACTACGTCGGCGCGGTACGTAAGATCAGGCAGGACACCGGCCTGGGGCTGCTCCAGGCCAAACGATACGTGGACACCCTGCGGGGCATGTAGCCACCCCCCCCCAGCGGTCCTAGACCAGGGCCTCCGCCTGCAACGTGCGGAAGGCCGAACCGTGGAAGACCAACGGGTCATGGGCCCCGTCGTGTCCGGCATGGCCGTGGACCCGCAGGAGGACCACATGGTGGTCCCCGGCGGGGAATTCGCGTTCCACGCTGCAGTCCAACCACAGGGAGGCCTCGTTCAGGAACAGGGCCCCTTCATCGGTGGAGTCCAGCCGCAACCCGGCAAACCGGTCACCCGATTTGGAGGCGATCTGCCGGCAGACCCGCTCATGGGCCTCGCCGAGAACCGACACGCCGATCCGGCCCGCGGCCCGCACGATGGGCCAGGTCCGGGAGCTGTTCTGCACCGCGAACATCACCAACGGAGGGTCCATGGAGACCCCGACGGTGAAGGAGGAGGCGACCAGGCCCTGGGCCTCGCCATCGATGATCGCGCACAGGGCGGCGATTCCCGAAGGGTGGCGCGCGAAGGCCTGGCGGAGTGCGTCGGGTTGAAGATCATGGGACAGTGTCATCTGCTCTGCTTCCGGCGTATGGCACACCGGTGGATCCCGGGATCCACACGGGGTGCGGTACTTGCCGCCCGGGGAGCCGGACGGCCGAATCATCACCTGGAGCACCCCACTACCGTGAGAGGGTTGCCGGCCACCCAGCCAGGGCTTGGAAGGTGGCGCTCTTGATTCATGGTCCACGCTAGGGCCGGTGGGTCCCCGGGGTCAAAGATCTCCGCAATATTTCGCAAGATCGCCTCCCGGGGGCCACAGCCGGAGGCACATGGGCCGCCGACGATGTCGGGCCTTAACGACCGAGGGGCCCTGCGCTTACGCGCAGGGCCCCTCGGGTCCACCGTGGTCGGCTCCACCTCCCGTGGGGAGGGTAGCCGGTTCGCGGTGGTGGCTACTTCTTCGCGGCGACGACCTGCAGGTCGATGGTCGCGGAGACGTCCTCGTGCAGACGGACGGTTGCCTGGTAGTTGCCGGTCGACTTGATGTGCTCGGGGATTTCCACCGTGCGCTTGTCGATCGAGCCGAGGCCGGCGGCCTCGACTGCGTTGGCGATATCGGCGGTCTTGACGGTGCCGAAGAGGCGACCACCCTGGCCGGCCTTGACCGTGATCTTGACCGCCTGGGCGGACAAGTTCTGGGCCAATGCCTGGGCATCCTCGAGGGATGCGATGGCGCGAGCAGTGCGGGCGGCCTTGATGGACTCGACCTGCTTCTCACCACCCTTGCTCCAGAGCAGCGCGAAACCGCGGGGCAGCAGGTAGTTACGTGCGTAACCATCCTTCACCTCGACGACCTCGCCAGCGGTACCAAGACCGGTTACTTCGTGGGTCAGAATCAGCTTTGCCATGGTGTTATCCCTTCCTAGCCGCGGCCAGCGCCGGAGTAAGGCAGCAGGGCAACTTCACGCGCGTTCTTGATGGCCTGGGCGATCTTGCGCTGCTCCTGGACGGAGACGCCTGTCACGCGACGGGCACGGATCTTTCCGCGGTCGGAAATGAACTTGCGCAGCAATGCTACGTCCTTGTAGTCGATGACGGTGATGTCAGCGGCCTTCAAGGGATTGGACTTTGGTTTGGGCTTACGGAGTTCAGCCTTAGCCATCGTGGAGCTCCTTTATCTGGTGGAGCCCGCAGAATTTTTCCGCGGGATGGTGAATAAGAGGTGTTGCTTTAGAAGGGTGGTTCGTCGGACCCGCCGGCATTGCCCCATCCACCGTTATTGGAGGAGGAGGCCCAGGGGTCCTGAGCCGGAGCGTTCCAGGTGCCGCCCTGGTTTCCGCCGGGGTTTCCCCCACCGAATCCAGCGTTGCCGCTCTGGTTTCCGCCACCGAAGTTTCCTCCGGCATTACCGCCGCCGAAGCCGCCACCACCCGAGTTGTTGCGCTGGGTGCGGGTGACCTTGGCGGAAGCGTAGCGAAGCGAGGGGCCGATCTCGTCGGCATCCAGCTCCATGACGGTGCGCTTCTCGCCTTCCTTGGTTTCGAAGGAACGCGACTTCAACCGACCCTGGGCGACGACGCGCATGCCCTTGGTCAGCGTCTCGGCGACATTTTCGGCAGCATCGCGCCACACCGATGCGCGAAGGAACAGCGTTTCGCCGTCCTTCCACTCACTGGTCTGGCGGTCGAAGGTCCGCGGGGTCGAGGCAATGGTGAAGTTCGCCACTGCAGAACCGGACGGGGTGAAACGCAATTCCGGGTCAGCGGTGAGATTTCCGATGACCGTGATGACGGTTTCGCCTGCCATGGTGCCTCCTTGAGTCGGTTTCTACGAAAAGTCGACGCAGACTACTCTGCGACGACCTTCTGGTCTTCCGGGCGGGTGATCTTGGTGCGCAGGATCGTCTCGTTGAGCGAGAGCTGGCGGTCAAGTTCCGCGGAAGTGGCCGGGGTAGCGGTGAAGGTAACCACCGCGTAGATGGCTTCTGCCTTCTTCTTGATCTCGTAGGCCAGCCGGCGGCGGCCCCAGATATCAACATTGTCGACGGTGCCACCATCGTTGCGGACGACATCAAGGAACTTGCCAAGAGTCGGTTCCACGGTACGTTCGTCGACCTCGGGGTCGATCAGTACCATCAGTTCGTATGCACGCATGTGAACCCACCTCCTTTGGGCTAAACGGTCACGGTCTTTCCGTAACAGGAGGTTCTGTGCGTTGGCCGAAGTCGTTTCAGGGGTCAGAAACGGCACAAACAGCCTGACACATCCTACCCGATGCCGGTTCCACCACCCTAACCCGCGCCTGCGGCGAAGCGCAGGGGGCCCCTGGGGCCTGTGGACGGCGGCGGCTCAGCCGGCGAAGAACCCCCGGGTCACGCGGGCCAGGGCCAACGGATCCTCGACCGCACACATTTCACGGGCCGAGTGCATCGAGAGCAAGGCGATGCCGACGTCGACGGTGCGGATGCCCAACCTGGTCGCGGTCAGCGGTCCGATGGTCGATCCGCAGGGCATGACGTTATTTGAGACGAACTCCTGATAGGGGACGTTCACGGCTTGGCAGAGGGCAGCCCAGAGGCCGGCGCCTACCGCATCGGTGGTGTACCGCTGATTGGCGTTGATCTTCAGCAACGGGCCGCCTCCCAGAACCGGGCGGTTGGCCGGGTCATGGCGTTCCGGGTAGTTCGGGTGGACCGCGTGACCGGCATCGGCAGAAATGCAGACGGAGTCGGCGAAGGCCCGGGCCCGTTCTTGGACCCCGCCGCCGGCAGCGTCCACGATGCGTTCAAGCACATCCTGCAGGAAGGGCCCGCTGGCCCCCGAACGGGAGGCCGAACCGACCTCTTCGTGGTCGAAGGCGGCCAGCACCGCAATATGTCCTGGGCCGTCGTCGTTCTCCGACGTGGCTTCAGGACCCCAGCCACGGCGTTCTGCATGGTCGATCAGTGCGACCAGTGAGGCGTGCACCGAGGAGAGGTTGTCCAACCGCTGGGAGGCCAGGAACTCGCCCCGGCCACCGAAGAACGCGGGTTCCTGGGCAATGGTGGTGACGATGTCGTATCCGGTGATCGTTTCCGGGTCGACCCCCGCATCCGCTGCCAGGATGGCGAGCAGGTCCGCTTGGCTCGGGTCCCCGAGGCCCCACACGGGGTTCATATGTTGCTGCTTATCCAGGGTGAGCCCGTCGTTGACCGCCCGGTCCAAATGAATGGCCAGCTGCGGGAAGCGCAGCAGGGGGCCGGTCCGCACCAGGTGTTCGGCGCCGTCGGAGGTGACCACCCGGCCGGAGAGGATCAGTTCTCGATCGAGCCAGGAGTTCAGCAGGGGTCCACCGTAGATCTCGACTCCTGCCTGCAGCCAGCCTTCACGTCCGGTCGTCGGTTTGGGTTTGAGTTTGAACCCGGGGGAGTCGGTATGGGAACCCAGGATGTGGAATCCGGTGGTGGCGGTGGCTCCTGCGGGAATGAACCAGGCGATGACCGCACCGTCACGCACCGTGTAGTAGCCGCCGGGGGTGTGGTCCCAGGTATCGGACTCTGCCCGGGCACTGAACCCGGCGGCGGCCAGCCGGCGGGCGACCTCGGCGGCGGCATGGAAGCTCGACGGCGATGCCGTGACGAACGCCCCCAGATCATTGGCGTGTTCCTGTGCTTCCGACGTGGCCATACCCATCCTTAGGTGTTGTGTGTTCCGTAACTCATCCGCGGTTCCTGCCATTCCACCCGCCGTGACGATAAACGGCAAATGCCACCGCCACCACGCCGACGCCCATCACGACCGGTCCGGCCACCGGCTGGTGGAGTACCGCGACGAGGAAGGCCCCCGAGGCAAAGAGCACCACGGCCAGCATGAACCACGGATTGCGCAGGAATTCTATGTTCATGTTCTAGTAGTCCAGACCCTGGCTCGGGACCACCAGGCCGGTCTCGTAGGCGTAGACGACGGCCTGGACGCGGTCGCGTAGATGCAGTTTCGTGAGGATCCGCCGCACATGGGTCTTCACCGTGGCTTCGGAGAGGAAGAACCGGTGGGCGATCTCCGCATTGGAAAGACCCTCGGAGATGGCGCCGAGGACCTCGAGTTCGCGGGGGGTCAGATCCTGCAGGAGGGGGTCGCGTTCGGGGTGTCCGGCGGACGTGGCCCCGGTTCCCGCCCCGTGCTGTTTTGTGCCATCCGACGGAGCACCATCGGGACGTCTGACATAGGTTTCGAGCAGCCGGGCGGTGATCCGCGGGGCCACGACGGCATCACCGCTGGCCACCAGCCGGACGGCGTTGACCAGTTCGGCGGGGGCCACGTCCTTGAGCAGGAACGCCGAGGCGCCGGCCCGCAGACCGGCAAAGGCATATTCGTCCAGGTCGAAGGTGGTCAGGATGATGATCTTCGCGCACGGGACCTGCTCGGCGATGCGACGGGTGGCCTCGATCCCGTCCACCTTGGGCATCCGCACGTCCATGAGCACCACGTCGGGGGTGGTTTCCAGCGCGAGGGCCACCCCCTCCTCCCCATCGGAGGCCTCCCCGGTGATGAAGAGGTCATCTTCGCCTTCGAGGATGAGCCGGAATCCCATGCGCAGTAGCGGCTGGTCATCGACCAGCAGGATGCGGATGGGGTCCCCGGGACGACGTTCGGGAATTTCCACCTCGGGCGTCTGGGATTGAGGCTGCGGTTTTTCGGTGCCGGATGGCATGGGGCTCTCGTTCATCGTGTGGCTTCCCCCAGGGATGGCTGGTGTTCGGTGGCCTGTTCGGGAACGGTCAGAATCGCGTGGACGACCCACCCTCCGCGTGGTCCGGGGCCGGCGTACACGGACCCGTCGTAGATGGCTGCGCGTTCGCTCATGCCCTTGAGGCCCTGGCCGCTGCCGATGGCATCACGTTTGGCGCCCAACAGTTGGCCATTATCGGTGACCTTGATCCGCACGGTGTCCTCATCGCGGGAGAGATCGACGTGGACCCGGGTCACCGCTCGCCCATAGCGCAGCACGTTGGTCAACGATTCCTGCACGATCCGGTACACGGTCAGCTGGAATGCGGCATCCACCGGCAGGGCGGAGCCGGTATGAGTGATCTGCAAGGGGAGCCCGGCGACCCTGAACCCCTCGAGCATGTCGCTCAGTGAGGACGACGCCGGTTGGGGCGCCAAGGGGGCATTGGAGCCATCGCGGAGCACACCGATGACCCGGCGCATATCGGCCAGGGCGCTACGGCCCGTGGAGGAGAGTTCGTCCAGCACCCCGGCGGCCCGTTCGGGGTCGCGACGCAAGACGACCCGTGCCCCGTCGGAGAGGGCGATCATCACCGACAGTGAGTGGGCGACGACGTCGTGCATTTCCCGGGCTATGCGGTTGCGTTCTGCCACTTGGGCCAGTCGTTGGACCCGGGAACCCCAGTTGGCCAGCTCGGCTTCGTGGAGCCGCTTATTGCGCACTGCGGCGCCGATGCCCACCACCGAGAAATTCGACAGGACGGTCAGCGCAGCCATCATCCAGACGAACGTTTCCGCCGGAGGGGTGTCTTCGACCAGGAACCGGGTGGCCGCCTCGGGGACTTGGAAGGCCGGCAGGACGACGACGAACTGCACGAGGAGCTGCATGGCACTCAGCAGCGCAGCCATCGTGAACATACGCCGAGCGGTATATAAGGTTGCCGTTGTATAGAGGACGAGCCAAACGGCGATGCTCGTCGCCGAAAAGTAGGGGTCCACGAGTTGCATCCCGACTTCAATCAGGAAGACGACCCCCAAGACGGCCATGGGCCAGCGCCGCCGGACGACGAGCAGAACCGCAATGAGCAGCACTCCGGCCCACGGCAGCCACCGGCCGTTGAGCGCCGATTCCAGCCCCGAGGCGGCGGTGACCAGGAAGTAGGTGACGGCCAGCAGGACGTCCATGAGCGTGCGGTGTGAACGCATGAAACGGCGCAGCGGACCTCGCCGTTGTTCGGTGAGCTCGGCAAAGGTCTGCGCCGGTGTCTCCGGGGCCTCCCCCAGCGGTGCTGTGCTCATGTTCTCAGCTTAGCTTTCGGTCTCGACGGGTGGGTGGACCCACGAAAACCGCGGGCGGTGGCGGCCGTTCGTTCCGCCACCACCCGCGGTGGTTCGTGAGGCAGGTGGGGGCCCCGGCCTGCGGTTTCCCTCTAGACGTCGCGACGCCGAATGACCAGCAGGGTGACGACGACCGGAATCAGCGCCCACAGCCCCAGGACCACCCCTGCCTGCCACTGCTCCAGGGCACCCTCGGCGGGCGTGGCCCCGACGAGGTTGCCGAAGGCGGCATCCGGCAGGAAGCGGCTGGCGTCCTGGATGAAGTCGTTGGTAATGAGGGCCAGGACATTCGGTAGGACGAAGACGATGCCGACGAGCGTGACGATCGCCCCTGCCGAGTTGCGCAGCAGACCACCCAGCGACATGCCGAGCAGGGCAATGACGGCCACATAGGCGGCGCCGATCCAGAGGTAGCGCTGGAACGTCTCACTGGAAAGGTCCTGTTCCAGCGAATAGTTGGACAGGATCGGCATGATCACCAGGGCCGCCAGCAACGTCGAGACCACGGTGACCACGAGGGACACCACGGCGACCAGCAGGGTCTTGGCCAGGACGACAGGGAACCGTTTCGGGATGGCGGCGAAGGTGGCCCGGGCCATGCCGGTGGTGAATTCCGAACTCATGACCAGCACGCCGATGGAGCCGACGATGAGCTGGGAGAACATAATGCCCGAGGAGGCAATCGAGTTGCCGAGCGCTTCCATATCTCCCATGGCCGCCGCGGCTTCGGGATCACTGCTGATGGCCTCCTGCGAGGAGCCGATGCCCCAGGCTGCCACTGCGGCGATGCCGATCATGATGACCAGGGTGGTCAGCAGCAGGATGAGGGAGGAGGGCACCGAGGTGAATTTGATGGTCTCGGAGCGGACGGCCCTGCCGAAGGAAGTTCCCTTACCCTCGGTGGTGCGGGGCTGCTGGGCCGCAGGTGCCTGGTGGGTTTCGGTGCTCATTTGCTGGCCCGCCTTCCGGTTTCACGTTCTGGCTCGGCTCCGGTGACCGGGCCTGAGTGGTATTCGACGTCGTCGCGGGTCATATCCATGTAGACGTCCTCCAGGGAGGCCTGCAGCGGGGTGAGTTCATAGACCAGCACGTTGGTATCCAGCGCCCTGCGGGCGATGTCGCGGGGGGTGATGCCCTGGATTTCGAGGGCATCGGGGCCCGTGGTGGTAACCGTGACTTCCGGTGCTGCCAGCGATCTGACCAGTTCGTCGGGGGTGTCGGTGCGCACCCTGGTGCGGGCCCCGCCGGCCCCGGAAAGGACGTCGGCCATGGGGGCGTCGGCTAATAATTTGCCGCGTCCGATGACGATCAGGTGGTCTGCGGTCTGCGCCATTTCGCTCATCAAATGTGAGGAGAGGAAGACGGTGCGGCCCTCGGCGGCCAGGCCTTTGGCCATGTTCCTGACCCAGAGGACGCCTTCGGGGTCCAGCCCGTTGACCGGCTCGTCAAGGATCAGGGTGTGGGGGTCCCCCAGCAGGGCGGCGGCGATGCCGAGGCGTTGGCCCATCCCCAGGGAGAACCCGCCGACGCGTTTGCGGGCCACGGGCGCCAGCCCGGTGAGTTCGATGACCTCGTCGACCCGGCGGTTACCGATGCCGTGGGTGGCGGCCAGAGTGCGCAAATGGTTGCGGGCGGAGCGCGATTTATGCACCGCCTTGGCCTCGAGCAGCGCCCCGACTTCGCGCAGCGGGGCGGCGTGCTCCGCATAGCGTTTGCCGTTGACGGTGACGTCGCCGCCCGAGGGGCGGTCGAGGCCCACGATCATGCGCATCGTCGTGGATTTGCCGGCGCCGTTGGGGCCAAGGAAGCCCGTGACCTTACCGGGCTGGACGGTGAAGGACACGTCGTCCACCGCGCGTTTCGAGCCATAGTTCTTGGCGAGAGAAGTTGCCTGGATCATGCTTCCACGCTACGCACCCGCGCCGGTGCCGTCGCCGCCCCTACGGATGATCTTCGGCCGTGGCGGTGTACGACTTCAGGAGGATGCCCCGTCTCCCGTCAGTTCCCCGGACCGGCCGCTCAAGGTTTCACCTGATGAGCCGTAGCGTGCGGGCCTGGTCGATGGCGGCGGTGCGCGTATCCACCCCGAGTTTGGCGTAAATGTGAATGAGGTGGGTCTTGACCGTCGATTCGGAGATGAACAATTCCTTGGCGATCTGCCGGTTGACCAGCCCGCGGGAGAGCAGGCCGAGCAGTTCGAGTTCGCGCGGGCTCAAATCGGTGGCCGCGTTGCGGGCCGCGGGGTCCATTCTGGCGGCCACGTCTTCGGAGAGGACCCGACGCCCCCGGGCCGCATCCCTGACAGCAGCGGTCAGCCGTTCCAGCGGGGCATCCTTGAGCAGGTAGCCGGCGGCCCCGGCGTCGAGGGCGGTCCGGATATCGGAGTCCGAGTCATAGGTCGTGAGGATGAGGACGGGCGGTCCGCCGGCCGTGCGGATCCTGCCGGTGGCCTCGACACCGTCCATTCCGTCCATCTGCAGGTCCATCAGCACCACGTCCACGTGTTCGCCGAGGGTTTCCAACCGGTTCAATTGGGCGATCGCCGCCGCACCGTCGGCGGCTTCCGCCACGACGTGTAGTCCTGCCTGTTCGGTCAGGACGGCTTTGAGCCCGGCCCGGACGACCGGGTGGTCGTCCACCAGCAGCAGATTTAGTTCATCCATGTCCATCCTCCGTTGCGCAGGGGATCCTTACGGCCACCACGGTGCCCTCCCCGGGCGCCGATTCGACCTCCACGGTTCCGTTGAGGGCACCGATCCGCGCCTTCAGTCCGCTGAGCCCGAATCCCGTCCCATCGTTCCTCGGCGCGGCGGGCAGCGTGTCGGGATCAAAGCCGACCCCATCGTCGTACACATCCAAGGTGACCTCCCCGGCCAGGTAGCCCAGACTGAGGATGGCCCGCGAGGCGCGGGCGTGGGCCAGGACGTTGGCCAGACAGGATTGGGCGGCCCGCAGCAGGGCGCCGGCGACGTCGGGGCTGAGGGCCTGTGCCTCGCCATCCTCCCGGAACCGGCATTCCAGCTCATCCCCGGAGGCCTGTGCGGTGCGTTCGGTGGAGGCGCAGAGCCGGGCGAAACGTCCGGCGAGTGCCCCGGCGGCAGCTTCGGCGGTTCCTGCGGACAGTCCGCGGACGAAGTCGCGGGCCTCACCCAGGTTATCGGAGGCCGTCGTGGCCACCGTTTCGAGGCGTTGGCCTGCCAGTTCCGTATCCCCGGCGTCCAGGGCGGCGCGGGCCGACCGGGAGACCAACACAATGCTGGAGAACCCCTGGGCGAGGGTGTCGTGGATATCGCGGGCGAGTCGCTCGCGTTCGGCCAGGACGCCGGCCCGGTGCTGTTCACCGGCCAACGCTGCCCGGGTGCGGCGCAGTTCATCCAGGGCCCGGCGCTGGTTGACGCCCTCGGTGTAGAGGGCCTGGTAGGCGAATCCCATGACCACGGAGAACGTTGCCCCGAAGACCGGCCCGAGGATGCCGGCCACGGTGACCGACCCGGCGTGCGCCCATTGGGCGCCGATGACGACCAGGGTCAGCCCGATAATGGCGAAAAGTGCGGTGCGGGTGCGCAGCAGGTGCATCTGCAGGAAGAACAGCGGGAAAGCGAGCCAGCTGAAATCCGGGTGCAGGGCCATCAGCGCCAACCAGAGGACGACGACGATGAGCAGCCAGCTCCGTGAAAACCGGTTGGGGTCCGAGGTCAGGCCGCGGGCGAACCGGTTTTCCCAGGTGGTGCCCCAGAGGTAGATCGCGGCCAGGACCCCAGCCAGCAGAATCGAAGCCAGGCGCGTGGAGGCGCTGGTATCGGTGACCAGGACCCTGATGACGCCCACGCCGAGCAGCAAGGCGAAGCCCACATGCAAGGACACCCTCAGCACGCGCAGGACGACACCACCGGGGGTCGCCGGCAGCGCGGTGGCCTCGGAGCCCGGTGGGTTGGCCTGCTGATTCGGTGCGTTCACGTTCCCAGCCTAGGGCGATTGAGCGGCAGGTGGTTCAACCGTTTGGTGGACCCGCTTCCGCCGCGGCCTGCCGATCCACCGGAAGGCCGGCAGCGGATCACGTTCTGCCCCCGCATAGGGTCCTGCCTGCGGGTCGTCCTGGCCGACCCGTCGCACCGGATCGGTCTGCGGATCCCAGATGCTGCGCGCGACCCGATACATCAGGTACGCGGTGGCCAGCATATGGGCGGCTACCGCCAGGACGTAGAACGCCTCGGGGAAGGTGTTTTGCTCCTTGACGCTGGTACTGCCCGTATACAGATACATCCAGATCGCCCAGAAGTGCAGGGCCTCAACGAGCTGCCAGATCAGGAAATCGCGCCAGCGCGGCCAGGCCAAGGCAGCCAGCGGGATGAGCCAGACCACGAATTGGGGCGAGTAGACCTTATTGAAGAGCACGAAGGCAGCGACCACGAGGAAGAGCAGTGAGGCCACCCGTGGCCGCCGGGACGCCAGCAGCCCCAGCACCGCGATGCCTGCGCAACTGGCGGCAAAGAGCCAGAAGGCTGCCGAGTTGATGACCTCCGAGGTGAAGGTGGGGGCACCGGGAAGCACGGTGGCCGTGACGTTCCAGGCATGCCAGAGGGAGGACAACCCCGCCCCGCGATCACGCGTGAATTCCAGGAAGTAGCTCCAGGCCCCGAAGTTGGCGATCATGAACGGCAGGTTCACCAGCAGCCAGGAACCCGCGGTACCGGCGCTGACGATCAGCAGGGGGCGCCATCGCCCGGTGCGCAGGGCCAACACCAGCACGACGCCCAAAAAGAGGATCGGGTAGACCTTCATGGAGGCGCCCAAACCAATGAGAATTCCGGCCAGCAGCGGTTTCTCCCGGGCGAAGGCCAGCAATGCGAGGGCCAGGAACGCGACCGCCCACAGATCCCAGTTGATGGTGGAGGCCAGGATCATTCCGGGGGCCAGGGCGACCATGGCAGCATCCCAGGGCCGTCGCCCCGCGGCTCGGGACGTGGCAATGACGATGATGAACCAGAGCACCACCACCATCAGCAGGTTCACGTCGAAGAAGGCCAGCGTCCGGTCATAATCCCCGGGTACCACCAGTAGTGCCGCGAAAGAGGCGACCGCCGACATGAGCACCGGGTATTCGAAGTGGGCGCCGTCGGCGAAGGGGGCGAAGGCGTTGGTGTCGAAGCCGCGGGCGGTAAAGAGGGCCGACCAATCCGAATAGCAGGCCCAAATATAGGCGTTGGAGCCGCCCCACCCGAGGGTGCGGCACATGTTTTTGGCGAGGATGGCCACGATGGCGGCGACGATCGTCAGGGCCACGAGGACCCGTTCGATGGTGAAGAATCCCGGAGACACCCGCCCCGGGGAGCTGAATCGTCCCAAGGGCCCGCCCATGACCTCGGTCAGCCGGCGCAGCAACGGATCATTGCGGCTGGGTACGGTGATCCGCAGCGGCCCACGGCGGGACCCCCGGGACGTGGAGGATCCCCGGTCCGTTCCGTGGCGGGCCGGGGGCCTGGGCTTCTCGCTCATGGAATCAGCCTATCCGGCACGACCGCACCGAGGATCGCCCCCGGATGTATTGCACACCACACTTTGCGTTAACCCACTGGTCGGTCTGACGACACCTCGGCTCCCTAGCGTCGAAGACATGCAGAAGCCACAGAGTGAAACCGTCCTGGTCGTCATCCCGGCCCGTGGCGGATCGAAGGGCCTCCCGTTGAAGAACCTCCGTCCGGTGGGCAGCAAGTCGCTGTTGGCCCGCGGCATCGACGCCGCCCTGGCCGCCCCGTCGGTCACCGATGTCGTGGTCAGCACCGACCATTCGCAGATCCGCAATGAGGCCCACGCCCAGGGTGCCCGGGTCATCGACCGTCCGGCGGCGTTGGCCTCCGACGGGGCCAGCAGCGAATCGGCTCTCGGCCACGCCCTGGACACCCTCGAGTCCCTTCCCGCCGTCGTCGTCCTCTTGCAATGCACCTCCCCCTTCATCAACCCGGCCCATGTGGAGGCCGCCGTCAGGGCCGTGCTTCAGAACGAGGCGGATGTCTGCTTCAGCGTCACCGAGGACCATTCATTCATCTGGTCGGCGAATCAGGGGACCGTTCATGCCGTGGGCCACGATGCCGGGTACCGCCCACGACGCCAAGACCGGGCCCCCCAATACCGTGAAACCGGTGCCTTCTACGCCATGCGCACCTCGGGATTCCGCCGAGCCAACCACCGGTTCTTCGGCAGGTTGAAGTTCCAGGTGGTCCCGGCCTCCGACGCCCCCGAAGTCGATTCGCCCGAGGACCTGGAGCTTGTGTGCGCGCTGGCGGCCCGCCGCGCGGGCCGGCCGCCTGGCCCGCCACTGCCGGGCATTGACGTTGACGCGCTGGTCACCGACTTCGATGGCGTCCACACCAACGATGCGGCCCTGCTGGCCTCCGACGGTTCCGAATCCGTCACCGTTTCCCGCTCCGATGGGCTGGGCGTCGCCCGGCTGCGCCGGGCGGGAGTGCCGATGCTGATCCTCTCCACCGAAACCAACACCGTGGTCGCCACCCGGGCCGCCAAGCTCGGCGTCAACGTCGCCCACGGTGTGCAGGACAAGGCCAGCCGGCTCGACGCCTGGATCGCTGAACACGGCCTGGATCCGGCCCGAGTGGCCTACGTCGGAAACGACGTGAACGATGTGGCGGCCATGGACTCCGTCGGATGGCCGATCGCGGTCGCCGACGCCCGCCCCGAAGCCCTGGCCGCTGCCCGCATCGTGCTCCAGAAGCCCGGCGGCAGTGGAGCCGTCCGTGAGGTCTGCGAACGCATCCTCGAAACCCCCAACCGTCCAACGGCCGCACGGCTGTTGGTCTCAACCCCCTGAAACACCTCCAACGAAAGGGAAACACCATGACCACCGAAGCGATTAAGCAGGACGCCCCCGTGAGCATCGGCACCGAGAAGATCGGCACCGGCCAGCCGGTCTACGTCATCGGCGAAATCGGGATCAACCACAACGGTGATGTCGACGTTGCCAAGCAGCTCATCGACATCTCCGCAGCTGCCGGCGCCAACGCCGTGAAGTTCCAGAAGCGGACCCCCGAGATCTCCACCCCGCAGGATATGCGCGATAAGATCCGTTCGACCCCCTGGGGCGAGATGACCTATTTGGACTACCGGTACAAGGTCGAATTCGATGCCGCACAGTACCGCGACATCATCTCCTACGCCCGCAGCCAGGGTCTGGAGGCCTTCGCCTCCCCGTGGGATGTCCCCTCGGTCGAATTCATGGAGGTGCAAGGCGCAGCAACCCATAAGGTGGCCTCCGCCTCGGTGACCGACCTGGAGTTGCTGCGTGCCCTGCGCGAGACCGGCAAGCCGATCATCCTGTCCACGGGTATGTCCACGATCGAACAGATCGACACGGCAGTGGAGACGCTGGGCACCGAGAACCTGGTCCTGATGCACGCCACCTCCACGTACCCCCTGCCCCCGGAGGAAGCGAACCTGCGCATGATCCCGACGCTGCAGGAACGCTACGGCGTCCCGGTGGGCTATTCGGGACACGAGCGCGGCCTCCAGATCTCCTTGGCCGCTGTCGCCCTCGGCGCCGTGACCGTGGAACGGCATATCACCCTGGACCGCACCATGTGGGGTTCCGACCAGGCGTCCTCCTTGGAACCGAAGGGCTTCGAATCGCTCATCCGTGACATCCGCATCCTGCAGGAAGCCATGGGCGACGGCGTGAAGAAGGTCTTCCCCGGCGAGCTCGCCCCGCTGTCCCGCCTGCGCCGCGTCGACGCATAGTCCCGGCCCGTCGAGATGAACACCCCCTTGCTCAGCATCGTCGTTCCGGCGAAGGATCAGTCACCCTTCATCCGCGACACGATGACGAGCCTGACGCACCAGTTCGAGGATCCGCGCGCACTGGAAGTCATCTTCGTCGACGACGGCTCCCGGGACGGCACCGGGGAGCTGGTCGAGGCCTTCGCCGGCCGGCTCCCTGGCCTGAGGATCCTCCGCAACCAGGAGGCCAGGGGCCTGGCCACCGCCCGGAACCAGGGCCTCGAAGCCGCCACCGGCACCACACTGGCCTTCTTGGACGGCGACGACTGGTTGGCTCCCGGGCATCTACAGGCCTGTTGGGAAGCGAGGGACCGGCTGGATGTGGACTTTTTGCGGGTGGACCATGTCAGGGTCACCGCAGGGCGTCGATCGATCCACCGGGCCCCACAGGCCCGGAGGAATACGGTCCTGGACCCGCGGGCCTCGATCCTCCCGCAGACCGAAACCACCCTGATCGATTACCCGTATGCATGGGCAGGAATATTCCATCGTCGGTTGGCCGACGCCGGCCTCCTGCAGTTCCCCGATGGGTTGTTCACCGCCGAGGACCGCCCCTGGATCTGGAGATTGCATTTGCAGGCCGAGTCCTTTGCCGTCGTGGAGGCCCCCGGAGTGCTCTATCGGCGCGGCGTGACCACCTCCCTGACGCAGATCCAGGATCGTCGGCAACTCGATTTCGCGCGGGCCTTCGCCCTCGCCTTCGCGATCGTGGCCGCCGACCGCGAAGCCTCGACCTACTGGCCGAAAGTGATCCGCCAATTCATGGCGGTTTCCTGCCACCACCTCTCCCGCAGCGCGGGGATGACCGCGACGGTGACAGCGGAGCTTCAGGCGGCGATCACCACCACGTTGGCGGCAGCACCCGAGGCCTTCCTCGCGGCGGCCTTCGCAGGACTCGATGCCCGACGACGGCGCCTCCTGCTGCCCTTGTACCCCACCACCACACACCCCGAAAACCCCACGGGACGGGACCGAGACCTGGTCCCCGGAGGAACCAGATGATCCAACTGCTCACCGCTTCAACACTGTTCCAGGTGGCCTCCCTGGCGGCCATGGTCGATGCTGGAGCGCTGCCGAAACCCGAGGGGGAACGCGTGCTGCTGCTCGTTGACGGTTCCCAGCAGCCCGAACTGACCGGCAGCATCGCCGACACCCCCGGATTCGGGGACCTCGCCGCGCGGTTTGACCGGGTGCTGGATTTCGGTGAACTACTGTTGCCACGCCGGCCCGCCCAATTCAATCCGCGCGAGGAGGAGCTGTATCTGTGGCAGCGCCTCCTCCGGCAGTGCTTCGGGCTCGGTGACGAGGAGCTGCAGCTGGTTGTCGATTCGATCCAAACCAATCCGAGCCGGGCGATCCTGCGGATTTTCCACGACTCACCGTTCCTGGTCCATTCGGACGGGCTGATGTCCTACGGTCCCACCCGCAACCTGCTTCCAGCGTCCATCCATCAACGTCTCGACGGGTTGGTCTACCTCGATCTGGTTCCCGGTCTGAAGCCGCTGCTCTTGCGCGAATTCTCCCCGCAGCTCAGCCCGGTACCGCCGCAGCCGTTGGCTGAGATCATCAACGATCTCGCCGGCTCCGCCGAGCTGGTGCTGCCACTGCCCGCCCAGGCCCGGCCGGCGCCGGAGATCGGAGCACCCAAAACAGCGGTGGTCCTCGGCCAGTACCTCGCCCACCTGGGGCTCATGGACGACGAGGAGGAACGGATTCTGCATCGCGAAATGCTGCGCGAAGCCGAACGCCGTGGGGCCACCACGGTGATCTTCAAACCCCACCCCTCAGCCGGCCCGGCCTCCGGACGCCAACTCGAGCGCGACGCCGACGCCCTGGGACTGCAGTTCACCCAACTCGGGGAGCCGATGCTGGCCGAAACAGCGGTCGCCCTGCTGCGCCCCGACGTCGTCATCAGCTGCTTCTCCACGGCACTGCTGAGCATCCGTGCCCTCTTCGGCACCGAATGCGCGGCGGTGGGCACCGAAATGATGCTCGAACGGCTGAGTCCCTACGAAAACTCCAACCGGATCCCCGTCACCCTCATCGACGCCCTCTTCCGTCGGGGCCTGCCACTACCTGGCGAGGACCCCCTTGGCTCCGAGGGGGCTCTGACACAGCTGGTCACCGCCGTCGGCTACTGCATGCAGCCGCAACGCCTGGCCGCAGAGGAAGCGGGCGCCCGAGGATTCCTGGCCGGCCACTACCCGCGCTTTGCCAAGTATTTCAAGCGTCGTCGGCTCACCCGCCTGGACCTTCCCGGGGCCCTCCCCCCGGGCAGGCCTGCCACGGGGCTGGCCTCCCGGTGGGGACGGCGTCTGCCGGCCTCTGTGCGTCGCCGGTTGAACCGTGGCATGCGTCGGATGCCACGCCGGCTGGTGAAGGTGGCCAGACGTGTCCCCCGCAGTTGACCTACCGGGCAATTCCGGAAGGGCGGGCCGGACCCGCAGGGTGGAGCTGGTGCCTCAGGTCCAACGGCCCCGCTTCGGACGGGCCGACGTCTGGGTGGAATCCCCGCTGCAGCTGCTCAGCGCCATCGAAGCCCACGGGGCGGGGCTTCTGGGCCGCCACTCAACGATCCACTCGCGGGGAGGAACCGCGGCAATGGACACCACGGTGCGCACACTGATGGCCCAGGCCCCCGCCGGTGTGACCTTCGACGAGGCCAACGCCCAGGAACCCTCGACCCCCGACCGCCCCGCGGACCGCTGGGTCACCGGCGACGCGTTCTCCGGCAGAATGCAACGTCGCCTCATCGGGCCGGTGCGCGCCGACGAGTTCGTGATCATTGATGACGGGTTGGCGACGGTAAAACTCTTGCAACTGCTCACCGGGGACCGTCCGACCCCTCTCGTGCGGTCCCGCGCCCCCCGCAGCACCTCACGCAACGCCCTGGGTGTGGCCAGCTGGTACCGGTTGCGTTCCCTGGCCCGTCAGGGACGCCTGCTGGCCTGCACCGCACTGCCCATCGGTCGGGAGGTCGAACGGGCGTTCAGGGATCTCGGCGGACATCTGGAGCACCACCGGTTCGAATGGTTGGGGACCCAGCCGGTGACCGAGCAGTTCCCTGAACCGACGATCGTCATCGGCTCGGCGCTGGCCGCCGACGGTCTGATTGGTGAAGCACCCTATTTATCCTGGGTTCTGAAACAGACCGACGACGGACCGGTCGGCTATTTCCCGCATCGCCGCGAGGAACCGGGGTTCTTGGCCGAACTGGCTCGCCACCCGCTGATCACCGTGCACCCGAACACCCTTCCCGTGGAGATGCGCCTGCGGGGTCTTCGCCGAGGCCAAAAGGTCAGTGCCCTACCCTCCACCGTGCTGCCCTCGTTGCGTTTGCTGCTGCGCCCCCACCGGGTGAGGATCACCGGTCATCCGGTCCCCGAGCGCTGGTGGACCGAGGCAGCCTCCCCGGCACTGCGCACCCACCTGGGAACGTCATTGGAGGACCCCACCGCGTGAAGATCCCCCCGGACGCCCCACCGCGCATTCTCGCCGTCGCCGACAGCGACTCGTACTTCAAATTCGCCTGCGCGACCCTTGACGGGCTCGGCCCCGGCTGGGACCGCACCGTGGTTTTGGCCCGTACCCCCCTCCTGCCCACCGCCGAACAACGGGTCGGCGCGGTGACCGGGACCTTCCTGCAGGACGCCGATCCCACGGCCGTCGTCCCCCTCCACCGCCTCGGCCCCCTGCTCGACTCCGCCGACGTGGTGCTGGGTGCCGCCACGGGCCCCGTGGTCCAGGAAGTCTTCCGTCGCGCGGCGTCCCGCCAGCGGGGAACCGGAAGAAGCACGGCCCTGGTCTCCGCGCTGCCAGGAGTCGCCTACCCGGCCACGGCGAAGGCCATGGGTTTTCGTTCCCTGGGTGATCTCTTCCTCACGCATGGCCGGGCCGAGGCCAGGGATTTCGGCGGCCTCTTGGCCCGGCTGGGGAGTGACCAGTCGGTTCTGGCCACCCGGCTGCCCTTCCTGGTGTCCACCGGGGAACCGGCCAAGGATACGACGCCGGTGCATTCGGTGGTCTTCGCCGCCCAGGCCAAGTTCCCGATCCACCGGCACGAACGGGAACAGGTCCTGCGGGCGCTGGCCCGCACCCAGCGGGCGAACCCCGGGGTGGAGGTCATCGTGAAACTGCGGGCCAGGGACGGCGAACCGCAAACCCATCATGAACGCCACCCCTATGACAGGCTCTGGGCCGAGCTGAGCGCCGGCGGGGCCGTGGCAGGAGATGAAGTGCGTTTCGCGACCGGGACGATGGCCTCCGTGTTGCGACCGGGGACCCTGCTCGTGACGGTTTCTTCCACCGCGGTGTTGGAGGCCATCGACCGGGGGCTTCCCGCCGTCGTCCTGACCGACTTCGGCCTGGACCGTGACCTCTACAATCTGGTGTTCGAGGGCAGCGGGCTGACCGGGTCGTTGCAGGACGTGGAGGAGTTGAAGGTGCTGCGGCCGGAGCCCACCTGGCTGGCCGAGCACTACTTCCACCCGCCCGACGCGGTGGCCTCCGGGGCCTTGGAACAACTGGCCCGGCGCGCCCGGGCAGGCGCCTTGACGACCTCCCCGGAGGCCCTGGCCCGCACCGGTCGGATGGCCCTGCACCACCGGTTGCGCACCAGGCTTCCACGGCCCCTCCTGCGCCTGGTCCGTGGCCTGCCCCACCGGCGGTTCCCGGCCCGCGCCGACCCCCCGAACGGCCGCTGAAGGACCCGGGGCAAACCACCCGGGAATAACCGGGCCGCCGCGTCACTTAGAATCGTTGTGGCCTTCGGCCGCCCAAGAACCGTTCTGCTGTAGGAGTCACTGTGTCGGGAAACCCCATTCGGGTCGCAATCATTGGTGTGGGGAACTGCGCCACCTCGCTCATCCAGGGCGTTGAATACTATAAGGATGCGGACCCGGAGACGAAGATTCCCGGTCTGATGCACGTCCAGTTCGGCAAATACCATGTCCAGGACGTCTCGATCGTCGCCGCCTTCGACGTCGACGCGAAGAAGGTCGGACTGGATCTCGCCGAGGCCACCACCGCCAGCGAGAACAACACCATCAAGATCGCCGACGTGCCCACCACCGGCGTCACCGTCCAGCGCGGGCACACCCTGGACGGCCTGGGCAAGTACTACCGCGAGACCATCGAGGAGTCCGACGCCGCCCCGGTCGACGTCGTCGCCGCGCTGAAGGAATCCGGCGCCGATGTGCTGGTCTGCTATCTTCCGGTCGGTTCCGAGCAGGCAGCGAAGTTCTACGCCCAGTGCGCCATCGATGCCGGCGTCGGCTTCGTCAACGCCCTGCCCGTCTTCATCGCCGGGACCAAGGAATGGGCCGATAAGTTCACCGCGGCCGGGGTGCCGATCGTCGGAGACGACATCAAGTCCCAGATCGGGGCCACCATCACCCACCGCGTGATGGCCAAGCTCTTCGAGGACCGCGGTGTGACACTGGACCGGACGTACCAGCTCAACGTCGGCGGCAACATGGACTTCAAGAACATGCTCGAGCGTGAACGCCTCGAATCCAAGAAGGTCTCCAAGACCCAGGCCGTCACCTCCAACACCTCGGCACAGCTCGGCGCCGACGACGTGCACATCGGCCCCTCGGACTATGTGGCCTGGCTCGATGACCGCAAGTGGGCGTATGTGCGCCTGGAAGGCCGCAACTTCGGTGACGCCCCCGTCTCGCTGGAGTACAAGCTCGAGGTCTGGGATTCGCCGAACTCCGCCGGAGTGATCATCGACGCCATCCGTGCCGCCAAGATCGCACTGGATCGCGGCATCGGCGGCCCGCTGCTCTCGGCGTCCTCCTACTTCATGAAGTCCCCGCCGGAGCAGTTCAACGACGAGGCGGCCCACGAGAGCGTCGAGGCGTTCATCCGCGGCGACATCGAGCGCTAGGAACCACGGCCCAGAATGCGACGGCGGCCGGCCCCTTGAACAGGGGCCGGCCGCCGTCGTCGTCTGCTCAGAAGAGTCCTACGGCATTCCCGTTCCCGTCCACATCCATGCGCATCGCCGCCGGGACCTTGGGCAGACCCGGCATGGTCATGACGGCCCCGGTCAGCGCCACGATGAACCCGGCCCCGGTTTTGGGGATCAACTCACGCACCTGGAGGGTGAACCCCTCGGGGGCGCCCAGCAGTTTCGCGTCGTCGGAGAACGAATACTGGGTCTTGGCCATGCACACCGGCAGCGAATCCCACCCGTTCTCCACGATCCCGGCCAGTTGCCGGCGCGCGCTGGCCGAGAATTCGACGTCGGCACCACCGTAGATATCGCGCACGATGGTGCGGATCTTCTCCTCCACCGGCAGCTCCAGGTCATAGAGGTGGTGGAAGTCCGAGGGCCCTTCCACGGCGGCCAGCACCTTGGCGGCCAGTTCCCCGGCCCCCTCGCCACCACGGCCCCAGACGTCGGCCACTGCCGCCTCGACCCCTTCGGCGGCGCACCAGTGGAGCACGGCGTCGAGTTCGGCCTGCGTATCCGTGGCGAACTGGTTGATCGCCACGACCGGGGCCAGCCCGAACCGTCCGATGTTGCGCACATGCCGGGCCAGGTTCGGCAGCCCCCCGCGCACGGCCTCCACGTTTTCCGGTCCCAGCCCATCCTTGGGGACTCCCCCATGCATCTTCAACGCCCGGATGGTGGCCACCAGCACCACGGCGGACGGCGGGCAATCCGCATAGCGCGCCTTGATGTCCATGAACTTCTCGGCCCCCAGATCGGCGCCGAAACCCGCCTCGGTGACCACCACGTCGGCCAGCCGGCGGGCGGTGTTGGTGGCGATGGCCGAATTGCAGCCGTGGGCGATGTTCGCGAAGGGGCCGCCGTGGACCAGTGCGGGGGTCCCGGCGATGGTCTGGACGAGGTTGGGTTCGATGGCGTCCTTGAGTAGCAACGTCAGCGCCCCCTGGACGTCGAGTTCGGACACGCTGACCGGCCGGCGGTCGAAGGTGTACCCGATCGTCATCCGTCCCAGCCGCTCGCGCAGGTCGTCGAGGTCGGTGGCCAGGCAGAAGACCGCCATGACCTCGGAGGCGACGGTGATGTCGAAACCGTCCTGCCGGGGCATTCCCTCGGTGGGTCCACCGAGACCGATGACGATGCTGCGCAGGGCCCGGTCGTTGACGTCCATCACGCGTTTGAAGGTCATGCGCCGCGGGTCGATGCCCAGCTCGTTGCCCTGCTGGATGTGGTTGTCGACCAAGGCCATCAGCAGGTTGTTGGCACTGGTGATGGCGTGGAAGTCACCGGTGAAGTGCATGTTGATGTCCTCCATCGGCAGCACCTGCGAATATCCACCGCCGGCCGCCCCGCCCTTCATCCCGAAGATCGGCCCGAGCGACGGTTCCCGCAAGGCGATCATCGTGCGGGTTCCGGTGGCGGCCAGGGCGTCACCGAGACCGACGGTGACCGTGGACTTGCCTTCCCCGGCCGGGGTGGGGGACATCCCGCTGACCAGGACCACCCGTCCCGGACCCGAGCTGGCCTCGGGCAACCCGGCCCGATTGATCTTGGCCTTGTACCTCCCGTAGTTCTCCAGCGCCTCCGCCGGAATGCCGGCCGCTGCGGCGATCTCTTCGATCGGCTTCAACGTCGCCCGCTGGGAAATGGCCAGGTCGTTCATGGCCTCCGGGGCACTATCGGGTTGCTCGGCGGTACTGCTCATCTGCTCACGGACCTTCCCGGCCATCGGCCGTCATGTCGTCCGGCGGACCACCTTGTCACGCCGGTGACCCCCAAGCTACCAGCGATCCATGGCGCCGTCCCGGGATCGCGGGCCACGTTTTAAGCGGCAAAGCCCGCCGGTGAAGCCGGCGGGCTTTGCGGTGGGGGCGGATAACCCGTTCATGCTCTTCCTCCTGGGGGTCGGTCGCTGATCTGGCCGGATGAACCGGCGGCGTACCGACTTAGCGAAAGCGGAAAAGCATTTCCGGGGGGAGCTGGGATTCGAGGCGGGTCCTGGGCTCGGGGTTATACAAGGTGTTCAACCATTGCGGGCCCAGGGGCTTCCTACGTCTGTTCTGCACGTCATTCACCTCCCCGGTACACATCGGGGCGGGTGGGCTGGCGGGCAGCCGAGTCGTTCATCAGGGGCCGGGCGCGGAGGACGTCGGGGCCGGTGACGAAGAGTTCGGCGGAGCGGGGGCCGGAAGGGCCGGTGGTGCTGGATTGCGCGGACATCGCTGTTCCTTCGTTCGAAACCTCGGGGTGGGGAGGCCTGGAACAGCTGCGCTGGTGTCTAGCGGTTCGCCGTTCCGGGGGCGGGGATCAGGGCACGATGACGGGGTCCGGCAGCGTGCGCAGTGGTAGCCACTGCCTGCGTGTTCTGGATGATCATCACGATTCCCACCTCCTTCGGTGAACGGGCCGAGCGCATCGGCGGTCAATAGGTCCACGGGTCGAAACATCTCATTGAGATCTCTCAATCACCGTTAACAAACTAACCCGGGATCGGCCTCGAGCGCCAGCCCGGGCCGGAAATTTTCTGTGATTCGTGCTGGAACCCGGCGCGTCGGCGACGACACGCCGGGTTCGTCGGCGGGCGGTTACAGTCCCCAGGCCTCGACGGCGGGGGTCTTCTTATCCCAGCCCAACCGGCAGACTTCCGCGGTGCCCAGCAGGAAGTGGCGTCCCTGTCCTGCTCCGAGCCCCAACCAGGTCGCCGCGAGGATGCGGGAGAAGTGGCCGTGGGAAAAGAGCACGGCGTTCCCGCCATCCGCCAGCTCGCTGCGCACCCGTTGCACGATCCTCTCGGCGCGGACCCCGACCTGCTCGATGGTTTCCCCGGCCGGGACCCCGTCATCCCAGATCAGGTAGCTGGGGTTCCTTTCGCGCACCTCGGCCGAGCGGACGCCTTCGTAGTCCCCGTAGTCCCACTCATGGGCGTAGTCCACGACTTCGGCACCGGGGAATCCTGCGAGTTCGGCGGTATGCCAGGCGCGTTGGGACGGGCTGGTCATCACCAGGTCGAAGGAGGTACCGGCCTGCTGGATGCTGGTCAGTTTCGCGCCGGCGACCCGGGCTTGCTCCTCGCCATGGGGCGTCAGCGGAAGATCCGTCAGCCCGGTGTACTGGCCGCTGCGCGACCATTCGGTTTCCCCGTGGCGGACCAGCCATAGGCGCGGCAATTCACTCATCGTTCATCCTCTTCTCGTCCGTTTCCTGCTCGGGTCCCTGCCCGGACCACCACTCGACCAGCGCCTTCGACGCGGCCTCGGGCCCCATCGGGCCATGGTCCAACCTCAGGTCCAACAGAAACTTATAGGCCCGCCCGACCTCAGGGCCGGGCCCGATCCCCAGCAGTTCCATGATCCGTCCACCGTCGAGGTCGGGACGAATGGCGTCCATCTGTTCCTGCTCGGCCAATTCCTCGATCCGGCGTTCCAGGTCGTCGCAGGCGAAGGCCAGGTATTCGGCCTTGCGTCGGTTGCGGGTGGTCACGTCCGAGCGGGTCAGCCGCAACAGGCGTGGCAGCACCGATCCGGCATCGGTGACGTAGCGGCGCACCGCAGAGTCCGTCCAGCCGGCGTCCCCATACCCATAGAACCGCATATGCAGTTCCACCAGGCGGGCCACCGACTTGATGGTGTCGTTGTCGAAGCGCAGCGCGCGCATCCGCTTCTTGGCCAGTTTGGCGCCGACGGCATCGTGGTGGCGGAAGCTGACCGCCCCGTTGGGTTCGAAGCGTCGGGTCGCCGGTTTGCCGATATCGTGCAGCAGCGCGGCGAAGCGCAGTACGAAGTCGGGTCCGGGCACCTCGCCCTCCGCTCCGGTCTCCAGCGAGGCTGCTTGGTCCAGGACCTGGAGGGAGTGTTGGTAGACATCCTTATGCCGGTGGTGTTCGTCGACCTCCAGGCGCAGAGCGGAGACCTCGGGCAGCACGTGGTCGGCCAATCCGGTGCGCACCAGCAGGTCGACGCCCTCCCGCGGGTGGCGGCCGGTCATCAGCTTGATGAGCTCGTCGCGGACCCGTTCGGCGGAGATGATGTCGATCCGTGCCGCCATATCGGTCATCGCGGCTTCGACCTCGGGGTCCACCGTGACCCCCAGCTGGGCGGCGAACCTCGCGGCCCGCATCATCCTCAGGGGGTCATCGGAAAAGGACGACGCCGGGGTTCCGGGGGTGCGGATCAGCCCCTGTTCCAGGTCCTTGAAACCCCCGTAGGGGTCCACCAGTTCCAGCTCGGGCAGGCGCAGCGCCATCGAGTTCATGGTGAAGTCCCGACGGTACAGGTCCTCCTGGAGCGAGGTTCCGAAGGCCACCACCGGCTTGCGGGAAGCCGGGTCATAGGCGTCCGCCCGGTAGGTCGTGACCTCGATCGTGTGTTCGGCACGGCGCAGGGCGATGGTGCCAAAGGCCCGGCCGACCTCCCAGGTGGCGTCCGCCCATCCGGCGACCACGGCCAGGGTCTGGTCCGGATCTGCGTCGGTCGTGAAATCCAGGTCCGGTGAGACGCGGCCCAGGAACAGGTCCCTGACCGGGCCCCCAACCAGGGACAGGGCGTGGCCGGCCGCGGTGAAACGGTCGGCCAGTTCGAAGACGACGGGGGGAAGGAGCGTCCTGAGGGCGGATGGTGCGGGTAGCTGCTGCATAGTCCGTTAAGCTTGTCAGATTTTTCCGCCGGCGCCTGACGCGCGGCGTACGCGGGGCGGGCACATGTGCACAGCAAAGATGGATAGAGTGGTTTCCATGGCCCATCCAGTACCTCGCGCTCCGAAGCGCACACCGCTGAACGCCTCCATGGCGTCTGCGCAGCCGGGCCAGCATTCCCTTCCCACCGTCGAGGAAATCTCCTCCGGCGGAGTCATCGTCGATACGGCGCTGCCCGGACTCCCGGTGGCAATCATCGCCCGCTACAACCGGGGTGGCCGGCTTGAATGGTGCCTGCCCAAGGGCCACCCCGAGGGCGAGGAGACCAATGAAGCGGCCGCCGTGCGGGAAGTGGACGAGGAAACCGGCATCGCCGGACGGATCCTCGCCCCGCTGGGCAGCATCGACTACTGGTTCACCGTGACGAACTACCGCGTGCACAAGACGGTCCACCATTTCCTGCTCGAAGCCACCGGTGGAGAGCTGACCGTCGACAACGATCCCGATCACGAGGCAGTGGATGTCGCGTGGATCCCGATCGCCGAACTCGGCAGGAAGCTCTCCTTCCCCAACGAGCGCCGCATCGCGGAATTGGCCCGGGACGTCCTCGCTCAACATGGCAACTGAGACCACCACGGACCAGAAAGCTGGTTCGAACGCCAAGGCTTATCACCTCATGGCCTCGGGGACCATTGTGTCCCGGGGTCTGGGCTTCGCCCGGACGGCCCTGTTGGCCTTCGCCATCGGATCGAATGCCATGGTGGCGGACATCTTCGAAAAAGCCAACGTCATCCCCAACATCATCTTCATGCTGCTGGCAGGAGGCATCTTCAACGTCGTGCTGGTCCCGCAGCTGATCAAGGCCTCGCGGGCCGCGGACAAGGGCTCGGACTACACGAGCCGGCTCATCACGCTGACCATGGTCGTCATGGGTGCCTTCACCGTGCTGTTGACCCTCGGGGCCGGCCCCATCATCACCATCCTGACCAAGGACTGGTCGGAGCCGATGCTCACCCTGGGCACCGCGTTCGCCTATTGGTGCCTACCGCAGATCTTCTTCTACGGCGTCTACGCCGTCGTCGGACAGGCCCTGAACGCCCACGGACGCTTCGGCGCCTACATGTGGGCGCCGGTCGCCAACAACGTCGTGCAGATCCTGGTCATCATCGGGTTCATGATGTCCTTCGGCAAGTACGACGGCGATCCGGACCAGTTGGCGAACTGGACATCGATGCAGACCCTCTGGATCGCCGGCGGTTCGACCCTGGGCATCGTGGTCCAGGCGCTCGTGCTGTTCATTCCGCTGGCCCGTTCAGGTCTGCGGATCCGTCCCAAGTTCAACTGGCGGGGCATGGGGTTGCGCCATGTCGGGAAGCTGGCGATCTGGACGCTGGGTTCGATGACCATGGGCAACGTCGCATCGTTGATCTACGCCCGGCTGGTTTCCAGCGCGGCGAACGCGCGCAGCTCCCTGCCCCCGGGGGAACGGGCGGGCGTTCCGGGCGAACAAGCGCTGAACGCGATGCAGCTGGTCACCGTCCTACCGCACTCCATCTTCGCCTTGTCGCTGGCCACCGTCCTGTTCAATGAACTCTCACGGGCCTTCGCCGACAATAAGCGGGAGAAGGTCGCTCCCGCCCTTTCCCAGGGACTCCGCACGACGGCGGTGCCCGTCGTGTTCGCCACGGTCGCCTTCATCGTGCTGGCCGGACCCCTGGGCCTGCTCTTCGCCGGCGGCGGGAAGTATTCGGTGGTGGCCGGCGCCGCGATCGGGCAGCTGCTGCTCCTGACGGCGCTGGGTCTGCCCTTCAAGAGCATCCACTTCTTCCTCATCCGGGTCTTCTTCGCCGAGGAGGACACCAAGACGCCGATGATCATCCAATCCTCGATGGCCGTCGTCGGCGTGCTCATCGCCTACGCCCTGGCCGCGGCCCTGCCGGCGGCCAAGATCGCCTTGGGGATCGCACTGCTCTACGGGGTCACGAACATCATTTCCGCCGTGATCGCCCATGTCCTGGTCGTGCGCCGCTACGGCGACTACGGCACCAGGGAGGTCGTGAACACGTATATCCGGATCGGCTGGTACTCCGCCATTTCGGGGGCCGTCGGGGCCCTGGTGCTCTGGTTCATGGGCGGATACACCAGCGGATTCGCCTGGGATTCAATCTTCTCCGCCCTGATCAGCATCGCCGTCGTCGGCAGCGTGATGGCCGTGGTGTACCTGCTGTTGTTGAAGGCCGCCAACGTGCCGGAACTGGACGATTTCATCGGCGGGGCAGCCAAACGCATCCCGGACCTGGGCAGAAGGTTGCGCCGCTAGGACACAATGTCCCGCCCGCCGGGCGCGGACACCGGTAACATGGTCGAAGCACAGCAGCAGCGTGCCCAGCTACACACCACCAAACCCGGGAGTAAATAGTGTCGCAGCCCATCGATGTCGGAGCCGTTCTTGGGGGCCGGTACAAGGTCACCGAACTGGTTTTGACCTCCGCCGACGGCGACGCGGTCCTGGGCGGGATGGATCAGGTGCTGAACCGTTCGGTGAGCATCCTCGTGGCTTCACCGGAGAACGCGAGCCAGGTGGCGACCAGCGCCCGGGAGATCGCGACGGGCGAGCGTTACGGGACCATGCAGGTCCTGGACCTGGGCATCTCCGACGGCAGCACCTACCTCATCACGAACACCGCCAGCCCGGCCGATCTGCTCGACCTGGTCATCCAACGCGATGCCCCCTTCATCGAACCCTTCTACACCGACACGCTGGGTTCGGAGATCTTCGGGGTCACGCGCAGCGCGGAACCGGAAGTCTACGACGACGAAGAAGAATACTGGGAAGAACTCCAGGCCAATGAAGAGCGCAATGTCGGAGGCCGGGTCGCCAAGAAGCTGACCGGGTTCACCAGCCGTTGGGGGCGTGGTCGGAAGGATTCGGCATCCCCCGAGGCGGACGAAGAGGCCGAAGGGTTCGCTGCGGCCGCCGACGAAGCAGCCGCCACCGACGCGGAGGACCACGAGCCCACGGATTCCGCCCCACCGACGGCGGCAGCCAATGTCCCGCCGCGGCCGCAGATACCACCCACGTCCCCCGCGTCCCCGACGGACTCACCCGATCCCGCCGACGACGACGCCACCGGTGAAACGGAGAAGGTCTCCCTCTGGGGCACCCCCGCAGATGATGTTTCGACTCCCGCTCCCCAGGGTGACGATGCCGGCGACGCCAGCCTGGCGGCAGCGGGTGCCGCGGCCGCCGGAACGGCAGATCACGAGAGCCAACCGGTCGAAGCGGAACACTACGAACGTCCCGCAGCGGTCTTCCCCGCCGGAGCCCGTCACTTCTCCGCCCCCGATGAAGAGGCCGACGAGGGGGACCCGGAGGAGAAGGCCGCAGGAGGTGGCCTCAGCCGCCTGCTTGTCGGTGCCTTGCTGGTGGTGGTGCTGGTCGTCGCGGTCGTGATCGCCTTCAACACGTTGGGCTCCAACGACGCTCCCAAGACGGCCGCGGAAACCAGCCAGGCAGCCTCCTCGCAGGAGGCTTCCTCCAAGAAGGCCGAGTCCCAGGAAGCGACCCCCGAGGCGGCGGCCACCCCCGAGGTCACCGGGATTTCCCGGGTCGTCCCCGGCAACCAGGAGTTGAACTCCGAAACGGACTCCACATTGTCCAACGCCATCGATGGCAACCAGGGCAGTTTGTACCGTTCCTATTCCTTCACCACCCCGCAGTTTGGCGGCTTCGCCTCCAACATGATCCTGGTGGTCGAGCTGAAGGAGGAGGCCACGATCTCCGAGGTCGAATTGTCGGGGCTCAATGGCACCGGCGGGGCCTTCCAGATCAGCGTCGGTGATTCCGACGACCTGGGCTCGGCCACTGAAGTCACCTCGGGATCCTTCACCGGCCCCACGGTCACCGTTCCCGTCGCCGGGGACGATGACCAGAAGGTGACCGGCAAATACGTGTTCTTGAACATCAACGAGCTTCCCCGTTTGGCCACGACATCCAATAGCTCCCGCCCCTACGGGCTGCAGGTCGCGGAGATCAAGGTGTCCTAGCACCACCGAGGGAATAGAGCCCTGCACCGCTTCGTTGTGCAGGGCAAGAGATCATCAAAACCCCGTGCATCGCACCTGCGAGACCCCACGGGCTGAGAGGGAGGGACACACCGCGTGGCAACAGATACACCCGATGCCGTTCGCGACGTCATCATCATCGGTTCAGGACCCGCCGGGTACACGGCAGCCGTCTACACGGCACGGGCCAATCTGGCCCCGCTCGTGGTGGCCGGATCCGTCACCGCCGGTGGCGAGCTGATGAACACCACTGACGTCGAGAACTTCCCCGGATTCCGTGAGGCAATCCTCGGACCGGACCTCATGGACAACATGCAGGCCCAAGCCGAGCGCTTCGGCGCGGAGATCCAGTACGAAGACGTCTCCACCGTCGACTTGGAGGGTGACATCAAAACCGTCATCCTGGCCAGTGGCGAGGTCTACCGCGCCCGCGCCGTCATCATCTCCACCGGTTCGGCCTATCGTGAATTGGGCTTGCCGAACGAGAAGCGGCTTTCCGGACACGGTGTGTCATGGTGTGCCACCTGCGACGGCTTCTTCTTCCGTGAACAGGAGATCGCCGTCGTGGGCGGAGGCGACTCCGCCATGGAGGAGGCGCTCTTCCTTACGAAGTTCGCTTCGAAGGTCACCGTGATCCACCGGCGCGATGAGTTGCGGGCTTCACGGATCATGGCGGACCGCGCCTTGGCCCACCCGAAGATCGAATTCGTGTGGAACTCCGCAGTCGATGATGTGCTGGGCGCCGAAAAGGTCACCGGCCTGAAACTCCGCAATCTCCTGGACGGCAGTGAGTCCGAGCTCGAGGTGACCGGCGTATTCGTTGCCATCGGCAACGATCCGCGGACCGAACTGGTCAAGGACCAGTTGCCCGTCACGGCGGAAGGCACCATTGCCGTGGAGGGCCGGACGTCAAAGACGCGCCTGCCAGGCGTCTTCGCCGCCGGTGACGTCATCGACCCGACCTACCGTCAGGCCGTCACTGCCGCCGGCTCGGGCTGTGTGGCAGCACTGGACGTCGAACACTATCTCTCAGGTCTGCCTGTCCCGACAGAGCAAGCCGCAGCAGTTTCCAACTAGAACTCCCCCTCGGAAAGGACGACCAATCATGAGTCAGGCAAAGGACGTTACAGACAGCTCCTTCCAGGCCGACGTGCTGGATGCACCGAAGCCCGTCATCGTGGACTTCTGGGCCGAATGGTGTGGGCCCTGCCGCCAGCTGTCGCCCATTCTCGACCAGATCGCCGCAGAGCACGCCGATAAGGTCGACGTGGTCAAGGTCAACGTCGATGACAACCCCGGAATTGCCGCAAAGTACGGCATCACCAGCATCCCGGCGGTCTATGTCTTCGACAAGGGCGAACACGTGGCCAGTTCCATTGGTGCCAAGCCCAAGCAGGCGCTTGAGCAGGAGTTCGCGGCCTTCCTCTAGAAGGACGCAGCCGGCAATGCGCCGGCACTCCACGACCGAAACGGGGCCGCCTACCATGCAACATGGAAGGCGGCCCCGTTTTTATGCCCGGTGCGGACCGCGGGTCCTTCCCGCGGATGCTCGGAGGACGGCGAGAAGCTTCCCCACCACGTCACTGGACCCCTTCGGACCACTGCTCACGCCGGGGGCTCCGCCGGGCGCCGTCCCCCTGGCTCCAGGAAACTCCGTTCGCGCCATGGTCAAACTACCCCCTCAGACGCCCTGCTCCGTCAACAGCAGCCGACGACGGTGCCATAGGACATCCACCGCGCTCAATGCATCACTATCTGACGCAGTATCCCGGTGTTCCCAGCCTGTCCGGGGGACCCAACAGACGCGGGACCAGCACTGGATCCCTCAAGACCGGGCCCAAAGACCCTCGATACCAACGGGATCAGTTGCGTTTGTCTCTTCTCTCCTTTTCAGTAAATGATTTCTCATCAACGCGCTCACCGAACCAACTTTCTATGGATTCCTGGTCGGTCCGGTCACGAGAGATGCAATGGATGAATTTCACTGATTCCACGATCCAGGGCCCTCATCCGAACCCGTCGAGCGACCATCCACCTCGAACCATCGTTTCACGTGGAACATCCTCCAAGCATGAATCTCGTGCAAGCGTCATAACTTATCCACAAGATATGCACATTGTTAATATTCTGGGGATAACGAAGTCTCCGGCGGTCGCTCACGCCCAGGCGACGTGCGAATCAGGCACTCAATAACTCGGGTCGAACCAGTCGCGTCGATGGGGACATTGATAACTAATCGAGTCTCAAGAGTACGGTCGTAGTCCAGCCCACCACCACATCAAAGGCGTGAGGCTGCAGTCCACGTTTCACGTGGAACATCGTTGCGTCAACGGCTCGGATGGTCGCGTCAGTGAATCGGCCGTACACGACGCCAAGATCATTGATTTGGCTTCAACTGATACCCCGCGTCCTTTGAACGCACCCAGGCAATAGCTACTACCGGGCTCCCGAATACGGTCGCGCTTCACGTGAAACATAGGATTTATGGATTTTGTCGGACGAGAGCGCTCACTTGGTTCCCTTTTCCGACTCCGTGCCTACTCTGACAGGGGACTGTCTACAAGTTTTTCGGAACTACGGCCGGGCGGGGATAAAAGAAGCGGGTGGGTTTCACGTGAAACCCACCCGCTCGACTGACGAACACTACTGCTCAGCAGATGGCGCTATGACTCCCATGATTCGATTCAGATCATCGACCGAGCCGAATTCGATGCTGACGCGACCCTTTTTTGCTCCGAGGCTGATCTTGACATTGGTTTCCAGATGATCTGACAACGAATTGGCCAAATAATCGAGTCTTTCGTGCCGTGCAGTCGAACGCGGAGCCTTTTCCTTCGGCTTGCGCCGCAGACCATCATTCATCGCTACGATCTCTTCCGTCGCCCGGACCGAGAGACCCTCGTTGACGATACGCTGCGCTAGTCGCTCCATATCCGCGACATCTTCAAGTCCGAGGAGGGCACGAGCATGACCTGCGGATAGCACACCGGCAGCAACCCGTCGCTGAACCAGGGCAGGCAGTCGCATCAGACGAATAGTGTTGGAGATCTGTGGCCGGGAACGACCAATACGCTCAGACAATTCATCCTGAGTACAGTCGAACTCCTGCATGAGTTGTTGATAAGCCGCCGCCTCCTCCAGGGGATTCAACTGCGCACGGTGTAGGTTCTCCAACAGCGCATCTCGCAGTAGTGCGGTATCCGACGTCTCCCGCACGATTGCCGGGATGGTCGTCAGGCCGGCTTCCTGGACAGCACGCCAACGCCGTTCACCCATGACGAGCTCATAGAGTTGATCTCCACCTTCATCCGATGGACGCAGCACGATCGGCTGCAGAAGTCCGACTTCGCGAATCGAGTGCACGAGTTCAGCCATGTCATCATCATCAAAGACGGTACGTGGCTGCTTACGGTTCGGGTGGATGCTCGCGACAGACACTTCCGCGAACGTCGCCCCGGGTACCGCGACCAGCGTTTCACGTGAAACATCGTCCTCTGAAGATCGAGACTCACCTGCCGTCGAGGACTTATCGTCAGCAACACCCTTCCGAGATTCAGCTTCCTCATCGGTATTTGGTCCTCTGGACCCTACCGCCTGATCGGAGGGATCGGTTGCTGGATCACGCGAGGTCCGCACGTTACCGAGCACGTTCGGAACAGCTACACGGCGGTTCCTGGGTGTGGCTGGCTTGCGATCAGAATCAGCGATCTCATCGCCCGGCTTTCCTTCTTCAGTCCCTCCCTGCTCTGAGCTGAAGAACATATCAACCGGACGACTCCTCCGTGAAGGCTGCTTCGTTGTAGAACTGGGACGCGTCGACGACTTCTGTGCCTCCTTAGGGGTCTTCGGCGGTGTTGCCGCCCCCTTATCGATATCATCAGGTGTCGAGGATGCATAAGAGGTCTTCCCCGGACTGGTCGCCTGGCTGGAGGAACTACTCTTCCTCTTTGTTGGTGGTGTTTCACGTGAAACAGAAGAAGTGGACGAACCCTTGGATCCCTTGGAATCGGATTCACTCTCGATGTTCACTGCTGAAAGAGCACCATTCGGCCGGCCTGCATCATGACTCGTCTCCGCAGGTGAAGACGCCTTTGGAATGCCCTCTGACGACGAAGAAAGCCCATTATCAACCTGAGAGGGCTCTTCTTCCTCGTTTGACGGACTACCAGAGATCAGGGCACCAAGCCCACGTCCCAAACCGCGCCGCTTCTCAACCATTCGTCGTCCTCTCGACCTTGCCAGCGCGCCCGGGTGCGCGCAAAATTACCTACCAAGAGTCTACTGGCAACCAAGAGCTTCAGGAGCCGCTGACGCCCCGTTCGGCGATCTCCGCGGCTGCCTCCAGATAGGACAGCGCACCCGTTGAGCTCGGGTCATAAGTGACGACCGTCTGCTGATAGCTCGGAGCCTCTGAAATCCTGACACTCCGGGGAATCAATGCCTGGAGGACCTGGTTCGGGAAGTGCTCCCTCACCTCATCCGCAACCTGTGATGCCAGGTTGGTCCGGCCGTCGTACATCGTCAAAAGTATCGTGGAAACAACCAGATCTGAGTTCAAGTGCTTTTGGATCAGTTCAATGTTGCTGAGCAGCTGGCTCAGGCCCTCGAGTGCGTAGTACTCGCATTGGATCGGAATAAGCACTTCCTGCGCGGCAACGAAGGCATTGACCGTCAGCAACCCAAGACTGGGAGGGCAGTCCACGAAGACATAGTCGATTCGTTCGGCCCCTTGATCTTCCAGCATTTTGGCGTACTGGTCCAAGGCCCTGCGAAGTCGTTGCTCCCGGGCCACGAGCGATACCAACTCGATCTCCGCGCCAGCCAGGTGGATCGTCGCCGGGGCCACCAAGAGATTGGGGAACTGCGGACATGGCGCCAAGACATCACCCAGCGGAACATCGTTGATCAGCACGTCGTAAATACTGTCCACTTCGGCGTGGTGATCAATTCCCAAGGCAGTGGAGGCATTGCCCTGTGGATCGATATCAACCACCAGGACATTCATGCCGGCCTTCGCCAACGCCGCAGCGATGTTCACGGTCGTAGTGGTTTTACCGACGCCACCCTTTTGGTTGCTGACCGTCAGGTACCGCGTGCTATCGGGCTTGGGCAAGGTCGTCCCGCTGAGCTTCTCGCGACGCTTGGTTTCGTTGGCCAGCTGGCTTGCCAGCGGGGTGCTCTCGTCGATGCTGTCCATCATGTTCCGAACCGGTGCCTTCGCTTCCGACTGAAATTCTTCTTGCTGCTTGATGCTGCCGTCCTCCAGGGCTGGGCGTGAAGTGCACGGCTAGCTCCATACCGGCAGAACCACGTTTCACGTGAAACGTAAGAAACAACCGAATACGATTGCTCTACTGGTGGCAGTGTGCCGGTCGAGTGCTGAAGCCACTCGGTGGGGCCTGTTAAGACCTCCGTGCCATTCATGGTCGCTTCTCCTCACCACATCCATGACGAGTTCGCCACCAGTACAGCCTACCGGTCAGGACGCGGTACCGACGTTGATCCTCACTACGGTCGTGGTTTCCTCCAGCAACGAATCTCCCACGGTCAGGACTTCAGTTTCCCTGGCGCCAAGTTTTCGCAGGACCTTGGCTGCCTTATCGACTTCCTCCGCTGCACTACGACCCTTGATCGCCAACACCTCGCCCCGTCCATGCAGCAGGGGGATCGTGAGCCCGGCCAGGTTGCCCAATGCAGACACGGCGCGAGCGGTGACCACATCCGCGTTGATGTGCTCCACCGCCTGTTCGGCCCGGGAACGGTACACGGTGACGTTTTCCAACCCGAGGTCCTCCACTACTTCGTTCAGCCAGATACAACGCCGCTCAAGGGGTTCGATCAAAGTCAACGACAGGTCGGGACGAGCAATCGCGAAGGTCAGGCCGGGCAACCCTGCGCCACTTCCCACATCGGCAACCTCTGCCCCTTCAGCAATGAGCTCGGCGACCACCGCGCAATTCAACACGTGTCTACTCCAGAGACGAGGCACTTCCCGCGGGCCGAGGAGGCCACGTTCCATCCCGGTGGTGGCAAGGTGCTGAACGTACCTTTCGGCCAAAGGCAAACGATCTCCGAATATGGCCTGCGCCGCCCTCAATTCCGCTTCACTGGGCTGTACTTCCTGAATCACAACGCTCCTGTTCCTGGCTTCGGTAAGGTCGAACTCGCCGTAGGGTTAGGCGTCGCCCAGTGATACAACGATATGTCGGCGGCTTCCTTCGCCCTCGGATTCACTTTGCAATCCGAGATCGGCGACCGCGTCATGAACCAACTTTCGTTCATAAGCGCTCATAGGATCCAGCGCAATGTCCTCACCGCTTTCGCGGGCGCTCGCCACGGCCTCTTCGGCGATCTTCTTCAATTCGCCTGCCCGACCATCGCGGTATCCGGCAATATCCAGAACGAGCCGTGAACGATTGCCCGTCGCCGAGAGAACTGCGAGACGGGACAGTTCCTGGAGGGCTTCTAGGCCTTCCCCGTCACGACCGATCAGGTCCTTCAGGGATTCGTCTTCGGCTTCTTCACTGACGATGGAGATATAGGTCCGACCATTCCTGATCTCGATGTCGAGATCACCATCCAGATCGGCGATATCGAGCAATTCCTCGAGATAGTCCGCGGCGATGTCCCCCTCTTCCTCAGCACGGTTCGGCGCATCTGCGGTCTGGTCCATCGCCTGCATGGAAGGCTTCGTCTCATCCACGGTGTTCTCGACCGTGTCGGTGGCGTTCACATCGTCGGCACTCATCGTCTACTTCTTCTTCCTGTTCTTGCGCTGCGGTTGCTCGCGCTGTCCCTTGGGCTCGATGACCTCGGCTTCGACCACTTCGTCGGTCTTCTTCTGCCCGAGAGGCGGAAGACCCTTAGCTGCACGACGTTCATTGAGTTCGCGTGCCGCTTGGGAGCCGGGTGTCGGGTTGTTGCGGATCACGTAGAACTGCTGCCCCAGCGTCCAGACGTTCGTGGCGGTCCAGTAGATCAGTACACCGATGGGGAAGTTGATGCCGCCGATGCCGAACACCAGCGGCAGGATGTACATCATCATCTTCTGCTGCTGCATGAAGGGGCCCTGGAGGGCTTCCTTCGTCATGTTCTTGGTCATGATCTGTCGCTGCGTCGTGAACTGGCTCGCAGACATCGCGATGATCATCACGATCGCAGTGATGATGACGGAGACTTTCGGGGCCCCAGAATTCACCGTTCCGAGGAAGGTTTCCGACAGGCCGGCGCCAAAAATAGTCGACCCGTCAAAGCTACGCACCAGGTTGACGGACAATGCCCCGACGCTTTCCCCTTGATCACTGGCATGCGAAGCGTTGTTCAGTGTTCGGAAGAGGGCGAAGAAGAACGGCATCTGCACCAGAATCGGCAAGCAGGAAGCCAACGGGTTCGTCTTGTGCTTCTTGAACAGCTCCCGCTGTTCGGCAATCATGGCCTGCTGCGAGAGCTGGTCCTTCTTACCCTTATATTTAGCCTGCAGCTTCTTCAGATCGGGTTGGAGGACCTGCATCGCCCGCTGGGCCTTGATCTGTTTTACGAACACAGGGATCAGTGCAGTACGAATGAGCAACACCAGGCAGATGATGGACAACGTCCAGGTCCACCCCGAATCGGGATCCATGCCCACGAAAGTAAAGATCGCGTGGAAGGCCCGAAGGATCCATGAGACCACTTGGGTGAATGGCCACAGAAGTGTGTCTAGGAAGTTCATTTCCGGTTATGCTCCTCGAGCCGCATCCGCGGCATCATCGTCGGCGGGAATCGGCGGATGATTCAACACCATGATCTTGGGGGTTCTGCCTTCTGGCCAAATCCTGGATCCTGCAGGGACATGATCGATGCCGCCGTGACTCCATGGATTGCAGCGAAGGACGCGCCAAAAAGCCAACGCGCTGCCCTTGACGGCTCCATGTGCGGTGACCGCTTCCAGGCCGTACGCCGAGCAACTGGGAAAGTATCGACAGACGTCCCCGTATAAGGGCGAGATTGCCTTCCGATACCCCATGATCAAGAGGATCAAGAGGTTCCGGGGAAGATCCCAGAGCCAGCGAAGGGGTCCGGGACCAGCATCTGAAGGGACTTCAGCCAACCGAATGCCTCCTTCTTCTGCTCTCCGTCTTCAGCTCGGCTGCTTGCTGGCACGAATTGTCCAACGCTCGGCGCGCATCCGCGGATAAACCCGCCCATGTGGCCTGAGCCGAAGCGGGAAGGGCTCGCACCACGACGTCGTATCCTGACGCCAGTGAGGGAAGTTCCTGTGCCGCGACGGCCCTCAACCTCCTTTTAACGAGATTGCGGGTCACCGCGTTCCCGACGGCCTTGGACACGATAAAACCGAACCGCGTGGGTTCGGCATGATCGGCCTCAGGCCGCAAGCGTGCATATAGCACGACGTTCCGGCGCCCAGAACGGGCGCCGGAACGTACGGTGGCAGAGAATTCCGCGGCTGCGCGCAGACGGTGTCTCATGGGCAACATGGTCAGTATCCGACTCCGTCGGGGAACATGCTCACGTCACCCACGCGCGGTCCGCAGGAATGGCTCGATGCTATGCAGACAGCTCGGTGCGGCCCTTGGACCGGCGTGCTGACATGATGGCGCGACCTGCACGGGTGCGCATACGAAGACGGAAGCCGTGCTTCTTGGCACGACGGCGGTTATTCGGCTGAAAAGTCCGCTTGCTCACAGTAGTAACTCCAAGACGATCAAAGGATGCGCCTTAACCCGTTGCTACAAGGGGGAAGAACAGGCTGACGCTCGTATTTCATGTGGCACATTGGGTTGCCTGGCCCGAATCCCGCGTAAGCGGACGGATTGCAGGGTCCCAAAGCACACACACAGGACTAAACTACGATAGGCGACGCGTGGTAGCAAGGTCAAACCGGCACGCGGCGGATACCTCGGACATCCGACTACCGGGCTGTGAATAACTTCGTCTTCATTAATCCACAGTTGTGGACAACGAACAAGGCATTTGGGTGATTTCCCGCTACCGGCCATCGTCCTCGATCGCGCTCATGGTAGTTATCCGCAGCAATTCATTGGACTTGCGCGGCTGCTCGCCAATACTTCGCAGTTATCCACGGACTGTGAATAACGCTGTGGATGACGGCTAGAATCGAAACTCGTTGGTCGTCTTTCGCTTAGGGTGCGGGCCAGCGGAAACCTATCACCGGACCGGCCCACCTTGAAGGGGGAGATCGCAATGAGCACAGACGAATCCAACAGTGTCGGCAGCTCCTGGCGTCAAGTCGTTCGGATACTCGAACAAGACGATCGGGTCACCCCCCGCCAGCGCGGATTCGTGGTGCATGCCCGGCCGCTCGGCTTGATCGGCACCACCCTGCTGTTGGCCGTGCCCAATGAATTGACCCGCGAAGTTCTCCAAACCCAACTGAAGAATTCCCTCGACGCGGCACTACGCCAGGTCTTCCAGGATGACATCCTCTGTGCCTTCAGCATTGATGCCGATCTGGTCCCGGACACGGAGCCGGAGCCCAGCAAGCCCGAGCCGGCTCCGGTGGCCAAGGAACGGATGAGCGACCACCGTCCCCAACCTTCCCCGCCCTCGAATTCCCAGGAGTTCGGTCGCCTGAACCCCAAATACATCTTCGATACCTTCGTGATCGGCTCATCGAACCGCTTCGCCCACGCCGCCGCCGTGGCGGTCGCTGAAGCACCCGCCAAGGCATATAACCCGCTGTTCATATATGGGGATTCCGGGTTGGGCAAGACCCACTTGCTCCACGCCATCGGCCACTACGCCCGACATCTGTACAACGGCATCAGGGTCAGATATGTGAACTCCGAAGAGTTCACCAACGACTTCATCAACTCCATCCGCGACGACGAGGGCGCCAGCTTCAAGCAGACGTACCGCAACGTCGATATCCTCCTGATCGACGACATCCAGTTCCTGGCGAACAAGGATGCGACACAGGAGGAGTTCTTCCACACATTCAACGCGTTGCACAACCACAATAAGCAAGTCGTCATCACCTCGGATCTACCGCCGAAACAACTGGCGGGTTTTGAAGACCGGATGCGCTCGCGTTTCGAATGGGGACTGTTGACCGACATCCAGCCCCCTGAGTTGGAAACCAGGATCGCTATCCTGCGCAAAAAGGCCACCGCAGAGGGACTTTCGGCGCCGGACGATGTCATGGAGTACATCGCCTCGAAGATTTCAACGAACATCCGCGAGCTCGAAGGCGCCCTGATCCGCGTGACGGCTTTTGCCTCCTTGAACAACCAGACCGTGGACCTGACATTGGCCGAGCAAGTACTCAAGGACCTGATCACGGACGAGGGAGCCCAGGAGATCACGCCGGCCGCGATCATCGCCCAGACCGCTGACTACTTCAATCTCAGCATCGAGGAACTCAACAGCAAATCCAGGACACGCACCCTGGTGACCGCGCGACAGATCGCGATGTATCTACTGCGTGAGCTCACCGACATGTCGCTTCCAAAAATCGGGGCGGAACTCGGAGGGCGTGACCATACGACCGTGATCCACGCGGACCGCAAGATCAGGGAACTCATGGCAGAGCGCAGGGCGATCTTCAATCAGGTGACCGAACTGACCAACCGCATCAAGCAACAACAGCGCGAGGGCTAGGAAGCCCGAGTTTCCAGCGATATGAACGCTTGTGGATAAGTCTGTGGATAATTAAGTGGACGACTAGGTTCTTCTGCGGATAACTACAGGATTCCTGTGGACCCCCGAAATACCAATAGTTTTTATCCACCGGCCCGTTGGACTTCACACGATGGGAACCCACAAGTTGTGAACAGCCTTAAAGCCCGAGACGAACACGCGGGACATGGTTATCCACAGTATCCACAAGGGTTATTAACACTACTAATCCCTCTTTCTAGAAGAATCCAGATAACAAGTTCCCGTTCCCGACCACTCTGGCCTGCTGAGCACAGATCCCACCGGGGCAGTATGCCCACGTTGATGACTCGGGCTAAGCTTGCACCGGAAAGTTGTCACCAAAAGCTGTGAAAGGCGGATCACTACGTGAAGTTCAGTGTTGAAAGGGACGTTCTGGCAGATGCCGTGTCCTGGACCGCCCGTTCGCTGTCACAGCGGCCTCCCTCGCCGGTCCTCTCGGGGATCCTCATCAATGCGGGAGACTCGGTGGTCTCCTTCGCCGGTTTCGATTACGAAATTTCTGCTCATTTGGAGATCGCGGCGGAAGTCTCCACTCCCGGCACCATTCTTGTTTCAGGCAAACTGCTGGCTGAGATCTGCCGAAGCCTGCCCCAGTCGACCGTCACCATCGAAACGGAAGGCTCCAAGGTCACCGTCACTTGTGGCCGTAGCCGTTTCCACCTGGCGACCATGCCCGTGGCCGACTACCCCGAACTACCGGTCCTGCCGGAAATCGCCGGTGTCGTGGACGGGGCAGCCTTCTCCGAGGCCATCGCCCAAGTCATCGTCGCCGCCTCAAAGGACGACACACTGCCGATCCTCACGGGTGTGAAGATGGAGATCGAGGATGACCTGATCACTTTCCTGGCCACCGACCGTTACCGTCTGGCCATGCGTGAGGTTCATTGGAAGCCCACAACTCCCGGCATCTCAACCTCGGCCCTGGTGAAGGCCAAGACGCTCAACGAAGTCGCCAAGACCCTTGGCGGTGCCGGGGAGTTGCAGATCGCCCTCGGAGAGAACAGCGACCTCATTGGTTTCGAAAGCGGTAGCCGACGCACGACTTCACTCCTGGTCGACGGCGATTACCCGAAGATCAGGTCGTTGTTCCCGGAGAACACCCCCATCCATGCGACGGTCCGCACCCACGAGTTGGTTGAAGCAGTGCGTCGCGTCGCCGTCGTTGCAGAACGGAATACACCCGTTCGACTGGCCTTCACCGATTCCCAGCTGGCCCTTGATGCCGGTACGGGCGAAGACGCACAGGCCGAAGAAGCCATCGAGGCCCAGCTTGAAGGCGAAGAGATCACGGTGGCGTTCAATCCCGCGTACCTGAGCGAGGGCTTGAATGCCTTCAACACGGAGTTCGTTCGGTTCTCGTTCACCACCGCCCCCAAACCGGCGATGATGACCGCCCAAAAGGCACTCGACGGAAACGACGAGGACGACTACCGCTACCTGGTCATGCCGGTACGACTTCCAAACTAAGGCCAATCCACCGACCGGGGATTCCACTATCGAGGAGGATGCCATGCACATCGGAATGATCGGCTTGGGCAAGATGGGCTACAACATGCGGGCCCGCCTTCGCCAGGGTGGAATCGACGTCACTGGGTACGATCGGAACCCCGACGTGACCGATGTCGGATCCGTCGATGAACTACTGGCCCTGCTGCCGGATCGTAAAGTCCTGTGGATCATGGTTCCCTCAGGGGCCGTCACCGATGCGGTTGTCTCGGAGCTCGCGGGAAAACTGGGGGAGGACGATCTGGTCGTTGACGGCGGAAACACCCGATTCAGCGACGACATCCGCCATGGCACCGACCTGGCCAAAAGCGGCATACGCTTTGTGGATTGCGGCGTTTCAGGTGGCGTCTGGGGCCTGGAGAACGGCTACGGGCTCATGGCCGGCGGTGCTCCGGAGGACATCGAGGAACTTCTTCCGCTCTTTGATGCGTTGAGGCCGGAGGGAACCAGATCCGAGAGTTTCGTCCACGTCGGCGACATCGGCGCTGGGCATTACGCGAAAATGGTCCACAACGGCATTGAATACGGCATCATGCAGGCTTACGCCGAAGGCTATGAGCTCCTTGCCGCGAAGGAGATCATCAAAGACGTCCCCGGAACGTTCGGTGCCTGGCAGCAAGGAACGGTCATCCGTTCGTGGTTGCTGGATCTGCTGGTCAAGGCCTTGAAGGAAGACCCGGAACTCAAGGACATCGCCGGCTATGTAGAGGATTCAGGAGAAGGCCGTTGGACCGTTGAAGAGGCCATCGCCAATGCGGTTCCTGCCCCCGCCATTACGGCTTCGGTCTTTGCCCGGTTTGCCTCGCGGCAAGAAGATGCACCGGCAATGAAGATGGTTGCCGCCCTGCGGAACCAGTTCGGCGGACACGCGGTGCGCCGGCCGGGCGAATAAGCGGGACATCAGCAGTTGTACGTTTCTCATGTTTCCCTGACCGACTTCCGTTCCTATCGCCAAATCGACCTCGAACTCGCTCCGGGCACGACGGTCTTCGCTGGTCCCAATGGCGTGGGGAAGACCAATATTGCCGAAGCCTTGGGCTATTTGGCTTCGTTGTCCTCACACCGGGTGTCCAATGATGCTCCCTTGATTCATTTCGATGCCGACCAGGCTCTGGTTCGGGCCCGGATCCATCGGGGGGAGCAGGCGGTGGGGCTTGAACTGGAAATCACGGCGGGGAAGACCAATCGGGCGAGAATCAACCGGGCCAACCCCGTCAGGGCCCGCGAGATCCTGGGCATAGTGAGAACCGTGCTGTTCGCGCCCGAAGACCTGGCATTGGTCAAGGGGGATCCCTCGGAACGCCGGCGCTATCTCGATGATGTCCTGGTTGCCTTGCAGCCCCATCAAGCCGCCACGAGGTCCGACTACGAACGCGTCCTTAAACAACGCAATGCCCTGCTGAAATCGGCCCGTTCGTCTGGACGATTGTCCACCTCCCATGAAGCCACGCTTGCCGTGTGGGATCAGCATCTGGCATCGGCCGGGGCAAAACTGTTGCGCGGTCGGTTGGATGTCGTGGCCACCATCGAAGGACATATTTCGGATGCCTATGCGGGGCTGACGGACGGCTCGAAACCCGCCACGGTTATTTATACGTCCACGGTTGGTGGTGTCCTCCCCGCCGAAGACAACAACGGGGAGCAACCGCTGGCCGCCGGGGAACGCAGCCCGCTGGCCGAGCTCGATCTGGAGGAGCTCCACGAGGCCTTCCTGGCGTCCTTGGGGTCCCAGCGCAAGAAGGAACTCGAACGGGGACTGACTCTGGTTGGACCACATCGGGATGATCTGGTTCTCGGTCTTGGACAGGCGCCGGCCAAGGGATATGCCTCCCATGGTGAAACGTGGTCCCTCGCCCTGTCGCTTCGATTGGCGGTCTACCGTGCCCTGTGTGAAGACGACGCGCGACCCGGTGCGAAGCCGATCCTCATCCTTGATGACGTGTTCGCCGAGCTCGACCTTTCACGGCGACAAAAATTGGCGGCGGTGGTCGCCGACGCCGAACAGGTCATCGTGACGGCCGCGGTCGTCGGCGACGTCCCGGATGAGTTGGGTGGGCGGGTGCTGACCGTGGGTCCAGGAACGGTATCGGCATGAGCCCGGCCGATAAGACCCCCGGGGAAGGGCCGGCGGAATTCGATGCTGCCCGGACCATGTTGAATCGCATGCGTCAGAATGCCGTGGCCCGGGGAGAAGTCAGGATAGATGCAGCCAGGGCCCGGCGGGCAGGAGAACGTAGCGCGCAGGCCCGGGAGATGCGGCGCCGTTCACCCACTGGTGTCTCCTACGAGGACGGCCGGGATCCACAGGGCATCGGGACGGTGTTCGGACGAATGGTCCGTGATAGGGGGTGGACATCCCCGGTGGCCGTTGGATCGGTGATGTCCCGGTGGACCGAATTGGTGGGACCGCAAATCAATGCCCACTGCACGCCGGAAAGCTTCGAGGACACGACCGTCGTGGTCAGATGTGATTCGACTGCGTGGGCGACCCAGGTCCGGCTCCTGAGCCACAGCCTGCTCAAGACCTTCGACGAGAAGCTTGGGCCCGGAGTGGTCACCGTCATCCAAGTCCTTGGCCCTTCGGCCCCCAGCTGGAAAAAGGGGATGCGCCGGGTTGCTGGCCGTGGGCCCCGGGACACCTACGGATAGCTGCGGATCATCCAGGAAGAAGCTTTTCGGTCATGGAAGACCGACCGCCCCCGGAAGTTACCGACAGGGAACCGGCTACAGAGGCACTGGGAGCCCCATCGGCACATAGGGCCTCACTCAAGGGCACTGGAGAGGCTTCTAGGCCGGTTTTTTTGCCAATGAGAGGCAATTGGGGGCTGATTTACCCCACCACGGCTGAGAAACACGGTAGAATTGTAGTTACGGTGCCCGCCCGTCCACGGTCAGGGCGCCGGTTCATGGATGCCCGATCTACCGGATCGGCGTCCTCCGAGAACGCACAAGGAGTCTGCACCGCCTGTGGATACTGAGAACACCACCCCCGAGGACGAGAATTCCACAGCACCACAGGAGCCGATAGCGGCCCAGGAACCCGGTCCGGCCGTAGAACCGGAATCAGTAGTGGAGCAGGAACCACACGAGAATTCCCACCGGGTCGAACACGCTTACGGAGCCAGCGACATCACGGTCCTGGAAGGCCTGGAGGCCGTTCGTAAACGGCCCGGCATGTACATCGGCTCGACGGGGCCGCGCGGCTTGCATCACCTGGTCTATGAGGTGGTCGACAACTCCGTCGACGAAGCTCTGGCTGGATACTGCGACACCATCAAGGTGGCCCTGCAGGAGGACGGCGGTGTCCGGGTCGAAGACAACGGACGTGGCATCCCCGTGGACATGCACCCGACCGAAGGACGGCCGACCGTCGAGGTCGTCATGACCATTCTGCACGCCGGTGGCAAGTTCGGTGGAGGCGGCTATGCCGTTTCCGGCGGTCTGCACGGGGTGGGTGTCTCGGTCGTCAATGCCCTTTCCAGCCGCGTCGACGCCGAGATTCATCGGCAGGGCAACGTCTACCGGATGTCATTCGCTGATGGCGGGAAGCCCCAGGGCGAACTGGTCAAGGGCGAGGAAACCGAAAAGACCGGAACGACGATCACGTTCTATCCGGATGCGGGGATCTTCGATACCACCGAGTTCGACTTCGAGACCATCCGCATACGTTTCCAGCAGATGGCCTTCTTGAATAAGGGTCTGCGTATTTCCCTGACCGATGAGCGCACGCTCGATGATTCGGCCGATGAGATCGCCGAGGACGACACTGAGGAACGGGCCCACGAGGCCGAGGAACCCAAGCACCGGTTCGTCGACTACTGCTACCAAAACGGGTTGCTCGACTATGTGGAGTACCTCAACACGTCGAAGAAGGCCGACCTCGTCCACCCTGACGTCATCGCCTTCGAAAGCGAAGACACGGAACGGATGATTTCCGTTGAGGTCGCGATGCAGTGGACGACCGCCTATTCGGAATCCGTCCATACCTACGCCAACACGATCAACACCCATGAGGGCGGAACGCACGAAGAGGGCTTCCGGGCGGCGATGACCTCGCTGATCAACCGCTACGCCAAGGAAAAAGGCATCCTCAAGGACAAGGATGACAACCTCACCGGTGACGACATCCGGGAAGGCCTCACGGCGGTGATCTCCATCAAGCTGGGAGAACCGCAGTTCGAGGGCCAGACCAAGACCAAGCTGGGCAACTCCATGGCCAAGGGGTTCGTCCAGGGTGTGGTCAACGACGAACTTGGAGACTGGCTCGAGCGCAACCCCTCGACGGCCAAGGACATCATCAGGAAGTCCCTTTTTGCCGCCCAGGCCCGTATGGCGGCTCGGAAGGCCCGGGACAATGCCCGTCGCAAATCCCCGCTGGAGTCATTCGGGATGCCGGGCAAGCTCTCGGATTGCTCCTCGAAGAACCCCTCCGAGTGCGAGGTCTACATCGTGGAGGGTGATTCCGCCGGTGGTTCGGCCAAACGCGGTCGTGATCCCCGGACCCAGGCCATCCTGCCGTTGCGCGGGAAGATCCTGAACGTGGAGCGTGCACGCCTGGACCGGGCCTTGGGAAATGCCGAGGTCCAATCGATGATCACGGCCTTCGGAACGGGCATCGGCGAGGAATTCGATATGGCCAAGCTCCGGTACCACAAGATCGTGTTGATGGCCGATGCCGATGTGGACGGCCAGCACATCACCACGCTGCTGCTGACCCTGGTCTTCCGGTACATGCGTCCGCTGATCGAAAATGGCTACGTGTACTTGGCGCAGCCACCGCTGTACCGGATCAAGTGGTCCAACTCGGCTCATGAATACGTCTTCTCGGATGCCGAGCGGGATGCCTCCCTGACCGCTGGTGCGGCGGCCAATAAGCGCCTCCCCAAGGACAACGCCATCCAACGCTATAAGGGCCTGGGCGAAATGGACTACTCCGAGCTCTGGGACACCACCATGGACCCGGACCACCGGACCCTGCGTCAGATCACCATGGAAGACGCCGCCGCAGCGGATCAGATCTTCGCGGTGCTCATGGGCGAGGACGTTGAATCCCGCCGTAACTTCATCCAGCAGAACGCCAAGGACGTGCGCTTCCTCGATATCTGAGGAAACCGTCCCCACGTTCCGACGCAGCTTTGAATAGAGGAAGAAACCGATGAGCGACGAGACGCCAGAAAACCCCCACGACCCGGAGCACGAGGACGTCGTGCAGCCGGACCAGCCCCTGGCCGCGGCCACCATCGACAGGGTCGAACCCATCGACCTGCAGACCGAGATGCAACGGTCGTATCTCGACTACGCGATGGCCGTGATCGTCGGCCGTGCCCTGCCCGACGTCAGGGATGGGCTCAAGCCGGTCCACCGCCGCGTCCTGTACGCGATGTTCGACGGCGGCTACCGCCCGGAACGGTCCTACAACAAGTGCGCGCGTGTGGTCGGCGAGGTCATGGGTCAGTACCATCCCCACGGTGACACCGCGATCTACGATGCCCTGGTCCGGCTTATCCAGGACTGGACCTTGCGCTACCCGTTGGCCCTGGGACAGGGGAACTTCGGCTCCCCGGGCAATGATGGTGCCGCGGCCCCGAGGTACACGGAAACCAAGATGGCTCCCCTGGCCATGGAGATGGTTCGCGAAATCGACGAGGAGACCGTCGACTTCCAGGACAACTACGACGGGAAGAACCAGGAGCCGACGATTCTGCCGGCACGGTTCCCGAACCTGTTGGTCAACGGCTCCTCCGGCATTGCCGTCGGAATGGCCACCAACATCCCTCCGCATAACCTGCGTGAAGTGGCCGCCGGTGCGCAGTGGTACCTGCAGAATCCGGAGGCGACGAAGGAAGAGCTGCTTGAAGCCTTGATGCAACACATCAAGGGACCGGACTTCCCCACCGGGGCACTCATCCTGGGCCGCCGCGGTATCGAGGATGCCTATAGGACCGGACGTGGCTCGGTGACCATGCGTGCCGTGGTCAATGTCGAGGAGCTGCAGGGGCGGACCTGCCTGGTCATCACCGAATTGCCGTACCAGGCCAACCCGGACAACCTTTCCATCAAGATCGCCGAGCTCGTCAGGGACGGCAAGATGGGTGGCATCGCAGATCTCCGTGACGAGACGTCCGGCAGGACCGGCCAGCGTCTGGTGATCGTCCTCAAACGTGATGCCGTCGCCAAGGTGGTGTTGAACAACCTCTATAAGCACACGGAGCTGCAGGGGAACTTCTCGGCAAACATGCTGGCCATCGTGGACGGCGTACCGCGTACCTTGTCCTTGGATGCCTTCATCCGTCACTGGGTCAACCACCAGATCGATGTCATCGTCCGGCGAACACAGTTCCGGCTGCGCAAGGCCGAAGAGCAGGCCCATATTTTGCGGGGACTTCTCAAGGCGCTGGACGCCTTGGACGAGGTCATTGCCCTCATCCGCCGGTCTCCGACCGTCGAGGACGCGCGTAACGGCCTGAAGGACCTGCTCGATATCGACGACCTCCAAGCCCAGGCCATTCTGGACATGCAGCTGCGTCGACTAGCAGCCCTGGAGCGCCAGAAGATCCAGGACCAGCACGCGAAGCTGGAGGCCGAGATCACCGAATACAAGATCATTCTGGCCGATCCGGTGCGTCAGCGCGAGATCATTTCCGAGGAGCTCGACGGAATCGTCCAGCGCCACGGGGATGACCGTCGTACGCAGATCGTCGCCGGCTATGACGGTGACATGTCGATGGAAGACCTCATCCCCGAAGAGGAAATGGTGGTCACCATCACCCGCGGCGGCTACATCAAGCGGACCCGAAGCGACAACTACCGCTCGCAAAACCGTGGTGGCAAGGGGATCCGGGGCGCCCAGTTGCGTGGGGACGACGTGGTCGAGCACTTCTTCGTCACCACCACGCACAACTGGCTGCTTTTCTTCACCAACCACGGGCGCGTGTACCGGGCGAAGTGCTACGAGCTGGCCGAGGGCGGTCGCGATGCCAAGGGCCAGCACGTGGCGAACGTGATGGCTTTCCAACCGGATGAGCATATTGCCCAGGTCCTGGACCTGCGCGATTACGAGCAGTCGCCCTATCTGGTGTTGGCAACCCGCCGGGGACTGGTGAAGAAGAGTCGACTGACCGACTACGACACGAACCGTTCCGCCGGGGTGATCGCCGTGAACCTGCGGGAAGGCGACGAGCTGGTGTCGGCGCAGCTGATCTCGGAAACCGATGATCTGATGCTCGTTTCACGCCACGGACAGTCCGTGCGGTTCACAGCCACCGACGAAGCGTTGCGTCCGATGGGCAGGAACACGTCGGGAGTCACCGGCATGAAGTTCCGTGATGACGACGTCTTGCTGACCGCGGGCGTCGTGGGAGAAGACTCCTATGTCTTCACCGTCACGGAGGGAGGCTACGCCAAGCGGACCTCTGTGCAGGAATACCGTGTGCAGACGCGGGGCGGCATCGGCATCAAGGTGGCTAAGTTGGCCGACGAACGCGGAGTCCTGGCCGGGGCCCTCATCGTCGAGGAAACCGACGAAGTGCTCGTGGTCATGCAGCGCGGGAAGGTCGTCAGGTCCAAGGTCACGCAGGTGCCGGCCAAGGGACGCGACACCATGGGGGTCATCTTCGCGAAGCCGGATAAGAAGGACCGGATCATCGCAGTGGCCAAGAATGCTGAGCGTGGGCTGGGAGTCGATGAGGACGAGGATGAAGTACCGTTGGATCCTGAAGATTCTCAGCAGAGGGCACCGGTAGTGGACGGGGCACCGGCCGATGGTGAAACCGGCTCCGTTGCCGCGGAGTCCGTGGAAGCCACCCAGGCTGCTGATGAGACCGAAATCGACGGAGGTAATGCGTGAGCACCCCGAACAACCCGCGCCCAGCGGCGCCGCGGCAAAAGCCCGGCGGACAGCAGGGACGCCCGACCGCTCCCACGCAACGACCTGCCTCCGGTGGCCAGCGTCCTTCGGGCCAGTCAGCCGCAGGCAGGAGCCCCGCCCAGAAGAAGGGGACCCAGCAGCTCGTGCGGCCGGCGCCCAAAGCGAAGGTCCGTAAGGCCCGACTGCTCATCAGCAAGGTCGATCCCTGGTCGATCCTGAAGATGGCGTTCTTGTTGTCGGTGGCGTTGGGGATCGTCACCGTCGTGGCGGCCGTCGTACTGTGGACCGTCCTGGATCTGACCGGCATCTTTGATCGAGTGAACGATCTTCTCGGGGAGGTGATCGGTTCGGAGTCAGGATTCGACCTCAAGGAGCTAGTTTCCCTGGGCCAGGTTGCCTCCTTCGCGACCATCATCGCCGTTGTGAACGTGGTGCTGCTCACGGCCATGTCGATGCTCGCTGCCGTGCTTTATAACATTTCCTCCACCCTGGTCGGTGGAATCGGGGTCACCCTCACCGACGACTGATCGGGTACTGATCGGCTTCCGCGGCGTCGTGTCCACCACGCCGCGGAAGCCGATTTGTTTTCCCGGCGACCGGTCCGGTAAAGTCATATCTCGTCCTGAAGGGACAATGAGGGCGTATAGCTCAGGCGGTTAGAGCGCTTCGCTGATAACGAAGAGGTCCCAGGTTCAAGTCCTGGTACGCCCACGGAATCCCTCCATCTTCCAGGAACTGTGGAGAATGCATGCGGAAATTATTGGTCGCAGTCGTGGCCGCCGCCTCCGTGGTCGTCTACCGTAGATGGAAGGCCTCCGAATCGGAGAAATCCGTGTGGAAGGCATCGACGGATCAACTCGATTGATTCCCGTCACGGGGGTATGGCGCAATTGGTAGCGCACCTGCTTTGCAAGCAGGGGGTTAGGGGTTCGAGTCCCCTTACCTCCACCCAAAGTGTCTTACGGGAACACGCGACATCGAAAGATGTTGTGTGTTCCCGTTTCGCTTCCTTGCCTTCGTCGCCGCCCTGGTGCGCTTCGCGGAAGATCGTCGCGAAAGGTTCGGCCAGCGTGGGACGGAGCTGTTCGTCGTCGGTGATGTCGAGGCGCGTGTAGAACGCTTGGTTCGCGAGTCGCCTGTCAGCGTCTCCGGAGCGCGTGTAGGCACGGTGCGCGTCGGTGAGCAGCCGTAGCGAGTCGTGGAGGAAGGCGCGCCCGCCGGTGTGGTGCTCGCTGTGTTCAGCGAGTCGGCGGTTCACATCGGCGAGGCCCGCGCGGATGCGGTCTTGGTGCCTTTTCAACGTGTCGAGGTCGATGGCGTCGGCGAAGTGCGCGGCGAGGAGCTTGTCGGACTCGGATTCCAACCTGGCTCGGTTCGCCGTCAGATCGGCAAGTTTCTGGTCTTGGCTGGTGTTGCGCTTGTCGAATGCCGCATCAACGTCGGCCGCGATTCGTTGGTAGGTGGTGTCACTAATCGTGATGCTCGCGTAGGAGTCCGCGACGAGACGTTCCGCGACCGCGACGGGAACCGCGCGTCTGGTACAGGTCGTCTTCTTCGCAGCGCGGCCGGAGCAGATGAAGTAGGCGTAGGTGACACCGCGTGGGTTGGTGGCGAAGTCGAGCAGCATCCGCGACCCACAGGTGCCGCAGTGCAGCAGGCCCTTGAGGTGGTGGGCGTGCTGGACGTGCCGGGTCATCTTCGCCGTCCGCGCCCGGAGCAGCGACTGCACCTTGTCGAACAGCGCAGGCTCCACGATGGGATCATGCGCGCCCGGATGCAGCGCACCTTTGTAGCGGATCACTCCCGCGTAGTACGGGTTCGTCAGGAGCTTGTAGAGCGTGTTCTTCCCCAACGGCTTCGACGGACGCTTCGGCGTCGGCACCGTGAGTAGCCCCCGTGCGGTGAGGTCGCGGAGGAGGCCGGTGACGGAGGTCTCGCCTTCGGCGTAGTGCTCGAACGCCCAGGTGATGAGCGGTGCTCGTTCGGGATCGACCTCGACCGTGCGAACCTCCCGCCCGTTGTCGTCCGTCTTGCGGACGTTCAAATAGCCGATGGGGGCGCGCATCGGGGTGCCGCCCTGGGCGACCTTCTGGGTGAGGCCCTTGGTGACTTCGGTGGCGAGGTTGCGGCTGTAGAACTCCGCAATACTCGACATGATGCCGTGCACGAGCATCCCCGACGGCGTCTGATCGATGCTCTCGGTCGCCGACACCAGGGTGACGCCTGCGCCTATGAGTGCTTCGTGGATTTTCACATCGTCCGAACGGTTGCGGGCGAGCCGGTCGAGCTTGTGGACGATGCAGAACGTGATCCGGGTGGCGGCGATGAACGCCAACATCTCCTGCAACCCATCCCGATCCGCAGACCTCGCAGACTCCCCGGCATCCACGAACTCCCGCACAACCCGCGCGCCCAGTTCGTTGGCCTTCCTCGCGTTGGCCTCTCGCTGCGCGGGGATCGAGAACCCCTCCTCGGTTCCGCCCCGCTCAGCCTGCTCACGGGTCGAGACGCGGAGATAGGACACAGCCAGCAGCACCGGCCGATCGTCCGCTTGCGCGTTGGTCGGGATGACTGTGGGAGCGGTGGTGGTCATGCGGTGCTCTTTCGTCGGTGCAACAGCTCGGGTTCTTCATGCTCTTCTACTCTGCCGCGCGCATCTGACATCAGGCTCAGATTCGCAGGCATCGGGAGGTCGTAAGGGTCAGGTTCCCCGGCCCGGTAAGCCTCCCAACGCGCCTGGGTGATGTTCAGCACCCACTCCACGAGCTTCCCCATGTCGGGTTCGGCACGGCGGATCGTGCGGAGACGGAGCTGCCCCGGATCGCTCCCCGCCCCTGCCCCGAGCGCAGCCCGGCTTTGCGCCGCGTGTGGTGGGCGCTCACGGGTCGGGGCTGGGGTCAGGCCACTCACCACCAATCTCATACAAAAGCAGATACGCCAGAACCAAGGTAGCACACTCCTCGCGTAACGGCCATTGTTTGAGATGAAGTGGTGGTTCCACTACGATCAGAGGCATGAGTCAAGACGTGGAGGACATGCCGCTGCTGGTCCCCGAAGACCTGCCAGCAGGCTGGGTGATGCCTGATCCTCCCGTGATCGCCTCTTCTGCCGACTCGGTAGCCATCGATGCCGCGCTCAAGTACGACAAGCGGACATACCCCACGCCGGGGTCGGACGGGAACCTGAGCGGGTATAACGATGGTCGCGACGGTCGCTGGTTCCTCATCGAGCACACCCAGTCCCGTACCCGCGTGCTGCTACGCCTGCAACGCCAATACCTCATGCACCAAGAGCCAATGGGTGAAGTGCGGATCACGGGGATCGTCTACCTGCCCGAGCTGGCGGGCGACCCGGTGGCCAGCCCGATCCTTCGGAACTTGCCGACCTCCCGGATTGAGGCGGCGATCAACCGCCGCCAGTTCACCGTCACCGGAGCCACCCGCTTCGAGGGCGGCACACTCACCATGCCCTCGGGTCGCATTCTCCACTCCTCAGAGGTCATGCAGCCGTTGGGGAACCCGAAGCGGATCGCGGACTTCTACGAAGTCGTCGCCCTCCAACACACCCGCCTCGTAGACGACGGGGAGACAAACCCGACCGCGAAGATGGCAGAAATCAGCCGCGTACCCCTCTCCACCGCACAAGGCTGGGTCGCCCGCGCCCGCTCGAAGGGGTTGCTCCCGCCTGGACGACGCGGACGCGCGGGATAGTTGGACGAAACGCAGAGCATGACCTTTGATTTCGTGAGAGAAGCGACGGCGGCAGACCGTGGGCTGCTCGCGCGGGCGACGCTCGACAACCTGAACTGGAACGGCCCGCGTTTCACCATGCGTGAGGTCGAGGACACCCCGCAGTTCCGCCACTACTACGACGAGTGGCCAAGAGATGAGGACTTCGGCCTCGTCTCTGAGGACGCCGACAGAATGGTCGTCGCAGTGGTCTGGCTACGTTACTTCACCGCCCAAGACCCCGGCTACGGATTCGTCGCGGACACCATCCCGGAGCTGAGCATCTGGGTCAGCGCCGCGCATCGAGGCCAAGGCATTGGTGGACTGCTCCTGCATCGAATCTCCGAGACAGCTCGATCCCGTGGCGTCGCGGCGATCAGCCTCTCCGTCGAGGACGGCAACCCCGCCGCGAGACTCTACGCCCGGCACGGCTTCCGACCTGCCCCGAACGGTGTGCCGGGCTGCCTGCTCATGGAACTCTGACGCAAGCTTTTCGCCACCTACCGGCGGGCTTCGCAGTCAGTCAATGACGGCGGCAACCGCTTCGATCTCGACCAGCTGGTCGTCGTAGCCCAACACCGTCACGCCCATCAACGTGCTCGGCACGTCGTGTTCTCCGAAGGCATCGCGCACGACCTCCCAGGCCGTAACAAGATTGCTCTGCGAAGAAGATGCGACCAGCACGCGAGTGCTGATGACATCCTGGATCGTCGCGCCAGAAGCGGCGAGAGCACGCTTCATCGTTTCGATACATGCGGCAGCCTGGCCCGCGTAATCGCCGACCGCGACGGTGGTACCGTGCTCGTCAAGCGGGCACGATCCGGCGAGGAAGATCAACCGAGAGTCCTTCGGTGCTGTGGCCGCATACGCGTACTCGGCGACGTCTGAGAGGTCGGAAGCTCGGATCAACTGAACGGAACTCGGCATGCCCCTCATTCTCTCAGGACAGTCGCCGCCGTCATGTCCGCGCCACCTGACCCCGTGCCGCCGACCTTGCCGAGCACGCTCCGCACGCGCCACCTATGTACCCCGCCTTCCACCCCAGCACCCATTCTCTCGCCCCAATCTCAGAATGAACGTATCCTAAGTGCCGTAGTTGCTGATACGCTAGATGCCCAATGAGGCGGCGGAAGGGCGGTGGTCGGGATGCATGGCGGCGTGATCCCGTTCCGGGGCACCGGGGCTGATGCGCTGCGCTATGTCGAGTCCGACCGCTCCCGCGCCGACGACTACTACCTCGGCGCGGAGACGACCGTCGCGCAGTTCGCGGCGCTCGACGGATCGGGCGCGGTGACCGCTGAGCTGGCCCTTGACCCTGCCGCGTATGCGGGGTGGGTGGACTGGGTGAACCCGCTCACGGGTGAGTCGATGGGAAGACCTCGGGGTGCGGGGTCGGATCGCAAGGCGTCGCCCCGGTTCATGGAGATGGTCATCAACACGCCCAAGTCGCTGTCGATCGCCGCCGCTCTGCACCCGGAGGTCTCCGACGCTCTCGATGCCGCCCAGCAGGACGCTTTGGCGGAGATTCGGCGCTGGCTCGCCCTCCACTCCGTGACTCGCGTGGGGTCGCTGGGGGCGCAGGAGGTCGTGCCCGTCGAGCAGATGCACGTCGTCGGCATCACCCACAGAACGAGCAGAGCGGGTGATCCGCACCGGCACATTCACATGCAGATCGGCACAAGGGTATGGGCGGCCGGGAAATGGCGGGGCCTGTTCACCGCCGCGCTGTTCAAGCAGCAGAGCGCGATCCGCGCCCTGGGCACCGCGGTGATCGCCGCCAGCCCCGAACTGCATGCTGTGCTTGACCGGCACGGCCTGACTCTCGACCCCGTGACCGGCGAGGTGGCCCAGTTGCAGCCGTTCAACGCGCTCATGTCGAAGCGCGGCAAGCAAGTAGGCGAGAACCTCGAACGCCTCGAAACCGAATGGGATCACGCGCACCCCGGCGAAAGCATGGGGCCGGTCGTCGCCACCCGGCTGCAAGCCGAAGCATGGGCCTACCAGCGGCCTGCGAAGAAACCCACCTCCCTCGCCGAGGAAACCGGCTGGGTGACGGAGCTGCGCGAGGCCGGATACGACCCCGCAACATTGCAACGGCCAGCGCCGCGCGCATCGGTGCGATTGGACGAGTTGAGTGTGCAGGAGGTTGCATCCCGCGCGCTGGATCGTTGCGCCGCTTCCAGTTCCGCGTGGACGGCGCACACGGTGACTGAGCACGCGGCGCGGATCATGACCCAGTACGGCGTGCAAGCATCTCCTGCCGAGATACGAGAGTTCATCACGGCGGCGTCGCGGTTGGCGTTGGAGGATTGCTTCTCGATCCTCCCACCGGACAAGCCTGCGCTGGAGCATGTGGCGCATCTGACGAGCGTGCGCGTCATGCAAGCCGAAACCGAACTGCGCGACCTCCTCACCGCCCGCATACCCAAGATCGAGCCGGCAGTGCCGGACGTGCGCCAGTTGGCGCAGGCCGCCGGCCTCGACGTCGGGCAGACGGAAGCGGCAGCAGCACTCGCATCGGCTGATCCGCTGGTGGTCGTGGAAGGGGCAGCGGGCAGTGGGAAGACGACCATGCTTGCCACGGCCATCCAAGCTGCCGAGCGGGAAAGTCGAGCAACGCGGGTGGTTGCGCCGACGAAGAAGGCCGCCGACGTCGCACACCAGACGCTCGGGGTTCCTGCGGATTCGGTGGCGGCGCTCGTCCACGCGCATGGCTACCGCTGGAACGCCGATGGCGTATGGACACGCCTGGAACCCGGCGACACCGATCCTGAGACCGGACGCACCTATACCGGCCCACCCGATGCGGCATGCCTCCGAGCGGGTGAGCGGATTGTCGTGGACGAGGCGGGCATGCTCGACCAGGACAGTGCCATCGCCCTGTTCACCGTTGCCGCCGAGTCGGGCGCGACGGTTGCGCTTGTGGGTGACCGGGCGCAACTGCCAGCCGTCGGCAGAGGCGGGGTGCTCGATATGGCCGCGCAGATTCGCGGCCGCACCATCGACATGGCCGAAGTCCACCGCTTCACCGATCCCGCCTACGCCGAACTGTCGGTGCGGTTGCGGGAACGGAACGATCCCGGCAAGGTCTTCGACCAACTTGCCGCGCTCGGCCTGATCCGCCTACACGCCGACGCCGAGCACCTGCACGAGCACATCGCCCGCAACCGGAAGGATGGGGAGGCGGTCACGGTCGCCACCAACGACGAAGCCGCCCGCCTGAACGAGCACATCCGCGACCAACGCGCAGGTGCTGGGGCCGTGGACGACGCCGCGCCTATGACAGGCAGCGACGGCCTCCCCATTAGTTGCGGTGATCTGATCCAGACGCGGAAGAACGACACCATCCTGGGGGTCGCGAACCGGCAACTGTGGATCGTGCAGCACGTCGAGGTTGACGGCACCGTGTGGGCGGCCGAAGGAAGCAGTGACCGCAAACGCGAGCACTCCGTGCGCCTGCCTGCCGCGTATGTCGCCGGGCATGCGCATCTTGCTTATGCTTCGACCGCGTACGGGGTGCAGGGCGTCACCGCCAAGGGGTCGCACACGATCCTTAGCGACGCGATGAGCGGAGCCGCCGTGTACGTCGGCATGACCCGAGGCACCAGCGAGAACCAGCTACACATCATCGCCGAGAGTCTGCCCGCCGCGCGTGAGCAGTTCATTGACGCACTCGAACGCGACCGCGCAGACCGAGGACTCCCCCACGCCACACAGCAAGCAGCAGAAGCCGTGCGCGGTCTCGTGGATGACGGCCCCGCGAAACTCGTCAGCACCGAAGTAGTTGCGCTGATTCGACGTGCCGAACAAGCCGAGGCTCGAGCGGCACAGTGGCAGCAAGCCGCCGAAGCCCTGGACGACCTATACACGCGGCAGCGCGCCGAACGCGACCATGTAGTCCAGGCGAACAAGGAAGCTAAGCAGCAGGTTGAACTCGTACGTTCTGAGGTCGCCGAGCCGCTGACCGCGCAGGCACGGGAAGCGTTCACCAATTGGCAAGCCGCCGATGCCGCTGAGAAGACCGCCCACGAGAAGGCGTGGATCGTGGGGAGGCTCAAGAAGCGTCGCGCGACTGCCGAACACGACGCCGCGCGAGGTGTCGCCCGAGACGTGGAGCGGGTGCTCAAGAGAGCGTGGGGTGATCTGCCCCGATGGAACGAGGGGGAGAATGCGTGGGTCGAGCGCGTCACCCGTCCCCGGATCGATGCCGACCCGCGCGTGATCGAAGCCGAGCAACAGCACGCGACCGCTGCGCAGGCGTTGCATGCCGCGCTGGAACCGAACCCGTGGCCCAGCCTGGGCGTCTACGCCCGCATCTTCGGAGAAGAGACCGTGCGGCAGAACCCCGGCGCGTACGTCAACGCGCGCCCCGCACGCCTGGTCGAAGACGCGACCCGCACCGCTCAGCACGCCCGTGCCGAAGCAGATGCGCTTTGCACGCTGACCCCGGCCGAGGCGGTCGAACGGATTAGGCAGACTCGTGCATCGGAGGAGGCTAAGCGCGAGGCTGCCCGCATGCTTGCCGAGCGCGAGCGCCAACTACGCGCCTCCCGATTTGCCTCCACCGATCCACGCCGTGGTGGGCCAAGCCTGGGCCGGTGAGCCGAGCCGTGGCATGAGTGTTCTTATACTTCTGGGGCGCTTCCGCAGGCGATTATCAACCCCGAGTAATCCGTTCGCAACGCTGATCTCCCGGTCTCGGGGGCTAACTACCGACCGGATGCAGCCGTCGGCGCGCGCCGCGAGCAAGGACGGCGCGACCAGCTCTCATTGTCATCGCGTGTTCGCGACGCTGGTGAGGGGGACGATGACAGGGGCTGTGAGTTCCGGGTCGTGAAGGATGCGTGCCTCGATGCCGAACACATCGCGGAGCAGTTCTCCTGTCATGACCTGCTGGGGGGTGCCGCGCGCGACGATCTGTCCCTGACTGACGACGATGAGCTCGTCGGCAAAGACGACCGCCTGGTTGAGATCGTGCAGCACCAGAACGATGGTGCGACCATCGTTCTGGTTCAGTCCTCGCACCAGTTCGAGGACTTCGAGCTGATGGGATACATCGAGGTACGTGGTCGGCTCGTCCAACAGCATGACGGGCGCTTGCTGCGCGAGCAGCATCGCGATCCACACTCGCTGGCGTTGTCCGCCCGAGAGCTCTGCAACGGGCCGATCAGCGAGCTCAGCGATACGGGTCGCTGCCATCGCGTGCTCGACCGCCCTGGTGTCCGCCTCCGTTAGCGTCCTCAGTGCACGTTGGTGGGGGAATCGTCCTCGCGTGACCAACTCTGACACGGTGATGCCGACGGGGGCCGTCGATGTCTGCGGGAGAATTCCGAGCCGCCGCGCAAACTCCTTAGGCGCGTAGCGTCGTACGTCGGTCTCATCAAGCAGAACCGCGCCGTCCGTGGGATTGATCAAGCGGGCGAGGGCCCTGAGAACGGTGGACTTGCCCGAGGCGTTCGGCCCAATGATGACCGTAACCTTGCCCTGCGGGATTTCGACGTTCAGGTCTCGGCAGATTTCACGTCGGTCGTACGCGAGGGTGAGTTGCGTGCCGCGCAGCCTCCCGCCAGTCGCTGAAGGGTTTTTTGGGTCGTAGGTTTTAGGGCGTCGAGTTGGAGTCGTCATCTGGTCTCGTTTCGATCTGGTCTGGTTGGCCGGGGATGCCCGTGATCGAATCGAGCAGTCCCTTGATAAGTGCGTGCGCCCCGAAGAGGAAGTGGCGTTCGGCGTCTTCGTGCTTGAGGACACGTGCAGTCGCGGACAACGCGGGAAAGCGCGGATCGTTGGCCATGCGTCGCAGGTCTCGGCGTCGACCTTCCCCGGCGTGCACGACGTCGGTGACCGCCAGCGAATGCTCAGCGACAGTCGCCAAGAGGATTGAGCTGTGGACCAGGGGGAGCCTGTAAGCCTCGGCAACAGAGCGCTGGTGCGCATCCATCGCGGCGACGAGGGCGGGAGAGATATCCGACGAGGTTCGCAGCAGGAATCCCGCGATGCCCGGGTTTTCGATCGCGAGCCGCCGCAGCGACGATGCAATGGCGAGCAGATGCTCCTCAAGCGGTTGCCCTTCGGGGGCGGGTGCCTCCCAAGAGGCGAAGATTGCTTCGGCGGTGATGATCTGAATATCCTCGATGCCGCTCGTGTGCTTGTAGAGCGATCGGATAGCTACCCCGAGTTCTTGCGCGACATCGGCCACGGTCACCTTGGGGAGGGTGAGCCGCCTTCCCGCGTCGGCAATCGCCTCGCGAGTGATCTTTCTGGGCCGCCCACGACGGGCAGGCGTGGGCTCGGATGTCATGTCGCCAATTCTTCCAGGGAAGGGTGGGGGCACGCCGGTGCCCCCACTCACCATGCGGTTATTGTTCCCCGAGCGCGGGCACGATGCTCCCTGCGATGACCTCGTCGATGACGTACGGGATCGACAGCGGTGAAGGATTGCGCAGCGCCGTGCTGGCCGACAGATCCATCGCGATAAATCCGCCGTTCTTGACCGCGTTGAGCTGTTGGAAAAGCGTTGAGCTCTCCCAGAACGTCTGGGTGTCGGCGCCGAAGAACCCGATCATGACGATGTCCGCGTCGAGCGCGGCAACGTTTTCCTCCGACACTCCTGCTGATCCGGATCCGTCGCCGAGGCCGGGGAGGGCTGCCGCTGTCTCGCTGAAGGTCATGCCGAACGCATTCATGATTTCGACGCTCGCATCGGCGGGATCGTTCATGACCTTGATCTGGTCGGGGGTGCCCAGTGAAAGCGTGTAATCGTGACCTTTGGTGATTGTGTATTCGGCCGCAGCTTCGACCATCTGTTCCTCGACTGCGGCGATCCGGTCGTTGACCTCTTCCAGTAGCCCCAGCGACTCACCGATGGCGCGTGTCTGATCGCGCCACGGGAGCTGTAGGTAGTTCGCGTCCGACGGGCCGAGGACGGGAGCGATCATCGCGAGTTGGTCGTAGTACTGGCCGAGCTGTGTGTAGGTGGTTGCGATGATCAGATCAGGGTCCAGAGCGGCGATCGCCTCGACATCGAGTTCGGCACCATTGGCACCGGTCGTTGTGGTGTCGATGATCTCGGGCGCCTCGTCGAGCTCGGGGGCAAGCCACGGGGCGATGCCGTCCGGGGTTGCGAAGAACTTCGCAATCGCGATCGGAGTGACTCCGAGGTCAACGGCCACATCGGTTTCCAACAGGCCGAGGGTGATCACGCGCTCGGGTGCCTTGTCAAGTTCGAGGGTCCCGTATGCGTGCTCGATCACGATGCTCGCGTCGCCAGAGGCCGAAGGGCCGGTGCCGTCCGGCTCGGCGTCGCTCGTTCCGGAGCAGCCCGCGAGTGCGAGTGTTGCCGTTGTGACGAGGGCCAGAGCCGTGATCGAGTGTCGGCGCGTTCGTTGCATGTGTGTTCCTTTGCGAATGGAGTAAGGTAAGGGCAACCTTAGTGTAATAAATCATGGAGTAGGAAATGAACAACGTGAGCAATGCGCTCTATGGTGGTCGCCATCAGAAAGTTCTTGACCATCCTGACCATCGCGCCGGTGTCAATCACGGGACGATGACGGTGACCGCAGTGGCTGAGATCGCCCCGTCGGTCGTCCGCGTCACAGCGACCCTCGACCACGATGGCGACGCAGAGCGCTGGCGTGTCACGAACCCAGCGATTCGGCTTGAGCTCCCTGACGTAAAAAGTGATGCCATGGTGTCGCGCGTCTACACGGTGCGCGACTATCGAGAATCATCTGCTGGGGTGCGCGAGCTAGACGTCGACATCGTGCGACACGAGGGAGACAGCCCGGTGATGAGGTGGCTCGCCGCCGCACAGCCGGGGATCGCCGTGCGAATCCTTGGCCCGCGTCCGCATTTCTGCCCGGCGATCGTTTCCGAGCGGCCTGCGTGGATGTTTGCTGACGAAACAGCCATTCCCGCCCTGGCAACTATCCTCCGCGACTGGGTCCAGCCGGGTGTGCGAGGAGAAGCCTGGGTCGAAACGCCTGATGAAGCTGTCTTCACTGAGCTTGAAGCACCGGAAGGCGTCGCCCTCCACTGGTTGCCGCGTCCTACGGATGAGCCGCCCGGAACCACCGGACGACTTGTCGCGGCTGCACTAGAAGCCAGTTCTGCCTTCGCCGAACCCGTGACCGTCTGGGCGGGCGGCGAGCATCAGGAGATGCGGCAGATTCGGGATCACTTCCGCCATGATCGCGGCATGGACCGAACCGAGGTCCAGGTTTTCGGCTACTGGCGTCGAAGTCGCACGAGCAGCCAGGTCGATGAAGCACGACTGCAGCGTTATGAGGAAGCGTTGAAGCACAGTTCCCGGATGGCGCCGCTCGATGACTTCGACGTCCAAGACTGAGCGAGGATCCCAGCCCCTCAGACGCTGGTCAACGGCGCTCATCACCATCGGGGTGCTTGGCGCAGCGATGGCATCCGGGCTGTTCATTGGAGGTCAGTCAACCAGCCCGTGGGTCGTCCTCGGGGTGATCAGAGGTGATGTCGACATCGTTGCTCAGGCCTTGGTCGTCGAGATCCGACTCCCCCGGACACTTGCTGCCGCGATCGCCGGTATAGGGCTCGGCCTCGCCGCATCGCTTCTACAGACCCTGACCCGCAACCCGGTGGCCGATGCCGGCCTCCTCGGCGCCAACGCCGGAGCGACGGTGATGATCGCGTTCGGCATCGCGACCGGTATGGCCGCGGACTTCGTCGCACAGAGCGCCTGGGCGCTGCTCGGCGCGCTCACCGCGACCATCCTCGTGAGCGCCGTCGGACTGAGCGGAAGGATCTACTCGGCCACGCGCCTTGTCCTGTTCGGTGTCGCACTGGGTGCGGTGCTCACCGGGATCACCACAGGCCTGATGCTCGCGGTACCCGAAGCCTTCGACAGCATGCGCAGTTGGCTCTCGGGGTCGATGGTCGGCGTTGCGATGCCATCGAATTTGACAGCGGCAATGCTCATCGGTCTGTCACTCATCGTAGCCCTCGCGGTCTCGCGTGCACTGGAGTTGACCCTCATGGGCGATGATGTCGCGCGTGCACTCGGGGCTCGCCTGCTGCCGACGCGGGCGACAACCGTGCTGGCTGTCGCGCTCGCCAGCGCCGCAGCGACTGCTTTAGTTGGACCGATCGGATTTGTCGGGCTCCTTGGCGCTCACCTCGCCGCGGCAACCGCACAACGACTCGCTCTCCCCGCAGCCTTGCGGCACCTCGTCGCCGCTGCTGGCGGGGGCGCGCTACTCGTCTTAGCAGACTTGGTCGGCCGAATCGCGTTCTGGCCTGGAGAGCTTCCCGCGGGCATCGTCGTGGCAGTCATCGGTTCGCCGTTCCTACTACTCATTATCCGCCGCAACCGGAGCCTCACATGACGAGACCGCATCCGCACCCCTCTGTGGCGATGCCGCGAAATGAAGCGTCGCGAGCCACATCCGAAGTCGTCTACCGACGCCGTCGTAGAACGGCTCTCTCGCTCGTTATCGTCGCGGCTGTCGGCGTCACCACGCTGGTACTTGCTGTGTCCGTCGGAAGCTACGCGATCCCGCTCGATCGGTTCTGGCAGGTGCTCACCGGTCAGGGGACGGGCTTCGATCACACTGTTGTCCTGGAATGGCGGATGCCGCGTGGCGTTACGGCCCTCGCCGTTGGTGCGTGCCTCGGCCTGAGCGGAGCCCTGCTGCAGACCGTCACGCGTAACCCTCTAGCCTCCCCCGATCTCATCGGCATTTCCGGGGGCGCATACACCGCCGTGCTGATCCTGCTGGTCTACGTTGGCTCGCAGTGGGAACTCGTCGCACCCGCTGCGCTCATCGGCGCCCTGATCGTTGCCGCAGTTCTCTTCTCCGTCTCCGGTGGACGCAGTACTCAGAGCGGCAGCAGGTTCCTTCTCGCTGGCGTCGCCCTCGCCGCATTGCTCGGCGGTATCAACAGCTGGATCATCCTGTCCGCCTCCCTTGAGTCTGCGATGACGGCAGCCACCTGGGGTGCAGGTTCTCTCGCAGCATCTACATGGCAGACCGTATTTCTCTCTACTGCGGCTCTCGCGGTCGGATCAGTGCTCAGCTCACTTGCCGTGCGGCGGATCAAGGTGCACACGCTCGGCGACGATCTCGCGACGAGCCTGGGTTCCGCACCTCGCACGCTGCGCATCCAGCTGATCGTGATCTCGGTGATGCTTGCGGCCATCGCGACCGCGCTGTGTGGACCAATCGGGTTGCTCCCGCTGGTTGCGCCACCGATCGCGCGTGCGCTCGTCCGTACCTCTGAGGCGCCCCTCGCGCTTTCGACGCTCGTCGCCGCAGTACTCCTCGCGATGGCCGATCTGCTGGCTCAGCACGCACTCCCGGGCGGACCACCCGCGGGTCTCGTCACCACCGTGCTCGGGGGGATCTATCTCATGTTCGTGCTTCTTCGACGGTGAAACTCCTAGGAGATCGCGGCAGATCGCTCCCGGCGGGCTGCCAGCAATGTCTATACAAGGTCGTCGGCTGCGACGCTTGCCGAAAGGGGCCAACGCCCGGGACAAACCATGCGGCACCAAGTACGTTCTCGAATGCACTGAGAGCTACTTGAGCGCCAAGATCAGCCTGGAAGTTGTTAGTCCTCTGCGGTTCTGTGACTCTCAACGCTGATCTGCGCTCACGCGGAGGCAAGAGTTCAATGCGGCTACCGAGTCTTCGCCCACACCGTGCCCCGGTGAATCCCGAACTGCTTCGCGATCGCCTTCACGCTCACCCCGCGCTCACGGGCTGTTCGCATAGCGTCCACTTCGCTGCCTGTGAGGCGTGTTCGAGGTCGTTTACTTGGTTCTGCCGAGGCCCCAATCAGTGAGTCGTCAACCTTGCCCGACTCGTCGCCGTCACCCCGAATCCTTTGATTCCATGCGGAAACGAGCTTCTGAACCCGTGGTCGCCTGTTCCCGCAGCGCCCAATTGCTTCCACATATTGAAGACAAGGTCCCGGGTCATCGACCCGGGACCTTGTCATTTGTGGACTCGCATCCCGAGGGCTTCTTCCCGGCAGCCTAGAGTGGTCATGTGATCTTCCTGCTGGCTCTCGTAGGCGTCCTTGGAGTCTCCGCATCCGGGCCCCTCGTTGCGGCTACGCCCAGTGTCCCGCCTTTGGCCATGGCCTTCTGGCGCAACGGACTCGGTGCCGGCGCCATGGGCGTGATGGCCACGGTCCAAAGCCGCGGACGACTGCGGTTCCCCACGCACCGCGAATGGAAGTACTGCCTGATTGCGGCCGTCGCGTTGGCCCTGCACTTCGCCACGTTCATGACCTCGGTACGTTTGACCACCGTCGCTGCGGCTACTGCGCTGGTGTGCCTGCAGTCCGCCTGGATCGCCGGCTTCCAACGACTCCGTGGAGCTGCTCTGGGCAAGCAGGTCGGGTGGGGCATGGCCCTGTCCTTGGCCGGAGTCGTTGTCATCACCGGTTTCGATGTCGGCGACGGGTCGGCAGAAGCCCTCCTCGGAGACCTACTGGCATTGGTCGGAGGAGCCTTTGCGGGGGCCTACACGCTTGCCGGTAGCAAGGCCCGGGCCACGATGGACACCGGAAGCTATACGACGGTGTGCTACGCCTTGACGGCCGCCATGCTCTTGATCATGTCCGTGCTCATGGGGGAACAGCTCGTCGGGTTCCCGCTCGCCGGATGGGTCGGGATCATCGCGCTGACGGTTGCCTCCCAACTGCTGGGCCATACTGTCTTCAACCACCTGGTCGTGGCCTTGGGGCCACTGGTGGTCTCGATGATCATCCTGCTGGAGATCCCGGGAGCGGCGATCCTGGCCGGGATCTTCCTGGGTCAGAGCCCGCCGGTGGGAACGTACCTGGGGCTGATCCTGATCCTACTCGGGCTCCTGGCAGTGGTCTGGGGGCAAGGGCGGAGCCTACGGCACCTGCCAGCCGTCCAGGATGACTGAGCACCAGACAAGACAAAAGCGGCGGTGATCCTTCAGGATCACCGCCGCTTCACGCGTTTCGGATGAATGCTTACTTATCGTCCGAATCGTCGGCACGCCGGCGTGCGGAGCTCCGCGGGCCCGGCTTCGGGGCGTCCGTGCCCTCCTCGGCGGCAGGGGCCTTTGCGGCCTCGGGTGCCTTCGGTGTCGGCTCGGCTGCGACCGGTGCCTTCGGCTCTTCGGTTTCCGCCTTGGCCTGTGCCGTGGCCTCGGTGACGTGGGTGTGCACGTCCTCGGTCTTCAGCTGGGTCTCGGGAGCCGGAACCGGCGCGGGGACGGGGGCCGGCTCGACCGGGGTCTTCCAAGGATCCTCGACGGGCTTGGAAGCACGCCAGGCGGCCACTCCTGCGGTGACCACCGCGGCGATGATGCCAAAGACCAGGAAACCGCGCTTACGGCTCTGACGGGCCTTTTCGCGCTTGAGCTGCTTGGAGGCTTCCTTGGCTGCGGTCACTGCGGCCTTCTGGGCCCGCTTGAGTGCCTTCTTGTCACCGGTGGCCCGGGCAACTGCCTGCTCGACCTGAGCGGGAACCTGGACATCATCCAACCGACGCGCCGCGTATCCGGCGGCATCGCCCAGACGTGCACTTGCGGAAGGGATGTAGTCATTGACCACGACATCGCGGGCATGCTGCAAGGCCGGGGTGGCTTTGTCGAGGGTTTCCTGCAGCCGCGGAGAAACGTCATCGACGGCCTGGGAGATGCGCGGAGCGACCTTGTCGAGACCGTCTTGGATCTTCGGGGTCACCTTGGCGACACCACCGGCAATTTCATTGGTGGCACGCTGGAATCCCTCCTGGATGCGCGGGGAGGCATTCTCGACGCCCTTCTCAAGCCGGGGCACCGCCCAGTTGACGGCTGCATCTACCTTCGGGGCTGCCCAATCACGGGCATTCCCGGTACCGGCATTGACCGAACAACGCAGATCTCGGGCCATTCGCTTCTTCTTCTTCACACGTTCCTCCCAAGTAGTTGGAGTATCCACGCCTAGCCTACGCGTTGGAGGGTTGACGGGCTATTCACGACGTGGGTGAGGCTACCGTCCAGGACCGATGTTCACTGTCCGCGTAGTCGACCTGCCGCGGGGGCTCACGGATGAGTGCGGGGAAGTGGAAGAATGAAGTCATGACTGCAATCCCCACGCATAAGGCCACCATCCACACGAACCACGGTGACATCGTGGTCAACCTGTTCGGCAACCACGCCCCGAAGACGGTCAAGAACTTCATCGGACTCGCCACCGGCGAGCAGGACTGGACCCACCCGGAATCGGGCGAGGAGAAGACCGGCACCCCGTTGTACGACGGCACGATCTTCCACCGCATCATTTCCGACTTCATGATCCAGGGCGGGGACCCGTTGGGCCAGGGCGTCGGCGGCCCCGGCTACCGATTCGACGATGAGATCAACCCCGATCTGGACTTCAACGAGCCCTATAAGCTCGCCATGGCCAACGCCGGCCTGCAGATGGGCCGGGGCACCAACGGTTCGCAGTTCTTCATTACGACGGTCCCGACCACCTGGTTGCAGGGAAAGCACACCATTTTCGGTGAGGTGACGGACGAGAAATCCCGGGAAATTGCTGCCGCGCTGAACAAGGTTCCGACCGATGGCCGCGATAAGCCGCTTGAGGACGTTGTCGTCTCAAGCATCGACGTCGAGGCCCTCTAGACTCAGGAACAGCCACGGCGGACATCCCCCGCACAGCAAGGGCGGTTCCCCATCGACTCCCCGGAGCCGACGGGGACCGCCCTTTCGTCTTCCATCCCTGACCACGAACCAGGAGCATGACATGGCCTTCGGCCAACCAGAGCAGGAACCCCAGACGCCGGTTCCGACGTGCCCGCGGCATCCCGATCGTCCCTCGTACGTTCGCTGCCAACGCTGTGGGCGCCCCGCCTGTCCCGAATGCCAGCGCACGGCCGCCGTGGGGGTCCAGTGCGTTGAATGCGTCGCGCAGGCAAACAGCGAACGGCGCCGACCGCAGACGGTCACCGGCGGGCGGCTGACCTCTGGACGTCCGACCGTCACGTATGCGGTGATTGCCCTGTGCGTGGTGCTCTTCGGAGGCCAGTACCTGATACCGGGGCTGACGGATCGTCTGCTCTATGCCGGCCTGTACACAGGGAGCGAACCGTGGCGCATGATCACTTCCTTGTTCCTGCACTCCACGGGTCTGATCATGCACATCGCCTTCAACATGTATGCCCTCTACATCCTGGGCCGGGTCCTGGAGCCGGCCCTGGGGCACGTGAGGTTCGCGGTCCTGTACCTGGTGGCCGGTTTCGGCGGCTCGGTGGGTGTGTTGCTTCTTGCGGCGCCGAACGTCGCGGTGGTCGGCGCCTCCGGCGCCGTATTCGGGCTATTCGGCGCGTTCATGGTCGTGACCAAGGCCCACGGTGGCAACCTCGTCCCCGTGTTGGTGATCATCGGCATCAACCTAGTCATCGGTTTCCTGCCGGGCGCCAACATCGCCTGGCAGGCCCACGTGGGCGGTCTGGTCACCGGTGGTGCGGTAGCGGCCGTGTTGGTCTTTTCCCCGCGCGGTAGGAACCGGGCACTCCTTCAATGGAGCGGCATCGGGATCATCGTGGTGGCGCTTGGCGTACTCACCTGGTTGGGCTGGGCACCGATCCGCGCACTGTACCAACCAATAATGGGTTGATCGACCAGCGGTCCGGTTGTATTCGGGTCACATCCACGGGGTGGGCGGTGGAATCATTCCACCGCCCACCCCCTTTTTCGTCGCTCCCGGGGAAGACTATCCACAGGGTTTATCCACATTGTTAATAACTCACAGCCGTGTAATTCACTGAACATTCCGTCCGCGCATCCCCGGGTGCTGGCCCGAAGGCATCAAATCGTGGGCCGATCCGCTTGAATATTCACATAACAATCCACACCTGTGGATAACTGTCGTGCACAGCCTGTGCGTACAGCTTCATGACGAGCTTTCGAGCAGTGCCCGTCGGCCCGGGGACACCAAAACCGCGAAATCACGCGGAAATTCGAACATCGAGTCGTCATCCACAGGGGTTGTCCACATTGTTAATAACTCACACCCATGTAATTCGAATGCCTTCCGGGACCTGCATCCCTGCCAGCGCGGGCTAATCGAACATAGTTACGCACAGCTCTATCCCCAGCTGTGGATAACTATATTCACAGCATGTGCATGACTGGGGTGAACCCGGACCGGAACGCTGATCGACCCCACCAGCAGGCCCCTGACACCACGGTGGAACACGGGGTGGGGAGGTGACGTGGGACAACACTCGCCTGTATCTTGAGTCCACCCTGGAAATTCCGGCGGCATCGGGGCAGGGGATGACTGGAGGATCCATGACCATACGCTTTTCCGCCCTGTCAGCCGTCGATCTCGTTGCCTGGTCCGGTCTGACGAACCTCTTGGCGCAGGCCGATGAGACCGACGAGTTCTACGATGCCGAGGATCTCGCGGAAGAACTGGAAGAACCCGGATTCGATCCGGGACGGGACAGCATCGCGGTGTGGGACGGCGAGGAACTGGTGGGTTTTGGGCAGCTGCGTGTGGCTGACGTGCTCTTCGAGGGCCAGGCCAAGGCAACCATCGATGGTGGAGTGCATCCGGACCACCGGGGCCGAGGAATCGGCCGCCGGATCATGGATGGCCTGGAGGCCCGTGCGCGCGAATTGGCGGCGCAGAGGCACCCCGGGGCTCCGGTGAGCGTGGGTTTGGCAACAGGAGCCGAAGGATCCAGCTCGGGACGCATGGCCGTGTCGCGGGGCTACGCCCCGGTTCGATATTTCACCGACATGATGATCGAGTTGCCGCGTCGGCGCGGTGACACCGTGGAGGCGCCCCCCTCAACGGAAGGGCCGCTGATAGAGGTCTACACCGCAGAGATGGAAGAAGCGGTCCGACGGGCCCATAATGATGCCTTCGCCGATCACTGGGGGGCGGTCCCGAAGACCCGGGAACGATGGGCCGATCAGCAGTCCGCCCGAAGCTTCCGTGCGTCCCTGAGCCCGGTCGTCCGCACCAGGGATATCGGGCTGGATCCGGTGGAAAGCGTCGATGGATATGCCTTGTGTGGTCAATGGGCCGAGGGGGAGATCCATGTCAGCTTGTTGGGCACCAGGAGTCGCGCCCGCCACCAAGGGCTGGCCTCCGCCCTGTTGGATTGGATCGTGACGGAAGCAGAGCGCGATGGGTACCGGATGGTGGACCTGGCGGTTGATTCAGCCAGCCCCACCGGTGCGGGCCGCGTTTACGAACGGGCCGGGTTCACGGCGGTCCGGACCTGGACGGTCCATAGGCGTCAACTGGACTGACCGTGTCGTCGCTCGTCCCAGCCGAGGTTCATGGCCCGGTGAGCAAGCTGATGGCGACCAACAACATGACCGCGGCTACCAGGCCATCCAGGACCCGCCAGGAGCCGGGGCGGGCGAAGAAGCCGGCCAGGAGGCGGGCGCCGAATCCGACCGCCGGAAACCAGAGGAAGCTTCCCAGCACGGCCCCGGCGGCGAAGATCCACCTCCCCGGGTCGCCGTGGGCGCTGGCAATCGTGCCGAGCAGGATCATGGTGTCCAGATAGACGTGGGGATTCAACCAGGTCAGCGCGGCAGCAGTGGCTAGTACCGACCTGCGGGTGGTCCCCGGGGTCCCGCGGTCGACGGTGAGCGCCGCAGGACGGACAACCCGACGCAGCGCCACGAAGGCATAACCGACAAGGAAGGCGGCCCCCGCCCAACGGGCCAGCACCAGCAGCCAGGGGGCCGTGGCGACCAGGGCCCCCACCCCGGCAACGCCGGCGAAGATCAAGACCGCATCGGAGAGGGCGCAGATGAGGACAACGCCGAGCACGTGTTCGCGCCGGATGCCTTGGCGCAGTATGAAGGCATTCTGTGCCCCGATCGCGATGATCAACGCCAAACCGGAACCCAGTCCGGCGAGCAGGGAAGGAAAATAGGTCACTGGTCAACGGTAAGCGGAGCAACATGCAGTAGACCAGCTAAAGATATGCATGGGACATTAGAATATCTAATATGGATTTTCCGGCGGACCAGCTCCGCGCTTTTGCAGCGGTCATCGATACCGGCACCTTCGACGCAGCCGCCACACGGCTCCGGGTGACTCCTTCGGCGGTGAGCCAACGGATCAAGGCGTTGGAAACGCAGGTCGGAACCGTGGTCGTCCGTCGGGGAAAGCCCGCGCTGCCCACGGCCGCCGGCACGGTCTTGTTGCGCCTGGCGCGCCAGACCGATCTCCTGGCTGCAGAAGCCGCGGCGGAACTCTCCGGCGGGGGCGCCACGGACCCTGCCCGGACCCCGGTGCGTGCGGCGGTGAGGGTGGTCGTCAATGCTGATTCCCTGGCGACCTGGTTCCCCGGCGCCTTCAGGTTGTTGGCCCAGGATGGAAGCCTTGAACTCGAACTCCTGCGTGAGGATGAGTCCGTTTCGGCGGAGTTGTTGCGGGCGGGCACGGCGATGGCGGCCGTGACGACCGACGGGAGGGCCGTGCAGGGGTGTTCCACCGAACTCCTGGGGACACTGCGGTACACGGCGATGGCTTCAGCGGCGTTCAGGAGGCACTGGTTCGCTGAAGATCCCCCGCGGGGGCTTGCGGTGGCCCCCATGGTTGATTTTGATCGTTCGGACCAGCTGCAGCACGCGCTGGTCCGATCCGTCTGTGGTGTGCAGGCGGAGCCCCCGAGACACCATGTACCGGACTCGTCCCAGTTCGTCCGGGCGGTCATCGACGGCCTCGGATGGGGGATGGTGCCGGACGCGCAGGACCCGGGAGAGGGTCTGCTGGAGGTCCTGGATCCGCACTGGACCCGCGGGGTCGAGCTGTATTGGCAGCGGTGGAAGCTTGATTCCCCGGCCCTGGCGCGGGTCGGTGAAGCCGTCCGGACAGCTGCCCGGAATTCGGGGGTGTTGGAACTACCCCGTCCCTGAGCACCTGATCCGCGGCCCGAGGCCTGCCAACGAAATGTGTCGGCCTAGCCCCGGGGAACCGGTGGACCGAGCATCAACAGCACCGTAAAGACCACGGCGATGAAAACGATGCCCAGAATGACCGCGGGAAGGGGATGGCGTAGGCACCATGCCTGGACGATTTCGATGAAGCCATGGGGCTCATCCCCGCCGACACCCAGCCTCCAGCCGCCGTCGAGCAGGCCCGCCCGTTTGACGGAGCGTTCGAAAGGCACCGTGCAGAACGGAATGAAGGCGGAGGCCAGCCCCAGCAGGCCCCGGCCGAACGACCACCGTTGATTGACCCAGACGAAGCAGGTCACCACGCAATAGCTGATGAACGTCAGTCCGTGGATGCCCCCGAAGACCGGAACGAATTTGTCGCTGATGTTCCCGTACTTCAAGGCCATTCCCAGCAGCAGAAGCCCCCAGGTGAACATCTCGGCAGTGGCCAGGAAACCATAGAGCCGCTGGGGTGTCAGACGGGATCCGGTCAGAGGGGTGGCAGTGGGAGGCATGGTGTCCTTTCGTCGGGTATACAGCATCTCACGACTAGGTCCCTGCTCCATGGCGGTGTGCTAGCGTGCCGGGCAGGAGCCGATTGCTCCGACCGGACGAGGGAGCCGTACCCGGACAGCGACAAGACGGCCGCCGGAAGGTAACGGTGGTTGATCATGGCGTGGTTCGTGCTGATTGTCTCAGGAATGTTCGAAGCGGTATGGGCGATCGCCCTCGGCAAATCAGAGGGTTTTTCAAAACTGGTGCCCAGCCTCGTGTTCGGAGGCGGGCTCATCGTCAGCATGAGCGGACTGGCATATGCCATGAAGGACATACCAACAGGAACCGCCTATGCCGTCTGGGTGGGCATCGGAGCTTCCCTGACGGTGATCTACGGGATGGCAATCGACGGTGAATCCATCAGTTGGGTCAAGGTCCTGCTCTTGATGCTCCTCGTAGGATGCGTCGTCGGACTCAAATACGTTGACTGAGGCCCTTCGGCCCGGCTAACGCCAGCGCGTCGTCATGAAGAACCCGACCATGGCGATACCGAAGCCGATCACGATGTTCCACCCGCCGGCGATCCCCAACGGAAGAGTGGCCTGGGAGATGTAGTAGGTGATGATCCAGAGCAGCCCCAGGATCATCAGACCGAACATGACCGGCTTGTACCACACCGGAAGGGCCTTGACATCCCCGTTCTTATTGGCGGCTTCAGACTGCCTGCGGGCCTTGCGGCGGGTCCTCGACTCGGGCACTGGTACTCCTGACCTTGGGCGGGTCAAACACTCGTTGTTTGCGACCCGGGCGATACTGTCATGGGTGGGGGCCGGCACAGCAGTATCCATGCGGCCACCCACGTCACCGACATTCTACCGGTACCGCGTCAGGAGGTTTTCGTGCCCGCTGTCCCCGAGTCAACAGCGCCGCTGAAACCCGGGCGTCGACGGAGCCGATCCGCGGCGATCATCGGTGGCCTCGGCGAGGTCCTGGTGACGCTCGGGGTCATCGTTCTCCTTTTCGTGGCATGGGAGCTGTGGTGGACCAACATTGAAGCCGATGGCGCCCAGGAAGAGCTGACGTCCAGAACGCTGCAGGAATTCGCCGGTGGTGATGCGAACGCCTCCACCGGCCCTTCCCAATCGGCAGAGGCCGCCGATGCCGACCGGAAGAAGTACGGCACCCCGGAAAAAACCAACCTGGACGGGGAGGAGACCTTCGGGGTCCTGTATGTGCCGCGCTTCGGGAAGGACTATGCGCGGCCCATCTCCGAAGGGGTAGGCAGCGACGTCCTCGACCATTTGGGCATCGGACACTACCCGCAGACACAATTGCCCGGCGAACAGGGGAACTTCGCCGTCGCGGCGCACCGGCAGACCCACGGACAGGTCTTCTGGGATATCGACAAGCTGGTCGACGGGGACCAGCTGTACGTCCAGACCCGGCAGGGCTACTACACCTACCGGTACCGCAGCACGGAGATCGTCGATCCCTCGGATTCCAAGGTCCTGCTGCCGGTGCCGCACGAACCCGGGGAACAGGCCGGCGAATCCTTGCTGACGATGACCAGTTGCCATCCGCCGTTCACGACACGGATGCGGATCATCGCCTATTCGGAGCTTGAATCATGGCGCCCCTTGGATGCGGGACCCCCAGCGGTGATCGCCGAAGCCGTGGGTCGCGCGACCGGCGGCGGCTGAATCCGGAAATCTACGTCCCCGGTCCGCCACCATCGAAGAACACCACCCCAGTGAAGGAGTCAGAGCGTGTACGCATGGTTATTCGGAAAGCTACCCGGCCCGTGGTGGGTGCGTCTGTTGATTTCAGCATTGCTGGCGGTGCTCGTCATACTGGTGTTGATGGAATACGTGTTTCCCTGGGCCAGTCAGTACAGCCCATGGACCGAATCAACGATTGGTCTGGTGCAGTGACAATGCCCGCCCCCACGCGGATCCTAGTGATCGACAACTATGACAGCTTTGTCTATACGCTGGTCGGCTACCTGCGCGAACTCGGTGCCGAAACGACCGTCGTGCGCAATGACGACGTGACGGTGGCCCAGGCCATTGAACTGGCCGAGGCCCGGGACGGTGTCCTGGTCTCCCCCGGCCCCGGGACGCCCGGCGAATCCGGGGTCTGCATCGATCTCATCCGTTGGTGTGGTGAACACGCCAAACCGATGTTGGGGGTCTGCCTCGGACACCAGGCCCTCGCCGAGGCCTACGGCGGGGTCGTCACGCACGCCGAGGAACTCATGCACGGCAAGACCTCGTCGGTCCATCATGGAACCCACCCGTTGTTCCACGACATCAGCAATCCGTTCACGGCCACCCGCTACCATTCCCTGGCGGCGGTCCGCGCGTCGATCCCGGATGAGTTGGAGATCATCGCCGAAACCGATGGTGGCGTCGTCATGGGTCTGGCCCACCGCGAGGCCCCCCTATGGGGCGTCCAGTTCCACCCCGAGTCGGTGCTCACCGAAGGTGGGTACCACATGCTGGGGAACTGGCTGGAAGCACTCGGCCTCTCCGGTGCGGCGGCCCGCGCCGAGAAATTGAGCCCGTTGATCACCGACTGATCCGGCCACACCTGGCCACTGTTCCGCCCAGCCCCCACCTCGGCAAGGAAGCGGCGTTTCCTGGACGGGACAGCGGCTAGGGGGAGGGTTCGGCTGCCTTCGAGGACTTTGACGCCTTCTTGGAGGCCTTGGCCGACTCGGACGCAGCCTTCTCCGATGACTTCTCGGCCGCCTTCGAACTCTTTGAACTTTCCTTCGCCGACTCCTTGGACTCCTTGGAATCCGATCCGGGTTCGGATTCGGACGGTGGAGCAGAGGGGGATTCCTCCGGTTCCGGCTTCTTCGCGATCTTGACCCTCACGGTGCCGTCCTGATCCAGATCCTTGCCACCCACGGGAGTCTGTTCGATGACGCTATCGACGGGCTTGGAGCTCTCCTTTTCTTCGGATTCGAGTTGCAACCCGACGGCGTTGTCGGAGAGGACCTTGCGCGCCTCGTCCACATCCAGGCCGATGAGCGAAGGAACAGTGACCTTGCCCGTGGAGAGCGTCAGTTCGATCAGACTGCCGGTCTTGACCTTCTCCCCCAGCTTCGGATTCGTCCCGATGAGGCTGCCCAGTTCCACGGTCGCCGTGTTCTCGCGCTTCACATCGTCGGAGACGTCCAAACCCAGCCGTTCCAGCGTGCTGCGCACGGTGGCCTCCGACTGGCCGGCCAGGTCCTTGGGCAGGGTCACCTGTTCGGGGCCCTGAGATACCAGCAGTTGGACCTCGGAGTCCTTGCGTGTCGAGGAGCCGGCCTTCGGGTCGGTTCCCACCACGGAGCCGGAATCGACGTCGTCGTCGTAGACCTCCTTGGTGACGGGCTTCAGATTGGCGGCGTAGATCTTGTTCTGTGCATCGATCACCGACAAGTTCGATACGTCGGGAACGGGGATCATGGCATTGCGTTCCTGCTGGTCCTGGCTCCAGTTCCAGAAGAACCAGGCACCGAGGGCGATGACAATCACCGCCAGAATGGAAAAGACGGTGATCCATGCCCGTCGGCGCGACGTGCGTTGACGGTCGGCCTCGTCGGTCCGGGAGGGGCCCGAAGACCCGGCGAGCAAGGACTCTTGTGAATCGGTGGCGTGCACGGCAGGCTGTTTCCCGGTGTCCCCGGCCCCGCCGGAGCCCTCGGCGGCCAGAGCGGCAGTACGTTCCCTGCCCTCGTTCCCGGGGGGCCCGGAAGCGAGGGCCTGCGTGGGTGGTTCGGTGGTCAGCATCGCCTGGGTCGACATAGGCATGACGGCCAGGGCCTGGGTGGCATCGCCCAGATCCTTCGGAACGGGGCGGTCGTCCTGGGCCGCGCGCAACGCGGCAGCGAAAGCCGCGGCATCCTGATAGCGGTCGTCCCGGTCCTTCGTCAGTGCCGTGGAGATGACCTCGTCGATCCGAGGGCTGATTTCGGGGTTGTGGACGCTGGCGGCGACCGGCTTTTCACTCACATGCTGGAAGGCCACGGAGACGGGACTGTCGCCCGTGAAGGGTGGCCTGCCGGTGAGCAGCTCATAGAGGAGGCAGCCTGCCGAATACAGGTCGCTGCGGGCATCGACGGTTTCCCCGCGGGCCTGTTCGGGGGAGAAATACTGGGCCGTCCCCACCACGACTTGCGTCTGGGTCATGGTGGCCGAGGAATCGGACATGGCGCGGGCGATACCAAAATCCATGACCTTTACGGCGTCGTCGCCGGTGACCATCACATTGGAGGGCTTGATGTCCCGGTGGACGATGCCCATGCGGTGGCTGTATTCCAGGGCCGACAGGACGCCGAGCGTGTACCTGACCGAGGACTGGGGATTCAATTCCCCGGCCTTGGACAGATCACGCAGGGTCTTCCCCCGGACATACTCCATGACGATGTACGGCAGCTTGGTGACGTGGTCCCCCGAAGCATCAACATCCTCTTCGCCGGTGTCGTACACGGAGACGATGGCTGGATGGTTCAACCCGGCGACGGCCTGGGCCTCCCGGCGGAAGCGGGTCTGGAACACCGGATCGCGGGCCAGGTCGCGACGCAGCAGCTTGATCGCGACCTCGCGCCCGAGCCGGAGGTCGCGGGCATGGTAAACATCCGCCATGCCGCCGCGACCAATGAGGTCGCCGACTTCATAGCGGGCGTTCAGGATTCGGGGTTCAGTCACACATTTCCTCTGCACGCCTCAGCGTTAGTTGCCCGCGCCGGTCGGGGCGGCCTGCTTGAAATTTCCATTTGACCCCTTGTCGTCCTTGGCAGCGTCAGGGTTTTTCGAATCCGTCGGCTTGGTTGCTGGAGGCTCCGTGACCGGGGCCTTGGACGGTGCCGTTTCCTTGGGAGGTTCGGTCTGTTCCGAGGTGGTGGGGGCCTGCGTCGGCGGGGCAGGTGCGGAGCTACTGGCCTTGCTGCTGGAGGGCTTCGAGGATTTGCTGCTCGGAGCCGGCGTGGACTTCCTGGTCGGCGCGGGGGCCTTGGTCTTGGTCTCTTGCACCGGCGGAGGCGGAGGCGTGTTTTCCACCGGCAGCGGCACGGCGTAGCTCAGCTCGATCACGGTGCCGACCTTGACGGTACCGGTGGGGGAAACGGCAACGACCGAATTCTCCGGATCGCTGGCTTCCTTCTCCTTCGTCGACACCTCCAGGCCCAGGTCCTTCAATTCGGCCGAGGCCTTGTCGACGTCCATGCCGAGGTAGTCGTCAGCATCGACCTTGACGGTCTTCTGCGAGGACTGCGCGCTTGATGCCGGAGACTCGTTGCCGGTCTTGTCACCGGTGAACATGGGCACGAGCCACACCGCGAGCAAGGCCAGGACCACGATCACGATCAGGGGCCAGATCCAGGGGTTCCGCTTTTTCCGCGGAGGGGTCCCGGAACCGCCTGAGGCTCCGCCGGCGCCGGCCCCGGCACCAGCTGCGGCGCCGTCCTCGTCATCGGGATCCCAATCCTTGCTGGCGCCGAGGACCGAATTGAAATCCTGGTCGTCGTTGCCGGACCCGGCCCCGGCGCCCGCGGCGGCGGCGGCACCCTGGACGCGAGTGGCGTCAGCGTCGTCGTACTCCTTGCTGGCCTGCGGACCGCGGGTGGTCTGGTCGGAGACCATGGGCAAGGCACTGGTGCTCGGGGTCCCCGAACCCGCCTCTGGTGTCTGCGGGTTGGCCTGGGTGGGAGCATCTCCCACGTTGATGGCCTGCGTGGCGTCGCCACCGCCGGTTCCCAGGAACGGGATGATGCCCGGGACGGCGGTTTGGGCCGCCTCGAGGTTGTCGGCCCGGATGGCGTCGGCCGCCTCCGCCAGCTTCGTGGCGGTCTCCGGTCGTTCCGCCGGACTCTTGGCCAGCATCGACATGATCAAAGCCCGATATTTGGCCGGGATGGATTCATCGAGTGCCGGAGGGTTGTCGTTGACCTGGGCCAGCGCAATGGCGATCTGTGATTCGCCGGTGAACGGTCGACGACCGGCCAGGCACTCGTAGCCGATGACTCCGAGGGAGTAGATGTCCGAAGACCCGCTGGCCTGCTGCCCGGTGGCCTGTTCGGGGGCAAGATACTGGGCGGTGCCCATGACCTGCCCGGTCGCGGTCAGGGGGACCTGGTCGGCGATGCGTGCAATGCCGAAGTCGGTGATCTTCACCCGACCATCGGGCAGGATGAGCAGGTTGCCCGGCTTCACATCCCGGTGGACCAGGCCCTGTGCATGGGCCGCGGCGAGGGCGCGGGCGGTTTGGGCGATGATGGACATGGTCCTGTCGGGGGACAGGACCCGTTCGCGTTCGATGATGGCGGACAGCGGCTGGCCGGGGACCAGCTCCATGACCAGGTAGGCCGAACCGCCTTCCTCGCCGTAGTCGAACACGTTGGCGATGCCTACGTGGTTCAACAATGCCGTATGGCGTGCCTCGGCGCGGAAACGCTGCAGGAAGCCGGGGTCGCCGGTGTATTCCTCCTTGAGGATCTTGATGGCGACGATCCGGCCAAGGATCTCATCGCGCGCCTTCCAGACCTCCCCCATTCCGCCGATGGCTATCCGCTCGGTCAGTTGGAACCGACCGCCCAGGGTGATACCCGATGTAGGCCTCACTTATTGAACACCGCCTCTAGCATCTTCTTCAGGTTTGGACTGGTCAGGTTGTGGCCGGTCTCGTAGTCGGTCTTTTCTATGACAATGGTGACAGCGACCTCCGGGTCATCCGCCGGGGCGAAGCCGGTGATCCACGAATTGACGCGTTTGGTCCCATCTCCGAGTTGCGCCGTGCCGGTCTTCGCCGCGATGTCCAGCCCGGGGATGTCTGCCGTGTAGGCCGTCCCGCCCTTGAGTGGTGCGCGCATCAATTCGGTCACCTGGTTGGCCACCTTCTTGGTCGTTGCCGTACTGAATTCCTCGGGCTTCGGTTCTTCCAGCACGCTCAGATCCGGAGCGGTGACCCGTTTGATCAGGTTCGGCTTCATGATGACCCCGTCATTGGCGATGCCCATGGCGACCATGTTCATCTGCAGGGGCGTGGTCTTGACGTCGAACTGTCCGATCGAGGACAGGCCCAACTGGTCCGGAGTGAGATCGCTCGGGAATTGGCTGGGGGTCACGCGTTGCGGGATCTCCAGTTGCTGGCCGAAACCGAAACGTTCGGTGACGTCGCGCAAGGCGTCCTGCCCGACCGCCTCGCTCATGGCCACGAATGGCGTGTTGCAACTCTGGGCCACGATGAATTCGAGCTTGGCCCGGTTCTGGTTCGCGCAGATGCCCTGGTCGAAGTTGTTCACCTTCGTCGAAGTGCCCGGCAGAGTGATCGACGTCGGATTGTCGTAGACCGAATCAAGGTCGTACTTCCCCGATTCCAGGCCCGCGACCAGGTCGAGGATCTTGAAGGTGGAACCCGGTGAGATCAGATTGTTGATGGCCGGGTTGATGTTCGGGCTCAGTCCGTTCGTCTCGAGGATGTCCGCCATGTTCTTCGAGGCGATCTTCCCGCTATGCACGGCCAGGAGGTTGGTGTCATAGCTGGGCTTGGACACCATGGCCAGGATGTTTCCCGTACTCGGTTCGGAGACGATGATGGTCCCCTGCTGTCCGTCGGGGATCAGATTATAGGCCGTCTTCTGGAGAGCCGGGTCGATGGTGAGCTCCACGGAGGCACCCTCGGTGGATTGACCGGTCAACAAGTTGACCATGCGGTTGTAGAACTGCGAGTCGCTCTGCCCGTTGAGCTCGTCGTTCATGACGCCTTCGAGGTGGTTGGCACCGTAGGTCAGCGAGTAGAAGCCGGTCAGGTGCGCATACAGTTTCGGGTCGTGGTACACGCGTTGGTAGTCGAATTGGTCATCGGAGGCGACGGATTCGGCGATCGGTGTTCCGTCGACCAGCAAGGCACCACGGGCCAGATCGAAGTTCTTGTACAGCTGCCGGGTGTTGAGCGGATTGGCGTTGAGGTCCTTGACCGCGAAGAACTGGATGTAGCTCAGGGCGCCGAAGATCAGGACGAAGAGGCAGACGATGGCGATCCACACGTGGCGTATGGCGGTGTTCATGCGGTGTCCCCCTTTCGCGGTGGCGTGGCTACCTTGGCTTGTGCCTTCTTGGCGCGGCGCCGGGCGTCTTCCTCTTCGCGGGCCTTCGCCTTCGCGCTGATGTCTGGTCCGGCCGCGGCCATGTCCCGCTCGTTGAGCGGTCCCGTGAGGGCTGGTCTCCGGGAATTATGGGAGACTAGGAGCAATAGGGCGACGATGATCCAGTTGGAGAGCAGGGAGGACCCGCCCGCCGACATGAAGGGCGTGGTCAGCCCCGTCAATGGAATCAACAGAGTCACCCCTCCCATCAGGACGAAGCACTGTAGGCCGATGGTGAAGGAGAGGCCGGCGGCGAGCAGTTTGCCGAAGGCGTCCCGGCTGCCGAGGGCGGCGCGGATTCCACGGCTGATGAGGATGACGAACAGCAGGATGATGGCCACCAGGCCGATGAGACCCAGTTCCTCACCCAGGGCGGCGATGATCATGTCGGAGTTGGCCAGGGGGACGAAGTCGGGTCGTCCATTGCCCAGGCCGGTACCGAACAGTCCGCCGTTGGAGAGCCCGAAGAGGCCTTGGACGATTTGCCGGCTCCCGCCGTACTGCTGGTCGTAGACGGAGGGGTCGAAGGCGTGGAGCCAGGAATTCAGTCGCAAGGCGACGTGCGACATGAATTGCGCGGCAAAGAACCCGGCGACGACCACCATGACCAATCCGATGATGATCCAGCTGATACGCCCGGTCGCGACGTAGATCATGACCATGAACAGGCCGAAGAACAGGATGGATGAACCGAGGTCGCTCTGCATCACCAGCACGCCGATGCTGAGCAGCCAGGCGACGATCATGGGGCCGAGGTCCCTCGCCCGGGGGAGCTGCAGGGGACCGATCTTGCGGCCGGCCAGCAGGATCAGGTCCCGGTGGGTCGAGAGGTAACCGGCGAAGAAGAGCGCCAGGGTGATCTTGGCCAGCTCACCGGGCTGGAAGGAAAGGGGCCCGATGAAGATCCAGATGCGGGCGCCGTTGATGACCTTGCCCAGGCCCGGCACGAGTGGCAGGAGCAGCAGGAGGGCACTGATGACCAGGAACGTGTAGGGGGCCTTGCGCAGGATGCGGTGGTCGCGAACCAGCCATAGCGTGGCGATGGCAGCGGCCATGGCAAGGCCGGTCCACAACAGTTGGCGGGTCGCCGCATCGTCGTTGTTGGCCAGATCCAGCCGGTGGATCATCGCGATCCCTATCCCGTTGAGCGCCACCACGCAGGGAAGAATGATCGGATCGGCATACTTCGCCCAGATCCTCAGCACGATATGCATGACCAGGGCCATGCCGGCCAGGACGGCTCCTTGGGTGATGAACCCTTCGTCGAAACCATCCGTGTTGCTCAAGCTGACCAGGTAGTTGGCACCCACCGCGACGGCCAGGGCCAGGATCAGCAACACCAGTTCGGTATTGCGCCGTGGGATGGGCGCGGTCTCTAGTTCCGGGGTTTCGCTCACGGTGTCACCTCCTGACAATAATTGGGCAAGCCCGGCGGCGAGTCGGCGGACTGCGGATCGGCCGGTACCACGACCGGACAGGCCTGTTTGGCGCTGATGACCAGTTCGGTCACGATGTCCTGGGCATGGGCGAGATCGCGGGCCGCCAAGGAGTTGCGCAACCTCTGTTGCGTGTAGGAGGGCAGGGCCTGCGTGGGTATATGCGTCACGGTGTCGACATGGGAGAGCTTGATGGGACCCAGATCCTGTGACACGCCGTTGTAGATGGCCACCTTGCCGTCGTGATCGGCCACGTAGTACTGCGTTTGGGTCCAGGCGAACCCGAACCACAAGACGGAAACCAGGATCAGTCCCATCAGGGTCAGGAAGGTCGGGATGAGCCACCCCCGGTTCAGCGGGCGACGCATGGGATCGAATTCGCGGTCCTCCGGCACCTCGTCGGGCTCGGAAGCCTTATGGGTCAGGATCGCGGCGGCCCGCTTCTCCGCCGACCGTTGGGTGACCATCGGGATTTGTCCGGTCTGGGTGGCCAGGGCGGCCGCGCCGACTAGGGCATGGGGGCGAATGGACATCTCGTGGCGGATGACGGCTGCGCTGGCCCCGAGATCGCCTTGCTGGGCGACCTGGAGTTGGCCGGTATCCGGGGCGGGTTCGAGACCGGGGTCAACCCCCGGGGCGTCGTCGTCGGCATTCTCAGCGACTTCGACCATCACGATGGTGACGTTGTCGGGGGAGCCATGCTGGAGGGTGACCTCGACCAATGCGTCGACGGTCTGTTGCAACGAACCGGCGGTCCGCACGATGCGCTCGGTGATGTCGTCGGGCACGACGGCATTGAGGCCGTCGGAGCATAGGAGCCAGCGCTCCCCCGGGGCGATGGGGAACTGGTCGATATCCAGCTCGGGACTCGCATCGGAGTCGCCCAGGACCCGCATCAACACGTTCTTATGCGGGTGGTGCTCGGCTTCCTCGGGGCGTATGCGGCCCTCGTCCACGAGCCGTTGGACGAACGTATGGTCCTTGCTGACCTGTTCGAAGACATCATCCTTGAGCCGGTAGGCGCGGGAATCGCCGATATGGGCGTATTGGAAGCGGTCCCCGGTCAGCAGCAGGGCCGTGACGGTGGTGCCCATCCCGGAGAGCTTCGGGTTCGCGCTGACCAGTTCGTTGAGGATCGAATTGGCGGTCTGGATCTCGTCCGGCAGCACCGTTTCCACGTCGACCGTCCGGTCCTGGTCCAGATGCACCAGATCCAGCACGGTCGATGCCGAGGCGACGTCCCCGCCGACATGTCCGCCCATGCCGTCGGCCACGACCGCCAGATAGCGGCCGGCATAGCCGGAGTCGTCGTTCTTGGCGCGGACCAACCCCACATCCGACCGCGCTGCGAACCGCAACGTGAGCGCCATACTACGGCCTCAACTCCATGACGGTCTTGCCGATCCGGATGGGCTGGCCGATCTCCACCGGCTGGGCTCGGGTCAACTGGTTCTCCCCCAGATAGGTGCCGTTCGTCGAGCCGAGGTCCTCGATGAACCAACGGCTGCCCTGCGGGAATAATCGGGCATGTCGCCCGGAGGCGTAATCGTCCTCGAGGACGAGTGTGGCCTCCTGGGCCCGCCCCAGCAGGATGGGGCTGGCCGCCAGATCCAGGCTCGTCCCGCTGAGTGGTCCTTCCAGGATGGCCAGGGTTCGTGCCGCCTTCTTGGCCGGTGGCGCCGGTTCGGGCGCCAGTTCGGGGTTCTTACGGACCTCGCGTGCCGTCGGCTCGCCGGTCTTCGCCCGCTTGCCGATGGACAAGTCCCGACGCAGCGCGGCGATGATGCTCATGATCAGGATCCACAACAGGATCAGGAACCCGAGGCGTAGGGCGGTCAGGAAGAGGTCGCTCATGCGCTGTCTCCACTCGATCGGGGGACCAGCCGGTACGTGATGCGGGTGCGCCCCATGGCAATGATGGAGCCATCGAAGAGTTCCTCGCGGTCGACGACCCGTTGGCCATTGACGTAGCTGCCATTGGTGGACCCCAGATCCACGGCCCACGCCCGGGAACCCTCACGAACGACTTCGATATGGCGGCGCGAGACCCCGGGGTCCTCGACCGGGATGTCGGCGTCGGCGGAGCGGCCGAGCACCACGGAATCGGCATGCAGCCCATAGCGCTGGCCATTGATGTCCAGTACGGCCTGCTTGCTCGGCGGTGGACGTGGTGGAGCGCTCGGAGCCGGTGGCGGGGCGGAGGCCGCGGCGGGGGCGGTCGTCTTGTCCATCGTGGCGTCGATGGAGAAGCTGCCGGATTTGGTGTCGTCGTCACGGTGGAAGGAGACGGTGACCGGGCCCTGCAACGTGTACTGCTGCGAGCGTGCGTGCTTGACGGCGGCATCGCAGAGTTCCTCGGCCAGGGTGGCGCCCCACTGCTTGGCGCGTTCGAAATCGGCCGCCCCCAGCCTGACCTTGAAGGAGTTGGGGGCCAGGGTGCGGCCCTGGGACAAGGTCAGCGTCCGGTTGTCCATCTCGTTGCGAAGTTGGCTGGCGATCTCGACCGGCTGAACCTCGGAGGAGCCCGATCCCCGGAAGACGGTGCTCACCAGCTTTTCGAGACCGCGCTCGACATTGTCGACCAAACCCATGGGCGCTGCTCCTCTCGAAGTCGGTTGTCCTGTACGCCGCTCCGGCCACGGCGCGTGACGAAACAGCCGGCCCTGAGGCCTGTGCCATTCCGATACTACTTGTCATGCCACCGAAACGTCCGACGGTGCAGGCCTCTCTTCCATAACGCAACGAGATTTTCGGGGTATTTGGTTCCCCGGGGTGCGGCTCATCACACCATGGGACCCGATTAGGTGATGCCCCGGCAGCATGGTTATGATTGTTCTCGCTGTTCAGGGGAAACCCGAAACAGTAACTTGCGCGAGTGGCGGAATAGGCAGACGCGCTGGCTTCAGGTGCCAGTGCCCGCAAGGGCGTGGGGGTTCAAGTCCCCCCTCGCGCACGAGTTTGGATGAAATGTCCTCCTCCCGGAATCCCGGGAGGAGGACATTTTTCGTGGAGGGGACCACCGGGGCCTGGACTTGTACGCCCGGGGAGGAGACCCGGAGGCATGATCTGCATAGACTGGGAAAGCGAACCAGATCGTCGACGAGCAGGAGTGCATCCGTGGCTGAACCGTCAGCTCATCAGAATGTCGCGTTCCCTTCCAACGGGCAGGACGCCCATGGCTATCTGGCCGAGCCCGCTTCGGGGAGCGGACCGGGGGTCATCGTCATCCAGGAATGGTGGGGCCTGACGGGTCATGTTCGCGACGTCGCGGATCGTCTGGCAGCCGAGGGTTTCGTCGCCCTCGCCCCCGATCTGTATGGAGGCTGGATCACCCACGACGGTGCCGAAGCCGGGGAGATGATGCAAAAGCTGCCCGAGGCCGAGGGCGCCCGGTTGCTGGCCGGGGCCGTCGACTACCTGTCGGGGTTGGAGAAGGTCACCAGTGAGAAGGTCTCGGCCATCGGCTTCTGCATGGGTGGTGGCTTCGTGTTGGCGCTCGCGGCGCAACAGGGGGAACGGATCGCTGCGGCCGTCCCGTTCTACGGCGTGGGCCAGGCGGTGCCCGAGTCGTTCACCGGCGTGAAGGCGGCCGTCCAGGGACATTATGCGACCGAGGACGGGCTCTTCCCGGTGGAGCAGGCCAAGGAGCAGGAAGAGCAGCTCCGCGCCGAATCCGAGTCCGAAGTCACATTCCACTACTATGAAGCGCCTCACGCGTTCCATAATGATGAGGACCCCCAGGGGAACTATCGTCCGGAAGCGGCACGATTGGCTTGGGAACGGGCCGTTGGTTTCCTGCGGCAGAAGACCAAGTAGACCAAGCAGGACCAAGGGGTGTCGGCGCCAACGGCGTCACACCAGACAGGGAGGAAACACATGTCAGGAACAGTCATCGTCGGTGTCGACGGCAGCGAGACCGCGAATAAGGCGGCCACGCGTGCTGCGACCGTTGCGGCCGGCCTGGGCGCGAACCTCGTGGTGATCACCGCCCACACCAAGGACAACACCGAAGTCGTCCAGATCGGCAGTGATACGTGGATCCTCGACGACGCGGAACAGGCACAGAAGCTGGCGGAGAAGTCCGCCACCAAGCTGCGTGAACTGGTCCCGGGGGCCACGATCAAGGCCTCCGCCGTCAAGGGCAAGCCGCAGGATGCCCTCGTGGAGGAAGCCAGCAGGCTGGGAGCCCAGCTCATCGTCGTGGGCAACGTCGGGATGAAGGGCCTGGGGCGAGTGCTCGGAAGCGTGGCCTCCAGTGTGGCCCTGAACGCCCCGTGCGATGTCTACATCGTGAAGACCGCCAACTAGGCACCGTCTGGTTCGCCCGAAAACGGCGCCCTCCCCCTCTGGGGATGGGCGCCGCTTTTTGTTAAGGGTCGACCACGACGATGGGTCCGGTCAGCTGCCCGGGGTCTCGCGTGCCGCCGCCTTGCGGGCGTCGGCTTCCTTGATGCGGGCTTCTTCGGCGCGGACCTCGGCCATGTTGGTGCGCTCGGCCTGCAGCCATTCGGGCCGGTCGGCCAGCAATTCGTCGATCTGCGCGGTGGTCAGTGCTTCGTCGATGCCGCCCCGGGCGAGCCCGGAGATGCTGACGTTGAGTTTGCGGGCGATGACCGGGCGCGGGTGCGGTCCGGTCCGACGCAACTCGACCAGCCATTCGGGCGGTTCATTCATCATGTCGTCCAGGGCGTCCCGGGTGAGGGGACCATCCTGGAACTCGGCAGGCGTGGCGGGAAGATACACACCAAGCTTCTTGGCGGCAGTGGCCGGTTTCATGCTCTGCGAGGATTTCTGGGTCATGGTCCCAGCCTACCGGGCGCGGAGGGTGCCGGTAGGCTAGCGGTCGTGGCTGAACTGAGAATTGCGTTCGTGCCGGGCGTGACCCCGGATAAGTGGCTGGATCGTTGGCGGGAGCGTCAACCCGGGGTTCCGGTCCAGGCGACGATGCATGACATCGGGGACGATCCGCGGGGGCTGCTGGCCACCGGTGACGCGGACCTGGTGTTCATGAGGTTCCCCGACGGAGTGAACCCCGCGGACGGGATGACCCACGTCATCCCGCTCTACGAGGAGCTGCCCGTGGTGTGTGCCCCGCGTGAACATGCCTTGGAGTTGTACGACGACGAGGTGCCGTTGGAGGAGCTGGCCGAGGAGACCTGGTTGGACCTGGCCGACTATCCGCCACGGGTCGGGGGAACGGCGATGGCCCTGGAGGTCGTCGGTGCCGGGACCGGCTTGGTGATCGTCCCCCAATCCGTCGGACGCCTGTACCGGCGCAAGGACGTCGTGCAGAAGATCGTGACGGGGGCCCCGTCCACCCGGATCGGGGTCGCCTGGCTCAAGCCTGTCGGTGATGAGCCGGAGGACCCCCGCGTGGAGGAGTTCATCGGCATCGTCCGTGGACGTAGGGCCAATTCCTCCCGGCAGCCCTCGGTGCAGGAGCGGGAACGTTCCGCGGCCGCCCAAGCCCAGCGACGCCGGCAGCGCGGCGACCAGTCCGCCGCGGGTGCGCCGCGACCCGGAAGCGGGAAGAAAGGTGGAGGTCCCGGCGGGAAATCCTCCGGCGGCAAGCGCCGCGGCGGCCCGGCCCGGGGGCGTCGCTAGCACCTCGGGTCCGGCCATCCCGGCGGAGTGGCCGGGATGGCCGGTGGACCTGCCGCGCTACCCGAGTGAAGCGAAGCCGAAGATCACTGCCGCGAAAGCAAACCCGACCACGCCGATCAGTGTCTCCAACACGGTCCAGGTCTTCAGGGTCGTCTTGACGTCCATGTCGAAGAACCGTCCAACCAGCCAGAAGCCCGAGTCGTTCACATGGGAGATGATCACCGAGCCGGCGGCCACGGCCACCACCATGGTCGCCAACTGGATGTCGTTCAGGCCGGCGACCGCCACGGCGGGGGCCAGCAGTGCGGCGGCGGTGGTCAAGGCCACCGTCGCGGATCCCTGGGCCACGCGCAGGATGCCCGAGATGAGGAAGCCGGCCAGGATCAATGGCACCCCCAGATCGCCCAGCACGTCGGACAGGGCCTCGCCGATGCCCGAGGCGCGCAGGACGCCGCCGAACATGCCACCGGCACCGGTGATGAGGATGACCGAGCAGACCGGGCCCAGGGCCTTCTCCATGACCTGTTCGATGGCGTTCTTGCTCATGCCCCGACGCATGCCCAGCACGAGGGAGGCCACCAGCAGGGAGATCAGCAGCGCCACCGGCGTTTCGCCGACCGCGCGCAGCAGCTGGAACCATGCGGCGTCCTGGGCTGCCTCGGGCAGGACCTGGGCCGAAGCCAGGGTGTTCAGCCCGGTGTTCATGAAGATCAGCACCAGGGGCAGCAACAGCACGGAGATGACCGTGCCGAAGGCCGGCGGGTTCGACTCGTGCTCGGCATCGGCTTCGCCCAACAGGCTCGGGATCGGCAGTTCCCATCGGCGTCCGGCCCACTTGCCGTACAGGTAGCTGGCCAGGTACCAGGTCGGCAGGGCGACGATGAGCCCGATGAGCAGGACGAATCCGACATTGGCGTCGAAGAATTCGGCGGCCGCCACCGGGCCCGGGTGCGGTGGTACGAAGACGTGCATGACCGAGAAGGCACCGGCGGCGGGCAGGCCGTAGAGCAATACGCCGCCACCCAGGCGTCGCCCGACGGCGAAGACCACCGGGAGCATCACGACCAGTCCGGCGTCGAAGAAGATGGGGAACCCGAAGAGCAGCGAGGCCACGCCCAGGGCCAGCGGGGCGCGCTTCTCACCGAATTTGCGGATCAGGACGTCGGCGAGGACCTTGGCCCCGCCCGACATCTCCACGATGCGTCCGAGCATGGCGCCCAGTCCCACCAGCAGGGCCACAGAGGCCAGTGTGGAGCCGAATCCGTCGGTCAGCACCGAGACGACGCTGCCGGCGGGGATGCCGGTCGCGAAGGCGGTCAGCAGGCTGATCAGGATCAGGGCGACGAAGGCGTGCATCCGTAGTTGGATGATGAGCAGGAGCAGAACGACGATCGCGCCGGCGGCAATGCCGAGCAATGGTCCCGCACCCAGGGTCTGGGTCCAGTTCTCGAGGGTCATGGGTTCTCCGGTCGGGGTGGGGTTCTATTGCTCGGTCGGGTTCTTCGGGTCCAGGTCCAACGAGGACAGGGCCCGGGCCAGGAGGTCCTCGGCGCTGCTGTCGTTGGCCAGGGTGAAGCCGTCCTCGTCGGATTCGAGGGGTTCAAGGGTGTTCAGTTGGCTGGGCAGGAGGGTCCCGGGCATGAAATGCCCGGTTCGTTCCCGGATGCGTTCGGCCAGGATGTCGGGATCGACCACGACGTGCACGAAACGCACGACGCCGTCGGCCTCGCGCAGCAGGTCCCGGTAGCTGCGTTTCAGGGCCGAACAGGTCATCACGGTCCCTGGACCCGGGGTGTGGTCCATCCAGTCGCGCAGCACTGCCAACCAGGGCCAGCGATCGTCGTCGGTCAGGGGGGTGCCGGAGGCCATCTTGGCGACATTGGTGGCCGGATGGAAGTCATCGGCTTCGGCCATGGGCCAGCCGAGGCGGTCGGCGAGCAGGCTGGCCAGCGTGGTCTTGCCGGAAGCGGATACGCCCATCACCACCAGATGGGTGGGAGGCGGTTGGGGTGCCTGAAGCGGCATGTCTACTCCTGGAAGGACGTCGTTGGCCTGGGCCCGGCGGACCGGCTGAATAAAAGATAACACCTTATGCCCGGACGTGGATAGTGTCCCCGGTAACCGTGATGTGACCGGGCGTCATAGGATGATGACCATGCAGATCCCCTCCGGAGCGACCGTGCTCCAGGAACCGATTGTCGAAACCCTGGGGCGGGAAATCGTCGATGGCGTGCTGGCCCCCGGGGACCGGTTGACCCTCGATGCCCTGCAATCGCGTTTCGGGGTCTCCCGCACCGTGATGCGCGATTGCATGCGGGTCCTGGAGTCACTGCGATTGGTCTATGCGAAACGACGGATCGGCCTCGTCGTCCAGGAATCGCGGTTCTGGAACGCCTATGACCGCCGTGTCATCCGCTGGCGCCTGTCGGGGCCGGGCCGGGAACGGCAATTCACCGAGCTCACGGAGCTGCGGGTCGCCGTCGAACCCCTGGCCGCCGCCGGAGCCGCGCGGCGTGCCCCGTCCCAGGCCCGCGAGGAGATCGTGTCCCTGGCGGCGCAGCTGCGCCGGTTGGGGGAGGAGGGTGACCTGGAAGGCTTCCTCGCGGTGGATATCGCCTTCCATGCCCTGCTGCTGCGCGCCAGCGGCAACTCGATGTTCGCTGAACTCGACGGGGTCGTTGCCGAGGTGTTGTCGGGGCGGACCCATCAAGGCATGATGCCCTTCCACCCGCGGGAAAAAGCCCTGGCCGAACATGAGGCCGTGGCGGCCGCGGTGGCCGCGGCCGACGGGCCCGGCGCCGAACGTCACATGCAGGTCCTGGTCGACGAGGTCCGTGCTGCCCTGGAGGACCGGTTGCACGACGGGCAACTGCCCGACTGAGCGTTCGGTCCCCGGGGCTACTGGAACAGCTGGCCCACGCGGGAAAGCGTGGTGACCACACCGTAGAGCAGCGGGACACCGACCAGCATCCACCCGAAGACCAATCGGGCCGGGGCGACGTTGACCGGAATGTCCTCGGGGGTGCTGGATCCTGTGGTGCTCACGGGGCCTCCTCGGCGGTGGTGCTGGCGGTTTCGCGTTCCGGTTCATGGAACGTCGGGTCGACTGGACGGATGAGTGCGGCGGCGACGAATCCGATGACGAGCAGGACCACCATGGTCAGCAGCACCGGCAGGTAGTTGTGGGCATTCATCGTGCCCGGTTTGCCCTGGGCATCCAGCAGGCCGTTGACGATCAACGGGCCGGCGATCCCTGCTGCCGACCACGCGGTGAGCAGGCGTCCGTGGATCGCCCCGACCTGGAAGGTGCCGAAGAGGTCCTTCAGGTAGGCGGGGGCCGTGGAGAATCCGCCCCCGTAGAAGCTGATGATCACGAAGGCCAACAGAATGAAGAGCAGGGTGCTCGATCCTCCGAAGAACGCCAGGATGACATACAGCACCGCGCCGACACCCAGATAGATCATGTAGATGTTCTTGCGGCCGATGACATCCGAGGTGCTCGACCAGAGGAAACGTCCCGCCATGTTGCCGATGGAGAGCAAACCCACGAAGCCCCCGGCCACCCCCGCGGAGACCGCCGAGATGCCGTTCCCGGCCCGGAAGAAGTCCTGGATCATCGGTGAGGCCTGCTCGAGGATTCCGATGCCCGCCGTGACGTTGAGGAACAATGCCGTCCAGATCAGCCAGAACTGGCGGGTCTTGATGGAGTTGGCCGCCGAGACATGGTTGGTGGTGACCAGTTGCGAGTGCTTCACCCGTGACGGGTCCCAACCGTTGGGTCGCCAGCCGTCGGCCGGCACGCGGATGCTGAACACCCCGTACATCATGACCAGGAAGTACACGAGGCCAAGGGTGACGAACAGCCGCCCCACGGCGTCGCCGCTGGCCACCCATCCTTCGGTCCCCGAGGCGGGATCGAAGGCTTTGAGTAGTTGGGTGGACAGCGGTGAGGCGATGAGTGCTCCACCGCCGAACCCCATGATCGCCATGCCGGTGGCCATGCCCGGGCGGTCGGGGAACCATTTGATCAAGGTGGAAACGGGCGAGATGTAGCCGATGCCCAGGCCGATACCGCCGAATACCCCATAGCCGAGGTAGACCAGCCAGAGCTGTCCGGAGAAGATCCCCAGCGCCCCGAGCAGGAATCCTGCGGCCCAGAAGGTGGCGGCAACGAACATCGATTTACGCGGTCCGGACCGTTCGACCCAGGTGCCCATGACGGCTGCGGAGAGCCCCAGCATCACGATGGCGATGGAGAAGATCACCCCGATGGCCGTTTGCGAGGCCTCGAAATGTCCGATCAGCGCGGTCTTGTAGACACTGGTCGCGTAGGCCTGCCCGATGCACAGGTGCACCGCCAATGCCGCCGGCGGGATGAGCCACCGGTTGAACCCCGGTGGAGCGATGGAATGCGATCTATCGAGGAACCCCATGGAACCTGCCTTCCCTGCCGTGGAACCGCGGATGGCTGCTTCTGGCCATTGTGCTGTAGGTCACGTGTTTTGCCTAGTGGCAGTGGCACCGGTTCGGAGCGGGGGACTGATCCGGATAGATTGGAGCCCATGCGTATTTTGGATTCACAGCCGTTCGTCCCGGTCATCCTCGGCGGGGACATCGGCACCTATTCGCTGGCCCGCGAGTTCCACGAGGCCTACGGGGCGGTCAGCGTGGCGGTTCCTGCGGGCGAGAACGGGGTGCTCCAGCACTCCGTCGCCATCGATATCCGCCCGGCGGGAAGCATGACCGACGGGGCCCGCGTCGTCGAACACCTCCTGCAGGTGGCCCGTGACCTCACCGCGGACGGGGCGCGCCCCCGGCCCCTGCTGCTCTGTGGTTCGCTGGACCTGCATATCGGGATCATCACCGACCATCGCGCAGAACTCGAGCCCTGGTACACGATTCCGTACCCGGAGTCGGCGACCATCGAACGGGCGGCGCTGAAACAGAACTTCTATGCCCTGTGCGCCGAACTGGGCATCCCGCATCCGCGGACCATCGCCTACGATCCCGTCGCCCCGCAACCCCTGCCCGCCGATCTGCCGTTCCCGCTCATCGGCAAGCCCGCCGACAGCAGTGCCTGGGTGCACGCCAAGTTCGCCGGCAAGCAGAAAGTCCACACCCTGGCCACCCGCGGGGAACTCGATGACCTGCTGGCGCGCATCCGGGCTTCGGGCTACACCAGCCCCTTCATCCTCCAGGAACTCATCGGAGGCGGCGACACGAACATGCGCCTATGCACTTTCTACTCCGACCGGGACGCCCGCGTCCGCTTCGCCGCCTACGGGGAAGTCGTCGTGGAGGAACACGCCCCCTTGGTGCTGGGCAATTCGGCGGGTATCGTCACCGCCGTCAACGCCGAGTTCATCGATCAGGGCCGCCGCATCCTCGAGCACCTCGGATGGACCGGATTCTCCATGTTCGACGCCAAACTGGACCCGCGGGACGGGCTGGTGAAATTCTTCGAACTGAATCCGCGGCTGGGACGCAACCATTACTACATGACTGCTGCGGGCCACAACGCCGCCCGCTTCTACGTCCGCGAGTACCTCGGGGCGGAGTACGACGACGGGGAGCTGCCCGCCGCGGACCCCGACGCCGCCCCGCTGGTCGCCGATGCCCAGGTGCTGTCCACGGTGTTGCCGCTGGCCTTGCTGCGCAGACACCTGCGCGGACCCGTGGGGGAGAAGGCCCGCGAACTGATGCGCGCCCGCCGGGTCGCCAATCCGTTGCTCTACCGCGCCGAACGTCATCCCCGTAGGCTTTGGTACATTGCGCTGACCTCGCTGAACCAATTCCGCAAGTTCAGCCAGCACCCGCCGCGACTCTGACATGCTGGGGGGACTGGCGCCCCGCGCCGGTCAATGACGACCCGGAAGGAAGCACACATGGATTTCGGTAGCTACGAGACGCTACTTCTCGAAACGGACGGCTCCGCACTGGTGGTGACCGTGAACCGCCCGGAGGCCATGAACGCCCTGGCCTCGGCAGTGGTCGAGGACCTTTTGGCCTTGACGGAAAAACTCGCGGCCGTGGGCATCGACGCCCAATGGCCCATTCGCGGCATCATCCTCACCGGGGCCGGCGAGAAGGCCTTCGTCGCCGGGGCCGACATCCGTGAAATGACCTCGATGAGCTCCGATGCCGCCGAGGCCTACGCCCGGCAGATGCATACGGTGACCACCCGGCTCGAGGCCCTGCCCGTTCCGGTCATCGCCGCCGTCAACGGGTTCGCCCTCGGCGGCGGGTGCGAACTCGCGCTGGCCTGCGATTTCATCTACGCCGGGGCCCGCGCCAGCTTCGGGCAGCCGGAAGTCAATCTGGGCCTGGTCCCCGGGTTCGGCGGTTCGGTGCGCCTGCAGCAGCGGGTCGGCCTCGGCCACGCCCGCGAACTCATCTACACCGGACGCCGGATCAAGGTCGACGAGGCCCTGCGGATCGGCCTGGCCAACGCCGTGTTCGACGACGCCGAGGCCCTGCTGGCCGGCGCGAAGGCCACCGTGGAGGAAATCGCGGCCAAGGCCCCCACCTCGGTCGACAACACCAAGCGGGCCCTGAACCGGATCAACGGCCTCCCCGTGGCCGCAGGGCTGGAGGCGGAAGTGGACAGCTTCCGTGAGGCCTTCGCGACCGAGGACTCGGTCGTCGGGCGGGCCGCCTTCCTGGCCAAGGAGACCCCCGACTTCCCGGGGCGCTGAGCCATGGCAGCCAACGACGCGGCGACGGCCGGGCGCGCCCCGGATTCGGTCCACCACTACGGGCCGAATCCGAGCCAGTATGCCGAACTGTATGTGCCCGAGGAGAGGCGCCTGCCCGGGGTCATCGTCATCATCCACGGTGGATTCTGGCGCGATACCTACGACGCGTCGCTCGGGCACCCCCTCGCCGCCGACCTGGTCCGGCGGGGCTGGGTCGTCTGGAACCTGGAATACCGGCGGACCACCGAGGGCGCAGAAACGGGCCCTGATACCGGGGGGTGGCCCCGGACCTTCGAGGATGTTTCCGCCGGCATCGATGCGCTGGGCCCGGCGCTGGCCACGGCGGGACTGGAACAGGGCCACGTCGTCGTCCTGGGCCATTCGGCCGGAGGCCATCTCGGGGCCTGGGCCGCCGGACGGCATAAGCTGCCCGCCGGGGCGCCGGGAGCGGATCCGGCGGTGACGGTCGATGGCGTGGTCAGCCAGGCGGGGGTGCTGGAATTGTGGATGGCGAATTGGCTCAAACTCAGCCATTCGGCGGCCGTGAAGCTCATGGGAGCCACCTCGGAGGAGGACCCGCGGCGGTGGCAGCTGGCCGATCCGGTACGGATGCTGCCCATCGGGGTCCCGGTCATCGCCGTGCACGGAAAATCCGATGCGGATGTCCCCTCGGCCCTGTCGCGGGCCTATACCGACTCGGCACGGGCCCAGGGCGATCCGGCGCGGATGGTCTTCACGACCGGCGACCACCAGGCGATGATCACCCCCGGGACCCCGGCATGGGATGCTTGTCTGGTGGCCTTGGCCGAATTGGCCGTTCCTGCCTAGCAGGGTCAGGCGACGGCGCACGGGAACACCGTCCGGTGGGGCGTCTTGAGGCATCCACCGAGAGCAAAGGTAAGGTTGAGTAGTGCTGACTGTTATGGGCGAAGCCCTCGTTGACGTGCTGTCCGGCGGCATCGCCGCGCCCCAGGCCTATGTCGGGGGCAGCCCGATGAACGTGGCGGTGGGACTCGCACGGCTGGGCCACCCCGTGTCCTTCGTCGGACGCTACGGCGATGATGAATACGGGGCCATGATCCACGAGCACCTGCGCTCCAACGACGTGCAGGAGGTCCTCCCCGCCGATGGGTTGCCGACCTCCACCGCCCGCGGCACCCTGGATCCGGTCGGGGCGGCCAGCTACGAATTCGACATGGTCTGGGACCTGTCGGCCTTCGACCCGGCATCCTCCGACGTCCTGGCCGATAGCCAGCTGCTGCATACCGGCTCGATCGCCACCGTCCTGGAGCCCGGGGCCGGAACCGTCAGGGCCGCCGTCGAACGAGCCCGACCGCATGCGACGATCTCCTACGACCCCAATGTGCGGCCCAGTTTCGTCACCAATCATTCCCAGGCGATCGAGGACGTCGAACGCTTCGTCGCCCTCAGCGATGTGGTGCGGGCCAGTGACTCCGATCTGGCCTGGCTCTACCCCGAGCGCAGCGTTGAGGAGACCGCGCACGCCTGGCTCGAACTCGGTCCGGCCATGGTGGTGGCCACCTACGGCTCCGGCGGCCCGTGGGGCGTGGTCGCCGCCGGGGAGGCGCGGACCCAGGCCCCGGTCGTCGATGTCGCCGACACCGTGGGGGCCGGTGACTCGTTCATGGCGGCCCTGCTGTCCACGCTCGTGGACCGCGGGCTGGTCGGGGCGGCGCACCGGGAATCCCTGCGCGGGCTTTCGGTCGGCCAGCTCGAGGAGATCCTGGACTATGCCGCCCGGGCCGCGGCGATCACCGTGTCGCGCGCCGGCGCGAACCCTCCGCGCCGCGACGAGATCTCCTGACCGATCCACCGATGAGCCAGGAACATCCATGCGACTGATCGCCAGCGACCTCGACGGGACGATCCTGCACGCGGACGAGACCATTTCCGCGCGGACGGTCCAGGCCTTCGCAGCGGCCCGGCAAGCAGGGATCCATGTCGTCTTCGTGACCGGGCGGCCCTTCCGCTGGCTGAGCCCCGTGCAACGCGCGCTGGGCCATCTGGGGACGGTCATCTGCTCCAATGGCGCCCTGGTCTACGACCTCGAGGGCGAACGGATCCTGGGCAGCCACCAGGTCCCCGGCCCGGCGGTCGGCGAGGTCCGCCGGCGCATCCAGGCCCTCGAGCCCGCAGCGACCTTCGCCGCGGAGACCTTATCGGGGCTCCTGCTCGAACCCGGATTCCTCCAGGCCGGGGAAGCGGCCCGCTTGCCCGTCATGGCCGAGGCGCCCTTCGACGTGGGCCGCCTGGAAGCCGAAGGCGTGGTGAAACTACTCGCCAAGACCTCCGCCTATGAGGCCGAGGCCTTCCAATCACTGGTGGAACCCGAGGTCGCCGATTTGGTTTCGGTGACCCATTCGGCCCCCGGCGTCTCGCTGCTGGAAATGTCCCATCCCGGGGTCAACAAGGCGGTCACCCTGGCCGAGTATGCCGCGGAACTCGGGGTCACCGCCGCCGAGGTCGTGGCCTTCGGAGACATGCCCAATGACGTGCAGATGCTCGCATGGGCCGGCCGGGGTTACGCGATGGAGTCGGGGCATGCACTGGCGAAGGCCGCGGCGGGGCGCACCACTGCCTCGCTGCAGGAGGATGGGGTCGCCCAGGTCATCGAACGCCTGCTCTCCGGGGAGCCGCTCTAGGGAAGGCTCCGCAGCGGTCGGCTCAGGAGCCGATGTCGGAGGGATGCGTCGGCTCCGGGCCGGACCACCAGGAATCGGGGATCCTGGGCAAGGGGCGCAACAGCGCCTCGGGCAGGGGCCCCGATTGCGGGAACGGCACCCCCGTGTTCTTCGCCGACCACTGGCCGGCGGGCACGACGGCCGCCTCGCAGGTCCCGGCCTCATTCAGGACCAGGAGGGTCCGGACCCCGTGGTCGCGTAGGTAATAGCCCACCGATGGATCCCGGGCATCGGCGGAAAAGAGCAGGGCCACCGGCGAGTCCACGCCCGACACGGAATATACCGCTTCAGGAATAATTGGTGGGGCTCCCTCCCATCCGCAGAAGCCGCGGGCCACCTGCCAGTCGGCCAGATGACGTTTGCGGGTGTGGGCCACCAGGGCCCCATGGGCATCCCACCAGTGGGCCCCGACGAAGATCCTGTCCCCGGTCGCCTCAACGGTGGAGGCCACCAATCCCACCCCCGAGGTCGCCGCCACGCCGCGCAGCCTCTCGCGTAGGATCGCGGAGCCGGTGCCTGCCTCGGCGGTGACGAAGAGTTCCGGGGTGAGCAGCAGGGAGGCACCGGCCTGGGCGGCCGTGTCGGCCCAGACGCGGAGGCGCTCGAAGTTGTCCTCCGGGTCCGGCCCGGGGGCGGCGCAGGCATGGTGTACTTTCGCTACCCCCACCGGGGACCTCCTTGGACGGTAGAGTCGGCACTGTGAGAACTCGTCAAGCGCGCAGGTTCCCCTACCTGCATCCTACTGGTGGCCCCGCCCGGCAGGGAGGCCCGTTGGCCTTTGCCCATCGTGGTGAGGCACTGACCGGGGGTGAGAACACCATGGAGGCCTTCGCGGCGGCGGTGGAGCGCGGCTTCGGTTACCTGGAACTGGATGTGCACACCACCCGGGACGGTGTGGTGGTCGTCTTCCACGACGAGGAGCTCGAACGGGTCAGCGACGGCCGGGGGGCGGTCGCCGACCACGATCATGCCGATATCGCCGCCCTGCGCGTCTCGGGACGCCGGATCCCCTGTTTCGAGGACGTGCTCGCCGCCTGGTCGGACGTCAGGTTGAACGTTGATATCAAAGACGAGGCCTCGGTGGGCCCGTTCGCCGCACTGGTCAACAAATATGCGGCCCACGACCGGGTGCTGGTGGCTTCGTTCTCGGACGCCCGGCGCCACCGGGTGCTGCGTCTGCTGGATGCCCCCGCGGCATCAAGCCCGGGGTTGGTGACCAGCGCACTGGCCGTCCTGTTGGGCAAGGTCGGGCTGTTCGCGCTGCTGCGCCCGCGGCTTCGCGGGGTCGCCGCCCTGCAGGTTCCCGAACGCCAGGGGCGACTGCGCGTGGTCACCCCGCGTTTCCTGGCCCAGGCCCACCGCGAGGGCATCCAGGTGCACGTCTGGGTGGTCAACGAGCGGGAGGACATGGACCGGCTGATCGACCTGGGTGTGGATGGGATCATGACCGACCGGGCGGATGTCCTGGCCGCGGCCCTGGAGGCCCGCGGGTTCTGGCCCCAGCGTGAAGCCGCAGATAAGAAACCTGCGGATCCAGGCTCCTAGATGTACTCGGCCGGGAGGTTGGTGACGGTCCCGGGCTCTTGACGTAGCGAAGACCTCCGGGTGCGGTGGGTGATGTCTAAGTCGCCAACCGTCCGGAGGTCTTCATGTCCCACCGTAATGCCCGGCTGAACTTGCGTGGCCGGCAATTGCTCGTAGAGCGGGTCTGTGTCCAGGGGTGGGCAGTCGCGCATGCTGCGCGAGCCCAGGGTGTGTCTCGTCAGTGCGCGCACCGATGGATCAATCGGTTCCGTAGTGAGGGTTCTGCGGGCCTTCTCGATCGGTCCTCGCGCCCGCACCACAGTCCACGCCAGACCTCGGTCGAGGTTGAGGAAAGAATCGTGGCGCTGCGCCACGAGCAACGACACGGCCAGGACTGGATCGGCGCTGACCTCAACATCCCAGCTCGCACAGTCTCGCGGGTGCTGCGCCGCCACGCGGTCCCCTATCTACGCGAGTGTGACCCGTTGACCGGTGAGGTGATCCGGGCCTCGAAGACCACAGCGGTGCGCTACGAACGCGACCGGCCCGGTGAGCTGGTCCATGTCGATGTGAAGAAGATCGGCAAGATCCCTGACGGCGGTGGGTGGAAAGCCCATGGCCGCCAGATGGGGTCAACCGCGGCGAAGAAGAAGGCCCGGATCGGCTATGACTACGTGCACTCGATGGTCGACGACCACTCCCGGTTGGCGTACTCCGAGATCCTCGGTGACGAAAAGGGCACCACCTGTGCGGGGTTCTTGCGACGTGCAGCGGTGTTCTTTGATGTCCATGGCATCGCCCAGATCGAGCGGGTGATCACCGACAACCACTGGTCGTACCGCCGCTCAGAAGACTTCGCTACCGCCATCAGCGATCTGGGCGCGAAGCACAAGTTCATCAAACCGCACTGCCCATGGCAGAACGGCAAGGTCGAGCGGTTCAACCGAACCCTGGCCACCGAATGGGCCTACCGCCAGGTGTTCACCACCAACGCCGACCGTAGCGCTGCCCTTGCCCCATGGCTCGAGGTCTACAACACTGTCCGACGCCACACCGCACTCGGAGGCAAACCCCCGACCAGCCGCCTGTCACCAACCTGATGGCCGAGTACACCTAGAGGGTCAGGGGGGTGACCAGCTCGGCCAAGGGCCGTAGGGCCTGGACCGCATAGTGTTCCATATCGGCCTCGCTGGCTCCGGCGAGCATCGCCAGCCACGTCCCGTGGGACTGCAGCTTCCCCAGCCGCAAGGCGGGTTCGACGAGCCGCTCGAGCTCGGCCGGGGTGCCGTATTCCTCCCACTCCTGCAGGTAGGCGGCCACCGCCCGGCGGATCCGTGGATCGGAGGGCGTGGTCTTCAGCTCCTTGGACATCGTGGCCAGGGGAACCGCCAACGTGGAAAACGGGTGGGCCCAGTACGCGTCCCCGAGGTCGATGAAACGCAACGGTTCCTCGCTGGAGGCCGGCAGGAAGACGTTGTTGCGATGCAGGTCGTTGTGGTCCAGCGACAAGGGCACCGCGGCGTCGGCCAGGAAACCGCACATATCACGCACCGGGCCGAGCTGGTCGTCCAGTTCCTCGGCATCGCGGGCCGGAAGATGCAAGGGGTGCCCGGTGGGCAGGGAGGCGTGGAACATGACCTGGTCATCGATGTATCCGGGCATATGCCGGGGATCGAATTGGGTCAGACCCGCATCGAAGAGCGTGTCACCGTGGGGGAGGAGGGTCTTCTGCAGGCGGGCGACATTGCGCAGGATCCGCTCCCAGAGCTGGTGGTCGGTGCTGGGGATCCTGGCCATCGTCTCCCCGTAGTCGGGGGAGATCATCCAGCCGCGCATCGGCTCAACGGCCAGCGGCATGACCAGCTGATCGGGGGCCAGCCCCGCGGCCGCCCGGGTGACGGCGACTTCGGCCTGTTGGCCGGGGTTGATGGCCTTGACGTACAAGGTGCCGTGATCGGTGGGGACGAGGACCTGGGTGGACCATAAGTGGATCGGCCCGCGTTCGAGCGGGCCGGTGCGGCGCAGGTCGTAGGCGTCGAGCACCATCGAGACCCAGCCTTCGATCTCCTCGAGCCAGTCCTCGGTACCCCAATAGTCATTCCAGTGCGCCACGGGCCGATCCTAGCCGAGTTTGCTCGGTGTCGCGCCGGTGTACTCCGGGGCGTCGGTGGGCTCGGTGCCACGGACCCGGGCGATGGTGCGCATCCCGTGGTAGATCACCACGGTGGCCACCGTGCCCAGGGCGATGCCGCCGAACTGCATGGTCCCCACGGTGATGGTCGGGTCGGCGATGGCGATGATCAGTCCGGCCCCGGCGGTCATGAGGTTGATCGGGTTGGAGAAGTTGACCTGGTTCTGCACCCAGAGCCGGGCACCGATGATGCCGATCATCCCGTAGAGGACGATTCCCGCCCCGCCACTGACCCCGGCGGGGATCGAGGAGATGGCGGCACCGAACTTCGGCAGGAACGCCAGCAGCATGGCGGTCGCCGCGGCCACCCAGTAGGCGGCCGTGGAGTAGACGCGGGAGGAGGCCATGACCCCGATGTTCTCCGCATAGGTCGTCGTGCCCGAACCGCCACCGAAGCCGGCGACGATGCTGGCGATGCCGTCGCCCATCAGGGCCCGGCCGTTGACGTCGTCCAAGTCCCTGCGGGTCATCAGCGCCACGGTCTTGACATGGCCGATGTTCTCGGCGACAAGGACGAAGACGACCGGGAGGAACAGGGCCAGGGTGTCCAGGTGGAATTCGGGGAACGCGAAGGGCGGCAGGCCCAGCCACCCGGCCTCGTTGACGGCGGTGAAGTCGATCTGATGCTGGGCCAGGGCGATCAGGTAGCCGACGATGATCCCCACCAGGATCGACAAGCGCCCCAGCAGGCCACGGAAGAGGACCGCGGTGAAGACGATGGCGGCGACGGTGGAGAAGGTGGTCAGCGGGACCGACTCGATGGCCTCGGTGGTCGATCCGGCCAGATTCAGTCCGATGAGCGCGACGATCGTGCCCATGACCACCGGAGGCATCAGGGCGTGGATCCACCCGGTGCCCGATTTCTGCACCACCAGCCCGATGATGAACAGGGCCGCACCGGAGAAGACGACGCCGCCCAGGGCCCCGGCGAAACCATGTCCCGACATGGCGGCGGTCACCGGGGCGATGAACGCGAAGGAGGAGCCCAGGTAGCTGGGTACCCGGCCGGCGGTGATGAGCAGGAACAGCATGGTCCCGACCCCGGAGAAGAACAAGGTGGAGGTGACCGGGAAGCCGGTCAGCGCCGGTACCAGCACGGTGGATCCGAACATGGCCATCACGTGTTGGACGCCGATGCCGGTGGTCTGGAACCAGTTCAGCCGTTCATCGGGGGCCACCACGGTGCCGGGTCGAATCGTTGTGCCGTCGCCGTGGACCGTCCAGCCGAAGCCGGGGAAATTGCTCATGGGTGTCCTCCATCGGGGCCCTGCGGGTTGGTGGGGCCTCACCGGTGCGGGGCCCCACGGAATCCTACCGCCCCCGACCCCGGGGCGGCGGGGTCGGGCCCCCTGCCGGGGTGCGCCGGCATCAGCCGATGGCCGCCACCGGCATGGGGAGGGAGGCCGATCGCGGGGCGGCGTCTTCGGGGGTCTGGGCGAAGAAGGACAATTCCTGCCGGCTCGATTCGTCGAAGGCGCGACGCATCCCGGCCAGGGTGGTGGAACCCGCCCGCAAGGCCACCTTCTGGACCAGCGCGATGGCCTCGCTGGTGGCTTCGTCGAACTCGGGGGAGGAGTAGGCGGCGAGCCAGTCGGCATAGGGGTGGCCCGGGTGGGCCGCGGCGGCCAGCCGCTGGCCGATGTCCTGGTAGAGCCAATAACAGGGCAGGATGGCCGCCACGAGCTCGGGATAGGAATCGCCGGAGGCCACCAGGTGGTTCAGGTAGGCCGAGGTGGTGGGGCTGGGTTCCGGATCGGGGGCATCTCCGAGCCGGTGCAGATGTAGATTCGCCTCCTCCTCGAGGGCGCCGACGGCCCCGGAAGCCCAGAACTGCTGCTCTTCGCGGTTCGGCGCCAACTCGGCGGCACGGGAGAGGACCCGGGAGTAGGTCCGCAGGTACAAGGAATCCTGGGCCAGATAGAAGTGGAAGTCCTCCGAGGGCAGGGTCCCGTCCCGCAGCGCACGGATGAACGGCAGATCGTCGATCCCCGAACGCAGCGGTGCCAGATCGTTCCACCAGGTGCCCAGCAAGGCCCCCGTCGTCGGGATCGCCGTACCGTCCCAGAGCGCCCCGAAATGATTCACCGGACCATGTCCTTCGCCGACCTCGAGTTCATCGGCACGGTGCAGGGCGCCTTCAAGCCACCCGCGGGCCAGCCGCAGGGCATCCCCCCAGTCCCCGCAGCGGGCCCACAGGGTAGCCAGCGCCGCGGAGAGCGAGCACCCGGTCCCATGGGTGTTCGGGGTGTCGATGCGGTCACCCTCCACGGCAGCCATGACGCCGTCGGGGCCCACGAGGGCATCCGGGCACCGGCTGCCGGTGAGGTGGCCGCCCTTGGCCAGGACCAGGACAGAATACCGCCTCGCGAGCCGGGCTGCCTGGTCCAGGACGTCGTCCCATCGGGTGCAGACCGGCTCCTCGAGCAGTGCCGCCAATTCCGCGGTGTTCGGGGTCAGGACATCGGCCCACGGGAGCAGCCGACGCAGGGCCTCCTCGGCGTCGTGCTCCAATAAGCGGTCCCCGGACGTGGAGATCAGCACCGGGTCCACCACGACGGTGGTGCCCGGGCGGGTACCCAGCCAGGCGGTGGTGGCTTCGATGACCTCGGCGGAGGCCAGCATGCCGATCTTCACCGCATCGATCCGGATATCGGCGGCGACCGTCTCAAGTTGCCGGGTGAGGAATTCCGCCGGAGGGGTATGGACCCCGGTGACTCCCCGGGTGTTCTGGGCGGTCAGTGCGGTGATCGCCGCCATCCCGTAGCCACCGCAGGCGGCAATCGATTTCAGGTCGGCCTGGATCCCGGCCCCGCCGGAGGGGTCGGCCCCGGCGATGGACAGGATGTTGGGGGTGTTCGGGGCGCTCATGCGGTCTCCGTTCGTGCTGCCCGGGTCCATTCCTGAACCAGGGCGGCAGCAGAGTCCCGGGGTTCGGCGGCGGAGCAGATGGCCCGCACGACGGCCATGCCGATGGCCCCGGCGGTGTGCGCGTCCGCGGCGTCGCCGGAGCCCAGCCCGCCGATCGCCACGCAGGGCAGCGGGGCCCGGGAGATCAACGAGGCCAGGCCGGGGAACCCCAGCGGGGTCGGGTGGTCCTTCTTGGTGGGCGTGGCCCGGACGGCCCCGGTGCCCAGATAGTCGATGGTGCCTGCCGGCAGTTCCGCTACTGCCGCGAAGTGGTCCTCGGTGCTGGCGCTGAGCCCCAGCACGGCATCGGGTCCGATGAGGGACCGGACGAGTTCGGCGGGCAGGTCCTTCTGGCCGATATGGACCCCGTCCACGCGGATCCCTGCCGCACGGGCCGCCAGGTAGACGTCCACCCGGTCGTTGAGCAGCAGCAGGGCCCGGCCCGCGGTGTGTTCGGCGCAGGCGGCCGCCTCGGCCAGGAATTCGCGGGCGGACAGGTCCTTGCAGCGCAGCTGGATGGTCCCGACCCCCGCGGCGACGGCCTCGGCCACGATGGTGGCCAAGGGCCGTCCGGCCGTGCTGGTGGAGTTGGCGACGAGGTAGATCCCGCTTCCGGGAACCGGCGCGCTCATGCGAGCACCGCCTCAACAAAGCAGTCGGTGGGTGAATGGGCCAAGGTGGGCGCATGTTGGTGCATGGGCGACATCCCTCCGCTAGTACGAACTAGATCAGGTTCTTGCCGGGTGTGCTCTCAGTCCGCGCCGGTGGCGGACACCCCGTGTCAGTGATCGTGAGCCTACAGTCCCCCACTGGGGGCGGCAAACCGACCGGCTGCCCCGCCGGCGGTGTCCACGTTAGTGTCGTACCCATGGCCATGAACCGACGTTCCCGTCCCCCAGCAGTTTCCGCGCCCGTCGTGCCGGCGGGCCCCGACGCCGAACTCCCGGCCACCGCGGCCCGCCGGCTGCGTGATGCCGCCGACTCCCGGCTGGCCCACCCCCGCAGGTTCCGCAGCGCCCAGCTCAAGGCACTCGAACGGCTGATCCAGGATCAAGAACAGACCCTATGTGACGCGTTGATGACGGATCTGGGTAAACCGGCGGCCGAATCCCGGCTGACCGAACTGGATCGGGTGAAGGCCGAAATCGATCATGCCCTGTTGCACCTGGGCGACTGGATGGCGGATGAGGCGGTGAAGGTCCCGCTGTCGCTGCAACCGGCGTCGGCCCGCGTCCAGGCGCGTCCGTTGGGCATGGTCCTGGTGATCGCCCCCTGGAACTATCCGGTCCTGTTGCTGCTCGGCCCGCTGGTCGGTGCCCTGGCGGCAGGGAACACCGTGATCCTCAAACCCTCCGAACTGGCTCCGGCCACCTCGGCGGTCATGGCCGCCCTCATCCCGCAGTACCTGGATCGGCGCGCTGTCGCGGTCCTGGAGGGGGCCGCGGAGACGACGAGCGAACTTCTGGAGATGGACTTCGACCACATCTTCTACACCGGAGGCGAACGGGTCGGGAAGATCGTGGCCCGGGCCGCGGCGGAAACGCTGACCCCGGTGACCCTGGAACTGGGCGGGAAGAGTCCGGCGGTGGTCGCCGACGGGAACTTCCCCGCCATCGCCCGGCGGTTGGCCCACGGGAAGTTCATGAATGCCGGACAGACCTGTGTCGCCCCGGACTACGTCCTGGCGGTCGGGGCCACGGCGGCGGCCGAACTGGAAAAGCAGCTGCCCAAGGCCATCGGCGCGTTCTATGGGAAGGACCCCTCGGGCAGCAAGGACTATGGGCGGATCATCAACGCCTCGCACTTCGAACGTCTGGAATCCTATCTGGGGCAGGGACGGGTGGTGGCCGGGGGGACCAGCGACGCGGAGGCGAGGTACATCGCCCCCACGGTCCTGGCTGACGTCGACCCGGCGGCCCCGGTGATGACGGAGGAGATTTTCGGTCCGATCCTGCCGATCATCCAGGTCGACCGCTTCGATGATGCGGTGCGGTTCATCAACTCCCGCCCCTCACCGCTGGCCGCCTACCTGTTCAGCGAACGCCCGCGCCTGCACACCTCCTTCGAGGACCAGGTGCGGGCCGGGGCGATCGCCCATAATGTGTGCAGCATGCACCTGGCGGTCCCCGCGCTGCCCTTCGGCGGGGTGGGGGCCTCGGGGACGGGGAACTACCACGGCAAATTCGGGTTCGATACCTTCAGCCAGCAACGTCCGGTGCTGTCCAAGACCGCGATGCTCGATACGTTGCGGGCCGTCTACCCGCCCTTCGGCTGGGCCAAGCGGAAGATCATGCGTTCGATCGGCTGATCCGCCCGGCCGAGTGCCCCGACAGACGAAGGGCCCGGACCGCATTCAATGCGGTCCGGGCCCTTCGCTACGGTCGGTGCCATGGCACCTGCCGATGGATCGTGGCTACTTCTCGGTCAGCGAATCCACGTAGTCCTGGTTCTCGGAGATCCACTTGTCGACGATCGGTCCGTAGTCATCGGTGTCCGTGTCGTTGAACATGGCGTTCTCCAGGGAGAACAGGTGGTCATCGTCGATCGTGAAGTCGTTCAACCACTCGGTCAGTCCCGGGTAGGTGTCGGCGAAGTCGGCGTTGCCGTAGGAGGTGATGGTTTCCGCGTCGCCCATGGCACCCTTGGGATCCTTCAGATCCTTGATCGGGAACTCGTCGTAGGCCCAGTGCGGGCGCCACAGGGTGACGACGATGTCCTCATCGGCGTCCGTGGCCTTCTTCAGCTGGGCCAGCATGGCCGGGGTGGAGGAGGTCTTGAAGTCCATCTTCTCCAGGCCGTAGTCCGGGATGGCCGCCTTTTCGGTGGTGTCGGTCAGCCCGGCGCCCGGGTCGATGCCATAGATCGTGTTGCCGAACTTGTCGGCATTGGCCGCCAGGTCCTCGAGCGAATCGATCGGGGCGTCTTCGTTGACCGCGATGGTCAGCTTGGCATCGTCGTACCAGGTGCCCAGCTTGGTCATGTCGTCGCCGTACTTCTTCAAGTACTTCTTGTGCGTCAGCGGCATCCAGACGTCCATGGTCAGGTCCAGGTCACCGGAGGCGACACCGGCGAAGACCGGGCCGGCATCGGCGTCGGTGAGTTCGACGTCGTAGCCCTTCTTGTCCAGGATCTGCTTCCAGAGGTTGGACACGGCCACGCCTTCGTCCCAGCCGGCCATGACGCCGATGTTCAGCGCGGCCTGGTCGCCGTTCTCAGGCGAGTCGGGGACCTCGGATTCGCTGCTTCCGGTGTCGCCGCTGCCGCAGGCGGTCAGCGCGAGGGCCGCCGTGGCGGCGATCCCCATCATTGATGCGAATTTCCTTTGCATTGTTCATTTCCTTTCTTCGCGCCCCGCCAGCGGGGCGTAGGGTCGTTAGCCGTTTTTCGCCGGCACGTTGGATTGGCCCAGGGAGGCGGTGATGCGGTCCAGGAAGATGGCCAGAATGACCACCGACAGACCTGATTCGACACCCAGGGGAGTGTTCAGGGTCGTCAGGGAGGCGTAGACATCCTTGCCGAGACCACCGGCGCCGACCATGCCGGCGATGACCACCATGGACAGGGAGAGCATGATGACCTGGTTGATGCCGGCCATGATGGTCGGCAGCGCCAGCGGGATCTGGATCTGGCGCAGGATGCGTCCCGGGGAGGCGCCGAAGGCCTGGCCGGCCTCGACGACCTCGGTATCGACGCTGCGGATCCCCAATTCGGTGAAGCGGGTGCCCGGCGCCATGCCGAACACGATCGTGGCCACGATTCCGGGGACGACGCCGATCCCCAACAGCAGGATCGCCGGGACCAGGTAGACGAAGGCAGGCATGGTTTGCAGGAAGTCCAGGATCGGCTTGACGACCGCCGAAACGATCTTGGATTTGGCGGTGAGGATGCCCAGCGGAACACTGATGATCACCGCGACGATGCTGGCCACCAGGACCAGCGACAGGGTCTCCATCGAGTGCTCCCACTGGTTCATCCCGTAGATCAACAGCAGTCCGATGACCGTACCGATGGCCATCTTCCAACTGCGCAGGAGCCAGGCCAGCAGGGCCAGCACGAGGATGACGACCCAGAACGGCGGAGCGGTGAGGATCCACGCCAGCCCGTCGTACCAGTTCTGGAAGAAGGACTTGATGAGGTTGAAGAGCCCGCCGAGGTTGGCGATGAACCAGTTGAGGACCACTTCGCCCCAGTGGCCGACGGGAATGCGGAATAGCTGATCGGTCATTTAGAGGGCACCTCCTTCGTCGTCGGATGCAGCCGCGGGGGCATCGGTGTCTTCCGGCTGGTCGGCGGCGACCACCGGGACGCTGCTGGTGGTCGAGGGGACGTTGCCCAGCGCGGAGAGGAGGGTGGCGCGGGCGATGGCGCCGATGAGCCGGCCCTCGTCGTCGACGACCGGCAGGGGTACCGGCGACTCCACGGAGCGGCCGAACAGGTCGTTCAGCGCCGTCTCGGCGGTGACCGGGTCATTGCCGACGGTGATGATTTCTTCCAGGTCGGTACCTCCGCGTTCGAGCAGGCCCATCACCTCGCGGTCGCGGACGGCTCCGAGCAGCTTGCGCTGCCGGTCCAGCACGAAGGCGGCCGAGGTCTGCAGTTCGCGCATGGTCCGCAACGCATTGCGGGCACCACCGGAGAGGTTGACGACGGAACGCGGGGTCTCCATGACCGTTCCGGCGGTGAGCACCCGGGTCCTGTCGACGTCGCGCACGAAGGCCGAGACGTAGTCGTTCGCCGGGCGGGTGAGGATGTCGTCGGGGGTGCCGATCTGGACGATCTCCCCGTCGCGCATGACCGCGATCCGGTCCCCGAGGAACATGGCCTCGTTCAGGTCGTGGGTGATGAAGACGATCGTCTTGCCGAGTTCGGCCTGCAGTGAGGCCAACTGCTCCTGCATATCGCGACGGATCAGCGGGTCGAGTGCCGAGAAGGCCTCGTCCATCAGCAGGATGTCGGTTTCGGAGGCCAGGGCGCGGGCCAGGCCCACACGCTGCTGCATGCCGCCGGAGAGTTCGCTGGGGTATTTATCGCCCCACCCCTTGAGTCCCACGACGTCCAGGATCTTCTGGGCCCGGGTGGTGCGCTCCTGCTTCGAGATGCCCTGGATCTCCAGCGCGTAGGCTGCGTTCTGCATCACGGTGCGGTGGGGCAGCAGGGCGAAGTGCTGGAAGACCATGGAGATGTGCTTCTGGCGGACCTGGCGCAACTTCTTGGCCGAGACCTTGGCGATATCGGTGTCACCGACGACCACCGAGCCGCTGGTCATGGGCCAGAGCCCGTTGAGCATGCGGATCAGCGTCGACTTGCCCGAGCCCGACAGGCCCATGACGACGAAGATCTCGCCGGGCTTGACGTCGAAGCTCGCGTCGATGACGGCGGCCGTTCCCAAGGAAGCGACCTCCTGGCGGGTTTTTCCGTTCTTCAGGAGTTTGACGGCCTCGTTGCCCCGACGGCCGAAGACCTTGTACGCATTCGAGACGCGTAGCGCAGGTTGCCCTGTGTCAGTAGTGTTCACGTTTTCCCGTCCACGGCCTGGGTCCGGGTGGAGGCAGACCGATTTTTCGGCGACCCGCCCCGACAGCTAATCCCGCGGGTGCCTTCAACGGCGGTGTCCCACGGGTCGAGATGAAAGGGCGAGTAATTGGCTTTCAGCCTTAACGCTAACAAGAGGATGTTCGCCTGCAGCCGAAAACCAGCCTTTGACCGGGCTTACACCGACCCGTTGGTCAAGTGCATCCCTTGTGGGACAAGGGATGGAGCGAAGTTATGGCATTGTAACGGAAGGGGTTGTCAAAATCTCCGCAAACGAGTGGTTTTCATCATTTCGACGGTCAAGAGGCCGAACCGATGATCGCGTCGACCAGGGCCTTCGCCTCCCGTTGGACCTGATGCAGGTGATCATCTCCGGTGAAGGACTCGGCATAGATCTTGTAGACATCCTCGGTGCCCGAGGGGCGGGCGGCGAACCAGGCGTTCTCGGTGGTGACCTTCAGCCCGCCGATGGCCGCATCGTTTCCCGGAGCCTCGGTCAGCCGGGCGGTGATCGGTTCCCCGGCGAGGGTGTCGGCGGTGACATCGGCGGCGGACAGGCGGCCCAGGGCCGTCTTCTGTTCGCGGGTGGCCGGTGCGTCGATGCGTGCATACGACGGCGCACCGAAGGCCTCAGTCAGCCGCCGGTAGTGCGTGCTGGGCGAGGAGCCGGTCACGGCCTGGATCTCGGAGGCGAGCAACCCCAGCAGGATCCCGTCCTTGTCGGTGGTCCACGGCGACCCGTCGAAGCGCACGAAGCTCGCTCCGGCGGATTCCTCGCCGCCGAAGACCCCGGTTCCGTCCAGCAGGCCCGGAACGAACCATTTGAAGCCCACCGGCACCTCGACCAGTTCGCGGCCGAGGGAGGCGGCCACCCGGTCGATCATCGAGGAGCTGACCAGGGTCTTGCCGACTCCGGCCCCGGCCGGCCACTGCGGGCGGTTCCGGTACAGGTAGTCGATGGCCACCGCGAGGAAATGGTTCGGGTTCATCAGACCCGCATCGGGGGTCACGATGCCGTGGCGGTCGGCGTCGGCGTCGTTGCCGGTGGCGATGTCGAAGTCGGCGCCGCCGTCGCGTACCGCCGAGATGAGCCCGGCCATGGCGAAGGGGGAGGAGCAGTCCATGCGGATCTTCTCATCCCAGTCCAGGGTCATGAAGGCCCAGCGAGGATCGACTGCTGGGTTGATCACCGTCAGGTCCAGCCGGTGGCGTTCGGCGATGGCCCCCCAGTAGTCGACCGAGGCCCCGCCCATCGGATCGGCGCCGATGCGTACGCCGGCGCCGCGGATGGCTTCCAGGTCCAGCACGGAAGGTAGCGCGTCCACGTAGGCGGCCATGAAGTCGTGGGCCCCCAGGTTCGCCGCCCCGCGGGTCCTGGCCAGCGGGATCCGCTTGACCCCCGACAGGTTCGAAGCCAACAGCTCGTTGGCGCGTCCGGCGATCCAGGAGGTGGCCTCCGAATCGGCGGGTCCGCCGTGCGGTGGGTTGTATTTGAACCCGCCGTCGGTGGGCGGGTTATGCGAGGGGGTGATGACGATCCCGTCGGCGCGTCCGGTCCCGCCGGACAAGAGCCGGTTGTGGGTGAGGATCGCATGGCTCAGCGCCGGGGTGGGCGTCCACCGGCCCCGTGCGTCGACCCGGACGTCCACGTCATTGGCGACCAGGACCTCCACTGCGGTGTCCTGGGCGGGATCCGAGAGGGCATGGGTGTCCTTGCCCAGGAACAACGGACCGGAGATGCCCTGGGAGGCGCGGTACTCGACGATGGCCTGGGTGATGGCCAGGATGTGGCGTTCGTTGAAGGAACCCTCCAACGACCGGCCGCGGTGGCCGGAGGTGCCGAAGGCCACCCGCTGGGCGGGATCTTGCGGATCGGGAATCCGGTCGAAGTAGGCCGACCGCACGGCATCGACGTCGATCAGGTCCTGGGGCAGCGCGGTGGTTCCCGCTCGGGTTTCGGCCATGGATACAGCTAACCAGATGAACCACGGAAAAGCCCCGGCCCGCGGAAATGAATCCGGGGCCGGGGCTCGGGGCCAAGGCGGTGGGGCCGCCGGCAGGGGTGTGCGTCGGCTACTTCACGCCGGACATCAGCTTCTTGATCGGCTTGACCGCGAGCATCAGGGCCACGCCCAGCACGATGGCGGTGACTCCGAGGGTCAGGAAGTACGGAATCTCGTTGCCCTTGGTGTAGAAGCCGGCCAGGATGCCCGCCAGGGTGGTGCCCAGGGAGACCGAGAGGTAGAACAGGGCCACCATCTGGGTGGTGAACACGACCGGTGCCAGCTTGGTGGCCACCGACAGTCCGATGGGGCTGAGCAGCAGTTCGGCCATGGTGAACAGGAAGAGGATCCCGGCCAGGGCGAGCAGGGGGGTCTTCTCCAACGAGTTCAGGGGGATGAAGACCAGGAACGCTATGCCCATGATGATCAGCGCGCCACTGAACTTCAACGCCGTCGAGGGTTGCTTGTCACCCATCTTCGTCCAGATTCCGGCGAAGACCGCGGCGAAGACGATGATGAAGACCGGGTTGATCGACTGCGTCCAGCTCGGAGGCATGGTCCAACCGAAGAGGTTGCGGTCAAGCCGTTCCTCGGAATAGACGGCAATGAAGGTGAACTGCTGCTGGAACAGGGCCCAGAAGGCCGCCGAGGCGATGTAGAGCGGGATGAACGCGGTCACCCGGCGCCGTTCGATCTCATTGACGTTCTTCGAGGACAGGATCACCACGAAGTAGATGATGCTCGCTGCCACGACGATGATGGCGATCATGGTGGCCAGGTTGTCCGCATGCACCAGGCCGGTGGTCAGCAGGACGATGATGACCGCCAGTCCGATGACGGCGCCGATCCCGTAGCGCAGGCGCTGCTTGGGCGGCAGCGGGTCGGTCACATGGTGGGTTTCCTCGGGCAGGTTCTTGCGGCCGAAGGCGTAGATGGCCAGGCCCAGTGCCATGCCGATGGCGGCGAGACCGAAGCCGTAGTGGAAGCCCAGGCGGGTCTGCAGCAACCCGGTGAGCAGTGGCCCGACCAGGGCGCCGATGTTCACACCCATGTAGAAGATCGAGAAGCCGGCATCGCGGCGGGGGTCCTTCTCCGTGTACAGCGAACCGACCAGCGAACTGGCGGTGGCCTTCAACCCACCCGAACCCAGGGCCACCAGCAGCAGGCCGATGGTCAACCCGACGACGCCGGGCAGGGCCGCCAGGGCGATGTGCCCGAGCATGATCATGATGCCGGTGTAGAACAGCACCTTCTCGGAGCCCAGGAGTCGGTCGGCGATCCAGGCCCCGAAGATGGTGCTGAGGTAGACGGTGCCGCCGTAGGCGCCGACCAGGCTCAGGGACAGCCCCTGATCCAGTCCCAAGCCGCCCTTGGAGACCTCGAAATACATGTAGTAGGCCAGGATGCCTTGCATCCCGTAGAACGAGAAGCGTTCCCACATTTCGACGCTGAAGAGGTTGAACAGCATCCGTGGGTGGCCGAAGAAGGTCTTTTCGGCCGTTTCCTGCGGAGATTGAGTGGTCATTTTCAATATTTTGCGCCTGTGTGGGCTGAAACGCCTAGTTATGTGAACCAGGTCACGGTTTGATCACGTGGTCATGATCCGGGCCCCGAGGGCCAGCAGGTCGGCCTCCGACCCGTGCGCGCCGATCAGCTGGACGCCCATCGAGAGTCCCGAGGCCGTCCGGGAGGTGGGGACCGTCAGGGCCGGGACCCCGGCGACGTTCACGATCGACGTGTAGGGGGTGTAGCGGCACTGCAGCTCGTAATCGAGGTCGGCGTCGTGGGTGGTGAACCATCCGATCGGCCGCGGGGTCAGGGCCATGGCCGGGGTCAGGACGGCGTCGTAGTGCCCCCATTGGGCCCGGCAGTCCTCGGCGATCCGGACCAGGATGGCCGCTGCGGCGTATTTATCCGCATCACTGCGTCCGATCGCCCGGGCGCGGAAGGTGCGGGTGAGTTCGGTCAGTACCGGGGCCGCGGCCTCGGGGAGGTCTGATTCGGCCAGTCCGGCGGTCCAGATGGCTTGGAAGGCCTCGGGGAAGCGGTTGTCGTAGCGGATGTCCGCCTCCTCGACCCGGTGCCCGGCGGCCTCGAGCTTCGAGATCCCCGCCTGGAAGGCCGTCTCGGCTTCGGGATCCAGTGCGACCTCGTAGCGGCGGTCGAAGGGCGAGGAGCGGCTCACCCCGATCCGCAGGGCCCGCCCGTGGGCCGGTTCGGCGCGCCGGGCGGCCTCGCGGTAGCCGGTGGACCCGGTCAGCGAATCCATGAGTAGTCCGGCGTCCTCGGCGCTGCGGGCCAGCGGGCCGGACACCACGAACCGTGGTGCCCCGAACCGGTCGACCCGGCCGTTGGCCAGATCGGAGGCGATGGTGCCCAGCCCCGGTTTCAGTCCGATGAGCCCGCAGGCCGATGCCGGGATGCGGACCGAACCCCCGCCGTCGTTCCCCGGGGCGAATGGCAGCAGCCGCGCGGCGACGGCGGCGGCACTGCCCCCCGAGGACCCGCCGGCGGAGCGGGTCGGATCCAGCGGGTTGCGGGCCGGGGCGGCGATGAGGTTCTCCGAATAGCAATTCAAGCCGAATTCGGGGATTTGCGTCTTGCCCAGGGACAGTGCCCCGTCGGTGCGCAGCCGGGCGACCAGCGGACTGTCCTGGGTCGCGGGGGATGAGGGCACCGCCGCGCTGCCGAAGGTCGTGGGGGTGCCCTCCACGTCCCAGAGGTCCTTATAGGCCACCGGCATCCCGTGCAAAGGCGGGAGGGCCCGGCCTTCGCCGCGGGCCCGCACGCCCTCGGCATCGGCGGCATCGGCGGCGTCCAGCGCCTGCTCGGCGGTGATGGTGATGAAACTGCCCAGCCGGGGATTGGCCTCCTCGATCCGGGACAGGAAGTGTTCGGCCGCCTGCCGGGCCGAGAGTTCCCCGCTGGTGAGCAGACGGCCCAGTTCGACGGCGGTGAGATCGTGCAGTTCGGTGCCTGGAGCATCGGGGTGGGTCATCGGTTCGCCTTCCGGGAGTCGTATTCGTCGTCTCGGTCGCGCTGGAAGACCAGCACCACCGAGCGCAGGGCCAGGATGAAGCCCATGAACAGCAGGATGTAGCCGAAGAACGCGTGCATCCTGATGCTTTCGGTCAGGAAGGGCCCGGATTCGGTGGTGATCAGGACGATCGCCGCCAGGGTCGCGGCGCCGGCCAGCAGGGCCACGACCACCTGTTGGACCAGCCGGTTCAGGAACCCGCGGTCGGCCGGGTGGGCGAGCACGCGCACGTTCACCGACAAACGCCCCTCTTCGACGTCCTCGGTGATCTTATTGAGCCGCCGGGGCCACTCGCGCAGCGTCGGCAGCAAGGACATGGCCTGGATCTCGAGCTGATCGCGCAAGGATCCGGGACTGAAATGGGAGCCGATGATCTTCCGGCCGGCTTCCCGCGCGGCGGCGACCACGTTCAGACCGGGTTCGATCAGCATCAGGGTCCCCTCCAAGGCCCCCAACGCCCGCAGTGCCGCCGCGACCTGGGTGGGCACGGAGAAGCCGTTGCGGACGATCAGCGAGAACAACGCGGTGAACATCTCCGAGCCGCCCTGGCCGCCGAACCCGTGGCGGTACCGCACCAGCAGCTGGCCCAGTGCGCGTTCGAAACCGCGTTCGTCGAAATCCTCGGGCCGGTCCAGCAGCCCCAGCAGGGCATCGGTGGCCAACTGGTTGTCGTTCTTGTCGATGGCGAACAGCAGCAGGTTCAAGGACTGTTGGCTGGCCGGGTCCAACCGCCCCACTGCCCCGAAGTCCAGCAGGGCGAGTCCGCCGTCGCCGGTGATGAAGATGTTTCCCGGGTGCAGGTCGGCGTGGAAGACACCGTCGCCGGAGATCTGATGCAGGGTGGCGTTGAGCAGCTCCTCGGCCAGGGCCCGGCGCCGTCCGGGTTCCATCGTGGCCAAGGTCGCCTCGGCCGAGCCCACCGGGTGTCCGTCGAGCTCATCCATCACCAGCAGCCGGGGGCCGCTGAATTCGGTGTGCACCCGGGGGACGGTGATCCGGAAGCCCCGCAAGGAGGTCTCGATGGCCAACATGTTCTCCGCCTCGATGCGGTAGTTCAATTCCTCGCTCAACGATTCGGAGAAGCCCCGGGCCAGGGAGGCCACGCCCAAGCGGCGGGCCCACGGGGCCGAGCGGCCCAGCCAGTCGGCGATCTGCACCACGATGGCGCGGTCGCGTTCGACCTGCACGAGTGCGGAAGGGCGCTGGACCTTGATGACCACCGCGGTCCCGTCGTGCAGGGTCGCCCGGTGGACCTGCGCGACGGACGCGGAGGCCAGGGGTTCGTGCTCGATCGTGGCGAAAGCCTCCTCGGGTGAACGGCCCAGGCTCCGGGCCATCGCGGCTTCCACCACCGGCCAGGGCTCGGGGGTGGCTTGGGTCTGCAGATGGGACAGTTCTCGGATATAGGGCTCGGAGAGCAGGTCGCGCCGGGTGGAGAGCATTTGCCCGAGCTTGACGAACGTCACCCCGGCCTCATTCAACGCCTCGCGCAGCGAGCGTGCGGTCTGTTCCTGCCGGGCATCGGCGTGACGGCGGTTCAGGCCGCGGGCCTGGGCGAGCAAGCCATGCCGCACGGCGATCCGCATCACCTGGACATAGCGGGCGCTCTGCGACCTGCGGGTCCTCCACCCGGTGAACAAGCGGATGGGGGAGGGCAGGGTCCCGGTGGGAAAGGTGATTTCCAGGACCATCAGCAGGGCGACGCCCAGGGCGAAGATCCAGATCAGGGCCAGCGCGGCGAACATCAGGGCGACCACGGGAGAGACCTGCAACTGGGTGTCGTCGGGGACGTAGGCCGCCCGGAAAAGGTAGCGCACCACGAAACTGAGGCCCACGGACATGAGCAGGCCCACCGCAATGGAGCGGGGCCAGCCCACGGGGACCCCCAGGACCCTGCGGGAGACCCCCGCGACGATCCACGCCTGGAGGATCAGGAAGAGGGCACCGAGCAGGACCGTCACCGTCCATCCCACGCCGTCAAGTGCCGTCATTCCGGCATTCGGATCCATATCAGCCCTTCATGATTCGGGGTGGCGGTCCCTCCCCACTATAGGCTGGGGATCGACGCAGGAAACCGTTGAAAGGATTAACGATGAGCGAGTTCGAAACCGTGGAAGTCGCCGGCGTTCCGGCCGGGGCCAAGGTCCTGGACGTCCGTGAAGACTACGAATGGGCGGAGGGCCACGCGGCGGGGGCCGTGCACATCCCCATGGGTGAGATCCCGCAGCGCCTGGAGGAACTGGATCCGGACGAGGACACCTATGTCATCTGCCGCACCGGGGGGCGTTCGGCCCAGATTGCCGGGTGGCTCGTCGGGCAGGGGTATTCGGCCCTGAACATCGCCGGCGGCAGTGGTGCCTGGCTCGAGGCGGGTCTGCCGATGAAGAGCGAGAACGGCCAGGATCCCACCGTCCGATGAACTATACCTACCTGGGCCCTGCGGGGACCTTCACCGAGCAGGCGCTCCTGCAGGTCCCCGGGGTCCGGGACGGGCGGCGGGTCTCCTCCACGAGTGTGAACCTGGCCCTGCAACGCGTCAGGGACGGGGCCTCAGATGCTGCCATGGTGCCCATCGAGAACTCCGTCGAAGGAGGCGTCTCGGCGACCCTGGATGCCATCGCCGGCGGGGGCGCCCTGCAGATCGTGCGCGAGGTCCTGGTGCCCATCAGCTTCGATCTGGTCGCCCGGGAAGGCATCACCTCGCTGGATCAGATCCACACCGTGTCCACGCATGGGCACGCCATCGCCCAATGCCGTGGCTGGGTCCAGGAGCATCTGCCCGACGCCGAATTCGTGCCGGCCTCCTCCACGGCGGCCGGGGCGTTGGGGCTGCTTGATCCGGACTGCCGGTACGACGCGGCGATCTGCTCGCCGCTGGTGCTGGAACAGAACGACCTGAAATTGATGCACCGCGGCGTCGAGGACAACACCGGCGCCGTCACCCGGTTCGTGCTGGTCACCCGGCCCGGGCCGGTCCCGGAGCCCAGCGGCAACGACAAGACGACGGTGGTCATCCCGCTGCCCGAGGACCATCCGGGGGCCCTGATGGAGATCCTCGGCCAATTCGCCGCCCGCGGGGTCAACTTGAGCCGCATCGAATCCCGTCCCACGGGGGAGGGGCTGGGGTCCTACTTCTTCTCCATCGACGTCGAAGGCCACCTTTCCGAGGCCCGGGTGGCGGACGCCTTGGCGGGCCTGCACCGGATCAGCCCGCAGATCCGCTTCCTCGGCTCCTACGCCAACGCCAACGGTGTCAGCGGACCCGCACCGACCCCGGCCCGGCACAACACCGATGAGGCCTTCACGCAGGCGCATGCCTGGGTGGGGAAACTGCTGGCCCCCCCGCAATAGGTCCGATCCGCCGGGATCAGACGGTCGGGACCCTGACCTTCAAGGCCATCGGCAGGTTTGTCACGGTCACGGCGGTGATCATCCCGGTGGTGTCCCCGTCGAGCTGCGACCCGATTTCCTCCAGCGAGGCGATGTGGATCCGCCGGGCCTGGAAATATTCGATGACCGGGATCGCCCGGCGGTGCCGCAAGGCCGTCTTCGCCGCGATCCACGCCCAGCCCATGGCCGAACGCGGGCTCATGACCACCAGGTCCAGGACCCCGTCGTCGATCTTGGCATCCGGGACGAAGTCCAGTCCCGCCTGCAGCTTGCCGACGTTGGCGAAGATCAGCGAACGGATCTCCCGGTGGATGGGTTCCTCGTCGTCCAGGGTGATCGTCACCGGACGCCGTTTGCCCGGCAGATGGCGCATTCCGGCTTCGGCATAGGCCAGCGGGCCGACCATCGCCTTCAGGTCGGCCCGGGTGTCGGCCATCATCTCGGCGTCGGTCCCGACCCCGGCCATGACCAGGAAGACATGGGTGTCGATGGTGCCGTCCGCCCGTTCCAGCTCCATCCGGGCGGCGTCGATGCCGCGGGTCCGCCCCTGCAGGGCGGTGTGGACGCAGGAGCCGATGTCCTCGACATCGAAACCGAGGTTGCGGGCCAACAGGTTCCCGGTGCCCAACGGCAGGATCGCCAGGGAGGCCTCGGTTCCGGCCAGCACCTCGGCGACCGCCCGGACGGTCCCGTCGCCGCCGGCCACGATGACCACATCGCATCCGGCGTCCAGGGCCTGCCGGGCCATGCCGTACCCCGGGTCCTCCGCAGTGGTCTCCAGGACCAGGGGCTCGTCCATGCCGGTGGAAGCCCAGGCCAGCATGAGGGCCGACCGGACCGAATCGGCGTTGTTCTTGGTCGGGTTGATCACCAGGGCGCTGCGGGCGGTGAGGGCCAGGGCCTCGGAAACCACCGGGGTGGAGGCGATGCCCCGGACCTTGACCCGGAGCCGGCCCACGGCGACCAGGCTGGCCGCGGCGATGAGCAGGGCGACGATGACGAGGAGGAGGGAAAGATACTCGATGGGCATGATGCTCCATACGATAGCGGGGATTCGGTAACCTGTAGTGGTGATCGATGTTAAAGAGCTCGTAGAGAACCCCGTAGCCTTCCGTGCCTCCCAGCGATTCCGCGGGGCCGACGAATCAGTGGTGGACCGGATCATTGCGGCGGATTCGTCCCGCCGCACCGCGATCACCAGTTTCGAGAACCTACGCGCCGAGCAGAACGCGTTCGGGAAGAAGGTCGCTGCGGCGAAGGGCGAGGAGAAGACCGCGCTGCTGGCCGAGGTCAAGGAGCTGGCGGCTCGAGTCAAAGCAGAACAGGCGACCGCCGACGCCGCGGCCCAGGAGCTGCTGGCCCTGCAGCGGTCGGTACCCAACCTCATCCAGGAGGGTGCCCCGGCCGGCGGGGAGGATGATTTCAGTGTCATCAAGACCGTCGGGACCCCCCGCGATTTCGGCCCCGAGGGATTCGCCCCGCGCGACCACCTGGAGCTGGGTGAACTGCTGGGGGCCATCGACATGGAACGGGGGGCCAAGGTCTCCGGTTCGCGCTTCTACTTCCTCAAGGGCGTCGGGGCCCGGCTGGAGATCGCGCTGATGAACATGGCGCTGGACCAGGCCATCGCCCAGGGCTTCATCCCGATGATCACCCCCACGCTCGTCCGCCCCGAAACCATGCAAGGCACCGGCTTCGACGTCGAGCACGACGACGAGATCTACCGGCTCGAACGAGACGACCTGTACCTGACCGGCACCTCGGAGGTCGCGCTCGCCGGCTACCACGCCGACGAGATCCTGGACCTCTCCGCCGGGCCGTCCCGCTACGCCGGCTGGTCCACCTGCTATCGGCGTGAAGCCGGTTCCGCGGGCAAGGACACGCGCGGGATCATCCGGGTGCACCAGTTCAACAAGCTGGAGATGTTCATCTACTGCCCCATCGAGGAGGCGGCCGCCGAACACCAGCGGCTGCTGGCCTGGGAGGAGGAGATGCTGGCCAAGGTCGAACTTCCCTACCGGGTCATCGATACCGCGGCGGGCGATCTGGGCATGAGCGCGGCGCGTAAATTCGATTGCGAGGCCTGGGTCCCCACGCAGGAGGACTACCGTGAGCTGACCTCCACCTCGAACTGCACCACGTTCCAGGCCCGCCGCCTGAACATCCGTGAGCGCACCACCGATGCCGACGGAAAGCCGGGCAAGACCCGATCGGTGGCCACGCTGAACGGCACCCTGGCCACCACCCGGTGGATCGTGGCGATCCTGGAGCACCACCAGAACGCCGACGGTTCGGTCACCGTCCCGGCGGCACTTCGCCCCTACCTGGGCGGAATGGAAGTCCTGCCGGTCCTCTGACCCGCAGCGCAGCCGGCCACCGGTGCCCCCGCCCCGCGGCGGGGGCACCGGTGCGTCGAGCGCAGGTTCCCTGATCGTCACCGGATGTTCACCCGACACCGCGGATGGGGCCCTATCCAACCATCGCCGGTGATGATTGGCTAGAGTCATGACCATGATTACGAATACCGGCATCGAAGACCGGGTAATAACCACCCAACCGAAGATGGTGTGCCTGGACGTCGACGGCACCCTCGTGGACCACTACGGGCACATGTCCGACACCGTGAAGGAAGCCGCCCGCGACATCGTGGCGGCAGGACACGAGGTGATCGTCTCCACCGGACGCTCGCTGGGGGCCACCTTGCCCATCGTCCAGCTGCTGGGCATCACCTCCGGCTACGCCGTCTGCAGCAACGGCGGCCTCACCGTGCGGATCGACACCTCCGTGTCCCCGGGCTACGAAGTGATCGACCGCAGGACCTTCGACCCGGCGCCGGCCCTGCGGGCGCTGCGGAACGCCCTGCCGACCGCCAAGTACGCCCTCGAAAGCGACCAGGGGGACTTCCTGGCCACCGAACGCTTCCAGGACGCCAGCTTCGGGGTCCGGGCGAAGGCGGTGACGTTCGAACAGATGATGGAAGCCACCGCGGTGCGTCTGGTCGTCTTCTCCAGCGACGATTCCTCCGAGGACTTCGTCGAAGCCGTCCAGACGATCGGCCTGCAGGGGGTCGCCTACTCCGTGGGGTGGACGGCCTGGCTGGACATCGCCGCCGAAGGCATCACCAAGGCCAGCGCCATCGAGGCGCTACGGGGCGAACTCGGTTTCGAGGTCCAGCACACCGTGGCCGTCGGGGACGGGCGCAACGACATCGAGATGCTCGGGTGGGCCGGACGGGGAGTGGCCATGGGCCAGGCCCCCGACGAGGTCAAGGCGGCCGCCGACGAGGTCACCACGACCGTCGACGAGGACGGCCTGGCGAACGTGCTGCGTAGCCTCCTCTAGGCCCCTGCGGCGGGTCGGTCCGGTTCCCTGCCGGGATCATAGGGGTAGGTGGCCGCCGGCAGCCGGTCGGGCCCCGCCACGAGCGACAGCAGCCGGGCCACCGCCGGACGGCAGGCCCACTCCTCGTTCCAGTTCGACCGGACCACCGCCTTGGAGACCGCTTGGGCGGTGATCCCCAGTTCCGTGGCGATCGCCTTCTGCTGGCCGCGGACCCCGGGGATCATCAGATCCAGGACGGACCATTCGGCTTCGGTCCTGGTAGCGACGATCCGACCGACCAGCCGGGCCACCGCCTCCGCTTCGGAGGCCACCTCGGAGTCGGGGCCGGCGACGGCCAGGGGAATGCGCTCACCGGTCTTCTGGGCCCGGTTCACGGCTCGCCGGGCATAGACCAGGCCGAAGCCCTCGGCGTCGGCGATCAACTCGGGAAACGGTGCCTGCACCGGGCCCACGCCGATGCCCACATGCCACCGGTGTTGCCGCAAGGCGGTCAACGCCGCCTCGAGGGCGTGCTCCGGGGTGGTCAGGACGCCGATGGCCTCGTCGCCGAAGGAGCGTTGGAAGGGCACCAGCGTCGGGATCGGCGCGAGCGAGGCGATCAGCTCCTCGACCCGGTCTCCGACCTCGCGTGAATCGCGTTGATTGATGGTGAGGACGAACATGGCACCAGTCTGCCCGACGATCAACCGTTGACGGTTGATTCGGCGGTCGTGCCGTCGACCGGATCCACGCTGGTCCAGCGGAGGGGCTGCTAGTGGCCGGTGGTGGCGAACCGTTCGATGGAACGGGTGAGTTCGGCTTCGGCCGCGGCGCGGCCCTCCCAGCCCTCGGCCTTGACCCACTTGCCCGGTTCCAGGTCCTTATAGTGCAGGAAGAAGTGCTCGATCTCCCGGATCAGCCACTGGTCCACATCCTCGAGTTCGCGGATGTGGTCGTAGCGCTTATCCGCCGGGACGCAGATCAGCTTGGCGTCCCCGCCGCCGTCGTCGGTCATGTTGAAGACGCCGATGGGACGCGATTCCACCAGCACGCCGGGGACCAGGTCGATGCCCGGCATCCAGATCAGTGCGTCCAGCGGGTCGCCGTCTTCGCCGAGGGTGTCCTCGAAGTAGCCGTAGTGGGTCGGGTATTGCATGGGGGTGAACAGCACGCGATCCAACCGCAAACGGTGCGTTTCGTGGTCGATCTCGTACTTGACGCGGGATCCGGTGGGGATCTCGACGGTGACGTCATGGTTCATGGGGTCCTCGACTTTCATGCGGTGGGGCGGGCCGGACGCAGGAAACGGCCGCGCGCCGTCTAGGCTTAAAGCTGCTGCCTCCAGAGTATAGGGCGGCGAAGGGCAACCACTACTCGAGGAAGAAGCCGATGAAACGCTCCCTGCGGACGCTGACCTCCTTGCTGCTGGTCGTGGTCATGGGAGTCCTGGCCGGGGTGCTGGTGCTGAACCTGCTGCCCGCCTTCCCCGGTCTCGCCTCGGCGGTGGACCTGCCGTCGATCCCGAACTCGTCCACGGCGCCGACCGAACCGCCGGCCGAACCCTCCGCGGCGGTGCCCAGCGTGGCCCCGGCCACGGCAACCGCCCTGGCCCCCCTGGACGGGGACGCGGAACGCCCCGAGGCCGCGGTGCTTAAGAAATCGCTGGATGCCGCGTTCAAGAAGACCTCGGGAGGCAGCTTCACCGCGGAGGTCACCGATCTGTCCACCGGCAAGGTCCTCTACAGCCGCAAGGGAGACAAGACCAGCGCCCCGGCGTCGAACCTGAAGATCCTCACCGCCGTCACCGCCCTGAAACAGTTGGGCGGGGAAACGACCCTGCCCACGACGGCGGTCCTGGGCGCCGATGACACGGTGGTGCTCGTCGGGGGTGGGGACGTGCTGCTGGGGGCCGGCCGCTCCGAGCCCGACGCCACCGTCAGCCGTGCCGGATTGGCGACCCTGGCCCGGCAGACCGCGACGGCATTGTTCTCCTCCGGGAAGATCGCCCCCGGGAAGAAGACCGAACTGGACGTCGTGGTGGATGACACCCTGTTCACGGGGGCGGCGCTGAACCCGGTCTGGGACGAATCGTTGATGACCACCTCGAACATCTCCGCGGTCCAGCCGCTGGCCATGTACGGGGCCCGCCAGGACGGCGGGGCCAAGAGTGCGCGGGTGCCGGATCCGGCGATGACGGCCGCCACCACGTTCCGCACCGCACTGTCCAAGGCGGTGGCCGCCGAACAGAAGAAGGCCGATGCGCAGCAGAAGAAGGACCCCGCCAGCGCCTCCCCGGCGGCCGCCGGCCCCCCGAAGCTGAGCATCGGCAAGAAGGTCGTCCGCGGCGAAGCAGGAACCGGGGCCACCGAATTGGCGCAGGTCCGTTCGGCGTCGGTGCTGGAACAGCTGGCCTTCATGGGCAAGGAGTCGGATAACTACGTCGCCGAGACCATGGGCCGGCTCGCGGCCATCGCGGCCGGCCGGGCGGCCACCTTCGGCGGGGCCACCGACACATTGCGGGCCACCGCCGAATCCTTGGGCGTGGAGGTGGAGGGCCTGTCCCTTTCCGATGCCTCGGGCCTGTCGGACCGCAACCGGTTGAGCCCCCACCAGCTCACCGACATCATCCGTGCCGCCGCGAGGTCCACGGACCCGGATCTGCGCGACGTGTCCTACCTGTTGCCGATCTCCGGGGCCACCGGGACGTTGGAGGACCGGTTGACCTCGAAGGCGACCCGCGGGCAGATCCGCGCCAAGACCGGCACGCTGACCGGGATCGCCACCCTGGGCGGGACCGTCGTCACCGCCGACGGGCGGGTCCTGGTCTTCGCCTTCTTCGGCCACGGATTCGACGGCGGGCTGGGTCCGGCACGGGACGGGCTGGACCGGGCGGCCGGGGTGCTGGCCGGCTGCGGGTGCACCACCTGAGCACCTGCCCGCCCGGGACGCCGGCCGGCGGCCGTGGCTACGCCTGAAACGAAATGACGGACAGCGTGGGTCCGCCCGTGGTGAGATGGGACGCATGGGAACTTCCGCCACGAACACGCAGCTCATCAACTGGGACGCCGCCGGGACCACGGCCGAACGCCTGGCCCGCCCCGGCCCGAAGCTGGACTCCGGGCAGATCGACACGGTGGTGGAGGACCTGCGGGTGAAGGCCGACGCCTCCGTGGAACACGTCCACCGGATCACCGGGCTCGAGGCCGCCCGTGACCTGCGCGACTCCACCGTGCTGGTCGTGGATCGCGGGACCTGGGCGCGGGCCAATGTACAGAGCTTCGAAGGGCTGCTGGCCCCGGCCATGGAACGCCTGCTGGCCTCCCAGGAAGGCAGGATGTCACCGGCGGCCATCGCCGTCGGCGGTCGCACCGCAGGCGTCGAACTCGGCGGCATCCTGGCCTTCCTCGCCTCCAAGGTGCTGGGCCAATACGATCCGTTCGCCGGGCTGCTCGGCGGGGGACCCTCCGGCGGACGGTTGCTCATCGTGGCCCCGAACATCGTGGAGATCGAACGTGAACTCAAGGTCGACCCCGCGGATTTCCGGCTCTGGGTGTGCCTGCACGAACAGACGCACCGCGTCCAGTTCGCCGCCGCCCCCTGGTTGCGGGCCCACCTGCAGGAGACCATCGCCGAAATGACCGGCTCACTCATGGACTCACCCGGTGGTCTGGCCGAACGGCTCAAGGCCGCCGGACAGGACGCGATGTCCTCGCTGGGCCGCAAGGGCCAGGACGCGGGGACGACGGCGGGGGCCCCGGCGGGACCGCAGTCCTCGGCCGGGCTGCTCTCGGCGCTGCAGGATCCCGAGGGGCGGGCCCTGATGAGCCACCTCACCGCGGTCATGTCCCTGCTGGAGGGCCACGCCAATGTCGTGATGGACGCGGTGGATTCCTCGATCGTGCCCAGCGTGAAGACCATCCGTCAACGCTTCAACGCCCGCGGCGGCAACCGCGGGGCGATCGAGACGTGGATGCGCAGGTTCCTGGGCCTGGAGGCCAAGATGCGCCAGTACCGGGACGGGCAGCGCTTCGTGGGGGCCGTGGTCGACCAGGTCGGGATGGAGGGGTTCAACCTCGTCTGGGAGCACGCCGGGAACCTGCCCACCGAACACGAGATCCACCATCCCCGGGAGTGGATCGAGCGCGTGGTCCCCAGCACGGCAGGGTAGCCGTGGGAGGCCATCTTCCCCCGGCCCTGGCCAGGGCCCGCCGGGCGATCCTGGACAGCGTGGGATCCCCCGACCCCCAGCGACCTCCGGCGTTCGTGCTCATCGGCTGCAGCGGCGGAGCCGACTCCCTGGCCCTGGCGGCGGCCGCCGCCTTCCTGGTCGGCAAACAGCAGCTGCGTGCGGGGGCGGTCATCGTGGACCACGGGCTCCAATCCGGAAGCGCCGACGTCGCCGAGACGGCGGCAACCCAGCTGCGGGGGCTGGGACTCGAACCGGTCCTGGTGCGCAGGGTCGCCCCCGAGGGGTCCTCCGAAGCCGACGCCCGCCGGGCCAGGTATGCGGCCTTCGACCAGGCGCTCGCCGACACCGGGGCTTCCGCGCTGTTGCTGGGCCATACCCTCGACGACCAGGCGGAACAGGTGCTGCTGGGCCTGGCCCGGGGATCGGGCCCCCGGT